>NZ_CP199879.1:0-3380000 GCF_052751275.1 Stenotrophomonas muris | reverse complement strand
GTTTGACTGGGGCGGTCTCCTCCTAAAGAGTAACGGAGGAGCTCGAAGGTACGCTCAGCGCGGTCGGACATCGCGCACTGTGTGCAAAGGCATAAGCGTGCTTGACTGCAAGATCGACGGATCAAGCAGGTAGGAAACTAGGACTTAGTGATCCGGTGGTTCTGTATGGAAGGGCCATCGCTCAACGGATAAAAGGTACTCCGGGGATAACAGGCTGATACCGCCCAAGAGTTCATATCGACGGCGGTGTTTGGCACCTCGATGTCGGCTCATCACATCCTGGGGCTGTAGTCGGTCCCAAGGGTATGGCTGTTCGCCATTTAAAGTGGTACGCGAGCTGGGTTCAGAACGTCGTGAGACAGTTCGGTCCCTATCTGCCATGGGCGTTGGAGATTTGAGAGGGGCTGCTCCTAGTACGAGAGGACCGGAGTGGACGAACCTCTGGTGTTCCGGTTGTCACGCCAGTGGCATTGCCGGGTAGCTATGTTCGGAAGCGATAACCGCTGAAAGCATCTAAGCGGGAAGCGCGCCTCAAGATGAGATCTCCCGGGGCACAAGCCCCCTGAAGGAACCATGTAGACTACGTGGTTGATAGGTCAGGTGTGTAAGTACAGCAATGTATTGAGCTAACTGATACTAATGATCCGTGCGGCTTGACCATATAACCTCAAGTTGCCTTGGCTTTACGACAGCGTCGTAAGAGCATCCAAGTGCACGCTACGTCACAAGAACTATGCGAGGCTGGCGCCTTGTCCCCCGGGACGAGTGCGACGCTCCAAAAGCCTCCCTGGTGAAATTAGCGCTGTGGAACCACCCGATCCCATCCCGAACTCGGAAGTGAAACGCAGCTGCGCCGATGGTAGTGTGGCTCAAGCCATGCGAGAGTAGGTCATCGCCAGGGTTTATACCCAAAACCCCGCTGCTCACGCAGCGGGGTTTTTCTTATTAAGTGAAGGCACTGCATTTTGCGGGTCCCTTCCGCCCCAAGGGCAAGATCGCGAAGCTGGCGCTGCAAGCGCTGCTGCAACCGTCTCCCTGGTGAAATTAGCGCTGTGGAACCACCCGATCCCATCCCGAACTCGGAAGTGAAACGCAGCTGCGCCGATGGTAGTGTGGCTCAAGCCATGCGAGAGTAGGTCATCGCCAGGGTTTACACCCAAAACCCCGCTGCTCATGCAGCGGGGTTTTTCTTTGTGCGCAGGAAACCCCGGTAGTGCCGGCCGCTGGCCGGCAATCCGATGGCGTTGCATTGCCCGGTAGATCCACGCCATGCGTAAGTGCTCCGCGAGGAGCATGGCGCCAACCAGGGTTGGCCGCTACCAATCGATTGCCGGCCAGCGGCCGGCACTACCGGCAGATCCACACCAACCGTGGATGAGCCGCCGACGGTACGCAAAAGAAAAGCGGCGCCCCGTGGGGCGCCGCTCTGCTCTCAACAGTGCTCAGTCGAGCATGGCCCGACTTTACTTGGCCGGGACCTTGTCCTTCATCATCGCGTCGCGGGCTGCCTTGAACGGATTGCCTGCATACCAGTTCGGCCAACGATCGCCACCGGCCAGTTCCTTGCCCACGCCGTACATCAGCTGCAGGTCTTCGACGGTGCCGTCCAGCTTCCAGGTGGCGGCGTCGAACTCGTCCTTCGGGCCGTGGTAACGGTTGGCGCCGTAGTCCGCCGCCGCCTTGCGGCCCGCTTCCACGCCACCCTCGCGCAGGTCTTCGCCGCCATCGGCGTACAGGGCCGGCACACCCGCCTTTGCGAAGTTGAAGTGATCGGAGCGGAAGTAGAAGCCGCTCTGTACCGAGGTCTCACCGTGCAGGGTGCGGTCCTGGGCGGCGGCCAGCGGCTTGAGGATGTCCTCCAGCTCCGAGCTGCCGAAGCCGGTGACGGTCACGTCCTTGGCACGGCCGGCCACCGACATCGCATCGATGTTGATCACACCGGCGATCTTGTCCAGCGGGAAGGTCGGGTGGGCGACGTAGTACTTGGAACCCAGCAGGCCGGACTCTTCCAGGGTCACCGCCAGGAACACCACCGAACGCTCCGGCTTCGGCTCCTGGTGGGCCATGGCTTCGGCCACTTCGAGAATGCCAGCCACGCCGGTGGCGTTGTCGACCGCGCCGTTGTAGATGTTGTCGCCGGTCTCACCCTCATGCTTGCCCAGGTGGTCCCAGTGCGCCATGTACAGGACGGCCTCGTCAGCGCGCTTGCTGCCCGGCAGCACGCCGACCACGTTGCGCGACTGCTTCTGTGCGATCCGGCTCTTCAGGTCGACCGCAGCGGTGGCCTTCAGCGGCACTGGCTTGAAACCGCGCTTGCTGGCGTCCTTGTAGGCCTGGGCGAGGTCCAGGCCGGCACCGGCGAACAGCGCCTTGGCCGCGTCGGCGCTCAGCCAGCCCTGTACCGGGATGCGCGCTTCCGGGTCATCCTTGGCGGGCAGGTCGTACTGCGGGCCAGCCCAGGAATTCTTCACCACGTCCCAGCCGTAGGACGCGCCGGCGGTGTCGTGCACGATCAGCGCGGCGGCGGCGCCCTTGCGGGCGGCCTCCTCGAACTTGTAGGTCCAGCGGCCGTAGTAGGTCATGCGCTTGCCGTCGAACAGCTTCGCGTCGTCGACGTGGAAGCCCGGGTCGTTGACGAACATCACGACCGTCTTGCCCTTCCAGTCCTGACCGGCGTAGTCATTCCACTTCTGCTCCGGCGCATCGACGCCATAGCCGACGAACACCAGGTCGCTGGCATCGACCTTCACCTCGGCCTGGCCGGTACGGGTGCCGACCACCATGTCGGTGCCGAACTTCAGTTCGGTGGTCTTGCCGCCCTGGGTGATCTTCAGCACGGTCGATTCATCGGCCGTGGTCTCGGTCATCGGCACATCCTGGAACCAGCTGTCGCCGTTGCCAGGCTGCAGGCCGATGCGCTGCATCTGGTCGCGGATGTAGTTGACCGTCAGTTCTTCGCCCTTGCTGCCCGGGGCGCGGCCTTCGAACTCATCCGAAGCCAGGGTCTTGACCATCTCGGCGAAGTCGCCGGCGTTGATCTCCGGTGAGAACTGATGGGCGGCCGGCTTCGCGGCAGCGGTATCGGTGGGCGGCGTGGCAGCCGGCGTGGATTCGCCTTTGCAGGCACTGAGCGCGGCCGCGGCGGCCAGGCACAGGAGGAGTTTGAGGGGCATCGTCGATTCCTGGAGAACAAAGGGCGGTCGCATCTCATGCGCGACCGGTAAACGCGAGTATCACCGAAGCGGCAGGTGCGACGGGTTCAGTCGGCCGGCGCGGTTTCGGTATCGAACGGGATCGGCTCGGCCCCGGTGACCGGGCCGATGCGTGCGGTGCGATGCACGTACAGCACCACCTCGCGCTCGAACTGCAGCGGCCCACTGACGACCGCGTTGGGGCCGATGATCACGCGCGGCTTGCGGCTGGCGGTGAGCGAGACACTGAAGTTCGGCTTGCGCACATGCACGCCGCCGTTGACCTGCGAACCGATGCCGACGGTGATGTCACCGTTGACGGTCTCGACGTCTTTGCCGACGCGGCTCTCGACCAGGCCGATGCCGCCGTTCACGGTCTCGACGCCGCCTTCGATCTGGCTGCCGCGATCAGTGAAGATGCTGCCGTTGACGGTGCTGACGCCACCGCTGGCGATCACTTCGCGACCCAGGCGGACACCGCCGTTGACCGTTTCGATCTTGCCGGTGCGTGCGCGGTCGGCAACCTTCACCCCGCCGTTGACGGTGTCGATGCTTCCGGTCTCGACGCCTTCGCCGACGCGGATGCCGCCGTTGACGGTGTCCAGCTTGCCGTAGCGTTGGCCGGGTTCGGCGCTGATGCTGCCGTTGACCTTGCTGATGTTCTCCTGGGCGCAGACCGGCCCGGTGACCAGCAGTACGCCCAACAGCAGCGGAATGGATAGAGTTTTCATGGGAACCTCGATGGATGTGCGGCTGGCAGGCCGCGTGCGGAGATGTCACCATTCCCCGGTACCCCCCGCAACTGCCTGAAGTCACTGGAAAGCCCTTGCGCGACAACGCCTTCCCATCACGCCGACATCACATCGCCGCCGTACGCGGCGGGCGCTGGCTGCTGCTGGGGCTGGCTGTGGCGCTGGCCCTGCCCCTGCCGGGTGCTGCGCAGACCACCCGCGAGACCGAGCGCAAGCTGCAGAAGCTGCGTACCGAGCTGAAGGGCGTGGCGCAGGAGCGACGGCAGATCGAAGGGCAGCGTGGCCAGGCATCGCAACAGCTGCGCGAGGCCGACGAGAAGGTGGCACGCACCGGCCGTGCGCTTGCGCAGACCGAAGCGGCGCTGCGCGAGCAGGCCCAGGCCCTGGCCCAGGCCGAGCAGCGCCGCAGCAGCCTGCAAACCAACCTGGCCCAGCAGCACCGCGAACTGGCCGGCCTGTTGCGCGCGGCGTATCAGCTTGGCAATCACGCACCGCTGAAGCTGCTGCTGTCGCAGGACACGGTGGCCGATGCCAATCGCGCCCTGGCCTACCATCGTTACCTGCAGCGCGAACGAGCGCAGCGCATCACCACGCTCACCGCCGACCTGAAGGAACTGGAAGCGCTGCAGGCGCAGATCGCCGAGCGCAAGCAGAAGCTGCAGGGGGCGCAGCAGGACCAGAAGCAGCAGGCAGCGGCGCTGGCGGCCGACCGCCGTGACCGCGCGCAGACCGTGGCCTCGCTCGACGAACGCTTCAAGGACCGGCGCGAGAAGGAACAGGCACTGGGCCAGGATGCCAAGGCGCTGGAAACGCTGCTGGCCAATCTGCGTGCCGCTGCCGCCCGGGCCGAAGCCGAGCGTCGCGCGGCGGCACGTCGAGCTGCTGCCGAAAAGGCCGCTGCCGAGCGGGCCGCACGCCAGGCGGCCGCACAGGGCCGGCCACCGCCGCCGGCAACCAAGGTTCCACCTGCGGTGGCGTCGGCACCGGCACCGAAGGTCGGCGGCCTGGGTTGGCCGTTGTCCGGCAACCTGCTGGCCCGCTATGGCGGCAAGCTGCCCGATGGCCGTACCAGCAGCGGCGTGCTGATCGGCGCGCCGGCCGGCAGCACCGTCACGGCCGTGGCCGACGGCACCGTGGTGTTCTCCGACTGGATGACCGGCTACGGCATGATCCTGATCGTCGACCACGGCAATGGCTACATGAGCCTGTATGCCCACAACGACACCCTGCTGAAGGATGCCGGCGCAAGGGTCAGCCGCGGTGATGCGGTGGCCAAGGTCGGCAATTCCGGTGGCCAGGGCGTCACCGCGCTGTACTTTGAGCTGCGCCGTGGCGGGCAGCCGGTCAACCCGGACAGCTGGCTGCAGCGGCGCTGAATCCAGGCCTGCCGGATGCGGGTTGGATTCAACGGGAATTTAGCTGTGCTTCGCGCATAATCGGTGCATGTGCCTTGGGCACGATGCCAACGTCGACAGGAGTGATCCATGCGCGCAGCCCGTACCGCCACCCTCTTGCTGGCCCTGTTGCCAGCGCTGTCCTGGGCGCAGCAGACCGCGCCCGCCCCGAGCCAGGAAACCAGCGGGCAGGCAGCGAACAGCGAGGAGGCGGTGACCTCGAAGGTGCCGCTGGAGGACATCCGCCGTTTCGTGGCCGTGTACAACGCGGTGCGCGCCGCCTATGTCGATCCGGTCGATGACAAGAAGCTGATGCAGTCGGCCGTGCGTGGCCTGCTGCTCGACCTCGATCCGCACAGCACCTACTTCAACAAGGAAGACGCGCAGGCCTTCGACGAGCAGGCCAATGGTGCCTACGAGGGCATCGGCGTGGAGCTGCAGCAGCAGCCGGACAACGCCAGCATGAAGGTGATCGCGCCGATCGACGACACCCCGGCGGCCAAGGCCGGCATCCTCGCTGGTGACCTGATCATCGCCATCGACGGCAAGCCGATCAGTGCGATCGATGCCAGCGAGCCGCTGGGCGGCCCGGCCGGCAGCAAGGTGGTGCTGACCATCGTGCGCGAAGGCAAGCCCAAGCCGTTCGACGTGAGCCTCACCCGCCAGACCATCCGCGTGACCAGCGTGCGCAGCCGCCTGCTGGAACCCGGCTATGGCTACATCCGCCTGAGCACCTTCCAGGCCGATACCGGTTCGGACTTCCAGAAGCACGTGCAGCAGCTGCAGAAGCAGTCCGGTGGCCAGCTCAAGGGCCTGGTGCTGGACCTGCGCAGCAACCCGGGTGGCCTGCTGACCGCTGCCGTGCAGGTGGCCGATGATCTGCTCGACAAGGGCAACATCGTCAGCACCCGTGGCCGCATCAGCATCAGCGATGCACGATTCGACGCGACCCCGGGCGACCTGCTGAAGGGCGCACCGGTGGTCGTGCTGGCCGATGCCGGTTCGGCCAGTGCATCGGAAGTCCTGGCCGGCGCGCTGCGCGACAACAAGCGCGCGCGCGTGGTCGGCAGCCGCACCTTCGGCAAGGGCTCGGTGCAGACGGTGCTGCCGCTGGACAACGGTGATTCGGTGAAGCTGACCACCGCGCGCTATTACACGCCCAGCGGCAAATCGATCCAGGCCACCGGCATCGTGCCGGACGTCGAACTGAAGCCCGCCGCCACGCCGGCCGAGGATGCACTGCCAGCCAGCCTGAGCGACTACAGCGAAGCGACCCTGCCGGGCCATCTGCGCGGCGATGACGAAGGCACGGAGGGCTACCACGCCGGTGCGGTGCTGCCGGGCGATGGCCCGATCAACGACGCGCTGGCCGAGCTGAAGAACCCAGGCTCGGTAGCCGCACGGTTGAAGGCCGAGGCCGCCAAGGCGGATGCGGCCAAGGCCGCGAAGGCCGCTGCGGCGAAGCCGGAAGCAAAGCCGGAAGCAAAGCCGGAAGCAAAGCCGGAAGCAAAGCCCGAACCCGTCCCGGCCAAGCCTTGATTTTGTAGAGTCGAGCCATGCTCGACTGATCTACGAACGAGCGGGTGAGCGTGGAGCCGGCCAGCGGCCGGCACTATCAGGGGTCAGAATCCGTGCCGCTTGCGCAGGCGGCGCGCGATCGCGGCGCGCACGTACACGCCATACACCACGCCGAACACGAAGCCGCCGATGTGCGCCCACCAGGCCACCATGCCGAAGCTGGGGCCGATATGGGCGAACACCACCTGCAGCGCGGCCCAGACGCCGATCAGCAGGTAGGCCGGGGCGCGCACGAACTCCAGGAACAGGCCCAGCGGGATCACCACGCCCAGCCGGGCACCGGGGAACAGGGCCAGATAGGCGCCGATCAGCGCCGACACCGCGCCGCTGGCGCCGATGATGATCTGGTCCGGGCTGCCCATGGTGTAGATCGCCACCAGGTTGGACACCGCGCCGCCCACAAGGAACAGCAGCAGCAACCGCCACGGCCCCAGCACCCGCTCGGCGGGGAGGCCGAAGATCAGCAGGAACACCAGGTTGCCCAGCAGGTGCGACCAGTCGGCGTGCAGGAACAGCGCAGTGAACAGGCGCAGCACGCTGCCGTCCTGCAGGGTCGCCCACCAGTCCAGCGGACGGGTCAGGCCGGTGGACAGGGCGCCCCAGTCCAGCCAGAGACTGCCGCGGGCATCGTCCGGGCGCGAGATCGACCACAGGAATGCCAGCCACAATGACGCGAACAGCACGGGCGTGGCCCAACGCAGGGCCGCCTTCTTGCGCGACGGGAGGGAGACGAACATGCCAATAGCCTAGCGTGCGGCCACGTTCGGTGGGGACGGTCCTGTTCAGCTTTTGAGACGAAAAAACCGCCTGCGCTGTTATTGTTTCATTAACAGCTCTGGGTAATACTCGCATACGGCGTCGTATGTCGGGAGGGGAATCCGGCGCGCTCCGATGGGTCCCAGGACCCGGCGGGCGCAGGCGCACTCAGAGCACCATCACCGCTTACCGGAGAGAGAACTACGATGCAAACCGCTTCCACCATTGCCCGACTGACCCTGCTGGCCGTCGGCGTTGCCGGTGCGCTGGCCGCCGCCGATGCCAATGCTGCCGCCTTCCAGCTGAAGGAAAACAGCGCCAAGGGCCTGGGCCGCGCGTTCGCCGGCTCCACCTCGACCGAAGGTGACGCCTCGGTCATCGCTACCAACCCGGCGTCCATGCGCCTGCTCGACGGCACCCTGGTCCAGGGCGACGTCAGCGCCATCAGCTTCGGCGCCAAGTTCCGCGGCCAGGGCAAGTACGCCAACGGCGCGCCGATTTCCGGTGGCAACGGCGGCGACGCCGGCATGATCGCCCCGGTTCCGGCCGCGTACTTCCACGTGCCGTTCGGCGAGAACGACAACATGCACTTCGGTGCTTCGCTGACCGTGCCGTTCGGCTTCAAGACCGAATACGACCGCGACTGGGTCGGCCGCTACAACGGCGTCAAGACCGAGCTGCAGGCCATCGACCTGGGCGTGGCGTTCTCCTATGACGTCAACCCGTACCTGTCGTTCGGTGCGTCGGTGTTCGCCGAGCGCCTGAACGTCGACCTGACCAGTGCTGTCGACACCGGCACCGCGATCAACGCCACTGCCCAGCGCACCGCTGCGGCGCGTGTGTTGGCTGCCGGCGGCACCGCAGCCCAGGCTGCGGCGGCCTCGCAGGCCGCTGCACGCCAGGCCGCCCAGCTCGGCTTCTCGCCGGGCACCGCCGATGGCTACCTGCGCATCAAGGGCGATGAAGTGTCGGTCGGCTACACCCTGGGCATGACGGTCACCCCGGTGGAAGGCACCAACATCGCGTTCAGCTACCGCTCGAAGGTCGAGCACAAGATCACCGACGGCAAGGCCGATTTCACCATCCCGCAGAATGCGGCGGCCTTCCTGGCCACTGCTGCCCCGGGTACCTTCATCGACAGCAACGGTCGCGCGACCATCACCCTGCCGGCCAGCGCCACCGTGGGCTTCACCCACCGTGTGAACGACCAGTGGCAGATCATGGCTGAAGTCACGCGCACTGCGTGGAGCAAGTTCGACCAGGTCGTCGTCGATTACGACTCCAACCAGCCGGACAGCGTGCTGCCGTTCCACTACCGTGACACCACCTTCGCGTCGATCGGTACCGATTTCCGCGTGAACGACAAGCTGACCCTGCGCGGCGGCCTGGCCTATGACCAGACCCCGACCACCGATGCCCACCGCGACGTGCGCGTGCCGGACACCACCCGCAAGTGGCTGTCGCTGGGCATGACCTACGCCGCTTCGGACAAGATGGAATACAGCGTGGGCTACACCCACCTGTTCACCAAGGATCCGAACATCACCTCGACCTCGGCCACCGGCAACACCGTGACCGGCAAGTACAAGGTCAGCGGCGACGTGCTGGCGGCGTCGATGCAGTACAAGTTCTGATTCGGGCGATTGCCTGGAGCAGTACGAAGGAGGCCCCGCGCAAGCGGGGCCTTTCTTTTTGTAGGGACGGGCCGGGGCGTCCACGCAGCGCACGGATCCACGACAATAGCGCCATGAACCTGTCCGATCCGAACTTCCAGCTGGAGCTGGCTGCCAACATCGCCGTCGCCGGCTCGATCCTGCTGGCCGGCCGCAACAACGTGCACACCTGGTGGCTGGGCATCGTCGGCTGCGCCTTGTTTGCTGCCGTGTTCGAACGATCGCATCTGTATGCGGACATGGTGCTGCAGTTCTTCTTCATCGCCATCAGCGTGCTGGGCTGGTGGCAGTGGCTGCGTGGTGACCATGGCGCGCCGTTGCCGATCACTTCATTGCGGCCGCGCGCCTGGGCCTGGCTGGCGCCGCTGGCGGTAGTGGCCACGTTCGGCTACGGCTGGATGCTGACCCGCCTGACCAATGCCTATGCGCCGTACATCGATTCGGCGGTGCTGGTGTTGAGTGTGATCGCGCAGATCCTGATGATGCGACGCAAGCTGGAATCGTGGTGGGTATGGCTGCTGGTGAACACCGTTGCGGTGCCGCTCTACTACAGCCGTGGCCTGCACCTGACCTCGATCCTGTATGTGGGCTTCTGGATCAACGCGCTGGTCGCCTTGCGCCATTGGCGGCACCTGATGCGGGACGAGGCCAGGGCGGCCGATGCCGCTGCCTGAGCGCGTTGCACGCGGCCTGGTGGTGGGCAAGTTCTGCCCGCTGCATCGCGGCCATGAACGACTGATCGACTTCGCCGCCACGCGCTGCCAGCAGCTGCTGGTGATCGGCTGGTCGCAGCCGGGCTTTGCCGGCTACAGCGCTGCGCGCCGCGAGCGCTGGCTGCGTGCGCGTTTCCCGCAGGCCACGGTAGCGGTGCTTGACGACGCGCGACTGGCCGCATTGTGCACGCAGCATGGCTTGCCGGTGCGAGCGCTGCCGCAGGACAGTGATGACGAACAGGTGCAACGTGACTTTACCGCCTGGCTGTGCCTGAACCTGTTCGGTGGGCCGGTGCAGGCGGTGTACACCGGTGAGGACTACGGTGACGGCTTCGCGCAGGCGCTGGCCACGCACTTCGGTGCGCCGGTACGCCATGAGCGGCTCGAACGCGCATTGGACGTCGGGCAGGCCTGCGGCACCGAGCTGCGCAGCGATCCGCATGCGCATCGCCATGGGCTCGCACCGCAGGTGTATGCCGACCATGTACAGCGCGTGGCCTTCATCGGTGGCGAGTCCAGCGGCAAGACCACGCTGGCCCGCGTGCTGGCCGAGCGTCTGCAGACTGTCTGGGTGCCGGAGTATGGCCGCACGCTGTGGGAGCAGCGAGGCGGAGAGCTGACGCCGGGCGATCTGCTGCGCATCGCAATGACACAGCCACAGCACGAAGACGAAGCTGTGCGGCGTGCGCATCGCTGGCTGTTCTGCGATACCACGCCGCTGGTGACGCTGGGCTACAGCGGCTGGATGTTTGGCACGGCGCCGCAGCCGCTGCGGCAAGCGGCACGACGACGCTACGACCTGCTGTTCCTGTGCGCGCCGGATATTCCGTTTGACCAGGATGGCACGCGCGTGGGCGAAGCTTTCCGGGCGCAGCAGCATGCGTGGTACCTGGAGCAGCTGCAGGCAGAGGGTGTCGCGTATGTGCTGCTGGAAGGCGATCTGGAGACGCGCATCGCACGCGTGCAGGGCGAGCTGGCGAAGCGGGCGGACAATCGGTTCAGTGTCGCCTTGCCTCTGTAGAGCCGAGCCCACGCTCGGCTGCGCCAGAAAAGCCGAGCATGGGCTCGGCTCTACAGCCAGGAAAGCCGAGCGTGGGCCCGCCTCTACAGGAAGCAAAGCACAAAAAACCCCGCGCTCGCGGGGTTTTTTGTTTACTGCATCAAGCAGGCGATCAGTCGCCCAGGGTCAGCAGCGAGGCGTTGCCGCCGGCGGCGGTGGTGTTCACCGTCACCGTCTTTTCGGTAGCGAAGCGCAGCAGGTAGTGCGGGCCGCCGGCCTTCGGGCCGGTGCCGGACAGGCCCTGGCCGCCGAACGGCTGCACGCCGACCACCGCGCCGATCTGGTTGCGGTTGACGTAGACGTTGCCGACGTGGACGCCGTTGCTGATGCGATCAACGGTCTCGTCGATGCGCGAATGCACGCCCAGGGTCAGGCCGTAGCCGGTGGCATTGATCTGGTCGATCACCGCGTCGAGCTGGTCGCCCTTCCAGCGGATCACGTGCAGGACTGGCCCGAAGATTTCCTTGTGCAGCTGGCCCAGGTCCTTCAGTTCATACGCGCGCGGTGCGAAGAAGGTGCCATTGGCCGCTTCGGCGGACAGCTCGGCGGCCGCGATCAGGCGCGCTTCGCGGTCCATGCGCTCGGCGTGGTCCTGCAGGATCTTCAGCGCGTCGGCGTCGATCACCGGGCCGACGTCGGTGGACAGCAGGCCCGGGTTGCCGACCTTCAGTTCCTTCATCGCGCCGGCCAGCATGGTCATCACCTTGTCGGCGATGTCGTCCTGCACGAACAGCACGCGCGCGGCCGAGCAACGCTGGCCGGCGGAGGTGAAGGCCGAACCGATCGCGTCCTTGACCAGCTGTTCCGGCAGCGCCGAGGAGTCGGCGATGAAGGCATTCTGGCCGCCGGTCTCGGCGATCAGCACACCGATGGCGGCGTCACGCGCGGCCATGGCGCGGTTGATCGCACGTGCGGTGTCGGTGGAGCCGGTGAAGGCCACGCCGGCCACGCGCGGGTCGGCGGTCAGTGCGGCACCGACGGTGGCGCCGTCGCCCGGCAGGTACTGCACCACCTCGGCCGGCACGCCAGCTTCGTGCAGCAGCTTCACCGCGTAGTAGCCGATCAGGTTGGTCTGTTCGGCCGGCTTGGCGATGACGCTGTTGCCGGCGGCCAGTGCAGCAGCGACCTGGCCCAGGAAGATCGCCAGCGGGAAGTTCCACGGGCTGATGCAGACGAACACGCCGCGGCCGTGCAGCTGCAGCTCGTTGGACTCACCGGTCGGGCTGGGCAGCTTCTCGGCGTGGCTGAACTGCTCGCGCGCCTGCTTGGCGTAGTAGCGCAGGAAGTCCACGGCTTCGCGCACTTCGGCGATGCTGTCGGGCAGGCTCTTGCCGGCTTCCTTCACGCACAGCGCCATGAACTCCGGCATGCGCGCTTCCAGCTGGTCGGCGGCGTGCTCGAGGATGGCGGCGCGGCTGGCGGCCGGGGTGCGGTTCCAGGCCGGCTGCGCGGCTACGGCATTCGCCAGCGCCTTCTGCACGGTGGCGGCATCGGCGGCCAGCCACTGGCCGACCACTTCGCGGGTGTCGGCCGGGTTGGTCACCGGCAGCGAGGCGCCGGCCGGGTTCGCACCCGGCACCAGCGGGGCGGCCTGCCACGGCTTCACGGCCGCGTTGAGCTGCTCGGCGAGGGCGCGCAGTTCGTTGTCGTTGGCGAGGTTGGCGCCCATGGAGTTCTTCCTGTCGTGGTTCTGGCTGCGCAGCAGGTCTACCGGCAGCGGGATCTTGGGATGCGGAATCGAAGCGAACGAGGCGACCATCTCGACCGGATCGCGGATCAGGTCGGCGATCGGCACGCGCTCATCGGTGATGCGGTTGACGAAGCTGGAGTTGGCGCCGTTTTCCAGCAGGCGGCGCACCAGGTACGGCAGCAGGTCTTCATGCGAACCGACCGGGGCGTACACGCGGCAGGGCAGGCCCAGGCGATCGGCCGGCACCACTTCGGCGTACAGGTCATCGCCCATGCCGTGCAGCTTCTGGTGCTCGTACACGCCACCGTTGGCGATGCTGCGCACCGCAGCGATGGTGTGCGCGTTGTGCGTGGCGAACATCGGGTAGATCGCGTCGGCATGGGTGAACAGGCGCTTGGCGCATGCCAGGTAGGACACGTCGGTGTTCTGCTTGCGGGTGAACACCGGGTAGCCCGGATAGCCTTCGATCTGCGCGCGCTTGATCTCGGCATCCCAATAGGCGCCCTTGACCAGGCGCACCTGCAGGCGGCGACCGGCGCGGCGCGCCATGTCGGCCAGGTGGTCGATCGTGTACGGCGTGCGCTTCTGGTAGGCCTGCACGACCACGCCGAAGCCGTCCCAGCCGGCCAGCGAGGCGTCGGAGAACACCTGCTCGATGATGTCCAGCGACAGTTCCAGGCGGTCGGACTCTTCGGCGTCGACGGTGCAGCCGATGCCGTAGCTCTTGGCCAGCTGCGCCAGCTCCAGCACGCCCGGCACCAGGTCCTTCAGCACGCGCTCGCGCTTGGCGTGCTCGTAGCGCGGGTACAGCGCCGACAGCTTGATCGAGATGCCCGGTGCGTTGTTGACGTCGCCATCCGGGCGGCCGCCGCGGGCCTTGTGATCACCGCCAATGGCGTGGATCGCGCGACGGTAGTCTTCCAGGTAGCG
Organism: Stenotrophomonas muris; assembly: GCF_052751275.1. NCBI lineage: Bacteria > Pseudomonadati > Pseudomonadota > Gammaproteobacteria > Lysobacterales > Lysobacteraceae > Stenotrophomonas > Stenotrophomonas muris. The sequence continues at coordinate 3,366,263 of NZ_CP199879.1, read as the reverse complement.
CAGCGCGTCCTTCATGGTCAGCGCGCCTTCGCCCAGCATGTCGAAGGAGTAGCGGTAGTTCGCGTTGTCGCCCTTGTGCGAGCGCGACAGCGCCTCGCTGATGGTGCGGCCCATGACGAACTGGTGGCCCATGATCTTCATCGCCTGGCGCACGGCCAGGCGCACCACCGGCTCACCGACGCGGCCGACCAGGCGCTTGAACGCGCTGGGCGCATCGGCGCGGGTGGCGTCGTTCATCTGTACCAGCTTGCCGGTCAGCATCAGGCCCCAGGTGGAGGCGTTGACCAGCACCGAGTCGCTGCCGCCCAGGTGCTTTTCCCAGTCGGCATCGGCCAGCTTGTCGCGGATCAGCTTGTCGGCGGTGTCCTGGTCCGGAATGCGCAGCAGCGCTTCGGCCACGCACATCAGCAGCACGCCTTCTTCGCTGCCCAGGTCGTACTGGCGCATGAAGGCTTCGATCGCGCCCTGGTCCTTGGCACGCACGCGCACGCGGCCGACCAGGTCGGCGGCCAGCGCCTGCACCCTGGCCTGCTCGTCGGCCGGCAGCCGGGCCTGCGCCAGCAGCTCGCGGACGTGGCTGGCCTCGTCCTTCAACCAGGCATCGGTGATGGCCTGGCGGAACGGGTTGGGGGGCGCCGGCAGTTCCGGCGACAGCAGCACGCCGGGACGCTGGGCGTCGCTGGCGGCAGGGGAGGAGGAAGGTGCGTTCATGCCGGTCCGGCCAATGGAAAACTTGGCGATTTTAATCATTTTTGCGGGTTGCGGAAGTGCCCCGCAGCCACCTTAGTGAAGGGCTGATAGCCCCTAATGGTGGTGGATTCAGCGTGTTCAGCAAGCCCGGCAATATTTGTGCTGAATTCGGCATTCGCGCCGCCGACCCCATGCTGTGTTGCAGCATGGGAAAAAGTGTGAATGCACCCTTGCTACCGGCGAGAGGGCGGGGCTACCATCGAGACGTTTCCCGCGGCAGGAACGCGGTTGCGACATGATCGAGGTGCTTCCAGCTCCGGATGGGTCAGGTACGCAGCTGCGGCTGCGTCCCCCACGGGCGCTCGATGCCCGGCAGTTCGTCCTGTTGTTCACCGTGTTGTCGGGTGCGATGTGGCTGGTGTCCGCCCTCGGGTGGTTGGCCGGCAATGCATTCGCCCCCCTGTTCGCGCTGCTGTACAGCCTGGTGCTGGCGGCGGCACTGCGTGCCTTGTGGCGCAGCGGTGAACGGCAGGAGGAGATCCGGGTAGTGCCGGCGTACGTGGAGGTCATCCCCGTACCCGGTGGATCGCCGGTGTTCCGGGCCCACCCCCACTGGGTGCGCCTGCTCACCGGCGATGAGAGGGTCCGGCTGGCATCCAGCGGCCGGCAGGTGGAGGTGGGGAGTTTCCTCGCGCCGGCCGAACGTCAGACGCTCGCAGAGACACTTGAAAGCTTGCTCGCCGCCAGCGATGGCGGCAACCGACGACGCTAAGGGTCTAGGCAATGAAGCAAAGCAGCAGGTGGGGCACGAAGTGCGTTGCAGCGGTCACCGCCATGGTGGCCGGGGGACTGATGCCGGCGTTGGCCTGGGCCCAGGCGGCCGATCCCAAGCCGTGGCAGCTGAACATGGGCAAGGGGGTGACCCAGACCTCGCGCCTGGCCTGGGAATCGAACAATCTCTCGTTGATCATCTGCACGGTGATCGGCGTCATCGTGTTCGGCGCGATGGCCTACGCCATCTTCAAGTTCCGCAAATCCAAGGGGGCAGTCGCCGCCACCTTCAGCCACAACACCAAGGCCGAGATCATCTGGACGGTGATCCCGGTGATCATCCTGATCGTGATGGCGTGGCCGGCCACGGCCAACCTGATCAAGATGTACGACACCCGCGATGCCGAGATGACGGTCAAGGTCACCGGCTACCAGTGGATGTGGAAGTACGAATACCTCGGCGAGAACGTCACCTTCACCAGCCGCCTGGACCGCGAATCCGACCGCGTGCGGCAAAGTGGCATCGTGCCGACCCGTGAAAGCCATCCGCACTACCTGCTGGATGTCGACAACCGGCTGGTGCTGCCGGTCGACACCAAGGTGCGCTTCGTCATCACCTCCGACGACGTGATCCACGCCTGGTGGGTGCCGGCGCTGGGCTGGAAGCAGGATGCCATTCCCGGCTTCATCAACGAAGCCTGGACCAGCATCGAGCAGCCTGGCGTGTACCGCGGCCAGTGCGCCGAGCTGTGCGGAAAGGACCACGGCTTCATGCCGATCGTGGTCGAGGCGGTGTCCAAGGAGGAATTCAAACAGTGGCTGGCGCAGCGCAAGCCGGCGCCGGCTGCCGCGCCGGCCACGCCTGCGGCACCTGCCGAACCGGCTGCACCGGCGGGCGAGGCGCCGGCTGCGCCTGCTGCTGCAGAAGCGGCCAGCGCACCTGCCACTGCAGCCAGCGGCGCGTGATGTAAAGCCCGCGGCCGCCCGCGGCCGTGGTGACAACCGATTCTGAGAGGTGTTTTGCAATGGCGCACTCGGCAGTTGGGCACGACGATCACCATCACCAGCAGAGTTTCTTCGAGCGTTGGTTCTTCTCGACCAACCACAAGGACATCGGCACGCTGTACCTGGGTTTCAGCTTCATCATGTTCATCATCGGCGCGGCGATGAGCGTGGTGATCCGCGCCGAGCTGGCACAGCCCGGCCTGCAGTTCGTCAAGCCCGAGTTCTTCAACCAGATGACCACCGTGCATGCGCTGGTGATGATCTTCGGTGGCGTGATGCCTGCCTTCGTCGGCCTCGCCAACTGGATGATCCCGCTGCAGATCGGCGCGCCGGACATGGCGCTGCCGCGCATGAACAACTGGTCGTTCTGGTTGCTGCCGGTGGCCTTCAGCCTGCTGCTGCTGACCCTGTTCCTGCCCGGTGGTGCGCCGGCTGGTGGCTGGACGCTGTATCCGCCGCTGTCGCTGCAGGGCGGCTACAACGTGGCCTTCAGCGTGTTCGCTATCCACGTGGCCGGCATCAGTTCGATCATGGGTGCGATCAACATCATCGCCACCGTGCTGAACATGCGTGCGCCGGGCATCGACCTGCTGAAAATGCCGATCTTCTGCTGGGCCTGGCTGATCACCGCGTTCCTGCTGATCGCGGTGATGCCGGTGCTGGCCGGTGCGGTGACCATGCTGCTGACCGACAAGTTCTTCGGCACCAGCTTCTTCAACGCCGCCGGTGGCGGTGACCCGGTGATGTACCAGCACATCTTCTGGTTCTTCGGGCACCCCGAGGTCTACATCATGATCCTGCCCGCCTTCGGCGTGGTCAGCGAGATCATCCCGACCTTCAGCCGCAAGCCGCTGTTCGGCTACCAGGCGATGGTGTACGCCACCGCGGCGATCGCGTTCCTGTCGTTCATCGTCTGGGCCCACCACATGTTCACCGTGGGCATGCCGCTGGGCGGCGAGATCTATTTCATGTTCGCCACCATGCTGATCTCGATCCCGACCGGCGTGAAGGTGTTCAACTGGGTCAGCACCATGTGGCGTGGCTCGCTGACGTTCGAGGCACCGATGCTGTGGTCGGTGGCCTTCGTCATCCTGTTCACCATCGGTGGCTTCTCCGGCCTGATGCTGGCCATCGTGGCCGCCGATTTCCAGTACCACGACACCTACTTCGTGGTCGCGCACTTCCACTACGTGCTGGTGACCGGTGCGGTGTTCGCGCTGATCGCCGCGGTGTACTACTGGTGGCCGAAGTGGACCGGGCGCATGTACAGCGAGAAGTGGGCCAAGGTGCACTTCTGGTGGTCGATCGTGTTCGTCAACCTGCTGTTCTTCCCGCAGCACTTCCTCGGCCTGGCCGGCATGCCGCGCCGCATTCCCGATTACAGCGTGGCGTTTGCCGACTGGAACCTGATCAGCTCGATCGGTGCGTTCGGCATGTTCGTCACCCCGTTCATGATGGCCGCGATCCTGCTGTCCTCGCTGCGCAACGGCGAGAAGGCCGAAGCGCGTTCCTGGGAGGGTGCACGCGGCCTGGAATGGACGCTGCCGTCGCCGGCACCGGCGCACACCTTCACCACCCCGCCGACCATCCGCCCGGGGGATCTGGCGCATGACGACATCACGCATTGAGGTGGGGCATGCATAACGAGAGCCCGCTGCAGACCTGTAGAGCCGAGCCATGCTCGGCGGATGAGAAGCAGCCGACCAGCGGTCGGCTCTACCAGGGCGGAAGCATCGAGCAGCAGCGCCAGCGTGCGAAGCGCACGGCGGTGTGGGTCGGCGCCATCGCTGTGCTGGTCTACGTCGGCTTCATCCTCAGCGGGGTGATCGGCCGATGAGCGAGGCACCGGCCAGCACACCGTCACGCAGTGCCGGGCTGCCGCGCCTGATCGGCGTGGCGGTGGCGGTGTTCCTGCTGACGTTCTCGCTGGTGCCGCTGTACCGCATCGCCTGCGAGAAGGTGTTCGGCGTGCGCCTGGAACGCGGTCCCGGTGGCGAAGCCAGCGCAGGTGCCGCGGCCGGCAAGCGCACCGTGCGGGTGGAGTTCGATGGCGGCGTCAATTCGCGCCTGCCGTGGTCGTTCCATCCTGAGCAGCTGACCATGGACGTGGTGCCCGGCGAGCTCAACGAGGCGCTGTACTTTGCCCGCAACGACAGCGCAGCTGCCGTGGTCGGCAGCGCGGTGCCTTCGGTGGCACCGGCGCGTGCGTCGGGCTTCTTCAGCAAGACCGAGTGCTTCTGTTTCACCGCGCAGACGCTGCAGGCCGGCGAGAAGCGCGACATGCCGGTGCGCTTCATCGTCGATCCGGACCTGCCGCCGGAGATCAGGACGATCACCTTGTCCTACACCTTCTACCGCAACGACGCGCTGTCCGATCGGCTGGCCCCGGCCGCCACCTCGGACGGCGCGCACGCCGCACCCTGACCCGGATACCGACATGGCCCAGACACCGACCGACGCCAACGTGTACTTCGTCCCGGCCCAGAGCAAATGGCCGTTCGTGGGTTCCATCGCCATGATGGTGACCATGGTGGGCGTGGCCAGCTGGCTCAACGATGCCAGCTGGGGACGCTGGACGTTCTACATCGGCATCGCGATGCTGGTGCTGACCCTGTTCTGGTGGTTCAGCGACGTGGTGCGCGAATCGCAGGCCGGCAACTACAACCACCAGGTCGACGGATCATTCCGGATGGGGATGATCTGGTTCATCTTCTCCGAGGTGATGTTCTTCGGCGCGTTCTTCGGCGCGCTGTTCTACACCCGCAACCTGGGCCTGTCGTGGCTCAGTGGCGAAGGCCGTGGGGTCATGACCAACGAGCTGCTCTGGCAGGGCTATTCCGCCGGATGGCCGACCAATGGCCCGGCGGCGATCGGTGGCGCGTTCCAGACCATCCCGGCCTGGGGCCTGCCACTGATCAATACGCTGATCCTGTTGACCTCCGGCGTGACCCTGACCATCGCCCACCACGCACTGAAGTCCGGCAACCGCCGCCAGCTGCTGATCTGGCTGGGCCTGACCGTGGTGCTCGGCCTGGGCTTCCTGACCCTGCAGGCAGAGGAGTACATCCATGCCTACAAGGAACTGAACCTGACGCTCGGCTCCGGCATCTACGGGTCGACGTTCTTCATGTTGACCGGCTTCCACGGCGCGCACGTGCTGCTGGGCACGATCATGCTGATCGTGATGTGGCTGCGTTCGGCCAAGGGACACTTCACCCGCGACAACCATTTCGGTTTCGAAGCCGCCGCGTGGTACTGGCACTTCGTCGACGTGGTGTGGCTGATGCTGTTCCTGTTCGTCTACGTGCTTTGATCAGGCGCGCATCGGTGGTCTCAGCCGCCGATGCCGTGTGGTTTGATCCAGCCCATGTAGATGCTCACGATCACCAGCAGGATCAACGCTACCGACACCGCGATGCGGCGCGTCAGTGCATTGACCGTGCGCTTGGTCTGGCCGCGGTCGACCAGCAGGTAGTACAGGCCGGCGCCCAGATTCCAGACGATGACGATCAGAAACGCGATTACCAGCAGGGTCTTCAGCGAATCACTCATGCGCGGCTCGAGGGCAGGGTGGATGTGCCTATCTGACCGCGTTTGCGCGGACTTGTCATGATGCGCCAGCACACGCGCGTGTTCGGATGGTTGCTGGCCGTGCTGGCGATGGCCGGATTCACCGCATTGGGGCTGTGGCAGCTGCAGCGCATGCATGCCAAACAGGCAATGTTGGATGCACAGGGTCCAGCCGTGGCACAGGCGTTGCCGCTGTCGCAGGCCCTGGCGGCGCCCGGCGCGTTGCACGGCGTGGCCGACCACGGTCGCTTCCTGCCCGGCGTGGTACTGCTGGACAACCAGATCCGGCATGGCCGCGCCGGCGTGAAGATCTATCGCCCCTTCCGCAGTGACGACGGCAGCGTGCTGCTGGTCGACCTCGGTTGGCGTGCGCTGCCGCCGGATCGCACGCTTCCGGAGGTGCCGTCGCCGCCTTCGCCGGTGGCCGTGCGCGGGCTGCTCGCGCCGCCACCGTCGGCGGGACTGCTACTGGGCCCGGCGTTCTCTGCTACCGGTGAGGCCGGGCGCTGGCTGGCCAGCCGGTTGCCGGACGACGGGCTGGCGCGCGCGCTGGGGCTGCAGGCGCTACCCGACCGCGTGCTGAGGCTGGACCCGGCGCTGCCCTTTGGCGACGAGCGCGATCTGGACCTGCTGCCGAACACGCTGCCGCCTCAGCGCCACCTGGGCTACGCCGTGCAGTGGTTCGGGCTGGCCCTGACCGTGCTGGTGGTGGCCGTGGTGCTGGAGCGGCGGCGGAGGCGCGTGATTACCCGGTAGTGCCGGCCGCTGGCCGGCAACCCCCGCAATCCTGGATGCCGGCCAGCGGCCGGCACTACCGGCATCCCCTACCCAACCATGAGAAAATGCCCCGCATGAACACTGCTACGTCCCCGCAGGCGCGCGGTTCCGGCCGCCGGACCCTGGTGCTGCTGTTTGCCGTGTTCTTCGGGGCGATGGCACTGGCCGCCGTGCTGCGCTTCTCCGGCTGGCAGCCGACCGGGCACCGCAATGCCGGCCAGCTGCTGAAGCCGCCGGTGGACCTGCGCCAGCAGGCGCCGACCCTGGCCAGCGGCCAGTCCTACCCCTGGAACCCCGAGGCCCGTACCTGGCGCCTGCTGGTGGCGCCGGCCGGTGCCTGCGACGCGCAGTGCGTCACTTTGTCGCAGGGACTGGGCAAGGTGTGGCAGCTGTTCGGCCATAACGCCGATAATGTCGAGATCCTGTGGCTGGGTACGCCACCGGCGTCGATCGCCTCGCTGCCCGCGCTGCGGCCGCTGGCTCCGTCGCCAGCCCTGCGCGCGGCGTTGCCGGGCGTCGATGATCCGGCGGGACTGCCGGTCTACGTGATCGATCCGAACGGCTTCGTGATCATGCGCCATGCCCCGGGTTCCGACCTCGGTGGCCTGCGCAAGGACATGGCCACGTTGCTGAAACTGAAGTGAGTCCCGTTTGATGAGCCTTTCCGCGCGTCCGGCGCTGCACCGCAATTTCCACCGCCTGGCGTGGTTCGCCATGATCATGACCGCGAGCACGATCATGTTCGGCGCCTTCGTGCGCCTGTCCGATGCCGGCCTGAGCTGCCCGGACTGGCCGACCTGCTATGGCCAGGCCACCTGGCCGCAGCACGTGGAAGAGACCATCGGCCACCCGGCGGCGGAGATCCGCCCGCTGGAGACCCACAAGGCCTGGCGAGAACAGGTGCATCGCTTCCTGGCCGGCGCGCTGGGCATCGAGATCCTGACCCTGGCGCTGCTGGCCACGCGCAAGCGACGATTCGGAAGCACGGCGGTGGTGACCGCCTGCGTGCTGGTGGCCGCCGGCATACCGCTGTACATGATGGGCTGGCACGGCACCGCCAGTGCCCTGGCCTTGACCGGCGAGGCGATCCTGCTGATCGCCGCGCTGCGCTGGAGCAACATCGATCTCGCACGTGCGGCGCTGCTGACCTTGGCGGTGGTGATCTTCCAGGCCCTGCTGGGCATGTGGACGGTGACCCTGCTGCTCAAACCCATCGTGGTGATGGGCCATCTGCTGGGCGGCATGCTGATGTTCGGCCTGCTGGTGTGGATGGCCTGGCGCGCGACGCACATGCCGATCACCCTGGCTGAAGCGCCGAAGCTGAAGTGGCTGATGCGCATCGGCGTGGCGGTGCTGGTTACCCAGATCGCGCTGGGTGGTTGGGTCAGCGCCAACTACGCCGCACTCGCCTGCGGCGGTGGCAGCGCCTCGCTGGACAACTTCCCGCGCTGCGCCAACCAGTGGTGGCCGCAGCACAACTTCGTCGAAGGCTTCACCCTGTGGCGCGGCATCGGCGTGGATTACGAAGGCGGTGTGCTGGATGGCGCTTCGCGCATCGCCATCCAGATGGCGCACCGCCTGTTCGCGGTGGTGGTGGCCGTCTACCTGCTGTGGCTTGGCGTGCGCCTGTTCCGGTTGCCGAGCATGCGTGGCTGGGCCAGCGCGCTGATCGCGCTGCTGGTGCTGCAGGTCACGCTCGGCATCCTCAACGTGAAGCTGGCGCTGCCGCTGGAAGTGGCTGTGGCCCACAACGGCGTGGCCGTTGCCCTGTTGTTCGTACTGGTCAGCCTGCTGGCCCGCCTGCGTGCCCCGGACTGATTCCATGTTTTCCAATTACCGCCAGTACTGGGACCTGACCAAGCCCAAGGTCGTCGCCCTGATCGTCTTCACCGCCCTGGTCGGCATGGTCCTGGCCATCCCCGGCGTGCCGAGCTGGGAGCAGGTGCGCGCCGGCCTGCTCGGCTTCCTCGGCATCTGGCTGGCGGCCTCGGCCGCGGCCGCCATCAACCAGCTGCTGGACGCGCACATCGATGCGCAGATGGCGCGCACCTCGTGGCGCCCGCTGGTGGTGGGCAAGGTCAAGCCGTGGCAGGTGCTGGTGTTTGCCGGCGTGCTGATCGTGCTGTCGATGACCCTCCTGGTGCTGTGGGTGAACCTGATCACCGCGGTGCTGACCTTCGCCTCGCTGATCGGCTACGCGGTGATCTACACCGTGTACCTCAAGCGTGCGACCTCGCAGAACATCGTCATCGGTGGCCTGGCCGGCGCGATGCCGCCGATGCTGGGCTGGGCCGCGGTGACCGGCATGCAGGGTTCGTCGGACTGGGCGTACTCGTCGCTGCTGGTGCTGATCATCTTCATCTGGACCCCGCCGCACTTCTGGGCGCTGGCGATCTTCCGCCGCGAGGACTACGCGAAGGCGGAGATCCCGATGCTGCCGGTGACCCACGGCGTGGCGCATACCCGCAAGCAGATCATGGTGTATTCGGTGGTGCTGGCGCTGGTGTGCCTGCTGCCGTACCTGGTGGGCATGAGCGGTGCGTTCTACCTGGGCGGCGCGATCGTGCTCAACGCCGTGTTCCTCTGGTACGCGTGGCGCATGCTGGACCCGCCGGACGAGCTGTTCTCGATGAAGATGTTCTATTACTCCATCGTCTACCTGATGGCGCTGTTTGCCTTCCTGCTGGTGGACCACTGGATCCTGCCCTGGCTGTGACCTCGGGGTCGGATCCCCGAAGGGGCTCTGACCCCACCTGATCGCGCGGACATCCTCGCATGACGTGGATCACCTTGAACCGCCGTCTCGGCGTCGCCATTGCTGTTCCTGACCCCAGGGAAAGGAAGCAGCAGGGATGCATTCGTTCTTCCGTTGGACCACCGCGCTGATGCTGGCGCTGGGCATGGCCGTGACCGCGCATGCCGACGACACTACCGCGCAGATCCGCCAATACGCCGCTGGCCATCGCATGCTGGTGCTGGGCGAATTCCACGGCACACGCGAGACGCCACTGCTGGTGCGGCAGCTGGTGGACGACTACAGCCGCAATGGCGCGCCGGTCCTGCTGGCGCTGGAACTGCCACGCGCCGAGAACCCTGTGCTGCGCGACTATCTGGAATCCGATGGCGGGGCCGCGGCACGCCGGCACCTGCGCGGCCGCGCGTTCTGGACCGTGCGCGATGACCAGCATGATGGTCGCCGCAGCCGCGACATGCTGGCGATGATCGAAGGCCTGCGTGTGCTGAAGGCGCAGGGGCGCGTGATCGAAGTGGTTGGCTATGACGTCAATGCCAGCAGTGGCGGCAACCAGGCGCGCGATGACTTCATGGCAGCCGAATTGCGACGGCTCTATCGAGGGTTGCCAGACAATGCACGCATGCTGGTGCTGACTGGCAATGTCCACGCCATGCTGCGGCGGCCGGAAGGTATGCCGCCGGAAATGCAGAGGCGGCCGATGGCCTCCCAGCTGCGGGACCTGGATATCTACAGCGTGCGGTTGGGTGCGCTGCGTGGCCAGGCGTGGGCGTGCGCGGACCGTTGCATGGCGCGGCCACTTCCAGAGCAGGTGGCCCCGCGGCTGCGGGGCGATACCCATGCGGAACGGGCGTACGACCTGTGGGTGTGGATGCCGGAGCTGAGCGTCGGCACGCTCGTGGATCCGTAGCGTCAGGCAACCCATCCACGCATGGCGTGGATCTTATCTCTTGCCGATCTGGCACCTTGGGTGCCGAGAGCCCGGCGTGGGCGACCGTGTGGATCCAGGTCTTGCGACCGAGAAGTAGCTTGGGTCCCCACGCCGGATTCTCCCTGAACCGCCCGAACAGTTGGTTGAGTTGGCGCTCGAACTGATAAGACTGGGCAAGCGGGGAGAGCTCTCGACCCTGTCAGCCTAGCGGAGTTCTGTCATGTTTGGGATCGGGATCGATGTGAGCAAAGCCACGCTGGATGTGGCCGTCCATGGAGAGCAGTTTCGCCAATTCAGCAACGACAAGCGCGGCTTTGTGCGCTTGATTCGGTGGCTGAAGACGTGGCCGATCAAGCAGGTCGTTCTTGAGGCAAGCGGGGGCTACGAGCGTGCTGCTCTGGATGTATTGCACGCCGCCGGCCTGCCGATGGTGCGAATCAATCCGGCGCGTGCACGGCGATTTGCCCAAGGCACGGGCCGTGCCGCCAAGACCGATCGGCTCGATGCGACAGTGCTGGCGCAGATGGCCCATTTGTTACCGCTGACCCGCTACGTACCGCCTGCCCCTTGGCAGCAGCGTCTGGCTGAATTTGCGCAATGCCGCAGGCATCTGGTGCAGATGCGGGTCAGTGAGATGCAGCGCTTGCGGCGATTGGTCGATCCGGATCTGATTGCGATGAAGCAACGCCATATAGCCCAGCTATCTGACGACCTGAAGCAACTGGACAAAGCTATTGCCGAGCAGCTTGAGGGACAGCTTGGCTGGAAGAATATCGGCGCGCTCAAAGGCGTCGGCCCCATCCTGATCAGCACACTGGCCTGCGAGTTGCCCGAACTGGGCAGCTTGGGAAGCAAAGCCATAGCATCGCTGGTGGGGTTGGCCCCGATGAACCGCGAAAGTGGCACCTGGCAGGGCCAACGGCGGATCAGTGGTGGGCGCGCAGTGGTACGCGAAGCCCTTTACATGGCGGCCCTGACGGCCATCCGGTACGAGCCAAGACTGCGCGCGTTTTACGCTGGCCTGAAGGCCAAGGGCAAAGCGAGCAAGGTGGCGCTCGTGGCGGTCATGCGCAAAATGCTGGTGATCCTCAACGCCCGTAAGCGGGACGCCGAGGTGGCCCTCGGCTGCCCCTGACAAGACAGTTGCTACTGTGGTTCACGCCATCCGTGGTATGGAGTAGATCCACGCCATGCGTGGATGGTCTACCCGGAACAACCCGCGCGCCCTGTCAGGGCTTGCGCCGCGCATACCGCTGCGCGATCACACCGCAGACGATCAGCTGGATCTGGTGGTAGATCATCACCGGCAGCACGATGGCGCCCAGGCTGCCGCCGGCGAACAGCACCTTGGCGATCGGCACGCCGGTGGCCAGGCTCTTCTTCGAGCCGCAGAACACGATGGCGATCTCGTCCTCGCGGTTGAAGCGCAGGCGACGGGCGATGAAGGTGATCAGCGGCATGGCGATGCCCAGCAGCACAGCGGCCACGATGGCCACAGCCAGCAGCGACAGCAGCGGGGTCTTGCTCCACAGGCCTTCGGTCACCGCTTCGCCGAACGCCGAGTACACCACCAGCAGGATGGTGGCCTGGTCGGTGTAGCGCAGCAGCGCGCGCTGGCGTTCCACCCAGCCGGCAATCCACGGCCGCAGCAGGTGGCCGGCCACGAACGGCACCAGCAGCTGCAGCATGATGCCGCCGATCGCATGCAGCGGATCATGGATGCCGCCCGAGGTGCCGGCCAGCGCGGTCAGCAGCAGCGGGGTCAGGAACACGCCGAGGATGCTCGACAGCGAAGCGCTGCACACCGCTGCGGGCACGTTGCCATGCGCCATCGAAGTGAACGCGATGGACGACTGCACGGTAGAGGGCAGGGTGCACAGGAACAGCACGCCCAGGTACAGCTCCGGGGTCAGCAGCCAGCCCGACAGCGGCTTGAACATCAGCCCCAGCAGCGGGAACAGGATGAAGGTGCAGGCCAGGATGGTCAGGTGCAGCCGCCAGTGCAGCATGCCGCCGATGATCGACTCGCGCGGCAGGCGCGCGCCATGCAGGAAGAACAGCGCGGCGATGGCGACGGTGGTGACATCGTCGAGGACGATGGCGGCGGCGCCCTTCATCGGCAGCAGCGAGGCCAGGCCGACGGTGCACAGCAGGGCGAGGGTGAAGTTGTCCGGTCGCAGGCGCGACCACCAGCGGGTCATGGTGGGCAGGGTCCTTGGTGCGGAGGGTTCAGGGCGAGGTGACCGGCGTGGCCAGGCGTTGGCGGGTGGCGGCTTCCAGCGACTTCAGGCCAGCACGCTGGCCCAGCTGAAGGGCCTGTTCGGGGCTGGCATGTTCGTACCGTGCATTGACCAGGCCGAGCACGGCGCCGGCGCGGTTGCCGGACGCACAGTGCAGCAGCACCGGCCCCTGGCTCTGCTGCAGGGCCAGGTGCACGGCGCGCACGTTGGCCGTATCCAGGCCATCGGCGCCGGCCACCGGAATGCGCACGTAGCGCAGGCCCAATGATTCGGCGACGCGGGTTTCATCGAAGCCCCGGTCCTCGCCGGGCTGGCGCAGGTCGATCACAGTGCGCACGCCCTGTGCAGCCAAGGCCTGCAGCTGTGCGGCGCTGGGCTGGCCGCCGGCATACAGGCCGGGGCGGACTTCGTTGAGGGGCGCGTCTTCGGCCAGGGCCGTCAGTGACAGGCAGAGCGACAACAACAGCAGGCAGGTTAGGCGCAGCAGCATGGTCTTCTCCGTGAAAACGTTCTGCCGCTACAGGCGCAGTCCGGCGCGCGCCTTCAGCAGCTCGCGCAGTTCGTACTTGTCAGTATCGTCCAGGCCCTGCTGGCGCTGCTTTGCCAACAACTCCTCCAGACGTTGCACCAGCAGCTGTTTCTCCAGCTGTGCCACTGCGTCGTGCAGTTCCTGGGTCCAGCTGGCCTCGGTGCCGGGCAGCGTCTGTGCGGCCAGGGTATGCAGCGAGGCCTGTTCCTCCCGCCCGTCGAAGTGTTCCAGCAGGGCGCCGGTACTGATGTCCGGGCGCTGTTCGACCAGCCCCAGCAGCTCCAGCAGCAGTTCCACGCCGGGCAGGCGCAGGCCCTGGAAGTGGTGCTTGCCGCCCAGCGTCAGCGCCAGCGACGGCTGCTGCAGCAGTACGGCGATCGCGCCGCGCACCAGGCTGCGCTTGGCCACGGGCTGGATCGTCCGCTGCGGCTGGCGTTGCGGCATCGGCGCGCGCGTGGCCTGGGCAGTACCGCCCAGGCCGGTCAGCTGCGCCAGCTGCTGCTTCATCAGGTCGCCAAAGGCGCCGTCGGGAATCTGCGCCAGCATCGGCTTGGCGCGTTCGGCCAGGCGTGCCTTGCCATCGAGCGTGCCCAGGTTGATCTCGCGGGTCAGTTCGTCGAAGAAGAACTGCGACAGCGGCGTGGCCTGCTTCAGGCGTTCGTTGAAGGCCTCGGCGCCTTCCTTGCGCACGATGGTGTCCGGGTCCTCGCCATCGGGCAGGAACAGGAAGAACGCCTGGCGGCCATCCTTCATGCGCGGCAGCACCGATTCCAGCGCCTTCCAGCCGGCGCGGCGGCCGGCGGCGTCGCCGTCGAAGCAGAAGAACACGTCCGGTGCGTTGCGGAACAGCAGCTCGGCATGGTCCGGCGTGGTCGCGGTACCCAGCGTTGCCACCGCCTGGGTGACGCCGAACTGGAACAGCGAGACCACGTCCATGTAGCCCTCGACCACGATCAGCCGCTCGATCTTCTGGTTGGCCTGGCGCACCTGCCACAGGCCGTACAGTTCGCGGCCCTTGTGGAACAGCGCGGTCTCGGGCGAGTTGAGGTACTTGGGGCCGTCGTCCTTCTCGAACACGCGGCCGCCGAAGGCGATCACCCGGCCACGGCGGTCGAAGATCGGGAACATCACCCGGTCGCGGAACTTGTCGTAGACGTGGCCGCGGTCGTTCTTGGAGAACAGGCCGGCGCGGTCGAGCAGCTTCATGCGCCGCTCGTCCTTGCCCAGCGCGTCGCGCAGGCCGCTGTAGCCATCCGGTGCGTAACCGATCTGGAAGCGTGCGCGGTTCTCTTCGTCCACGCCACGCCCATCCAGGTAGCTGCGGGCCTTCTCGCTGCCCTCCAGGTTCTTCTGGAAGAACTTGGTCGCCGCGTCCAGCGCAGAGTACAGCTCGCGGCTGTCGTCCTGCTGCTGCGGGCTGCGCGGATTCTCGTTGCGCGGCACTTCCATGCCGGCGCGCTTGGCCAGTTCATCCACCGCGTCGAGGAACTCGAGGCGGTCGTAGTTCATCAGGAAGCTGATCGCGGTGCCGTGCGCGCCACAGCCGAAGCAGTGATAGAACTGCTTGGTGGGCGAGACCGTGAACGACGCCGAGCGCTCGTCATGGAACGGGCAGCGCGCGGCGTACTCCTTGCCCTGGCGCTTCAACGGCACGCGGCTGCCCACCACCTCGACGATGTCGGTGCGGGCGAGCAGGTCGTCGATGAAAGCGTCGGGGATACGGGCCATGGGCAACAGGACAGGGCGCGGTGCAGGACCACGCGACGGAACCGGGGGCGGTCGGCCTAGTTTACCCCCTGTCGGGCACCTGGCTGGCGGTTGCCGGATCAATGCCGGCTGCGGCCAGGTGATGACGCGCGCGCAGGCGCTCATCGATCACCGCCGTCATCAGTGCGCCAACGAAGAACACGACGGTGGCGTAGTAGATCCAGACCAGCGAGATCACCAGCGCACCCATCGAGCCGTAGGCACTGCCGGGGGCCACGGTGGCGATGTAGACGCCGATGCCGTAGCGGCCCAGTGCGAACAGTGCCGAGGTGATGACGCCGCCGATGAAGGCCTGGCGCCAGGCCACGCGGCGGTCGGGCAGGTAGTGGTACATGAAGGCGAAGCCGACTGCGTAAAGCAGCAGGCTCGTGACATACCCCAGCGCGGGCAGGATCGAGGGCAGCTGGGCGAAGGCCACCTGCAGTACCGTGGTGGCCGTCATCGACAGGATCAGCAGGAAGCCCAGGGCCAGCACCACGCCGAACGAGAACACGCGCTTGCGCAGCCAGGCCTTGAGGCCTTCCAGGCGCTCGCCGCTGGTGCGGAAGATCAGGTTCAGTGCGTTCTGCAGTTGGGCGAACACGGCGGTGGCGCCGACGAACAGCAGCAGCGTGCTCCACACACCCGCCAGCGAGCCGACATCCGGCTGGTTGTCGGCGTTCTTCAGAACGGTTTCGGCCACGGTAGCCGCGCTGCTGCCGGCCACCGAGCTGATCTGGTCGATCAGCGCCTGCTGGGCCGGTGGGTACAGCGAGGCGGTCAGCCACAGCAGCAGCACCAGCAACGGTGCCATCGACAGCAGGGCGTAGAAGGAGACGGAAGCTGCCTGGGTCAGCACGTCGATGTCGATGAAGCGCTTGGCCACCGCCATCGGAAAGCTGTCCTGCAGGCGCTTGAGGTACTTGTGCAGGGACACGGGAACGTTGGGCTCGGGTTCAACCATGTGTGCGGTTGTAGCAGGCGACCGACGAAGGCGCGGTGAAGCGGGTGCATCAATGGGGTCAGAGCCCTTCCGCGCTGCGGAAGGGATCCGACCCCAGGTGCTGGATTACGCCAGCAGCTGCTTGACCAGCTTGGAGACCAGGCCCATGTCGGCCTGGCCGGCGAGCTTGGGCTTCAGCGCGCCCATCAGCTTGCCCATGTCGGCCGGGCCGGCGGCACCGGTCTCGGCGATGGCGGCCTGGATGGCGGCCACGATCTCGGCCTCGCCCATCTTGGCCGGCAGGTAGGCTTCGATGACCACGATCTCGGCGCGCTCGATCTCGGCCAGGTCTTCGCGGTTGGCGGCTTCGTACTGGCTGACCGAGTCCTTGCGCTGCTTGACCATCTTGTCGAGCACGGCGATCACGGCGGTGTCGTCCAGCTCGATGCGCTCGTCGACTTCGCGCTGCTTGATGGCAGCGTTGATCAGGCGGATCACGCCCAGCTTGTGCTTCTCGCCCGCCTTCATGGCGGCCTTCATGTCTTCGGTGAGCTGCTGCTTCATGCTCATGAGGAACCTCGTGGTGGTAGGTGGGGCGGGGCGGATGCCCGAACCCGGAAACGCAAAAAGCCGGCGACGCTCGCGCGTGCCGGCTTCGGCTCCATCGCGACAGGCAGGCCCGCCGCAATGAAGATGCGTCCGATCAGTACAGGCGCTGACGCTTGGTGACGTCGCGCGACGAGCGGCGCAGCTGACGCTTCACAGCAGCGGCGGCCTTGCGCTTGCGCTCCTGGGTCGGCTTTTCGTAGAACTCGCGCTTGCGGGTTTCGGCCAGCACACCGGCCTTTTCGCAAGTGCGCTTGAAGCGGCGAAGAGCAAACTCGAAGGGCTCGTTCTCGCGGACTTTGACGCTGGGCATGGAATCTCCGGGACACAGTAGAACCGGGTCACGCCCGGCGAGCCGCACATTATAGCGGCGAAACGACAAACTGCAAGCGGCCAACCCTGAATACGGGCCGGGGGTTCGAAAGCAGTGAGATCTGCACGTCCCCCGAGGGGGCGGCAGGGGCGTCATAATAGCAGGCATGCGAGTCCTTGGCATCGAATCCTCCTGTGATGAGACCGGCGTGGCGGTGTATGACACCGACCTGGCCGGCAGCGCGGCCCTGCGCGCCCATGCGGTCTACAGCCAGATCGCCCTGCACGCCGAATACGGTGGTGTGGTGCCCGAGCTGGCCAGCCGCGACCATGTCCGCAAGCTGCTGCCACTGGTACGCCAGACCCTGGCCGACGCCGGCCTGGGCGTGGGCGATATCGATGGCGTGGCCTACACCGCCGGTCCCGGCCTGGTCGGCGCGCTGCTGGTGGGCGCTGGCGTGGCGCGTTCGCTGGCCTGGGCGCTGGAGGTGCCGGCCGTGGGCGTACACCATATGGAAGGCCACCTGCTGGCCCCGCTGATGGAAGACGACCCGCCGGAAGCGCCGTTCGTGGCCCTGCTGGTGTCCGGTGGCCACACCCAGCTGGTGGCGGTGGATGCGATCGGCCAGTACCGCCTGCTGGGCGAGACCCTGGACGACGCGGCCGGCGAGGCCTTCGACAAGACCGCCAAGCTGATGGGTCTGCCGTACCCGGGCGGCCCGCAGCTGGCCAGGCTGGCCGAGCAGGGCACGCCGGGCGCGTACCGCTTCGCGCGGCCGATGACCGACCGCCCGGGGCTGGATTTCAGCTTCTCCGGCCTGAAGACCCAGGTCCTGATGGCCTGGCGCGACAGTGACCAGAGCGAGCAGACCCGCGCCGACATCGCCCGCGGCTTTGAGGACGCGGTGGTCGAGACCCTGTCGATCAAGTGCGAGCGCGCACTGGAAGCGGCCGGGACCAACGTGATCGTGGTGGCCGGCGGCGTCGGCGCCAACACGCGCCTGCGCGCCCGCCTGCAGCAGATGGCCGAGCGCCTCGGCGGCCGTGCCTGCTTCCCGCGGCCGGCACTGTGCACCGACAACGGGGCGATGATCGCCTTCGCCGGCGCGCTGCGCCTGCAGGCCGGCCAGCACAGCCCGCCGAAGGTGGATGTGACCCCGCGCTGGGACATGGCGACCCTGCCGGCGGTCTGAGCCGGTGGCGCCGGGCCATGCCCGGCGGACGCATTACCGATGCACTGCCAACGGCGACGCCGCCAGCACGGTTGTCGCCCGCTCATGGCGCTGCAGCCAGCCCAGCGTGTGTGGGCAGCGGGCATGGATCAGCCGCCCGATCGCGGCCAGGTCGGCGCCGATGTCACGTTCCAGGACCGGCTCGTGGTGGGCGATGCGGTTGCGCAGGTGGCGGATGCGTCCGATATCCGCATGGATGGCTTTCCTTACGCCACTGGGATGAGCAGAGGGAGCATGCTGCAGAACCCTGCTGAGTGCGGGTATCCAAAGCGTGGAGTCGAAGCGACAGGTGAAGAGCTGCTGCCAGAACACCATCGGCAGGTTGGCGACGATCCCGGGTGTATCGGTTACGCGGCTGGCAAGTTGTTCCAGTACCGTGCGCGGAGAAGTACTGGATGAGGTTGGCAGCCTCCGTCGGAAGGCACCATTCCAGGGCCAACGCGGGCCATGCTGCCTGGCGAGCACAGCTGCAGCGGCGTTGCGGGTGACCACTTCGCACAGATGGACCGGCATCATCAGTGCACTGCACATCCGCATGTTCCACAGGTACAGGGATTCGGCCGTGACGTCGGGGCTGCAGGTCGATGCGATTCTCTCGTAAGTAGACAGACGCTCCGCTGACAACGCGCGCCGCAGTACATCGTATGGAGCCATCGTCATGTGCGGTGGTGAAGGAGGAATCGATGTTCGCGAGAGTGGGCGGCGGCGACCATCAGGGAACGTCCTTGTCCGCGCGGCTGATTTTCTGCGTTTTGCCTCGGACGAATACCTGACCTGTCCTGTCGGATTTGGCCTTGACCGGCGATCTGGTCCTTGCCTAATCTGCGTGCCTGCGCCACCGGGACTCGCGGCTGGATTTCAGCTCCCCCCGGGGACAAACGGTAGTACCAAAGGGCCCCGCTAGCAGGGCCCTTTGTTTTTTCCGGGCCGCCCCACGCCGGTGGCCCACCGCCCGTTCCGGGCAGGCTCACCGCCGTGCCGTTACCATGGCCGCCTGTATTCGTGCCGGTAAGCGCAATGGACAAGGTTTTCATCGAAGGGCTGACGATCGACGCACTGATCGGTATCTACGATTGGGAACGACGGATCCGCCAGGACCTGGTGTTCGACCTGGAAATGGGTTTCGACAACCGTCGCCCCGCTGCCACCGATGACATCGCCCACACCCTGAACTACAAGGCGGTGAGCAAGCGCCTGGAACAGTTCGTGCGCGAGTCGGAGTTCGGCCTGGTCGAGACCCTGGCCGAGCGCTGCGCGCAGATCGTGCTGGACGAATTCGACGTGAAGTGGCTGCGCCTGAAGCTGAGCAAGCCGGGCGCAGTGCGCGGCGCGCGCGCGGTGGGCGTGATCATCGAACGCACGCGGGACTGACCCGGTCGTGCCGGCCGCTGGCCGACAACCCCGGTAGTGCCGGCCGCTGGCTGGCAACCTTGGCAACAACGAAACAGACAGGAGACAACTGATGGTGGACGCGGTGGTGGCGGTACAGTGGCTGGAACGGCTGCAGAACACACTGGAACCCTATCCCGGCGCCTACCTGGCGTTGATGATCTCGGCGCTGCTGATCGCCGCTGGCCTGGCCAACTGGGTGACCAAGCGCATCCTGCTGCGCGGGCTGCGGCGGCTGCTGAGCCGCCTTCCGGGCGCTGACACTGGCCGCGGCAGCCACCTGATGCGGGTGATCTCGCGCCTGTCGAACGTGGTGCCCAGCCAAGTGATCGCCTCGGGCATCCGCATCGTGCCGGACCTGCCGCCGGGCCTGGTCAGCTTCATCATCGGCGCCTGCCAGGCGTGGGCGATCCTGACCGTGGTGCTGGCCATCTCGCATGCGCTGGATGCGGCCAACGATCTGTACGAGCGCCGTCCCGAGGCACGCAACAAGCCGATCAAGGGCTACCTGCAGGTCGCCAAGATCGTCCTCTTCGTGATCGCCGGCCTGTCGATCGTCGCTACCCTGGCGGGCGTCGACCTGCGCTATCTGGTCACCGGCCTGGGCGCGGCCACGGCGGTGCTGATGCTGATCTTCCAGGACACCATCCTGTCGCTGGTGGCCAGCGTGCAGATCAGTGGCGATGGCCGCGTGCGCATCGGCGACTGGATCGAGATGCCCAGCCAGAACGCCGACGGCGACGTCATCGACATCGCGCTGCACACCATCACCGTGCAGAACTTCGACAAGACCATCACCACCATCCCCACCAAGAAGCTGGTGACCGAGTCGTTCAAGAACTGGCGCGGCATGCAGGAGGCCGGCGGGCGCCGGATCAAGCGCGCGCTGTACCTGGACCAGCACAGCGTCGGCTTCCTGGACGAGGGTGACCTGGCCTTCCTCGGCGAGTTCGCGCTGCTGCGCGACTACCTGCGCGACAAGGAACAGGAACTGGGGCAGTGGAACGGGCGCCTGCGCGAGCAGGGCGTGGCCGAGGTCAACAGCCGCCGCGTGACCAACCTGGGTACGTTCCGGGCCTATGTGGAGCGCTACCTGCGCAGCCACCCGGGCATCCATACCGACATGACCCTGCTGGTACGGCAGCTGCAGCCGACCACCGAGGGCCTGCCGCTGGAGCTCTACTGCTTCACCCGCAGTACTGCCTGGGCCGAGTATGAGGCGGTGCAGTCGGACATCTTCGACCACCTGCTGGCGATCCTGCCGGCCTTCGGCCTGCGGGTATTCCAGGCCTCCAGTGACGCCATGTTGATGGCCGGGCAGCGCCAGTTGGCCGGCTCGGAGTAAGCTGCGGTGCCCCCGGCGGGGCCATACGGACCCCCTGGTGGCTGAAACTGAATGAAGAAACCTCTCGCCAAACGGCTCGGGATCGCTAGAATGCCGGGCTTGTAAACGTTTTCATCAAGGACTGCCGGTGGCCTCCGATCGCATCGAATCCCTCATTGCCCAGATGACCGTCGAGGAAAAGGTCGGCCAGCTGGGTGTCTTCGCGGACATGGTCCGCCCGTTCGCCCCGGACGTGAACCCGGAAGCCAACGTGCGCAATGCCGACCAGGTGCTGCAGCAAGTGCGCGAGGGCAAGGTCGGCTCGCTGTTCAATGGTGTGGGCGCCGAACTGGGCCGCCGCATCCAGCAGGTCGCCACCGAGGAGAGCCGCCTGGGTATCCCGGTGATCCTGGCGGCCGACGTCATCCACGGCATGCGCACCGTGTTCCCGATTCCGCTGGGCGAGGCCGCCAGCTTCGAGCCGGACCTGGCCGAGCGCACCGCGCGCGCCACTGCGATCGAAGCCACCGCCGCGGGCCTGCACTGGACCTATGCGCCGGCCGTGGACATCGCCCGCGACCAGCGCTGGGGCCGTGGCGCCGAAGGTGCCGGCGAGGATGTGGTGCTGGGCTGTGCGTTCGCCGCCGCCCGCGTGCGTGGCTTCCAGGGCAGCGACCTGCGTGCGGCCGATTCGCTGCTGGCCACGCCCAAGCACTTCGCCGCCTACGGCGCGGTGATGGCCGGCATGGAATACAACATGGTGGACATCTCGCCGCAGACCCTGCGCGACGTGCACCTGCCGCCGTTCAAGGCCGCCTTCGAGGCCGGCGCGATCACCGTGATGTCCTCGTTCAATGACATCAATGGCGTGCCGGCCAGTGCCAATGCCGAACTGCTGACCGACATCCTGCGCGGCGAATGGAAGTTCCCGGGCGTGGTGATCTCCGACTATACCGCCGACATGGAACTGGTCGCGCACGGCTATGCCGCCGATGACCGCGATGCCACGGCCAAGGCGTTCACCGCCGGCCTGGACCTGAGCATGCAGAGCGGCTTCTATGCCGAGCACCTGCCCGGCCTGGTCGAGAGCGGCGAGGTGCCGATGGCGGTGCTGGATGAGGGCGTGCGCCGCATCCTGTGGCTGAAGGAGACCATCGGCCTGTTCGACGACCCGTACCGTTCGCTGGACCCGGCGCGCGAAGCGGATACCTCGCACATTGCCGCGCATGACGAACTGTCGCGCGATGCCGCGCGGCGTTCGATCGTGCTGCTGAACAACCGTGACAACGTGCTGCCGCTGCAGAAGACCGGGCAGAAGATCGCGCTGATCGGCCCGTTCGTGCAGGACCGCGAGAACATCGAAGGCTGCTGGACGCTGTTCGGCGACAAGCAGCGTTACGTGGACCTGGAAACCGGCGTGCGTGCCGCCATCGGCGACGAAGCGCTGCTGGAAATCGTGCCGGGCTGCGAACTGGAAGCCGCGATTCCGGGCGGCACGGAAGCCGCTGTGGCTGCCGCACTGCGTGCCGACGTGGTGGTGCTGGCGCTGGGCGAACCGCAGCGCTACAGCGGCGAAGCACAGTCGCGCGTGGAGATTACCCTGCCGCCGGCACAGCAGGCGCTGGCCGAGGCCGTGGCGATGACCGGCAAGCCGCTGGTGGTGCTGCTGCGCAATGGCCGCGCGCTGGCATTGCAGGGCGCAGTGCGCAATGCGCAGGCCGTGGCGGTGACCTGGTACCTGGGCACGCAGACCGGCCATGCCGTGGCCGATGTACTGTTCGGCGACTACAGCCCGTCCGGCCGCCTGCCGGTCAGCTTCCCGCAGGTGTCCGGCCAGCAGCCGTACTTCTACAACCACCCGCGCACCGGCCGTCCGGAACTGCCGACCATGTCGGAGTTCAAGGCGCGCTGGCGCGAGATTCCCAATGAACCGCTGTACCCGTTCGGCCATGGCATCGGCTACACCACCTTCGCCTACGGCGTGCCGCAGCTGAGCACGGCACAGCTCGGCTGGGACGACACCCTGACCATCACCACCGTGCTGACCAACACCGGCCGCGTGGCGGGCGAGGAAGTGGTGCAGCTGTACATCCATGATCGCGTGGCCAGCCGCGTGCGTCCGGTGCGTGAACTGAAGGACTTCCGCAAGGTGGCGCTGCAGCCGGGCGAGTCAGCCGAAGTGGTGTTCACCTTGACCCGCGAGCAACTGGCCTTCACCGGCCGCGACGGCGTGCTGCGTGCCGAGCCGGGCCAGTTCGACCTGTGGGTCTGTGCCTCGTCGGCCGCCGGCGAAGCGGTGCAGTTCGAGCTGCTGAAGGCCTGATCGAAAAAAAGGGGACGGAGGGGATTAAGTCGTTTGTGCCAAAACGACTTAATCCCCTCCGTCCCCTTTTTTGTGGTCCTCACTGTGGCGGCGCTACCATCGGGCCTCCTGTTCGATGGAGTGCGCGCATGCGCCGGATGGCCTACCTGATTCCCGCCCTGCTGCTGGCGGCCTGTTCGCAGCCGGCGCCGCCGGCCGAGCCTGCAGCGGATGCGCCGCCGCCGATGGAGGCCAGTGCTGCTTCGACACCTGCGGCTGAACCGGCGGCGCCGGCTGCCGAAGCCGCCGCTGCACCTGCCGCACCGGCAGCCGAGGTGTCCGCCGAGGATGCGCGTGCGCGCATCGAGTCGCTGCTCGGCGATGCCGCGCAGTTCGAAAAGGTCTTCAATGCGTTCAAGGCCGCCGTGGTCGGCGGTGATCGCGCTGCGGTGGTCGAGGAAGTGCGATTCCCCTTGAACATCAGCGGCGGAAAGAAGATCTCCGGCCCCGGAGAGTTCCAGCGCAACTACGAGAAGATCATCACGCCGGAGGTGGTCAAGGCGGTGTCCGAGCAGGACTTCGGCAAGGTGTTCGTCAACCAGCAGGGCGTGATGATCGGCAGCGGCCAGGTGTGGTTGAGCGGCCAGTGCCTGGACCAGGCCTGCACGAAGACCGAGGTGAAGGTCATCACCATCCAATGAATGCAGACGCCCCGCGTGCGGGGCCGTTTGGCAAGGGTAGTGCCGGCCGCTGGCCGGCAACCGCAGGATGCCGGAAGGATCCAGGGTGCCGGCCGGCGGCCGGCACTACCTCAGGTCTTCGGCGTGAGCTTCAGCAGGCGCGCCTTGCTGCCGTCTTCCAGCAGCCACAGCGCGCCGTCCGGGCCCTGTTCCACTTCGCGGATGCGCTCGCCCATGTTGAAGCGCTCGGCTTCGCGCGCGCTGTCGCCATCGAAGGCCACGCGCACCAGCGAGGTGGACGACAGGCCACCGATGAAGCCGCTGCCCTTCCACTGCGGGAACAGGCTGCCGCTGTAGATCACGAAGCCGGCCGGCGAGATCACCGGCGTCCAGGTCACCTTCGGCGCGGCGAATTCCGGGCGCGTATCGTGGTCGGGAATCGGCCGGCCGTCGTAATGGTCACCGTTGGAAACGATCGGGTAGCCGTAGTTGGCGCCACGCACGATCAGGTTCAGTTCGTCGCCGCCGGCCGGGCCCATCTCGTGCGCCCACAGCTTGCCGTTGGCATCGAAGGCCATGCCGAGGATGTTGCGGTGGCCCAGCGACCACACCTGTGCGGCCACCCCGCCCTGCGACGCGAACGGATTGTCGGCGGGCAGGCTGCCATCGTCGTTGAGGCGGATGATCTTGCCGAGGTTGCTGCCCATGTCCTGGGCCGGATCGAACTTCTGGCGCTCGCTGGAGCTGATCCACAGCTTGCCGTCCGGGCCGAAGGCGAGGCGATGCCCGTAGTGACCCTCACCGCTGACCTTGGGGCTCTGCCGCCAGATCACCTTCAGGTCCTTCAG
This sequence comes from Stenotrophomonas muris, assembly GCF_052751275.1. Taxonomy (NCBI): domain Bacteria; kingdom Pseudomonadati; phylum Pseudomonadota; class Gammaproteobacteria; order Lysobacterales; family Lysobacteraceae; genus Stenotrophomonas; species Stenotrophomonas muris. Next base: position 3,341,616 of record NZ_CP199879.1, on the reverse strand, counting down.
CTGGCCACCGCCGTTGGCATCCAGTGCCAGCGTGGCCCGGGCCACCGCGGCACCGCGGGTATCCAGCGTGCCTTCCTCGGCATAGCTGACGTAAACGACATGATTCCGGGCGAAATCCGGGTGCAGGATGATGTCGCCGAAACCACCCTGGCCAGCATAGGCGACCTTCGGAACGCCGGTGATCTCGTGCTTCTGGCCGCTGGCCGGGTCCAGGTGCTGGAGCTTGCCGCGCTTTTCGGTGACCAGCAGGCTGCCGTCGGGCAGGAAGGTCATCGCCCAGGGCTGGTCGAAGCGGCTGACTTCGGTGGCGTTGAACGGGCGCTGGTCGGTGGCGGCAGAGGCCGCCGTGGCGGTCTGCGCACCGTTGGCGGCCGGATCGGCAGCATTGCAGGCGGAGGTGACAAGGATCGGCACAAGGCCGAGGGCGAGCAGCAGGGGCGTGCGGGTCATGGGTATCTCCAGTGCGGGGATGCGGATGGCCGGGCTGTCCCTTGTATACCACCGGCGCCGTGAGCGTCGTGGCCCGAAGGTCCTGCGCCCCCCTGTGCGAGCGCGGCGGGATCGTCTAGGGTGGGCACGCCCGGGCAAAGCGTGCCCGCCTGCCTGCCAAGGACCTGCAATGAACACTGCCATGCCCCACAAGCCGTCCACCGCCTTCATCGCCGCCTCCTGGGTGGCCCTGCTGCTGGGGGCGGCGGCGTACCTGATCGGCCTGTTCAACGCCACGATGGCGCTCAACGAGAAGGGCTACTACCTGACCCTGCTGCTGTTCGGCCTGTTCGCGGCGGTGTCGCTGCAGAAGAGCGTGCGCGACCGCGTCGAAGGCATTCCGGTGAGTGGCCTGTACTACGCGCTGTGCTGGTTCGCGCTGCTGTCGGCGCTGATGCTGCTGCTGGTCGGCCTGTGGAATGCCACGCTGGCGCCGAGTGAGAAGGGCTTCTATGGCATGGCGTATGCGCTGTCGCTGTTCGGCGCGGTGGCGGTGCAGAAGAACACCCGCGACCTGATCGCCGCCGGTGGGGGCGAGAGTAAGCGCAGCGCGATCGTGCCGCCGCTGCCGGAACAGGAGTGATCGATCCGATGTAGAGCCGGGCCATGCTCGGCTCAGTCGAGCGTGGCTCGACGTTACAGACGAGGTGCGAGAGCCGAGCGCAGGCTCGGCTCTACAGAAGCCTGGCGCTATCGTGCCAGCCGCGGATCCGCCAGCTGTGCCTCCTCCCAGCCACGACGCACCGCATTGCGTGCCTGCGCCCAGTCCAGGCGGCTGCGGCCGCGTTCGTTGGCCCAGCGTGATTCGAGCTCGGCCTCGACCTGTTCATAGGCGCGGATCATGTCCTGTGCACGCGCGGCGTGGCCGATGCGATAGGCCGGCTCGTAGTCCTCGAAGAACAGCTGGTCGTCGTAGTACGGCTCGGCCGTGTAGCGTTCGCGCCAGTAGTTGCTGATCGCGTCGCGCGGCGTGCTGTCGTCCGGTACGCGGCCGGGGATCTGGTACTCGGTCATGGAAGGCTCCGTTGTGGACGTAGCCCGATCGTGCCTGTGTGGCGGTTAACGGCCCGGTCCGGCAGCGTGATCACCAGATCAATCCGCCGGGCATGGCCCGGCGCTATCGGTCATCCGGCGTCGGTATCTTTTCGCGGCAGCGTGTAGATCACCGCGCCGATGGCGAACGCCACCAGCGCAGCAGCGATGTTCTGCCAGCTGGCACTGGCGAACAGCGCCAGGCACAGCAGCAGCGCCAGCACCGGAATCAACGGCCCGCCGGGCAGCTTCAAGGCGCCCGGGCGGTCGGCGTAGCGCTTGGCCAGTACCAGGACTGCTGCGGCAGTGCCGATGTAGGCGAACAGGCGCGTCGTCATCGACAGCAGGGCCAGCTGCACGAACGAACCGGACAGGGCCAGGCCGAGCGCGATCAGGCCCTGGCAGAGGATCGACGCGGCCGGGGTGTGGAAGCGTGGATGCACCTGGGCCAGGATCTTCGGGCCGTAGCCATCGCGGGCCAGTGCGAACAGGAAGCGTGGGCCCATCATCATCGTGTTGCTGTTGGTGCCGAGGATGGAGATGGTGGCACCGACGGTCAGGATCAGCGCCAGTGCTTCGCCACCGAAACCGGCGGCGGCATCGGCCAGCGGGGTGGCCGAACTGGACAGGCCGGCCAGCGTTCCCTGCGCCACCACCTGCACCGCGCCGTAGATGACGGTGACGGTGATGATCATGGTGATCAGGGCGAACGGAATATCGCGGCGCGGATTGCGGTACTCGCCGGCGGCGGCCGGGATGTTCTCGAAGCCCGCGTAGGCGTAAAGCAGCAGCAAGGCGGCTTCGCCCATGCGCTGCAGGTCATGCGGGTCCGGGCGTTGGCCGGAGAAGGCCAGCTGTGGGTCGATGTGGAACGCACCGATGGCCACGAACAGCAGCAGCGGCAGCATCTTGCCGATCACCAGCACCACGCCGGTACGCGCGGCCGAGCGCACGCCGATGATGTTGATGCCGGTGAGGAAGCCCAGCGATACCACGATCACCGCGATGCGGCCCAGGCCGGCATCGGCCCACGGCCAGAAACGCGCAACCGCGTCGGCCAGCGCGTTGCTGAGCGCAGCGGCCGAGCTGATGCGGGTCAGCCAGATCATCCAGCCGATCTCGAAACCGGCGAAGCGCCCGAACGCCTCGCGTGCATACAGGTAGCTGCCGCCGGGTTCATCGAAGTAGCTGGCGGCCTGCGCGTAGCACAGCACCAGCAGCGCGACGACGATGCCAGCGGCGACCACGCCCCACAGGCTGAAGGGGCCGAGCAGGGCGACGGTGGCGGCCGGCAGCAGGTAGATGCCGCTGCCGATCACATCGTTGATCGACAGGCCGACGATCTGCCAGCGGCTGACCGCGCGTTGCAGCTGCGGTTCGTCCTGCGTGCTCAACGGACGTCTCCGGCCAGCGCGGGCAATTGCCACTGCGCCTGCAGGCGCTTGTACTCCGCGCGCGGCAGGAGCACGAAACGCGGCGCGTCCTGCGGCCGCAGCCAGTCCAGCAGTGCCTGCATGCGTTCCTGCGGCATGGCCGTGCAGCCGGCGGTGGCCTCGCCGGGCTGGCGCCACAGATGGGCGAAGATGCAGCTGCCCTTGCCGGGCTGGTTGTCCGGGTTGTGGGCGATGACGAAGCCTTCCCGGTAGCGCACGTCGCCCTTGTTGTGCAGGTCCAGCCGCATCGGCTCGGTGGAGCCCTTGACCGCTGCATTGCCGACCTTCTTTTCATCGACGATGCGGTTGTAGAACGGCGAACCGGGTACGTCCATGCAGTAGCTGCTGTCCAGCATCGGCTGGTAGGGCATGGCAGTGCCGCGGCGGGTGACGGCATAGCCGAACGCACTGCCGAGCGCGAATATGCCGGCCGGGCTGCGGCCATCGCCTTCCTGCTTCTGCGGGCCATCGGCCTGTGCCGGATGCAGGCCCAGGCCCCAGGCGCTGCCGGTGCGGCCAAGCGCCACCGGGAACGCCTGGCCATGCGGGTGCCAGCCCTGGCCGTCGCGCACATAGGCCTGCAGTTGCCCCTGGGTGCTGTCCCAGCCTTCGCTGGTGACCACGATCAGCTGGCGCGCGCCATCCAGCGGCGCCGCGTGAACGGACACTGCCGTAGCAAGCAGCAGTGCAGCGGTAGCGAGGCGAACCAGCGATTTCATCAACAGGTGCTCCGATCAGGAATCCAGCAGGTGGTCGATCCGCTCCAGGTTCACCGCAAGCTGCTGCTGGCGATCCGGATTGGTGTGGCAGAGCAGCACGAACAGGAAATCGAGCAGGGCGTGCATGGCGCTACGGTACAGCAGCTGCGCGACCTGTGGCGTGCGGTCGTGCGCGCAGACCGCCAGTGCCGCATCCGCATGCGCGCGCAGCGGGTTGGCGGTGTGGCGGGTGATGGAAATCACCTTGCCACCCATGTCCTGGAACTGCCGCGACAACTGTGAAAGCTGGGGCAGGTTGCCGAACTCGGAGAACATCAGCAGCGCATCGCCGGGGCGTGCGGCCGAGAGGTTGGCCAGCATCAGGATCGGATCGGTATGCGGCACCACCAGCAGTCCGAGCAGCGACAGCCGCATGGCGAACTCGCGGGCGAACAGGCCGTCGTCACCCAGGCCGTAGACGAACAGTTTGGGCGCACCGTCGAGCAGCTGCACGATGCGCTCGATCTCCCCGCGTGGATTGGCCTGGCGTGTTTCCTCCTCGGCCTGCGCCTTGCTGCGGCGCAGGGCCTCGCCCAGGCGCAGGTAGTCATCGCCGCTGTCGGGTTCGTCGGGCGCCTGCTGCGGATCGGCACCTGCGCGGGCCACATCTTGGCCGATGGAGTACTTCAGATCCGGGTAGCCCTTGAAGCCAAGCTTCTGGCTGAACTTCACCACGCTGGACTGGCTGATGCCGAGCGCGCTGGCCAGCTGCTGGGAGGAGTAGTCGCGCAGCAGGTGGGCGTTGTCGAGGATGAAGTCGGCGATGCGGCGCTCGATGGCCGACATCTGCCCACGCTCGGTGCGGATCTTCAGCAGGGGCGGCATGCGGGGTGTCCGGGCATGTGTAGGCGCGTTGCGGTTGGCAGCTTAGAGCGTGTCATGGAATGGGTCGGATGGGTTCCAGCCGCGAAGAGATTACGGAGTGCAGTTGTTGCCTTTGACGTTGAGTCCGCCTTCAAGCGAGCCGAGCACCGCAGGTCCGGCGAGGGCGAAGAGGCGCGGGTGTCTGAGCGCAGCGAGTTCCCGCGCCGTCCCTCGACGGGCCGAGGAGCGCAGGGAACCGGTGCGTAGCACCGGCTCGCGGCCGGCGGAGCGTTTCTTTTGGTTACTTTTCTTTTCGCGAAAAGAAAAGTAACGCGCGACCCAACGTCAGTGGCACGCAACGTCAGCCGCAAGGCAGAAATCAACCCAGCATCTCCAGCCCGCGCACTTCGGTGATGCCCAGCCCCGGCACGTCGCTGATGCTGATCTCCGATTCGTTGAAATGCACGCCGCCGCTGACCGGATCGAACTGGCCCAGCGAGGGGCCGTCCAGATCGACCTTGGTGATCACATCGCTCTTGGCCACGGCCAGGTGCACGGCGGCGGCCACGCTGATGCTCGATTCGATCATGCAGCCGATCATGCACGGCACGCCGTAGATGCCGGCAATGTCGGCGATGCGGATCGCGTTGGACAGGCCGCCGGTCTTCATCAGCTTGATGTTGATGATGTCGGCCGCGCGCTGCTGGATCAGGTCCATCACCTGGCTCGGGCTGAACACGCTTTCGTCGGCCATCACCGGCGTGTTGACGCGGTCGGTGACGTACTTCAGGCCGCTGATGTCGGCCGCTTTCACCGGCTGCTCCAGCAGTTCAAGCACCACGCCGGCGTCTTCCAGGGTACGCATCGCATGCACTGCCTGCTTGGCGGTCCAGCCCTGGTTGGCGTCCAGGCGCAGCAGGGCGCGGCCTTCCACGGCGGCATGGATCGCCTTGACCCGTTCGATGTCCAGGCCGATGTCCTTGCCGACCTTGATCTTCAGCGACTCGAAGCCGCGTTCGATTGCCGACAGCGAGTCGGCCACCATCTTGTCGATGTAGTCCACGCTGATGGTGATGTCGGTGGTGATCACCGGGTCGCCGCCACCGAGCATCTGGTACAGCGGGGCGCCGTGCAGCTGCGCCCACAGGTCGTACAGCGCGATCTCCACCGCCGCCTTGGCGCTGGTGTTGCGCTCCATCGCGGTCTGCACCAGCGTGCACAGGTGGTTGAGGTTGACCACGTCCTGGCCGATCAGGCGCGGGGCAATGAAGTGGCGGATCGCTTCGATGATCGAGCCGTGCGTATCGCCGGTGATCACGGCGGTTGCCGGGGCTTCACCATAGCCGGTGTTGCCGGTGTCGGTGCGGATCAGCACCACCACGTCTTCCACGGTTTCCACCGTGCGCAGGGCGGTCTTGAACGGTGTCTTCAACGGCACGCGCAGCATGCCCAGTTCGATGGCGGTGATCTTCATTCAGGAGTCTTGGCCCGCAGGCGCTGGATGTTGGTGATGCGGTCGATGTAGCGGACGGTATCGCTGGCCATCATCGGCTCCAGCGGCGTGACCGAAACACCATTGAGATGGGCCTGCACGCGCGTGCCGTCGGCACCGAACCAGCTGCCGCCCGCCGTATCGTGGATCACCCACGTACGACCGTCGACGTGGCCGATGACCATCATCACGTGGCCGGGGATGTAGACCAGATCGCCGACCTTCAGGTCGGTGACGGCACGGTCGCGCAGTGCCTTGCCGTCCTTGCCGGTGAACGGCAGGCGATCCAGCGCCGGGCTGACCGCCTGTGCACTGGTATTGCGTGGCAGCAGCACGCCGAAGCTGCGGTAGATCTCGGAGACGAAACCGCTGCAGTCGCGGGTGTCGTAGTCGTGGCCCCAACCGTAGCGCTCGCCGAGGAACTTGAAGGCCTGCTGCAGCAACAGGCGCGGGGTCAGGGCCAGGTAGTCGGCGGCGGTGTCCTGCGAGCGCGGCAGCAGGGCCGGTACCAGTTTCAGGCGACCATCTGCCTCGCGTACCGGCAGCTGCACCACCCACGATGCGTGCGCCTGCTGGCCGTTCACCGGTTCTGACGCGGGCCAGTCGGCCAGCACCGGCAGGCGCACGCCCATGTCCAGCTGCAGGCGCGAGACACGCGGTTCTTCCGGGGTGTAGGCGGTCTGCGCGGTGGCACCGGTGATGATCCGGTAGGGTCCCTTCGCGCCGTAGCCGAGCACCGTGGCCTTGTCGCCGCTGGCGATGGCGTCGGCTTCGATCCACGCGCTGTAGCGCTCGCTGTGCACGAACAGCCAGCGGCCGTCGGCACTGCGGTGGACCACGGCGACCTTGTCGCCGGGGAACAGTGCCGATTCCTGGAAGCGGTCGATGTCGGTGTCACCGACGGTGCTGAAGACGCGCTCGCGGGTGGGGAAGGTGCGCAGTGCGGCACGCTTCACCACCAGCCCGTAGGCCGGTGCCACCTGGGCGGGGATTGCATCAAGGCCGAGGTTGGCTTCGATCGCGCTGCGCAGGGCCGGCGCGATGGGCGTGCCCTTGTCGCTGTAGAGGGTGCGCGTGGGCCAGCTCGACAGCGCGGTGATGCTGGTACGCACCGTCGCCGCATCAAGCTGGGCTGGCAGCGCCGCGATGTCCTGGATGTGGCTGTCCTGCGCCCGCATCCGTGCGTTCTGCGCCTCGATCTGCGCGCGATCCAGGATCGGCGCATCGGCGTTGTCCAGACGCGCCGCCCAGTACTGCGGCGTCAGGTAGGCCTCGTGCAGGCCGATCACATAGGGCAGCGGTGCGCCGGGATCGGGCGCCGGGGCGGCCTGTGCAAAGGCCGGTGCGGCCAGCAGGCACAGGGCCAGGGTCAAGCGGCGCGGCCAATGCCGGTGCCGTTCGCGGGAAGCCAGGCTCATGCGGTGCACACCCTCCTCGAATGCCTTGTGGAATATTTATTCCTTTCGGCATCGAAAGCAAGAATAAATTATTGACCGGCATCCCGGCCCGTGTTACACAGCCGTTACCACCCGCGCTGGGGAAGTGTCGCTGTGGATCCTGCCATTCGCAAACCGCGTCTGCCTGCTGCTGCCGGCCTGTATGCCGCGCTGCTGCTGTGGGTGTCGGTCACGCAGGCGGCAGACGGGCGCAGCAGCCAGCAGCGTGCGCGCCAGGCGCAGGTGATCGACCTGATCGACGGCGGCCGCTTCAGCGACGCCGATGCGTTGCTGGCGACTGGGAGCGATGCTACCGAAGGCGCGTTCCAGCGTGAGCGCATGCGCCGCATCCGCCTGGATCTTTCCCTCGACGAAACCGCCGCCAAGTCTGCCGTGCGCCGCTGGATTCCCGACCTGACCGACGAGGAATTCGCGCGCTGGGACCAGCTTGGCCTGATCGAGCATCTCGATATCGATGGCGAGCGTTGGTACTTCAAGCGCGCACCGTCGAACCTGTTCCTGCTCAGCGACGAAGCACGCGCACGCCGCCGTGCGGATGCACCGATGCCGCCTCCAGGGCCCAACGAAGTGCTCAACGCGCACCACACGCGCGTGGTCGCCGCGGCCGAACAGAGTGGCCGGGCGTCGGTGCTGCCGCAGCGTATCGAATTCACCCAATCGCTCACGGTGAAGGCCGATGCCGTGCCGGCCGGCGAAACCGTGCGTGCCTGGATTCCGTACCCACGCGAGATCCCCGGCCAGCAGGAGCAGGTGCAGTGGCTGGGCAGCAGCCCAGGCAAGGCGCGGGTGGCACCGGCCAGCACCTTGCAACGCACGGCCTATCTGGAGGCCAAAGCGGTGGCCGGGCAGCCGACCCGCTTCGAGATCCGCTACGCGGTCACGATCTTCGCCCGGCACACCGCGATCGACCCGGCCGTGGTGCAACCGACCCCGGCCGATACGGCGTTGAAGCCGTATCTGGCCGAGCAGCTGCCGCATGTGCGCTTCACCCCTGCGTTGAAGCTGTTCTCCGAACAGGTGCTGCAGGGCGAGACGCGCCCATATGAAGTGGTGCGCAAGCTGTTTGCTGCGGTCGACCGTATTCCCTGGGCCGGTGCGCGCGAATATTCCACGCTCAGCAACATCAGCGATTACGCGCTGCGTTCCGGCCATGCCGATTGCGGGCAGCAGACCCTGCTGCTGATCGCGCTGCTGCGCCTGAACGGCATTCCCGCGCGCTGGCAGTCGGGCATGGTGTTCTCCGACGATGGCAGTGGCTACAACAACCTGCATGACTGGGGACAGGTCTACCTGGCGCCGTATGGCTGGCTGCCGATGGACGTGACCACCGGCGCACTGGCCAGCGATGTGCCGGCCCTGCGCAACTTCTACCTGGGTGGCCTCGATGGCTACCGCATCGCCTTCAACGATGATTTCGGCCAGCCCCTCGTGCCGGCCAAGCAGCACTTCCGCTCGGAAACGGTCGACTCGCAGCGCGGCGAGGCCGAGTGGGCAGGCGGCAACCTGTACTTCGACCAATGGAGCTACGACTTCCAGTGGCGGGTACTGCCAGCCAGGCAACGCTAGCGCGACACATCGCATTCCACACCATTCAATTCTTGCAGGAGAGAGCAGGGGATGAAGGCTTACAGCATCAAGCGGGCGGCGTTGTGCGTCGCTCTCGGGGCGTGTCTGGGCGTGATCGCGCCCAGCGCATTCGCACAGGATGGTTCAGTGGTCGGCCGGCTGGTCAGCGATGCCGGCCAGGTACCGGCCGGTGCCACGGTGACCGTACGCAACCCGGCAACGGGCTTCGTACGCTCCGTGCAGGCCGAAGCCAACGGCAGCTACCGCATTCCGCTGCTGCCGGTCGGCACCTATGACATGGAGGTGAGCCTGCCGGGTGGAGGCGCCAGCCGTGTCGGCCAGGTGACGGTCAGTCTCGGCAGCGCGACCACGGTGAACGTGCCGCTGGGTGCGGTCAGTACCTTGGGCACGGTCGAAGTGCGGGCGCCGCAGGTGGTGTCGATGGTGGATGTGAAGTCCACCGAGTCGGCCACCAACATCACCCGCGAGGAACTGTCGCGCCTGCCAGTGGACCGTGACATCACCGCGGTGGCGCTGCTCGCGCCGGGCGCGGTGAAGGGCAAGGGGTCGCTGGGCGGGCAGGGCATTTCCTTCGGCGGTTCGTCGGTGGCCGAGAACACCGTCTACATCAATGGCCTGAACGTCACCGACTTCTACAACCGGGTCGGCTTCTCGTCGGTGCCGTTCTCGTTCTACCAGGAATTCCAGGTCAAGACGGGCGGCTACTCGGTGGAGTTCGGGCGCAGCACCGGCGGCGTCATCAATGCGGTGACCCGCTCGGGCAGCAACGATTTCAAGGCCGGTGCCGAACTGGTGTTCGAGCCGCGCGCGTGGCAGTCGCAGGCACGCGACCGCTACGACGGCAGCGGCAGCCGCTACATCACCGCCAGCCGCGACGACTACAGCCGCAGCGCGCTGAATGTGTTCGCTTCCGGTGCGCTGGTGCAGGACCGCCTGTTCTTCTTCGGCATGTACGAGGCGCGCGACTACCGTCCCACCTCGACCAATGATGCCGGCACGCGCCTGAGCCAGGGCAAGGCCGATGATCCGTTCTGGGGCGGCAAGATCGATTGGCAGATCACCGACAACCAGATGCTGTCGCTGTTCGGCTTCTCGGACAAGAGCAAGACCCTCACCGACGTCTACGCCTACGACTACGCCACGGGGCAGACCGTGGGCGAGCGCAGCAACCAGATCTACAACACGGTGGGTGGCAAGAACTGGTCCGGTACCTACAGCTGGCAGGTCAACAACGACCTGACCATGAAGCTGATGTACGGCGAGAACAAGCGCAACCGTGTGCAGAGCTCGTTGATGGACCAGAACTGCAACCGCGTGTTCGACAACCGCACGGCCGGCCAGGGCGTGCCGCCGTCACTGCAGGGCGACCGCAGCTGCACCAGCAGCTCGCAGCTGGAGTCGGCGCTGGACACGCGCAAGGCCGCGCGCGCGGACTTCGAATGGACGTTGGGCAACCACCTGCTGCGGTTCGGCCTGGATCGGGAAGAGAACACCTCCGATTACAGCCGCGCCTATCCGGGCCCGGGCGGCTTCCGCTACGACATCTACTACCGCACTCCCGGCAGCTCGCTGAACGGTGGCGTGGTGCCGGCCAGCGGCGTGGTCGTGCGCACCCGTCGCTATGAAGTGGACGGGGCCTTCGAGACGATCAACTCGGCCTACTACCTGGAAGACAACTGGCAGGTGACGCCGAATCTGCTGCTGAACATGGGCCTGCGCCTGGAAGCCTTCGACAACAAGGGCGGCGACGGCAGCAGCTACATCAAGATCGACGACATGCTGGCCCCGCGCCTGGGCTTCTCCTGGGACGTGCGCGGCGATGGCACGACCAAGGTGTTCGGCAACCTGGGCCGATACTTCCTGCCGGTGGCCAACGTCATCAACATCAAGCAGGCCGGTGGTTTCCTCGACGAGCGCACCTGGTACGAGTTCCTCGGCTACACCGGCGCAGCCAACAACATCCCCAACCTGGGCGCGCAGATCGGCCCAGTGGACAACTCGCAGGGCGACGGCAGCGTGCCGGACCTGCGCGCGGAAGTGAACCGGGACATGGACCCGGTCTACCAGGATGAAGCGATCCTGGGCTTCCAGCAGATGATCAACGAGGCCTGGTCGGTGGGCGCCAGCGTGACCTACCGGCGCCTGCACAATGCCATCGATGACATGAACATCACCGCGACCGGCCAGTGCGGCGCCATCGACGGCGTGTGGATCATGGGCAACCCGGGCCGCACCAACACCGTATGGGGTGACACCGACTGCGACGGCCGCAACGATGGCTGGATCAGCATCGACACCTCGAAGGAAGGTTGGGCGCTGTATGACGACAACGGCAATTATGTCGGCCAGCGCGGCTGGGTGAAGCCCAAGCGTGACTACAAGGCGCTGGAACTGCAGGTCGACCGCGCCTGGGACGGCAAGTGGGGCTTCAACGCCTCCTACACCCTTGCATACGGTCGCGGCAACGCAGAGGGCCCGGTCAACTCCGATACCGACTTCGCCGATGCAGGGCGCACCGAGAACTTCGACAACCCCTGGGTCAACTACGGTGGCTACGGCTACCTGGCCAATGATCGCCGCCACCAGTTCAAGTTCCGAGGCAGCTACGCGCTGACCGAGAACCTGAGCGTGGCCGCCACCCTGGGCGTGCAGTCGGGCAGCCCGATTACCCGCTTCGGCGCCGGCAATCCGTTCGACGACACCGACTTCCACAGCTACTACGTGTGCGTGTCCAACTGCCAGGCGACGGTTCCATCCCAGCGCGTGTTCGTGCATTCGCCACGCGGTGGCGATGGCCGCACGCCCTGGACCTATGACCTGGACGTGAGCGTCTCGTACAAGGTACCGATTCCCACCGATCTGCGCCTGAAGCTGGCGGTGTACAACGTGCTCAACCAGCAGCGCGTGGTGACCGTGGACCAGGACTACGAGCCGCAGGACAGCATCGGCACGCCGAACCCGCTGTACCGCTACGGCACCGGCTTCCAGTCACCGCGCTATGCGCAGTTGACCGTGACATGGGCCTACTGAAGCCCGCACGGCAGGCTCGAAACTGTGTCTGCGCGGCGGCGCTGGCGGTGTTCCCGGTTGCGGTGGCACAGACCACCGCGACCGCCTCCCTCGATGCCGATGTCGCTGCCGTCGTCCAGCTCGAGCACCTGCCCGGGCTGGCGATGGCGGTGGTCGACAACGGGCAGGTGGTCTATCGCCACGCCGAGGGCGCGCGTGGCGATGGCGGCCGCATCGACGAGGACACGTTGTTCAAGATCGCCTCCAACAGCAAGGCGATGACTGCTGCACTGCTGGCGCGGCTGGTGCAGCAGGGCAGGCTGCGCTGGGATGATCCGGTGCAGCGGCATCTGCCGGGCTTCCGCATGCACGATGCGTGGGTGGGCCAGCAGATGCAGGTGCGCGACCTGCTGATCCACAACAGCGGCCTGGGCCTGGGCGCCGGGGACCTGATGCTGTGGCCGGAGCCGAACGCGTTCACCCGTGCCGACATCATCGCCGCATTGGCGCATCTCAAGCCGGTCAGCAGCTTCCGCAGTCACTATGCCTACGACAACCTGATGTACGTGGTGGCCGGTGAAGTGGCCGCTGCGGCGGGCGGCAAGCCGTATGACCAGCTGATGCGCGAGCAGGTGTTCGAACCACTGGGCATGACGCGCTGCCAGGTGGGGGCGTGGTCGGTGAAACGCGTGGGCAACGTAGCGCAGCCGCATGCCTGGCGTGGCGAACGCAATGAAGTGGTGAACGCCGATGGTGGAACCAGCCCGGACCTGCCGTCGATGGCGGCCGGCGGCATCCGTTGTTCGTTGCGCGACATGACGCGCTGGATGCAGGTGCTGCTCGATCCCACCCTGGCGCCCGGCTGGCTGGACACGGAGCAGCGCCGCACGCTGTGGACCCTGCACATGCCGATGCCGCTGGGTGAACGCCAGCGGCGCTGGGACAACGCGCACTTCTACGGCTACGGCTATGGCTGGCGCGTGTCCGACATGGACGGCCAGTGGAAAGTGGCGCACACCGGCACGCTGTCAGGCATGTATTCATCGCTGGCGCTGCTGCCTGACCGGAAGGTGGGCGTGGTGATGCTGATCAACGGCGAAGGCGAGGACGCACGCATGGCCCTGATGCAGGCCGCGCTGAAGCGCTTCACCGCAGCGGACGATGCGCGTCCGGCGATGGAATACCTGGCCGAACTGAAGGCTGACCAGGCAACGCGGGCCGCGACCGGCCATTCGCGGCCATCCACCGCGGCGGCGCAGGAGACGAGCCGCACGGACCTGTCCCGCTGGCAGGGCCGCTACCGCGATCCGTGGCTGGGCGCGGCCTCGCTCTGCCCGGGCAAGGACGGCCTGCGTTTCAGCGTGGACAAGTCGCCCCGGCTGCAGGCCACGGTGCTGCAGCTGCAGGGGCGCTGGCTGCTGCGCTGGGATACGCTGGGCGACGAGGCGCAGGCGTGGCTGCAGCCAGGCGAAGGCCCGGCACCGACGCTGGACCTGCGCGCCATCGACCCGGACATCGACTTCAGCTATGACTTCCAGGATCTGCACTTCACTCGTACTGGCGACTGCGCTGGCGGCGACCACCAGCGCCGCTGAGCCACCGCGCGTTTCACCGGCAACCGACGCGGCCAGCGCCGGACTGGTGGAGATCCGCACGTTGTCGCCGCGCATCGACCTGGATATCCGCTACGCCGGTGCCAACAACTTCACCGGGGCGCGCGTGCCCGGCTACGAGGCGCCATCGTGTTATCTGCTGGCGCCGGTGGCGAAGGCGCTGGCACAGGTGGAACAGGACCTGCGCGGCGATGGCTTCGGCCTGCGCCTCTACGACTGCTACCGGCCGGTGCGTTCGGTGCAGGCCTTCATGGCCTGGGTGAACGATCCGCGCGAGCGCTCGCGCAAGGCACAGCAGTACCCGGACCTGGACAAACCACGGTTGCTGGCCGACGGCTACATCGCCGAGCGCTCTGGCCATAGTCGTGGCGCCACGGTTGATCTGGGCCTGCTGGATTGCCGCAGCGGTGCATGCACGCCGCTGGACATGGCCACCGACTTCGATTTCTTCGGTCCACGCGCGCATACGCAGGCAAGCGGATTGAGCGATGCGCAACAGGCCAATCGCCAGCAACTGGTGCGCGCGATGGCGCGGCGGGGCTTCGTCAACTATCCGCAGGAGTGGTGGCACTACACCCTGCAGCCCGAACCGGATCCCGGCACCGCGTACGATGTCCCGGTACGGTAGGGGCATCGGCAGGGCTGCGCCCCGCCTCTGACAGTTTCCCGCGTGGTCCGTTGTAGAGCCGAGCCCATGCTCGGCTGCTCCTTGTTCAATCGTCGAGATATTCGATTTGGATGGAGATTCATCCACGCATGGCGTGGATCCACTGTGGCTGCCGATTGGGTCCTGCGCAGATCCCTTACACTGGCCGCCTCTTCATCCCAGCCCACCCGATGAACCTTCCCCTGCACTTCGGCCTGCTCGGCACCCTGGAAGCCGGCGCCATCGCCCTGCTGGTCGGGCTGCTGGTGTACTTCGTGTGGTCGCGGCTGTGCCGGCTGCTGCACTGGTCGGTGGGACATGCGATCGGCTGGTCCTGCGTCATCTCGGTGGTGGCCTCCGCTGGCATCGATGCGTGGAAGCTGTTCTACATGGGCATCGTGCGACTGGAGTCGCCGCTGTACGCGCGCCTGTTCCTGGCCACCATCCACGATCCGAACGAGCTCGGCAGCCGTGTCGTGCTGGAAATCGCCGGCGCGCTCGCCGGTGTCGCCTTGGGATGGGTGTTGTTCAGTTCGCGGTCATTGGAAAAAACCGTCGACTGACGCAGGTTTTTCGTTGCCTGCCGGTTAAATGCAGAGGCGTTGAATGCGCATCTTATGAGCCGCTCACTCCTCGCTAACCAGCGCGCTAAAGCATGCGTGGATGCGAGTGGTTAATCGTGCGTGTGGAGGCCGGTCGCGGCCCAAAATCGATTCAGAAACGCGGTGGCAGGGTAGGTGCCGTGCGGAAACAACAGGCCGCGCAACACCACCCAATATGCAGGAGACACCCCTGATGACTATTCGCAACCGCAAGCCCCTGATCGCCCTGATCGTCGCCGCTGGCAGCGTGCTGGCCATTCCGGCGATGGCCCAGTCGGCCAAGCAGCAGGCCGCACATGCGCAGAATGAAGCGGCGCAGGCCCAGCAGGCGGCAGCACAGGCCGGGCAGGCGGCTGACCAGGCGACCGATGCGGCCGCAGCGGCCTCGGCGCAGGCCAACGGTGGTGGCCAGACCTGGGCCAGCATCGATACCGATGGCAACGGCACCATCAGCAAGACCGAGGCGCAGGTGAACGCCGGCCTGGCCCAGGTGTTCGACCAGGCCGATACCAACAAGGACGGCGAGCTGAGCGCCGACGAGTACAAGGCCTACGTGGCCGCGCAGCAGGCCGGTGCGGGTGCCGGCGCGGCGCAGGGCCGCTGATCCAGACCTGATTCGGGAAGACCGGTGCATGGGGACCCGGGCGGCTGCGGCCGCCCGGGTTTTTCTCGTCATCGCCACCCCTGTATCCTTGGCCGATGAACACGTCCACGCCTGCGCCGTCGCGCGCCATCGGCCTGGTCGGTTTTGACGGTGACGACACGCTGTGGAAGAGCGAGGACTACTACCGCAAGGCCGAGCAGGATTACCTTGACCTGCTGTCGCGCTATGTCGACGTGCACGACACCCAGACCGCGCGCCACCTGCTGGAAGTTCAGCAGCGCCACCTGGGCACCTTCGGCTACGGCGTGAAGAGCATGACCCTGTCGATGATCGAAGCGGCCATCGACATCACCGGCCAGCGCATCGAGGCCAAGGACATCCAGCGCATTCTGGATATCGGCCACGATACCCTGCGCCACCCGGTGGAACTGATCGACGGTGTGCGCGAAGCCGTGGCGGCCATCGCCGAGCACTACCCGGTAGTGCTGATCACCAAGGGCGACCTGTTCCACCAGGAAGCGAAGATCAAGGTCGCCAACCTGGCCGAGCTGTTCCCGCGCATCGAGATCGTTTCCGAGAAGGACCCGGAAACCTACGCCCGCGTGCTGGCCGAATTCGACCTGCCGATGCAGCGCTTCGTGATGGTCGGCAACTCGCTGCGCTCGGACATCGAGCCGGTGGTGACCCTGGGTGGCTGGGGCGTGCATACCCCGTACGCGGTGACCTGGGCCCATGAGACCCAGCACGGCGTGGCCGACGACGAACCGCGCATGGTCACCGCCGATACCGCCCACGACTGGCCGGCCGCACTGGCGGCGATCGAGGCCAAGGCCGCTGCGGCGGCCTGACAGGGCCCGGCAGCTGCGGCAGAATCGGGGCATGAACGTCCGACTGCGCGCGCTGTTGTTGTCCCTGCTGCTGGTGCCGGCCACCGTGCCGGCCCAGCAGACCGCCGAGCGTTCGGCGGCGTATACCGTGGAAACCGGTGACCGCTGGATCGATGCCCAGTTGCAGGACATCAACCATTACGCCGAACGCTACCCCGATGCCTTCCTCGATGAAGTGTCGCGCTACGCCGATGTCCCCCGCGGCTACATCAATGCGCTGTTCACCACCCATGGCTGGCAGGCCGGGGATATCTATTTCGCCTGCTTCTGGGCCAAGGCCAGCGGCCAGACCTGCCGCGACAGCGTGCGCGCCTTCAGCCAGGACCCGGAGGGCGGCTGGGAAGCGGTGGTGAAGCGCATGCCGGCCAAGCCGGACAACCTGCATTACCGCGCTGTGCGGCATGCCATCGTGGCCAGCTACCAGCACTGGGACCGGCCGATCACCCTGGATGCCACCCTGAAGCGCCAGTTGAAGCGGTAGTGCCGGCCGTTGGCCGGCAACTGCATCCTTACAGGCATCAGGAGGTTGCCGGCCAGCGGCCGGCACTACCCGGCCATGTTGCTCTGCGTATCGCCGCCGCCGCGCGCTCCGGCGACAATACGGGTCCGAGCTGTTCCCCGTTCCCGTAATCGAGTGACTGATGAGCGCCTCTTTCGTTTCGCCTGATGTGATCCGCCGCCTGTTCGCGCAGGCCATGTCCCGCATGTACCGCACCGAAGTGCCGCTGTACGGCACGCTGGTGGAACTGGTGGAGCGGATCAACGCGCAGGTGCTTGCCCAGGACCCGGCACTGGCCGCGCAGCTGCAGCGCAACGACGAGCGCGCGCGCCTGGACGAAGAGCGCCATGGCGCGATCCGCGTCGGCACCGCGCAGGAGCTGGCGACGCTGCGCCGCCTGTTCGCGGTGATGGGCATGTACCCGGTCGGCTACTACGACCTGTCGGTAGCCGGCGTGCCGGTGCACTCCACCGCGTTCCGCCCGCTGACCGGCGCCGCGCTGGCGCAGAATCCGTTCCGCGTGTTCACCTCGCTGCTGCGCCTGGAGCTGATCGAAGACGAAACCCTGCGTGGCGAGTCGGCGAAGATCCTGGCACGCCGCCGCATCTTCACCGACGGCGCACTGGCGCTGATCGACCAGGCCGAGCGTGACGGTGGCCTGTCGCAGGCCGACGCCGAGCGCTTCGTCGACGAAGCACTGGAAACCTTCCGCTGGCACGGCGATGCCACGGTCGATCTGCCGACCTACCACGCGCTGCACAATGCGCACCGCCTGGTGGCCGACGTGGTCAGTTTCCGTGGCCCGCACATCAACCACCTGACCCCGCGCACGCTGGACATCGACGCGGCGCAGGCGGCAATGATCGAGCACGGCATGGCGGCCAAGGCGGTGATCGAAGGGCCGCCGCGCCGCGCCTGCCCGATCCTGCTGCGCCAGACCAGCTTCAAGGCGCTGGAAGAGGCCGTGCATTTCCCGGATGCGGACGGTGGCGATGCCGGCACCCATACCGCGCGCTTCGGCGAGATCGAACAACGCGGCCTTGCGCTGACCCCGAAGGGCCGCGCGCTGTACGACCAGCTGCTGTCGCAGGCACGCGATGCCGGTGGCGAAGGCAGTACCGGTGGCGACTACGGGCAGCGCCTGCAGGCGGTATTCGCCAGCTTCCCGGATGACCATGACACGCTGCGCCAGGAAGGATTGGGCTACTACCGCTACCAGCTGACCGACGCCGGCCGCGCCGCGCCGGAACGCGTGGCCGATCTGCCTGCCGAAGTGCTGGTGGCCGCCGGCCTGGCCACGGCCGATCCGATCGTCTACGAGGATTTCCTGCCGGTCAGTGCCGCGGGCATCTTCCAGTCGAACCTGGGCGGCGAAGAACAGCGCGCGTATGCCGCGCACGCCAACCGCGAGGCTTTCGAGCAGGCGCTGGGCGTGGCGGTGAATGACGAGTTCGAGATCTACGAGCGGCTGCAGGCCGAATCGCTGGCGGCGCTGCGCACCACGTGAGGTAGAGCCGGCCGCTGGCCGGCTGTAGGGGAAGCCGGCCAGCGGCCGGCTCTACCCGATGTCCGGACCCGGGGTCAGCCCTTCATCGTGCCCGTATCCAGCCAGCGCTGGTGCCACGACAGTGCTTCGGGCAACAGGTGCGGGGTGTGCTTGCCGTAGCTTTCGCGGCTGGCACGGTCGAAGTAATCCTGCAGCTGCGGGCGGAAATCCGGGTGCGCGCAGTTGTCGATCAGCACCTGCGCGCGCTTGCGCGGGGTCAGGCCACGCAGGTCGGCCAGGCCCTGTTCGGTGACGATCACCGACACGTCGTGCTCGGTGTGGTCGACATGGCTGGCCATCGGCACGATCGCCGAGATGGTGCCGTTCTTGGCAGTGGACGGGCTCAGGAACGCCGACAGGAAACCGTTGCGGGCGAAGTCACCCGAACCGCCAATGCCGTTCATGATCCGCGTGCCCATCACGTGCGTCGAGTTGACGTTGCCGTAGATGTCCACCTCGATCATGCCGTTCATGCCGATGCAGCCCAGGCGGCGCACCAGTTCGGGATGGTTGGAGATCTCCTGCGTGCGCATGATGATGCGCTCGCGGTAGAAATCGATGTTCTCCTTGAACGTCTCGTTGGCCTGCGGGCTCAGCGCGAAGCCGGTACACGAGGCGTAGCTCAGCACGCCATCGCGCAGCAGGTCGAGCATGCCGTCCTGGATCACTTCGGTGAACGCGGCCAGGTCGCGGAAACCGCTCCTGGCCAGGCCGGCCAGCACGGCGTTGGGGATGTTGCCCACGCCCGACTGCAGCGGCAGCAGGTTCGGCGGCAGGCGGCCCTTCTTCACCTCGTGCTTGAGGAACTCGATCAGGTGCGAGGCGATCTGTTCGCTGGTCGCATCGATCGGACTGAACGGGCTGTTGCGGTCCGGGCCGTTGGTGCGCACCACGGCCACGATCTTGTCCGGGTCGCAGCGCAGCGCGGTGTCGCCGATGCGGTCGTTGGCGTTCACCAGCGGAATCGGCTTGCGGTGCGGTGGCAGCGCGGTGCCGTAGTAGATGTCGTGCATGCCGTCGACGCCGGCCGGTTGCCATTCGTTGACCTCGACGATCACCTTCTTGGCCAGGTCCAGCCAGGTCTTGTTGTTGCCGACCGAGGTGGAGGGCACCAGCGAGCCATCTTCGCGGATGGCCGAGACTTCGATCACGGCGGTATCGATCTCGCCGTAGAAGCCGAACCACACGTGCTGGGCGACGTGGCTGAGGTGGATGTCGATGTAATCCAGCTTGCCCTCGTTGATGCGGTTGCGCGCATCCGGATCGCTCTGGAACGGCATGCGCATGGCGATGCCATCGGCCTTGGCCAGCGCGCCATCGAGTTCCGGCGCGGTGGAGGCGCCGGTCATCAGCTTGATCTGGAAGGGCTGGCCCTGGGCGTGCACCGCTTCGATGCGGCGGGCCAGTTCCACGGGAACGGCCTTGGGATACCCGGAGCCGGTAAAGCCGCTCATGGCCACGGTTTCACCGGGCTGGATCAGCGCGGCTGCGGCCTCGGCGGAGACCACGCGGTCACGAAGACGCGCGTTGGCGATGCGATCAACAGACATGACGACAGTGTTTCTGGGGGGAAACCCGATTATCGGCCATCCTCATCCGTACGGGGGGTTCTACCTTCGTGGAATGGCTTTTCCCCACCGGGGTCACCCATACCCACCGGTTTTGTTTTGCAGTGCAGCGTGCAAAGTGCTTTCGCAGCCCGCACGATGGCCCTGCATCCCGACGTGGGGGAGGGAGCAGAGCCCGCTGGCAGTTCGCTGCAAGCGGGCTTTTTTATTGCCTGCCGCCCAGAATGAATGCGCGGCACCCCTTCGGGGTCGGATCCTTTTGCCAAGGGCAAAAGGCTCTGACCCCAGCAGCGGCATCAACCGGCGGCACCTCGGGGTCAGAGCCCTTCGCCGTTGGCAAAGGGATCCGACCCCGCGAGAATCAGCGCATGACCCTCGCCACCGCTGACCTGCCCGCCACCCTGCAGCCCCTTGTCGACCGCGCCCTGGCGCGCCTGGCCCAGGTCCTGCCCGAGCCTGTTCCTGCCGAGCTGCTGCCGCTGCTGACCCGGCTGGCGGTGGCCAGCGATTTCGCGCTGGACACCCTGGCGCGGCAACCGGCGCTGCTGGCGCAGCTGGCCGCGCCCGGCTGCCCGCCGATCCCGGCGCCGGTGCTCGATCCGCTGCAACCCAGCGACTGGCCGGCACAGCTGCGGCGCTGGCGCACCGCGATGTCCACGCGGCTGATCTGGCGTGACCTGGCCGGGCTGGATGACGTGGCGCAGACCCTGGCTGGCGCCACCACCCTGGCCGAGGATTGCCTGCGGCTGGCGCTGGACGCCCTGCAGCAGGAATTCGCACAGCGGCACGGCGTGGTCCGTGATGGCGCAGGCATCCCCCAACAGCTGGTGGTATTCGGCCTGGGCAAGCTCGGCGGTGGCGAGCTCAACTTCAGTTCCGATATCGACCTGGTCTATGCGTACCCGCAGGGCGGCGAATCCGACGGTCCGCGCGCGCTGGCCGCCGAGGAGTATTTCGCCCGCCTCGGCCAGCGCCTGGCCAAGCTGCTGGACGAAACCACGGTCGATGGCTTCAGCCACCGCGTCGACCTGCGCCTGCGCCCGTTCGGCAGCGCCGGTCGCGTCGCGCTGTCGTTCGCGGCGATGGATCAGTACTTCCAGCGCGAAGGCCGCGACTGGGAGCGCTATGCGTGGCTGAAGGCGCGCGCGGTGGCCGGCGACATCGACGCCGGCGAAGCGTGGTTGCAGACCCTGCGCCCGTTCGTATACCGCCGCTACCTGGATTTCACCGCGCTCGACGGCCTGCGTGAGATGAAGGCGGCGATCACCGCCGAAGTCGCGCGCCGCGAGCTGCACGAAGACATCAAGCGCGGCGCCGGTGGCATCCGCGAAATCGAGTTCCTGTGCCAGGCGCTGCAGCTGATCCGCGGTGGCCGTGAGCCGGCGCTGCGCGAGCGCCGCCTGCTGGTGGCACTGGACGCGCTGGTGGCCGCCGGACAGATTGCGCCCGACGATGGCGCTGCGCTGCGCGAGGCCTACCTGTTCCTGCGCCGGTTGGAGAACCGCCTGCAGATGCTGCGCGACGCGCAGACCCACGTGCTGCCCAGCGACGCGCTGGACCGCGCGCGCATTGCCATCGGCCTCGGCTACCCGGATTGGGAGGTGCTGCGCGCGGCACTGGCCGAACAGCAGCAGCGGGTCAGCACCGAATTCGCCGCGCTGCTGGCCCCGCGCAAGGGCCAGGCCGCGCCCGACGCGCTGGCCAACTACTGGCGCAGCCTGCCCGAGGGCAGCAACGCGCCGTTGCTGGCCGAAGCCGGTTTCCTCGATGCCAATGGCGCCGATCAGTCGCTGCGCGATTTCGCCCAGGGCACCGGCGTGAAGTCATTGTCCGATGCGGCGCGTGCGCGGCTGGATCGCGTACTGCCCGCGTTGCTGCATGCGGCCACGCGTTCGCCGCAGCCCGATGCCGCGCTCAAGCGCGTGCTCGGCCTGCTGCAGGCGGTGCTGCGCCGGACCAGCTATCTGGCGCTGCTGGACGAACAACCGAGCGCGTTGGCGCGTCTGGTCGATGTGCTGGCGCGCAGCGCGCTGCTGGCCGAGCGGCTCGCCGCGTACCCGCTGTTGCTGGACGAACTGCTGGACGTGCGCGTGTCCGGACCGATGCCCGATGCGGCCGGCATGCTGGCCGAGTGCCAGCAGGTGCTGGCGGTGGAAGATCCCGAATCGGCACTGCGCTGGCTCAACGAGACGCGGCTGGCGCTCAGTTTCCGCATGGCGATGGCCACGCTGGACGGCCGCCAGGGCGCGGTGGACAGCACGCGGCAACTGGCCGAACTGGCGCAGGCGGTGGTGGTCACCGTGCTGGCGATGGCCGAGGCGGACATGCGCGCCGCGCACGGCGCGATTCCCGGTGGACGTTTCGCGATCATCGGCTACGGCAGCCTCGGCGGGCTTGAACTGGGCTTCGGTTCCGACCTGGACCTGGTATTCCTGCACGACAACCCGGCCGGCGTGGAGGCCAGCGACGGCGCGCGTCCGCTGGAGCCGGGGCGCTGGTATGCGCGGCTGGCGCAGAAGGTGATGGCGCTGCTCGGTGCGGTCACCGCCGCCGGCCGCCTGTACGACATCGACGTGCGCCTGCGCCCGGATGGCGGCAAGGGGTCGCTGGTGTCTTCGCTGGCCAGCTACACCGAGTACCAGCGCGAACGTGCGTGGACCTGGGAACACCAGGCGCTGGTGCGCGCGCGTGGCGTGGCCGGCGATGCCAGCCTGCTGGCCGATTTCGAGCAGGTGCGTGCACAGACGCTGGGGCGTGAGCGCGACATGGGTGTGCTGTATGCCGACGTGCTGAAGATGCGCGGCCGCATGCGCACCGAACTGGACCGCAGCGACGCCGCACGGCTGGACCTGAAGCAGGGTGCGGGCGGCGTGGTGGACCTGGAATTCCTGCTGCAGACCGGTGTGCTTGCGCGCAGTGCGCGGCACGTGGCGTTGCTGCAGCCGCGCGATACGCCGTCGTTGATCAATGCGTTGGCGGTTGCGGGCTTCCTGCCCGATGCCACCGCGCAGGCGCTGCATGGCGCGCACGCCACGCTGTTGGACGTGGGCCTGGCCTGCACGCTGGACCGCCGCCCGCGGCTGGCCCCGACCACGCCGGCGATTGAAGAGGCGTGTGCAGCGATTACGGCGGCGTGCAGAGCGGCAGAGCTGCCGTTCGCCTGAGTGCCGGATGGCGGAGGACTGCAGTTGGTAGATGCCAACCTTGGTTGGCATGAATGCCAAGCGCCAACCAAGGTTGGCGACTACCGGCTCAATGGCCCTGCGATGGCCGCTCCTGGTGGGTGCCGACCGTTGGTCGGCACAATCTGTCAGCAGCGATGAGTTCTGCAGGGCGTGTCGACCAACGGTCGGCACCCACCGGATCAATGGCGGTCAGCTGGTGGCGCGCAACGGCGCCATCTTCCACAACAACGCGCGGAACGGGGCCAGCAGGCAGACACCGATCGCCAGCTTCACTGCCAGGTCGCCGGCGGCCCAGCTCACCCACGGCAAGGTGGAACCGGCAAACGCGATCGACCAGAAAAGGGTGGTATCCACCGTCGCGCTGCAGGTGGTGGCCACCATCGGTGCGCGCCACCAGCTGCCGCGGCGCAGGCGGTCGAACACGGTGATGTCCAGCAGCTGGGCCACGATGAACGCCGAGCACGAGGCAATGGCGATGCGCGGGGTGGCCACCCAGATCGACAGCAGCACCGCCACCGCGAAGCCGATCCACGCCACGCGGCGCGCCGGGCCCGGGCCGAAGCGGCGGTTGATCAGGTTGCTGACCAGGAACGCGACCGGATAGCTGAAGGCGCCCCAGGTCAGCCAGTCGTTGATCGGGTACTGCACCAGCACGTTGGACAGCAGCACCACTGCACCCATGGCCAGTACCGCCAGCACCAGGGCGCGCGGGGTCAGCGGGGCAAACAGAGGGGCAGGACGCACGGACATGGCGAGCCAAGGGGACAAAGGGGATTGCCCATTATCCGCCCGGCCTGCGGCAAAGCCAAAACCGGTCGTTCAGCTTTACAGCGCTTCACTCATCACATCACCGGCGGCATAGGCCGTCGGCACATAGGCCAGGGTCTGGCCCTGCGCGCTCTTCACGTTCCAGCCGGCACCGGCCTCGGTGGGGTCGAAATGCACCTGTTGCCCGACCACGAAGGCCGCAGTGGGGTTCTCGCCCGGCGGCTGCACCGGCCAGCGCAGGGTGGCGGTGTGGTCGGCCTTGTCCGGTACCTGCAACTGCACCTGGCGTTCGCCCGTGGGCGTGGTCTCCACCTTCTTCACTTCCATCGGCGGCAGCGGCACCGCCTTGGTGCGGGTCGCCCTGGCATTGCGTTCGCTGGCCTTGAACGGCGCCTTGGACAGTTCGGACAGGCCCATCGAGGCCGCCATCGGCAGCGACAGCACCACGAACGAGGTCACGATCACGCTGGCCTCGCTGCTGTTCAACTGCGGCGCGGCGCCGGCATGGACGGTGGGCACCAGCAGCGCTGAGAGCAGCAATGCAGTGGTGGGAACGCGCAGGCAACGGAACATGGAGACCTCCTGGTCAGCGTGGGGCGGCGGCTCAGCGCCGGGTATCGAAGATGTCGCGCGGGCCGGTAGCTTCGGGCAGGTATTCCAGCGCACGGCCCTGGTTGTCCTTCAACTGCCAGCCCTGGTCATTGCCCGTCGGCTCGAAGTTCACGGTCTGGCCCACGGTGAACTGCACGGCCGGGTCGCCAACGCCGCGCGGGTACTGCATCGACGCGGTGTTCTGCGGATCGTTGGCATCGCGCAGCAGCACTTCGCGGCGGCCGTCGACGGTAGTGGCAATCGCGCTCACCTCCATCTGCGGCAGCTTGATCTGCTGCGGGCGGGCCAGCGGCTGGCCGGCATCGGCGGCATCCTGGGCTTCCTTCGCCGCGGCGGCGCGGGCCGAGGCCACCATCTGCGTGGACATTTCCAGGCTCGGTCCCTGCGGGCCCGGGTCATGGATGATCACGA
The DNA here is from genome assembly GCF_052751275.1 of Stenotrophomonas muris. Lineage (NCBI taxonomy): Bacteria > Pseudomonadati > Pseudomonadota > Gammaproteobacteria > Lysobacterales > Lysobacteraceae > Stenotrophomonas > Stenotrophomonas muris. The sequence goes on along the minus strand of NZ_CP199879.1, from coordinate 3,316,614 downwards.
TGCGGCGTTCGGCATGGGCGGCCGATGACCAGGCCAGCGCGGTGACGATCAGCATCGATACCAGGGAGTTGTGCAGCAGACGCATGTCGTTCTCCTTGCGGGATTCAGGGCGAGGCGGCGGTGGCACCGGCCACCGGCACATGGGGGATCACCAGTTCCTGCTGCAGCTGGCTGCGCTGGTGCAGGAAGTCGAACACCGATTCCACCGTCACCACCGAATAGTTGCCGGAGATGCGTTCGCCGGCCGGATGGTCGGTGGTGGTGGCGTTGGCCACGAACAGGCGCGCACCCACGCGCTTGCCCAGGCCGATATGCAGCACGCTGGGCTGGTACTTCTGCTGGCGCAGCCACTGCTGTGCCTGTTCGCGCTTGACGATGGCCGGCGCGCCTTCGGCCTGCGCCATCGCCGCCGCCAGCACTTCCAGCACCCACTGGTTGGAGTTCTGGTAGTCGGTGGCGAACGGGTAGGCGACCACGTTGTACTTGGTTTCGTGCAGCGCCTTGGGCTGGATCGAGGGCGACACCAGCATCGCGCGCAGTGCGGCACGCAAGGGGGCCGACGGCACGCCGATGCGCAGGTCGGTATGGCCGCCGCTCTCGCCGACGAAGTTGCCGAGGCCCTCGTGGTACAGCTGCGAGCTGTCGGTCTTGCAGCGGTTGAGCAGGTGCATCGCGCGCCAGCGGCCGTCGTCCTCGCGCAGCAGGAAGGCCAGGTGGCTGTGGCGCAAGCCATAGCGGCTCAGGTCCTGGCCACCGCGCGCGGCGACCACCACGTCCACATCGGGCAGCGCGTCCAGGCGTTCGGCGGTGGTCCAGGCCACGTCCAGCATCGCCGCCTGCGATGCCACACTGGGGTAGCGCTCGCGGCAGGCGGTGCTGTTGGCCCAGGCCGGTGCGGTCGCCAGCAGGCTGGCGATCAGCAGCGCGGCGCGGGGCAGGCGGGAAAAACGATCCATGTCGGTACCTTCAACGGCGGGCAGGCCCGCGCGCCGATCATACGCTGCTCAGCGCAGCGGGCGATCCACGCCCTTGCGCCGCGCAATCGGGTAGTGCCGGCCGCTGGCCGGCAACGGCAGGGTTTGGCAATGCGTGCAGCGTTGGCGGCCAGCGGCCGGCACTACCGTGATGTCAGGTACAGCGTTGCCGGCCAGCGGCCGGCACTACCGTGATGCCAGGCGCTGTTTCACTTCCGCCGCCACCCGCGCGGTTTCGCGCAGCGGCTCGATGCGGTCGTACTGCCAGTCCAGCCAGTGCGCCTGCAACCGCCCGCGTTCGCGCAGCTGCTGCTGGAAGCGCGCCAGGCGGCCCTGCGCTGTGTCGGCCAGCGCCACCATCACCGGCATGCGCGTGGCGCACGCCTCCGAGAGCAGGTTCACCGAATCGGGCGAGACCACCACGCGGTTGGCCCAGCCGAGCAGGCCGCCATAGGGATTGGTACCGTCGCCACCATCGCCCCAGATCACGTGCGGCAGGTCGGCGAACTTCGCGCGCAGGATCTCCGCCAACGCCGGCGGCGTGCGTCGCGAGGTGGTGGCCAGCAGGCTGCCGCCTTCGCTGCGGATCTGGTCGGCCAGCGCCTGGAATACACCGACCATCGCCGTCTCATCCCACGGCGCCAGTGGCGTCGGCCCGCCCACCAGCAGCGCAGTGCGCGGGCCGGGCAGGGTGCTGAAGCCGGCGAACGCGGCGCGGCCCCAGGCCAGCCAGTCATCGTCCACCGGGTTGAGGCTGCCGAGCAGGGTCAGCACGTTGCTGCCGCGCAGGGCGTCGTGTTCGGGCACCACCACCACGTCCCAGTGGCGCGCGCCGATGCGCGGGTCGAGGATCTGCACCACCTGGGTGCCGCGTGCGCGCAGCACGCGCAGGGCGCCAGCGGCCTGGCGGCCACAGCCGATCGCCAACGCCGGGGCGTCGGCAGCCAGCGTCGCGAAGGCCTCGCCGTAGCCGTTCACATCGCCGGGCAGGCGCCGCGGCGCCAGCCAGCGCCAGGGCGCGCGCGGTTGCAGCAGCAGCGGTCGGTGGGTGCCCTGGCGCAATGCCGAGGCCAGCGCGACCGCCTGGCGGACATTGCCCGCGCGGCCGTCAGTGACCGTCCAGGGCGCGCTCGATCGTTTCACCATTGGCATTAATTCGTTTCAGTCCTGCTGGGTGTTGCAACAGTCGCGACACTCTACACTGCGGCTCGTCGATTCGCCCCGCGCCGCCCGCGGGCACTGACTTCCTTTCGCCGCCCTGGAGATCCACCGATGTCCCACGCGCTCGACGCTGCTGCCCTCGATCAGCTGTTCCGCACGGCCCGCACCCAGAACGCCTTCCTCGACAAGCCGGTCCCCGAGAGCCTGCTGAAGGAACTGTACGACCTGGTGAAGTGGGGCCCGACCGCGGCCAACACCACGCCGGCCCGCTTTGTCTTCGTCACCTCGAAGGAGGCCAAGGACAAGCTGGCCCCGGCGCTGTCCGAAGGCAACCTGGCCAAGACCATGGCTGCGCCGGTCACCGTCATCATCGGTTTCGACCTGGACTTCCACGAGAAGCTGCCGTACCTGTTCCCGCACACCGATGCCAAGGCCTGGTTCGACGGCCCGCAGGAAGGCCGCCACGAAGCCGCCATCCGCAACGGCAGCCTGCAGGGCGCCTACCTGATCCTGGCCGCGCGCGCGCTGGGCCTGGATGCCGGCCCGATGTCCGGCTTCGACCCGGCCAAGGTCGACGAAGCCTTCTTCGCCGGCACCTCCATCAAGTCGAATTTCCTGGTCAACCTGGGTTACGGTGATCCGGCGGGCCTGTTCCCGCGCCTGCCGCGCCTGTCGTTCGACGAAGCGGCGCGCATCGCGTAAGTCGCTGTATCGGTTTCGGGCCTGCCGTCGCGCGGCGGGCTCTTGCTGCACCGTGTACCCACCCTACGATCCGGAGAGTTCCTCAGATGAGCGCCACCCGTAAACTGCTGCTGCCGCTGGCCCTGACCCTGGCCATCGCCGCCTGCTCCAAGCCGGCCGACACCGCTGCCCCGGCGGCCGATGCCGCCGCCCCGGCCACCACCGAGCAGGCCGCCACCCCGGCGGCTGATGCCGCTGCTGCCGCGCCGGCCGCCGAAGCGATCAAGATCGCCTCGGGCACCTACAAGCTGGACCCGAGCCACACCGACGTGCTGGCGCAGTGGAGCCACTTCGGTTTCTCCAACCCGAGCGCGCACTTCGGCAACGTCGAAGGCACCCTGGTGTACAACGCCGAAGACGTGACCAAGTCCACCGTGGAAGTGAAGCTGCCGCTGAGCGGCCTGAACAGCTTCACCGCCAAGTTCGACGAGCACCTGAAGAGCGCCGACTTCTTCGACGCCGCCAAGTTCGCCGATGCCACCTTCAAGAGCACCAAGGTGGAAGCGACCGGCACCAACAAGCTGACCGTCACCGGCGACCTGACCATCAAGGGCATCACCAAGCCGGTCACCCTGGACGTCACCGTCAACGGCGGCGGCGAGCACCCGATGGCCAAGGTTCCGGCCGCCGGCTTCGATGCCACCACCACCCTGAAGCGCAGCGATTTCGGCGTCGGCGCCTACGCTCCGAACGTCAGCGATGAAGTGAAGATCCGCATCACCACCGAAGCCACCGGCGAAAAGCCGGCCGCTTGATGCACCCCGCTCACTCGTCGTGAGAAGGCAGAAGGCCCGCTGAAAAGCGGGCCTTCTTTTTGGGTGCGGGGGAACGCGCGTTGGTAGACACACTGGCACTCCGCAGGCCAACCAAGGTTGGCCACTACCGGTTCATGCGGGCCGGAGAGTGTTTTGGTAGATGCCAACCTTGGTTGGCACATGGGCACTCCGCAGGCCAACCAAGGTTGGCATCTACCGGGTACGCGCGCTCAGCGCAACGCGCCCAGCCACGCCCCACACGCTTCGCTCGGGCTCTGCTTGGCCTTCACCGCCAGCCCGCTCACGCGCACGAAGGTCTGCGCGGCCTGCGCCACCACCTGGCGTGCGATCAGCGCCGCCTGCTTGGTCGCGGCCTGCTGCTTGCGCAGCTGCACGATGTTGATCGAAGGCCGGCCCACCGGCGCGTACTTCTGGTCGCGGCGCAGCACGTCGGCCACCTGGGCCACTTCGAATTCGGCCTGCAGGTAGCGGTGCTGTGCCGCCACCAGCTCGCGCAGCGGCGCGCGCAGTGCAGCGGTGTCGGCGAAGGCGGCCAGGGCCGCATCGCAGGCGGCGTCATCGGCGAAGCGGGTACGCAGCGCGTCCACGCTGGCCAGGGTCAGTTTGGCCATGTGGGCCTCGTTGCTGCAGGAAAGGAGCGCGATTGTCGCATTGCCTGGCGGCTGATGCGTTGAACCGGGTGTCGGAATCCGTGTAGAGCCGAGCCCACGCTCGGCTCATCGCGCGCAGCGCGAGGGTTTTCCGATGGCGGAGCGGAGAGCAGCCGAGCGTGGGCTCGGCTCTACACAGTCAAGGGCGTGCGGACCAACGGTCCGCACCCACCAGGCAGGTTCTGGTGCATGGGGTCAGATCCCTTTTCCACAGGAAAAGGGATCTGACCCCGAGCCGGTCAATCGCCGTCGGTTTCGTCCGGGTGAGCCTTCCAGTAGCCGGTCGAGCGGATCCAGTCGCGCGGCACGCCCAGGTGGCCTTCGATGAACTTGCGCATCATCCGCGCGCGGCGCGATTCGGTGGCGATCCAATAGAAGACATCGCCGTCCGGTGCCTCGAAGTCGGTCAGCATGTCTTCCAGCAGCGTGCTGCTGGCCGCCGGGAAGCCGTTGCGCTCCAGCCAGTGGATGCGCACGTTCTCGTACTGCGGCAGGTCCTGGCGTTCGGCCTCGTCGCGCACTTCGATGAAGGCCTGCACCTCGGCACCGTCCGGCAGCACGTCCAGCCAGCGGGCGATGGCCGGCAGCGCGGTTTCATCGCCGATCAGCACGTAGGCGTCGTAGCTGTCGGCCACCACGAACGAGCCACGTGGGCCGCCGATCACCAGCGTGTCGCCCGGCTGCGCGCGCTCGGCCCACGGCCCGGCAATGCCCTGGTCGTGCAGCACGAAGTCGATGGCCAGCTCGCCGGTTTCGTGGTCCCACCAGCGCGGGGTGTAGTCGCGCGACGGCGAGGGCGCCTTGCCGTCCGGGTAGCTGCGGCCTTCGGCGGTCAGCACCGGCAGCACCATCTCGCCGCTGGCGTTGGGGAAGAACAGCTTGATGTGGTCGTCGGCACCGGGCGAATCGAAGCCGGCCAGATCGTCGCCACCCAGCACCACGCGGCGCATGTGCGGGGTGACCTCTTCGGTGCGCAGCACGGTCAGTTCACGGAAGCGCACATCCAGGCGCAGGCGCGTGTTGTTGTGTTCGGTCATGGGGATACCTGTAAAGGTGTCGCGCGGGGGCGCGCGGCATGGGGGAGGACCTGGCTGGATTCAGTCTGGCTGGGTCGTTGAAAACGGTGGGCTCTCGCTACCGGCGGTACCGTTGAGCAGGGCCGAGGCCCGCGTCAGCAGCGCCGCCACTTCTTCCGCCTCGCCCTCGGCCCAGCGGCCGTGGTGATGCACCAGCGCCCGCTTGAACTCGCGCAGGGCAGTGGCCAGCGGCGGCGGCAGCGAGGCCTTGGTGATCTCGCGGGCACGGTCGAAGGCACGCCGCTGCGCCAGCCGCACCTGGGTGCGCTGCACCTTCAGCTCGAACTCGCCGGCAGCGGTGATGCGGAAGATCCGCTTGCCATCCACTTCCTCGGCCTCGATCCAGCCGGCCTGCTCGAAGCTGGCCAGCAGCGGGTACATGGTGCCGGCGCTGGGCGTGTAAGCCTGCATGAACTGGTTGCTGATCAGCTGCATCAGTTCGTAGCCATGGCGCGGCTGCTCGCCGATCAGGGCCAGCACCAGCAGGCGCAGGTCACCGCGGCTCAGCACGCGTGGCTGGCCGTTGCGGCGGGGCACCGCCGGATCGGTGGAACGGGCTCTGGGAGAAGGGGGGCGGCTCATTTCGATATATCGGTAAACGAGTGTGCAAACGATATATCGATATATCGAAGCCGGCAATCATCGATCCGGCCACAAGCAGGTCCGTTTTGGGCCACGGGCGGCCGCGTGCACAGCAAAAGGGGCGCCCCTTGCAGGGCGCCCCGGCGAACCGTGGAAGGGAGCAGGGCCGCCAGGCCCCTCACTCGCGGCCCACGTTGGACCCGCAGCCGGTACCGATCCAGAGGCAGGTGCGACATGTTGTCGCCGGTTCAGTACCGTTGCCCGAACCGCCCCTACAGCGGTGCCGGAGTTGCCCTACAACCGTCATCGGCAGCGGTAACACTGCGTCCTGCACATGGGCGCAGCGGCCCGCAAGCGACAGCCCGCGCAGCCGCCAAGGCCCGCCGCAGGGCCGTCAGCGGGCGCGGCAAGCCCCTTGCGGACACTGGCCGGTTGCATCCATACGCCTGCGTAGCCAAGTGACGAAAGCCCTTGGTGCGCTACACTTTGCGGTCTAGAAATCTATACAACAGTCGCGCGCGTGCGTGCGGTTATGGGAGCGCTAATGAACTGGTTGAACGAGGTGCTGAACAACGACCCGAATCCTGTGGAGACCCAGGAGTGGATCGAGTCGTTGAAGGCCGTTATTGATGTCGAGGGCTCCGAGCGCGCGCATCAGCTGCTGGAAGGCATGGTGGAACTGACCCGTCGTTCGGGCGCCTACCTGCCGTTCTCTCCCACCACCGAATACGTCAACACCATCGAACCGCAGTTCGAGGCCAAGAGCCCGGGCAACGCCGAGCTGGAATGGCGCATCCGTTCGATCATCCGCTGGAACGCGATGGCCACCGTGGTCCGCGCCAACCGCAAGCCGGGTGACCTGGGCGGCCACATCGCCTCGTTCGCCTCCGGCGCCACCCTGTACGACGTGGGCTTCAACCACTTCTGGCGCGCCCCGAGCGAGAACCACCCGGGCGACCTGCTGTTCATCCAGGGCCACAGCGCCCCGGGCATCTACGCGCGTTCCTTCCTGGAAGGCCGCATCAGCGAAGAGCAGCTGGACAAGTTCCGCATGGAAGTGGACGGCGGTGGCCTGTCCTCGTACCCGCACCCGTGGCTGATGCCGGACTACTGGCAGACCCCGACCGTGTCGATGGGCCTGGGCCCGCTGGCCGCCATCTACCAGGCGCAGTTCATGCGCTACCTGGAAAACCGTGGCCTGATCGAGAAGTCCGACCGCAAGGTGTGGTGCTTCATCGGCGACGGCGAGAGCGACGAGCCGGAAACCCTGGGTGCCATCGCGCTGGCCGGCCGTGAAGGCCTGGACAACCTGATCTTCGTGGTGAACTGCAACCTGCAGCGCCTGGACGGCCCGGTGCGCGGCAACGGCAAGATCATCCAGGAACTGGAAGGCGTGTTCCGTGGCGGCGGCTGGAACGTGATCAAGCTGCTGTGGGGCGGTTACTGGGATGCCCTGCTGGCCAAGGACACCAACGGCGTCCTGAAGAAGCTGATGATGGAAACCGTCGACGGCGAATACCAGAACTGCAAGGCCTTCGGCGGCGCCTATACCCGCGAGCATTTCTTCGGCAAGTACCCGGAAACCGCCGCGATGGTCGCCGGCCTGAGCGACGACGACATCTGGCGCCTGAACCGTGGTGGCCACGACCCGCACAAGGTGTACGCCGCCTACCACCAGGCCGTGAACACCAAGGGCATGCCGACCGTCATCCTGGCCAAGACCGTGAAGGGTTACGGCATGGGCAGCGCCGGTGAGGCACTGAACCCGACCCACCAGACCAAGAAGCTGGACGACGAAGCGGTGCGCCACTTCCGCGACCGCTTCAACATTCCGGTGACCGACGCGCAGCTGGCCGACGGCCAGGTGCCGTTCTACCACCCGGGCCCGGATTCGCCGGAAGTGCAGTACCTGCAGGAACGCCGTGCCGCGCTGGGCGGTTACCTGCCGCAGCGCCGCCGCAAGGCCGACAAGACCTTCGTGGCGCCGAAGCTGGAAGCCTACGAGCGCCTGCTGAAGAGCAGCGGCGAGCGCAGCTACTCCACCACCATGGCCTTCGTGCAGAGCCTGAACATCACCCTGCGTGACAAGGAACTGGGCCCGCACATCGTGCCGATCGTGGCCGACGAAGCCCGTACCTTCGGCATGGAAGGCCTGTTCCGCCAGATCGGCATCTACGCGCCGTTCGGCCAGAAGTACAAGCCGGTCGATGCCGACCAGCTGATGTTCTATCGCGAAGACCAGAGCGGCCAGGTGCTGCAGCAGGGCATCAGCGAGCCGGGCGCGATCAGCTCGTGGATGGCCGCCGGTACCAGCTACTCGGTCAGCAACGTGCCGATGCTGCCGTTCTACATCTACTACTCGATGTTCGGCTTCCAGCGCGTGGGCGACATCGCCTGGCAGGCCGCCGACATGCGTACCCGCGGCTTCCTGCTGGGTGGCACCGCCGGCCGCACCACGCTGAACGGTGAAGGCCTGCAGCACGAAGATGGCTTCAGCCATCTGGTGGCCGGTGGCATCCCGAACGTGCGCAGCTACGACCCGACCTTCGGCTTCGAAGTGACGGTGATCCTGCAGCACGGCACCAAGCGCATGATGGAAGACCAGGTGGACGAGTATTACTACGTCACCCTGATGAACGAGAACTACACCCACCCGGAAATGCCGGAAGGCGCGGCCGAAGGCATCGTCAAGGGCATGTACCTGCTGACCGACGCCGGCAAGCCGAAGAAGGGCGAGCTGCGCGTGCAGCTGCTGGGCTCGGGCACCATCCTGCGCGAAGCCATTGCCGCCGCCGAGCTGCTGGACAAGGACTTCGGCGTAACCGCCGACATCTGGAGCTGCCCGAGCTTCAACGAACTGCGTCGCGATGGTTTCGACGTGGAACGTGCCAACCGCCTGCATCCGGAAGGTGAGCAGCGCAAGGCCTACGTGACCGAGCTGCTGGAAGGCCGCCAGGGCCCGGCGATTGCCGCCACCGACTACGTGCGTGCGTATGCGGACCAGATCCGCGCGTTCGTGCCGATGTCGTACACGGTGCTGGGTACGGATGGGTTTGGTCGCTCGGATACGCGTGCGAACCTGCGCCGGTTCTTTGAGGTGGATCGCTACTACATCGCGCATGCCGCGATTGCGGCGCTGGCGAAGGAAGGGAAGATGACCGCGAAGGATGTGGCCCGGGCGATCAAGCAGTACAAGATTGATCCGGAGAAGGCTAATCCTGTTGGGGTTTGATGTAGTGCCCTTGCCGAGATGGCATCTGTGGTGATAAAGAGGGCGGCGAGTAGCCGCCCTTTTTATTTTGCTAACGATGTGAATGTCATTGAATTGAATACAATGAAAGCGAAAACGGTCTGCTATATGGGGTTTCTGCGGTGGGCAGTAATGTTGATGCAGGAATGCCACTGGAAGCGACGGATTCTAGCGGGGGGCGGGATCGGTCTCGAAGTTGAGCGGCGGAGCTCGGGTAATTTCATTAACGCGTTCTTTATCCTGCGAAGATGGGTTTATTCGAGCAGAGCAGGACGATTGATTTACTGCTGGCGCGCTTGAAGGAATGTGAGGTGGATCTATCTCCTGACTTTAAGCGGCGCGCAAATCTATGGAACGAAGGTGGGAAGAATGGACGAAGTGCTAGCGTGCTTGCGCTGACTGCAGGTTTGGGCAGTTGCCAAACAAGATGAGTGGTGATTTCTGAATGCTCTCAGTTCTAAGGAGGGCTTATCACATCAAATTTCCGGAAGTACTAAGGGGAGGATTTCTGGCGTGCCAGTTCCCATAATTGATATTTTTGCTGGCCCAGGAGGGCTCGGGGAAGGATTCGCGTCCCTGCGGGGCCACAAGAGGCAGCCATTCTTCGAGATTGCCCTTTCTATTGAGAAGGATGCTGTCGCACATCGCACGCTGTCGCTCAGGGCAGTGTTCAGGCGCCTGCGTGGCACCAAGGACGTCAAGCACTACTACAGCTACATACGGCGCGAGATCGATGAGGCTGCTTTTCGCAAGATCCCTGCCGTGGCCAGCGCCTTTGAGCATGCTGCCACCGAGGCGAGATGCCTAGAACTTGGCAAGTCCGATGAAGTCAGTATCGACAAGGAAATTCGGGCTGCACTTAAGGGGCAGGAAACCTGGGTGCTGATCGGCGGCCCACCCTGTCAAGCGTATTCGCTGGCGGGGCGCTCCAGGCGTGCCAACGACAAAGACTTTCACAAGGATGAAAAGCACTTCCTCTACAGGGAGTACCTGAGAATCATCCAAGTGCACAAGCCCACCATTTTCGTAATGGAGAATGTCAAGGGTTTGCTTTCCTCCAAGCACTCCGGCAATCCGATGTTCGAGAAGATCATCGCGGATCTTTCAATGCCGACCGAGGGGCTCGAGTACGAAATCCGATCCTTCACCAAGAAGGGCGACGAGAGCTCGCTGGAACCTACCGACTACCTTATTCATTCCGAGCGACATGGTATCCCGCAAAGCAGGCATCGCGTGATTCTGCTCGGAGTGAGGAAGGGGTTGGATATGCCTCAACATCAGTTGCTGGCACCCGTGGCAAAGCCTGTCACGGTCAAGCAGGCCATTGACGATCTTCCTCGAATCCGCAGCAAGTTGTCGCGTGGCGATTCGGTGGAGGCGTGGCGCAAAGCTGTCCAAGCTGCCCCCTCGTGCGTCAAGGGCTGGAAGACAGAGAATGAATCTGCCATTATCGAGAAAATGCGTTCCTTTGCTGCTGCGGCAACCAGCACTACCACTGGTGGCGCCTTTATTTCACGGGACTACAAAAGGCTAAAGAAGCCAACAGAGCTTCAGCAATGGCTTCACGACCGAAGTTTGGGGGGGGTTTGTCAGCATGAGGCGCGTGGGCACATGGCATCCGATCTTGCTCGGTATCTTTTCTCGGCCAGTTTTGCTCACTTATCGGGATACTGCCCGACGCTGGATGTCTTCCCTCCCAAGCTGCTTCCTGATCACATCAATGCGCATGTCGATCGGGAATCCGAAGTGATCCCATTCAAGGACCGGTTCCGCGTGCAGTGCAGGAATGAACCGTCCACCACGGTGGTGGCCCACATTGCGAAGGATGGGCACTACTACATCCACTACGATCCCTCGCAATGCAGAAGTCTTACGGTCAGGGAAGCAGCACGGCTCCAGACGTTTCCCGACAACTACCTCTTCGCGGGCAACCGCACGGAGCAGTACACCCAGGTCGGCAATGCGGTGCCTCCGTTGCTTGCCCACAAGCTAGCCAAGACCGTTCGTAGCCTTTTGAACGAGATGAATAAGAGGAGGCGAAGGCAGACTGGTTACATCTTAAAGAAGATGCCGGCGGGAAGTATGTAGCGAAACCTGCCGGAACAGCTTCCGGTACTTATTGAAGCGGGCTAGTCAGTGCTTTGACCGATCACCAAGACATCCTCGCCGCTATGCAGCCATTCCTCAACCACCTGTGCAGTCTCCTCGCGCGAGTGCTTCAAGGCACACTCCCATACGACCGCCATACGCCAGCCGAGCGCATGAATCATCTCCGCATGGCGCGTGTCGCGAGCGACATTTCCCTGGAATTTCTGCAGCCAGAAATCTTCATTGGTACTGGGAGTGGTTGTATAGCGGCACCCTTCATGTCGGTGCCAGAAGCACCCATGGACGAATACCACTGCTTTGTGCTTCGGGAACACAAGGTCGGGGGAGCCGGGCAGCCCCCGCACATGAAGTCGATATCGAAAGCCCCTGGCGAAAAGAAGGGAGCGAAGTATCCGCTCCGGCCGGGTGTTCTTTCCGCGAATGCTCGACATCATGCGGCTGCGCTGCGGAGTGGTTGGAACGCGCATGGTCTTGAGCATCTTCCGCCTGAATGTCTGCAGGAATGGCAGCTCCGCGCTTCCGCTTGGCAATGCGAACGGATGAATACGATACCCGAAGCAGCAATTCGGAGCTTACCATGCGCTTGACTAACGAGAAGACGCAAGAGGAAGCCGATGGCTCGTGATCGCAGTCATCCACCGAGCGCGGCCTGCCTTTCGGAATCGATGCGGGACCTTGGGTACTCGCTCGAAACTGCGATTGCCGATCTGATCGACAACAGCATTTCCGCTGGCGCGGACACCATCGACATCATTTGCGATGCGTCCGGTAATCATCCTGTGATGGTCATCCTCGACAACGGCAAGGGGATGACAGAAGACGAGCTGCTCGGTGCAATGCGTCATGGGACCGGCAACCCCAGGCAGCATCGGTCGCCGCAGGATCTTGGGCGCTTCGGCCTTGGCCTGAAGACAGCCTCGTTTTCCCAATGTCGCTCATTGACCGTTGTGAGCACACGCGATGGAACTTTCTGCGGAGCCGAATGGAATCTGGATCGCATCGATGCTGCCGACGACTGGATTCTTTCCATCCTGGACGATGCGGACATCCATGGGTTCCCTTATGTCGAACGGCTCGGCGCCCGCGGCACGGCCGTTATTTGGCGAGAGCTCGATCGATTGATGGAGGACGAAGCCGGGCATCGTCGAGACGAGATTGTCAATGAGAAGCTTGAGGCGGTGGGCAGACATCTGTCACTTGTCTTCCACCGGTTTCTCTCGGGTGAGATCAAGGGACATGCCAGGATTTCTCTCACCGTCAATGGTCGTCCGATTACGGCATTCGATCCCTTTTGCAGGAAGAATCCTGCCACCCAGGTGCTTCCAGAGGAGATCGTCCGCATCGGCGAGGCCGAGGTGCGCCTGCAGCCTTACGTGCTTCCGCATCACAGTCGTCTGTCCGCGTCCGAGTACGACTACTACCAGGATCGTAGTGACTTCATCTCTAATCAGGGGGGCTACGTCTATCGAAACGGCCGCCTAATGGCTTGGGGCGACTGGTTCAGACTCGTGCCGAAGGGTGAGGCTACCAAGTTGGCCCGGGTACAGATCGACTTTCCCAACAGTCTGGACGAAGCCTGGACCATCGACATCAAGAAATCGCGTGCCCGCCCGCCGCATGGGGTGCGGGAGCGGCTGCGTCAGATCATCAACAGGATTACTGCCCGCAGCGTGACGGTGCATAGGGGACGCGGGCAGAAGCTCTTTCAGGAAAGCCAGGCCCTATTCTGGGAGCGCTACGCCGATCACGGCGGCATCCGTTTCGCAATCAACGAGCAGCATCCTCTCATCGCATCCCTGGGCACAAGACTTTCGCCCGAGGATGCGGATCTGCTTCGTGTCCTGCTGGATTCGATTGCCGCCTCCCTGCCGGTGGAGATGATCTATTCCGATTACTCGACCCATCCGCGCCAGATCAACCGGAGGGCGGTGGATGAAAGCCAGACTCTGGAGCGCCTGAAGAGTCTCAGGAAGGTGCTCTACGGCGACGGGCCGGGCGATCCGAATGCCTTTCTCCAGATCGTGCGCTCGACGCACCTTTTCGATGGCCAGATCGAACTGGCCGAAAAATTCATCAGCGAGACCTTTGCATGAGCCTCACAGTCATCACGGAAGAACGAAACATCGCCAACGCGCTCATCTCAGGCCTTGCCAACATGGCCGAGACGCCGACGCGCGAGCAGGTGGAGGAGAAGGCGATAGAGATCGCCGCGATCTTCGGCTATACGGGCGATCTCCGCAATATCGTCACCGAGGCGTTGATATCGGTTGACACGCGTATGGGGGCCGGTGTTTCGCTGGTGGATGTCACTGCGAAGCATGATGATCAGTGGGTCCACAAGCGTGATGATGTCGCTTGGACATATGCGGAATCCTATGGAAACTTTCTTCTCAAGGAAGGTTGGCCGCCGCAGATGGTCCAGTCGCTGAGCGATGTCACGACCCGCATTCTTGGCCACCTGCAGGATCCGTTGAGCGAGGGCACAACCTGGAACCGTCGCGGCCTTGTCATCGGTCATGTGCAGTCGGGCAAGACGGCCAACTACACCGGCCTGATAGCACGCGCCGCGGACGCCGGCTACAAGTTCATCATCGTCGTCGCCGGCATTCACAACAATCTGCGCAAGCAGACGCAGCAGCGCATCGATGAGGCCTTCATCGGCCGGTCCAGCGATCCCGAGGATCGTCGCAACATCGGCGTCGGCCTCGCGTCGGGCTATCCGCATCCGGCCACCCTCACCAACATCAACGAGGACTTCAACAAGAACACGGCGGAAAAGAGCGGCTGGAAGATCAACGACTTCAGTAAGCCGATCATTCTGGTCATCAAGAAGAATGTGACGACGCTCACGGCTCTTCACAAATGGCTGAAGGAGCTGAACGCCGAGGGCGATGGCCGGATTTCCGACGTGCCGATGCTGCTGATTGACGACGAGGCCGACAACGCGTCGATCAACACGAACAAGGAGGATCTGGATCCGACACGAACGAATGCGATGATCCGGCGCATCCTCGGGCTGTTCGCAAAATCGTGCTATGTCGGTTACACGGCGACCCCATTCGCCAACATCTTTATCAACCCCGACGCCTATGGCGATGATGTGCGTGAGGAGCTGTTCCCTCGCGACTTCATCTATTGCCTGGACGCGCCAACGACGTACTTCGGTGCCGAGAAGGTGTTCCTCGACGAGGCGACCAGTCAATCGATCGTGAGGCCGATCGACGATTGTGAGAATCTCATTCCGTACGCCCACAAGCGTGACGATCCTGTCCCCGAGTTGCCCCCCAGCCTCTATCGCGCACTCGACGAATTCATCGTCGCCCGCGCCATCCGGAACCTGCGTGGGCAGATAGGCAAGCATTGCTCAATGATGGTCAATGTGTCGCGCTTCGTGCCCGTTCAGAAGGCCGTGCGTGACTTCCTGAGTCTCAGGGAGAAGAAGATCAGGGAAGCGGTTCTCGCCAACTACGCGATGCCGGAAGAGGTTTCCGCAAGAAACGCGTACATGCAGGGCCTGAAGCACGCCTTCGATGCGGAATATGCCGATGCTGGGTTTACTTGGGCGGAGGTGAAGGCAGCCCTCAGCGGCGTCTTCGAGCACCTCCACCTCTATGTCATCAATAGCAAGAGTGACGAGGTGCTCGACTACGCCCGCTACGCGAAGGAAGGAGTCGGGCTGACCGCAGTCGCGGTCGGTGGTCTGAGCCTCTCCCGAGGCCTGACCATCGAGGGATTGACCGTCAGCTACATGTACCGCAATACGAAGATGTACGACACCCTCATGCAGATGGGGCGCTGGTTCGGTTACCGGCCGGGCTTCCAGGACCTCTGCCGCGTTCATCTCTCTCGCGATTCGATTGATTGGTACTCTCATATTGCCGAAGCAGCAGAAGAACTTATCCAACAGGCTAAGCAGATGAGTCGGAATGGACTGAGTCCTGATTATTTCGGCTTGTACGTTCGGTCACATTCGAAGAGCCTGTTGATTACTGCGGCGAATAAGATGCGCGCGGCAGAAGAGGTTGTTATTAATCAGAACCTTACCGGGCAGCTCGTTGAGAGCACCTCGCTGCCATTTGACAAGGAAATCAACAATGCAAATGAGCGGCTGATAGAGGATTTATGGAAAAGACTCAGCAGCCGAGCTCAGTCAACGGACAAGGGATGGTTCATCCCCAATGTTGGAGTTGGCGATATTGAGGACTTTTTGGTTGAATTCAAAACACACAAAAATTCATCCCTGAAGAAGATGATGGCTCTGGATTATTTGGAAGCCATAAGAGATCAGTATCCGAATGGCGATGTTTTACTTATCTCTAAGGGGGCTGGTGATGCTGACAACTTCAGGCTTGGTCCACAGGATCGGACGGCAGAAGGGGCGACTGCGGATGAATGGAGAATATCCGGATATCGGGTTGCGAGTCGGGGCGACGAGAAATTTGGCTTGCGTGAAGAGCAAATTCTTGACGCCCAGAGAAAAGCGGCCTCCGGTATTAAGAGTAAAACGGGGAAGCCGTCGGATTACCATTATCGAGTGGTGCGGAATAAGCCGCTATTGATGCTTCATGTATTGACCCCAATGGATAACGAAGAGTTTACAGGGTGTCGTATCCCTGCTTTCGGCGTGAGTTATCCAGATGGTCTCTATAGAACTGAGGTTAAGGTTGTTGTCAATCGAGTCTGGCTGAAGCAGATGCAGGGCCCTGCGGACAACCCTGATGACGAGGATGACTACGATGCCTGATTCCTCTCCTTGGGATGACATCGCCGTCCCGGGATCGGACTTCAATGTCCGCCAAGTTGCGGTGGGAACGGCCGTGCCCTGTTTCTGGGGACGCGATGCCGGGGGCGCCTGCCTGTTCATCGTAGAGCTTCAGGGGGATCATGCAGCCCAGTACCGGAAGAATGCGGTCACGGTGAACGGCATCGACGTCGATCTCCGTGCCGGAGTTCAGGGGCAGCAGCACTTGGTCCTCGCCCTTGAAAGACAGGTCGATCGCGATCTCTTCGAAGGACTTTGCCGCACCCTTGCATCCTCGCTGGAGCACGCCACCGATTCGGCCAGCTCTCTCGCCGTCTCGCTGGCGCATATCTGCCGCTGGAAGACCTTCCTGTCAGGCCGAAGTCAGCATCTGTCCATCGAGGAGGTTCGCGGCCTCTTCGCCGAAATCGTGTTTCTGATGGAACTGATCGATCGGCAGATGTCGAGCAGGGCCGCCGTCGAAGCCTGGCTCGGTCCGGAACGATCGCATCAGGATTTCATCTTCGGCAACACAGCCGTCGAGATCAAATCGCTCTCGGGCGCGGAGCGGAGCAGCGTCCGCGTATCGTCGGAAGACCAACTCGAATCACTGAACGACGCGCTGTTCCTCCGCGTGTACCGGCTGAGCAATCTGGCCGATACGGCAGGAGCCCGCTCGCTCAACGAGATTGTTACCTCAGTCCAGGCACGACTCGGCGAGGCGGATGCCGTCGAGGCCTTTGACCGGAAGCTGGTGGCGCATGGTTATGCGCCCCTTCTTGGCTACGATGAGCCGCGCTTTGTCGTCAGCGACGTGCGCAGCTATCGTGTTGGTGACGGATTTCCGCGTTTGATGCGGTCGCAACTGCCGCCAGGGATTACCAACGTGGCCTATGACATCAGGCTGGAAACGATTGCTCCGTACGAGTGTAACGAAGCGGCCATCTTCGGGGAGGATTGATGGAGCAGACCGAGGAAGAGTTCTTCCACGACTTCCGACAGGAACTGTTGGCGGGCGCCGAAGCCAATGGCAGCTTCCAGCTCTCCGAGTTCATGGAGACCATCGCGAACGACCTTGTCGAGACCGGCTTCACGGAAGGTTTTGAACTCTGCCATTTCCGGGCGCAGCGTGGCATGCGCGTGGATGGCTACTGGTTCAATGACGAAGGAGTTCTGGACCTTTTCATCGCGGACTTCGACTCCCGAAACGAGCTGGCATCGCTCACCAGAACGGAAGTGGCCGCGGCATTCAAGCGTGCTGCCAACTTCCTCGAAGCCAGCGCCAACAAGGGCCTGGCCGGCGAACTGGAGGTCACATCGCCGGAGTACGGCCTTGCTAGGCAGATTGCGGATCGCAAGGACGCCATTCGGCAGGTCAACTTGGTTCTCTTCTCCGAACGCACGCTCAGCGAGAAAATCCAGGCCCTTCCTGATGCGGAAGTGGCAGGAGTTCCGGCTGCTCACCACATATGGGACATCTCGAGGCTTCATCGGCAGCGAAGCTCCCGCAGCCACAAGGAACCACTCGACCTCGACTTTGAACAGATGTTCGGTAAGGGCATCGCCTGCCTTCCAGCACATCTGGAGACCGACGCCTATCAATCCTATCTGATGGTCATGCCTGCCGAAGTGTTGGCAGCTCTGTACGAAAAATTCGGAGCGCGATTGCTTGAGCAGAACGTCCGAACTTTCCTGCAGGCTCGCGGCAATGTGAACCAGGGAATAAGGGCGACGATCCTGAACGAACCAGGGATGTTCTTTGCCTACAACAACGGGATAACAGCCACAGCACAGAGCGTCGAAACAGGGATGACGGATTCCGGTCTGGCAATCACGAGGGTTGTCGACCTCCAGATCGTGAATGGTGGCCAGACCACTGCATCGCTGTTCCACACACGTAAGCGCGACAAGGCCGATCTTTCCCAGATATTCGTTCAGTTGAAGCTGTCCGTCATCGACAATCTAAAGAGCGAAACGGTCGTTCCAAAGATATCGGAATATGCGAACACCCAGAATAGGGTGAATGCCGCCGATTTCTTCTCGAACCACCCGTTCCATGTGCGGATGGAAGGATTTTCCCGTCGGATCTGGGCACCGGCGCAGAAGGGAGCCCCGCGCGAGACGCGCTGGTTCTATGAGCGCGCGCGCGGCCAGTATGCCGATGCGCACTCGAAGCTCACTCCTGCGGAGCAGCGTCGCTTCAAGGTGGAGCATCCCAAGCCACAAATGTTCACCAAGACGGATCTTGCGAAGTTCGAGAATGTCTGGGATGACCACCCCAGGTGGGTTAATCTTGGTTCCCAGAAGAACTTTGCACGCTATGCCGCCCGCATCGGCAGTGAGTGGGAGAAATCATCCGATGCGTTCAACGAGTTCTATTTCAAGAGGGCTGTCGCACGTGGCCTGATCTTCCGCGCAACGGAGCGCATCGTTTCTGCACAGCCTTGGTACAACGGCGGGTACCGAGCAAACATCGTCGCTTACACGCTGGCAGTACTCGGTGATATCACAAGGCGTAGGAAGGAGTGCATCGACTTTGTCGGCACTTGGAATGCGCAGAAGGTCGACCCAGTGCTCGAAAGTGCCATCGCTGTCGTGTCGGCGGGCGTGAACGACGACATCATCAGGCCACCGCAAGGAATTTCCAACATTTCCGAGTGGTGCAAAAGGGAGGCGTGCTGGACTAGGATACGGGCCCGTACTGACGCCATTGCCAATCTTCTCCCACCCGAGTTCTACGATCGACTTGTCCCGCAGGACGATCAGGCAGCGATCGTGAAGACTGCGAAGGAGACGCAGAGGATCGACAACGGTATCGAAGCGCAGCGAAAGGTGCTGACGATTCCCGGCACGGAGTGGGCTCGCATCTATCAGTCACTACTTGAGAGGGATCTGCTCACGCCAAAGGAAGACGGAGTGCTCAAGGTTGCTATGCAGATTCCCTCCAGGCTTCCGACTGAAAGGCAGAGCGTGGTGTTGCTAGATATTCTCGAGAAAGGGGTTCTGGAAGGCGTGGTTGTAAATGCGGCACTTAGATCGTGCGACGCAGATCGAGCACCGTGACCGGCTCCAGAGGTGGGCCGCCGGCCTTGACCCGCTCTGCGACGAATTGGGTGACTTGGTTCAGAGCCGCGTGAGCCCTCCAGCGATCGGAGTTGTAGCGCGACGGCAGCATCGGTTCGGGACCGGCTACGCAGGTTTGCTGTGCGACCAAGATGCCGAGCGCATGATGCTGCAGACCGACCACATACGGATTGCGTTCTCTCATCCGCTGCTTCGGAAACGTCAAGGGACACTCTGAACATGCCTTCGGGTAGTACCGGCATCCCCGAAAAGAATGACGACACAAATTGAGGAGCCATCCAGGCAGCCATCTGCTGTGGCCGTGGGATCCATTGAGCGACGCGGGCGAGGAGGAAGCATTGCGCGAGTTTGCCTCGATGCGATTATTCACCCGACTCAGCGGCCTCGATGCGATTCCGGGTGAGACCACGAGATTCCACTTCCGTCGTTTGCTGGAGACGCGGGATCTTGCCCGCTAAGATGCCCGAAGTGGCGAACGCGTATACTGCCTGCAGAGGCTAGAGGCTGCGCGCAGGCACGCTCCTGGAATGGACCATTGCCTATAGGCCCAGTTCGACCAAGAACGCGGGCGAGGCGCGCGATCCTGAGATGCATCAGCTCCGCAGAGGCAGCCGTCGACACCAGCCCATGATGGTGCATATCGGCGTGGATGAGATTTCAGGTCTGGCTCACCACGTGAAGTGCACTGCAACCAATGTGGGCGATGTCACGGTCATTGAAGCAATGCTCCACGACAAGGACGGCTGCGTGTTGGGCGATCGCGGCAATACCGGCGCAGACAAGCGAGTGGCCTGGCCGACTGCAAAGCGCCGATCATCAACACGGCTAAGAGATCCGGGGTGAAGACAATCAGGAGCGCGCGAGCGAAAGCAGGCGCAGCTCCGGGAGGCGGCAAAAGCCAGCTTGCGCGCCAAGATTGAGCATCCGTTCGGGGTGATAGGCAGCAGTTCGGCTGCGCCCGGTCAGCTGCCGAGGGCCGGCCAAGAGCACCGTGTGGGTGCTCACGATGTTCGCGCCGTCGAATATGGGGCGCCGGCAGCTGGTTCTACCGTGGCGTCAACTGCGTCCCGAGATGCTGGTAAGGGCACTACGGGGCGTAAGAATATGCCAAGACTCTGCATAAGATAGCCCCGGATCACTCCGGCGCTGGAGATTCAGGACTGAGCCGTGATTGGTTCAGAGCGTCCCCAAGGTTCTATTCTGAACTTTCATCTTCGCCGTATTCAACTTTCATCCATTCTCCAAATGCATTTCCAAAGCCATTTTCCATTTCGTCGACTCGCTTCTGTCCATCCAAGATGGGCTTGAGATCCAGATCTAAGAGTCGGTAGCCAGACACGATCCGTAAGTACATAAGAGAGAAGCAGTCCGAAATTAGGCGTGAGAGGTGCGCTAGTTCTAGAGCATCTCGCCTCTCCTCGTCTCGGGACTCTCTGTCGTATGGGAGAGAGATTCCAATGTAATCGGCATGCTGGATATGGCTTGACAAAGAGTAATTGTGAAGCAGGGCATCATATCTAGGGACTCGATGCGGGGCGTCTTTGCGGAGTGAGTTCAAAAGTCCACCAACTCCCCAGCGCGATTCGATCGAGCGACGCTTAGTCTTGTCGTAAAGTCGGCCAAGTTCATCCAATTCTTCTTCGCTAAGAAGCCTCTCCCTAAGAGGAAGCCACTCGCGTGAATCCGGTTCAGACAGTGCCGCAAGGGTACTTCTCAGTTTTGAGTCGTCCTTGAGTAAAGAAATGTTGAAATGGTCGGTGGAGTATTCAGCAACCCTCGCTTTGAATTCATCTTCACTCTGCAGTATGTATGCAGTCTTCAGTGTAGCCTCCGCCACTGCACGAAGGACCATCTCGGCATCCCACAATTGCCCGTAAGAGCAGAGCAGGAAGACGCTTTCGGTAGAGCGGGCAGAGGAAGTTAGCAGCATTGCAAGAAGAGACCGCTCTTCGTGAGACCATCTCGGGTGCACCGCAATCGGCTTGGTAAGCTGAAGTAGTTCCCGCATAAGCTTCAAGGCTTTTGAAGACCTATCTCGTTCTATCTGTAAAAGCTGATCGTGATGCATTTCCATCCTTTTTCAGGCTGAAGGCGCTACAAATCTCTGCGGGTACTGGTCAGTCTGTAGATTCGCTCATGTGAGAAGAGAATTCATCCAAGGTCGCCTCCACTTGACGCGTGGAGAGTGTGTGCAGTTCCATTGGTTAGTGAAGGAGAATGGCGCTACGCCTCAGTTCAGTACGTTATAGCGCTGCATCGATGCTCTGGCTACTTTCTCAAGCCTCCCTGCCTCGCAACATTCCCCGAAAATTCGTCATGCTGGCGGCAATTCCTCCCTGCGCATCCCCCGCGGAATGCATGCACATCATGATCCGATCTCCACTGGATCGCATAAGCTTCCTATTCTTTACCAGCAAGGATTAGGTGTCGGCACAATCCGCCTACTCCAATGCAACAGCACCGGCTCAATGCAGGGGACATCAACTTCCCTGCCCGCATACAACACAGTCAAAGGCTACTCCAACGAGTTATCCGCCAGCATCACAGGTGCGCTACGTCAACTGACTACGAAGTATCTATCACTCGGGTGCCGCGCTTCATACATCATGCATGCCTCCACGCGCAAATCGAATCGATTCTTTGCATATGACAGAAAAATCAGCATCGGAGACCATGCGAAAGGTTCATAGTTTCAAGCCGGCTTGAGGGTCGTGATGGCTGGCGGTCGTCGCAGACAGCGCCGCCAGCAGAACAGCGCCATAGATCACAGGCTTTATTGGACGCTTTGCAGATAGGGGATGGACAAGAAGGCGAACGGTCCGCCAATAGCGCGTGGCTGACCAGCAGCCACGAGACAGATGGCCAGATCCAACTGGGCTACCCCCGCACGTGCAACCGCTCAGTCACCTGCGCAGTCAACGCCACACACGCCATCTTCAACCCTTCCATCACCCGATCCCCCAGGTACTCCTCGGGTGCACCGTTTTGCCGAGTCCGCTCCGCGGCCAGCATCAGCTCCGCCACCACACGCAGCCCCGCCAACGCGCAATCCGCATCCGCCAGCTGAAGACAGCGCCCAGGCAGTTGATGCCGCTCCGGCCAAGGCTGGCCGTCCGCAGCTGCACCGGTTCCGATGCGGTGCAGCGTGGCGACGAAGGCGTTGGGATCGACGGACGGTCCGCGCTCGGGTTCGGCGTTGTCCGGATCGTACTGCGCGTGCAGGGAACGGAAGTCCGATGTGTTCATGGCAATGCTCCGTACAGGACAGATAGCAACGCCACCGATAAAGGCGGCGGACGGTGCGGGCTCGAAAACCGGTATGTACCAGACCGGCGGATCCGAAGATCCCCACGCACCGCCCGCCATGGAAACGCGAACGGATTGCCAGCCGGCGCCACACAAACGGTGGCGCCGGCTGGCAAGCGCATACATCTGGTACATGGACGGGTTTTCGAGTCCCGCGCCACCCTTCTCCGGTGGCATGCCAAGGTGTACTCGCATGGTTGCGAGATGCCAAGAAACCGTAGGCCGCAGAGGCCGCAAATGCTGACGCTTACGGCATTGTTGCATGGCGAGCGTGTGGCAGAACCCTTGCGGTGCAGTGGTTTCGGCCGGTGTTAAGTTATCGACCGGATGCGCTTCAAAAAGTACGGTTTGCAGCCGTGTAGGATCCCAAAAGCGACACCTAGCCCGCTGGGCTGATACGTGCAGCGTGCCGATTGCGACACAGCTTAACTTTGCAGCGCCACGCCCGGCCGTGGCCACAGCGCATCGTCGCGCTCCAGGTCGTAGTCGCTTCCGAACGCCAGCGCCGCCTCGCGTGGCGGCAGGTCTGCGTAGCAGCCCAGCAGGTACTCATCCATGCCGGCGTCGCCATGGTCGATGGCGAACAGGTGGAGAAGTTCCTTGTCGAAGGCTTCCAGCCATGCGGGTTCGATCTTGGTCACAGTCGTCCTCCAGAGGGGGAGCTGAGTTTGGCCGCGGTAGATCTCACCGGATGGGAGAGGAGCTCGGCAATCATTTGATTTCGTTTTGGTCCGATTGCCGGCCCGTGCAAGTCAGGGTAGAAAAGGGCTGCGGCTTGTTCGGGTGAACATTCACCGATCGCCTTCACATGATCGGAAATGGGTGGAGACCTTCGCTCCGCCGTCGGAGCGACAATGACTTGGAGGCAGTGCATGGATTCGGTTTCAACCCGCCATCCTCGAAAATCGGAGTTCTTTCTCCTTGAGCCAGGGGCGATAAGCGGCCCTGCGGGGTCGTCTTCGAGAATCTGGATCACCTGCTGTCTCCCCCTCGCATGATCTTGCTGCCGGAGGAGGGCGGCGTCCCCTCGCTTCGCGAGGCGCCGCGCCTGGTACTTAAGCTGAGCGAAGGACCGCCGCCTCGGGATCTGGAGTCGGGGTTCAGCGGCTACTGGCTGGTCTCTGAGCGGCTGCATGACGTGATGGTCTCCGTGGATCCTCACGCCTTCACCTTGCGGAAGCCGACTATCGCCTGGAAGACGGCAGCCCAGGCGATCGCCACTTCCTGTGCACCGTGGTCCAGGTCATTGACGCGTTGGACGAAGGTGCGTCCAAGCTCTTCATCGACACCACCGAGGAATTCATAAACGGGAAGTTCTACGACTTCGGCGGCGGCGCGAGTGTGACGTTCGACCGGGAGAGGCTGGGGCAGGCCCACGTCTTCAGGACTCCATTCTCCGGCTCCGTGTTCTGTGACCGCGTGTTTAGGGATGCAATGGCTGCAGCCGGTATAGACACTGACCGCGATGCGGGCGGCGTGTGGTTGACGGATGCCGCGGACATTTAGGGTGTGGCCCAAGCCGGCAGAGAATTCATGAGTGGCTGGTCTTCACATAACTGACAGCCGACGCCTTCCCGAGACCTGGTTATGTCTCTACGTTGGAGCACAAACATCTGGGGGTGATGAAAAAGCATGGAACCGTCGAAGCCGACCCATTCTGTTCCTGGCGAGTACTTCCTCCTAGTGCCTGATACCACGCGTCGGAGAAAAGCAGCAGTGCGCTATGCCGGTCCAGTGCGCGGTTGGCTTTCCGGAGGGAGCTTCAGGCTGTGAGCGCGCGGGCATGACTCGAGGGGGCATGGAAGTTTGGCACCCTCTGATAAGCTCTTGGCACGCTTATTTAGATTGATTCTGAGGTGAGACAAGCAATGAATTCGAATCTGCCAAAGAAGGGCGAGTTCTTCGAGTTGCGCCCAGATGCCCGACGGCGCGGCAAAGGGCATGGCGTCGTTTTTGAGAACGAGTCTTCCTTGAAGACGCCTCCAAATTTCCTCTTGCGTCCCGATCAGGGGGGCTTCCCGCCTCTGCGCGAGACCCCGCGCCTAGTGTATTACCCAAGCGAAGGGTGGCCACCGGAGGATCTTGAAGCTGGGATGAGCGGCTATTGGCTCGTTTCCGGGCGTCTCCGCGAGGTGATGGCGGCCGTGGACCCAGGAGCTTTTGCGTTCAGGGAGACTGACTATCGACTCGCTGATGGAGCAATGGGTGGCCCTTATTTCCTTTGCGATGTCATCAGAACCATTGATGCCTTGGATGAGGCAGCATCCCAGCTGAAGATCATCGTCAGTGACGACTATGAAGAGGGGAAATACTACGATCTGACTGGCGACGTCCGCTTGGCGTTCAAGAGGGAGGTCATCGGCGATGCTCACGTATTCCGGCTCCCTTACTACGAAGGTGTCTTCTGCGATCGCACTTTCAAGGAGGCGGTCGAAGCCGCGGGACTGATCGCCAGCGGTACGTCCAACGGTCTGTGGTTCTATGACGCGGTGAACTGCTGAGACCAGGCGATGCTTGAGTCAAGGAGGATTTGTGGCTGGACATTCCACTCATTTGCAGGACCATCACGCGATTGAGCAGCAGACGCTGAGGCACAGCCCATTGCTCGCAAAGCTGCAGGAGGCCGGGCGATTCAATATTCACGCCCAAGAGAACCGGCTGTTCCTGCCTGCAAACCCTGCCTATGCAGATGCGATGGGCATTACGCCGCACAGTGGCGGGCCGTTGGGTGAGTACCAGAACGGAATGATTCGGCGCTTGAACGAAATTCAGAGAACGCGAGACGGTAAGGCCGCGCTGCTGAATGACTCTGACGCCCTCGATAGAGTGATGGTACGCGTTGAAGCATTGCGAGACACCGTCAAGGTCGGGTTGATCAACGGTGATCTCAACACGAATACTCCGCTGGGAAGCACGCCTGCGATCACGAACAAACGAATCCGGGATTTTTTTGACGGATTTCCTGAGTACCACCAAACACATATCGCTCAGATTCAAGCCTTGAAAGGTTTCACTGGGGTCGACCTCGGCTGGGTGGCTGTCACTCATTCCGAAAGTGGTATCGTGACTACGCTCAATAGAATCGAGTATGACGCCAAGCCACTGACTCGCGGTGGAAATATTGAGTTGCAGCGAAGCGGCCTGTCGCTTGCCATTTCCAATGCCCACCACGGTGGCCGAGTTGTTCTGACAGAGCCGGGTATCCAGACGGTCGAGCGCGTCTTGGGCGAGGGTGCGGCGAATCGGATCCGTGCGCCGAGCTTGCAGCAGGGGCAGGTCACAATCGACCTCCTCCTCGGCGAAGCCTCCACCAGCCAACTGATCCGATCCGGTGGCCTGCTCGCCTCTGGCGCCGACGCCGTCATCACCGCCCGCCGCACCTCACAGCTGCTGGAAGAAGGCAACGGCACCGCCGCCCAGTCCGAGCTCACCCACGCTCTGGCACGCAACGGCGGTGGCTGGATCGGCGGCATGGCCACCGCGTCGGTGATCGGCACGTCCAGTTTCGTCCCTGCAGCCATCGTCGCGGGCGATGCGTTGCTGATGAGCAAGGCGTTCGACAGGGGCGCCGATCTGCTCGACAACCGCGCCGTTTACCGGCAGACCGACAAGGCCGGCGTCTCGTGGCAGTTCGATGGCCGCAACTGGCAGCGCCAGGCGGTTATGGACAGCACAGGCGACGGCCTGGGCAATCCGGCTGAGCGCAGTGTGGGTGCCAGTTACGAGAAGGCCCGCGAGCTGGGTGCATACGCCCACGTAAAAGCGGTAGAGCTGGCGCTGGGCAAGGCGCCGCCGCCGCAGGATCCTTTCAGCATCCCGGCGAAGGTCGGCGAGGGCCGTCTGGACAATCCCAACTGGCACCGCGATGCGCAGACCGAACAGTGGACGCGGCAGGTCAAGATTGGCGTGTCCGGTGCCAACGACCGGGGTGTGTACGAGACGCAGACCGCCAGCCCCGAACGCGCCAGCGAATTGAATCGCGAGGCGGTGCAGCGCATCGAGAACAACATCGCCAACGGCAAGGCCGCGATCGCCGCCAGCTACCTGGAGACCCGTGCTGCTACACGCGCAAGTGACTTCGTGCCGCTGGTGCCGGAAGCAGTCGAGCAGGCCCGTGCCAAGCCCGACGCTATCCAGGGCTCGGACAACCAGCTCTACCAACGCGACGAAGCGGGGCAATGGAGCCAAGCTCGCCAGATCGCGCAGGGGAACATGGCGCTGGAGTTGGAGCTGACCCGCACCATCCAGCAGCCGTCGCTCGATCAGTTCAACCAGACCATTGCCGCGTTGGACGCGCGGCCGTTGCCGTCTGCGGCGGAAGTGAACCAGAACGAGCTGCGCCACAGCTACTACGCTGCGGGCGTTGCGCTGACCCCGGCGTGGGAGGAGGCCATTGCGCTGGCCACGGCGCGCACGCGCGAGCAGCACGGCATTACGGGTCCCACGCTGCAGGAACTGGGGCCTGTAGCCGAGGGCAACGCGGGCGCGTCCCGGCCCATCACCCATTACCAGGTAGGCCAGGATGGCGTGGCGCGCGCCGTCGCGACCACCAGCACGCAGGAGCTGCAGGCCGCATGGAATGAGGTGCGCGCGCGTGCCAATGAGCAGGCGCCGTTGCCCGACTCGCCCGAGCTGCGCATTGCTGCGCTGTCGGCGGGTGAGCAGGAGGCGTACCGGCAGGCACTGCAGGAAGCCAATCGGCTGGGTGCTGCGCAGGTAGATGCAGGACAGGCTGCACGAGCAGCCGCGCAGGTGGCACATGGCGACAAGCCATCCGAGCAGGATGGGAACGTGGAAGTGCGGCCTGAAGAGCCGGCGACTGCGCAACCCATCGCGCCTGCGGCGGTTGCGGCGGCGTCGCCAGCGATAACGGTCGCACCACCGCCTACGCCCGCCCCAAAGGATAAGCCCGAGCCTCAGCGGCACGCCGAACAGCGCGACCCGCCGCGGCGTGAGGCGGAGCCGCAACCTCAGCCCCATCCAAACAGCGAGGCGCCCACCGAAGACCGTACCGCCTCACAGACGCCGGAGCCCACTGGGCCGATGCAGGCGCAGCAGGCTGCACCTGAGCGCGCGACGCCACATGCCGCCGCGCCTCTGGATGCGGCAACGCAGGCGATGCCAACACAGCGCATAGAGCAGGCGGCGGAACCGGAAAAGATGGTCCCGATGCCTGTGCTTGCTCCAGCTCCAAAGCAGGACATGGCAGTTGAGGAGGTGGAACCGGTGCCGTTCAAGGAGCCGCTGCCTGCTGAGCCCGCGCGCGATCCATGGCCTGTGGAGCAGGAAGCGGCACAACACGTGCCAGAGCCCGAACCGGCTCCGTTGGATGACCTCCAGCCCGTCACTGCGGCTGTCCCTGTTCCTGCCGAGCCTACGATTGCGCCAAGCCCTGAGCCAGCCGAACCCGCACCGGATGAGGCATCGGGCCCGAACCGGGCGCTGCAGGACCCCACGCAGCCCGGCCACCCCGATCACGCGCTGTATCAGCAGATCCGTGAGGGCGTGGAAGCGCTGGACGCCAAGCACGGCCGCAGCTTCGATGAAGTCAGCGAACGCATGACCGTCAGCCTTCTGGTGCTGGCCAAGGACAACGACTTGGAACGGGTGGACCATGTGCTGGTGAGCAACGCCACGCACGAACACCCGGCAGGGCACACGCTGTTCGTGGTCCAGGGCGAACCGAGCAATCCGGCCCATCAGCGCGCTGCGATGCCGACCGAGCTGGCGGCGCAGACATCAGTTGAAGAGTCACTGCAACAGTTCGATGCGGTCAGCCGTGAAGCGAATCAGCGTGCGCTTGCGAATCAGATGGATCAGCAGCTCGAAGATCAGCGGGTGCAGCACGACATCCAGATTCGTGCGGCCAGCGGGGGATGATCAACGTGTGAGCTGCACTGGGCGACCTGCGATAAGGACCGAAGATGAAGCCACAAGGAATGTGCCGGATATGCATGCTCGCGGGACTACTCGTTCTTCTGGCTACCGCCTGCCGGCCCGATGCGGCTCGCGACGAAGGCTCGATAGCAGCGGCCCATCGTCCGGATCTGGTGCCGCTTGTGCGAGCCATGCCCACCTCGTCAATGGGTGCACCATTGACGGTCGAGTTCGATGTGGCTGCTCCCAGCAAAAATTCCTCTCCAACGCTCATGATCGGCATTCGCGTTGACCGTACGGATAACACCGCGGCGTTTGGGGCACTGGCCGATGTTCGGGCGTCCGAGTTACAGGCGAAGGTTTCCATGCAGCGCCTGGAACCGAGTGGATGGAAGGACGTGCCCTTGCACCGGCTGGAATGGGTCATTGGAGAACCTGCCAGAACAATTCCCATCCCCGCCGATGGTCGAGTGACAAATGCGTGGCTGGACGATGTTGACGTGCTGGCGCTGCAGAATGCTGGGCTGGAACGACCCGATGATAACTATGCACAACTGGCCTTCGCATGGGCACGCAATCCATCGCCGGGCCGATACCGGGTTGAAGTGCAACTGCACTCCCCTCTGCCACAGCTTGAGCCGTACCACCCGGAACTCCTGGTTGCTTACTTGCGCAGGCCAAAGTAAGGCAGCCTCGCCACCGCCGGTACGCTGAGTGTCACGGGTAAGTCAGCTCGACAATCTTCCGATAGCGGGGGATCGTATTCATCTATCTCCCCCTCCGAACTGGACCGCGTAGACGCAGGTTCTCGCTGTATCACCTTCATCGGAACGATAGGTCAACAGGCTGGTATCCATACCCTGGTTACCACCGGTGATGGGGCGCCGGTACTGCCTGATGCCCCCTCTCTGGAATGGCACTTCTCCTCCGGTCCTGTATCCGAGGGCTTCGAGCGCTCGTCCGGCACTTTCGGCTTCCCAGTAGCACACGCCATTCGGAGCATCTGTCACTGGCTGCTTGCCCAGCTGATAGAAGATCACCTCTTGGTTGGGGAATTCACGTGCCGACTCAACCGATAGATAAGTCACCCCGTAGGTATAGCCGTCCGTTGTTGCCAGGTCCTTTGCGCTATGCCTGATGCTGACCTTTTCGTCTGGCACGAGTGAGACACCGATCGCCGTGCCGAGCTTGTCCGGACTGATGTCCGCCCTTGACCTGAGCGAATCGGCGTAGGCAAGAATCCGTTTCTGCAACTCGGCCATGGAGATGCGGGCAGGCTGCGTATCTGCGGCAGCGGCACGTTCATTGAGGGCAGACGTATCCGTCGATCGCGCGCATGCAGATGTCAGCGTGAGCATGGCTGACAGTCCGAAAAGAGCACCAATGTGAGCCGCGCGCAACATAGCTCGAGGTAGCTGCGGCCGAAGCAATCTGGTCATGATGACGGAGAGCAAAACCGAAGCCTCCTTCGTTGTGATGCCCATCGGTGAGTCCCTGACGGTGTTGAAGGTACTGTACGACCCGGATGAAGAACGCCGGGATCTCCATTCATTGCGATTGAGCGCGATAGCGGCTCAGAAGATCACGCACGCTGGTTTCCAGGCGTTGCCAGTCGCTCAGCATGACGCGTGCATAGTTCATCTCGATGGCAATGCTGTCGCCCACATCCACGATGGAATGGCGGCACATTGCGATCCGGCCTTCGCCGGCGCGTTCAAGTGTCTTTCCCTGAACTACAAGTCCGTCAGGAATGCGGTCTGCCGGGTCGCAGCTGATGAACGTTGTCAGTTGGCCCTCCACCGAGCGGGCTACATACCAGTCTGGCTCCATACCCGGGTTGTGCACGTAAGGCCTGCCCAGCGCAGCCTCCGAGTCCTTTGCATAGGCTGCCATCAACGATGGGTCGATCGCATACGGCGTCAAACCCCAGCGCTCGGGTTGTGCAACGCGCAGCGCAAGGTTCTCTACCGGGTCCCTTCGTTCCAGTGATCCCGGTGCGCTTCTGGCCTCACTGCTGGACCGACGTGCCAGATAGTTATGGATGGGAACGCGATCGATGTATCTAAGTTCGACCAGCACCTGCCGCCGGCTGTCCAGCGTGCTGCGCACCGGGCGATCACCGGGGGGCGCTGCATCGAAATCCGGCCAGAACACCGTGAGCATGACGCCCCCATCGGCCAGGGGGCCCGTCTGGTTGTAGTAGAGGTTGGCCGGGAACATGAGGCGGTGCGGGCCAAGCCGAGCTTCCACCGGCTGCGTCGTGTAGGTCTGTCCGCCCACCGTACGTGGGCTGGTTGCGGTTTCGGACATGGGGGTTCCGTTCGGGTCCTTTTCCGTGGATGGGGCCTTCGCGCAGGCGGTGGTGCTCAACACGGCCACCAGGGCGAAGGAAGCAAGCCGGCAAGCCGGTGCTCTGCTCATGGGCGATTCCCCTGCATGATCGGAACGACTATAGATCGGTGGAATGGCAAGCTCCAGTCGCAGCCGGGACCGCAGCCATCGCGGGGTCATTACTGCATGCTGGCTCACACATTCAGCAAGCCGCGATCGGTCGCCTCTATTCCTCCACCTGCCCCCCATCCCACCTATGCCATCATCCGGCCAGGACCGCAGCACCCATCAAGGCTGAACAGGCATGGAGCAGGCAACACGCTACACCGTAACCCTTTATCTGGCCGCGCCCGGCACCCCGCTGAAAAGTGGGGACATCTCTCCGCGCGGCCACATGTACCTGCAGGTCGCTGCGGGCGACGAGACGCACAGCTATGGCTTCGCACCACCGCGCCAGGCACCGGGCGAAACCCGCACCGGCTTGCAGTACGCGCAGGTGCGCCACGACGATGCCGACGAGCATCTGGACCCGTACTACAGCCGCACCCTGGAAATCACCGAGGAGCACTACGGCTGCCTGCGCGATTTCGCCGAGGAACCGGCCGAGTTCGAGTTCGATGTGGATCGCCCGGCCACCATCAACCGCTGCAGCGATTTTGTCTGGGCCGCGCTGCACTATGTCGGCCTGCATCCGCTGCCGGCGCCGCTGGACGGCGGCAGCAACCTGGGCGAGTTCGCGGTGCTGTTCAACCTGCCGGAAATCCAGTGCATCGCCGCGCCGTTCCCGGGCAGTGATCTGAATGCCGAGACCCATCATGCGATGCCCGAGCGCGAGGCCGAGCATCATCGCCAGGGCGACCGCGCCAGCGATGAGCCGCCGCCGACGCCGATTGAAGTGGCCGGCACGCTGCTGGACCCTTCGCATCCGGACCATCGCCTGTTCTCGCAGCTGATCCAGAAAGTGGCCGAACTGGACGCCGCGCACGGCCGCCCGTTCGATGCGGCCAGCCAGCGCATCAGCGCCAGCCTGCTGGTGCTGGCCAAGCAGAACAATCTCTCGCGCGTGGACCACGTGCTGCTCAGCCGGCCGACCCAGAACAGCCATGCCGCCGAGAGCATCTTCATCGTGCAGGGCGACCGCAACGACCCAGGACATCGCCGCGCCAGCATCGCCACCGAGGTGGCGGCCAAGACCGATGTAGCCGATTCGCTGCGGTTGAAGGAGCAATGACGCGACCACTGCGGCGGGGGCTGGTGGTACTGGCGGTGCTGGGTGCGCTGGCGGCATGCCGTGCGTCACCAGCGCCTGAGGTTGCGCCGCCCCTGCTGACGCGCGCACAGGCCGAGGCCCGCACGGTTGTGCCGTTCACGCGGGCCGTGCAGTTGCAGAAGGCCGGTCGGATTGCCGAGGTCACGTTTGACTTGCCGGCACCCCAGAAGCCGGCCATTCCGATCCTGAACATTGGGTTGCGGCTGCGGGATACCAACGCGCGACGGCTGCTGGATGCTTCGGAGAAGATCACTCTCGGACGTTTGCCAACGCGGCTGCGCCTGGAGCGGATTGATGGCAGCGCGCCTCGTCATGTGCAGCTCTGGCAGCGTACACGCGACGGACGCGACTCGCAGAAGATCGGGGATGATGGCGTGGTCACAGACCTGACGACGGGGAGTGTGGACATCAACAGCTTGGCCGAGGCCGGGTTGTACTCTGAAGACGTGCTCTATCGCACGCTGCAGTTGGCGCAGGCCGGAGGCATTGCACCCGGGCGCTACGTTCTGCGGGTCGACCTTGTGGAAGATCGACCCCAGCTGGACGGCCTGAAAGCAGAACTGATCGTTGGCTACCAATCACTAGGAAAGTAGACATGCACAAGGACGATGCCGAACGCTACAGCGTAACCATCCATCTGGCGGCCCCCGGCACGCCGCGCTACGGCCGTGATGCCGAGGGAAACAGGTTTCTGCTGGAGCCTTCGTTCGCGGGGCACATGTTCCTGTCGCTGCGCCGTTCGGGTGAACCCTTGCCGGAGAGCATTGGTTTCACCCACGCAGGCACCAAGGACGAGCCGAACAGGGGCAAAGTCGATGACATGGACGTGTCGGTCTACGACAAGCCCCGCTTCGAGCGCACGATCGAGATCAGCAAGGCGCAGTACGACCGCATCCTCGAGTTCTCGGCAGACCCGAAGAAGCACGGCTTCGACATGAACTACGACTTCTTCTCCAACGCCTGCACCGATTTCGCCTGGGGTGCCCTGAATCACGCAGGCCTGCGCCCGGTTGGGCTGGCCGGGGAGATCACCAATTACGAGGGCGCCACCAAGGTCCTGGACAACATCCGCGCCGTCAACGTCATTCCGCAGCAGGTGAAGGGCAGCGAGCTGGACAGGGTGCAGTGGAACCCGATGCCGAAGCAGACGTTCCGCGAGTGGATGTTCACCGAGAACGGCGAGCAGTGGCGCGGCAACAGCACCCTCGCGGCAAGCGGCACGCCCGCAGACCCGGCGCACGAGGATCATGCCCGCCTCAACCAGATCCACCAGCAGGTGGCCGACCTCAGCGCTTTCGGTGCACGCAACGGCAATGTCAGTGCCAGCCTCCTCGCGCTGTCGAAGGAGCAGCAGTTCTCGCGCGTGGACGAAGTGGTGCTGGGCGAGCAGCGCGGTGATACCGCGCCGAAGCTGTTCATCGTGCAGGGGGACCGCGGTGACCCGGCACACCAGCGCGCCAGCATGCCTGCGGAGCTGGCAGCGCAGGCACCAGTGGAGGCCTCGTTCGAACGGGTGGCGCAGATGCAGCAGAACCTGCCGCAGCGCGATGTGCAGCGGCTGCAGGAAGAGCAGC
The DNA here is from genome assembly GCF_052751275.1 of Stenotrophomonas muris. Classification (NCBI taxonomy): domain Bacteria; kingdom Pseudomonadati; phylum Pseudomonadota; class Gammaproteobacteria; order Lysobacterales; family Lysobacteraceae; genus Stenotrophomonas; species Stenotrophomonas muris. The sequence continues at coordinate 3,283,112 of NZ_CP199879.1, read as the reverse complement.
AACTGCAACAGAGCCACGGCCCGCGGATGGCATAGCCGGCGGGTAGCGCCAAGGTCGAACGTCTGCCATGCCCGCGCCGGCGCACGCCACGCCCCCCACCTGCTACCATTCCCCCGCAACCCCAGCCAGCCCACCCGCGCAGACAGATGCAGGTCGGGCCGTCGCAGTACGGCCCAGCGAGCCAGGACACCTTCCCGTGCCCATTCAAGGACGCTCGCATGTTCCGTACTCCTCTCTTCCGCTCGGCCGCCCTGGCCCTTGCTGTATCGCTCAGCCTCGGCGTGCCTTCGGCGTTCGCCGATAACGCGCCCGACGCCAGCGCCACCACCGCCGTACAGCGCCAGGCCGTGGCCAAGGGACTGTACGAGCTGGCCTACAGCCCGAAGCAGAACGCCGTGTTCGTGGCCTCCTCCGGCGGTTTCGGCGATGACGCCGGCCCGGCCCAGGTGCTGCGCCTGAATCCGGCCACGCTCGCCGTGGAAACCCGCATCCCGCTGGAGCGCAAGGCGTTCGGTGTGGTGCTGGATGACGCCCACAACCGCCTGTACGTGGGCAACACCGTGGACCTGTCGGTGACCGTGGTCGACACCGCGCAGAACAAGGCCGTCGGCACCATCCAGCTGATGGAGAAGAAGACCGGCAAGGACGGCAAGGCTGCCTACACCCACGACCTGCGCGAGCTGGTGGTCGACAGCGCGGCCAACCGCCTGTACGTGACCGGCCACAGCAGCCAGCCGGACGTGAGCAGCGTGCTGTTCGTGATCGATACGAACACGCTGAAGGTGATCAACACCATCGACGGCCTGGGCAATGCCAAGGCGCCGGGCCTGGCGCTGGATGCGGCCAACAAGCGCGTCTACACCAGCAACCTGTTGGCCGAGCTGGTGGTGGTGGGCACCGATTCGAACAAGGTGGTGGCGCAGCACAGGATCGCTGCCGAGCAGCCGATGAACATCGCGCTGGACCCGGCCGGCAAGCGCCTGTTCGTGACCGACCAGGGCTCGGAATTCCTGCGTGGCTACCAGGCCAAGAGCAGCGGCCTGGTCAGCAAGCATCCGGGCCAGCGCGTGCTGGTGCTGGACCGCAGTACCGGCAGGGAACTGGCCAGCATCCCGACCGATGCCGGCCCGCTGGGCATCCTGCTGGATGCACCGCGCAAGCGCCTGTACGTGACCAACCGCGAAGCCGGTACGGTTACCGCGTACAACAGTGACAGCTACCAGAAGGTGGCGACCTACAAGGTGCCGACCCACCCGAACAGCCTGGCGCTGGATGCGAAGAACAACGTGCTGTTCGTGAGCATCAAGAACGGCGAGAAGGATGACAAGGGCGCTGACGAGAGCGTGGCGCGCATCCAGCTGTAAGGCGCTGACGCAAGGCCCCGCTCCGTCACGCGTCGCATGAAGAAGGCAGGGCGCAGGCCTTGCCTTTTTCTTTGCTCGGTTGCAGTACCCAGCGCCAACCCGCTAGGGTTGAACCCCATGGCAGGGAGCCAAAGGATCTGAATCATGCTGGGTATCCACCGCTGGCTGCGCGTCGGCCTGTTGATCATGTTGAGCACAGGGCTGGGCGCCTGTTCCGGGCGTGATCCTGTCCCACCCGAGCCGCTGGATCTGGCGCAGCCGATCGCTGTGGATCAGCCGGGCCAAGGGGTGAAGTTCGAGTTCGAGATGAACGCGCGAAATTACATTCCACATCGCACCTACGCCGTGGAGTTGGAGTTACGGCGCCAGGGGGCGCGAAGGCCCGATGAGCCAGACGTGGGCGCATTGAGGGTCCCGTTCGAGGTGACCCTGCAGCAACGGGTCGCCGATGCCTGGAAGGATGTTCCCACCTACGACAGCTACCAGGCCGGGGTACTTAATGCAGGTGAGCCGCTTCCAAAATGGCATGCATCCAGCGAATGGCGGTATACGTCACCGCACATGGGCAGTGACGGCCAGTACACGCTGAGCCTGGTTGCTCTGCCAGTGGAGCCTGACACCCGCTATCGCGTTCAGGTTCGCACGGTAAAGGCCACGCCGGAACTGCAGCATTACTCGGCTCAGTTGCGGGTACATGCCGCCCGACTGCCAGGCAAGTAAACGACCTCACCACCGGAAGGAACGAAGGAATCAACTTATGGACAAGCCACGCTATACCGTAGAGATCGTTATCGCTGCTCCTGGCACGCCGCTGATCGACCCCAGGACGCGCAAGCAGGCCGTCGACGCGGAGGGCATTCCGCAGACGTCCGCCCCCGGCCACATGTTCTACGTCCTGCATGCACCCGGCGCGCCTGCGAAGAGCTATGGATTTGCTCCCAAGGAGCACGGAAGCGTGAATGGTCCTGGCACCATCATGGAGGACGACGCAACGGTCTATAAGGACCCGCGCTATACCCGCACGCTCGAGATCAGCGAAGACCAGTACAGGAAGCTCCAGCAGTTCGGATCGGACCCGGAGAAGTTCGGCTTCAGCAAGCACTATCAGGACGTGCGCAACAACTGCGTGGACTTCACCTGGGAAGCCTTGAACCACGCAGGCATCGAGCGGAAAAGAAGTATCGACGTGAACGCGCTGGGAGGTCCTGCTGGGCAGCTTCTTCCGGATGTCCGCATTCCCTTGGACATCAACGGGGCAGGCAAGGATGGATTCCGACCGCTGCGCAACATCCATGGCGTGGACAGCATTGATCCGCCGTTTCCGGACAGCGAGCTCAATCAGAGGAAAACCAATCCCATGCCGGAGCGTAGTTTCAAGCAACACATGCTGAGTGACGCTGAGGGCATGGGCGAACGAAGCGGTGATCGTCTGGCCCGGCACGGTAACGATCCGCTGCTCTCGCAGATCCACCGGGGCGTGGCGCTGCTGGATGCAGAGCGGGGCCGCGACTTCGACGCCACCAGCGAGAACATCAGCGCCAGCCTGTACGTCCTGGCCAAGGCGAACGGCCTGACCCAAGTCGACCATGTGTTGCTGAGCGATCGCACCGCGCAGGCCGACGCTGCGCAGAACATCTTCATCGTGCAGGGCGAGCGCAACGATCCGGCACAGCTGCGCGCCAGCATGCCAACAGCGGTGGCTGCGCAGACACCGGCAGAAACTTCGTTCGAGCGTGCCGAGCAGCTGTCGCAGTCTGCACAGGTGCGCACGCAGGATGAGCTGCAGCAGCGCCAGGTGCAGGAGCAGTCCGGTCCGCGCATGGCCTAGCGCAGCAAGCGCCACGGCGAGCCGCCGTACTCGCGCGGCCCCGCCAGCAACGCTGGAGGCGGCTCAGCCCAGACGGTGTGCCGGGTTCTGCTGCTGCTCCTGCTCACGGGCCTGCTGTTCGGGCACTAACCCCACGGCCGGCTGCTGCGGGGCCAACCCCAATTTCTGCATCGACTGCTCCACCGGCGTCTGCGCCGCCACGGCCGTCGGCATCATCGCGCGCAGGTGCGCCGGGTTGGCCGGGTCGCCCTGCACCACGAAGATGTTGTGCCCGGCCGGGTGCTGGCCCGTGGCGTTGCTGACCAGCACGTGGTCGACCTGCTGCAGGCCCTGCTCGCGGGCCAGCACAGTCAGGCTGGCGGTCAGGCGTTCGCTGGTCTGGTCGAACGCACGGCCATGCTGGGCATCCAGAGCGGACACGCCCTGGCGGATCTGCTGATGGAGGCCATAGTCGGGGTGGTTGGGGGTGAGTTCTGCCATGGCGATCGAACGGTAGCGGTGGGTCGGGGTGAACCCCGCCAGTATAGATCCGGCCGGTGAAGGGCGCCGGAAAGGTCAGTCCGCCGGCCGGTGGTCATAGCTGATCACCCGTTCGGCCAGCCAGTGCCCGTCCACGCGGCGCCAGACCTGGATGAAACGGGCCTGGCCGACCCAGTGCTCCACGCCGTCCTTGCCGCGCTCGTGGAAGCGGTGGTCGCCGATTTCCAGCGCCCGCTCGTCGTGCAGCGGGAATACCTGCAGCGAGGAGTCCACCAGCTCGCGCCGCAGGCGCCAGCCGCCCTTGCGCGCGTTGTCGCACAGGCTGGCCACGCTGCGGCGGAAGTCCTCGCGGTTGCTGGCCGATTTGCCATCCTTGTCATGGAAGAACTCCATATCTTCGGTGGTCATCGCGGCGGCCTTGTCGGCGTCGCAGGCCTCGAAGGCCATGGCGAATAGTTGGGTATCGGCCTGGCGGATCTGCTCGCGCAGGTCATCGGGCGGCGCTGGCGCGGCAACCAGGCCGGCGGCCAGCAGGGGCAGGGTGAGCAGCAGCATGGCGAAACTCCAGGAGACGGTGCGCGAAGGCTGGCATGCCGGTGACCGCGGCGGTACGGCCTTGCGACGAAACCGCCTGGGCGCGGTGCGAAGGCCGGCCAGGCCGGTGCGGCTTCGCGTGGCGGCATGTGCAGGCGATGTCACGAGGGGGCGTGATTCCCTCACGGCTGCCACAGGGCGCGGCCGCTAGCCTGCAATCCTCCCCTTCCACAGGAGCGCCCATGCCTGCTTCCCGCATCCGCCTGCACGTTGAAGATACCGGTGGCGACGGCCGCCCAGTGATCCTGATCCACGGCTGGCCGCTGTCTGCCGACGCCTGGAAGACCCAGGTGGCGATCCTGCGCGATGCCCAGTATCGGGTCATCAGCTACGACCGGCGCGGCTTTGGCCGCTCTGACAAGCCGGCCGACGGCTATGACTACGACACCCTGGCGGCAGACCTGGCGGGGTTGATCGAGGAACGTGACCTGCGCGATGCCACCCTGGTCGGTTTCTCGATGGGCGGTGGCGAGGTGGCGCGCTACGTGGCCAACCACGGCCAGGATCGCCTGCACAGTGTGGTGTTCGCTGCGGCAGTGCCGCCGTTCCTGCTGCGCAGTGACGACAATCCGGAAGGTCCGCTGACCCAGGACAAGGCCGATGAAATGCGCAGCGGATTGGAGAAGGACCGCGAGGCGTTCTTCGACGGCTTCACCCGCGACTTCTTCAGCGCCAACGGCCAGTTGATGGTGACCGAAGAGACGCGCCAGTCGGCGATCGCACTGTGCCATCAATCCGACCAGACGGCGGCGCTGGGCTGCATGAAGGCGTTCGCCACGACCGATTTCCGGGATGACCTGAAGAAGATCACGGTGCCGACCTTGATCCTGCACGGCGACAGCGATGCCATCGTGCCGTTCGAGGGCTCCGGCCAGCGTACCCACAAGGCCATCAAAGGCAGCGAGGTGGTGATCCTGGAAGGCGCGCCACATGGCTGCAACACCAGCCACGCCGACCGCTTCAATCTGGCCCTGCTGAACTTCCTGAAGCGCTAAGCTGCGGCCATGCGCCAGACCAGAACACCCCCGTGGAAGAAGCCCAACCCCAAGGGCCAGATGTCGCAACCGCTATCGGATGCGCAGAAGGCGGCGGCACGGCAACGTGCCGAGGAGAACGGGCGGCGCTATCCCAACCTGGTCGACAACATGTGGGCGGCGAAGCTGCCGCGTGGGTCGTGAATCAAAGGCTGGGTGTGGGCCTGGTGTAGCGCCGAGCCGATGCTCGGCTGGCGCGCGCAGCGCGTGCCGTCCGAGGAAAGGGCAAAGGGCAGCGGAGCACGGGTTCGGCGCTAAGGGCCGGGCAGTGGCTGCCAGTCCGCCTCCCTCCACGGTGCAACCTCGCGTTGCTGTACGTCAATGGCCTCGATTGGCAACCCGGCCAGCCGTGCCAGTTCCGCACGCAGCATTTCGGTGTCCAACGGCAGCGCGATGGCCACCTGCAGGCGGTCGCCCTGCTGCCGGACCTGCACGGGCACGACCGCATGGGCTTCATGCTCACCGCCGGTGCGACCGATCGGGTAGCGCATCGCCGTGGGCCGCCCCAGCTGTGCGAGCGCGGGTTGCCATGCCTCCAGCACGACGGGCTGTGCGGCCACGGGAACCTGCGCCTCGACGACGGTTCCCGCATAACCGGTGAGATTGTCCACCATCACCTGGACGCGTGCGCCATCGGGGATGACCAGCACGGTGGCGATCAGCGCCATCAGCGAGAGGATGGCCGCGGCGACGTGCCAGCTGCGGGGTGCGGTGGCGGCGCGGGTTGCCGTGCGCAGGCCCGGCTTGCGCCGCAGCTTGCGCGCGTAGATGCGTCGATCCTTCCTGCGGGGGCTGCTGCTGTGCTCCGGCAGGTTCAACGGGACGCGTGGCATCCGGGCGACGCGCGCATTGATCAGGCGCCAGAGCAGCCACCATGCGAGCACGAATGCCAGCAGTGGCAGCAGCGTTCGTACCACCAGATACAGCATCACCATCGGGAACATCCTGCTTGGCACACACGGATTCAATCAACCTCGTCATCGTAACGGCGCTGCGTGGTGCGTGTCGCATCCGCCAGCCGACACGTGCGAAGCGCTTGGTTAGGATGGCTCTTTGCTGTCATGGATGAACCGATGAGCGCCGCCACTTCCCGAATCCGCCGCATCTGTGGGCAGGGGCCGATCCTGTTGATGCTCCAGTGGGTCGCGCTGCTGTCTGTGGTGCTGGCTGCCGGCTTCTTCCATTACCGCGTGGAGCTGTTGCTGGAGCCGGTGACGGTGGCCTGTGGGGGGCCGGACGCGCAGGCGCGATTGCAGGTTGCCGAACAGGTGATGGCGCGTGCGGGCGCACTGGATGACTGGCAACCCCTGGGCTGGATTCCATGGGTAGGCCTGGTGCTGGCCTTGCTGGGGGCCATGGCGGTATGCGCAAGCCGTGCGCTGTGGCTGCGCGATCGGCTGCGCACGGCGAACGTGGCGCTTATGGTGCTGCACGGTGGCGCACTGGCTTTGGCCGGATGGGTGCTCCACCTGTACGAGGATGCGTGGAGTAATGTGGCGCGGCTGTCACCCACGGCGTGCCTGGTGGAGCTGGTGTCGGAGGGCGATGTACCGCTGGAGCAGGCGCAGCGCGTGGTGTTCCACATCCTGACGCGGGTGAACGCGCCACTGCTGCGTAATCCGGATGATCTGGCGCTGGTGTTGACGGTGCTGTTGTTGGCCGCGATGGCCGGCGGCGTTGCCCTGTGGCGTGCGATCGCGCGGGCCCGGGCGGGCTGAGCACGCTCGGCGGCGCGCGGCAATCGCGCTACAGTCGACGCCTCGCCACTCCAGGGAAGACCCGATGCGCTTGTTGCTGCGTGCGTTGCCGTTGTTGCTGTTGTCGCTGGCGGTGCATGCCGCCGAGGTGGACCGCCGTATCGCGGTGACCATCGATGATCTGCCGTGGGCACGGCTGGACCAGATCGTGCCGCCGGATCTGCAGGCGCGGCATGAAGCGTTGATGGCCCAGCTGCGCGAGGCTGGCGTGCCGGTGGTGGGCTTCGTCAACGAGAACAAGCTTGAGGTTGATGGACAGGTGCAGCCGACGCGGGTACAGATGCTGCGCGACTGGCGCGATGCCGGCTATGTGCTGGGCAATCACACGTACTCGCACATGGATCTGAATGCGAAGGGCCTGGCGGCGTTCCAGCAGGATTTCCTGCGCGGCGAGACGGTGCTGCGGCCGCTGCTGGCCGAGAAGGGGCAGGCGCCGCAGTGGATGCGCCACCCTTACCTGCGTGCCGGGCGCACCGCGGATGAGCGCGTGCAGATGGATGTGTTCTTCAAGCAGCATGGCTACCGCGTGGCACCGGTGACGGTGGACAACGGTGAGTGGGTGTGGGCGTTCGCCTATGCCAACGTGATGAACGAGCAGGCGGACTCGCCCGCGCGCGCGGCGACGCTGGCGCAGCTGCGCAAGGGCTACGTGCCGTACATGCTGAACAAGCTGGACTATTACGAGAAACAATCGCAGGCGCTGCTGGGGTACGCGCTGCCGCAGGTGTGGCTGATGCACGCCAATGAGCTCAACGCGGCCACCTTCGCCGAACTGGTGGCGGCCACAAAGCGACGCGGCTATCGCTTCATTTCGCTGGACGAGGCGATGCGTGACCCCGCGTATGCGCGGGGTGCTGAAGGCTACAACGGCCGCTATGGCCCGAGCTGGCTGCACCGCTGGGCGATGGCGGAGAACAAGCCGAAGGACTTCTACGCCGGCGAGCCCGAGGTGCCGGCGTGGGTGATGAAGCTGGCCAAGGTCGATTCGGAGTAAGGCTCAGCGCTTGACGGCCAGCACGCCGTCCAGCGCCAGTTCGGCCTTGAAACCAGCCTTTTCCAGGCGCTTGGCCACTTCACGCGGCACGTCGCGGCCGCTGGTCAGCTTGTTCGGCGCACCGGTGTAGTGGAACAGGCGGCCGCCCTTGCGGATCACGCGGGCGAGGTGGTCGTAGAACACCTGTGAGTACAGCTCGCCGGCGATGCCGAAGCGCGGCGGGTCGTGCAGGATCGCGTCGACACTGTTGCTGGCCACCTGTTCGATCTGCTGCGAGACGTCACCGTGGCTGAACTGCAGGCGGCCACCGGCGGCAGCCGAGTCCGGATCCGGCGACCACGGGTTGAGCGTGCGCAGCCACATCACATCGGCGTTCTTCTCGAACGAGCGGATCTGGCCGACACCGGCTTCCAGCGCACAGGCAGCGAAGTAGCCGAGGCCACCGCAGGTATCGAGGATGACCTTGCCGGCCGGGGCGACCAGCTCCACCTTGCGGCGTGCATCCTCGAACGGCGACAGCTTCGAGGTCGGCAGCATCTTGATGCCGTCGATCTCGAAGGTCGGTGCGCCCCATTCGGTCGGCACCAGCTTGATCAGCGAGCCGCTGTAGCGCGAGATCGGCGCGAAGTCCTCGCCATCCCAGTAGTACAGGGTGCGGTCCTTCAGCTTGCCCGGCCAGGGATAGGGCTGGCCCCGGAAGTGGAAGCCGTCCGCATCGAGCGCCACGCTGTCCTGGCTGCGCCCGAGGTCGAGCGAGCCCTGCCAGTCGGCGGCGCCCTTTTCATGGGCACGGCGCAGGGTATCGGCGCTGTCGCGGGTCAGCAGGGGGCCGGTGTAATGGGGCACGGCGGGTACCGGGGCGGTTCGGGGGAGGGCATGGTACCGCAGCTGTTGTAGAGCCGAGCCCGCCCTAGGCTCCACCATGCCTGCATCCACGCATGGCGTGGATCTACTGCAAACGTAGCCGAGCGTGGGCTCGGCTCTACAGTTCAATCGCACTTCACCGCATACACCGGCCCAGCCCCGATCAGCATCAGCGCCATGTAGTCGCTGTCGCTGGCCTTGCCCTTCAGCGTCGCGCCCTTGTTGAAGTGGAAGATGCCGAAGCCGCCGGACATGCGGATCAGGGCACTGTCGATCTGGTCGGCGTCGTCGCGAAAGTAGCGGCTGATCTCGCTGGACGTGGCCTTGTGCAGGGCGTTCGGTTCGCGCTGCCACTGCTCGCCACGGCTGAAGGAAACGAAGTACTGGCCGCCTTCCTTGTCGATGCGGAAGTCGGCGGGCTTGCGCGCGCCGGTGGCGAAGCAGCCCTGCAACGGGTCGGCGGAGAAGGGAAGCCGCGCATCGTCGCCGCAGGCAGTGAGCAGCAGGAGGGCACCGGGCAGCAGCAGGCGGAGCGTGCGCATGGGATGTCCCTACAGGGCAGGTGCGGCTAGTGTAGGCAGCACGCGGGCGCGGCCCGTACAGGAATTCGGCAAGGACACAGGGGTTTTCGGATGACGCAGGGCAAGGCACCGTGGTGCGGCGTGGCCAGTTGGCTGGGGATTGCTGTGGGGTGGGGCGCGGGCACCGTGGCGGCGCAGGCGGCAGTCGCTGCAGGCGGCAATGGCATGGCCGCTGGGCTGGGCGTGGGCGTGCTGGGCGCGGCCTTGGTGGGCGGCGGCCTGGCAGTGGCCGCGCGCGTGCGTGGCGAGCGCTGGCCATGGATCGGCATCAGCGGTGCGGTGCTGAGCGCGCTGCCGCTGCTGATGTACCTGCTGCGGATGATGCTGAAGCTCTGACTGTAGAGCCGAGCCGTGCCCGGCTGATGGCCTGCGGCAGCCGAGCATGGCTCGGCTCTACAAGTGCGACGGCAGTCGGACCAAATCAGCTGCGGTGGATCTCCACCGTTACATGCACCAGTTCTTCGTGGATGGCCAGCGCGTTGCGCACGGTATCGGCATCCAGCGTGGCGTCACTGGTGACCACGCTGGCGCTGACCGCGTACTTGCCGCGACCCACCTGCCAGACGTGCAGGTCGGCCAGGCGTGCCGGCCACGGGCCCTGTTCGATCACCTCGCGTACTTCGGCCACCACCGGCGCGTCCATCTGCGCGTCGAGCAGGATGCGGCCGCTGTCGCGCAGCAGGCCGACCGCCCACACCGTGACCAGTACGGCGCCGACCAGGCCCATCACCGGGTCCAGCCAGGTCAGGCCGAGCAGCTTGCCGCCGAGCAGGGCGACGATGGCCAGCACCGAGGTGGCGGCGTCGGCCAGCACGTGCACGTAGGCCGAGCGCAGGTTGAGGTCGTGACCGTGCGCATGGCCGTGGTCGTGGTGTTCGTGGCCATGCCCGTGGTCATGGCCATGGTGATGATGCGCGTGGCCCGGGCTGTCGTGCAGCCACCAGGCACACAGCAGGTTCACGCCCAGCCCGACCGCCGCGATGGCGATGGCTTCGTTGTAGTGGATCGGTGCTGGTACCCACAGCCGCTCCAGCGACTGCACGGCCATCAGCGCGGCCACGCCGAGCAGGGCGATGGCGCTGGTATAGCCGGCCAGGATCTCGATCTTCCAGGTGCCGAAGGCGAAGCGCGGGTCGTGCGCGTAGCGGCGTGCGCAGCGGTACGCAAACACCGAGAGGCCCAGCGCCAGCGCATGCGAACTCATGTGCCAGCCGTCGGCGAGCACGGCCATGGAGTTGAACCACCAGCCGCCGACGATCTCCACGACCATCATGCTGACGGTGAGCCACAGGGCGCGGCGGGTATTGCGTTCGGCCAGCGGGTTGCCGTCGTCGAAGCGGTGTTCGTGGCGACGGGCGGCGGCAAGGGCGTCCAGGTGCATGGGGGCCAGCGGTGGAGTGGATACCCCCATAGGGTATATGATTCCGGCATGGCTCATGTACACAAGCATCGAAAGCAGTTGCTGACCCGGGTGCGCCGCATCGGCGGCCAGGTGGCGGCGTTGGAGCAGGCGCTGGACAGGCCGGAGGGTGAGGCCGGCGACTGTGCGGACGTGCTGGTGCAGGTTGCCGCCGTGCGCGGTGCCGCCCATAGCCTGCTGATGGAGCTGCTGCACGAGCACCTGCAGGAACACGTGGTGGGCGCCGAAGACCCGCAGCAGCGGGCGGCCGAGGCCCAGGTGCTGGTCGAGCTGCTGCGCCGCTACGGCAAATGACCGGGTAGTGCCGGCCGCTGGCCGGCGACTGCAGGTTGTCTTCCCCGTTCATGAGGTTGCCGGCCAGCGGCCGGCACTACCCGTGGCGGTGTCGCGCGTTCCAGATATGCGTGGCGGCCAGCAGCAGGCTGCCGGTGACCGTCATCGGTGTTTCCCAGTCGTGCGAGGGCAGCGCCAACGCGCCGGCCAGCAGCAGGCCGAGCCCGGCGCCGGCGGTGGCCCAGGCCAGCACGGGCAGCGGGTGACGGCGTTCTGCCCGCCACAGCGCGTAGCCGGTCAGCGGCAAGGCGATGGCCACGAACAGCAGATGCACCCATTCCGCTTCGGCCCACGTGCCGAACAGCGGCAGCGCGGCGGCAAGCAGGGGCAGCGCCAGGCAGTGCAGCAGGCACAGGCTGGACAGGGCGACCGCGCTGGCATCAAGCAGGGCGGCAGAAGGCGACTTCATGGGGGGAGGTTCCTTGCGCAGCAATTGTTATACAGTAACATTTCCGTTCCGCAGCCAACCCGCTCCGACATGAACACTGTTTCCCGCGCCGACCGTCGCCTTCCGGTCACCGTGCTGTCCGGCTTCCTCGGGGCCGGCAAGACCACCCTGCTCAACCAGATCCTGCGCAACCGCGAGGGCCTGCGTGTGGCGGTCATCGTCAACGACATGAGCGAGGTCAACATCGATGCGCAGCTGGTACGCGAGGGCGGCGCCGAACTGCGCCGCACCGAAGAGACGCTGGTGGAGTTCAGCAATGGCTGCATCTGCTGCACGCTGCGCGATGACCTGCTGCAGGAAGTGCGGCGCCTGGCCGATGCGGGGCGCTATGACTATCTGCTGATCGAGTCGACGGGCATCGGTGAGCCGATGCCGGTGGCGGCCACCTTCGCGGTACGCGACGAGCAGGGCTTCAGCCTGAGTGACATCGCGCGCCTGGACACGATGGTGACGGTGGTGGATGGCAGCGCGTTCCTCGCCGACTTCGGCTCGACGCTGCGCCTGGCCGAGCGTGGCCAGCAGGCTGGGCCGGATGACGATCGCGGCGTGGTCGACCTGCTGTGCGAACAGGTCGAGTTCGCCGACGTGATCGTGGTCAGCAAGGTCGATCAGACCGATGACGAAGTGCTGCAGGACACGCTGGCCGTGCTGCGTGGCCTGAACCGCGACGCGAAACTGCTGCTGTCCAGCTTCGGTGACGTGCCGCTGGCCGAGCTGCTGGACACCGGTCGCTTCGACTTCGAGCGTGCGCAACGTGCGCCGGGCTGGGTAAAGGAGCTGCGTGGCGAGCACACGCCGGAAACCGAGGAGTACGGCATCGCCAGTTTCGTCTACCGCTCGCGGCGACCGTTCCATCCCGCGCGTTTCGCCCGCGCGTTGCAGTCGGGCATGCCGGGCGTGATCCGCAGCAAGGGCTGGTTCTGGCTGGCCAACCGCATGGACTGGGTGGGCGAGCTGAACACCGTGGGTGCCGCGACGCGGACGCAGGCGGCGGGATTCTGGTACGCCGCACGCGATCGCGTGCGTGCCGGGCTGGAGGACACGCCGCCGTTGCTGCCGCCCACGCCGCTGCCGTACAGCGACCTGGGCTGGGCGCGGCAGCAGGCCGATTGCTGGAGCGCACCGTTGCCGGGGCCGGAAGACTTCCCGGATGCGGCCGCGCACTCGGCGATGCAGCGCCTGTGGCACCCGTTGTGGGGGGATCGCCGCCAGGAGCTGGTGGTGATCGGCGTGCACATGGATGAGCGTGCGGTACGTGCGGAACTGGATGCCTGCCTGCTCAACGACCAGGAGCTGCGTGCGGGACCGCTGCTGTGGCATCAGTTGCCGCAGGCGTTCCCGGTGTGGAAGCGGTGACGGTGCACTGAGGATCGATGGGTTGCCGGCCAGCGGCCGGCACTACCCCTGGTCGATATGCCATGCGTGGATGGATGCATGGCGGAGTCGAGCATGGCTCGACTCTACAATGTGATCCGTCGCGGCCAATCCTGTAGAGCCGAGCCCATGCTCGGCTGCTGCAGTAGATCCAGGCATGGCGTGGATCTACAAGGCGTCACGCCACTGCCAACCCTCGGCGCTCACCTGCAACACCTGCGTCGGCTGCAACGCCTGCAGCAGGTGCCGGTCGTGGCTGACCATCACCAGCGCGCCCGGCCATGCCACCAGCAGTTCTTCCAACGCCTGCAGGGCACCCAGATCGAGCGCATTGCCGGGCTCGTCCAGCAGCAGCATCTGCGGTGCGGGATCGGCATACAGCACGCTGGCCAGCGCGCCTTTCACCCGTTCGCCATCGCTGAGGTGATGGGCTGCACGCTGGATGCGCTGCGCGTCCAGCCCGAGCAGGGCCAGCCGTGTGCGCAGTTCACCGGTATCGGCCGCCGGGTTGGCAGCCTGCACGGTGTCGAGAATGCTGCGCTCGCCGGAGAGCCCCAGCAACTGCTGGTCGAGCAGCGCCAGTGGTGCATGCCGTTGTACGTTGCCACTGCGTGCAGGCAACTGGCCGGCCAACACGCGCAACAGCGTGGACTTGCCACTGCCGTTGTCACCAACCACGGCGATGCGCTGGCCGCGGCGGATGTCCAGCTGCAACGGCGCGCGGCAGCCATGCGGCAGCACCAGCGACTCGGCCTGCAGCAGGCGTGCGCTGCCGCGTTCCCCCTCGCCGGCAAACAGTGCCAGCTCCGGTGTGGCGTGAACCGCCGAGGCTGCAGCGCGCAGCTGGTCTGCGCTGGCCTGCAGGCGCTCGGCCTGTACCTGCTGTGCGCGGCCGTGGCTGCCCTCTGCACGTTGTTTCTGTCGGCCGAGCAGGATCGGCGCCTGGTTGGCCTGCTTTGCATCGCGATTGCCACGTGCCTGGCGTTGCTGCTGGCGTTCGTGCTGTTCGCGCGCACTGCGCTGCTGCTGCCGGTGCTGGGCGCGGGCGTGGTCGAGCTGTGCCGCGGCCGCTTCGCGTTCGGCGGCACGCGCGTCGGCGTAGTGCTGCCACGGCCCGCCATAGCGATGCAGCCCGCGCGCGTCGAGCTCGACGATCTGCTGCATGTGCGCCAGCAGTTCGCGATCATGGCTGATCACCAGCAGGCCGCCGCGCCACTGCTGCAACCGTTCGTACAACTGCTGGCGATGGCGGGCATCGAGGTGGTTGCTGGGTTCGTCCAGGATCAGCCAATCAGCGCCGCTGGCCCAGGCGCCGGACAGCGCCACCTGCATGGCCTGGCCGCCACTGAGGCGCCCGGCGGGTTGGGCCGGATCGAGGTCGTCGGGCAGCCGTAGCGCCTGCCATTGCTGCTGCAGGCGCTCGCGCAGGTCCCAACGCTCGCCGACGCAGGCGAAGTCGGCCTCGTCCACGCTGCCGGCTTCGATGCGTTGCAGCGCGGCCAGTTCAGCGCCAACGCCGGCCAGTTCACCGACCGTGCCAGCGGGTGGATAGCCGGGCGTCGGCAACAGGAACACGCGGCCGCTGCCGCGTACCTGCCCGTTCTCTGGCTGCACCCGGCCGGCGAGCAGGCGTGCGAGCACGCTCTTGCCAGCGCCATTCGCACCGACCAGGCCGGTGGCGACCGGATCGAAGGAAAACGTCAGATCGGAAAACAGCGGGCGGCCGTCGGCCAGTCGATACGACACGCGATCGAGCGTGAGGGAATGCGGGGTCATGCGACCTCCATGGATGCCGGGTTCTCCCCTGCGCGCAGGGGCGGGAAGAGTCAGGCCGTCTGATGGGAAGACGGCGGCATCAATGGCGCATTGGTCGCGAGCCTCTTGGAGGAATGAGGGGCCAGTATAGCGGGACTGGCTGAATGGCTGCGTGCAGCGGTAGAGCCGAGCCATGCTCGGCTGACCTTAAGCACCACGCATGGCGTGGATCTACGGCACGGTACCCAGGCGGGCGCCGACGAAGTCGATGAACACCCGCAGCTTCGGCAGTACGTGTCGGCCCGAAGGCCACAACAAGTGGAAGGTGCCGCAGGAGTGCACATGATCCTCCAGCACGGTGACCAGGCGGCCGTCGGCCAGCGCATCGCGCACCGAGTGCACCGGCACGAAGGCCAGGCCGACATCACGCAGTGCCAGCGCCACCCGCGCTTCGATGGTGTTGGCCACCATGTGCACCGGAAGTTCCTGCGGTGCTTCGTCATCGGGCCAGTGGATCGGCCACGGCTCCAGCTTGCCGGTGCTGGGGAAGCGATAGTGCAGCAGCGTGTGCTGCATCAGTTCCGCCGGCGTGCGCGGAACCCCGCGGCGCTGCAGGTAGCCCGGCGAGGCGATTACACGGCGCGGGAACACCCCCAGCCGGCGTGCGTTCATCCGCGAGTCGCTGGGTTCACCGACGCGCAGCACCGCATCGAAGCCTTCCTCGATGACATCGACCAGGCGGTCGCTGAAATCCAGGTCGAGGCGGATGTCCGGATACGCCGCCATGAACTCGGCCATCAACGGCAGGGTGAGATCGCCGACCAGCGGCAGGCTGATGCGCAGCGTGCCGCTGGGCGTGGCGTGCGGTTGTGCCAGCTCGGTGCGTGCGGCATCGCGCTCGTCGAGGATGCGCCGGCAGCGCGCCAGGAACAGCTGGCCCTCGGCGGTGAGCGTGATGCTGCGCGTGCTGCGGTGGAACAGGCGCACGCCCAGTGCATGCTCCAGCCGGGCAACGCACTTGCCGGCGGCCGATGCGGAGATGCCCTGCAGGCGCCCGGTCTCGACGAAGCTGCGCGTGTCGGCGGCGTGCACGAAAGTCTGCAGGTTGGCGAGATTGTCCAGGACTGACATCGGCGTAGGGGCAATGAAAGCGGCAGGGTAGGGGCGGCGTGATCACGGCGGGCGGCGCCGCTACCGCAACACTGTGGTGCAGGGTGGGGGGCGCCTGCTGTTGCGGCCTTGCAGTTCCGGCCATCATGCCGATTGCGGACTCCACGGTCCATGATGCCCGGAGCCGCAACCGGCTTTTTGCACCGCGCCGTGCTGCCTAACGTGGCGGGCCTCTCCCCACGGATCACCGCGATGAATGCCGCTCTTTCCCTCGAACCTGCACCGATGCTGCCTTCGGTGCAGCGGCTGCTGCAGCAGGTCCACCCGACGCGCCTGGTCGGTGCGGTGGTGCTGGTGTGCGAGCACGGCGTGCTGCGCCATGCCAGCGCGACCGGGCAGGCCGATCGCGAGTCGGCCCTGCCGATGCAGCGCGACCAGCTGTTCCGGCTGGCATCGGTCAGCAAGCCGCTGTTGAGCACGGTGATCCTGCGCCTGGTGGCCGAGGGCGTGCTCGACCTCGATGCGCCGGTGCGGCGCTGGCTGCCGGACTTCCGGCCGGCGCTGGCCGATGGCCGCAGGCCGCCGATCAGCCTGCGCCAGTTGCTCAGCCACAGCAGCGGGCTGGGCTACCGTTTCCTGGAAGCCGATGCGCACGGACCGTACGCCCGGGCCGGCGTCAGCGATGGCATGGACGCCAACCCGGTGTCCCTGGCCGAGAACGTGCGCCGTATCGCACAGGCGCCGCTGTTGTTCGAACCGGGCAGCCAATGGCTGTACTCGTTGGGCGTGGACGTGGCCGGTGCAGTGGCCGAAGCGGCGACCGGTGAAACGCTGCAGGTGCTGTTCAAGCGTTTGCTGGCTGCCCCCCTGGGCCTGCGCGATACCGCGTTCGCCACGCGCGCTGCCGCACGGCTGGCCACGCCGTATGTGAGCGACACGCCCCAGCCGCATCGCCTGCAGGAAGGGGAGGTGGTCGCGCCGTTCGAGGGAACGGTGGGCATCGAGTACAGCCTTGCGCGTGCCCTCGATGCCAGCCGTTTCGCTTCGGCCGGCGCCGGCCTGGTGGGTACTGCCGATGACGTGATGTCGGTGCTGGAGGCGCTGCGTGACGTGCAGCGCTCCGGCCTGGTGCCGCCCGCGCTGGCGGCAGAGATGGCCAGCCCGCAGGTGGGCGAATTTGGGCCGCCGGAACCGGCCGGCTGGGGCTTCGGGCTGGGCTTTGCAGTACTGCGCGAGGCCGCTGCCAGCGGCACGCCGCAGCGCGAAGGCACCTGGCGCTGGGGCGGTGCTTATGGGCACAGCTGGTTTGTTGATCCGGCGCGTGGGCTGAGCGTGGTGGCGCTGACCAACACCCTGTACGAAGGCATGGATGGTGCCTTCGTCGATGACCTGCGCGATGCGGTCTATGCAGACCTGGAGGCTGCGCGATGAGCGGCCACGCCATCGATGCGGCCAGCCCGGCCGGTGAGGCCACACGCTTGCCGTGGGCGGGCCTGCTGGCGCTGGCCGGCGGCGGCTTCATCACCCTGTTGACCGAGACCCTGCCGGCCGGCGTGCTGCGACCGATGGGCGACAGCCTGGGCGTGAGTGATGCGGCGGTGGGCCAGCTGGTGAGCGTGTATGCGCTGGGCTCGGTGATGGCAGCACTGCCGATGACGGCGTTGACCCAGCGCCTGCCGCGGCGTCCGCTGTTGCTGGCGGCCATCGCCGGCTTCGTGGTGGTCAACACGTTGACGGCGCTGAGCAGCAGCTATGCGCTGATCCTTGCTGCGCGTTTCCTGGCCGGCGTGAGCGGTGGCCTGCTGTGGTCACTGGTGGCTGGCTATGCCGCACGCATGGTGGTGCCGTCGCTGCAGGGGCGCGCGATCGCGGTGGCGATGGTGGGATCGCCGTTGGCGCTGTCACTGGGCGTGCCGGCCGGTACGTTGCTGGGCCAGCAGGTCGGCTGGCGCTGGGCGTTCGCGTTGATGAGCGTGCTGGGCGTGGGCCTGCTGGCGTACGCGCGCTGGGCACTGCCGGCGCTGCCAGCGGCCGGTGCCGGTCAACGTGCGTCGCTGGCCAAGGTCTGGCGCATGCCGGGCGTGCGCAGCGCGCTGCTGGTGATGGTGCTGTACGTGCTGGCGCACAACGTGCTCTACACCTACATCGAACCGTTGGCGGTGGAGGCGGGTGCCGGCCCGTGGCTGGACCGGCTGCTGCTCGCCTTCGGCGTGGCGGCGATTGCCGGCATCGGGATTGCTGGTTGGGGCGTGGATCGCCACCTGCGTGCGCTGGTGTGGGCGGCGGTGATCGGCTTCATCGTACCGGTGCTGGCCTTGCTGGTATGGCCCGGCGTGGCCAGCGCGCTGCTGCTGGCGACGATCCTGTGGGGCGTGGCGTTCGGCGCGGTGCCGACCCTGTTCCAGACCGCCTTGGCACGACGCGCCGGGGCCGCTGCGGACCTGGCGCAGTCGATGCTGGTGACCGGCTGGAACCTGGCCATTGCGGCCGGCGGCGTGGCAGGCGGCGTGCTGCTGCAGGCCAGCGGCCCGAGCCAGCTGGGATGGTTGCCGCTGCTGTTGCTGGCGGTGACCGTCGCGTGGTTGCTGGCACGGCCGAAGGCGTGGGCGTAGGCGGCGCTCAACGATGATGCGGTGCCGGCCAGCGGCCGGCACTACCGTGGGCCGCGCCATCCTCGCATGGCGTGGATCTACCGAGCGCAGCGACCCGCGTTTGCTTCTTCTGTTGATTTCGTGGTGGGACCGCCGCCAGAACCTGTCAGAGACCGTCCCGGCCAACGCCGGGATAGCTGTACGCGACCCACCACCAGGGGCTCTGCCGTTGGCCGTCCTACTCGATCCCTTCACGCTCGATCGGCACGCTGCGCGGGTTCCGCATGTGCTCGCGTGCAGCGCCGTACTGCTGCTGCCGCTTGTGGTGGAAGGCGACGAACTCATCACGCGGCAGCGGCCGCGAGAACAGCCAGCCCTGGCCGAATTCCACATGCCGGCTATGCAGGTAGGCCAGCTGCGCTTCGGTTTCCACGCCCTCGGCCACCACCCACAGGCCCAGCTCCTTGGCCATGTCGATGATGTGCGGCGTGACCGGGCTGGTGGCGCTTTCGGTGCCGATCGCATCGATGAACGACTTGTCGATCTTCAGCGCATCCAGTGGCAGCTGCTGCAGGTACTGCAGGCTGGAGAAGCCGACGCCGAAATCGTCGATCGCCACGCTGTGGCCGGCGCGGCGGGCGGCGGCGAGCATGGTGCGCGCGCGGTCCAGGTCGAGGAAGCCACGTTCGGTGGCCTCCATCCAGATCTGCTGCGGCAGGATGCCGCTTCCGGCCATGTGCCGGGAAATCATCTTCAGGGCGCGGCCGCTGCTGATGTCTTCGGCGGCGAGGTTGATCGCGATGTGCGCGCTGCGGTCGGCCACCAGCAGCTCGCGCATGTCGCGCACCACGTTCTCGATCACCAGGTCGGTGACGTCGGCGATCATGCCGGCCTCTTCGGCCAGCGGAATGAACAGGTCCGGCCGCACCTGGGTGCCATCCGGGCGTTGCCAGCGCACCAGCGCCTCGGCGCCGACGCAGATGCCGGTGTCCAGTTCGATGATCGGCTGGTAATGCAGGTACAGCTCGCGGCGGCGGATGGCGGTGGCCAGCTCACCGCGCAGCGACAGGCGGCGCCGCGACAGCCAGATCACCAGGCCGGCCCCGGCGGCGGCCAGCAGCAGGCCGACCGGCACGTACAGCCATGCCTGCTGGCGGAAGGCGGCGGCCAGCGCGGTGCGCGGCGTGGTGGCGATGGCTAGCCATTCCTCGTTGCGCGCGCTGGCGAACAGCGTGGCGTGATCCAGGCCTTCGCCGGGGTCGCGCAGCAGTGCCTGCAGCAGGTCCGGATCCAGGCCGGGCTGTTTGGCCAGCAGGCGTCCATCGGGGCTGGCCAGCGCCAGCCGCACGTTCGGGTCGGCAATGACATCGACGAAGCGGCGCGGGTCCACCAGTGCGTCGTAGGACCCATACAGGACCGCCAGCACCTGGCGGCGGCCGCTGATTTCCGGGCGCACATCCACTGCAATGCCTGCGCCATCGCTGGTGACGTGGTCCGGCGTGGGTTGATCCACATCGGACAGGAACGGACCCCACGAGGTGCAGCGCAGCTTGCCACCTTCGAAGTAGCCCATCTGGTCGATCGATGGGGTGGTCATCACCAGGGTCTGCATGCGCCGGATGTGTTCGGGGCTGCAGGGTACATAGGCGCCGGCCTCGGCCGATTTCAGTGCCGCCAGCGCTTCCTGGTAGGACAGGTCGGAGCGGCGCAGGGTGCGATCGGCGATGTCGCGCAGGCGCTGCTGTTCGACGCTGATCGCGCGGTCCCAGGTGGCGTAGGCCATGACCGCGATCGGCAGCGCAGCGGCCAGCAGGGCCAGGGCGGTGCCGCCGATGATGACGCGCAGCCGGCTCATGGCCGGGGCTCCAGCGGGGCGGGCGGGGCAGGGCGCATGGTGGGCCGGTCCTTGGGCAGGTGCGGCTATCTGAGCATGGCGCCGGGCCGGGCGGAATGGGATCAATACGGTATTCGGTCACATTGTGGTGAAAGCGGCCCGCTTTGACGCAATGGGTCCGTCTGGCGCTGGCGCTCGGCGCCGCGGAGGACTACCGTCGAATGCTTCGCCCGCCCCTTTTGCCCGCGCCCATGACCGAGCCCGCAACGCCCCCCGAGCACCTGCGCCGCAGCCTGTCCAACCGCCACCTGCAACTGATCGCCATCGGCGGTGCCATCGGCACCGGCCTGTTCATGGGATCGGGCAAGACCATCAGCCTGGCCGGCCCCTCCATCGTCTTCGTCTACCTGATCATCGGCGCGATGCTGTTCTTCGTGATGCGCGCGATGGGCGAACTGCTGCTGTCCAACCTGCAGTACAAATCCTTCATCGATTTCTCCACCGACCTGCTCGGCCCGTGGGCCGGGTTCTTCTGTGGATGGACCTACTGGTTCTGCTGGATCGTCACCGCCATCGCCGATGTGATCGCCATTGCCGCCTACGCGCAGTTCTGGTTCCCCGGGCTTGAAGCCTGGAAACCGGCGCTGGCCTGCGTGATGCTGCTGCTGGCATTGAACCTGGTGACGGTGAAGCTGTTCGGCGAAATGGAATTCTGGTTCGCGCTGATCAAGATCGTGGCGATCTGCGCGCTGATCATCACTGGCGCCGGGCTGGTGGCGTGGGGCTTCACCTCACCCAGCGGCCACACCGCGTCGCTGTCGAACCTGTGGAATGACGGTGGCATGTTCCCGATGGGGCTGGTCGGCTTCTTCGCCGGCTTCCAGATTGCGGTGTTCGCCTTCGTCGGCATCGAGCTGGTCGGCACCACCGCCGCCGAAACCGCCGACCCCGAGCGCAACCTGCCCAAGGCGATCAACTCGATCCCGGTGCGCATCATCATCTTCTACGTGCTGGCGCTGATCGCGATCATGGCGGTCACCCCGTGGCGCCAGGTGGTGCCGGACAAGAGCCCGTTCGTGCAGCTGTTCGTGCTGGCCGGCATTCCCGCCGCCGCCAGCCTGATCAACTTCGTGGTGCTGACTTCGGCCACGTCCTCGGCCAACAGCGGCATCTTCTCCACCAGCCGCATGCTGTACGGCCTGGCCGAAGAGGGCCACGCCCCGCGCGGGCTGTCGAAACTGTCGCGCGCCGCAGTGCCGGCCCGTGGCCTGCTGTTCTCGTGCCTGTGCCTGCTGGGCGGCACGCTGCTGATCTACCTGATTCCCAACCTGGTGACCGCCTTCACCCTGGTGACGACACTGGCGACGGTGCTGTTCATCTTCGTCTGGTCGCTGATCCTGGTGGCCTACATGGCCTATCGCCGTCGCTATCCGGAGCGCCATGCTGCATCGATCTTCAAGATGCCCGGCGGCGTCGCGATGTGCTGGGCCTGCCTGGTGTTCTTCGCCGCCGTGCTGGTGCTGCTGAGCCTGCAGGGCGACACCCGCCAGGCGCTGATCGCCAGCCCGGCGTGGTTCGTGCTGCTGGGCGTGGGCTATTGGGTGCGTCGGAGGACCGCGAAGTGATCCGAAGTGGGGTCAGATCCCGTTGCTCAGCAACGGGATCTGACCCCGGCAGGTCGCGACCCCGGCAGGTCGCGGGAGGTTGCCGGCCAGCGGCCGGCACTACCACGGGTGCAGGACGCCGCCCTGCCGGCCCCATTCACCCAACATTAGCGGGCACGGCCGGATCATCCGGCCGCCATGTCCCCTCGCCCCCTCCTGCTCGCGCTGTTGCTGCTGCCCAGCCTGTGGCCCGGGCTGGCCGCCGCGCGCACCGTCTACCGCTGCGTGCAGGGCAACACCGTCAGCCTGGCCACCGCGCCGGAGCCGGGATCGCGGTGCACGCCGAAGGAGATCGACGACAACGCCGTCCAGACCCCGAACCTGTGGGGCAACATGGGCGTGTTCAGCGGCGTGCTGTACGAGCGCGAACAGGACGGGGCGCTGGTCTACTCCACGCGCAACCTGCCCGGCTCGCGGGTGTTCCTGAAGTTCACCGTGGCCACGCCGCCAGGCGAGCCGGCGCACGAAGGCCTGGGCAAGGTCGGCACGCCGCAGCTGGCGCAGCACGCCAGGCAGTTCAAGGCCGCGTCCAGGGCCACCGGCGTCGATGATGCCTGGCTGCGTGCCATCGCCCACGCCGAAAGCAATTTCGACGCGCTGGCGGTATCCAGCAAGGGCGCACAGGGCGTGATGCAGCTGATGCCCGAAACCGCGCAGGAATACGGGGTGAGCGATCCGTTCTCGCCGCAGCAGTCGATCGAGGGTGGCGCGCGCTACATGCGCGCGCTGCTGCGCCGCTACAACGGCGACCGCCCGTTGGCGGCGGCCGCCTACAACGCGGGCATCGGTGCGGTCACCCGCTACAAGGGCGTGCCGCCCTACGCCGAAACCCTGGCCTACGTGGACAAGGTAATGGCGCTGTACGCACGCTACCGCGAAGCGATGGGCATCCGCACCGAAGTGCCGGCGCGCTAGCGGACGGTGCTGCCTGCACGTGGCGTTGTAGAGCCGAGCCGATGCTCGGCTGCGCCAATTGCAGCCGAGCATCGGCTCGGCTCTACACAAAAGCCGCTCAGCGCGAGGTGGAGGTGCTGACCAGGTCGTAGCGCTCGATGCGGCCGACGCGTGCCACCTCGGCCTGCACGTCGGCACGCTGCTTGAGTGCACGCCACGCGGCATCGATGCGCACATCACCCGGCAATGACGGATACGTGCGCATGTCCTGCAGGCTGGCCAGGGTTTCCCCGCGTTCGATGGGCGAGCGCAGCTGTTCGATCAGCACGGCGGCGGCACCGTCCAGGTTGCCTTCCTCCAGCAGCATTTCGCGATGGAACAGGCGGGCATCCTCGCGCTGGGCCAGGATCACCGCGCGTGCTGCGTCGCGCGCCTCGGCATCACCGCGCTCGCGGGCGGCGGCGAACTGCAGCAGCGCCTGCGCGGCCTTGCCGTAGCCGGCGAGGCCCGGCATGTCATTCACTGCCTGCGCAGCGTCCTGCATGCGCCCCAGCGAACTGAAGACGAAGCCGACATTCATCTGGTGCTCGACACCATCCGGGCCGAGTGCGCCGATGCGTTGGGCCTGTTGCGCCGTGGCCAGTGCCTCATCGGTGCGGCCCAGCCGGCGCAGTGCGGTGAGCCGGCTGTTGAGCAGCCAGGCCACCCATTCCGCTTCGGCGGCGGCAGGTGATTCGCCGTTGCTCGCGGCACCGGCCATGCCCTCGGTCAACGACAGCACTTCCTCGTTGCGGTCCAGCATGAGCAGGGTGGTGCTGAACTCGGCCATGCGCGCGTCCAGTGCACGGTCGAGCAGGCCGGAGACGCGCAGTTCATCGAGGTGGCGCTGCGCCGCCTGCACCGGATCGAAACGCGCATCGCCGCGATCGACATAACGGTCGAAGCGCTTGTCGCTGCGCAGGCGGATGATCTCGGCCGGGCTGTCGATGCGGGCCAGCGTGGCTGGAATGCCGTCGCCACGGCCATTGTCGGCCTGCAGCGTGGCCAGCGTCAGCCACAGCCCGGTGGGTTCCAGGCCGGCACTTTTCCAGCCGTTGTCAAACAGCGCCTGCAGCAGGTCCATGCGCTTCATCGGCTGGTCACGCAGGCGGTACTGCAGGTAGTTGATGGCGTGGTGATCGACCGGCAGCGGCGCGTCGGCATGCTGCAGTGCCTTCACCAGGAAGGCGGTGGCTGCGGCCGGCTGGTTGTCCGACAGTTCCACCGACACCTGGGTAAGCAGGATCTGTGCATCCTCCGGCAGGGCCTCCTGCGCCCGCTGCAGGTAGCGGCGGGCCAGGGCCGGCTTCTTCTGCATCAGTGCGGTCCAGCCAGCGACCTGCGAGGCGCGGCCACGATGCTCGGCATCGAAGTCGTCCAGCAGGGGATCCTCCATCAGCCGTTCCATGCTGATCAGCGCGCCCAGCGTGTTGCCACTGCGTGACTGCTGGATGGCCTCATCCCAGCGCGTGGCATAGGCCTGGTGCATCGCATCGGCGGTGATTGACGGCTTCTGCGGCGCCACCGTGATCGAAGCAGTGGCGGATGTGCTGGCCAATGCGGCCAGCAGCAGGGCGGTGAGCGGGAGAACGCGGGGCATGGAGAATCTCCATCCGTGGGAACCGCATTGAACCTGCTGCAGCCAGCGAGGACAAGCACGACGAAGCGAATTCTGGCGTTCAGCCGCACAATCGGCCGTGGCGGATCGCACGCGCAGCGTCTATTGTCGGTGCCTCTTCAGACAGCAGGCAGGCAGCGCAGCACGATGGCACGGTGGCAATGGATGGCGGCAGGCGTAGCGTTGGCGACGGTAGTGGCATTGGCTGCGACCTGGTGGGAGACACCGCTGCATACGCTGGCTGAACCGGCGGGTCCGGCTCCGACGCCGTTGGCGTGGACCGCGCAGATTGAACCGCTGGCCGGCGATGGCCACCCGGGTGACCGTGATGGCGCGTCCGCGCAGGCACGCTTCGCCGATCCGTACGCGTTGCTGCGCAGTGCCGATGGCAGCGTCTATTTCACCGATGCCGGCGACAATAACCGGATCCGTCGCCGCCTTCCCGATGGCCGCGTTGAAACGGTGGCCGGGCAGGGCGAGGGACGTGTCGATGGCCCTGCACTGCAGGCCAGTTTCAACACGCCTTCGGGCATTGCCGCCGACGCGCAGGGCAACCTGTATGTGGCCGACACCGGCAACCATGCGATCCGCCGCATCAGCACCGATGGCCAGGTGACCACGCTGGCCGGTGGCGAACAGGGCCACGCCGACGGCCCTGCCGCGCAGGCCCGCTTCGATGCGCCGATGGGCATCGCCGTGGATGCGCAGGGCCAGGTTTACGTGGCCGATACGTTCAACGATCGCATCCGGGTGATCGGTACGGATGGCAGCGTGCGCACCCTGGCCGGTGGTGATCGGCCGGGCCTTGCCGATGGCGTGGGCGCCGCTGCGCGCTTCGATACGCCGGTGGCGCTGGCCTTCGACGCGCAGGGCGCGTTGCTGGTGGCCGACCTGTTCAACAACGCCGTGCGCCGGGTGGGTGCCGATGGTACGGTCAGCACCGTGGTCGCCGCCGGTGGCGTGATCAATGGGCCGCTGTCGTTGGCCACCACCCATGACGGCGTGCTGTACGTGGGTGATCTCGATGGCCGCATCGTGCAGGTGACGCCGCAGGGCCATCAGATCGCGCTGGTCGGCAATGGCCGCCTGCCGCGCCTGGCCCGCCCCAGCGGATTGGCGCTGGATGCCGATGGCAGCGTGCTGGTGGCCGACGCCGCCAGCTACCGCCTGCATCGCCTGCGCCCGCTGCCGGTGGGCGACCTGCCGGCACCGGCACTGGTCGGCCCGGCTGCCGATGCCGCGCTGCCGAAGACCGGGGGCCGTTGGCCGCTGGCACCGCAGGACAGCTGGCACGAAGTGGTCGGCACCTTGGGCGAGGTGCGCGGCAACTTCACCGGTGAGAGCCGCCACCACCTGCATGGCGGCTTCGACGTGCGCGGTGATGTGGGCCAGACCGTGCTGGCGATCGCCGAAGGCAAGATCAGCAGCCCGGTGGCCGCCTGGAACCTGGGTGAGCAGGCCGAGGGCCTGGTCGTGGATCGCCTCAAGTACATCCACATGCGGGTCGGCCGCACCCCGCGCGACGAACCCTACGATGTGCGCTGGCAGGCGCTGTACGACGAGCAGGGCAGGCTGGAGCGGATGCGCGTGCGCCGCGGCATGCGCATCCACGTCGGTGACCGCCTGGGCAGCATCAACAACCAGGCGCACGTGCACCTGGCGGTGGGTACCGCCGGCTTCGAGACCAACGCGGTGGCGCTGGGCTTCCAGGGCTACGCCGACCACTTCGCGCCGCGCATCACCGATGTGGCCCTGCTGGACGACAACGACCAGCCGATGGCCGCCGGCAGCGATGGCGTGGTGATGGTGGCGCGCCAGGGCCGCGGCGTGCAGATCGTGGTCGAGGCCTGGGACCAGGTCGACAACAACCTGCCGCGCCGCCGCCTGGGCATGTACCAGGTGGGCTACCAGATCCTCGACGCCGGTGGCCGAACGCTGCAGGGCTACGAACAGCCGCGCTGGAACATCGTGTTCAACCGCATGCCGCCGCAGAAGGAAGCGGTGCGCGTGGCCTACGCACCGGACAGCGGCATCACCGTGCATGGCAGCGCGGTCACCCGTTTCCGCTACCTGGCCACCAACACCGTGCGCGACGGCCTGATGGAAACCGGGCGCTGGCAGCCGGCGGCGCTGCCGCCGGGCGAGTACATCGTGCGCGCCAGCGTGCGCGACTACAGCGGCAACGAAGGCGTCGGCCCGCGCGAGATCAGGGTACGGCTGCTGCCATAGCCGCAGCCGGGGCGCCGCAACGTTCGCGCTCGGCGTCCATGTCTTCCAGCGGCCGCACTTCGATGCTGCCGAAGCGCGCCCACGGGAAGTCGCGGGCGATGCGCATGGCTTCGTCGCGGTCGCGGGCGACGATCAGGTTGAAGCCGGCCAGCAGTTCGCGGGTTTCGGCGAACGGGCCATCGAGAACACGGCTGTTGCCATCACGCACGCGCAGGGTCTGTGCAGTGTCGACCGGCTGCAGTTTCTGCGCGGCCAGCAGCGTGCCTTCGGCCTGCAGCTTGTCGGCGTGGGCCAGGCAGTCGCGCATCAGCGCGTTGAATTCTTCGATGGGCAGGGCCTGCAGCAGGGCAGGCTCGATGTAGATCAGAAGCAGGTACTGCTGCATGGCACGGTCCTGGCGGGGGCGGGGTGCCCATGATGGCGCAGGATGGCGCATGGGCATGTTGCAGCGCAGAAGCGCGCCTTCGGCGGGGGCGGCGAACGGCGGAGCCCCTCCGTGGTGTGTTTGGGTGGGTCGCTGAAAGCGGGTTTCCTGAGGGTGGGCCGGGCGGGTGGGATTGGCGAGGACGCCGTGAATCCGTCCCTGGAGGCTTAGCCGCGCCATCCATGGCGCGGATACCCCGCCAACCCCACCCGCCCGGCCCCAGACAGATTCCGGCGGCCGATCCACCACGGGAAATCAACAAGCAAGAGCAAAAGCGGGTCGCTTCGCTCGCAAAGCCGAGCCCGCCAGCCAACCGTCTTTGCTTTTGCTGTTGCTGTTGCTGTCGCCGTTGCTGTTGCCTTTTCTCTTGATCTTCCCGTGGTGGGTACCGGAGGCAGGAAACTGTCCAGGGCCGGGTGGGTAGGCGGGGCGGGGGTGTCCGCGGCATGGATGCCGCGGCCAAGCCCCCATGGATGGGTTTACGGCGTCCCCCGACCCGCCTACCCACCCGGCCAAACCCATGAACCCGCGCTTTCAGCGACCCACCCAACCCACCACGGAGGGGCTCCGCCGTTCGCCGACCTCCGCCGAAGGCGCGCTTTCCACGGAAGAAATAATTTTCAGAGGACGTGTCGATTCCCAGCCCCCTGGTTCGTTGTACCCAATGAAGGGCACGCACCACGCGTCCCCACGGGAGACCGCAATGAAAGTGATGGTGATCGTGAAGGCCAACGCCGACTCCGAAGCCGGCCGCATGCCCAGCGAACAGGAACTGTCCGAAATGGGCGCCTTCAACGAACAACTGGTGGCCGCCGGCATCATGCTGGCCGGTGAAGGCCTGCACGCCACCCAGCGCGGCCGTCGCATTCACTTCGGCGGCGGGGCACCCCAGGTCGAGGCCGGTCCGTTCGGTCCTGCCAGTGAACAGATCGCCGGCTTCTGGCTGTGGGAGGTGCGGTCGCTGGACGAAGCGGTTGAATGGGCCAGCCGCGCACCGTTCGGCAGTGGCGGCACGCTCGAACTGCGTCCCTTGATCTCCGCTGAAGACTTCGGTGAAGCCTTCACCCCCGAATTACAGCAGCAGGAACAGCGTCTGCGTGCACAGCTGGAAGGTTGACCCGATTCATCTCCACGCCGGGCACGACCCGGCGCTACCGCCCTGAACTACATCACGGAGTATTGCCATGAGACTGATTCCCTTCCTCGGCTTCAGCGGCCAGGCCCACGAGGCGATGGCGTTCTACGCCAAGGCACTCGGTGGCCAGGTCACTTCGGAAATGAAATACCGCGACATGCCGCCCTCCGATGGCTCGCCGGGCTGCAACGAGATGCCGCCGGAAACCCTGGACCACGTCGCCCACAGCCAGCTGGAGATCGGCAACGCCATCGTGATGGCGGCCGACGGCCCCGGCGGCGGCGAGGGTGGCTCGACCACCATCAATGTCGATGTCGACAGCATCGAAGAAGCCGAACGCGTGTTTGCCGCGCTGGCCGAGGGGGGCCAGGTGCAGATGCCGATCGCCGAAACGTTCTGGGCGCACCGCTGGGGCATGCTGGTCGACCGCTATGGCAAGCCGTGGATGGTCAACTGCATGAAGCAGCCCTGATTCCTCTCTTTCTTTCATCCACAAGGAGCTTCACCGATGAGTGCACCGCAACCGCAGATGATCTTCGTCAACCTGCCCGTGCAGGATCTGAACGCGTCCAAGACCTTTTTCGCAGCGCTGGGCTACAGCTTCAACCCGACCTTCACCAATGACGATGCCGCCTGCATGGTGATCAGCGAGAGCATCTTCGTGATGCTGCTGACCCAGCCGTTCTTCAAGCAGTTCACCACCAAGCCAATCGCCGACGCACGCAGCCAGACCGAGGTGATCACCTGCCTGTCGGCGGACAGCCGCAAGGCGGTGGACGTGATGGTGGACAAGGCTCTGGCGGCCGGCGCCAGTGAACCGCAGCCCGCGCGCGACTACGGTTTCATGTACCAGCGTGGCTTCCAGGACCTGGATGGCCATCTCTGGGAAATCGCACACATGGACGGCGAGCCGGGCTGACGGCCGCCGCAGGGAGAACCCGCATGGCTTACGTGGACGCTTACGTGCTGCCGTGCCCGCAGGACAAGGTGGCGGCCTACCGTCGCCTTGCCCGCAAGGCCGGTGCGGTGTGGAAGGACCATGGCGCGCTGCAGTACATGGAATGCGTGGCCGACGATGTGGAGCCGGGCAAGAGCACCTCGTTCCCGCGCGCGGTCAAGGCGAAACCGGGCGAGACGGTGATCGTCGCCTTCGTGGTGTTCCGCTCGCGCGCGGCACGCGACCGCATCAACGCAAAGGTGATGGCCGACCCGCGGCTGGCGTCGCTGGGTCCGAAGGACATGCCGTTCGATACCCGGCGCATGTTCTGGGGTGGCTTCAAGCCGATTGTTGAAGCGTGAGCTGCGGCGCTTGTGCGGGCCGGGCGTGCGTGCTGTGATCGGCGCATGCTCGAGCCCGCACTGACGCAGCGTCTGGAAACCCTCTGGCGGATGGAGTCGCCAGTGCTGATTGCGCGCCTGGCGCGGCTGCTCGGTGGCGATGTCGGCCGTGCCGAGGAGCTGGCCCAGGACACCTGGCTGGCCGCGCTGGAGCGTTGGCCGGAGCAGGGTATCCCGGACAACCCCGGAGCCTGGCTGATGACCACCGCGCGCAACCGTGCCATCGATGTGCTGCGCCAGCACCAGCGGGTGGCGCAGCAGCATGCGCAGTGGGGCGAGGAACTGCATCCGGCGGCACTGCCGGCGCCGGATGACAGCCAGGCACTGGAGGACGACCTGGGCGATGACCTGCTGCGGCTGATGTTCGTGGCCTGCCATCCCGTGCTGCCGGCCGATGCGCGGGTGGCACTGACCCTGCGCCTGCTCGGTGGCCTGACCACCGTCGAGATCGCGCGTGCGTTCCTGCAGCCGGAGCCGACCATCGCCCAGCGCATCGTGCGCGCCAAGCGCACGCTGGCGCAGAAGCAGGTGCCCTATGAAGTGCCACGCGCCGACGCGATGCCGGAGCGCCTGGCCTCGGTGCTGGAAGCGATCTATCTGGTGTTCAACGAAGGCTACGCCGCCAGCGCCGGTGATGACTGGATGCGCCCGGCGCTGTGCGAGGAAGCGCTGCGGCTGGCCCGCATCCTGGCGCATCGGTTGCCGGTGCCGCCGGTACTGGGCCTGCTGGCGCTGATGGAACTGCAGGCCTCGCGCGCAGCGGCACGGGTGGACGCGCAGGGCGCGCCGGTGCTGCTGGACCAGCAGAACCGCGCGCGCTGGGACTGGCTGCAGATCGACCGCGGGCAGCAGGTGCTGGCGCGCGCGTTGGCCATCGGTGGCGACCAGGATCCCTATGTGCTGCAGGCGCGCATCGCGGCCTGCCATGCGGTTGCGCGGCGCGCCGACGCGACCGACTGGCCGCGTATCGCCGCGCTCTATGCACAGCTGCTGCAGGTGCAACCTTCGCCGGTGGTGGCATTGAACCGGGTGGTGGCGATCCTGCGCAGCGAAGGCCCGTTCGCCGCGTGGGCGCAGCTGCAGCCCCTGCTGGTCGACGCGCGCCTGCGCGACTATGCGCCGCTGCAGGTGGTGCGCGGCGAGCTGCTGCAGGCACTGGGGCGTGAGCAGGACGCACGTGACGCTTTTGGCCAGGCCGCTCGGCTCAGCCAGAACCAGGCCGAGCGCGGACTGCTGCGGCAACGGGCGGGCCTGCCCCCCACGGACTGAGCCGACAAAGGCAGCACTTGTCGCCGGCCGCCTGAGCGGCTATGTTTCGCGCCCAGCGGACGCATCAGCGTCCGCGATCCGTGCGTATTGACCGAGGAGCGGTTGGATGTATTCAAGGACGAAGAGCGCATCGCGCGCTTTTGCGCGCCTGCTTGCCTGTGCCCTGTGCGTGGCCGTATGGCCGATGGCCGTGCAGGCTGCGGACAAATCACAGCAGGCCTATTGGGCCGGTTTTGCCTATACCGCTGACGCCGCCGCCGTGCAGGCGACCACCCCGCATGCGCACGCGGTGCTGGAACGGCGTGGGCTGGTCCCGCTGAACCAGACGCTGGCACAGTCGCTCAAGCGCCGCGCACCGGCCCACCTGGAGCTGATCGACCAGCCGGTGGCGATGCTCGACGGCACCACCAGTGCCACCGTGCTGGCCGCTGCGCTGGATCGCGAGCTGGTCTCGGTCGAACCGATCGGCGACCAGTACAAGGTGCTGGTGGAAGTGGCGCTGCAGGCGTTGTTCTTCGACTTCCGCGAGCGCCAGGTGATCGCCTCCTATCCGCTCACCCTGCAGCGCATCGACGTGCAGGACTACCGTCCGGACAACGACGATATCGACGCGATCGTCGCCGATCTGCTGTACGGCGGTGCCGATACCAGCCTGTCGCAGGTACTGGCGGCCAGCCTGGCGCAGGCCCGGTTGCCCGATGCCGCCGTGCGTCGCCTGCAGGTGGGCGGGGTGACCCTGTCCGACGCGGCACGCGCCAAGCTGCCCGATCCGAAGTGGGAAGCACCGCTGCGTGCCACGCTTGCGCACGAACTGTCCAAGACGCTGTCATCCAACACTGGCGTTGGCCTGCTGCCGCCGGCCTCGGGCCAGGCGATCGGCGGTGCGATGGCCGCCCGCTTTGCCGACGGCAAGGTCTACCAGCTGAAGATTCCCGAACCCGACTACGTCATCCAGCTGCAGGTCGATGCACTGAAGAACGGCGTGATCGAGGAAACCCCGGCGATGAAGACGATGCTGTTCGGCGCCTTCTTCACCGCCAAGGTGAGCGAGCCGTTCTCGGGCAAGGTCTATTTCGAACAGCCGCTGCGCAAGGGGGCCACCAAGGTGGTGCCGGTCACGCAGTGGCAGGTCGACCAGTGGTCGGCCAGCTACGAAACCCTGCTGGCCGGCTTCGACGCCTTCGCCGGCGCCGCCGCCAAGCGTGCCGATTCGCGCGCCTGGCTGGACGAACAGAAGCCGGGCGGCCGCCCGTTGCAGCAGCAGACCCAAGCCCTCCAGGAGTTGATCAAGTCATGTCGTTGATGCGTACCATCCTGCTCATCCTCATCGCGCTGGCGGTGGCCTCGCCGGTCGCTGCGCAGACCGCGAGTTCGCGCGGTACCGGCTCGGCCAGCTACGGCCTGCGCCTGAGCGCCGATACCCGTGCCCAGGCCCTGAACAAGGCCAAGGTCAATGCCCTGGAGGCGTACATCGCCGAAACCGGTGCGGCCAAGCTGCGCCTGTTCGAGGCGCGCCGCGCCGAGTTCATCGGCGAGATCGACCGCTACGTGCTCAGCGCCGTGCAGCTGTCGGACACCGAAGACAAGAAGGCCAAGACCTACAGCGTCACCGTCCGCGCCGAGATCAACACTACCCTGCTGCAGACCAAGCTGGATGCGGGTTCGGCCGTGGCCGGCGCCACCGCTGCGCAGCGCTCGCTGCTGACCTTCCTGTTCATGGCGCGCTCGCAGGACACCGTGCAGTCGTTCCAGGACAAGGAGTACCGCCGCGTCGACGCCAGCAGCAGCTACAGCGAGAACACCCGTGAAGGCGACAGCTTCCGCGGCAACTCGGTCAGCACCAACGGCAGCATCAACCAGAACGGTTCGGTGTCGGTCACCAGCGGCGGCAGCACCACCGCGCGCGCCGACAACATCACCTGGAAGGTGGCCAACGCCGCCGAAGTCAACACCGCGATGACCGGTGCCTTCAGCGCCGCCGGCTACGAGGTGGTTGAAGCCGAGTACGTGGAAGGCGAGTCGCGCGGCCTGCTCAGCATCGAGCGCATCCGCAAGGACTTCAGCACCGGCAACGACCTGGCCCCGGCCACCCTGCGCGACACCGCCAATGGCATCCGTGCGGCCAACATCCCGTACATCGCCGTCGGCACCCTCGACGTCGGCATGCGTGACCGCGATCCGGCCAGCGGCAACACCCGCGTGTTCGTCACTGTCACCGGCAAGGTGCTGGACGTGACCGGTCGTTTCCCGCGCACCGTGTCGTCGGTCGGCCCGGTGCAGTTCTCCGGCACCGGCCCGAATGAAACCGTGGCCCGTACCAATGCCCTGCAGCTGGCTGCCGAAAAGGCCGCCCAGCAGATGATCAACGAACTGAACGTCAAGGCGGTCCGCTGATCCGCCGCCCCGGTGGGTGCCGAGCTCGCTCGGCATCGCCCCTGGGTTACCGATTCCCCACGTGCCGCACGCGGCCGTTTCTCCCAAAGGACTCTCACATGATCCGCAATACCGCTCTTGCCCTGGCCATCGCGGCCGCCACCCTGTCGATGCCGGCCCATGCCGGCCTGGGCAAGCTGAAGGACCTGGCTGGTGGCTCCACCGGCTCCTCCAGCAGCACCTCCAGCGCCGCTGCCCCGGACGAAGCCGCGCAGGAAGCGCTGGTGCGTCGTTTCGTCAGCTCGCAGTCGCACTCGCTGCAGGCCCAGACCTCGTTCGCCCGTGCCTTCGGCCTGGCCGAGCAGGTGCAGCTGCTGGAAGCCGAGCGCCAGGCGCTGTCGTCGGGTTCGGTCAGCGTCGATGCGATGAAGAAGTCGGTGTCGGTCAGCGAAGCCGCCCAGGCCGCGATCGACGAGCGCCAGGCCGCGCAGCCGGAGCTGAACGCTGAATCCAAGCAGCACTACGCCGAAGGCCTGGTCTCGCTGCTGGCGTCGGCCGCCGAAGCGCAGAAGCTGGGTGGCGAAGCCAGCAACTTCACCGCCGGCATGAAGAACCTGGGCGCCACCCAGATGGCTACCGTCGGCCGCAAGCTGGCCGCTGGTGCATGGGTGGCCAAGGAATCGCCGGGCTTCATCCAGGGCCTGTACGGTTCGACCAAGTCGGCTGTGACCTTCGCCAAGAAGAGCAAGGTCAAGGTGCCGTCCAACGCCGACTCGATGCTGGGCCAGCTGGACAAGATGAACTGATCCGAGGCGAATCCCCATGCGTACGACCTCCCGTTTGATCGGCCTGGGCCTGGCTGCCGCGCTGCTTGCAGCCTGTGGCAAGCAGGACACCCCGGCCGAAGCGCCCGCACCTGCCAAGGACAAGGCAACCAGTGCACTGGCCAGCAATGCGCCAGTGGAAGCAGCGCCCCTGCGTGGCACGCCGGATTTCGGCGGCACCACCCAGGTCGCGCGCGAGGCCGACGGCATCGGCAGCACCCCGGAACTGGCGGTGCTGGCGGCGTTGCAGTCGGCGGTGGCGCAGGTCAACGGCGTACGCGTGGCCAGCCAGATGCAGAGCCTGCGTGCAGGCCTGCATGTGGATGTGGATGACGAACACGTCGGCGATATCCGCGCCGACGCGTTCACCCAGCAGATGATCGCCGGCTCGCAGGGCGCGGTGCTGGGCTATGAAATCCTGTCGCAGGACGAAGTGCGGCAGCTGGATGAAGAAACCATCGCGCGCGTGCGCGCCAGCGACGAAGGCTGGAGCTTCAAGGGTTCGGCCTCTGCCAGCGCGTCCGGCGAGGCCACGGCCAAGGGCGGCGGAGCCTCGGCCAGCGTCAAGGAGAGCTACGACGAGAAGGTCAGCGTCGATGCCAAGCGTGGCGCAAGCTCGTTCGATTCGGACGTGACCCACCGCAGCATGCGCAGCTACTGGAAGGTGCGCGTGCGTGCACAGATTGCCCAGTACCGTGCACCGGACGAGCAGGGCAAGCCGAAGATCGTGGTCGCGCTGCCGCGCACCAAGGCCGGCAGCTATGCCGTGGGCGATGGCCGCGTGAGTGCCGATGAAGTGGCCGACGCGATCCGCGCGCGCCTGTCCGACACGCTGACCCAGACCCAGCGCTTCATCGTGCTGGATCGCGAGTTCGGCGACGAACTGCAGGCCGAGATCGACCATATCAACAGCGGCAACGTACGCCTGCAGGACACCGCACGCGTCGGCCAGCAGCTGGCGACCGACCTGATCCTGATCCCGACCATCGAACGCTTCGAGTACCCGCGCAGCGTACGCAACCTGCGCATGTCCGACCGCCAGGTGACCTCGTACTCCGGTGGCGGCCGCATCACCCTGCGCCTGATCAACGCCACCACCGGCCAGGTGGTGATGTCCGACAGCTTCGACCACCAGCTGGCCTCGACCGGCCCGAGCACCCTGCCCCGCGTGGTCAACGGCCGCAACATGGCCGCGGCGATGATGGAATCGCTGTCGGGCCAGATCGGTACCACCATCGTCACCACGCTGTTCCCGGTGTCGGTGGTTTCTGTGGACGGTGACCAGGTGGTGCTGAGCCAGGGTGGCGAAACCCTGCAGGCCGGCCAGCGCTGGCAGGCCGTGCGCCTGGGCGAGGAACTGAAGGACCCGCAGACCGGCCGCTCGCTGGGCCGCAGTGAACACCCGTGCTGCACCATCCGCATCGACCGCGTGGCCGCACAGACCTCGTACGGCACCATCGAAGACGGCGTCGACGCGATGCGCGGCGGTTTCCGCCCGGGCCAGATCGAACTGCGCCAGAAGCTGGGCAGCAAGCCGGCCGCCGCCGCAGGTGCGACTGCCTCGGCCGCTCCCGCCGCCGCCGCACGCCCGGCGGCCAAGCCGAAGCCCAAGCCCGCTGCCGCCCCGGCCGAAGACCCGAACTGGTAACACGCCCAAGCAACACACCGATGGGGTCAGAGCCCTTTTCCGGCGGGAAAAGGATCTGACCCCTTCGTGTTTCCGTGCGTGTCGACCCAGGTCGACACCCACCAACAGCAGTGGGACCCCGCCTACCCTCAGGAAACCAGCTTTTGCTGTTGCTTCGGCTGTTGCCGTTGTTTCGGCAGGTGCAGGGCGCAGCCCTGGCGAATCCCATTACACTCCAGAAGGATTTCCCTGCTGGAGAGAGCAATGAAACGAGTGGTACTGGGCGTGCTGGCCCTGTCGGTGTCGAGCGCACTGATGGCGGCCACCCCGAAATTCGATGGCGCGCGGATCTCCGCCGACGTCAAGGAACTGGCCTCCGACGCCTACGAAGGCCGCTCGCCGGCCACCGCCGGCGAAGAAAAGACCATCGCCTACCTCAGCAGGCAGTTTGCCGACGCCGGCCTGCAGCCGGGCGGCGACCTCAAGGACGGCAAGCGCCTGTGGACCCAGGCCGTGCCGCTGCGCAAGGGCGACATCGTCGGCGCACCGCAGCTGGCGCTGCACCAGGGCGGCAAGACCCTGCCGCTGGAGCAGGGCAAGCAGATCGCCGTGCGCGCCGCCATGAACGGCGCCAGCAGCGTCGACATCAGCAAGGCCCCGCTGG
The DNA here is from genome assembly GCF_052751275.1 of Stenotrophomonas muris. NCBI lineage: Bacteria > Pseudomonadati > Pseudomonadota > Gammaproteobacteria > Lysobacterales > Lysobacteraceae > Stenotrophomonas > Stenotrophomonas muris. Next base: position 3,246,653 of record NZ_CP199879.1, on the reverse strand, counting down.
TGTTTCTCGGCTACGGCGTGAAGGCACCGGAGCGCAACTGGGACGACTTCAAGGGCGTGGACCTGAAGGGCAAGATCGCCGTGGTGCTGATCAACGACCCGGACTTCGAAACCGGCCAAGGTGATTTCGACGGCAAGGGCATGACCTATTACGGCCGTTGGACCTACAAGTACGAGGAAGGCGCCCGTCAGGGTGCGCTGGGCGTGCTGATCGTGCACGAGACCGCACCGGCGTCGTATGGCTGGGCCACCGTGGCCGGCTCCAACACCAACACCATGTTCGACGTGGTGCGTGACAACCCGGCAGAAAGCCACCCGCTGCTGGAAGGCTGGATCCAGCGCGACCTTGCCGTGGAGCTGTTCCGCTCGGCCGGGCAGGATTTCGAGGCACTGAAGAAGAAGGCGCAGCAGCGCGACTTCACCCCGGTGCCGCTGACCGGCGCCAGCCTGGACGCGAAGTACGCGGTGAAGACCGAAGTGATCACCTCTCACAACGTGGCCGCGCGCCTGGAAGGCAGCCGCCATCCGGACGAGACCATCATCTACAGCGCGCACTGGGACCACATCGGCGTGGGCGAGCCGGACGCGCGCGGTGACCGCATCTTCAACGGCGCGCTGGACAACGCCAGCGGCACCGCCTCGCTGGTCGAGCTGGCCCGTGGCTTCGCCAAGGAGAAGCGCCCGCAGCGCTCGCTGCTGTTCCTGGCGGTCACCGCCGAGGAAAAGGGCCTGCTGGGTTCTGAGTACTACGCCACCCATCCGCTGTATCCGCTGGAAAAGACCGTGGCCGTGATCAACATGGACGGCATGGCGCCGTTCGGCCCGTCGCGTGACTTCGGCATCTACGGTGCCGCGCGCTTCGAGCTGCTGGACCAGCTGAAGGACGTGGCCAAGGGCTGGGACATCCGCTACACGCCGGACCCGAAGCCGGAAGCGGGCCTGTTCTTCCGCTCCGACCACTTCCCGTTCGCCAAGCGTGGCGTGCCGGCGCTGTCCTGGTCGGCCGGCCAGGACTGGGTGGACGGTGGCGTGGCCGCAGGCAAGAAGGCCTCCGAGGACTACACCGCCAAGCGCTATCACCAGCAGGGCGACGAGTGGCAGCCGGACTGGGTGTTTGCCGGTGCCGCGCGCGACCTGGAAGTGCTGTACACGCTGGGCAACCAGCTGGCCAATTCCCGCGATTGGCCGAACTGGAGCAAGGACGAGGCGTTCCGCGCCGTGCGTGACGCCAGCGCCGACCAGCGCAAGTAACGGCGTCCGGTAGTGCCGGCCGCTGGCCGGCATTGCCGCCCCCGGAAACGCCGGGCCGTGCCTGGCGTTTCCATAACGGCTTCCATCCCAACTTTCCCGGCCTTCGTCGCAGCCTGCTTGCTTGCCCGGCGGGCCGCCCTATGCTCGGCTCACCCCCTTCCTCAAGGCGCCGCCGTGTTCGCCAGCCTCTCTCTCCTGATCCGCCACCTGCTGGCCTGGGCTGCCGCGCTGGTTGTCGCCGGCATGGTCTGGAGCGGCATCTTCAGCGGCATGAACGATGGCCCGGGCTGGATCTTCGGGCTGCTGGCGATGTTCCTGATCATTTCCGCGCTGGGCAGTGCCATCACCCACATCCGCCGGGTCTGGCTGGTGGCCGGTCGCCTGGATGCCACCACCCTGTCCGGCCGCCAGCGCCGCCAGATCGAACTGCCGATGGACGCCGGCCACGCCTTCTCGGTGGTGGAGGCGGCGATTTCCGAACTACCGCGCGTCGAAGACGTGGAAAGCTCGGCCGGCAGCCTGCAGGTGCGCGCCTATGTGCGCCGGGTCGACCTCTGGAACGGCCGCCAGCCCTCGCGCTGGAACCTGCCGGCGCGGCTGGCCATCAAGCGCAACAGCGTGCTGGCCACGGTCACGCCGGGGCAGGGCACCAGCACCGTGACCCTGCTGTTCGAACCCGATGCCGGCTGGTGGGCCGACCTGCTGGCGCTCGACGAGGGCAGCAACTTCGAGAACGCCGAAGCAGTCACCCGTGCGATCAGCCGCCGCGTCGCCGACCAGCGCCGCGACGAACAGGCTGCGGCCGAACAGACCCAGGTGGAAAAGGAACTGTCGGTGGCACGCTTGAACCTGTTGCATGCGCAGGTGGAACCGCACTTCCTCTACAACACGCTGGCCAACGCGCAGGTACTGACCCGCACCGATCCGGCGCGTGCCGAACAGATGCTCGGCCACCTCATTCAATACCTGCGCAGCTCGTTGCCGCAGGTGGACGAATCGGTATCCACGCTGGGCGTGGAGTTGGACCGCACCCGCGCGTACCTGGAAATCCTGCGCATCCGCATGGGCGCACGGCTGGCGGTGGAAATGCAGGTACCGAACGAACTGCACGGCGTGCACCTGCCGGCGATGGCACTGCAGACGCTGGTGGAGAACGCGATCAAGCACGGCCTGGAACCCAAGCCCGGCGGTGGCACGATCTGGATACTGGCGCGCGGCTTCGATGACCACGTGACCGTGACCGTGGCCGACGATGGGCTTGGCTTCGGCCAGGGCACCAGCGGTACCGGCATCGGCCTGAAGAATCTGCGCGAGCGCCTGCGCCTGACCTGCGGCGAGCAGGCCGGCGTGGCGATCGTTGCCAACTTCCCCAGCGGCGTGGCCGCGACCATGACCCTGCCGCAGTCGCACAAGGAGCGCAGCCATGCCGCTTGAAGCCCTGATCGCCGAAGACGAAGAACTGCTGCGGCAGTCACTGGTGGAACAGCTGGGCCGGCTGTGGCCGGAGCTGAAGCTGGTGGCCGAGTGCGAGGACGGTGCCAGCGCGCTGGAGCAGCTGGCCGAGACGCGGCCGGACATCGCGTTCCTCGACATCCGCATGCCCGGCATCAGCGGCATCGAGGTCGCGCGCTCGCTGTCCGAGCTGAGCCCGCGCACCCAGGTGGTATTCGTCACCGCCTACGACCAGTACGCCATCGATGCGTTCGAGCAGGGCGCGATGGACTACCTGTTGAAGCCGGTCAGTGATGAGCGCCTGCTGGCCACCCGCGAGCGCATCCTGTCGCGGCTGCCATCGACGCGACAGGACGATGCCGTGCTGGAGCGCCTGCTGCAGCGGCTGGGCCCGTCGCAGGGCGCAGCGGAGCGCCCGCCACTGGCCTGGATCACCGCCAGCAACGGCCGCGAGACGCAGCTGATCATGCTGGAAGATGTGGCCTACTTCCGCGCCGACAACAAGTACACCACCGTGGTCACCGCTGCCGGCGAAAGCCTGCTGCGCACACCGTTACGTGAACTGCTTGAAGTGCTCGACCCGCAGCACTTCCGCCAGATCCACCGCTCCACCATCGTCAACATGAAGGCGGTGGCAGCGGTGAGCCGCGACGACACCGGGCGCGGCGTGCTGCGCCTGCGCGGGCGCACGGAGACGCTGGTGGTCAGCCAACCGTTCATGAGCCTGTTCCGCGGCATGTAGCCGCGCCGCAGTCTCCGCCGCCAGGAGCATTGCATGCGTTTTTTCCTGCTTGTCGGCCTCGCCGCATTGGCGCTTGCCGGTTGCCGGAAGTCCACTGAAACCGCGATCACCCGCACCACTGCCAATAGCGTGGACACGCTGTACAGCAAGCGCACGGTAGTGGACGGCGTGGCGCGTTTCGAGTGCATGGCCAGCCGCAGCGGCCAGTGCCATTACCTGGTGCTGGACCCGGCCTGTCGTCCTGATGCCGCCTGTGCGAAAGCGCCGATACGGTCGTTCGCGTTGGCGGCCGGCACGACCCGGGAGTTCAGGGGCCTGCCGAAGGGCTTCGCCCAGTGCGTCAGCGAGGATCGGAAAGAACAATGCCACCGTGAGTGATCACGGTGGCATTGTGGCTCCCCCCGCTTCCCTGAAGGGTCAGTAGGCAGGCTGTAGTGTCAGGTCGTGGTGGTGCTCGTTCTCGCCCACGTGGTTGAGGCGGCCGACCAGTTCGGAGTGCTGCTTCATGCGCCCGATCTCGGTCATGATGCGGATGTCCTCGTGGCGCAGCTCGCGCTTGGCGGTGACCGCCTGCTTGTAATCGAGCACTTCCGGGTAATGCTCGGCCAGGTCCAGTGCCTCGGCCACGTGCTCGACGCTGTCGGCCTTGGAGCTGATGCGTGCGCGACTGTTGAACGCCTTCATCCAGCGCTCGAAACCGGCCTGCTGATCGAACATGTTGGCCATGAACCAGATCACGAACAGGATCGAGACCCACGAGCCGAACACGACTACCACGCGGGTGAACGTGATATGGAAGTCGTCGCGCCAGAGGTAGTTGGCGATCAGGCCAAGAATCAGCAGCGAGGCTGCCTGCCAGCCGACGATCGAGGCGATCAGCCATTGGCACTTGGCCTGGGCCAGCACCGCGACTTCATCGCGGATCTGCTGCTCGCTGAGATTGCGCCAATGCGCGACCTGTTTATCGAACGGGCTGCTGTAGAGCTCGTTGTCGCGAAGCAGAATTCCCAAACCCTTGAACAAAGCAATCATGGCTGGCTCCTTGTGGAACGTGCGTCGATCAGCATTGGACGGTGTGGCGGTTCCAGTTCTAGCACTTCCAGCGAGCCGTGCAATGGGCGCAATGCCAAGCTGCGCAAGGGCTTCCCCTGAATCGGTGAATGTTGTTGCATCGCAGCATCGCGGTCGCAGCCTGCGACAGGATGTCGCAGGGTGAAACGTGCTGCGGCTGCACATGGAACCGTGGCTGAGCGCGGAGACTCGCGGCCGCGGTCGTGATCGCCGAGAATCGGAGCCAACCGCGCAAGATGCGACTGTTCTTCCGTCTTTCTTGGACCTGTGATGCCGGCTCTGCTGCAGCGACTCTCCCGCCCCGTCACCGCGCCGATCCGGCGCTGGGTGCTGGAGGCCTTCCCCCGTGGCCAGAGCGGCATCGATTACGACCAGCCGCTGGGTGACCCGGGTTGGTTTGGACCCGACAGCGTGACCTGGCGCCTGCACGCCGAGTTCCCCTCGATGCTGGCCGGTGGCCTGTGCGCGCTGATGCTGCAGACCCTGCATCCGCACGCGCTGGCCGGGGTCTACGATCACTCCAATTTCCGCCAGGACCTGGTGGGTCGCCTGCGTCGCACCACCGCGTTCGTTGCCGGTACCAGCTATGCGCCCACCGGCGAGGTGGAGGCGCTGGTGGCCAAGGTGCGCCGCATCCATGCACGGATCCGCGGCCAGACCGCACAGGGCGAACCCTACGCCGCCGACGATCCGCAACTGCTGACCTGGGTGCATGTGACCGAGGCGTTCGGGTTCCTTCAGGGCTTCCGCCGGTATGGACGGGAGGTGCCGGCACACATCGCCGACCGTTACTACGATGAGTACCGCTGCGTGGCCGAGGCACTGGGTGCGGTGGACGTGCCGCGCAGCGAAGCGGAAGTGGCGGCGTACTTCTGTGCGCGGCAGCCGGAGCTGCGCGTCGACGAGCGCTCGCGCGAGGTGCTGGAGGTGCTGTCCGGCGTGCGCCTGCCGGTACCGGTGCCGGGGCTGTCGCGCGAAGTGTTCCTGGGTGCAGGCGCGGCACTGCTGCCGGACTGGGCCGAAGGCATGCTTGAACGCAGTGGCCGTCAGCGCGCGCAGGCCGCCGCGTCGGCGACACTGGTGCAGGGCATGGCGCCGCTGTTCCGCCGTGCGTTGCCCGATGGCCTGGCCAGCCGCGCCTGTGCGCGCATGGGCGTGCCGGTGTCGGTGCTGCGCGAGTGGCCCACCGTTCCCCGGTAGGTGCCAACCTTGGTTGGCACGCGTTGCGCGCGGTGCCGCAGGAGCCGCAGTAGATCCACACCATGCGTGGATGGGCCTTACCCCGCCGACTTCAACCCGCGCAACAGCATCTCCAGCGCCGCCGTCGCCTGCCGCAGGCGCACGTCGCCATCCTCGCCCTCGGCGATCCAGAACGCGGCCTCGGCCAGGCTGCCATAGATCAGCGACGCCAGCGCCTGCGCATTCACCGGCGCCACCACGCCCTGGGCAACCAGATGTTCGATCAGGTGCTGCATCGAATGCACGCAGTGGCGCTGCGATTCCGGTGAGGCGCCACCGAGCACCGCGCGCGCGTCGCGCAGCACGATGCGCTGGATCTCCGGTTCCAGCGCCATCTCCAGGTACGCGCGGCAACGCTGCACGAAGCCCTCCCAGGCATCGTCGGCGGCATCACTGATCGCCTGCAGGCGCTGGTCGGTCTCGGCATCGAGCTGGGCGACGACAGCCGCCAGCAGACCCTTCTTGTCGCCGAAGTGGTGGTACAGCGCGCCGCGGGTCAGCCCGGCCTGGGCGGTCAGGTCGTCCATCGAGGTGGCGGCATAGCCATGCTCGCTGAACACCCGGCGGGCGGTGGCCAGGAGGGTGGCGCGGGTTTCTTCCATCTCGGCGCGGGTGCGGCGAACCATTCAGAGCTCCTTACATACGCAGTGCATGATTATTTACATACGGCGCGTATGAATGTAGCCTCTTATTCATACGCCCCGTATGTATTGTCATGGCGCCCTGTGCGCCAGGCAAGTCGCTGCCTTGGAGAACCTGATGGCCACCCCCTATCGCGACCTGTTCGCGACCCCCGGCACCGCCGGCCTCGCCCTGGCCGGGCTGCTGGCACGCCTGCCGCTGCCGATGACCGGTATCGGCATCATCACCTTGCTGTCCCAGCTGCGCGGCAGCTATGCACTGGCCGGTGCGGTGTCGGCCACCTTCGTGCTGACCTATGCGTTGCTGTCGCCGCAGGTGTCGCGCTGGGTCGACCGGCGCGGGCAGGGCAGGGTACTGCCATGGGCCACTGCGGCCAGTGCGGCCGGTCTGCTGTTGCTGCTCGCGTGCACGCTGCTGGCCGCGCCGGACTGGACGCTGTTCGTTGCGGCGATGCTGGCCGGCTGCATGCCCAGCGTGTCGGCGATGGTGCGAGCGCGCTGGACCGCGACCCATCGCGGACGACCACAGCTGCAGACCGCGTATTCGCTGGAGACCGTGTTCGACGAGGTGACCTTCATCGCCGGGCCACCGTTGTCCGTCGGATTGTCGGTGGCGGTATGGCCACAGGCTGGCGTACTGGCGGCCGCCCTGCTGCTGGTGGCCGGCGTCGCCGCACTGGTGCTGCAGCGGGGCACCGAGCCGCCGATACAGCACTACGAAGGTGCAACATCCTCGCACTCGCTGCTGCGGCAACCGGAGATCCGCCTGCTGGCGTTGCTGATGCTGGCGATGGGCGTGATCGTCGGCACCGTCGACATCACCAGCGTGGCATTGGCCGAGCTGCGCGGACAGCCACTAGCTGCCAGCTGGGTGCTGTCGGCCTACGCGCTGGGCAGCTGCGCGGCGGGGCTGCTGTTTGGTGCCCTGAAGCTGCCGATGCCGCTGCCGCGCCTGTTGCTGGCCGGAGCAGCGGCCACCGCATTGACCACGTTGCCGCTGCTGTGGGTCGGCAGTCTGCCGGCACTGGCCGCTGCGGTACTGCTGGCCGGGGTGTTCTTCGCGCCGACGATGATCGTGGCGATGTCGCTGGTTGAACAACGCGTGCCCGAAGCACGCCTGACCGAAGGCATGACGTGGCTGCTGGCCGGCCTCAACATCGGCGTGGCGCTGGGCGCGGCGCTGTCCGGACAGAGCGTCGATGCGGCGGGCGTGCGCAGTGGTTTTGTGGTTGCGCTGGCGGCAGGCGGTGGCGTGCTGCTGTTCGCCTTGCTCGTGCAACGTGCGCTGCGCCCGTCTGCCGCGTCCACATCTCCTGAAGGAATCATTCCGTGAGCGCTTCATCGCCTGCGCATGCCGCGTCTGTGCCCCGCCATCCGTGGTGGGCGGTCTCCGCCGTCGGCCTCGCCACGTTCTCGGTGGTCACCACCGAAATGCTGCCGGTCGGCCTGCTGACTCCCATCGCCGAAGATCTCGGCGCGTCCACCGGCACCGCCGGTCTGATGATCTCACTGCCCGCCCTGCTGGCGGCAGTGTTCGCCCCGCTTGCGGTGATCGCAGCCGGTGGCATCGATCGTCGCCGCATCCTGTGTGTGCTGTTGGGCCTGCTGCTGGTCGCCAACCTTGCGTCGGCGCTGGCACCTGGCATCGGCTGGCTGTTGGCCGCGCGTGTGCTGGTGGGGTTCTGCATGGGCGGCATCTGGACCATTGCCGGTGGGCTGGCAGCGCGCCTGGTACCTGCGCAGCGCATCGGTCTGGCCACCTCGATCATCTTCGGCGGCGTGGCCGCAGCTTCGGTGCTCGGCGTTCCGTTGGGCGCGCTGATCGGGGATGCATTGGGCTGGCGCAGCGCGTTCGCGGCGATGACGTTGTTCAGTGCGGCGGTGATGCTGCTGCATCTGCGGGTGGTTCCCGCGTTGCCGGTCAGCACATCGGTGCGGCCGCGTCAGTTCGTGCAGCAGCTTGGCCAGCGCAACCTGCGGCGTGGCCTGTGGCTGACCGGGCTGCTGGTGTCCGGGCACTTCATCGCCTTCACGTACGTGCGGCCGCTGCTGACGTCCGTATCGGGCGTGGATGCGTCGTGGATAGGTGCACTGCTGTTTGGGTACGGCCTGGCTGGCATCGCCGGCAACTTCATCGCCGGGCCGCTGGCTGCGCGCCATCCACGGGGCATGCTGCTGGCGATAGCCTCGGGCCTGCTGCTGACGCCTCTGCTGTTCCTGTGGGTGGGAAATGCGCCCTCCGCAGGTATTGCAGTGCTGCTGCTGTGGGGTCTGGCCTATGGCGGTGTATCGGTGGGCCTGATGAGCTGGATGATGAAGGCGGTGCCGCAGGCCGTGGAGATCGCCACCGCGTTGTATGTGGCGGTATTCAACATCGGCATCGCAATGGGTGCGTGGGGTGGTGGCCGCCTGCTGGATGGCGTGGGCCTGCATGCGAATCTGTGGGCTGCGGCGGTGTTGGCTGGGAGTGCCCTGCTGATGGCTGCCATCACCCGCAGGTAGATCCACGCCATGCGTGGATTCCTACCCCGTGCCGACCAAGGTCGGCACCCACCAGAGCGGAGTATGTGCCGACGAAGGTTGGCCGCTACCCTGAAATGAAACGGGCGCCTTGCGGCGCCCGTTCCGGTTACATCACCACACCTTGACCCGCTTGTCCGGGGCCAGGTACAGCTTCTGGCCTTCCTTCACTTCGAACGCCGGGTACCAGGCGTCGATGTTGCGCACGGTCAATGCGCGGAACTGGCCCGGGGCATGCACATCGGTCAGCAGCGAATTGCGCAGCGCCTGCTCGCGGCTCTTGCTGCGCCACGCCTGGGCGAAGCCGAGGAAGAAGCGCTGGTCCGGGCTGAAGCCTTCCAGGGTCTGGCCCGGCTTGCCCTGCAGCGACAGCTGGTAGGCATCGTAGGCGGTACCCAGGCCAGCCACGTCGGCGATGTTCTCGCCCAGGGTCAGCTTGCCGTTCACGTGCACGCCGGGGAACGGCTCGTAGCTGCTGAACTGCGCGGCCAGCGCATCACCGGCGGCGTTGAACTGCTTCAGGTCCTCGGCGGTCCACCAGTTGTGCAGCTTGCCGGTCTCATCGAACAGCGCGCCGGCGTTGTCGAAGCCGTGGCTGATCTCGTGGCCGATCACCGCACCGATCGCACCGTAGTTCACCGCGTCGTCGGCAGCGCCGTCGAAGAACGGCGGCTGCAGGATCGCGGCCGGGAACACCAGGCGGTTCTCCAGCGGCACGTTCATCGCATTGATGGTCTGCGGCAGCATCGCCCACTCGCTGTGGTCGACCGGCTTGCCCAGCTTGGCGATGTTGCGCTGGTACTCGAACAGCTCGGCGCGCTGTGCATTGCCCAGCGGGTCATCACGGCGGATCTCCAGGCCGGTGTAGTCGCGCCACTTCTCCGGATAGCCCATGCCCACGGTCAGGCCCGTGACCTTGGCCTTGGCATGCGCCTTGGTCTGCGGCGACATCCACGACAGCGCGTCGATGCGCTTGGCGAAAGCGGCGATGATGTTCTTCGCCATTTCGTCCGCGCGCTCCTTGGTCCTGGCGTCGAAGTGCTTTTCGACGTAGCGCTTGCCGATCGCTTCGCCGACGGCATGGTTGGCATCGTCCACCGCGCGCTTCCAGCGGTCGCTCTGCTGCGGCGTGCCGCTCAGCGCGGTGCCATGGAAGGCGAAGCGGGCATCGGCGAACTTCTTCGGCAGGTAGGCGGCGGCACGGTCCAGCGCGTGGAACGCCAGGTAGTCCTTCCAGGCGTCCAGCGGCTCGGTGGCGACCAGCCTGGACAGGCCGGCCACGGCCTTGGGCTGCCACACGATGAAGTCCTGCTGGTTGCCCAGCGCGGCCGCATCGAGGAAGGCGTTCCAGTCCAGGCCCGGCGCCTTGGCGTTGAAGTCGGCCTGGGTCCAGGGGTTGGCGCCCTTGGTCACGTCGTTGGTTTCTTCCTGGGTGGCATGCGCCTGCGCGATCTTCGTTTCCAGCGCGAGGATGCGCTGCGCCTTGCCGGCCGGGTCGGCGACGCCGGCCAGCTGCAGCATCTGTGCGATGTAGGCCTGGTACTGCTTGCGCAGTTCGGCCATGCGGCCATCGCCCAGGTAGAAATCGCGGTCGGGCATGCCCAGGCCGCCCTGCACCAGGTACGGCGCGGTGCGATCCGGCTGCAGCATGTCCACCGACACCCACAGGCCGAACAGGCGGTCGGTGTAGAAGTTGGTGGCGTTGAGCAGGTCGACGTCGGCGCGCAGGTCGCCGCCGAGTGCGCGGGCCAGCCCGGCCTTGTCGGCGATCGCATCGATGGCCTTCAGCTGCGGCTGCACCGGCGCCAGACCGTGCTGCTCGATGCCGGCTTCGTCCATGTAGGCGGCGTAGTAGTCGCCGATCAGCTTGTCGTCGCCGCTGGCCTGGGTGTTGCCGGCGGCCCCTTCCAGGATGGCGCGGGTGTCGGCCAGGGTCTTCTCGGCAATGACATTGAAGCTGCCGAAGCGCGAGCGGTCGGCCGGAATCTCGGTGTTCTTCACCCAGGTGCCGTTGGCGAAGCCGAAGAAGTCGTCGCCGGCGGCGATGCTGCGGTCCATGCCGCTGGCATCGAAGCCGAAACTGCCCAGCATCGGCTTGGCCGCAGCGGGGGCGGCATCGGCCGGCGCGGTGGCACCGACGGCCGGGTCGGCCGGGCGGTCACAGGCGGCCAGGGACAGGCTGGCAACAATGGCCAGCGCCAGGGTGGGACGGCGCAGCTTGGACATGGACTTCTCTTGCAGCGGAAAACCCCAAGTCTAATCCGCTCCGGCGCCACTGGCCGCCCCCCTGCGGGGCCCGCCCTGTGCAGGATCTGGCTGAACGTGCGGATGCGATCTTCACGCCGTCACCGGGGTGGTGCATGCTGGACCCTCGAGCCCTGCGCGGACACGGGGAGGTGGCCATGCAGGATGGGGTCAGGCGTCAAGAATGGCGTCCGCCGGCCGTTGAGGTCGGGGACGTGGAGGATTCGTTCGCGCATGAAGCCAGCCGACTGCACAAGGAACATCAACCGATGCCCGCGCTGAAACGGGCGTTGGCCCGGCCGCTGCGCGCCATCACCTGGGGCGGTGTGCTGCTGGGCGTACTGCTGGTGACCGGTCTGGCCCTCATGCTGGTCAACGACCACCACCGCCGCCTGGAAGCGGCGCAGCGGCAGAGCCGCGCGCTGGCGGTGGGCAGCGAGCGCCTGCTGGCGCTGGAGCTGCGCAACCTGGAGCGGGCCATGACCGGCATCGCCGCCGACGCCGCGGAACTGTTCCGCAGCGTGCCGGCACAGGCGCCGGCCTTGCTGGATGCCTCCATCGGCGGCGTGCTGCGCCGGCACGCCGAACTGCACAGCATCGTGGTGCTCGACAGCTATGGCCGCGCATTGACGGCCGGCAAGGGCGACCTGCAGTTGCCGTTGTGGACCGATCCGCAACGGCGCGGCTCGGGCAGCGCGCTGTACATCGGCCCGCCGCAGCGTGCCAGCGACGGGGGCTGGGTGGTCCCGCTGGCGCTGCCGATGGCCGATGGGCGCTGGCTGCTGGCACGGCTGCGCTGTGGCGAACTGCAGCGCATCGTCGGCGGCCTGGATGTCGGTCCCAACGGATTGGTCTCGATCAGCGATGCCCAAGGCTACATGCTGGCCCGCGTACCCGATCCGCATGGCACGGTGGGCCGCCGCTACGACCTGCCGCGCCGGGACCTGCTCGGCACGCAGGCAGTGGTCGAGCTGGGCAGCATGCCCGGCGTCGTCGACGGCGTGCCGCGCATCCTCACCATCAGCACGCTCGAACGCAGCCCGCTGGCGGTGCAGGTCGGCCTGGCCGACGAAGATGTACTCGCACCGTGGTGGCCGTACCTGAAGGCGTCGGTGGCGATCGTACTGGCCTACATCGCGGTGTTGCTGGTACTGCTGTACGCCGTGCGCCGCAGCACCCGCAGCCAGCAGGCGATGGCCGAGGAACTGAAGACGGGCCACGCCGAGCTGCGCCTGGCGCACCAGGTCGGGCGTGTCTGCACCTGGTACGTGGATGAGGACGCCGCGCTGCTGCGCTGGTCGCCGCTGGCCCGCGAGATCTTTGGGGTACAGACCGACGCCTTGCCGGTCGCGGACTTCTTCGCGCGCGTGCATCGCGATGATGCCGCGCGCCTGCAGCAGGCCTTTGACCAGGCCTTCGCCGGCAGCGCTGTGCTCGACCAGGTGTTCCGCCTGGTGCTTCCCGGGGGCGAGGTGCGCTGGGTCGGCGCGCGCGGGCAGCGGGTGGAAGTGGCCGACAGCGAGCGGCGCATGATCGGTGCGCTGACCGACCTGAGCGAACGCTATCAGGCGCGCGAGCAGATGAGCGAAGTGGAACGCCGCTTCCGCCTGCTGTTCGACCGCAATCCGGCACCGTTCTGGGTGTTCGACCCGGATACGCTGCGCTTCATCGAGGTCAACGACGCTGCAGTGCGCCAGTACGGCTACAGCCGCGACGAGTTCCTGGCGATGAGCATCCTCGACATCCGCCCGCGCGAAGGCTGGGACGAAGTGCGTGGTGCCATCCAGCGGGCGCAGGTGGGCGATCCCCCCGACGCGACCGTCCGCCTGCACCGGCGCAAGGACGGCAGTGTGTTCGAGGTGCGCGCACACCTGTCCAAGCTCGACTTCGACGGGCAGCCCGCGTGCCTGGTGCTGGCCGAGGATGTCAGCGAGCGGCTGGCCTACGAGCGCGACCTGGCCTATCAGGCACGGCACAACCCGGCCACCGGCCTGCTCAATGTGCGCGCCCTGACCGAACAGCTGGACGAGCAGGAGGAGGGCTACACCATCGCCTTCGTGCAGCTGCGCGGGCTGCAGCTGGTGGCCGATACGCTGGGCCGCGAGATCGGCGATGCGGTGCTGCAGTCGATGGCGACCCGGCTCGGGGGCCTGGGCGCACGCTGTGGCACGCTGGCGTTCCAGCCGGCCGAGGATTTCGTCTTCGCCATCGGTGCCGAGCACGATACCCAGCGCGTGCTGGACGACCTGCTGCAGATCGTGTCGGCGCCGATGCGCGGCAAGGACTCGCTGCACCAGTTCGAGCCGCGCATCGGCGTGGCCGTGCACATCGCTGGTGACGGGCACACGGCCGAGCAGGTGATCGGCATGGCCGCGCAGGCCGCGCATGCGGCGCGCGCCGAGGGCAACGTGGTGGTCTGGTTCGACGCGGCCGTGACCACGCGCCTGGCCGACCGCCTGCGCCTGGCCGGGCGCATCCATGCCGCCATCGACAACGAATTCCAGCTGTATTTCCAGCCGATCCGGCATGCCGGCGATGGCAGCCCGGCAGCGCTGGAGGCACTGCTGCGCTGGCCGCAGGCCGATGGCAGCTTCATCCCGCCCAACGAGTTCATCCAGCTGTGCGAGGACACCGGGTTGATCCTGGCACTGGGCCGCTGGGTGATCCGCGCGGCGGCGAAGGCGCAGCGCCGTCTGGTCGAGGCCGGGTGGGGTGAGTTGCCGATCGCGGTCAACGTGTCGGCGGTTCAGTTCTTCAACAGCGACCTGGTGGCCGAATTCACCCGTGCCCAGCAGGATTTCGGCCTGGCCCGTGGCGCGCTGCACGTGGAGCTGACCGAGAGCAGCCTGATGCGCAAGCCGGCACAGGCGATGCAGACCATGCAGCGCCTGCACGAGCAGGGCATCCGCGTGTCGCTGGATGATTTCGGCACCGGCTATTCCAGCATGTCCTACCTGCAGCACCTGCCGCTGGACATCCTGAAGATCGACCGCAGCTTCGTCGCCGACGTGGAAACCAATCCACGCAATGCCTCGATCTGCCGCGCGCTGCTGTCGCTGGGCCACAGCATGGGCCTGACCATCATCGCTGAAGGCGTGGAGACGCCGGGGCAGCTGGACTGGCTGGCTGCGCATGGCTGTGACCAGGTGCAGGGCTACCTGTTGGGGCGGCCGGCGCCGCTGGAACAGATCATCGACGCGCTGGATGAGGTCCCCGCCTGATCGGGTTTCGTATGTGCCGGCCAGCGGCCGGCACACCCGACCGAAGCACGACGGGGCTTCGTATGTGCCGGCCAGCGGCCGGCACTACCCGACCGAAGCATGACGGGGGTTCGTATGTGCCGGCCGGCGGCCGGCACTACCGGCAAGCGCCAGACTCGGCTACACCCCGGCGTCCACCAGATGGTCGATGAAACTGCGCACCTTCGGTGCCAGGTGGCTGCGGCTGGTATAGACCGCGAAGATGCCGATCGGCGAGGCCTCCCATTCCGGCAGTACGCGCACCAGGCGGCCATCGGCCAGCGCGTCTTCCAGCAGGAAGTCGGGCTGCAGGATGACGCCCATGCCGGCGATCGCCGCTTCACGCAGCACGTCGCCGTTGTTGGCGTGCAGCAGGCTGTTCACCGCTACTTTCACTTCGCCGCCCGGCCCCTGCAGCGGCCAGTGGTCACCGGCGGCCCAGTAGCTGTAGCCCAGGCACGCGTGCGCCTGCAGGTCCTGCGGGGTCTGAGGGGCGCCGCGTGCGGCCAGGTAGGCCGGCGCGGCGCACAGGCTCACCCGCGATTCGCCCAGGCGGCGGGCGATCAGGGTGGGGCCCGGCTCGCGGGTGATGCGGATGGCCACGTCGTAGCCTTCCTCGACCATGTCCACCAGGCGGTCGGACAGGGCCAGGTCCAGTTCCACCTGCGGAAAGCGTTCGCGGTAGCTGGCCAGCAGTGGGCCGAGGCGGGCGATGCCCCAACTGACCGGTGCATTGATGCGCAGCGTGCCGGAGGGCTCCAGCGCCTGCGCGCCGATGCTGGCCTCCAGCGCGTCGAACTCGGCCAGCAGGCGCACGCATTGGGCGTAGTAGGCGGCGCCGGTGCTGGTGGGGCTGACCCGCCGCGTGGTGCGATGGAGCAGGCGGGTGGACAGGCGCTTTTCCAGTGCGGCGACCTGGCGGGTAACGCCGGCGGTGGACATGTCCAGGGCCTGGGCGGCGGTGCTGAAGCCGTTGCGCTCGACCACCGCCACGAACACGCGCATCGCCTCAAGGGTGTCCATTGTTGCGCCTTCTGAAATAAATACGGTCAATCGATCGTATTTATCGGCCTGTGAAGGCGCAATAACCTGAGCCCACTCCCTTCCAGGTGCTTTCCGATGCACGCCACGACCGCTCCTGTTTCGCCGCTGGCCCCGTATGGCGCCACCCTGCTGCGCCTGGCACTGGGCGTGCTGTTCCTGGTCCATGCGCTGACCAAGCTGCTGGTATTCACCCCGGCCGGCACGGCAGCATTCTTCGAGTCGCTGGGCCTGCCCGGCGTGCTCGGCTACCTCACCCTCGGCGTCGAGCTGGTGATCACTGTCGCGCTCCTGCTGGGCATCTATGCGCGCTGGGTGGGCCTGGTCGGCGTGCCGCTGCTGCTGGGCACCATCGTCACCGTGCACGGCGCCAACGGCTTCGGTTTCGCCAATGCCGGCGGCGGCTGGGAATACCCGGCGTTCTGGGCGCTGGCGCTGGTGGTGCTGTTCCTGGTCGGCGATGGCAAGTGGACCCTGCGTTCGCGCTGATCGCCGCCTGATCCTGCAACTGGAGAATTCCATGTCCCGCCTGCCTTCGCTGTACATCTCCCATGGTTCGCCGATGACCGCCCTGCATCCGGGCCAGGTCGGTGTGCGCCTGGCCGAGCTGGCGCGCGACCTGCCGCCGCCGCGCGCCATCGTGATGGCCTCGGCGCACTGGCTGGGCCGGCAGCCGCTGGTCGGCGCACATCCGCAGCCGCCGACGATCCACGACTTTGGTGGCTTCCCGCGCGCGCTGTTCGAACTGCAATACCCGGCGCCGGGTGATCCGGCACTGGCCGAAGAAGTGGCCGGCCGCATCGCCGCCGCAGGCCTGCCAGTGGCCATCGACCCGCAGCGTGGGCTCGACCACGGCGCGTGGGTACCGCTGCGGCTGTTGCGCCCGCAGGCCGACATCCCGGTCGTGCCGGTGTCGATCCAGCCGCTGCTCGGCCCCGAGCACCAGTTTGCGCTGGGCCGCGCGCTGGCACCACTGCGCGAACAAGGCGTGCTGCTGGTCGGCTCGGGCAGCATCACCCACAACCTGCACGACTGGGGCGACTACCAGGACGGCAAGGAAGCGCCATACGTGCGGCCCTTCATCGAGTGGGTGGAGCAGCGGCTGGCCGCTGATGACCGCCAGGCGCTGTTCGATTACCGCCGGCAGGCCCCGTTCGCCGAGCGTGCGCACCCGACCGACGAGCACCTGCTGCCGCTGTTCTTCGCGATGGGAGCGGCCGGCGAGGGCGGTTTCGGCGCACGCCGCATCGACGCCGGCATCGATGCCGGCTTCCTGGCCATGGATCTATACCGGTTCGACGGGGCATGAGCCGGGGCTGACGCGCGGCGGCCCCGGCCGTCGCGGTCAGGGCCGCATGTGGTAGTTTTTTCCGGGTTTCCGGCGCTGGCCCTCGTGCCTCCCCACGCGCCGCTTCCTGGAAGAAGCATGCATACCATTGAAGTCGTCCTGGCGATGCTGGTGGCCGTTGTCGCCAGCGGCTACCTGGTTCGCGTCCTCCCGTTCTCGCTGCCGTTGCCGCTGGTGCAGATCGGCCTGGGCGCGGTGATCGCCGGCGTGTTCAACCGCGGCCATGCGCTGGAGCCGGAAGTGTTCTTCCTGCTGTTCCTGCCGCCGCTGCTGTTCCTGGATGGCTGGCGCATTCCCAAGCAGGGCCTGTTCCGCGACAAGGGCGCGATCCTCGAACTGGCGTTCGGCCTGGTGGTGTTCACTGTGATCGGCGCCGGCCTGCTGATCCACTGGATGATTCCGGTGATGCCGCTGGCAGTGTGCTTCGCGCTGGCGGCCATCGTCTCGCCGACCGACCCGGTGGCGGTCGGGGCGATCGCCTCCAAGGCACCGATCCCGAAGCGCCTGATGCACATCCTGGAAGGCGAGTCGCTGCTCAACGATGCGTCCGGCCTGGTCTGCTTCCGTTTCGCGGTGGCCGCGGTGATGACCGGCTCCTTCTCGCTGGCCACGGCCTCGCTGACCTTCCTGTGGGTGGCGGTGGCCGGCCTTGCCGTGGGCGTGGCGGTCACCCTCGGCGTGTCCACCTTCCAGCGCTGGTTGTGGCGCCGCTTCGGCGAAGAGCCGGGTGCGGCGATGCTGGTCAACCTGCTGATTCCGTTCGCGGCCTACCTGCTCGCCGAAGAAATCCATGCCTCGGGCATCCTCGCTGCGGTCGCCGCCGGTATCGCGATGAGCTACGTCGAGCTGACCGGCCGTGTCTCCGGCAGCATGCGCGTGCAGCGCGCGGGCGTCTGGAACATGCTGCAGTTCAGCTTCAACGGCATCATGTTCGTGTTGCTGGGCGAGCAGCTGCCGGGCATCGTCGAGCGCGCCACCACCACCATGAACGAGTCCGGCCACCAGAGTGCATGGTGGCTGCTGGTATACGTGGTGGTGATCAACCTGGCGCTGATCCTGCTGCGCCTGCTGTGGGTATGGCTGTCGCTGCGCTGGAACCTGCTGCGCGCGCGCCGCCGTGGCCTGGAGCGGGGCGAGGCGCCGAACTGGCGCATCGTGGTGGCGACCTCGGTGGCTGGTGTGCGCGGCGCGATCACCCTGGCCGGTGTGTTGACCCTGCCGCTGTTCCTGCCCGATGGCAGTGCGTTCCCGGCGCGCGACCTGGTGATCTTTCTGGCCGCGGCGGTGATCCTGTTCTCGCTGATCGGCGCCAGCGTGGCGCTGCCGCAGCTGCTGAAGGGCCTGCAGCTGCCAGCCGATTCGGGCGAGCGCAAGGAAGAGGACCTGGCACGCAAGCTGTCCTCCAAGGCCGCGCTGGCCGGGGTCGAACGCATGCGCCAGCAGCTGGTGATGAACCAGAACACCGAGAACGTGCAGCTGTACAACGATGCTGCCTCGCGGGTGAGCCTGCTGTACCAGCGGCACCTGGAGAAAGACAACGACGGCCCCGACGTGGACCCGGAGAAGGTGCGGCGCATGGAGCTGGGCTACCGCCAGCTGCGCAGCGCGGGCCTCAATGCCGAGCGCGAGGAACTGTTCCGGTTGACCCGGCGCGGGGTGATCTCCGATGAGATCTCGCGGCGCCTGATCCGCAACCTGGACCTGCTGGAATCGCGCAAGCGCGAATGACGCGGCGGTCGTGCGCCGTCGAGCGGGGTCAGGTCCCTTTCCGCAGGAAAGGGACCTGACCCCAGGTCGGAACAGCGGGTTATTCCGGCTTCTGGTCCAGGAAATACACCTCGACCTTGCCCTTGACCTTGATGGTCATCGGATTGCCGCGGCGGTCGCGGGCCTTGCCGGCCTGCACGCGGATCCAGCCTTCGCTGACCGAGTATTCCTCGACGTTGTCGCGCTCGACGTCGTTGAAACGCACGCCAACGCCGCGCTCCAGCGCCTGTGCATCATGGAAGGGGCTGGCCGGGTTGATCGCCAGGTGGTCGGGAGGGGTATCGCTCATCGCTTCATTCACAGTGACGGCCACCAAGGCCGGCTTCAGCGGCACAGGATAAACCGTAGAATGCGGGCCTGCCCCAGAGGACGTTCCGCCATGCCCGACAACAGCGACTATTTCGACTTCGAGGAAGACATCCACGACTTCGACGAGGAGGGCTTCGAGGCGCGGGTCTGGAACCTGCTGGTGCTGATCAACCCGGGCGACGAAGAGCTGGCCCTGCAGCAGTTCAACCGCTGGCGCGAGCACCTGTCCGAGGACGGGCAGCCGCTGGAAGCGGACAGCGACTGGCTGCCGGCCCTGTTCACGGCCATCGCCTGGCAGTCCGGTTTCGATGTGGAGCGCGATGACCTGGAATCGCTGCAGTCGGCGGTGAACGAGCTGTCGGCGCGCTTCAACCTGCAACTCGACTGGGGCGGCGACCTGGACGACGAGGACTTCGCCGAGGGCCTGGACGGCGTGCAGCTGATGTCCACCGCCTTCGACCGCCTGCGCGAGCACAACTACACGCTGTGGAGCGTGGATGCCGGCAGCGACGGCTTCACCGGCGTGATGGCGCTGACCCGCGACGACGACGCGATGCTGGCGCTGTGCTCGCTGCTGAACGTGGAAATCCGGCTGGGCAGCGACCCGTTCTGAGCGATGGGCCGATCCGCCGGGCACGACCCGGCGGGGACGATCTGCTGGGCGCGGCCTACGGCCGGTACTGCGCCCTGGCGTTGGCAATCACCGCTTTGACCAGCTCGCGGTCGGTGTGCCGGGAAATCGCCCGCGCACCGAGCGCTATTGCCTGTGCGCGCAGCTCGGCAGTGACGTCGTAGTGAGCACCGCTGGCCTTGTTCTGGAAGGCCCGCGGGGGAATGCCGAGCTGCGCCGCCATCGCGTGCAGCTCGGCCAGGGTGTCGGCCATCAGGTGCGCCCAGCGCTGTCCGCGCCAGGGATGCACCGCGTCATCGACGTAGACCGTCACCGCCGCGGCCGGTTCAGGCCTGCGGCTTGCTGTCGCTGTCAGCGGCCGGGGCGGCCTCGGCAGCGGCTTCTTCGGCCGCGTCGCCTTCGACGGCTTCGCCTTCTTCGCCCTCAGCGGCGTCGACGCCTTCGAATTCGGCAACCAGCTTGTCCAGGTATTCGTCAGCGGTCTGCTCGGATTCGGCAGCCAGGGTGTCCAGCAGCTTCTGCAGCAGTTCCGAGTACTCCAGGTTGACCTTGCGGCCTTCCTTTTCCTGCACGTTGGACAGGTGCTTGAGCATGGCCAGCATCGGCACCGGGTTTTCGGCGTTGCCCATGGTCTGGCCGCCGATGGCCAGCAGCCACTCACGGCCCTGCAGGCCGATGGCCGCTACCACCTGGCCGTCTTCGTTGGTCAGCACGGCATGGTTCTGCACCTGCTGCTGGGCATTCAGGCGGAGGAACGGGCGCTTGGCCTGCTGCTTCTTGCGCTTGTCGCGCTTGGCCTTGGAGTTCTGGGACATGGGGTGGGGTCACCTGGAAACGGAAAGACCGCCATTGTACCGGCCGCACACAGGCGGGGTCAGATCCCTTTCCATGGGAAAGGGATCTGACCCCGGTTCAATGTGCCACGGGCGCGGCCTCACCTTGCGCGGCCTGCACGTCCGGGTCGGCGGTCGGCGCCGACAGTCCCACCTGCGGGCCGGCACCGGCCAGGGCGGCCGCTTCGGCGGCCTGGGTCATCACCACGATGCTGATGCGGCGGTTGATCGGGTTCTGCGGGTCGGCCTTGTCGAACAGCACCGACGAAGACAGGCCGACCACGCGGGTGATCTTGCTGTCCTCCAGGCCACCGTCCACCAGCGCACGCCGTGCGGCGTTGGCACGATCGGCGCTCAGCTCCCAGTTGCCGTAGCCGCGCTCGGCCGAATAGGCGGTGATGTCGGTGTGGCCGGTCAGGCTGATCCGGTTCGGCACGTGGTTCAGGTAGTTGGCCAGCTCGTGCAGGATCTGCTGCGTATACGGCTTCAGCGTAGCGCTGCCGAGGTCGAACATCGGCCGGTTCTGCTTGTCCACGATCTGGATGCGCAGGCCTTCCGGGGTCAGGTCCAGCAGCAGCTGGTCCTTGAACGGCTCCAGTGCCTGGCTCCTGCTGATCGCTTCCTGCAGTTCCTTCATCAACGCTTCCAGCTGCTGCTTGTCGCGCTGCTGCTGGTCCACCGGCTGCGGCACCGCTTCCTTCTGGTTCTGGAAGGGATCGTTGCTGCTGCCGCGCGAGATGTCGGTGGCACCACCCAGCTTGATCATCGAGGTGCTGGCGCCGCCCGGGCCGGCCATGCCGGGCGCCGGCGTGGCGTTCTGCCCGCTCAGCGGGCTGGGGTTGCGGAAGTACTCGGAAATGGCCGCACGGTCGTTCTTGTTGGTGGTGGCCATCAGCCACAGCACCAGGAAGAACGCCATCATCGCGGTCACGAAGTCAGCATAGGCCACCTTCCACGAACCGCCATGATGGGCGGCGTGGCCGGCCTTCTTGACCCGGCGGACGATGACAGTGGGCTTGGTCTCGGCCATGGTTTACTTGACCGTCTTCAGGTGCTGCTCGAAATCGGAGAAGGCCGGGCGCACGTTCGACGGCAGCGTCTTGCGGGCGAATTCCAGCGCGATCTTCGGGTTGTAGCCGCGCAGGCAGGCCAGCAGGGCGGTCTTGACCGATTCATAGATGCGGCTGTCCTGCTCGGCGCGTGCCTCCATTGCTGCCGCCATCGGGCCGACGAAGCCGTAGCCCAGCAGGATGCCGAGGAAGGTACCGACCAGCGCGCCGGCCACGTGGCCACCGACCTCGACGATGTCACCGCCGATCGAGCCCATGGTGATGACGATGCCGAGCACCGCCGCGACGATGCCGAAACCGGGCAGTCCGTCGGCGACCTTGGTCAGCACCTGCGACGGCGCCATGGCCTCGGCGTGGTGCTTTTCCAGTTCCAGCTCCAGCAGCGGCTCCAGCTCGTGCGGCTCGATGTTGCTGCCGATCATCAGGCGCAGGCAGTCGGTGATGAAGTCGATCAGGTGGTGGTCGGCCTGCACCTTGGGGTAGTTGGCGAACAGGGCGCTCTCGGCCGGCCGCTCGACATGGTCTTCCAGGGCCATGAAGCCTTCGCGGCGGGCCTTGTTGAGCAGTTCATAGAGCAGGCTGAGGACATCGATGTAGTCCTGCTGCTTGTAGCGCGGGCCCTTGAACACGCCGACCATGGCCTGCAGGGTCTGCTTGACCGTCTTGGCCGGGGTGCCGACCAGGAACGCACCTAGTGCGGCACCGCCGATGATGACCAGCTCGTAGGGCTGCCAGAGGGCACCCAGGCGGCCGTGGGCACCGAGGTAGCCCCCGATCACGCTGATGATGACGACCAGGAATCCAACGATGATGAGCATGGGGCGACGCAAGGAGAGGGGATATCTCCTTGTCGGCCCGTCACCCGGTTTTCTGAAGAGGGAATTCTGTGAAATCGGTCAGCGGGGTGTTTCAGCCCGCCACACCGCTTTCCGCGCCGCCACGCTGCAACGGGTCGGGCCAGGGCTCGCCATTGCCGGTGAACGAAAGTGAGACGGAGTTCAGGCAGTGGCGCTCGTAGGTGGGCGGCGGACCATCCGGGAACACGTGGCCGAGGTGGCTGCCGCAGCGCGCGCAGGTGATCTCGGTGCGCACCATGCCATGGCTGGTATCGCGGATCTCGCGCACGTGCGCCGGGTCGAACGGGGCGAAGAAGCTGGGCCAGCCGGTGCCGGAATCGAACTTGGTGCTGGAGCGGAACAGCGGCAGCGCGCACAGCCGGCAGCAGTAGACGCCCTCGCGCTTGTTGTCCAGGAACACGCCGCAGAACGGCGCTTCGGTACCGTGCTGCAGCAGCACGCGGCGCTCTTCGCTGCTGAGGCCGGCGATCAGCGCCTCGGTCTGGGTGGCAGTGGGGGGCGTCAGGTCGAAGGCAGTCATGCCGGCTCTCCGTGGGGTCGATGGCCTGGGGATGCCGGAAAACGTGGGGGTGCCGGCGCGCGCTTGCAAGTGTGACGGCCGTTCATGGGCGGCACACAGGCGCAGGCGCAAGGTAAATGCGATCCACGCCGGAGCGTGCCATGAAACCGACCCTTCCCCTGCTGCTGATGGCCCTGTTGCCCACGTTGGCGCTGGCCCAGGTGCCTGCTGCCGACCCGACGGTCACCCGCAGCGCGACCACCGTGGCTCCGGCGCCGGTGGTACCGCCGCCGCAGGCCGCACGCCCGCAGCCGCAGGTGCTGCCGTCGCCGCAGCCGGCGCAGCCGATCAGGTCCACGGGTCCTGCCCGGATTGCGCCCACCCCGGCGCCGAGGCCGGCCGACAAGGTCTATGACCGCAATGGCCGCATCGTGCCTGGCGTGCGCCCGGCTGGCCCGAACCGGGTGTTCGATTCGCGTACCGGCCGCTATTACGACAGCGTGCCGGCCGGCGATGGGCAGCAGATCAAGCGCTGACCTCGGATGCCAGGCAAGGGTGGCAGCTTCCACACACTGCACGGCCTGAACGCACGAAAACAACATCCTGCCGATCACTGCTTTTTCGCCTGCGATTAACCGTGCCGGGACCACCGTGGCCCTGCGCCGGCATCCCGCCGCCGCATGTCCTTTGTCCACTGGATCGCGATCATGAAAAACCAGCAGAACCGTCATCCCGGCAAGGAACCGCAGGGCCGCAACCCGCAGCATCAGCAGCAACAGCAACAGATGGAACCGCAGCAGCCGCACAAGGGTGGCAAGCAGCAGGAACAGCGCTCGCAGAAGCATCCGCAGCAGCGCTGACTGGCGACATGACCGGGGTCAGAGCCCGCTGCGCGGGATCTGACCCCTTGCCTGACCCCGACCGGGGTCGGATCCCGCAACGCGGGCTCTGACCCCAACCTGCGACCGCCTCAATCCGGAATCGGCAGGCTCAGCGTTTCCTTCACTTCTTCCATCACGATGTAGCTTTTGGATTCACGCACATGCGGCAGTGTCAGCAAGGTGCTGCCGAGCAGCTTGCGGTAGGAGGCCATCTCACTGATCCGCGCCTTCAGCAGGTAATCGAAGTCGCCCGAGACCAGATGGCACTCGAGCACATTGGGCAGCTTCAGGGCGGCGCGCCGGAACTCTTCGAAGATGTCACCGGACTTGTAGGCCAGGCTGATCTCCACGAATACCAGCAGGCTGGCCTTCACCGCCGCCGGGTCCAGGTGGGCGTGGTAGCCGGTGATCACCGCTTCGCGCTCGAGCCGGCGCACGCGCTCGGTGCACGGGGTGGTCGACAGGCCGACCCGCTCACCCAGTTCGGTGAAGGAAATACGGCCCTCCGCCTGCAGGATGCGCAGGATCTTGCGGTCGATCTTGTCCAGTTCGCGGGTACGGGTGGCCATGGCCGTCAACCTTGGGGAATGAATTGCAGGGGAACATCCTGCCGGTTGATTTCAAATCAGGCAAATCAACTGGGATTGGCTGTCTATACTTCCCCAATTATGGTCCCGGCACGCTCCAGTGCAGGGAATGATCGGGTTGGAGAAGTCCCATGCGAGTCCTAGTTCTCGGCAGCGGCGTGATCGGCACCACCAGTGCCTGGTACCTGCGACAGGCCGGGTTTGAAGTCACGGTCATCGACCGCCAACCCGGCCCGGCGCTGGAGACCAGCTTCGCCAATGCTGGCCAGCTGTCGTTCGGCTACACCTCGCCGTGGGCCGCCCCGGGCGTGCCGAAGAAGGCCATCGGCTGGCTGTTCGAGAAGCACGCGCCGCTGGCGATCAAGCCGGGCATGGACCTGGCCCAGTACCGCTGGCTGTGGCAGATGCTGCGCAACTGCACCCACGAGCGCTACGCGATCAACAAGGCGCGCATGGTGCGCATGTCCGAGTACAGCCGCGACTGCCTGAACGAGCTGCGCGCGCAGATCGGCATCGAGTTCGAAGGCCGCGACCTGGGCACCACGCAGCTGTTCCGCACCCAGCAGCAGCTGGATGCCTCCGCGCAGGACATCGAGATCCTGGCCCAGTACGGCGTGCCGTACGAGGTGCTGGATCGCGCCGGCATCATCCAGGCCGAACCGGCCCTGGCCCATGTCGACGGCCTGGTCGGCGCGCTGCGCCTGCCGCGTGACCAGACCGGCGACTGCCAGCTGTTCACCCGCCGCCTGGCGCAGATGTGCGTGGACGCCGGCGTCGAGTTCCGCTTCGACCAGGACATCACCGGCCTGGAGTTCGAGGGCGACCGCATCACCGGCGTGCGCATCGACGGCAAGCGGGAAACCGCCGACCGCTTCGTGGTCGCGCTGGGCAGCTATTCGCCGGCGCTGGTCGCACCGCTGGGCATGCACCTGCCGGTGTACCCGCTGAAGGGCTATTCGTTGACCCTGCCGATCACCGACCCGGCGATGGCGCCGACCTCGACCATCCTCGACGAGAGCTACAAGGTGGCGGTCACCCGCTTCGACGACCGCATCCGCGTCGGTGGCATGGCCGAAGTGGCCGGTTTCGACCTGTCGCTGTCGCAGCGTCGTCGCGAGACGCTGGAGCTGGTGGTCAGCGACCTCTACCCGAAGGGCGGCGACCTGTCGCGCGCACAGTTCTGGACAGGCCTGCGCCCGGCCACGCCGGACGGCACGCCGGTGATCGGCGCCACGCCGTTCCGCAACCTGTACCTCAACACCGGCCACGGCACCCTGGGCTGGACCATGGCCTGCGGCTCGGGCCGTTACCTGGCCGACCTGATGAGCGCGCGCCAGCCGCAGATCAGCACCGAAGGCCTGGATATTTTCCGCTACGGCCAGTACGGTCACGCCCCGCAACATGAGAACCGCACATGCGTCCTGCCCGCGCGCTGATCGATCTGGGCGCCCTGCGCAGCAATTACCGGCTTGCCCGTGAACTGGGCGGTGGCAAGGCCCTGGCGATCATCAAGGCCGATGCCTATGGCCATGGCGCGGTGCGCTGTGCACAGGCGCTGGAAGGCGAGGCTGATGGTTTCGGCGTGGCCACCATCGAAGAGGCGCTGGAACTGCGCCAGGCCGGGATCCGTGCGCCGATCCTGCTGCTGGAAGGCATCTTCGAACCCAGTGACATGGCGCTGGTGGCCGAGCACGATTTCTGGTTCGCGGTGGGCTCGCCGTGGCAGCTGGAAGCGCTGGTCGCATTCGACAGCCCGCGCCCGCTGACCGTGTGGCTGAAGCTGGACAGCGGCATGCATCGCCTCGGCCTGGACGTGGACAGCTTCCGCGCCGCGCATGCACGCCTGTCGGCGCTGCCGCAGGTCGAGCGCATCGTGCTGATGACCCACCTGGCGCGTGCCGACGAGCTGGACAGCGAACGCACCCATGAACAGGCGGCGACCTTCGCGCGCGCCATCGACGGCCTGGACGGCGAGACCAGCGTGTGCAATTCGCCGGCACTGCTGGGCTGGCCGGATGTACGCAGCGACTGGGTGCGCCCGGGCCTGATGCTGTACGGCGCCAATCCGCTGCCGGACAACACCGCGCTGACCCAGCGCCTGCGCCCGGTGATGACGATGCAGTCGAAGGTGATTGCCGAGCGCTGGATCGAGGCCGGTGAGCCGGTGGGCTATGGCGCACGCTTCGTGGCCAAGGCGCGCACCCGCGTGGGCGTGGTCGCGCTTGGCTATGCCGACGGTTATCCGCAGTTCGCCCCCAACGGCACGCCGGTACTGATCGATGGCCAGCCCGGCGTACTGATCGGGCGCGTGTCGATGGACATGCTGACGGTGGACCTGACCGCGCATGCGCAGGCCGGCATCGGCAGTGTGGTGGAACTGTGGGGTTCTGCGCCGACGCTGTCGGAACTGGCGCCGCGCTGCGGCGTGAGTGCCTACCAGCTGCCGTGCGCGGTCAAGCGCGTGGCGAAAGTCTACGTGTAGAGCCGAGCCCGCGCTCGGCTCTGGTAGCAGCCGACCTTGGTCGGCACCGTGCAATGCGTGTCGACCAAGGTCGACACCTGCCGGCAGGTAGAGCTGCCCGGAATCATCGTGCAGCAGTAGCCCGCGTGCTCAGCTCGCGCTTCACCCAGTCGTCGATCAGGCGCTTCTCGTAGCGCAGCGGATCGCTGTCGCTCTTCAGCCCCAGGTTGTGCAGGTAGCCGGTGTCGCTGAGCTTGGCTTCTCCCTCATCGACGATGCGACCACTGGCGTCCTTCAGCGTGTACTGCAGGGTGATCCGCGGCGGATAGATGTCGCGCATGATCCGGATGTCGCTGCCGCGCGGGCCGTGCCAGGGCTCGTAGTCGCCGGCGCGCTTGATGTCGACCAGGGTCACGTCCAGGGTCTGCCCGGGCTGCAGCGGCTTGGCCGCCGTGGTCTGCACGTAGCTGGCCAGCTGCTGCACCCAGTTGCCGCGTTCGGCCTCGAAGCGGTTGGTGCTCTGGCGGATTTCGGTGAATCCGGCTGGATCGTCCCACTTCACGCTGACCGGGCCATTGGCCTGCAGCGCGCGGGGCGCATCCGGATCGGTGACGGCGCGCGGCGCGGCGTTCGTGCTGCCCGCCATGAGGGCGCCTGCCAGCAGCAGGGCAGTGGCCAACGAGCGGTTCATGACGGTCTCCTGCGTCCCATCGACGGGGACGATGCGATTTATAGATCGAGTGTGATCCCGCTTTCCAGCCACCGCAACGGCCGATTGCGACACCGACAAGAGCGGTTGCCGCCAATTCATCGTCGTCAACCATGACTGACGGCGCTTGACGCTGTGAATACGCGCTTTGGAAGATGCTGTGCTTCCAATCCGGCCCGTCCAGACGCCCTTGTCCACACTGCCGCCCCTCGTGGAGCGCCCACCGATGATGGTGCAGGCGCCCGAACCCGACCTGCATCATGGCGTGCTTGAGCGCATCAACGCTGGTTTCTGCGTGATCCAGGTGCTGTTCGAGGGCGATCGTGCGGTCGACTATCGTTTCCTCGAGGTCAACGATGCCTTCGAGCGCCACACCGGGCTGAAGGATGCGCGTGGACAGCGCATGACCGAGCTGGAACCCAACCATGAGCAGGACTGGTTCCGTATCTACGGCGAGGTCGCACGCAGCGGCCGTCCTGCCCAGTTCGAGATGGAAGCGCGTGCGCTGGGTCGTTCGTTCGCGGTCGACGCGGTGCGCGTGGGCCGGCCAGGCGAGGACAAGGTCGGCATCCTGTTCTTCGACATCACCGCACGCAAGCAGATGGAAGTGGAGCTGGGCGAGAGCGAAGCGCGCTTCAGCGCGCTGGCCGACGGCCTGCCGATGCCGGTGTGGGTGCTCGATGAGCGCGGCCATGCCCGTTTCGTCAACAGCGCCTTCAGCGAGTTCTTCGGTGGCGACGAGACGCGTGTGCCGGAAGATGTCTGGCGCGGCCTGGTGCATCCGGACGATGCGTCGGTATTCGAATACGAACTGCAGGAAGCGCTGAAGGCGCAGCGTTCGATGCACGCGCTGGTGCGTGCGCGGCGCGCCGATGGCCAGTGGCGTTGGCTGGAGATGAACGCACGCCCGCGTTTCTCGCGGATGGGCCGCTTCATCGGCCTGGCCGGCAGCAGCCCGGACGTGACCGAACGCCGCGAGATCGAACTGGCCCGCGAGGAACTGCTGCAGTCCGAGCGCGCCGCGCGCAGCGCTGCGGAGAACATGGCGCGGCTGAAGGACGAGTTCCTGGCCACGCTGTCGCATGAACTGCGTACGCCGCTGACCACCATCCTCGGCTGGAGTGAGCTGCTGCTGCAGCGCGTGGACAACACCAGTCCTCTGTACAAGGGCCTGAACGTGATCGCCAACAGCGCCGGTGCGCAGAAGCGGCTGATCTCGGACATGCTGGACCTCAGCAGCATGCTGCTGGGCAAGGTGCAGCTGGAGGTGGAAGTGCTGGACCTGCGCACGGTGCTGGGCGAGGCCATCGGCGCGCAGGAACTGGTGGCCGAAGGCAAGGCACTGGACGTGCACCTGCAGCTGCCCGAACAGCCGAGCCTGGTGCTGGGCGATGCCACGCGCCTGCAGCAGGTGTTCTGGAACCTGCTCTCGAACGCGATCAAGTTCACCCCGGCTGAAGGCCGCATCGACCTGCAGCTGCGGGCCGACGGCAACCACTGGGAGATCACCGTGCGCGACACCGGTGATGGCATCGCACCCGAATTCCTCAATCACCTGTTCAGCCGCTTCCGCCAGGCCGATGGCACCACCACCCGACGCCATGGTGGACTGGGACTGGGCCTGGCGATCGTGCAGCAGCTGGTCGAACTGCATGGCGGCACGGTCGCCGCGGCCAGCGAGGGGCACGGCCATGGCGCTACGTTCACCGTGCGCCTGCCGCAGCACCTTCCCGATGCCGAGCGGCGCCCGCTGCGCGAAGTGATCAGCGGGCCGATCCTGGAACCGGTGATCGTCGAGCCGTATCCGCTGCGCGGCATGCACGTGCTGGCGGTGGAAGACCAGCCGGAAGTGCTGGAGTACCTGCGGCGCATGCTGGAAGAGCAGGGCGCCAGCGTGTCGGCGGCCAGTTCGGCCGGTGAGGCGCTGGCGTTGCTGGCCGACACCGGCCATCTGCAGTACCACGTGATGCTGACCGACATCGGCATGCCGGGCATGGATGGTTATGGCCTGGTGCGCACGCTGCGCGAGGACATGGGCGTGGATGCCACGACCCTGCCCGCGGTCGCCGTCACCGCGCTGGCGCGTGCCGATGACCGCCGCCGTGCGCTGGCGTCGGGTTTCCAGGAACACGTGGCCAAGCCGTACTCGGTGGCGCAGCTGGTGGCTGCGGTACGCAAGGTGCAGGTACCCCGCGCCGACAGCGCGCTGCACTGAGCATTCACGGCCGATCGGCGACCCTGCATGCAGGAGGTCGCCGATGTCCCGCATAGCTCCCCGTATCCATACCGATCCGGCGCAGATCGCGCGCCTGGAAGCCCTGCTGCCGCAGCTGGAAGGCGAAACGCAGGTGGAACTGATTCTGCACGATGGCCGCCGCCTGCTCGGCACGGTGGCCGTGAGGCCAACCGTGCAGCAGTACCGCAACGTCGCTGGTGATGAAGGCAGCAACGGCCAGTTGCGCCTGGATGACTACGACACGCCGGTGCAGCAGCACCATGTGTGGCTGGACGAGATTGCCAGCATCAACCGCCTGCCACCCAAGGCGCCTTGATCCGATGTAGAGCCGGGCCCACGCTCGGCTGGCGCCGTCGCCCGAGCGTGGGCTCGGGCGCTACCGGTGTGTCAATGCTCGAACAGGGTCGGCGTCGCCTCGAATCGGCGTGCGTACGCCCGCTCCTCTGCAACCCTCGCCACCTCGTCATCGGCCAGGTCCGGTGCCCCATAGACGGCGTAGGCAACGCTGCCATCGGCGCCATGGCCGACCTGGTGCAGCCGATAACGCGAGTGCCCGCCGCCGGTGTCCTCGGGGTAGTGCACGGGCGGATGGCTGCCTTCCAGGTCCATTTCACTGTTGTCGACGACGCCACCGACGAACAAGGCTCGCATGCAGGTTCTCCTGGGTTTCCGGGGGAGCCTCTACCCTGAACGTTTCAATGTTTCTGGCAGATCAAGGCCCCGTTCGGGTTTCGCAAAGCGGCCTGCCGGGGCCGGCCCGGCCAAGCCGGTACAATGGACGGCCCTCACGCTTGAAGTACCCGCGCCGATGGCCTCCAGCGACGACGCCCCCCTGCAGACCCTGCTCCTGCCGTTCTCCCAAGGCGCCCTGCGCTGGCCGGAGGGCCCGGTGGCTTTCCTGCGTGCCCGCGATGGCTGGCCGCTGCGCGAAGCGGCCGGCAACCGCGAGCTGCACTGCGAACAGAGCTTTGCCCCGTTCGCGCAGCCGCTGCAGCAGGCCACCGGCTGGACCGTCAGCGGCCAGCTGGACGATGTGGCCGGCAAGGGCCGTTACCCGCTGGTGCTGGTGCTGCCACCGCGCCAGCGTGAAGAAGCCCGTGCGCTGTTCGCCCGCGCGTTGGCGCTGGTCGCCGAGGGCGGCCGCATCGTTGCCTGCCAGGCCAACAACGAAGGCGCGCGCTCCGGTGAAGGCGACCTCAAGCAGCTGGCCGGTCTCGGCGGCTGCCTGACCAAGAACCACTGCCGCGTGTACTGGACCGCCCCGCTGCAGGGCCAGCACGACCCCGACCTGGCCAAGCGCTGGTCGGCGCTGGATGCGGTGCGCCCGATCATGGGCGGACGCTTCCTCAGCCGCCCGGGCGTGTTCGCCTGGGACCGCATCGATCCGGCATCGGCGCTGCTGGCCGAGCACCTGCCGGCCGACCTGGCCGGCCGCGCCGCCGACCTTGGCGCAGGCTACGGCTATCTCTCGCGCGAGCTGCTGGAACGCTGCCCGAAGATCACCGCGCTGGACCTGTACGAGGCCGAGCAGCGTGCGCTGGCCCTGGCCGAACTGAACCTGGCGCCGCCGCCGCGCGCGCTGCCGCTGCGCTTCCTGTGGCGCGACGTCACCGCCGGCATCGAGCCGGGCTACGACGTCATCATCAGCAACCCGCCGTTCCACACGCCGTCGCGTGCCGACCGCCCGGACATCGGCCAGCGCTTCATCGCCGTGGCCGCGCAGGCGCTGCGCCCGGGCGGGCGCCTGTACGTGGTGGCCAACCGCCATCTGCCGTACGAGCACACCCTCAACGACAGCTTCGGTGCGGTGCGCGTGGTCGCCGAGCGCGACGGTTTCAAGCTGGTTGAAGCAGTGAAGGGGAAGAGCAAGTGAAGCTGGTCAAGCTCATCGCCAACCTGGGCTATGGCAGCCGCAAGCAGGTGCAGTGGATGTTCCGCGAAGGCCGCGTCACCGACGCCGACGGTGAGGTGCTGTACGCCGATGACCAGGTGCCGCACGAGGCGATCCGCGTCGATGGCGAGCCGCTGGACCCGCCGGTGGGGCTGTCGATCGCGCTGCACAAGCCCGCCGGCTACACCTGTTCGACCAAGGACACCGGCCGCCTGATCTACGACCTGCTGCCGCCGCGCTTCCGCGACCGTGATCCGGTGCTGTCCACGGTGGGCCGCCTCGACCGCGAGACCAGTGGCCTGCTGCTGCTGACCGACGATGGCGGCCTGCTGCACCGGATCATCTCGCCGAAGTCGAAGCTGCCGAAGGTCTACGAAGTCGAGTTGAGCGAGGACCTGCGCGGCGACGAAGTGGCGTTGTTCGCCAGCGGCACGCTGATGCTGGAGTCCGAGAAGACGCCCCTGCTGCCGGCTGAACTCGAAGTGCTGGAGGCGCGTCGCGCACGCCTGGTGCTGCATGAAGGCCGCTACCATCAGGTACGCCGCATGTTCGCCGCCACCGGCAACCACGTGCAGGCCCTGCACCGCAGCCGCGTCGGCGGGCTGGACCTGCAGGGGCTGGACGAAGGGCAATGGCGGCAGCTCACTTCCACCGACCTGGATACGTTGTTCGCTCCATGACCCCCTTCGCTGCGCTGCCGTTCCTGCCCGACGCCGTCATCTTCGACATGGACGGTTTGATGATCGACAGCGAGCGGGTCTCGCTGGCCTGCTGGAGCGAGGCCGCCGACGAATTCGGGCTGGGCCTGGAGGAAGCGGTGTTCCTGCGCATGGTCGGCCTCGGCGACCACGATACGCATGCGTTGCTGCGCGCGCAGGGCATCGAGGACAGCCTGATCGACGCGGTGGCGGCACGTTGCCATGAGCTGTACGAAGCACGCACGCAGACCGGGCTGCCGCTGCGGCCGGGCATCCTGGAGCTGCTGGAGCTGCTGAAGGCGCACGCGGTACCGCGTGCGGTGGCGACCACCACGCGGCAGCCGCGCGCCAACCGCAAGTTGGCGGCCGCAGGCCTGCTGCCGTACTTCGATGCCGTGATCACCAGTGGTGATGTGGCGCAGCCGAAGCCGGCGCCGGATATCTACCTGCTGGCCGCGCAGCGGCTGGGCCAGGCGCCCGAACGTTGCCTGGCGCTGGAAGATTCACCGGCCGGCACGCGGGCCGCACTGGCCGCCGGCATGACCGTGATCCAGGTGCCGGACCTGGTGCATCCGGATGAAGAGCTGCGCGCACTGGGCCACCGCATCGTCGGCTCGCTGGTGGACGCGCACGCCCTGCTGCTGCCGCTGCTGCCGAAGTAGCGGTGGCTGCCGACCTTGGTTGGCACTGAGCCGGGCATGGGCTCGGCTCCACATCTTCTGGTGGGTGCCGACCGTTGGTCGGCACACCTGTTCAATCACACCCGCCCGAACACCAGCGCAGCGTTGGTGCCACCGAAGCCGAAGCTGTTGGACATCACCGTGTCCAGCTTCTGCTCGCGGCTCTCGCGCAGGATCGGGAAGCTCTCCAACTTCGGGTCCAGCTCGCCGATGTTGGCCGAACCGGCGACGAAGCCATCGCGCATCATCAGCAGGCAGTAGATCGCCTCGTGCACGCTGGCCGCGCCCAGTGAATGGCCGGACAGCGCCTTGGTCGAGGACAGCGGTGGTACCGCATCGCCGAACACTTCACGGATCGCGTTGAGCTCGGTGACATCGCCCAGCGGGGTCGAGGTGCCGTGGGTGTTGAGGTAGTCCAGCGGGCGATCGACGCCCTGCAGTGCCATCTTCATGCAGCGCACCGCGCCCTCGCCGGACGGCGCGACCATGTCGGCGCCATCGGAGGTCACGCCGTAGCCGATCAGCTCGGCATGGATGTGCGCGCCACGCGCAACGGCGTGGTCGTAGTCCTCCAGCACCAGCATGCCGCCGCCACCGGCGATGACGAAGCCGTCGCGGTCCTTGTCGTACGGACGCGAGGCGCTGGCCGGGGTTTCGTTGAAGCTGGTCGACAGCGCGCCCATCGCATCGAACATCACGCTCATCGACCAGTGCAGGTCTTCGCCGCCACCGGCGAACATGATGTCCTGCGCACCGTGGCGGATCATGTCCGCGGCAGCGCCGATGCAGTGCGCCGAGGTCGCGCAGGCGGCCGACAGCGAGTAGCTGACGCCCTTGATCTGGTAGGCCGTGGCCAGGCAGGCCGAGACCGTCGAGCACATTGTGCGCGGCACCATGTACGGGCCGACCTTGCGCACGCCACGTTCGCGCAGCAGGTCGACCGCGCCGATCTGCCATTCGCTGGAGCCGCCGCCGGAACCGGCGATCAGGCCGGTGCGCAGGTTGCTGACCTGCTCGGGGCTGAGCCCGGCATCGGCGATGGCATCGCGCATGGACAGGTAAGCGAAGGCCGCCGCGTCGCTCATGAAGCGCTTCTGCTTGCGGTCGATCAGCGCCTCCAGATCGAGGTCGACGCGACCGCCGACCTGGCTGCGCAGGCCTGCTTCGGCATGGTCGGCCAAGGCGGTGATGCCCGAGCGCCCTTCGCGCAGCGCGGCCGAAACGGTATCCAGATCATTGCCGAGGCAGGACGTGATGCCCATGCCGGTGATGACGACGCGACGCATCAGAAGCTCCCGGTTTCAGTGAACAGGCCGACGCGCAGGTCGCGCGCGCTGTAGATTTCGCGGTCATCCACGTACATGCGGGCGTCCGACTGGGCCATCACCAGCTTGCGGTTGATGACACGGCTGATGTCGATCTCGTAGCGCACGAGCTTGGCGTCCGGCAGTACCTGGCCGGTGAACTTCACCTCGCCGCAGCCGAGTGCGCGGCCCTTGCCGGGGGCACCCAGCCAGGTCAGGAAGAAGCCGGTCAGCTGCCACATGGCGTCCAGGCCCAGGCAGCCGGGCATGACCGGGTCGCCGATGAAGTGGCAGTCGAAGAACCACAGGTCCGGGCGGATATCCAGCTCGGCGCGTACCATGCCCTTGCCGTGCGGTCCGCCGTCCTCGTGGATGTCGGTGATGCGGTCGAACATCAGCATCGGATCGTTGGGCAAACGGCCGGCGGCGGTGCCGAACAGTTCACCGCGTGCGCTGGCCAGCAGCTGTTCGCGGTTGAACGCGTGGAGACGGGTCATGAAGCACAATCCTGGAAGCGGGAAACAGGGAAACAAGCGTTCGAGGATGCCCGTGGAAACTGCGCCGATCAAACATTTCAACCGTACGCAACCGTAGTGTTTTCAATGGAATACGCGCATCCTGTTGATGTGCAACGACCATACTTCGGCGTGTGGCCCGTTCGGCACGCCCCCGCCCTTTCCGCCTGACATGACCCGACTGCGCAAGATCATCCACGTCGACATGGACGCGTTCTACGCGTCGGTGGAGCAGCGCGACGATCCGTCACTGCGGGGCAAGCCGGTGGTTGTGGCATGGCGCGGCGCGCGCTCGGTGGTGTGTGCGGCGTCCTACGAGGCACGCGTGTTCGGCGTGCGTTCGGCGATGCCGGCGCTGCGCGCCGAACGCCTGTGTCCGGACGCGATCTTCGTGCCGCCGGACTTTGCACGTTACAAGGCGGTGTCACGCCAGGTACGCGAGATATTCCTGCGCCACACCGACCTGGTAGAGCCGTTGTCGCTGGACGAGGCCTACCTGGACGTGACCGAGCCGAAGAGCGGCATCGAACTGGCCACCGACATCGCCCGCACCATCCGTGCGCAGATCCGCGAGGAGACGAACCTGACCGCCTCAGCCGGGATCGCGCCGAACAAGTTCCTGGCCAAGATCGCTTCGGACTGGCGCAAGCCCGATGGCCAGTTCGTGATTCCACCGCAGCGGGTGGACGCGTTCCTGCTGCCGCTGCCGGTGAATCGGGTACCCGGCGTCGGCAAGGTGATGGAAGGCAAACTTGCTGCGCGTGGCATCGTCACCTGCGGCGACCTGCGGCAGTGGTCCCTGGTCGACCTGGAAGAGGCGTTCGGCAGTTTCGGCCGCAGCCTGTACAACCGTGCACGCGGCATCGACGAGCGGCCGGTGGAACCGGACCAGCAGGTGCAGTCGATCTCCTCGGAGGACACCTTTGCCGAGGACCTGTTGCTGGAAGACCTGGGCGAGGCGATCGTGCAGCTGGCGGAGAAGACCTGGAATGCCACGCGCAAGACCGAACGCGTCGGCCACACCGTGGTGCTGAAGCTGAAGACCGCGCAGTTCCGCATCCTCACCCGCAGCTTCACCCCGGAGCGCCCGCCGGAATCGATGGAAGAACTGCGCGACATCGCACTGGCCCTGCGCGCCCGCGTCGACCTGCCGGCGGAGACGCGCTATCGGCTGGTCGGGGTCGGGCTGGGTGGGTTCCGCGAAAAGGAGGCCGTGGTGCAGGGGGAATTGTTCGAGCACGGACCGAGCGATTCCACATCCCTCTGATCGGCAAAGGCGGGGCCAGAGCCCGTTGCGCAGCAACGGGATCCGACCCCAGCAGATTGCCGAGATCTGTCGAAGGCGAGGTGGGTCCGGTTGCGGGGGCGTGAGCGGCATGGATGCCGCGACCAAGCCCCCATGGACGGGTTCACGGCGTCCCCTGCCATCGGACCCACCCCGCCAACCCACAGATATCCAGCTGTTGCCGTTGCATTGAGCAGGTGCAGGGCGCAGCCCTGCAAAACAACCCTTTACCTTAAGGCCACTGCATCTCGCCCTTGGCCACTTTCGCACTCAGCTCCAGCGATGCCACGCCATCCAGCTTCGGGTAGCGCGACTGCATTGCTTTCACCAGCGCCGCACTGTCCCTGGCCTTTGCCGTCTCGGCATCGAACGCGCGGATGTAGTCCGCGGTGAAGCGCAACGCACTGGCATCCAGCGCCGCACCCGGCGCGTAATGCCCCGGCACCACCACCTTCGGCTTCAGTGCCTGCAACCGCTGCAGGGTCTGCAGCCAGTCGGTGTGCGACTTCGGCGTCTGCGTATCGGCCATCCACACGTGCTCGCCGGCTACCACCGGAATGCCACCGACGATCGCGCGCAGCAACGGTACCCACAGCACCGTGCGGTCCGGGGTCGGGCCATCCAGGCCGATCAGCGGCAGGCGCTGGCCTTCCAGCTGCAGGGCATCGCCATCCAGCACCTGCGGCAGCACGATGCGCGCGGGCATGTCGGCACCCATCTTCGGTCCCCAGTAGGCCAGCTTGCCGGCCTGGGTCTGCTGGATGTGGGCGACGGTCTGCGCGGTGGCGACGATGCGCGCCTGCGGGAACGCGTCCTGCAGGGTAGCCAGGCCGAAGTAGTAGTCCGGATCACCGTGGCTGATGTAGATCGTTGTCAGCTGCTTGCCGCTGGCGCGGATCAGCTCGACCAGCTTGCGCGCATCGCTGGCACCAAACTGCGCATTGACCAGGATCGCGTCGTGGCGGCCTTCGATCAGCACCGAGGACACCGAGAACATTGCCTGCGGGCCGGGATGGAAGGTCTGCAGGTGCAACTGGGATTTCGTCGCCGCCGCCGGCGCCGTGGTGGCCGGTGCGGCCAGCAGCGGCGCACTGGTGAAGCTGGCGGCCAGGGCAAGGGGAAGCAGCAGGGCAGCGGTACGCATGGGAATTCCTTGTGTAGAGCCGGGCCAATGCCCGGCTGCATGTTCGCGTAGAGCCGAGCGCGGGCTTGGCTCTACATGGGACGTGCGTGGATCAATACGCTGCGGTGATGATCTGCTTCGGATACGCGTGCGCTTCCAGTTCGGCGACGAACGCCGCGCCATAGTCGGCGTAGCTGATGCGGCTGTGGCCGCTGGTATCGGCCAGGAACGCCTTGGGCTGCACGCGGTACTGGCCGCGCTCTTCACCCGGGCCGATTTCGGCGGCCGGCGAGAAGAAGGTCCAGTCCAGGTCGTCCACTGCCTGCAGGCGGTTGAACGCCTCGCGGTGGGCCAGCGCGTACGGCTTGTAGGCCTCCGGGAAGGTGGGGGTGTCGACCAGCTGCACGCCGGGTGCGACTTCCAGGCTGCCGGCACCGCCAACCACCACCAGGCGCGGCACGCCGGCCTTGCGCGCGGCAGCCGCCAGCTGCGCGGCGACCTCGCCGACGCGGCCGATGTCATCGCCCGGGCGCGGGCCGTAGGCACTGGCGAGCACGTCGTGGCCGGCGATGGCGGCAACCAGCGCGTCCTGGTCATCCAGCGAGGCGATCACCGGATGGGCACTGGCCAGCTCGGCCGGGAGGTCCTGCGCGCTGCGCACGATGACGGTGAGTTCGTGGCCGCGGGCCAGCGCGTGGCGGGCGATCTGGCGGCCGATGTTGCCGGTGGAACCAACGAGGGCGATCTTCATGGCAGGACTCCGTGGGGCGCTGTGGGGTGGGAATGGCGCCACTCTAGGCCGCTGCAGTCGCTCGAAAAACAGCGTATAACGCGCTTGTTTGTTGCATGGATCGAGCATATGGACCGATTGACCGCCATGACCGTGTTCGTCGAGGTGGCCGAGCGCGGCAGCCTGACCGCGGCGGCAGAGGTGCTGGACATGTCGCGGGCGATGGTCAGCCGCTACCTGGCTGAGGTCGAGGGCTGGCTGGGCGCACGCCTGCTGCACCGGACCACGCGCCGGGTCAGTCTGACCGGGCCCGGCGAGGCGGCGCTGGCGCGCTTCCGGCAGATGCTGGCGATCGGCGAGGAACTGCAGGGCGAGCTGGCCAGCGATGATCCCGAGCCGCATGGCACGCTGCGGGTGACTGCCAGCGTGTCGTTCGGGCAGAGCCACCTGGCGCGGGCGGTGGCCGGCTTTGTTGCGCGCCATCCGGCGGCACGCATCGAGCTGCTGCTGGTCGACCGCACGGTCAACCTGGTGGAGGAGCGGGTGGACCTGGCCGTGCGCATCGCGCGCCAGATCGATCCCAGCCTGATCGCGCGGCGGCTGGCCACCTGCCGCTCGGTGCTGTGCGCGACGCCGTCCTACCTGCAGGCACGCGGCACGCCGACTGCTCCCGAGCATCTGGCCGCGCACAACTGCCTGACCCACCACTACGTCGGCAAGAGCCTGTGGCAGCTGCACCGAGACGGCCGTTCGCTGTCGGTGGCGGTGGGCGGCAACATCAGCGCCAACGAGGCCTCGCTGCTGCTGGAGGCGGTGCGGGCCGGTGCCGGTATCGCCATGCTGCCGACCTACCAGGTGGCGCCCCTGCTGCGTACCGGCGAGCTGATCGAACTGCTGCCCGAATTCAGCCTGGACGAACTCGGCATTCATGCCGTGTACGCGTCACGGCGACAGCAGCCCGCTATCATGCGGCGATTCCTGGACTACCTGGCCGAGTGTTTCGCCAGCCCGGCCTTCCAGGACCTGGATTGGCGCCCACCGGGCAAGGAGAACACATGAACCATGGACAGGCCTTGATCGACCACAACCGTGCTGCCTGGGACCGCCAGGCCAGCGAAGTGCGCGAATGGTCGCGCCCGGTGGAAAGTTCAACCATTGCCGCCGCGCGCGAAGGCCGCTGGCAGGTGCATCTGACCCCACGCGCGCTGCCATTGGACTGGCTGGGCGATGTGCGTGGCCGCCGCATCCTGTGCCTGGCCTCGGGCGGGGGCCAGCAGGCACCGGTGCTGGCCGCTGCGGGCGCCGACGTCACCGTGTTCGATCTCTCCGACGGGCAGCTGGAACAGGACCGCAGCGTGGCGGCGCGCGATGGCCTGCAGCTGCGCACGGTGCAGGGCGACATGCGCGACCTGCACGTATTCGCCAACGACAGCTTCGACGTGGTGTTCCATCCGATCTCCAACCTGTACGTACCCGACGTGCGCCCGGTGTGGACCGAATGCCGCCGCGTGCTGGCGCGCGACGGCATGTTGATGGCCAGCTTCTACAACCCGGTGCTGTTCGTCGGCGCGCGCGATCCGCAGCTCGATGCGCAGGGCCTGATCCGGCCGCAGTACGCCATTCCCTATTCGGACCTGGAAGACCTGCCCGCCGCAGAACGTGAGGCGAAACTCGGCCGCGGCGATGCGCTGACCTTTGGCCACAGCCTGACCGAACTGATCGGCGGGCAGCTGGATGCGGGGTTCGTCATCGATCGCTTCATGGAAGACTGGCAGCCGCAGCCGCGCTTCCTGATCGACCGCTACCTGCCCACGTTCCTGGCCACCCGCGCACGCCGGATCGGTTGAGGCGGATCGGCGCAGAAACCAGCGGCGTACAATGGGCGGCCCCACGTCGTGCAGGTGCCGTCCCTTGTCGTATCCCTATCCGCTGGTCGTGTTCGACCTAGATGGCACGCTGGTCGACAGCGCAGCTGATATCGCCGAAGCACTGAACCGCACGCTGGAAGACATCGGCATGGCACGCGTGCCGGAAGCCACGGTTCTGGGCTGGATCGGCGACGGTGTGCGCCGCCTGGTCGAGCAGGCCGTGCATGCCGCGGGTCGCGAGGTCGACCTGGCCGAAGTGATGCCGGTGTTCATGGTGCACTACCGTGAGTGCCTGCTGCGCAGCCCGCGCCTGTTCGATGGCGTGGCCGAAGCGCTGATGCAGCTGCGTGCACGCGCTGTTCCGCTGGCGATCTGCACCAACAAGCCCGAAGCGCTGGTGCCGCCACTGCTGCAGCACCTGGGCATTGGTGATGCGTTCGCGCTGGTACTGGGCGGCGATTCGCTGCCGCAGCGCAAGCCCAGCGGTGAGCCGCTGCGGCACATCGCTGCGCACTTCGGGCTGGCGGTGGATGCCTGCCTGATGGTGGGTGATTCGTTGACCGACTACCGCGCCGCCGAAGAGGCGGGTATGCCGATCGCACTGGTGCGTTACGGTTATCCGCGTGGCCTGGACCTGGCCACCGCACAGGCGGTGGCGGTGATTGACGACCTGCGTGAGTTGCCGGGGTTGGCCGCGGGCGTTCGGGTGTAGAGCCGAGCCCACGCTCGGCTGCTTCATTGCGTGAGCCGAGCATGGGCTCGGCTCTACAGTAGATCGGCGCCGGGCGATGCCCGGCGCGCGCCTTCATTTCGGCTGGTAACGCACGCTCAGCTGGTATTCGCGGCCGGGCTGGTTGAACCACGCCACCGTCTCGTAGCGGCGGTCGAACACGTTGGCGGCACGTGCCAGCAGCGACCACGCCGGCGTCAGCGCGTACTCGGCGCGCAGGTCCAGCGTGCCGTAGCCACCGACCTTCACCGCGTTGGCGGCATCGTCATAGCGCTTGCCCGCACCCTGCACGGTCAGGCCGGCGCGGAAATCGCCGAAGCGGCGGTCGACGTCCAGGCGCGCGGTCTGCTGTGCACGGCGCGGCAGCCAGTTGTCGAACTGGGTGCTGCCATGGGTGCGGTTGCGCGGGTCGGTGTAGCTCAGCTGCGCGTTGAGGTCGAAGCCGGCCAGCAGCACGCCACCGGTCAGTTCGGCGCCACGGATGCGCGCCTTCTCCACCTGCTGCATTTTCATCGTGGACGCATCGTAGGTGATCAGGTCATCGATGCGGGTCTCGTACACGTCCAGGCCCCAATGCCAGCCCTGGCCCTGCTGCGAAACACCGAGGTTGGCGCTCTTGGACTTCTCCGGCTTCAACGTCGGCACGCCGCTCCACGGGTCGTACAGGTCGCTGAAGGTCGGTGCCTTGAAGGCGGTGCCGTAGCTGGCATTGACGCGCAGGCCGTGGTCCAGCTGCATTGCCCAGCCGAGACTGCCGGTGGCGTGGTTGCCGAACTGCTGGTTGTCGTCGTTGCGTGCGCTGGCCTGCAGCTGATGGCGGCCGAAGCGGCCCTGGTACTGCACGAACACGCCGGTGTTGCGACGGCTGTCGACGAGGTAGCCCGCGCTGCTGCCGTCCAGGTTGTCTTCGCTCCAGTCCACGCCGGTGCTCAGCAGCTGGCTTCCGGTCAAGGTGAAGTCACCCTGCAGCGAGGCGCTGTCGCGGTGGGTCTGCGCGCTGCCGCGTGCGCCGAAGTCGCCGAAGTTGTCCGATTCGTTGTCGCTGCGGCCGACGTTGGCGGTGAACGCCAGGCGCCCGGACGGGGTGTAGCGCACCTTGCCGGCCAGCACCTGCTGGCGGGTTTCCGAGTAGTTGTAATAGCCGTCGTAGTGGTTCTTGCCGTCGGCGCGCAGCGCACTGCCTTCCACATTCCACTGGTCGTTGAAGGTGTAGCCGCCACGCAGGCTCTTGGACAGGTTGCGGTAGCCGTCGCGGTCGGGTTCGTCAGCGAAGCAGCCGGTGAACAGCGTCGCCGAGCCACGGCAGGCATCGACGCCATCGGAATGCTGGTAGGCGATGTCGGCGCCGAACCAGCCGCGTTCGGTGCCACCTCCGATGCCGCCGCTGGCTTCGCGCAGGCCGTTGTTGCCACCACCGAGCTGGAAGTGCGGAGCAAAATCGCCCTGGTTGCGGCGGGTGAAGATCTGGATCACGCCACCGATGGCGTCGGCGCCGTACAGGCTGGACTGCGGGCCGCGCACGATTTCCACGCGTTCGATCTGCGCCAGCGGCAGGTCCTGGTACATGGCCAGGCCGAGGTCGGCACTGTTGATGCGCACGCCATCGACCAGCACCACGGTGTGGCCCGAGTTGGTGCCGCGCAGGAACAGCGAGCTCTGCTTGCCGAGCCCGCCGGCATTGGTCAGGTTGATGCCGGCGCGGCCGCGCAGCAGTTCCTGCAACGAGGTGGCCTGACTGGATTCGATCTGCGCGCGGTCGATCACCTGGGCTGGTGCGATGCTGTCCTGCAGGGCGATCGGGGTGCGGGTGGCGGTGACCAGGATCTGGTCGAGCGCGGTGGTGTCATCGGCGGCCTGGGCCAGCGCGGGCAGGGCGGCCAGCACGGCCAGGGACAGCATTCGGGACTGCAGCTTCATGGGGGACTCCAGGTGCCACGCACGCCCGCGTGGCGAAGGGGAGGAGCCGCGAAGGCAGGCATGCGCCGACGCCGCAGCGCAGGCTGCGGTCATCCAGCGCCATGCCCACCGCACCGCGACCTGAGGCTTCCGGGCCGGTCTCCGGGCTTGCCGCCGGGTGGCGCGAGGCCACCGTCCAGCCGCCTTCCCATGCCTGCGGCACAGTGGCGTTGTTGCCTGGAACTGACGTGCTTACCGTTGCGGGGGCAGCGCCGGCCTGGCGTGGATTCACGCGTCACCGGCTTCCCGTTTCAACCTGCCGGCCGTGGCCGCAGGTCACCTGGAAGTGCGCGCAGTCTACGGCATCGCAGGCGGCCCGTAGCGTCGAGCGTACCCGACTGCCTTTGCTGTGCCCTTAGAATGGTCCCTCGATCCCGTGGTGCCGTTGCCGATGTCCGCCCGTTTTCCGCTGTTCCCGCGTTGCCTGTACAGGACGCACGCATGATCCTCGACCTGGTCCGCCATGCCGGCAACGGTCGCGATGAGTTCCTCGATGGCCGCAGCGATCCACCGCAGCTGGCCCGCCTGCCGCAGGAACTGGTCGACGCCTACGCTGCGCAGCCCTGGGAACGGGTGATCAGTTCGCCGCGGCTGCGCTCGCTGCACACGGCGATGGCCCTGGCCACCCCGCGCGGGCTGGACGTGGAAGCGGAGGAGGAATGGGAAGAGCTGGATTTCGGCGATTGGGACGGGCAGTCGCTGTTCGACCTGCCGGAGGATGCACTGGCGGCCTTCCATGCCGATCCGCATGCATACCCACCGCCCAACGGTGAGAGCTGGGGCCACTTCGAGCGGCGTATCGCGCGCGCGCTGGATCGACTGCTCGATGATGACGACCCGGTGCCAACGCTGGTGGTCAGCCATGGCGGCCCGCTGCGCATGGTGCTGTCGCAGGTCTGCGGCCTGCCGATGTCGCTGTGCTGGGCACTGCGCATCGACCACGGCACGCGCCTGCGGGTACGGCTGGAACGTGGCGAAGCCGGGCTGGCAGGCGAGCTGCTGGAACTGCAGCAGCCGTAACCCATCGGTAGTGCCGGCCGCTGGCCGGCAGTCTCAGGAATGTTGAAAAGACCACGCAGTTGCCGGCCAGCGGCCGGCACTACCGGTGCGGTCAATCCTCGTCCGCATCCTCGGTCACGCTGTCTTCCGCGTCATCGTCGGCATCGAAGCGCTGCTCATGCACCGGACCCGACGCCGGGCCGGCCGCCTTCAGCGGATGCGCGGCGATGCGTGCTTCGTAATCCTGCACCAGCGCCTCACGCTGCGGCTCGCTCAGTTCCTGCCAGTGGCAGTCCAGCAGCGCGCCTTCCAGCGAGTACAGCAGGTTCAGGCTGGGCTTGAAGCCGGCGCGCTTGACCTTGACGAAGGCGCCGACTGCGCCGGTCGCAACCAGGTCCTCGCGGCTGCGCAGGCCGACCTGGCGCAGCCACGCTGCACTCTTGGGGCCGATGTTGCGCAGCTTCGGTGCGCTCATCCCAGCGCCTCGACGAACACGCGGGCGATGGCTTCCAGGCCGGCCTGGTCATCGGCATCGAAGCGGCCGATCTTCGGGCTGTCGATGTCGAACACGCCGATCAGTTCATCGCCGCGCAGCAGCGGCACCACCAGTTCCGAACGCGAGGCCGAATCGCAGGCGATATGGCCGGGGAAGGCATCGACGTCGTCCACGCGCTGGGTCACGCGCTGGCTGGCGGCGGCACCGCACACGCCCTTGTCCAGCGGGATGCGCACGCAGGCCGGCAGGCCCTGGAACGGGCCGACCACCAGCTCCGTGCCGTCGTACAGGTAGAAACCCACCCAGTTCAGGTCGGGCAGGGCGTGGTAGACCAGTGCGGAGAGGTTGGCCGCGTTGGCGATGCGGTCGGACTCGGCGTAGACCAGGCCACGGGCCTGTTCCAGCAGCTGGGCGTATTGTTCCGGCTTGCTGCCGGTAAGCGAGGCATTGGCGAACATGCCCGCAGTCTAGCAAGCGCGCCGGGCCGGCGATAATGCACGCTCTGTTGCC
Source organism: Stenotrophomonas muris (assembly GCF_052751275.1). Classification (NCBI taxonomy): domain Bacteria; kingdom Pseudomonadati; phylum Pseudomonadota; class Gammaproteobacteria; order Lysobacterales; family Lysobacteraceae; genus Stenotrophomonas; species Stenotrophomonas muris. The sequence continues at coordinate 3,202,241 of NZ_CP199879.1, read as the reverse complement.
CTGTTGGAGCCCATCGATGCCGTTGCCCGCTACGCTGCCGCCCGCCCTGTTCATTACCGGCACCGATACGGAGATCGGCAAGACCGCGGCCAGCACCGCGCTGCTGCAGGCGCTGCGCCGGCGCGGCCTGCGCGCGGTGGGCATGAAACCGGTGGCCAGCGGCAGCGAAGACCTGGGGCAGGGCCTGCGCAACGAAGACGCGCTGGCGCTGCAGGCGGCCAGCTGGCCGGTGCCGGACTATGCCGATCTGAACCCGTATGCGCTGCGGCAGCCGCTGGCACCGGAGCTGGCCGCTGCCGAGGACGGCGTGCGGGTGGAACTGGCGCCGATCGTGGCTGCGTTCGCGCGACTGCGCGCACAGGCCGACATCGTGGTGGTGGAAGGCGTCGGTGGGTGGCTGGCGCCGGTCTCGGCCACGCTGGACCAGCTGGACCTGGTGCGAGCACTGCAGTTGCCGGTGCTGCTGGTGGTGGGCATGCGGCTGGGCTGCGTCAACCATGCGCGGCTGACTGCGCAGTCGCTGCAGGCCAGCGGCGTGCAGTGCCTGGGCTGGATCGGCAACCACATCGACCCGGCGATGCAGCGCCAGGATGAGAACATCGCCACGTTGCAGCAGCGCCTGCCGATGCCGTGCTGGGGACGGCTGCCGCATCTGCCGGGTGCGGATGGCGAAGCGCTGAGCGCGCACCTGCTCGAGTGATCCTGGGTAGTGCCGACCGCTGGCCGGCAACCGCATCCACCCGGTGATCCCGATGTTGCCGGCCAGCGGCCGGCACTACCGTGCTGCGGCCGCCAGCTCCCGCGCGATCGCGCCCAGTCGTTCCACCGCGCCAATGAAGCGCGCATCCAGGGTCTGGCAGCACGACAGCCGCAGGCAGTGGCGGTATCGCGCGCCACGTGAATAGACCTGGCCGGGCATGAACACGATGTCCTCCTGCAGCGCTCGCTCGAACAGCTCGCGCGTATCCACGCCCGGCAGTTCCAGCCACAGCAGGAATCCGCCCTGCGGTTCGGTGGCGCGGGTGCCGGCCGGGAAGTGCTCGGCCACCAGCTGGCGCAGCCGTCCCACCTGTTCGCGGTACAGCCGGCGCATGCGATGCAGGTGGTGCTCGTAGCTGCCCGCTTCCAGATACGCCGCGACCGCGTCACCGAGCAGCTGCGGCTCGCCGCCGGTGGACTGGAATTTCAGCAGCGCGATGCGCTCGGCGAAGCGGCCGCCATCCAGCCAGCCGATGCGGTAATCCGGCGCCAGTGTCTTGGAGAAACCTCCGACCACCATCACCCAGCCGTCGCGATCGAAGGCCTTCAGCAGGGGCGCCGGCGGTTCGCAGAACTGCAGCTCGGCGTACACCGCGTCCTCGATCAGCGGCAGCTGCCGTGCGTTGACCAGCTCGGCCAGGCGCTGCTTGGCGGCGGTCGGCATGGTGCAGCCGAGCGGGTTGTGCACGGTCGGCATCACCACCAGCGCGGCCAGCGGTGTGTGCTGCAGCAGCGCGTCCAGCGCATCCACATCCAGTCCGTGCTGCGGATGGGTGGGCAGCTCGATGGCCTGCAGGCCGAGGTTGGCCAGCAACGGATACAGGTTGAAGTAGGACGGTGCCTCGATGCCGACCGCATCACCGGGCTGGGTGACCGCGCGCAGCGCCAGCTGCAGGCCCTCCATCGCACCATGGGTCAGCAGCAGGCGTTCGCTGTGGGTGTGCAGCCCCATGCGCGGGCCACGCCGCACGATCTGCGCCAGCAGCCGTGGCGAGCCGTTGGGGCGCGCGTAGGTCTCCACCGTCTGCTGGCCGTGGCGCAGCACCTGTGCGGTATGCCGGGCCAGCTGCGCGCCCGGATAGAACTGGCGCCCGCGCGGACCGGCAAAGGCCAGGTCGATCACACCGGGGCGGCGCTGTGCTTCCAGCACGCGGGCCATCAGCACCTGCTGCAGTGGTGCGGTGGGTGCGGACGGGGTATCACGCAGCGAACGCTCTGGCACCGACAAGCGCGGCGCCACCTCGAAGCCGGCTTTGGGCCGCGGAATGACCAGGCCGGCGTCCTCCAGCTGGCGATAGGCGGCAATCACCGTGTTCAGGCTGAGCCTGCGCTGCAGGGCCATCTGCCGCAGCGAAGGCAGGCGGCTGCCAACCGGAAGGCGTCCGCCGTGGATGGCCTCGGCCAGCTCGTCGGACAGCCGTTGGTAGCGGGGTGGGATCATCGCGCTCTGGTCATCTGTATCCATCGAATTTCCCACCATCTGGTGCTGTACCCATGATGATGGCGAGCCTAGCATGTCGTTGTCGGCCGGGCCTGATCGGGGCACGGCCGATACTTCCCAAACGCACGGCTGGATGGCCGTGCGTCTTTTTCTGTGTGTAGAGCCGAGCCCATGCTCGGCTGCACTTCCGCCAACAGCAGCCGAGCGTGGGCTCGGCTCTACAGAGAGCACCGCCGAGCGTCGGTCAGCCCAAGGGGGAATGCCGGCTACCGCATCGGCACCAGCACCGCCTCGCGCCGGTACAGCGCCGGGAACTGCTTGCCCAGCGCGGCCAGCTTCGGTGCGTCGTAGTAGCGGATGTAGGCCGCCTGCGGGTAGTTGGTCATGTAGTTCTGGTGGTAGCTCTCGGCCGGGTAGAAGCGCTGGCCGCTGACCAGCTGGGTGACGATCGGCGCGCGGTAGCTGCCGGCCTGGCCGAGCTGGGCGATGTAGGCGCGGCTGGCAGCCTGCTGGCGTGCGTCGTCACTGAAGATCGCCGAGCGGTATTGGCTGCCGTGGTCCGGCCCCTGCCGATTGAGCTGGGTCGGGTCGTGCACCACCGAGAAGAACACCTGCATCAGCTGCCCGTAGCTGACCTGGCGCGGGTCGTAGTCGATCTTCACTGCTTCGGCATGCCCGGTCTGGCCACCGCTGACGCGCTCATAACGCGCATTGGCCGCACTGCCACCGATGTAGCCGGACACGGCATTGCTCACGCCCTTGACGTGCTGGAACACGCCCTGCACGCCCCAGAAGCAACCACCGGCGAACACCACGCTGGCGTGGGGGGCGTCATCGCGGAACGCCGCATCGCCGGTGGGGGCCGGCAGTGCCTGGATCTGCGCGCTGGCTTCGATCGGCGCCGCAATCGCGCCGTGGTCAACCAGCAGCACACCGGCGATCAAGGCCGTGGCCACCAGGCCGGCCACACCGGCGGCGATGCCCTGTTCAAAGGAGAGTTTCATCATGTCCTCCCGGTTCAACCGAAGGTGAAGGCATAGGCCTGCACGCCCGCATCGAGGAACTCGATCTCGAAGCGATGCGGGCCAACTGCGCCGCGCTGGCGGATCAGCTGGTACAGGCGGTGCTCGTCGACGACGCCACTGCCATCGGCACCAACATCACTGCCGGCATCGGTGGCGGGCAGCGCTTTGCCGTCCAGCCAGACGCGGAAGCGCACCGGCCTGCCGTCCTCGCTCGGTGCCAGCACCAGGTGCAGGTCGCGCGCATGGAACTGGAAGGCGATGCGGCCGCCGGCCTGCTGCAGCTGTGCGGCCTCATCGGTGACGGTCCAGCGCCCGGACAGCCCCCACTGGTTCAACGCCAGGGTGGCCGGCAGCGTGTAGTCGAACGCGGCGTCGCTGCGCTGCCCGCCGGGCGAGGCGAACTGCTCGGCGCGGGCGTGGCCCAGGTAGGTTTCCGGCGAACGCAGGTTGCCCATGTCGGCCTGCACGGCCACGCCCTTCAGGCCGGCGGCAGCGGGATCGGCCGGCGGCGGCAGATTGGTCTGCCCGGCTTCGGTCAGCAGGCGACGGATCATCTGTTCCGAGCGCGCATAGTTGCCCTCGCCGAACTGGTGGCCGCGGATGTTGCCCTGCGCGTCGACGAAGTACTGCGCCGGCCAGTAGCGGTTGTTGAAGGCGCGCCAGATCGTGTACTGGTTGTCGAGCGCCACCGGGTACTCGACCTTCAGCTGCTGCACCGCTTTCATCACGTTGCGTGGATCACGCTCGAAGGCGAACTCCGGCGTGTGCACGCCGACCACCACCAGGCCGTGGTCGCGGTAGCGTCGCTCCCATTCGTGCACGAACGGCATCGCGCGCAGGCAGTTGATGCAGGAATAGGTCCAGAAATCGACCAGAACCACCTTGCCGCGCAGCTGCTGTGCACTCAGGGGCGGGCTGTTGAGCCAGCCAGTGGCACCGTCCAGCGCGGGCAGCGTGCCTTCCACCGGCAGCGCTGCATCGGCACCGGCATTGGCGCCGGCCATCATCATCATCGGCGGTGCCGCCGGCTGCGCGCCGGGCACTGCATCCAGCAGGCGTTGCTCGATACGCGCGGTGCTGACCGTGGACAAGCGGGTCAGCAGGCCGGTATCCCAGCCGAGGCCGATCGCCACGACGGCCAGCAGCGCGGCCACACCCAGCACCTTGCGAAGTACATCGCCGAGGCCGAGCCGCGCCTGCATCGCGCGGAACACCCGGCCGCCGATCCACACCGCCAGCGCCAATGCGGTGATCGCACCCAGTGCGTAGGCCAGCAGCAGCGCAGTGGTACCGACGCTGGCGCCATGCAGGGCGGCGCCGGTCAGCACCAGACCGAGGATCGGCCCGGCACACGGTGCCCACAGCAGGCCAGTGGCGATGCCGATCAGCAGCGAGGTCCACGCGCCGCCGTGCCCCGCGGCATCCGCCGCATCGGCGCGCGCACTCAGGCGGGCACCCACGCGCTGGAACGGCGCCAGCAGGTGGTCGGCCAGTCGTGGCCAGAGCAGGGCGACCGCGAACAACGCCATCAGCAGCAGGGCGACCCAGCGTCCGACCTGGTTGGCCTGTGCCACCCATTGGCTGCCCACCGCGGCCAGGCTGGCGACCACGGTGAAGGTGAGCGCCATGCCCAGCAGCAGCGGCAGCGTGCTGCGCAGGAACGGGCGATCGGCACGCGCGAACACGAACGGCAGCACCGGCAGGATGCAGGGACTGAGCAGGGTCAGCGCGCCCCCCAGATAGGCAAGCAGCAACAGCAGCATCGTCAGGCTCCGGAAGCAGGGGAAGAACCGACCGGCACCCGCCAGCCGTCGGCAGTGCCATCCGTGGCGCCGGGAGCGAACACCATCGCCGCACCGTTCATGCAGTAGCGCAGCCCGGTGGGGCGTGGCCCATCGTTGAACACATGGCCGAGATGGCCGCCGCAGCGGCGGCAATGCACCTCCACCCGCAGCATCCCGAAGGTGACGTCGCGGTCTTCGCCGATGGCGTTGTGCAGCGGCGCCCAGAAGCTGGGCCAGCCGGTACCGCTCTCGAACTTGGTGGACGAGGAGAACAGCGGCAGTGCGCACCCGGCGCAGGCGAAGGTGCCCTGCCGGTGTTCCTTGTTGAGCGGGCTGCTCCAGGGGCGCTCGGTGGCCTGCTGGCGCAGCACCGCGTACTGCGCCGGCGTCAGTCGCTGGCGCCACTCGGCATCGCTGTGCATGACCTCGAACTGTCGCGACGGGCGCGCTTCGGCGGCGGCCGGGGCGGCGCGGCTGCAGGCCCCCAGGCCGAACAGGCCGGCGGCGGTGGCGACACCGCCCAGGCCCAGCAGATGGCGGCGGGAGAGGGACATGGCGGACTCCGGGAAGGGGCGACGGGGCCATGCTGCGCCCGCCCGGGTCAACGAATCCTCACGCAGGATTCAATTTTTCGTGAGGTATCGGCGGCCGTCCCGCGCCACAATGCAGCCAGCCTCCCCACTGGCCCCGAGCTGCCGATGTCGACCAAACGCGTGCTGATCGTTGAAGACGATGCCCACATCGCCGACCTGCTGCGCATGCACCTGGGTGATGAGGGCTACGACGTCGCCCATGCCGCCAGCGGCGATGCCGGCCTGCGCCTGCTCGAGCAGGACGGCCCGTGGGATGCGCTGGTGCTGGACGTGATGCTGCCCGGCGTGGACGGGCTGCAGGTGTGCCAGCGCGCGCGCGCGATGGCGCGGTATGTCCCGATCATCATCATCAGCGCGCGCGGCAGTGAAACGCAGCGCATCGTCGGCCTGGAACTGGGCGCGGACGATTACCTGGCAAAACCCTTTTCGATGCCGGAACTGGTGGCACGGGTACGTGCGCTGCTGCGCCGCGCCGAGGCGATGGCGCAGAGCGCGCGCATCGATGCCGGCGCGATCGAGCTGGGTGGGCTGCAGCTCGATCCGGTCGCGCGCACCGCTTCGGTGGATGGCAACACGCTGGAACTGACCCCGCGCGAGTTCGACCTGCTGCTGTTCTTCGCCCGTCATCCGGACCAGGTGTTCGCACGCATGGAACTGCTCAACCAGGTCTGGGGCTACCAGCACGATGGCTATGAGCACACGGTCAACACCCACATCAACCGCCTGCGCAGCAAGATCGAACCCGACCCGGCCAACCCACGGCGGTTGCTGACGGTGTGGGGCCGCGGTTACAAGCTGGTCGACCCGGCCGGGGCGGCGGCATGATCAAGCCGAACCTGTGGCAGAAGCTGGCGGTGGTGACCGCCGCGCTGATGCTGATGTGCTGCATGGCGCTGTTGGCACTGCAGATGCGTGCCAACACCCGCCACGAGCAGGAAGTCGTGCAGCGGCTGTCGCTGGGCCTGGCCGAACACATCGCCCAGCGCAGCGAGCTGATGGACACCAGCGGCATGCGCGATGCGGCGGTGCGCGCGCTGTTCGGCCAGCTGATGGCGGTCAACCCCAGCGTCGAGGTCTACCTGCTGGACGACCAGGGCCGCATCCTCGGTCACGATGCACCCAGTGGACATCTGGTGCGCAACCGGGTGGATGTGGCGCCGTTGCGTCGCCTGCTGGCCGGTGCACCGTTGCCGATCCTCGGCGATGACCCGCGCAGCGCCGATGGCCGCAAGGTGTTCAGCGCTGCACCATTGATCGTGCAGGGCCGGCCGGCCGGCTATGTGTACGTGGTGCTGGTCGGCGAGCACCGGCAGATGCTCGCCGACGATCTTGCCGCCGGCAGCCAGTGGAACACCACGCTGTGGTCGGTGGTGCTGGTCGGCAGCCTCGGCCTGTTGGCCGGGCTGGTCGCGTTCTACTGGGTGACGCGTCCGTTGCGGCGGCTGACCCGGCGGATCCAGGCCTTTGATATCGATGCGCCGACGCCGCTGCCGCCGCCGGAGCCGCTGCGCGCTGGTGAGCGCGACGAACTGGTGATCCTGGAACATGCGCACGCGCAGATGGCGCAGCGGCTGGGCGAGCAGTGGCAGCAGCTGCGCCAGCAGGATCTGCAGCGCCGTGAACTGGTCGCCAACATCTCGCACGACCTGCGCACGCCGTTGTCGTCGCTGCACGGCTACCTGGAAACGCTGGCGTTGAAGGACGCCACGCTGTCACCGGACGAGCGCCGCCGCTATCTCGGCATTGCGCTGGCACAGAGCGCCAAGGTCGGCCGGCTGGCGCGCGCGCTGTTCGAACTGGCGCGGCTGGAGCACGGCGAAGTGCGGCTGGAGTGGGAAGTGTTCGCGCTGCCGGAGCTGCTGCAGGACGTGCTGCAGAAGTTCGAACTGGCGGCACAGGCGCGTGGCCAGCAGCTGCACGCGGCGTTTCCGCCCGGCCTGCCGCTGGTCCGTGCGGACCTGGGCCTGGTCGAGCGGGTGCTGACCAACCTGCTCGACAACGCGCTGCGCCATGCACCCGAGGGTGGCCAGATCGAGGTGCGCCTGCGCGCGACCGCCGACAGCGTGGAGGTCTGCGTCGCCGATGATGGCCCCGGGGTAGCCCCGGCGCTGCGTACCCAGCTGTTCCAGGCACCGGCCGCGCTCGGCGCGCGGCGTGGCGACAACGGCGGATTGGGCCTGTTGATCGTGCAGCGCATCGTGCAGTTGCATGGCCGCCGCATCGAACTGCGCGACAGCGAACGGGGCGCGCTGTTCGTGTTTGCCTTGCCGCGCGCGGAAACGGCGGTCTAGCAGGCTGCCTCGGCCTCCACGACACCGCCGTTTTCCAGCGGAAGGTGCAGGCGGATGCAGGCGCCGCCCAGCGCCGAATCGGTCACCTCGACCTGGCCGCCATGCTTGTCGGCCACCACCTGCACCAGCGCCAGCCCGAGGCCGAAGCCGGGGCTGCCCGGGTCCAGCCGCACATAGGGTTGCAGCACCTGGCCGCGCAGTTCCGGTGCGATGCCGGGGCCGTCGTCCTCCACCTGCAGGCACAGCCAGCCGTCATTGACCGTGCTGGCGATGCGGATCTGCCGACGCGCGTAACGCAGCGCATTGCCGAGCAGGTTGCGCAGCGCCAGTTCCAGCATGTGCCGGTTGACGTTGACCAGGCCCACCGGCGACAACGCCTGCTGCACCGGCATCGGCAACGGTGCGAACTGGGCCACCACGCCGCGCACCAGCGCCGCCAGCTGCAGGCGCTGGCGGGTCAGCTGATGGCAGCGGCCCAGTGCGGCGTATTCGACGCCGGCATCGGTGAGGTGCTGCAGCCGATCGACGTCGGTGCGCAGCCCGCCCAGCGCATCGCGCTGCACATCGTCGAGCGCGGTGTCTTCCAGGTCGGCCAGGCCGAAACGCATCCGTGCCAACGGCGTGCGCACCTCGTGCGCGACCGCCTGGGCCAGCACGCGCTGGCTTTCCAGCAGCTGCTGCAGCTGCTCGGCCATGTGGTTGAAGGCGTTGGCCAACGGCCGCACCAGCGCGGTGCCGGCGCGCGGCGCACGCGTGTCCAGCTGGCCGTCGCGCATGCGGCGGGCCGCCTGGGCCAACTGCGAGACGTCGCGCCACAGCCGGTACACCATCACGTACATCGGCAGTGCCACCGCCACCATCAGGATCAGCAGCAGGATCGCCACACCGGATACTTCGCTGTCCTGCCAGCCTTCGTCCGGCAGCGCCTCGTCCAACGGGCCCAGCATCACGGCGTAGTCGCTGTCGCCGATCCGCTGCAGGCTGCGCATGTGCTCCAGGTCGATCTGTACGCGGCCGTTGTTGAACGGCGGGCGCTGGCTGGCCGGCAGGGCCTTCACCGCCTCGGCCAGCGGCACCATGCGCAGCGCGTAGGCGAAATCGGCGTCGAGTTCGCGCGCCAGTGCCGGCCACTGCTCGCGCGGGGTTTCGGCGAAGCGATGCTGCAGCAGCGCGTGCGTGCCGCGCATCTCGGCCTGCAGGCCGGCTTCGGTGCGGTCTTCCAGCAGGGCGTCCCAGGCCCACAGGCCCAGCACGATCAACAACAGGTGGGCGACCAGGAAACCGATGCCGTAGCGCAGGAAGTGGAAGGCGTGGCCGCGCATCGCCGACGGTGTGCGTTTCATCCCCATGCGGAGCGGCTGAACAGGTAGCCGCGGCCACGGACGGTCTTGATCCGTTCCGGCTGCTCCGGGTTGTCGCCCAGCTTGCGGCGCAGGCGCGAGATGCGGGCATCGATTGAGCGGTCCAGGCCATCGAAGGCGATACCACGCAGGCCGCGCAGCAGCGCGTCGCGGTCCAGGATCTGGCCGGCATTGCTGGCCAGCAGGAACAGCAGGTCGAACTCGGCGGTGGTCAGCTCCAGCAGGCTGCCCTGCAGGTGCACGTTGCGGGTGGACGGGTCGATGCTCAGCTCGCCGAAGCGCAGGCTGCCGTCACGCGGTTCGACCCGGCGGTGGCGGCGCAGGTGGGCGCGCAGGCGGGCCAGCAGCACCCGCGGTTCGATGGGTTTGCCGATGTAATCGTCGGCCCCCAGTTCCAGGCCCAGCACCTGGTCGATGTTGTCGGTACGGGCGGTCAGCACGCAGATGATGCCGTCATAGTGGGGCCGGATCTGCCGACACACTTCGAAACCATCCTGGTCGGGCAGGCCCACATCGAGCAGCACCAGGGCCGGCTTCTCCGCCAGGATCCGGGCCACGGCGCGCTCGCCGCTGCGCTCGTGGGCCACCTGGTAGCCATGCCGTTGCAGGTAGTCGCTGACCATCGTTCCCAGGCGGGCATCGTCTTCGACCAGTACGATATCCAGCATTTCCAAGGCCTCCGTGGGCGCAAACGTACCGCCACGGCACGAGCGCGGCGATGCTATCCCAGCCTTCGGGCCGCCCGGGTCCCGGGGGCGGGCGCCATTCAGCCGGGGTTGCTGGCGCGCGGGCCTGGTCTCAGTCCCGGCAACAACTTGGCGGCCAGCATAGCCTGTTGCTGTTACAAAACGTTACCTTCGTGATACGGCTGGTGACGATCGCTGACAGCAAAGCGACTGACGCCGCGCGCCCCCGCGCCGAGCATGGAGTCTCCTCCGCTCCGCGTGCCGTCCCCATGTCGCCCGCCGCCCCCTGCCTGCCGAACCTGTCCCGCCGCTGCCAGTGCGGAGGCTTCCGATGAGCGGCGTGGTCGGGGCCTGGCTGCCGCCCGCCGAGGATGAGCAGCTGCTGCAGCAGCTGGCCCCGATGCTGCGCGCGCTGCAGCAGCGTGGGCGTGGCCGCATCGGCTACTGGACCGACGCCGAGGCCGGCCTCGCGCTGGGCCATTGCCGGGCGCCGACCGATACGCCGTTGCAGCCGCTGAGCTCGGACTGCGGTCGCTACGTGCTGTGCCTGGACGGCCGCCTGTACAACCGCGGCGACCTGCAGGCGCAGCTGCGCGATCTGCCCCGCAGTTGCAGCGATGCGCGGCTGCTGCTGCAGGCGATCGTCGAATGGGGCGTGCAGCGGGCGCTGTCGCGCATCGAAGGCGCCTTCGGTTTCAGCGTCTGGGACCGGGAGTCGCGCGTGCTGTGGCTGGCCCGTGATCCGGTGGGCGAGCGGCCGCTGTATTACGGCTGGTACCAGGGCCAGTTCCTGTTCGCCTCGGAGTTGAAGGCGCTGCAGGCATTCGCCGGCTTCGCGCCGAGCATCGACCAGGATGCCCTGAGCCTGCTGCTGCGCCACGACTATGTGCCGGCGCCGCACACCATCTACCGTGGCATCCACAAACTGGTGGCGGGCGCGATGCTGCGTATCGATCTCAGCGACCATGCCGCGGGTTGCTCCAGCCAGGCCGCGCAGGGCGGCGCGCGTTACTGGTGCGCACGCGACGCGATGCAGAGTGCACTGCAGGAGCCGCTGCAGCCGGCGCCGAGCCTGGAACAGGCCACCGACCAGCTTGAAGCGGTACTGCAGAAGGCCATCGCCTCACGCATGCACTCGCCCCTGGCGTGCGGCGCGTTCCTGTCCGGCGGTACCGACTCCTCGCTGGTGACGGCGATGATGCAGGCACAATCGACCCTGCCGATCGAAGCGTGGACGGTCGGCTTCGACGATCCGGGGCATGACGAGAGCGACTGGGCGTCGCAGGTCGCGCGCCATCTGGGCGTGCAACACCACCTGCATCGCATGGACGCGCGCCAGGGCCTGGACCTGCTGCAGCGCCTGCCGCAGGTCTGGTGCGAGCCCTTCGCCGACGCCTCGCAGCTGCCGACGCTGCTGGCCAGTGAACTGCTGGGGGCGCGCAAGCCGGTGGCACTGACCGGTGACGGTGGCGATGAACTGTTCTTCGGCCACCCCAGCTATGGCCGCGCGCTGCGCAATGCGCGCCTGTGTGGTGGCCTGCCGGACTGGGTACGCGACCTGGCGCGGCGCAGCGGCAACCGCATGAACGTCGAGCGCGGCCGCCTCGGTGGTTGGCGCGCCCTGGTGGCCGAGGTGGCTGCCAATGATGTGGAAGGTCACTACCTGCAGCGCGTGACCCGCTGGCGGCAGCCGGCGCAGGTGGTGCTGGGCGCGCGTGAGCCGGTGACGATCTTCCAGCAGCAGGACACGGCGCTGCCGGCCGAGGCGCGCATCCAGCTGCTGGATTTCCGCATGGACCTGGCCGAGGGCATCCTGGCCAAGGTTGATCGTGCGGGCATGGCGGCGGGCGTTGAAACCCGTGCGCCGCTGCTGGACATGGAGGTGGTGCGCCTGGCCTGGCGGCTGCCGCAGCACCTGAAGTACCACGATGGCGAGCACAAGCTGATCCTCAAGCACCTGCTGGCGCGCTACCTGCCGGATCCGCTGGTGTATCGCCCCAAGCGCGGCTTCGGCCCGCCGATGGCGCGCTGGCTGGCCGGTCCGTTGCGCGACTGGGCGGAGGCGCTGCTGGATCCGCAGCTGCTGCGCAATCAGGGCTGCTTCGATGTGGCGCGCGTGCGTGGTGTCTGGGAGGCGTTCCTGCGGGGCGAGCGCAAGTGGCACACGCACCTGTGGAACGTGTTGATGTTCCAGGCGTGGCACCAGCACTGGCACGGTGGTCGCGGGCGCTGAGCCGTTCCTGCATCGCGTGCGGCGGGTTCAATCTGCGCGGCGCAGGGCGGATGCCCTTGCGTACGAATGTCCTCCGGCGCCGGCCGTTGGCCGTCACCTCCCCCTTTACTTCGTACGCAAGGGCATCCGCCCGGCGTTCGGAGTTCGCCGGCGCCTCCTTGAAAGGCGGCCGCGAGCGCTGTGATCTCCTCGCCGGAAGCCGAGCCTCGTCGGGGCGGGCAGGGCCCATCGGTTCGCGGCGGATCAGGACGAAGACATGCGTGTGGCGGATGCATTCTGCGCGGCGCAGGACGGAGGCCCTTGCGTACGAATGTCCCCCGGCGCCGGCCGTTGGCCGTCACCTCCTCCTTTACTTCGTACGCAAGGGCCTCCGCCCTGCGTTCGGAGTTTGTCGGCGCTTCCTTGAAAGGCGGCCGCGCGTGCTGCGCTCTCCTCACCGCACGCCGAGCCTCGTTGGGGCGGGCAGGGGTCTGGGCAAAGTAAAGGAGGAGGTGACGGCCAACGGCCGGCGCCGGGGGACATTTGCCCAGACCCCTGCCCGCCCCGGCGGGGCCCTTCAGCCTGCAGAGACGTCGCACGAAGACGCGCTTCGGTATCGAAACGACAAGCAAAAAAAGACCCGGCAGAGGGAGGGATCTGCCGGGTCCGGATTGCGTGGGGGGAGGGACCCACGCAATGAGTGTTGCGTCGCGTCAGTGGTTGTTCGCGTCCGCCGTTGATTCGTTGTAGCCCTGCACCAGCTCGGACCAAGCCTTGCTGGCCTGCAGGCCGAGACCGACCACGTCCTGCTGGGCCTGGCCCAGCCGCTGCAGGTTGTCCTGCCACAGCTGCGCGCCCTTGGAGAGCGTCCCGGCCGCATCCTCGCCGCGGGCCAGTTCACCCAGCCAGCCGCCGGTCGCAGTCAGGTTGCGCTCCATCACCTTCAGCTGCACGCCGAACATGCTTTCCGCGTTCTCCAACGCCAACCGGTTCGCACGCGTTGCCGCGGCGGCGAGCTGGCGGGTGGCATCACTGAAGCGATCGCTGAAGGCGGCGGCCATGGGGGCGTCAGGGAGTGGCTTGATGCATTGCAGCATACGCCCTTGATGCGGCAATGCAACAAAAATAACAAAGGCGCCCAGGGCGCCTTTGAAACACCTTTCAGATCAATGGGTTGATCAGGCAGTGGGGCCGCGGTAACGGCACCCCGACGTGCAGGTTTCGTGCACGGTGATCTCGCTCAGCGCCGGCAGGCCGGGCTTGAGCTCGTTCCAGATCCACACCGCCAGGTTCTCGCTGGTCGGGTTCTCCAGGCCGGGGATGTCGTTGAGGTAGTGATGGTCCAGGCGATCGTAGATCGGCTGGAAGGCCGCCTTCACGTCACCGAAATCCATGATCCAGCCGGTCTGCGCACCCGGCTCGCCCTCGACCTTCAGTTCCACCCGGAACGAGTGGCCGTGCAGGCGCGCGCACTTGTGCCCCGGCGGTACGTTGGGGAGGCGGTGCGCCGCCTCGAGCATGAAGACTTTGAAGATTTCCATGGCGCAATTGTACGCCGCAGGTGGCCGGCCATCCTGAGCGGATGCCGGGCTCTCGTGAAGTAACTCTTTCCATCCGGATGAAGAGATGATAGTTTCTCTTATATCCGTATGAAGAGATGTTATTGGCCGGACCCGGGCCAGGCATGGACTACTGCGGAACTTCATCGCCCTTACCACCTCCCCCACATCGTCATGCCCAAGCACACCCTGCTCGTGGCGGCCCTGGCCGTCGCTCTGGCCGCGCCTTTGTCTGCCGCCGCCGAAACCTCCGCCGACGCCAGTGGCGAAGCCAGCACCCTGGCCGCCGTGCGTGTCACCGGTTCCAACATCAAGCGCACCGATACCGAGGCCTCCAACCCGGTGCAGGTGATCGGCCGCCAGCAGCTGGAACAGACCGGCAAGGCCACCGTGGCAGATGTGCTGCGTTCGATCTCGGCCAACACCGGCAACGCCAGCAACGAAACCACCAACAACGGCTGGGCCTCCGGCTCGGCCGGCATCGGCCTGCGCGGCCTGTCGCAGAAGAACACGCTGGTGCTGCTCAACGGCCGCCGCCTGGCCAACTACGGCTTCCCGGCCGGTGGCCTGTCCGATACGTTCGTTGATCTCAACGCGCTGCCGCTGGTCGCGGTCGAGCGCATCGAAGTGCTCAAGGACGGCGCCTCGGCGGTGTACGGCTCCGACGCCGTGGCCGGCGTGGTCAACATCATCACCCGGCAGAACTTCGAAGGCGCCGAGATCGGCGGCAGCTTCGGCGGTGCCGACCAGGGCGGCCTGCGCGAGCAGAACCTGAAGTTCGTCGGCGGCCTTGGTGATCTCGACACCGATGGCTACAACATCCTCTTCAGCCTGCAGGGTTACAACCGCGAACGTCTGGACCAGGACGAACGCAACCTGACCAGGAGCGGCATCTACACCGACAAGCCCGGTGGCCGCTGGAACGGCTGGTCGGCCAAGGGCGCGCGCTACCTGGTCAACGGCGTGTCGGTGCCGATGCTCGACGCCAACGGCAACTGCCCGGTCGGTACCACCCGCGTCGCCAGCGCGCCGATCGACGGCCTGGCCGGCGACACCTGCGGCTTCAACCAGGCCCCGTTCACCACGCTGATCCCCTCGACCAAGCGCTACCAGGCCTATGCCAACGGTACCTTCCGCCTGAACGACAACGTCGAAGCCTTCGGCGAAGTGCTGTACAGCCAGATCAAGAGTGCCGCGTGGTTCGGCAGCAGCCCGTTCTTCACCCTGGAGAGCGGCCGCTTCGCATTGAACGCCAACAGTGGCCTGGCCGAACCGGTGTCGTCGCTGCTGCCGGCCAACAATCCGTACAACCCGTACGGCCGTGCGATCCCGATCGAATACACCTTCTTCGACCTCGGCGGCACGATCAAGACCAACCGTTCCACCGCCTATCGCGGCGTGTTCGGCTTGCGTGGCACCACTGCGAACTGGGACTGGGAAGTGGCTGCATTCGGCGCACGCAGCAGCGAGCGTGAGAGCGTGTCCGGTGGCTTCGCCAATCGCTGGGCGCTGGCCGATGCGCTGGCCACCGGCAGCTACAACCTGCTGAATCCGGCGGCCACGCCGCAGTCGGTACGTGATTCGATCAACATCGCCACGCTGCGTCCGGCCGAGTCCAAGCTGCAGGGCGTCGACGCCAAGATTTCCGGCAGCCTGGGCCACACCTGGGCTGGCGAGATCGGCTTCGCCGCCGGTGCCGAGTGGCGCCGCGAGAAGCTCGATTCCAACAACCCGTGGCAGATCGACGCCGGCCTGCAGGTGCGCCCGGCCATCGCCGAAGTACATGGCCAGCGCCAGGTCAGTGCCGCCTACGCCGAAGTGAACGTGCCGCTGGCCTCGACCCTGGAACTGTCCGCCGCCGCGCGTGCCGATCACTACGATGATTTCGGCGATGCGTTCTCGCCGAAGATCGGCCTGCGCTGGCAGCCGCTCGATTTCCTGCTGGTGCGTGCCTCGG
Source organism: Stenotrophomonas muris (assembly GCF_052751275.1). Lineage (NCBI taxonomy): Bacteria > Pseudomonadati > Pseudomonadota > Gammaproteobacteria > Lysobacterales > Lysobacteraceae > Stenotrophomonas > Stenotrophomonas muris. The sequence continues at coordinate 3,186,573 of NZ_CP199879.1, read as the reverse complement.
CGTCGAAGGGCTTCCGTGCACCGTCGCTGTCGGAGAACTCCAACAGCACCAGCATCGCCTACGGCAGCGTGGCCGACCCGCGTGATCCGGACGTGCCGGGCTCGCGCCAGAACCCGACCTTCTTCACCGTTGGCAACAACGCACTGAAGCCCGAGCGCACCAAGAGCGTGAACTTCGGTGTGGTGCTGTCGCCATGGGCCAACACCAACCTGAGCGTGGACTACTACCGCATCCAGCTGGACAACCTGGTCGGCACCAACAACACCCAGACCCTGGTCAACGACAACGTGGCCGGCGCCGTGCAGCGCGACGAGCGCGGCAAGCTGCAGGCCGTCTACAACCGCTACCAGAACCTGAGCGAGCTGAAGACATCAGGCATCGACGTCGAGCTGCGCCAGCGCATCCCGACCGCTGCGCTCGGCGACTTCACCGTGTCCTCCGCCTACACCCACGTGCGCGACTACCGTCGCCCGACCGTGGTCGGCGGCCCGCTGGTCGACTACGCCGGCAGCAACCTCGGCGCGACCCTGCCCAAGGACAAGGCCACCACCACCCTGGACTGGAAATACGGCGACTTCAACGCCGCGGTGACCTGGTACTACACCAGCAGCTACCGCCAGGAGGCCAGCACCGCCGCCAAGGCCGTGCAGCAGCGCGTCGGCAGCTACAGCCAGTACGACCTGTACCTGGCCTACACCGGCATCGACAAGCTGACGGTGTACGCCAAGGTGCAGAACCTGGCCGACAAGACGCCGCCGTACGATGCCTCGTTCCCGGGCATCCGCGCGCCGTACGACTTCAGCCAGTACGACCTGCGCGGCCGCTACTTCACGCTGGGCTTCGACTACCGCTTCTGATCCACCCGCTGCGACCGGTCTCCCCAGGGGACCGGTCGCGCGACCGCCTGCCGTTGTGTTCCAGGGGAGTCACTGTGTCCTTGCATCGTCGTGCCGTTCTTCCGTTGCTGCTTGCCGCCGCCACCGCACTGTTCCAGCCGCAGCCGGTACAGGCACAGAGCACCTACTTCTTTCCGCAGGCTGCCGATGCAGCGGCGTTCGATACCGCCGTGCCCACGCCGGAGCAGTTCCTCGGCTATCCGATCGGCAGCCGTTACACCCGGCACGACCAGCTGGTGGCGTACTTCCAGGAACTGGCCCGGCGCTCGGACAGGATCAGCGTGCGCGAGATCGGCCGCAGCTATGAGGGCCGCCCGCTGTTGATCGCCACTGTCACTGCCGCAGGCAACCACGCGCGGTTGGAACAGATCCGCCAGCAGCACGCGACCCTGGCCGATCCGGCGCAGCCGCGCAGTGCGGCGGGCGACAGCCCGGTGGTGGTGTGGCTGGGATACAGCGTGCATGGCAACGAGACCTCCAGTGCCGAGGCAGCGATGCTGACGGCTTACTACCTGGTGGCCAACCGCAGCGCCGAAACCCAGCAGTGGCTGCAGCAGGCGGTGGTGCTGTTCGACCCGGCGCAGAATCCGGACGGTCGCGATCGTGCCGCCAACTGGCACAACGCGTGGGCCTCCGATCCGGCCTCGGCCGACCCGGCCGACAAGGAACACGTTGAGCCGTTCCCGCAGGGCCGCACCAACCACTACTTCACCGATCTCAACCGCGACTGGCTGGCGCTGACCCAGCAGGACTCGCGGCCGAAGGTGGAGGTGTTCCACCAGTGGCACCCGAACGTGCAGATCGACTTCCACGAAATGGGCAAGGACAGCACCTACTACTTCGAGCCCTCGCCGAAGAGCATGCACAGTCCGCTGATTCCCGCGGCGTCGTACGAATTCAACAAGACCCTGGCCAGGTACCACGCGCAGGCGCTGGATGCGCTGGGCTCGCTGTACTACACCGGCGAGAACTTCGACAACTTCTCGCCGGTATACGGCTCGACCTACCCGGACTTCCATGGTGCCGTCGGCGTGACCGTCGAACAGGCCAGCTCGCGCGGCCGCGTGCAGGAATCGGTGAATGGCCTGCTGACGTTCCCGTTCACCATCCGCAACCAGGTCGCCACCGGGCTGGGCACGGTGCGTGGCGCAGTGACCGAGCGCAGCGGCCTGTTCGACCTGCAGAAGCAGTTCTTCCAGAGCGCGCTGAAGCAGGCCGCACAGCAGCCGGTGAAGAGCTTCGTGTTCGGTGATGCGCATGATCCGGCACTGACCCGCCGCCTGCTGGAACTGTTGCTGCTGCATCGCATCGACGTGCGCGCGCTGGATCGTGCAGTCACTGTGGATGGGCAGCGCTTCGATGCCGGCAGCGCCTACGTTGTGCCGGTCCAACAGGCGCAGTTCCGCCTGGTGCATTCGATCTTTGCCGAGACGCCGCCGATCAAGGGTGATGTGTTCTACGGCAGCACCAGCTATGCAATCGCACCGGCCTACGGCGTGGCCTTCGCCGGTAGCCGCAGCCGTATCGAAGGCGGTGCACGCGTGACCGCACTGCCGGCGGCGCAGGGCGCGGTGCTGGGCAGCCAGGCCGGGTTCGCCTACGCGATCGACTGGCGCGACTACAACGCCGGGCGCGCGCTGGCTGCACTGCAGGGCAAGGGCGTGAGCGCACGTGCGGCGTTCCAGCCGTTCACCACCGCGACCGCGCAGGGCGAGGTCAGCTTCGCCGCCGGCAGCCTGGTGATTCCGGTGGCCGGGCAATCGCTGCAGGGCGCAGCGCTGCTTGAGGCCGTGACGTCGGCCGCGCGCGAGGCGGGTGTGCAGGTGCACGCACTGCCCAGCGGCCGCAGCCGCGAAGGCATCGACCTCGGCAGTGACGGCGTCAAGGCGCTGCGCAAACCCACGGTTGCGCTGGTGATGGGCGAGGGCGTGGCCGCCACCGAGATCGGTTCGGCGTGGTTCCTGCTCGACCAGCAGCTGCACCTGCCTGCCAGCAAGCTGGACCCGCAGCAGCTGGGCAAGGTGCCGCTGGACCGCTACACCACGATCGTGCTGTCCGGCGGCACCTACACCGGCATCGATGCCACGGCGGTGGCCGCACTGAAGCGCTGGGTGCAGGCCGGAGGTTCACTGGTGACCTACGGCAGCGCCTCGAAGTGGGCGATCGAACAGAAGCTGGCCGACGGCGAGAAGCTCGGCAAGGAAGAAGAGACCGCCGACGAGAGCCGCCGTGCGTTCGGCGACCAGCGCGACATCGCCGCGATCGAGCGGGTCAGCGGCAACATCCTCAGTGCCGACGTGGATACCAGCCATCCGTTGGCGTTCGGCGTGCCGCGCCGGCAACTGGCGATCAACAAGGAAAACACGGTGACGCTGCAGCCGAGTGCGAACCCGTTCTCGACGGTGGTACGCATCGACGCGCCGCCGCGGGTGAACGGTTACTTGTCCGAGCGCAACCGCACGCGGGTGGCGGGCAGCGCGTGGCTGCTGGTGTCGGCGCAGGGGCAGGGTAACGTGGTGCTGTTCGCCGATGATCCGGCGCATCGCAAGTACTGGCATGGCACGGACCGCCTGCTGATCAACGCGATCTTCTTCGGGAATCTGGTGAATCCGAGTAAAGCGCGGGGTTGAGGGTTTGCGCGCCTTGATTGATGCGTGTGGGGGAGGCCGGGCGGGCTGCGCAGGACACGCCGTAAACCCGTCCTTGGGGGCTCGATGGCGCCATCCTTGGCGCCAACGGTCCTGCGCAGCCCGCCCGGCCTCCCCAAGACAGTTTCCAGCGGGCGCGGACGCGTCAGACCCCAAGGCGGGAGCGAGGGCAAAAGCAAAAGCAAAGCCAGGAATTGCGACTTCGGCTTTTGCCTTTGAATTTGAATTTGAATTTGAATTTGAATTTGAATTGGATCTTTCTTCTCCCGGCTACCCGGCGGGAGAAGAAGGCGCAGGCAATGCTTGAAGCGGATGGGCATGGGGACAGCGCAGAACCGATGGCGCCATGGATGGCGCCATCGAGCTTACATGGACGTATTTACAGCGTGTTCTGCGCTGCCCCCATGTCCATCCGCCCTCGGTACTGCTACCGCGTGCTTTGTCACCCGGTAGCCAGCAACAAAAAAGGACGGCGCGTCAGCGCCGTTCCTCGATAGCCCCCCGCGCAGCGGGAAGCGCCATCCATGTCAGCTGGGATCAGCCGGCGCGACCGCCGCCGTTGCCACCCTGGCCGCGGCCACGGCCGCCACCATTGCCGCCACCGCCACGGCGCTGGCCCTGACCCGCGCCCGCACGCTGCTGGCCGTTGCCGCCGCCCTCGCGACGGCCACCACCGGCCTTCTTCGGGCCGGCATGCGCATGGCGCGGCGCATCGCCGTGCGGACGGCGTGCGTGGCTCTTGCGCGGCGCGCGCTCACCGGTATCGTGCTCCGCCTTGCCCGGCGCACTGTTGCCCCAGCGGATCGGCGTCTGCAGCTCGAAGCCCGGCACATCGCGGATGTCCATGTCGCGGCCCAGCAGGCGCACGATCGCGCGCAGCAGCTTCACTTCATCCTGCGCCACCAGCGAAATCGCCTGGCCGGTCGCGCCGTTGCGGCCGGTGCGGCCGATGCGGTGCACGTAGTCCTCGGCCACCATCGGCAGGTCGAAGTTGATCACCTTCGGCAGCTCGTTGATGTCGATGCCGCGCGCGGCGATGTCGGTGGCCACCAGCACGGTCACGCGGCCGGCCTTGAAGTCACCCAGCGCACGCAGGCGCTGGCCCTGGCTCTTGTTGCCGTGGATCGCCGCGGTCTTGATGCCCGACTTTTCCAGGAAGGTGGCCAGCTTGTCGCTGCCATGCTTGGTGCGGGCGAACACCAGGGTCTGCTCGCGGCTGTCCTGCGCCAGCAGGTGCAGCAGCAGGTCGCGCTTGCGGCCGGCGTCGACCGGATGCACGCGGTGGGTGATGGTTTCGGCCACGGTGTTCTTCGGCGTCACCTGGATCTGTTCCGGGTTGCGCATGAACTCCAGCGCCAACTGGCGGATGTTGTCCTCGAAGGTGGCCGAGAACAGCAGGGTCTGGCGGTTCTGCTTCGGCAGCTTGGCCAGGATGCGCTTGATCGACGGCAGGAAGCCCATGTCGAGCATGCGGTCGGCTTCGTCCAGGATCAGCACTTCAATGCCGGACAGGTCGACGCTGCGACGCTCAAGGTGGTCGATCAGGCGGCCCGGACAGGCCACCAGCAGGTCCACGCCACGGCGCAGGATGTCCAGCTGGTTGCCCATGCCGACGCCGCCGTAGATGCAGGCGCTGGGGATGCGCAGGTACTTGCTGTAGCCACGCAGGCTGTCATGCACCTGGGTGGCCAGCTCGCGGGTCGGGGCCAGGATCAGCGCGCGCGGCTTGCGCGGGCCGGCACGTACCTCCTGCGAGGCGGTGCCCAGGTGCTGCAGCAGCGGCAGGCCGAACGCGGCGGTCTTGCCGGTGCCGGTCTGTGCGCCGGCCAGCAGGTCGCGACCGGCCAGCGCCAGCGGGATCGCCTGCTGCTGGATCGGGGTCGGGTTTTCGTAGCCCTGCTCGGCGAGCGCGCGCAGCAGGAAGGGCGCCAGGCCCAGCGATTCAAAAGACATTGAGTTTGCTCCAAGTACAAGAAACGCCTGTCCGAGCGGACAGACGGGGGCAGATCAAACTGATCGGCTGACTCGGAGCGTTCCCGTGAACCGCGCTGCGAGAATTGGGTGCAGCCGGCACGAAGCGCAGGCTGGAATGCGTGACGAACGGCGTCGGAGTGGGGGCGGGCGAAGAGGGCGGACCCTGGTCGCCGGCGATCCCGGAGGGAAACGGACGGCCGCTGCAGACCCTGCAAGTCTAAACGATGTTCGAGACTTCGCGCAAAAAGGCCTGTTCAGGTAGGGGCGTCTCTGCAGGGCTTGCAGCCCTGCACCCGCGGAGGCCAGAGCCACGTCAACGTCAAAAGCTGGCTTCCTGAGGGTTGGCGGGGTGGGTCCGGTTGAGGGGGGCGCCGTAAACCCATCCATGGGGGCTTGGTCGCGGCATCCATGCCGCTCACACCCCCTCAACCGGACCCACCCCGCCTTCGACAGTTTTTCGCGATCTGTCGAATCTCATTCGATTTATTTCGATATCTGACGGATTTCGACGATGAATGATGGGGATGTTCGATCCGTCATCGGGAAACTGTCGGGGGTAGGGCGGTGTGGGTGGGCAGGACCGTTGGCGCCATGGATGGCGCCATCGAGCCCCCATGGACGGGTTTACGGCGTGTCCTGCCCACCCACACCGCCCCGCCCAACCAGTAGAAAGCCAGAGCCGCTTTTGACGTTGCCGTTGCTGTTGCATTGAGCAGGTGCAGGGCAGCAAGCCCTGCCGAACCCCCCACTACGGTAGGGTGGGCCGATGCCGCGCTGCAGCTTGGCGTCGCCGCAGATTTGATTACACTTGAAACTTGTTTGCCCACGACTCCGGACACCCACCCATGAAGCTTGGTTCTTTGAAGGAAGGCGGCCGCGACGGCACCCTGATCGTCGTCTCGCGTGACCTGCGCCACGGCGTGCGCGCCACCGGCATTGCCGCCACCCTGCAGCAGGCCCTGGAGGACTGGAGCCACATCGCACCGCGCCTGAACGCCCTGTACGAATCGCTCAATGCCGGCGATGCCGATGGCGTGTTCGACCTCGACCCGCAGGCACTGGCCGCACCGATGCCGCGCGCCTATGAGTTCGTCGATGGCAGCGCCTACCTGCCGCACGTCGAGCGCGTGCGCCGTGCCCGTGGCGCCGAGGTGCCGGACAGCTTCTACACCGACCCGCTGATGTACCAGGCCACCAGCGCCGGCTTCTACGGCCCGCGCGATGCGGTCAAGGTGGTCAGCGAGGACTACGGCATCGACCTGGAAGCGGAGATCGTGGTGATCACCGACGACGTGCCGATGGCGGCGACCCCGGAACAGGCAGCCGGTCATATCCAGTTGGTCGGCCTGGTCAACGATGTCTCGCTGCGCAACCTGATCCCGGGCGAGCTGGCCAAGGGTTTCGGCTTCCTGCAGTCCAAGCCGCGCTCGGCGCTGTCGCCGGTGTTCGTCACCCCTGACGAGCTGGGCGCCGCGTGGCAGGACAGCAAGGTGCACCTGCCGCTGCTGACCCACATCAACGGCCAGTGGTTCGGTGCGCCGGAAGCGGGCGTGGACATGCAGTTCAATTTCGCCCAGCTGGTTTCGCATGCGGCCAAGACCCGTCCGCTGGTCGCCGGCACCATCGTCGGCTCGGGCACCATCGCCAACGAGGACACCAGCAAGGGTGCGTCGTGCTTCGCCGAGCAGCGCGTGGTCGAAACCCTGCGCGACGGCAAGCCGAGCACGCCGTTCATGTCGTTCGGCGACGTGGTCCGCATCGAGATGCTCGATGCCGCCGGTAACAGCATCTTCGGTGCGATCGAGCAGCGCATCGAACAGGCGGCCAGGCCCTGAGCATGGAGGCGGCCATGGAGATCCCGGTCAACGACGGCATCGTGCTGTACACCTACTGGCGATCCAGCGCCGCCTACCGCGTGCGCATCGGTCTGGAGCTGAAGGGCCTGGCCTGGGAGGCCCGGCCGGTGCATCTGGTGCGCGACGGTGGCGAGCAGCACCGGGATGCCTATCGGGCGCTCAACCCGCAGCAGCAGGTGCCGACCCTGCTGCATGAGGGGCATGTGCTGACCCAGTCGCTGGCGATCCTCGAATACCTGGACGAGCGCTTTCCGCAGGTACCGCTGCTGCCGGCCGACGCCGCCGGCCGCGCGCGGGTGCGGGCGCTGGCCCAGCTGGTGGCCTGCGACATCCACCCGATCAACAACCTGCGGGTGATGCAGTACCTGGAGCGCGATCTGCAGGTGCCGGCCGATGCGCGCACGCAGTGGACCCTGCACTGGATCGCCGAGGGCTTCGCGGCGATGGAAGCCCTGCTGGTCAACAGCCGTGACACCGGCGCCTTCTGCCATGGTGACCGTCCCGGCCTGGCCGATATCTGCCTGCTGCCGCAGCTGTACAACGCCCACCGCTTCGGCCTGGACCTGGCACCGTACCCGACCCTGCGCCGCATCGAAGCGGCCTGCCAGGCAGTGGATGCCTTCGACCGCGCACGCCCGGAAAACCAGCCCGACGCCGCCTGAAAAAAAGGGGACGGAGGGGATTAAGTCGTATATGCACTTACGACTTAATCCCCTCCGTCCCCTTTCTGCCGCAAACGGGCCAGGTCATCGCGGAACACCCGGTAGGCTTCCTCGCGGCGCGCATCGTCGGTCTGCCGCAACACCCATGCCGGGTGCACCGTGGCGTAGCCGCGCGTGCCGTCCTCGAGGGTGTGCCAGCGTCCGCGGTCGCGTGCGAGGTCGAAACCACGACCGAATACCGAGGCTGCGGCTGTCGCGCCGAGGCATACGATCACCTGGGGCCGCACGCGTGCGATCTCACCCATCAGCCAGGGGCGGCAGGCCTGGATGTGGCGGCTTTCCGGCCGCTTGTGCAGCCGCACCTTGCCGCGCCGCTCATGGTGGAAGTGCTTCACCGCGTTGGTGAGGTACAGCTGGGCGCGATCGATTCCCAGTTCCGCCAGTGCGCGGTCCAGCACCTGGCCGGCAGGTCCTGCGAACGGCTGCCCGCGCAGATCCTCGGTATCACCGGGCTGCTCGCCGATCACCATCACCCGCGCATCGGCAGGCCCCTGCCCGAACACGGTCTGCGTGGCCTGCTCCCATAGCGGGCACTGGCGGCAGGCAATGGCCTGTCCGCGCAGATTGTCCAGGCTGCTGGCATCGGCTGCCGGCGCCGCAGCGTTCGCACGCGGGGGAATCCTGCGTTGCGGTGCCTGTGCCGGCCGGTCATGCATTTCCTGCACGCGGTCGGCCGCGTCGCGCACCAGGCGTGGCAGCAACTGTGCTTCAGGCAGGTGGCGCCAGTACTTTGCCGGCATCTCCTGCATCATCATCCGTGTGTTGAGCCGCGCCGGATTGAAGATGCTGGCGTAGTAGGTCTGCCACAGCGACTCGCGTGCATCCTCGGCCGGGGCATCTTCGCGCCGTGCACCGGGGCCGAAGGCAAGCGCCTGCCCATCCCAGGCGACGCTGCGCGAAGGGGTCAGGATCGCCCAGCGCATGCCGGTGAAGCGGCGCGCGAAGAACGGCGCGACCCGGTCGACGATGTGGTGCTGCGGCTCGAACCAGGCGATGAACGCATCGGGCTGGCCAGGTACCTCGCGGAAGCGCACGAATGCCTTCATCTTGTGCGTGTCACGGCGGACGGCCTGGGCGAGGGCTGTCGCGCGCAGGACATCGGCGTCGGCGGGGTTGCCCAGCACTGATCGCTCGCCATGGGCGATGCGCCACAGCAGGCGATACAGCAAGGCCAGGCGCTGGGGATCGCGATGGCACAGGCAGGTGGCCGCCAGCTCCAGGAAGTCACGTGGAACGTTGGGTGCACCGGCATCGGCAAGCATCGGCGCCTGCTGCACGGCCGGCGCATCCAGCAGCGACGTGTCACTCCCTTCCAGCCAGTCCAGCTGCGGCGGGGCAACGCCGCGCAGCAACGCTTCGCGCGCAGCATCGCGCCAGGCCTGCAGCGACCACGGCGGATCCACCCGCAGCGACCAGCGCTGCGCGTCAGGATGCAGACGGGGCATCGAAAAGCGAACCCTGGCGCGGCGGCGGGGCCAGCTGCGCGCGCAGCGCCGCCGGATCATCCAGTGCTTTGCGCGGGTGATGGTCGGCCAGCAGCACGAACGGCAGCAGCTTGCTCATCGGTGCCCTCAGGCGCGCGATGTCGGCCACGCGCAGCCGCCCGTGGCGGCGTGCCATCAGCACGCGCTTGACGTTGCGCACGCCAAGGCCGGGCACGCGCAGCAGCATTTCCTTCGGTGCCCGGTTCAGATCGACCGGAAAGCGCTCGGGATGGCGGATCGCCCAGGCCATCTTGGGGTCGATATCCAGGTCGAGCATGCCGTCCTGGGTGGTATCGGTAATCTCCTCCACACCGTAACCGTAGAAGCGCAGCAGCCAGTCTGCCTGGTAAAGGCGATGTTCGCGCTGCAGCGGTGGCGGCTGCAGTGGCAGCTGCCGGCTGGCGTCCGGAATCGGGCTGAATGCGGAGTAGTAGACCCGGCGCATGCGGTAGTTGCCGTACAGACTGTCGGCGCTGGCCAGGATCTGCTGGTCGTTTGCCCCGTCCGCGCCGACGATCATCTGGGTGCTCTGCCCGGCCGGTGCGAAACGGGGAGGGCGCGGGCGAACACTGCGACTGGCCGTCGGCGCCACCACTGCGGGGGCCTTGCGAGCTTCCTTGGCTTCCTCGATGCGCCAGCGCAGTTCGCCCATCGCGCCACGGATCGAATGCACCGTCTTCTCCGGTGCCAAGGCGCTCAGGCCGGCTTCGGTCGGCAGTTCCACGTTGATGGACAGGCGGTCCGCATAGCGCCCGGCACTGGCCAGCAGTTCCGGCGAGGCCTCGGGAATGGTCTTGAGGTGGATGTAGCCGGCGTAGCGGTGTTCTTCGCGCAGCTGCCGGGCCACTTCCACCATCTGCTCCATGGTGTAGTCCGCATTGCGGATGATGCCGCTGGACAGGAACAGGCCCTCGATGTAGTTGCGCTTGTAGAAGTCCAGGGTGAGCGTGACCACCTCGTCCACGCTGAAACGCGCGCGGGCCACGTTGCTGGAGACCCGGTTCACGCAATAGGCGCAGTCGTAAATGCAGAAGTTGGTCAGCAGGATCTTCAGCAATGAAACGCAGCGGCCGTCGGGCGTGTAGCTGTGGCAGATGCCCATGCCCTCGGTACTGCCGATACCGCCACTGGCGCGCGAATCGCGTTTGCCCGAGCCGCTGGAGGCGCAGGACGCGTCGTATTTGGCGGCGTCGGCCAGAATGGCCAGCTTGCGGATGGTTTCCATTGAGGAAACCTACGGATGAGGGGTCTCATTGGATGAGACCGCCCATGAACGCTTCAGAAAAAAGGGGACGGAGGGGATTAAGTCGCAAATGCACTTACGACTTAATCCCCTCCGTCCCCTTTTTCGTGGGGTCAGAAGCCGTGGGTGATGCTGGGTGCGCCGGCCGAGAAATCGGCGTACGGGTCGTGCTCGCCGCTGCTGCCTTCGGACAAACGGAACTTCAGGGCCAGGCCATCGCGCGAGTCGGCCGCGCGCAGCGCTTCCTCCTGCTCGATGATGCCCGCCTTGGCCAGCCGGAACAGGCACTGGTCGAAGCTCTCCATGCCTTCTTCCAGCGAGCCTTCCATCGCCGCCTTGATCTCGTGCACCTGGCCGCGACGCAACAGGTCGCGGATCATCGGCGTGTTGATCAGCACCTCGGTGGCCGGCAGGCGACGGCCCTCCTTGTTCTTCACCAGGCGCTGGCTGATCACCGCACGCAGGTTCAGCGCCAGGTTCATCAGCACGTTCTTGTGCGCGCTTTCCGGGAAGAAGTTGAGGATGCGCTCGATGGTCTGGTCGGCGTTGTTGGAGTGCAGGGTGGCCAGGCACAGGTGCCCGGTCTCGGCGAAGGCGATCGCCGCCTCCATCGTTTCCGCATCCAGGATTTCGCCGATCAGGATCACGTCCGGCGCTTCACGCATCGCGTTCTTCAGCGCGTTGTGGAAGGCGTGGGTGTCCAGGCCGACCTCGCGCTGGTTGACGATCGACATCTTGTGCTTGTGCAGGTACTCGATCGGATCCTCGATGGTGAGGATGTGACCGGTGGTGGTGCTGTTGCGGTGGTCGATCATCGACGCCAGCGAGGTGGACTTGCCGGAACCGGTGGACCCCACCACCAGCACCAGCCCGCGCGGGGTCATGATGACGTCCTTCAGCACCTGCGGCAGGTTCAGCTCCTCGATGCTCGGGATGCGGCTGCGGATGGCGCGGATGACCATCCCGACCTCGCCCCGCTGCTTGAACACGTTGACGCGGAAGCGCCCGGCGTCGGGCAGGGCGATGGCCATGTTGAGCTCGAGCTCGCGCTCGAACTGCGGCACCTGGCCTTCGTCCATCAGCGAGTAGGCGATTTTCTTGACCATGCCCGGCGGCAGGCCGGTGTTGCCCAGCGGATAGAGCTTCCCCTCGATCTTGATGTAGACCGGTGCCCCGGTGGTCAGAAACATGTCCGAAGCGTTCTTTTCGGTCATCAGCTTCAGGAAGTAGCCGATATCCATTGCGAATTTTCCCCAACGAAACGGCCGACGCCCGTTGCCAGCACGGTGTCGGCTTGACGACAATGGCCGTGAACCGACAACCGGTACGGCCTCCCCAATGAAACGACTTAGCTTCGCACGAATGCGCCATGGCCTGTATGTGATGGCGTTTGCATTCGCACTGTCTGCCCCCGCCTGGGCGCAGGACGCCGCCCTGGAACTGGCGCAGGCCCGGCAGGCGGTCGACAAGGCCACCCAGGCCGACGCCGACCAGTACGCCCCGGACCTGATCGGTCTGGCCCGGCAGGGGCTGGAGCAGGCCCAGCGCGCCGCCGGCGACCGCCGCGAACGGAAGAACGCCCCGGCGATGGCCCTGCGCGCCGCCGCCGATGCCGACCTGGCACGCGTCCGCAGCGAGGAAGCCACCGTCACCGCGCAGCTGCAGCTGCGCCGCAACGAGGTCAACCAGCTGCAACGCCAGCTGTCGACCGGGGAGGACCGCCGGTGAAGCCGATGACCGCCGCAACCCTGGCCGCGCTGCTGGCGCTGCCGACCCTGGCCGTGGCCGCCGACAACCCGATGGTGGCGCAGCTGAGCCAGCGCCTGATGGCCATCCAGGCCAACCCGGATACCGCTGAGCTGGGCGCCTTCGAGCGCATGCAGGCCCAGCAGGCCATCGCGACCCTGGACAAGGCCAAGCGCCGTGACCAGGAGCTGGCCACCTACCTGGCCGAGCGCCGGGTGGAGATTGCCGAGACCGCGGTGCGCACGGCGATGGCCGCGCGCGAGGTCGACCGCCTGGAGCGCACCCGCAGCGACCTGCTGATCGAGGCCAGCCGCCGCGACGCTGCCCGCGCCCGTCAGGAAGCCGAGCAGCTGCGCATGCAGGCGCAGATGCAGGCCGAGGAGGCCGAACGCCTGCGCCAGGCCGCCGAGGCCGAAACCCTGGCCCGCCAGGACGCCGAAAACGCCCTGACCAGCGTGGCCGGCAAGCAGCAGCAGCGGCTCAGCGCTGCCCAGCAGAACGCCGCCAAGCTGGCCCGTGAGGAGGCCGAGCTGGTCTCCGGGCAGAAACTGCCGGGTTCAAAGTTCGATGGGCGAGGCGAAGTCTTCACCTTCAATGGCGACGCGTTCGCTGCAGGTGCCTCCAGCCTGTCCGGTGGGGCCCGCAACCAGGCCAAGGCGCTGGCCGAGTACCTGAACATCGGCAAGAAGGGCCGCCTGCGCATCGAGGCCTACGACAATGCCAACGGCGTGGGTCAGAAGCGGGCCGAAGCGCTGCGCGACGCCCTGGTCGCGGCTGGTGTCGCCAGCAACCGGATCCAGGTCAGCGGCAAGAAGGCAGCCTCCACCCGGGCCCGTTCGGCCGAGGTCATCATCGCCCCGTAATGCATTGATATTGTTTGTTTTTCGTTGCAATGAGCATTCAGCCTGAACCCCGCCCCGGCGGGGTTCGGTCTTTTTGTCGCAGGGGTCTTGTACCCCGCCCTGAGCAGGCGTAGGGTCAATTGTCCGGGACGCAATGCCGCGGACCGGACGATGGGAGGGCCGGGCCGATGCAAGCAGGGCGCGAACCGCAGCAGATCGACGTGCGCAGGCCAGTGCCGCAGGTCGTTGCAGGCGTCCAGGTGGCCATCGGGCGGCGCTCCTCCATGAACAACGCCCCGTGCCTTGTGGCCGGGGCGTTCGTGTATCTGTCGAAGGAGGTCCATCATGTTTGAAGATCAGCCCCAGAGCGAGATCGACGCCCGTCGCGCGCGTGATCCGGAGTTCAGGGCACTCCATGACCAGCACCGCAAGTTGAACAAGAAGTGCATGGACGCGGAGTTGGGTGTACTCCCGATCGATGATGTCACCCTGGGTCGCATGAAGCGTGAGAAGCTGCTGGCCAAGCAACGCCTTCTGCGAATGTACGAAACACCGCTCCCAACGACGTCCCCCACGCTTTGACGCACCCCGTCGCGCCCGGAACGGCGTGACCCGGCCATCGATGGCCCCGCCGGGCGACCCCGCCCCGGCATCGCGGCACCGCCGATGAGGCGGCCGCGCCAAGGCACCACAGGCGGTGGTGCCTTGGCCAGCAGGCACAACTCACCGATGCGGGCGGTACCGGTCTCCTCGTCGATCCGGGGCCGCCCGCATCCCTTCATGGGGCAGGCGGGCGGCATGCCTGCACCGACCTGACATTCAGCGCCATCCGTCGGATAATCATCGGTCCGGCCCTGCGTGGCGCGAATCGAAAGTCCTCCGAATGCCCATCCATTCTTCCGTCCTCGAACTCATCGGCCAGACCCCGATCGTCAAGGCCCAGCGCCTGGACACCGGCGTCTGCGAGCTCTACCTGAAGCTGGAGAGCGCCAACCCGGGCGGATCGATCAAGGATCGCATCGGCCTGTCGATGATCGAGGCGGCGGAGCAGCGTGGTGACCTGAAGCCGGGCGCGACCCTGGTTGAAGGTACCGCCGGCAACACCGGCCTGGGCCTGGCGCTGGTGGCACAGCAGAAGGGCTACAAGCTGATCCTCGTCGTTCCCGACAAGATGAGCCGCGAGAAAATCTTCAACCTGAAGGCGATGGGCGCTGAAGTGCGCCTGACCCGTTCAGACGTCGCCAAGGGCCATCCCGAGTACTACCAGGACCTGGCCAAGACCATCGCCGAGCAGACCCCGGGCGCCTACTTCATCAACCAGTTCGGCAACCCGGACAACCCGGCCGCGCATGAGTTCGGCACCGGCCCGGAAATCCTCGAGCAGATGGGCGGTGACCTCGACGCCATCGTGTTCGGCTGCGGCAGCTCCGGCACCATGACCGGCCTGTCGCGCGCGTTCGCCAAGCTGTCGCCGAAGACCGAGCTGGTGCTGGCCGATCCGGTCGGCTCGATCCTGGCCGAATACATCAACGACGGCGTGCTCAACGACAAGTCGGGCAGCTGGCTGGTGGAAGGCATCGGCGAGGACTTCCTGCCCTCGATCTCCGACTTCAGCCGCGTCAAGAAGGCTTATGCGATCAGCGATGCCGAGAGCTTCCACACCGCGCGCGAGCTGCTGGGCAAGGAAGGCATCCTGGGCGGTTCGTCCACCGGCACCCTGCTGGCGGCGGCGCTGAAGTACTGCAAGGAGCAGACCACGCCGAAGAGGGTGCTGGTGCTGGTCTGCGATACCGGCAACAAGTACCTGTCGAAGATGTACAACGACTACTGGATGCTGGACAACGGCTTCCTGCAGCGCCCGCAGCACGGCGACCTGCGCGACCTGATCCTGCGCCCGTACGGCCAGCGCGACACCGTGGTGATCGGCCCGAACGACCTGCTGACCACCGCCTACCAGCGCATGAAGCTGTACGACGTCTCGCAGCTGCCGGTGATGGACGGCGAGAAGCTGGTCGGCATCGTCGACGAAAGCGACGTGCTGCTGCATGTCTATGGCGACGAGGCGCGCTTCCGCGACACCGTGGCCACCGCGATGGTCAGCAAGCTGGACCGGCTGGACGTGAAGTCGCCGATCGAGGCCCTGCTGCCGGTGTTCGACCGCGGCCAGGTGGCGATCGTGATGGACGGCGACGCCTTCCTCGGCCTGATCACCCGCATCGACCTGCTGAATTATCTGCGTCGGCGCGTTCAGTAAGGCGTTTATCGCCGCAGATCGCTGCTGAATTCCGGTTTATCCGCGTCAAAGCTCGTTAAGGCCGCGCTGATAGACTCCCGCTCCTTCGACGGCGCCGGTCATCGGCGCCAATCAGGAAACGACATGTCCAACGCTTCTTCCCCGGACCGCGCGCTGGCCCTGGCCACGCTGGCCATCCACGGCGGCCAGTCGCCCGACCCCAGCACCGGCGCGGTGATGCCACCGATCTACGCCACTTCGACCTATGCCCAGTCCAGCCCGGGCGAGCATCAGGGCTTCGAGTACTCGCGTACCCACAACCCGACCCGCTTCGCCTATGAGCGTTGCGTGGCCTCGCTGGAAGGCGGTACCCGCGGCTTTGCCTTCGCTTCGGGCATGGCGGCCAGCTCGACCGTGATCGAGCTGCTCGACGCTGGCAGCCACGTGGTGGCGATGGACGACATCTACGGCGGCAGCTTCCGCCTGTTCGAGCGCGTGCGTCGCCGCACCGCCGGGCTGGACTTCAGCTTCGTCGACCTCACCGATCTGGCGGCATTCGAAGCCTCCATCACGTCGAAGACGAAGATGGTCTGGATCGAGACCCCGACCAACCCGATGCTGAAGATCGTCGACATCGCCGCGGTCGCCGCCATCGCCAAGCGCCATGGCCTGATCGTAGTGGTCGACAACACCTTCGCCTCGCCGATGCTGCAGCGTCCGCTGGAACTGGGTGCGGACCTGGTCCTGCATTCGGCCACCAAGTATCTCAATGGCCACTCGGACATGGTCGGTGGCATGGTCGTGGTCGGCGACAACGCCGAACTGGCCGAGCAGATGGCCTTCCTGCAGAACTCGGTGGGGGGCGTGCAGGGCCCATTTGACAGCTTCCTGGCCCTGCGCGGCCTGAAGACCCTGCCGCTGCGCATGAAGGCACACTGCGCCAACGCGCTGGCGCTGGCCCAATGGCTGGAAAAGCAGCCGGCGGTGGAGAAGGTGATCTACCCGGGCCTGGCCTCGCACCCGCAGCATGAACTGGCCGGCAAGCAGATGGCCGGCTACGGCGGCATCGTCTCGATCGTGCTCAAGGGCGGGTTCGAGGCGGCCAAGCGCTTCTGCGAGAAGACCGAACTGTTCACCCTGGCCGAGTCGCTGGGCGGTGTTGAAAGCCTGGTCAACCATCCGGCGGTGATGACCCATGCCTCGATTCCGGTCGCGCGCCGCGAACAGCTGGGCATCAGCGATGCGCTGGTGCGGCTGAGCGTGGGCGTGGAGGAGCTGGGGGATCTGCAGGTGGATCTGGAGAGGGCACTTCAGTGACCGTCGGATTGTCCATGGTGTCTGACGCATGAGTGCCTCGAATCTGGCTGGTCTCATCTTCCAGCTCACCCGGCGTGAAGTCAGTGGCCGCTACAAGGGCTCAGTGCTCGGCTTGTTCTGGTCCTTCGTCAATCCGCTGTTGATGCTCAGCGTGTACACGTTGTTCTTCTCGGTGATCCTGAAAGTTCGCTGGGGCGATCAGCCACAGCGTCAGGCGGATTTTGCGATCCTGTTGTTCGTCGGCCTGATCCTCCATGGATTCATCGCCGAATGCATCAACCGCGCGCCGGGATTGATCACGGGAAACGTCAACTACGTCAAGAAGGTCGTGTTCCCGATCGGCATTCTGCCGATCGTTTCCTGTTCATCGGCGCTGTTCCATTGGTTCATCAGTCTGAGCGTTCTGGCGCTTGCACTGGTGTTCGTCGGGAACGGTGTTCCGGTCACTTTTCCGTTGATTCTGGTAGTGATGGTCCCCCTGGTGCTGTATGCGCTGGGCATCAGCTGGATACTGGCGTCTGTGGGCGTTTACCTGAGGGACGTCAACCAGGTGGTGGGTGTTTTCTCGCAGATCCTGCTGTTCATTTCGCCAGTGTTCTTCCCGGTCACCAAGATTCCCGAGTACATCCGCCCGCTCTTCCTGGCCAATCCGCTTACGACGATCATCGAGCAGGCCCGTGCCGTCGCGGTGTTCGGTCAGCTGCCGGACTGGTGGCAGCTGGCGGGGCAGTTTGCTGCCGCGTCTGTGGTCTGCCTGCTGGGAATGGTCTGGTTCCGTCGCACCAAGTGTGGATTCGCTGATGTCCTTTAAGAAGGAGCTTGCACGATGAGTCGCCTGAAGCAATGGCTTCTTCGCCAGCGTTTCTTCTATGTGCTTATGGGGCTGAAGTACTACCTCGGCAACAATGTCGTTGCCCGCTTTCCGATCGAATGTGTTCGCCGGTTCTATCTGACCCGCGTGCTCAAGGTGGCGATCGGCAAGGACACGCACGTCAGCATGCGCTGGTTCGTCACCGGTTATCCGGTGCGCGCGCACGTCAGCATCGGTGACAACTGCGTGATCAACCGGGAGGTGTATCTGGATGGCCGGGTAGGCGTGGTTGTTGGAAACAACGTCAATGTTTCCTTCCAGACCTGCATCCTCAGCCTGCACCATGACCACAACGCACCGACCTTTCCCGCGATTGGCGGCGTGGTCACCATCCAGGACCATGCCTGGATCGGTGCCCGCGCCACCTTGTTGCCGGGCGTGACCATCGGCGAAGGTGCCGTGGTTGCGGCGGGTGCGGTCGTGGCACGCGACGTGGCACCGTATGAGGTGGTGGGTGGCGTACCCGCCCGAAAGATCGGTGAACGCAACCGGGATATCCAGTACCTCACCAGGTTCTCACCGTATTTTGATTCGGATATCTTCGATGAAACCGCAGGTTAAGAAACAAGTCCTCGTGTTCATGCTGGCGCCTTCGCTGCCGGCGGTGACGGGGGGCGACATCTATGCGGTGAACGCAGTTCTGCCGTTCGCCGAGGAGATCGACTACCACCTGTTCTGCTACGTCGGCGGCGACGCCGACCGACGCAAAGTCGAGCAGCATCGCGCGCTCTACGACAAAGTGTTCCGGTCGGTCCATCTCGAGCCTCGTCCGAAGATGCCGTTCGAGCTGCCCAAGGTGCAGCGAGCCCTGTCGATGGCGCGGCAGGCACTGCAGGGTCTGCCTTTCATCGATGCCAGCTACTACAGCCGCAGTGCCGTTGCGGCTGCACGTCGCATCGTCCGGGAACAGGGCATCGATGCGATCGAGGTCAACTCGACCCATCTGGCGTTCTTCCGTCGATTCTTGCCACAGGTGCCGGGCATCTTGCTGAGCCACAACATCGAAGCTGACATTTTTCCGTTCTGGATGCCGGCAGGCCTGACCGGATGGAAGCTGCGTTTCATGGAATGGGTTGCCAGCCGAAGCCGGCGAGCCGCGAAGGCTGTCGAGATCGACAATGCCTTCGGGTTCTCGGCGATGACCTTCATCTCTCGCCATGACATGTCGCGGGTTACCGACAAGGTCCCGCGCTACCTCATGCCGCTGCACTTTCCGTTGGGTACCACGCGTTTTGAAGACAAGCCGGATGATGTCTTCCACGTACTGTGGATGGGAGGCTTTGGCTGGTACCCGAATGCGGAGGCGGTGACCTGGTTTGCCGAGAAGATCCATCCGCTGCTGGCAGGCCAGTTGCAGGAGCGGAAGATTGTTCTGCACTTCTGCGGCGGCAATCCTCCCGAGGCGCTGCAGGCATTGCATGACGGGCGCAACGTTCTCGTGCATGGCTTCGTCGACGACCTGCAATCGCTGCTGGACAAAGCGCATCTGCTGATGGTGCCACTGCTGTCCGGCGGCGGCATCCGCGTCAAGATCGTCGAGGCGATGTCTGCCGGCATCCCGGTACTCAGCACCAGCAAGGGGTGCGAGGGCATCGGCGCGACCGACGGCGTGGACATCCTGGTGCGTGATGACGCAGAAGGGTTTGCCCGTACATTGCTGGAATGCGCGCAGGACCGAGCGCGACTGGCAGCTCTGTCGGCGGCAGGGCAGGATCTCATGGCGCGCGAGTATTCACAGCAGGCAAGCCTGGACGCCAAGCGAGCCGCCTATCGGCATGCGGGGGTGATGTGATGCAGGCAGCAGATACGCCGTTGACGGCTGCGCCGGTGGTTTCGGTACGTGGTGTCGGCAAGGTCTTCCGCATTTTCGACCGTCCGGCGCAGCGCCTGTTGCAGCCGGCAGCAAACCGGCTCCGGCGCCTGGTGGGCATGCAGCCGCAGCCGGCGCGCGTGTTCCATGCGTTGGACGACATCAACTTCGACATCGCGCCGGGCGAAACTGTTGGAATCATCGGCCGCAATGGCAGCGGCAAGTCGACGCTGCTGCAGATCCTGGTCGGTACGTTGCAGGCCAATACCGGCAGCGTGACCGTCAACGGGCGGGTATCGGCGCTGCTGGAACTGGGCGCTGGTTTCAACCCGGAATTCAGCGGGCGCGACAACGTCTACCTGGCAGGTGCCATCATCGGCCTGGGTTCGGCGGACATGACCCGCCTCATGCCTGAAATTGAAAAATTCGCCGATATCGGTGAATTCATCGACCAGCCTGTCAAGACCTACTCTTCGGGCATGTTCGTACGGCTCGCGTTCGCCGTGGCGATCCACGTGTCACCCGATATCCTGGTTGTGGATGAAGCGTTGGCAGTGGGCGACACCGCCTTCCAGACCAAGTGCCTTACCCGCATTCGCAAGATGCAGTCTGAAGGCGTCAGCATCATCCTGGTTACCCACTCCACCAATACCCTGCTGGAATACTGCGACCGGGGCATCTACCTGCGTCGCGGACGGGTCGTGCTGGACGGACCGTGCCGCGAGGTTGTCAAGAAGTATGCCGACGACCTGGTGGACGAAGAAGGCGGAGCCGTGATCTATGCGGACGAGGCCCTTGCCAGCTTGCAGGACGATGGCCTGCCTGCAGACGCTGCGGCATTGCCGGCAAGCGAAATCACCGGCGTGGAGATTCTCGACCTGCAGGGGCAGCCAAGGACGACGTTCGGCCATGGCGAACAAGTACTGGTGAAGGTCGCCATCCATGTACGCCGGCGTATCGAGCAGCCCTGCTATGGAATTCAGTTGAAGAGCGTGGATGACATCGCCCTGTGGGCTGGCACCACCCAGAACATGAGCCTTTCGCCGCTGCCGACGGAACCGGGCGATTATGTTTTCGACTGGCAGTTGACGTTGAATGTCACCGGCAACCGCTATGTGCTGGCACTGGGCATCGGTGACCTCGACACCGGCGAGTACCACCGTCACTCACGCGTGCCCTACGCGGGCCATGTGGATGTATTGCCTCAGCCCCATTCCGGTCATGGCTGGCTTGCTCCCGCCCCTCGCTTCACCGCACCAGTGAGAACTGCATGATGACGCACTCCAAGCCAGTATTCAGGGCCCTGGTCGTGGGTTTCTATGGGGCACCCAACGTGGGCGACGAGGTGCTGCTGGACCTGCTGGTCCGTCGCATCCGCGAACTGGGCGGCGAGCCGGTGGTTGCCAGCATCGATCCCTCGTTGACCCGCCGCATGCATGGTGTGGATGCCGTGCAGTTTGCCAATGTCGGGGACATCGCTCGTGCATTGATGCATTGCGACGTACTGGTGATGGGGGGCGGCGGCATCTTCCAGGACCATCATCCCTTCAACCTCGATGCGGTGTACCTCCCTTATGCGAACGACATTTCCGGCTATGCAAGGCCGATGCTGCTCGCGCGGCAACTGGGAGTGCCGACAATCGTATGGGGGCAGGGGGTTGGGCCGCTGAGTTCAGAGGGCGCACGCACCCTGGTGCGCGAGTTGTTCCAGCATGCGGCCGCCGTATCCGTGCGGGATGAATCATCCAAGGCACTGCTGCGCCAGATCGGCGTGGATCGGGATATCCTCGTTGCCGCCGATCCGGGATGGTTGTTCCGCCGCTATCACCCATTGCCGGCGCAACAGGCCGCGCACGATGCAGGCCAGCCGCAGAACAAGGTACTGGCGGTGGTGGTGCGTGAATGGGACAAGGGGCAGTGGAAAACGTCCCTGGTGGAGGCGTTGCGCACTGCAGTTCCTGCAGGATGGCGGATCCAATGGGTGGCGTTCCAGGCCCATACCGAAGGCAGTGGTGCGACGTCCGACCTGCCCTTGATCGAATCGCTGCGCCAGCAGCTACCCGGGCGCAGCAATGATGAACTGATCGCACCGGCAACAACGGATGCGACCTGGCAGACAATCGCCAGCGCTGACGCGGTGCTGTCCATGCGCCTGCATGCCAGCATCCTTGCCCTGCTGGCGGGCAAGCCCACCGCAGGCCTTGAGTACGACGACAAGCTGTCGCATGCCCATGCGATGGCTGGAATGCCGTCGATTCTGAGGCTGTCGACCGACGATGGCCCGGAGCGCTTCGTGCAGGCGATCGAATCGCTGGTCACCGAAGCCTGGCGGCCGGATCCGCAGGTGGTGGACAGCCTGGAAGTGTCCGCCAGCGCGCACCTGCAGCTGCTCGACGGCTGCTCCTCCCTGCCGCCGGTGCCCCTTCGCTTCGACGCAACCTCCACAGACTGGTTGTCACTGTGGTTGCAACAGGCACTGGTCGAGCTTGAACAGACCCGGCAGCAGAGCCAACGCGCCCACGATCTACTGCTGTTCCGGGACCATCAGCTTGCCGAGCAGACGACGCAGAACACAAACCTGACGCAGCAACTTGTCGAGAAGCAAAAGAAGATGAATGAAGACATGGTCCGCCTGGATGCGGCTCAAGGCCAGCTGCAGGAGAATGCGCAGGCATTGCAGCAGATCAGGCAGGAAAGTGCGCAGGCACTGGAGCAGATCAAGGAGGAAAGTGCGCAGGCACTGCAGCAGGTCAAGGAGGAAAGTGCGCAGATGCTGCAGCAGATCCAGCAGCAGTTGGCTGGCAAGCAGGCCTATATTGATGACAAGGAGGTCTACATTGCGATCCTGCTGCAGCAAATCGAACAGGTGCAGGCCGAGCTGGCGCGCAGCCGTCAGGAGACCGCAGATGCGCTGAATCTCTGGCGTCGCCTGCGTAGGTTCCTGCAGTTGCTTCGCCGCGACCTGGTGCGCCTGCTGGCCGCCCCCTTCAAGTTGGCTTCGGTCTGGAGGCGGCACGGGTTGAAGGTCGCACTGCAACAGATCCCGCGACGCATGAAGACGCTGGGTGTTCCTCAGACCGCTGCCACGCAACAGATGGCGGAACCGCCACCGCCGATGGTGCGACCGGTTCGCCGCGAACGCCTGCTGGTGATCGCCAACACGTTGACCACCGACGGCTGGCCCAACCGGGCGATGCACTTCGCGAAGGCGGGCGATCGTGCCGGCTTCTTCGTGCGCATCACCGCGGTGGATGGAAGTGCCTGGCCGGACGATGGCAGCGGCCTGCCGGCGCGTCTCGCTGTCGATGCGCACGCCTGGCTGCAGGAAGTGCGTGCCGAGGGTACTCGCGTTCTGCTTGCCGATGCATCGCCGGAGGCGCTGGGCCTGGCCCGGTCGGCACGTGAACGCGGTGCCGAAGTGATCGTCGACCTCGCTGCACTCGGTGCGGATTCTCTCTCCGCGGAACTGCGCGTCCTTACTGATCGCGTTGTCACCGGAACCCCGGAGCAGAAGGTCGATGGCCTGCCGTCGCGCTTCCTGGGCGCGGCTGGAGACAATGAAATCTTCGACTCCTACCGCAGTCATGGGCTGCCGCAGGCATATGAGGACGGGCGACAACATGTCCTGTTCGTTGTCCTCGGCGGAGACGGCGACGCCTGGCTTGATGCCGCGCTGAAGGCGTCCCCCGATCTCGTTTTCCATGTCACGGGAATGAACGTGGATGGCCGCGACAGCCGCCAGGTACGTGCCCTCGATTGGTCGTGGCAGCCGCAGCAGATGGCTCCGCTGATCGCCGGCGCGCATGCGGTTGTCATCGTCGGCGGGGCCGGGGACCGCACGCGCCTTGCCGACCTGTCAATGGCGGCGCTGCTGCTGGAGAAGCCGGTGTTTGTCGATGCGCTGCCGTCATTCGCACCGTCGCCCAACCTGCATCGGGTGGATGCCGCGCAGCTGTCCGCACAGCTGGCCGGCGCCACTGCGTCGGAAGACTACGCATTCATCGCCCGCCACGCCTGGCTGGGCCATGTCGAGCAGTTGATGCAACCGGAGTATCCGCTGTCGGTAAGCGTGGTTGTGCTGATCCACAACAACCGCCGCATCATTGAGCGCTGCGTGAGCACGTTGCTGGAGCACGCCGGGGAATGGCTGCAGGAAATCGTGGTTGTCGATAACCAGTCCAGCGATGGCGGCGCCGAACTGGTTGAATCGCTGTACGCAGGGCATGCCAAGGTGAAGCTTGTGCGCAACAGTGAGAATGGATGCTCCTCGGGTCGCAACCTGGGCGTCAAGCATTCCACCGGCCGTTATATTGCATTCTTCGACTCCGACCAGTGGTTGACCTCTCCGTCCTGCTTCAGTGAAGCCGTGAACATCCTGGCGGCCAACCCCGGTGTCGGCACCATCGGCTGGAATGCAGGATGGTTCGACGCCACGCGTGATGACCTGGGTGGACCCATCTCCGACTACCTTCCCAATCGCGGCATGAACAACGAGGCCCGCATCAAGGGATACCGCGATGACGTGGGTTTCCTGGGGACCAGCTGCATGTTCATTGCCCGTGACCTGTTCGAGCGTCTGGAAGGCTTCGATGTGTTCTACGACCCTACGTGCTTCGAAGACACGGACATCTGCTTCCAGGTGAAGAAGGCTGGTTATTCGGTGGCGTTCCGTGACCTGGCCGGTGTCCGTCACCAGCCGCACCAGACTACCGGCGCCAGCGAGGGCAGCGAGCGCTACAAGCAGCTGTTCAACCGCAACGCAGCCTACTTCCGCGACAAGTGGAAGGGGTATCCGGAGTTCTTCGTGGACCTCAAGTCCTGGCATTGAGCATGCGTCGCTGGTTGGCACCGCTTTCCAGGGCCAGGCACCATGTGCTGGAAGCACTGCTGGCGGTTGTTCCACAGCTCTACAGCCGCTGGTTCGATCGCAGTCGATCTCCCAAACCAGCGACCGAACAGCGCGCGGCCTCTGTACAAGGCGGGCGTCGCGCTGTTCTGCTGGTGGACCACGACTTTCCCGAGATCGACCGTGATGCGGGCTCGCGAGCGATTCTGTCGTTCGCCAAGCTCGTGGATGAGGCCGGATTCGAGCTTGTGTTCTGGGCAGCATCGACCACGCCATCTGCTGCGGGAAGAGCGGCGCTGCATCGTGCCGGTATCCATGCCTGCTGTCGCGGCGAAACGGGGTCGCTGGAAGAATGGTTGCGCGGTCCCGGTCGTGCCTGGAACCTGGCTGGCGCCGTACTGAGTCGACCCTTGATCGCCGCCATGTATCTGCCGGTCATACGTCGCAATCTGCCTGGCCCCTGCATCTACTACGGTCATGACATCCATTTCCGCCGCCTGCAGGCGATGCGGCGCATCGACGCAATCTCGGGCCGGGGCCTGCTCTGGCAGCGGTGGGTGATGAGCAGGGTCGAGCGACGCTTGTGGCAGTACGCTGATGTGGTGCTCTATCCCTCCCAGGAGGAAGCAGACGAGGTAAATGCATTCCGTCGTGCGCGCGCACTGGCCGGTAATGCCGAAATGTTCCCGCTGTGGACTCTGGATGGTGGCGTCTGCGTTGGGGCGCCTGGTGGTCGGCAAGGACTTCTGTTTGTTGGCAGCTACGCACACGCGCCGAATGTGGATGGCCTGGATTGGTTCCTGCGGGAAGTGCAGCCCAAGCTGAAGCTGCACGCGGAACAACGCACGCTGACCATCGTGGGTTCCGGTATGGAGGCTTACGTGCCGCCGCCGTCCACGACGCAGGTCCGCATTCTGGGGCGCGTTGACGATGCAACCCTGGATGCGTGCTATGGCCACGCCCGCGTAGTGATCGCACCGCTGCGTTTCGGCGGGGGAGTCAAGGGCAAGGTTCTCGAAGCGATCGGCAAGGGAGTTCCCTGCGTGATGTCGACCGCTGGTGCCCAGGGACTGGATGGTCTGGAAGCCTTCCTGCCCGTCAGCGATGATCCGCAGGTGATCATTTCCGCCATCCAGCAGCTGGTAGAGGATGACGCTGCCTGGGTGGCGGCAGCGTCAGGGGCATCAGCTTATCTTCGCCAACGTTACGACGCCGGACGGTTCCGCGAGCGCCTGCGGCAGGTGCTGGGTGCGTGAGTTGGTCGCGGTGATCAAGTGGTTGGGGGAAACAGTCTCACCCGCGCTCACAAGCTGCTGCGTCCAACTGAGGCTACAGGCGGCGCCACCAGGTCGATCAGGTATCCGCGTGCACCCGTTTCGAGCCGGAGTGCGCCCCAGCGAGACAAACAGGCCTGCATGATCTGATGGCTGCATGGGGAGCGATGATCGCCCCCCGTGCACCATGTGGACAAACTGCCGCTTACAGCGCCTTTTCCAGCTCCGGCAGGATCGCAAACAGATCGCCCACCAGACCGATATCGGCGATCTCGAAGATCGGCGAATCCGGATCCTTGTTGATCGCGACGATCGTGCCGGCATCCTTGATGCCGGTCAGGTGCTGGATGGCGCCACTGATGCCGACGGCCACGTAAAGTTCCGGGGCGATGATCTTGCCGGTCTGGCCGACCTGCAGGTCGCTGGGCACGTAGCCGGCATCAACCGCAGCGCGCGAGGCACCGACGGCGGCACCGAGCTTGTCGGCCAGCTGGAAGATGACCTTGAAGTTCTCTTCCGAACCGACACCACGGCCACCGGAGACCACGCGCTTGGCGCTCTGCAGGTCCGGGCGGTCGCTGGCACCAGCGGCGAGGCCGACGAAGCGGGTGTGGGTCGGCAGGGCAGCATCGACGCTGGCCGCCTCGATGGTCGCGCTGCCGCCCTGGGCGGCTTCCGGCCACGAGGCGGCACGCACGGTGGCGACCACGATCTGGTCGGCCGGGGCTTCCACGGTGATGATCGCGTTGCCGGCGTAGATCGGGCGCTTGAAGGTGTGGCTGCCTTCAACGCTCATCAGGTCGGAAACCTGGTTGACGCCCAGCAGGGCGGCCACGCACGGCATCAGGTCCTTGCCGAAGGTGGTCGACGGGCCGAACACGTGGGTGTAACCCTTGGCCAGCTGCGCGATCTGCGGTGCCAGCACCTGGGCGATGGCCTGCGCGTTGGCAGCGTTGGCCACGGTCAGGACCTTGGCGACGCCAGCGATCTTCGCGGCCTCGGCAGCCACGGCAGCCGGATCGGCGGCCAGCACCAGCACGTCGATGCTGGCGCCGCTGATGGCGGCAGCAGCGCTGACGGTCTTGGCGGTGGCGGCGTTGAGCTTGCCGTCGTGGTGCTCGGCGATGACGAGAATCCTGCTCATTACAGCAACCCCTTCTGCTTGAGTGCGGCAACCAGTTCGGCCGCGTCCTTGACCATCACACCCTTGCTGCGCTTGGACGGCGCGGCGTACTGGGTGGTCTTGAAGGTGTCGGCGGCTTCAACGCCGAGGTCGGCCAGCTGCAGGGTCTCCAGCGGCTTGGCCTTGGCCTTCATGATGTCCGGCAGCTTGATGAAGCGCGGCTCGTTCAGGCGCAGGTCGGTGGTGACCACGGCTGGCAGATCGACTTCCAGCGTTTCCAGGCCGGCGTCGACTTCGCGGGTCACCGTGGCCTTGCCGTCGGCAATGTCCAGCTTGCTGGCGAAGGTCGCCTGCGGGCGCCCCCACAGCGTGGCCAGCATCTGGCCGGTCTGGTTGGCGTCGTCGTCGATGGCCTGCTTGCCCAGGATCACCAGGTCCGGCTGTTCCTTCTCGATCAGCTTGAGCAGGGTGCGCGCGGCGGTCAGCGGCTGGATGGCCTGGTCGGTGATCACATGGACGGCGCGGTTGGCGCCCATGGCCAGGCCGTTGCGCAGGTGCGCCTGGGCATCGGCCGGGGCGATGGTGGCGACCACGACTTCGCTGGCGATGCCCTTGTCGCGCAGGCGCAGGGCCTCTTCCAGGGCGATTTCATCGAAGGGGTTGGGGGACAGCTTGACGCCGTCGGTGACCACGCCGGAACCGTCCGGCTTGACCTGAATGCGGACGTTGTAGTCCACCACGCGCTTGTACGCGACGAGGATTTTCATCTGGTACGGGGTCCTTGTAGTGCCGGCCGCTGGCCGGCTCACATTTGCTGGGGGGGAACATCCGGTTCTTCAACAGCAACCGGTTCGGGGGTGGGACCCCGATTCTAGCTGGCTTGGGGTGACCATGCGAATGCGTATGGTCCGGCCGCGGTCAAGGCTGCATTTCCCCCCGACAGAACTTCACCAGCGCAATCCATGTGCCCAGCTCCTCGCGCCCATCACAGTCAAGCTTATCCAGACTGACCCCCTGATAATCGATTGAGTCCATATGAAGAACCTCCCGGGCGTGGTAAATGGCGGGGAATCCCATGAAGGCGGGTGCACGGACTACAACGCTCTCGCCGCGGAGATGACGATGAATGATCTGGCGGTCGACGGCGACGCCTCCTTCAATCGACGCGCGATTGATGTAGCTGCCCGCGCCCATCAGGACCATCGCGCCGTTGACAACAAGAATGAATGCACCGGCAACCGCCACTCCCCGCGCCCAAGAGGGACCGGTCCGTATGCCGGCCAGTAGTGCGACAACCAGGGCGAACTGGAGGAACGGTACATAACGTGCCCACCAAGGAGCGGCGTGGATCAGGGTCAGTACCAGCAAGAAGCCGATGCATGCATGCAACTTCCATGTAGGATCACGCCAACCGTTCATCCGGTAGGCCCGCACGGCTGCGGCAACACCCGCCACTAATCCCAGCAGAGCCGCCAATGAGAACAGCGGACCGAAGCCTGAATAGCGAGTATCAGGTACCCCGGACATGGCGATTTCACGAGAGCGGACACTCCCTGGAATCTTGAGTCCAGGCATGGCGAAATCGTTCGACACCTTCGAGAACAGCGAGGTCAGCAGCGCTTGGGGGCGTGATTGATCAAGCATTGCCTGCTCAGCCTGCCCCGCCAGGATCTGATTGCCGGTGGTGACCGGATAGCCGATCGGAAGACCCGAAACGACGTGATTGAGGTATGGGTGCGAAAGCGTGGTCAGGCCGATGGCGCCCCACAGCAGCATTTCCCGGAACCGTGGGCGATAGACGAAAAGGAAGGGAACCGCCAAGAGCGCACCATAGAGGGCGCCGGTGAACTTCAGGCCGGCCAGCAAAATCAGGCTGCACCAGACTGTGATCCTGTTTGCCGCACCTCGTTCTTGATCCAGCAACGCGAGCATGATCAAAACGAACAGTGCGTAGGTGATGCCATCGACATAATTTGTCGTAATCTGCGCCAGCAGCGGTTGGCAGAGCACCACGCATACCGCCAGTATGGCGCTTGCCGCGTCTCGTCCGATCCACTGTCTGAACACGGAAAATGAACGGAAGAAGATCGCGACGGCCATCATGGTGCCGATCGCCTTGGTCGACTCCCACCCGAAGCCATAGTCCATCAGCGCGGCACCAAAAAGCCACGAGATATTAGGGTAGTGGCTGATCCAGGAAGCAGCTATGTTGCTGCTCCACACCGTGTCGCTGTATTCCAAGGCGGACTGCGTCTTGAGCCAGTCGGAAAACTCCGGGAATCGCCAAGGATTCCAGCCGTCATGCAGCGCAACAAGCGCGACCTTGTGGTACATGTTCCCGTCCCAGGTTGGGTCGGGCAGCCAGTTGGAGACAAGTGCGGTGGCAACAAGCAGGGCAACCGTTGCAGCCAAAGCCGCTATCCAGCGCCGATCAGAGGCGTAGAACCACAGCAGAGCGAAAACCGCAGCGGGAAGGAGGAAAACCATGACGGGGACATCACAGTAGGAGGCAGCTGCCTTGGCAGCTGACACCGTCACGATTACGCCGGCGACACTGGCTGCGAATGTGCTTGAATCGATACGTGCAATGCGACCAGTCAGGGCAGTCTTGTCGTTGAGTTGCATGGCTGAAGGTGTCCTTGACTTGATTTTCTGCGCCGCGCAGGGCCTTGTGGCGGAAGTAGTAGCCGGAATGGCACTTCTTCTTCGGTGAAGCCACGGCCCGGCCGAGTTCAGGCGCGTACGTTGGGGTGCTGGAAAATCAGCTGCCCTTGGTGACGAGAAAAACACCAAGACAGATCAAGCCCACGCCCAGGAGCTTCATGGCGCTGATGGGTTCCCGGAAGACAAAGTACGCGGCAGCAACCACGATCACGTAACCGACGCTGTTGAAGGGGTAGGCGAAGCTGACCTGTACCTTGGAAAGTACGTACATCCAGACCACGAGACTACCGGCGAAACAGACAAGTCCCGAGAACACCCAAGGATTGATCACAATCTTCAGTGCGCTGGAGAACAGTGCCAATCCGCCTTCGTTCGTGGTCAATGCAACCTGCGGCATGCCTTGGCGGAGCAGCAATTGCGCAGCTGCGTTCAGTGCCACAGACAGCAGGATCGTGGGTATGTAGGTGAAGTACATGCATAGACTCCGACGAATGCCCAGTGTATGACCGGGGTTCCAGCATCCGGATGTGGGGGTTACCAGGCGACCGTAGCCACGCCGATGATGATGATGGAGGCCAGTGCCACAATTCGGCTGACGCCGTCTCGCGCAGCGAATACGATTGGATCGTCATGCATCTGGCCACGATGGGCAATGATCCATACACGACTTATCCAATAAAGCAGTACGGGACAAAGCAACCAGAGTATGCGTGGGTTGTGGTAGCGCTCTAGGCTTTCGGGGCTGTTGATGTAGAGCGCGAACACAAGAATGCCGATGTACCCGGCCGCTGCCCCCAGTGACTGGATCAATGACAGGTCGGCCACATCGTAGCCGCGGCCGACGACCTTCTGCTTGCCGCTGTTCTTCATTGCCCCCAGTTCGGTGTAGCGCTTGAGCAGGGCCAAGCTGAGGAAGATGAACATTGAGAACGCGAGCAGCCAGAACGATAGTTCGGTATCGATCGCGACCGCTCCGCCGATGATGCGGACGGTGTAGAGCCCCGCTAGCATTACCACATCGATCATGACGATGCGCTTGAGCACGAACGAGTAGCCCAATGTCATGACGTAGTAGATCGCAAGTACCAGAGCGAAAGCCGGACTGGTCCACAACGCCAGACCGAAGCCCAGAACAGTGAGCGCGGGAGCGGCAAGCAGGCCGTGCAGCAGGGGCAGGTTGCCTGCTGCAAACGGACGCTTGCGCTTTCGTGCATGTTGTCGATCCGGGGCCAGGTCAAGCAGGTCATTGAGTAGATAGACGCCGGAAGCACAAAGCCCAAATGCGATGAACGCCAGAAATGCATCGATCACCGAATGCAATTCGAAGAGTCGATGTGCGGTGAGCAGAGGAACCAGTACCAGCAGATTCTTCGCCCATTGGTAGAGCCGCAGTGCCTTGATCCAGGTGCGCAGTCCGCCGCCGTGGGCAGTCCAGTGCGCGTGGACCCGCGTCCGCTGGCCGGCCGCTGCAGCAAGCGCGGCCCCTGCATTTACAACGTAGGCGCCACCGGCGTGCTTCCACACCTTCAGATCGACGTTGGCGTTGCCCATATAGTCGTACTGTCCAGGCCGGAATCGGGCATTGAGCGCTTCGGCCTTGTGGTCGCCGGCCAGATTGCGGGTGCCGTCGCTTGCCATTACCTCATCGAACACACCCAGGTGGTCCGCAATGGCATCGACCAGGCGCCGATCCGACGCGGAGCAAAGCACACGCGGTCGCTGCTCGGTCGTCCGCAGCAATTCAAGCACGCGGTCATCATAGGGCAGATGTTCGATGGCCAGGCTGACCCGCGATGCAATCTCGCTCTTGAGTGCGGCCTTGCCTCGCAACAGCCACAGAGGCAGGAGGAAGATGTACAGTGGATTCTGCGCCAGTAACGCCAGCAGGGATTCGTAGAGCAGATCCGATCGCAGCAGAGTGCCATCCAGATCCACGCAGAGTGCGCGATGAGTTCGTTGCATGCGGTCCAGCCAGAGTCCTTGTGTGCTCGGCGCCGGGTCCGGTCGCCTCATGTTGGCGGCGATTATAGCTGTTGCTGCCACTGCCGGAATCGCGGCAGTGGGCCACGGCAGCCTGTCGCACGATACCGTCTTCTAAGGGACCCGGTCCGACAGGGACGC
The DNA here is from genome assembly GCF_052751275.1 of Stenotrophomonas muris. Lineage (NCBI taxonomy): Bacteria > Pseudomonadati > Pseudomonadota > Gammaproteobacteria > Lysobacterales > Lysobacteraceae > Stenotrophomonas > Stenotrophomonas muris. The sequence continues at coordinate 3,154,903 of NZ_CP199879.1, read as the reverse complement.
GGTCTCTGGCAGAATCCGGGCGGCACGTATACGCTGTGCTACGCGCTCATTGGCCGCTTTGAACGGGTGCCTGAGCAGAATTCTGCGTGTATGCCATGTCGGCCGAGGCGCTCCCCGCCGGTTATCGGGCCAAGGAGCTGCCAGTGTTGTTCAGGTTGACTTGGCAGTGGCCATTGGTGGCGGCTCCAGCCCTGCATTGCCGACGGTAAACCAGCGTGCGGGTTCCAGTCATGCCTTGACGTGCATTGGGGCGGTATCCTGTGTGTCCTGAGGCGCTGTTGCAAGCGGTCGCGCGCCCCCCCCCCGAACCTGGAGAATGGATGGTGCCTACCTGGCTCGTCACCGGCGGTGCCGGATTCATTGGCGGTAACTTCGTTCTCGAAGCGGTCGCCCGTGGCATCAAGGTCGTCAATCTCGACGCACTGACCTACGCCGGCAACCTGAAGACCCTGGCCAGCCTGGACGGCAACCCGCGGCATGTGTTCGTGCAGGGCGATATCGGCGACAGCGCGCTGGTCGCCCGCCTGCTGACCGAGCACCAGCCCGATGCAGTGCTGAACTTCGCCGCCGAAAGCCACGTGGACCGCTCCATCGACGGCCCAGGCGCCTTCATCCAGACCAATGTGGTGGGCACCCTGGGTTTGCTTGAAGCGGTACGCGACTACTGGAAGGCGCTGCCGGCCGGACAAGGGGCGGCCTTCCGCTTCCTGCATGTGTCCACCGATGAGGTGTATGGCACCCTGGGCGAGACCGGCAGGTTCAGCGAAACCACCCCGTACGCCCCGAATTCGCCGTACTCGGCGTCGAAGGCCGCTTCGGACCACCTGGTGCGTGCGTTCCACCACACCTACGGGCTGCCGGTGCTGACCACCAACTGCTCCAACAACTACGGCCCGTATCACTTCCCCGAGAAGCTGATCCCGCTGGTGATCGCCAAGGCGCTGGCTGGCGAACCGCTGCCGGTGTACGGCGATGGCAAGCAGGTGCGCGACTGGCTGTTCGTGTCAGACCACTGCGAAGCGATCCGCACCGTGCTGGCCAAGGGCCAGGTCGGCGAGACCTACAACGTCGGCGGCAACTCGGAAAAGCAGAACATCGAAGTGGTGCAGGCGATCTGCGCACTGCTGGACCAGCGCCGTCCGCGCGAGGACGGCAAGCCGCGCAGCAGCCAGATCACCTATGTCACCGACCGTCCTGGCCATGACCGCCGCTATGCGATCGATGCTTCCAAGCTGAAGAACGAGCTGGGCTGGGAACCGGCCTACACCTTCGAGCAGGGCATCACCTTCACCGTCGACTGGTACCTGGACAACCAGGACTGGGTCAACGGCGTGCTCGACGGCAGCTACCGCCTGCAGCGCATTGGCACCACGGACTGAACCCAGGAGACACCATGACCCAGCGCAAGGGCATCATCCTCGCCGGTGGCTCCGGCACCCGCCTATATCCAATCACCAAGGGTGTCAGCAAGCAGCTGCTGCCGGTGTACGACAAGCCGATGATCTACTACCCGCTCAGCGTACTGATGCTGGCGGGCATCCGCGAAGTGCTGATCATCAACACCCCGCACGAGCAGGCGCTGTTCCAGCAGTTGCTGGGCGACGGTTCGCAGTGGGGAATGGACATCCAGTACGCGGTGCAGCCGAGCCCAGATGGCCTGGCCCAGGCCTACCTGATCGGCCGCGACTTCGTCGCCGGCAAGCCGAGCTGCCTGGTGCTGGGCGACAACATCTTCCACGGCCACGGCCTGCGCGAGGTGCTCAAGCGTGCTGACGAGCGCGTGCACGGCTCGACCGTGTTCGGGTATTGGGTCAATGACCCGGAACGGTATGGCGTGGCCGAGTTCGACCAGGGCGGCAAGGTGATCGATCTGGTGGAGAAGCCGGAAAAGCCGCGCTCCAACTATGCGGTGACCGGCCTGTACTTCTATGACGGCAAGGCCTGCGATTACGCGGCCGAATTGAAGCCGTCACCGCGTGGCGAACTGGAGATCACCGATCTCAACAAGCGTTACCTGGCCGAAGGCGACCTGCACCTGGAGGCGCTCGGCCGTGGCTATGCGTGGCTGGATACCGGTACCCACCAGTCGCTGCTGGAAGCATCCAACTTCATCGAGACGATCCAGACCCGTCAGGGCCTGCAGGTCTGCTGTCCCGAGGAAATCGCGTTCGGCAAGGGCTGGATCGACGCTGGACAATTGGAAGCGCTGGCCGCGCCGTTGATCAAGAACAGCTACGGTGAATACCTGCATAAGCTCGCCGTGCGTGGAGTCGTTCCATGAAAGTGATTGAAACCCGGTTGCCCGGCTGCGTGGTGATCGAGCCGGCGGTGTTCGGCGATGCCCGCGGTTATTTCTTCGAAACCTGGAATGCCGAGCGCTTCGCCGCGCTGGGCCTGCCGGACCGTTTCGTGCAGAGCAACGTCTCCACCTCTGCGCAGGGCGTGCTGCGCGGCCTGCATTACCAGTGGCCGCGGCCGCAGGGCAAGCTGGTCAGCGTGCTGGAAGGCGAGGTCTACGACGTGGCCGTGGATATCCGCCGCGGTTCGCCGACCTTCGGCCAGTGGGAAGCGGTGGTGCTGAGCGCGGAGAACAAGAAGCAGTTCTGGATTCCGGAGGGCTTCGCCCATGGCTTTGCCGTGTTGTCCGAGCGTGCGGTGTTCAGCTACCTGTGCACCGAGGTTTATCTGAAGGACTTCGATGCAGGTGTCCGCTGGAACGACGCCGACATCGCGGTGGACTGGCCGGTGAGCACACCAACGCTGTCGGCCAAGGACGAGAACGCGCCGTTCCTCAAGGACATTGCTGAAGATCGCCTGCCGGTCTACGTGCCATGACCGTGCTGGTGTTCGGTGGCAACGGGCAGGTGGGCCAGGAGTTGCTGCGCGCGCTGGCGCCGCTGGGGAAGGTGATTGCAACCACGCGCAGCGGCCAACTGCCCGACGGAAGTACCTGTGAAACGGCCGATTTCGGCCAGCCCGACAGCCTGCCGGCATTGCTGGACCGCGTGCAGCCATTGGTAGTGGTCAATGCGGCGGCTTACACCGCTGTTGATCACGCCGAACAGGACGTCGATGCGGCCTTCGCCGCCAACGCGCAGGCACCGGGCGTGATCGCGCGCTGGTGTGCGGCGCATGGCGTGCCGTTCGTGCATTACTCCACCGACTACGTGTTCGATGGACAGGGCAGCGCGCCCTACCGCGAGGACGAGCCGACCGCACCGCTCGGCGTGTATGGCACCAGCAAGCGCGATGGCGAGGACGCGGTGCGTGCGGCCGGTGGCCGCCATCTGATCTTTCGCACGGCGTGGGTGTATGCCTCGCACGGCGCGAATTTCCTGCGCACAATGCTGCGCGTGGGCGCCGAGCGCGATGCGTTGCGGGTGGTGGCGGACCAGATCGGTACACCGACGCCGGCCGCGTTGATCGCCGATGTCACCGCGCAGGCACTGCAGCATCCTGGGCAGTTGTCGGGTACCTGGCACCTGACCGCCAGCGGCCAGACCAGCTGGCATGGCTTTGCCGAGGCCATATTTGCCGAGGCGTTGGCCAGCGGCGTGTTGGCCAAGGTGCCGACGGTCGAGGCGATTCCCAGTTCCGAGTATCCGACCCCGGCTAGGCGCCCGGCCTGGTCGGTGCTGGACAACCGCAAGCTTCAGCAGGATTTCCGCATCGTGCTGCCGGCCTGGCAGGACGGCCTGAAGCGGGTGATGGCGGAGATTGTTGCAGCTCAATAAGTGAGCGCCGGCATCCAGTCAATCACTTCCATCTGCCATTCCTACACCGCTGCACTGGTTTCGACCCCGCGATGATCAGGAGCCGCTGGCCCGGGACGGGGTGGCGGCAGTCCTGCCACCACGATTCCAGCTCAGCATCAGGCGTAGTAATGGTTTTTCCATCAGGAAATGTGCAACCACACCCCATACCACTGATAGTGCGATAGCGAAAAGTACTGCGCTCACGCCGCGAGGAGTATGCCAGAACCAATCGACCAACCAGATCGCAAGCGCGTGGAAAAGATAGATGGAGTAGCTGGCGCTGCCAATGAGTTGGCAGATCCTGTTGGTCACTGCTTTGGATGATTCGAATGCCAGTGCACCAACAACCATCAAGGCACTCGGAACGCCCCATGCCAGAACGCCTTCTGGCTTGTAGTGGTTATGAACTGCGAACAGGATGACGGATAGTGCCAGGTAAATGAATCCTTCCAGCTTCTTCGGCCGGTAGCCGTGCCTTATTGCCATGCCAATAAGCATGCCCGCAGCAAACTCCAAGATGATCTGGTGGAAGTAATAAACGCCAGTGATGGCCGGTACGACATTCGTCAGCGAGCCCAAGGCGACAATCACACAGATTGTGAGCGCGGCCGCGAGCCGCTTGGTGACCAGCAACGTGCCTAGAATCGCGTAGAAGAAGACCTCATAGTTCAGCGTCCAACCAGGGTAGAGCAAAGGCATCTGGTAGCCCGGTGGCGGCGGGGCGAATATATACGACCGAACGATGTGCTCCGTCGACGGAGTCATGTACGGATATCGCGCATAGAAATAGGCGATGGCCAAGGTAGTCGCGATCCAGTACATTGGAACTACGCGAATGAAGCGGCGCTTCAGGAACTCCCAGGGCGATGCGTCGTTCCTCAGGGAGAGGTACATCACGACTCCGCTGATCACGAAGAACAGATCAACGCCCGCCGCACCAGCCCGGAAATTGAAAAAGGGATGCAGCGACAGCGCATGGAACACGACCACGGCCACGGCTCCTACGCCTCTTAACGCCTGAAGCGACTGCAGAGTGATCTTGTTGTCCATGGATAATGCGATTCCTAGATGGATCCGACGTCGATGAGGTCCGGATCATAGGCGATACGCAGGGTGCTGAATAGTGGACTTCGTGGCAAGGAGCCTGACGCTGGGGAATGCCAGGAAGTACTGGCATTTGCCTGTTTGGACCTGAGATTGGAGGGATTAACGTCATCCCTCCCCAGCGGGAAGTGCATCAACACCGCGCCATCAGAATCCCCATGACCAGCTTCCCGCCCTAGGCGTACCGTGTACTGCCGCTGGAGGACACTGGTGCCAGCGAGCGCCCGGTGACTCACGCCGGGCGCGTTCAGATCCCCGAAGGAAAGGGCGCACTTTACATTTTTGTTTCCCGAAGCATGGGCAAACCTCAGCTGCGCCCGTAGGTATCCTCGAAGCGCACGATGTCATCCTCGCCCAGATAGCTGCCGGACTGCACTTCGATCAGTTCCAGCGGCAGCTTGCCCGGGTTGCGCAGGCGGTGGGTCACGCCCAGCGGAATATAGGTGCTCTGGTTCTCGCTGAGCAGGATCACCTCGTCACCACGGGTCACTTCAGCGGTGCCGCTGACCACGATCCAGTGTTCGGCGCGATGGTGATGCATCTGCAGGCTCAGCGTGCCGCCGGGCTTGACCGTGATCCGCTTGACCTGGAAGCGCTCGCCGTTGTCGATCGAATCGTAGGCACCCCACGGGCGATAGACCTTGCGGTGCCAGGTGGCCTCGCTGCGGCCTTCGGCCTTCAGCTGCGCCACTACGGTCTTGACCTCCTGCATGCGGTCGGCCTTGCCGACCAGCACCGCGTCGTCGGTTTCCACCACCACCACGTCATCCAGCCCGACCAGCGCCACCAGGCGCTGTGCGTAGGCATAGGTGTTGCGGCAGTCGATGGCAATCACGTCGCCCTGGTGGGCGTTGCCATCGCCGTCCTGCTGCGAGACATCGCGCAGCGCGGTCCACGAGCCGACATCGTTCCAGCCGGCATCCAGTGGAATCACCACGGCATCGGCGGTCTTCTCCATCACCGCATAGTCGATCGAATCGGACGGAACGGCAGTGAAGGCCTCCTTGTCCAGGCGGGTGAAATCGGCATCGCGACGCGCCTGCTGCCAGGCCTGGCGGCTGCCGGCGAGCATGGCGGGCTGGAAGCGTTCCAGCTCCTGCAGGTAGCGCGAGGCCTTGAACAGGAACATGCCGCTGTTCCAGTAGTACTGGCCGCTGCTGACGTAGCGGGTGGCGGTGCCCAGGTCGGGCTTCTCGACGAAGCGCTCGACCGCGCGCAGGCCCTGGCCATCGGCGGCCTTGATATAGCCGTAGCCGGTTTCCGGGCCGGTCGGCACGATGCCGAAGGTCACCAGCTTTCCGGCTTCGGCAGCAGCGGCGGCGGCCTGGACGGCGCTGCGGAATGCAGTCTCGTTGTTGATCACATGATCGGAGGGCAGCACCAGCAGCAGCGCGTCGCCGCCGTCGCGGGTGGCTTCCAGCGCGGCCACCGCGATCGCCGGTGCCGTGTTGCGGCCGACCGGCTCAAGGATGATCGCGGCTGGCTCGGCGCCAACCTGCTGCAGCTGCTCGGCGGCAACAAAGCGGTGTTCCTCGTTGGCAATCACCAACGGGCCGCGCGCGGCAATCGGCGCCACCCGCTGCCAGGTGGCCTGCAGCATCGTCTGTTCGCTGGCCAGCGGAAGGAACTGCTTGGGATAGGCTTCGCGCGAAAGCGGCCACAGACGGGTACCGGAGCCACCGGACAGGATGACAGGCTGGATAGTGCTCATGGCCTTCCTTTGATTATTTCTGCAGCAGGGAGGAAATCTCGTCGGTACGCGCCTGCATCAATGCAGCGTCTCCCCGCGATTCCACATTCAGGCGCAGCAGCGGTTCAGTGTTGGAGCTGCGCAGGTTGAAGCGCCAGTCGCCGAAATCGGCGCTGACGCCATCGGTGTAGTCCAGCGCGGGCGACTGAGCGGCGAAGTGTTCCATCACGCGTGTGACCGCAGCCTTGGCATCGGCAACCTTGAAGTTGATCTCACCGCTGCAAGGGTAGGCGGCCATGCGGTCTTCAACCCAGTCGGCCAGCGAGCGGCCGCTTTCGGAGACCAGCTGGGCGATCAGCAGCCACGGAATCATGCCCGAGTCGGCATACGCGAACTCGCGGAAGTAGTGGTGGGCGCTCATCTCGCCGCCGTACACGGCATCCTCCGCGCGCATCTTTTCCTTGATGAAGGCGTGGCCACTCTTGCACAGCACTGGCACGCCACCGGCCTGTTCGACCATCTCCACGGTGTTCCAGACCAGGCGGGGGTCATGCACGACCTTGCCACCCGGATGGTGGGCGAGGATTGCCTTGGCCAGCAGGCCGACCAGGTAGTAGCCCTCGATGAAGCGGCCGTTGTGGTCGAAGAAGAAACAGCGGTCGAAATCGCCATCCCACGCAATGCCGAAGTCCGCGCCATGTTCGCGCACGGCGTCGGCGGTGGCGGCGCGGTTTTCCGGCAACAGTGGATTGGGAATGCCGTTGGGGAAGCTGCCGTCCGGTTCGTGGCAGATGCGGATGAACTCGAACGGCAGGTGCGGTGCCAGCAGGTCGACGATGGCACCGGCGCCGCCGTTGCCGGCGTTGACAACGATCTGCAGTGGCTTGAGCTTGCTGGTGTCAACGTAGCTCAGCAGGTGCTGGATGTAGGCGCTCTTGTCATGCTGGGCGATCTGGCCGGCGCAAGGCGGCTGTGCCGCGGATGAATCGGCGGCGACCGCATCGGAGATCGCGAACAGGCCGGTATCGGAGCTGATCGGCCGGGCGTTCTCCTTGACCAGCTTCATGCCGTTGTAATCCATTGGATTGTGGCTGGCAGTGACCATCACCCCGCCGGCAGCCCCCAGGTGATCGGTCTGGAAATAGACCTCCTCGGTGCCACACAGGCCGATGTCGATGACTTCGCGGCCGGCACCGCGCAGGCCGGCCGCCAGCGCGTCCTGCAGCGCGGGGCTGGTCAGGCGGACGTCGTGGCCCAGCACCACCGGGCCCGGAGCGAGCTGTGCATTCAGGGCCGTGCCGATCCGGCGTGCCAGGTCTTCGTTCAGTTCTTCCGGCACGCGGCCGCGGATGTCATAGGCCTTGAAGGCGGGCAGGGGCATCGGTCAGATCCAATGTGAGCTTAGCCACTGATTGTAGCCTTTGTCCTGTATGGGAATCGTTTCCATTCCGCAACTCCCGGTGATTGGCTGAGGGTATCGGGTACGCGGGGGCGCCCGTACCGCTTGGCAAGCGGGTAAACGGCCGCTGGCTGGGCGATCACGGCCAGGCCAGCCTGCGTCAAGTGGCCGGGAGCCAGCAGCAGCCCCAGGAGTTCCTGCCACTGGCAGCCAAACGCGATCACGCCGTTGCTGGCGTACTTGACGTGGCGGAGCAGGACCGGCGGGCGATGGCCGGACGCGGACAGCTGCAGGGATGACGCAGGCTTGTGGCGCGGTTGCTTCCCCCCGCCAGGAATTTCTGGCCGAGCATTTCACCCTGGCGACGCGCCTGTCGCCGCATGGCTGCGTGCCGCGACATCTGACAGGCAGCGTTCACCCTTTTCCAGCGGCCACGCGTCCGTCCCGCGAAGCAGGCCCTCTTCGTTGCAGGTCCGGGCCATCAGTGCGGGCGAGCCGAGCGCCGCGCCCACCACCGGCAGGAGAAACCCCCATGCAACGCAGCCCTTGGCGATGCCTCGGCAATGCTGCGGCGCATCCAGCTCTTTCGTTGCCTCCGGCTAGAATGCGGTCATCCTCAACGTGCAGGGCAGTAGAGCAATGCAGCAATCGACTTCCGGCGGAAAGCGCGGCAAGCGCTTCGCCAGTGCGACGGAGGCCCTGCAGGGGGTGGTCGCCGATGGACAGACCCTGGCCGTGGGCGGCTTTGGCCTGTGTGGCATTCCCGAGGCGCTGATCGCTGCGCTGCGCGACAGTGGCGTCAAGGGCCTGACCGTGATCTCCAACAATGCCGGTGTCGATGGCTTCGGACTGGGCCAGCTGCTGGAAACCCGGCAGATCAAGAAAATGATTTCGTCCTACGTGGGCGAGAACAAGGAATTCGAACGGCAGTTTCTGGCTGGTGAGCTGGAGCTGGAGTTCAACCCGCAGGGCACACTGGCCGAGCGCCTGCGTGCCGGTGGTGCGGGTATTCCGGCATTCTTCACTGCCACCGGCTATGGCACGGTGGTTGCCGAGGGCAAGGAAACCCGCGAGTTCGACGGTAAGCACTACGTGATGGAGACGGCGCTGCGCGCCGATGTGGCACTGGTCAAGGCCTGGAAGGCCGACGAGGCCGGCAACCTGGTGTTCCGCAAGACCGCACGCAACTTCAACCCGGCCTGTGCGATGGCCGGCAAGGTCTGCATCGTGGAAGTGGAGGAGGTGGTGCCGGTCGGTGCCATCGACCCGGACCAGGTGCACCTGCCAGGCATCTATGTGCACCGCATCGTGCACAACGCGCATCCTGAGAAGCGAATCGAACAGCGCACCATCCGCGCGGAGGGCAACTGACATGGCGTGGACCCGTGACGAGATGGCGGCACGCGCCGCCCAGGAGCTGATCGATGGCGCCTACGTGAACCTGGGCATCGGCCTGCCGACGCTGGTTGCCAATCACATTCCCGAAGGCGTGGATGTGTGGCTGCAGTCGGAGAACGGCCTCCTCGGCATCGGCCCGTTCCCGACCGACGCTGAAGTCGACGCGGACCTGATCAATGCCGGCAAGCAGACGGTTACGGCGCGTGCCGGTGCCAGCTACTTCGGCAGCCACGACAGCTTCGCGATGATCCGCGGTGGCCATGTGAACCTGGCCATCCTTGGCGCCATGCAGGTCACCGACAAGGGTGACCTGGCCAACTGGATGGTGCCCGGCAAGATGGTCAAGGGCATGGGCGGGGCAATGGACCTGGTCGCCGGCGTGCAGCGCGTTGTGGTGCTGATGGAGCACACTGCCAAGAACGGCGAGCACAAGATCCTGGCCGAATGCACGCTGCCGTTGACCGGCGTGGGCGTGGTCGACCGCATCATCACCGATCTGGCGGTGTTCGACGTGACTGAAAAGGGCCTGTTGCTGGTGGAGGCCGCGCCGGGTGTCAGCGATGAAGAGCTGAAGGAAAAGACCGGCGTCGCGTTCCGGCGTTGAGGACAATGATGTTGCCGCGCAGCGCCAGCCTCAGGGTTGGCGTTGTGCGCCTCCGACGACGTAGCCGGCGTTGGCAACAAGGTCCGGCAGCAACTGCATGACCGGATCAAGTGCATTGTCGTTGTCCAGCTCACTGGGATAGCAGTGCGCATCCAGCAGTGACCGCAACGCCGACGCCCGCAGCCACATCGTGCCTGCTGTCTGCGGCGTAGGGGCGTCGGCCATCCCCAGCCGCGCCGCCCAGCGGAGATGACGGCGTGAAACGGCGATGGCCTCCGGAGTGGATGCCGCGAACATGCCCAGCGCAGGTTGCTCATCGAACTGTTGAAGCACAGCGTCGAGATCGGCCGTTCCTGGTAGCTGAGGTCTTGTCTCGCTGCTTCCGCGGAGGTCCAGCCAGCAGGCCAGCAACGATGGATCCGGACCAAAAGCCTCCAGGACCTGCACGATGCTGGACAGGGCATTGCCCGCATGGCCGATGATATCGACCGCAGCGTCATGAGGGCGCTGCGCCATTGGAATGAAAACACGGTAGCTCACGCCCAGGCCGCTGGCGGCCTCGCAAGCTGTAGCGATCAGCCCGGGATCATCAATGAGAATCAGCAGGCAGGCCCGCAGGGGGCCGGCGGGCGAAGCCGGGGACAGCGCTTGGCGCGTCGCGTCAAGCCAGGCATGCCCAAGCCGGGCATCCGGTTCCAGCACCGCGCCTTCGGCCCATTCGTTCCAGGCATTGATGAAGACCATGCGTTGGCGCGCAGGCGCCAGGGCCAGGCGTTCATGGATCGTGGTGCGCAACCAGTCGCGGTAGCCACGGGGTGAGGCGTGCAGGTACACGCGGCCGCGGCCGGAACGACGCGCCTCGTTGTCCCAGCCCGGGTTCACGCCGGGATAGAGCGGATAATCCGGAAGCGGCCGCGCTGCGATTTCTGCAGCCAGTTCGCGCCAGTCGCGTACATCGCCATTGAAGGCAGGATTGAGCAGCCACTGCTGTGCCGACAACGAGCGCGGGTTACTCATGTTCGGCGGGAATTCGACGGCGGCATCAAAGCCGATATCGCGCGGATCCGGTCGCTCGAAGCCTTGGACGTAGGCCAGGTGGATCTCGCCCACGCCGTTGTCGCGGCACCAGCGGCGCCAGCGCTCGGCAGTCGCCCGGGCGTCGGGCAGCAGGTTCGGGCGATAGACCAGCAGCATCGGCCGACCCTCGACCTTCAATGCACGGCGGTCGCGCAGGTAGGGCGCGACATGTGCGATGAAGGCCAGATCGTCCTCTGCGCTGTGCTGCTGGCCGATCAGGATGTCGTCGTCGCGGCCGTCCCAGCGTCGTGCCCAGTTCTCGTTGGCCCAGCACAGGCAGAACGGCAGGTCGATGCTGTCATCGGCCAGCCATTGACGCAGCGGGTCCTCCATCAGGGTGCGGCCGCTGAACCAATAGTAGTAGAAGCAGAATGCGCCGATGCCGTACTCCGCAGCCAAGCGTGCCTGGTCACGCATCACCTGCAGGTTGCGCAGGTCATAAAAGCCGAGGTCGGCCGGCAGGCGGGGTTGGATGTGACCTTCGAACTGCGGCAGGGCGCGGGTGACGTTGCGCCACTCGGTAAAGCCCTTGCCCCACCAGGCGTCGTTCTCCGGGAAGGTATGGAACTGCGGCAGGTAGAAAGCGACCAGCGTCGCCGGCATGGGTGACGGCAATGCTCCCTCACGCCATGGCACGTGGCCGATCGCCGGTTCATCGGCACGCCAGCGCAGCTGGGCACTGGCGCGCGCGCCCCCCTCATCCTGCTGCCCCTTGGGGGGCGGCGGCACCCAGTCGCCATGCCGTGCCAACAGCCGGGTGCGCAACCGGTCGCGCTGCGCCTGCGGCAACGGCAAGGCCCGGAACACGGCGCGCAGCAACGGGAACAGCGACTGGCGCAGGCTCATCGGGCGAGGCCTCGCGACAGCGGGCGGTAGGACGGAATCAGCATCTGGGCAACGGTCATGGCGCCATTTTCGGTGCTGGCGGCCATGACGGCAAACGGCGGCGTGCTAGCGTGTGACCATGCTGTTCCCCCACGACCTGCCCGATGCCGATGTCCTGCACCTGCCGGGATGGCTGGCTGCGGCCGAGGCCGACCAGCTCCTGTATTCGCTGCAGGCCGAAGTGCCCTGGGAAACCCATCGCATCCGCATGTTCGGCAACTGGGTGGACTCGCCGCGGCTGAGCTGCTGGATCGGCGACCCGCAGGCCCGCTATCGCTATTCCGGTGCCGAGTTCGTGCCGCGCCCCTGGCCGCCGGTGTTGCAGGCCATGCGCGGGCGCCTGGAAGCCGAAGGCCACGGCCGCTTCAACAGCGTGCTGCTGAACCGCTACCGCGGTGGCGGTGACTACATGGGCTGGCACAGCGATGACGAGCCGGAGCTGGGTCCGGCCCCGGTGATCGCTTCGCTGAGCCTGGGCGCGGCGCGCCGATTCCTGCTGCGACGCCGCGAGGACCCGGCACGCAAGGCTGAATTCGTGCTGGGCCACGGCGACCTGCTGCTGATGGCCGGACAGACCCAGCGCTTCTACCAGCACGCGCTGCCGAAAATGGCGCGGGTGCACGGCGAGCGGATCAACCTGACCTTCCGTTGGATTTCGCCGCGTTGACGAAGAAGGGGTCAGATCCCTTTCCGGCCGGAAAGGGACCTGACCCCGTAACCACATGCCCGGCGAATGCTGCGATCAGCGCGCAACGGTCGGCTGGTCGGCCTGCCCGCTCTGCAGCGTCCAGCCCACCACGTCCTGCGCCAGCTGCTGCAGGCCACGCTCGAACGCGGCGGTCACCGCCGGTACGTCGGTGCTGCCGACCGGCTGCGCCTGGCGGAAGGTGCGGTCAGCGACCACACGCTGGTCGGCGACATGGATCAGCTTGGCGTTGACCTCGATCACCACGGTGGGCGTGGCCTGGCCCTGGTAATCCGATTCGAAGCGGCGCACATCGGTGGACAGCTTGTAGTCGGCGCGGATGCCGGCGGTGCTGCGGGCCACGCCGCGGATGCGGCCGGAATCCTCGAAGCCACGCAGCAGGGTGTCCTCGATCATGTCGGTGGCCGGCTGCGCCCAGCTGGCGCCCTTGTAGATCTCAAGCTGCGACGGTGTCGGCCGCACATTGATGCGCGGGCTGTCGACCATGCGCGCGGCGCTGGGCTTGGCCAGTACCAGCTGCCAGCTGGCCTGCGGCCACGCCGGGTCCGCCTTGACCTGCACGGACGGCGAGTACAGCGTCACCGCGGTTTTCTCGCTGCTGCCGAGGATGGAGCAGCCCCCCAGCAGGGTGACCATCGAAGCGGCCAGCAGCAGGCGCGGAAGGGTGGTCGGGCTCATTTGGGTTCGAACTCCTTCGGTGCGTCGCGGCCCAGCAGGTAGCGCGCGGGGTTGTTCTCGAGGCGGTCGCTGACCCGGCGCAGGTCGCGGATCAGGCCGCGCAGTTCGGTCAGCGTCGGGCCCAGCTGGCCGAGGCCATCGTTGGCGAAGCTGTTGATCGCGGCGCGGTTCTCGCCAAGGATCGAATCGGCGTTGCCGGCGGCCGAGTCGAGCTTGGCCAGGGTCGCGTCGAGCTTGTCGATGATGCCAGGCAGCTGCTGCACCAGGTTCCTGTCCAGGCGCTCGATGGTGCCGTTGGTGGTCTTCAGCGTGGTGTCCAGGCTGCGGGCGGCATCGCGCGCGCTGAGCAGCAGCGCCTGCGTGCCCTGGTCACGGTCGGCCAGGCCGCCGCTGATCGTCTCCAGGTTGGCCAGCGTCGCGTTGATCGAGGCCACGTTGCGGTCGCTGAGGATCTGGTCCATGCGCTCGACGATGCGGTTGGCGACGTCGGTGATGTTCTGCAGCGCAGAGGGCGTGGTCGGGATGATCGGTGCCGGGTCCTTGTTGACCGTGGTCAGCGCCGGCGACTGCGGCGTGCCGCCGCTGAGCTGGATGATCGACGGGCCGGTCAGGCTGGTGATCGCCAGCTTGGCGCGGGTATCGGTCTTGACCGGCGTGTTGGAGTTCAGGCGGATGCGCGCGACTACCTGGCGCGGGTCGTCCGGCACCAGGTTCAGTTCGGTGATCGAGCCCACCGCGATGCCGTTGTACTGCACCGGGCTGCCCACCGACAGGCCGGTCACCGCTTCGCGGAACACCACGCGGTACTCCTGCCAGGTACGGTCGGAGGAGTATTTGGCGGCCCACAGGCCGAAGGCCAGCAGGGCCAGGCCGGTGATCAGGGTGAACGCGCCGATCAGCACGTAGTTGGCTTTGGTTTCCATGGCTCAGGCACTCTCGATCTGTTCGCCACGCGCGGCGCGCGCGCGGGGTCCGTGGAAGTATTCCTGGATCCACGGATGATCCAGTTTCTCGATGTCAGGCAAGGGTGCGTTGGCCACCACCCTGCGGTCGGCGATCACCGCGACCCGGTCGCAGATCGCGTACAGCGTGTCCAGGTCGTGGGTGATCAGGAACACGGTCAGCCCCAGCGCTTCCTGCAGAGTCTTGATCAGGCGGTCGAACGCGGCCGCGCCGATCGGGTCGAGGCCGGCGGTGGGTTCGTCCAGGAACAGCAATGGCGGATCCAGCGCCAGTGCCCGGGCCAGGCCGGCGCGCTTGCGCATGCCGCCGGACAGCTGTGAGGGCAGCTTGTTGATCGCATCGGCGGGCAGGCCGGCCAGCTTCACTTTCAGCAGCGCCAGTTCGTAGTGCCAGCGCTCGGGCAGCTCGCGATGGTGTTCCTTCAGCGGCACCTGCACGTTCTCGCCCACGGTCAGCGAGGAGAACAGGGCGCCGTCCTGGAACAACACGCCGGTGTTGCGCTCGATGTGCAGGCGGCTCTCGGCGTCGTCGGCCCGCGCGTCGCGGCCGAGTACTTCGATCTGCCCGGCATCGGGCACGCGCAGGCCCAGGATCGAGCGCATCAGCACCGATTTGCCGGTACCGGAGCCGCCGACCACGCCCAGGATTTCGCCGCGGCGCACATCCAGATCCAGGTCTTCGTGCACGGTCTGGCTGCCGAAGCGGTTGACCAGGCCACGCACGCGGATGGCCAGTTCGTGGCCCTGGTCGTCGCGCATGTCGATGGAGTCGGGGAGGGCGGATGTGCTCATGTCACCAGTCCATGTGCATGAACCACAACGCCGCGAAGGCGTCGATGATGATCACCAGCGAGATCGTCTGCACCACGCTGGAGGTGGTGCGCTCGCCGACCGACTGCGCGGTACCCTCGACCTTCAGTCCTTCCAGGCAGCCGATCAGGCCGATCACCAGCGCGAACACGGGTGCCTTGGACAGGCCGACCAGCAGGTGCCGCACTTCCATCGTCTCGTGCATGCGCGCGATGTACATCTGCGGCGGGATGTCGAGGTCGAACGCGCCGACGGTGATGCCGCCGGCCAGGCCCGCGATCATCGCGATGAAGGTCAGCAAGGGCAGGGTGACCAGCAGCGCCAGCAGTCGCGGCAGCACCAGCAGGTCGACCGGGTCCAGGCCCAGCGTGCGCATTGCATCGATCTCCTCGCGTGCCTTCATCGCACCAATCTGCGCGGTGAACGCACTGGCGGTGCGGCCGGCCAGCACGATCGCGGTCAGCAGTACCGCGAACTCGCGCAGGAAGGCGATGTTGACCAGCTCGACCACGTAGATCTCGGCGCCGAAGTCGCGCAGGATGGTCGAGCCGAGGAATGCGATCACCGCACCCACCAGGTAGGACAGCAGCGCCACCAGCGGTACCGCATCCAGCCCCACCTGCTCCATCTGGTGCACGGTGGCGGTCAGCCGGAAGCGGCGGGGTTCCTTGACCAGCCGGGCCGCCTTGACCAGGTTCTCGCCGAGGAAACTGCACAGCGCCTTGATGTTGTGGCCAGTGGCGTGGACGCTGACACCCAGCCGTTCCAGCGCGGCCAGCACGCCGAAATCGCGCTTGGGCTTGGGGCGGTCGTCGGCCACTTCCTCGATGGTGCACACCAGCGCCTGGTGGTCCGCGCGGAACTGCAGTGCGTCTTCGTGCAGATCGGCACGGTGGGCCACGCGCAGCACCTGCAGCACGCCGGCCGAATCCAGCTGCTCGATGCCGGTGGCATCGATGCCGGTCAGCTTGTCGGGAACGCCGTGCAGGACCTCGGCCGCGGCCAGCGCGGTCTTCAAGGTCCAGGTGCCGGACAGGTGGATCAGGCCCGGGTCATGGGCATCCTGTTCGAGCTGGGGGGCGAGGTTCGGGGTGACGTGGGCCATTCGGGTCGCAGCATAACCGTTCTGTATCGGGCTTCGCGTCGAACTCGGATGAATTTCTCCGGTGGGCCCCAGCGTAGGTAATACTACGGCGCATGTCCGCAGACGCTCACACGATCCCCACGCCCCAGGCCACCTACGCACAGCGCGTGGCCTTTGTTTCCGAGATCGCCGGACGCCTGCACAGCTATGGCACCACGGCCCAGCGCCTGGAAACGGCGGTGGTGGCACTGGCCCGCCAGCTCGATCTGGATTGTGAACCGTGGTCGAATCCCACCGGTATCATCCTCAGCTTCAGCGATCCGGCGCAGGCGATCGGCTCCAGCGACATCACCCGCGTGATCCGCCTGGCGCCCGGTGAGAACGACCTGCACAAGCTCAGCGTCGCCGACCATATCGCCGAAGAAGTGTCCAACGGGCGGATGAGCATCGCCCAGGGCCATACCGCGCTGCGCCAGCTGGACAAGGATCCGGGCCGGCGCGGCAAGCTGCGCACCATCCTGTCATTCACCCTCGGCGCGGCCGGCGTGGCCGGCATGTGGAAGCTGCCGTGGCTGGACATCGCCACCGCCGGTGTCATCGGCCTGATGATCGGCCTGCTCGGCATGGTCACCGACCGCCGCCCGGCCACCCGCGAAGCGGCCGAGGCGCTGGCGGCGCTGCTGGCCGGCATGGTCGCCACCCTGGTGGCGTCCTTCATTGGCGCGCTCAACCTCAATACGGTGATCATCGCCTCGCTGGTGGTGCTGCTGCCCGGCATGTCGCTGACCAATGCGGTCAATGAGCTGGCCAGCCAGCACTGGGTGTCGGGCACCGCGCGCTTTGCCGGCGCGCTGACCACCATCATGAAGCTCAGCGTCGGCGCGATGATCGCGGTGACCCTGGCCGACGTGCTCGGGCTGGATCCGGTGATCCGCGCCACGCGGCCGCAGGGGCCGTGGGTGGAGTGGGGTTCGCTGCTGACCGCGGCCTTTGCGTTCGCGATGCTGTTCAAGGCCAACCGGCGCGATTACCCGTGGGTGATCGCCGCCTCGGTAGCCGGTTATGCGATCTCCAAGTTCGGCGGCCATGCCTGGGGCGCGCCGGCCGGCATCTTCCTGTCGGCGATGCTGCTGACCGCGGGCGGCAATCTGTTCGGTCGCCTGGTCGGGCGTCCGGGCGCGATCATCCGCCTGCCCGGCATCATCATGATGGTGCCCGGCAGCACCAGCCTGCGCGGCGTGCTGACCCTGGTCCAGCAACAGGATGTCGGCGCCGGCCAGAGCGTGTTCCTCACCGTGCTCAACGTGGTGATGGCGCTGGTCGCCGGCCTGCTGTTCGGCAACCTGCTGATGCCCGCTCGCAAGACCCTGTGATGATGTCGGTGGGTGTGGACCCCGGTCCACACACCGGAGAATGAAAAACGCCGGCGTCCGCCGGCGTCTTTCATTCCAACCTGATCCCGGCCTCAGGCCTTCTTGATCAGGAAATCTTCCGGCTTCTTGTTGCCCTTGGCGGTCAGTTCAGCCATCCAGCGCGGCTGCTTGCCACGGCCGGTCCAGGTTTCCTTCGGATTGGCCGGGTTGCGGTACTTCGGTGCAACCTTGCCCAGCTTGCGGCCGGCGGTCTTCGACGGGGCCTTGGCGGCCGGGGCGGCCTTGCGGGCACGCGTGGCCGGGGCGCTGCCGAACAGTTCTTCGATGGTGTAACCCTCGGTCTTGGCCAGCTTGGTCAGCTGGGCCCGGACCTTGGTGATCGGCCGGCGCTTGGCGACGATGGTCTGCTGCTTCTTGGCGGTACGGATCAGGGCGCCCAGCTCGCGTGCTGACAGGCCGGTCAGGTCAATGCTCATTTACGGTTACTCCGGAAACTAATGTGTGGACGGGACAAGCCAGTCCATGGCGTCGGCGGACAGAATAGAGATGAATTAATCACAGCACAAATGCAGGCGGGTCATGGCGTGGCGGCATGCAGACGCCATCCCGGTGATTTTGACCGGATTATGTCCGCTGCAATATCGGGGAAGGGCGCGGGCAAAAAAAAAGACCGGGGCAGGCCCCGGTCTTTTCCTGATCAGCCCTGCAGACGCTGCAGCAGGGAGGCCTTGTCCAGGTTCTCCGCGTCGCTGGCGCGGCGCGAGCGGTACTCGTAGGTGCCAGCGGCCAGGCCGCGTTCGCTGACCACCACGCGATGCGGAATACCGATCAGCTCCATGTCGGCGAACATCGCGCCCGGACGCAGGCCGCGGTCGTCGAGTGCAGCGTCCAGGCCCGCCTCGCGCAGCTCCTGCAGCAGGTTGGCAGCGGCGTCGGCCACGGCCGCATCGCCCTTCGGGTTGATCACGCACACCACCACCTGCCACGGCGCCATCGCGTCCGGCCAGATGATGCCGGCATCGTCATGGTTCTGTTCGATCGCGGCAGCCACCACACGCGAGATGCCGATGCCGTAGCACCCCATCGCCATCACCGCGGCCTTGCCGTTCTCGTCCAGCACGGTGGCATCCAGCGCTTCGGCGTACTTGCGGCCGAGCTGGAACACATGGCCGACTTCGATGCCACGTGCGATCTTCAGTTCACCGCCGTCCACGGCACGGTCGCCGGCCCGCACGTTGCGGATGTCGGCCACTTCCGGTTCCGGCAGGTCGCGGCCCCAGTTGACGCCGGCCAGGTGGAAACCGGCTTCGTTGGCGCCGACGACGAAGTCGGCCATCGCCGCCACTTCGCGATCGGCGACCACGCGGATGGCCTTGGCCGGGGCGACCGGGCCAAGGAAGCCCGGCACGCTGCCCAGGTGCTCGGCGATTTCCGCCTCGCTGGCGAAGCGCTGCTCGTCCAGGCCGGCGACCTTGGCCAGCTTGATCTCGTTGACCTCATGGTCGCCACGCACCAGCGCCAGCACGAACTGCTGTGCCTTGCCTTCGCCGGCGATCAGCGCCACCGACTTCACCGTGCGCTGCAGGTCGATGCCGAGCAGCGCCGCGACGTCCTCGCAGGTCTTCTGGGTGGGGGTATCCACCTTGCGCATCGTTTCGGTGGCGGCCGCACGCGGCGCCGGGTCGGCGGCAATCGCCGCTTCCATGTTGGCTGCGTAGTCCGAGCCGGTGGAGAACACCAGCGCGTCCTCGCCGGAATCGGCGATGACGTGGAATTCCTGCGACGCATCACCGCCGATGGCACCGGAGTCCGCCTGCACCATGCGGAAATCCAGGCCGAGGCGGGTGAAGATGCGGCTGTAGGCCGACTTCATGTTCTCGTATTCGCGCACCAGGCACTCATCGTGCAGGTGGAACGAATAGGCGTCCTTCATCAGGAACTCGCGCGAGCGCATCACGCCGAAGCGGGGGCGGATCTCGTCGCGGAACTTGGTCTGCACCTGGTAGAAGTTCACCGGCAGCTGCTTGTAGCTGGACAGCTCGCTGCGCGCGAAGTCGCAGGCGGCTTCTTCGGCGGTCGGGCTGTAGCAGAACACCTGGTCCTTGCGGTCCTTGATCTTCAGCAGCTGCGGGCCGAACTTCTGCCAGCGGCCGGTCTGCTCCCACAGTTCCTTCGGCTGGATGGTCGGGATCTGGAATTCCACGGCACCGGCCCGGTCCATTTCCTCGCGCACGATGCGCTCGACCTTGCGCAGCACGCGCAGGCCCAGCGGCGACCAGGTGTACAGGCCCGATGCCAGCTTGCGGATCATGCCCGCGCGCAGCATCAGCCGATGGCTGGTCAGCTCGGCGTCGCTGGGGGTTTCCTTGGTGGTGTGCAGGTGGAACTGGGAGAGGCGCATCGTCGGCTTCGGATAACGGCAGAGACCTCTATTCTGCCAGCCCGGCCGGGGGGAGGGGTATCGGCAGGGCTGCGCCCTGCACCCGCCTCAAGCAACGTCAACAGCAACAGCAACAGCAAAAACGGGTTTCCTGGGAGATGGCGGGGTGGGTCCGGCGGCAGGGGACGCCGTGAACCCATCCCTGGGGGCTTGGTCGCGGCTTGCTCGTGTGCGCTGTCCTGCGCACACGGCAAGACCGGTGTTGAGCGTCCTGCCCAACCCGCCCGAGGCATGCCTCGGGCCCATGGCGCTCACACCCCTGCCGCCGGACCCACCCCGCCTTCGACAGTTTCCTGCGAGCTGTCGGAATGGCTCCTGGGGTCAGAGCCGTTTTCCGCAGGAAAACGGCTCTGACCCCGGATTCAATTCGAGATCCGACAGATTTGATCCACGCATCGCGTGGATCTACTGGCCACCGGGGATCTGTCGGGGGTGGGGCGGTGTCGGATTGCGGGGTGTCCGCGGCATGGACGCCGCGGCCAAGCCCCCATGGACGGGTTTACGGCGTCCCCGCAATCCGACACCGCCCCGCCATTCCACGGAATGCCCGCTTTTGACGTTGCCGTTGCTTGCAGCCTCTGCAGGTGCAGGGCGCAGCCCTGCCGATACCCTTAACCGGCCGGTGGGCAGTACGCCTTGATGGCGGCCTGCGCCAATCCCCTCTGCGCGGTGTGCTGCTCCGGAGTCAACGGGGTATCGGCCTTGCCATCACCATCGGTGTCCTGCATCACCTGGCCACCACCGTCCAGCAGGGCCAGGTTGGCCCGGGCCGTGCTGCACTGCCCAGGGACCGGCGCGGCCGGGGTCTCGGTGCCGGCTGCGGCCTGCGGGGTGCGGGCCTGCTCGCGGGTCTCGAACTTCTTGCCCGCCGGCGGGGTCTCCGAATACTGGGTTACGCCATGGGCGTCCTTCCATTTGTAGACGGGGCCGGCCACGGCGTTGGCAGTGGCCAACAGCAGCAGGCATCCAAGGCAGGACAGGGCACGCATGGCAGACTCCACGGAATGGGCGCAGAACGCCGATTGCAGCATTGGCGCCGACCGCTGGCAAGTCGATTAAACTGGATTCCATGGACCCGATCACACCGCCGCCGCGCTCGCGCACGATTTACCTGCTGCCCAACCTGTTCACCACCGCCGGCCTGTTCGCCGGTTTCTACGCGATCATCGCCGCGGCCAACGGGGATTTCGTCAATGCCAGCATCGCCGTGTTCGTGGCGGCGGTGATGGATGGCCTGGACGGGCGCGTGGCGCGCCTGACCGGTACCAGCAGCGAATTCGGCGTGCAGTACGACTCGCTGGCCGACCTGGTCAGCTTCGGCATGGCCCCGGCGCTGGTGATGTACCACTGGTCGCTGTCGTGGCTGAAGTTCGACGATCCGCTGCTCGGCCGCGTCGGCTGGGCCGTGGCCTTCCTGTATGCGGCCTGCGCGGCGCTGCGCCTGGCCCGCTTCAATACCCAGGTGGCGGTGGTCGACAAGCGCTGGTTCGTCGGCCTGGCCAGCCCGGCAGCAGCGGGCCTGATGATGTCCTTCGTCTGGGCGTTCGCCGATGGCAACCTGGGCTGGGACGGCAACCAGCTGCGCTACGTGGCGCTGGCGGTGACGATCATCGCTGCGCTGCTGATGGTCAGCCGCATCCGCTTCTGGAGCTTCAAGGGTGGCGCTGCCAAGGGCACCCGTTCGGACCGCGTGCCGTTCCTGGTGCTGGCACTGGTGCCGGTGGCGATCGCCATTGCGGTCATCGACCTGCCGCGCGTGCTGTTCGCGGTCGGCATCCTGTACGCCTTGTCCGGCCCGGTGATGTGGGCCGTGCAGCGCCTGCGCAAGAAGCCCGAGGCCGCGTGAGCCAGGACCTGCCCGTGCTGTGGTCACCGGCCCAGCAGGCCTGGCTGCAGGCCATGGGCTACACCGTCTATCACGATGGCCAGCTGGCTGCCGAGCTGGATGCCGCGCTGCAGTTGAGCGTGGCCGAAGCCGAGGCCAGCGTCGCCCCGCCGGAACCGGTGCGGGCCCCCGTGCCGTCGCGCGAACAGCATGCCGGGGTGGCGCCCGCAGCCCGCCCGGAACGGCCGGCACCGCCGCGCCGCGAAACGCCGGTCAGTGCCCCGGATACCGTGCCGGCGGCTGAGCGCCCGATGCCCAGCGGCAACGCGCGCCAGCCGGTGGTCCGCCTGCCGGATCGCCTGCAGATCGCGCTGCTGCGTGCGTCCGGCTGCAACCCGAACGACCCGGCTACGCAGCGGTTGATGGACAGCTGGCCGCTGGACCAGCTGCGCCACGACCCGGCCGCCAAGCGTGCGCTGTGGCCGCAGCTGCGTGCCCTGCGCAAGCGGGGCACGCCATGAGCGCGGTCACCCGGCCCGGCCCGGTCAGCCTGCGTGCGTTGCGCGAGAGCGACCTCAATGCGGTAATGGCGATCGAACTGCGCGGCTACCCTTTTCCCTGGACCCGCGGCATCTTCATCGACTGCCTGCGTGCCGGCTATCCCGGCCTGGCGATGGAGCGCGATGGCCTGCTGGTCGGCTATGGCGTGCTCAGCATCGCCGCCGATGAAGCGCACGTGCTGAACATCTGCATCGATCCGCTGGCACAGTCGCGCGGGCTGGGCCGCCAGCTGCTGCGCGCGCTGGTGCAGCTGGCCGCCGACCGTGGCGCACAGCGCGTCTTCCTGGAAGTGCGTCCGTCCAATACGCCGGCGCTGGCGCTGTATCACAGCGAAGGATTCAACGAGATCGGCCGCCGCCCGCGCTACTACCCGGCTGCACAGGGCCGCGAGGATGCGGTCGTGATGGCGATCGAGCTGGTCGACGGCGATCTGCAGGAAATGCCGCCGCTGTAACGCAGACGGGTTGCCGGCCAGCGGCCGGCACTACCGATGCGTCGCTCACGCCAGCCGCAACGCCAGCACGCCGCCCACGATGAGCGACGCTGCCAGCCAGCGCGTGCGCGGCACCCGCTCGCGCAGCAGGAACACCGAGATCAGCAGCGCGAACAGGATCGAGGATTCGCGCAGCGCCGAGATCATTGCCACCGGCGCCTGGGTCATGGCCCACAACGCCATCGCATAGGAGGCGGTGGTGCCGACGCCACCGGCCAGTCCCAGCGGCCAATGCTGCCGCGCATAGTCCAGTACCGCGCCGCCGCGCTTATACAACGCCCACAGCGGCAGCGGGATGCCCGACAGCAGGAACAACCACAACGTGTAGCTGAGCGCGCTGCCGGACTGGCGCGCACCCTGCGCATCGACCAGCGTGTAGGTGGCGATCATCGCCGCTGTCAGCAGCGGCAGGCGCAGCTGGCCGCCGCGCGCACCCAGTGCCATGCACAGGATGCCGGTGCTCACCAGCACCACGCCCAGCCACGCTGCGGCGGGCAATGGCTCACCGAGCAGGGTGCCGGCCAGTGCGACCAGGATCGGCGCGCTGCCACGCATCAGCGGGTAGGCCAGGCTCATGTCGACCTGCTGGTAACAACGCGCGACCAGCCCGTAGTAGGTCACCTGCAGCAGCACCGACGCAGCCAGCCAGGGCCAGCTGTGCGCGGCCGGGAAGGGCAGGAAGGGCAGGGCGGCGGCCGACAGCAACGCGGCACTGCCGGTCACCAGCACGGTACCGAGGAACTTGTCCGGGCCGCGCTTGACGATCGCATTCCAGCTGGCATGCAGCGCCGCGGCAGCGAGGACGAGCAGGAAGATGGAAAGCGGCATCCGCCGATGATGCCATGCGGGACAAATGGAAACGCCGGGCATCGCCCGACGTTTCCGATTCCGCTTCGGTGGGTGCCAACCTCTCCCGCCGTGGTAGGTGCCAACCTCTCCCGCCGTGGCAGGTGCCAACCTCCCCTGCCGTGGCAGGTGCCAACCTTGGTTGGCACGCACCAGAGCGGCGTTACAGCTTCGCGCGCTGCTCGCGCAGGCCGGCCAGCTGGGTGTTCCAGTCGACCAGGCGCACGCGCTCCTGGTCGACCACCGCCGGTGGCACCTTGTCGGTGAACCTGGCCAGCTTGGTTTCGCTCTTTTCCTGCTCGCCTTCCACGCGCTTGATCTCCTTGTCCAGGCGCGCGCGCTCGGCATCGAGATCGACCAGGCCTTCCAGCGGCACCAGCAGCTTCAGCTCACCCACGATCGCGGCGGCCGCCGGCGGTGCGCTTTCGCCCTCGGCCAGCCACTGGATGCTGTCCAGCTTCAGCAGGAACGACAGCGAGGCGCTGAAGCGTTCGATGCGCACGCGGTCCTGCTCCAGGCCGGCCTGCAGGCGCAGCGGCACCTGCCTGGACGGCGCGACGTTCAATTCGCTGCGCACGCGACGCACCGCACTGATCACCGCCTTCAGCCATTCCACGTCGGCCTCGGCCTGGGCGAAATCACCGGCGAATTCGGCGGCGGTCGGGTACGGGCGCAGCGACAGCGTGGTTTCGGCCAGGCCCAGGCGCGGGGCCAGCTGCTGCCACAGCTGTTCGGTGATGAACGGGGTGAGCGGGTGCAGCAGGCGCAGCAGCGCTTCCAGCACGTACAGCAGGGTGTGGCGGGTGCTTTCGGCATCAGCCGCGTCGGCACCGTTCAGTGCCGGCTTGCTCAGCTCCAGGAACCAGTCGCAGAACGCGTTCCAGGCGAACTCGTACAGGCACTGCGCCAGCAGGTCGAAGCGGTACGCGGCGAAATGGCCCTGCGCTTCGGCGGTGGTGGCGGCCAGGCGCGAAAGGATCCAGCGCTCGGCATCGGTGCGCGGGGTCGGCACGCCGGTGAACGCCGCACCTTCGGTGTTCATCAGCGCGAAGCGGCTGGCGTTCCACAGCTTGTTGCAGAAGTTCTTGTAGCCCTCGGCGCGGTTCATGTCGAACTTGATGTCGCGGCCGTGGGTGGCCAGCGCGGCGATGGTGAAGCGCAGCGCATCGGCACCGTGGGCAGCAATGCCGTCCGGGAATTCCTTGCGGGTGGCCTTCTCGATCTTCTCCACCATCTTCGGCTGCATCAGGCCGCCGGTGCGCTTGGCGACCAGGTCGTCGATGGTGATGCCGTCGATGATGTCCAGCGGGTCGAGCACGTTGCCCTTGCTCTTGGACATCTTCTGGCCCTGGCCGTCGCGGATCAGGCCGGTGAAGTACACGTCCTTGAACGGGATCTTCCCGACCAGGTTGTCGGTGGCCATGATCATGCGCGCCACCCAGAAGAAGATGATGTCGAAGCCGGTGATCAGCACCGACGACGGCAGGTAACGATCGAAGCCGCGCTCGGCCATGGCCTGTTCGTTCGGCCAGCCCAGGGTGGAGAACGGCCACAGCTGCGAGGAGAACCAGGTCTCCAGCACGTCGCTTTCCTGGTTCAGCACCACCTCGCTGCCCAGGTTGTGCTTGGCCCGCACTTCCTCTTCGCTGCGACCGACGTAGCAGCTGCCGGTGGCGGCATCGAACCACGCCGGGATGCGGTGGCCCCACCACAGCTGGCGGCTGATGCACCAGTCCTGGATGTTGTTCATCCAGTGGCGGTAGGTGTTGATCCAGTTCGGCGGCACGAAGGCAATGCTTCCGTCCTCGACCAGGTCCAGGCCACGCTTGGCCAGGTCGTCCATCTTCACGAACCACTGGTCGGTCAGGTACGGCTCGATCACCTGGCCGGTTCGGTCGCCACGCGGCACCTGCAGCTTGTGCGCCTTGGTCTCGACCAGGATGCCCAGGTCTTCCAGCTCGGCCAGCACGGCCTTGCGTGCTTCATAGCGGTCCAGGCCCCGGAAGCGTTCCGGCGCGTTCTCGTTCAGCGCCGCCACCGGGGTGAACAGGTTGATCATCGGCAGGCTGTGGCGCACGCCCACTTCATAGTCGTTGAAATCATGTGCAGGGGTGACCTTGACCACGCCGGTGCCGAACGCGCGGTCCACGTAGTCGTCGGCGATCACCGGCACGCGGCGCCCGGTCAGCGGCAGCACTACGTTCCTGCCGATCAGGTGCGCGTAACGCTCGTCTTCCGGGTGCACCATCACCGCGGTATCGCCCAGCAGGGTTTCCGGGCGGGTGGTGGCAACGACCAGGTAGTCGCGGGTTTCGCGCAGGGTTTCCACGCCGTCGGCATCGCGCTCGACGTGTTCGTAGCTCAGGCCGTCATCCAGCGTGTAGGCGATCGACCACAGGAAGCCGTCCTCCTCGGCGCTCTCCACTTCCAGGTCGGAAATGGCGGTCTTCAGCACCGGGTCCCAGTTCACCAGGCGCTGGCCGCGGTAGATCAGGCCCTGCTCGTACCAGCGCACGAAGGCCTCGTTGACCGCCG
Organism: Stenotrophomonas muris; assembly: GCF_052751275.1. Lineage (NCBI taxonomy): Bacteria > Pseudomonadati > Pseudomonadota > Gammaproteobacteria > Lysobacterales > Lysobacteraceae > Stenotrophomonas > Stenotrophomonas muris. The sequence goes on along the minus strand of NZ_CP199879.1, from coordinate 3,128,678 downwards.
CCGATGGCTGCGGGTCCATGGTGAAAGTGCTGCGCGACCAGTCGGCGGAGGTGCCGAGGCGGCGCATCTGGCGTTCGATGGTGTCGCCGGACTGCTGCTTCCACTCCCAGACCTTGCCGATGAAGCCTTCGCGGCCCAGCGAATCGCGGGTCTCGCCCTTGCCTTCCAGCGCCAGGTTGCGGCTGACCACCATTTCGGTGGCGATGCCGGCATGGTCGGTACCGACCTGCCACAGCGTGTCGTAGCCGCGCATGCGGTGGTAGCGCACCAGCGCATCCATCAGGGTCTGCTGGAAGGCATGGCCCATGTGCAGGGTGCCGGTCACGTTCGGCGGTGGCAGCAGGATGGTGTACGGCTCGCCCGTACCGGACGGCTTGAAGTGGCCGGCCTTCTCCCAGGCCTCGTAGAGGTCGGTCTCGAAGGACGTCGGGTCGTAGCTGGAGGCGAGTTGGGTCATGCGGGGGAACCGGTAATCAAGGCGGAAGGGAGATCAGCGCGACCCGAGGGCGCGGCGGATCTTCTGGTCGGTGTGGTACTGGCTGACCGCGTAGGCGGCCCAGATGGCGGCGGGCAGCCAGCCGATCAGGGTGATCTGCAGGATCAGGCAGACGATCCCGGCCAGCGGCCGGCCGATGGTGAAGAAGGACAGCCAGGGAAGAATCAGGGCGATCAGCAGGCGCATCAAGGGGTCCTCGCCGGGCTCACATGTCGTGCTTGTTGAGGTCGTAACCGGCGGCCTTGTACTGGCGCCAGCGCTCGCGCAGCGGTTCGCGCGCTTCCGGATCGGCCGGCACCACTTCCAGCACACGCTCGCACTGGCCCAGCCAGGGCTCATCGCGCAGGTTGATCACCAGCGGGCGTGCCGGCGCGTCGGTGCCGGGTGCGGCGATCAGCACCAGGGCCTCTTCCTCGTCCATGTCTTCGCCGGCAATCTGGTGCGGGATGTAGGCATCGTTGTCGAACGCCCACAGCAGCTCGTCCAGTTCCTCGGCCTGGGCCTGGTCACGGGCCAGCACCAGGGTGAACAGCCCGGCGTCGTTGGCCTTGCGCGCCAGTTCGCAGACCAGGCGCAACGGCTCGGTCAGGAAGCGGGGCTTGGCGATCAGGTAGAAGTCGGCGCGGGGCATGGCAGGGTCCGGGTCAGGCAAGGGCCCGGCAGTGCCGGGCGAGGCCCCGGCCGGCGTCTGCCGGCCAGGGTCGGGTACGGCATCAGGCGCGGGCGACCTGGTCCAGCAGCCACTGGCTCAGCAGGCCGACCGGGCGGCCGGTGGCCATGCCACGCTTGCCTTCATCGCTGGCGACGCCGGCGATGTCCAGGTGGGCCCAGCGCTGGCCTTCGGTGAAGCGCGACAGGAAGCAGCCGGCGGTGATCGCGCCGGCCCAGCGGCCGCCGATGTTGTAGACGTCGGCGAAGGTCGAATCCAGCATCGGCTGGTACTCGTCCCACAGCGGCAGGCGCCAGGCGCGGTCGAACACGTGCTCGCCGGCGGCCAGCAGCTCGTTGGCCAGGTCGTCGTGCTTGCTCATCAGGCCGGCGGTCTGGTGGCCCAGGGCGACCATGCAGGCACCGGTCAGGGTGGCGACGTCGACCAGCGCGGCCGGCTCGAAGCGCTGTGCGTAGGTCAGCGCGTCGCACAGGATCAGGCGGCCTTCGGCGTCGGTGTTGCCGACTTCGATGGTCTTGCCCGACATCGAGGTGATCACGTCGGAAGGACGGTAGGCGTTGCCGTCGATGGCGTTTTCCACCGCCGGCACCACCACCACCAGGTTCAGCGGCAGCTTGGCCTTGACCGCCGCGACGAAGGTGCCGATGACGTTGGCGCCGCCGCACATGTCGTACTTCATCTCTTCGATGCCGCCCTGGGTCTTCAGGTTGACGCCACCGGTATCGAAGGTGATGCCCTTGCCGACCAGCACGTAGGGCTTGGCGTCGCCGCCATTGTTCCACTTCAGCACGACCAGGCGCGGGCGGTTGGCCGAACCGCGGGCCACGGCCAGCAGCGAGCCCATGCCCAGCGCTTCCATCTGGTGCTCGTCGAGGATCTCGGCTTCGGCACCCTCGTGCTCGCCGGCGAACTTCACGCCCACGTCGGCCAGATAGGCCGGGGTGCAATAGTTCGGCGGCAGGTTGCCCAGCTCGCGGGCGAACTCGACACCGGCGGCGATGGCCTGGCCCTGGGCCAGGGCCTGGGCGTCGTCACCGGCCACGGCCAGCTGGGCCAGGCCGGCATCGTCGGCCTTCTTCTTGCCCAGGGTGGCGGTGTAGCGGTAGGCGGCGTGATCGGCGGCGATCACTGCCTGGCGGATCGCCCAGGCCGCGTCGCGGTCCTTGATGGCCACTTCGGACAGGGTGAACAGCGCGCTGCGGACGGCGCCGGCCTTCAGCGCGCGCACCGCGTCGCCCACGGCCTTCAGGTACTGCGGCACGCCGAAGCGGGCGGCGTCGCCGAGGCCGACCACCAGCACGCGCGGCGCGGTCACGCCCGGCAGGTCGTGCAGCAGGGTGGTCGCGCCGGTCTTGCCGGACAGGTCGCCACGCTGGGCCAGGGCGGCCAGGCGGCCACCGCTGGCGGCGTCCAGGGCCTGCGCGGCCGGGGTCAGGGTATGGTCGGCATACGCGCCGACCACCAGGCAATCAACGGTGGCGGCGGCCGGAGCAACGTGGTTCAGGGTGAATTCGAGGGCCATTGAGCAGATTCCATTGGCGAGTCCGTACAATCGCAGGCCGTTTACGCCCAGACAGTAGACTGGGCGGCACCGCGAACGAACCCCAGAGTTTAAACCACCGCCCCATGCTGAAGCTCGACCGATACCTGCTGGGCGATTTCGTCCAGAGTTTCCTGGCTACCCTGATCGTCCTGCTGGTGGTCAGCGTGGGCGGCGTGCTGGTGGACATCCTCGGCAACATCGCCGACGGACGCCTGCCGGCCAAGCTGCTGTTCTCCCAGCTGGGCCTGCAGTTCATCGCCTACCTGCCGCTGATCCTGCCGCTGGCGCTGATGCTGGGCCTGCTGCTGGCCGTGGCCCGGCTCTACCGCGACTCGGAGATGGCGGTCATCACCGCCATTGGCGTGGGGCCCAAGCGGCTGCTGCGGCCACTGCTGATGCTGGTGGTGCCGGTGGTGCTGCTGGTCGGCGCCTGCTCGCTGTGGCTGGGCCCGTGGGCCGGCCGGATGGCCGAGCAGATGATCATCGAGGCCAACCGCAGCGTGCTGATGGCCGGCCTGGAGCCGGGCCGCTTCACCCCGCTGCCCAATGGCGGCGTGGTGTACCTGTCCTCGATCTCGCCCGATGGCACCCAGCTGGGCAAGGTGTTCCTGCAGCGCCAGAAGGATGACCGCCTGGAAGTGGTGTCCGCCAATGGTGGCCGCATGTTCTTCGAGGGCACCCGCCAGCGCTTTCTGGAGCTGGATGATGGCCACCAGGTGGAAGGCCCGGTGGCCGGCGCGCTGGATTACCGGCTGGCGACCTTTGCCCGCAACGACGTGGCCCTGCCCGACGGTGCACAGACCCGCACCGAGGACGACCCGGAACTGATGCCGACCCTGCAGCTGATCGGCGATGAGCGCCCCCAGGCGCAGGCGCAGCTGCACCGCCGCCTGGCACCGCCGCTGATCGCGCTGGCCTTCGCCCTGCTGACCGTGCCGCTGGGTCGCAGCTCGCCGCGCCAGCAGCGCTACGGCCGCATGATGCTGGCCCTGATGGCCTACATGGTGGGCACCAACCTGATGTTCATCGGCAGTGGCTGGATCGCCAACGGCAAGATTCCGGCCGCGCTCGGCCTGTGGTGGTTGACCGTGCCGCTGCTGGCGCTGGCGATCTGGATGTATGCACGTGATGGCCGCCTGGGCCGCTCGAAGGGAGCCCGCGCATGAGGCTGCGCCCGATGCGTTTCGATCTGTACCTGGGCCAGTCGGTGTTCACCACGGTGCTGCTGACCTGGGCGGTGCTGGTCGGCCTGGACGTGGTGATGGCGTTCTCCGGCGAGTTCAAGGACATCGGCAAGAACGGCTACACCCTGGGCCATGCCGCCGCCTGGGTGCTGTACACGGTGCCGCGCCGCGCCTACACGATGTTCCCGACCGCCGCGGTGATCGGCGCGCTGATGGGTCTGGGCCAGCTGGCCGCGACCTCGGAGCTGACCGCCCTGCGTGCGCTGGGCCTGTCGCGCAAGCGCCTGAGCGTGTCGGTGGCGATCGCGCTGTCGCTGCTGACCGCAGTGATGGTGCTCAGCGCCGAGACGCTGGGCCCGTGGGGACAGGACCGTGCCGATGCATTGAAGGCCAGTGCCAAGTGGGGGCGGGACATCTCCACCACCCGCTACTCCGGCCTATGGGCACGCGAAGGCGACACCTTCCTCAACGCCCAGAGCGGCGAGGAACAGCTGGTGGGCGACAAGGGCACGCGGCTGATCCTGCGTGACGTGCGGCTGTACCGGATCGCCGAAGACGGCAATATCGCCTCGTTGACCCATGCCGCCACCGCCGAGCACGACAAGGACGGTTGGGTGCTGACCGGGGTGCGTCGCGACACCTTCGGCGAGCGCTCGGCCACCCGCCAGGAAGTGGCGCGTGAGCCGTGGAACTCGAAGCTGGATCCGGCGGCGCTGGCCACCGGCATCGCCAAGCCGCGAAACCTCAGCGTGGCCGAGCTGAGCACCAGCATTGCCTACCGCCAGCGCAACGGGCTGGATGCGCGTGATTTCGAGGATGTGTACTGGAGCCGCTGGTTCTACCCGGTGAACGTGCTGGCGCTGTGCCTGGCCGCGGTGCCGTTCGCGTTCGGGTCGCTGCGTAGCGGCGGCATGGGCAAGCGCCTGTTCCTGGGCATCCTGTTTGCACTGGGCTTCTGGCTGCTGCAGCTGTTCTTCGGCCGCATGGCCGGTGCGCTGAAGTTCGATTACCGCATTGCCTATGCGCTGCCGCCGATCGTCATGCTGGCCGTGTCCGGACTGTTGTTCCGGCGCAAGTCGGGCTGATTCTGGTAGCGCGGGGCCATGCCCGGCGCTACCGGGGCAATCCACCGCTTCGGCATCCGTGCCAGGACCACCAGCATCCCGGCCCAGCGTGCTGGATTCTGTAGAGCCGAGCCCATGCTCGGCTGCTTTTTGCGCACCGCCTGCCAGCCGAGCATGGGCTCGGCTCTACAGATCGTGCATCACCGCTTGGGCATGCGCACCAGGCGGGTGCCGCTGGCGCGGTCGTGCCAGGTCAGGCGTTGGCGGTCGACCCAGGCCCACCAGAATCCCAGGCCGCCCAGCAGCAGCGACAGCGTCCCCACCGCGAAGCGCAGCCACAGCTGGCCGTGCCGCAACGGCGTGCCATCGCGCGACTGCAGTTTCAGCCGCCACGGCCGCATGCCCAGCGTCTGCCCGCCGCGGCGCCAGCTGGCCGTGGCATACCACCCCGTGATCGCCCAGCACACCGCCCACAGCAGCCACTGCCAGATACTGAACGGTGCGATGTTCTCGCGCTGCGCGTGGCCGCTGAAGGTGTAGGCGAGGGTGAACAGCGTGCCGGCCAGCATCCACAGCGCCAGCACCGGCAGCGCGTCGTAGACCATCGCCAGCATGCGCCAGGGCAGCAGCGCGCGCGGACGGGGCGTTTCGGTAGCGGCCGCAGGGGCCGTGTCGGTGGCAGGGCGGGACATGCGCCGAGCATACGCAAAGCTGGCCGTGCCCGCAGTGGCCCTCGTATCCTGCATGCATGGCCCTTGTTTCCACCCCCGCCGAACGCCGCCAGCTGGTCCAGCAACTGCCCGAGCTGCGCGCCGACGACAGTGTGCGCATCCAGCGCTTCCTCGATGCGATCTGGGCCGAGAACGGCCTGGCCCGCGCCACCCTGGACAGCTACCGGCGCGACCTGGAAGGGCTGGCGCGCTGGATGGATGGACGCGACGGTGGCCTGGCCGGCATCGAACGTCCCGGGCTGTTCGACTACCTGGCCTGGCGCACCCGCCACGGCTGGTCGCCGCGCAGCAACGCGCGCCTGCTGTCGGCGCTGCGGGCGTTCTTCGCCGATGGCGTGCGCCGTGGCGAACGCAGCGAAGACCCCAGTGCGCTGCTCGACCCCCCGAAGCTGCCGCGGCTGTTGCCCAAGGCGCTGGCCGAGAGCCAGATCGATGCGCTGCTGGCGGCACCGGACATCGACAGCCCGCTGGGCCTGCGCGACCGCGCCATGCTGGAACTGATGTATGCCGCCGGCCTGCGCGTGAGCGAGCTGGTGCTGCTGCCGGCCACGGCGGTCAACCTGCGCCAGGGCGTGTTGCGGGTCACCGGCAAGGGCAGCAAGGAGCGGCTGGTGCCGCTGGGCGAGGAATCGCAGCACTGGCTGGAGCGTTACCTGCAGCAGTCGCGCCCGCTGCTGGTCGGCAAGGGCAAGGTGCATGCCCTGGCGGATGGTCAGACCCCGTTGTTCATCGAGCCGACGTTGCATGCGCTGACCCGGCAGGCGTTCTGGCACCTGGTCAAGCGCCACGCGCAGGTGGCCGGCATCGACCCGGCGCGGATCAGCCCGCATGGCCTGCGCCACAGCTTCGCCACCCATCTGCTCAACCGCGGTGCCGACCTGCGCGCGCTGCAGATGCTGCTCGGCCACAGTTCCTTGTCGACCACCCAGATCTACACCCTGGTAGCGCGCGAGCATCTGCAGAAGCTGCACGCCCGCCACCATCCGCGCGGCTGAGCGCCGGGCTGAATTGCTGCCCGGGGCCGTGCCGGGCGTCGCGGCCCGGTACCGGCGGCTGTGTCAGAATCCGGGGTCTTCTTCTGCTGCGGATCGCTCCATGCTCCGATTTGCCATCGCCGCCGTGTTCGGTGCGCTCAGCCTGACCGCCTGCGCCCAGCCGGCTCCGCCGGCCGCCAAGGCGCCTGCTGCCGCTGCGGCAAAGGCCAGCCCGGCCGCCAACGCGCCGGCCGACCAGGCGGTACGTGCCGCGTTGACCGCGCTCAATCCGGGTTTCCAGGTCGATTACATCGGTGCCGCGCCGTTCCCCGGCTTCCGCGAGGTCGTCGTTTCCGGCCAGCTGCTGTACGTGTCCGATGACGGCCGCTACCTGTTCCAGTCGCAGCCTTACGACACCCGCGCCAAGGGTCCGGCCAACAGCGAGGGCCTGCTTGGTTACCGCCGCGGCCTGCTGGCCAAGGCCAACCACGGCGATCGCATCGTGTTTGCCGCGCCGAACGCCAAGTACACCATCAGCGTGTTCACCGACATCGAGTGTGGTTACTGCCGCAAGCTGCACCAGGACATCGCCGAACTCAACCGCAACGGCATCACCGTCGAGTACCTGGCGTTTCCGCGCATGGGCCTGGGCAGCAAGGACTACACCGACATGATCTCGGTCTGGTGTGCAGCGGATCGTCGCCAGGCGCTGACCAACGCCAAGCGCGGTGGCAGCGTGCCGGCCAGGAACTGCACCAACCCGGTGGCGATGCAGTACGCGCTGGGCCAGCAGCTGGGCGTGAATGGAACGCCGGCGATCTTCGCGCCGGATGGCACCCAGCTGGGCGGCTACCTGCCGCCGGCGCAGCTGCGTGCCGCGCTGGAGAAGCTGTCGGCCAAGCGCTGATCGTCGCTGGTCTTTTTCTGTAGAGCCGAGCCCATGCTCGGCTGCGGAAACAGCAGCCGAGCATGGGCTCGGCTCTACAGGCAGGAAGCCGGGGATGCGTGTCGCATCCCCGGCCTTTTGCTTACTTCAGGCCATCACTGACCGCCTTGGTCAGCGTGCCCTGCGCATCGTCACCGCTGAACTCCCAGACGAACGCGCCGCCCAGGCCCTGGGTCTTCACGTAACCCATCTTGCGGGTGATGTTGGCCGGGGTGTCGAAGCTCCACAGCGTGCTGCCGTTGTAGATCCAGGTGGCACCGGCGGTGTTGTCGGTGTAGCCCGGCCACGCCAGGTTCTTCAGCACCTTCCAGTCCTCGATGCCGGCTTCATACGTACCCGGGGCGGCGCCGGTCGCGGTCTGGTACAGGCCGTTGTTGGCGTTGGCCACACCCGTCCAGCCACGCCCGTAGTAGCCAATGCCCAGGTTGAGCTTGGCGGCGGGCACGCCACGGCTGATGAAGGCCTCGATGGCGTCGTTGCTGTTGTACAGCTTCTGGTCGCCGGTGGACGGATCATTCGGCGAATCGAACAGCGCCGACTGGTGATTGGTCTTCGCATCCCACGCGCCGTGGAAGTCGTAGGTCATCACGTTGATGTAGTCCAGGTACGGGTGGTAGGCGGCCGGATCGGTGACACGGATCTTGTCGATGCCGGCACCCACCGCCACCGTCAGCAACAGGCCCGGCCGCACCGCATCGAGTTGGCGGCGGAACTCGGCCATCAGCGCGGTGAAGTTGGCGTTGTCTTCCGGCTTGCCGCATTCGATGCCACAGGCCACCGGGTATTCCCAGTCGATGTCGATGCCGTCGAACACGCCCAGCGCGGCACCGGCACCGCCGGCACCGTCGGTCACCGGCAGGTTGCCCTTGATGTAGGCGTCGATGCACGAGGCGACGAAGGCCTGGCGGTTTTCCGGGCGCGCTGCGCTGGAGAAGCCGCGCGACCAGGTCCAGCCACCCAGCGAGATCAGCACCTTCATGCCCGGGTATTTGGCCTTGAGCTGCTTGAGCTGGTTCCAGTTGCCGCGCAGCGGCTGGTCCCAGGTATCGGCACTGCCGCTGACGCTCTCGGCGGCACTGAAGGCCTTGGTGTAGTCGGCGAAGGCATCGCCACCGGCACCGCTGTTCGGATCCGACGGCTGGGTGATGCCGACTTCGCATCGGTTGTTGCGCACGTTGCCGAACGCGTAGTTGATGTGGGTCAGGCGTGCGGCCGAGCCGCTGCTGTCGATGTTCTTGACCCGGTAGTTGCGGCCGTAGATGCCCCACTGGGTGAAGTAACCGATGACGCGCTTGCCGGTGGTGCCGCCGTCACCGGCCAGCGTGGTGGCGCTGATTTCGGTGCCCTGCGCCGACGCGTTGCCGGCGTTGTCGCGCGCCCGCACGCGGTAACGGTAGGTGGTCGATGCGGTCAGCCCGCCATCCACATAGCTGGCGCTGGACGGCGAACCGACCAGGCTGCCGTTGCGGTACACGTCATAGCCAGCCAGGCCACTGCCACCGGTGTTGTCGGTGGACGGGCTCCAGCTGAGCGCGATGCTGTTGGCGGTACGGGTGCCGACCGCCAGCCCGCCCGGCACGCTCGGTGCGGTGGTGTCGCCACCGGCGGCGTTGACGGTGATGGTGATGGTCGGGGTGCTGGTGGTGGCGTTGTTGTTGTCGGTCGCGACCGCACGCAGGGTGTGGCTGCCGGCGCTGGCATTGGCCCAGCTGGCCGCATACGGCGCACCGGTGGCCACGCCCAGCGAGCTGCCGTCGCGGAAGAACTCGACCTTGGCGACGCTGCCGTCCGGGTCACTGGCGGTAGCGGTCACGTTGACCGTGCTGCCGGCGCTGAAGGTGGCGCCGTTGGCCGGCGAGGTCAGGCTGACCACCGGCGGCTGGTTGCTGCCGCTGCCATCGCAGGCACCAAGGTTGGTGTAGTAGGGCGCACCGGCCGGATGGTCCGGCGGCGCGTTCCAGATGTCCTGGTTCGCCCGATAGAGGACGCCTCCTTTCTGCAGGGTATCGCCGGCCCGGTAGATCCTGGCCTGGTCCCACTGGGCCACGCCGGCACAGCTGGCAGCCTGCGCCAGGCCGGGCAGGGCGGCGGTACCGGCGGCCAGGGCAAGCAGCCAGGCCAGGTGGCGGGGACGACAGCTTCGGGTCGAACGTTCGGCACTGCGCACAATCGGGTCGTACATGGGTAAGTCTCCGATCAAAGGGCGCGCGGGCCCCGATGGCGCCGCGCGTGACGCAGGTCCGGGCGTCGCCCGGGAAGGCGACGGAGGGGGCGGACGGGGTACCTGGGGGGCCGGGGAGAGAGTCCGGCGCCAGGTGGGGACAACGTTGTCATCAATCGCGTGGTCAATCCGTGAGCAAGCGCATGGTTCCGGGATTCGGGCGGAGAGCGGCGCTGCGCGCGGTCGGCGGCCATCAGCGGAGCCCCCTCGTGGCTGGGGGCTTTCCGCGAAAAGCAGATTTCTGGGGTTGGCCGGGTGGGTGGGCTGCGCAGGGGACGCCGTGAATACGTCCCTGTAGGCTCGGGCGCGCCATCCATGGCGCTTACGCCCCTGCGCAACCCACCCGCCCGGCCACGGACAGGTTCCTGCGCGGCCAGCCACGAAAGACAGAACAAAAAATCAAAAGCAAAAGCCGGTCGCTTCGCTCTTCAATGCCTGACTTCTGAGATTTCCCTGGTTGCCGGCCAGCGGCCGGCACTACCGCAGAGCATGCACGCATGGCGTGGATTTACCGCAGATCGCGGAAATCTGTCGAAGGCGGGGTGGGTCCGGTGGCGGGGGTGTCCGCGGCATGGATGCCGCGGCCAAGCCCCCAGGGACGGGTTTACGGCGTCCCCCGCCACCGGACCCACCCCGCCACCCCACGGGAACCCCGCTTTTGCTTTGGCCGTTGCTGTTGCCGTTGCCCTGGCCTCGGCGGGTGCCGGGCGCCGCCCGGCCAGAGCCCTTCCCCCGCTTCCGGTACAATGTCGGGCCCGTTTCCCAACTACGGTTCCCCGGACATGATGGTCCTCGAGGGCGCGCCCGCCCTGTCGCCGTTCCGCCGCGAACGTCTTGAATCCCGCCTGCAGTCCATCGCTCCCTCCCTGCGCATCAGCGGTGCCTGGCACGTCTATTTCGTGCAGCCCGAAGGCAGCGCCGCCCCCGACCTGACCACCCTGTGCCGCATCCTCGAAGCGGCGCCGCAGGCCGAAGCCGTGGCCGACGGCGCGGTCAGCCGCATCGTGGTGCCGCGCCTGGGCACGCTGTCGCCGTGGTCGAGCAAGGCCACCGAACTGGTCCGCGGTGCCGGCCAGCCGGTCAGCCGGGTCGAGCGTGGCCTGCGCATCGACGTGCAGGGCTGGCCGGCCGATGCCGCCGCCCAGCAGGCGCTGGTCAAGGCGCTGCACGACCCGATGACGCAGTCGGTGCTGGAGACCGTGGAACAGGGCCAGGCGCTGTTCTCGGCACCGGCCCGGGGTGAACTGGAGCGCGTGCCGGTGGACCAGCTGGAGGCCGCCAACCAGCGCCTCGGCCTGGCCATGGCCCAGGACGAGATCGACTACCTGCGCGAGCGTTTCACTGCGCTGGGCCGGTCGCCGTCGGACGTGGAACTGATGATGTTCGCGCAGGCCAATTCCGAGCACTGCCGCCACAAGATCTTCAACGCCAGCTGGACCATCGACGGCCAGGAGCAGGACCGCTCGCTGTTCCGGATGATCAAGAACACCCACCAGCAGACTCCGCAGCACACGCTCAGCGCGTACAGCGACAATGCCGCGGTGATCGAAGGCCATCCGGCCTCGCGCTATCGCCCCGATCCGGCCAGTGGCGAATACCGCCGCGAGCCGCAGGTGCCCAGCGCGTTCCAGATCAAGGTGGAAACGCACAACCACCCGACCGCGATCGCGCCGTTCCCGGGTGCCTCGACCGGTGCCGGTGGCGAGATCCGCGACGAGGGCGCGACCGGCCGTGGCGGCAAGCCGAAGGCGGGCCTGACCGGCTTCTCGGTCTCGCACCTGCGCATCCCCGAGCTGCCGCAGCCGTGGGAAGCGCCGCGCGCGCTGAACCCGCGCATGGCGCCGGCGCTGGAAATCATGACCGACGGCCCGCTCGGCGGCGCCGCGTTCAACAACGAATTCGGCCGACCGAACCTGCTCGGCTACTTCCGCAGCTTCGAGCTGCCCGAAGGCGCCGATCTGGTGCGTGCATACGACAAGCCGATCATGCTGGCCGGCGGCCTCGGCGCGATTGATCGCGTGCAGGTCGACAAGATCCCGCTGCAGGCCGGTGATGCGGTCATCGTGCTCGGCGGGCCGGCGATGCTGATCGGCCTGGGCGGTGGCGCCGCCAGTTCGGTGGCCTCCGGCGAGAGCGCCGAGGACCTGGACTTTGCCAGCGTGCAGCGCGACAACCCGGAAATGGAGCGCCGCTGCCAGGAGGTCATCGACCGCTGCGTGGCGATGGGCGCCAACAACCCGATCAAGTTCTTCCACGACGTCGGTGCCGGTGGCCTGTCCAATGCCATCCCCGAACTGCTGCACGACTCCAAGGTTGGCGGTGTCATCGACCTGGGCAAGGTGCCCACCGATGATCCGTCGCTGTCGCCGATGCAGCTGTGGTGCAACGAGTCGCAGGAGCGCTACGTGCTGGGCGTGGCCCAGGAGCGCCTGGCCGAGTTCGCCGCGCTGTGCGCCCGCGAGCGCTGCCCGTTCGCTGCCGTTGGCGTGGCCACCGCCGAGGAGCACCTGGTGGTGGCCTACGGTGCCGTGCCGGGCCACACCCCGGCCGATGCGCCGATCGACCTGCCGATGGACGTGCTGTTCGGCAAGCCGCCGAAGATGCACCGCGACACCGCGCACCCGCCGGCACCGCGCTGGCCGGCGCTGAAGACCGGCGGCCTGGACCTGCAGGAAGCCGGCCTGCGCGTACTCGCGCACCCGACCGTCGCCTCGAAGAACTTCCTGGTCACCATCGGTGACCGCAGCGTCGGTGGCCTGACCGCGCGTGAGCAGATGGTCGGCCCGTGGCAGCTGCCGGTGGCCGACGTGGCGATCACCCTGGCCGACTTCGATGGCGTGGCTGGCGAAGCGATGTCGATCGGCGAGCGTACTCCGCTGGCCCTGCTCGATGCGGCGGCTTCGGCACGCATGGCGGTGGGCGAAGCGCTGACCAACCTGTGCGCGGCCCCGGTCGATGCGCTGGATGAAATCAAGCTGTCGGCGAACTGGATGGCCGCGGCCGGCCACCCGGGCGAAGACGCGCTGCTGTACGACGCGGTGAAGGCGGTGGGCATGGAACTGTGCCCGCAGCTGGACATCAGCATCCCGGTGGGCAAGGACTCGCTGTCGATGCAGGCGCAGTGGCACGACCAGGGCGAAGCACACAAGAGCGTGTCGCCGGTGTCGCTGGTGATCTCGGCGTTCGCGCCGGTCGCCGACGTGCGCAAGCAGCTGACCCCGCTGCTCGACCGCGACGTGGACAGCGAGCTGTGGCTGATCGGCCTGGGTGCCGGCAAGCAGCGCCTGGGCGGTTCGATCCTGGCCCAGGTGCACGCCGACCATGGCGACCTGCCGGCCTTCGCCGGTGCCGCTCCGGACCTGGACGATCCGCAGCGCCTGCGTGGCTTCTTCGAGCTGATCCGCGATGCGCGCCAGTCTGGCCTGCTGCTGGCCTACCACGACCGCAGCGACGGTGGTGCCTTCGCCGCGCTGTGCGAAATGGCCTTCACTTCGCGCCTTGGCCTGGACATCGCGCTCGATGCCTGGGGCGATGATCCGTTCCGCAGCCTGTTCAACGAAGAACTGGGTGCGGTGGTGCAGATCGCGCGCGAAGACCGCGCTGCGTTCGCCGACCTGGTCGAACGCCACGCACTGACCGAATGCGCACAGCGCATCGCCAAGCCGACCACCGCGCCGGTGGTGCGCGTGTCGCTGGGTGGCGAGAACCTGGCCGAATGGCGTTGGGACGCACTGTTCGACGCTTGGTGGTCGGTCACCCACGCGATGCAGAAGCGCCGCGACAACCCGGCCAACGCCGATGCCGAGCGCGAGGTCGCCCGTGCCTTCAACGCACCGGGCCTGAAGCCCAAGCTCAGCTTCGACCTGAACGAGGATGTGGCGGCACCGTTCATCAGCACCGGTGCGCGTCCGCGCGTGGCGGTGCTGCGCGAGCAGGGCGTCAACGGCCAGATCGAAATGGCCAACGCCTTCGAACGTGCCGGCTTCCGCGCCTTCGACGTACACATGAGCGACCTGATCGAAGGCCGCGTGGCGCTGCAGGATTTCACCGGCCTGGTCGCCTGCGGCGGCTTCAGCTACGGCGATGTGCTCGGTGCCGGCCGTGGCTGGGCCACCTCGATCCTGGAGCGCAGTGCGCTGCGTGATGCCTTCGCCGCGTTCTTCGCGCGCGAAGACAGCTTCGCGCTGGGCGTGTGCAACGGCTGCCAGATGATGAGCCAGCTCAAGAACATCATCCCGGGTGCCGGACACTGGCCGCAGTTCCGCCGCAATGCCAGCGAGCAGTTCGAAGCCCGCACCGCGCTGCTGGAAGTGGTGGAATCGCCGTCGATCCTGCTGCGTGGCATGGCCGGCTCGCGCCTGCCGGTAGCGGTGGCGCACGGCGAAGGCCAGGCCGTGTTCGACAACGCCGTCGACCAGGCTGCCGCCCGCGTCTCGCTGCGCTACATCGATGGCCATGGCAACGTCGCCAGCCAGTACCCGCTGAACCCGAACGGTTCGCCGGACGGCATCACCGGCCTGACCAGCACCGACGGCCGCGTCACCATCATGATGCCGCACCCGGAGCGCACCCCGCGCGCGCTCAACCTGAGCTGGGCACCGGCTGAATGGCAGGGTGATTCGCCGTGGATGCGCATGTTCCGCAACGCGCGGGTGTGGTGCGGCTGATCGCATCGTTCCGCGCAGGCCGCAATGCCACCGCGTATGGAAAAACCCGCCGCTTTGTCGGCGGGTTTTTCTTTGTGTGCGTGAAATTGCTGATCTGGCCGCTAGTTACATCCGTTTTCATGCGCCAGCAGTTCGTCACGTATGTCTAACAAAATGCCTTTATAAACACGTGAAATAGTGAACTGCTTCACGGCAATAGGATTTGTCGTGTCAAAGTCTTGACGATCTGCAAAGTTGCCGTTAACACTTGAACCCCGTTTCAGAATCATTCATTTCGCAGTAACCGGTTGGCGCACGCGCTCGGTTTTCTGTCGCTGCGCGCCGTTCGGCAATACCCCGCAGTAAATCACGCGAATAAACGCCCCCAGGGGACGTTGGGCCGGAAAGCCCAGCGGTGGCGTTGCTTTGCCCAAAACCAGTCCAATCAGGAGCCGTACCGATGAATCGGATTTATCGCAAGGTCTGGAACAAAGCACTGGGTCAGTTGGTGGTGGCCTCGGAACTGGCCTCCTCCGACAGCAGCAGTGGCGGGGTCGTCGACCAGCGCCGCGATGCGACACAGGCCACGCCCGCACTGCTGGCGGTGGCACTGGGCCTGGTATTGGGGTTGGGCATGAGCGGCAGCGCGACGGCACAGTCGGTGCAGATCGGCGGCAGCGCCACCTGCGTTGCATTCAGCGGCAAGCTGCTGGAAAAGTGCCTGATCGAAGGCTCGGCCACGGCCAAGGGCAGCAACGCGGTGGCGATCGGCAGCAACAGCAATGCCAGCGCCGCCAACAGCGTGGCGCTGGGCGCTGGCTCCAAGGCCACGCGGGCCAATACCGTGTCCATCGGCGATGCCGGCAAGGAGCGGCAGATCACCAACGTGGCTGCTGGCACGCAGGGCACCGATGCGGTGAACAAGGCGCAGCTGGACGCGCAGGCGCGCGCCACGCAGGCCGCGCTGGCTGATGTAGCCGCCGATGGAAACCGCTATTTCAAGGCCGACGGCGCAGGCGATGACAGCGACGCGGCGAAGATCGAGGGGCAGGGCGCAGTCGCGGCCGGCGCCGGTGCACAGGCGCTGGCCAACGCCACCACCGCCATCGGAACCCAGGCCATTGCCGCCGGTCTCGGCGCCAGTGCCTTCGGCCAGGGCGCCCTGGCAATCGGCGATGCCAGCGTGGTGGTCGGGCAGAGCGCGGCCGCGTTCGGGCTTGGCGATACAGCCGTCGGCGCCAGCGCGTACGCAGCCAGCGAGAACGGCGCGGCCACCGCACTCGGTGCGTTGTCCGAAGCCACTGCCGATGGCGCGACGGCCGTCGGCGGTGGTGCCGTGGCGATGGGCCCGGGCAGCACCGCACTGGGCCGCGGCGCCACTGCCGCCAATGAAGCATCGATCGCGGTGGGGGCGTTCAGCACTGCCGTGGGTGAGTACAGCACCGCGCTGGGGTCCAACTCGGCGGCGGTCGCCACCGGCAGCGTGGCGCTGGGCGCCGGCTCGCTGGCCGACCGTGTCGACACCGTGTCGGTCGGCGCCGCCGAATACGGCCTGACCCGGCAGATCACCAGCGTCGCGGCGGGCACCGAAGACACCGACGCGGTCAACGTCGGCCAGTTGAAGGGCGTCGCCGCCGTGGCCGATGCCACCGCCAAGCGTTTCCAGGCCACGGGCAGCAGCAACAGTGATGCGGGTGCATTGGCCGAGGGCGACGAGGCGCTGGCGGCTGGCGAGGCCGCCAATGCGATCGGCAAGGGTGCGACGGCCGTGGGCGCCGGTGCGACCGCCGTCGCGCAGAACGCCACCGCCGTTGGCAACAACGCGCTGGCCTCGGGCCAGAACAGTGCCGCGTTCGGCAACAACGCGCAGGCCAACGGCCCAGGCAGTGTCGCCGTCGGTGGTGCTGCGGTGGATGCCGATGGCAATCCGCTGATCACCAGTGGCGGCGTGCCGGTGGAAACCGGCGCCACCAGTGCCGGTGTCGGGGGTACTGCGGTGGGTGCGAGTGCCGAGGCCGGTGGTTTCGCCGCGTCGTCCTATGGCGTTGGCGCATATGCCGCCGGCGCGCAGTCGTCCGCGTTCGGTGCGGTTGCCAATGCCATCGGTGATTACTCCACCGCGCTGGGTACGCAGAGCAATGCCACCGGCACCAGCAGCGTGGCCATCGGCGGCCCGGCCGATCTGATTCCAGGCCTGGGCTTCTTCGTGCAGACCCAGGCCAGCGGCGAAGCGTCGACCGCCGTCGGCGCCGGTGCCATCGCCAGCGGTGATCGCGCGGTGGCCAACGGCAGCCTGACCGAAGCGTCCGGCGCCGAAGCGACTGCGGTCGGCTACTTCGCCTACGCACCGGGCGAGAACGCCAGCGCGCTCGGCGCGCAGACCTGGGCCAGCGGCGCGCAGAGCACCGCCGTGGGCTACTACGCCACCGCACGCGGTGCCAACAGCGTTGCGCTCGGCGCCAACTCCGAAGCGGTGCGTGCCAACAGCGTGGCCGTGGGCAGTGCCGGCAACGAACGGCAGATCACCAGCGTCGCCGCGGGCAGTGAAGCCACCGATGCAGTGAACAAGGCGCAGCTCGACGCGGTGGCCAGCACCGCCGACAGCACAGCGCGCTTCTTCCAGGCCCAGCCGGAAGCAGGCAGCGATGCGGGTGCATTGGCCGAGGGCGAAGGTGCGGTTGCGGCGGGTTCGTCGAGCAATGCGATCGGCGCCGGCGCGGTTGCACAGGGCGCAGCAGCCTCGGCCATCGGTGACGACGCCGTGGCGGTGGGTCGCAACAGCAACGCCACCGGCAATGGCGGTGTTGCCATCGGTGGCCTCGGCCAGGCCTACGACGAGTACAACCAGCCGATCATCGGTGCCGACGGTACGGCACAGCAGGTCGGCACCACTGCCGTCGCCGACGCCACAGCGGTCGGCAGTGGTGCGCAGGCGACCGGTGCTGCCAGCAGTGCGTTCGGCAACGCCGCCAGGGCCAGCGGAGACAACAGCTTCGCGGCCGGCGGCAAGTCGCGTGCGACCGGCAGCTACGCGGTTGCGGTTGGCGACAGCGCCTTCGCCAGCAGTGACGACAGCACCGCCGTCGGTGGCTACAGCTGGGCTACCGCAAGCGGGGCGAGTGCGTTCGGCTCCGGCGCCTGGGCAACGGCCACCAATGCCTCGGCATTTGGCAACGCGGCCTGGGCCAGTGGCAGTGGTGCGACCTCCATCGGTTACAACAGCTGGGCCAACGGCACCAGCTCCACCGCCGTCGGTCGCGGCGCATTCGGTTATGGCGACAACAGCGTGGCGCTCGGCTTCCAAGCGCTGGGCAACAGCCTCAACAGCATCGCCATCGGCACCAACACGGTGGCCGGTGGTGAAAGCGCGATCGCGCTCGGTGCCGGCAGCAACGCCAGCGCCAGCAACGCCGTCGCACTGGGCGCCGGCTCGGTCGCCAACCGCGCCCGCAGCGTTTCGGTCGGCAGCACCGGCAACGAACGCCAGGTGACCAACGTCGCCGCCGGTACCCAGGCCACCGACGCGGTGAACAAGGCGCAGCTGGATGCCGTGGCGGGCGCGGCAGCCACCACCAGCCGCTTCTTCCAGGCCAGCGGCAACGGCGGTGATGTGGCCGGTGCACTGGTGGACGGTGACAACGCGCTGGCCGCCGGTGATGCGGCCAACGCCATCGGCAACGGGGCCACCGCACTCGGCAGTGGCGCCAACGCGCTGGCCAGCAATGCGCAGGCACTGGGCGTCAACGCCCTGGCCAGCGCCGCCAACGCCAGCGCGGTCGGTGCAAATGCGCAGGCGACCGCTGAATACGCAACCGCGCAGGGTGCGGAAAGCGAGGCCAGTGGCGAGCAGAGTGCGGCGTTCGGTGCGGCCAGCATCGCCAGCGGTGCTGGCAGCACCGCGACCGGCGTGCTGTCCGAAGCCTCCGGCGAGGAGGCGGTGGCAGTGGGGTACTTCAGCAATGCCAGTGGCAGCGGCGCCACCGCGGTCGGCAGCGAGAGTGTCGCCAGTGGCACCGCGTCGGCAGCGTTCGGCATCGGTGCCGAGGCGACCGGCGGCTACAGCACCGCCATCGGTGGCTATGCACAGGCCTCGGCCTTCAATGCCACAGCCTTCGGCAACTTCGCCAATGCCTCCGGCTCCAACAGCGTGGCGCTGGGCGGTGATTCGGAAGCCTCCGGTGCCTACAGCACCGCCACTGGCCAGGGCAGCCTGGCCACCGGCACCAACAGCGTCGCCGTCGGCGGATCGCTGTTCGGCGTGCTGGCCACCGAAGCATCGGGCAACTACTCCACCGCCGTCGGTGGCGGCGCCTGGTCCGGTGGCATCAACAGCACCGCGCTGGGCAACGCCGCCGAATCGCGCGCTGCCAACAGCGTGGCGCTGGGTGCCGATTCGATCGCCGACCGCGACAACACCGTGTCGGTCGGCGGCGGTGGCAACACCCGCCAGATCACCAACGTGGCTGATGGCACGCAGGGCAATGATGCGGTCAACAAGAACCAGCTCGACGCCGTAGCCGCCGCAGCGGAAAAGACCAGCAGGCAGTTCCAGGCCAGCGGCAACGCCGATGGCGAAACAGGGGCACTGGTCGAGGGCGACAACGCGCTGGCGGCCGGCGATGCGGCCAACGCCATCGGCAACGGGGCCACCGCGCTGGGCAGCGGTGCCAACGCGCTGGCGGCCAACGCCACGGCCGTGGGCATCGATGCATTGGCCACCGGCAACAATGCGGCGGCGCTGGGCAGCACAGCGCAGGCCAGCGGTGAAGACAGCCTTGCGCTCGGCACCGGTGCCAGCGCCAGCGAGCTCGGCGCCAGCGCGGTCGGTGCGCGTGCACAGGCCAGCGGTGCGTACAGCACGGCAACCGGCACCGAATCCAACGCCAGCGGCACGCAGGCCCTGGCCAGCGGCTTCCGTAGTGCCGCCTCTGCCGATGGCACCACTGCCGTCGGTGGCTATGCCGAGGCCAGTGGACGCCTCGGCACCGCATTGGGCTACGGCTCGGCGGCCAGTGGTGCCAACACGACCGCCGTCGGCTTCGGTGCTGCTGCAGCCGGTACCGGTGCCGTGGCGGTGGGTCAGTCCAGCGAGGCCAGCGGCGAGGAAAGCGTGGCCATCGGTGGCAGCACCTTCTTCGGCCTGATCCCGTCGCGTGCCAGTGGCACCGGTGCGGCGGCGTTCGGTGCCGGCGCATGGGCGACCGAAGACTACGCCACGGCAATCGGCTGGAACTCGTGGGCCGCCGGCAGCAATGCCACGGCCCTGGGCGCCAACGCCACCGCCAACGGCAGCAACAGTGTCGCCCTCGGTGCCGGCTCCAAGGCCGACCGTGACAACACCGTGGCCGTCGGCAAGGCCGGTGGCGAACGCCAGGTGACCCATGTGGCAGCCGGTACCGAAGCCACCGACGCGGTGAACAAGGGCCAGCTGGATGCCGTTGCCAGCGTCGCCGACAGGACCAGCCGCCAGTTCCAGGCCAGCGGCAATGCCGATGGCGAGGCCGGTGCCCTGGTGGACGGTGACAACGCCTTGGCCGCCGGCAACGCGTCCAACGCCATCGGCAACGGTGCCACCGCGCTGGGCAGTGGCGCCAACGCGATGGCCGCCAACGCCACGGCGGTAGGCGCCGACGCCCTGGCGACCGGCAGCAACGCGGCGGCACTGGGTACCAACGCACAGGCCAGTGGTGTCGACAGCGTGGCCGTGGGCAGCGCTGCCCGCGCCAGTGAACTCGGCGCCAGCGCTACCGGCGCCGGCGCCCAGGCCAAGGGCGCCTACAGCACCGCCAGCGGCGCGCAGGCCACGGCCAGCGGCACGCAGTCGCAGGCCAGCGGTTTCCGCGCCACTGCCTCGGCCGATGGCGCCTCGGCGCTGGGCAGCTACGCCGAAGCCAGTGGTCGACTGGGTACTGCGGTGGGCTACGGCAGCAAGGCCACCGGTGCGAACGCCACCGCGGTGGGTGTCAGTGCCAACGCTTCGGCGGCCGGCAGCATCGCACTGGGCGCAGGCTCGGTGGCTGATCGTGCCAACACCGTGTCGGTCGGCAGTGCCAGCAGTGATCGACAGATCACCCGTGTCGCCGCCGGTACCGAGCGCACCGATGCAGTCAATCGTGGCCAGCTCGATGCGGTCGCGGCGACCGCCGATGGCACCGCACGCTACGTCAAGGCCAGCGGCGCGGGTACCGCCAGTGCCAGCGGCAGCGATGCCGCAGCGATCGGTTCGGCCGCCAGTGCCAGCGGCGCACGCAGCAATGCGCTGGGTGCCAATGCGATGGCCATCGGCAACGGTGCGCTTGCACTGGGCAACAGTGCCGGCGCGTCCGGTGCGAACTCGGTGGCACTGGGTGCGGGCTCGCGTGCGCTCGATGCCAACGTGGTGTCGGTCGGTGGTGGCAACGGCACCGATGGCCCGGCCGCGCGCCGCATCGTCAATGTGGCCGACGGCCGCATCGCCGCCGGCAGCAGCGACGCGGTCACCGGCTCGCAGCTCAACGTCACCAACCAGCGCGTGGGCGCCGTGGAAACCCGTGTCGGTGATTTCGACTCGCGCATCGCCACGGTCGAGACCACGGCGGCCAGCGCCGTCGGCTATGACGACGCCAGCCGTGACCGCCTGACCCTGTCCGGCTTCCAGGGCACCACCATCGACAACGTCGGCGCGGGCAACATCGCCGCCGGCAGCCGCCAGGCGATCAATGGCGGGCAGCTGTTCCAGTCGCTCAGTGATGCCGCCAGCTTCCTCGGCGGTGGTGCCAGCGTCGGCATGCAGGGCGTGTTCGTGGCACCGAACTACGTGATCCAGGGCGCCACCTACAGCAATGTCGGCGATGCGCTGGGCGCGCTGGACCGCAAGGTCAGTGAGATTGACCGTCGCACTGCCGGTGGCACGCGAGCAGGCGCGTCCAGCCTGCGCGCAATGAGTGCTTCGCTGGATGAAAGCCCGCAGGCCAGCCTGGCCGACGCACCGGCAACGGCCGATGCCGCGCCGGCCAGTACCGCACGCGTGCAGGGCACGCCGACGGTGGCCGCGGCGGGGGCGGGCATTCCGGTCGGCACCCCGGCCACCGGCTTCAACGCCGTGGCCATGGGCGATGGCGCGGTAGCCAGCGGCGCTTCGTCCACGGCCATCGGCCAGGGCGCCAGTGCCACGGCGGCAAATGCCGTGGCGCTGGGCCAGGGCTCGGTTGCCGATCGTGCCAACACGGTCTCGGTGGGCAGCGAAGGCAACGAACGCCAGGTCACCAACGTCGCCGCGGGCACCACCGCCACCGACGCCGTCAACAAGGGCCAGCTGGATCGTGGCATGGCGACGGCGAACAGCTACACCGACAGTCGCGTCCAGGCCGTTGCCGACAGCTTCGATGTGTTCAAGGGCGAGATCGACGGACGCCTGCGCCACATGGACCGCCGCATCGATCGCCAGGGCGCGATGAGCGCAGCGATGCTCAACATGGCTACCAGTGCCGCCGGTATCCGCACCCAGAACCGTGTCGGCGTCGGCATCGGTTTCCAGGGTGGCGAGTCGGCGTTGTCGCTGGGTTACCAGCGTGCGATCAGCGATCGCGCCACGGTCACCTTCGGCGGCGCCTTCAGCAGTGACGACAGTTCGGTCGGCGTCGGTGCCGGCTTCGGCTGGTAAGCCACTCCATCGCGCCGGCGGCCACCCACGCCGGCGCCGTACCTGCAGTGAGGGCCTGGGGGGAGGTCACGGCAATCCCGGCTGGGCCGGCCGGGAGTCGTCAAGGAATGATGGCCGCAGTGTTGGTTCGATCCATGACCCAGAAGAGGAATTCGACGTGATCAAGAAGCAGAACCTTCGCATCAATGTGCTTGCCGCCGCCGTGCTGTCGATGACGGCGGTCGGTGCCGTCCACGCCGCCGGGTTGCCGACCCGTGAACCGGTGCGCCAGGCCAGCACCGCCCAGCCGGGTACCGAGCGCATCATCGTCAAGTACCGGGCCGGCGCTGCTGCCGCCACCGACCGCTCGGCGAAGCTGTCCACCGTGCAGTCCGCACTGACCCGTGCCAGTCTCTCCGGCGGCACGTCACGCGCCAGCACGCTCGGCCCGCAGGTGGTCCGCAAGCTGTCTACCGGTGCGGACCTCATCCGTGTGCAGGGCCGCCTGGCACCGGCCGAACTGCAGCGCGTGCTGAAGGAACTGAAGGCCGATCCGTCGGTGCAGTACGCCGAAGCCGACGTGAAGCTGCGCCGCAGCGAACTGCGTGCCGGCAACGTGCAGCCGGCGCTGGTGCCGAACGATCCCTTCTACCAGCAGAACCAGTGGCATCTGCACAATGCGGTCGGCGGCATCAACGCACCGGCGGCGTGGGATGTCTCGCAGGGCGAGGGCATCGTGGTGGCAGTGATCGACACCGGCGTCCTGCCGCAGCATCCGGACCTGGTCGGAAACCTGCTGGAAGGCTACGACTTCATCAGCGATGCGGAGACCTCGCGGCGCCCGACCAACGATCGCGTGCCGGGTGCGCAGGACTACGGTGATTGGGTCGAGAACGACAACGAGTGCTATGACGGCTCGCTGGCCGACGACAGTTCCTGGCACGGCACCCACGTCGCCGGCACCGTGGCCGAGCAGACCAACAACGGCGTCGGCATGGCCGGTGTCGCCTACAAGGCCAAGGTGCTGCCGGTCCGCGTGCTGGGCAAGTGCGGCGGCTACCTGTCCGACATCGCTGATGCGGTGACCTGGGCCTCCGGCGGTACCGTGACCGGCATCCCGGCCAACACCAATCCGGCCGAGATCATCAACATGAGCCTGGGGGGCGGTGGTTCCTGCGCCAGCACCTACCAGGACGCGATCAACGGCGCGATCTCGCGCGGTACCACGGTGGTGGTGGCTGCCGGCAATGAAGCCGACAACGCGTCCAAGTACCAGCCGGCCAGCTGCGAAGGCGTGGTGACCGTGGGTGCCACCCGCATCACCGGTGGCATCACCTACTACTCCAACTATGGAGCCCGCGTGGACCTGTCCGGTCCGGGCGGTGGCGGCAGTGTCGACGGCAACCCGGGCGGCTACATCTGGCAGACCGGCTCCAATGCGGCCACCACGCCGGAATCGGGCACGCCGGGCTACATGGGCATGGGCGGTACCTCGATGGCTTCGCCGCATGTGGCCGCCGTTGCGGCACTGGTGCAGAGCGCACTGATCGCCAAGGGCAAGGATCCGTTGACCCCGGCCGCGATGCGTACCCTGCTGAAGGAAACGGCGCGTCCGTTCCCGGTCGCCATCCCGGCGGCGACCCCGATCGGTACCGGCATCCTGGATGCCAAGGCCGCGCTGGCCAAGGCACTGGAAGAACCGTGCACCGAGAACTGCGGGCCGGTGGCCACGCCGCTGACCAACAAGGCCGCAGTCGGCGGCCTGAACGGTGCTGCCGGCAGCAGCAAGCTGTACAGCTTCGAAGCCGTCGCCGGAAAGCAGCTCAGCGTGATCACCTACGGTGGCACCGGCAACGTCTCGGTCTACATTGCCCAGGGGCGTGAGCCGAGCGCCAGCGACAACGACGGCAAGTCGACCCGGCCCGGCACGTCCGAAACGGTGCGGGTGAACAAGCCGGTGGCGGGCACCTATTACATCAAGGTGGTGGGCGAAGCGGCATACAACGGCGTGAGCATTCTCGCCACGCAGTAATCACCTCGTGTCGTAGTTGAACGGCCGACGCCCGTCACCCTGTGTGACGGGCTTCGTCTTTTTACGAAAGGTGGCCGCAGGGCGGCGGAAATCACGGCTTAACTGCTAAAGTCGGGCCGATTGACAGGAGAGTCACGTGAACGCGCTCGCTGCAACCGTTACCGACGACGCCGAAGGCCGCATCCTGGATGCGTTGCTGGCGCGCGGCCGGCTCAAGGAAGGAGACCTGGCACGCGCGCGGCCATTGCATGCCGAGGCCGGCGGCAGTCTGCTGGGCCTGCTGGTGCGCCTGGGCCTGGTGTCTGAACGCGACCAGGCACAGGCCAGCGCTGAGGTGCTGGGCCTGCCGCTGCTGGAGGGCAAGCAGGTGCCGGAGGCCCCGCCGCAGGCGCTGGCCGAGGGACTTCCGCTGTCGCTGCGCTTCCTGAAGCAGTTCCATGTGTGCCCGCTGGAGTTGGATGAACACGGGGTGCGGCTGTGGCTGGCCGATGCCCACGACGCCTATCCACAGCAGGCCGTGCAGTTGGCCCTTGGGGTTCCGGTGATACCGGTGCTGGGCATGCGCGCGGAGATCGATGACCTGGTCGAGCGCTGGTTCGGCCAGGGCCGCAGCGCGATGGGCGCGATCGTGGAAACCGCGGATGGCGAGGGCGGTGCGGTCGACGACATCGAGCACCTGCGCGACCTTGCGTCGGAAGCACCGGTGATCCGCCTGGTCAACCTGGTGATCCAGCGTGCGGTGGAGCTGCGCGCTTCGGATATCCATGTCGAACCGTTCGAGAGCCGGTTGAAGGTCCGCTACCGCGTCGATGGCGTGCTGGTGGAGGGCGAAAGCCCGCCGGCCAACCTCACCGCTGCGGTGATCAGCCGCATCAAGATCATGGCCCGGCTCAACATCGCCGAGCGCCGCCTGCCGCAGGACGGCCGCATCATGCTGCGCGTGCAGGGCAAGGAGCTGGACCTGCGCGTGAGCACGGTACCGACCGCGCATGGCGAAAGCGTGGTGATGCGCCTGCTGGACCGCGAAACGGTGGTGTTCGATTTCCACCGGCTCGGCTTCACCGATGCCTTCCTGCCGCAGTTCCGCAAGGTGCTGGAACAGCCGCATGGCATCCTGCTGGTCACCGGCCCGACCGGCTCGGGCAAGACCACCACGCTGTACACCGCGCTGAGCCAGCTCAACACCGCCGACGTCAAGATCATCACGGTCGAAGACCCGGTGGAATACCAGATCGAAGGCATCAACCAGATCCAGGCCAAGCCGCAGATCGGCCTCGACTTCGCCAATGCCCTGCGCAGCATC
This sequence comes from Stenotrophomonas muris, assembly GCF_052751275.1. Taxonomy (NCBI): domain Bacteria; kingdom Pseudomonadati; phylum Pseudomonadota; class Gammaproteobacteria; order Lysobacterales; family Lysobacteraceae; genus Stenotrophomonas; species Stenotrophomonas muris. The sequence continues at coordinate 3,103,247 of NZ_CP199879.1, read as the reverse complement.
GTGCGCCAGGATCCGGACATCATCATGATCGGTGAAATGCGCGACCTGGAAACCGCGCGCATCGCCATCCAGTCGGCGCTGACCGGCCACCTGGTGCTGTCCACCCTGCATACCAACAACGCAGCCGGTGGCATCACCCGCCTGCTCGACATGGGCGTGGAGGACTACCTGCTCACGTCCACCATCAACGGCATCCTGGCCCAGCGCCTGGTGCGCCGGCTGGAGCCGACCCACGCCGAGCGCTACGAAGCCTCGCCGGAAGAGATCGAGCGGTTCGAACTGCGCCGCCTGCAGCCGGAAGGGCCGATCCACCTGTACCGCCCGAAGCCGTCTGCGCTGGCGCCGACCGGCTACCTGGGGCGTACCACCATCATGGAATTCCTGGTGATGAACGATGCGCTGCGCCGTGCGGTGATGCGCCGCGATGGCATGGGCGAGATCGAGCGCATCGCCCGCGAGGCCGGCATGCGCACTATGTACGAGGATGGCCTGTCCAAGGCGTTGAGCGGGCAGACCACCATCGAGGAAGTGCTGCGCGTGACCGAGGAAAGCTGATGCGTGCAGGACGCCGGGGCTGACATGCCGAACTATCGCTACAAGGCGCTCAATCCGCATGGCGAGGTCTTCGATGGGCAGATGGAAGCGGCCAGCGAGGCCGAGTTGATCGCGCGCCTGCAGGACCAGGGCCACCTGCCGATGGAGACGCAGCTGGCCGACGCCGGCGCGATCGGCGGCAGCAGCTGGCGCAACCTGCTGCAGCAGCGCCCGCTGCAGGGCGCCGCCCTGCTGCAGTTCACCCAGCAGCTGGCGACCCTGCTCGGTGCCGGCCAGCCGCTGGACCGCGCGCTGTCGATCCTGCTGGGGTTGCCCGAGGACGAACGATCGCGCCGCGCGATCACCGACATCCGCGACGTGGTGCGCGGTGGCGCACCGCTGTCCACCGCGCTGGAGCGCCAGCATGGGCTGTTCTCGCGCCTGTACGTGAACATGGTGCGCGCCGGCGAAGCCGGTGGCAGCCTGCATGAAACCCTGCAACGCCTGGCCGACTACCTCGAGCGCAGCCGCGCGCTGCAGGGCAAGGTCATCAACGCGCTGGTCTACCCGGCGATCCTGCTGGTGGTGGTCGGTGGCGCGCTGTTGTTCCTGCTCGGCTACGTGGTGCCGCAGTTCGCGCAGATGTACGAAAGCCTGGACGTGGCGCTGCCGTGGTTCACCAACGCGGTACTGCAGCTGGGCCTGTTCGTGCGTGACTGGTGGGTGCTGCTGCTGGTGGTGCCCGGCGTGCTGGTGCTGTTCTTCGAGCGCAAGGCGCGGCAACCGGCGTTCCGGTTGGCGCTGGATGGCTGGCTGCTGCAGCGGCGTGGCATCGGTCGCCTCATCGGCGAGCTGGAAACCGCCCGGCTGGCGCGCACGCTGGGCACACTGCTGCGCAACGGCGTCCCCTTGCTGGGGGCACTGGGCATCGCGCGCAACGTGCTGGGCAACCGCGCCCTGGCCGCTGACGTCGAAACGGCCGCCGATGAAGTGAAGAACGGCGCCGGCCTGTCGCTGGCCCTGTCGCGCGGCAAGCGGTTCCCGCGCCTGGCGCTGCAGATGATCCAGGTCGGCGAGGAATCCGGCGCACTCGATACCATGCTGCTCAAGGCCGCCGACACCTTCGAACAGGACAGCGCCCGGCGCATCGACCGCATGCTGGCGGCGATGGTGCCGGCGATCACCCTGGTGCTGGCCTCGGTGGTCGGCGCGGTGATCGTGGCTGTGCTGGTGCCGCTGTATGACCTGACCAATGCCATCGGTTGACGATGGCACTCCCTGCAACCCCGACACTCCGCAACTGAAAGGACCGTCCATGATTGCCCGTCGCCGACCGATCCGCCTTTCCTTCACCGCCGCGCGCAACCAGTCGGGCATGAGCCTGCTGGAAATCATCATCGTCATCGTGCTGATCGGCGCGGTGCTCACCCTGGTCGCCAGCCGCGTGCTGGGCGGCGCCGACCGTGGCAAGGCCAACATCGCCAAGGCGCAGGTGCAGACCGTCGCCTCCAAGATCGACAACTACCAGATCGACACCGGCAAGCTGCCGGCCACGCTCAACGACCTGGTGACGGCGCCGGCCGGTGTCGGCGGCTGGCTCGGCCCGTACGCCAAGCCCGCCGACCTGAATGACCCGTGGGGCCACGCACTGGAGTACCGGGCGCCGGGCGAAGGCCAGCCGTATGAGCTGGTCAGCCTGGGCAAGGATGGCAAGGCTGGCGGCAGCAGCGTCGACGCTGACATCCGCTACCAGCCGTAACCGCGCATGACGCACTTCCTGCCGCGCCGGTTGCCACGCCCGCGCCTGCACGGCAGGCGCGCGGCTGGACTGTCGTTGCTGGAAATGCTGCTGGTGATCGCATTGATCGCGGCGATCGGCCTGATCACCGCCGCCGGCCTGTCGCGCGGGTTCGCCGGCATGCAGCTGCGCAGCGCCGGCAAGGACATCGCCAGCCAGCTGCGCATGGTGCGCGCGCAGGCGATCGCCCGCGGCGAACCGCAGCGCTTCGTGATCGAACCGGCACGGCGCCGCTGGGAGGGGGCCAACCAGCGCCACGGTGAGGTGCCGGCACAGCTGCAGGTGCAGTTCGAAGGTGCCGCACAGCTGGCCACCGCGGCGGGGCAGGGCGTGATCGAGTTCCATCCCGATGGTGGCTCCAGCGGCGGCCGTATCCGGTTGCAGCGCGACGGTGCCGAATGGCGCGTCGACGTCGGCTGGCTGACCGGCGAGGTCCGCTCCGGCCCCTGGCGGGCGCAATGAAGCGGCGCGCGCGTGGCTTCACCCTGCTGGAAGTGATCGTCGCTTTCGCCCTGCTGGGCCTGGCGTTGACCCTGCTGCTGGGCAGCCTGTCCGGTGGCGCGAAGCAGGTACGTGACGCCGAGCTGCGCACGCGTGCGGTGCTGCATGCACAGTCGTTGCTGGCCCAGGCCGGTGTCGACGCGCCGCTGCAGGTGGGCAGCCAGCAGGGTGACTGGGAACAGGGGCGCTATCACTGGGAGCTGCAGGTCCAGCCGTGGGTCGAGCCACGCGCCGGCAACGTCGTGCAGGCCACGTCAGCGGGCACCCCATGGCTGGCCGAGCTGCAGCTGCGGGTGCGCTGGGGCGACAGCGAGCGCGAACAACTGCACTGGCGCAGCCTGCGCCTGTTGCCGCCCGACCTGGAGAACGCGCGATGAAGCGGCGCGCCGCGGGCTTCACCCTGGTCGAAGTGATGCTGGCCACCGTGCTGCTGGCCGGCGGCCTGGCACTGGCCTTTGCCAGCGTGCGCTCGGCGATGGCGGTCAGCCAGCGCGGCGAGCAGATCGCCGCTGAAAGCGAACGCATGCGCGCGGTCGAGTCGTTGCTGCGCAGGCAGCTGGCGGGTGCACTGCGCACCCCGCTGGAGGCCCCGGACCCCACCCGCGAACCCATCTTCTTCCAGGGCGAGGAGCAACGCATGCTGTTCGCCGCCGACCTGCCCGGTTACCTCGGCCGTGGCGGCCCCTACCTGCACGCGCTGCAGGTGGACGGACGCGGTGGCCAACAGCGCCTGCTGCTGGACCTCGTGCTGCTGCAGGAAGGCGAGCGCATCGCCGAGAATCCGCCGCGCCCGCCGGAGGTGCTGGTGGACAACCTGAAGTCAGTGCAGCTGCGCTATCGCGGCATCGATGCCAGCACCGGGCAGGTGACCGACTGGCTGCCGCGCTGGGATGACACCCGCCGCCTGCCGATGCTGGTGGAAATCCAGATCGTGCCATCCCGGGGCGCGCCGTGGCCGCCACTGGTGGTGGCGCTGCGTGCCGGTGGCAGTGGAGGCACGCGATGAGCCGTCAGCGCGGGGCGGCATTGGTGCTGGTGCTGTGGCTGATCGCATTGATGACGGCGCTGGTCGGTGCGTTCGCGCTGAGCGCACGGGTCGAGCACCTGCAGCAGCGCGTGCTGGATGACGATGCACGCGGGCAGGAACGTGCGCGCGCCGGCCTCGAATATGCCCTCCTGCGCCTGTCAGCCGATCCGCAACGGGCGCCCTGGCGTGCCGATGGCCGTACCTACCGCTGGCAGTTCGACGACGCCAGCATCGAGATCAAGGTGCTGGACGAGAACGGCAAGATCAACCTGAACCTGGCCGACGCCGCACTGCTGACCGCCTTCCTCAAGGCGCTGGGCGAAGACGATGCACAGGCCCGGCAGTTGGCCGGCGCCATCATCGACTGGCGCGACGAGGACAGCCTGCTGCAACCGGGCGGTGGCGCCGAAGCGCCGGACTACGCCGCAGCCGGATTGCCCTACGGCCCACGCAACAAGCGCTTCGAGACCCTGGGCGAGCTGCAGCGGGTCCTGGGCATGCGCGGACCCCTGTACCGGGCGATGCTGCCGCACCTGACCCTCTACAGCCGCCAGGCACGGCCGGATCCGCAGTTCGCCAGCGCGCCGGTGCTGACCGCGCTGGGCCTGGATGCGGACAGTGTGATGGCGCAGCGCGCACAGCAGGAGCGTGATGCAGATTCCGCTGGCGGCACGACAACGCTTGCCAGCAGCAGCGGCACCTATAGTATCGAGTCCGGTGCCATCGACGGCAGTGGACGCAGGTCGGTGTTGCAGGCAGTGGTACGCAGTGGCTCGGGCGGGGTTCCCGGGCGGACTTACACAGTGCTTCGCTGGGAGCAGGGAATGACAGCAAGATGACGGCGTGGCAGGACAGTCTGCGGCAGGTGCAGGGCCGGATCGGCCCGGGCGCCGGCCGTTTCCTGCGCTGGTGGCGGCAGTCGCTGCTGGCCTGGGTGCCGGTGCGCTGGCAATGGGCATTGGGCTGGGGCCAGGCACGCCTGCTGCTGCAGCACGAGGGCGACCAGCTGCAGGTCTGGCGTGAAGCCGGCGAACGCCGCGAAGCGGTGGCGCGCCTGCCGTGGCCGCTGTCGCCGGTGGAGCTGGACCGCGTGCTGGAGCCTCGCCTGCGTACTCTGCCGCGGGTGTGGCTGCTGCCGGCGACGGACGTCCTGCGGCGTAGCCTGCGCCTGCCTGCCGCAGCGGCCGACCGCCTGCGCGCCGTGGTCGGTTTCGAGATCGACCGGCAGACCCCGTTCGAATCATCCCAGGTCAGTTATGACGTGCGTGAGCTCGGCGCGGGCGGCGAGGGCCAGCTGCAGGTCGAACTGGTGGCGTGGCCATTGCGGCAGCTGGACGCATGGCGCACCAGTGTGGGCCCATGGGCCGATGCGCTGGCGGGCGTCGATGCCATCGATGCGCAGGGCAACGTGCTGCAGGTGAACCTGCTGCCGCCCGCACAGCGCCAACTGCGGCCAGACCCGATGCGACGCTGGAACCTGCTGCTGGCAGTGGCTGCCGTCGTGATGCTGGTACTGGCCGCGGTGCAGCTGCTCGACAACCGCCAGGCCGCCGCCGATGAGCTGCGTGCACAGGTCGAGCGCAGCGCGCGCAGTGCGCGAGGTGTGGCCAGCGAACGCGCGCAGCTGCAGGCGCTGATCGATGGCGCCGCATTCCTGGAGAAGCAGCGCAGCCAGCGCGCCGGCACCGTTGAAATCTGGAACGAACTGACCCGGCGCCTGCCGGAAGGTACCTACCTGGAGAAGCTGGCGATCGAGAACAACAACCTGCAGCTGATCGGCCTGAGCCGCGAGGCGTCGCAGCTGGTGCAGCTGCTGCAGGACGCACCGCAGTGGCGCAAGGTCAACCTGACCGGGGTGCTGCAGGCCGATGGCGCGGCCAGTGGCCGCGACCGCTTCACCATGACCGCCGAACTGCAGCCGTTGCCGGCCGCCGCACCAACCCCGGAGGCGGCCGATGCCGATGCCAAGCGCACGCCGTGACCGCTGGCTGGCGCTGGCACTGCTGCTGGCAGTGCTGGGCCTGGCCTATCTGCTGCTGGTGCACCCCTGGTTCACCCAGCCGCTGCGTGCGATCGATGCCGATGTCGCCGCCCTGCGCGAACGCGAGTCGCGCGTGCAGGCGCAGCTGCAGCAGCAGCCGCAGATCGAACAGCACCTTCGCGCTACCCGCGAGGCACTGCAGCAGCGGCCAGGCTTCCTGCGCGAAGCCACTGCCGAAGCTGCCGCCGCTGCATTGGGCGCCCGGCTGCAGGATGCGGTGGCGATGGCCAGCCCGGGCAACCGCAGCTGCACCATCAGCAACCGCACGCCGCTGACCGACAACCGGCGCGACGCCGAGTTCGTGCGCGTCGCCATGCAGGTGCGCCTGCGCTGCGGGGTGGCCGAACTGGCCACCGTGCTGCACAGCCTGGAAACCGGCAGCCCACGCCTGTTCGTCGACAACCTCAACCTGATCGCGCAGCGCTTCCAGCAATCACCGAACGAATCGGGGCTGGGCCTGGACGTGTCCTTCGAGCTGGCCGGCTATCTGCTGCCGGGCGCTGCCGCCGATGGCACGGTTCCGGCGCCCGCTGCGACACCGGCACCGTCCGCGTCGCCGGCCGAGGCCGTACCTGCGCCGCAGCCGGCGCCACCGTCCGAAGGGCAGGAGGTGGCCGATGAAGCTTGAGCAGATCAGCCTGCGTACCGGCTTCCTGCTGGCGCTGGCCGGTTGGGCGGCCGCCGTCTGGCTGGCGACCGGCTTCGGGCTGGGCAGCCAGCTGCCGGGTGCCGGCGGTGATGCCGACGCCGCGCCATCGCTGCCATCGCTGCCGCCGCTGGCGGCCGAGCGCATGGCCAGCGCCGACAGCTACAGCGCGATCGGTGAGCGCCCGTTGTTCGCCGAAGACCGCAGGCCGCGGCCTTATCTGCTGGGTGGCAGCGAACCGGCGGCCAGCGCCGCGTTGCGCCTCACCGGTGTGCTGCTGACCGGCGATTTCGGCATGGCCACGTTCACCACCGAACAGAACCGCTCGCTGCGCCTGCGCCTCAACGGCGAAGCCGTGGATGGCTGGCAGCTGGTGGCGCTGCAGCCGCGCCAGGCGACGGTGATCGGCCCCGGTGGCAACCAGGTCCTGGAACTGGCGGTGTTCAACGGCCAGGGCGGTGAGCCGCCGACGGTGCTGCGCGGTGCCAACGGCGCACCGCCTGCAGGTGCGATCGTGGTGCCGCCCTCGGCGGGCGCTCCGCCGGCGCCGCCACCGCCCGCGGCAATCCCATCGCCGTCGCCCGCTGGCAATGCACCAGCGCCTGCGGCGGCCGCTGCAACAACCCCACCGGCCAACAACAACGGTCCCAGTGAAGCGCAGATGCAGGCCATCCGCGAGCGCATCCAGGCCCGCCGCCGCCAGCTGCAGCAACAGCAGCAACAACCGTCGCCGCCCCCGGGCGATGGCACCAACCGATAGAGTGAATGCATGAACCTGCGTTTTCTTCCCTGGTCCTTTGCCCTCGCGCTGCTGGTCGGCTGCAGTACGGTGTCCGCGCCGCACGTGCAGCGCAACGGCAATCTGTCGCCCAGCGCCGACGCCGGCCAGGCGGCCGATGTCGCTGCCGATGCCGCCCGTGAAAGCCAGGGGGCACCGCAGGCGGTGATCCGCCGCGGCACCGGCACCATGATCAACCGCGAGGCCGCGCGTGCGCCGGCACCGGCGCTGCACGGTGCCAGTACCGGCGAGGCGACCTTCAACTTCGAAGGCGAATCGCTGCATGCGGTGGTCAAGGCCATCCTTGGTGACATGCTTGGCCAGAACTACGTGATCGCACCAGGCGTGCAGGGCACGGTCACCCTGGCCACGCCCAAGCCGGTATCGCCGGCGCAGGCACTGAACCTGCTGGAGATGGTGCTGGGCTGGAACAACGCGCGGATGGTCTACAGCGGTGGGCGCTACAACATCGTCGCCGCCGACCAGGCGCTGGCCGGCACGGTCGCGCCAAGCACGGCACCCGCGGCCAGCGCGCGCGGCTTCGAAGTCCGCGTGGTCCCGCTGCAGTTCATCTCCGCCACCGAAATGAAGAAGGTGCTGGAGCCGTACGCGCGCCCCAACGCCATCGTCAACGTGGACAGTGGCCGCAACGTGATCACCCTGGGGGGTACCCGCGCGGAACTGGAAAACTACCTGCGCACCGTCGAGATCTTCGACGTCGACTGGTTGTCGGGCATGTCGGTGGGCGTGTTCCCGATCCAGTCGGGCAAGGCCGAGCAGGTCGCGGCCGACCTGGAAAAGGTGTTCGGCGAAGAGAGCAAGACGCCCAGCGCCGGCATGTTCCGTTTCCTGCCGCTGGAGAATGCCAACGCCGTGCTGGTGATCACGCCGCAGGTGCGCTACCTGGACCAGATCCAGCAGTGGCTGGATCGCATCGACACCGCTGGTGGCAGCGCCCGCCTGTTCTCCTACGAGCTGCGCTACATCAAGGCGCGCGACCTGGCCGAGCGCCTCAGCGAGGCCTTCGCCAGCAGTGGCAACCGCGGCGGCTCCAGCCCGGCCTCGCTGGCACCGGGCGCCATTCCGTCGCAGCTGGGCGGCGACGGCGACCGTGGCATGGACAACAGCAGCAGCAACCTGGGTTCGACGCTGGGCGGAACCAGTGGTAGTGGCAGTGGCAGCAGCAATGGCAGCCTGAACCTGCCGCAGCGCCAGCCCGGCAACGTCAGTGTCAGCCTGGAGGTGGAGGGCGACCGCGTCGGCGTGTCGGCGGTGGAGGAAACCAACACCCTGCTGGTGCGCTCGACGCCGCAGGCGTGGCGCTCGATCCGCGAGGTGATCGAGAAGCTGGACGTGATGCCGCTGCAGGTACACATCGAAGCCCAGGTGGCCGAGGTCTCGCTGGATGGCGACCTGAAGTACGGCGTGAACTGGTTCTTTGACAATGCCGTGGCCGGGCGTGCCCTGACGGGCGCATTGGGCGGCGTGACCCTGCCGGCGGCAGCGGGTGGCTCGTGGAGCAGCTTCGCCGGTGCCGCAACGGGCGGCGAAGGCCTGGGCTGGGCATTCACCGGCCACAATGGCGCGGCGGTGGTAAGTGCGCTGGACAAGGTCACGGATGTACGCCTGCTGCAGACGCCTTCGGTGTTCGTGCGCAACAACGCCGAGGCCACGCTCAACGTGGGCGACAAGGTGCCGATCAACACCACCACGGTGAACACCGGCGTGGGCACCAGCACCTACAGCTCGGTGCAGTACATCGACACCGGCGTGATCCTGAAGGTGCGCCCGCGCGTGACCCGCGATGGCACGGTGTTCCTGGATATCGTGCAGGAAGTGAGCAGCGCCTCGAACGTGCCCGACAACTGCAATCCGACCGAGCGCAACTGCAACCCGCGAATTTCCACAAAGAAGCTGTCGACCGAAGCGGCGGTGCAGAGCGGCGACACCATCATGCTGGCTGGCCTGATCACGGATTCGGGCACCGATGGCAGCAGCGGCATTCCCGGCCTGAGCCGTATTCCGGTAGTTGGCGCGCTGTTCGGGCAGAAGAGCCGCTCCAGCCGCCGTTCCGAGGTGATCGTGCTGCTGACCCCGAGCATCGTGCGCAACAGCCTGGAATCGCGCAACCTGACCGACGAGTACAGCAAGCGCTTCCGCGCGATGGAGCCGCTGAACCAGCCGCGCGCGAAGAAGTAAGGGGTTACGGCCGGGCGGCGCCCGGCACCCGCCGAGGCCGGAGCAACGGCAACGGCCAAAGCGAAAGCAACAGCAACAGCAACAGCGGGTTTACTGAGGGAGGGTGGGTCGGCGTGGGGTGGCAGGACACGCCGTAAACCCGTCCCTGGGGGCTCGATGGCGCCATCCATGGCGCCAACGGTCCTGTCACCCCACGCCGACCCACCTCTGACAGACTGCCGCGGCTGTTGGTAGGTGTCGACCTTGGTCGACACGGTGGATCCGCGCCATGCGTGGATGACTGTCTGTCAGATTTCGAAATCAGAAAATGGGGTCAGATCCGTTTTCCTCTGGAAAACGGATCTGACCCCAGGCTTTGCCGACAGATCGCAGAAATCTGTCGAAGGCGGGGTGGGTCCGATTGCGGGGGCGTGAGCCGCATGGATGCGGCGACCGAGCTTACATGGACGTACTTGCAGCGTCCCCCGCAACCGGACCCACCCCGCCATCCCACGGATAGCCGGCTTCTGCTGTTGCTTCGGCTCCAGCTCCAGCCTCCGCGGGTGCCGGGTGCAACCCGGCCGATACCCTCCCGGTGCTACGCTGTGGCCACCGACAACCACGGAGGCGGGATGGGGGCGATCGTGTTGTTGCCGCTGTGCGTGGACGATGCCGCACTCGACCGCTGCCTGGCCGCGCTGGATGCCGGCACGGCGCCAGGGACCGCGGTCTGGTTGGCCGATGACGCACAGACCGGGCCACGCGCGCAGGCGGTGGTGGAACACTGGCTGGCGCATACGCCGCTGCAGGCCGAGTACACCCGGCGCGCGCGGCCACTGGGCGAAGTCGCCCATCTGGACGAGATGCTGCGCGCCTGCGATGGCCTGGACGTGGCCGTGCTGGCGCCGGACAGCGTGCCATCACCCGGCTGGTTGCAGCAGTTGCAGGATGCCTTCGCCCGCGATGCCGCGATCGCCACCGCAACCCCCTGGTGCAATGCCGGCGAGACCGCCGCGTGGCCACGGCTGGGCGAGATCAATCCCGAGCCGCAGGACCCGGTCCTGCTGGCGCACACCTGCGCGACGCTGCCGACGCTGCACCCGGAGCTGCCATCGGCGGTCACCCACGCGGTGCTGGTGCGCGGCAACGCGCGCCGTCGCGCCGGCGGCCTGGACGTGGACAGCTACGCTGGCTGGAACGCGGCACTGGTCGACCTCAGCCTGCGCATGGCCGGCCTTGGCTGGCGCAACGTGCTGTGCGAGACCGCCTTCGTCAGCCGGGCAGGGGAGGCGGTCAGCCGCGATGGCGATCTGGAGGCCCTGGCCGCGCGCTGGCCGGCCTGGGTACCGCGGCTGGCCGATTTCCTGATGCACGACCCGCTGCACGGGCTGCGCGCCGACCTGCAGCAGCGCATGCGGCAGGCGATAATGCCGAAGGAACAGGGCGACCTGTTCGTCCCGTCAGTGCCGGAGCCACCCGTTTGAATGTTGCCATCGCCGCCATCGTCGTCACTTACCAGAGTGGGAGCACCATCGATGCCTGCCTCTCGCGCCTGCGCCAGGCGCAGGATGTGGCCGAGATCCGGGTGATCGACAATGGTTCGCTGGATGGCACCCTGGACATCGTGCAGCGGCATGCCAGCCACGATCCACGCGTGCGCTTCGTCGGCAACCCGGACAATCCCGGCTTCGCCGCCGCCAACAACCAGGGCGTGGCCGACTCGCACAGCCCGTGGCTGGCCTTCATCAACCCGGACCTGATGGTCGAGCCGGACACGCTGGCCGAACTGCGCTCCCGCGCCGAAGCGCTGGGCGACTGCCTGCTGGGCGTTGAACAGGTGGACGAGCATGGCCATGCCGACGAGGCGGTGCGCCGCCGCGACCCGGATTTCCTGAGGATGCTGCGTTCGCCCGGCAAGGGCTCGAAGCTGGCGGTTCCGCGTGAGCCGCACCAGGCACTGCAGCGGGTGCCGGCACTGTCCGGCGCACTGCTGATGATGCCGCGCGCGCTGTTCGACCGTATCGGTGGCTGGGACGCGGGCTATCGCCTGCACGCCGAGGACCTGGACCTGTGCCGGCGCGCGCGCGAAGCCGGCGCGGTGGTAGCGATCGCCAACGACCTGCAGGTTACCCATGTGCGCGGTGTCTCCAGCCGCTCGCGGCCGTTCTTCGTGGAATGGCACAAGCACAGGGGGCTGTGGCGCTACTTCCAGAAGTTCGAGGCCAGGCAGCGTTCGCTGCCGGTGCGCGCGGCGGTATGGGCTGCGATCTGGGCGCATGCGCTGATGCTGGTGCCGCGCCTGCTGCGCAGGTCGTTGTAGAGCCGAGCCCACGCTCGGCTGCATGGAAAGGGTCATCCACGCAATGGTGTGGCTCCACTCGCCGCGCCCACGGTTCACTCCGCCGGGCGCATAATCCGCCCCATGCCTATCATCCAGTCCCTGCTCGACACCGACCTGTACAAGTTCACCATGATGCAGGCGGTGCTCCACCAGCACCCCGGCGCCCAGGTGCAGTACCGGTTCAAGTGCCGCACCCCCGGCATCGACCTGGCAAGCTACATCGCCCAGATCGATGAGGAAATCGACCACCTGTGCAGCCTGCGTTTCAGCGACGCGGAACTGGACTACATGCGAGGCCTGCGCTTCGTGAAGCCGGACTTCGCCGATTTCCTCGGCCTGTTCCATCTGGACCGCAAGTACATCCAGCTGCGTGCGTCGACGGCCGTGCCCGGCGAGATCGAGCTGGACATCACCGGCCCGTGGCTGCACACCATCCTGTTCGAAGTGCCGCTGCTGGCGATCATCAACGAAGTCTGGTTCCGCAACACCACCACGGCCGACTTCGCCGAAGGCGAGCGCCGCCTGCAGGCCAAGGCCGCGCTGCTGCGCGATACCCCCGGTTTCGAGCACTGCCGCATCGCCGACTACGGCAGCCGCCGCCGCTACTCGCGTGACTGGCATGCCCGCCTGCTGCCGCTGCTGCGCGACGCGCTCGGCCCGCAGCTGGTCGGTACCAGCAACGTCCACTTCGCGCGCCTGTATGGCATGACCCCGCACGGCACCATGGCCCACGAGTACCTGCAGGCGTTCCAGGCGCTCGGCCCGCGCCTGCGTGATTCGCAGGTGGCGGCACTGGAATCGTGGGCGCGCGAGTACCGCGGCGATCTTGGCATCGCGCTGTCCGACGTGGTCGGCCTGGACGCGTTCCTGCGCGACTTCGACATGTATTTCTGCAAGCTGTTCGACGGTGTGCGCCATGACTCCGGCGATCCGTTCGACTGGGGCGACCGCATGCTGGCGCATTTCCAGCAGCGCCGGGTCGATCCGCGCAGCAAGGTGCTGGTGTTCAGCGATGGGCTCGACATCGCCAAGGTGATGCGGCTGTACGACTACTTCCGCGGTCGCTGCCAGGTCGCGTTCGGCGTTGGCACCCACCTGACCAATGACCTCGGCCCGACGCCGCTCAACATCGTCATCAAGATGGTCCGCTGCAACGGCCAGCCGGTGGCCAAGCTCAGCGATTCGCCGGGCAAGAGCATGTGCGACGACCCGGGTTACCTGGCCTACCTGCGCCAGGTGTTCGAATTGCCGCAGCCGGAGTAATACCGGCCTGCAGGGCTTACAGGTAGTCGACGACCACCAGGTAGGCGCCCTGCAGCGGCTGCTGCTTCGAAGCCTGCACGCTGTAGCGCTCGGAGAAGGCGATATCGCCGGCGCGCATCGCGCTGGCCGACACCGACAGCTTCTGGCCCTGGCGCTTGCCGTCACGCAGCGTCGCCGCCTGGCCATCGGCCAGTGCCGTCACGGCCACCGTCGAACCCTTGGCCGACGGCGGGCAGGCCGCCAGGCTCAGCTCACCCTGGGACAGGTTCGTCGTGCAGCCCGGCTCGGCGATACGGCCGCTGAAACGGATGCTGCCGCTGCTGGCCTGGGCCAGCGCACTGACGGACATCAGGGCCACGCACAGCAGAATGGAGTTCCTCATGACACGTTCTCTGGTTCGGTGTGTCCTAGTTAGCGACAGGATCGATCAACCTTTAATAGGACGATTCCGAATCTGCTAGGGCCATCACCAAGAAAGAGTGATGCGCATCAAAGAAGCCAAATTCCCCCTGAAAAATGCCTGTTTCCGCGCGTGCCGAACGCGTCGCGCAATGCGACATCCCCAGTCGTTTGTAGCGTGACCGGCCCCGCGTCAAATCCCCCGCACCCCGAGGCTGTGATTTCGCCTAGCACGTCACATTTAATGCGTCAATGAATTGGCGTTCAGAAAAATAATGAGACTTTCATCACAGTTGTGCCTATACTTGCGTCACGGATTCAGGGAGAGGTATGTCCGAGTCCGGCCACAGGTGAGACGCAAGGATGGGTCTTGTTAGCCCGGCAGTGCTCCTTGCTTCCTCCTCTACTTCTCATCTCTTCAGTAGGGTTAGGTAAAAGCGAATGCACAAGATGAACCTCATTGCCGCTCTGATGCTGGCCGCCGCTCCGCTGGCCGCCAACGCCGCCGACGGCACCATCACCTTCAATGGCAAGGTGACCGACAAGACCTGCACCATCTCGACCCCGGGCGGCAAGGACTTCGCCGTGACCCTGCCGACCGTGTCCAAGAACACCCTGGCCACCGCCGGTGCCGTTGCGGGCCGTACCCCGTTCGCCATCAACCTGACCAAGTGCAGCGCCGGCAACGTCGCCACCTACTTCGAGCCGGGTTCGACCGTCGACTTCAACAGCGGCCGCCTGGTCAACCAGGCCTCGGCCAACGCTGCCACCAACGTGCAGCTGCAGCTGCTGGGCTCGAACAACCAGTTCCTGCCGATCAAGGCTGCCGGCGCTGGCCTGGCGCAGACCAACTCGCAGTGGGTCACCGTCGGCACCGACGGCTCGGCCGATCTGAACTACTACGCTGAGTACTACGCCACTGCCGCCGCCACCCCGGGCGACGTCACCAGCAGCGTCAAGTACACGATCATCTACAACTGATCGTCGTCGTACCCGCATTGGCCGGCGTAAGCGCCGGCCAGTGCTTCGCGGCCCTTGGCCACACCCCTCGAGCGTAGTACTTCCGATGAAAGCAATCTTTCCCCGGGCGCTGCTGCTGGCAGCGTTCACGCTGCCCTTCTGCCAGAACGCTCTGGCCGGCGTGGTGGTCAACGGCACGCGAGTGATCTATCCGGCGCAGGCGCGCGAAGTGACCGTGCAGGTCGACAACGTGGGCGATTCGCCGGCGCTGGTCCAGGCCTGGATCGACAGCGGCGACGCCAACCAGACCGCCGACAACAGCGACGCCCCGTTTGTACTGACGCCGCCGATCGCGCGTGTCGAGCCGGGCCGCAGCCAGGCGCTGCGCGTGATCTTCTCCGGTGCGCAGCTGCCGACCGACCGTGAGTCGGTGTTCTGGCTCAACGTGCTGGATGTGCCGCCGTCGCCCGACAACGCCGACAGCGGCGACCAGAATTACCTGCAGGTCGCGTTCCGTTCGCGCCTGAAACTGTTCTACCGGCCGCAGGGCCTGAAGGGCGTCGCCAACGACGCGCCGGCAGCGTTGCGCTGGACCCGCACGGGCGATCGCCTGCGGGTGGAAAACCCCAGCCCCTTCCACGTTACGCTGGCCGAAGTGCATGCCGTGACCGGCAGCAGCGAGAAGACCGTCGAGGACAAGGGCGCCATGGTCGCGCCGAAGCAGAGCCTGGAGTTCACCGCACCGGCGGGCTCCGACCAGGTGCGCTTCATCACCATCAACGATTACGGCGGTCGGGTGGAGCACACGGTCCGCCTCGGCAGTACCGGGGGCTGAACGCGCCGCGCCGGCCATGGGCCTGCGCATCCCGCCACCGCCGCCGTGCGGCGAATTGAAGGAATGTCAGTGTGATCGGAAACAGATTGACATTGTCGATCCACCAGGCGATCTGCCTGCTGGTTGCTGGCGTGGCCTGCCCAGGATGGGCGCTGGCTGCGCCGGCCAATCTCGGCGAACAGGCGCTGATGGCGCAGAGCGGTGCGGCCAATGCGCGTGCACCCGAGTCGGCCCAGTTCAACTCCAGCTTCCTCTCCGGCCAGGCCAAGCAGGTCGACCTGGCCTCCTTCACCAATGGCAACCCGATGGTGGCTGGCACCTACCGTGTCGACGTCTACGTCAACGGTGGCTGGCAGGGCCGTCGCGATCTGCAGTTCAAGGCCGATGAGCAGGGCCGCGTCGACGCCTGCCTGCCGCTGCCGATGCTGGAAGAAATGGGTGTGGACAGCGAGGCCGTGCTGCTGCAGCAGGACCCGACGCTGCCGACCGACACGACCAGCTGCGTGCCGGTACAGCGGCGCATGGCCAATGCCTATGGCATCTATGACAGTGGCAACCTGCGCTACGACCTCAGCATCCCGCAGGTGTTCCTGCGCCGCGAGGCGCGCGGCTACGTCAATCCGTCGCTGTGGGACCGCGGCATCAACGCTGGCTTCGTCGGCTACAGCTTCAACGCCATCGACAGCGACAGCCGTGTTGAAGGGGGGCAGCGCAATCGCAGCGCCTACCTCGGCCTCAACGCCGGCCTGAACCTGGGAGGCTGGCAGTTCCGCCACGATGCCAACCTGACCTGGTCCGAAGGCAACGGCCGCCACTGGCAGAGCATTGCCACCTATGCGCAGCGCGGCATCCCGCAGGTGCGCGGCATGCTCACCATTGGTGAGGCCTACACCACGGGCGAGCTGTTCGATTCGATCGGCTACCGGGGTGCCAGCCTGGCCAGCGACGACCGCATGCTGCCCGATTCGCTGCGCGGTTACGCGCCGGTCGTGCGCGGCATTGCCGAAACCAACGCGCGCATCGAAGTGCGCCAGAACCAGCAGCTGATCTACTCCTCCACCGTATCGCCGGGCAGCTTCGTCATCGACGACCTGTACCCGACCGGCTACGGCGGCGACCTGGAAGTGAGCGTGATCGAGGCCGACGGCCGCCGCCGCGAATTCAAGGTGCCGTTCGGTTCTGTGCCGCAGATGCTGCGCGAAGGCGTGTCGCGCTACTCGCTGACCGCCGGCCAGGTGCGCAACAAGCTGCTGGCCGATGAGCCGTGGCTGGTGCAGGGTACCTACCAGCGTGGCATCGGCAACCAGTTGACCCTGTACGGCGGCAGCGCGCTGAGCGAAGGCTACCTGTCGCTGCTGTACGGTGTCGGCCTGTCCACGCGCGTCGGTGCCTTCGCTGCCGACGTCACCCATGCACGGACCTCGTTCGACCACTACGGCAGCCATACCGGCGCCAGTGTGCGGCTGAGCTACAGCAACATGATCGGCGAGACCGGGACCAACCTGACCCTGGCCGCCTACCGCTACTCCACTGAAGGCTTCTACAGCCTGCAGGACGCGCTGTATGGCCGTGATTCGGACAAGCGCGGCATCGACCCGACCACCCGTGGCCGTCAGCGCAGCCAGTTCCAGGTAACGCTGAACCAGCCGCTGGGCCGACGTGGCGGTGCGCTGTACGTGACCGGCTCGGTGCGTGACTTCTACGACCGTTCCGGCACCTCCAAGCAGTACCAGGTGGGCTACAACAACGCCTGGCGCTCGGTGAACTACGGTTTCTCGGCGCTGCGCACCGAAGAAGGCGTGCTCGGCCGTTCCGATACCCAGTACCTGCTGTCGATGAGCGTGCCGCTGGGCCGGGGCACCCACCCGGTGTCGTTCAGCGCCGACCTTGGCGCGCGCGACCGCGGTGGCTACGACAACAGCCGCGTCGGCATCACCGGTTCGGCCGGCGTCGACAACAACTTCAGCTACGGCGTGGCCCTGTCCGATTCCCGCGAGGGTGGCACCACTGCGGTCGGCAATGCCGAGTACCGCAGCCGCTACTCGGCGTTGAACGCCACCTACAGCCACTCGCGTGATTTCCGCCAGGCGTCGGTCGGTGCCAACGGCAGCGTGGTCGTGCATCCGGGCGGCTTCACCTTCACCCCGCAGCGCGGCGACACCATGGTGCTGGTCGAAGCGCCGGGCGCGCGCGATGCGATCGTCAGCAACGCGCCGGGCCTGCGCGTCGATGGCCGCGGCTACGCCGTGGTGCCGTACGTGTCGCCGTACCGCCTCAACACCGTCACCCTCGATCCGCAGGGCATGGCCCACGACGTCGAACTGGAAAGCACCAGCCAGTCCATCGCGCCGTTCGCCGGTGCCAT
Source organism: Stenotrophomonas muris (assembly GCF_052751275.1). NCBI lineage: Bacteria > Pseudomonadati > Pseudomonadota > Gammaproteobacteria > Lysobacterales > Lysobacteraceae > Stenotrophomonas > Stenotrophomonas muris. The sequence goes on along the minus strand of NZ_CP199879.1, from coordinate 3,085,581 downwards.
CAGCTACCTGCGCTTCGACACCCGCAAGGGCAACGCGCTGCTGATCCAGGTGCGCAACGCCGATGGCCGCAGCATGCCGTTCGGTGCGCAGGTCAAGGACGAACAGGGCCAGCCGGTCGGCATGGTCAGCCAGGGCGGCCGCCTGTACGTGCGCAGCGAGAAGAACCAGGGCCAGTTGCAGGTCGAGTGGGGCGCCGGTGCCGACCAGCGCTGCACCATTGATTACCAGGTACCGGCGGGCGCCGATGCGTCCAAGACCGGCTTCATCCCGCTGGAGGCAGCATGCCGATGATTTCTTCCCGTGGCCGCAAGGCGCTGGCCGCGCTGGCCGTACTGGGCGGCGTGCTGCTGGCGCAGCAGGCCAGCGCCGCCTGCCGCATCCAGAACAGCTGGTTCATCGCCCAGGACGTGACCATGGACATGGGCCAGATCGTGATCCTGCCCAGTACCCCGGTCGGCGGTGTGATCAAGGAAATCAGTGAACCGATCACCCAGCAGAACAGCGTTGCCCGCTGCGATTCCTGGACCGGCGGTCGTTCGATCGGTGAGTACGTCAACGCAGCGCAGAAGCGCCCCGTGGCCGGCTTCTCGAACGTCTATGAAACCGATGTGGCAGGCGTCGGCATCCGCCTGTACCGCGATTCGGGTGCGATCCAGACCTACTACCCGCACTCGATCAACTTCGGTGGCGGTTCCGTGGTCAGCCTCATCGGTGGCCAGTTCCGCATCCAGCTGATCAAGACCGCTGCGCAGACCGGTTCGGGCGTGATCGCGCCGAACGGCCGCTTCACCAACTACTACTTCGACGGCGATGGCCCCGGGCGCCCGGTACTGACCTCGACGTTCAAGGGCTCGGGCACCACCGTGGTCAGCCCGACCTGTGAAGTGCAGGCCGGCAGCCGCAACATTGCCGTCGATTTCGGCAGTGTGCCCAACACCACCTTCACTGGTGTCGGCTCCAAGGCCGTTGATCGCGACTTCGAGATCCGCCTGAACTGCCAGGGCAGCAACGTTGCCGCCTACCAGAGCAAGATCGGCATCCGCCTCGATGCCGACCAGGACAGCTCGAACATGCCGGGCGTGCTGAAGCTGAGCGCGGCCAGCAACAGTGCCACCCGCATCGGCATCCAGATGGTCCAGCGCGATGGCAGCACCGAGCGTGAAGTGCGCTTTGGCCAGACCATCAGCGTTGGCACCACCGCGCCGGGTACCAGCGTCATGGCGCTGCCGCTGCGCGCGCGCTACGTGCAGACCCAGGCCGGTACGGTGGGCGCGGGTGTCGCAAACGGCCAGGCCACGTTCACCATCCAGTACGAGTAAGGCCGCCCCGGCGGCTGCCCCTGCTGCGCTCCGCCGCAACGTCGCCCGGCTCACGGGCGGCGTTGACTGCGTCTTGATCCTGCAACGATGAAGATCGATGCCACGACGCGCATACAGACGCCTTAGTGTGATGTATGTCGCGAATTTGGAGTTTCCTCATGAGGTGACCGTCTCCTGCCTGCGGGTGCTGGACGGCAACGCCGAAAGGATCCAGACGTGGCTACTGCTGCTTGCCCCCTTCCGCGCCGGCTTTCGGGAGCGCTCCGGTGAAGGTCCTGTCGGTGTTCGGCACGCGACCGGAAGCCATCAAGATGGGGCCGCTGGTGCGCGCCCTGGCACACGCTGCGGATATCGAATCGGTGGTCTGCATCACCGGGCAGCACCGGGCGATGCTCGACCAGGTGATGGCGCTGTTCGAGATCACCGCCGACCATGACCTCGATGTCATGGTGCCCAACCAGACCCTCAATGGCCTGTGTTCCAGGCTGTTCGAACGGCTTGACGCGCTCTACACGCAGGTCCGCCCCGACTACGTGCTGGTGCATGGCGATACCACCACGGCGATGACCGCGGCCCTGGCCGCGTTCCATCACCGCATCCCGATCGGCCATGTCGAGGCCGGCCTGCGCACCGGCGACATCCACCGGCCGTGGCCGGAGGAGATGAACCGGCGGGTGATCGATGTGGTCGGCCATCAGTTGTATGCACCCACTCCCGGCTCGCGCGCCAACCTGGCCCGTGAGCACCTGGGCGGGCAGATCCTGGTCACCGGCAACACCGTCATCGATGCCCTGCAGCAGACCGTGCAGCGGCTGGATGCCGATCCGGCACTGCGTGCGCAGGCCGACGAACCCTTCCATATGCTCGACCCCGGCCGCCGGCTGCTGCTGGTCACCGGCCATCGCCGCGAGAGTTTCGGCCAGGGCTTCGAGGACATCTGCCGTGCGCTGGCCGAGCTGGCACGGCGGCCGGACCTGCAGGTGCTGTACCCGGTGCACCTCAACCCGAACGTGCAGGGCCCGGTCAATGCCCACCTCGGCAACCTCGACAACGTGCACCTGGTGCCGCCGCAGGATTACCTGCGCTTCGTGCGCCTGATGCAGCGCGCCGACGTCATCCTCACCGACTCCGGTGGCGTGCAGGAAGAAGCCCCGGCGCTGGCCAAACCGGTGCTGGTGATGCGCGATGTCACCGAACGGCCGGAGGCGGTCGAAGCCGGTGTGGTCACGCTGGTCGGCACCACGCCCTCGCGCATCGTCGATGCGGTCAACGCGGTGTTGGCACGCCCGCCGCAGCCGGCCCGCTTCGACCCCGATGCCAGCCCGTACGGGGATGGCCGCGCCAGCGCCCGCATCGTCGCCGCCCTGCGCGGTGCGCCCCTTCCCGAATTCTCGCCCGGCGTCCGCAGCAGCGGCGCCGTCCACCCCATCCACGCGAAGTGACGCCATGACCCAGACCGGCCGCTCTTCCCTGTTTGCATCCGCCGCTGCGTTCGTCCTGTCGGGCGTGGTTGGCAGTGCCCATGCCGCCGACAGCGTCGCCGGCCAGTTCACCGAATGGAGCAGCGACAGCACGGTGAACCGGCAGATGACCCTGCGCGAACTCGGTTTCCGCCAGCCACTGGTGCTGAGCGGGCAGGAGAGCCAGCGCGAGGTCTACCTGCCGGTGCCGGCCGGTGTGGCCACCCGCGACGCGCAGCTGCAGCTGGATGGGCGCTATGTGCGCGGCCACGCCGGGCGCACCTCGGGCCTGTGGTCGGTCGATGGCGACCCGATCGCGGCGCGTTCGATCACCGATGCCCAAGGCGATGCCAGCCAGCTGCTGGCCATCGATGGCGAACCCCGCCAGAGCGGCTTCGTACGGGTCGGCGTCGGCTGGTGGTCGATCGTGTCCGATTACCAGTGCGCCGACCAGAGCGCGCCGGCCAATGTGCTGCGGCTGTCGCCGGACTCGCGTTTCAGCTACCGCTTCGACGGCCGCGCCGTGGATACCGTGGCCAAGGCGTGGGGGGCGCTGCCACCGCGGGTGCGCCTGCTGGTGGATGGCAAGGCGCTGCAGGCACCGGCCTACGATGCGGCCTGGCGCATCGGTACCGCGTTGCAGGCCGGGGGCAAACAGGTGCAGGTGGTGGCCCTGCCCAAGGTCGGGGACAGCGTTGACCTGGCCGGTATCAGCATCCCGGCCAGCCTGCAGGGCGTGCCGGCCTACGCCGCGCTGGCCACGGGTGAGCGCGCGCATGCGATCAGGGATCTGGCCGAAGTCGGCGCGCTGCTGTCATTGCGCGACAGCGGGCCGTTGGCCGCCGATGTGATGATCGGCAGCGATGCACTGCGCGCCGGCGTGCGTGCGGCGCTGGATGCGCTGGCCGTACAGGTCGGCGCGGCGGGGGCCGATGCGGGCACCGCGTTCGCCGCGTGGCGCGGCACCGGCATGGGCGGCCTGGAAAAGCCCGCCGCCAACGCGTCGGTCAGCGTGGTGGCCGTGGCCGGGCGTCCGACGCTGGTGGTCGACCCGGCGGCGGCGGGTAACGTCGCCGGGCTGCTCGCCGAGCAGTGGCGCAGCTATGCACTGGGCCGCAGCCTGCAGGTCAGCGCAGCGGGCACGCCCAGACTGGATGGTGACCAGGTACTGCTGAGCCGGCTCGGCAACATCGCCGGCACCATGGATGTGGTGACCCGCGCCGACCGCAGCGCCAGCTTCGACCTCGGCGCACTGTCGGCCGATGGCCGCCTGCCCGAGCAGGTGGTGATCGATGTCTCGGCGGCCCCCAACGCGGCCGGGCAGGGCGCGGTCGCCACGATCTACCTCAACGATTACCTGCTGGGTGGCAAGGTGCTGTCGGCCAACGGCCAGCCGCAACGGCTGGTGGCCAAGGTGCCGGCCTACGCGCTGTCGGCACGCAACGAGATCCGTGTCAGCTTCCTGCGCCAGCCGGCGCGTCCCTACTGCCACGATCCGGCCACGGGCTATCCGGTCTCGATCCTGCCCAGCAGCCACCTGACCTTGGCCAAGCGTTCGCTGGGCAGTGACTTCGTGGGTGCCAGCAGCCAGCTGTCGCGCGGCAACCAGGTGTTCGTGCCCGGCACCTGGCTGCAGGATGCGCCGGCCTCGCTGGGCAAGGTCATCGCGGTGACCAGCGCAGTGGGCGCATCGCCGGAGGCATCGGAACTGAAGGTGGTCGAAGCCGGTGCCGTGGTCAGCCCGGGCGCGCCGTGGCTGGCGTTCGGCGTGGCGCCATCCGGTGTCGATGTGGCCGGCCTGAAGGATGGCCACCTGCTGATCGGCGGCAAGCCGCAACCGCTGTTGGATGTGAGCGGGCTGGATCGTGCCGCGGTGGTGCAGGTGGGGTCGTCCGGTGGCCAGCTGGGCGTTGTTTACAGCGACCTCGGTGCGCAGTCACCGCCGTTCGGCGCCCCATTCCGTTTGCTGCGGGGCGATCTCGCCGTGCTCGACGGCAGTGATGCCGTGCGCGAATTCGACCGCCACGATCCCTACGGCACGCGTATCGCGCAGGACGGCAACCCGCAATCGAAGTGGGAACGGCACATGGTCTGGCTGCTGCTGCTGGTCGGCGTGATCGTGTTCGCGCTGCTGGCCGCCCGCGTCACCCAGGTGCGTCGCCGCAAGTCCGCCAACACAGGGCACTGATCCACCGTGGACGGTCTGTTCTGGAACATCCAGCTGGCCAACTACTACGCCGCCCTGGAAACCACGGCGGCTGCGGTGGCCGTGCTGATCCTGATCTCCAGCCTCGATGACCTGTTCATCGATGTCTGGTACTGGGTACGCGAGAGCTGGCGCGCGCTCACGATCAAGCGCCGCGATGCCTACCGGCCGCTGACCCAGGACGACCTGCTGCAGCGCCCGCAGCAGCCGCTGGCGATCATGGTGCCGGCGTGGATGGAGTACGACGTCATCGCGCAGATGGTGGAGAACATGATCAACGTGCTCGATTACCGCGAGTACGTCGTGTTCGTCGGCACCTATCCCAACGACCAGCAGACCATCGATGAGGTCGAGCGCATGCGTCGCCGCTACAAGCGCCTGCGCCGCGTGGAAGTGCCGCACGACGGGCCGACCAGCAAGGCCGACTGCCTGAACTGGCTGATCCTGGCGATCTTCGACTACGAGAAGCGCCACGACATCGAGTTCGCCGGGGTGATCCTGCACGACAGCGAGGACGTGCTGCATCCGATGGAACTGCGCTTCTACAACTACCTGCTGCCGCGCAAGGACATGATCCAGCTGCCGGTCACCTCGCTGGACCGCGAGTGGTATGAGCTGGTTGCCGGTGTCTACATGGACGAATTCGCCGAATGGCACGCCAAGGATCTGGTCGTGCGTGAAAGTGTTTCCGGCATGGTGCCATCGGCGGGCGTCGGTACCTGCTTCTCGCGGCGCGCGCTGCTGGCGCTGAGCGCGCAGACCGGCAACCAGCCCTTCAACACCGACAGCCTCACCGAGGACTATGACGTCGGTGCGCGGCTGGCGGCGATGGGCATGCAGTCGATCTTCGCCCGCTTCCCGGTGCAGTTCCGCGTGCGTCGCCCGTCCTGGTTCGGCTGGGGGCCGGTGCGCGAGCGCACCCAGCAGATGGCGCTGTGCGTGCGCGAGTACTTCCCCGACAACTTCCGTGCCTCGTACCGGCAGAAGGCGCGCTGGGTGCTGGGCATCGGCCTGCAGAGCTGGGAGTCGCTGGGCTGGCGTGGCTCGCTGGCCACCAAGTACCTGCTGGCGCGCGACCGCAAGGGCATCATCACCTCGTTCGTCAGCATCATTGCCTACCTCATCTTCCTGCAGCTGCTGCTGTTCTGGCTGCTGAAGATGTCCGGGGTGTGGACGATGCAGTTCCCCAGCGTGTTCCAGGCCGGTACCTGGCAGATGAACGTCGCGCTGCTGACCACCGCAGCGCTGGCCACCCGCGTCGTGCAGCGCTTCTACTTCGTCAACCGGCTGTACGGCTGGGAGCATGCCTTGATGTCGATCCCGCGGATGGTGGTCGGCAACATGATCAATTTCATGGCCACCGCCCGTGCGTGGAAGGTGTTCCTGGCTTACCTGCTGTTCGGCAAGCGCATGGTCTGGGACAAGACCATGCACGACTTCCCGGATGCGGCGCAGCTGGTGCAGACGCGCAAGCAGCTCGGCGAGCTGTTGACCACCTGGCAGGCGGTGGAGCCGGAGCGCCTGCAGCAGGCGCTGGACCAGCAGCATGCCGGCCGGCAGCAGCCACTGGGCCGCATCCTGCTCACCCAGGGGTGGCTGGATGATGAAACGCTGGCCGAGGCGATCGCCTTCCAGGGCGACCTGCCTCGTGCGGTGATCGACGTGGACTACCTGCGCGCCTGCCACTTCCCGGTCAGTGCCGATGCCTGCGTGCAATGGCGCATGTTGCCGCTGCCACCGCGCCAGCAGGGCACCCTGCGGCTGGCCGTGGCCAGCCCATTGCCCGAAGAAGCGTTGGCGCTGCTGAAGCAGGAAACCCGCAGCGAGCACATCGAACAGAGCATTGCCCGCGAAAGCGAAATCAACGCAGGCCTGCGCCTGATCGGCGGCGACCGGCACTGGCAGCTGGACAACGTGCCCCTGCTGGGCGACCTGCTGGTGGAGATGCGCCTGATCGACCACGCGCGCTTCGAGATCGCATTGGACGCGTACAAGCCGCAGCGCGACGGCCGCATCGGCGATTACCTGGTCAAGCAGGGCATCACCACCGAAGACGCCGTGGCCCAGGCCATGCAGGAACAGCGCCGGCGTGCGGCCGCGCTGCAGTCGCCGCCTCCCGGAGCCTTGCCGGCATGAAGACCACGCTGCTGTCCTCCGTCATTGCCGTGGCACTGGCCACGGCGGCCGCGCCGGTGCTGGCCCAGGCCGATGCAGCACTGCCGTTGTCCGGTGCGGCCTACCGCGTCGCCGAGCAGGCGTTTGCCGCCTATGAGCGCGGTGACTACCCGGCGGCTTACCAGCAGTCCACCGAAGCGATCCGGCTGCGCCCGGACGTGGTGCGGCTGCGCCTGTTGCAGATCTATGCGCTGCAGAAACTGGGGCGGGGTGCCGAGGCCCAGCAGCAGGCACGTCGTGCACTGGATGCGGGGTTGAAGGATCCGGCGTTGCCGGCGCTGGCCGCTGCCACCGCTGCGCGCAGCACGCCTCCGGATGCCAGGAGCGGGCGCGCACCCTCCCCACCGCGCGTGGCTGGCAGCGGCGCAGACCGCGCCAGGCAGCAGGCCTACGCGCTGGCCACCGAGGCCTACGCCGCTTATGACGCCGGGCGGATGGGAGAGGCAGCCAGCAAGGCCGAGCAGGCTTTCCGGCAGCAGCCAACGCAGGGCGCCTGGGCGATGCTGTGGGTGGCCGCGCTGGAGGCACAGCAGCAGCCCGAACAGGCCGACGCCGCCATTGCCACCGCGCTGCAGCTGGGCGCGCCGAATGTCGAGGCATTGCGCGCACGGCGCGTGGCGCTGGATCGACAGCGCGCGCTGCTGCAGGCCCAGCAGGCGTACCGGTCGCTGTCCACGCAGGATGATGCCGCGGCCGTTGCGCAGGCACGTGCCGCTGTCGAGCTGGCACCGGAGGTGGCGACGTACCGGTTGCTGCTGATTACCGCGCAGCTGCAGCAGGGGCAGCTGGCCGACGCCGAGCGCAGTGCCGACCAGGCGTTGCAGGCCGACGGCCAGGATCTCAATGCGCGGGTGATGCGCGGCTACCTGCGCCAGCGCCAGGGCAACAGCCTGCTCGCCAACGAGGACTTCGACGCCGCGCTCGCCATGCCGGGCTCAACGACGCAGCAGCGCAACGTGCGCCTGCTGGCGGTGGATGCGGCCCTGGCCGCTGGGGATCGCGCACGTGCGGCTGCACTGCTGGCGCCGCTGCGCGCGGCATTGCCAGCAGATGCCAGCGATGCACGCGCGCAGCAGCTGCTGCAGCAGGGCATCGAGCAGCGCGCCAAGGCGGTCCGTTCCAGTCGCGAGCGTCCGCGTTTGAGCGCGCAGACCTATCCGGCGCCGTTCCAGCACTGCCAGTCTGGCGACAGCGGCAACCGTTGCGAGTTGATGCCGGCCGACCTGCAGGGCGACGGTGGTGCCGCACAGCGTGCCTACGCGGCCTACGCGCGCCGGGACTATGCCGAGGCCATCGGTGAGGCGCGGCAGGCCGTGCAGCTCGCACCGGACGACGCGAGCCTGCACGGCCTGCTGACCACCACGCTGGCGGCAGGCAACCGCAGCCAGCAGGACGAAGCACGGCAGCGCCTGGATGCGGCGCTGGCACAGCGCCCTGACGATGCGGAGGCGCTGATGCAGCGCGGCTACCTCAACCAGAAGGCGCACGAGCCGGCGCGCGCACTGGCCGACTTCCGTGCCGCCGAGGCCACCGGCAGGGCACCAAAGGGCGTGGTGCTTGACCAGGCCTACGCCAGCGCGGCCAACGGCGATCACCCGCAGGCGGTGACCCTGCTGCGGACGGCCATTGATCGTGCCGATGCCGGTGAGCTGCCACTGGATGCGCACCAGCGCCACAACGTGCGCAATGCCATCGCCAACTATTCGCGCGAGTGGGGCGTGATCGCCTCGGCCGGCTTCCGTGGCGCGCGCCAGGCGGCGACCAATGTCGGCGGCGCGGCGATCAGTACGCCGGGTGATTCGGTGTTCAGCACGCTTGAAGCGTTCTGGCGCCCGCCGGCTTTCAATGACCAGCACGGCACGCTGGAGCTTTACGCGCGGCTGCTCAACACCCTGTACGACGAGGGTGGCACCTACGAGTCGATCCGCGCCGTGGACCCGTGCACCGGCGAATCGACGCCCGATGCACGCGCGCGCGCCGAACGGCTCAGCCGCTCGCGTTCCACCACCGGCTGGCCGTCCACCATAGCCTCGTTCGGCCTGCGCTACGCCTTCGGCCAGACCGGCCTGAGCGCCGGCATCGAGCGTCGCCAGTTCCTCGGCAGCGCCACCCGCACGGGCGATGTCTACCCCGCTTCGGCGGCCGTGCAATGCAGCCTGCAGCTGGCCCGCAACCCGCCACTGGAAGCCAGCACACTGGCCCGCTACCGCCTGGCCAGCGGTTCCGGTGGCTGGATGTCCTACCTGACCTACGGCTATTACCACGGCACCGACCTGCGCACCGACGTGAATCAGTGGTGGATGGTCAGTGGCTACGCGCAGGGCGGTTACACGTGGGATGACAACAGCGCGCATTTCACCCTCGACGCACTCGATGCCAATGGCACGCCGGTGCGCCGGGTGGGCGATGCCAACGGGCGCCTGCATCGCGAACAGTGGTTCGCTGCCGGTGAACTGCGTGCCGGCCGCAGCTTCCGCTTTGGTGCCGGGCAGACCCACTGGGTGGTCACGCCGTATGGGGTGGTGGGGGCGGACTGGCTGGACCAGCGCTCGCGCGTGCGCGACATCCGCTACCCGCTGTTCCCGGCGCAGTCGTTCGCACTCAACGATACGCGGCGTAGCTGGTCACTCGGCGCAGGGCCGGGCGTGGGCGTGCGCTACTGGTTCCGCGAAGACCACTACAACACGCCGCGTTCCTACCTGGACCTGACCGTGCAGTACCGCTTCGCGATCGGCGGCGGTGATACGCAGCGCGCCAAGGGCCTGTTCGCCACCGCCATCCTCTCCTACTGAGGCAGGCCCCAACGTCGTCGCAGCGCCGCGGCCTGCGGCGTGTCCTGGGTCAGCCACGGCTCCAGTGCATAGACCAGCACGTGCTGCGCACCGCTGTCGTGCGCCCACGCCAGCTGCCGCTGGATGCGCGCGGCATCTGCGGTTTCGCCCTTGAACGCGCTGCCGTCGGCGGGGCTGCCGGGCAGTTCGCGGAACAGTTCGACGATCGCATCGAACCCGATGCCCTGTGCCCGGAAATGGCCGAGCAGCGGTTGCAGCTGCTGCACGTTGCCGGCGCCGGCCACCCCCACGCCGTCCTGCACCATCGGCCGCAGCGCGGCCCGTGCCAGCACCGCCTGCCACAGCGCGACCAGGTCGCCGTCGGTCTGCAGGCGGCTGAAGTAGCAGGAGATCGCACAGTCACCGCCGCGCGCGCTGGCGGCCTGCGCCAGCCCGTGCAGCCACTGCGCCAGCCATTGCTGGCGGGCCGGATCGGCCCAGTGGAACTGCTCCAGTTCGTAGGGCAGGTACCAGCCGCCGAAGGCGGGCTGCTGCGCCCACGGCGCCTGTGCCAACCAGCTGCGCGCGTGCGCCAGGCTGTCGGCCAGGAACGCCTGCAGCGTGGCGTCGTCGGCGCCGATGGCCTGCCACCAGCGTTGCTGGAAGGGCAGGCCAACGCGGATGCGGATGTCGTTCTCGCTGGCCGCGGTGAACAGCTGCTGCAGGTTGCTGTCCGGCAGCGACCAGTCGCCATCGCTGCCACCGACGATGCCGGTCCACTGCAGCACCAGCTGCCGGCAGCCCAGCGCGTGGGCAAGCTTCAACGAACGTTGCCAGTCGGCCGGGCCCCACTGCAGATGGCTGCGCCAGGGCTGCAGGAAGGTGCCATCCACCTGCACCGGCAGCGAACAGCCGGGCAGGGTGGCGAGCGTAGCGGCCAACGGCGCCAGCACTGCCGCGCGCAGCAACCGGCGGCGCAACGGCGAAGACGGATCCGTGGGAAGGTCGGGCCGAACCATGCCCGCATCATCCCAGAGCACCGTGGGTGGGAGGTGAACCCCGCGCCGGGTGGTGCCGGCCGCTGGCCGGCATCGTGCCCCGGGTGGCAGGTGAATCACCATCCGGTAGTGCCGGCCGCTGGCCGGCATCGCGCCCCGATTATTCCAACGCGTAGCGCAGCGCGAACAGCACCGCCACCAGCCACACCGCCGGATGCACTTCGCGCCAGCGGCCGGTGCCGGCCTTCAGCGCCGCATACGCGATGAAGCCAAACGCCAGGCCATTAGCGATGGAGTAGGTGAACGGCATCGCCAGGGCACACAGTGCGGCCGGCACCGATTCGGTCAGGTCGCTCCAGTCCACGTCCACCAGCTCGCGCAGCATCAGGCCGGCCACGAACAGCAGCGCCGGTGCGGTGGCATAGCCGGGCACCATCGCCGCCAGCGGCGAGAACAGCAGTGCGGCCAGGAACAGTGCCGACACCACCAGTGCAGTCAGGCCGGTGCGGCCGCCCACCTGCACGCCCGAGGCGCTTTCAGCGAACGCGGTAGTGCTGCTGGTGCCCAGCAGCGAACCGGCCACGATCGCCGTGCTGTCGGCCAGCAGGGCGCGGCCGAAACGCTTCTGCGCGCCCGGCAGCTTCAGCAGTCCGGCGCGACCGACCACGCCATACAGGGTGCCGGTGGCATCGAACACTTCCACCAGCACGAACACCAGCACCACCTGCAGCAACACGGCGATCGGCGCGCCACCGTTGTGGTGCAGCAGGCCCGGCAGGTCCAGCTGCAGGAAGGTCGGCGCCAGGCTCGGCGGCAGCGAGACCAGGCCCTGGTATTGCACGTCGCCCAATGCCCAGCCCGCGCCGGTCACCGCCAGGATCCCGATCAGGATCGCGCCACGGATACGGCGCGCTTCCAGCACCGCGATCAGCAGGAAGCCGGCCAGTGCCAGCAGCGGCGGCGCCGTATTCAACGGGCCCAGCGCTACCAGCGTGTCTTCATTGCCGACGATCACGCCGGACTTCTGCAGCGCGATGATCGCCAGGAACAGGCCGATGCCGGCCACGATCGCCGAGCGCAGCGACGAAGGAATGCCCGACACCAGCCACGCCCGCACACCGGTCAGCGACAGCACCAGGAACACCAGGCCGGAGATGAATACCGCGCCCAGTGCCTGCTGCCACGGCAGGCCGGCGGCACCGACCACGGTGAAGGCGAAGAACGCGTTCAGGCCCATGCCCGGTGCCATGCCGACCGGGAAGTTGGCCGCCAGCGCCATCACCGCCGAACCCAGCGCAGCGGCCAGGCAGGTGGCCACGAACACCGCACCCGCATCCATGCCGGTGGTGCCGAGGATTTCCGGGTTGACGAAGACGATGTAGGACATCGTCAGGAAGGTGGTGACACCGGCCAGCAGCTCGGTGCGCACGGTGGTGCCGTGCTGCTGCAGCTGGAACAGGCGTTCGAACAGGGACATGGGGCGTCTCGCAACAATAAGGTGTCACGACCAACGGTCGTGACCTACCCGAATGCAGAACGGCCGCGCAGAGCGCGGCCGTTCTTCCTTTCTTACTTCAGCGCCTTGAAGCGCAGGCGCTTCGGCGCGGCATCGTCGCCCATGCGACGCTTCTTGTCTTCCTCGTACTCGCGGTAGTTGCCCTGGAAGAACTCCACGTGCGAGTCGCCTTCGAAAGCGATGATGTGCGTGGCGATGCGGTCCAGGAACCAGCGGTCGTGCGAGATCACGAAGGTGTTGCCCGGGAACTCCAGCAGCGCGTCTTCCAGCGCACGCAGCGTTTCGATGTCCAGGTCGTTGGACGGTTCGTCGAGCAGCAGCACGTTGCCGCCCTGCAGCAGGGTCTTGGCCATGTGCAGGCGGCCACGCTCACCACCGGACAGCGAGCCGACCATCTTCTGCTGGTCCTGGCCCTTGAAGTTGAAGCGGCCGATGTAGGCGCGCGACTGGATCTCGATGCCGTTGATGTTGAGGATGTCCAGGCCACCGGCGATTTCCTGGAAGACGTTGTGGTTGCCTTCCAGCTTGTCGCGGCTCTGGTCCACGTAGGACAGCTGCACGGTCGGGCCGATCACGATCTCGCCCGAATCCGGCTTCTCCTGGCCGGTGATCATCTTGAACAGCGTCGACTTGCCGGCGCCGTTCGGGCCGATGATGCCGACGATCGCGCCCGGCGGAATCAGCATCGACAGGTTGTCGATCAGCAGGCGGTCGCCGAACTTCTTGGAGACGTTCTTGAACTCCATCACCATGTTGCCCAGGCGCTCGCCCGGCGGGATGAAGATTTCGTTGGTCTCGTTGCGCTTCTGGTAATCCTGTGACTGCAGCTCTTCCAGGCGGGCCAGACGGGCCTTGCCCTTGGAGCGGCCGCCCTTGGCGTTCTGGCGCGACCACTCCAGTTCCTTCTGGATCGCCTTCTGGCGGGCCTTTTCCTGGTTCTCTTCCTGCTTCAGGCGCTCATCCTTCTGCACCAGCCATTCGGTGTAGTTGCCCTTCCACGGAATGCCGCGGCCGCGGTCCAGTTCCAGGATCCACTCGGCGGCGTTGTCCAGGAAGTAGCGATCGTGGGTGACCGCCACCACGGTGCCGGTATAGCGCGCCAGGAACTGTTCCAGCCATTCCACCGACTCGGCGTCGAGGTGGTTGGTCGGTTCGTCGAGCAGCAGCATGTCCGGCTTCTGCAGCAGCAGGCGGCACAGTGCGACGCGGCGCTTTTCACCGCCGGACAGGTTGGCGATCTTGGCATCCCACGGCGGCAGGCGCAGCGCATCGGCAGCCACGTCCAGCTGGTTTTCCAGGGTATGCGCGTCGCCAGCGGCCAGGATCGCCTCCAGGCGCTCCTGTTCCTTGGCCAGCGCGTCGAAGTCGGCGCCTTCCTCGGCGTAGGCGGCGTACACCGCCTCCAGCGCGGCCTGGGCCTGCAGCACTTCGCCCACGCCTTCCTCGACCGACTCGCGCACGGTCTTGTTCGGGTCCAGTTCCGGTTCCTGCGCCAGGTAACCGACCTTGATGCCGGGCTGCGGGCGGGCTTCACCCTCGAAATCGGTGTCCACGCCGGCCATGATCTTCAGCACGGTGGACTTGCCGGCGCCGTTCAGGCCCAGCAGGCCGATCTTCGCGCCCGGGAAGAAGGACAGGGAAATGTCCTTGATGATCTGCCGCTTGGGCGGGACCACCTTGGACACGCGGTTCATGGTGTAGATGTATTGCGAGGACATGCGGTCTCCGTAGGCGCGGCCCTGCGCCCGACCCGTCACGGGAACATCCCGTTGCGGCAGCGGGCACAGACTGGAATGGAATACCGCCAATTATAGCCGGAACCGGTTCCGGCCCGCGCCCGGCCGGAGCCGCGCAGGCTGGCCGTGGCCTGAATACTCCGTCACAGTCCTGCAGCGGGAAGCGTTTCCAGCCGGAAACGGTTCAGATCGGTTGCGCAATATGGGCTCACCACCCACCCAAGCAGAGGTCTGACATGCGCATCAATCGAGTAATGGCCGGCGCCGTGGCCTCTGTGCTGGCGCTGGGCGCCGTGACCCCGGCCTTCGCCGACAACGACCATCGCCGCGACCACGACCGCCGCGAGTGGCGCGAGGATCGCCGTGAGTGGCGCCAGGACCGCCGCGACTGGGAGCGCGACCGCCGCGAGGCCCGGCGCGACTGGGAACGCGACCGCCGCGACTGGCACCGTGACCATGATCGCTACTACCGCCCGGCACCGCCGCGCGTGGTCTATCGCCCGGCCTATGGCCCGGGCTATGGCTGGAAGGTCGGCCACCGCTACCGCGACTACTACCGCGGCCCGGTCTACGTGGTGAACGACTACCCGCGCTACAACCTGCGCCGCCCGCCGTACGGCCATCAGTGGATTCGGGATGATCGCGGCAACATGCTGCTGGTGGCCATCGCCACCGGTGTGATCGCCCAGTACGTGCTCAGTCGCTGAGGATCGCGGCCGGGGTCGGATCCCATTCCAACGGAAAGGGCTCTGACCCCACAACTATCGATCGAAACCATACGGGGCCGGATTCCTTCGGGGATGCCGGCCCCGTCCGTTTCGGCCCCAGCGGGCCAGTGCGGAGCTACAATCGAGGGCTGAGCCGTACCCCTTTTCCCTGCCTGCTGGAGTACCCGATGTTCCCGCGTGACGTCCGCATCGAATCCTACGATCCCGAACTGGCCAAGGCCATCGCCGCTGAGACCCAGCGCCAGGAAGACCACGTCGAGCTGATCGCCAGCGAGAACTACACCAGCCCGGCGGTGATGGAAGCCCAGGGCAGCCAGCTGACCAACAAGTACGCCGAAGGCTACCCGGGCAAGCGCTACTACGGTGGCTGCGAATACGTGGACATCGCCGAGCAGCTGGCGATCGACCGCCTGAAGCAGCTGTTCGATGCGGACTATGCCAACGTGCAGCCGCACAGCGGTTCGCAGGCCAACCAGGCCGTGTACTTCGCCCTGCTGCAGCCGGGTGACACCATCCTCGGCATGAGCCTGGCCCACGGTGGCCACCTCACCCACGGCGCCAAGGTCAATGCCTCGGGCAAGCTGTTCAACGCCGTGCAGTACGGCGTCAACGACCAGGGCCTGATCGATTACGACGAAGTCGAGCGCCTGGCGCTGGAGCACAAGCCGAAGATGGTCGTGGCCGGCTTCTCGGCCTACTCGCAGGTGATCGACTGGGCGCGCTTCCGCGCCATCGCCGACAAGGTCGGCGCCTACCTGTTCGTCGACATGGCCCACGTCGCCGGCCTGGTCGCCGCAGGCGTCTACCCGAGCCCCCTGGAACACGCCCACGTGGTCACCTCGACCACCCACAAGACCCTGCGCGGCCCGCGCGGCGGCATCATCATCGCCAAGGGCGCCGACGAAGACCTGGTCAAGAAGCTGCAGTCGATCGTGTTCCCGGGCATCCAGGGCGGTCCGCTGATGCACGTCATCGCCGGCAAGGCCGTGGCCTTCAAGGAAGCGCTGGAGCCGGGCTTCAAGGCCTACCAGCAGCAGGTGGTGAAGAACGCCCAGGCGATGGCCAATACGCTGATCGCGCGTGGCTACAAGATCGTCTCCGGCGGCACCCAGAACCACCTGATGCTGGTGGACATGATCGGCAAGGACGTGTCCGGCAAGGACGCGGAAGCCGCGCTGGGCAAGGCCCACATCACCGTCAACAAGAACTCGGTGCCGAACGACCCGCGTTCGCCGTTCGTGACCTCGGGCCTGCGCCTGGGCACCCCGGCGGTGACCACCCGTGGCTACGTCGAACAGGACTGCGTGGATCTGGCCAACTGGATCGCCGACGTGCTCGACGCACCGAACGATGACGCGGTCATCGCCCGCGTGCGCGACGCCGTCAGCGCGCAGTGCCGCAAGTACCCGGTCTACGGCTGATCGGAGAGTGGGGGCAGAGCCCTTCCTGGCGGAAAGGGATCCGACCCCGCCTTCCGGATCGACGCAGGGGTCGGATCCCTTCCCGCAGGGAAGGGCTCTGACCCCGTCATCAGGAATCCCGCGCATGGATGAGCGCCGCCTCAAGTACCTGTACATCGCACTGGCGGTGCTGTTCGGCCTGCCCAGCCTGTTCTTCGGCGGTGCCGGCGCCTGCATCGCCGTGGTCATGGGCGTGATCGGGCTGGTCTCGCTGGACGCGGACAACCTGTGGTTTGCCGCCGGCATGCTCGCGTGGGGATCGTGCGCGATCGCCGGCCTCGTGGCCTGGGTCGCACTCAGCATCGTCTGGCTGCGCGATGGTTCACGCGGGCTGCACATGGCATCACGCCGCTGGTGGCTGCTGTTGGGCCTGGGCGTGCTGGCAGGCCTGCCCTTGCTGGCGATGGCGCTGTATTACTTCGCCGAGCTGGGTTCGTCCGTGCTCAGCGGGCTGTTCGCCGGGCCGTCCCTGTTGGTGCCCACCGGTACGTTGATCCTCCTGCGGCTGCGTGCTGACGCCCTGGGCGAGCCATCCGGCCCGGCGCGATCAGAGGAGTAGGCCCGCATGGATGAGCGCCACCTCAAGTACCTGTACACCGCGCTGGCGGTGCTGTTTGGCCTGCCCAGCCTGGTGATGGGCGGCGCGGCGGCGACGATGCTGCTGCTGATGGGGCTGGGCCAGTTCGGTCATGGCACGCTGGCCTCGGTGACGGTGATGCCGCTGTGGAGCCTGGCCGGCATTGCCGGTTGCCTGGCCTGGTTGTGGCTCAGCGCGGGTTTTCTGTTGCAGGGGCGTGCCGGGCTGCACGTGCACCGCCTCTGGTGGTGGATGCTGCTGGCGGGCGGTCTCGCCGCCTTGCCCCCGCTGGGGCTGGCGCTGTGGTGGGGCATCGCCGTGCATGCCGAAGGCATCGGCTTGTTGCTGCTGGGCCCGTCGATGCTGGTGCCGGCTGCGATGCTGGTGTGGATCAAACGCCGCGCATGACGTGGCCCATGGAAGGAAATCGAACGCATGGATGAGCGTCTGCACAAACGCTGGATGGCGATCGCCGGCCTGCTGGTGGGCCTGCCCACCGTGGCAGCAGGCGGCACGGGTGCCGTGCTGGGGCTTATGGTCGTATGGGACGGCAAGTACCTGACGGGCGACGAGCACACGTGGTTGCTGCTGTGGTCGTCGGCTGGAATCATCGGCCTGCTGTCGTGGTTGTGGCTGAGCGGCCTGTTCCTGTGGCGCGGTGTTGCCGGCCTGCGCCAATCACCGGTTGTCGCCTGGGTCGGCCTTGCGCTGGGGGTGCTGGCCGCGTTGGCCGTGGTCGCCGCCGCGTTGTACTTCACCTTCAAGCATGGGGAAATCTCGACCCTGGCCTTCCTTGGGTTCGGCCCGCCGCTGCTGGTGATGGCCGGGCACCTGGCGTGGCTGCGCTGGGCACGCGCGGCCCCGGTGCCGTCGGCACCTGGTTGAACGTCTGGTCCTGCTGACCCTCACTGGACGCTCTGGTTGGCCGAAATGCAGGTACTTCCGCGCAGACAGCATTTGCCGCTGCGCCCTTTCTCAGGTACCTTTGCGACGCTGCCATGACCGTGGCAATAGGTACTTTCCTGAGCCAGGCGTTCCATGCACTGCCCCTTCTGCCAACATGCCGATACCCGGGTCATCGACTCGCGCGTCTCTGAAGACGGCGCGACGATCCGTCGTCGGCGTGAATGTGAAGCCTGCGGCGAGCGCTTCAGCACCCTGGAAACGGTCGAACTGAAGCTGCCGGCCATCGTCAAGAGCGATGGCACCCGCGAGGCGTTCGACCAGCGCAAGGTCCGCGCTGGCTTCGACCGCGCGCTGCAGAAGCGTGCGGTGGCCGAAGACAAGATCGAAGCAGCGGTGCGTGCGGTGGTTCACCAGCTGCGCATCAGCGGCGAGCGCGAAGTGCCCTCGATCAAGGTCGGCGAGTTCGTGATGAACGAACTGCGCAAGCTCGATCATGTCGGCTACGTGCGCTTCGCTTCGGTCTACCGCAGCTTCGAGGACGTGGCCGATTTCCGCGAGGAGATCGAGAAGCTCGAGCGCGACCTGCCGTCCAGTACCGAACAGCTGCAGCTGCTGGGCGATGTGATCGCCCTGACCAAGAAGAAGGGCTGACTGCCTCTGCCTTGGGGGTGCCAACCTTGGTGGGCACCGGTGGCCGCATTCACTGGTGGGTGCCAACCGTTGGTTGGCACTGACGGCATGGATCAACACCGGCGGCGTTACCATGGCTGCATGACCACTTCGTTCTCCGTCCTCGACCACCTGCACATGGCCAACGCGCTGCGCCTGGCCGAGCGCGCTGCCTATACCACCCGCCCCAACCCGATGGTCGGCTGCGTGATCGCCCATGGCGAACGCGTGGTCGGGCAGGGCTGGCACCAGCGCGCCGGTGGCCCGCATGCGGAAGTGTTCGCCCTGCGCGAGGCCGGCACCGAAGCACGCGGTGCCACCGCCTACGTCACCCTGGAACCCTGCGCCCACTACGGGCGCACGCCACCGTGTGCGCTGGCCTTGATCGAAGCCGGCGTGTCGCGCGTGGTCGCGGCGATGCGCGATCCGTTCCCGAAGGTCGATGGCGGTGGGTTCGATCTGCTGCGCAATGCCGGCATCGACGTCGCCGAAGGGCTGATGGCGGCGCAGGCGCGCGAGCTCAACAAGGGCTTCCTGTCGCGCGTGGAGCGCAATCGGCCGTGGCTGCGGGTGAAGCTGGCCGCCAGCCTGGATGGCCGTACCGCGATGGCCGATGGCAGTTCCAAGTGGATCACCGGGCCGGCCGCGCGCGAGGACGTGCAGCACTGGCGCGCGCGCGCCGGTGCGATCCTGACCGGCGCCGACACGGTGCTGGCCGACGACCCGATGCTGACCGTGCGCCTGGCCGATACCGAAGTGATGGCGCCACTGCGTGTGGTGCTGGATTCGCGCCTGCGCTCGCTCGAATGCAGCCGCGTGCGCGAGGGCGGGGCACCGACGCTGTACCTGCACGCTGCGGCGGTGAGCGCGCCGGATGCGGCCGATGCCGAATTCGCCAGCGTGCCCAGCGCAGAGGGGCGGTTGGACCTGGGCGCGGTGCTGGCGCTGCTGGCCGAGCGCGGCATCAACGAAGTGCACACCGAAGCCGGCGCGACACTGGCCGGTGCGCTGCTGCGCGCTGGCTGGGTCGATGAGCTTCTGCTCTATCAGGCGCCCACGCTGCTGGGCGACAACGGCCGCCCGCTGCTGGCTGGCCTCGGCATTGATGCCATGGACCAGCAGCGTCGCCTGCGCGTGGTTGACCAGCGCCAGGTCGGCGAGGACAACAGGCTGCTGCTGCGCCCATGAAGGAATGACGCAGGGCAGGGGGCTACGCCCATGGCGTCAGGCCGCTTCGTCGTCTTCTTCGCCGACCGGGCACTGGCCCTTCCACTGCTGCTTCCACAGCACATGCAGGTCGCGGCAGTACGCGCCGAGCGCCTCGCCCGGCAGTTGCCTCGCCTTGAACCGCAACTGGCGACGCGTAAAACCGTCGTCGTACTCATCCGGCAGTACCAGCACGGCACACTGGTCGTGGTACATCAGGAAGTCGCGGCAGTGATCATCCTCACTCATCCACGCATCCAGGTGCCTGTCGCTCAGCTGGGTTGACTCGAAGGCGACCGAGGGTTGGACGACGATGATCTTCGTGGCTTTGAACCTGGACGCTTCGGCCTGCCAGCACACCATCAGCGCCAGCAACATGAGCGCGGTCGACGTCATACGGTGTTTCATGCGGTTGCCCTGGTGGAAGAGGGCAACAGCATTGACCATGCAGGCCGCGCAGGGCCATGCAAGGGTTCTGAAAATGCAGTTGCCCTTGCCGTCGGCAACGCTGGGCAGCGCGTAGGCTCGGCGTTACATCCCGCTCACGCGCATTCGTCGGTCCACATCATCTCGGCGATCGGGCGCAGTGCCTTGCATTCCTGCGTCATGTCTTCGGCTGACTTCACCTTCGCCTTGGCCTTCAGTTCCTCGGTCATGGCATCCACGCCACTGATCTGGTCCGGCGCGATCTTCGCCACGCAGGCGCGGTGCTGCTGCAGCAGCAGGTCGCAGCCGGGTACGCCGGTCACTTTCGGCGCGTTGGCCGCCTGCGCGTCCTGCATCCAGTCCTCGAACGGTGCCAGCGCACCGGCTACGGTGCCCACCAGGTCATCGAAGTTGCCGCTGTACCAGTAGCCGTTGTCCTTGGCCGGGTACAGGGTGAAGGTGCCGCTGACCGGCATGCGTGCGCCACTCTGCAGTGCCTGGGCATAGGCATCGGTGAACTGCTTGCGCGAGGCCGGGCTGGCATCGTCGGCCAGGCTGGCGGCGAACAGCGGGCGCACCTTGCCGAGGTCGGGCAGCTGGCAGCTGAAAGTGATGCGCGCCAGCTTCTGGTCTTCCACGTACTCGTTGTCTTCAATCACGCTCTTGCTGGCGCGGCACTTCGAATCACGCAGGGCCTTGGCATACAGCGCTTCGCTGGCGGCCGCGTCGGCCTTTGCGCCGGTGCTGGCAAGCACGACCTGCCACGGATCGGCCAGCGCCTTGGCCAGCGCACCCGGGTTCGGGGTCACCGCGTCCTGGCCTTCGAACGCCGGCTTCAGTGCATCGTTGAGCGCGCGGGTCGCCACGGCGTCATCTTCCAGCAGCACGCGTGCGTACAGGTCGAAAGCCTGTTCGGGCGTCAGTGTGGCCGGGGCGGCGCCGGCCAGCAGCGGGGCCGCCAGCAGGGCGCTGGCCAGCAGGGTACGCAAGGGAGTCTTCATGACGGTGTTTCCTGTTCCAGAGGCGCGCAAGCGTAGCGCATCTTTGCGCAGGCCCGTTGGTGCCTGTGGCCGCCTGCCGGCGCGCGCGGGCCCAAAAAAACGGGCCCCTTGCGGGGCCCGTTCGATCGCACGACGAGGAGCGATCGGTAAATCAGAAGCTGGCGCGGACTCCGACCGAGTACTGGGTGACGTCGCGGTAGCCGGCGATCTCGCCCACTACACCCCAGGTCTTGGTGAAGTTGACCTGGCCGCCGACGGTGCCGACCCAGGTGCCCTTGTAGTTGTTGCCGCCATCCATGTAACCGGCCTTGGCCCAGGCTTCGGTCATGCGCGACGGCTTGCCGCGGATACCCATGGTGACGCGGCCCAGGTTGGTGTGGTCCTTGCCGTGGTAACGCACGCCGTCGTAGCGCAGGGTCGATTCGGCGTTCTGGCGCACCCAGGCGGCATCGGCGGTGAAGTCCAGGCGGTCGGTCCACGGCATGTGGTAGCCGATACCCAGCTCCGGCTGGTTCAGTTCCAGCTTCAGCGAGTCTTCGCCGTAGTGGCGGGTCTTGCTGGTGCGCGACCAGCCACCGAACACGTAGACCTGCTCGGCCAGCGCGACCGAGCCGCGCAGGTAGCCACCGTCGACCTTCGGGTCGTCCAGCACGTTGTCGTCAACCTGGACCTGGGTCCAGCCACCTT
This sequence comes from Stenotrophomonas muris, assembly GCF_052751275.1. NCBI lineage: Bacteria > Pseudomonadati > Pseudomonadota > Gammaproteobacteria > Lysobacterales > Lysobacteraceae > Stenotrophomonas > Stenotrophomonas muris. The sequence continues at coordinate 3,063,739 of NZ_CP199879.1, read as the reverse complement.
CCACGTAGGTGTAGCTCAGGGCGTCGGCCGAAGCCGAGAACGGAGCAGCGGCCAGCAGGGCGGCCACGATCAGGATCTTGCGCATGGGAATTCCTGTGAATTTCAGTCCATTGGCGGGCCTGCCCTCGCGGCTGCCCGTGGCGACCTCATGTCGTCCGCTGCGGATTTTAATGAAAGTTTTACAAAATGCGAGAGACGGCCGTCACAGGCTGGTCTGGCTTGGCCGGGGTCAGAGCCCTTTTCTGCGGAAAGGGATCCGACCCCGGCCATCAGAGTGCGAGCCGGCCTGCATCGGGGTCGGATCCGTTTTCCGTCGGAAAACGGCTCTGACCCCTCGCGATTTCGAGGGACCCGGGGTCAGAGCCCTTTCCTGCGGAAAGGGATCCGACCCCGGTCATCAGAATGCGAGCGGGCCTGCATCGGGGTCGGATCCGTTTTCCGTCGGAAAACGGCTCTGACCCCTCCGCGATTTCGAGGGACCCGGGGTCAGAGCCCTTTCCGGGGCGGAAAGGGATCCGACCCCGGGCATCCCACCCCGTTCAGCACGGGCTGGTACACTAGCCGCGCCGGTTCGCCGGTACACAAACGTCTTCAGGGCGGGGTGCAATTCCCCACCGGCGGTAGGTGCGCAAGCACGAGCCCGCGAGCGCCCCGGCCCACGGCCGGGGGTCAGCAGATCCGGTCCAATGCCGGAGCCGACGGTCATAGTCCGGATGAAAGAAGACGGTGCCACAGGGCCTTCGCGGCCCTGCGCCCGCCTGTTTGCCTTGCGGCGTTTTTCGCTCACTTTTCGCGGAGAACGTTACTTGTTTACTGGAATCATCGAAGGCGTCGGCCGTCTGGCCGCACGCGAATCCATCGGCGGCGATGTCCGCTTCACCTTCAACGTCGGGAATCTGCCGTTCGACAACGTGCAGATGGGCGAGAGCATTGCCATCAACGGTGTCTGCCTCACCGTCATCGCGTTCGACGCCAGCAGCTTCCAGGCCGATGCCTCCACCGAGACCCTGGGCCTGACCACGCTGGGCCAGCTGGGCGAGGGCGCGGTCATCAACCTGGAGCGCGCCATGCGCCCGACCGACCGCCTCGGCGGCCATCTGGTCAGCGGCCACGTCGACGGCCTCGGCCAGGTGCTGTCCATCCATGAAGACGCGCGCGCCCAGCGCTGGCGTTTCGCCGCGCCGGCCTCGCTGCGCCGCTATATCGCCAAGAAGGGCTCGATCTGCGTGGACGGCGTCAGCCTCACCGTCAACGAAGTGGACGACGAAGGCTTCGAAGTCGCCCTGATCCCGCACACCGTGGCCAACACCGCCTTCTCCGCCACCGGCGTGGGCAGCGCGGTCAATCTGGAAATCGATCTGGTGGCCCGTTACGTCGAGCGATTGATGGGTGTGCCGAGCAACGGTCAGCACCCACAGGGAGACGCAGCATGAACTTCGCCCCGATTCCGGAAATCCTGGAAGACATCCGCCTGGGCCGCATGGTGGTCATCGTCGATGACGAAGACCGCGAGAACGAAGGCGACCTGATCATGGCCGCCGAGCTGGTCAAGCCGTCGGACATCAACTTCATGGTCACCCACGGCCGCGGCCTGGTGTGCCTGCCGCTGACCCGCAGCCGCGCCGCCGACCTCGGCCTGGCGCCGATGGTGCAGGCCAATACCGCCCAGTTCCAGACCAACTTCACGGTCAGCATTGAGGCCGCCGAGGGCGTCACCACCGGCATTTCGGCGCATGACCGCGCGCATACCATCCGCACCGCGGTAAAGCCCAATGCCAAGCCGTCGGACCTGCACCAGCCGGGCCACATCTTCCCGCTGATCGCCCAGCCGGGCGGCGTGCTGACCCGCGCCGGCCACACCGAAGCCGGCGTCGACCTGGCCATGCTCGCCGGGCTGGAACCGGCCGGCGTGCTGGTGGAGATCCTGAACCCGGATGGCAGCATGGCGCGCCGCCCGGAGCTGGAAGTGTTCGCCCGCGAGCACGGCCTGAAGATGGGCTCCATTGCCGATCTGATCGCCTACCGCCTGGCCACCGAAAAGACCGTCGAGCGCGTGGACGAGCGCGAGATCGACACCGAATTCGGTCCGTTCAAGCTGGTGACCTACCGCGACCGCATCGCCCACGACCTGCACTTCGCGCTGGTTCGTGGCACGCCGGATGCGGACACCCCGACCCTGGTGCGCGTGCAGGTGGAAAACCCGCTGGCCGACCTGCTGCACTGGCGCCGCGACGACTTCGGCGTGGCGGCCACCGATGCCCTGCGCGCGATCGATGCCGAGGGCGCCGGCGTGATGGTGGTGCTGTCGGCCCCGCGCGACGGTGAAGCCCTGCTGGCCCGCCTGCGCCAGCAGCCGGCGCCGGTGGTGCCGGGCAAGGACAAGGATGTGGGCCAGTGGCGCCGCAACGGTGCCGGCGCACAGATCCTGTCTGACCTGGGCCTGGGCAAGCTGCGGGTGCTGGGCACCCCGCGCCGCCAGGTTGGCCTGGCCGGTTACGGCCTGGAAGTGGTGGAGACGGTCACCCTGTAATGGGGGATTGCAGGCCAGCCGCCGGCACTACCGGTGGGTGCCGGCCCCATGCCACCGGTGGGTGCCGACCGTTGGTCGGCACACCCTGCGGGCCCCCGCCAGCCACGGCCGGGGCCCATCCACGCTAGAATTACCCCCTTATCGAGTCCCCAAGCCGCATATGAGCCACTACGAAGGCGATCTTCGCACTCCCGAGTCGGCGCGCTTCGCCATCCTGGCCAGCCGCTGGAACGCCCGCATCACCGACGCGCTGGTCGCAGGCGCGCGCCTGAGCCTGGCCGGCAACGGCATCACCGAAGCCAACATCGACGTGATCCGCGTGCCGGGTGCCTGGGAACTGCCGCTGGTGGCCGCGCGCCTGGCCGCCGCCCATGAACACGCCGCCATCCTCACCCTGGGCTGCGTGATCCGTGGCGACACCCGCCACTACGAACACGTGGCCGACCGCTGCGCCGAAGGCCTGATGCGCGTGCAGCTGGATTTCGGCGTGCCGGTGCTGAACGGCGTGCTGGCGGTGGAACGCGTTGAAGACGCCGAGGCGCGCGCAGGCGGCAGCCACGGCAACAAGGGCGAGGAAGTCGCACTCGCCGCACTGGAAATGGTCAATCTGCTGGAGCAACTGCCATGAACAAGAACACCCAGGGCAAGCCCTCCGGTAAACCCGTCCGCCGCGATGGCGTCGATCCGGTGCTGCGCTCGCGCGCCCGCCGTCGTGCCGTGCAGGCCATCTACGCCTGGCAGATCTCCGGCGGCAACGCACAGTCGCTGATCGCCCAGTTCGCCCACGAGCAGGCCCGTGAAATCGCCGACCTGGCGTACTTCGAGGCGCTGCTGCACGGCGTGCTCGACAACCGTCGTGACATCGATGAAGCGCTCGGCCCGTACCTGGACCGTGGCATCGAGGAAGTGGACGCGATCGAACGCGCGGTGCTGCGCCTGGCCACCTACGAGCTGCGCTACCGCCTGGACGTGCCATACCGCGTGGTGATCAACGAAGCGATCGAATCGGCCAAGCGCTTCGGTTCCGAACACGGCCACACCTACGTCAACGGCGTGCTGGATCGTGCCGCCGTGGAATGGCGCAAGGTCGAATCGGGTCACTGACCCGATTTCTGTAGAGCCGAGCCATGCTCGGCTCACCGTGCAGCGCACGGTTGCGTTCGGCAATGCGGCGCGTGATCGAACTGCAGCCGAGCATGGCTCGGCTCTACAAAAAAGCAGAACGCCCCATGTCCCTGGCCGAATTCGCCCTCATCGACCGCATCCGCGCCCGCACCCTCGAGCGCGACGACATCCTGCTCGGCATCGGTGACGACGCCGCGCTGCTGCAGCCGCGTGCCAACGAGCAACTGGTGGTCACCGCCGATACGCTCAACAGCGGCGTGCACTTCCCGGTTGAGACGCCTGCCTTCGACATCGGCTGGAAGACCCTGGCGGTCAACCTGTCGGACCTGGCCGCGATGGGCGCGCGCCCGGCGTGGTGCACGCTGGCACTGTCACTGCCGGAAGCGTCTGAAGATTGGATCGAGGCCTTTGCCGATGGCTTCTTCGCCCTGGCCGACCAGCACGACATCGCGCTGATCGGTGGCGACACCACGCGCGGTCCGCTGTCGCTGTCGGTGACCGCGATGGGCCAGGTCGGGCGTGGCCAGGCCCTGCGGCGCGACCGCGCACAGGCAGGCGATGACATCTGGATCAGTGGCACGCTGGGCGATGCCGCCGGCGCGCTGCGCCTGTGGCAACAAGGTGCGTTGAGCATCGCCACCGCCACGCTGCTGGCCGACTACGAAAGCCTGCGCCTGCGCCTGCTGCGGCCGACGCCGCGCGTGACCCTGGGCCTGCGCCTGCGGGCCTTCGCGCACGCGGCGGTGGATGTGTCCGACGGCCTGCTGGCCGACCTCGGTCATATCGCCACGCGTAGCAACGTGGCCGCGCATGTGGACGCCGATTCGCTGCCGATCTCGCACGCGCTGCGTGAGCTGCTCGGCCGCGACACTGCGCGCGACTGCGCACTGCGCGGGGGCGACGACTACGAACTGTGCTTCACCGCCGCCGCCGACCAGCGCGACGCACTGCACTACCTCGCCGAATCGCTGGACGTGCCGCTCACCCGCATCGGTCGGATTGCCGAAGGGCAGGGCGTGCATGTGGATGGCGAAGCCGCCGACGGCGGTTACCAGCACTTCGCGTAGCCGCAGCGGTACCGCCCTGCTGGGTGCCAAGCTTCGGTGTGGGGTCAGATCCCTTTGCGCCGCAAAGGGATCTGACCCCAAGTGAAGCACATCGATGTTGCTCTGGTAGGTGCCAACCTTGGTTGGCACGAATGCGTCAGCCGCCCGTGCCAACAGCGTGTCGACCAAGGTCGACACCCACCAACGCGGGCGGGTTACACGTGCGGAACCGCTGTATCGAAGCGGTTGTTGCCCGGCGTGCCGGGTAGCAGCAGGAACACCAGCACCACCAGGCCCACAATCGGCACCAGCATCAGCAGGTACCACCAGCCTGAACGGTCGGTGTCATGCAGGCGGCGCACGGTCACTGCAATCATCGGCACGATGATCGCCAGCCACACCAACGCGCCCACGCCCGTCGATATCAGTGCCAGCGTGCTTGAACCGGTGTAGCCAGCAATGAAGCCCAGCACATTCGACGGTATCAACACGATCACGACGAACAACTGAAACCACCAGAACTCACCGCGGCTGGCGCGCCCGCTGAACTGGGCATAGCGGGTAAGCGGAATCATCATCTTGTGCATCCGGGCACTCCCTGAAAAGAAGTGCGCACTATTGGTGCTCCTGTGATGATGAGCCATCGGAATCGTTGCAATTGCGTGCAGCGTGCAACTGAACTGAGCGCTACCCCGCACTTCTCCTTGTTGGGTGCTTACGCTGCTCGCAACTGCACATCCACATACTCGGCCAGCCCACGGCAGGCCAGCAGCAGCCCTTCGCGCGCGCCGTCACCCATCTGCTGGTCGATATCCCCGTCCACGCGGACGCGTTCAGTGGCGTGCAGCAGTTCCAGCAGGAAACTCAGCCCCGCATTGGCGCGGTCGATGCGCGCCAATGCCAGCCGCTGACCAGGCGTACGGTTGTGGCCGGGCCACGGCTGGCCGTCGGCGGCATCGCCCTGGCGGATGTACTGCAGGCAGGCCTGCAGGGTGATGGCGCCAGGGCTGTTACCGGTCTGCAGCGCAACGAAGGTGTCTTCCAGCGTGCGGGCCAGGTCATCGGGCAGGCGCGTGGCGGCCTCGCCCAGGGTGGCGAACAGGTGCGGGTAAGGGGAAGCGGTCATGGCGGCGTCCTTGTGCAAGCGGCAAGGGGCCACCCTGCTTAACAGCGAGGGTGGCGGACGGTGCGTGGTTCCAATACCGGAGGTCGATGTAGAAGCGCCGGCGGGCACGAGGCCCCCACGCACCGCCCGCCATGTAAGCGCGGACAGAATGCCTGCCGACGCCACCCAACAAGGAAAGAGCGACGCCGGCAGGCAAGCGTAACCAACACATCAACCTAACGGGATTGGAAGCCCGTGCCACCCGTTGTCGGTGGCGCTACATGATTTGCATGAAGCGCCAATGCTGCCAATGAGAATTGTTGGAAAGTTCGAAAGCGTTGCAACTTCGTCGCTGGCAGCTAGCGGATGGTGCTGCCTGCCGAATGCGACATTCTTCGCCACTACGTATCGTAGAGTCGAGCGCGCTTCATCACTTCGTCAGAGTGGCATCAGCTTCAATGGGAGTTGCCGAGCTCAGCGATGCCGCTACGCTGGGTAGATGAAAATTCTCTTGATCGCCTTCTTGCTGGCATCTTCGCCGGACGTCATAGAGCCCGGCTACAGAATGGGAAGCTACAAGGAAAATCCATCGCCGATGCCGGGCACGCTGAAGGCATTGGGCGCGCGATGGGAGATGGACTACAGAACACTACGCCCTGCCCTGTTGAAAGCGGGGTGGGGCGGAATACCACGCGAGTACTCGCATCCGAACGTGCTTGGATTTCCCGAGGTCAATTGTGGCCGCGGCTGGCAGGCGGTCTGCTGGTCCATGTTCCACAAGAATGGCCGGGATATTTTTCTGCAACTGCATCCCACAGACGACGGCCGCCTTATCCTGATTGGCGCAGAGTGACGCTTTCGCCATCGCTGTCTTCCAGGTGTTTGTTGATACCCAGGCATTCATTGGTCGGGATGCCGGGGGCGCTGCCGGTTTTCGGGGTTCCCGCTGCTCAGCTGTGAAGCGGTGCAGAAGAGCCGCATGGGAGGCCCATCCTGATTGCTCCTCTGGCCGGATCAGCCCAAATCAGCCCGAATCAGCCCAAAGAGTGGATCGCTGCTGGAAGAAGGCATTGACCAGACAGGTCCATGGTTCCCCTGCGCTGACGGCGCCGAGCTTGCTTGGCTGATGCAGAACGTAGCCGAGCGTTGGCTCGGCTCTACAAGAGCAAAGAAAAGTGGCGCCGGAATCATCCGGCGCCGTGCGTATTTCTACCTTACCACTTGTACGACATGCTCAGGTTCGCCGTCGCCTCGCGGTAACCATGGTCACCGCGCATCACGCCGAAGCCACCCCAGGCACTCAGCCCGGAACGGAAGTCCACGCGCGCACCGGCATTCAGCTCGTAGCGGTTGCGCGGCACGCTGGCCTTCAGTGCTTCATCATCGAACGCCATGCCGTTGCTGGCGCCATCGCGGTACCAGTTGGCCACCACATACGGGCTGACCGATGCACCGGCGGCACTGCGGCCTTCACCCTGCAGGCGCAGGCCCACGCGGCCGGACAGGCCGTTGTCGCCCAGGCTGCGCACCACCGTGCCGTTGGCTTCTTCGTGGCGATCGGTGTTGGCGTCGGTGTAGGTCAGCTGCAGTTCCGGCTGCAGGCTCAGCGCGGTGCTGCCGATCTGGCCGATGCCAATGCGGTAGCCGGCTTCCAGCGAGCTCTGCCAGATGTCCGAGTCGTAGCGTTCCTCGGCCAGGCCTTCGCCCTGCACGCGGTTGCGGAACTGGCCGCGCTGCACGCTGGCATCCACATACAGTGCATCGTTGCTCCAGTTGCCGTACACGCCCAGCGCGCCGCCGTTGATCTTGCCGCGTGCACTGTAGCCGGTCAGCTGCGAACGCGAGGTGGCGTCGGACCTGGCCAGCGTGCCCATCAGGCCCACGCGGCCCTGGCCGTTGTCGAACACGCCGATGTCCGCACCCAGCTGCAGGCGCGAGCGGTCCACGCGCAGGTCCAGCTGGTCTTCCACCGCCGACAGCTTGCTCTGTGTAGCGTCCACGCGGGCCCAGCCACGCACGCCATCCACGGCGGCGGTGCTGCCGCCCTGGCGGTCGTGCCAGCCGTGGCGCAGCAGCTGGCTCATCGCGAACTGGTTGGCCAGGTACGCGCCGGCTTCCGGGCGCAGCACCGGCGTGGGGTCGATCGGATCGACCGGATCGACCGGATCGACCGGATCGACCGGATCCACCGGGTCCACCGGATCGACCGGCTTACACTCCGGCAGCGTCGGGTCGATCACACACGGATCCGGCGCCCCGGCAAGTTCCGAGCGCAGGTACCAGCCGCCGTTGGTCGCGTCCTTGAACAGGAAGTACTCGTACTGCCCACCCACCGCGCGGCCCTGCAGGTCGAACTGCGCATTGGACGCACCGCCCACACGGATCAGCTCGATGCCCTTGTCGGTCTTGGCGCCCGCGCCACCGGCATTGAGCACGCGTACGTTGGCCTGGCCGTTCGAATCGCCCTTGATGATCAGCGTGTCGGTGGCCGAGCTGTCGTCACCCAGCTGGGTGTTGAACAGCAGGGTGCCACCGGCGCCGTCGAAGGTATCCACGGTGAGCGTGTTGAACGTACTGCCATTGCCCAGCGCCACCGTGCCGGTGTTGCCCAGCGCCAGGTGGCCGACATTGCTGTCGCCGGTCATCAGCCAGGTGCTGTCGCTGTCGATGCTGGCCGAAGTGACGTTGAGGAAGCGGCCGTCGATCTGCGCCTTGTTGCGCAGGGTTACGTTGATCGTGCCGTTGGCAACCGTTGCCGTATCGAGCCTGACATCACCGATCAGCCGCGCGTCGTCCACTGTGAAGCTGACACGACTGTCGGCGGCGACAGGGTTGCCGGTCCACGAACTCATCAGCAGCAGATTCCCGTCGCCTGCGACAAGTTGTGACCCGTTCGCGACGGTGATCTGGTACTCGGCATCCGGCGCGCGCGGTGCGACGCGGATTGCGGCGCCGCGACGGGACTGGAGCACGGAGTGGTCAACACGAAGTTCGATCGGGGGCTGGCCAGCCGCTGAGGGCGCCAGCAGTGCGGCCATGTTGTCGGCGTCGATGCGGGAGCCTTCCAGATGGATCGTGCCCCCCATCAGACGTACGCCCAGCCCGCTGTTGATGTCAGGTGTGCCGGGCGCATCCTCGACACGGATGGTGCTGTTGCGCACCGTTGCGAACGCGTTCTGTGGGAAGGCACCCCCAGCAGGAGAGAGGTCGATGCCTACGCTGGCAATGCCGGGATGCACGCCCGCTCCCGCCGCGACGGAGATCTGGCTGTCTTCGATCCAGGCGGTGCTGCTGTCGACAAGATGGACGCCACCGTTGAATTGCGTCGATCGAGCCGCCAGGACCGAGGCGCCGGAGAGGCGCACAGCGGGGCCCGCCGTCGTCGCATCCACACTAGTGTTGGACAGCACCACGGTCGAGTCAGCAGCGGTCAGATTGCGGGTTGCGCCGTCATTCACGGTCAGCAGCGAGCCGTTCTTCAACGTCCACGCTTCGACCGGATCCCCAGCACCGACCTCCGCAGTCTGGCCATCGAGATCACCGGCCAGGGCGACGCCGGAGGGAAGGGATGCCAGTGCCAGCAGCAGGCTGCGGAACAACAGGCGCGGCGTCGGAGGATGGGAGGCGGTGGCGGTGCGCTTCATGGGGGAATCCTTGTGTCGGAGAAGGGGAAGAGACGCGACACGACGCAACCGCATTCAGACGACGTGCCGTATATCCTTCATCTCTGTGACGATGGCGTGAAGGGCGGGCAATTGCGAAGTCAAGTGTCTCTACCGGACTGGCGCCAGTCTCTGTGCGCAGCCCGGCCGAACCCATGCAAAAAGTTGTAAAGCACACTGAACACCGGTAGCGCCTTCAGCTTTCAGCCAGCACTGCGACAGCCTGTCGCAGGTGAGTTGCAAGTGATTCGATGGAGGCAGTGAACGGAGATGACGAGCATGGCGCCTCCTTTCAGGAGCAACCCCATGCACACACCCACCCCACGCCACCATGCGCTGGCCGCCGCCCTCGCCATTGCACTGCTTGCAAGCATTCCCGCCTCGGCCCAGCAGATCGTGGCCGACGGCGACGACCAGATGCCCGCCGAAGGCGATTACCACACCACTGAGCCGGTGCTGCCGGGCGACCCGTCGGGGCATGCCTTCTACGCAGTCAACGGCGGCCGCATTCTTCCGACAGGGCCGGTCAACCTCTCCACCGAAGGACGCGGAGCGCACGCTGCGCACGCCGAAGGTACCGGCAGCCTGATCTCGTTGCAGGGCGCATCGGTGAGCACCACCGGCATCTCCGCAGCAGGCGCGTCAGTTGCTACGGGCGCCCGGCTGGAGGCCGCCGATGTAGTGATCGAGACACGCGGCAACAGCGCCCACGGGGTACAGGTGCAGGGGGCGGATGCCGTGCTGAGAAACGTGCAGGTCCGCAGCACTGGCGGCGATGCGCTGCGGTTGATGGGGGGCACGCTGCAGGTTCAGGGCGCTCAGTTGCAGGTGAACCGCTACGGTACTTACGGTCTGTATGCGAATGCGGGCACAGCAACGCTGGATGGGGTCCACATCGACATGGCGGGTGACGCGGGCAATGGTGTCCTGGCGACCGGCACGGCCGAGGTCGTCCTGCAGGACGCGAGCATTGGACGCGTGGGTCATTCGGGTGTGGCCGCAACGGCGCATCGCGGCGCGCGCCTGGTGATGAAGGGTGTGGACATCGACATGCGCGGTGACGCCGCCGTCGGTCTGGCGATGGGAGGCAGCGTAAACGTTTCCGACAGCCGCATCAGCGTGCAGGGCGCCCATGGTCGTGCCGTCGATCAGTCAGGTGGTGCGCTGGACGTGCAGAGCAGCGAGCTGTCCGGCAATACGGGACTGAGGCTGATGGACAATGGCAGCGTGAACCTGCGTGACAGCAGTATCCGCAGCGAGCTGGTCGCATTGGATATCAATGGCCGAGGCAACGTCGTGACAGTGGAGCGCAGCTCGCTTGCAACGTCTGCAGGTACCGCCATCTGGATGCCGAACGATTCCACGCTGGTGCTGAGTGAGTCTTCAGTGGTGGCCCAGGGAGACGGTGGGCTCGGCCTTGATGCACGGGGCGGCAGCGCGCAGCTTTTCAGTACCAACCTGCGCACAGGGGGGCGTTCTGCCCATGGTCTGTATGCGCAGGGTGGCGCCGGGCGGCCGCCCGGGATCGAGGCGGTCGATTCCCAGGTGCTGACCGAGGGTGATGGGTCTGCTGCGGCGATTGCACGCACCGGCGGGACCGTCACGCTGGTCGACAGCCGCTTGCAGACCCTTGGCCGATCCTCGCACGGTGTCATTGCCGGTGGTGCTGGGCAGATCGCTTTGAACAACACCCATGTACGCACCGAAGGCGAGGGCGCGTGGGCGGCGGTGATCAATGACAACGGTCGGATGCGTATCGACGGCGGCTCGCTGGTGAGCGTCCAGCATGGTGGTGTGTGGGTGCGCAGCAGCCGCGACCCGGGCCTGACATTGTCCAACGGTGCGGTGGTATCGGGCGGCAATGGCATCGCGCTGGCGTTGGATGCGGCGGTGGCCGGGCGTTTCGACGTGCTGCTGGAGGGGCGCTCGCAGATGGTGGGTGACATCGTCATTACTCCGGAAGACGAGGACGCTGGACTGCCGCCACAGTCGGACGTGCATGTGCGGCTGGCGGATGGATCGCTATGGCAGGGTTCGTCGGATCTGGTGCAGACGATGGCGATCGAGAGTGGCAGCCAATGGACACTGACCGGTGATGCCACGGTGGGCGAACTGCAGGTGCTCAACAGTGGCGTGGCCTTGTCCGACGGCAGTGGTCGCTTCAATACCCTCACCGTGGACGGCGACCTGCATAGCGCAGGGGCGACGTTCCTGTTCCAGGGCACGCTGGCCGGCGATGACAGCGCGATGGACCGCGTGCACGTGCGCGGCGACAGCTCCGGCGACGCGCTGATCGCGGTGAAGAACATCGGTGGCGTAGGCGCACCTACCGTGGATGGCATCGCGCTGATCGAGATCGACGGTGCATCGCTGGCGAGTTACACGCTGAGCGGCCGCGCGGTGGGCGGATCGTACGAGTACTTCCTGTTCCAGGGCGGCCTGGCCGATCCTTCCGATGGCAACTGGTATCTGCGTTCGCAGTGGTTCGATATCTGCCAGGACAACCCGGCCGCACCGGGGTGCGTGGTCGATCCGGGCCCGGATCCGGATCCAACCGATCCGACTGGTCCCGGCGATCCGACTGATCCGACTGATCCGACTGATCCGGGCGATCCGATCCTGCCGCCACCGGTGCTGCGCCCGGAAGCGGGGGCTTACCTGGCCAACCAGTCGGCGGCAATCAACCTGTTCGCGCACCGCATGCACGAGCGCAATGGCGCGCGTTCGATGGGCAGCGAGCGCCAGGCCTGGGCACGCGTGGGTCGGCAGCAGGCGGATTTCAGCGCGGTCGGCGGCCAGCTGTCGATTGATGGCAACACCTCGATGTTGCAGATCGGCACTGACCTGCTGCAGCGTGGCAACGCGGTTGCCGGTGTGATGCTGGGCAGCGGCCGCGCCGACAGCAGCGTAATGTCCGATCTGACCGGTTACAGCGCCAAGGGCCGGGTGCGTGGCAGCGCCGTGGGTGTGTACGGCACCTGGATGCAGGAAGCGGACGGCACGCGGGGCGCGTATGTGGATGCAGCCCTGCAGTACGGCCGCTTCGATAACCGCGTGCAGGGCATCGGCCTGGCGCCGGAGCACTACGACTCGCGCATGGCCACTGCGTCACTGGAGTCCGGCTACACATTCAATGTGTGGCAGGACACCGCCAGCGCACTGTATGTGCAGCCACAACTGCAGCTGAGCCATGTCGATTTCCGCGCCGATCGCCACGTGGAGAGCAACGGTACGGTGGTCGACCATGCCGACGCCGGTGGCCTTAGCGGGCGCCTGGGCGTGCGTGTGTTCGGCCATGGCACGGCCGCCGGCAACACCGTGCAGCCGTACCTGGGCGTGAACTGGCTGCGTGGCAGCGGCACCAGTACGTTGCAGTTCAACGGCGACACGCTGGCTGCGGACGTGCCGCGCAACCGCTATGAAGTGCAGGCCGGTGCCGAGCTGAGGCTGGGCCAGCGTTGGGGTGCGTGGGGTGGCATGAGCGTGCAGCGCGGCGATCATGGCTACCGCAACGTAGGCGGCCAGCTGGGCCTGCGCATGGCCTGGTAAGCGCGCCTGCGGCGGGGTCGGATCCCATTGCCAAGGCAATGGGCTCTGACCCCCCAGTTGCTGCTGTGGAGCCGAGCCTATGCTCGGCTCACTGCGATCTGGACGAAGGGCAGCCGAGCATGGCTCGGCTCTACAACCGCGCCGATCCGGGACTGGACCTGAACGTTGTCCACGTCTGTCGCGATTGTCCATTGAATGACTGCGCAAACGGTGGCGATGCTGCCGCCCTGTCTTCTGCCGGTTGCCCGCGTGTCCTCTCCCGAACGTTCCCACAACGCCGCCATCGATGGCCTGCGTGCACTGGCGGTGCTGGCCGTCGTCCTTTTCCACACCAACGCGACGTGGCTGCCCGGCGGCTTCACCGGTGTGGACCTGTTCTTCGTGGTATCCGGCTTCGTGATCAGCCAGTCGCTGGCCTCGCGCGCCCAAGCATCGCTGGGTGCGATGCTGCTCGATTTCTACCGGCGTCGCGTGCTGCGCCTGTTGCCGGCGCTGCTGGTGATGCTGATGGCCACTTTCGTACTGTCGGCACTGTTCATTCCCCGCGCGTGGCGCAATGAGCAGTTCGACCAGGCCGGCTGGGCCGCGCTGGTCGGTTTCAGCAACATCGTGCTGGCCGGCCAGCAGGACGATTACTTCTCGCCCGGCGCTGAACTCAATCCGTTCCTGCATACCTGGACGCTGGGTGTGGAAGAGCAGTTCTACCTGGTCTTCCCGCTGTTGTTCTTCGTGTGGCTGCGCGGGCGTGAGCGCTGGCCGGGGGCGCGTTGGCTGTTGCCGGCGCTCACCATGCTGTCGCTGGCGTGGGCGGGCTGGCAGGCGCGATCGGCGCCGGCGTCGGCGTTCTATCTGCTGCCGGCGCGGTTCTGGGAGCTGGCCGCAGGTGCGCTGCTCTACCAGTGGATGCATAAACGTACGCCACGCCAGGGCAGCGACGCGGCTGCCGTGGCGGGCCTGGCGCTGCTGGCCGCGGGTGTGCTGATCGCCCCGCAGTTGGCGATGCCGGTGCCGGGCGTGCTGGCGACCGTGGCCGGTACCCTGCTGCTGTTGGCGGGCGTGTCGACAGCGGGGACATCGCGCATCGCCCGTGCGCTGGGCTGCGCACCGCTGGCCTACCTGGGTCGGCTGTCCTATTCGCTGTACCTGTGGCATTGGCCGCTGCTGGTACTGCTGCGCTGGACCTATGGCCTGCATGGCGTCGCGCTGTGGCTGTATCCGGTGCTGCTGCTGGCGGTGTCGGCCGCGTCCTACCACTTCATCGAGCGCCCGCTGCGCAGTGCGGCGCCGCTGCTGCGGCTGGCACCGGCCAAGGTGCTGGCGATGGCGTTGCCGCTGGTGGCGCTGTGCGGTGCGGGCGCCTGGGCAACGGTGGAGTACCACGAGCAGGTCTCGCTGAGCGTGACCCGCGACGGCTATGCATGGCAGGCGCGCCGCTACCCGGCGTGGCGACCGCTGGAGCCGGTGAGTGCGCCAGCGCTCGACGGGCGGCGCCTGTTCGTGGTGGGCGACTCGCATGCAGCGGCGTATCGCACCATGACCAGCATGGTCGCGCGCCAGACCGGCATGGAGGTACGCCAGCAGGATCGCGGCGGCTGCAGCTTCGTCAACCTGCTGCGGGCCAGCCCGGCCGACTGCCAGGACTTCATTGAAGACACGCTGTCGACCATCGAACGCGAGGCGCGCCCGGGTGACATCGTGCTGCTGGCGGCCTTGCGCATGCCGGAACTGCGTGGGTTCGACTGGCAGCGGCAGGATGCACAGCAGATCTATCAACAGCTGCTGGCCGAACGCACGCCCGCGCATGCACAGGCTGCACGCGACGAAGCCGATCGCGTGCTGGGGCGTTTGCAGAAGCTGGGCGTACAGGTGGTGATCGACGCACCGCTGCCGCTGTTCAAGGCCGGTGCGTACCGCTGTTCAGACTGGTTCAACCGCCACAACCCGGCATGCGCGGGAGGTCTGAGTATGTCGCGCGCGGATCTGGAGAGGCTGCGGGCGCCGCAGATGGCGTTGCTGGCCGAGCTGGCAGCGCACCATCCATCGCTCACCGTGTGGGATCCGCTGCCGCTGCTGTGTGGGCCGCAAGCCTGTTTGGCGGTGGAAGACGGCGAACCATTGTTCTTCGACAACGATCACCTGAGCGGCCATGGCAACCGCGTGCTGCTGCCCAGCTTCCGGCAGACCCTGATCGATATCGCAGCCGACAAGACGGTGTAGAGCCGAGCCCACGCTCGGCTTGCGCGATCTGGTCGAAGAGCAGCCGAGCATGGCTCGGCTCTACAGGAGCGCGAAGGTGAACGACACGTCGTTGTAGAGCCGAGCCCACGCTCGGCTTGCGCGCACAGCGCGGGCGTCATCGCGATCTGGTCGAAGAGCAGCAGAGCACGGCTCGGCTCTACAGGAGCGCGAAGGTGAACGACACGTCGTTGTAGAGCCGAGCCCACGCTCGGCTTGCGCGCACAGCGCGGGCGTCATCGCGATCTGGTCGAAGAGCAGCCGAGCATGGCTCGGCTCTACAGGAGCGCGAAGGTGAACGACACCTCGTTGTAGAGCCGAGCCCACGCTCGGCTTGCGCGCACAGCGCGGGCGTCATCGCGATCTGGTCGAAGAGCAGCGAGCATGGCTCGGCTCTACAGGAGCGCGCAGGAGTGCGCGCAGTCTATGCCGGCGGCAGCACCTTACCGGGGTTGAGGATGCCGTCCGGGTCCAGCGCGGCCTTGATCGCGCGCATCGTTGCCAGCGTTTCCGGGGTGAAGGCCTGCGCCATGAAATCGCGCTTGGCCAGGCCGATGCCGTGTTCGCCCGACAACGTGCCGCCCAATGCCAGCGTCAGCTCGAAGATCCTTGGCAGCGCGGCATGCGCGCGCGTGTTCTCGTCGGCATCGTCCGGGTGGTAGAGGATGTTGACGTGCAGGTTGCCGTTGCCGGCATGGCCGAAGGTGACGATGGTCAGCGTGTAGTCACGTGCCAGCGCCTGCACGCCGGCCACCAGCTCCGGAATGCGCGACACCGGGACCACTACATCTTCATTGATCTTGCCCGGCGCCACACTGCGCAGCGCAGGCGACAGCGCCTTGCGCGCCGCCCACAGCTGGTCGCGTGCGCGGCCTTCCATCGCCACGTCCAGTTCGATCATGCCGTCGCCTTCGGCGGCGCTGGCCAGGGCCTGCAGTAGATAGGGCAGGGTGTCGTGGTCACCATCGGCCTCGACCAGCAGCATCGCACCGGCCTCTGGCACGTCAGCACCATTGAGCCGCAGCAGCTCCAGGCTGCGCGCGTCCATGAATTCCAGGCGGGTGGGTACCACCGGCTGCGACATCAACCGCGATACGGCGGCCGCAGCAGCATCGGCATCACGGTACAGCACGCGCAGCCCGGCCTGGCTGACCGGCAACGGGGTCAGCTTCAGCGTGGCTTCCACGATCAGTGCCAGCGTGCCTTCGCTGCCCACCAGCAGATGGGTGAGGTCGTAGCCGGTGGCGTCCTTGGTGTAGGCACCACCGCAGCGGATCAGCTCGCCGGTGCCGGTCACCGCCACCAGGCCCAGCACGTTGTCGCGGCTGGTGCCGTACTTCACCGCGCGCGGGCCGCCGGCATTGCAAGCGAGGTTGCCGCCGATGCTGCAGATCTCGGCGCTGGAAGGATCCGGCGCCCAGAACAGGCCATGCGGGGCCAGTGCCTGCTGCAGGGTGCCATTGAGCACGCCGGGCTGCACGACCGCGCAGCGATCACCGGCGCGGATCTCGATGATGCGGTCCATGCGGGTGAACGACAGCACGATGCTGCCCGGCCGCGGGACGGCTGCACCGGTCGTGCCGGTGCCGGCGCCGCGCGCGACCAGCGCCACGCCATGCGCGCGACAGGCACGTACCAGTGCCTGAACCTGTTCGACGTCGGCGGGCAGCGCCACGGCTGCCGGACGCTGGCGGCGCCATGAATTGTCCTGCGCGTTGGCCTCCAGCGCGCTGTCATCCATGCGCCAGCCCTCCGCGCCCAGCAGGGTGGACAGTTCGGCGACCAGGGCAGCAGGCAGGGCAGGACTCATGACGGATCTCGAGAGGCAGCAGGAGCGGGTTGGATCAGTTTCCAGGCGACAACGGCGCCGGCCAGTGGCAGCCACACCCAGCGCAGTTCGGAGAGCAGGGTAGCCACGCCGCGTGCGCTGAAGAACTGTGGGGCGAAGGGTGAAACGCGGATCGGTCGCCACGGTGCGAAGAAGCGGTGTTCGCTCCACGGCCAGGCCAGTGCGACGCCGAGGCCGCCGGAGGTCATCGCATCCAGCAGTGGATGGCTGGCGGCGCAGACGAAGACGAATACAGCGGCTTGTACGGTCGATGCCACCGTTGGCCCTGCCTTGGTAGGTGCCAACCTTGGTTGGCACGAAACCGCCGACCAAGGTCGGCGACTACCGGAGCTGTGCTGCGCCGACCAAGGTCGGCGACTACCAAAGAACGCCAACGCCGCCGCCAATGCCGCCAGCACGCCGGCAAACAGCAGCGAATGGCTGGCACCGCGATGGCCGAAGGCATCCGCATAGGGAATGTGCAGCGCAAAGGCCAGTACATCGGCATCGGGCAGCATCGCGGCGATCACGCCTGCAACCAGCAGGCGCGGCGGGATGCGGCCACGATCAGCGGCGCACCACAGCGCCAGCGGCACGGCGGCATGGGTGATGATCGAAGGCATCAGTCACGCACCATGGTAGTGCCGGCCAGGCTGCGCTCTGGCGGGGGCAAACCTTGGTTGGCACAGACGCGCCGACCAAGGTCGGCTTCTACCAAGGCGGACAGTACACATCAGCAATCATCCAGCCGGAATGCGTCACGCAGCCAATGCAGCTGCGGCGGTTCGCCACTGGCTTCCACCACGTCGAAGCGGCAGGGCGCATTGGCCAGCGCGGGGTGGTCCTGCAGGTACAGCTGCGCGGCATGCGCCAGGCGCCGGCATTTGCGCGCATCGACTGAAGCGGCACCGCCACCGTACTCTGATCGCGCGCGATAGCGCACCTCCACGAACACCACGATGCCGGCATCGTCCATCACCAGGTCCAGTTCACCGCCGCGATAACGCACGTTGCGCGCGCGCGGCTGCAGTCCGGCCTGTTGCAGATGCTGCTCGGCGGCGGCTTCCACCGCCGAGCCACGTTGGCTGCGCTCAGCGACCACCGACGATCGGCATCGGCCGGCCGCCATTGAAGGTCGACCATGCCGGCTGGCGCAGGATGTTCCCGTTGCTGTCCAGGAACAGGGTGCCGGTGGCACCGTCCAGGCCGCCTTCGTTGGACAGCTTGTCCAGATAGGCGGTGATCTTCCAGGCGTCGGCGCCGAAGGCGAACAGGCGGCCGGCCGCACCGCGTGCGCTCGGCAGAGTGCTGGCCACCTGGCTGGCCGAGGGCAGGCCGGACACGCTGCGCACGTTCCAGGCTTCATTCGGGTAGACGATGCCGTCCAGGGCCACGTCTTCTTCCACCTTGCCGCTGCCGACGGTCAGCTGCGAGGTGCCGACGCGGGTGGCGCCACCGGCACCGGCCAGCGCCAGCTGCGGCGCCAGCAGGCGGGCCTGCGGTGCACGCACGGCGAGGAACACCGCATCGACCTGGCCGGCATTGCGCACCTGCGCGCCGACATCGCCAACGGCATCGCTGACGTTGAAGGTGGCCACCACCTGCCCACCGCGCTGTGCGAAGCGCTGCGCGAAGGCGGCGGCGGAACGGCGGCCGGTGTCGTCATTGCTGCTGATCACCAGTGCGCGGTTGCGTTCGCGGCCACGCAGGTATTCGGCGGCGACGATGCCGTCGTCTTCCGGTGCCAGCGAGAAACCGGCGCTGCCGGCCGGCGGTGCGTCCTTGCCACGGTTCAGGGCCAGCACCGGCACCTGCAGCTGCTGGCGGCCGTACACGGCGTCCACTTCGTCGCGGCCCAGCGGTCCGACCACGAAGTCGGCACCGGAGGCGACCGCCTTGTCATAGGCGGCGAGGGCACCGGCCGGGGTGCCGGCGGTGTCGAAGAAGTTGATGTCCGGACGGCGGCGGCTTTCACCGTAGTAGGCGCTCAACAGGCCATCGCGCACCGGCTGCGCGGCGGTGGCCAGGCGGCCGCTGAGCGGCAGCAGCACGGCCAGCTTGGCCGGCGGGCGGTAACCGTCGCTCATCGCCGGCGGGCGCTTGCTGGTGTCGAACTGGGCCGCGCCATCGCGGTCGAACGGGCGCGGCAGCGGCAGGCCGCGCGCGATCAGCGCACGGCCGGCGAAGTTGTACAGCGGGTCGTTGGCCGGCAGCGCGGCGGCACGGCTGCGCAGGGTGGCGTCGTCGAGGGTGCCGAGCAGGCCGGCGATGGCGGCCTGGTTCTCGCTGCGCGCGCTGCCGGTCAGGCCGGCATGGGCACGGGCGCGCTCGTTGGCGGCACCGAAGGCATCGCCGGTGCCCTGCAGGGCCTGGGCGCGGGCCAGCAGCCAGCGGGTGCGCAGGCCGACCGCAACGCTGTCGGCATGATCCTTCAGCAGGGCCAGCGCCTGCGCCGGCTGCTTGTCGGCCAGCGCCAGCTCGGCACCGGTCAGCTGGTAGCGCTGCAGGCTGGCGCCGGACAGCTGGCGGGCGGTGAGCTGGCCCAGCAGGCTGCGCGCGCGGGCACTGTCACCGGCCAGATGCCAGGCCCAGGCCGCATCGGCCAGTGCGTTGCTGCGGGCACCGCCACGCAGCGTGGCGGCCAGGCCTTCCAGCTGCAGTGCGGCGTCGCGCGGCTTGCCCTGTTCGATCAGCGCCAGCGCCTGGCCCTGGGCCGGCGAATCGGGGGTGCTGGTCAGGCTGGTGGTGGCACAACCGGCCAGCAGCATCAGCGACAACGACAGGGCGGAGAACCGTGCGGCGGGCTTGTTCATGATCGGGTCCATGCGATGAGGGCAGCGGCCTTGGCCGGGTACACGCTACGATTCTACCCTTGCCCCGTGAGTACCGCTGAAATGAGTGTCCCAACCCTGTACGTCGTCGCCACCCCGATCGGCAACCTGGCCGATCTGAGCCCGCGCGCGCAGGAGGTGCTGCGTTCGGTGGCGGCCATCTGTGCCGAGGACACCCGCCGCAGTGGCCAGCTGCTGTCCCATTTTGGCATCCAGCAACCACTGGTGGCCCTGCACGAACACAATGAAGAGGCCCTGGCGCAGCGCCTGGTCTCGCGCCTGCAGGCCGGCGAGTCGCTGGCGCTGGTCAGCGATGCCGGTACCCCGCTGGTCAGTGACCCCGGGTTCCGCCTGGTGCGTGCCGCGCGCGCGGCGGGCATCAAGGTCAGCCCGGTGCCCGGTGCCTGTGCCGCCATCGCCGCGCTGAGCGTGGCCGGCCTGCCCAGCGACCGTTTCAGTTTCGAGGGCTTCCTGCCGGCCAAGGCCAGCGGCCGCCGCGACCGCCTGCAGGCGCTGGCCGGCGAAGTGCGCACGATGGTGTTCTACGAATCGTCGCACCGCATCGCCGAATCGCTGGCCGACATGGCGGCGATCTTCGGTGGCGAACGCCCGGCGGTGCTGGCCCGCGAGCTGACCAAGCTGTTCGAGACCGTGCTCGATGGTGACCTGGCGGGCCTGCTGGCCAAGGTCGAGGCCGACGACAACCAGCGCAAGGGCGAGTTCGTGGTGATGGTGCAGGGCGCGGGTGATGACGAGCAAGCGCAGCTGGCACATGGCCGCCGCGTCTACGCGAAGCTGAGCGAGCACCTGCCACCGTCCACCGCCGCCAAACTGGCCGCGGAACTGACCGGCGCGCCGCGCAAGGCGTTGTACGGTAGTTGATGGATTGCTGCAGCCACGCATGGCGTGGCGCTACTGCAGTAGATCCACGCCATGCGTGGATGGATGAACCGGACGCCGCGATCAGCACGGCAGGAAGGACCTGCGTACGCTAGAATATGCGCTGGCGGAGCCGGCCAGACAGTCGCGTCATCCCTTCGGGGGTGCCGAGGAAAGTCCGGGCTCCACAGGGCAAGGTGCCAGGTAACGCCTGGGCGGCGCAAGCCGACGGAAAGTGCAACAGAAAGATACCGCCTACGTCTTCTTCGGAAGGCCGGTAAGGGTGAAATGGTGCGGTAAGAGCGCACCGCGAGTCTGGCAACAGACCGGCACGGCAAACCCCACCTGGAGCAAGACCAAATAGGGATCCTTTGGCGCGGCCCGCGTTGGATCCGGGTAGGTTGCTTGAGCGTTGCGGTGACGTAACGCCTAGAGGAATGACTGTCCACGACAGAACCCGGCTTATCGGCCGGCTCCGCCTCCTTCTTCTTCCACGCATGGCGTGGAGCTACCGTGATTGCGGGGTCGGATCCCTTTCCGGAGGAAAGGGATCCGACCCCATGCTGTCCTCAGCCCGGCGTGCGGTACTGCCCGGCGGAAATGAACTGCGAGAAGCGCTCGCACCACACCACCACCGTGGTGTAGTCGTCCACGTCCACGTTCGCGGGCACATCCACCAGGAAGCGGTTGAAGGTCTTCACCTCGCCGATGCGCTGGGCCTGCGCCTTGATCTTCAGGAAGTCGGCCTTGTTGTCGACGAAGTCGCGGACCAGGTAGACCTTGTAGTCCGGGCCCGGTCCCATCTTGCCGTCGAAGGCAACCTGGGTGGCGCTGACGCTGACCTTGCCTTCGGCCCAGTGCACCGCGTCGCTGCCTTTGAGGTCGCGACGGAAGGTGGTGCGATAGGTGGCGTCGTTCATCGCGGCCTGCACCTGCGTGACCGGCGGGTCATCGGGGGCGATCAGGATCGGCAGCAGATAGATGCCCAGGCCGAAGCCCAGGCCGAGAGCAAGCAGGTGGGTGGCGAACAGGATGAGAATGCGACGCATGGGGCCTCCTTGGGGTTGCGGTCGATGGCGCGGCGAGGTGCCGGGCGCGATCACCCTGGGAGGTCAGGGGCGACATTTATAGACACAGTGCCGATTGCGAAAAGGGCACAGTCGGATGGCTGTGATGCTGAAACCCCTGTGGCACGGACGGATCGTGGTCGCGGCTGGAAGCTGAATGACGTTTCAGGCCCGCTGCGATGACGACTGCCGTCGCGTGGATCGCGACAGCACGCTGCGGGTAGTGCCGGCCGCTGGCCGGCGACTTCATGCTGCATCCGAAGATCCAGAGGTTGCCGGCCAGCGGCCGGCACTACCCCCCCCCCGCCAAGAGCATCCGGCCAAGGGCCGTCATGACCGGGTCAGAAAATGACGTGGCTCTGGCCGCTGGGAGCGCCCTGCGGGCCGAAGCGGCGTTCGTGGATCTCGCCATGGCCGTCGGCGTCGATCAGCAGCACGGTGCTGGCGCGGGTGCCGTAGTCATCGCCACGGATGAAGGCCGGGCTCAGCCAGCGCTCGCGTTCCAGGCCGATGCCGGTGTCGGGCAGGTCGCTGTCGGCAGGGCGGTGTTCGTCGGCCAGGGCATTCCAGAGTGGGGTCAGGTCCGGGGTCAGATCCCTTTCGCTGTGCGAAAGGGATCTGACCCCGTCTTTCTGAAGCCAGGCTTCAAGGGCCGCCATCAGCCGCCGGGTCTTCGGCCAGGGCGCGTCCAGCGCGCCGTTGGACATGCCGTGCACGCCCGGGCCGAGGGTCTGCCGTTCGGCGGGATGGTTGCCGAGGTACTCCAGGCTGTCGCTATCGGCCAGCAACAGATTGAACGGGGCATAGGCGCCAGCCACGGTCGCCAATCGGTCGATATGCACGGCGGCCGGGTCGCGGCCGCGCAGGAAGTCGGCCACCAGCGCGCCCCGCGACGGGCCGGTCTGGGCCGCCAGCGGGTCGCGGACGTTGGTGACCACCGCCATCCGGCCCGAGGCGCCAACCCCGGCCCAGCCACCGCCGGAGCGCAGATCGCGCCCGCCGATGACGGACGTCTCATCCTGCCAGGGGGCCAGCGCCGCCGTCGGGCGGGCGTGGAACTCATCACGGTTGCCGGTCATCACCAGCCGCCAGCGCGGGTGGTGCATCCAGCCAAGAGCGAGCAGGCACATGGCCTCATTGTGCACGGTTTGCGCAGTCCGGCGCCGTTTCCGGCCCGTTCCGGATGAATGCGCGGCCGATGTTTCACGCCCTCTCCACGCCCCTGAACTTCCGTTCAATCTCAAAAATTGAGACGGATCAGCAACTTGTGGATAAGCCTTGAACAATTCTCTAAAGGTTGTTGCAAGCCATTGATGCGGCTGGCGATTTCCCCGCTGAAAAGTTGTTGACAACCCTCGGCCCGCTGCTAAGGTGGGCATCAGAGGGAAATCCGGGTGTTTTGTGGGTTTTCGTGGTTCAATGTTTCACCGGGCGAAGGACAAGGTGCAGGCGTCGTGTTCCAGGGCGAGACGGCCATCACAGTTGACGACAAAGGGCGCATGGCGGTTCCCACCGCTTACCGCGACCTCGTCGCGCGCGCCAGCAACAACCGTCTCGTGCTGACCTACAACCCGTTCGAAGCCGGCTGCCTGTGGCTGTATGCAGAGTCGGAATGGGAGCGGGTCCGCGACGATGTGATGTCCAAGCCCAACACCCAGCGCGTCGTGCGCCTGTTGCAGCAGAAGCTGGTCGGCTCGGCCGCCCATCTGGAACTGGACGGCAACGGTCGCATCAGCATCCCCGCCAGCCACCGCGGTGCGGTGGGCATTGAGAAGAAGGCGGTATTGCTCGGTATGGGCGACAAGTTCGAATTGTGGAGCGAGCAGGCGCATCGGGCCCTGATCCAGCAGACGTTGTCTGACGAGGATCTGGGTGATGGGTTGCTCGACCTGAAGTTGTGAGCCGGGGTGCCCGGATGCGCCCAGAAGCGCAGGCCGGTCACCTTCCGGTGTCGCAGTCGCCGGCGGTGCACCTGCCGGTCCTGTACACCCAGGTCCTTGAAGGCCTGAGGGTGATCGAAAACGGACGTTATCTGGATGGCACGTTCGGTCGTGGCGGTCATGCACGTGGCGTGCTCACCCAGCTCGGTCCCGGGGGGCGCCTGCTGGTCATGGACAAGGATCCGGAAGCCATCGCCGTTGCCGAGCGCGATTTCGCGCCGGACCCGCGCGTGTCCATCTTCCGGGGCAGCTTCGCCCAGCTGCTGCAGTGGGATGCGACGGCCGAAGGCCTGGACGGCGTGCTGTTCGACCTCGGCGTGTCGTCGCCGCAGCTGGACGTGGCCGAACGTGGCTTCAGCTTCGGCAAGGACGGCCCGCTGGACATGCGCATGGATCCGGACAGCGGTGAAAGCGCCGCGCAGTGGATCAACCGCGTCGAAGAGCGCGAGATCGCTGATGTGCTGTGGACCTACGGCGAAGAGCGCCAGAGCCGGCGCATCGCCCGCGCCATCGTGGCCCGCCGCGAGAAGCAGCCGTTCTCCCGCACCGCCGAACTGGCCGAGCTGATCGCCTCGGTGATGCCGCGTGGGAAGGACAAGATTCACCCGGCCACGCGCAGCTTCCAGGCCATCCGCATCCACATCAACCGCGAGCTGGCCGATCTGGAAGCCGGGCTCGATGCGGCGGTGGAACGGCTCAAGCCAGGTGGCCGCCTGGCGGTGATCAGCTTCCACTCGCTGGAAGACCGCATCGTCAAGCAGTACATGAACCGCCTGGCCAAGGCGCCGCCGGCCAACCGCCGGCTGCCCGAGGCGGTTGCGTTCGTGCCGACGCTGGACCTGATCGGCGGCGCCATCAAGGCCACCGACGAAGAGCTGGCCGCCAATCCGCGTGCCCGCAGCGCCGTGCTGCGCGTGGCACAGAAGCGGGGGGGCGATGCATGAGCCGGCTGCTGCTGATCATCCTGCTGGCCTGCACCGTCGCCTCGGCGATCGGCGTGGTGTTCGTGCGCCACCGCCACCGGCAGACCTTCATCGAGCTGTCGCGTGCCGAGCGCAAGCGCGATGACATCAACCTTGAGTTCGGCCGCCTGCAGCTGGAACAGGCCACCCTGGCCGAAGCCAACCGCGTGGACCGCATTGCCCGCGAGAAGCTGGGCATGAAGTTCCCCGAGGCCGCTGACATCGTGGTGGTGCGCCCATGAGCAAGACCGGCCGCAACCGCCCGCGCAACGCCTTCAACCTGCGCCAGCGCCTGCGCTGGGTCGCGCTGGCGCTTGGCCTGTGCTCGGTGTCGCTGGTGGGTCGCGCGGCCTACGTGCAGATCATCAACAGCGATTTCTACCAGCGCCAGGGCGAGGCCCGCTACCTGCGCGAGCTGCCGATCAAGACCTCGCGCGGCATGATCACCGACCGCAACGGCGAGCCGCTGGCGGTGTCCACCCCGGTCGCCTCGATCTGGGTCAACCCGCAGGACCTGCTGCGTTCGCCCGAGCGCATCCCGGAGCTGGCCCAGGCGGTCGGCATGTCGGTGGATGAGCTGAGCAGCCGCCTGTCGCAGAAGTCGGACAAGGAATTCATGTACCTGCGCCGCCGGATCAATCCGGACGAGGCAGAGAAGGTGGTCGCGCTGAAGATTCCGGGCGTGGCCGCGCAGCGCGAGTTCCGCCGCTTCTACCCACAGGGCGAAGCGATGGCGCACGTGCTGGGCTTCACCAACATCGACGACCGCGGCCAGGAAGGCCTGGAACTGGCGTTCGACGAATGGCTGCGCGGCAAGGCCGGTGCCAAGCGGGTGATCCGCAACCGCAAGGGCGAGACCGTCGAAAGCGATCTGCTGCGCGCCGCCGAGCCGGGCAAGGACCTGACCCTCAGCATCGACCGCCGCATCCAGTACCTGGCCTTCAAGGAACTGCGCAACGCGCTGGTGGCCAACAAGGCGGCCGGTGGTTCGATGGTGATCATGGACGTGACCACCGGCGAGATCCTGGCCATGGTCAACCTGCCGACCTACAACCCGAACTCGCTGACCGGCGCGATCCCCGATACGCGCCGCAACCGCGCGGTGACCGACCTGGTCGAGCCGGGTTCGACGATGAAGCCGCTGACCATCGCCACCGCGCTGCAGGCCGGTGCGGTGACCAAGGACACCATCATCGACACCAACCCGGGCTACATGACCCTGGGCCGCTTCACCATCCGCGACGTGCCGCGCAACAACGGTGTGCTCAACGTGACCGGCGTGATCACCCGCAGTTCGAACGTGGGTGCGGCCAAGGTTGCGGCGAAGATGCCGGACCAGACCTTCTACGACGGCGTGCGCCGCTTCGGCTATGGCTCGGCGCCGCACAGCGGTTTCCCGGGTGAATCGGCCGGCGTGGTGATGCGTCCGGCACGCTGGTCGGGTACCACCAAGACCACCATGTCCTATGGCTACGGCCTGTCGGTCACGCCGCTGCAGATTGCCACCGCGTACTCGGCGCTGGCCAACGGCGGGCGCCTGATCGCGCCGACCTTCGTCAAGGGCCAGCGCAATGAAGGCCAGCAGATCATCGACGAGAACGTCGCCCGGCAGGTGGTGGCGATGATGGAAACGGTAGTCACCCAGGGCGGCGCCAAGCAGGCGGCGGTGCTGGGTTACCGCGTGGCCGGCAAGACCGGCACCGCGCGCAAGGCCGGCCCGGGCGGTTATGAGCGCGGCCATTACAACGCGCTGTTCGCCGGCGTGGTGCCGGCCACCAACCCGCGTTTCGCTACCGTCATCGTCATCAACGACCCGCAGGCCGGCAAGTTCTACGGCGGCCTGGTGTCGGCGCCGGTCTACCACAACGTGATGGAAGGCACCCTGCGCCTGATGGACGTGCCGCTGGACGACCTGCAGTCGTGGCTGGCCGCACAGCAGTCGGGCAAGGTCGGCCATTCGGCGTCGATCCTGCCTGCGCCGCCGGCCGAGACCGCGCTGCCGGTCGATGCCGCCGCTGAATTCGACGCTGCGCTGCCAAGCGCGCAAGCCCAGACGCCGCCCGCTACGGGAGGCACGCAATGAGTCCTTCGATGTTGCTTTCGCAGTTGCTTCCGGACGTGGCCCTGGCGGGTCATGATCCCGTTCTGACCGGCCTGGTGCTGGACAGCCGTGCCGTGCGCCCCGGTAACGCCTTCGTCGCCATCGCCGGTTTCGGCGCGCATGGCCTGGGCTTTGTCGAGCAGGCGCGCGCTGCCGGTGCCAGTGCCATCCTGTTCGAACCGCCGGCACCGGCCGATCTGCCGGCCCCGGCTGATGCGATCGCCGTGCCGGGCCTGCGCGCGCGCATGGGCGCGATGGCCGACCAGTTCCATGGCGCGCCATCGCGGGCGATGGCGATGGTCGGCGTGACCGGCACCAACGGCAAGACCTCCACCGTGCAGCTGCTGGCCCAGGCCTGGCATCTGCTCGGAACGCCCAGTGGCAGTATCGGCACGCTGGGTGCCGGACTTTATGGTGCGGTCGAGCCGACCGGCTTCACCACGCCGCTGGTGCTGCAGATGCATGCGCTTCTGGCGCAGCTGCGCGACGCCGGTGCGCGCGCGGTGGCGATGGAAGTCAGCTCGCATGCGCTGGACCAGGGCCGCGTGGACGCCGTGCACTACGACGTGGCGGTGTTCACCAACCTCACCCGCGACCATCTGGACTACCACGGTGACATGGCCAGCTACGGCGCGGCCAAGGCGCGGCTGTTCCATCGCCCGGGCCTGAAGGCCGCGGTGATCAATCTGGACGATGCCTTCGGCCGGCAGCTGTTCGCGGGCCTGCCGGCCGGCGTGCAGGCGATCGGGCTGAGCTCGCGTGGTGCCACCGACGCCAGCGTGCGCGCCGAGGCGCTGCAGCTTGACGGTCGTGGCATCGCCTTCGAGCTGGTCATCGACGGCCAGCGCGCGGCGGTGCAGTCGCCGCTGCTGGGCCGCTTCAACGTGGACAACCTGCTGGCCGTGGCCGGTACCCTGCACGCGCAGGGCCAGCCGCTGCCGCGTATCGCCGAAGTGCTGTCGGCGCTGCAGCCGATCCGCGGCCGCATGAACCGCTTGGGCGGTGAAGACGGCCTGCCGACGGTGGTGGTCGACTACGCGCACACCCCGGATGCGCTGGAACAGGCGCTGGACAGCCTCCACGGGCACCTGCAGGGCACGCTGTTCTGCGTGTTCGGCTGCGGCGGCGAGCGCGACACCGGCAAGCGCCCGCAGATGGCGGCGATCGCCGAGCGCCTGGCCAACCAGGTCATCGTCACCGACGACAACCCGCGCGGCGAAGATGGCGATGTGATCGTGGCTGACATCCTGGCCGGCTTCCAGAACGCCGATGCCGTGACCGTGCAGCGCAGCCGCGCGCGTGCGATCGGCCTGGCGGTGAAGCGTGCCGGTGCCGGCGACATCATCCTGATCGCCGGCAAGGGCCACGAGCCGTACCAGGAAGTGAATGGCGTGCGCCATGACTTCGACGACACCGAAGTGGCCGCCGCTGCACTGGCGGCCAAGGCCGGTGTGCTCAGCGCGCAGGCCGGGGAGGGCGCCGCATGAAGCGCACCCTGCTTTCGCTGATCGCACACTGGGCCGGCGGCGAGATCCACGGCGACGACGTGGCCATCGATGCGGTCAGCAATGACACCCGCAATCTCGGTCCGGGCAGTCTGTATGTGGCGCTGCGCGGCGAGCGTTTCGACGGCCATGACTTCGCGGCCGACGCGCAGGCGCGCGGTGCCAGTGCGCTGCTGGTCGAGCGCCTGCTGCCGGTCGAACTGCCGCAGGTGCTGGTGGCCGACAGCGAACTGGCGCTGGCGAAGATCGCCACCGGCATGCAGCGTGACCGTGGCACCGAGGTGTTCGCGATCACCGGCAGCAATGGCAAGACCAGCGTGAAGAGCCTGCTGCTGTCGATCCTGCAGCAGGTGGCCCAGCACGCGCACAAGGTGGTCTACGCCAACCCGGGCAACCGCAACAACGAGATCGGCCTGCCGCTGGCGGTGATCGATGCGCCGGAAGATGCCGACTACGCCGTCTACGAGATGGGCGCCGGCAAGCCGGGCGACATCGCCTACCTGACCGAGATCGCCCGCCCGCGTTATGCGCTGGTCAACAACATCGCCCCGGCGCACCTGGAACGTATGGGCAGCCTGCTCGGCGTGGCGGTGACCAAGGGCGCGATCTACGCCGCGCTGCCGGCCGATGGCGTGGCGGTGATCAACGCCGACGATGCCTATGGCCGCTGGTTCGAACAGCATTTCATCAGCACCCCGGCGCGTTGCCGCGTGCTGCGCTATGGCCTGGAACACTCGGCGGACGTGACCGCGCGCGATATCCGCGCCGGTGCGCAGGGCAGCCAGTTCACTCTGGTCGCACCGGCCGGCGAAGCCCGCGTGGTGCTGGGCCTGCCGGGTCGCCACAACGTCAGCAATGCGCTGGCCGCCGCCAGCCTGGCGCTGGCCGCCGGTGTCGATCTGGCGCTGATTGCCGCCGGCCTGGCCGAAGCGCAGCCGGTGCCGGGTCGCCAGATCGCCCATCAGCTGCGCAATGGCGCGGTGCTGGTGGATGACAGCTACAACGCCAACCCCGGGTCGCTGGCCGCGGCCATCGATGCCCTGGCCGCGGCGCCGGAAGAGGGCTGGCTGGTGCTGGGCGACATGCGCGAGCTGGGCCCGGACGCGGAAGCGCTGCATGCGCAGGCCGGCATCCGCGCACGTGCTGCCGGCCTGAAGCGCCTGTATGCACTGGGCCCGCTCAGCGCCGCTGCCGCCTCCGCCTTCGGCGAAGGCGGCCGCCATTTCGCCACCCACGACGCGCTGTCGCAGGCGCTGAAGGACGAGCTGCACGCCGGCGTGCGCTGCCTGGTCAAGGGTTCCCGTGGCAGCGCCATGGACACGATTGTCAAAGCGCTGCTGGCGCAAGGAGAGGAATCCCCGCATGTTGTATGAACTGGCTCGATGGTTGCAGCAGTTGGAGAGCCTGTTCGGGCTGTTCAACTACCAGACGTTCCGCGCCATCCTTGCCGCGCTGACGGCCCTGTTCCTGTCGCTGTGGCTGGGCCCGGCGATGATCCGCAAGCTCGCCCAGTTCAAGGGCGGCCAGCCGATCCGCAAGGACGGTCCGCAGACCCATTTCTCCAAGGCCGGCACGCCGACCATGGGCGGTTCGCTGATCCTGCTCACCATCACCCTGTCGGTGCTGATGTGGGCCGACCTGCGCAACCGCTACGTGTGGCTGGTGCTGGCGGTGATGCTGTGCTTCGGCGCCATCGGCTGGTATGACGACTGGATCAAGATCGTCCGCCGTGACCCGAACGGCCTGAAGTCGCGCTGGAAGTACCTGCTGCAGTCGATCTTCGGCCTGGCTGCGGGCCTGTTCCTGTTCTACACGGCCGACGTGCCGGCAGCGCTGACCTTCTACATCCCGATGTTCAAGTCGGTCGCGCTGCCGCTGGCCGGCATCGGCTTCGTGGCCATCGCCTACTTCTGGATCGTCGGTTTCTCCAACGCGGTGAACCTGACCGACGGCCTGGACGGCCTGGCGATCATGCCCACCGTGCTGGTGGCCTGCGCGCTGGGCGTGTTCGCCTATGCCTCGGGCAACGTGGTGTTCGCCAACTACCTGCAGATCCCGCAGATCCCGGGCGCCGGCGAGCTGGTCATCATCTGTGCGGCCATCGCCGGCGCGGGCCTGGGCTTCCTCTGGTTCAACACCTACCCGGCCATGGTCTTCATGGGCGACATCGGCGCACTGGCACTGGGTGCGGTGCTGGGCACGATCGCGGTGATCACCCGCCAGGAGCTGGTGCTGGTGATCATGGGCGGCGTGTTCGTCATCGAAACGCTGTCGGTGATGATCCAGGTCGCCTCGTTCAAGCTGACCGGCAAGCGCGTGTTCCGCATGGCGCCGATCCACCACCATTTCGAACTGAAGGGCTGGCCGGAGCCGCGCGTGATCGTGCGTTTCTGGATCATCTCCGTTGTGCTCGTGCTGATCGGCCTGGCCACGTTGAAGGTGCGCTGAGATGAACGACCTGTCCCGCCAGGCAACACGCCTTGAAGCCATCGAAGGCAGCTACGACAAGTGGCTGCTGGGC
This sequence comes from Stenotrophomonas muris, assembly GCF_052751275.1. Taxonomy (NCBI): domain Bacteria; kingdom Pseudomonadati; phylum Pseudomonadota; class Gammaproteobacteria; order Lysobacterales; family Lysobacteraceae; genus Stenotrophomonas; species Stenotrophomonas muris. The sequence continues at coordinate 3,032,853 of NZ_CP199879.1, read as the reverse complement.
GCGATCATCGCGCTCACCGGTGTCGGCGTGGTGATGGTGGCCTCCAGCTCGATCGCGCTGATGAGCAGCCCGTTCTATTACCTCAACCGCCACCTGATCTTCCTGGCGGTGGGTATCGTGCTGGCGGTCATTGCCGCCCGCACCGAGCTGAAGTCGATCGAGCAGTACAACCAGATGCTGCTGCTGGGCTGCTTCGTACTGCTGCTGGCGGTGTTCGCACCGGGACTGGGCAGCACGGTCAACGGTGCGCGCCGCTGGATCAACCTGGGCATTTCCAAGTTCCAGACGGTCGAAGCGGTGAAAGTGCTCTACATCGTCTGGCTGTCGAGCTACCTGGTACGTTTCCGCGACGAGGTCAATGCGACCTGGCCGGCAATGCTCAAGCCGCTGGGCGTGGCCGGTGCGCTGGTGGTGCTGCTGCTGCTGCAGCCGGACTTCGGTTCCTCGACCCTGCTGCTGGCGATCACCGCCGGCATGCTGGTGCTGGGCGGGGTGAACATGCCGCGCATGTCGATGCCGGTGATCATCGGCCTGGTCGGCATGAGCGCGCTGGCGATCATCGAGCCGTACCGCATGCGCCGCATCACCTCCTTCCTGGACCCGTGGGCCGACCAGCAGGGCGACGGCTACCAGCTGTCCAACGCGCTGATGGCGGTGGGCCGTGGTGAATGGACCGGCGTCGGCCTGGGCAACTCCGTGCAGAAGCTGTACTACCTGCCCGAAGCGCACACCGACTTCATCTTCTCGGTCACCGCCGAGGAATTCGGTTTCCTGGGTACCTGCGTGATCGTGGCGCTGTATGCGCTGCTGGTCGGCCGCACCTTCTGGCTGGGCATGCGCTGCGTGGAAATGAAGCGCCACTTCTCCGGCTACATCGCCTTCGGCATCGGCCTGTGGATCAGCATGCAGACCTTCGTCTCGATCGGCGTGAACCTGGGCATCCTGCCGACCAAGGGCCTGACCCTGCCGCTGATCTCCTCCGGCGGTTCGTCGGTGCTGATGACCTGCGTGGCGATGGGCCTGCTGCTGCGCGTGTCGTATGAACTCAAGCGCGCCGAGCGCCGCCAGGCCGTGCGCATCGGTGGCGCCGAAGACGCCGCAGCCGAACCGATGGACAAGCCCGCCGCAGCGGTGGACGCCAGCGTGCCGATGCGTGCCGAGCCGGTCGCACCCGCGTCCGCTGCAGCGAGCGCCGCACGTGGCACCAGCCGCCTGCAGTCGCGCATCGAACCGACCTTCGGGAGGCTGTCATGAGTGCAGCCACCGAGAGTGGGCGCCCGGTGATGATCCTGGCCGGAGGCACCGGCGGTCACATCTTCCCCGGCCTGGCCGTGGCCCGCGTGCTGCGCCAGCGCGGCGTGCCGGTGACCTGGATGGGCGCCGACGGTGCGATGGAAACCCGCCTGGTGCCGCAGCACGACATCGCCATCGATACGCTGGCCATCACTGGCCTGCGCGGCAAGGGCAAGCTGGCCCTGCTGGCGGCGCCGTGGCGGCTGATGCGCGCGCTGCGCGCGGCCGGGCTCATCATCCGCCAGCGCCAGCCGCGCGCGGTGGTCGCCTTCGGTGGCTTTGCCTCCGGCCCCGGTGGCATGGCCACGCGCCTGCATGGCCTGCCGCTGATCGTGCATGAGCAGAACCGTGCGCCGGGCCTGACCAACCGCATCCTGTCACGTTATGCGCGTCGCCTGCTGACCGGTTTCCCGGGCACCTTCGCGAAGGGCGAGGAGTTCGTCGGTAACCCGGTGCGCGCGGAAATCGCTGCCATCGCGCCGCCGGAACAGCGCTTCGCCGACCGGCAAGGCCCGCTGCGCGTGCTGGTGGTGGGCGGCAGCCAGGGCGCGCGTGCCCTCAATACCGGCGTGCCGCAGGCGATTGCCGCGCTGGGCGCCGGCCTGCCGGTGCAGGTGCGCCACCAGAGCGGCGAGAAGATGCATGCCGAAGCGGTGGAGGCTTACGCCAAGGCCGGTGTGCAGGCGGAAATCACGCCGTTCATCGCCGACATGGCCGAAGCCTTCGCCTGGGCTGACCTGGTTGTCTGCCGCGCCGGCGCGTCCACGCTGGCCGAGCTGTGCGCGGTCGGTGTCGGCAGCGTGCTGGTGCCATTCCCCGCTGCCGTCGACGATCACCAGACCCGCAACGCGGAGTACCTGGTCGAGCGCGGCGCGGCGGTGTTGCTGAAGCAGGACGGAACGCTGGCCGACGGCATTGCCGCACTGCTGCGCGATCTGTCCGAAAATCCCGCCCGCCGCATGCAGATGGCGCAAGCCGCGCGTGCCCTGGCCAAGGTCGATGCCGCCGAGCGCATCGCCGATATCATTCTCGAGGAAGCTGTATGAAGAAGGCATGCCACCGCGCCTGCCCTGCGCGAGGCCGCGCATGATCCGCCGCCTGCACGACACCAACGACCTGGTGCGCGCGTTCCCGCGCGTGCATTTCGTCGGCATCGGCGGCACCGGCATGAGCGGTATCGCCGAAGTGATGCTGACGCTGGGCTATGAAGTGTCCGGCTCGGACAACGCCGACAACGTGGCGACCCGCCGCCTGGCCAGCCTGGGTGCGCGCATCATGCGCGGCCACTCCGCGGCCAACGTGCTGGGCACCGACTGCGTGGTGGTCTCCAGTGCCATCCGCGAAGACAACCCGGAACTGATGGAAGCACGCAGCCAGCGCATTCCGATCATGCCGCGTGCGGCGATGCTGGCCGAGCTGATGCGCTTCCGCCGCGGCATCGCCGTGGCCGGTACCCATGGCAAGACCACCACCACCAGCCTGACCGCTGCGGTGCTGAGCGAAGGTGGCCTGGACCCGACGTTCGTGATCGGTGGCCAGCTGCTGGCCGCCGGTGCCAACGCCAAGCTGGGTGGCGGGCAGTGGCTGGTGGCCGAGGCTGATGAAAGCGATGGCAGCTTCCTGCGCCTGAACCCGCTGATGTCGATCATCACGAACATCGATGCCGACCACCTGGAAAACTACGGCAACGATTTCGCCCGCGTGCAGGCGGCGTTTGCCGAGTTCCTGCAGCGCCTGCCGTTCTACGGCCTGGCGGTACTGTGCATCGATGATCCGGAAGTCGCCGCGCTGGCCGCCAGGACCCCGCGCCACGTGATGAGCTACGGCATGAGCCCGCAGGCCGACGTGCGCGCCGAGAACGTGGTGCAGGAAGGGTCGCGCATGCGCTTCACCCTGCGCCTGCCGCAGGGCACCAGCCAGGAAGTGGTGCTGGCGCTGCCGGGCAGGCACAACGTGCTCAACGCGCTGGCCGCCGCTGCGGTGGGCTGGCAGCTGGGCGTGGCCCCGGACGCGATCGCACGCGCGCTGGAGGGCTTCGCCGGTGTCGGCCGTCGCTTCAACGATCTGGGCGAGGTGACCACCGCCAGTGGCGCCAAGGTCCGCATCATCGACGACTATGGCCATCACCCGAGCGAGCTGGAGGCAGTGTTCGCCGCCGCTCGTGGTGGCTGGGCCGACAAGCGCCTGGTGGTGGCCTTCCAGCCGCACCGCTACAGCCGTACCCGCGACCAGTTCGACAAGTTCGCCGCCGTGCTGTCGAGCGTTGATGCGCTGGTGCTGAGCGAGGTCTACCCGGCCGGTGAAGAACCGATTGCCGGCGCCGACTCGCACGCGCTGGCCCGTGCCATCCGCGCGCGTGGCCGCAGTGAGCCGGTGGTGGTGGGCAAGGCCGCCGAGCTGGCCAGCGTGCTGCCGGACGTGCTGCAGGACGGTGACCTGCTGCTGATGATGGGCGCCGGCGACATCGGTGCCGTGGCCACCCATATCGCGGCGGAAGGTTTCAAGGGGGAGGGCCAGGCGTGAGCACGCTGACCTTCCCGCCGCTGCGCGTGACCGACCCGGCCGAGTTCGGCCGCGTCGCCGTGCTGCTGGGCGGCAGTTCCAGCGAACGCGAGGTGTCGCTGGATTCGGGCCGCAACGTGCTCGAAGCCCTGCAGTCGCGTGGCGTCGATGCGTTCGCGGTGGACGGCATTCCGGCGCTCGCCAGCGCGCTCGCCGCCGGTGGCATCGATCGCGTCTTCAACATCCTGCACGGCCACAACGGTGGCGGTGAGGACGGCATCGTGCAGGGCCTGATGGACGCCTTCGGCGTGCCGTACACCGGCTCGAACGTGCTGGGTTCGGCGCTGAGCATGGACAAGATCCGCACCAAGCAGGTGTGGCTGTCGCTGGGCCTGCCGACCCCGCAGTACCGCAAGGTCACTGCCGAGGACGTGCACGCCAATGCCGCCGAACTCGGCCTGCCGGTGGTGGTGAAGCCGGCCAACGAAGGCTCCAGCGTGGGCATCAGCCGGGTCACCGATGACGCCGGGCTGGATGAAGCGGTGGCCCTGGCTGCGCGCTACGACGGCCAGCTGCTGATGGAGCAGATGGTGGTCGGCGACGAATTGACCGTGGCCATCCTTGGCGACGTCGCACTGCCGTCGATCCGCATCGTGCCCAAGGGCCAGTGGTACGACTACAACGCCAAGTACATCGCCGAGGACACCCAGTACCTGTGTCCGGGCCTGGACGGTGGCGACGAAGAGGACATCCGGCGCATCGCGCTGGCCGCGTTCCGTGCCGCCGGGTGCCGTGGCTGGGGCCGCGTGGACGTGATGCGCGATCGCGACAGCGGCCGTTTCTTCCTGCTGGAAGTGAACACCGCGCCGGGCATGACCAGCCATTCGCTGGTGCCCAAGGCGGCCCGCCAGGCCGGCATCGGTTTCGAGGAACTGGTGTGGCGCGTGCTGGAACAGACCCTGGAGGCCTCGCACGCATGAACGCGGTGCTGCGCATCTTCGTCTGGCTGTTGGCGCTGTCGGTGGTTGCACTGCCGGTGGTGGCCGTAGTCAATGGCTGGGTCGGCGCCGAGCGCTGGCCGCTGGCGAAGCTGCGCGTGCATGGTGAGTTCAAGCGGGTGCCGGCCGAACAGCTGCAGCAGGTGCTGCTGCCGTATGCGCGCGCCGGTTTCTTCGCGGTCAAGCTGCAGGACGCGCAGGACGCCCTGGAGAAGCTGCCGTGGGTGGAAAGCGCGCAGGTCCGCAAGCAGTGGCCGGACGTGCTGGAAGTGACCCTGGTCGAGCACAAGCCGTTCGCCCGCTGGGGTACCGACCGCCTGGTGTCCGAGCAGGGCAAGCTGTTCCCCACGCCGAAGAAGCTGTCCGACCTGGCGCTGCCGGAGCTGGATGGCCCGGACAGCCAGACCGCGGAAGTGATGAAGCTGTACAGCGACTCGCGTGCATTGTTCGCACCGGCCGGCGTCGATGTGCGCCGGGTGACGATGGACGCACGCGGCAGCTGGTCGCTGGTGCTGAGCAACGGCACCGAAGTGGTGGTCGGCCGCGACGACGCGCGCTCGCGCATGCAGCGCTTCGTCAAGGTACTGCCGCAGCTCAACCGTCAGGACGCGCCGATCGAGCGCGCCGACCTCCGTTACACCAATGGTTTCACGCTGAGCTGGGGTACCCCGGCCACGCCGGCGAAAACGCCGGCGACCCCGGCCAGAAGCACGCAGGAAAGGACATGAATCGCAAGGGTGACAAATCGCTGATCGTTGGCCTGGACATCGGCACCTCCAAGGTGGTGGCGCTGGTGGGCGAGTATTCGCCGGGCAACCCGATCGAAGTGATCGGCATCGGCTCGCACGAATCGCGCGGGCTGAAGCGCGGCGTGGTGGTGGACATCGAATCGACCGTGCAGTCGATCCAGCGCGCGGTGGAAGAAGCCGAGCTGATGGCCGGCTGCGAGATCCGTTCGGTGTACGCCTCGATTTCCGGCAACCACGTGCAGTGCAAGAACTCGCCGGGCATCGTGCCGATCCGCGACGGTGAAGTGACCTGGGGCGACCTGGATCGCGTGCTCGACGCGGCCAAGGCGGTGGCGATCCCGGCCGACCAGAAGATCCTCCACGCGATCCCGCGCGAGTACGTGCTGGACGATTCGCAGGAAGGCATCCGCAACCCGGTCGGCATGACCGGCGTGCGCCTGGAAGTGCATGCGCACCTGGTGGTGTGCGCGCAGTCGGCGGCGGCCAACATCAGCAAGTGCGTGCAGCGCTGCGGCCTGCAGGTGGACGACCTGGTGCTGTCCTCGCTGGCCTCCAGCGTGGCGGTGCTGACCGCCGACGAGCGCGAGCTGGGCGTGGTGCTGGTCGACATGGGCGCCGGCACCACCGACATCGCGGTGTTCGTGCAGGGTGCGATCTGCCACACCGCCTCGCTGCCGATCGCCGGCGACCACGTGACCAACGACATCGCGCACATGCTGCGCACGCCGACCCCGGAAGCCGAGCAGATCAAGGTGCGCTATGCCTGCGCCCTGGCCCAGCTGGCCACGGCCGAGGAGAGCATCCAGGTGCCGTCGGTGGGCGACCGCCCGCCGCGCCGCATGCCGCGCCATTCGCTGGCGCAGGCCGTGCAGGGCCGTTACGAGGAAATCTTCGAGATGGTGCAGGCCGAACTGCGCCGCTCCGGCTTCGAGGAACTGGTGCGCGCCGGCATGGTGCTGACCGGTGGCGCGTCGAAGATGGAAGGCGTGGTCGAACTGGCCGAGGAAATGCTGCAGATGCCGGTGCGCGTGGGTATCCCGCAGCACGTCACCGGCCTGGGCGAAGTGGTCGGCAACCCGGTGCACGCCACCGGCGTGGGCCTGCTGCTGATGGGAAGCCAGATCGAGCACCCGCGGCGGCCGTCGCTGCCCACCGGGCGCGCCGGAAGCATGTTCAAGAAACTCAAGACCTGGTTCCGCGGCGAGTTCTGACGCGGAACCCGAAAACCCGGGCCTCGCCCGGGCGCAACACCCGCAGTACCCGCATCACAACGCAATACTGGCTACACACAACCCACACAGCCGCAACGTCGGCATGCAGCAGGACGGCAGGACGCCCGAATGCCCATGCCAGCCAAAGCGGATACAACGAGGACACGGACATGGCGCATTTTGAACTGATCGAAAAGATGGCACCCAATGCGGTGATCAAGGTGGTTGGCGTGGGCGGCGGCGGCGGCAATGCCGTGGCGCACATGGTCAACTCGGCAGTGGATGGCGTGGAATTCATCACTGCCAACACCGACTCGCAGGCCATCAAGAATTGTGGTGCCAAGCTGCAGCTGCAGCTGGGTACCAACGTGACCAAGGGCCTGGGCGCAGGCGCGAACCCGGAAGTCGGCCGCCAGGCCGCGCTGGAAGACCGTGAGCGCATCATGGACGCGCTGCAGGGCGCCGACATGGTGTTCATCACCGCCGGCATGGGCGGCGGCACCGGTACCGGCGCTGCGCCGGTGGTGGCACAGCTGGCCAAGGAAATGGGCATCCTGACCGTGGCCGTGGTCACCAAGCCGTTCCCGTTCGAAGGCCGTCGCCGCATGCAGGTGGCGCTGAAGGGCATCGAGGAACTGAGCCAGCACTGCGACTCGCTGATCACCATCCCGAACGAGAAGCTGATCACCGTGCTGGGTCGCAACGCGACCATGATCCAGGCCTTCCGCGCTGCCAACGACGTGCTGCAGGGCGCCGTGCAGGGCATCGCCGACCTGATCGTGCGTCCGGGCCTGATCAACGTCGACTTCGCCGACGTGCGCACCGTCATGTCCGAAATGGGCCTGGCGATGATGGGTACCGGCACCGCCCGTGGCGATGACCGCGCCCAGGCCGCTGCCGAATCGGCGATCCAGAACCCGCTGCTGGACGATGTGAACCTGGCTGGTGCCAACGGCATCCTGGTCAACATCACCGCCGGCGCCGATTTCACCATGGCCGAGTTCGACGAGATCGGCCGCACCATCGATGGCTTCGCTTCCGAAGATGCCACCGTGGTGGTCGGCACCGTGCTCGATCCGGACATGCAGGACGAAGTGCGCGTGACCGTGGTGGCCACCGGCCTGAACCGCGTCTCGGCCAGCAAGACCCAGCGTCCGGGCGAGCGTGCGCCGATCAAGCTGGTCCGCAACGCCACCACCGGCCAGCCGGAGTTCGGCGAGTTCGACAACGGCGGCGATGCCGTCTCCAAGGCGGTGGGTGGCATGGGCCTGGGCCTGCGTCGCGCCAGCAGCGATACCGCAGCGGCCTCCGCCCCTTCGGCCCCGGCCGCTTCGGCCCCGGCGGCGGCGGAACTGCCGAACGATTACCTGGACATCCCGGCGTTCCTGCGCCGCCAGGCGGACTAAGCGGGGCGGCCCGGGGTTGTCCTCCCCGGGTTGCGCCACCATGTCCTGAAAACGCGGGCGCCGGGCCAGGATGGGCCCGGCCGCCCTGCTTCACGCGCTTTCCAGCGGCGTGCCGGTGGATCCTGCCGGTGGCTGCAACTGGCGTTTCAGCCGGGGTAGGGGAGTGCGCGTGTTAATCTAATGTGTCACTTCCGGTCCATCCCCCATGATCCAGCAACGCACCCTCAAGAACACGATCCGCGCCACCGGCGTTGGCCTGCACAGTGGTGACAAGGTCTACATGACCCTGCGCCCGGCACCGGTCAACCATGGCATCGTGTTCCGCCGCGTGGACCTGGACCCGGTGGTGGAGGTGCCGGCCAAGGCCGAACTGGTCACCGAAGTGACCCTGTGCACCGGCCTGACCTGCAACGACGCAAAGATCCAGACCGTCGAACACCTGATGTCGGCGCTGGCCGGCCTGGGTGTGGACAACATCATCGTCGAACTGTCCTCGGCCGAGCTGCCGATCATGGACGGTTCGGCCGGCCCGTTCGTGTTCCTGCTGCAGTCGGCGGGCATCATCGAACAGGATGCGCCCAAGCGCTTCATCCGCGTGCTCAAGACCGTGGAGGTGACCGAGGGCGACAAGGTGGCCCGTTTCACCCCGTACGAGGGCTACAAGCTGGGCTTCACCATCCAGTTCGACCACCCGATGATCCCGGCCAAGCAGTCGCGGCAGGAAATCGAGTTCTCGACGCTGGCCTACACCAAGGAAATCTCCCGCGCGCGCACCTTCGGTTTCATGCGCGACCTGGAATACATGCGCGAGCGCAACCTGGGCCTGGGCGGTTCGATGGACAACGCCATCGTGCTGGACGAGTTCCGCGTGCTCAACGAAGACGGCCTGCGCTACGCCGACGAGTTCGTGCGCCACAAGATCCTTGACGCCATTGGCGACCTCTACCTGGCCGGTGGCCAGGTGCTGGGCGCCTACGAGGGCTTCAAGTCCGGCCACGCGCTCAACAACAAGCTGGTGCGGGCCCTGATGGCCGACGCCAGCGCCTGGGAATGGGTCAGCTTCGACTCGCCGACCACCCCGGATCCGGTGGAATATGCCACCCCGGCCTACGCCTGATTCCGTAGATCGTTGAATTTCAAGATAAAAACGCCGCCTTCCAGGGCGGCGTCGTTGTTTCCGGCGCTTGCGACGCATTCAGCGTGCTTGAAAGGCGTCAAGGCCGGTTCAAGGTCACGGTTTTGTGAACCTGTTGGATCGGAAGCCTGAATTTAACGAAGTTTTAACTTCAATCTAACGACAGGCCTCCGGATGGCCGCTAGGATGCGACCCGGCCCCCGAAATGTTTCACGCCGTGGTGACACGCGCGACGGGGAGCGGAGCCGGATGCTCCGTTGCCATCAGGATCGCTTCTTCGGCTTCGAGGGAACGTCCTGCAGGCAAGCCAAGGCGTCGCGTAGCCCTTTGTGCGTGGCGGCTGAAACTGCGTGGGGGCCATTCCGGTTGTCGATCGCTGGGGAGCGTGAGGGAGTGGTGGACGCAGTCTTGATGGTCACCCTGGTGGCCTTCAGCCCGATGGAACGGGCCGCGTCGAGCAACTGGGCTTCGGCAAGCCGCAACTTGGCATGCCAGACCGGGGACTCGACGAGAAAAACGAGGTGTTCCCCGTCCACATTGGCCAGCCGGCAGCGGCTGCGCAGAGGTGGCGGCAACTGGGGGCGCAACTGCCGGTCCAGCGCGTCGAGCCACAAGGCCCGACGCAGCGGGTTCCCGCTTTTGTCCGCCATTACCGCATCCAGCGCCGGTTTCGGCACTGACGCGGGGCGAACGCTGGATTTCGGCTCAGACATGAAAACTCACTGATGGCATTCAAAAAGATCGTAATCAAAACGCGTGAAGGACAGGCCAAGGCGTCGCCGATCACGCGTTTGCGGTTCTATTTCGAGGACCGCCCCCGCGCCCTGCTGGGCAGCGTGCTCGGGGTAGGCTGCATTATCGGCCTTGCCGGCGGCATTGGCGCCAGTGCGCTGAATGATTCGCGCCTGCAGGCCAAGGTCGAGCGCCAGGATGCGGAGCTGGCCAAGGTCAAGCGCGATGCGCAGACCCAGGTCAACGCGCTGGCTGCCCGCCTCGGCGAGCTGCAGGCGCAGGCCACCCGCCTGAACGCGCTTGGCGAACGGCTGACCCAGATGGGCAAGCTGGAAGATGGCGAATTCGACTTCAACGAGACCCCCGGCCTCGGTGATGGCGACGCCGGCGGCCCGACCAGCGACATCCCGGTCAAGGACGTCAACGCCGACTTACAGGTGCTGGAGCAGCGCTTCGCTGCTTCAGGCCGCCAGTTGTCGGTGATGGAATCGCTGATGTTCGACCACCAGCTGCAGCAGAACGCCGTGCCGTCGCGCATGCCGATCCGCAACAGCTACGTGACCTCCGGCTTCGGCACCCGTGCCGACCCGTTCGGCCGCGGCGCCGCCACCCACAAGGGCATGGACTTCCACGCCAAGGTCGGTGACCCGGTGATGGCCGTGGCCGAAGGCGTGGTCAGCTTCGCCGGTGTGAAGGGCGGCTATGGCAACGTCGTCGATGTCGACCACGGTAACGGCTATGTCACCCGCTACGCGCACAATTCGCGCCTGGTGGTGAAGGCCGGTGACCTGGTCCGCGCCGGCCAGGAAGTGGCCAAGGCCGGTTCCACCGGCCGTTCGACCGGTGCCCACGTGCACTTCGAGGTGTGGGAGAACGGCAACGTGGTCAACCCGCGCAAGTTCCTCGGCGACGGCGGCAACACGCCGGTCGGCCGCGTCAGCCGCGGCTGATGCCCGGGTCGGATTCCTTCCGCGCCGCGGAAGGGCTCTGACCCGATGCGGTTGAGGGCTGGGGTCAGAGCCCTTTCGCCATGGCGAAAGGGGTCCGACCCCGCATCCGTGTTTCTTTGCCGAATCCGGGGCGATTGCGACCGGATTGGCGCTTGAAACCTCAGCCGCCCGTCCCAAGCTACAATGGGTGTTGCCATCGACAGGGCGCCAGGCGCCCTGTTTCGTTTGCGGCGGACGGATCCCAAGGGGGAGGCCGGGCGTCGTGTCCATCCAACCCGGTTCCTTCAATGATCAACAGCCTGCTTACCCGCGTATTTGGCAGTCGTAACGAACGACAGCTGCGCCAGCTCAACCGCATCGTCGCCAAGATCAATGCGCTGGAGCCGGAGATCGAGAAGCTTTCCGACGAGCAGCTTCAGGCCAAGACGCCGGAGTTCAAGCAGCGCATCGCCGGCGGTGAAGCCCTGGACAAGGTGCTGCCGGAAGCGTTCGCGGTCTGCCGCGAAGCCGGCCGCCGCGTGCTGGGCATGCGCCACTACGACGTGCAGCTGATCGGCGGCATGGTGCTTCACCTGGGCAAGATCGCAGAAATGCGCACCGGTGAAGGCAAGACCCTCGTGGCGACCCTGCCGGTGTACCTCAACGCGCTGGAAGGCAAGGGCGTGCACGTGGTCACCGTGAACGACTACCTGGCCCGCCGCGACGCCGCGCAGATGGGCAAGCTGTACAACTGGCTGGGCCTGAGCGTGGGCGTGGTGTACCCGGGCATGCCGCACAGCGACAAGCGCGAGGCCTACGCGGCCGACATCACCTACGGCACCAACAACGAATTCGGCTTCGACTACCTGCGCGACAACATGGCGCTGTCCAAGGCCGACCGTTACCAGCGCGGCCTGCACTACGCCATCGTCGACGAAGTCGACTCCATCCTGATCGACGAAGCGCGTACCCCGCTGATCATCTCCGGTCCGGCCGATGATTCCCCGGAGCTGTACATCCGCGTCAACCGCGTCGTGCCGCACCTGGTCAAGCAGGAAGCGGAAGACGGCGAAGGCGATTTCTGGGTCGACGAGAAGGGCAAGCAGGTGCACCTGTCCGAAGCGGGCATGGAGCACGCCGAGCAGCTGCTGGTTGAAGCCGGCATCCTCGACGGCGAGACCGAAGGCCTGTACGCGGCGCAGAACCTGACCGTGGTCCACCACCTCAACGCCGCCCTGCGCGCGCACGCGATCTACCAGCGTGACGTGGACTACATCGTGCGCGACGGCGAAGTGGTCATCGTCGATGAGTTCACCGGCCGTACCCTGGCCGGCCGCCGCTGGTCCGACGGCCTGCACCAGGCGGTGGAAGCGAAGGAAGGCGTGCCGGTCCAGCGCGAAAACCAGACGCTGGCGAGCATCACCTTCCAGAACCTGTTCCGCATGTACAAGAAGCTGTCCGGCATGACCGGTACGGCCGACACTGAAGCGTTCGAATTCCAGAGCATCTACGGCCTGGAAGTGGTGGTGATCCCGACCAACCGCCCGACCATCCGCAAGGACAGTCCGGACCAGGTGTTCCTCAACCGCAAGGGCAAGTTCAATGCGGTGCTGGCCGACATCGAAGAGTGCGCCAAGCGCGGCCAGCCGGTGCTGGTGGGTACCACCTCGATCGAAACCTCGGAAATGCTGTCCGAGCACCTGAGCAAGGCCGGCGTGAAGCACGAAGTGCTCAACGCCAAGCAGCATGACCGCGAAGCGACCATCGTCGCCAACGCTGGCCGCCCGGGCGCAGTGACCATCGCCACCAACATGGCCGGCCGCGGTACCGACATCGTGCTGGGCGGTTCGCTGGAAGCCGAGATCCACGCCCTAGGCGAGGACGCGACCGACGAGCAGAAGGCGGCGGTCAAGGCCGAATGGCAGAAGCGCCACGAGGCAGTGAAGGCGGCCGGCGGCCTGCACATCGTCGGCACCGAGCGCCACGAATCGCGTCGTATCGACAACCAGCTGCGCGGCCGTTCGGGCCGCCAGGGTGACCCGGGTTCGTCCCGCTTCTACCTGTCGCTGGAAGACAACCTGATGCGCATCTTCGCCTCCGACTGGGTGCAGAAGGCCATGCGCATGATGGGCATGAAGGAAGACGACGTCATCGAGGACCGCCTGGTCAGCCGCCAGATCGAAAAGGCGCAGCGCAAGGTCGAGGCCCACAACTTCGACATCCGCAAGAACCTGCTGGACTTCGACGACGTCAACAACGACCAGCGCAAGGTGATCTACGCCCAGCGCGACGAGCTGCTGGATGCCGAGTCGGTGAAGGCGAATGTCGATGGCATCCGCGACGACGTGATCTTCGACATCGTGGCGCGCTTCGTGCCGCCGAACTCGATCGACGAGCAGTGGGACCTGCGCGGCCTGGAAGCGACCCTGGAGTCGGACTTCGGCCTGCAGATGTCGCTGACCGACCTGGTCAAGGAACACGAAGAGCTGGACGCCGAGGCCATCGCCACCAAGGTCCAGGAGCGCGTCAACCAGCACTTCGCCGAGAAGGAAGCCGGCCTGGGCGAAGAAACCATGCGCGCGCTGGAGAAGCACGTGATGCTGACCGTGCTGGACCAGAGCTGGAAGGAGCACCTGGCGCGCATGGATTACCTGCGCCAGGGCATCTACCTGCGTGGTTACGCGCAGAAGCAGCCGAAGCAGGAATACAAGAAGGAAGCCTTCGAGCTGTTCTCGGACATGCTGGAGAACGTCAAGCGCGAAGTGGTGACCCTGCTGGCCCGCGTGCGCATCCGCAGCGACGAGGAAGTGCAGGCGCTGGAAGCGGCCGAGCGCCAGCAGGCGCAGGCGCGCCTGAGCCAGTCGCAGTTCCAGCACCAGGATGCCGGCGGTTACAGCGCCGACGAGGAAGCCGCGCAGGTCGAAGCCGCCCAGCAGGGCGTGGCCACGCTGCAGCGCGACGAGCCGAAGATCGGCCGCAATGATCCGTGCCCGTGCGGCAGTGGCAAGAAGTACAAGCACTGCCACGGCCAGCTGAGCTGACCCCGGAAGGCCCCGCGCAAGCGGGGCCTTCTGCTTTGGCGCGGGCGATCCGGCGCGGATTCGTGATTGCGCTGGCCGCCCTGTTCTGGGCATGCTGGCCCCATGGTTTCTCCCACCCGATCGATCCATGTCGTGGCCGCCGTCATCACCGACGCCCGTGGCCGCGTGCTGCTCAACCGCCGTACCGAGAACCGCGACATGGCTGGCCTGTGGGAGTTCCCCGGCGGCAAGCGCGAATCCGGCGAGACCTCCGAACAGGCGCTGGTGCGTGAACTGCGCGAAGAGCTGGGCATCGAGGCCGATGTCGGGCTCTGGCTGATGGATGTGCCGCAGCGCTATCCGGACAAGCACCTGACCCTGGAAGTGCGCCACGTGCGCAGCTGGAAGGGCACACCGCGCGGGCGCGAGGGCCAGGCGATCACCTGGGTGGCGCAGGACAAGCTGGGCCGCTATTCCATGCCGCCGGCCGACCTGCCGGTGGTGGCCGCACTGCGCCAACCGGATCGCTACCTGATCACGCCGGCGCCGGCCGAAGATGCCGGCGGCGTGCAGCACTGGCATGAACGGCTGCAGCAGGCAGTGGCGGCGGGCCAGCAGCGCATCCAGCTGCGCCTGCCGCCGGAGCATCCGCAACGGCAGGCGATGATCGAACAGGCCGTGCGCGCGCATCGTCGCGGCGTGCAGTGGCTGCTCAACCGCGATGTCGCGTTGGCCCGCACACTGGGCGTGGGCGTGCACCTGGGCAGCGAGCAGTTGCTGGCCCTGCAGGAGCGGCCCTTGCCGGAAGGACAGCTGGTCGCCGCGTCCTGCCACGACCTGGAGCAGCTGCAGGCGGCGCAGCAGTTGGGCTGCGACTTCGCGGTGCTCGGCCCGGTGCAGGCCACGGCCAGCCATCCCGGGGCGGTGCCGCTGGGCTGGGAGGCCTTCGCTGCGCTGCGCGCGCAGGTATCGCTGCCGATCTACGCGTTGGGCGGCATGGCCGCCGGCCATATCGCCGAAGCGCGTCGGCATGGCGGGCAGGGCATCGCTGCGATTCGTGGGCTGTGGCCGGCGTGAGCCGGCATGCAGGGTCAGATCCCTGCGCAGCAGGGCTCTGACCCCATCGCGGCAATCCGGGGTCGAAGCCCTTTCCGCTGGGAAGGGATCCGACCCCTCCCGATCACAACGTGATCCAGAAGCATCCGTATTGCCGCCGCAATCCCAGCACCGTGGACGCTCGCGACGCGCTGCCGGGCAGCGTCTGCTCCAGGCGCAGGCCGACCGGATGCCGTGGCGCTGGCGGCTCAGGGGCGGATTCCTGCGCCGCAGGGCTCTGACCCTCCTCCTGCGAGGACGCCAGCCCCTGTGGCGGATACACCGGCACCACGTCCACCAGTGGCCGCCGTGCCAAGGATTCCAACTGGCCGAGGATGCGCTGCGCGCCGGCATCGGAGACCGCACCCCACAGGTACAGCGAGGACAGCCGGTTCACATCGTTGCTGACGATGCCGGTGCGCAGTGCCTCCACCAGCTCGCTCAGGCGTCGTGGGCAGCGCGCACCCAGGGTGTCGCGTGGCAGGGTGCTGCCGGTGGGCGCGGGCGGTGGCAATCGCGACCGGGCGCCAACGCTGTCGCAGGGGCGGTCGGTATACACGCTCTGCCCCTGCGCATCGGTGCAGCGGTTCAAGCGCGGGGACTGCGCATGGACAATGCTCGATACCGAACACAACGACAGCAGCAACAGCAGGAAGGAAAACCGGTTCATCGGCGCAGGGTAGCGCCGATCGCGGTGGCATGGCGTGCTTTCAGCCGTGCAGCAGCTTCAACACCGACGTGGTCGGCTTGGCCAGGTTCAAGGTGTAGAAGTGCAGGCCCGGCGCGCCGCCCTCGATCAGGCGCTGGCACAGTTTGGCCACCACTTCGGTACCGAACGCCCGCACCGATTCGGCGTCATCGCCATAGGCCTGCATCTTGCGGCTGATCCAGCGCGGGATCTCCGCACCGCATTGCTCGGAGAAGCGGCGCAGCTGGCTGAAGTTGGCGATCGGCATGATGCCGGGCGTGATCGGCACCTGCACGCCGAGCCGGCGCACGGCATCGACGAAGTGGAAGTACGCATCCGGGTTGTAGAAATACTGGGTGATCGCCGCGTCGGCGCCGGCATCGATCTTGGCCTTGAAGTGCTTCAGGTCGGCCAGTGCATCGGAGGCCTGTGGATGGGTCTCCGGATAGGCACCGACTTCGATGCGGAAGGCGGTGCCGTGTTCGGCGCGGATGAAGTCGATCAGCTCGGCGGCGTAGCGCATGTCACCGGGGAAGCCCATGCCGGAGGGCAGGTCGCCACGCAGCGCGACCAGGCGATGGCAGCCGATGGCGCGGTACAGCTTGAGCAGTTCGCGGATTTCCTGGCGGGTGCCGCCGACACAGGACAGGTGCGGTGCAGCCTCGAAGCCGTGGTGCTGGTTGAGGTGGCGCACGGTCTCGGAGGTATAGCTCAGGGTCGAGCCACCGGCGCCGAAGGTACAGGACACGTACTCGGGGTCGTAGTCCTTCAGCCTGGCCGCGGCGCGGTCCAGCTGGCTGCGCTGTTCGTCGGTCTTGGGCGGATAGAACTCGAAGCTGATGGCGGTCATGGCACGGGCGGCAGCGGCGGGTGCGGGTCAGTATATCGCTTCATCAAGATGGATGTTAGTTGGCTGCATGGACTGGCACCGTCCGCCGCCGGCGACCGTTTGCCCGGGTCTGCGGCCGTTGCTCCGGAATCGCAACCTGGCTGCCGTAGCCGGGCGCACGCTGCTCCCATCCCGGCACCCCCCACCTGATGAAGGAGCACACGATGAAGATCTTCCTGGCACTCTGGTACGCGATGAAGGCCCTGGCCCGGCTGGCGATGATCGGCATGGCGATGGCCGTGCTCGGCTCCGGTTCCGCGCATGCCGCCACCGGCTCGACCGCTGGCAAGGTACAGGTCGAGGTGGTCGGCATGGGGCGACCGCTGCTGATGATCCCCGGCCTCAACAGCAGCGCCGAGGCCTGGCGCGAGACCTGCCTGGCCCTGAAGGACGTGCAGTGCCACCTGGTGCAGTTGCCGGGCTTTGCTGGCGCGGCAGCGGCCGACCCGCGCCCGGCCGGCTTCCTGCCGGCGATGCGCGGGCAGCTGCTGGCCTACCTGCATGACCAGCACCTGGGGCCGGTGGTGGTGGTCGGCCACAGCCTCGGTGGCGTGCTGGGCCTGCAGATGGCGCAGGCCGAGCCGAAGGCGATCAGCGCACTGGTGGTGGTCGATGCCCTGCCGTTCCTGCCGGCGGCGCGCGACCCGAGTGCCACCGCTGACAGCGTGCGGCCGATGGCCGACCAGCTGCGCAAGGGCATGCTGGCCGCCGATGCCGTGCAATGGCAGGCGCAGTTGAAGGCGGGCCTGCCGGGCATGACCCGCGATCCGCGGCGCCAGGCCGAACTGGGCCGCTGGGGCGAAGCCAGCGACCGCCAGACCACGGCCGATGCGATGCATGCGGTGATGACCACCGACCTGCGCGACAGCATCGCTTCGATCACCGCGCCGACGCTGGTGCTCGGCAGCTGGGCCGGCTACCAGCCGATGGGCGGCACCGAGGACGGCACGCGTGCGGTGTTCCAGGCCCAGTACGCGAAACTGCAGGGCGTGCAGATCGCGATGAGCGCGCAGGGTTTCCACTTCCTGATGTGGGATGATCCGCGCTGGTTGCAGGAACAGGTGCAGCGATTCCTCGCCGCGCATCCCTGACCCTTGTCCGCCCTCCTGCCACCGCCGAGAGCCCGCATGGACGCCACCACGCCTTCCCGCCGTTTCTGGACGCTCAATGCACTGGCATGGGCCGGCTATGCGCTGTACGGGCTGTGGGTCGGCATGCGGATCGGTGGCGGCATCGTGTTCAGTGGCATCGTGCTGATCACCGTCAGCGTCGCGGTCTCACTCTGGCTGTGCAGCGGCGCATTGCGTTCGGTTGCACTGCGCCAGCGCTGGTGGGAGGGCAGCCTGGGCAGCCTGGTGCTGAAACTGGCTGCCGGCGTGGTGCTCGGGGCCAGCGTCGCACAGGCGGTAACGGCGGCGCTGCTGCTGCCGGCGCTGGCGCTGGGTTGGGTGCAGCTGCCTGGCGGCCATGCGGATTACCAGTGGTCTTCGGTGCTGCTGTACTGGATGAACACCGCGTTGTTCCTGCTGGTGTGGACCGGTTTGTGGGCGGGCCTGCACGGCCTGCGGCGGGCACGCTACAGCGAGCTGGCACGCCTGCGCGCCGAAGCCGAACGCAGTGTGCTGGAACGTGACGCACTGCGTGCGCGGCTCAATCCGCATTTCATGTTCAATGCGCTGAACAACCTGCGTGCGCTGATCCTGGAAGACCCGGAACGGGCCCGTGACATGGTCACCCGCCTGTCGCGCACGCTGCGCCAGGCGCTCGCCCACAACCGCAGCGAGCAGGTCACGCTGGCCGAGGAACTGGCGGTGGTCGATGATTACCTGGCCATCGAGGCGGTCCATTTCGAACAGCGCCTGCAGGTGCTGCAGCAGATCGATGCCGATGCCACGCAGGCGCAGCTGCCGGCGATGGCGTTGCAGTTGCTGGTGGAGAACGCGATCAAGCACGGTATCGCCAGCCGTCCCGGCGGCGGCGAGGTGCAGATCCGCGCCACGCTGGACAATGACGTGCTGCGGTTGCAGGTGGACAATCCACTTCCAACCGGCAGCGAACCCACCCATGGCCATGGCGTCGGCCTGGCCTACCTGCGTGCGCAGCTGGGCATGCGTGGCCGATTCGTGCTGCAACCGGCCGGTGACCGCATGCAGGCCCTGCTGGAGATTCCGCAATGACTGGCATGCTGCGCGTGTTGATCGTCGATGACGCACGGCTGGCCCGGCAGGAGCTGCGCACGCTGCTGTCGGCGCTGCCGTGGGTGCAGTGCGTGGGCGAGGCCGACGACGTGCCCGCCGCACGCGAGGCGATCACCACGCTGGCACCGGACCTGGTGCTGCTGGATGTGCAGATGCCCTCCGGCAGTGGTTTCGACGTGCTGGACGGCCTGGACACGGTGCCGGCCGTGGTCTTCGTCACCGCCTACGACACCTATGCGGTGCGTGCGTTCCAGGCCAACGCGCTGGACTACCTGGTGAAGCCGGTGGAGGCGCCGCGGCTGCTGGAAGCGCTCGAGCGGGCGCGGCAGTGCGAGGCGGTTGCGGCCGACGTGCCGGAATCGCGCGGCACGCTGGGCGCGCACGACCAGGTGTTCGTGCGCGAGGGTGAACGCTGCTGGTTCGTGGCAGTCTCCGAGATCCGTCGGCTGGTGGTGGATGGCAATTACACGCGGCTGTGGTTCCGCGACCAGAACGCACTGCTGACCCGCAGCCTGAGCGCGCTGGAAGCACGCCTGCCGCCGGATCTTTTCTTCCGCGCCAACCGCAACACACTGGTCAACCTGCGCCGTATCCGTGGGGTGTCGCCCAGCATCGGCGACGGCTATGACCTGACGCTGGATGATGGCAGCGAGGTGGAGGTATCGCGGCGGCAGGCACGCGAGCTGCGCGAGCGGATGGCGTTGTAGGTGCTGCCAGCGGTTACCCTGTGCAGCGGATTCCCAGATCACGCCGCGCCATGTCCATCGTCCTCACCGATTTCGCCCGTCCCCGCCTGTTCCCGCGCGTGCCACGCGGCAATACCATCCAGGACTGCACTGCCGAGCAGTTCGAGGCACACCTCAATGCGCACGCGCCGCTGAAGGTGCTCGACGGCTACGCCCCGTTCTGCAAGTTGTTCGTCTACGAGAACTGGACCAGCACGCGCTGCCTGACGGTGCCGGTCACCGAGGCCAACCGCCACCAGCTGCGCAGCGGCTACGAAGCGCGCAACCGCGAGGAACTGCCGGTACTGGTGCGCTGGTTCGAGGGCGTGGAGTCGCCGCGCGCGAACTACCTGGTGGTGATCCTGTACAACGCCGAGCAGCTGGCCAGGGAAGGCTCACCGATCGAAGCCGACTGGGGCATCGTCGGCTGCATCTATACCGCCGAACCGGAAGAGGTGCCGATGGCGCCGATCACCATGATGCGCAATGCGCTGGGCGTGGAGGAGGGCGGTTCCGGCGTGCCATTGGACAAGGAGGCCTACCGGCGCTCGGTGGAGTTCTGGGAGAACAACGCCAACTGGCGGCCGGGGTCGGATCCCCGCATCGCAGGGCTCTGACCCGATCATTCGAGCCCCCGGTCGAAGCCTTTCCCTGAGGAGGGGATCCGACCCCAGGCGCGCGCTATGATCGGGCCAGGCAAACCCAAGGAGGGCAGGGCATGGCGGTCTGGGCAAGGATGATCCTGATGTTGCTGGCGGGCACGCTGCCCGCCACCCCGGTACTGGCCGCGAAGCCCTCTGCCGGGATGGCCTGCGAACCCATGGCACGCCTTCCCGGGCTGCGCGATGCGGGCGTGACCGCGCTGTCGATGCAGCCGCAGGACGGCCGCTGCGTGATTGAAGTGGCGGCGTCCAATGGCAACGCGCTGCGTCGGCAGCAACGAATGCTGGAGGCGCTGGTGCAGCATGCCTGTGCCGCGCCGGCGCACGTGACCGTGAATGAGGTGCAGGTATCCCTGCAGCTGCGCCTGCCGACGCCCTGCACGGCACGCAGCAAACGGGATCTGTTCGCGGGTGAAGGTATTCCCTGGCTGCCTCCACACGGCGTGTCGCCGCGCTATCCGGTGGAGGCCATGCGGCAGGGGCTGTCCGGCCGCAGCATGCTGAAGGCGTTGGTCGATGCGCGGGGGCGCGTTGCGGCCGTGATCGTGGAGACCTCCAGCGGTCATGGGTTGCTGGATGACGCTGCAGCGGAGGAGCTGCAGGGCTGGCGTTTCAGCCGCGCCGATGCGAAGGGTACGGTGCCGGCGTTGACCCTCGTGCGCATGCCGATGCGGTATGAATTCGTGGAGTGAGCGTCATCCATGCATGGCATGGATCTGGACGTACCGCAGCGGAGCCACGCCGTGCGTGGCTGCATCACTGTCAGAGGCGCTTCCACTCCCACCACGGGTAGTGGTATTCGCGCTCGGTGGCGCTCCACGGCTGCGTGCAGGACGTGCACGTCACCCGGTAGCACTCACCCCAGCCATCCTGGGCCTCGCCTCGTCCGAGCAGCAGCACGTGGCCCTGTTCCAGCAGCGGTGCAGGGTTGAAGAACACATAAGAAGGGTAGAGTGCGCACAGGCACCCCTCACGCGCCCGCCAGTAGCGCAGCCGTTGCAGGGCCGCCTTCAGGTGCGCCTGGTTGCTGATCAGCATGCCGCCAAGTGCGATGCCCTCGCAGTTGCGTTCGATCGTATCCACATGTGCGACCAACGCGTCCAACGATGCGGTGCTGAACAGCCGTGCCACCGTGCGTGCGGCATCGGTGATGCGCGTGGCATCGCGCGACAGCAGGTCCTGCAGCAGCACGTCGGCCTGTGCATCGTCGAGCCGGGGTACCGGCGCTGCAGACCACGGCCAGCGCATCAGCGTGACTTGCCGATGGCAGCGTAGTGGCCGGCGGTGAGGCGCAGAAGGTCGGCCGGTGCCAGTTCTACCTCGAGGCCGCGGCGCCCGGCGCTGACATGCAGCGCGGGCAGCGCTTCGGCACTGGCGTCCAGGAACGTGCGCAGGCGCTTCTTCTGCCCCAGCGGGCTGATGCCACCGACCAGGTAGCCGGTCGCGCGCTGTGCGGCATCGGCGGCGGCCATCTCGCACTTCTTGCAGCCGGCGGCTTCGGCCAGCGCCTTCAGGTCAAGCTGGCCGGCGACCGGCACGATCGCCACCAGCAGTTCGTGTGCTTCCGTGCTGGCCAGCAGGGTCTTGAACACCTGGGCCGGGTCGAGGCCGAGCTTGTCGACGGCTTCGCCGCCATACGATTCGGCGTGGGCGTCGTGCACGTAGCTGCGCACGGTGTGGGCGATCTTCTCGCGCTTGAGCAGGTTGATGGCCGGGGTCATGGGCGCATCCTAGCGCGAGGTAGGGATATTGCCTTGACCGAAACTCGCGCATCAACGCAGGACGGGCCCCCGAAGGCGCCCGTCCCGGCTGTGATCGTCGGCATCCCGCGTCAGCGCGACATCGACTGCTGCGTCTGAATCTGTTCCTGGGTCTGTCGCTGCGACAGTTCGTTGTCCAGCGCCTGGCTATGCCGCGTGCTGTCCTGCAGCGTGTGGTTCGCCGCCTGCGACAGATCGACGTAAGTGCGGTGCATGGCGGGATCGCCAAGCTGGCCCTGCACGGCGAACACGCCCTGGTTGTCCGGCCGCGCCAGCACGGTATCGACCTGGCTCATGCCGGCCAGCTTGGACTCGTAAGCCACCAGGCCTGCGGCGTTCTCGAGCTGGCTGCGGTCATTGAACAGTGGCGCCAGGCCACCCTGGCGGCGTTGTTCTTCCAGCGTTTCCAGCTTTTCCACGACCTGCTGGTAACGCGGGTTGTCGGCGTGGCCGGGGGTGGCCATGGTCGGTTCGGCGGCCCGCTGTTGCTGTTGCGCGATGGCCTTGTCGAGCGCACCCAGGGTGGTGGCACCGACCTTGCCATCGACGGTGAGCTGGTGCTCACGCTGGAACTGCTTGACCGCTTCCAGGGTGCCGGGCCCGAAATCGCCATCGGCTACCAGTGGCTTGCCGTCCTTGCCCAGATAGCCCAGGTCGGCCAGCTTCTGCTGCATCGTCTTTACCTCATCGCCCCTGGCGCCGCTGACCAGTACGCCGTTGCCGCCGGGCGCGCCGGGCGACCCGTGCGAGGGGGCATGGGTGGGGGTGATGCCCAGCTGGGTCATCGCCCGGTCAAAGCGCTCATCGCGGCTGGTCACCGCGGCCGGCGACTGGATGCCGTACTTGGTGGCATCGACGAAGTTCTGCACGTCGCCGCGGGTCGGCGGATTGCCGGCCTGGACCGTACCGCCCTGCAGCTTTTCCGCGTTGCCGGCCAGATAGCTGATGAACTGCGGGCCCATGCCGCCGAACTGGTTGTCATAGTCGGCCATGGCCAGCTGCAGTTCGGGGTTGGCCGCGATGGCATCGGCGGCGGCCGGGTTGGTGGCACGCACCTTGGCGATGGCTTCATCGACGCGCTCGATGGCGCTGTCCAGCTTGTCGTTGGTGAGCTGGTCCATCTTCGCCTGCGGAATGGCCTGCAACTTGGCGTCAAGCGCCGCCAGCTGCCGGGTGCTCAATCCGCCCTGCTGGGACAGCAGTTCTATGTCAGCGGCGGTGAAGCCGTTGTCGCGCAGGAAACGCCTGGCCTGTGGATTGCCGCCGACATCGAACTGCACCAGTCCGAACGAGTAGGTGCTTGCGCCTTTCTGCGCGTATGAGAAGTGGTCCAGGTGGCGGGTGTTGCCGCCCAGCTCCGTGTTGAGGAACAGCGTGGACAGCTGTTCGCGGGTAAGGGTGGAATCCTTTGCCATGGTCATCGTCCTTCAATGTGGGAAAAAGCGCCGGGCGCACCCAGCGGATGTCAGCCGGCGCAGTGCTGCTGCGTAAAGCCGAGCAGCTGGCGGACGGCCTGGGTGCCGTAGGCGGCCGATGCCGGTACGAGGGCGAACTGGCCGACCATCTGGTTGCTGCACAACTGCACGTTGCGCTTGCCGGCGGTGGTTTCCTGGATGCAGTTGGCCGCCAGCACGGCGTTGGGGCCACCGCCCACGTTGGTGGCGGCCGTACAGCCCAGCAGGCGGCCTTCCTGGCCGTTTTCTCCCAGCAGCGTGTTGAAGTTCGCCAACTGGCTGTTGGGGTCGCGCAGCACCAGCAGGTCCACGCACTGCTGCTGGCCGTCGGGCACTTCGCAGGCGTCCTGGTCGACCAGGCCCTCGCGCGTGGCCGAGAGCACCTTGAGGCGATCGGCAAATACCTGTTGCAGGCAGTGCGCGTCACCGCACAGGTCGCGCGTATGCTGGATCCAGCGCTGCTGCTCGGCCTGCAGCTTGTCCTTGCCGGCGGCATCGAGGGTGTCGCGTGCGGAGGCTTCAGCCTTGGCCAGCTCGGCTTCCTGCTGCAACAGGGCGGGGTCGTTGCAGATCAGGGTCTGTACCTGTGATGCCCCCTCGGCGCAGGCAGCGCTGCTGCCCGTGGCCGCTGCCGGGGGGCTGGTTGCCTTGCCGTCGGTGCTTGCCTGGCCGGTGTTCGCCGCCGGCGCGCTGGCACCGGCATCGCTGCCAGACGGGCTGCAGGCGGCCAGCAGGGCCACCCAGCACAGGATCATCAGGGGCTTCATCGCCCGGGTCACTCGGTCATTGTTGCGCGGCATGTCCTGTCCTTTGCTGTCAGCGTCCCGGCGCATGGCCTTGCAGTTGGCAGTCCATGGGGGCATAGAGACTAGCAAGCGGCTTCTTAGGGCACTGTGACAGGGCGCGCGGATCTGCTGCGGGGCGACGCAACGCAGAACGGGCGCCCGAAGGCGCCCGTTCTGTCTGCATCTGTTGCCGGGGGCAGCGCCCTTTCCTGCGGAAAGGGATCCGACCCCGCCTGCGCCGGTAGTGCCGGCCGCTGGCCGGCACCGCGCACGATCAGTAGCGGTAGTGGTCCGGCTTGAACGGGCCTTCCACCGGCACGCCGATGTAGTCGGCCTGTTCCTGGCTCAGGGTGGTCAGCTTCACGCCGATCTTTTCCAGGTGCAGGCGAGCCACTTCTTCGTCCAGCTTCTTCGGCAGCAGGTACACCTTCTTCTCGTAGCTGTCCTTGTTCGCCCACAGGTCGATCTGTGCCAGGGTCTGGTTGGCGAAGCTGTTGGACATCACGAAGCTCGGGTGGCCGGTGGCGCAGCCCAGGTTCACCAGGCGGCCTTCGGCCAGCAGGAAGATCGCATTGCCGTTCGGGAAGATGTACTTGTCGACCTGCGGCTTGATGTTGACGTGCTTGATGCCGGCGAAGGACACCAGTGCGTCGACCTGGATCTCATTGTCGAAGTGGCCGATGTTGCAGACAATGGCCTGGTCCTTCATCGCGCTCAGGTGCTCGATGCGGATGATGTCCCTGTTGCCGGTGGTGGTGACGTACAGGTCGGCACGGCCCAGGGTCGATTCGATGGTGTTGACTTCATAGCCTTCCATCGCCGCCTGCAGGGCGCAGATCGGGTCGATCTCGGTGACGATCACGCGCGCGCCGTAGGCACGCAGCGACGCGGCGCAGCCCTTGCCGACATCGCCGTAGCCACAGACCACGGCTACCTTGCCGGCCAGCATCACGTCCATCGCGCGCTTCAGGCCGTCGGCCAGCGACTCGCGGCAGCCATACAGGTTGTCGAACTTGCTCTTGGTGACCGAGTCGTTGACGTTGATCGCCGGGATCAGCAGGGTGCCGGCCTGGGCCAGCTGGTACAGGCGGTGCACGCCGGTGGTGGTCTCTTCGGAGACGCCCTTCCAGTCCTTGACCACGCGGCCCCAGTAACCCGGGCGCTCCTTGGCGACCCGCTTGAGCAGGTTCTTGATGACCTGTTCTTCGTGCGAGGCGGACGCGGTGTTGACCCAGTCGCTGCCGTTCTCCAGTTCGTAGCCCTTGTGGATCAGCAGGGTCACGTCACCGCCGTCGTCCACCACCAGTTCCGGGCCGGTCAGGGTGCCGTCGGCCAGGGTGAAGGTCAGCGCGTCCAGGGTGCAGTCCCAGTACTCTTCCAGGGTCTCGCCCTTCCAGGCGAACACCGGGGTGCCGGTGGCGGCGATGGCGGCAGCCGCGTGGTCCTGGGTCGAGAAGATGTTGCACGAGGCCCAGCGCACGTCGGCGCCGATGTCCTTCAGGGTCTCGATCAGCACCGCTGTCTGGATGGTCATGTGCAGCGAGCCGGTCACGCGCACGCCCTTCAGCGGCAGCTCGGCCTGGTACTTGCGGCGGATCGACATCAGGCCCGGCATTTCGTGCTCGGCGATGTCCAGTTCCTTGCGGCCCCAGTCGGCCAGCGTGATGTCGCGGATCTTGTAATCACCTTCGGTGGAGAAGGTCTTGGCAACAGCGTTCATTCGTGTGCTCCGGTTGTGGGCGAGCGGGTGCTCGCATCTAGCCGGGCGCCGTTGTTACAAAGCCACCTTACCGAGCCTGGCCGGGCCTCATCGGATCCGGTCGCAGCGCCCCTCGGCAGGGGAGAACCCCCATTATATCGCGGCCCCGGCATGACATCCGGATGACCCAACCATCGGCAGATGGGGGCGCGTGCACGGCCTGTTAAGGTCGGTGCTTTCACGCATCACGCAGGTAGAACGATGAGCATGCACGCGCGCCGTACGCGGCGCTGGACCGGCCTGGTCCTGTCGATGGGACTGCTGGCCGTGGCCCCGCTGGCCTGGGCGCTGGCCCCACAGCCCGCTGCAGCACAGGCGCAGGGTGCCAATGGCTACGAACTGCCCTCGGCGGCGCTGCAGGCGGTGGTCGACGCACCGCGCGCGCCGTCGCTGCACCTGTCGCCTCGCCGCGACATGGCCGCGTTGATGCAGATGCCGTCGCTGCCGTCGATCCGGGTGGTGGCGCAGCCGGAACTGAAGCTGGCCGGCCTGCGCATCAACCCGCGCACGTTCTCCGACAGCCGTTTCAGCTTCGGCGAGAAGCTGTGGCTGATGAACGTGGCCGATGGCAAGGAACGGCAGATCAGCGGCCTGCCGGCCACGCTGTCGATCGCCAGCCTGATGTGGTCTCCGGATCAGAAGTGGCTCGCTTTCAACCAGGTCGACGCCACCAGCGGCGCCAACGAACTGTGGCTGGTGGACGTGGCCGCCGGCAGCGCCCGCCGCCTGGTTGCCGGCTTGAACACGGTGATCGGCAGCGGTTACCAGTGGCTGCCGGACAGCCGCGGGCTGGTGGTGTTCACCCGCCCGGCCAACCTCGGTGCGGCCCCGGCCACCGACGGCATCCCGACCGGCCCGGCCGTGCAGCAGACCCGCCGGGGCGATGGCGTGGTGTCGATCCGTACCTACCAGGACCTGCTGAAGAACGAGGCTGACGCGCGCCAGTTCGACTACTACGCCACCACACAGCCGGTGGAAGTCAGCCTGGATGGCAGCACCCGCCCGATCGGCGCGGCCGGCATCTTCATGGGCTTCTCCGTGTCGCCGGATGGCCGCTTCGTGCTGCGCCAGCCGGTGCAGCGCCCGTATTCCTACGTGGTGCCGGTGAGCAGTTTCCCGCGCCGCATTGAAGTGATCGACCGTGCCAGCGGCAAGCTGGTGCATACCGTGGCCGTGCGTCCACTGGTGGAAGGCCTGCCGACCGGCAACGACGCCGAAGTGACCGGCGTGCGTGACATCGGCTGGCGTGGTGATGCCGACGCGACCCTGGTCTGGGCTGAAGCGCAGGATGGTGGCGACCCGAACAGGGATGCCAAGGTGCGCGATGCGGTGCTGATGCAGGCCGCGCCGTTCGACACGCCGCCGGTGACGCTGGCCCAGCTGGGCAGCCGCCTGGCCGGTATCAGCTGGGGCCGTGGCGACCTGGCCCTGCTGACCGAATCGTGGTGGAAGACCCGCAGGACCAAGACCTGGCTGATCGCCCCGGACAATGCCAGCGCCGAACCGCGCCTGCTGTGGGATCGCGATGCGCAGGACCGCTACGCCGATCCGGGCCGGCCGCTGCGGGCCAGCGACGAGCGCGGCCGTTCGCTGCTGCAGACCAGCGCCGATGGCGGCAGCCTGTACCTGGCCGGCGCCGGTGCTTCGCCGGAAGGCGACCGTCCGTTCGTGGACCGCTTCGACATCGCCACGGGCAAGGCAACGCGCCTGTTCCACTCGCAGGCACCGAGCTATGCGCTGCCGGTGGCATTGCTGGACAAGCAGGGCAGTTCGCTGCTGCTGAGCCGCGAGAGCCCGGACGAGCCGGCCAACTTCTACGTGCAGTCGCTGGCCGATGCTGGGAGCGCACCGCGCGCGCTGACCCATTTCGCGCATCCGCTGCCGCAGCTGAAGGGTGTGCAGAAGGAGCAGATCCGCTACAAGCGCAAGGACGGCGTCGACCTGACCGCGACCCTGCTGCTGCCGCCGGGATACGACCCGAAGCGCGACGGCCCGCGCCCGCTGCTGATGTGGGCCTACCCGGGCGAGTTCAAGAGCGCGGCCGCGGCCAGCCAGGTGACCGATTCGCCGTATCGCTTCAATGCGGTCAGCTACTGGGGCCCGCAGGCGTTCCTGGCCAAGGGTTACGTGGTGCTGGCCAGCCCGTCGATGCCGATCATCGGCGAGGGCGACAAGGAGCCGAACGACACCTACATCGAACAGCTGGTGGCCAATGCGCAGGCGGCCGTGGATGAAGTGGTGCGGCGTGGCGTGACCGACCGCGATCACATCGCCATTGGTGGCCATTCGTACGGTGCGTTCATGACGGCCAACCTGCTGGCACACACCCGCCTGTTCAAGGCGGGCATTGCGCGCAGCGGCGCCTACAACCGCACGCTCACGCCGTTCGGCTTCCAGGCCGAGGAGCGCAACTACTGGCAGGCGCAGGACGTCTACCAGAAGATGGCGCCGTTCAATTACGCCGACAGGATCAAGGATCCGATCCTGTTCATCCACGGCGTGGACGACAACAACTCCGGCACGTTCCCGATCCAGAGCGAGCGCATGTTCGCGGCGGTGAAGGGCCTGGGTGGCACCGCGCGGCTGGTGATGCTGCCCAACGAATCGCATGCCTACCGCGCACGCGAATCGATCATGACCATGCTGGCCGAGAGCGAGCGCTGGCTGGAGCAGACCATCGGCCCGGCCGAGCAGGGCACGGCGAAGAAGAAGCGCTGATACGTGCATGAGGGTGGCCGCTGCAACAGCGGCCGCCTGTGCGGCTGCGCCGCCGCCCGAGCATGGGCTCGGGCGCTACACGGTGTCACGCGCCATGACGCTTGTAGAGCCGAGCCCATGCTCGGCTGCGTCCGCCATGGATACGTGCAGATGAAACCATTCTTGCATCGCAGCACGACGCCCGATCTGGGATAGGCTTGGGGTCTGGATCCGTTGACCGAGGCCTGTGCGTCGCCGATGAACGAGTACCGCAGCAGCATCGAGTTTGCTTCCCCCGATCTTCCGCTTCGCGATGACGTGCGCCGGCTCGGCGCACTGGTCGGTGACCTGCTGGTCGAACAGGTTTCGGCCGCTTTTCTCGACGATGTCGAGGACGTGCGCACCCGCGCCATTGCCCGCCGCGAGAACCAGGCGCCCCTGTCGGAGCTGGCCGAAGGGCTGGCCGGGCGCACGCCGCAGCAGGCCGAGACCATGGTGCGGGCCTTCAGCACCTACTTCCAGGTGGTCAACATCGCCGAGCGCGTGCATCGCATCCGCCGCCGCCGTGATTACCAGCGTGCCGGTACCGCCGGGGCGCAGCCCGACGGCCTGCAGGATGCGCTGCAGCATCTGAAGGCGCAGGGCGTGGGCCTGGATGAGCTGGCGCAGTGGCTGCCTTGCATCGACATCGAACCGGTGTTCACCGCGCACCCGACCGAAGCGGTGCGCCGCGCGCTGCTGGAGAAAGAGCAGCTGATGGTGGCCAGCCTGGTCGACAACCTCGACGGCCAGCGCACGCCGGGGGAAGCGGCCGCCGATGCTGCGCGCTTCCGCATGGCGCTGACCGCTTCGTGGCAAACCACCGATTCCTCGCCGGTGCGGCCTACCGTCGATGACGAGCGCGAGCACGTCGGCTTCTATCTGGTGCAGGTGCTGTACCGGGTGATCCCGGTGCTGTACGAATCGCTGCAGCAGGCGCTGCGCGATACCTACGGCGAAGAACTGCCGCTGCCGCGCCTGCTGCGCTTCGGTACGTGGGTGGGCGGCGACATGGACGGCAACCCGAACGTGGATGCCCACACCATCCGCACTACGCTGGACGCGCAGCGGCAGGCCGTGCTGGGTCGCTACCAGAAGGAACTGCTGCAGCTGGCCAGCCTGCTCAGCCAGTCCACCGAGCGGGTGGGCGTGAGCGAGGCGCTGCAGGCGCGCGTGGCGCACTACCAGCAGCTGCTGCCGCAGGTGCAGTCGCGCCCGCGCCATGCCGACATGCCGTACCGCCTGCTCAACGACCGCATGCGCGCACGCCTGCAGGCCACGTTGGATGACGGCGAAGGCGCCTACGCCGGTCCGGACGAACTGATCGACGACCTGCAGCTGATCCTCGACAGCCTGCGCGCCAACCGCGGCGAACATGCCGGTGGCTTCGCCGTGCAGCGCCTGCTGTGGCGGGTGAAGACCTTCGGCTTCCACCTGGCGCGGTTGGACGTGCGCCAGGAATCGAGCGTGCACGCGCGCACGCTGGCCACGGTGCTGGGCGGCGACGCAGCGTGGGACGGTCTGGATGCCTTGGGCCGCGCACGCCTGCTGGCGCCGCATGCCAGTGGTGACGCGCCGTTGCCGAAGGGCGACGACGAAGGCAACCGGCGACTGGACGCCGTGTTCGCCGCGCTGGCCGATGCCCGTGCGCGGCATGGTGGCGATGCACTGGGCAGCTACATCATCTCGATGGCACATGACCGCAGCGACGTGCTGGCGGTGCTGGCGCTGGCGCGCCGTGGCGGCCTGGTGGAAGAGAACGGATCAGTACCGCTGGATATCGCGCCGCTGTTCGAGACGGTGGAGGACCTCAAGCGCGGCACCGCGACCCTGCGTGATCTGCTGGCCGACCCGATCTATCGCGCGCACCTGCAAGCGCGCGATGACGTGCAGATGGTGATGCTGGGCTATTCGGACAGCAGCAAGGACGGTGGCATCGCCGCATCGCGCTGGGGCCTGCAGCGTGCACAGGTGGAGCTGCTGGAGGTGGCGGCCGAGGCCGGCATCCGCCTGACCTTCTTCCATGGCCGTGGCGGCTCGATCAGCCGCGGTGGCGGCAAGACCACGCACGCGGTGGACGCATCGCCGCGCGGCAGCATCGATGGCCGCCTGCGGGTGACCGAGCAGGGCGAGGTGATCCATCGCAAGTACGGCATCCGTGCGCTGGCCCTGCGCTCGCTGGAGCAGGCCACCGGTGCGGTGCTGCGTGCCAGCCTGCGCCCGCGTGCCGCCGAGCCGCGCGAGGATGAGTGGCGACCGGTGATGGACGCGGTGGCATCGGCCAGCAGCGAGGTGTATCGCGCGTTCGTTGGCCAGGCCGGTTTCATGGACTACTTCCGCACCGCCACGCCGATCGACGTGATCGAACGCATGACGCTGGGCTCGCGGCCATCGCGCCGGCTCGGCCAGGACGCCGCGCTGGGCAACCTGCGTGCGATTCCCTGGGTGTTCGCCTGGAGCCAGGCGCGCGCGGTGATTCCCGGTTGGTATGGCGTGGGCAGTGGCCTGCAGGCGGCGGTTGATGCCGGCCACGAACAGACCCTGCGCGAGATGGCGCGGGACTGGCCGTTCTTCCGCACCTTCCTGGACGACATCGCGATGGTGCTGTCCAAGGGCGATATCACCATCGCCGAGCAGTTTTCGCTGTTGTCGGGTGAACTGCACGGGCACTTCTTCCCGCAGGTGCAGCGCGAACTGGAACTCACCCGGCACTGGCTGCTGGCGCTGATGGACCAGCGGACGCTGCTCGACCACGATGCGCGGCTGGCGCTGTCGATCCGCCTGCGCAATCCCTACGTCGATCCGATCAGCGTGCTGCAGGTGGACCTGTTGCAGCGCTGGCGGGCCAGCGGGCGCGAGGATGACGGGTTGCTGCGCGCGCTGGTGGCCTGCGTGAACGGTGTTGCGCAGGGCGTGCAGAACACCGGTTGATCCGCATCCGCCGGGCATGGCCCGGCGAATTCGCAATGGTAGTGCCGGCCGCTGGCCGGCAACCTCATGATGTCCGGCAGCACGCGCGAGGTTGCCGGCCAGCGGCCGGCACTACCTCATTCCTCCGGTGACGGCGGATTCGATGCCAGCAGTTCCAGATGGCGCTGTTCCATTTCCTGGCGCAGCTGGCGGCGGATCTGCGCGGCGGCCTGGCGGCGCTTCTCGTCGGACGTCGCCGGCTGCAGGGGCGGGACGGGCGTCGGCCGGCCTTCCTCATCCACGGCCACCATGGTGAAGAAGCAGCTGTTGGCGTGGCGCACGCTGCGCTTGAGGATGTCCTCGGCCACCACCTTGATGCCGATCTCCATCGACGAGGTGCCGGTATGGTTCACCGAGGCCAGGAAGGTGACCAGCTCGCCCACCGCGATCGGCTGGCGGAACATCACCTGGTCCACCGACAGGGTGACCACGTAGCTGCCGGCGTAACGGCTGGCGCAGGCGTAGGCAACCTGGTCGAGCAGGCGCAGGATGGCGCCGCCGTGGACCTTGCCGGAGAAATTGGCCATCTCCGGCGACATCAGCACGGTCATGGACAGCTGGTGGGTTTTCAGTTCGGTCGACATGCGGCGATTGTATCGGCGTGGCGTAGCTCTTGTAGAGCCGAGCCCATGCTCGGCTGCTCTTGTCGCAGGAAAAAGAAAGCCGAGCATGGGCTCGGCTCTACAGAAAGCAGAAGGGCCGCGTGAGCGGCCCTTCGTGTTTCTTACTTCAGCTTCGCATCGGCGCGCAGGGCGGCGGCGCGGTCGGTCTTCTCCCAGGAGAAGGCCGTGGCGTTGACGGTCTCGCCTTCGCCGTTGAGGTAGCTGAACTCCTTCGGCTTGCGGCCGAAGTGGCCGTAGGCCGCGGTCTGCTGGTACATCGGGTGCACCAGGTCCAGCATCTTGATGATGCCGTACGGGCGCAGGTCGAAGTGCTTGCGGATCAGCTTCTCGATCTTGTCGTCGCTGATCTTGCCGGTGCCGAAGGTGGTGACCGAGATCGAGGTCGGCTCAGCCACGCCGATGGCGTAGGAGACCTGCACTTCGCAACGGTCGGCCAGGCCGGCGGCCACCACGTTCTTGGCGACGTAGCGGGCCGCGTAGGCTGCCGAACGGTCGACCTTGGACGGGTCCTTGCCGGAGAAGGCACCACCACCGTGACGGGCCCAGCCGCCGTAGGTGTCGACGATGATCTTGCGGCCGGTCAGGCCGCAGTCGCCCACCGGGCCACCGATCTCGAACTTGCCGGTCGGGTTGATGTGGAACTTGGTGCCCTTGTGCAGCCACTTGGCCGGCAGCACCGGCTTGATGATCTCTTCGCGGACGGCCTCGATGAGGTCCTTCTGCTTGATGCCGGGGGCGTGCTGGGTCGACAGGACCACGGCGTCGATGGCCGAGACCACGCCGTTTTCATAGCGCAGGGTGACCTGGCTCTTGGCGTCCGGACGCAGCCACGACAGCGGCGAGTTCTTCTTCTTGCGGATCTTGGCCTGCTGCTCGACCAGGCGGTGCGACAGGTGGATCGCGGCCGGCATGTAGCTGTCGGTCTCGTTGGTGGCATAGCCGAACATCAGGCCCTGGTCGCCAGCGCCCATTTCTTCCGGCTTCTTGCGATCCACGCCCTGGGCGATGTGCGGCGACTGCTTGCCGATCAGGTTCAGCACGCCGCAGGTGGCGCCGTCGAAACCGACGTCGGAGCTGTCGTAGCCGATGTCCGTGATGACCTTGCGGGTCAGCGCTTCCAGGTCGATCCAGGCGCTGGTGGTGATTTCACCGGCCACGATGGCAACGCCGGTCTTGACCATGGTCTCGCAGGCCACGCGGGCGCGCTGGTCCTGGGTCAGGATCGCGTCCAGCACCGCATCGGAGATCTGGTCGGCAACCTTGTCCGGATGGCCTTCGGAGACCGACTCGGAGGTGAAGAGATAGCTGGACATCAGGCGTAATATCCCTTGATTCGGATGGAAAGATGGGCGCGCATGATACACGGGGTGCGCCGCCTGTGCATTGTGAACCTGTGCCGGTTGCCGGTGGTTAAGCCCGCGTAGGCCTGGAGGGGCCGTCCTTTGGGGATTGGGGCCCAGCCTTGAGGCCCAGTGTTCCACCAGCGTGACAACAGACGGGACGGCTGCCGGCCCCGACCGCGCAGGCAGCGACCTCGCCGCGAAGGCGGGCCGGCCGTCATCGTTCTGCCCCGAAACCGCCATCTGGCTGCCGCCTGCCGGGCGCAGGCTGTCGGCCAATCCGGCCGCCGGGCATCACTGGATCCGCCATGCAGGAACTCGAACAGCGTCTCCAGCAACGTTTCCCCGATTGGTTCCATGGCCGTCGCGGCCAACTGGCGCGGCCGCTGCTGCGCAGCGTCGGGCGCTGGTCGCGCCTGGACCAGATCGAAGCCTTCCTGCAGCGCAGCTCAGGACTGCGCGGCTTCGGTTTCGTCGCCGCCGGCCTGGAATTCATCGGCGGCCAGTACCAGGTGGATCCGGCCGCGCTGGCCAGGATCCCGGCCACCGGCCGCCTGCTGATCGTCGCCAACCACCCCTCCGGGGCGCTGGATGCCCTCGCACTGCTGGACGCGGTTGGCCGTATCCGCCGCGACGTGCGGATCGTGGCCAACGATCTGCTGGGGGCGATCGCGCCGCTGCAGGACCTGCTGCTGCCGGTGCGCATCCTCGGTGGCAAGGCCCGGCGCGGCAGCCTGCATGCGGTGGAGGAAGCATTGGCCGCCGAGCAGTGCGTGATCGTGTTCCCGGCCGGCGAGGTCTCGCGCCTGTCGCTGCGCGGCATCCGCGATGGCCGTTGGCAGCGGGGATTCGTCCGCTTTGCCCGCGCGGCCGCTGCGCCGGTGCTGCCGGTGCGGGTGGAAGCGCGCAACTCGGCGCTGTTCTACGGCGCCTCGACCCTGTTCAAGCCGGCCGGCACCGCGCTGCTGGCGCGCGAAATGTTCGCCCGTCGTGGCCGCCCGCTGCGGCTGAGCATCGGCGAGCCGATGCAGCTGGGCAAGGGCGGTGACCCGGGCGCACAGCTGCTGGCGGTGCGCCGCGCGCTGTACGCGCTGGGCCGCAACGGCGCGGCCGGCAATGCCGCTGCGTGCGCAGGCCCCGAGCCATTGGCGTCTCCGGTGCCGCCTTCGCAGGTCGCCGCCGGCATTGCCGCGGCCACCCAGCTGGGCCAGACCGCCGATGGCAAGCAGATCCTGTTGGCGACCTGTACCGCCGATTCACCGCTGCTGCTGGAACTGGGCCGCCTGCGCGAGCTGACCTTCCGCCAGGTGGGCGAGGGCACCGGGCGCAGCCGCGACCTGGACGCCTACGATCCACAGTACGAGCACATCGTGATCTGGGACCCGGCGGCGCAGCGCATTGCCGGTGCCTACCGCATCATGCGCGGCGCCCAGGCCCTGGCCCGGCACGGCCTGTCCGGGCTCTACAGCGCGTCGCTGTTCCGCTATTCCGACGATGCCATCACCCACATTGCCGAGGGCCTGGAGCTGGGCCGCAGCTTCGTGGTGCCCGATTACTGGGGCAGCCGCAGCCTGGACTACCTGTGGCAGGGCATCGGCGCCTACCTGCAGTGCCGGCCGGGCATCCGCTACCTGTTCGGCGCGGTCTCGATCAGCGCAGCGCTGCCGCGCGATGCGCGCGAGCAGCTGGTGGCCTACTACCAGCGCTACTACGGCGGAACCGCCGGGCTGGCCGAATCGAACCGCCCCTTCCAGTACTTCGCCGCACCGCCAAGTTTCGGCGAGCTGGATGCGGGTGCCGCGTTCGATGTGCTCAAGGCCAACCTGGCCGCACTGGGTACCGGCGTGCCGACGCTGTACCGCCAGTACACCGATCTGTGCGAACCCGGCGGCGCGCGCTTCCTCGCCTTCGGTGTGGACCCGGACTTCAGCGATTCGATCGACGGCCTGATCGAAGTGGACCTGTGCGCGATCCGGCCGAACAAGCGCAAACGCTATCTGCGCGACGCGGGTGCGCCGGCATGAGCACGCTGGCGAACCTGTCGCCGCACCGGCGCGCAGTGTTCGTCTCCGACGTGCACCTGGGCTCACGTCATTGCCACGCCACCGAACTGGCGCGGTTCCTCTCGCAGCTGCGCTGCGAGCGGTTGTACCTGGTCGGCGACATCATCGACCTGTGGTGGATGGCGCATCGCCGCGCCAACTGGCGGCAGTCGCACAGCGAAGTCATCCAGGCCCTGCACGCGCTGCGCCGTGCAGGGACCGAGATCATCTACATTCCCGGCAACCACGATGCCTCGCTGCGCCAGGTGTGCGGGCTGATGTTGCCGGCCATGCAGGTGCGCCGCCGTGCCATCCACGTGACCGCCGATGGCCGCCGGCTGCTGGTCGCGCATGGCGACGACTACGACGGCGTTACCCATTTCGGTGGCCTGCAGGAAAAGTTCGGCGACTGGCTGTACTACCGCATCCTGACCGGCAACCAGGCGCTGAACGCGGTACGGCGCCGGCTTGGCATGCGCTACTGGTCGCTGTCGGAGTTCCTGAAGAAGCGCAGCGGGGCCGCCGAACGCTACATCGAGCGCTTCGTGCAGGCCGGGCTGGACGACGTGCGCCGGCGCGGCCTGGATGGCATCGTCTGCGGCCACATCCACCGCGCGGCGCTGGTCGAACGCGATGGCCTGGTCTACGCCAACGACGGCGACTGGGTGGAGAGCCTGACCGCACTGGCCGAGGACCATGATGGTGCGCTGCGCCTGCTCGACCACAACGGCCAGACCCTGGTGGAACTGCCAGGCGCGCGGTTGTCGCAGGCGGCGTAACCCGCGTCTGTCCTACTGCAGAGCCGAGCCCATGCTCGGCTGACGTGGCGCAGAACGAAGCGCAGCCGAGCATGGGCTCGGCTCTACATGCACCGCCCGCAAGCCGCTAGCATCGGCCCATGGACTCCCTGACCCAGATCGTGCTCGGTGGCGCCGTCGCCGCTGCCATCGCCCCGCCCGGACATCGCCGTGCGGCCCTGCTCGCTGGTGCCGCGCTTGGCACCCTGCCGGACCTCGACGCGCTGTGGCTCGGTTTCACCGCAGCCGATCCGGTGGCGAACATGATCGAGCACCGCAGTTTCAGTCATTCGCTGCTGGTACTGCCATGGGTGGCGGCATTGATCTGGTGGCTGTTCAAGCGCTTCGGCAATGGCCGCGTCGCGCAGTCACCGCTGCGCTGGTTCTGGGCGATCCAGCTGGCGCTGGTCACCCATCCGGTGCTGGATGCGTTCACCGTGTATGGCACCCAGTTGTGGTGGCCGCTGCGCCCGCATCCGACCATGGGATCCAGTGTCTTCATCATCGACCCGGGGTATACGGTGTGGCTTCTGCTGGGCTGCGTGCTGGCCTGGTTCGGCCGCGCCCGGCCCTGGGCGGGCAGGGTGCTGGGCGTGGCCCTGCTGCTCAGCAGTGGCTACCTGGGCTGGGGCCTGATCGCCAAGTCACAGGTCGACCGTGCCGCACAGCAGAGCCTGGCCGCGATGGGCCTGGGCGATGCGCCGCGCTTCTCGGTACCGATGCCGTTCAACACCCTGCTGTGGCGGGTGGTGGCGATGACGCCCAATGGCTACGTGGTGGGTGACCGCTCGCTGGTGGCCGACCACGGGCCGATGCGGTTCGAAGGCCATGCGTCCAACGTACAGGCCTTGCGCGAAGCGCAGGCCATCCCGGCGGTGCAGCAGCTGACGTGGTTCAACCGCGGTTTCATGCGTGCGCAGGTGGTTGACGGCCGGTTGGTGCTGAGTGACCTGCGCATGGGGCTGGAGCCGGACTACACCTTCAACTTCGTCGTGGCCGGGCAGGCCGACGGGCAGTGGCGGGCGATCGTTCCCGAGCAGGTGCGGGTGGACTACAGCAGTCCCGCCGCGCGTGCCGACGCCGGTCGCCGCCTGGCGGCGATGTGGCAGCGGATCTGGCAGGAGCCGGCGGCGGCGCCGGGCGCGGCCGACCACACCGCCGTGCATTGATCAGTGGATCCACGCATGGCGTGGCTCTACGGCCCCGATCGGCAGCAGAACACCGGATCAATACACCGTGGCGCGGCCCTGGACGAACGAGTAGAAGAACACGGCGTTCGGGTCGTTCTGCACCAGGCGGAACTCGCGGCGCATGCCTTCCACGGTTTCCTCGTCCACCGAGCCGGCCTGCAGCAGCTGGTCGGCGGCCGACAGCAGGAGCTGTTCCCAGAACGCGATCATCGTCTTTCGACGCGCCGGTTCGCGGTTGTCCAGGTGGATGGTCTTGATCTCGGTGTGCACGTCGCGGAAGCCGCCGGCCAGCAGCAGGTTGCCCAGCTTTGCACCGACGAACGGGTCACCGCCATGGTCGTACTGGAAGTCGTTGAAGGCCATCCAGTAGCGCCAGATGTGCGGCGAGTACGGGTCGAGCAGGAACGAGGCATTCATCACTTCGGTGATGTAGACCGGCGAACCCGGTGCCAGCACGCGGCGCACTTCGCTCAGCACCCGCGCCGGTGAAGGCACGTGTTCCAGCACCCAGCACAGGAACGCCGAGTCGAAGCTGCGTGCCTCGAACGGCAGCTCGCCGGCGTCGGCCTGCTGCAGGGTGTATCGGTCGCTGCACCACGGCGTGCGCGCCAGGTTCTCGCGCGCGGTGGCCAGCTGCGTTTCGCTCAGGTCCACGCCGGTCACGTGCAGCTCGGGGAAGCGGCGCAGCAGGATCTCGGTCTGCGCACCGACGCCACTGCCGACTTCCAGCAGGCGCCGCGCGCCGCTGTAGTCGATCTGGCCGAAGATGCTCGATTCCAGCAGCCGGGCCTGGGTCATCAGGCGCTGCTGTTCGGTGCCGGAAAATCCGTGCAGATAGGTCGGGGAGGAAATCGGCGGGGTCATGGGGCGGGCTCTTGTAGCGTCGAGCGTGCTCGACGGCTCTGGAAATTCAGTCGAGCAAGCTCGACTCGACGGCATGGCAGTACGCTCAGGCAGCAGATGACAACGCGGGTTCCCCGGCGATCAGGCGGTCGAAGTATTCCGTGGTCAGCGCGATCTGGCCCTGCGGGTCTTCGGCACGGTTGACCACCGCGCGGAACGCGGCGTTCTCCGGACGATCCTTGGCGTACCAGCCCAGGTGCTTGCGCGCGATGCGCACGCCCTGCGGCTCGCCATAGAACGCATGCAGCGCATGCAGGTGGCCGAGCAGGATGTCGCGCACTTCCGCCAGCGACGGCGGTGGCAGTTCCTCGCCGGTGGCCAGGTAGTGCGCCACTTCGCGGAAGATCCACGGCCGGCCCTGCGCGGAGCGGCCGATCATCACTGCATCCACCCCGGTCTGCTGCAGCACGTGGGCGGCCTTCTGCGGTGAATCGATGTCACCGTTGGCGATCACCGGGATGCGCAGCGCAGCCTTGATCTCGCCGATGGTGGCGT
The DNA here is from genome assembly GCF_052751275.1 of Stenotrophomonas muris. Lineage (NCBI taxonomy): Bacteria > Pseudomonadati > Pseudomonadota > Gammaproteobacteria > Lysobacterales > Lysobacteraceae > Stenotrophomonas > Stenotrophomonas muris. The sequence goes on along the minus strand of NZ_CP199879.1, from coordinate 2,993,767 downwards.
ACTCGGCCTGGCCGGTGTAATGCTGGTCGCGGGTGCGGCCATGCACGGCCAGTGCGGCGATGCCGCTGGCCTCGGCGATGCGGGCGATCACCGGGCCATTGCGATGGTCGCAGTCCCAACCGGTGCGGATCTTCAGCGTGACCGGCACGTCCACTGCGTTGACCACGGCTTCGAGGATGCGCGCCACCAGCTGCTCGTCGCGCATCAGCGCCGAGCCCGCCCACGCGTTGCACACCTTCTTGGCCGGGCAGCCCATGTTGATGTCGATGATCTGCGCGCCGTGGTCGACGTTGTAGCGCGCGGCCTCGGCCAGCTGCTGCGGCTCGGTGCCGGCGATCTGCACGCTGATCGGGGCCGGCTCGCCTTCATGGTCCATGCGGTGGATCGACTTTCGCGTGTTCCAGAAGCGCGGGTCGCTGATGGTCATTTCCGAGGCGGCCAGTCCCGCACCCAGCCGTTTGCACAGCAGGCGGAAGGGCTTGTCGGTGACGCCGGCCATGGGTGCCAGCACGACGTTGGGGGCAATGGTGTACGGGCCGATCTGCATGCGCCCATTGTAGGGCGCGGGCGGCGGTACGGCCGTGCCGGGCGCGGTCCGGTTCAGGCCGATCGGCACCGACCTCATGCCGTACCGGCATCAGCAGATGCTTGACGGTTGCTTCCGCCGCCCCCACGGGCGGGCGATGGTGGGCGGCTACCCCAGGCTCTGCCAGGCCTGGCGGGTACCCAGAGCGAAGGCCAGCCCCAGGCCCAGGCAGACCAGCGAGCTGACCGCCCAGAAGCGCGTGCCGTTGTACCCCGGCCGGAACAGCGCCAGGCCGAAGCCCATCGCGGCACGCAGCAACAGCAGCGCGGCGATGCCGGGCAGGACCAGGCGGCTGGCCGGCAGCGGCGAATGCCAGCCCGCGGCGGCCAGTGCGTACAGGGTCCAGGCCACCAGCACGGCAGTGATGCCGGCGGTCATCAGCGGTGGCCACCAGTGCCCCGCATGCGCCAACCGGACCACGCGCTGGCCGGCACCGAAGTACCTGTACCACGCGGCGCCGAAGGCGATGCAGCCGATATGCAGCAGCGCCGCCACGGCACTGCCGGCGGCCGCGACCAGCAGCCAGGGGAATCCGTCCATGTCCTGCCCGTGCGAGGAAGCTGCGCGGATGGTGGGCGAGGGGCAGGATGTGGGCAATGCGACAGGCGGTCGCAGGGGCTGGGCAATGGGCAAAAGAAAGGCCCGGGTGTCTGCACACCCGGGCCTTGTCATCCACGCGTGGCGTGGAATTACTTGGTTTCAGCGTCGGCCGGGGTGAAGCGCGGCATCGCCGCAGCGGCGCCTTCCTTCTCGGTCGAACGGCCGGCGAACTGGTTGGCGAAGCGCACGTGGCGGGCGAACGGGGCGTCGGCCACCTGCGCCAGCGACGCGGCCAGCGCACCGTTGAAGGCGTCACCGGCACCGGTGGTGTCGATCGCCTGCACCTGTTCGGCACCCACGCGGTAGTACGGCTGGGTATCGCCGCGCAGGTTCTCGTCGGCATGCGACACGAACACGCCCACCGAACCCAGGGTCACCACCACGGTGCCGTTGCCGACCAGCTTGCGGCACAGCGCGTGCAGGCTGGCGCCATCCAGCGCGGCGACGTCGTTGGCATCCACGCGCTCACCGACATGACGGCCGAGCAGGGCAGCGAACTCGGTTTCGTTCGGGGTGATCACATCGGCCAGCTTGAGCAGGCCGATGGTCGAGGGCGCATCGGCCGGTGCGGTATTGAGCACGGTGGTGACACCGGCCTCGCGGGCCGTGGCCAGCGCCGCTTCGATGGTCTGCACCGGCGATTCCAGCTGCACCAGCACCACCTTGGCGCGGGTCAGCAGGGCCTGCTGCTGTTGCAGGAAATCGGTGCCCAGCGCGGCGTTGGCACCCGGGCCGATCACGATGGTGTTGCGGCCACGCGCGTCCACGTAGATGCCCGCGGTGCCGGTTGGTTCGCTGCTGGCCTCGGCGATCAGCGCGAAGCCATCCTGCGCAGCCAGTTCACGCGCGGTGGCGCCACCGGCGTCATCGCCCAACGCGCACACGAAGTGCGTGTCGGCACCGGCGCGGCAGGCCGCCACCGCCTGGTTGAAGCCCTTGCCCCCGGGGCCGGTGCTGTAGCGGCCGGCAATGGTCGCACCCGGTGCCGGCAGCGACTCACACCGCCACACGTGATCGACATTGAAGGAACCGACGACAACGACACTGCTGCTCATAGGGAATCTTTTCTCAACCAAGGGTTCAACTGAAGTGCGTCAGCACGCCGGCGATGGTCGCCGTCATGAAGGTGGCAATGGTACCGCCCAACACCGCGCGCAGGCCGAACTTGGCCAGGTCGTGGCGACGTTCCGGGGCCAGGCCGCCGATGCCGCCGATCTGGATCGCGATCGAGCTGAAGTTGGCAAAGCCGCACAGCGCGTAGGTGGCGATCAGGCGACCTTCCTCGGACAGGCTCACGCCGGCCACCTGGCCGTTCACGATCTGCGACAGTTCGGTGTAGGCGACGAATTCGTTGATCACGACCTTCTGGCCGATCAGCGAACCGACGGTGGTGGCATCAGCCCACGGGGTACCGATCACCCAGGCGATCGGGGCCAGCACGTAACCGAAGATGGTCGACAGGTTGGTCGGCTTGCCGATGGCAGCGGCCAGGCCGGTCACCTCGCCGATCCAGGTCAACGGGGCGTTCAGCAGCGCGATCAGGGCGATGAAGGCCAGCAGCATCGCGCCGATGTTCAGCGCCAGCTTCAGGCCGTCACCGGCACCGGCAGCGGCCGCGTCGATGATGTTGCTGGAGGTCTTTTCGACTTCCATCTTCACCGTGCCGCGGGTCAGCGGGGTGCCGGTTTCCGGAATCAGCAGCTTGGCCACGACCAGGGTGGCCGGTGCGGCCATGATGCTCGCTGCCAGCAGGTGCTTGGCGTAGAAGGCCTGCTGCGCCGGGTCGCCACCGCCGAGCATGCCCACATAGGCCGCCAGCACGCCGCCGGCGATGTGGGCCATGCCGCCGATCATCATGGTCAGCAGCTCGGACTGGGTCATCCTGGCGATGTACGGGCGCACGGTCAGCGGCGCCTCGGTCTGGCCGATGAAGACGCTGGCGCAGACGCTGGTGGTTTCCGCGCCGGACACGCGCATCACCTTGGTGATCGACCACGCCATCACGCGCACGATCGCCTGCATGACGTTGAGGTGGTACATCACCCCCATCAGCGCCGAGAAGAAGATGATGGTCGGCAGCACCTGGAAGGCGAAGATGAAGCCGTAGTTCTTGGTGTCCATCAACGAGCCGAAGATGAAGCCCGAGCCTTCGTTGACGAAGCTGAGAACCTTGACGAAGCCCTTGCCCAGCGCATCGAACACGTCGCGGCCGCCCGGCACCAGGATCACCAGCGCCGCGAACGCGATCTGCAGGGTGATACCGGTGGCAACCAGCTTCCAGTCAACCGCACGCTTGTTGTTGGAAAACAACCAGGTGATGCCGATCAGCACCGCCAACCCGAACAGGCCGAAGCCGATCCTGCCCAAACCTTCGACCATGTGAGTGACTCCCCTGGGGCGTCGCGAAAAACGGGAAGCCTAGTGCAGGGCAGGGGCCGGGGCAAGAAAAAGCAGCGTGCGCGCATCTATCGGTACCGATCAGGCCAGCAACGGCAAGGGCTTGCGGCCGGCGGCGGCAGGTAGAATGGGGCTCGATCCCGGCCCGGATGCGGGCCCGCAGCAGGAGATTCGCATGCAATACCGTCGCCTGGGCTCCACCGGCCTGCCGATTTCCGCCCTGTCCTTCGGCGCCTGGGTGACCTTCGGTGACCAGATCCCGCGCGACGAGGCCCGCAACCTGGTGGCCGCCGCCTGGGACCACGGCGTCAACTTCTTCGACAACGCCGAGGGCTATGCCAACGGCCGCGCCGAACAGGTGATGGGCGATGTGATCGCCGACCTGCGCCTGCCGCGCGACGGCATCTGCGTCTCCAGCAAGGTGTTCTTCGGCAGCGCCAAGGACCCACGGCCGACCCAGCGCGGCCTGTCGCGCAAGCATGTGACCGACGCTTGCCATGCGGCGCTCAAGCGCCTGCGGGTGGACTACCTGGACCTTTATTACTGCCATCGCCCGGATCCGGACGCGCCGGTCGCCGAGACCGTGCATGCCATGGATACCCTGGTGCGGCAAGGCAAGATCCTCTACTGGGGGACCTCGGAGTGGTCGGCGGTGCAGATCCAGCAGGCGCTGGACATCGCCGAGGCGCGCAACCTGCAGGGCCCGTCGATGGAGCAGCCGCAGTACAACCTGCTGCACCGCGAACGGGTCGAGGTCGAGTACGCGCCGCTGTATGCCGGTGCCGGCCTGGGCACCACCATCTTCTCGCCGCTGGCGTCGGGCCTGCTGAGCGGCAAGTACGACCAGGGCATTCCGGCCGATGCGCGGCTGGGCCGCGAGGGCATGGAATGGCTGCAGGCGCTGGTGCTGGGTGACGACGCCGAGGCCCGTCTGGCCCAGGTGCGCCGCTTCAGCGAGATGGCGCGTGCGCTGGGGCAGGCGCCGGCCACGCTGGCCATCGCCTGGTGCCTGCGCAACCCGAACGTCTCCAGCGTGATCCTCGGTGCCAGCCGGGTCAGCCAGCTGCTGCAGAACCTGCAGGCGCTGGAGGTGCTGGAGCAGGTCGACGCCGCCGGCTGGGCCGACATCGAAGCCGCCTTCGCCTGAACCCGGGGGCCGACCGGGCCTCGGGGGCCTCGGTAGAGTCGACTCTACACGGCTGCGTCGCCACTCGATTGACATGGTCTATCGAATTTCAGAATTCGATCATTAATCTCATCAATCAAATTGAGAATGGTTGTTGATTGTCAACTGAGAATCATTATCATTTGACTCGTCCCTCGCACGAGTCCAGATGCTCATGAATGCTCAACCTGTACTGCTGCGCCCCGAAACGCTGACCCTCCGCGATCGTCCGGTCCGTGTCGTTCCGCCGGAAGAGGTCATCGACAGCGAAGCCCTGCTCAAGGGCCGTCGTGAAATCCTGATCCAGCACGGCGACCGCTTCTATCGCCTGCGGCACACCAGCAACGACAAGCTGATCCTGACCAAGTAATCGCGGCCTGGTCGCCCGCCCCCCTCCCTCCTGCCGGCCGCGCCGGCAGGGTGGGCGATCGGTCCGCTCCCGCTCTCTCCCCCTCGGTCTACCGCGTGCACCCTCCGGGTGTGCCGGTAACCGGGGGTTCCCCTGCCTGACCGAACGAACCCGATGACCCGCCCTACCGCCCTTTGCCTTGCCGTCTGGATGGCCCTGCCGCTGTCCGCCCATGCTGCTGCCGCGGCCACCGCCGCGCCCGATGCGCGCGAATTCGACCGTGTGCAGGTCACCGCCACCCGCACCGAGCGGGCGGTGAGCGATGTGGCGGCCACCGTGGACGTCATCGACCGCGAGCAGATGGACCGGCACCTGGTGCAGGACATCAAGGATCTGCTGCGCTACGAGCCGGGCCTGTCGGTCAGCCGCAGCGCCGCGCGCTTCGGCCTTGGCAGCATCCGCATCCGTGGCCTGGACGGCAACCGCGTGCGCGTGCAGACCGACGGCATCGCCATGCCCACCAGCTTCAACATCGGCTCGTTCTCCAACGCCAACCGCAACTTCACCGATCTGGATACGCTCAAGCGCGTGGAGATCGTGCGCGGCCCGGCCAGCTCGCTGTATGGGTCCGACGCGCTCGGGGGTGTGGTCGCCTTCGTCACCAAGGATCCTGCCGACTACCTCAAGGATGGCAAGGACAGCTACGTCGGCCTGAAGTTCGGCTACGACGGTGAGTGGAAGGGCCTGCTCGGCGGCGTGACCAGCGCGTTCGGCGGCGAACACTGGAGCGGCATGGTCAACATCAACCATCGCCAGGGCCAGGAAACCGGCAACAAGGGTGATGTACGCAGCCTCGACAATACCCGCACCGCGCCCAACCCGCAGGACCGCGATGGTCGCAGTGGCCTGGCCAAGCTGGTCTATGCGCCGAGCGAGGCCCAGCGCTTCCGCCTGACCGTGGAAGGCAACGAAGACAACACCGATACCAACGTGCTGTCCTCGATCGACCGCACCACGACCACCGGCATGAAGGCGCGCGATACGCAGAACCGCACCCGCGTGTCGTTCGCCCATGAAATGGATGCGCTGGACAAGGGCTTCGCCGACAGCCTGCATTGGCAGCTGTATACCCAGCACAGCGAAACCACCCAGATCACCGACGAGGACCGCGCCAACCGCAGCCGCCGCCACCGCGAGTTCAACTTCGACCAGCGCGTCTACGGCCTGCAGGCGCAGTTCAACAAGGCGTTCAGCACCGGCAGCGTCGAACACGCGCTGACCTACGGTTTCGAGGGCGCGCATACCGAGATCCGCCAGAAGCGCGACGGTTACCAGGTGCTGGCCAATGGCCAGACCAGCACCACCATCCTGCCCGACGCCTTCCCGGTGCGCGATTTCCCGATCAGCAAGACCACCGAGCTGGGCCTGTACGCACAGGACGAAATGCGCATGGCCAACGGCAAGCTGTCGCTGGTGCCGGGCGTGCGCGTGGACCGCTACGAGCTGAAGCCGGAGGTGGACAGCATCTTCGCCGACGACAATCCCGGCGTTGCGGTGGCCAGGCTGACCAAGACCAGCGTCTCGCCGAAGCTGGGCATGGTCTATCGCTTCACCGACGAATGGTCGCTGTTTGCCGGCTATTCGCATGGCTTCCGCTCGCCGCCGTACAACGACGTCAACCTGGGCTTCACCAACTTCGCCTTCGGTTACACCGCCATTCCCAATCCGGACCTGAAGCCGGAAACCAGTGACGGCATGGAGCTGGGCCTGCGCTTCCTGTCGCCAGCGGCCTACGTCAGCCTCAGCGGCTACTACAACGAGTACAAGGACTTCATCGAGTCGCAGTCGCTGGTCGGCACCAACGCCCAGGGCCTGATGGTGTTCCAGTCGCGCAACATCGCGGATGCGCGCATCTATGGTGCCGAAATGAAGGCCGGCGTCGACTTCGGCCAGATCAGCCCGGCGCTGCAGGGCTGGGCGCTGCGCAGCTCGGTGGCCTGGTCGCGCGGCGACAACAGGACCGAAGACACCCCGCTGGATTCGGTCGACCCGCTGCGTGGCACCGTCGGCCTGATGTACGACACCGACACCTGGGGCGTCGAACTGGCCGGTACCTTCGTCAAGCGCAAGGACCGCGTCACCGCCGCCACGGTGTACCGCCCGGCCGGCTACGGCGTGGCCGACCTGATGGCGCACTGGAACTTCGCCCCGGGCGCCACCTTCAACGTCGGCGTGTTCAACCTGGGCGACAAGCGTTACATCGACTGGTCCAACGTGGGTTCGACGCTGTCGCCGGGCAGCCGCGTGCTGGACCGCTATACCAACCCGGGCCGCACCCTCTCCGCCAGCCTTGCCGTTTCCTGGTGACCTCATGAGCCGAGCCTTGTCCGCACGCAGGAACGACGCCATCGCCGCGCAGGGCAGCGCGGCCTGGCCGACGCCGGCACAGCTGGCCACGCTCGGCACCGTGTTGTGCCTGTACCGCGCCGACGGCAACGAGCTCGGTGGCTGGCGCCAGGCAGTACGCGTGCATGCCTGCCAGGGCGTGGACAGCGAGGGCGTGCGCGAAAGCCTGTGCTTCCTCGATGCCCGCGGCCGCTGCGTGTGGCGGCTGTACCTGTTGCCCGACAGCGATTTCCTGGCCTGGGACCGGCTGGTCGCGGCGCTGCCGCCGGGCCCGGAGCATGACAGCGAGGGCAGTGTCGGCGAACGCCTGTGGCGGCGCCTGGCCGGCCATCTCGGTGGCCAGCGCTGGCGACTGTGCGCGCTGCGCCTGCATGCCGCCGACGACGGCCGCACCCTGGCTGCAAGCCTGTCGACGTTGTCCTCGCTGGGCGCAGCCACCGCGCGTCGCATCGCGCGGCTGGAAGGTGCCGAAGGCGAGCTGGCGATCGACGATTGCTGCTGCGCCGATGCTGCACGTCGCTCGGCGCCGCGGGTTCCCGGCGACCTGCCGCTGATCCGGCTGTAACCCTTTCCCGATGGAACGCCTGTCGGCCACGGACGGCCTCTCACTGCATCTGCAACCCCGAAGGAAGACCCCGATGAAGCTCCAGACAGCCAGCGTCCTGCTGCTGCTCGCCACCAGCGGCGTGGCCAGCGCGCAGCCCTCCGGCATCGCCCGCGACCACGACAGCATCCTTGCCATGCAGGGCGAGTACACCGTCGATTTCGCATTCGACGAGACCGTGCTGCTGAAGCCCGGCTACGAGCGCGCCCCGGCGATGCGCAGCGGCGGCAACGAACTGGTGATCGTGGTCGAGGACACGCCGAAGCGCATCGTGCTGCAGCACCTGCTGCTGGACGAGAAGAGCGGCCACATCACCAAGCACTGGCGCCAGGACTGGGTCTACGAAGCACCGAACCGATTCGAGTTCAGCGCCGACCAGACCTGGCAGGTACGCCGCATTCCCGCAGCGGTGAACCAGGGCGCCTGGACCCAGTGCGTGTACGAAGTGAGCGACGCACCGCGCTACTGCGGCACCGGCAAATGGACCTACACCAACAACGTGCCGAGCTGGACCAGCGACCTCAGCTGGCGCCCGTTGCCGCGCCGTGAGTACACCAAGCGCAGCGACTACAACGCGCTGGCCGTCGTCAACCGCCACACGCTCACGCCCAATGGCTGGACCCACGAGCAGTTCAACACCAAGGTGCAGCGCAACGCCGACGGCAGCCAGGTGGAGATCGCACGCGAGTTCGGCTTCAACGACTACGTGAAGACCACCGAGGTCGACTTCACCCCGGCGCGTGACTACTGGAAGGCCACTGCCGGCTACTGGGCCAAGGTGCGCCAGCGTTGGGACGGCTTTCTCGGCCAGGCCCCGGGCGTGCACCTGAAGACCAAGATCGATGGCATGGCGATGATCATTCCGCTGTTCACCCAGGCCGAAGCGATCCAGTCCGGCAAAAAGGTGAAGGACAAGCAGATCGACGAGGTGTTCGCCAAGTACGTGGAAAAGGCGCCGAAGGAAGGCTGATCGCCGCGATGGAGAGAGGTGCCGGGGGTACCCGGCACCGCATTCACCGGCTGCCGGTGGGGGCCGGGCTTGCTCGGCACGCCATCCGGAGGCGCAACCGATTCAGGCCTCGCGCAGCGCCAATGCCGGCGGCGTATGCAGGATCGCCCGCGTACCCCACCAGCCCGCCAGCAGGCTCAAGCCGATGCCGACCACGCCGCCGATCAGCAGGCCCGGCCACGGCGGCAGCAAGGGCAGCTCGAACACCTTCTGCGACACCGCCACGCCGATCGCTGCGGCCGCGCCCACCGCCAGCAACGCCGCCAGCGTGCCCAGCGCGCCGAACTCCACCAGCACCGCGCCGCGCAGCTGGCGCCGGGTCGCGCCCAGCGTGCGCAGCACCGCGCTGTCGTAGCGGCGCTCGCCGGCGGTGGCCTGCAGCGCCGCCAGCAGCACCAGCACGCCGGCCAGCAGGCTGAACACCATCACCAGCTGCACTGCCTGCGCCACGCGCTCCATCACATCGCGCACCTGCGAGATCACCGCGTCCACGTCCAGCAGCGACAGGTTCGGCTGCGCGCGCACCAGCTCGCCCAGCCCGGCCGCGTTGCCGGACGGCAGATGGAAGGCCGACAGCAGGTTGTGCGGGGTATCGCCCACCGCATTGGGGTTCAACAGCACGAAGAAATTCGGGCGGAATGTGTTCCAGTCCGCCTTGCGGATGCTGGTGACGGTGAACTCGCGCTGCTGCTCGCCTACGGAAATCGTAATGCGATCACCCAGGTGCGCGCCGTAGCGCCGCGCCCAGCCGGTTTCCACCGAGGCTTCCGCCGCGGTGCTGCCGGCCTGCCAGAAGCGGCCCTCCAGCAGCGCATTGGCGGGTGGGAAGCTGCTGCGCCAGCTGAAGTTCAGCGGCCGGTACTCGTCGTCGTCCTCGCGCGGGCCGTTGTTCGCGCCGTTCCCCTCGGCGGCGGCCTGGTCCACGCGCAGCGGCGGCTTGCCGTTGATCGCGATCAGGCGGCCGGTCGCCATCGGCTCGATACTGGCGTCGCCGGCGCGCAGTCCACGCAATGCGGCCAGCACACCGTCGCGTTGTTCGGGCTGGATGTTGATCAGGAAGTAGTTCGGCGTATCCGCAGGCAGGCGCTCGCGCCACTGCTGCAGCAGGCCGGGTCCGGTCACCGCCAGCAGCAACAACGCGCACAGCGACAGCGACAGCCCCACCAGCTGCATCACCGCCAGCAGCCGGCGCCGGGTCAGCGCGGCCAGGCCCAACCGCCAGTTGCCATGCAGGCGGTGCTGCAGGCCGCGCAGCAGCTGCAGCAGCACGAAGCCGACCGCACCGGCCGCCAGCGCCAGCGCGGCCAGGCCGCCCAGCACCCACAGCGCCAGTTTCAGATCGCCGGTGACCTGCACCGCCAGCAGCAGGCTGGCCGCCAGCGCCGCCACATAGGCCAGCAGCGACGCCGGCGGCAGGGCGGCGAAGGAACGGTTGAGCACCCGCATCGGCGGCACCCCGCGCAGGCGCAGCAGCGGTGGCAGGCCGAAGCCGAACAGCAGCAGCAGGCCGATGCCGGCACCGGTCAGCGCCGGCATCGCTTCCGGCAGCGGCAGGCGCTGCGGCACCAGGCTGCCCAGCACCTGCACCAGGCCTTCCTGCGCGGCCATGCCCAGGCCGATGCCGAGCGCACAGGCTGGCACCGCCAGCATCAGCAGCTGCAGCGCCAGGCCCAGCAGGATGTCGCGCTGGCGTGCGCCCAGGCAGCGCAGGATCGCCACCTGGTCGATGCGACGCAGGGCGAAGCGGTTGGCCGCCAGCGCGGTGGCCACACCGGCCAGCAGTACCGCCAGCAGCGCGCTCAGGCCGAGGAAGCGCCCGGCCAGATCGAATGCCTGGCGCACGCCACGCTGGGTGTCGTCCACGCTCAGCAGGCGCAGGCCTTTCACCTGCGGCAGCAGCCACTGGCGCAGCGCCGCGATCGGCTCCGCTGCGCCGGCGAACATCAGCCGGTAGTTGATACGGCTGCCCGGGCCGAGCAGGCCCGTGCCCTCCACATCAGCGCGGTTGACCAGCAGGGTGGGCGAGAGTGTCAGCAGGTCGCCACCGCTGTCCGGCTCGGCCTCGATGATGCCGGCGATGCGCAGCGTGCCGGCGCCGAACTCGAGGTCATCGCCGGCCTTCAGCCCCAACCCCTGCAGCAGGCGTGGGTCGGCATAGGCCTGGCCCTTGGGCGGCATGCCGGCATCGGCGATCAACGCACCGCCGGGCGTGGCCCGGACCCGCAGCGTGCCGCGCAGTGGATAACCTGCCTGTACCGCCTTGATGCTGGCCATCTGGCTGGCATCGCCGTTGAACAGCACGCTGCCGAAGCTGGCGATGCGGGTATGCGCCAGGCCGCGCTGTTGCGCCTCGTCGGCGAATGCCTGCGGCGGATCATCGCGCCCGGCGATGCCGAGGTCGCCGCCGAGCATTTCCGCCGCGCTGCCGGTCAGCGCCAGGTTGACCCGGTTCACCAGCGTGCCCACCGCAGTCATCACCGCCACGCCCAGCACCAGCGCGGCGAACACGGTCAGCAGGTCGCCGGCCAGCGCCTCGCGGCGCAGCGCGCGCCACGCGTGGCGCAGCACGTTCATGCCTGTGCCCCACGCTCGACCGGCAGCAGGCGGCCGTCATCGATGCGGTGGATGTACTGGCAACGCTGGGCCAGGCGCAGGTCGTGGGTGACCAGGACCAGGGTGGTGCCGCTGCCGGCGTTGAGTTCGAACAGCAGGTCGCTGATGTGCTGGCCGGTGGCGTGGTCCAGCGAGCCGGTCGGTTCGTCGGCGAACAGGATGCGCGGGCGGGTGACGAAGGCACGTGCCAGCGCCACGCGCTGCTGCTCGCCGCCGGACAGCTGGCGCGGGTAGTGGCGGGCGCGATGGGCCAGGCCGACCTGCGCCAGCACCTCGTCCACCCGCGCGCGGTCCTCGCGTCCGGCCAGTTCCAACGGCAGCGCGACATTCTCGGCGGCAGTCAGCGCCGGCAGCAGGTGGAAGCTCTGGAACACGAAGCCGACCGCACGCGCGCGCAGCTGGGCCCGTGCTTCTTCATCCAGGTCGCCCAGGTTCTGGCCCGCCAGCGCGACGTGGCCGCGGCTGGGCAGGTCCAGTCCGGCCAGCAGGCCGAGCAGGGTGGTCTTGCCGGACCCCGAAGCGCCGACGATGGCCACACTGGTGCCTTCATGGACGGTCAGGGTGATGTTGTCCAGTATGTGGACTTCACCCTCCGGGCCCTGCACGGACTTGCCGACCTGGTCGACGGCGATGGCGACGGGCGTGCTGCGGGGGGACAGGCTGTCGATGAGGAGACTCCAATGCGCAAGACGGGATGGAGCCGGCGAGCCGGCGCGATGATGGTGCTGCTGCTGGGATTGCTGCTGCCCGGGCTGGCCGGAGCCAAAGACCCGGCAGGCACGGTGCTGGTGCTCGGCGACAGCCTCAGTGCTGCCCACAATATCCCTGCCGACGCCGGCTGGGTCAGCCTGTTGCAGCAGCGGGTCAGGCAACAGTCGAAAACACCGGCGCGCATCGTCAATGCCAGCATGAGCGGGGAAACCACGGCCGGCGCGCTGACCCGCCTGCCGGGCCTGTTGGCGAAGGAAAAGCCGACGGTGGTGGTGATCGCGCTGGGCGGCAACGACGCGCTGCGCGGGCTGACCCCGGCACAGGTGCAGGGCAACCTGGAAAAGATGGTACAGGCCAGCCAGAAGGCCGGCGCCAGGGTGCTGCTGCTGGGCATCGACGTGCCGCCCAACTATGGGCCCGCTTACCGCCAGCGCCTGGCGGCGGCCTACAAGGCGCTGGCCACGCAGTACAAGGTGCCGCTGCTGCCGTTCCTGCTGGAGGGCGTGGCCCTGCAGCCGGGCATGATGCAGGCCGATGGCCTGCACCCCACGGCGCAGGCGCAATCGAGGGTGCTGGACAACGTCTGGCCACTCCTGCGGCCCCTGCTCTGAACGATTTACAACCCTCTTGACGGAACTTCACATCGCGTCCACCGTCGATCCGGCATGTTTCACAAAGCTGAAGTTAGAGGGAATCACATGCGTCAGACGAAGGAGACCTCCGGCTTGGTGCTGGTGGTCGAAGACAACCGCAACATCTCCGAGATGATCGGGGAATACCTGGAAGGTCGCGGCTTCGAAGTCGACTATGCACAGGACGGCCTGGATGGCTACCGCCTTGCGGCGGAGAACAGCTATGACGTCGTGGTGCTCGACCTCATGTTGCCGCGCCTGGATGGCATCGAAGTATGCCGTCGCCTGCGCAACGATGCGCGCAAGTCCACCCCGGTGCTGATGCTCACGGCACGCGACACGCTGGACGACAAGCTCACCGGCCTCGGTTTCGGCGCCGATGACTACCTGACCAAGCCGTTCGCGATCCAGGAGCTGGAAGCCCGCCTGCGCGCGCTGATCCGCCGCGAACGCCGCCAGGTGGGTTCGGAAGTGCTGAAGGTCGCCGACCTGGTGCTCGATCCGGTCAGCATGCGGGCCACCCGTGCCGGTACCGAACTGCAGCTGTCGCCGATCGGCCTGCGCCTGCTGACCATCCTGATGCGCGAATCGCCGCGCGTGGTCACCCGCCAGGAGATCGAACGCGAGATCTGGGGCAATGGCCTGCCGGATTCGGACACCCTGCGCAGCCATCTGTACAACCTGCGCAAGATCATCGACAAGCCGTTCGACCGTCCGCTGCTGCACACCGTGCAGAGCGCCGGTTACCGCATTGCCGATATCGCCCAGCCGATGGCCTGATCGGGGCCAGGCCGGTGCAGCATCAGGCCCGGCCGGGCAACGACCCCCGCACCGGGCACGGATGACCGGCCGGCACTGCCGCCGGTCATCCTCCGTGCACGACTACGGCGCAGCGCGCTGCCTATAATCGCAGCGCTCTGACCGGGACCCCGCAATGCCGCACGGCCTGCCGCGCAAGATCCGTATCGCCTTCATCCTGCAGGCAGTCCTGGCCAGCCTGGGCATCCTGCTCGGTGCCTGGCTGGTTTCGCTGGTGATCAAGCACAGCCTGGTCGGCGCCGCCCTGCGCGAGGAAGCGGCCTATTACTGGACGCTGCACGAGGCCTCGCCGGTGCAGCCACCGCCCAACACACAGAACATCCGCGGCTACCTGCTGGAAAGCGGGCAGTCGGCGCTGTCGTTGCCGGCCAACCTGCGCAACCTGGAACCCGGTTTCCACGAGCTGCCCAAGGATGACCAGCTGGTACTGGTCGATGTGCGTCCGGCCGGCCGCCTGTACCTGGTGTTCCTGCGTTCGCGTGCGGAGATGCTGGCGTTCTGGTTCGGCATCGTGCCGGTGCTGCTGACCCTGTTGGCGGTGTATGGCGCCAGCTGGGTCACCTACCGGGCCTCCAAGCGCCTGGTGTCGCCGGTGAACTGGCTGGCACGGCGCGTCTCGCGCTGGGACCCGGGTCACCCGGAGGCGGCCGACCTGGAACCGAACAAGCTGCCCGCGGACATGCAGGGCGAGACCCGGCAGCTGGCGGCCGCGCTGCATTCGCTGGCCAACCGGGTCAGCGCGCATGTGGCGCGCGAGCGCAATTTCACCCGCGATGCGAGCCACGAGCTGCGCACGCCGTTGACCGTCATCCGCGTGGCCAGCGACATGGCCCTGGGCGATGAAACCCTGCAGCCGCGCCTGCGCCGCAGCCTGCAGCGCATCCAGCGCGCCGGCCGTGACATGGAAGCGGTGATCGACGCGTTCCTGATCCTGGCCCGCGAGGCCGACGTCGAACCCCAGATCGAGCTGTTCGACGTCAACGACATCGTCCGCTACGAGGTGGACAACGCCAACGAACTGCTGGGTACGCGTCTGGTGTCAGTGCACCTGCACAGCGAAGGCCCGGTGCAGCTGCACGCGCCGCCGCGGGTGCTGCAGGTGGTGGTCAGCAACCTGGTGCGCAACGCCTGCAGCTACACCGACGAAGGGCGTATCGACGTGCACGTGCTCAATGACCGGGTGGTGGTGCGCGACACCGGCATCGGCATGTCCGCCGAGGCGCTGTCGCGCGCGTTTGAACCCTTCTACCGCGCCGAGCCGAGCCGCCCGCAGGGCACCGGCCTGGGCCTGTCGATCGTGCGCCGGCTGTGCGACCGCTTCGGCTGGAAGGTCAGCCTGGCCAGCCAGCCGGGCAAGGGCACCGAAGCCACGGTGGTCTTCCGGTAACGTGGCGACCTGCCGGGGTCGGATCCCGTTGCGGCGCAACCGGCTCTGACCCCATCCCGCTGAAATGTCGGTAGATCCAGGCCATGCGTGGATGGGGTGCGGTAGCGCCGGGCCATGCCCGACGTCCACAGTGCCTCAGTTGCAGTTGACCTTCGGCGCCAGCGCCTTGGTCCAGATCGCATAGCCGGCCGGGGTCATGTGCAGCATGTCCTCGCGGAACAGCGTCGCGTCCGGCTGTCCATCGGCGCCGAGCATCGGCGTGTAGATGTCGGTGAAGCCGGTGTTGGGCAGCCTGGCCAGCGCAGCCTTGATCAGCGCGTTGGCTTCGTTGATCGCCGGCAGCAGGTGCGCACGCGACGGGCTCGGCTTGATCGACAGGTACTCGACCCTGGTCTTCGGCAGGTCGCGGTGCACGCGCTGCACGAAGGCGACCACGTCATCTCGCACCTGCATGGCGCTGCGGCCGCTGTTGAGGTCGTTGTCACCGGCGTAGAAGAACACCTTGCACGGCGCATACGGCACCACGATCTGGCCGGCATACCAGGTGCTGTCGCGCACTTCCGAACCGCCGAAGCCGCGGTTGAACACCGGCTGGCCGGGGAAGTCGGTGGCCAGGCTCTCCCAGAAGCGGATCGAGGAGCTGCCGATGAACTCGATGCCACCACGGGGCGGCGGGTTGGCCTGGTCGGCGCTGGCGAAGCGGGCCATGTCGCCGGCCCAGGCCACATTGGAGACCTGTTCGGGCACCTGCGGCGGCCTGGCCGGGCTCAGGGCCTGGGCAAGCGGTGCGGCAGTCAGCAGGCCCAGCATCAGCAGGCAGGTACGGCGACGGGACATCAGGCGCTCCAGCAGGCAAGGGGAGCTCCATCATAGAAGCACGGCCCAGCCCGGTGCTTGCCCCTGGCAGGCCGTTCAGCGGGCCGGTGCGGGGTGCGGTTGGCGGCCTTGTGGCAAAATGGCGGCCATCTGCCTATTCCTGTGCACCCATGATTTCCTGCCGTGCGTCTGAGCGGTCGCTGCGCCGCGCCCCTGTTGCTGGATGTTCCACCCGTGGCTGATCAGTTCGGCCACATGCCCCGCGGCCCGCGCCGCATCTTCCAGGCCGCCCGCTGGTCCTGGCAGGGCCTGCGCGCCGCCTGGCTGCACGAGTCCTCGTTCCGGCTGGAGGTATACCTGCTGGTGATGCTGACTCCGGTCGCGATCTGGCTGGGCCAGACCCCGGTCGAACGCGCGCTGCTGATCGGCTCGATGCTGCTGGTGCTGGCGATGGAGCTTGCCAACTCGGCCATCGAAGCGGTGATCGAACGCTACGGCAGCGAGATCCACGAGCTGGCTGGCCGCGCCAAGGACATGGGCTCGGCAGCGGTGTTCGTGCTGATGATGAACGTGCTGCTGTGCTGGGCGCTGGTCGTGGTTCCGCACGCGCTGGCCGGCAGCTACGGCTGAAACCCCATTCCCCCACTGCCTTGAAGAGTTTCCATGTCCTTTGAGTTCCTCGCCGACCCCAATGCCTGGGTGACCCTGTTCACGCTCAGCGCGCTGGAAATCGTGCTCGGCATCGACAACCTGGTGTTCATTTCCATCGCGGTCAGCAAGCTGCCGGAAGAGCGTCGTCCGTTCGCACGCAAGCTGGGCATCGCGGTGGCCTGCATCACCCGCATCGGCCTGCTGGTCTCGCTGGCCTACCTGGCGCACATGGCGGCCAACCTGTTCACCGTGGCCGGCATGGGCATTTCCATCCGCGACCTGGTACTGATCGTTGGTGGCCTGTTCCTGATCATCAAGGGCTGCATGGAGATCAAGGAACTGATCAGCGGTGGCGAGGACGAAGACCCCAGCACCACCAAGGCCTCGGCCGTGTTCGGCTACGTGATCGCCCAGATCGCGGTGATCGACATCGTGTTCTCGCTTGACTCGGTGATCACCGCCGTCGGCATCGCCGACCACATCCCGGTGATGGTGGCGGCCATCCTGCTGTCGGTGCTGGTGATGCTGCTGGCCGCCAACCCGCTGGGCCGCTTCATCGACGCCAACCCGACCGTGAAGATGCTGGCCCTGGCCTTCATCCTGATGATCGGTGCGGTGCTGATCCTGGACGGCCTGGACGTGCACGTGCCCAAGCCCTACATCTACGCCGCGATGGGCTTCTCGGTGCTGGTGGAGTGGCTGAACCTGCTGATGCGCCGCCGCGCCCGCGAACACAACGTGCCGGGCGCCGGCAACTGGTAAGCGCGCCATTGGCACGTGTGTCCCAGAACCCCCGGCCTGGCCGGGGGTTCTGCGTTGTGGGCGCGGCTCTACAACGAACGGCGCTGCGGTTTTTGCACTTGCGGCGGCGTTCCGGCCTCCACTTGTGAATCAGGATCAACAGTGTTTTCCCGGGCCGAGGCTTAATCCGGCGCAGCAAAGCGCGCAGGCTACGCACTCCCGATTCCCGCCCCCCAGGAAACCCCCCATGAATTCCAGAGCCGCCTTGCTGGCGCTTGCCGTTGGCGCCTTCGCCATTGGAACCACCGAATTTGCCCCGATGGGCCTGTTGCCGGTCATCGCCGACGGCGTGGGGGTTGGCATCCCCACCGCCGGCATGCTGATCACCGCCTACGCCGTGGGCGTGATGCTGGGCGCGCCGGTGATGACCCTGCTGATGGGCCGTTTCGGCAAGCGCACCGCGCTGATGCTGCTGATGTCCATCTTCGTGGTCGGCAACCTGCTGTCCGCGCTGGCGCCGAACTACGGGCTGCTGCTGCTGTCGCGCCTGGTCACCAGCCTCAACCACGGCGCCTTCTTCGGCATCGGTGCGGTGGTCGCCGCCAGCCTGGTGCCGAAGGAAAAGCAGGCTGCCGCCGTGGCCACCATGTTCATGGGCCTGACCATCGCCAACATCGGCGGCGTGCCGCTGGCGACCTGGGTCGGCCAGCAGCTGGGCTGGCGCCTGTCCTTTGCCGGTACTGCGGCGCTGGGCCTGATCGCAATCACCGCGCTGGGCTTCGCGCTGCCGGCATCTGCACCGGGGCCGCGCCCGGACGTGCGCCGCGAACTGAAGGCGATCCTGCAGCCGCCGGTGCTGCTGGCGATGGCCACCACCGTGCTCGGCGCCGGTGCCATGTTCACCCTCTATACCTACGTCGCACCGGTGCTGACCGAATTGACCGGCGCCTCCAATACCTTCATCGCGATCTCGCTGGCGCTGATCGGTATCGGCTTCACCCTCGGCAACGGCATCGGTGGGCGCATGGCCGACTGGTCGCTGGATGGCGCCACACGGATCCTGCTGGCCGTCCTGGCGGTGCTGATGTTCGTGCTGCCGCTGGCCTTCATGAGCCACGCCACCGCCGCCCTCGGTGTGCTGCTGTTCGGCGCGGCGACCTTCGCCCTCGTACCGCCGCTGCAGATCCGGGTGATGCAGGCGGCCAGCGAGGCGCCGGGCCTGGCGTCGTCGATCAACGTCGGTGCGTTCAACCTGGGCAATGCGGTGGGTGCGGCGCTGGGCGGTGCGGTGATCAGCTCGGGCCTGGGCTATGCCGCGATTCCGGTGGCCGGTGGCCTGCTGGCGGCATCGGGCCTGCTGCTGGCGTGGCTGGGGCGTCCCCGCACTGCGGTGGCTGAGGCCTGCTGAGGGGTGTTGGATTCCGGCAGGGCTTGCAGCCCTGCACCCGCCGAATCAACGTCAACGTCAACGGCAAAAGCCTGCATTCCGTGGGTTGGCGGGTGGGTCCGGTTGAGGGGGACGCTGCAAGTACGTCCATGTAAGCTCGGTCGCCGCATCCACGCGGCTCACGCCCCCTCAACCGGACCCACCCCGCCTTCGACAGATTCCCGCGATCTGTCGTAACGGCGTTCCGCTCTGGTAGGTGTCGACCTTGGTCGACACGAATGCCTGAAGAACCGGCTTTTGCTTTTGATTTTTTCTTTTGATCCTCCCGCGGTGCGCAGGAAATTGTCCGTGGCCGGGAGGGTGGGTTGGCTGGGGGCGTGAGCCGCATGGATGCGGCGACCGAGCTTACATGGACGTACTTGCAGCGCCCCCCAGCCAACCCACCCTCCCGGCCGACCCCGATAACGCTTCCTTGCCACCCACCGCGGAGGGGGCGGCGCCCGATGGCCGGTCTTTCACCCGAACCGTGGCATGCTCGGTGCCCAGTCCACCCGGAACCTCCGCCATGCGCCTGTTCACCCGTGTCCTGCCCCTGATGCTGCTGGCCTCCCTGCTGTCCGGCTGCGGCTACAACGCCATCCAGCAGAAGGATGAGGCGGTCAAGGCCAGCTGGTCCGAAGTGCTCAACCAGTACAAGCGCCGCGCCGATCTGGTGCCCAACCTGGTGCAGACGGTGAAGGGCTTTGCCAGCCAGGAAGAGCGCGTGCTGACCGAAGTCACCAACGCCCGTTCGCGCGTCGG
This sequence comes from Stenotrophomonas muris, assembly GCF_052751275.1. Classification (NCBI taxonomy): domain Bacteria; kingdom Pseudomonadati; phylum Pseudomonadota; class Gammaproteobacteria; order Lysobacterales; family Lysobacteraceae; genus Stenotrophomonas; species Stenotrophomonas muris. Next base: position 2,974,093 of record NZ_CP199879.1, on the reverse strand, counting down.
CCAGATCAACGTCAACGCCGACGACGAAGCCTCGCTCAAGCAGTTCCAGCAGGCCCAGGGTGAACTCGGCAGCGCACTGTCGCGGCTGCTGGTGGTCACCGAGAACTACCCGGTGCTGAAGTCCGACCAGAACTTCCGCGACCTGCAGGCCCAGCTGGAAGGCACCGAAAACCGCATCACGGTTGCGCGCGGCCGCTACATCCAGCAGGTGCAGGACTACAACACCTACATCCGTTCGTTCCCGCAGGTGGTCACCGCCAAGATCTTCGGCTACAAGACCAAGCCGAACTTCACGGTGGACAACGAAGCGCAGATTTCCAACGCGCCAGCGGTCGATTTCGGCAACGCGCCGCAGCAGCAGCCGGCGCCGCAGCCGGGTCACTGACCGATGCGCCTGGCCACTGCGCTGCTGGCCCTGCTGCTGTGGCTGCCGTTGGCAACGCAGGCACAGCCGCTGGCGCCGATTCCTGCGCTGGACTCGCCGGTGGTCGATACCACCGGCACGCTGGACGCCACGCAGAAGCAGGCGCTGGTGCAGCAGGCGATCGAGCTGCAGCAGCGCAAGGGCAGCCAGCTGCAGGTGCTGGTGGTGCCCACCACCCAGCCGGAGGACATCGCGCAGTACACCACGCGGGTCTTCGATCAATGGCAGATCGGCCGCAAGGGCGTGGATGACGGCGTGCTGCTGGTGGTGGCCAAGGATGACCGGCGCGTGCGCATCGAGCCGGGCTACGGCCTTGAAGGCGCCATTCCCGATGCCATCGCCAACCGGGTGATCCAGGAATACCTGGTCCCGCGCTTCCGCAGCGGCGACTATGCCGGCGGCATCACCGATGCCACGGCGGTGCTGGTCAAGCTGATCGACGGCGAACCGCTGCCGGCACCGGTCAGCGGTCATCGCGGGCGCGAGCCCGGTGGTGGTGGCGATACCTGGTTCCTGGCGCTGTTCATCGGCGTGTTCGCCGGCAGCATCCTGCGCGGGGTCTTCTCGCGCGTGCCGCGTCCGCTGCGCGGCCTGCTCGGCGGCGCGGGTGCGGCGCTGGCAGCATTCCTGTTCACCTCCACGCTGCTGGCCAGTGGCCTGGCCGGCGTGGTCGGCCTGATCGTGGCGATGCTGTCCGGCCACCCGGGTCGCTTTGCCGGCGGTGGCGGTTGGGGCGGTGGCGGCTGGGGTGGCGGAGGCGGTTTCGGCGGGGGCGGTGGATTCGGTGGTGGTGGTGGCTGGGGCGGTGGCGGCGGCCGTTCCGGTGGCGGTGGCGCTTCGGGAGGCTGGTGATGATCCAACGTCTGTTCCGCCATGTATTCTCGCCCTCGGTGCGGCGTGCCTTCCCGCCGGCCACATTGCAGGCGATCACCGAGGCCATCGCGGCCGGTGAGCAGCGCCACGGCGGGCAGGTGATGTTCGCGGTGGAAGCGGACCTGCCGCTGGGGGCGCTGTGGCACAGGGTGACCCCGCGCCAGGCCGCCGAGCATGCCTTTGCGCGCCTGCGAACCTGGGATACCGCCCACAACAACGGCGTACTGATCTACCTGCTGCTGGCCGATCACGCGATCGAGATCGTTGCCGACCGTGGCCTGCACGGCCGGGTCAGCCCGGCGCAGTGGCAGCGGGTCTGCACCCACCTGCGCGAGGGCCTGCGCGGGGCCCATCCGGTCGAGGCATTGCAGGATGCCATCGACGAGGTCTCCAGCCTGATCGAAGGGCACTTTCCGGCCGCCACGCGGTCCGAGCATGACGCGTTGCCTGACGCGCCGCAGATCCTGGACTGAACCCTGATCTGCGGCGTGGTCCTCCGCCCGCCCCGGCCCCGGGCGGGGCAGGGACGCTAAAATACCCGTACTCCCGCCAGGCGTTTTCCATGATCTATTTCCACGACATCGACCCCATCGCCCTTTCGCTGGGGCCGATCAAGGTGCACTGGTACGGCATCATGTACCTGCTCGGCTTCACCGCGGCGTGGCTGCTGGGCCGCACGCGCATTGCCGCGGGGCGCCTGCCGGGCGTCGATGCCAACGGCTTCTCCGACCTGCTGTTCTATGCCATGCTCGGCGTGGTGCTGGGCGGGCGCATCGGCTACATGCTGTTCTACGCGCTGGGCGATTTCCTGCACAACCCGCTGCTGCTGTTCAAGGTGTGGGACGGCGGCATGAGCTTCCACGGTGGCCTGCTGGGCGTGCTGGGCGCCTGCTGGTGGTGGTCGCGCAAGCACAAGCTGCATTTCTTCGACACCATGGATTTCATGGCGCCGCTGGTGCCACTGGGCCTGGGCTTCGGCCGCATCGGCAACTTCATCGGCGCCGAGCTGTGGGGCAAGTACACCGACGGGACCTGGGGCGTGGTGTTCCCGTCCGGCCTGCCGGCCCCGCTGAACCAGCTCGACCACGCGACGCTGCAGGCGCAGTTCGCCACCGGCGCATTGAACCCGTACGCCCGCCATCCGTCGCAGCTGTATGAAGCGTTCCTGGAAGGCCTGGTGATGTTCGTGGTGCTGTGGGCGGTGTCGGCCAAGCCGCGCCACCGCTACCTGGTGGGTGGCCTGTTCGCGTTGATGTACGGCCTGTTCCGCTTCGCGGTGGAGTTCGTGCGCATGCCGGACAACGGCGTCTACGTGGCCTTCGACTGGCTGACCCGTGGCCAGATCCTCAGCCTGCCGCTGATCGCCTTCGGCCTGGTGCTGCTGGTGATGTCGCGCCGCGCGCCGGTACTGCAGCCGCAGTTGCCGGTGGCTGCCGAGGGCAAGGCATGAAGCCCTACCTGGACCTGCTGGCGCACGTGCTCGAGCACGGCGCCGAGAAGAGTGATCGCACCGGTACCGGCACCCGCAGCGTGTTCGGCTGGCAGATGCGCTTCGACCTCAACGAAGGCTTCCCGCTGGTCACCACCAAGAAACTGCACCTGCGCTCGATCATCCACGAGCTGCTGTGGTTCCTGAAGGGCGACACCAACATCGGCTACCTGAAGGACAACCAGGTGCGCATCTGGGACGAGTGGGCCGACGAGAACGGCGACCTCGGCCCGGTCTACGGCAAGCAGTGGCGCAGCTGGGCCACCGCCGACGGCCGCCAGATCGACCAGATGCAGTGGCTTGTGGACGAGATCAAGCGCAACCCCGATTCGCGCCGGCTGGTGGTCAGTGCCTGGAATGTGGGCGAGCTTTCGCAGATGGCGTTGATGCCATGCCATAACCTGTTCCAGTTCTACGTGGTGGACGGCAAGCTCAGCTGCCAGCTGTACCAGCGCAGCGGTGACATCTTCCTTGGCGTTCCGTTCAACATCGCCAGCTACGCGCTGCTGACCCACATGGTGGCGCAGGCCACCGGCCTGGGCGTGGGCGACTTCGTGCATACGCTGGGTGACGCGCACCTGTATTCGAACCATTTCGAGCAGGCCCGCGAGCAGCTGTCGCGTGAACCGCGCGCGCTGCCGAAGCTGTGGTTGAACCCGGAGGTGACCGACCTGTTCGGCTTCCAGTTCGACGACATCCGCATCGATGGCTACGACCCGCACCCGGCGATCAAGGCGCCGGTGGCGGTATGAGCGCCCTGAAGCTGTCGATGATCGTGGCGCTGGACCGCAACCGTGGCATCGGCCAGGGCAATGCCATGCCCTGGCATCTGCCGGATGACTTCAAGCACTTCAAGGCGCTCACCCTGGGCAAGCCGATCCTGATGGGGCGCAAGACGGCCGAGTCGATCGGCCGCGTGCTGCCGGGGCGGACCAACCTCGTACTGACCCGCAGCGGCCAGGTGCCGTTCGAGGGCATGCGTGCGGTGGCGTCGCTGGACGAGGCGAAGGCGATTGCCGAAGGCGAGGGCGCCAGCGAGCTGTGCATCATCGGCGGCGGCGAGATCTTCCACCAGTTGCTGGACCAGGCCAGTGACCTGTACCTGACCTGGGTCGATGCCGAAGTCCCCGCCGATACCCATTTCCCCGAAGTGGACGTGCAGGACTGGCAGGAAGTGAGCAGCGAGCCGCACCCTGCCGACGAACGGCACGCCTACGCGTTCCGCTTCGTGCACTACGTGCGCCGCTGATCGCGGAAATACCAACGAAAACACCGACGGGGTAGAGTCGACTGTTGGTCGACTGCTCTCGGCGGTCACCCGAAAAACCCGCGCTGCGCGCGATAGTCGACTAACAGTCGACTCTACCGGGACTGTCGCTACGGCATCCGGTAATGCCCGATGATCGCGTGCTGGAACAGCAGGTTCTCTTCGCGCGTGCCGCGCGCGATGTTGTGCAGCACCAGCGGTGTGCCGTTGGCCAGGCGCCGGTCAGAAACGATGCCCACGTGCAGCAGGCCGTTGCCATTGAGCTTCCAGGCAACGATGTCGCCGGCCGCGTAGTCGGCGGCGAGGGCTGTGATCGGTTGCTGCCAGCCCTGGCGCTCGAACCAGCGCATCAGGTTCGGTACACGACGATGATCGATGTTGCGGTCCGGCCGTGACAGGCCCCAGATCGCCGGATAGGCACTGAAACTGCCGCGCATGTCCTCATGCACGCGTGCCTGCAGGTCCAGGCCCAGATCGCGCAGGGCGCGCACCACCACGTCCGTGCACACGCCGCGATCCAGTGGCACGTCGCCGCCAGGATAGGCCAGTACCTGGTAAGCAGGATCGTAACGGGTGGTGACGCCGACCTGCGCGCGGGCTGCGGCCACCAGTGGCGGCGAAGGGGCCTGCGGCTGCGTCGGCGCATGTGCAGCACCATCCGCAGCCGTGGGAGCAGGCGGCGAGCCGGGCTGGCAGCCGCTGGCCAGGGCCAGCGTCAGCAGCACCGTCCCTGGTGCCCAGCCGCGCCGCGTCACGCCTGCGGCGGGGGACTGTTGTGGGTGCCGCCACCCGCGCCGCCCCCTCCGCCACCACGACGGCGACGGCGGCGTGGGCCACGGTTGCCCGGGGTGGCAGCGGCGTTGCCGCCCTGTTCCTTGCCCTGCGTCGCGGCGCCGGGGCGCTCGTGCGCCGGTCGCGCCGGCGGGCGGGCGTTGGGCACGGGTGCCGGTACGTCGCGGCCCGGAACCTGCACCACGCGCAGCTCGTCGGTATCAAGCTGGAGCGCGGTCAGCTTGCCGCCCCAGACCGCGCCAGTGTCGATGGCGTGCACGCCCTGGGTGATGGTCAGGCCCAGCGCCGACCAGTGGCCGCAGACGACCTTGAGGTCGCGCTCGACCCGGCCGGGCACTTCGAACCAGGGATACAGCCCCTGTTCCTGCGTGCCCGGCGTGCCCTTGTCCTCGATGCCGATGCGCCCCCGCGGGGTGCAGTAGCGCATGCGGGTGAGCACGTTGATGATCGCGCGCGAGCGGTCGTAACCGGACAGGTTCGGGGCCCAGCTCGGCTTGTCGCCGTACATGTTGCGGAACAGCTTGCGGTAGCCGGCGCCATGCAGTTGCACCTCGACCTCGGCGGCATGCTTCTCGGCCATCTGCGTGGTCCACTTCGGCGCCAGGCCGGCGTGCACCATCATCCAGCCCAGCTCGCGGTCCACGTGCACCAGCTTCTGCAGGCGCAGCCAGTCCAGCAGTTCGTCGCGGTCCTCGGCCTGCACGATGCGCAGCAGGTCCGGGTTGACCTTGCGCTGTTCCTCTTCGGTACGCGAACCGACGGCCAGCAGCGAAAGATCATGGTTGCCCAGCACCACCACGCTGTGCTCGCGCAGCGAGTGCACCAGCCGCAGCGTTTCCAGCGACTGCCCGCCGCGGTTGACCAGGTCGCCGCAGAACCACAGGGTGTCCTGCGCCGGGTCGAAGCGGATCTTCTCCAGCAATCGCTGGGTGACGTCATAGCAGCCCTGCAGGTCGCCGATCGCCCACACACTCATCGTTCGGCCTCCGTGTCAGTGCAGGGTACGCGGCACGGCCAGCACGAAGGGTGCGACCGGCGCGGCAAATTCGGTGCCATCGTCGGCGACCATGTCGTAGTGCCCCTGCATGGTCCCGTGATCGGTCCCCAGCATGACACCGGACGTGTAACGGAAGTCTTCACCGGGGCGCAGCCGCGGCTGCTCGCCGATCACCCCGTCGCCATCGACATGCTCGACACGACCATTGGCATCGGTGATGCGCCAGTGGCGGGCGACCAGGCGTGCCGCGACCCGCCCCTGGTTGTGGATGCGGATCGTGTAGGCGAACGCAAAGCGACCGTCTTCCGGCGCGGATTGATCGTCGAGGAAGCGCGGCGCGACTTCGACGGAGATGGCATAAACGTCAGCGTCTTCCATACCGGCAGTGTAATCAGGAGGCATTGGCCAAAGCGATGAATTCGGCCACGTCCAGCTGTTCGGCGCGGGCATCGGGACGCACGCCGGCGGCGATGAACTGCTCGGCGGACACCACGTTGTTCAGGGCATTGCGCAGGGTCTTGCGGCGCTGCCCGAAGGCGGCCTTGACCACCTCGGCGAAGCGCTTGTGGTCGTTGATGTTGATCGCGGCCGGGTCACGCGGCACCAGACGCACCACGGCCGAATCGACCTTCGGCGGCGGCCGGAACGCGCCCGGCGGCACCACGAACAGCGAGGTCACCTGGCAGTAGGCCTGCAGCATCACGCTGAGGCGGCCATACACCTTGCTGCCGGGGCCGGCCGCCATGCGGTCGACCACTTCCTTCTGCAGCATGAAGTGCATGTCGCGGATGACCGCGGCATGCTCCAGCGCATGGAACAGGATCGGCGAGGAGATGTTGTAGGGCAGGTTGCCGACCAGGCGGATCGGCTGGCCGGCGGCCAGTTCGGTGAAGTCCACGCGCAGCACGTCGCGATGAACGATGGTCAGCTCGCCCAGCGGCTCGGCGGCGGCGGTCAGCGGCGCGATCAGATCGCGGTCGAACTCGATCACCGTCAGCGTGGGGTGCGCGCGCAGCAGCGGCAGGGTGATCGCGCCCTGGCCAGGGCCGATCTCGACCAGGCGGTCGCCGTCTTTCGGGTTGACCGCCATCACGATCTTGTCGATGTAGTGGCGGTCGGCCAGGAAATGCTGGCCAAGCTGCTTCTTGGCCGGTGCGGTGAACACCGGGCCGGAGGGGGAATGCGGGGAATTCATGCGCCCAGTGTACGTTGCCGCGCAAGCTGCGCACACAGCGTCGTTGCCGCCTGCAGGCTGGAGGGATCGGCGATGCCGCGGCCGGCCAGCTCCAGCGCGGTGCCATGGTCCACCGCCACGCGCGGATAGGGCAGGCCCAGGGTCAGGTTCACCGCCTGTTCGAAGCCGGAATATTTCAGTACCGGCAGGCCCTGGTCGTGGTACATCGCCAGCACGGTGTCGAAGCCGGCCAGCTTGGCGGGCAGGAAGGCGGTATCGGCCGGCAGCGGCCCGACCAGGTCCATGCCCTCCGCGCGCAGGCGCTGCAGCAGCGGGATGACCAGATCCAGTTCTTCGCGGCCCAGGTGGCCATCTTCGCCGGCGTGCGGGTTCAGGCCGAGCACGGCGATGCGCGGCGCAGGCAGGCCGAACTCACGGCGCAGTGCGGCGTGCACCGTGCGCAGCGCGTGCTCCAGGCCGGGCGCGGTGATCGCATCGGCCACCTCGCGCAGCGGCAGGTGGGTGGTGGCCAGGGCCACGCGCACGATGTGGTTGGCCAGCATCATCACCACCTTTACCCCGGCCTGGTCGGCCAGCAGTTCAGTGGTGCCGCTGTAGGCGATGCCGCCTTCATTGATGACCGCCTTGTGCACCGGGCCGGTCACAACACCGTGCAGTTCGCCGGACAGGCAGGCCTGGCCGGCGCCGAGCAGGGCGCCGATGACCGCGCCGGCATTGGCCGGATCGGCCTGGCCGAAGCGGCTGGGCGCAGCGTTGCGGACAGCGCGCAGGCGCAGATCGCCGGGGGCGCGTGCTTCGGCGTCCTCGGGCAGCAGCTGCAGGGGCAGGTTCAGCGCGGCCGCGGCCGCGTGCAGGGTGTCCGGATCGGCGAAGGCCAGTAGCCGGCAATCTTCACGCGGCTGCTGGACGAGGCGGACACATAGCTCCGGGCCGATCCCGGCGGGCTCGCCCGGTACCAGAGCGAGCTCGGGGCGCATCGGTCAGGACTGCGGCGGGGTGGCGGTGTTTTCCGCGCGGTCGCCGCTGCGGAAGCTGACGTAGGCTTCGCCACGCAGTTCCTGCAGGAAGCGGTTGTACTCGTCTTCCAGCTTGCGGCGGCCGATGGTCTCGCGGACCTGGGCACGCTGGTTGTCGGTGGTCACGTCGGTCTGGCGGGTCGCCACGCGCTGCACGATGTGCCAACCGGCATCGGTACGGAACGGCTGGCTGACGCCACCGTCCTGGAGACCTTCCACCTGCTGGCCGAAGGCCGGACCGAACGCGTCGGCCGGGAACCAGCCCAGGTCACCGCCCTGGCCCTTGCTGTTGTTGTCCTCGGAGGACTCCTTGGCAACGGTCTGGAACTCGGCACCACCGGCGATGCGGGCACGCAGGGTGTCGATCTTGGCCTTGGCGGCGGCGTCGGTCTGGTGGTCGTCCACGCGCACCAGGATATGGCGGCCGTGGAATTCGGTGACCGTATGCTCACCGGCGGCGGCGGAGCTGGCGTCACGCACTTCCACCAGCTTCAGCAGCTGGAAGCCGCTCGGGCCACGGATCGGGCCGACCACTTCGCCGGGCTTCATCTTTTCCATCATCTGGGCAAAGGCCTGCGGGATTTCATCCAGGCTGCGCCAGCCCAGGTCGCCGCCTTCCAGTGCATTCGGGCTGTCCGAATAGCGCACGGCCGCTGCGTTGAAGTCCAGCTCGCCCTTGTCCAGCAGGGTCTTCACACCATCGGCCTTCTTCTGGCCGGTGGCGATCTGGTCAGCGTTGGCGCCGTCGGGCAGGGCGATCAGGATGTGCGCCAGGTGGTACTGGTTGCCCACCGTGGCCTGCTGCTTCAGCGCGGCGTCGACTTCACCCTCGCTGACGCTGATGCGGCTCTGCGCGAAGCTCTGGCGCAGGCGCTGCACGGTGATCTCATCACGCACCGAAGCGCGGAAATCGTTGAAGTCGATGCCGTCATGGGCCAGGCGCTGGCGCAGGGCGTCCAGGTTGGACCCATTCTGCTGGGCGATGGAGTTCATCGCCTGGTTCAGCTCCTGGTCGCTGACCCGGATGCCGCTGCCCTGGGCGCGGGCCACCTGCAGCTTGACCAGCACCAGGCGCTCGAGCACCTGGCGGCTGAGCACGTCTTCCGGCGGCAGCTGGTTTTCACGGCCGGCGTACTGCGCCTTGATGTTGGCGATCGCACGCTGGAGCTCGCTCTGCAGGATCACGTCCTCATCGACGACGGCGGCGATGCGGTCAAGCGGCTGCGCCTCCTGGGCAAGCACCTGCAGGGGGGCGGACACGCTGGACACCGCCAGCAGCGAGGCGAGAAGAACGGGGAAGCGCTTGGTCATGGGATCAGGTTCGGATCGTAGTCATCCCGGGTCGCCCCGGTGTTGCTCGGCGGCACGAGATAGAGGTCGTCGCGGTTGTAGCCGAGGATAGCACGGCGCAGGGTACGGTCCGTGTCCTGGCCCAGGGAGCTCAGGCCCTTGAGCACGAACTCCAGCTGGATGGCGTTGTTCATCTCGCCTTCGCGGTTGCGGACGTAGCGGCGGGCGACCGCACGCACGGCCAGGCAGCAGCTGTCCCACTGGACGCCGGCGATGATCTCCAGCGGTTCCTTGTCCTGCAGCGAGTAGTAGTAGCGGCCGACCAGGCTCCAGCGCGCATTCAGCGGGTACAGGAACGACAGGTCGGCCTGTTCCAGCAGCGTGCGGTCATGCTTGTTGGCGGTGGCCGGGGCGCCGGAGTTGATGCGGTAACGGTAGCTGAGGTTGATCACGCCATCGTTGGGCATCAGGTAGCGGGCGCGGACGCTGGCCAGATCCTCGCGCTTGTACTTGGGGTCCCACTGGTAGGTGGCACCCAGGGTCCAGCGGTCGTTGATCATGTAGTTGCCGTCAGCGATCCACGCCGACTTGCCCTTCTCCACCGGCGCGCCACCCGGGGTGACGGTCACCCGCGATTCGTCGAAGTACTGGATCTGGCCGATGGAGGCCGAGAAGCGTTCCTTGCCGGTGGTCTGGTCGATGAAGCGGGTGCTCAGCGCCATGGTCAGCTGGTTGGCGTCGTTCTGGCGATCGGCGCCGGTATAGCGAGAATCGCGGAACAGCTGGCCCCAGCTGAAGGTGAAGTCGCGGGTGTCGAAGATCGGCAGCTCGTCCTGATCGCGGTAGGGCGTGCGCAGGTAGAACAGGCGCGGTTCCAGGGTCTGCAGGAAGGACTTGCCACCGATGCGGGTCTCGCGATCGAAGAACAGGCCGGCGTCGATGCTGCCGATCGGCAGGCTGCGGCTGGGCGAGGTGTTGCCGCGCAGCTGTTCCGGTGTGGCGGTGTTCGGGTCGATGCCCTGCGAACGCAGGATCTGGCCGCGGATGCCGTTCACGCCATCAACCAGGCCACGGTCCAGCTGGTAACCGGTATAGCGGTAGGCCAGGGTCGGCGTGACATACCAGGCCGCGCCGCTGATCGGGAACGACACGTAGGGTTTGACATCCAGCCGCGAGCCGCCGCTGACACCGATGCCGTCGGTCTGACGGCTGCCGTTGCGGGTGTACTGCAGGTCCGGTCCCGCATCAGCGCCGTACTTGAAGTTGATGTCGTCGTGGGTGAAACGCACGGCTTCGGCGTAGATGCCGGTTTCCAGCCACGGCAGGACCGGCTTGTCCCAGTTGAGATACAGGCGCGGCTGGCGGTTGTAGGCCAGCGCACCCTCGTTGAGGGTGTAGTCGGTCAGCTGCCAGCGGTCGGCCATGATGCCGGCCGTCCAGTTCCTGCCAGTGCCGTACAGGCCGATGGTGCTCTGCAGGTTCGACGCGGTGACCCCCACCAGGCGGTTGGCGAAGTCTTCCACATAGCGTTCGTCGCTGACCCAGGCCAGGTTGGCGCGGGCCTGCCAGTGGTCGTCGAGGTTGTGGTAGCCGCCGAACATCACCCGGCCGCGGTCGCGGTCGCGCAGTTTGTCGTTGGGCATGAACGCGGTCAGCAGTTCGCCGCGGCCGCCGTTGTAGAGGTAGCGGAATTCGTTGTCGAGCATCAGGCCGCGCCGGCTCATGTAGCGCGGGGTCAACGTGTCGTCGTAGTTCGGCGCCAGGTTGAAGTAGATCGGCTGTGCGTAATCGAAACCGTTGCGGCCGGACATGCCCAGCTGCGGGAACAGCAGGCCGGTCTTGCGGCGGTCGTCGATCGGGAACTTGAAGTACGGCGCCCACAGCACCGGCACCTTGCCGATGCGAAGCACGGCGTTGCGGGCGGTACCGAAGCCTTCGTCGTTGTCCACTTCGATCTGCGGCGCCGACAGCTTCCACACCGGCTGCGACGGGTCGCAGGTGGTGTAGGTGGAGCGGTGCATCTGGCCGACCGCGCCCTGCAGGTCGACCGATTCGGCATCGCCGTTGCCGCGGCGCGACACCAGCTGGTACTTGATGTCGGTGATCTTGTGGGTGTCGCTTTCCTGGTTGCCCTCGGCGCGCTTGGCGACCATGCGGATCGAGGAGTCCTGGTAGCGGACATTGCCGTCGGCGATGTAGTTGCCGGTCTCGGTATCGAAGCTGAGCTTGTCGGTGCCGACGAACTGGTCGCCACGGCGCAGGGCCACGTTGCCTTCGTACTGCGGCACGGTGGTGGTGCCCAGCAGCTGGTCACCCTCGATGTCGGTCGGCTGCTGCTCGCGCGCGGCGCTGGCGGCGGCCTTGTCCTGCCCCGGGACCGGGACCGGGACAGGGGCATCGGTGAACGCGGGAATCACGTCGGTAGCCGGGCACAGGCCCCAGTTGAGCGGCTTTTCATCGGCCATTGCCGGCAGGCAGATGGCGATGCTCAGAGGCAGGGGAAGCAGGCGGAGGGCTCGGCGCACGCGGTTCGGATTCGGGCGAAAACGGACGGTAGCTTGCCCCATCCCTTGCATAGGGGCAATGAAGGGCGTCGGATCCTGCCGGTTCGGGTTCATCCGGAGACGCTCCCCGGTGGGGGGGACAGCAGGGCCCGGACATGGGCCACGCTGCACTCGGCAAGGGCCTGCAGGTCATAGCCGCCTTCCAGCATCGAGACCACCCGGCCGGCCGCATGGCGGCGCGCCAGCGCATGCAGTTCGCGGGTGATCCAGGCGAAATCGTCGGTTTCCAGCATCAGGTCGGCCTGCGGATCGCGCAGGTGGGCATCGAAGCCGGCCGAAATCAGCAGCAGCTGCGGCCGGAAGTCGTCGATGGCCGGCAGCATCTCGTCGGCCCACACATTGCGGAAGCGGAAACCGCCGCTGCCGGGGGGCAGCAGGATGTTCATCAGGTTGCCGGCACCGCGGTCGCGGCGCAGGCCGGAGTTGGGGAACAGCCCGGCCTGGTGGGTGCTGTAGTACGAGACCCGGGCGTCGTGCTGGAAGATGTCCTGGGTGCCGTTGCCATGGTGGACATCGAAATCGACCACCGCGATCCGCTCCAGGCCATGACGGTCACGGGCGTAGGCGGCGGCGATGGCGATGTTGTTGAGCAGGCAGAAGCCCATCGCAGTGCTGCTGGTGGCGTGGTGGCCCGGTGGCCGCACCGCGCAGAACGCCAGCGGGTCCTCGCCCAGCATCACCGCATCTACCGCCGCCACGCCGGCGCCGGCGGCATGCACGGCGGCACTGGCCGAGCCGGGCGAGGTCCAGGTGTCCATGTCCAGCTGTCGCAGCGGCGCGGTCTGCGGCTGCAGCACGAAGTCGAGCAGGGCGCTGTCGTGGACCCGGGTCAGTTCGCCGAACTTGGCCGGCGGCGCCTCGCGCCAGTCCAGCTGGCCGGGGAAGGCGGCGTGCAGGGCATCGAGCACATGCTGCAGGCGTTGCGGGCACTCCGGATGGCCAGGGCCGGGGTCATGCAGCAGGCAGGACGGATGGGTGAAGACCAGCATCGTGCCGACTCAGCGCTGGCGCTGCTGTGGCTGCCACAGCGCTTCGCCATGGCCATCGGCACGGGCCAGCACCCGGGCCAGCACGAACAACAGGTCCGACAGCCGGTTGAGGTACTGCAGTGCCTCGCTGCGCACGGCGTCGTGGCGGGCCAGGGTGACCGTCTCGCGCTCGGCCCGGCGGACGATGGTGCGCGCCAGGTGGCAGCGTGCGGCGGCCTCGCCACCGGCTGGCAGGATGAATTCCTTCAACATCGGCAGGCTGGCGTTGTAGTGATCCAGCTGCTGTTCCAGTGCCGACACATCGGCGGCGTGGATCGCGGCGTGGCCGGGGATGCACAGTTCGGCGCCCAGGTCGAACAGCTGGTGCTGCAGATGCACCACCAGCGCGCGCACGTCTTCGGGCAGCGCCGTGGCCAGCAGCAGGCCGAGTGCGGCATTGGCTTCGTCGACAGTGCCGTAGGACGCCACGCGGGCATCATCCTTGGCCACGCGCTGGCCGTCGCCAAGGCCGGTACTGCCGTCGTCGCCGGTGCGGGTATAGATGCGCGAGAGGCGATGACCCATGGCGCGGCTCAGTGCCGGATGTCGCGGCGGGCCTGCTGGAGCTTCAGTACCTGCTCCACGGCCAGCTGCAGGGCGGAGGCCAGCGCCACGTAGATGGCGGTGGTGCGCAGGTACGGCCCGAACCACTGTGCGTAGTTCTGTGCCCAGCCGGCCAGCGTCGGCTCGGCCACGTTGCGGCTGGTCCAGTAGAAGCCGCCCTGCGCGAGCAGGTGACAGACCGCCACCGAGGCCACCAGCAGCAGCGCGCCCTTGGCCAGTACTGGCCAGCGTGCCCCCTGGTAGTTGCGGCCCAGCAGCATGCCGCCGGCCCACAGCGAGAAATACGCCGGCAGCAGCAGCCAGTAACCCGGCGACACGCAGTAGTGCTGCCAGAAATCCAGGCCGCTGCTGCGGATCACGATCCAGTCCACCAGCACCGCGAACACCATCAGCAGCGGGAACGCCCAGCGGGTCCAGCCAGCCAGGTAGAAGCCGCCGATGAAGAACACCGCCCAGGAGGCATCCGGGATCGCCGCGAAGTGGTTGACCCGGGTCGCCGCCAGCAACAGCACGAGTACGGACAGGACGAAGGCACGGTTGGCGGTGGCGGACATGGCAGCGGGCCCGGAGCGGATTCAGGTTTCATTCTAGCCCGCCGCGCCGGTTGGCGCAGGTCGGGGGCTGTTGGGTGTCCGGGCGGGGCGAGCGCGTATCATGAACACCATGAGTGAACGACATGACGTGCTGATCGTCGGTGGCGGCCTGGTCGGTGCCAGCCTGGCCATTGCCCTGGACCGGTTGGGCCGCGACGTGGGCCTGCTCGAAGCCAGCCCGGCCGGCGAGCTGCCGGCGGTGTTCGACCAGCGCAACCTCAGTTTCGCCGCGGCGACCGTCAACGCGCTGACCGCGTTGGGGGTCATGCAGAAGCTGGCGATGGCGCCGGGCCCGATCCGCCGCATCCATGTCAGCCGCGCCGGCGATTTCGGCCGCGTGCAGCTGGAGGCTTCCGACTACGACCGGCCGTGGTTCGGCCAGGTGGTTGTCGCGCGTGACTTCGGCCAGGCGCTGGAAGCGCGCCTGCAGGAGCTGCCGCAGCTGCGGCGCTACCGGCCGATGCGGTTCCTGGGCCTGGGCGAGGTGGTCGACGGCTACCGCCAGGTGCGGGTGGCCGACGAGACCGGCGAGCGCGTACTGCTGGCACGGCTGGTGGTCGGTGCCGATGGCACGACCAGCGGTGTGCGTGGCGCGCTGGGCATCGAGGTCGACCGGCATGATTTCCAGCAGACCCTGTTCGTGGCCCGCGTGCGCAGCCAGCGCGCGCCGGATGGCACGGCCTGGGAGCGCTTCACCGATACCGGCCCGACCGCCCTGCTGCCGCGCGGCGACCGCCACTTCGGCACCGTGCACGGCGTGGCGCGGGACCAGGCCGATGCGGTGATGGCGCTGGACGATGCGGCCTGGCTGCAGCGCCTGCAGGATGCGATCGGCTGGCGTGCCGGCCGCCTGCTCGAATCCGGTCCACGCAGCGCTTATCCGCTCATCCAGGTGCTGGCGCGCGCATTGGCCGGTGAACGCACGGTGCTGCTGGGCAATGCCGCGCAGACCATCCACCCGCTGGGTGCGCAGGGCTTCAACCTGGGCCTGCGCGATGCGCTGACCCTGGCCGAACTGCTGGAGGATGCGCACGAGGATGCCGGCAGCGATGTGCTGCTGCAGGCCTATGTTGCGCGCCGCCAGGAAGACCGACGGCAGACGGTGGCGTTCTCGGGTGGCCTGGCACGGCTGACCAGCAATCCGGCACCGCTGATGCGGCCGCTGCGCAGCCTCGGCCTGGTGGCCGCGCAACGCGCCTCGGTGCAGTCGATGCTGGTCGGTGGCGCGATGGGCTTCCGCGGCGAAGTGCCGCGCCTGTGCCGCGGAGAAGCCGCATGAGCCGGCGCATGCGCCTTGATGTGGCCATCGTCGGTGGTGGCGTGGTCGGTGCCGCGTGCGCGCTGGCGCTGGCCGATGCCGGCCTGTCGGTTGCGCTGGTGGAAGGTCGTGAGCCCGCGCCGTGGCAGGCCGCACAGCCTGACCTGCGCGTGTTCGCCTTCGCTGCTGACAACGTTCAGCTGCTGAACCGCCTCGGTGTGTGGCCGGCGATCGCGCAGGCCCGTGCCTGGCCCTATCGGCGCATGCAGGTGTGGGATGCGGCCGGTGGCGAAGATCTGCTGTTCGATGCCGATCGCTTCGGCCGTCGTGAACTGGGCTACATCGTCGAGAACGGCCTGCTGCAGGATCGCCTGTGGGCGGCGTTGCCGGCGGCGGGTGTGCAGCTGCACTGCCCGGCACGGGTGGACGCGCTGGAGCAGGACGAGGAGGGCGTGCGCCTGCGCCTGGATGACGGGCGTCGCCTGGAAGCGGCGTTGGCAGTGGCCGCCGACGGCGCCGAATCGACCCTGCGCCAACTGGCCGGGATCGAGGTTGAAAAGCATGACTACCACCAGCGTGGCGTGGTGGCCTACGTGGACAGCGATCTTCCCAACCAGGCCACCGCCTGGCAGCGTTTCCTGCCGGGCGGGCCGCTGGCGTTGCTGCCGGTGGCCGAGCGCCGCAGCTCGATCGTCTGGACCCTGCCCGAGGACGAGGCGGCACGTGTGCTGGCCTTGGACGAGGACGCCTTCAACCGGGAACTGACCCGCGCCTTCGCCGCACGGCTGGGTGAGCTGCGACTGGCGTCACCGCGTGCGGCCTTCCCGCTGCGTCGCCAACTGGCCCGTCACTACGTGGCCGGCCGCGTGCTGGCATTGGGTGATGCCGCGCATGTGGTGCATCCGCTGGCCGGGCAGGGCGTGAACCTGGGCCTGCGCGATGTCGCCGCCCTGCAGCAGTGGCTGGCGCCGTCGGCCGAGCGCCGTGGCCAGCCGCGGCTGTCGCCGCAGCGCCTGCAGCGCTGGGCACGCGAACGGCGCAGCGACAACCAGATCGCCGCCTACAGCTTCGATGCGATCAACCGCCTGTTCTCCAACGACGAGATGCACCTGACCCTGGCCCGTGGCCGCGCGCTGGGCTGTGTCGGCAAATGGCCGCCGCTGGTACAGGCGTTCTGGAAGCGCGCCGCCGGCGTCTGAAGCAAAAAGGGGACGGAGGGGATTAAGTCGTTTGTGCACATACGACTTAATCCCCTCCGTCCCCTTTTTCAATCCACCAGCCAGCCGGCCAGGTCGGTGCGGTCCAGCTTGCCGCGGTGCCTGCGGTCCAGCGAATTGAATTCGTCGGCCAGCGCCGGATTGGCCTGTGCTTCCTCGCGGCTGATGAAGCCGTCGCCATTCACATCCAGCGCGGCGAAATGGATGCGGTACTGGCCGACCACGCTGCTCGGTTCCAGCGAACGCACGGTCACCTGTGCCTCGCCGGCCGGCTGCGGAATCTCGACGCTGCCGCTGACCCGGCCCGCATCCAGCGGTTGCTGGCGGATCGCGCCGCCGGTGGGGCCCAGCGGCTGGCTCTGCGCCGGCGTGGACGGGCCGTGCTGGGCGATGGCCGGTACCGAGGCCAGCAGGATGGTCAACAGCAGCGCAGTACGCGGAAGGTTCATGACAGGCTCCTTGCCAGAGGGTACCGGGAGCGTACTCCCGGCAACCTGTGCCGCCGATGACGGATCAGCGCAGCGGCGAAGCCAGCACGGTGATCTCTTCACGATCGTGATAGAGCTGCTTGGCGCGGACCACCAGCGGCTTGCCGGCCTGGTCCTGGAACAGGTCCAGGCACAGCCGGGTTTCGTCCCAGCGCTTCTTCATCGGCAGTTTCAGATTGAAGATCGCATGCCGGCACCAGCCCTCGCGGAACCAGGTGGCCATGCGTTCGGCCACGCGGCGCGGCTGCTCGACCATGTCGCAGACCATCCAGTCCAGCGGCTGTTCCGGGTGCCAGTGGAAGCCATCGGCGCGCAGGTGCTCGACCAGTCCGGTGTCCAGCACGTGCTGGCGCAGCGGGCCGTTGTCGATGCTCAGCACGTGCATGTGCTGGCGGGTCAGCACCCAGGTCCAGCCGCCGGGTGCGGCGCCGAGGTCGGCCGCACGCATGCCGGGCTTGGCCAGCGCCTCGCGTTCTTCCGGCGTCAGCAGGGTCAGCAGCGCCTCGTCCAGCTTCAGCGCCGAACGCGAAGGCGCCTCGGGCAGCAGCTTCAGGCGCGGGATGCCCAGCGCCCACGGTGCGCTGTCGGCCGGGTCGGCCACGCAGACGAAGGCATGGGTGCCATCGACGAACACCACATGCAGGCGCGGCAGGCGGTTGTTCGGCTTATCAGTGAGCTTGCCGGCCTTGCGCAGCGCCGGGCGCAGTGCATTGCCGAAGGCACGGGCCAGACCGGACAGTGGCTTGCCGGCGTCCGAATCGGGGTGTTCCACCCACAGGTCGCCGAAGCGCGGCGCATCGGCCAGCACTTCCAGCATCGGGGTGATCCGGTCCGCCGGGTCCAGCTGCGGCAGTTCGGCCAGCACCACCAGCTTCTGCCGCGCGAAGATCAGCTCGCGCCAGCGCAGGCGCGGCGCCAGCGCGGCGGCTTCGTCGCACATGAAAAGCACGTAGCCGTCATTGCGCTGGGTGCGCGCATAGCCGGCGAAACCGGCTTCACCGGCGCGGAACTGCAGCTCGCCGGCCAGCTCGGGCTCGAAGCCCTGCCGGCACAGGCACAGCAGGCCGATGCCGGTTTCAGTAACGGGCGCCATCGCTTTCCCCATAGGCACGCAGCACGCTGCGCGCGGCGTCGCGGTTCAGGCCTTGCACCACTTCGATGCCGCGCTTGTTGAGTTCACCCACCCAGTCGGCCGGCAGCGGGCCTTCATCGAACGGGGTCAGTTCCTCGACGTCGGCCGAGTTGGCACCGATCAGCAGGCGGTCGATGCCGGCCCACACGGTGGCGCCGTAGCACTGGCAGCACGGCTGCGAGCTGGTGGCCAGGGTGACCGGCGACAGCACCGCGTTCAGGCGCGGGGTCTGCAGGCGCTGCTGGGCCAGCATGTAGGCCATGTTCTCGGCGTGCGCCAGCGAGGTCGCGTGCGGCATCACCCGGTTCACGCCGGCGGCGATGACCTTGTCGTCCGGTCCGAACACCACCGCACCGAACGGACCGCCACTGGCGTGCTCGACGTTCAGCCGCGACAGCTCGATCGCCAGCGCGACCTTGGCCTCATCGCCCGGATATCGACGATCCAGGTCGATCTGGTCGTGGATCCAGGCGGGAAGGGTCAGGTGGACTTGCGCGTACAGCATCGCGGGGGTGCCTCGTGTGGGATGGGAAAAAGTGCGGTTGCTTGGGGAAACCGGCGCGCAGTGTAGCCGCACCGGCCTGTACCGCGCGTGGGCCGGGCTCAGCCCGGCGAGCCGGTGCGGATCACCACGTACTGCTTGCGGAATTCCAGCCCGGCCTGCGGCCAACTGGCAGCATAGGCGCGCAGCAGGGGCAGGGCGGCGGCGAAGTCGTGGCCGTTGACCCGGCAATCGGCCTCGCACAGGCCGTCGGCATCGCGCGAGGCGAACAGGCGGATGGCGAGGAAATGGCGGGCTTTCAGCAGCTCGTCGAAGGCCTCCATGCTGCGGGTGAACAGGCAGCAGGGGCAGGAGCCATGATCGTCTTCGCTGCAGGTGGAGGCATCCACGTCCTGTGCACGGTAGTGCGCCAACGGCCCCAGCACAACGGTGCGCTGATGTTCCTCACCCTCGTCGCCGACCGGATAGGTCAGGCCCATCATCGGCAGGCCCTGTGCGTCTTGGGCGCCGATCGCGGTCTGCAGGGTCACCAGGTCCACCCGGGCCCAGGCCTGGAAGCCGGACAACAGCGATGCCTGCTCATCGGCACCATTTGCGTGCTGGTACTCGAACAGGCCATCGGCGAACAACTGCGGATGCTGGCTTTCAATGACGGTGGAGGTCTGCCAGCCGCCGTTGTCGCGCGCTTGCGCGGCCATTGCATGCGGGGTCAGGCGCAGGCCGCTGTCGAGCAGCAGCGCGTTGCCGTCGATGCGGCTGGCGGTGCCGGTGTCCTGCAGGGCCTGCTGCAGCAGCGGGAGGAGGGCGGTGGCGCTCGTGGTCATGTCAGGCCTGTGGATGGATGGGGCGGAACATCCAGGCAGGGCCTGGGGCTAGCGGTCGAGTGCGTCGAGCTCGGCGCGATATCGCTGCGCGTCGGATTGCTGCCGCGGATCGTTGCCGTGGTCGCGCAGCCAGGTTTCCAGCTCGCGGCGATAGTCCGCGCGGAAACCGGCATTACCCGGGCTGAAATGCAGCTTGCGTGCCGCCACCTCCACCCGCTCGCGCGCGCTGGCCCGGGCCTGGGCGACGCCGTGCGGTGACTCGTTGGTGAGGATGACGAAGTTGCGTGGGAAGCCCGGCGTGTACTTGACCACGAACGGCTGGTCGCGCGCCGGGATACGGATGGCGTTTTCCAGCGGCCACAGCGAAGCGGTGTTGGTGTGGAACACCACGTCCACGTCGCGGCCCTCGGCGGTACGCAGCACCCCTTCGTAGCGCCAGATGTACTGCTCGTTGAGCGTGGAGCTGGTCCGCTCGGTCTTGACGATCACCGCTTCACCACGCTCGCCCACCACGTTGAGGAAGGCGGCGTTGAGGAAGTGGCCGAGGAACATGTTGAGCATCGCCAGCGGGAACACCACGATGGCGTAGCCCGGAAAGCGCCGCCACCACGAGACCAGCCCGGCCAGCACCATTGCTGCAAAGAACGTCAGCAGCGGATGCTGCGAGATGAACCAGAGCAGGACGGAAAGGGCGGTGATCATCGTCGCGGTCGTGCGGGCGCCATCCAGGCGCCCGCGCAGGCCCTCAGGCCGACCAGGTATCGCGCAGGGTCACGCTGCGGTTGAATACCGGCGTGGCTGCGGTATGGTCGCGGCGGTCGGCCACGAAGTAGCCGGTACGCTCGAACTGGAACGACTGCTCCGGCGCGGCGCTGGCCGCGGCCGGCTCGACATAGCCGGTGACAGTGCGGCGCGATTCCGGGTTGAGGTAATCGCGGTAGGTCTTGCCTTCCGATTCGTCGTCCGGGTTCGGCACCGAGAACAGGCGGTCGTACAGGCGGATCTCGGCCGGTACGCCGTGCACGGCGCTGACCCAGTGGATGGTGCCCTTGACCTTGCGGTTGGCGCCTTCCATGCCCGGACGCGATTCCGGATCCAGCCAGCCACGCAGCTCGGTGATGGTGCCGTCGGCATCCTTGATCACTTCGTCGCAGCGGATGATGCCGGCGCCGCGCAGGCGCACTTCGCCCCCCGGGACCAGGCGCTTCCAGCCCTTCGGCGGCACTTCGGCGAAGTCCTCGCGGTCGATCCACACTTCGCGTGCGAACGGTACTTCGCGGCTGCCGAAGCTTTCGTCCTTCGGGTGGTTGCTGAAGGTCAGCTGCTCTTCGTGGCCTTCCGGCAAGTTGGTCAGCACCAGCTTGACCGGATCGACCACTGCCATGCGGCGCGGTGCGGCACTGTCCAGGTCCTCGCGCAGCGCGCCTTCCAGCACGCTGAAGTCGATCAGCGAATTCTGCTTGCTGATGCCCACGCGCTCGGCGAACAGGCGCATCGCGGCCGGGGTGTAACCACGGCGACGCAGGCCCTGCAGGGTCGGCATGCGCGGGTCTTCCCAGCCGTCCACCAGCTGTTCGGTGACCAGCGCCATCAGCTTGCGCTTGCTCATCACCGTGTAGTTGATGTTCAGGCGCGAGAACTCGATCTGGCGCGGCTTGGCCGCTTCGCGCGGCAGGCCGGCATCGACCAGCGGCTGGGTCAGCGCGTCGTCATGGGCGAAGTCGACGTTGTCCACGCACCAGTCGTACAGCGGGCGGTGGTCTTCGAATTCCAGCGTGCACAGCGAGTGGGTGATGCCTTCGATCGAATCACCCAGCGCGTGGGCGAAGTCGTACATCGGGTAGATCGGCCACGCATTGCCGGTGTTCTGGTGCTCGACGTGCTTGATGCGGTACAGCGCCGGATCGCGCAGGTTGATGTTGCCGCTGGCCATGTCGATCCTGGCGCGCAGGGTGCGCGCACCATCCGGGAATTCACCGGCGCGCATGCGGCGGAACAGGTCGAGGTTTTCCTCGACGCTGCGGTCGCGCCATGGCGACGGGCGGCCCGGCTCGGTCAGGGTGCCGCGGTAGGCGCGCACTTCCTCGGCCGACAGGTCGCAGACGTAGGCCTTGCCCTGTTCGATCAGCTTCTCGGCGGCCAGGTAATAGGCCTGGAAATAGTCCGAGGCGTGGCGCAGCTCGTTCCACTCGAAGCCCAGCCAGCGCACGTCGTCCTGGATCGCGGCCACGTATTCCGGATCTTCCTTGGCCGGGTTGGTGTCATCGAAGCGCAGGTTGCAGACGCCGCTGAACTCGCCGGCGATGCCGAAGTTCAGGCAGATCGACTTGGCGTGACCGATGTGCAGGTAGCCGTTCGGCTCCGGCGGGAAGCGGGTCTTGATCGCCTGGTGCTTTCCGCTGGCCAGGTCCTCGCGCACGATCTGGCGGATGAAATCGCGCTTTTCGTGGCTGTCGGCGGGGGTCTCGGGGCTGGCGGGGGTGTGCTCGGACATGAGTCGGCGAAAAGAAAGGCAGAAAGACCAACAGTCTAGCGCGTACGGGGCAGGGCTGCCCGGTGGGGTGTGGGGATGCCGGCCCCGCCCTCTGGTAGTGCCGGCCGCTGGCCGGCAACTCTCCGATCCCGCCCCCGGCACCATTCAGCCCCCGGGCGTATGCTGGAGCCCTGCCCCGAGGAGCCGCCGCATGCACATCGTGTACAAGGCCGACAACCTGTTCGACGCCCATCTGGTCAAGCACGCGCTGGAGAACGCCGGCATCCCCGCCTTCGTGTTCGGCGAGCAGCTGCTGGGGGGCATGGGCGAGCTGCCGTTGTTCGGTGTGTTGCGGGTCGGCATCCCCGACGCGGCGCGGCCGCAGGCGGAGGACATCATCGCGGCGCTGGACTTGGGCCAGGCCGCCGCCGACCCCATTTCCGATGCAGACGATATGGCCGGACTGCCGGCGTAGGAGCGCATCATGTTGGGAATTGGCCAGGGCATCCTCGGCATCGGGGCCTTCAAGCAGCGCCTGCCGCGCCCGGAAGAGGCATTGCCGGGGCGCGAGCAGCCATTGCCGCTGCACAGCAACCAGCACTTCGTGAACAGCCATCCGCTGAAGGACCGTTTCGCCGGCCTGCAGCAGATCCGCTTCGCGCTGGGCTGTTTCTGGGGCGCCGAGCGCAAGTTCTGGACCGAGCCGGGCGTGTACAGCACCTCGGTCGGCTACGCCGGCGGTATCACCCCGAACCCGACCTATGAAGAAGTGTGCTCGGGCCTGACCGGGCACACCGAAGTGGTGCAGGTGGTGTTCGACCCGGCGGTGGTGAGCCTGGAACGGCTGCTGCAGCTGTTCTGGGAAAGCCACGACCCGACCCAGGGCATGCGCCAGGGCAACGACACCGGCACCCAGTACCGTTCGGCGATCCACGCCACCGACGAGGCACAGTACGCTGCCGCGCTGGCCAGCCGCGAGGCCTACCAGGCCCAGCTGGATGCGGCCGGCTACGGCCCGATCACCACCGAGATCGTGTACCCGGCACCGGCGTACTACTACGCCGAGGACTATCACCAGCAGTACCTGGCGAAGAATCCGAACGGCTACTGCGGCATCGGCGGCACCGGCGTGAGCTGCCCGATCGGGTTGGATGTGGAGGCGCCGCGCTGACGCGCGGTGGTCCGCCTGCGGCGGGCAACGTCAACGGCTGAAAGCCAAAGCCAAAGCCAAAGCCAAAGCCAAAGCGGCTCTGGGTTGCTGCTTGTTGGGTGGGGCGGTGTGGGTTGGCAGGACACGCCGTGAACCCGTCCCTGGGGGCTCGATGGCGCCTTGCTCGTGTGCGCTGTCCTGCGCACACGGCAAGACCGGGGTTGGGCGTCCTGCCCAACCCGACCGAGGCATGCCTCGGGCCCATGGCGCCAACGGTCCTGCCAACCCACACCGCCCCACCCCCGACAGTTTCCCGGTGACGGTGGGAAAGAGCATTGGGTTACTGACGAACTGATGGAAAACAAAAAGGACGCGGCGTTCGCCGCGTCCTTTTTATTTGGTTCTGCATTGCCCTTGTAGAGCCGAGCCATGCTCGGCTCCGAGCAAGCGAAGCGCGCGACCCGCTGTTGCTCTTCTTTCTTTCTTCCGTGGCGGGTGGCCACCGGAAACTGTCAGAGGGCGGGCGGGTTGGGTTCGCGGGAGTGTCCGCCGCATGGATGCGGCGGCCAAGCCTCCAGGGATGGATTCACGGCGTCTCCCGCGAACCCAACCCGCCCGACCCAGCGCGGCTTTTTGCTCTTTGCGACCAACCGACCTGCCACGAGGGGCTCAGCCGTTGGCCGGAATCCTCACAGTGCCGCGCGGATCCGCTCGCGCAGCGCTTCCAGATCCTTGGCAAACGCATCGATACCGGTCGCCAGCTTCTCGGTCGCCATCGGATCGGCCGCCAGGTCTGCTGCGAACGTCGCCGCATCGATCGGGGGCACCGCCGCGCCATCAGCGGCACCGGCCACCAGCTTGCGCGGCAGCGCGCCGTGGTCGGCGTCCAGCTTCTCCAGCAGGTCCGGCGAAATGGTCAGGCGGTCGCAGCCGGCCAGCGCTTCGATCTGTGCGGTCGAACGGAACGAGGCGCCCATCACCACCGTCTTCGAACCGCGGCGCTTGAATTCGGCATAGACGCCGCGCACGAACTTCACGCCCGGGTCTTCGTCGATGCTGGCCGGGGTCTGGCCGTTGGCCACGTACCAGTCCAGGATGCGGCCGACGAACGGGGAGATCAGGAACGCGCCGGCCTCGCTGCAGGCCAGCGCCTGGGTCGGGTTGAAGATCAGGGTCAGGTTGCAGTCGATGCCTTCGGCCTGCAGGATGCGCGCGGCTTCCACGCCTTCCCAGGTCGCGGCGATCTTGATCAGGATCTTCTCGCGCGGCACCCCGGCATCGGCGTACATCTGGATGAACTGGCGGGCCTTGGCCACGGTGGCGGCGGTGTCGTGGGCCTGGTCGGCGTCCACTTCGGTGGACACGCGGCCCGGCACCAGCGTGCTCAGCAGCGCGCCGACGCCGATGGTCAGGCGGTCGGCCACGGCGTGCACCACGGCTTCGCGGTCGCCGGCCTGCTGGCGGCCCCAGGCCAGTTCGCGTTCGATCAGTTCGGCGTAGACCGGCAGGTCCAGCGCCTTCTTCACCAGGGTCGGGTTGGTGGTGCAGTCCACCGGCTGCAGGCGCTTGATCGCCTCGTAGTCACCGGTATCGGCAACGACCACGGACAGTTCGCGCAGCTGGGACAGTTTGGACGGGGTACTCATTACGGCTCCTGGTGCAGGGGGATCGAATCGCGCGCGGTGCGCAGCGGTAATCAGGGGCGGTCGTTGTGGACCGCAGTCACGCGCAGGCGCAGCTTGCGGCCGCCGGGCGCGTTCCAGTCGATGCTCTGGCCGATGGCCAGGCCGAGCAGGGCACTGCCGACCGGGGCCAGCACGGAGACCTTGCCTTCATCGACATTGGCTTCGCGGGGGAAGACCAGGGTCAGGACGTGCTTTTCGCCCGACACTTCATCTTCGCACTCCACGCGCGAATGCATCATGACGATGCCTTCGGGAATCTGGTCCGGTGCCAGCACGGTGGCCCGGTTGAGTTCTTCAGCAAGCGCGAGCGCGGCAGGCGTCTGGCTCAGCGCAGGGGATTCGAGCATGGCGTCCAGGCGGTCCATGTCGAAGGTAGAAACGGTGATCGACGGCGGCAGGCCGCTGGCGGTGTTCATGGTGAAGCTCCTTGGTTGAAAGCCATGCAAAAGGCGGCACCTGCTGGCGCCGCCTGTCTGTATTGTGGGGACAAATGCGGCCGGAATCGACTCCTGCCGATTCCGGGCCGGTGCTGCGGGGGCTCAGCCGTTCAGCGCGGGGCCGGGCAGGGCCGGTGCATCGCTGCCGGCATCGAGCGCCTCCAGCGTGAACAGTGCCTGCGGCAGGCGCTTGAACTGGTCGGCCAGCTCCATCAGGAAGTCGTTCATGGCCGAGCTGCGGCGCCAGATCATGGCGATGCGGCGGCTGGGACGGCCTTCGCCGGTGAAATCGAGCAGCCGGATGTTGTTCGAGCGCGGCACCGGCGGCTGCACCGACAGGCTCGGCAGCAGGGTGATGCCGACGTCGGCGGCGACCATCTGCCGCAGGGTTTCCAGGCTGGTGGCGCGGAATTCGGACTTCTCGTTGGCGCCGAACAGGCGGCAGACTTCCAGCGCCTGGTCGCGCAGGCAATGCCCGTCTTCCAGCAGCAGCAGCTTCTGCGTGGCCAGTTCCTGCACGTCCAGGTGTTCGCGGCGGGCCAGCGGGTGGCGCCCGGACACGGCCAGCAGGAACGGTTCCTCGAACAGGAATTCGGCATGCAGCTGGTCGTCGATCACCGGCAGGGCCAGCAGTGCGGCGTCGAGCTTGCCTTCGCGCAGGCGGTCCAGCAGCACGTCGCTCTTTTCCTCGACCAGCAGCAGTTCCAGCTCCGGGAAGCGCTCGCGGATGCGCGGGATCACATGCGGCAGCAGGTACGGGCCGAGGGTCGGGAAGATGCCCAGGCGCACCGTGCCGGCTTCCGGATCGCGGCTGCGTCGCGCCGCTTCCTTCAGCTGTTCCACTTCGGACACGATCACCCGCGCCCGTGCCGCCGCTTCCTGGCCGGCCGGGGTCAGCATCACCTTGCGCGGTGCGCGTTCCACCAGCGGCAGGCCCAGCTCTTCTTCCAGCTTGCGGATCTGCGTCGACAGCGTGGGCTGGCTGACGAAGCAGGAGGCGGCAGCCCGGCCGAAATGCTTGTGGTCGGCCAGGGCTACCAGGTACTTCAGATCACGTAGGTTCATCCTTACACCCCAGGGGTAACGGACCGGCTGACGGCGTGGTTACCCGACAGGCAGACAATGTTCCCGGTGATCTGGGAACGGTGGATCAGGCTGCTTCAGCAACGGCACCGCTGCTGTTGCTCACCGACGAGCGGATCAGGTGGTCGAACGCACTCAGTGCGGCGGTCGAGCCGGCGCCCATGGCAATGATGATCTGCTTGTAGGGCACCGTCGTGCAATCGCCAGCGGCGAACACGCCCGGCAGGTTGGTCTGGCCGCGGTCGTCGATGACGATCTCGCCGCGCGGCGACAGCGCCACCACATCCTTCAGCCACTCGGTGTTGGGCAGCAGGCCGATCTGCACGAAGATGCCTTCCAGCTCGACGCGGTGGGCATCGCCGCCGACGCGGTCCTTGTAGACCAGGCCGGTGACGCGGCTGCCGTCGCCCAGCACTTCGGTGGTCTGCGCGCTGGTCAGCACGGTCACGTTGCCCAGGCTGCGCAGCTTCTTCTGCAGCACTTCATCGGCGCGCAGGCTGGAATCGAACTCCAGCAGGGTTACATGCGACACGATGCCGGCCAGGTCGATGGCCGCTTCCACGCCGGAGTTGCCGCCGCCGATCACCGCCACGCGCTTGCCCTTGAACAGCGGGCCATCGCAGTGCGGGCAGTACGCCACGCCCTTGTTGCGGTACTGGTCTTCGCCCGGCACGTTCATCTGCCGCCAGCGCGCGCCGGTGGACAGGATCACCGAACGCGACTTCAGTACCGCGCCGTTTTCCAGCTGCACCTGCACCAGGCCGTCTTCGCCGGCCGGCACCAGCGCACTGGCGCGCTGCAGGTTCATGATGTCCACCTCGTACTCGCGCACGTGCTGCTCCAGCGCCGTGGCCAGCTTGGGGCCCTCGGTCTCCTTCACCGAAATGAAGTTCTCGATCGCCATGGTGTCCAGCACCTGGCCACCGAAACGCTCGGCGGCGATGCCGGTACGGATGCCCTTGCGTGCGGCATAGATCGCCGCTGCAGCGCCGGCCGGGCCACCGCCCACCACCAGCACGTCGAAGGCGTCCTTGGCGGCGATCTTCTCCGCATCGCGCTTGCCGGCGTTGGTGTCCAGCTTGGCCACGATCTGCTCGAGGGTCATGCGGCCCTGGTCGAAGATTTCACCGTTGAGGTACACGGTCGGCACCGACATGATCTCGCGCTTCTCGACTTCGTCCTGGAACAGGGCGCCATCGATGGCCACGTGCTGGATGCGCGGGTTGAGCACCGCGGCCAGGTTCAGCGCCTGCACCACGTCCGGGCAGTTCTGGCAGGACAGCGAGAAGTAGGTCTCGAACCGGTAGTCGCCTTCCAGGTTCTGCACCTGCTCGATCAGCTCGGCGGTGGCCTTGGACGGGTGCCCGCCGACCTGCAGCAGCGCCAGCACCAGCGAGGTGAACTCGTGGCCCATCGGCAGGCCGGCGAAGGTCAGGTGGATGTCCTGGCCCGGGGTGCCCAGGTCGAAGGACGGCACGCGGCCCTGGCCATCGCGCAGCACCTGCAGCGAGATCTTGTCCGACAGGCTGTCCAGGGTCTGCAGCAGTTCCAGCATTTCCTGCGACTTGGCGCCGTCGTCGGCGTGCGCGGTGATCTGGATCGGGCGGGTCACGCGCTCCAGATAGGTCTTCAGCTGCGACTGCAGGTTGGCGTCCAACATCGGTCTTCTCCTGGCTTCAGGCAAACAGAGGGCGTGGCACCGCTGTACAAGGTAGCGGACCAGCTGGGGGTAGGGGTGAACCCAAGACAGCGACCGTGGAAGGGGCTGGCTGGCCAAGGCGGGCGAGCGTTGGCTGTCTTGGGTTCACCCCCACGCCGGCGGGGGGACCGGCACGGGGATGAAGGGCGCGCCGCGGCGTGGGGCCACGGCAGGCCGGTACTGCCTTAGATCTTGCCGACCAGGTCCAGCGACGGGGTCAGGGTCTTCTCGCCTTCCTTCCACTTGGCCGGGCAGACCTGGTTCGGGTTGGCGGCGGTGAACTGGGCAGCCTTCAGCTTGCGCAGGGTCTCGGACACGTCACGGGCGATCTCGTTGGAGTGGATCTCCAGGGTCTTGATCACGCCTTCCGGGTTGATGATGAAGGTGCCGCGCAGGGCCAGGCCTTCTTCCGGAATGTGCACGCCGAAAGCGTTGGTCAGCTGGTGGGTCGGGTCGCCGACCAGCGGGAACTGGGCCTTGCCGACGGCCGGCGAGGTCTCGTGCCACACCTTGTGCGAGAAGTGGGTATCGGTGGTGACGATGTAGACCTCGGCGCCGGCCTTCTTGAACTCGGCGTAGTGGTCAGCTGCGTCCTCGATCTCGGTCGGGCAGTTGAAGGTGAAGGCGGCCGGCATGAAGATCAGGACGGACCACTGGCCCTTCAGGCTGGCGTCGGAAACCTTGATGAACTCGCCGTTGTGGTAAGCGTTGGCTTCGAACGGCTGGATCTGGGTGTTGATGAGGGACATCATTTTTCCTCTTGGTGAAGGGGAGTGGGTGAATCGACAGGAGCTAGGTTACCCATTCGCTGGCGATAAGAACAATGCATTGATTGCATCTATTTGATAGATGGAGTCTATCAAAATGCACTGAGCAGGCACTGAACCCGGCCGCTTTCATCCTGCAACTGACTGTGTGACAAGGAAAATCTCGCCGGACCGCTGCCTGGGGCCGATAGCCCCTCCTTATCCCGTCCGGGGGAAACTGAACGGATTCCGATTTTGTAGAGCCGAGCCCATGCTCGGCTGTTCCAGAAGCAGCCGAGCGTGGGCTCGGCTCTACAATTGCGGAATGCCTTTCCAAACCGAACCCACCCTGCGCCAGATCGTGGCCGAGGCCAGTGTCCGCCTCGGCAGCGTCGAAGCCCGCCATGAGGCGGAGCTGCTGCTGCTGCATGTGCTGGAACGCCCACGCAGTTGGCTGTTCGCGCATGCCACCGATCCGCTGGCCGCCGCCGACCAGGCCGCCTTCGAGACGCTGTTGGCCCGCCGCGTGGCCGGCGAGCCGGTGGCCTACCTGACCGGCCGCCGCGGATTCTGGACGCTGGATCTGGAGGTCGATCCGGCCACGCTGATCCCGCGCCCGGAGACCGAACTGCTGGTCGAGCTGGCGCTGGAACGCCTGCCGCAGGACCGTGCGCTGCGGCTGGCTGACCTGGGCACCGGCAGCGGCGCGATCGCCTTGGCGCTGGCCAGCGAGCGGCCACAGGCACAGGTGCTGGCCACCGATGCCAGCCCGGGTGCGCTGGCCGTGGCCGCACGCAATGCCGCGCGCCATGAACTGCGCAACGTCCGCTTCGCCGAGGGCGGGCACGATTGGTACGCGCCGTTGCAGGGCATGCGCTTCGACCTGATTGCGAGCAATCCGCCGTACATCGCCAGCGACGACCCGCACCTGCGACAGGGCGACTTGCGCTTCGAACCGGCCTCCGCGCTGGCGTCCGGTGTGGACGGCCTGGATGACATCCGCTGCATCATCGACGGCGGCCAGGCGCATCTGCTGCCCGGTGGCTGGTTGCTGATCGAGCACGGATGGGACCAGGGCGCGGCGATCCGCGCGCTGTTCGACGCCGCCGGTTTTGCCGAGGTGCAGACCGTGCAGGACCTGGAGCAGCGCGACCGCATCACCCTGGGCCGGCGACCGGCCTAGAATGGGGGTTCTCCTGCCCCGGCAGGGCATCACCCTGGAGCTGCAAGCATGCGTACGCTGTACCCCGCCATCACCCCCTACGACGTCGGCACCCTGAAGGTCGACGACCGCCACACGCTGTATTTCGAACAGTGCGGCAACCCGGACGGCAAGCCGGTGGTGATGCTGCACGGTGGCCCGGGCGGTGGTTGCAGCGACAAGATGCGCCAGTTCCATGACCCGTCCAAGTACCGCATCATCCTGTTCGACCAGCGTGGTGCGGGTCGATCCACCCCGCACGCGGACCTGGTGGACAACACCACCTGGGACCTGGTCGCCGATATCGAGAAGCTGCGCGAGCACCTGAAGGTCGATCGCTGGCAGGTGTTCGGTGGCAGCTGGGGCTCGACCCTGGCCCTGGCCTATGCCGAGACCCATCCGCAGCGCGTGACCGAACTGGTCCTGCGCGGCATCTTCATGCTGCGCCGCTGGGAGCTGGAATGGTTCTACCAGGAAGGCGCCAACCGCCTGTTCCCGGATGCGTGGGAGCATTACCTGAAGCCGATCCCGTCGGTGGAGCGTCATGACCTGATCTCGGCCTTCCACCGCCGCCTGACCAGCGACGACGAAACCACCCGCCTGGAAGCCGCCAAGGCGTGGGCGGTGTGGGAAGGCGCGACCAGTTTCCTGCACGTCGATGATGACTTCATCAACAGCCACGAAGACCCGCACTTCGCCCTGGCCTTCGCCCGCATCGAGAACCACTACTTCGTCAACGGTGGCTTCTTCGAGGTGGAAGACCAGCTGCTGCGCGACGCGCACCGCATCGCCGACATCCCGGGCGTGATCGTGCACGGCCGCTACGACGTGGTCTGCCCGCTGGCCAACGCCTGGGACCTGACCAAGGTGTGGCCGAAGGCGAAGCTGGAAATCACCCCGGCCTCGGGCCATTCGGCGTTCGAGGCCGAGAACGTGGACGCGCTGGTGCGCGCCACCGATGGCTTCGCCTGATCGGTAGTGCCGGCCGCTGGCCGGCAATGCCTTGCCGGTCCGTTTCGCCGCCGGCCGATGTGGCTCGCCGGCCAGCGGCCGGCGCTACCGGATACCCAAGGGTTCTGACCCCGCCGAAACCTTCATCCACGCATGGCGTGGATTTACCAATCCCCGGCCAGCAACGCGTCGGCCAGCACCTGCAGCTTTGGCGAGTGCTGGCGCGACGGTGGGTAGATCAGCGACAGCGCGCGGCTGCGGCCTTCAAGCGGCTGCAGCACGCGTTGCAGGCGGCCGTCAGCCAGCGCGTCGGCCACCGCGAAATCCATCACCTGCACGATGCCGATGCCGGCGATGGCCGCTTCCACCAGCGGATCGCCACTGTCGAACACCATCCGCGTCGGTGGGGTGAAGTCGCGCAGTTGGCCCTCCTGCAGGAACTGCCAGTCCACCAGCCGGCCACTGCGCAGGTTGCGCACCGCCAGGCACGCGTGATCCCGCAGCGCGGCCACATCGTCCGGTGCGCCACAGCGGGCCAGATACGCGGGGCTGGCCACCGTCACCCAGCGCAGCGGACGCAGCGGGCGCGCGACGATGCGCTGGTCGGCGATGACGCCGGTGCGCAGGGCGGCATCGAAACCTTCCTCGACCAGATCGACCAGACGGTCACTGAGCACGGCCTCCACCTGCAGTTGCGGGTGCTGTTGCAGCAACGGCGCCAGCAGCGGTACCAGCACCTTGCGCCCGAACATCGAGGGCGCGCTGATCTTCAGGGTGCCAGCGGGCGTGCAGGGACGGTCGGCCAACTGGCGTTCGGCATCCTCCAGGCCACACAGCAGCGGTGCCACCTGATCGACGAACTGGCGGCCATCCGGGGTCAGCGCCACGTTGCGGGTGTTCCGCTGCAGCAGCTTCACCCCCAGCGTGGCCTCCAGCCGGCCGATCGCGCGCGACAGGCCGGACTGGCTCAGGCCCAGCTGCCCGGCGGCGACGGTGAAACTGCGGGCTTCGGCCACCTGCACCAGCATGCGCACTGCATTGAGGTCCATCGAAGTTCCATTCATGATGAAAATCATGACAGATATGGCTGGCAGGGGGTTTATTGATTCGGTCGCATCAATGAGACTGCGCTCCCCCACCGCGCCAGACCGCCGATGCCTCCCCTCAAGTACCCGCGCTGGGCGCTGACCCTGCTGGCCACTGCCCAGCTGATCATCGCCCTGGATGCCACCATCATCTTCGTCGCCCTGCACGACATGGGCCGCGCGCTGCAGATCAACGCGCAGCAGCTGCAATGGGTAGTCAGTGCCTACACCGTGGCGTTCGGCGGCAGCCTGCTGCTGGGCGGGCGCGCCGCCGACCTGATCGGCCGCCGCCGCTTCTACCGGCTGGGCATGCTGCTGTTCGCGCTGGCGTCGCTGTTCGGCGCGCTGGCGCCGAATGCCACCCTGTTGATCATCGCGCGCGCGGCGCAGGGCATCGGTGCCGCGTTGCTGTTCCCGGCCACGCTGGCGCTGATCAACACGTTGTATGCGGAAGGCCCGGTGCGCAACCGCGCACTGGCGATCTGGAGCATGGCCAGTGCGGTCGGCCTGGCGCTGGGCACGCTGCTCGGTGGCGTGCTGACCCAGGCGTTCGGCTGGCCGGCGGTGCTGGCGGTGATCGTTCCGCTGGCCACCGCCTGTGCAGTCGCGGCCGGCGCGTGGTTGCCGGCCGATGGCCCGCGTGTGCAGGGCCGTTCCTTCGATCTGGCCGGTTGCCTCACCGTCACCGCCGGCGGCAGCCTGCTGGTCACCACCCTGGTGCAAGGGCCGGAGTGGGGCTGGACGGCACGGGCCACGCTCATCTGCCTGCTGCTTTCAGCCGTGCTGTTGACGGTGTTCGTACAGATCGAAAAGCGCAGCCGTGACCCGCTGATGCAGTTTGCGCTGCTGCGCCTGCCCGGCCTGCGCGCGGCACTCGGCCTGACCTTCGCCTTCATGAGCAGCTATGGCGTGCAGTACTACTTCCTGGCGCTCTACTTCCAGGATGGTTACGGCTGGAGCCCGCTGCAGGCCGGCATGGCCTTCCTGCTGCCGACCGTGGTGTGCACCTTCGGCATCCGCATTGCCGAACGCATGCTGCGGCGCCGTTCGCCACGGCAGGTGCTGGCCTGGGGCTTCGCGGCCGGTGCCATCGGCATCACTGCGGTGGCGCTGGCGATGCCGCATGGCGCCGGTTACTGGCCGCTGCTGCCGGGCATCGTGGTGCTCAGCGTGGGCCAGGGCATGAGCTGGACGGCGATGTGGATCGTGGCCGGGCAGGGCGTGCCGGGGCCGCAGCAGGGTGTGGCGTCCGGCATGGCCGCCACCGCACAGCAGATCGGCGGCGCGTTGGGACTGGCGGTACTGGTGATGGTGGCCAACGCCGCGCGCGGCACGCAGGAGGCAACCAGCCCTGATGCGCTGCAGGGCATGGTCAATGCGCAGTACGGCGCCGCGCTGTTCGCCGCGCTCGGCGTGGTGATCGCGCTGGGCCTGCGCCCGGCGCCGGTCGAATCGGCTGCTGCCGTCTGCCCGGTCAACGAGGCATGATTGAAGGCGCTGCCGTAGGTGGATGTGCCACGCCTGCGGTGGTGCCGGCCGCTGGCCGGCAACCTCGGGGTGGTTGGATCATTGAGGTTGCCGGCCAGCGGCCGGCACTACCGATACGGGATGGGTCCAAGAGCGTTCAACCGAACGCCAGCAACTGTGGCTGCAAGGCGCTGAAGATCCGCGCCAGCCGCTCCGCCCACGCCTGCTGCCCGGCGGCATCGGCGATCAGGTCCTGGCGGATCTCCAGTTCCACGTGCACCAGGCCGCGCCCTTCGCCGTGCACCGGTACCGCGTAGTCGCTGGTGCTGCTGACCGAATACGGTTCGTTGTCACCCACCACCAGGTCGCCTTCATCGCGCAGTGCCTGCAGCAGTGCATGCGCAAAGCGCGTGTCCTGGTGGTACAGCACGCCGGCGTGCCACGGCCGCTGCGTGCCGTTCATCACTGGCGTGAAGCTGTGCATCATCACCAGCAGGGTGGGGCGGCCGGCATCGCGGCGTGCATCCAGTTCCGCGTCGATGCGCGCATGGTAGGGCGCGTGGATCGCATCGATGCGCTGCTGCCGCTGTGCAGCCGACAGCCTGGCATTGCCCGGGACCACGGTGTGGTCGCTCACTTCCGGAATCAGCGTCGGCGAGGCCAGTGGGCGGTTGCAGTCGATCAGCAGCCGCGAATAGGTCTGTTCGATCGCCCATGCATCCAGCCGTTCGGCCAGTGCGCGGGTGGTGCCGGCGATGCCGATGTCCCAGCCGATATGGCGGTCCAGCTCGGCCTGGGCCAGGCCGAGCCCGGTCAGCGCGCGTGGCACCTGCTGGCCGGCGTGATCGGCCAGCAGCAGGTAAGGCGAGGCGCCCTGCGGCCGGTGGAGGGTATAGATCGCCGGGTCGTCGGCGCCCAGCAGCGCCGGCAGTACGTGCAGATCGGCGTCAGCCACGCGGGCGCCCGTCCAGGTGGTGCTCGATCATCCACAGGCCCGCCCAAAGCTTGGCATCCAGCTCATAGCCTTCGCCCATCTTCTGCACCAGCCAGGCCGCCGCCTGCGCGCGCGGAATCTCGTGCACGGTGATGTCTTCGCTGTCATCGCCGCCACCTTCGCCGATCCGGCGCAGGCCGGTGGCGCGTACGAAGGCGATCTTCTCGCTGCTGGCGCCGGAGGACGTCGGGCCGATCATCAGCACTTCGGCGTGATCGGCGGTCCAGCCGGTTTCTTCTTCCAGCTCGCGCACGGCCGAGACTTCGATCGATTCGCCGGCGTGGATGTCGCCGACCAGGCCGGCCGGCATCTCGATGGTGGGGGCCTGCAGCGGCACGCGGAACTGTTCGACGAACAGCACCTTGTCCTCCGGGGTCACCGCGATGATGATCGCGGCCAGGCCACCGGCATGGGTACGTTCGCTGTATTCCCAGGTGCCGCGTACCAGCATGCGCTGGTACTTGCCTTCATAGACGACACGCGGGGCTTCGGTGTTGCGCTGGCTCATGCGGGCTCGCTGTGGGTGGGAAGAATATCGGGTACGCCGGCGGCATCGAACAGCCGGCGGCGGGTCATCGGGCCGAAGCGCAGGGTCTGGCACAGGCCGCCGAGCAGCTCGGGGTCGGCGGTCTGGCGCAGCAGGCCGGGTTGGCTGCCTTCCAGCGGCGCGTCCAGCGCGATGGTGGTCAGCTGGCGCCAGAGCAGGGCGTGCTCGCGCTGCTCGCGCAGGCGCACCGCCATCTGGGCGGCACCGCGCAGGCGCAGGAACGGCACTTCGTCCAGGCGTTCGTACAGCGCATCCAAGCTGCCGAAATGGGCCAGCAGCACGGCGGCGGACTTGCTGCCGACACCACTGACACCGGGAATGTTGTCCACCGCATCGCCGCACAGCGCCAGGTAATCGGCAATCTGGTGCGCGTGCACGCCGTGCCTTGCCTTCACGCCGGCCACGTCCCAGCGCTGGTTGCGGGCGTAGTCCCACTGTTCGTCGTGATCCAGCAGCAGCTGCGACAGGTCCTTGTCGGCGGAGATGATCACCCCGCGATGGCTGCCGCGGTGCACGTGCAGTGCGCTGCCGATCAGGTCGTCGGCTTCGTAGTCGTGGTGGGCGAGGACGGCAAGGCCCAACGCCGCGCACAGCGCCTTGCAGTGCACGAACTGGCGCTTGAGCGCTTCCGGTGCCGGATCACGGTTGGCCTTGTAGGCCGGATACAGGCGGTGGCGGAAGCCGCTGTCGAGCGCTTCGTCGAAGGCAATGGCGATGTGCCGCGGGCGCTCGCGCTCCAGCAGGTCCAGCAGGAAGCGGGCGAAGCCGTGCACAGCATTGGTCGGCCAGCCCTGCGCGTCCTGGAACTGGTCCGGCAGCGAGTGCCAGGCGCGGAACACGTAGATGCTGGCATCGACCAGGTACAGCGACGGCGGCGGTGCCGGCAGGGTCATGCCGGCGGCGTCCAGTCCTGCAGCAGGGTCGCTGGGTCGGGGCGCTCGCGCTCGGGCACGTCGGCCTTGGCGGTGCCGATGTGGATGAAGCCGGCGATGCGTTCACCCTCGACCAGGCCCAGGTGGGCCTGCACGACCGGATCGAAGGCCATCCAGGCCGTCAGCCACTGTGCGCCGAAGCCAAGCGCCTGCGCGGCCTGCAGCAGGGCGAAGCAGACGCAGCCGGCGGTCATCAGCTGTTCCTGTTCCGGCACCTTCGGGTCCGGGCGCGGGCTGGCGACCACCACGATCACCAGAGGGGCGTGGCTGAAACGCTGGCGGTCCTTCTCGAACACGGCCTCGCCGGCATGCGGGTCGCGCTGGCGGCTGCGCTTGGCCAGGAAGTCGCCCAGAGTGTGACGTGCATCGCCGGCGATCTTCAGGAAGCGGAACGGCACGCGCTTGCCGTGGTCGGGCACGCGCACGGCCGACGCCAGCATCCGCTGCAGGGTGGCCGGGTCCGGGCCGGGCTCGCCCAGTTGCCGCGAAGGCACTGAGCGGCGGGCATCCAGGGCGAGCAGGGCAGCGGGGTCGGGCATGGAGTCTGAACCGGTCATCACGGGTGTTTGATTATAGTCGGGGTGGTCAATGACGCCGTCTGTGTCGCGTCCGGCCCCTGAATACCAAACTGTGATGAACATCATGCCACTGGCGGGAAACGGACAGCCGCTTCCCCTCGCCTCGTGGGCCTTGCACGGCTTACGATACCCCTCTTGCCGGGCCGCCGGTCATGAGGTTTGAAGTGAGGACTGTTTCACTGTCCGTGACGGGCTGGCCGGCCTACCATCGACGTTCCGGTACATGGGGTGTGCCGGTCGTCGCGATGTCCATGCTGTCTGTCGTACCAGAGAAGGTGGGGAGCCTTCCCGAATGATGAGCGTGCCCACACCGATGGGATCGCCGGGCCGTGACCCGGCCCAGCTCCAGCTTGCCCGGGACATGGTCCTGCCCGCGCTGTGCCAGGCCTTCGGGGCCGCACTGGCGCGATTCGACGATGCCCTGTTCGACCGCGCCGGCAATGCCGGCTCGTCGCAGTTGCTGTTCCTGGACGCGATGCGCGAACTGCGCCGCCGCCGTGAGGAGATCGCTGCCGCCTTCGCCGGCCACCTGCAGCAGGCGTGGGCCGCATTGGCGGCCGGTGAGCCGCTGTCGGCCGAGGCGACCCTGTCGGGGCCGGCCGAGGATGGCCTGAGCCTGCTGGCCGAACACGTACTGGAATCGCGGTTGGCGGTGCGCAATTTCGCCACTGTATTGCTGCGTGACTTCAAGCCGGTGCTGGCGCGGCTGGACCGCCGCCTGGGCCGGTTGATCGGCGGCGTGGAACTGGACGCCGACCACAATCCCATCAGCCCCGAACATCTGGGCGTGGCCATCCACGAGGCCTTTGCCGGTTGCGAACTGGCCCCGGAAGTGCATCTGGTGCTGATCAAGCTGTGCGAGCGCGACCTGCGTGCACCGGTCGGCCGCATCTACGAGAAGCTGGACGAGCAGCTGGCCGCAGCCGGCGTGATGTCGCAGATGGGGGCTCCGCAGCGCCCACAACCGCCGGCACCGGATCCGCGCATGACCGGGATGCTGGATGACCTGGTCGAGCATCGCCACGGCGCGGGCGTCGATCCGGGGTTCAGCGATGACGAGCAGGCCGCACCGGCTTGGGCGCAGCGCTTTGCCGCCCGCTGGTCCGAGCGCCGCGGGCATATGCAGCAGCACCTGGGCGGCGATGATGGCGCCGCCGGCGAGGCCTACGCCGGCCAGCAGGGCATGCTGCTGGAAGCGTTGCACGAACTGCTGCAGCAG
Organism: Stenotrophomonas muris; assembly: GCF_052751275.1. Taxonomy (NCBI): domain Bacteria; kingdom Pseudomonadati; phylum Pseudomonadota; class Gammaproteobacteria; order Lysobacterales; family Lysobacteraceae; genus Stenotrophomonas; species Stenotrophomonas muris. The sequence goes on along the minus strand of NZ_CP199879.1, from coordinate 2,936,333 downwards.
ACCCGCCATGTGCGTGAGGACGCCACGTCTGCGGCACAGGTGGCGGTCGGCCAGCAGCGCCCGCTCAGCCAGCGCGAAATGATGTCGGTGCTGTCGCTGCTGCAGGCCACGCCGAGCGCGACGCTGCGTGCAGCCATCGGCGAGGACGGCGAATCGCTGGCGCAGCGGCTGAAGAGCGAAGTGCTGTCCAGCGCCACCCAGCTCGGCGTCGATCCGGGCCAGACCCGGCTGGACCCGCAGGATGAGGATGCCATCGACCTGGTCGGCATGCTGTTCGACGTGATGCTGGACGAGCGTGAACTGGAAGGCCGCTCGCGCGAACTGATCGGCCGCCTGGTCGTGCCTTTCGTCAAGGTCGCCATGCTCGACCGCCGCATGTTCGTGCAGAAGACCCATCCGGCGCGCAAGCTGCTCAATTCGCTGGCCGAGGCCTGCGAGGGCAACACCGGCGAGAGCCAGGCCGAGCGCATGCTGATGGCCAAGGTCGAGGAGATCATCGAGCGCCTGGTGGCCGAGTTCAACGAGAACCTGGCGATCTTCCTGACCCTGGAAGAAGAATTCCGCGAGTTCCTGGTGCAGCATCGCCGCCGCGTGGAAATCGCCGAGCGTCGCGCCGCAGAAACGCAACGCGGCCAGGAAAAGCTGGAAATGGCCCGCACCCGGGCCGGTGCGGAACTGGATCGTCGCATCGGTGATGCCACCCTTCCGCCGGCCATTGCCGAGTTCCTGCGCCAGCCCTGGCAGCACCACCTGACCCTGGCGCTGCTGCGCGAGGGCGAAGAAGGCGCGTCGGTGGCCGAGGCACTGAGCCTCGGCGACGGCCTGCTGGAGGAAGTGGCCGAGGCACGCCGGCAGATTGTCGGCAAGCCATGGCTGCAGGCCTGGCAGCCGGTGCTGGCCAAGGTGTTTGCCAGCGTCGGTGTGCACGGCGATGCGGCTACCGGTGCGATCGACGCCCTGCACGACACGTTGCAGGGCATCGCCGAGTCGCGGCCGGAACTGCAGCGCGCGCTGCCCGAGCTGCCGCAGGTCGCGCTGCCGGCACCGCCGGTGGCCGAATCGCCAGCGGTGGAACTCAGCGGGCAGATCGATGCCGACGATTTCGACAACGCCGATGCCGACCGCTTCCGACGCATGGAAATCGGCAACTGGTTGGACTTCGTCGACAAGGACGGCAAGGTCCAGGCGGGCAAGCTGTCCTGGGTCAGCCCGATTTCCTCGCGCCTGCTGTTCGTCAACCGTCGCGGCGTGCGCTTCTGCGTGGCCTCGCCAGAAGAGCTGGCGGTGATGGTGCGGCTCGGCCGCCTGCGTGCCCACGTTGACGATGGCGCCTTCGACAGCGCCATGCAGGGCGTGATCGACCGCCTCGACCCGGGCAGCACCACCCTGCACTGAGTGCTGGCTGCCTGCTAGGATCGGGAAAACTCACCGATCAGCGGGGACCTGCATGGCCGTGGCGTTGCTGGGGATCAAGGAGACCGCGCCGGGTGAACGGCGCGTGGCGTTGACACCGGAAACCGCGCGCAAGCTCGGTGCCCTCGGCATTACGGTCTGGTACGAGGCCGGCGCCGGGCTGGCCGCCGGCTTCACCGATGCCGCCTATGACGACGCCGGCGCACGTGTCTTCGACGCGGGCCGCTGGGCCGAGATCGATATCCTGCTGTGCGTGCAGGCACCTCCTGCGACGGTGCTGGAGCAGCTCAGGCCCGGTGCCAGCGTGGTTGGCCTGCTGGCCCCGGCCAACGATCCGGCGCTGGCCGCGCTGGCGGCCGATGATCGCCTGCAGCTGTTCCCGCTGCAGCAGCTGCCGCGCACCACCCGCGCGCAGGCGATGGATGTACTCAGTTCGCAGGCCGGCATGGCCGGCTACAAGGCCGCGCTGATTGCCGCCGAACGCGCGCCGCGCTTCTTCCCGATGCTGACCACCGCCGCTGGCACCGTGCGACCGGCCAAGGTGCTGGTGATCGGTGCCGGCGTGGCGGGCCTGCAGGCCATCGCCACCGCGCGGCGCCTCGGTGCACAGGTGGAAGGTTTCGATGTGCGCCCGGAAACCCGCGAGCAGATCCAGTCACTGGGTGCGCGCTTCCTCGATCTTGGCGTGAGCGCGGCCGGTGAAGGCGGCTACGCGCGTGCGTTGACCGACGAGGAGCGCGCCGAGCAGCAGCGTCGGCTGGCCGACCACCTGCGCAGCGTGGACGTGGTGATCTGCACGGCTGCCGTACCCGGTCGGCCGGCGCCGACCATCGTGACCGCCGCGATGGTGGAGGGCATGGCCACCGGCAGCGTCATTGTCGATCTGGCGGCCGAGAGCGGCGGCAACTGTGCACTGACCCAGCCGGGGCACTGCATCGAACACCAGGGCGTGACCATCGATGGTCCGCTGGGCCTGGCCAGTCGCGGCGCGACCCAGGCCAGTGAGATGTATGCGCGCAACCTGCTCAACTTCGTTGCGCTGTTCGTGCGCGAGGGGCGGCTCGGTTTCGACTGGGACGACGAGCTGCTGGCAAAGACGCGCTGGCAGGCATGAATGACGTGGAGTCAGATCCCTTTGCCTCTGGCAAAGGGATCTGACCCCGATCTCCCGCAATCTGCCAGGGGTCGGATCCCTTTGCGTCAGCAAAGGGCTCTGACCCCGTTCCCCGGGGCCTTACCGCGGCTTCGCCGGCGGCGGGTTGTCGCGCACCCAGTCCCGGCGCTGCTCCGGCGTCATCTGCGACCAGCGCTCGCGCAGCGCGTCGCGCTGTGCCGGCGGCATGTTGCGCATCTGCCCGAACAGGGCGCGTGCCTGTTCACGCTGTTCCGGGCTCATGTGCTCGAAGCGGCGCAGGCCGCGGCGGGCCTTGTCGCGCTCCTCCGGGCTCATCGATTGCCAGCGCTGGCCGTGCGAGAGCATGCGCTGGCGCTGGCCGGCATCAGCGCTGTTCCAACGGTCGCGCAGCGGCGCCAGCAGGGACTCTCGCTGGGATTCGCTCAATTGCTCCCACGCAGGCAATGGCGCGACCGGTGCGGCAGGGGCGGGCGTGGCGTTCTGCGCCAGCGCCGGAACGGCCGGCAGCAGCGCCAGGGTCAACAGCAGTGGCAGGGCAAGCAGTCGGGACATGATTTACTCCATCGCCAGGTCGGTATCGCCCAGCCACAGGTACAGATCGGGATTCTCGTCGTAGAGCGCGCCGTTGTCTTCCACTGAAGCAAGTACGGGGTCCGGCGGCGGACCCGCAAGCGTGCCATGGCCGGTGAACTGCAGGCCGATGCCCAGTGCAACCACCAGTGAGCAGGCGCTGGCCAGCCACCAGCGCCAGCGCCCACGATGGGTGGTGGCCGTGGCGCCGTGGCGAGCTTGGCGCAGCCGGGCCAGCGTTGCCGGCGCCAGCGCCTGCAGCGACTGCGCGTGCAGGCGGCGCAGGGTGTCATCGGAAGGCAGGGAGCGGTTCACGGGTGGGTCTCCAGGTAGTCCTGCAGCGCCTGCCGGGCGCGTGCCAGATGGGTTTTTACCGCGCCTTCGCTGCAGCCCATGGCGCGGGCGGTGGTGGCCCCGTCCAGGTCCTGCAGCACGCGCAGGGTGAAGGCCTCGCGCTGGCGGGCGGGCAGGGTGCGCAACGCGTCCACCAGCTGCTGGTACTGCTGGCGCTGCTCATGTGCCTGTGCCGGGTCCGGGCCGGGATCGGCCCAGTCGATCTCGCCGCCTTCCGCGTCCTGGTTGTCGCGCCAGAACGGCAGGCGGAAGCGGCGCCGGCGCTGCAGGTCGATCACCCGGCGGCGCAGGATGCTCCAGAACAGCGGCGCCCATTCGGCGGCCGGCTTGTCGGCGTAGTCCAGCATGCGCAGCAGCGCGTCCTGCACCGCATCCATGGCGTCTTCGCGCTGGCGCAGGCCGGCCTCGGCGAAGCGGAACGCACGCGGGCCGACGCTGGCCAGGAATGCCTCCAGCGATGCCGGCAGGGCATCGGTCTCGGCGCTCGGGGGGGCGGGGCTGCTCACCAGCACAGGGTACGGTTCCTCGCTCGGGGTCACCATCGACAACGCGTGAGCGGCGCTCCGGTTGACGCCGGGTGCGCGCCGGGTTCAGCCCATGGTTATGATGGGCCGACGAAGACAGAGCAGGAGCGTTGCCGGTGAGTGACGGGTTCGTAGCGCTGTACATCTTCATGCTGGCAGCCATCGCCGGCCACGTGATCATTTCGCGGGTGCCGGTGATCCTGCATACCCCGCTGATGTCGGGCTCCAACTTCATCCACGGCATCGTGCTGATCGGCGCGATGGTGGTACTGGGGCATGCGCAGACGCCGCTGGAGAAGGCACTGGGCTTCCTGGCCGTGGTGCTCGGCGCCGGCAATGCCGCCGGTGGCTACGTGGTCACCGCGCGCATGCTGGAAATGTTCAAGCCGAGCGCGCCCAGGGGCGGCAAGGACGAACCGAAGGAGCCGCAGGCTTGAACATCAGCACCGTCGAACTGCTCGACTGGCTGGTCAAGGCCAGCTACCTGGTCGCCGCCACGCTGTTCCTGCTCGGCCTGCAGCGCATGGCCTCGCCGCTGACCGCGCGCAGCGGCATCCGCTGGGCCGGGCTGGGCATGCTGCTGGCCACCGCGGCCACCTTCTTCCTGCCCGAACTGCACAACGTGCCGTTGATCCTGGTGGCACTGCTGCTGGGTGCGGGCCTGGCCTGGTGGTCGGCCGGCAAGGTTGCCATCACCGACATGCCGCAGATGGTGGCGCTGTACAACGGCATGGGCGGCGGCTCGGCGGCGGCGATCGGCGCGGTGGAACTGCTGCGCTATGCCTTCCTGGCCCACCGCGATACCAGCCACTGGAGCGCGCAGGCGCTGGCCGACCTGGCCGCGCGCCAGCCGTCCGGCACGATGCTGCTGCTGGCGGTGGTCGGCGCGGCGATCGGCGCGGTGTCGCTGTCCGGCTCGGTGATCGCCTGGGCCAAGCTGGATGGACGCCTGGACAAGCGCGTGACCTGGCCCGGCCAGCAGGTGATGAACCTGCTGGTGGCGCTGGCGGTGGTGGTGCTGGCGATCATCGCGGCCAGTACGCTCAGTGCCTGGGCGATCGTCGCCTTCTTCGTGCTGGCACTGGCGCTGGGCGTGCTGATGACGCTGCCGATCGGCGGTGCCGACATGCCGGTGGTGATCTCGCTGTACAACGCGTTCACCGGCCTGGCAGTGTCGTTCGAAGGTTATGTGCTGGGCAACGAGGCGCTGATCATCGCCGGCATGATGGTCGGCGCGGCCGGCATCCTGCTGACCCGGCTGATGGCCAAGGCGATGAACCGGCCGATCCGCAACGTGCTGTTCTCCAACTTCGGCGGCGGTGCTGGTGGCGAAGCGCAGGCGATCAGCGGCGCGCAGAAGCCGATCGAAGCCCCGGATGTCGCGGCGATGATGGCCTACGCCGAACGCGTGGTGATCGTGCCTGGATACGGCATGGCCGTGGCCCAGGCCCAGCACAAGATCTGGGAACTGGCGCAGCGGCTGGGCCAGCGCGGGGTGAAGGTGAAGTTCGCCATCCACCCGGTCGCCGGGCGCATGCCCGGGCACATGAACGTACTGCTGGCCGAAGCGGGCGTGCCCTACGACCTGATCGCCGACATGGATGACATCAATCCGGAGTTCACCAACACCGACGTGGTACTGGTGATCGGTGCCAACGACGTGGTCAATCCGGTCGCGCGTACTGATCCGGCCAGCCCGATCTACGGCATGCCGGTGCTGGACGTGGTCAACGCGCGCAACGTGGTGGTGATCAAGCGCGGCAAGGGCACCGGCTTCGCCGGTATCGAGAATGCGCTCTTCTACGCTGACAATACCCGCATGCTCTATGGCGACGGCGCCGAAGCGGCCGCCTCGCTGGTGAGCGAGCTGAAGGCGCTCGACGGCGGGCATTGAAGACCGGGGTCGGATCCCTTTCCGCAGGACAGGGCTCTGATCCCTTTGCCGGCCAGCGGCCGGCACTACCGGATCCGCGCGTGGTGGTTGCATCTGGTAGGTGCGGGCCTTGGTCCGCACGCTTTTGCCGGCCAGCGGCCGGCACTACCCCCCATCCGCGCGTGGCGTGGATCTACGCGCTCAGCGCGCCAGCCAGGCGCCGACGACCACGGCCACGGCCAGCCACAGCCATTCCATCGCGCCATTGGCCAGGGTGATCAGGGTCCAGGCCAGGTGCGGGCCCATCCGCGTGGTGGCGTCCCACAGGTCCAGACCGATCGAGCCGCCCATCCAGGCGCTGGCGATGGCCCAGTTGGCCACGGCGGCCACCAGCAGAGTGCCGAGCACGACCAGGGCGATGCGCAACCGGCCCGGGCCCAGTGTGCCCAGGCGCAGCATGAACACCAGTTCCAGGGCGGACACTACCGCCATCCAGCCGACCTGTCGGCCGGTCATCAGCGCCAGGACCATCCAGGCGAGGGGAGCAACAAGCAGACCCAGCAACAGCATGAGGGACCAGAGCCAGGTGACGGTCCTGGCACGCGTGGCAATGGAGGACATCGAAGCTCCCTGAAGATCACCCACAGGATACTGTGGTTTGCCGCAGTGCACCGGCGGTGCCGGGGCGGCTGGGCTAGAATGCCGTCTTGCGTGGCCCCGGCCACGGCCCCATATCGGTCCCCATGTATTCCCGTAGCAGCGAACCTGTCCACTTCGAACGCGATTGCGAGGCCGTGATGGTCCCGCAGGGCGATACCGTGACCCTGCCTGCCGGCAGCTATGGGTACATCACCCAGGCGCTGGGCGGCAGCTATTCGGTGTTCGTCGAGGGCAACCTGTTCCGCATCGCCGGCAAGGACGGCGACGCCATCGGCAAGGAGGCGCCGGCACCGCTCGAGCTGCCGGCCGACGCCACCGATGAGCAGGTGGAACAACTGGTGTGGCAGCAGCTGCGCACCTGCTTCGACCCGGAGATTCCGGTCAACATCGTTGAACTGGGCCTGGTCTATGAAGTCGAGATCAAGCATCTGGACGAAGGCAAGCGCGAGATCGACGTGAAGATGACCCTGACCGCACCGGGCTGTGGCATGGGCGAGATCCTGGTCGACGACGTGCGCAGCAAGCTTGAAATGATCCCGACGGTGGCCGAGGCCGACGTCGACCTGGTGTTCGACCCGCCGTGGAACCAGCACATGATGTCCGAGGCGGCGCGGCTCGAGACCGGCATGCTTTGACCCAGGGCCCGCAGTGACGCGGGCCCGGCACTACCCGCAACCAGAACAGGAATCCTCCGGTGTCCCAGTCCATTCCCAGCTTCGCCGTCACCCGTTCGGACCACCCGCGCAGCGCTGAAGAGCGCGCCAAGATCCTGGAGAAGCCGGGCTTCGGCCTGCACTTCACCGATCACATGGTGGAAGTGCGCTGGGACAAGGATGCCGGCTGGCACAACGCCAGCGTGCGTGCCTACGGCCCGCTGCAGCTGGACCCGGCCGCGGCCGTGCTGCACTACGGCCAGGAGATCTTCGAAGGCATCAAGGCCTACCGCCATGCTGACGGCTCGATCTGGACCTTCCGCCCGGATGCCAACGGCCGTCGCCTGCAGCGTTCGGCGCAGCGCCTGGCGCTGCCGGAACTGCCGGTGGAGATCTTCGTCGAATCGCTGAAGCAGCTGATCGCCGTCGACAGCGAGTGGGTGCCGTCGGCCGACGAGTCGAGCCTGTACTTCCGCCCGTTCATGATCGGCGACGAAGCCTTCCTCGGCGTGCGCGGCGCGCACAAGGCCGGCTACTACGTCATCGCCAGCCCGGCCGGCCCGTACTTTGCCAAGGGCGTGGCCCCGGTGTCGATCTGGCTGTCCACCGAATACGCGCGCGCGGCCAAGGGCGGCACCGGCGCCGCCAAGTGCGGTGGCAACTACGCCGCCTCGCTGCTGCCGCAGCAGAAGGCGCAGGCGCAGGGCTGCTCGCAGGTGCTGTTCCTGGACCCGGTCGAAGGCAAGTACCTGGAAGAACTGGGCGGCATGAACGTGTTCCTGGTCTACAAGGACGGCACGCTGGTCACCCCGGAACTGTCCGGCAGCATCCTCGAGGGCATCACCCGCGAGAGCATCCTGCAGCTGGCGCGCGACCGTGGCATGAAGGTCGAAGAGCGCAAGGTCAGCATCGACGAGTGGAAGGACGGCGTGGCCTCCGGTGCGATCAGCGAAGTGTTTGCCTGTGGCACTGCGGCGGTGGTCACCCCGATCGGCCAGCTGAAGGGCGAGGGTTTCTCGGTGGGCGACATCAACGCGCCGGCCGGCGAAGTGACCATGTCGCTGCGCAAGGAACTGACCGACATCCAGTACGGCCGCCTGCCGGACCGGCACAACTGGCTGGTCAAGCTGGGCTGATCGCTCACGCTGAACTGTAGAGCCGAGCCCACGCCCGGCTGCGTTTCTGGAAAGCCCGTCCCTGTGACGGGCTTTCTGCGTTGTGGACAGGTGGGTGGGGTCAGATCCCTTTTCCGTGGGAAAAGGGATCTGCCCCCCCCACTCCGACCCCGAATCGGCGGATGCCGATGTCGGCAAAGTCATCGCAGGACAGGTGATGACCCAGTCAGGTGTGTGCAGAAGATGAGAAAGTTCCTTCACCTTCACAAACCCTCGACCCGGGAAGTCTCAGAACGAACATTTCATCTTGCTGAAAAGACGCTGAAAATCTTGTGGTGTCCGGTTTTGGTCATTAGCGTCATCTGCACGGCGGATCGATAGGGGGATCCGCTGACTCGCCGGACTTCGAACCTCGCCAACGCAAGCCAGCCCATGGTTCGGGCCGGTGCTTCTGCCGATTCCGGCATTCACACCACTAGAAAGGGAAATACGATGTCCCAGGTAACGCAACCGCGTGTGCGTCGAGTGTGGGTGGTCCTTGGTGCGTCCGTTCTGTCATCGCTGCTGCTGGCCACGCCTGCGCTGGCCGGTGACGTCCAGCTCAGCGGCCTGCAGTCTGCGCCGACGCACCAGCGCTTCATCGTGAAGTACCGCGACGGCAGTGCGCCGGTGGCCAACACCACCGCACTGGCCTCTTCGCTGAAGAGTGCCGCCGCCGGCCTGGCCAGCAGCCAGGGCCGTGCGCTGGGCCTGCAGCAGGTCCGCAAGCTGGCCGTCGGCCCGACCCTGGTCAGGACCGACCGCCCGCTTGACCAGGCTGAATCCGAGCTGCTGATGCGCAAGCTGGCCGCCGACCCGAACGTGGAATACGTCGAAGTCGACCAGATCATGCGTGCGACGCTGACCCCGAATGACACCCGCTTCAGCGAACAGTGGGGCTTTGGTACCTCCAACGCGTCGATCAACGTGCGGCCGGCCTGGGACAAGGCCACCGGCACCGGCGTGGTGGTGGCCGTGATCGATACCGGCATCACCAACCATCCCGATCTCAACGCCAACATCCTGCCCGGCTATGACTTCATCAGCGATGCCGCGATGGCGCGCGATGGCGGTGGCCGCGACAGCAACCCGAACGACGAGGGCGACTGGTATGGCGCCAACGAGTGCGGCTCGGGCATCCCGGCGTCCAACTCCAGCTGGCACGGCACCCACGTCGCCGGCACCGTGGCGGCGGTGACCAACAACAGCACCGGCGTGGCCGGCACGGCGTTCAACGCCAAGGTCGTCCCGGTGCGCGTGCTCGGCAAGTGCGGCGGCTATACCTCCGACATCGCCGATGCGATCGTGTGGGCCTCCGGCGGCACCGTCAGTGGCGTGCCGGCCAATGCCAATCCGGCGGAAGTCATCAACATGTCGCTGGGCGGCGGCGGCACCTGCTCGGCCACCTACCAGAACGCGATCAACGGCGCGGTCAGCCGCGGCACCACCGTGGTGGTCGCCGCCGGCAACAGCAACACCAACGTGTCCTCGTCGGTGCCGGCCAACTGCGCGAACGTGATCGCGGTGGCGGCCACGACCTCGGCCGGTGCGCGTGCCAGCTTCTCCAACTATGGTGCCGGCATCGACATTTCCGGCCCGGGCCAGAGCATCCTGTCCACCCTCAACACCGGCACCACCACGCCGGGCAGCGCCAGCTACGCGTCCTACAACGGCACCTCGATGGCGGCGCCGCATGTGGCCGGTGTGGTGGCCCTGATGCAGTCGGTGGCGCCGAGCCCGCTGAGCCCGGCACAGGTCGAGAGCATCATCAAGAGCACCGCACGCCCGCTGCCGGGCGCCTGCTCGGGGGGCTGCGGCGCCGGCATCGTCGACGCCAACGCGGCGGTCACCGCAGCGATCAACGGCGGTGGCAACCCGAACCCGGGTGGCAACGTGCTGCAGAACAATGTGCCGGTGACCGGCCTGGGCGCCGCGACCGGTGCCGAGCTGAACTACACCGTCGCCGTCCCGGCCGGCAGCACCCAGCTGCGCGTGGCAATCAGTGGCGGCAGCGGTGATGCCGACCTGTACGTGCGCCAGGGCAGTGCCCCGACCGATACCACCTACACCTGCCGTCCGTACCTGAGCGGCAACAGCGAGACCTGCACCATCAACAGCCCTGCCGCCGGCACCTGGTATGTGCGGGTGAAGGCGTACAGCACCTTCTCGGGCCTGACCCTCAGCGCCCAGTACTGAGCCCAAGTCCCTCTCCAAGGGCACGCCCTGGCTTCGGCCGGGGCGTTTTTGTCCGGGTGGGTGCCGACCTCGGCCGGCACGCTGTTCCTCAGACCGACTCGAAACGGTTCGCCGCCACGTTCTTGCGCACATGCTGGGGGTCGAAGATCCGCCCGTTCATCGCGATGTACACGCCGCTCGGCAGCGACTGCACCGCACCGATCGCACAACCGATGTTGAACTCCGCATCCGAGCCGCGGAAGCGTGCCGGGCTCAGCGCACCGGTCATCACGATGGTCTTGTCCGGGATCGTCGCCAGCACCTTGCCTGTCTGCACCATCGAATCGGTGCCGTGGGTCACCAGCACGTGCCGGGTGGGCTGCGCGGCGATGGTGGCGCGGATCAGCTCGCGGTCTTCGTCGTTGATGTGCAGCGAATCCTTGCGCAGGATCGGAATCACGTTGAAGCGGAACGTCACGCCCAGCTCGCGCAGGATCATGCCGATCTGCGGATCGCCGATCTGGTAGTCCGACTTGTCGTCGAAGTAGATCTTGTCGATCGTGCCACCGGTGGTGACGACCAGGAGCTCTTCCATCATGTGCATGCGCGAAACCAGGACAGGGACTGCGGCGCGGGGCCAGGAATGCAGATGATAAGGCCCTGGGCGCGCAGCGTCAGCGCCGCCTGCCGAAGCGGGCGCGCAGGCCGGGCAGGCTGGCGCTGAAGATCACCAGCAGCGCCAGCGCGATCTCGATCAGCGCCAGCCAGCGCGTCTCCGGGTGGCTCCAGGCGCTCATCACGCCGTGGCTGAACCAGCCCAGCGCCAGCACCGAGGCCCAGAAGCCGGCCTTGCGCCAGCCCAGGCGCACGGCGATGGCCAGCGCCAGCGGTGGCGCGGTGAACACCAGCTGGGTGGCCAGCCAGTGCCTGTCATTGATGAACCAGCCTGCGAACAGCGCGGCCAGCCCCATCAGGGCCAACAGCAGGACCGTGCGCGGCGCGCGGTTCATCGGGCCAACCGCTGCGCGATGTCGGCCACCCGGCGCCCCAGCGCGCGCGCCAGAACCGCTTCGTCGTCGGTCGGCTGCGGATCGTCGGCGGCACCGGCCACGTGGCTGGCGCCATAGGGCGTGCCGCCACTGATGGTGTGGCTCAGCGCCGGTTCGGTGAACGGGATGCCGACGATCACGCAGCCGTGGTGCAGCAGTGGCACCTGCATCGACAGCAGGGTCGATTCCTGGCCGCCGTGCATCGAGGCGGTGGACGTGAACACGCCGGCCGGCTTGCCGGACAGGGTGCCATTGACCCATTCGGCGCCCAGCCCATCCAGGAAGTGCTTGACCGGCGCGGCCATGTTGCCGAAGCGGGTGGGGCTGCCGAGCAGCAGGCCCTGGCAGTCGACCAGGTCCTGCACGCTCACGTAGGGGGCGCCATCGTCGGGTACCGGTGGCTGCGCGGTCTGGGTCACGGCGGCCACCGGCGGCACCGTGCGCAGGCGCGCGGTCATGCCCGGCACTTCGCCGATGCCCCGCGCGATCTGGCGCGCCAGCCGTGCCACCGAACCGCCCCGGCTGTAGTACAGCACCAGAATCTCGCCCATCGTGCCCGCTTCTCCTCGTCGTGTGGCTACCAGTATGGCTATCCTGCCAGCATTCCGCATCGGGTACCCTTCCACCGATGGAACCTTTGGATACGCTCAACCTGTGGATGGAGCGCGCGCGGGATCGCGCACGGGCCATCAGTTTCGGCCGCTTCCTGTGGCATCGCTTCCTCGACGACCGCCTGTTCCAGGCAGCGGCGGCGCTGGCCTACACCACGGTGTTCGCGCTGGTACCGCTGGCGATCGTGGTATTCGGTGTGCTGTCGGCCTTCCCCGTCTTCGACCGCTGGAGCGATCAGCTCAGCGACTACGTATTCTCCAACTTCGTGCCCTCCGCGGCGCGTGCGGCCGAGGGCTACCTGCGGCAGTTCTCGGCCAGTGCCGGCCAGCTGACGGCGGCCGGCTTCATCGCACTGGTGGCCTCACTGCTGATCACGCTCAACAGTGTGGAAGAGACCTTCAACCAGATCTGGCGGGTCGGCTCGACCCGGCCCAAGCTGACCCGCTTCCTGGTCTACTGGACCGTGCTGACCTTGGGCGCGATGCTCGCCGCCGCATCGCTTGCGGTATCGGCGCGGGTGTTCGCGATGCCGTTGTTCGGTACCCAGGAGGGCCGTTGGTTGGCCGAGCTGGCGCTGCGGCTGGCGCCGATCCTGATCGAGTTCGTCTGCATCACGCTGATGTTCCGGGTGGTGCCGCACCACACGGTGAAATGGCGGCATGCCGTGCCCGGCGCGATCCTGGCGGCGGTCATCCTGGAACTGGTGAAGTGGGGCATCGGTGCCTATCTGGGCAGCTTCCAGTCCTACCAGAAACTGTATGGCACGGTGGCGTTCGTGCCGATCCTGCTGCTGTGGATCTACCTGTGCTGGGTGGCGGTGCTGCTGGGGGCGTCGCTGGCTTCTTCGATGGCCGCCTTCCGCTACCAGCCGGTGGAACTGCGCCTGCCGCAGGGGTATGAGTTCTATGGACTGCTGCGGCTGCTTGGCCGCTTCCAGCATGCACGGGCCAAGGGCAAGGGCCTGGCCGATGACGAGATCCTGCGGCTGGAGCCGATGCTGACCGATTCACTGCTGCAGGACCTGATCTGCAACCTGCAGGAGATCGACCTGCTGCGCCGCGACGAGCGGGGCGAGTGGCTGCTGTCGCGTGACCTGGACCAGGTCAGCCTGGCCGATCTGTACGAATGCACCCAGCTGCGCATCCCGGTGGCCGAGCAGCACCTGCCGTACCGTGATGACAGCCTGGGCCGTGCCGCACTGGCGGCGCTGGACGATCTGCGGCTGCCCCTGCGCGAACGCCTGAAGCGCAAGGTCAGTGATATCTATACCGACTCTGGAGACATGCCATGACCCGCAAGACGCCGTTGCCGCTGCTGCTCCCGTTGACCCTGCTGCTGGCCCTGGCGGCCTGCAAGCCGGCCCAGGAGCCGACACCGGCCAGCAGCCAGCCGCCGGCACAGGCGCCGACGCCGACCACTCCGGCACCGGTCGATGAAACCCCGGCCGAGCGCACCACTGCCGAATTCCCGACCTTGAAGATGAAGGCGGTGGATGGCAGCGACTACGATCTGGCCGCGCATCGTGGCAAGTGGGTGGTGGTGAACTTCTGGGCGACCTGGTGCGCCCCGTGCCGCAAGGAGATGCCCGAGCTGTCGGCGCTGCATGCGATGCGCAGCAACATCGAGGTGGTCGGCCTGGCCTACGAGGACATCGAAGTGCCGGAAATGCAGTCGTTCCTGACCAAGCATCCGGTGACCTATCCGATCGTGATCGTGGACCCGTTCGATCCGCCGGCCGACTTCGCCACGCCGCGAGGCCTGCCGTTGACGCATCTGCTGGATCCGCAGGGCAAGCTGGCCCACACCTTCCTTGGCCCGGTGACCGCCGCCGACATCGAAAAGCAGATCGCGGCCGCCAAGTAGTGGGTGGGTCGGCAGGGCCTGCGGCCCTGCACCTCGGTACGCGCCATCGCATGCGCGCTGCCGCTCCCACGCTTCGCTGCGCGAACCGCGGGCCCCACTTACCAGCACCCAAACCCCCGCCGCTTCGCGGCCGCCCCCTGACTCAGGGGGCTCTGCCCCAGACACGATCCGACGCCCGCCAGGCCAATGGGATTGCCGATGGGGTCAGATCCGCTTTCCGCAGGAAAACGGATCTGACCCCGGTTCCATTTCGATATCTGACAGATGTGTCGACCAAGGTCGACACCTACCAACAGCCGCAGGGATCTGTCAGAGGCGGGGCGGTTGGGTGGGTAGGACACGCCGTAGACCCGTCCATGGGGCTCGATGTCGCCATCCATGGCGCCAACGGTCGTGCCCACCCACCGCGCCGCCATCCCGCGGATGCCCGCTGTTGCTGTTGCCGTTGCCGTTGCGTTGAGCAGGTGCAGGGTGCAACCCTGCCGAACAACCCTAATCCTCGACCGGGAAATCCTCGATGGGCTTCAGCACATCGTAGTGCTCGCGATGCAGCTTGCCCTTCAGCTTCGGCAGCTCCGGCAACGGCGCATCCACCCGTGTGTCCGGCAACCGGTCCAGCAGGTTGCGCACCAGGGTCAGTCGCCCCAGCCGCTGGTCGTTGAAATCCACCAGCGTCCACGGCGCCGCCTCGCGATGCGTCGCGCGCAGCATCGCCTCGCGGGCTTCGGTATAGGCGCTGTACTTGCTGCGCGATTTCAGGTCGACCGGGGACAGCTTCCAGCCCTTCAGCGGATCGAGGTGGCGTTCGGCGAAGCGCTTCTCCTGCTGCTCCTGGTCCACGCACAGCCAGTACTTGAACAGCAGGATGCCGTCATCCACCAGCAGCTGCTCGAACACCGGTGCCTGGCGCAGGAACTGCTGGTACTCGGTTTCGCTGCAATAGCCCATCACCCGCTCGACGCCTGCGCGGTTGTACCAGCTGCGGTCCATCAGCACGATCTCGCCGGCGGCGGGAAGATGCGAGGCATAGCGCTGGAAATACCACTGCGTGGCTTCGCGGTCGGTAGGCTTGGGCAGTGCTACCACCCGGCATTGGCGTGGATTGAGATGCTGGCTGATGGCCTGGATCGCGCCGCCCTTGCCTGCCGTATCCCGTCCCTCGAACAGCACCAGCAGGCGTTGCCCGCTGAGCTGCACCCAGCGCGCCATCGCGGTCAGTTCCAGCTGCAGCGGCAGCAGCAGTTCGTCGTAGTCCTTGCGCTTGAGCTTGGCCATCGTCACACCACGCGGGGAGGAAGCCCGAGCGTAACGCAGGGGTCGCTCAGGTGTTGTCGACACCTTGCCAGCCGTGTTCACCGGCAAGCCGCTGCAGCAGGGCCGACAGGTCGCGGGCAAACCCGGCCATGTCGAACAGGCCACTGCGTTCGCGCGCCTGCGCCAGCTCGGCGCGAAGCGAGGCCAGTGCTGCGGGGTCATTGCCCAGTGCGCTGGCGGTGGCGATGAACGCCGCATCATCGGCGACATTCATCCGGGCCAGCCCCAGATGGTGGTTGAGGCTGCCGGCCACGCGCGCGGCGAAGGTGTCGCCCGGGCAGGTCAGCACCGGGCAGCCGGCCCACAGTGCATCGGAGGCGGTGGTGTGCGCGTTGTACGGATGCGTGTCGAGGAACAGGTCGGCCAGTGGGTAGCGGGCCAGGTACTGCGGATGCGGCAGCTTGGCCATGAACACCAGCCGCGCCGGGTCCAGGCTGGCAGCCTGCGCGGCGGTGCGCAGGCGGGCGTCGGCCTGGCCGGGGCCGGACAGCAGCCACAGCACGCTGCCGGGCACGGCCTGCAACACTGCGAAGGCGCGGCCCATGCTGCGCGGGTTGAGCTTGTAGCTGTTGTTGAAGCAGCAGAACACCACGCCGTGCTCGGGCAGCCCGCACTCGGCGCGGGACGGCGACGGCTCCAGCGTGCGGGTGTTGTCCGAGGGCTGGAAGGCCCGCGGAAGGCGCAGGACGCGTTCGCTGAAGTGCGGTTCCAGCGCTGCCGGCAGTACGAATTCGTCGGCGACCACGGCGTCCAGCCATCGCGCGCCCGAGGTGCCGGGGTAGGCCAGCCAGTTCAGCTGCAGCGGGGCCGGGCGCATCGCCAGCACTTCGGGCGTGCCGCCGCCGCCCCAGCCGCGCAGGTCGAACAGCAGGTCGATGCCCTGTGCGCGGATGCGGGCCGCGATGTCGGCATGCCGCAGTGCGGCCACCTCATGCAGCCGGGTCGCGGACTGCAGGCGTTCGCGGATGCCGCTGCCATCGGCGCGGTTCAGCGCGAACAGGTGCAGCTGCAACGCCGGGTCATGACGCAGGTGTTCGAGCAGGGCCACGGTCAGCAGCCCGGTGGGATGGGCGCCGAAGCCATTGGAAAGGAAGCCGACGCGCAACGGGCCGCGCGCGCGTACCGTCACTGCCGGCAAGGGCCGGACCGAGGCGGCGATCAGTGCGGCGCGCGCACGTGCACAGGCCAACTGCTCGCCCGCGCTGGCGTCTTCGCTGAGGAAGGCGAAGGGTTCCACCGCACCGTGGCCGGCGGCGAGCGCGGCGCGTACCTGCGCAGCCAGCGTGTCCACGTCCTGCCAGTCGCACAGGCGGCGCTGCCATGCCAGGCGCTGCGCGGCGATGTAGGGTTCCTCCGGCATCAGCGCATGCGCGCGGCGATAGGCCGCTGCTGCGCCTTCGGCATCGTCGGCGTCTTCCAGCGCATGGCCCAGCCACAGCGCGATGCCCGGGTGCTGCGGGGCCAATGCCGAGGCCTGGCCAAGCAGCTTCGCCGCGTCGGCGTGCGCGCCGGCCATCCAGGCCACGCGGCCCAGGCGCGCCAGGGCCTCGGGGTGGTTCGGGCGCAGCTGCAGCGCGCGTCGTGCCGCCTGCTCGCCGGCGGCGATGTCGCCGGCTTCCAGTTCCAGGTCGGCCAGCATCACCCAGGCGACGAAATCGCCGGGCTGGCGTGCGATCGCCTGCTGCAGGTGCTGTCGCTGCTGCCAGGCCGACATCGTGCTCAGCCCGCCGACAGCTGGGCCAGGGCATCGACCTGGTGTTCGTGGCTGAGCCGCTGCAGCAGCGGGTCGAGGTCGCCGGCCAGGATGTTGGGCAGGTCGTACAGGGTCAGGCCTTCCACGCGGTGGTCGGTGATCCGGCCCTGCGGGAAGTTGTAGGTGCGGATGCGCTGGCTGCGGTCGCCGCTGCCGACCTGCAGGCGCCGCGATTCGGCCTGCGCGGCGTCCTGGCGCTGGCGCTCGGCATCGAGCAGCTGCGCCTTCAGGCGCTTCATCGCCTTGTCGCGGTTGGCGTGCTGGCTGCGCTCGGTCTGGCACTCCACCACCACGCCGGTCGGCACGTGGGTGATGCGGATGGCCGATTCGGTCTTGTTGACGTGCTGGCCGCCGGCACCGGACGAGCGGAACGTATCCACCTTCAGGTCGGCCGGGTTGATGACGATGTCATCGACCTCGTCGGCCTCGGGAATGATCGCCACGGTGGCCGCCGAGGTGTGGATGCGGCCCTGCGATTCGGTGGCCGGCACGCGCTGCACGCGATGCGTGCCCGATTCGAACTTCAGGCGCGAGAACGCACCACGGCCGACCACGCGCGCCACCACTTCCTTGTAGCCGCCATGCTCACCGGGGTTGTCCGATTCGATCTCGACCTTCCAGCCCTGGCGCTCGGCATAGCGGGCGTACATGCGGAACAGATCGCCGGCGAAGATCGCGGCTTCATCGCCGCCGGTGCCGGCGCGTACTTCCAGGAACAGGTTGCCTTCGTCGCGCGGATCGCGTGGTACCAGCAGCAGGGCCAGTTCTTGTTCCAGTTCCTGCAGGCGCGCCTGCGCCGCAGCGATTTCCTCGTCTGCCAGTTCACGCAGGTCGGGGTCGGCGCGCATGCCTTCGGCGGCGGCCAGGTCGGCCTTGGCACGGGCTTCCTCGGCGAGCGCGGCAGCGACCGGTTCAAGTTGGGCGAATTCGCGCGAAAGGTCGCGGAAACGGGTGTTGTCGGCGACCACATCGGGTTCGGCGAGCAGGCGTTCCAGTTCTTCGCGGCGCTCGGCCAGCGCTTCCAGCTTACGGCGCAGGGTCGGCGTCATCGGGTCTCACGGGTGGGTGGCGGTAACCCGGCGTGGCCGGGAACAGGCGCTCGGCGGCGCGGGTCAGGTCGGCATCGCCACTCAGCGCGGCCGCGCGCAGAGCGGCGGTCGGCGGATGCAGCAGGCGGTTGGTCAGGCCATGGGCCAGCAGTTCCAGCACTTCGTCGGCGGGCTTGCCGTTGGCCAGCTGCTGCCGTGCGCGCTCCAGCAGTTCGGCGCGGGTCGCTTCGCCGAACGCACGCAGCTGCCGCAGCGGTGCCTGGTGGGCGCTGGCCTGCTGGGTCTCGATGAAACGCGACACCTGCAGGTCGATGATCGCCTCGGCCTCGGCGGCGGCCTCGCGGCGGCCACGACGGTTGTCTTCCACCGCGCGTTCCAGGTCATCGACGGTGTAGAGGAAGGCGTCGTTGAGCGTGCCGACCTCGGCTTCGATGTCGCGCGGCACGGCCAGGTCGAACAGCAGCATCGGCTTGTGCCGGCGCGCGCGCAGTGCCTTGGCCACCATCTCGCGATGGATCACAGGTTCGCGCGCGGCGGTGGCCGAGAACACGATGTCGGCCTCGCCGAGATGGCGGTCCAGTTCGGTCAGCGGCAGGGCCACGCCGCCATGGCGGCTGGCCAGTTCCTGCGCGTGGGCGAGGGTGCGGTTGGCGATCAGCAGCCGCCGCACCTTGCCCTCACTCAGGTGGCGTGCAGCCAGCTCGATGGTCTCGCCGGCACCGACCAGCAGCACGGTGGAGTCATCCAGGCGCGCGAAGGCGTTCTGCGCCAGGCGCACCGCCGCCGAGGCCACCGACACCGGGTTGGCGCCGACCTGGGTATCGGTGCGCGCACGCTTGGCTACCGAGAAGGTCTGCTGGAACAGGCGGTCCAGGCGCTGGCCGAGCAGGCCGTGGTCACGCGCGGTCGACCAGGCATCCTTTACCTGGCCGAGGATCTGCGGTTCGCCCAGCACCATCGAGTCCAGCCCGGTGGCGACCCGGAACAGGTGGCGCACGGCCTCGGCATCGGCATGCTGGTACAGGTAGCCCTGCAGGTCGCCTGCCTGGCTGTGCAGCCACTGGTCCAGCGCCTGTGCCGACTCGGCCACGGCATACAGTTCGGTGCGGTTGCAGGTGGACAGCAGCACTGCCTCGGCGATCTGCGGGGTATCGCGCAGCGAGCCCAGCGCACGCGGCAACGCCTCACCGGCGAAGGCCGCGCGCTCGCGCAGCTCCACCGGTGCGGTCTGGTGATTCAGTCCGAGCACCCACAGGGTCATTGTTCAGTTGCTTGCGATAAGCTGCTGGCCATTGGACGACATTTTAAGGCCCCGATGCCGACGATGCCCGCATTGATTCGCATCCCCAGTGTTCTGCTGCTGTCCCTGGCCTGCACCCAGGCCCTGGCGGCGGTGCCGGCCAAGGCCCCCGTGCGGGCCGCGGCCACTGAGGAACTGGCGCTGGAACCGGTGATGGCCGGTGAGTTCGCCCTGCAGGCCGGCAAGCTGGCCGAGGCCGCGCGCTGGTACCTGCAGGCCGCGCAGCAGACCGACGGCGACGCCGGCCTGGCCGAGCGCGCGACCCGTATCTCCATGCTGGCCAACGATGATGCCAGCGCCGCCAAGGGCCTGGCCCTGTGGCAGCAGCGCGCCCCGCGCTCGTTGACCATGCGCAGCGCCGCCGGTGCGCTGGCCATGCGCCAGGGCGATGTGAAGGCTGCCCGCACCGAGCTGCAGGCGCTGCTGGCCGACCCCGACGAGCGCGGCTGGAAGTTCGCCCTGGCCGCGCTGATCGGCGGTGGCCGCGACCCGGCGGTGCCGGCGCAGGTGCTCGGCGAGCTGGTCGATGCCAATGCGATTCCGCCGAAGATCGAGGCCTGGCAGGAGTTCGGTCGCCTGGCCCTGCGCATGGACAAGCCCGAGTTGGCGCGGCGCATGATCGATGAAGTGGTCAAGCGCTTCCCGGAAGAGCCGCGCGTAGCGTTGCTGCGTGCCAGCCAGTTGCAGCAGGCGGGCGAGACCGACAAGGCATTGTCGCTGCTGCACGACGTCGAGCCGAAGACCCGCCAGGACCCCGAGCTGCGCAATGCGGTGGCCATCGCCTACGACAGCCTGGGCCAGCCGGCTGCGGCCGAGCGCGTGTTGGCGTTCGGCCCGCAGGACGTACAGACCTGGGGCATGCGCGCCTCGCTGCTGGCCAAGCAGGGCGACAAGGCGGCGCTGTCCAACCTCTACAACGAGCTGTCGCGGCAGGCGGCCAAGCCGGATCCGGCGCAGCGCCTGTTGCTGGGCAAGATCGCCGAATACCTGAAGCGTTACCCCGAGGCGGTGCAGTGGTACCACAGCGTGCCCGGTGGCGATGAGCTGAGCGAAGCGCGCCTGCGCGCGGCCAATGCCCAGGCCCTGGCCGGGCGCCTGCCGCTGGCGCTGGAGGAAGTGCACGCGATCCAGTCCGACGCGGTGGTCGACGACGATGTGCGCCGTGACGCCTACCTGCTGGAAGCCGAACTGCGCCAGCGTGGTGACGACAGCGCCGGTGAACTGGATGCGCTGGCCCGCGGCCTGGCCGCCTACCCGGACGACAACGGCCTGCTGTACGCACGTGCGCTCACCTGGGAGCGCCGCGACGACATCCCGCGCGCCGAGGCCGACCTGCGCAAGATCCTGGTGACCGACCCGGAAAACGTGCCGGCGCTGAACGCGCTGGGCTACACCCTGGCCGATCGCACCGGCCGCCTGCAGGAAGCGCTGGAGCTGATCGACCGCGCCCGCGTGGCCGAGCCGGACAACGCCGCCATCGTCGACAGCTATGGCTGGGTGCTGTATCGCCTGGGCCGCAAGGAAGAGGCACTGGTACAGCTGCGCCGGGCCTGGACCCTGGCCAAGGACCCGGAGATCGCTTCCCACGTCGGCGAAGTGCTGTGGGTGCTGGGCAAGCATGACGAGGCCCGCCACTTCTTCGACGAAGCGGCCAAGCTCGACCCTGAAAACCGCGCGCTGCTGCGCGCCCGTGAGAAATTCAATCCATGAGTGGTTCCCTGATCCGGCCGCTGCTGTTGGCGACCGTGACCCTGGCGGTGAGCGCCTGTACCAGTGTCGGCACGCAGAAGACCCCGGCGCCAGCGGTGGTCGAGATTGTTTCGGCTGAAGCGGCGCAGGCCGAGGCAGCGCGCGTGGCCGCGCTGCAGGCACAGCCGGACTGGGCCTTCCAGGGGCGGGTGGCGGTCAGCAAGGGCAAGGACGGCGGCAGCGGTCGCATCGACTGGAAGCAGGACGGCCGCCGCTACGTGGTCGAACTGAGCGCGCCGGTGACCCGGCAGAGCTGGAAGCTGACCGGCGACACCCATTCCGAAGCCGGTCGCCTGGAAGGGCTGTCCGGCGGTCCGCGCGATGGCGAGGACGCCCAGCAGCTGCTGCTGGAAGCGACTGGCTGGGACATCCCGGTCAATCAGCTGCCGGAGTGGATCCGCGGCCTGGTGGCCGGGGATGCTGCCGGTCCGGAAAAGGTCGAGCGCGACGGTGAAGGCCGGCCGCGCCGCATGCAGCAGATGGGCTGGCAGGTGCAGTACCTGGACTGGTACCCGGCCGACGCCGGACGACCGGCGCTGCCGCGACGGATCGAGGCCAGCAATGGCGACGCCAAGGTGCGCCTGCTGGTGGACCAGTGGGGGCAGGGCACGCCATGAGCGCCGGGCGCGACGACGCGGGCTGGTCCTGGTGGCCGGCCCCGGCCAAGCTGAACCTGTTCCTGCACATCACTGGCCGCCGGGCCGACGGCTACCACGAGCTGCAGACCGTATTCCGCCTGCTGGACTGGGGGGACCGCATCGGCCTGCGCCTGCGTGAAGACGGTCAGGTGCGTCGGCAGGGCGAGGGCCTGGCCGGCGTGGCCGAGGCCGATGACCTGGCGGTGCGGGCCGCGCGCCTGCTCCAGGATGAGGC
Organism: Stenotrophomonas muris; assembly: GCF_052751275.1. Classification (NCBI taxonomy): domain Bacteria; kingdom Pseudomonadati; phylum Pseudomonadota; class Gammaproteobacteria; order Lysobacterales; family Lysobacteraceae; genus Stenotrophomonas; species Stenotrophomonas muris. The sequence continues at coordinate 2,914,260 of NZ_CP199879.1, read as the reverse complement.
GAAGGGCGCGCAAGGTGCTGACATCATCGTCGAAAAGCACGTTCCTGCCGGTGGTGGCTTCGGCGGCGGTTCGTCCGATGCGGCCACCGTGCTGGTGGTGCTGAATCGGCTCTGGCGCGCCGGCCTGGACGAGGATGCCCTGGCCGCGCTGGCCCTGCGCCTGGGCGCCGACGTGCCGGTGTTCGTGCGTGGCCACAATGCCTGGGCCGAAGGGGTGGGCGAGCGCTTGCAGCCGATCACGCTGGCGCCGGCCTGGTATGTGGTGGTTGAACCGGGTGTTCATGTTCCTACGCCGGTCCTGTTTGCAGACCCGGATTTGACGCGCGACAGCCCAGTGGCGAAAATAGAGGACTTCGCTTCCGGGACCCTGGTCGGGAACGCGTTCGAACCGGTGCTGCGCCGCCGTGAGCCTGCCGTCGAGGCAGCGCTTGCCGCGTTGAGCGACATCGGCGCGGCGCGGCTGACCGGTTCGGGAAGTGGTTGTTTCGTCGAGTTCGCATCGCAGGCTGCTGCAGAGCAGGGGCGGTCGAAGTTGCCGAAGGAGTTGCGGGCAAGGGTGGCAGCGGGCGTTGCGCGTTCGCCACTGCTGGATGCACTCGAGCAACACTGATTTATCAATGCAGGGGCGTCGCCAAGAGGCCCAAGGCACCAGGTTTTGATCCTGGCATTCGTAGGTTCGAATCCTACCGCCCCTGCCAATAGCGGCTGTGTCCGCGCCTTCCAGCGCATCGCCCGCGCGGGACGTGGAAACAACCGCGGTGTTGTCAGCAGCAAGGGTCCATCGGGGTCCTTGCCGACTCCGGATCCCCGCCACTCGTCCCCGCCCGAGACAATCATGATGCAAGAGTCCCCGAACCTGCTGGTCTTTTCCGGCAACGCCAACAAACGTCTGGCGCAGAACATCTGCAAGGAACTGGGGGTCCGCCCGGGCAAGGCGCTGGTGTCGCACTTCTCCGATGGTGAAGTGCAGGTGGAAATCGAAGAGAACGTCCGCAAGCAGGACGTGTTCGTGATCCAGCCGACCTGCGCGCCGAGCGCGGAAAACCTGATGGAACTGCTGGTGCTGATCGACGCGCTCAAGCGCGCATCGGTGGCCAGCGTGACCGCCGTGGTGCCGTACTTCGGCTACTCGCGCCAGGACCGCCGCATGCGTTCCTCGCGCGTGCCGATCACCGCCAAGCTGGCGGCCAAGATGTTCAGCACCGCTGGCGCTGATCGCGTGCTGACCGTCGACCTGCACGCCGACCAGATCCAGGGCTTCTTCGATATTCCGGTGGACAACGTGTATGCGTCCCCGCTGCTGCTGGCCGACATCTGGCGCGCCTACGGCACCGAGAACCTGATTGTTGTCTCGCCGGACGTGGGCGGCGTGGTCCGCGCCCGTGCGGTGGCCAAGCGCCTGGATGACGCCGACCTGGCGATCATCGACAAGCGCCGCCCGCGCGCCAACGTCTCCACCGTGATGAACATCATCGGTGACGTCGAAGGCAAGACCTGCGTGATGGTCGATGACATCGTCGATACCGCCGGCACCCTGTGCGCCGCTGCCGCTGCCCTGAAGGCGCGCGGTGCGCTCAAGGTCGCCGCCTACTGCACCCACGCGGTGCTGTCGGGCCCGGCGGTGGACAACATCACCAATTCCCAGCTCGACGAGCTGGTGGTGACCGACACCATCCCGCTGAAGGACGCAGCGCGGGTGTGCAGCAAGATCCGCCAGCTGAGCGTGGCGGAAATGCTGGCCGAAACGATGCGCCGCATCGCCTTCGGCGAGTCGGTCAGCTCGCTGTACGTCGACTGAGTTTTCGTCCCTGCTGGCAACGGCGGGACATACCCGGATGCTTCTGGTCGCGGAAGCATCTTCAACCGCCACGCCGCAGGGCGCGGCAACAACCTGAGTAGTCGAAAATGTCGAAGACCCATGAAATCAAGGTCACCAAGCGTGAACTGCAGCGTAAGGGTGCGAGCCGCCGCCTGCGTCACGCTGGTGTGATCCCGGCCATCGTGTACGGCGGCAACGCCGAGCCGGTCGCCATCAGCCTGGACCACAACGAAATCTGGCTGGCCCAGCAGAACGAGTGGTTCTATGCCTCGATCCTGGACCTGAACCTGGATGGCCAGGTGCAGAAGGTCCTGCTGCGTGACATGCAGCGCCACCCGTACAAGCAGCTGATCATGCACCTGGACTTCCAGCGCGTGAACGAGAACGAAGCCCTGACCGCTTCGGTCCCGCTGCACTTCGTCAACGAAGACACCTCGCCGGCCGGCAAGGCTGCCGACGTCGTGGTCACCCACGAACTGAAGGAAGTGACCATCACCTGCCTGCCGAAGGACCTGCCGGAGTCGATCGAAGTCGACCTGGGCGAGCTGAAGGCCGGTGACGTCGTGTACCTGTCCAACATCAAGCTGCCGAAGGGCGTGGAAATCCCGGCGCTGGCGCTGGGCAAGGACCACGACGACGCCATCGTCACCGCCAAGGCCGGCAAGGCCGACGAGGCTGACGAAGAAGCGGCTGCCGCCGAGTAATACCGTTACGGTGCCTGCCTCCGGGCAGGCACCGTACTGGAAGGAACCATGGCAGGACTGCGACTGATCGTCGGTCTGGGCAATCCCGGATCGGAACACGCCCGGACCCGGCACAATGCCGGGTTTCATTTCGTTGAGGCCCTGGCGGAAAAAGCCGGTGCGCGATGGAATGTGGACAGCAAGTTGTTCGGCGAGACCGCCAAGGTCGAGATCGCCGGGCAGACGGTGTGGCTGCTCAAGCCCGCCACCTTCATGAACCTCAGCGGCAAGTCGGTCACCGCCGCGCAGCGGTTCTGGAAGATCGAGCCGGAGGAAACCCTGCTGGCCCACGACGAGCTGGACCTTCCGCCCGGTGCGGCGCGACTGAAGTTCGACGGTGGCCACGGCGGCCAGAACGGCCTGCGCGATACCATCCGCCTGCTGGGTCATGGCAAATTCCACCGCCTGCGCGTGGGCATCGGCCATCCCGGCCACAAGGACCGCGTGGTGGGTTGGGTGCTGGGGCGCCCGTCCAAGGAGGATGACGTGCTGATCGCACGCGCCATCGACGATGCGATCGACGTGCTGCCGCTGGCGGTGCAGGGCGATTTCAACGAAGCGATGAAGCGGCTGCACACCCCGCGCTGACCATGACCGACCCGCGTACTCCCTGCACCGTGTGTGGCGCCATGATCCTGCTGGCGACGGCGGCCCGGAACGATGGGCTCTGCATGCCGTGCCGGAATGGCACGCGGCAAAGCATGGAAGAGGCGAAGATGCGAAACAAGGAAATGCGCGAAGAGCTGGACCGATACGAGAATTCCGCTGCGGGGCGCCACTGGAACTGGCTGGTGGAACAGGAAGGCGGCTCGGGCTGTGGATTCTCAGGTCTCCTGACGCCAGATCAGCGCTACTTCGCGGTTTCGGTGACAAGTAGCGAAGTCTGGCGTGGCGGCATTGGTACGTACTTCGACAGTTACTCGGGTGCCTATTACGAAGAGACGCTCGCAGGTCTTGAAGAAATGGGGCTGGTCGAATTGGGAGACGTGCTGAAAGAAGCCAAGATGGTGCTGTTCGGTGACGACGCCGTGCCCAAGGATGGAGGTGTCCGGTGGGAGAAAATGTACGGTCAGCATAATGAGTTGCCGGACGGTGTCGAAGCTCTGCTGGGCCGCTTGAGCCAGAGATTTTGTGAGACTGAGGAGAGGCTAGAGCTTTCTACTGCACTGCAGACCTACGCTGAGAAGCACAAGCTGTACGCTGCGTTCTAGCTTTGGCTACTGGAAGGACGATTGGGGATTGAGGGCATGCCCGCAGGCGAGCCTTGAATCCCGAATCATCCACTTACACTCAAACCCGGATTCAACCCATGGGTATCAAATGCGGCATCGTCGGCCTGCCCAACGTCGGCAAGTCGACCCTGTTCAATGCGCTGACCAAGGCGGGCATCGCCGCGGCGAACTTCCCGTTCTGCACCATCGAACCGAACGTCGGCATCGTGCCGGTGCCGGATCCGCGCCTGAACGAGCTGGCGGGCATCATCAACCCGCAGAAGGTCATCCCGACCGCGGTCGAGTTCGTCGACATCGCCGGCCTGGTCGCCGGTGCCGCCAGCGGTGAGGGCCTGGGCAACAAGTTCCTGGCGCACATCCGCGAAGTCGATGCGATCACCCACGTGGTGCGCTGCTTCGAGCACGGTGACATCGTGCACGTGGCCGGCAAGGTCGACCCGATCTCGGACATCGAAACCATCGACACCGAACTGGCGCTGGCCGACCTGGACAGTGTCGAGAAGGCGCTGAACCGTGCCGAGCGTGCGGCCAAGGGTGGCGACAAGGATGCGGCGGCGCGCAAGCCGGTGCTGGCCAAGTTGCAGGCTGCACTGTCGGAGGGCAAGGCTGGGCGCTCGGCCGGGCTGGACGAGGAAGAGAAGGCGCTGGTGCGCGACCTGTTCCTGCTGACCCTGAAGCCGGTGATGTACATCGCCAACGTGCTGGAAGACGGTTTCGACAACAACCCGCACCTGGAAGCCGTGCGTGCGCATGCTGCCGCCGAAGGCGCGCAGGTGGTGCCGGTGTCGGCCGCGATCGAAGAAGAGCTGTCCCAGCTCGACGACGAAGACCGCGATACCTTCCTGGCGGACCTGGGCCTGAGCGAGCCGGGCCTGAACCGCGTGATCAACGCGGCCTACAGCCTGCTCGGCCTGCAGACCTACTTCACCGCCGGCGTGAAGGAAGTCCGTGCGTGGACCGTGCGCAAGGGCGCTACCGCTCCGCAGGCTGCCGCCGTCATCCACACCGACTTCGAGAAGGGCTTCATCCGCGCCGAAACCATCGCGTATGACGACTTCATCAAGTACAAGGGCGAAGCCGGCGCGAAGGAAGCCGGCCGCCTGCGCCTGGAAGGCAAGGAGTACCGCGTGCAGGAAGGCGACGTCCTGCACTTCCGCTTCAACGTCTGATCCTGCGGCATCGGATCGACCCCGGACGCCCCGCCCTGTGCGGGGCGTTCGCGTTTCCGGTGATGGACAAAAAAACACCAGGCTGCGAAACGCTTGCGGTGTGACGTTCGCCGGTACTTGTCCACAGCAAACTCCCATCGCTTTCCACGCGTGGTGTGGAGAACCGACGAACCTGATGTAGAGCCGAGCCCATGCTCGGCTGATGCCAGCCGGAGCCGAGCGTGGGCTCGGCTCTACAAGGGGCTCGCCCGCGCGACCTGGACAAATTTTCACCGCGCTTCGAAACGCCTGCGCTGCAATGCTCGCACCCACTTGTCCACACCAAGTTCCCATTGCTCTCCACGTACCGTGTGGAAAACAATCGGGGCCGTGGACAAAGAATCACCACGTCCGGAAACGCCTGCACCGCAACGCTCGAACCCACTTGTCCACACCAAGTTCCCATTGCTTTCCACGTGCGGTGTGGAAAACCCCAGATGGCCCGCTCTGGCAGTCGCCCACCTTGGTGGGCGGGGCGAAACAGTGCCCACCAGGGTGGGCATCTACCAGAACCGCAAACAACAAGGCCCGCCAATGGCGGGCCTTGTCGTCCACGTTCTGCAATGCGGCGTGCCTTACAGCGCGCTGCCACCGAACTTGTGGGTGTACTGCAGGTTGATCGTGCGCCCCACGCTGTCGAACCAGGACACGTCGTAGTACGGGTATGCAGTGTAGGTACGGTCCGTCGGCGGCATCTTGTTGAACACATTGACCACCGACAGCGACAGGCGCGAGTGGTCGTCGAAGCGGTACTGCAGCGAGGCGTTGTAGCGATAGGTCGCCTTCACGTACGGGCTGTCGCCGCTGTCCCAGTCGAACACCTGGTCGTAGCTGTCCGAGGTCGGCAGCTTGCCCAGGCGCGAACCGTACACCGTTGCCGACCACGCATCCTTTTCCCAGGTCACGCTCAGGCTGGTCTTGGTGCGTGGGATGTCGAAGCCGCTGTTCACTGCGAACTGGTCTTCGGTACGGTCGCCCGGGTAGCGCTGGAAGTCATGCTTCTTCACCCAGGTGTGGGTGCCGTTGAAGATGAAGTCGCCGATGCCCGTCTGCAGGCGGTAGCGCAGGCCGACGTCGATGCCGGAGGTGGATTCGCGGGCGACGTTGATCGGCGCCACGCGCACGCCATACAGGCGCCCGTCGTTGCTGCGGGTGATGCGGGCGAGTGCATCCACGCAGGTCGGCGAGGTGATGTCGGCGCTGCCCAGGCGGCAGTTCGCTTCGTTGGCCAGGATCGTGCGCACGTCCATGTCCTGCACCTGGTCGCGCATGTCGATGTCGAACCAGTCCACCGACAGGTCCAGGCCGACGGCCGGCGACCAGACGAAGCCGGCACTCCACGAGGTGCTGGTTTCCGGGTCGAGCTGGCGGTTGCCGGTGCGGCTGCGGATCAGGTTGCGCTCGTAGTCGGCGCAGTCGGTGGCGCCGTCGGCGCGGCAGCTGTACAGGTCTTCGGCGGTGGTCTCATCGTTGCCCGGGCCGGCGAATACATAGTGCAGGTCCGGCGCACGGAACGCGGTGCCATACGAACCGCGCACCAGCAGCGTGTCGATCGGGCGCCATTCCAGGCCACCGCTCCAGGTCGCCTTGCCGATGGTGTGGCCGGAATAGCGGTACTGGTCGTAGCGGCCGGCCACGCTCAGGTTGACCGTTTCGTGCAGCGGCATGCGCAGCTCGGCCGCCGTAGCCCAGCGGTTGCGCGAACCTTGGCCGTCCGAATCCTTCCAGCTGTAATAGTAGTACTGGGTCGCCAGCGGATCAGGATTGAGCGAGTACGCCTGCTGGCCCACTTCCACGGTCGCGGCGAAACCGGCGTCACCGCCGGGCAGGCCGAACAGCGCGGAATTGGTCAGAGTGAATGCCGCCGTCTCCGTGCGCGACTTCGGCGTGTAGGTGGTACGCGCGGCGATCGAATCGTACTCGGCGCGGGTCAGCGGCCGGTACAGGCGTGACGGGTCGGCGTTGTAGATCGGGAAACCGTCGTCATCCACGCCCAGCTGCGGGCCGAGGAACAGGTCATTGGCCTTGGCGGCGATGATCTGCGCCCAGCTGATCCGCGACTGGTACTGCGAATGGCTCAATGCCGCTTCGTAGTCCCAGTTGCCGGCCAGGTTGCCCTTGAAGCCGGTGGTCACGCTGAAGGTCTTCTGCGTGCTGCGCACCATGGCATTGCGCAGGCCACCCATTTCCTCGGGCGAGAACTGGCGCTGCCAGAACTCGATCTCGCCGGTGGCTTCGTTGTTGAAGTAGCCCGACTCATCGCCGTTGGCGTCCATGCGGCCCCACTTGGTGACGTCGCGCATCAGCGACATCGTGTGGTAGCCCAGCTGCACGTCGGCGAACCACTGCTGGCCATTGTCGAAGTCATGGCTCAACGACGCGTAGCCGTTGGCACCGCGGCGCTTGCTGAGGATGGTGCCGTAGCCGATCGAGCTGTCGCTGCCACAGTAGTAGCCGTACTTCGGGCGGTAGGCGCGGTAGGTGCTGCCCTGGTTCTGGCCGGACAGCGCTTCGCAGGTGGCGGCGCCGGGGTCCAGATAGTCATCGTTGTAGTCGGTGCGCAGGTACGCACGGCGCGCGATGCGCGAACCCTCGGTGGGGCCGTCCTGGGTCGAGTCCTGGATGTCGCGCTCATAGGCCCACAGCGGCGTCTGCGACTGCAGTTCGACGCTGTATACCGCGTTGAAGTTGCCACGGCTGAAACCGCTGGCGATGCTCATGTCGAACGACTCGCCACCGCCTTCAGTGGTGGTGCCCATGCGCATGTCGATCGTGGTGCCGTCGGCCTTCTTCTTCAGGATGAAGTTGACCACGCCGGCGATCGCGTCCGATCCATAGATGGCCGAGGCGCTGCCGGTCAGTACTTCAATGCGCTCGATCATCCCCAGCGGAATGTTGGAGACATCGGTGAAGTTGCTGCGGCCCTTGAACGGCATCGGGAAGTCGGCGATACGGCGGCCATTGACCAACACCAGCGTGTGGTTCGGGCCCAGGCCGCGCAGGTCCACCTGCTGGGCACCCGGCGAGAAGTCGGCGCCGCTGGAAGACTGCTGGCTCTGCGTCTCACCGCCGTTCTGGGTCATCGCACGCAGCACGTCCGGCACGCTGGTGAAGCCACTGGAGCGGATCTGTTCGGCGTTGATCACCGTGATCGGGGCGGGGCCTTCCACCTGGGCGCGCGGAATGCGCGAACCGGTGACCTGCACCGCGTCCAGTTGTTGTACCGGAGAGGACGCCGGAGCCTGGGCGGCCGCGGAAGCAGCCACACCCATCAACGCTAGCTGGATCGACCACGCCATCGCCTTTCTACGCATGAGGAATTCTCGGAAATGAAGCCGGCCCGCAGAGGAGGGGCCTGTCCCCCATTCAGATTTCCGGAATGGGCGCGCGCATTTAACGCCTTTTTTATGTCCTTGACTACTGGGTCCCTATCTGGCAAAGAGTGAAAACGCTTGCAAGTCGATTTTGTTCAGGGAGATCAAGATGCGACGCGTTCACGGAACCCTGCGTACCCCTGTTGCCTGGCTGGCGCTGCTGATGCTGGCCTGGCCGTCGGCCGCGCCCGCGCAGGATCTGCAGGGCCCGGGCTTTTCCTATTACGAGGTCGGCGACCTTGAGGCCCCACGTCCCGGGCCGCGTGCATCCGCGATGATGCTAATGGGCGGTGGCGAGTGGGTGCCGGATGCCTTCCAGTGGTGGTTGAAGCAGGCCGGCAATGGCCGTGTACTGATCCTGCGTGCCTCCGGTGGCGATGAACTGCAGGACCGCCTGTACCGCGAGATCGGCGGCACCACCGCGGTACAGACGCTGGTCTTCGACAGCCGCCGCGGTGCCGATGATCCAGCCGTGCTGCGCGTGGTCGCTGCGGCCGATGCCATCTTCATTGCCGGCGGCGACCAGTCGCGCTACATCCGCTTCTGGAAGGGCACCGCACTCAACCGCGCGCTCAACGCCCATGTACGCGCCGGCAAGCCGATTGCCGGTACCAGCGCTGGCCTGGCCATCCTCGGCGGCTATGCCTATGGCGCCATGGATGGCGGCAGCATCAGCTCGGCCGGTGCGCTGGCCGATCCGATGGGCAGCGCAGTCACCATGGACAGTGGCTTCCTGCAGATGCCCTACCTGCAGCGCGTGGTCACCGACACCCATTTCGACAAGCGTGACCGCCTTGGCCGCCTCATCGTGTTCGTGGCACGCGCCGCGCAGGACAGCGGCGACCCTGACATCGTCGGCATCGGCGTTGATGAGGACACCGCCCTGTGCGTGGAGCCCGATGGCCAGGCCCAGGTCTACAGCGCTGATGGCGAGGGCAAGGTCTGGGTGGTCAGCCCCGGTCGTGATGCCGATCGCCTGGTCGAGGGCGAACCATTGCGCTTCCATGCCGTTCCGGTGACCGTGGTCGCCAGTGGCAGCCGTATGCGCCTGGACGATTTCCAGGCCGAGGCCGACTACCAGGCCGTGGCCGACATCAGCGACGGCCAGATCGAGTTCACGCTTCGGTAGCGCCGGCCGCTGGCCGGCAACTCACTTTCCCTGAGCTGATGCGCCCCTTGCGGCCAGCGGCCGGCGCTACCCTGCAATCCATTCCCTTGTCCTGCTGGAGACGTACCTGATGAAACTGCGCCTGGCGCTGTCCGCGCTGCTGTCCTTTCCATTGATCGCCCAGGCCGCCCCGGCTGCGTCGCCATTGCTGGTCATCCATGGCGGCGCCGGCGTCGAACGCAAGGACCTGTCGCCGACCGAAGAGAAGGCTGCGCGCGATGCGTTGCGCGCCGCACTGCTGAAAGGCCATGCCGAACTGGCGGCCGGTCGTCCGGCGCTTGCAGCGGTCACTGCGGCAATCACCGTGCTGGAGGACGATCCGACCTTCAACGCTGGCAAGGGCGCAGTGTTCACCCATGACGGCCACAACGAGCTGGATGCGGCGGTGATGGACGGTGCCACCCAGGCAGCAGGTGCGGTGGCCGGCGTGCAGCGGGTGCGTAACCCGATCCTGCTGGCGCAGACCGTGATGCAGAAGTCCAGGCACGTGATGATGGTAGGGCAGGGTGCCGAAGCCTTCGCGGTGGAGCAGGGCATTGCTCTGGTTGATCCCTCCTACTTCCGCACGGAGAAGCGTTGGCAGCAGCTGCAGCGCGCGCTTAAGGAAGAGGCCAATGGCCAGGCCCATGCCGACCTGGAGACCGCAAAGCACTTCGGTACCGTCGGTGCGGTCGCGCTGGATGCGCAGGGGCAGCTGGCCGCCGGCACCTCCACGGGCGGCATGACCAACAAGCGCTATGGCCGGGTGGGTGACTCGCCGATCATCGGCGCCGGCACCTGGGCCGATGCGCGCTGTGCGGTGTCGGGCACCGGCTGGGGCGAGTACTACATCCGCACCGCGGCCGCGCACGAGATCTGTGCGCGCATGCGCTACCAGGGGCAGAGCCCGGAGCAGGCCGGCAAGGGCGTGATCAACGAGACGATTCCGCAGATGGGCGGCGACGGTGGTGCGATCGTGCTTGCCGCGGACGGCAGAATGGCCACGCCGTTCAACACCCAGGGCATGTATCGGGGCTGGATCGGCGCCGACGGAGTCCCCCATGTCGCAATTTTCGCCAGCGAGACCCTGCCGGTCCCCGGTCAATAACCTTGCGTATCAATGGGTTTGCGACAACGTGTGAAAAAGATGGAAAAAAGCGTTGACAGCCCCCCGTCCCATCAGCAGAATAAGCGGCTCACCACCACACACCGCAACGCTTCGGCGGCAACGGAATGGGGTGGTAAGGAGGGATACCCAAGCGGCCAACGGGGGCAGACTGTAAATCTGCTGGCTTACGCCTTCGGTGGTTCGAATCCACCTCCCTCCACCAGTTTCACGTTGTGACATTCCCGGCGCGGGAGTAGTTCAATGGTAGAACCTCAGCCTTCCAAGCTGATGGTGCGGGTTCGATTCCCGTCTCCCGCTCCATTGAATGAACTTTGAATCTTATCGAGTTCATGTCATAATGCAAAACTCGGCTCACGTAGCTCAGTCGGTAGAGCACTTCCTTGGTAAGGAAGAGGTCGAAGGTTCGATTCCTTTCGTGAGCACCATCTTAAGCATCACCTCTCAGACGAATTCGAGATAAGCAGCCATGGCCAAGGGTAAGTTCGAGCGCACCAAGCCGCACGTCAATGTCGGCACCATCGGTCACGTCGACCACGGCAAGACCACGCTGACCGCCGCACTGACCAAGATCGGTGCCGAGCGCTTCGGTGGCGAGTTCAAGGACTACTCCTCGATCGACGCCGCGCCGGAAGAAAAGGCTCGTGGTATCACGATCTCGACCGCGCACGTCGAATACGAATCCCCGATCCGTCACTACGCCCACGTTGACTGCCCGGGCCACGCTGACTACGTCAAGAACATGATCACCGGTGCCGCCCAGATGGACGGCGCGATCCTGGTGTGCTCGGCCGCTGACGGCCCGATGCCGCAGACCCGTGAGCACATCCTGCTGTCGCGCCAGGTCGGCGTGCCGTACATCGTCGTGTTCCTGAACAAGGCCGACATGGTCGACGACGCCGAGCTGCTCGAGCTGGTCGAGATGGAAGTGCGCGAACTGCTGAGCAAGTACGAGTTCCCGGGCGACGACACCCCGATCATCGCCGGTTCGGCCCGTCTGGCGCTGGAAGGCGACCAGAGCGACATCGGCGTGCCGGCCATCCTGAAGCTGGTCGACGCGCTGGACAGCTGGATTCCGGAGCCGGAGCGTGCGATCGACAAGCCGTTCCTGATGCCGGTGGAAGACGTGTTCTCGATCTCGGGCCGCGGCACCGTGGTGACCGGTCGTATCGAGCGCGGCGTGATCAAGGTTGGCGACGAAATCGAAATCGTCGGCATCCGTCCGGTGCAGAAGACCACCGTGACCGGCGTTGAAATGTTCCGCAAGCTGCTGGACCAGGGTCAGGCAGGCGACAACGCTGGCCTGCTGCTGCGCGGCACCAAGCGTGACGACGTCGAGCGTGGCCAGGTGCTGGCCAAGCCGGGCACGATCAAGCCGCACACCAAGTTCGAAGGCGAAGTGTACGTCCTGTCGAAGGACGAAGGCGGCCGCCACACCCCGTTCTTCAACGGCTACCGTCCGCAGTTCTACTTCCGCACCACCGACATCACCGGCGCAGCTGCGCTGCCGGAAGGCGTCGAAATGGTGATGCCGGGTGACAACGTCAAGATGGTCGTCACCCTGATCAACCCGGTGGCAATGGACGAAGGCCTGCGCTTCGCCATCCGCGAAGGCGGCCGTACCGTCGGCGCCGGCGTGGTCTCGAAGATCATCGAGTAAGCCTGCAGTACCGGTGGTTGCATAGCGCCGCCGGTTACGCGAATGGCGGGCCGGGAACCTCGGTCCGCCTTCGCCGTCTAAGGGAAGGCAAGTTTTCAACGTACGCCAGTAGCTCAATTGGCAGAGCAGCGGTCTCCAAAACCGCAGGTTGGGGGTTCGAGTCCCTCCTGGCGTGCCATCTGCCCACCTTACCCAGCGGCCTGCGCCGCTAAAGCAGACACAGCCGGATGAATAGCAAGATCGAACACTCCAAGGACAACTCCGCCAATGGTGGAGATATCGTCAAGTATGTCGCCGCATCGTTGCTGGTGCTGGCCGGTCTGTTCGTCTGGTTCTGGTTCTCCGCCGACTCCGGTCGCGCCGCCCAGTTGGGTGCGTGGGCGGGTCAGGTGCGTGCGTTGGCGGTCGTGGTCGGTCTGGTTGGCGGTATCGGCGTGTTCATGCTGACCGGCAAGGGGCGCGACACCCGCGAATTCCTCTCCGAGTCGCGCTTCGAACTGCGCAAGGTGGTCTGGCCGACGCGCCAGGAAGCCATCCGCATGACCTGGGTCGTGATCGTCGTGGTGCTCATCCTCAGCCTGCTGCTGGGTGGCTTCGACTTCCTGATCCAGAAACTGACTCAGTGGTTCCTGAGCCGCTAAGGAGAATTGCATGAAGCGTTGGTACGTCGTTCACGCCTATTCGGGCTTCGAGAAGTCGGTGGCGCAGGCCCTGCGCGATCGCATCGTCCGTGACGGCATGGAAGAGCGCTTCGGCGACGTCCTGGTCCCGACCGAAGAAGTGGTCGAGATGCGCGCTGGCCAGAAGCGCCGCTCCGAGCGCAAGTTCTTCCCGGGTTACGTGCTGGTCCAGATCGAGACCCACGAAGAAGCCGGTATTCCGCGCATCGACAACGAAAGCTGGCACCTGGTCAAGGAAACCCCGCGTGTGATGGGCTTCATCGGCGGTACTGCCGATCGTCCATTGCCGATCGCCGATTCCGAGGCCGAGGCCATCCTGAACCGCGTTCAGGAAGGTGTCGAGAAGCCGCGTCCGAAGGTGCTGTTCGAGCCGGGCCAGATGGTCCGCGTCACCGACGGTCCGTTCAATGATTTCAATGGCGTCGTCGAAGAAGTCAACTACGAGAAGAGCCGTCTGCGCGTCTCGGTGCTGATCTTCGGTCGTGCGACCCCGGTCGAGCTCGAGTTCGGCCAGGTCGAAAAGGCCGTCTGACCTGTCTGTAGCGTCGAGCATGGCTCGGCGTCGGACCAGAAACCGGGCCTGGCCCGGTTTCGTTCGTTTACCTGCCGCTTCAGGCATGTGAAGAAAAAACCTGTTATAGTGCGCGGCTCCCTGCTGGGAAAGCCAGCAGGATGAGGCCGCCGCAAGGTGGCCTTCAGCATGATTTCAAAACGCGATGCCGGGACGCGTGATTCCCGGTCCGATGGGGAGCCTGTTGTCGAAAGGCGCTAGCACCCGGAGAGCACTCACATGGCAAAGAAAGTTGTCGGTTACATCAAGCTGCAGGTGAAGGCCGGTCAGGCCAACCCCTCGCCGCCGGTCGGTCCTGCGCTGGGTCAGCGTGGTCTGAACATCATGGAATTCTGCAAGGCGTTCAACGCTGCCACGCAGAAGCTCGAGCCGGGTCTGCCGGTTCCGGTGATCATCACGGCCTACTCGGACCGTACGTTCACCTTCATCACCAAGAGCACCCCGGCCACCACCCTGCTGAAGAAGGCCGCTGGCATCTCGTCGGGCTCCAAGCGCCCGAACACCGAGAAGGTCGGCAAGGTCACCCGTAAGCAGCTGGAAGAGATCGCCAAGGCGAAGGAACCGGATCTGACTGCCGCCGACCTGGACGCCGCCGTGCGTACCATCGCTGGCTCTGCCCGTTCCATGGGCCTCGTGGTGGAGGGTTAATAAGATGGCACAGACCAAGCGTGAGAAGGCCATCAAGGCCGCCGTCGTTCCGGGCAAGGCGTACGCCTTCGAGGACGCGATCAACATCCTGAAGACCGCCACCAAGGCCAAGTTCGTCGAGTCGATCGACGTTGCCGTGCGCCTGGGCGTCGATGCGAAGAAGTCCGACCAGCAGGTCCGTGGCTCCACCGTGCTGCCGGCCGGTACCGGCAAGTCGGTCCGCGTCGCCGTGTTCGCTCCGGCCGGTGCCAAGGCTGATGAAGCCCTGGCCGCTGGCGCCGAAGCCGTCGGTATGGACGATCTGGCCGAGAAGATGCAGGCCGGTGATCTGAACTATGACGTCGTCATCGCAACCCCGGACGCCATGCGTGTCGTCGGTAAGCTGGGCACCGTGCTGGGCCCGCGCGGCCTGATGCCGAACCCGAAGGTCGGCACCGTTTCCCCGAACCCGGGTGAAGCCGTGAAGAACGCCAAGTCGGGTCAGGTCCGTTACCGCACCGACAAGGCCGGCATCATCCACTGCACCATCGGCAAGGCCGACTTCGCCGAAGACGCGCTGAAGTCGAACCTGACCGCGCTGCTGCTGGACCTGATCAAGGCCAAGCCGGCCACCTCGAAGGGCACCTACCTGCAGAAGGTTTCGGTCAGCTCGACGATGGGCCCGGGCGTCACCGTCGACCAGTCGTCGCTGACCCTGAAGTAATTGTTTCAAGCGGTCACGGTACCTTCGGTGCCGTGACCGTGACATTTGAAGGCATCGCTGGCAGTGCATCGCCTGCGGTAGCCGTCAAAGACCGCAGGCGCGGTCGTGGCAATACCGGCGACGGGCACGGAAGCTCGATCTGGCAAGGAGTCGCCGCCGGAGCAGTCATGAGCGCTTAATCGATTCCCCGGAATCACCCTGCGTAGATGGTGCCCTTCTGGAGTTTTTCTGGTTCACGCACGTCTGGGTTTCCCAGGTTGGCCCACTCCAGGTCTAGAACGGCCCACCCCCGGAACATCATCCCGATGTTCCCGGCGTCCAGGACGGATGCCGCACAGGACCGCACACGGCAGGAGCCGTAAGCGGAGTTCAATAGGAGGAGTGCAATGGCTCTCAATCTGTCCCAGAAGCAAGAAGTAGTCGCCGAGCTGGCAGACGTCGCCGCCAAGGCCCACTCCTTGATCGCAGCCGAATACGCTGGCACCACGGTCGCCCAGATGACCGCGATGCGCAAGCAGGCTCGTGAAACCGGTGTTTTCTTGAAGGTTGTCAAGAACACCCTGGCTTCGCGCGCCGTTGAAGGCACCGAGTTCGCAGTCGCACAGGACCAGATGGTTGGTCCGCTGCTGTACGCGTTCTCGCTCGAGGAGCCCGGCGCTGCCGGTCGCCTGATCAAGGAAGCCGCCAAGGGCAACGACAAGCTGAAGGCTAAGGTCGTCGCCATCGGTGGCGAAGTGTTCCCGGCAAGCCACGTCGAAGTGCTGGCCTCGCTGCCGACCCGCGACCAGGCCCTGGCCATGCTGGCCCGCGTCCTGACCGAGCCGGTCACGATGTTTGCCCGCGCCATCAAGGCCGTTGGCGAGAAGCAGGGGGGGGGCGATGTCGCCGCCGACGCTGCCGAGCCGGCCGCCGAGACCGCCTGAGTTTCGACTTACCGTGGTTCCTGACGGAACCTCAACCCAGAAAATCATCCAAAGGTATTAATCATGTCCCTTACCAACGAACAGATCGTCGACGCCATCGCCGAGAAGTCCCTGATGGAAGTGATGGAGCTGGTCAAGGCCATCGAAGAGAAGTTCGGCGTCTCCGCCGCTGCTCCGGTTGCCGTGGCTGCTGCCGCTGGCCCGGCCGCTGCTGTTGAAGAGCAGACCGAGTTCACCGTCACCCTGAAGACCGCCGGCGAGAAGAAGGTCGAGGTCATCAAGGCCGTCCGCGCCATCACCGGCCTGGGCCTGAAGGAAGCGAAGGACCTGGCCGAAGCCGGTGGCGTCCTGAAGGAAGGCGCTTCGAAGGAAGACGCCGAGAAGATGAAGAAGGACCTGGAAGCTGCTGGCGCGACTGTCGAAGTCAAGTAAGCAGTTACCTTGCATCGTCACCGATTCACGGCGATGCAGCCAAGGCTGGGGGCGTAAGCCCCCGGCCTTTGGTCGTTGTTGCGGTACCGGTAGGGTCGACTGTTAGTCGACTGTTTCAAAAGCAGGAAAAAGCCCAACACGGGCTGCAGTCAAACCCCGGCAGGCCAGCGCACGGCGCGGCAGCGGGGGAGTGGTAGCAGACGAGTTGGCAGTTGGAAGTAGCGGGAGAAGGCGTGCTGGTGCCGGCAATACCAGCGACTTCCAACTGACAATTTCAAGTTCCCTTCGGATCGTGGGCGCACGATCCGCACAACAAGGTGGAAGACCTCATGACGTCCTATTCGTTCACCGAAAAAAAGCGTATCCGCAAGGATTTCGGCAAGCAGCGCTCGATTCTCGAAGTGCCGTTCCTGCTCGCCATCCAGGTGGATTCCTATCGTGAATTCCTGCAGGAAAACGTCGATCCGGCCAAGCGCACGGACCACGGCCTGCACGCTGCGCTGAAGTCGGTCTTCCCGATCGCCAGCTACAGCGGCAATGCTGCCCTGGAATACGTCGGCTACAAGCTGGGCGAACCGGTCTTCGACGAGCGTGAGTGCCGCCAGCGCGGCATGAGCTACGGCGCCCCGCTGCGCGTGACCGTGCGCCTGGTGATCTACGACCGTGAGTCGTCGACCAAGGCCATCAAGTACGTGAAGGAGCAGGAGGTCTATCTGGGCGAAATCCCGCTGATGACCGAGAACGGCACCTTCATCGTCAACGGCACCGAGCGCGTCATCGTCTCGCAGCTGCACCGCTCGCCGGGCGTGTTCTTCGACCACGACCGTGGCAAGACCCACAGCTCGGGCAAGCTGCTGTACAGCGCCCGCATCATTCCTTACCGCGGTTCCTGGCTGGACTTCGAGTTCGACCCGAAGGACGCGCTGTTCACCCGTATCGACCGTCGCCGCAAGCTGCCGGTGTCGATCCTGCTGCGCGCGCTCGGCTACAGCAACGAGGAGATGCTGGCCGAGTTCTTCGAGATCAACACCTTCCACATCAATCCGGATGAAGGCGTCCAGCTGGAGCTGGTGCCGGAGCGCCTGCGTGGCGAAACCCTGGGCTTCGACCTCGCCGACGGCGACAAGGTCATCGTGGAAGCCGGCAAGCGCATCACCGCGCGCCACATCAAGCAGCTGGAAGCCTCGGGCATCGCCGCCCTGGCCGTGCCGGACGACTACATCGTCGGCCGCATCCTGTCGCACGACGTGGTCGATGCCTCCACCGGCGAGCTGCTGGCCCAGGCCAACGACGAGATCACCGACGAGCAGCTGCAGGCCTTCCGCAAGGCCGGCGTTGACGCGGTCGGCACCCTGTGGGTGAACGACCTGGATCGTGGTCCGTACCTGTCCAACACCCTGCGCATCGACCCGACCAAGACCCAGCTGGAAGCCCTGGTCGAGATCTACCGCATGATGCGTCCGGGCGAGCCGCCGACCAAGGATGCCGCGCAGAACCTGTTCCACAACCTGTTCTTCACCTTCGAGCGCTACGACCTGTCCGCGGTCGGCCGCATGAAGTTCAACCGTCGCGTGGGCCGCAAGGAAACCACCGGCGAAGCCGTGCTGTACGACAGCAAGTACTTCGGTGAGCGCAACGACGAAGAGTCCAAGCGCCTGGTCGCTGCCCACGGCGACAGCTCCGACATCCTGGACGTGATCAAGGTCCTGACCGAGATCCGCAACGGTCGCGGCGTGGTCGATGACATCGATCACCTGGGCAACCGTCGCGTGCGTTCGGTCGGTGAAATGGCCGAGAACGTGTTCCGCGTCGGCCTGGTCCGCGTCGAGCGCGCGGTCAAGGAGCGCCTGTCGATGGCCGAGTCGGAAGGCCTGACCCCGCAGGAACTGATCAACGCCAAGCCGGTCGCCGCTGCCATCAAGGAGTTCTTCGGCTCCTCGCAGCTGTCGCAGTTCATGGACCAGAACAACCCGCTGTCGGAAGTGACTCACAAGCGTCGCGTCTCGGCCCTGGGCCCGGGCGGTCTGACCCGTGAGCGCGCCGGCTTCGAAGTGCGCGACGTGCACCCGACCCATTACGGCCGCGTCTGCACCATCGAAACCCCGGAAGGCCCGAACATCGGCCTGATCAACTCGCTGGCCGTGTATGCCCGCACCAACCAGTACGGTTTCCTCGAGACCCCGTACCGCAAGGTCGTGGACGGCAAGGTCTATGACGAAGTCGAGTTCCTGTCGGCGATCGAAGAAAACGAGTACGTCATTGCGCAGGCCAACGCGCTGACCGACGCCAAGGGCACCCTGACCGAGCAGTTCGTCCCGTGCCGCTTCCAGGGCGAATCGCTGCTGAAGCCGCCGGCGGAAGTCCACTTCATGGACGTCTCGCCGATGCAGACCGTGTCGATCGCGGCCGCGCTGGTTCCGTTCCTGGAGCACGATGACGCCAACCGCGCACTGATGGGCGCCAACATGCAGCGTCAGGCCGTGCCGACCCTGCGTGCGCAGAAGCCGCTGGTCGGTACCGGCATCGAGCGCGCCGTGGCGCGTGACTCCGGTGTGACCGTGAATGCCCGTCGTGGTGGCGAGATCGTGCAGATCGACGCGGCCCGCATCGTGGTCAAGGTCAACGAGGAAGAGATCGTTGGCGCCACCGACGCAGGCGTGGACATCTACAACCTGGTCAAGTACACCCGTTCGAACCAGAACACCTGCATCAACCAGCGCCCGCTGGTCCAGGTCGGTGACGTCATCGCCCGCGGCGACGTGCTGGCCGACGGTCCGTCCACCGACATCGGCGAACTGGCCCTGGGCCAGAACATGC
The DNA here is from genome assembly GCF_052751275.1 of Stenotrophomonas muris. Taxonomy (NCBI): domain Bacteria; kingdom Pseudomonadati; phylum Pseudomonadota; class Gammaproteobacteria; order Lysobacterales; family Lysobacteraceae; genus Stenotrophomonas; species Stenotrophomonas muris. The sequence goes on along the minus strand of NZ_CP199879.1, from coordinate 2,895,177 downwards.
TGATCGCGTTCATGCCGTGGAACGGCTACAACTTCGAAGACTCCATCCTGCTCTCCGAGCGCGTGGTGGAAGAGGATCGTTACACCACGATCCACATCGAAGAGCTGACCTGCGTCGCGCGTGACACCAAGCTGGGGCCGGAGGAAATCTCCGCCGACATCCCGAACGTCTCCGAGCAGGCGCTGAACCGCCTGGACGAGAGCGGCGTGGTGTACATCGGCGCGGAAGTCCGTGCCGGCGACATCCTGGTCGGCAAGGTCACCCCGAAGGGCGAAAGCCAGCTGACCCCGGAAGAGAAGCTGCTGCGCGCGATCTTCGGCGAGAAGGCTTCGGACGTGAAGGACAGCTCGCTGCGCGTTCCGCCGGGCATGGACGGCACCGTCATCGACGTGCAGGTCTTCACCCGCGACGGCATCGAGAAGGACAAGCGCGCCCGCCAGATCGAAGAATCTGAAATCAAGCGCGTCAAGAAGGACTTCGACGACCAGTTCCGCATCCTGGAAGCCGCCATCTACATGCGTCTGCGTTCGCAGATCGTGGGCAAGGTGGTCAACGGTGGCGCTGGCCTGAAGAAGGGTGACGTGATCACCGACGCCTTCCTGGACGGCCTGAAGAAGGCTGACTGGTTCGCCCTGCGCATGAAGGACGAGGACGCTTCGGAAGCCATCGAGCGCGCGCAGAAGCAGATCCAGGCGCACGAGAAGGAGTTCGAGCGTCGCTTCGCCGACAAGCGCGGCAAGATCACCGCCGGTGACGACCTCGCTCCGGGCGTTCTGAAGATGGTCAAGGTGTTCCTGGCCGTGAAGCGCCGCATCCAGCCGGGCGACAAGATGGCTGGCCGCCACGGCAACAAGGGTGTGGTCTCCAACGTGGTGCCGGTCGAGGACATGCCGTACATGGCCTCGGGCGAAACCGTGGACATCGTGCTGAACCCGCTGGGCGTGCCGTCGCGCATGAACATCGGCCAGATTCTGGAAGTGCACCTGGGCTGGGCCGCCAAGGGTCTGGGTCGCAAGATCCAGGCGATGATGGAAGCCCAGGCGGCGGTCGCCGACCTGCGCAAGTTCCTGGACGACATCTACAACCACGACGACACCAACGTGGCCAACCGTGTCGACCTGTCGCAGTTCAGCGACGAGGAACTGCTGCGCCTGGCCCGCAACCTGACCGACGGCGTGCCGATGGCTACCCCGGTGTTCGACGGCGCCACCGAAGCGGAAATCAAGCGCATGCTGGAACTGGCCGACCTGCCGAGCAGCGGCCAGACCCAGCTGTACGACGGCCGCACCGGTGAAGCCTTCGATCGCCACACCACCGTTGGCTACATGCACTACCTGAAGCTGAACCACCTGGTCGACGACAAGATGCACGCCCGTTCGACCGGTCCGTACTCGCTCGTCACCCAGCAGCCGCTGGGCGGCAAGGCGCAGTTCGGCGGCCAGCGCTTCGGTGAAATGGAAGTCTGGGCGCTGGAAGCCTACGGCGCGGCCTACACCCTGCAGGAAATGCTGACGGTGAAGTCCGATGACGTGCAGGGCCGCAACCAGATGTACAAGAACATTGTCGACGGTGAGCACGAGATGGTCGCGGGCATGCCGGAATCCTTCAACGTGCTCGTGAAGGAAATCCGCTCGCTGGCCATCAACATGGAACTGGAAGACAACTGATCCATGCCGGCGCGGCGGCCTCCGCCGCCGCGCCGCTGGCAGTCAACTGAAAGCCCATCGACACAGCATTCCTCCTTCTGGAGAACACCATGAAAGACCTGCTCAACCTCTTCAACCAGCAGCGCCAGACGCTGGACTTCGACGCGATCAAGATCGCGCTGGCCTCGCCGGACCTGATCCGTTCGTGGTCCTTCGGCGAAGTGAAGAAGCCGGAAACCATCAACTACCGTACCTTCAAGCCGGAACGCGACGGCCTGTTCTGCGCCGCCATCTTCGGCCCGGTGAAGGACTACGAGTGCCTGTGCGGCAAGTACAAGCGCATGAAGCACCGCGGCGTGGTCTGCGAAAAGTGCGGCACCGAAGTGACCCTGGCCAAGGTGCGCCGTGAGCGCATGGGCCACATCGACCTGGCGTCGCCGGTCGCGCACATCTGGTTCCTGAAGTCGCTGCCGTCGCGCATCGGCCTGATGCTGGACATGACCCTGCGCGATATCGAGCGCGTGCTGTACTTCGAAGCGTACGTGGTGACCGAGCCGGGCCTGACCGCCCTGGAGCGCCGCCAGCTGCTGACCGAAGAACAGTACCTGCAGGCCCGCCAGGAGCACGGTGACGACTTCGACGCCGCGATGGGCGCCGAGGCGGTGTACGAGCTGCTGCGCACGATCGACCTGCAGTCGGAAATGACCCGCCTGCGCGAGGAAATCGCCGCTACCGGTTCGGAAACCAAGCTGAAGCGACTGACCAAGCGCATCAAGCTGATCGAGGCCTTCCTGGAATCGGGCAACCGTCCGGAGTGGATGGTCATGACCGTGCTGCCGGTGCTGCCGCCGGACCTGCGCCCGCTGGTCCCGCTGGATGGCGGCCGCTTCGCGACCTCCGACCTGAACGACCTGTACCGCCGCGTCATCAACCGCAACAACCGCCTGCGCCGCCTGCTCGAGCTGAGCGCGCCGGACATCATCGTGCGCAATGAAAAGCGCATGCTGCAGGAATCGGTCGATGCGCTGCTGGACAACGGCCGTCGCGGCCGTGCCATCACCGGCACCAACAAGCGCCCGCTGAAGTCGCTGGCCGACATGATCAAGGGCAAGCAGGGTCGCTTCCGCCAGAACCTGCTCGGCAAGCGCGTCGACTACTCGGGCCGTTCGGTCATCGTGGTCGGTCCGTACCTGCGCCTGCACCAGTGCGGCCTGCCGAAGAAGATGGCGCTGGAGCTGTTCAAGCCGTTCGTCTTCGCCAAGCTGCAGCGTCGTGGCCTGGCCACCACCATCAAGGCCGCCAAGAAGCTGGTCGAGCGCGAAGAAGCCGAAGTCTGGGACATCCTGGAAGAGGTCATCCGCGAGCATCCGGTGATGCTGAACCGTGCGCCGACCCTGCACCGTCTGGGCATCCAGGCGTTCGAGCCGGTGCTGATCGAAGGCAAGGCCATCCAGCTGCACCCGCTGGTCTGCACCGCGTTCAACGCCGACTTCGACGGTGACCAGATGGCCGTCCACGTGCCGCTCTCGCTGGAAGCCCAGCTGGAAGCGCGTGCGCTGATGATGTCGACCAACAACATCCTGTCGCCGGCCAACGGCGAGCCGATCATCGTGCCGTCGCAGGACGTCGTGCTGGGTCTGTACTACATGACCCGCTCGCTGGAAAACAAGAAGGGCGAGGGCATGGCCTTCGCCAATATCGCCGAAGTGAAGCGTGCCTACGACAACCGTGTGGTGGAACTGCACGCCAAGGTCAAGGTCCGCATCACCGAGGTGGTGACCGACGAAGACGGCAACAAGCAGAACAAGACCTCGATCGTGGACACCACGATCGGTCGCGCCCTGCTGGCTGAAATCCTGCCGGAAGGCCTGCCGTTCGCGCTGGCCAACACCGAGCTGACCAAGAAGAACATCAGCCGCCTGATCAACTCCAGCTACCGCCAGCTGGGCCTGAAGGACACGGTCGTGTTCGCCGACAAGCTGATGTACACCGGCTTCGCCTACGCGACCCGCGCCGGCGTCTCGATCGGCATCGACGACATGCTGATCCCGGACGAGAAGAAGGGCATCCTCACCGAGGCCGAAGCCGAAGTGCTGGAAATCCAGGAGCAGTACCAGTCGGGCCTGGTCACCGCCGGCGAGCGCTACAACAAGGTGGTCGACATCTGGTCGCGCACCAACGAGCGCATCGCCAAGGCGATGATGGACACCATCGGTACCGAGAAGGTGGTCAATGCCAAGGGCGAGACCATCGACCAGAAGTCGATGAACTCGCTGTACATCATGGCCGACTCCGGTGCGCGTGGTTCGCAGGCGCAGATCCGTCAGCTGGCGGGCATGCGCGGCCTGATGGCCCGCCCGGACGGCTCGATCATCGAGACGCCCATCAAGGCGAACTTCCGCGAAGGCCTGAACGTGCAGGAGTACTTCAACTCCACCCACGGTGCCCGTAAGGGTCTGGCCGATACCGCACTGAAGACCGCGAACTCGGGTTACCTGACCCGTCGTCTGGTCGACGTCGCGCAGGACGTGGTGATCACCGAGGTGGATTGCGGTACCACCGAAGGCCTGATCATGACCCCGATCGTGGAAGGCGGCGACGTGGTCGAGCCGCTGAAGGACCGCGTGCTGGGCCGCGTGGTTGCCGAGGACGTGTTCCTGCCGGGCAACGACGAGGATCCGATCGTCACCCGCAACACCCTGCTCGACGAAGCCTGGGTCGCCAAGCTGGAAGATGCCGGCGTGCAGACCATCAAGGTCCGCTCGACCATCTCCTGCGAATCGGCGTTCGGTGTCTGCTCGCGCTGCTACGGCCGCGACCTGGCCCGTGGCCACCTGGTCAACATCGGTGAAGCAGTCGGCGTCATCGCCGCGCAGTCCATCGGTGAGCCGGGTACCCAGCTGACCATGCGTACGTTCCACATCGGTGGTGCGGCGTCGCGAGCTGCAGCGGTCGACAACATCACCGTCAAGACCACCGGCTCGGTCAAGTTCAGCAACCTCAAGTCGGTCGAGCATGCCAACGGCTCGCTGGTCGCAGTGTCGCGCTCGGGCGAAATCTCGGTGCTCGATGCCCACGGCCGTGAGCGTGAGCGTTACAAGCTGCCGTACGGTGCGACCATCACGTCCAAGGACGGTGATGCGATCAAGGCTGGCCAGACCGTGGCCAACTGGGATCCGCATAACCACCCGATCGTGTCGGAAGTGGCCGGCTTCATCCGCTTCATCGACTTCGTTGATGGCATCACCGTCATCGAGAAGACCGACGAGCTGACCGGCCTGGCTTCGCGCGAAATCACCGATCCGAAGCGTCGTGGTACCCAGGCCAAGGACCTGCGCCCGATCGTGCGCATCGTCGACGCCAAGGGCAACGACCTGTCGATTCCGGGCACCGACCTGCCGGCGCAGTACCTGCTGCCGCCGCGTTCGATCGTCAACCTGCAGGACGGCGCCCCGGTGGGCGTGGGCGACGTCGTCGCCAAGATCCCGCAGGAAGCGTCGAAGACCCGCGACATCACCGGTGGTCTGCCGCGCGTGGCCGACCTGTTCGAAGCGCGCAAGCCGAAGGATCCGGCGGTGCTGGCCGAGCGTTCGGGCATCATCAGCTTCGGCAAGGACACCAAGGGCAAGCAGCGCCTGATCATCAAGGACACCGATGGTTCGGAGCACGAAGAGCTGATCCCGAAGTACCGCCAGGTCATCGTGTTCGAAGGCGAGCATGTCACCAAGGGTGAAACCATCGTGGACGGCGAGCCGAGCCCGCAGGACATCCTGCGCCTGCTGGGCGTCGAGCCGCTGGCGGCCTACCTGGTGAAGGAAATCCAGGACGTGTACCGCCTGCAGGGCGTGAAGATCAACGACAAGCACATCGAGGTGATCACCCGCCAGATGCTGCGCAAGGTCGAGATCACCGATCAGGGCAGCAGCAAGTTCCTGAACGGCGAACAGGTGGAGCGTCAGCGCGTTATCGAGGAAAATGCGCGCCTGTCGGCCCGCAACGAGCTGCCGGCGCACTTCGATCCGGTCCTGCTGGGTATCACCAAGGCGTCGCTGGCGACCGAATCGTTCATCTCGGCCGCTTCGTTCCAGGAAACCACCCGCGTGCTGACCGAAGCGGCCGTCCGCGGCACCTCGGACAACCTGCGTGGCCTGAAGGAAAACGTCATCGTGGGTCGCCTGATTCCGGCCGGTACCGGCCTGGCGTACCACAGCAACCGCCGTCGCGGCGCTTCCGGTCTCACCGAGTCGGAAATGCAGACCCTGGCCGGTACCCCGGTCGCGGTCGAGGCGCCGGTGGTTGAAGCCGAAGCTGAACAGGCGTCGGGCGAAGAATGAGGTAGCCGGTCCGGCCGCAAGGCCGGACCACCCCATCGGTCCATCGATGGGATTGGGAAAGGGCAGGGGAGATCGTCCGCGATCGACCCTGTCAACCTGAACGGGGTACATGGAGGCCCCCCAGTAACGTCCCGGGATCAGGGACGGGCTTGACAGGAGGCGTTTGACTGCTTTCCTGGCAGGTTGCTACAATCGTCTGTCTCAGCAGGCCAGAATTTCGGCCTGCTTTAACATTTCCGCATCTCTGGTCGGATTTTCCGGCCACCAATCAGAAGAACCTACTGATGGCGACGATCAACCAGCTGGTCCGCAAGCCGCGGCAAGCGACCACCTACAAGAGTGCCTCGCCGGCGCTCGACAAGTGCCCGCAGCGCCGTGGCGTCTGCACCCGTGTCTACACCACCACTCCGAAGAAGCCGAACTCGGCTCTGCGCAAGGTTGCCAAGGTCCGCCTGACCAACCAGGAAGAAGTGATTTCCTACATCGGTGGTGAAGGCCACAACCTGCAGGAGCACTCCGTGGTCCTGATCCGCGGCGGTCGCGTCAAGGACCTGCCGGGTGTGCGTTACCACACCGTTCGTGGCTCACTCGACGCCGCCGGCGTTGCCAAGCGTCGCCAGGCCCGTTCCAAGTACGGCGCCAAGCGTCCGAAGGCATAAGGAGAGAGCACTATGTCGCGTAAGGGTAATACTCCGCAGCGTTCCGTCCTGCCCGATCCGAAGCACGGAAGCGAAACCATCGCCCGCTTCATCAACATGGTCATGCAGAGCGGCAAGAAGTCCGTCGCCGAAAAGATCGTGTACGGCGCCATGGACGTGATCACCGAGAAGAACAGCAGCGCCAACGCCATTGAACTGGTGCAGAAGGCTCTGGACAACGTCGCTCCGGCGGTCGAAGTCAAGTCGCGTCGCGTCGGTGGTGCCACCTACCAGGTGCCGGTCGAAGTGCGTTCGTCGCGCAAGATGGCCCTGGCCATGCGCTGGCTGATCGACTCCGCGCGCAAGCGTGGTGAGAACACCATGCCGAAGAAGCTGGCTGCTGAACTGATCGACGCCTCGGAAAACCGTGGCGGCGCCATCAAGAAGCGCGAAGAAACCCACCGCATGGCCGAAGCCAACAAGGCATTCGCCCACTACCGCTGGTGAGTTTGACGGCCTTGTAAAACAGGCAGGGCAGCACCACTTCGGTGCGTGCTGCCTCGCGGTCCCAGAAGGGCTGCGCCAATCCGAAGGCCGCCGAAAGGCGGCGTTCGGCCATCCGAAATCCAAGAAATCTGAGAGGCTCCCGTGGCCCGTTCCACTCCCATCGAGCGTTACCGTAACTTCGGCATCATGGCTCACATCGATGCCGGCAAGACCACCACGTCCGAGCGCATCCTGTTCTACACCGGCAAGAGCCACAAGATCGGTGAAGTGCACGACGGCGCCGCCACCATGGACTGGATGGAGCAGGAGCAGGAGCGTGGCATCACGATCCAGTCCGCTGCCACCACCGCGTTCTGGAAGGGCATGGACAAGTCCCTGCCGGAGCACCGCTTCAACATCATCGACACCCCCGGGCACGTCGACTTCACCATCGAAGTGGAGCGCTCGCTGCGCGTGCTCGACGGTGCCGTCTTCGTCCTGTGTGCCGTCGGTGGCGTGCAGCCGCAGTCGGAAACCGTGTGGCGCCAGGCCAACAAGTACCACGTGCCGCGCATCGCGTTCGTCAACAAGATGGACCGCACCGGTGCCAACTTCCAGAAGGTCGTCGGCCAGCTGAAGGCCAAGCTGGGCGCGGTCGCCGTGCCGATGCAGCTGCCGATCGGCGCTGAAGACAACTTCAAGGGCGTTGTCGACCTGCTGAAGATGAAGGCCATCCATTGGGATGAGGCTTCGCAGGGCATGAAGTTCGAATACAGCGACATCCCGGCCGATCTGCAGGCGGCTGCCGAAGAGGCTCGCCAGTTCATGGTCGAGACCGCTGCCGAAGCCAGCGAAGAGCTGATGGAAAAGTACCTGGGCGGCGAGGAGCTGGCCGAGGCTGAAATCATCAACGCGCTGCGTACCCGCACCCTGGCCACCGAGATCGTGCCGATGTACTGCGGCTCGGCCTTCAAGAACAAGGGCGTGCAGGCCATGCTGGACGGCGTGATCCAGCTGCTGCCGTCGCCGGTCGACGTGCCGGACGTGAAGGGCGTGGACGTTGACGACGACACCGTCGAGATGACCCGCAAGTCGGACGACAAGGCTCCGTTCTCGTCGCTGGCCTTCAAGATCATCACCGACCCGTTCGTCGGCGCGCTGACCTTCTTCCGCGTCTACTCGGGCACCCTGAACGGTGGCGACACCGTGCTGAACTCGGTGAAGGGCAAGAAGGAGCGCATCGGTCGCATCCTGCAGATGCACTCGAACAACCGCGAGGAAATCAAGGAAGTTCTGGCTGGTGACATCGCTGCTGCCGTGGGCCTGAAGGACACCACCACCGGTGACACCCTGTGCGCCGTGGACGCGCCGATCATCCTGGAGCGCATGACCTTCCCGGAGCCGGTGATCTCGATGGCCGTCGAGCCGAAGACCAAGTCGGACCAGGAAAAGATGGGTCTGGCCCTGGGCCGTCTGGCGCAGGAAGATCCGTCGTTCCGCGTCAAGACCGACGAAGAATCCGGCCAGACCATCATCTCGGGCATGGGCGAGCTGCACCTGGACATCATCGTCGACCGCCTGAAGCGCGAGTTCAACGTTGAAGCCAACGTCGGCGCGCCGCAGGTGGCCTACCGCGAAACCATCACCCTGGCCGACGTCAAGTCGGACTACAAGCACGCCAAGCAGTCCGGTGGTAAGGGTCAGTACGGTCACGTCGTGATCGAGCTGTCGCCGATCACCGCTGAAGACCGTGCCGATCCGAAGCTGGCTCCGGCCATCAAGGACGACTTCCTGTTCATCAACGACATCACCGGCGGCGTGATCCCGAAGGAATTCATTCCGTCGGTTGAAAAGGGCCTGCGCGAAACCATCACCAGCGGTCCGCTGGCTGGCTTCCCGGTCGTGGACGTCAAGGTGAAGCTGGTGTTCGGTTCGTACCACGACGTCGACTCCTCGGAAATGGCGTTCAAGCTGGCTTCGTCGATGGCCTTCAAGCAGGGCTTCGCCAAGGCCAAGCCGGTGCTGCTGGAGCCGATCATGAAGGTCGAGATCGTGACCCCGGAGGATTACCAGGGTGACGTGATGGGCGACGTCAGCCGTCGTCGCGGCGTGCTGCAGGGTTCCGACACCACCGGTGACGGTTCGGCCAGCATCATCAACGCGATGATCCCGCTGGGTGAAATGTTCGGCTACGCCACTGCGCTGCGTTCGCAGACCCAGGGCCGCGCCACCTTCACCATGGAATTCGATCACTACGAGCCGGCTCCGACCAACATCGCCGAAGCCGTCATGAAGAAGGGCTGAGCCTCGCTCAGCCTCTCTTGAAACCACTTACGAACAATCAAGGTATAGAACAATGGCAAAGGGTAAGTTCGAGCGCACCAAGCCGCACGTCAACGTCGGCACCATCGGTCACGTCGATCACGGCAAGACCACGCTGACCGCCGCACTGACCAAGATCGGTGCCGAGCGCTTCGGTGGCGAGTTCAAGGATTACTCCTCGATCGACGCCGCGCCGGAAGAAAAGGCTCGTGGTATCACGATCTCGACCGCGCACGTCGAATACGAATCCCCGATCCGTCACTACGCCCACGTTGACTGCCCGGGCCACGCTGACTACGTCAAGAACATGATCACCGGTGCCGCCCAGATGGACGGCGCGATCCTGGTGTGCTCGGCCGCTGACGGCCCGATGCCGCAGACCCGTGAGCACATCCTGCTGTCGCGCCAGGTCGGCGTGCCGTACATCGTCGTGTTCCTGAACAAGGCCGACATGGTCGACGACGCCGAGCTGCTCGAGCTGGTCGAGATGGAAGTGCGCGAACTGCTGAGCAAGTACGAGTTCCCGGGCGACGACACCCCGATCATCGCCGGTTCGGCCCGCCTGGCGCTGGAAGGCGACCAGAGCGACATCGGCGTGCCGGCCATCCTGAAGCTGGTCGACGCGCTGGACAGCTGGATTCCGGAGCCGGAGCGTGCGATCGACAAGCCGTTCCTGATGCCGGTGGAAGACGTGTTCTCGATCTCGGGCCGCGGCACCGTGGTGACCGGTCGTATCGAGCGCGGCGTGATCAAGGTTGGCGACGAAATCGAAATCGTCGGCATCCGTCCGGTGCAGAAGACCACCGTGACCGGCGTTGAAATGTTCCGCAAGCTGCTGGACCAGGGTCAGGCAGGCGACAACGCTGGCCTGCTGCTGCGCGGCACCAAGCGTGACGACGTCGAGCGTGGCCAGGTGCTGGCCAAGCCGGGCACGATCAAGCCGCACACCAAGTTCGAAGGCGAAGTGTACGTCCTGTCGAAGGACGAGGGCGGCCGCCACACCCCGTTCTTCAACGGCTACCGTCCGCAGTTCTACTTCCGCACCACCGACATCACCGGCGCAGCTGCGCTGCCGGAAGGCGTCGAAATGGTGATGCCGGGTGACAACGTCAAGATGGTCGTCACCCTGATCAACCCGGTGGCAATGGACGAAGGCCTGCGCTTCGCCATCCGCGAAGGCGGCCGTACCGTCGGCGCCGGCGTGGTCTCGAAGATCATCGAGTAATCTGGTAGTATCTGCGCCCCGATGTTGCCTGGGTAGGGCATCGGGGCGTATCAAATGGGAAAGCAGGCACAGGATGTGCCTTGTGTTCCCCGGACCAGGAAGGGTCAATGCCATTCAGGCGGCGTCAACAGGCGACTGTTGACAGCTGCCTTGCGTGCCATTATGCTTCTACGTCTGGGCAGGCCGGGAAACTGGTCTGCCTACGTTTTTGAGGTCCATGGAGTGACCTTGTCGGCCTGCAGGACTGCGGGCCGTCCGTATTCAGGAATTTCATGGGGCAAAGCAACCCAGAGGCTTTGTCTGTCGCTCTTTTAACGAAGGAACCTACCGCCATGGCGGACCAAAAGATCCGGATCCGGCTGAAAGCGTTCGATCATCGTCTGATCGACCGTTCGGCCAGCGAGATCGTTGAAACGGCAAAGCGGACCGGCGCGCAAGTGCGTGGCCCGATCCCGCTGCCGACCAAGATCGAGCGTTACACCGTTCTCGTCTCCCCGCACGTCGACAAGGACGCGCGTGACCAGTACGAGACCCGCACGCACAAGCGCGTGCTCGATATCGTTGACCCGAATGACAAGACCGTGGACGCGCTGATGAAGCTCGAACTGGCTGCCGGCGTCGACGTTCAGATCAAGCTGACCTGAGGACTACGACCATGACGAAGAAGTATTCGTTGGGCTTCGTGGGCCGCAAGGCCGGCATGAGCCGCGTGTTCACCGAAGATGGCCGTTCCATCCCGGTGACCCTGATCGAAGCAACCCCGAACCGCATCGCGCAGATCAAGACCGTCGAAACCGACGGCTACAGCGCCGTGCAGGTGACCGTCGGCGCGCGTCGCGCTGCCCTGGTCAACAAGCCGGAAGCCGGCCACTTCGCCAAGGCGAAGGTGGAAGCGGGTCGTGGCCTGTGGGAGTTCCGCGTTGAAGACGCGCAGCTCGGCGATTTCGCCGTTGGCGGCGAAGTCAAGGCGGACATCTTCGAAGTCGGCCAGATCGTCGACGTCCAGGGTGTCACCAAGGGCAAGGGCTTCCAGGGCACCATCAAGCGCCACAACTTCCGTATGGGCGATGCAACCCACGGTAACTCGCTGTCGCATCGCGCGCCGGGTTCGCTGGGTCAGCGCCAGACCCCGGGTCGCGTTTTCCCGGGCAAGAAGATGTCGGGCCACATGGGCGCGGTGCAGCAGAGCACCCAGAACCTGGAAGTGGTCAAGGTCGACGTCGAGCGCGGTCTGATCGCCGTTCGCGGCGCCGTTCCGGGCGCGGCGGGTGGCGATGTGATCGTCCGTCCGGCGAGCAAGGCATAAGGAGAGATGACGATGGAACTCGTTATCACGGGTAGCAACAACAAGGTCTCGGTCTCCGACGCCGTGTTCGGTCGCGATTTCAGCGAAGATCTGGTCCACCAGGTCGTCGTTGCCTACCGCAACGCCGGTCGCGCCGGCACCAAGGCACAGAAGACTCGCTCCGAAGTGGCTGGTACCACCAAGAAGTCGAAGAAGCAGAAGGGCGGCGGCGCGCGTCATGGCGCACTGACGGCTCCGATCTTCGTCGGCGGCGGTGTCACCTTCGCGGCCAAGCCGCGCAGCTTCGAGCAGAAGGTCAATCGTAAGCAGTACCGTGCCGCCATGTGCGCGATCCTGTCCGAGCTGAACCGTCAGGGCCGTCTGACCATCGTGGAGTCCTTCGATGTCGAAGTGACCAACACGAAGGGTCTGATCGCCAAGCTGGCCGGCCTGGAAGTGGGCAAGCGCCCGCTGATCGTCACCGAAGAAGCGTCCGAGCACCTGTACCTGTCCGCCCGCAATCTGCCGTACGTGCAGGTGCGTGACGTCCAGGGTCTGGATCCGGTCTCGCTGGTGGGTGCCGACACGGTCGTCATCACCGCTGACGCGGTCAAGAAGGTCGAGGAGTGGCTGGCATGAACAGCAACGAAAAAATCTTCAGCGTGCTGCGTGCCCCGCGTGTCTCCGAAAAGACCGCGCGCCTGCAGGAACTCTCCAACCAGTATGTCTTCGAAGTTTCGAACGAAGCCACCAAGGCCGATGTAAAGGCCGCGGTTGAGCAGCTGTTCGACGTCAAGGTCGAAGCCGTCAACGTGGTCAACGTCAAGGGCAAGAACAAGTCCTTCCGTAACCGTGCTGGCCGCCGCGGCGATTGGCGCAAGGCGTACGTTCGCCTGGCCGACGGCCAGTCGATCGATGTAACGGCCAAGGCCTGAGGTACATCCCATGCCATTGATGAAATTCAAGCCCACTTCCCCCGGCCGCCGTTCGGCCGTGCGCGTGGTTACGCCCGACCTGCACAAGGGTGCTCCGCACGCCGCACTGGTCGAGTCGCAGAGCCGCTCGGGTGGCCGCAACCACCACGGCCGCATCACCGTGCGTCACGTCGGTGGTGGTGCCAAGCAGCACTACCGCATCATCGACTTCAAGCGCAACAAGCTGGGCATCCCGGCGCGCGTGGAACGCATCGAATACGATCCGAACCGCACCGCCCACATCGCCCTGCTGTGCTACGTCGATGGTGAGCGTCGCTACATCATCGCCCCGAAGGGCCTGAAGGCCGGTGATCAGGTGATCGCTGGTTCGGACGCCCCGATCAAGGCCGGCAACACCCTGCCGCTGCGCAACATCCCGGTCGGCACCACCATCCACTGCATCGAGCTGAAGCCGGGCAAGGGCGCTCAGATCGCTCGCGCCGCTGGTGCGGCCGTGCAGCTGGTGGCTCGCGAAGGCATCTACGCCACCCTGCGCCTGCGCTCGGGTGAAATGCGCAAGGTTCCGGTCGAGTGCTGCGCCACCATCGGCGAAGTCGGCAACGACGAGCACAGCCTGGAAAAGCTGGGCAAGGCCGGTGCCAAGCGTTGGCGCGGCGTCCGCCCGACCGTTCGTGGTGCTGCCATGAACCCGGTTGACCACCCGCACGGTGGTGGTGAGGCCAAGGCCGGCCAGGGTAACCCGCATCCGGTCACCCCGTGGGGTGTTCCGACCAAGGGTTACAAGACGCGCCATAACAAGCGCACTCAGCAGTTCATCGTCCGCGATCGTAGGGGCTAATCGACCATGGCACGTTCACTCAAGAAGGGCCCGTTCGTCGATCACCACCTCGTCAAGAAGGTGGAGGCCGCTGCGGGCAGCAAGAAGCCGATCAAGACCTGGTCGCGCCGTTCGATGATCCTGCCTGACATGGTAGGCATCACCATTGCCGTGCATAACGGCAAGAACCACATCCCGGTTCTCGTCAACGAGAACATGGTCGGCCACAAGCTCGGCGAATTTGCCATCACCCGGACCTTCAAGGGTCACGGTGGTGACAAGAAGTCGGGCAAGTAAGGAGAGATGACAATGGAAGCGAAAGCCATCCTGCGCACTGCGCGCATCTCCCCGCAGAAGGCTCGTCTGGTCGCTGACCAGGTGCGCGGTCTGCCGGCCGAACGTGCGGTCAACCTGCTGAAGTTCTCGGACAAGAAGGCTGCCCACCTGATCAAGAAGGTGGTGGAGTCGGCAATTGCCAACGCCGAGAACAACCAGGGCGCCGACGTCGACGAGCTGAAGGTTCAGACCATCATGGTTGATGAAGGTCCGACCCTGAAGCGTTTCATGGCGCGGGCGAAAGGCCGCGGTACCCGCATCCTCAAGCGCACCAGCCACATCACTGTGGTTGTGGGCGCCGCCAAGTAAGCGGATAAGGAAAAGACCATGGGTCATAAAGTTCATCCGATTGGTATCCGCCTCGGCATTTCCAAGGACTGGAACTCCAAGTGGTACGCCAACAAGGCCGAGTTCGCCGGTTACCTGGCAGCCGACCTGAAAGTGCGCGAAATGCTGCGCAAGAAGCTGGCCCAGGCCGGCATCAGCAAGATCCTGATCGAGCGTCCGGCCAAGACCGCTCGCGTGACGATCCACACCGCCCGTCCGGGCGTGGTGATCGGCAAGCGCGGTGAGGACATCGAGAAGCTGCGCAAGGAAGTGAGCGAGATGATGGGCGTCCCGGCGCACATCAACGTCACCGAAGTGCGCAAGCCGGAACTGGACGCGCAGCTCGTTGCCGAGTCGATCGCCCAGCAGCTGGAGCGTCGCATCATGTTCCGCCGTGCAATGAAGCGCTCGGTCGGCAACGCGATGCGCCTGGGTGCCCTGGGCATCAAGGTCAACGTTGGTGGCCGCCTCAACGGTGCTGAAATCGCCCGTTCGGAGTGGTACCGCGAAGGCCGCGTGCCGCTGCACACCCTGCGTGCCGACATCGACTATGGCTTCGCTGAAGCCAAGACGACCTACGGCATCATCGGCATCAAGGTCTGGATCTACAAGGGCGAGGTCTTCGATTTCTCCCAGGTTGGCCAGGAAAAGCAGGACGACACCCCGTCGCGCAACGATCGTCACGATCGCGGCGACCGTGGTGACCGTCAGCGCCCGGCCCGTGAAGCGAGGTAACGACAATGTTGCAACCCAAGCGAACCAAGTACCGCAAGGTACACAAGGGCCGTAACGATGGCCTGAGCTGGAGCGCCAACGCTGTCAGCTTCGGCGAATACGGCCTGAAGGCAACCGCACACGGTCAGCTGACCGCGCGTCAGATCGAAGCGGCCCGCCGCTCGATCAGCCGCTACGTCAAGCGCGGCGGCAAGATGTGGATCCGCGTGTTCCCCGACAAGCCCATCACCAAGAAGCCCATCGAAGTTCGAATGGGTTCGGGTAAGGGTAACGTGGAATACTGGGTGGCCCAGATCCAGCCCGGCCGCATGATCTATGAAATCGAGGGTGTTTCCGAGGAAGTGGCTCGCGAGGCGTTCCGCCTGGCCGCCGCCAAGCTCTCGGTCACCACCACTTTCGTGACCCGTACGGTGCGCTGATGGATATCAAAACTCTCCGTGAAAAGTCGGCTGACGAACTCAAGGCCCACCTGATCGACCTGCGTAAGGAACAGTTCTCTGTCCGTATGCAGCAGGTCACCGGCCAGCTGCCGAAGACCCACGACATTCGCCGGGTCCGTCGCGAGATTGCTCGCGTCAAGACCCTGCTCGGCAGCACGAAGTAAGGATGGCCGCTATGAGCGACAATACTGAAAAGAAGACGCTGCGCACGGTCGAAGGCCGTGTCGTCAGCAACAAGATGGACAAGACGGTTACCGTCCTGGTTGAGCGTCAGGTCAAGCACGCGCTGTACGGCAAGTACATCAAGCGCTCGACCAAGCTGCACGCCCACGATGCCGACAACGCCTGCAAGGAAGGCGATGTCGTCCGCGTGACCGAGATTGCTCCGATGTCCAAGACCAAGAACTGGCGCGTGGTGGAAGTCATCACGCGTGCGGCTGAATAAGGAGTCTGAATCATGATCCAGATGCAGAGCTACCTTGACGTCGCGGACAATTCGGGTGCCAAGCAGGTGATGTGCTTCAAGGTGCTGGGTGGTTCCAAGCGCCGTTACGCCGGCATCGGCGACATCATCAAGGTCACCGTGAAGGATGCGATTCCGCGCGGCAAGGTCAAGAAGGGTGAAGTGTATGACGCCGTCGTGGTGCGTACCCGCAAGGGTGTGCGTCGCGCCGACGGTTCGCTGATCCGCTTCGACGGCAACGCTGCCGTCCTGCTGAACAACAAGCAGGAGCCGATCGGTACCCGTATCTTCGGGCCGGTGACCCGTGAACTTCGTTCGGAGAAGTTCATGAAGATCGTCTCGCTCGCTCCCGAAGTGCTGTGAGCGACAGGAGATAATCATGGCTAACCGTATCAAGAAGGGCGACCAGGTTGTCGTCAACGCTGGCAAGGACAAGGGCAAGCAGGGCGAAGTCGTCCGCGTCGACGGTGACCGTGTGGTCGTCGCCAACGTGAACATCGTCAAGCGCCACACCAAGCCGAACCCGCAGGCAGGTGTTGCCGGCGGCGTGGTCGAGCGCGAAGCTTCGATCCATATCTCCAACGTGAACGTGCTGAACCCGGCTTCGGGCAAGGGCGAACGCGTTGGCTTCAAGGTGCTGGAGGATGGACGCAAACTGCGTGTGTTCCGCTCCAGCGGTGAGGCGCTCGACGCCTGAGGAATGTGAAGATGACTTCCCGTCTCGAAAAGATCTACAAGGAAGAAGTGGTGCCGGCGCTGATGAAGCAGTTCGGCTACACCAATCCGATGGAAGTACCGAAGCTCGTCAAGGTCACCCTGAACATGGGTGTCGGCGAGGCTGCCACCAACAAGAAGATCCTGGAAAACGCCGTCGCGGACATGACCAAGATTTCCGGCCAGAAGCCGGTTGTCACCAAGTCGCGTATCTCGGTTGCGTCGTTCAAGATCCGTGATGGTTGGCCGATCGGCTGCAAGACCACGCTGCGTCGCCACAAGATGTACGAGTTCCTGGACCGCCTGATCAACATCTCGCTGCCGCGCGTGCGCGACTTCCGTGGTGTTTCCGGTCGTTCCTTCGACGGCCGCGGCAACTTCAACATGGGTGTGAAGGAACAGATCATCTTCCCGGAAATCGACTTCGACGCCGTCGACGCGATCCGCGGTATGGATATCGCCATCACCACCACTGCGAAGACCGACGCGGAAGCGAAGGCGCTGCTGGCAGCGTTCAAGTTCCCGTTCCGTAACTGATCTGTCGAGGAAACCGAAATGGCAAAGACCTCCATGGTCAACCGCGACATCAAGCGGGAAAAGCTGGCCAAGAAGTACGCTGAGAAGCGTGCGGCTCTGAAGAAGATCGTGTCCTCCGTGGACGCGACCTACGAAGAGAAGATCGACGCCGCAACCAAGCTGGCCAAGCTGCCGCGCGATTCGTCGCCGAGCCGTCAGCGCAACCGTTGCGAGCTGTCGGGTCGTCCGCGTGGCGTGTACAGCAAGTTCGGCCTCGGCCGCAACAAGCTGCGCGAAGCCACCATGCGTGGCGACGTCCCGGGCCTGCGCAAGGCCAGCTGGTAATCCCAGCCGGCCCTGCGCTCAGCACCCCCTTGCGGGGGTGCTGAACCGGGGGAGGGGGCTGTTCAGCTTCCTTTCTGCGAAAAAACCCGAAGAGCCCGACGCAAGTCGGGCTCTTTTGGCGTATACTCCCGCGTCTTGCCCTGTGCAGACGGGGTTGTAGGAGTGGGCCTGGCCCGCTGCATCAAGGGACCTGGCCCGTTTCCAGGAGACAACAGATTTTCGCGAAAGCGGATATCGGTGCACTCAAAGGTACTCATATGAGCATGACTGATCCCATCGCCGACCTGCTGGTCCGCATCAAGAATGCGGCCGCAGTTGGCAAGCAGACGGTGAAAGCCCCGTCGTCCAAGATCAAGGTTGCGATCGCCCAGGTCCTGAAGGACGAGGGTTACATCACCGACCTGCGCGTGACCCAGCTGGAAAACAACAAGTCCGAGCTGGAAATCGTGCTGAAGTATTTCGAAGGCAAGCCGGTCATCGCGACCCTGAAGCGCTTCTCGCGTTCGGGCCTGCGCCAGTACCGCGGCAAGAGCGAGCTGCCGAAGGTCATGAACGGCCTGGGTATCTCCATCATTTCCACCTCCAAGGGCATCATGACTGATGCGCAGGCGCGCCAGCTGGGCGTCGGCGGCGAAGTCCTGTGCTTCGTGGCCTAAGGCGAAAGGAGTAGAACTATGTCCCGCGTAGCCAAGAAGCCGATCACCCTGGGTAAGGTTGAACTGAACGTCCAGTCGGACAGCGTCACCGCCAAGGGCCCGAAGGGCACCCTGTCGCTGGCCAAGCCGGCCGGCATTGCCATCAACGTCGACAATGGCGTTGCCACCCTGAGCACCGAGAACGCCGAGCTGGTCGCACTGACCGGCACCGTGCGTGCGATCCTGTCCAACATGGTCAAGGGCGTGTCCGAAGGCTTCGAGCGCAAGCTGGAGCTGGTTGGCGTGGGTTACCGCGCTGCCATGCAGGGCAAAGACCTGAGCCTGTCGCTGGGCTTCTCGCACCCGGTCGTGTTCGTGGCGCCGGAAGGCATCACCATCACCACCCCGACCCAGACCGAGATCCTGGTCCAGGGCGCTGACAAGCAGGTCGTCGGTGAAGTCGCCGCCAAGATCCGTGCGTTCCGCAAGCCGGAGCCGTACAAGGGCAAGGGCGTGAAGTACTCCGACGAAGTCATCATCCGTAAGGAAGCCAAGAAGGCGTAAGTGCGAGTCCCTCGCAAGAGCCCGCACATCCATGTGCGGACTCCTCAGGGAGAAGCCCATCCTTCAGCTTTCAAGGAATAATCAAAATGAACAAGAACATCGCCCGCCTGCGTCGCGCCAAGTCGACCCGCGCCCACATCCGTGAGCTCGGCGTCGCCCGCCTGTCGGTGCTGCGCACCGGCCAGCACCTGTACGCCCAGGTCTTCACCGCTGACGGTTCGAAGGTGCTGGCTGCCGCCAACACCACCCAGACCGACGTCAAGGAAGGCCTGAAGAACGGCAAGAACGCCGATGCCGCTGCCAAGGTTGGCCGCATCGTCGCCGAGCGCGCCAAGGCCGCCGGCGTCGAGAAGGTTGCCTTCGATCGTTCGGGCTACCGCTACCACGGCCGCATCAAGGCCCTGGCAGAAGCGGCCCGCGAAGCCGGCCTGCAGTTCTAAGGGACAAGGGCAGGGGGTCGATGGCCTCCTGCCTGCCTGCTCGCCAGCCTGAGCGAGGCTGGACGGCGCCGCTCTTCTGCAGTGGCCCACCGGAACAACGCGTCACTCCACAACCATAAGCGGCCTCGAGCCGTACATACCCAAACAACCAAGGAATCAACATGGCAGAAGAGCGTCAGCAGCGGGGTCGCGATCGCGACCGTAACCGCGAAGAGAAGATCGACGACGGCATGATCGAAAAGCTGGTCGCGGTCAACCGCGTCAGCAAGACCGTCAAGGGTGGCCGCCAGTTCACCTTCACCGCCCTGACCGTTGTCGGCGACGGCGAAGGCAAGGTCGGTTTCGGTTATGGCAAGGCCCGCGAAGTGCCGGTCGCCATCCAGAAGTCGATGGAACAGGCCCGCAAGAACCTGGTCAGCGTTGACCTGAACAACGGCACCCTGTGGCACACCATCAAGGATGGTCACGGCGCAGCCCGCGTGTTCATGCAGCCGGCTTCGGAAGGTACCGGCGTGATCGCCGGCGGTGCCATGCGCGCCGTGCTGGAAGCCGTTGGCGTGAAGAACGTGCTGGCCAAGGCCACCGGTTCGCGCAACCCGATCAACCTGGTGCGTGCCACCGTGAAGGGCCTGTCTGCTGCGCAGTCGCCGGCTCGCATCGCGGCCAAGCGCGGCAAGAAGGTGGAGGAACTCAACCATGGCTAATGAGTCCAACAAGACTGTGAAGGTCCGCCTGGTGCGTGGCCTGCGTGGTACCCAGTCGCGTCACCGCCTGTCGGTGCGTGCCCTGGGCCTGAACAAGCTCAACGATGTGCGTGAACTGAAGGACAGCCCGCAGGTACGCGGCCTGATCAACAAGGTTCAGTACCTCGTCCAGGTTGAGGAGTAATCGACCATGACTCTGCGTCTCAATGAACTGAGCCCGGCACCGGGCGCCCGCACCGAGCGCACCCGCGTCGGCCGCGGTATCGGCTCGGGCCTGGGCAAGACTGCCGGCCGCGGCCACAAGGGTTCGTTCGCCCGTAAGGGTGGCGGCAAGATCAAGGCTGGCTTCGAAGGCGGCCAGACCCCCATGCAGCGTCGTCTGCCGAAGATCGGCTTCCGTTCGCCGATCGCCAAGGACACCGCTGAAGTGCTGCTGTACGCGCTGGACAAGCTGCCGGCCGGTGAGATCGATTTCGCCGCCCTGCGTGCTGCCAAGCTGGTCCCGAGCACCGCAAAGAAGGCCAAGGTCGTCGTCAAGGGCGAAGTGACCAAGGCGTTCACCCTGAAGGGTATTGCTGCCACGGCGGGTGCCAAGGCTGCAATCGAAGCTGCCGGCGGCAGCGTAACGGAGTAAGAAAATCATGGCGCAAGCTGGCATCGGTAACCTCGCGGGCGGAATGGGCAAGTTCACTGAACTTCGCCAACGTTTGCTGTTCGTCGTCGGGGCTTTGATCGTCTATCGCATCGGCTGCTACGTGCCGGTGCCGGGCGTCAATCCCGATGCCATGCTTGCCATGATGCAACAGCAGGGCGGCGGCATCGTGGACATGTTCAACATGTTCTCGGGCGGCGCCCTGCACCGTTTCAGCATCTTCGCGCTGAACGTGATGCCGTACATCTCGGCATCGATCGTGATGCAGCTGGCCGTGCACATCTTCCCCGCCCTGAAGGCGATGCAGAAGGAAGGTGAGTCCGGCCGCCGCAAGATCACCCAGTATTCGCGCATCGGCGCCGTGCTGCTGGCAGTGGTGCAGGGCGGCTCGATCGCGCTGGCCCTGCAGGGCCAGGTCTCGCCGTCGGGCGCTCCGGTCGTGTATGCGCCGGGCATGGGCTTCGTGCTCACTGCCGTGGTCGCACTGACCGCCGGCACCATGTTCCTGATGTGGGTCGGTGAGCAGGTCACCGAGCGCGGCATCGGCAACGGCGTGTCGCTGATCATCTTCGCCGGTATCGTGGCGGGCCTGCCGGGTGCGGTCATCCACACCTTCGATGCCTACCGCGACGGCAACATCCAGTTCATCCAGCTGCTGCTGATCGCCATCGTCGTGCTCGCCTTCACCTTCTTCGTGGTGTTCGTCGAGCGTGGCCAGCGCCGGATCACGGTCAATTACGCGCGCCGCCAGGGTGGTCGCAACGCGTACATGAACCAGACCTCGTTCCTGCCGCTGAAGCTCAACATGGCCGGCGTCATCCCGGCGATCTTTGCCTCGAGCCTGCTGGCCTTCCCGGCCACCCTGGCCATGTGGTCCGGCCAGGCCGCCAACCAGAGCAGCTTCGGCCAGGTCCTGCAGAAGGTCGCCAACGCCCTGGGCCCGGGCGAGCCGCTGCACATGATCGTGTTCGCTGCGCTGATCACCGGTTTCGCGTTCTTCTATACCGCGCTGGTGTTCAACTCGCAGGAAACCGCCGACAACCTGAAGAAGTCCGGTGCGCTGATTCCGGGCATCCGTCCGGGCAAGGCGACCGCCGACTACATCGACGGCGTGCTGACCCGCCTGACCGCGGCCGGCTCGGCGTACCTGGTGATCGTCTGCCTGCTGCCGGAACTGATGCGCACGCAGCTGAACGCCTCGTTCTACTTCGGTGGTACTTCGCTGCTGATCGTGGTGGTGGTGGTGATGGACTTCATCGCCCAGGTGCAGGCGCACCTGATGTCCCACCAGTACGAGAGCCTGCTGAAGAAGGCCAACCTGAAGGGTGGCAACCGCGGCGGTTTTGCCCGCGGCTGATAGGCCTGTTATACTTTCGTCTTCCTGACGTGATGGTCCCTCCGCTTCGCGGACTCCGGCCACACAAACGAAGGGCGGCCCCCGCAGCGGTTCCGGGTGGGGGTGTGATGAGGTGGTCCCGCGCTGGAGTAGCGCGGGCGGCCCCGGGGGAAACCCCAGGTCCAACCCCATCCGGCGCCGGAGCCTGGGCACACTCCCCAGGCCGGGTTCATGAAACCAACGGTTTCACGGGCTTCCATGTAAACCGGAACCTTGTTAGTATCGCTAGTTCACTTTTTTGATCCATCCTGCCGGATTGGCGTGCCCGAGGCGCGCTGTCGGCCATCACTCAGCTGGAGAACCGCGTCATGGCGCGTATTGCAGGCGTCAACCTGCCAGCCCAGAAGCATGTCTGGGTCGGGTTGCAAAGCATTTACGGCATCGGCCGTACCCGTTCGAAGAAGGTCTGCGAAGTCGCAGGCGTTGCTTCGACCACCAAGATCCGCGATCTGTCGGAGCCGGAAATCGAGCGCCTGCGCGCCGAAGTCGGCAAGTACATCGTGGAAGGCGATCTGCGCCGTGAAATCGGTATCGCGATCAAGCGCCTGATGGACCTGGGCTGCTACCGCGGCCTGCGTCACCGTCGTGGCCTCCCGCTGCGTGGCCAGCGCACCCGTACCAACGCCCGCACCCGCAAGGGTCCGCGCAAGGCGATCAAGAAGTAAGGGACTGAGAAATGGCTAAGCCCGCTGCTAAGACCAAGAAGAAGATCAAGCGCGTCGTCACCGACGGCGTTGCCCACGTCCACGCTTCGTTCAACAACACCATCGTCACCATCACCGACCGCCAGGGCAATGCTCTGTCGTGGGCGACCTCCGGTGGCGCTGGCTTCCGCGGTTCGCGCAAGTCGACCCCGTTCGCTGCCCAGGTGGCTGCTGAAAAGGCCGGTCGTGCTGCGCTGGACTACGGCGTGAAGTCGCTGGAAGTCCGCATCAAGGGCCCGGGTCCGGGCCGTGAGTCGGCCGTGCGTTCGTTGAACAACGTCGGCTACAAGATCACCAACATCATCGACGTGACGCCTATCCCGCACAACGGGTGCCGTCCGCCGAAGAAGCGTCGCGTCTAAAGGGAGCGATAAGAAATGGCTCGTTATATCGGTCCTACCTGTAAGCTCGCCCGCCGCGAAGGCGCCGACCTGTCCCTGAAGAGCCCGGCGCGTGCGCTGGACTCGAAGTGCAAGCTGGAGCAGAAGCCCGGCCAGCACGGCGCCACTGCCCGCAAGGGCAAGCTGTCCGACTACGCCACCCAGCTGCGTGAAAAGCAGAAGGTCAAGCGTATCTACGGCCTGCTGGAGCGTCAGTTCCGCAACTACTACAAGAAGGCCTCGACCAAGAAGGGCAACACCGGCGAGAACCTGCTGCAGCTGCTGGAAACCCGCCTGGACAACGTCGTCTACCGCATGGGCTTCGCCGTGACCCGTCCGGCTGCCCGTCAGCTGGTGTCGCACCGCGGCGTCACCGTGAATGGCAAGTCGGTCAACCTGGCTTCGTACCAGGTCAAGGCTGGCGACGCCATCGCCCTGTCTGAAAAGGCTGCCAAGCAGCTGCGCGTCCAGGAAGCCCTGACCGTCGCCGCCCAGCATGACCTGAGCCCGTCGTGGGTTGAAGTGGATTCCGGCAAGTTCACCGGCATCTTCAAGGCTGTTCCGGATCGTTCGGATCTGCCTGCGGACATCAACGAAGCGCTGATCGTCGAGCTGTATTCGAAGTAATTCACATTGGAGAGCCCCCGGCGACGGCCGGGGGTTCACTAGGAGAACCCGCAACATGACGGTTACCGCCAACCAGGTTCTGCGTCCTCGCGGTCCGCAGATCGAACGCCTTACCGACACCCGTGCAAAGGTCGTTATCGAACCTTTGGAGCGGGGTTACGGGCATACGCTGGGTAATGCCCTGCGTCGCGTGCTGCTGTCGTCCATCCCGGGCTTCGCCATCACGGAAGTCGAAATCGACGGCGTGTTGCATGAGTACACCACGGTCGAAGGTCTGCAGGAGGACGTGCTCGAAGTCCTGCTGAACCTGAAGGACGTGGCCATCCGTATGCACTCCGGCGACAGCGCCACCCTGTCCCTGTCCAAGCAGGGCCCGGGCGTTGTCACCGCTGCCGACATCAAGGTCGACCACAATGTGGAGATCCTGAACGGCGACCATGTGATCTGCCACCTGACCAAGGATACGGCGATCAACATGCGTCTGAAGATCGAACGTGGTTTCGGCTACCAGCCGGCTGCCGCGCGTCGTCGTCCGGACGAAGAAACCCGTGCCATCGGCCGCCTGGTCCTGGATGCCTCGTTCTCGCCGGTCCGCCGTGTCGCCTACGCCGTGGAAGCGGCGCGTGTCGAACAGCGTACCGACCTGGACAAGCTGGTCATCGATATCGAGACCAACGGCACCATCGATGCCGAGGAAGCCGTGCGCACCGCCGCCGACATCCTCAGCGACCAGCTGTCGGTGTTCGGTGACTTCACCCACCGCGACCGCGGTGCGGCCAAGCCGGCCAACAACGGCGTGGATCCGGTGCTGCTGCGCCCGATCGACGATCTGGAGCTGACCGTGCGTTCGGCCAACTGCCTGAAGGCTGAAAGCATCTACTACATCGGCGATCTGATCCAGAAGACCGAAGTGGAGCTGCTGAAGACCCCGAACCTGGGCAAGAAGTCGCTCACCGAGATCAAGGAAGTGCTGGCTCAGCGCGGCCTGTCCCTCGGCATGAAGCTGGAGAACTGGCCGCCGGCCGGCGTCGCCAGCCACGGCATGCTGGGCTGATATCGGTAATGCCTGGAGGCTCCACCGCTCGCGGTGGAGCCTTCAACGCAACACACCATGCCACGACGAACCGCAGGTTCGCGGGCAGGTCGTCCAGGACGGGCGGCCAGGACCAACCGCAGTCCGCGCAGTAACGCCAGGATGGCGACAACGATCCACACAGCCGCATCATTAACCAAGGAATATCACCATGCGTCACCAGAAGTCTGGCCGTAAGTTCAGCCGCACCAGCGCGCACCGCGAAGCGATGTTCAAGAACATGGCCGCCTCGCTGTTCAAGCACGAGCTGATCAAGACCACCCTGCCGAAGGCCAAGGAACTGCGCCGCGTTGCCGAGCCGCTGATCACTCTGGCCAAGGTCGACTCGGTCGCCAACCGCCGTCTGGCCTTCGCCCGCCTGCGCGACAACGAAGCCGTGGGCAACCTGTTCACCATCCTGGGCCCGCGCTACGCGAACCGTCCGGGCGGCTACCTGCGCCTGCTGAAGTGCGGTTTCCGCGCCGGCGACAACGCACCGATGGCCTACGTCGAGCTGGTTGACCGTCCGGTCGTGGCCGAGGAAGTGGCCGAGTAATCGGACCGCTCCAACGCGACACAGCGAAAGCCCGGCTCCTGCCGGGCTTTTGCGTTTCCAGGGGTCGGATCCCTTTCCGCAGGAAAGGGCTCTGACCCCGAGCAGGCAGCACCGCAGGTCAGATCCCTTTGCATTCGCAAAGGGATCCGACCCGCACCGTTCCGACAGGCGTCACCTGTGGCGGTTCGAACGGGGCGCGCTCTCGGTTACGCTTGGCGTCTTGATCCATTCGAGCGTTGACGATGAATCCACTGCGCTGGCCCTTCCGCGCCCAGTTCTTCCTGGGCTTCCTGATCTGCGCGGGCCTGCTCGGCTACGCGATCTTCCTGCAGCTGAAGATGGGCCTGGAGCCGTGCCCGCTGTGCATCTTCCAGCGCCTGGCTTTTGCCGCGCTGGGCCTGTTGTTCCTGATCGGTGCGCTGCACGGGCCGTCCAACCGTTCCGGGCGCGCCACCTACGGCGTGCTCGCCTTCATCGCGGCGGCCGTCGGCGTGGGCATCGCTGCGCGCCACGTCTACGTGCAGATGCTGCCGCCGGAGATGGGCGCGACCTGTGGCCCGCCGCTGAGCTTCCTGCGCGAGACCATGGGGCCGCTGGAAGTGTTCCGCACGGTGCTGACCGGTACCGGCAACTGCGGCAACATCGACTGGACGTTCCTGGGCCTGACCATGCCGATGTGGTCGGGCGTGTGGTTCGTGCTGCTGGCGCTGTGGGCACTGGTGGTGTCGCTGCGCAAGGTCAAGCGCTGAAGCAGGATGGGGTCGGATCCCTTTGCATCGCAAAGGGATCCGACCCCATTCCCGGTGCGGGGTCAGAGCCCTTTCCTGCGGAAAGGGATCCGACCCCTGTCTCGTCAGAAGTCCTGCTGCAGGCTCAGGTAGGCGCCGCGGCGCGGTCCCCATTGCGGGGCGAACACGCCGACACCGCCGCCATCGCGCAGCTGGTAGCTGCGATCCAATGCGTTGATCACGGCCAGCTGCACGTGCAGCGGATGGCCACTGTCGGCATTGAAATCATGCCCGGCGCTGAGGTTCACCTGCAGGTAGGACGGCAGCTCGCCGCCGTTGGGCACGCCCTCGATATCCGAACGCAGGCCGCTGCCGAACACGTAGTTGGCACCGACCCGGTTGTGCCCGGCGAAGGCGTAGCTGAAGCCCCCCGACGACGTCAGCTTCTGGTCGTGGTCCAGGTGGATCCAGTGGTCGGCCACATAGGCCAGCGCGTCCGGATCGAGGTTGTACTGGCTGGTGATGACCTGGGTGCCGATGGCCTTGTTGTACGCCGCGTTGAAGTAGGCGCTGAACGGACCGCTGCTGTAGTCGGCACTGAACTCCAGCCCACGGATATGGCCGCGGCGGTAGTTGAACGTCGAGTAGATGTAGGCGGCGCCGAACTGGCCTTCGTCCTGCAGGCGCGCGACGCGGCGGTCGTACGCGTCCAGGCCCAGGGTCAGGTGTTCACCCAGCTGCTGCGAGACGCCGATGTCGTAGTAGTCGCTGCGTTCGGCCAGCGGAATGTTGTTGCCGCCGCCCGGCTGCTGGTTGCTGGTGCCGTCGTACAGGGCGATATCGCTGCTGGCGATCAACTCACTGGCCGGTGGCGTGAAGTAACGCGAATAGCCGGCATGCACGGTGGTGCTGTCGCTGGCATTCCAGACCGCGCCCAGGCGGGGGCTGAGCTGGCCCTCGGTGCGGCCGAAGGCCTTGTAGCGATCACCACGCAGGCCGTAGTTCACTGTCCAGTCGTCGCCGATCTTCCACTCATCCTGCACGTACACCGCCAGCGTACTGGCGTGGAAGGCGCTGCGGTCTGGAATCAGCAGTGGCGTGGTGCTGGATTGCTGGCCGGCGCCATCGACCGGGAACACCCAGCTGTTGTTGCTGGCGCGCGCATTCTCGTAGTTGCCGTACAGGCCGTAGCGCAGCGTGTGGTCGTTGCCCAGCGGGGTGGAGAGGTCGGCCTGCAGCGTGTTGGCGCGGTTGCTGCGCTGGACCTGGGAGGCGACGCCACTGAATACCAGATCGCCGATGACATCCGGGTTGAACGCCACGTCGCTGTAGCGCTGCCCGGCGGACAGCTGGTAGGCGGTGCCGCCCAGCGTGCCCTGCAGCACCAGCATGCCGAAGCGGGTGGTCTCGCGCTGGGTTTCATCCAGCTGGCTGGAGTCGAAGGTGGTCGTGTCCAGGTAACCGAACTGCGGGGTCTGCCCGGGATTGACCGGGATCTGGAAGCGATTGTTGGCAAAGCCGGCGAACACGCTCAGGCGGGTGTTCTCGTTGACCAGGTAGGTCAGGTCGGCGAAGGCTTTGCCCTGGTGCGTGTCGTCGTGCAGCGGCTTGCGCGAGCGGGTCGGGTTCTCCAGGCCGACCTCGTTCTGGTCGTAGTTGCCGGTCAGGAACCAGCTCCAGCGCCCTTGATTGCCCCACCACGAGGCATTCGGATTGATCTTGCCGAACGAGCCTGCGGTCAGACCGGCGCTGCCGCCATTGCCGAGCTCGGCGCCGCTGCGGGTGGTGATGTCGACCACCGCAGCGGTGCGCTCGCCGAACTGCGCCGGCAGCGCCCCGTCCATCAGGCGGATGCTCTTGATGGTGCGGGCATCCAGGGTCTGGCCGAAGCCGGAGATCGACTCGGGCAGCAGTACGCCGTTGATGCGGTACTGCAGGTTTGCGTGGTCGCCGCGCACGTGCACGCCACCGTAGGAATCCTGGACCACGCCCGGAGCCTGCAGCAGCACCTGGCTGAGCGGCGCGGAGGCACCCAGCGGCTGCTTCTGGATGTCCTCGGCGGTGATCTGGTACTGGCTGCTGCCGATGTCCGGCGACAGCGCATTGCGGGCCTGATCGAGCTGGGCGCTGACAGTGACCGTGTCGAGGTCCTTCACGGGAGCGGCGGCATCGGCGGCCATAGCGAGGGTGGGCAGACTGGCCAGGGTCAGGACGAAGGTAATGCCGGTAGCGAGCAGGGAGGGCTTCATGGCAGATAGGCTGTGGAAGGGGCCGACGGGGACGGAGTGTTACTTCGTAACAGTGCGTGGCGAATCATGCGCCTGTCCGGGCGGCCGTGACCATGCGGTTTCTGGCCGATCGCGATGCCCTTTCCCCGGCGTTCAGTCATGTGCAGGGCGTGCCCAGCCCTTTGCGCCAGCGGCTGGCTCTGCGACCATGACCGCCCCCCTCCCCGGAAGTCTGCAATGAGCCTGTCCGCCGTTCCGCCCGTCCTCGATCCTGCCGCGACCGCCGCTGGCGCTGCCTGGTCGCCGGAGAGCTGGCGCGGCAAGACCGCGCTGCAGATGCCGACCTACCCGGACCCGGTGGCGCTGGACGCCGCCCTGCACGAACTGAAGCGGCTACCGCCGCTGGTCACCTCGTGGGAGATCCTGGCGCTGAAGCAACAGTTGGCCGAGGCCCAGGAAGGCAAGCGCTTCCTGCTGCAGGGCGGCGACTGCGCCGAGAACTTCAGCGACTGCGAATCGGGCACGATTTCCAACCGGTTGAAAGTGCTGCTGCAGATGAGCCTGGTGCTGGTGCATGGCCTTCGCCAGCCGGTGATCCGCGTCGGGCGCTTTGCCGGCCAGTACGCCAAGCCGCGTTCGGCCGATACCGAGACCCGCGACGGCGTGACCCTGCCCAGCTACCGCGGCGATGTGATCAATGCGCCGGCGTTCACCGAGGCGGCGCGCCTGCCGGATCCGAAGCGGATGCTGCAGGCGCATGCGCATTCGGCGATGACCATGAACTTCGTGCGTGCGCTGATCGATGGCGGCTTCGCCGACCTGCATCATCCGGAGTACTGGAACCTGGAGTGGGTGCGGCATTCGCCGCTGGCCGCCGAGTACCAGAAGATGGTGGCGTCGATCGGTGATGCGGTGCACTTCATGGAAACCCTGGCCGGGGCCCGCGTGCACAACCTCAACCGCATCGACTTCTACACCTCGCATGAAGCGCTGCTGCTGCCCTACGAGCAGGCGCTGACCCGGCAGGTGCCGCGCCAGCAGGGCTGGTTGAACCTGAGCACGCATTATCCGTGGATCGGCATGCGCACCGCCGCGCTTGACGGCGCGCACGTGGAATACCTGCGTGGCGTGCGCAATCCGATTGCGATCAAGGTCGGCCCGTCGGTGACGCCGGACCAGCTGCTGCGCCTGATCGATGTGCTCAACCCGCATGACGAGCCAGGGCGACTGAGCTTCATCCACCGCATGGGGGCAGCGCAGATTGCCGAGAAGCTGCCGCCGCTGCTGGATGCGGTCAAGCGCGATGGCCGTCGCGTGCTGTGGGTGTGTGACGCGATGCATGGCAACACCGAAAGCACCGCCAATGGCTTCAAGACGCGCCGCTTCGACAACGTGCGTGGCGAAGTGGAGATGTCGTTCGATCTGCATGCGGCCGCAGGCACGCGACTGGGCGGTGTGCACCTGGAACTGACCGGCGAAGACGTGACCGAATGCACCGGTGGCGCGCGCGAACTGACCGAGCGCGACCTGGAACGTGCGTATCGTTCGACGGTGGACCCGCGTTTGAACTACGAGCAGTCGCTGGAGATCGCGATGGCGATCGTGCGCAAGCAGGAGCAGGTGCGGTAAGGGCGTTGCGGCAGGGCTTGCAGCCCTGCACCTGCTGACGCAACGGCAACGGCAACGGCCTAAGCAACGGCAACAGCATGCATTCCGTGGGATGGCGGGGCGATGTGGGCAGGCAGGACACGCCGTGAATCCCGCTCCGGGGTCCGGCACAGCCGCCAGCGGCTGGGCCGGACCCCGGAGCGGGATTCACGGCGTCTCCCGCAACCGGACCGACCCCGCCATCCCTCGGAATGCATGCTGTTGCTGTTGCTGTTGCTGTTGAGGTTGCCGGCCAGCGGCCGGCACTACCGCAGGTACAGGGCTGCAAGCCCTGCCGACCAACACCCTGCTTACGAACGACTGACGTGGCGCTCATGCGCCATGCGCGAGTCTGTCCACTTGGCTGTTCGAGTGGAGGTGGCAACGGTGCACTGGCAAAGCGCACAGGCATACGCATGGCCGTTGGGATTGGCCGTAGTGGTGGGTGGCATCGGCGCGTGGCTGATCCTGTGGATCTACCATCGGCTGAAGGGGCGCGATCGTCGGCGCGCGCGTATCGGGCGTGTGCTCGGGCTGCCGATGGCCACCGCATGGCCGCTGCTGCTGTTGATCCCTGCATTGCAGGCCACGCCGCTGCAGGATCCCGTTCTGGGCAACCTGCAACGGGTGCTGCATATCGCGCTGACCGCGTGCTTCATCTGGCTGCTGGTGCGGGCGGTGGCGGCGGGCGAACGTGCCATCCTGCGCAGCCATCCCATCGATGTCTCCGACAACCTGGAGGCGCGCCGCATCCAGACCCAGACGCGGGTGCTCAGCCGCGTGCTGATGGGCGGCATCATCGTGCTGGGCGCGTCGCTGGTGCTGCTGACCTTCCCCATGGTGCAGAAGATCGGCACCGCGCTGCTGGCCTCGGCGGGCCTGATCGGCCTGGTGGCCGGTATCGCTGCAAAGCCCGTGTTCGGCAATCTGATCGCCGGCCTGCAGATCGCAGTGACGCAGCCGATCCGGCTGGATGATGTGGTGATCGTCGAAGGCGAGTGGGGGCGCATCGAGGAGATCGGCAGCAGCTATGTGGTGGTGCGCATCTGGGATGAGCGGCGAATGGTGGTGCCGCTGACCTGGTTCATCGAGAACCCCTTCCAGAACTGGACGCGGCGCAGCGCCGACCTGCTCGGCACCGCGTTCCTGTGGCTGGACTATCGTGCCCCGGTGGCAGCGATCCGTGCCGAGCTGGAACGCATCTGCCGCGGTGAAGCGCTGTGGGATGGCCGGGTCTGCGTGACCCAGGTGACCGAGACCAGCGAGCGCGCGATCCAGGTGCGCCTGCTGGTCAGTGCGCGCAGCTCCGGTGATGCCTTCGATCTGCGCTGCCTGGTGCGCGAACGCATGCTCGATTTCCTCGCGCGCGAGCATCCGCAGTCGCTGCCGCAGGTGCGTGCGCGGCTGCAGCATGCAGACGAACTGGACATGCCGCGCGGTCCACGTGCGCGCACTGCGGATGTGCGTTCGCCGGGGGCTGAAGACGGTGAGGCGGCGATCGTGCCGGTGGAGCCCGACCAGCCGCTGTAGAGCCGAGCCATGCTCGGCTGCTTTCGATTTTCCGTTGAAGCCGAGCGTGGGCTCGGCTCTACAGAAACACGATCACGGCTCGCCGGCGTCGATCAGGGTGTCGGTGTCGAAGTGCGGCGGGCGTCGCGCGCGGGTGCGCTGTTCGTAGGCGTAGGCCATTTCGATCAGCTTCGGTTCGCTCCAGGCGGTGCCCATGAACAGCAGGCCGACCGGCAGGCCATTGATCTGGCCCATCGGCACGCTGAGGCTGGGATAGCCGGCGACGGCGGCGGCGCTGTAGCTCTCGCCGGGGAAGTCGTCGCCTTCGCTGCGGATCGGCCACGCCACACCGGTGGTCGGCGCCACCAGGGCATCGAGCTGGTGGGCGGCGAGGGCGGCGTCGATGCCTTCCGCGCCGGCCAGCCGGCGCGCATTGCTGCGTGCACGGATATAGGCGGGGTCGGCCAGGCCGGCGGTAGCGTCGGCCGCCACCAGCAGTTCCTGGCCGAACAGGCCCAGCTCCTGCTTGCTGTGCGCCTGGTTGAAGGCGATCAGGTCGGCCAGGCTGCGTAGTGGCGCGCGATGGGTGCTGAAGTAGCGCTCCAGCCCGGCCTTGAATTCGTACAGCAGCACCGTGCGTTCCGCCTCGGCCCAGGCGCCCTGGTTGGGCAGCTCCACCGGCACCACGAAGGCACCCGCCCGACGCAGCTCGGTGGCCGCCTGTTCGATCAGCGGCGGCATGCCGCGGTATTTCAGCAGCGGTGTCTGCAGCAGGCCGATGCGCTTGCCACGCAGGCCCTGCGGGTCCAGGCGCGCGGTGTAGTCGTACACCGCGCGGCCAGGCATGGTCGCCGTGGCCGGGTCGGCATCGTCGCGGCCGGCGATAGCGGTCAGCACGGCTGCAGCGTCGGCGACGCTGCGGGTCATCGGCCCTGCGGTGTCCTGGCTGAAGGAAATCGGGATGATGCCCTCGCGGCTGACCAGGCCGACGGTCGGCTTGAGGCCGACGATGCCATTGACCGCCGCAGGGCAGACGATGCTGCCGTCGGTTTCGGTGCCGATCGCCACGCTGGCCAGGTTGGCGGCGACCGCCACCGCGCTGCCGCTGCTGGAGCCGCAGGGCGAGTGGCTGAGGCGATAGGGATTGCGGGTCTGGCCGCCGCGTGCGCTCCAGCCGGACACCGAATCGTTGCCGCGGAAATTGGCCCACTCGCTGAGATTGGTCTTGCCCAGCACCACCGCGCCGGCGTCGCGCAGCCGGCGCACCAGGTAGGCGTCGTCCGGGCGGAACCCCTGCAGGGCCAGCGAGCCGGCGCTGGTGGCCATCGGGGCGGCGTTGATGTTGTCCTTCAGCAGTACCGGAATGCCGTGCAGCGGGCCGCGCAGGCGTCCATCACGGCGCTCGCGGTCGCGCGCAGCGGCTTCCTTCAGTGCATCCGGGTTGAGCTCGATCACCGCGCGCAGGCGCGGCCCGGTGCGGTCCAGGGTGGCGATGCGCTGCAGGTAGGCCTGGGTCAGGGTGGTGCTGTCCAGCTCACCGGCGCTCATCCGCGCCTGCAGGTCGGTGACATCGGTTTCGGCGTACGGGAACGGCACGTTGCGGCTCGCGGGTTCGGCCGCATGCGCGCTGGACGCGGCCGGGCTGCAGCCAGCCGAAAGCAGCGCAGGCAGCGCGGCAAGCAGGCAGGTCAGCAGAGGCGGCAAGGACGGGCGCATGGGGCGGCTTGGTCGGCTCCAATCCCCAGTGTAGCCGGTGCTCAGCGGTGGCGCTTGCGCAGGTCGCGGGCGAGGACGTAGACCACGATCAGGTTGATCGCCAGGATCGTCCACGATGGCCAGCCGGGATGGCGGATGATCGCGAAGATGTCGAAAGGCAGGTACAGGGAGGCGGTCAGGCAGCCCAGCCAGGAGGCCCAGGCCTTGGCCCGCCACAGGCCCCAGGCTTCGACCAGGTGCAGCAGGCCGTAGCCGATCATCCCCGCCGC
Organism: Stenotrophomonas muris; assembly: GCF_052751275.1. Lineage (NCBI taxonomy): Bacteria > Pseudomonadati > Pseudomonadota > Gammaproteobacteria > Lysobacterales > Lysobacteraceae > Stenotrophomonas > Stenotrophomonas muris. Next base: position 2,861,786 of record NZ_CP199879.1, on the reverse strand, counting down.
GGCCAGGTGGACCGCGTCGGGGCTGATCATGTGCAGCAGCGAGGGCAGGGTGCCATGGTCCGGATCCAGGCTGAAACGCCGGATCAGGACCATGATGCCGTGCCGCAGCGGCTGCGGTCCGAGCACTTCCAGCCCGGTGGCGGCCAACAGCGCCAGCATCGCCTTGCTCGCTTCGAGCAGGGCGATGACGTGGAGGCCCGGATGCCGGTGCGGATCCGGGTTGCAGCCGCTCTGGTCCACGGGGTGCTGGCTCAGCCGCCGCGCGAAGCCTTCTTGCGGTCGCTTTCGGTCAGGAACTTCTTGCGCAGACGGATCTCCTTGGGGGTGATCTCGACCAGCTCGTCGTCTTCGATGAAGTCCAGGGCCTGTTCCAGCGAGTACTTGATCGCCGGGGTCAGCTGGATCGCGTCGTCCTTGCCCGAAGCGCGCATGTTGGTCAGCGGCTTGGTCTTGATCGCGTTGACGGTCAGATCGTTGTCCTTGGAGTGGATGCCGACCAGCTGGCCTTCATACACGTTGTCGCCTTCGGCAGCGAAGAGCTTGCCGCGCTCCTGCAGCGGACCCAGCGAGTAGGCGGGAGTGACGCCCGGCGCATTGGCGATCATCACGCCGTTGATGCGCTTGGCGATCGCGCCCTGTTCCTTCGGACCGTAATGGTCGAACACGTGGAACAGCAGGCCCGAACCCTGGGTCAGGGTCTTGAACTCGTTCTGGAAACCGATCAGGCCACGGGCCGGGATCTGGTATTCCAGGCGCACACGGCCCTTGCCGTCCGGTTCCATGTTCTTCAGCTGGCCCTTGCGGGTACCCAGCTTTTCCATCACGCCGCCCTGGTGGATTTCTTCGATGTCCACCACCAGCTGCTCGATCGGCTCCATCATCTGGCCGTCGATTTCCTTGATGATCACTTCCGGGCGCGACACCGCCAGCTCGTAGCCTTCACGGCGCATGTTCTCGATCAGCACCGACAGGTGCAGTTCGCCGCGGCCGGAGACCAGGAACTTGTCGGCGTCTTCCAGCTGTTCGACCTTCAGTGCCACGTTGTGGACCTGCTCGCGGTCCAGGCGGTCCTTGATCTGGCGGCTGGTCAGGAACTTGCCACCGGACAGGTCCTTGTTGCCGGCGAACGGCGAGTTGTTGACCTGGAAGGTCATCGAGATGGTCGGCTCGTCGACGGTCAGCGCCGGCAGGGCTTCGGGGGTATCGGGGTGGCACAGGGTGTCGGAGATGGTCAGCTCCGGAATGCCGGAGATGGCCACGATGTCACCGGCCTCGGCCGTCTCCTGCTCGATGCGCTCCAGGCCCAGGAAGCCCAGCACCTGGGCGACCTTGCCGTTGCGCTTCTTGCCTTCACGGTCGATGACGGCGACCTGCATGTTCTTCTTCAGGGTGCCGCGCTGGATGCGGCCGATGCCGATCACGCCCACGAAGTTGTTGTAGTCCAGCTGGCTGATGCGCATCTGGAACGGGCCTTCCGGGTCCACTTCCGGACGCGGGGCGTGCTGCATGATCGCTTCGTACAGCGGGGTCATGTCGCCGTCGCGCACGGTGTCTTCCAGGCCGGCGTAGCCGTTCAGGGCCGAGGCGTAGACGATCGGGAAGTCCAGCTGCTCATTGGTGGCGCCGAGCTTGTCGAACAGGTCGAAGACCTGGTCGATCACCCATTCCGGACGCGCGCCCGGACGGTCGATCTTGTTGACCACGACGATCGGCTTGAAGCCCATCGCGAAGGCCTTCTGGGTGACGAAGCGGGTCTGCGGCATCGGGCCGTCCATCGCATCGACCAGGATCAGCACGGTGTCGACCATCGACAGCACGCGCTCGACCTCGCCACCGAAGTCGGCGTGGCCGGGGGTGTCGACGATGTTGATCCGGTTCTTGATGCCGGTCTTCTTGTCTTCCCAGGTGATGGCGGTGTTCTTGGCCAGGATGGTGATGCCGCGTTCCTTTTCCTGGTCGTTGCTGTCCATCACGCGCTCGGCGAGGACGGTACGCTCGGACAGGGTGCCGGACTGCTTCAGCAGCTGGTCGACCAGGGTGGTCTTGCCATGGTCGACGTGGGCGACGATGGCGATGTTGCGAAGATTTTCGATGGACATACGAAAGGGGGCCAGTCGGCGCCGGATTTGGAAAAAGAAGTCCAACATTATACGTCGAACTTGACGATTCGCGAAAAGGTGGATTTCACGCCTGTCACGGGGCCCATTCAGCTGGGCATCCGCCGCCCCGGCCGGGGTCGCCAGGACCCGGCTGCGCGGCTCCCCGTCCGGGGGCTGAAGCGGGGCGCTTCACCAATGGTCGAAGCCGCCGCCGACACGAGGCGGGTGTAAACTAGGTGGCTAGACGCATTCCCCTTTGCATCAAGGATCTTCATGTCCCTCATCGCCACTTTCGACACCACCCAGGGCCCGATCAAGGTCGAGCTGTTCGCCGACAAGGCACCGCTGACCGTGGCCAACTTCGTGAACCTGGTCAAGCACGGCTTCTATGACGGCCTGATCTTCCACCGCGTTATCGCCGACTTCATGATCCAGGGCGGCTGCCCGCAGGGTCGTGGCACCGGCGGCCCGGGCTACAAGTTCGAAGACGAGAAGAATGGCGTGAAGCACGAGGTCGGCTCGCTGTCGATGGCCAACGCCGGCCCGAACACCAACGGCAGCCAGTTCTTCATCACCCACATCAAGACCGATTGGCTGGACGGCCGCCACACCGTCTTCGGCAAGGTCCTGGAAGGCCAGGCGATCGTCGATTCGGTCAAGCAGGGCGACGTGATCCATTCGATTACCCTGGAAGGCGACGTCGACGCCGTGCTGGCCGCCCAGGCCGACCGCGTCGCGGAGTGGAACAAGCACCTCGCCGCCTGATCCCCCTTCGAAACGGCCACCCACGGGTGGCCGTTTCCCTGTTCCCCGCCGCCCGCCAGGCCTGCGTGGCTCTGCCCGCGGCGTCCCATCAAACGCTTGCAAGCAAGAGGAAACCCCCATGAAAGCACCCGTTCGTGTTGCCGTGACCGGCGCCGCCGGCCAGATCGGTTATGCCCTGCTGTTCCGCATCGCCTCCGGCGAAATGCTGGGCAAGGACCAGCCGGTCATCCTGCAGCTGCTGGAACTGCCGGTCGACAAGGCCCAGGCCGCCCTGAAGGGCGTGATGATGGAGCTGGAAGACTGCGCCTTCCCGCTGCTGGCCGGCATGGTCGGCACCGATGATGCCGAAGTCGCGTTCAAGGACGCCGACATCGCCCTGCTGGTTGGCGCACGTCCGCGTGGCCCGGGCATGGAGCGCAAGGACCTGCTGCTGGAAAACGCCAAGATCTTCACCGCCCAGGGCGCGGCGCTGAACAAGGTCGCCAGCCGTGACGTGAAGGTGCTGGTGGTCGGCAACCCGGCCAACACCAATGCCTACATCGCCATGAAGTCGGCCCCGGACCTGAAGCCGGAAAACTTCACCGCCATGCTGCGCCTGGACCACAACCGCGCGCTGAGCCAGCTGTCGACCAAGCTCGGCAAGCCGGTCGGTGGCATGGAGAAGCTGGTCGTGTGGGGCAACCACAGCCCGACCATGTACCCGGACTACCGTTTCGCCACCGCCGATGGCGCGTCGATCGCCGATGCGATCAATGACCAGGAATGGAACGCCAACACCTTCATCCCGACCGTGGGCAAGCGCGGCGCGGCGATCATCGAAGCCCGTGGCTCGTCCTCGGCCGCTTCGGCCGCCAACGCTGCCATCGACCACGTGCGTGACTGGGTGCTGGGCAGCAACGGCAAGTGGGTCACCATGGGCGTGCCGTCCGACGGTTCCTACGGCATTCCGGAAGGCGTGATCTTCGGCTTCGCAGTGACCACCGAGAACGGCAAGTACACCCTGGTGAAGGATCTGCCGATCGACGACTTCAGCCAGAAGTACATCGACAAGACCCTGGCCGAGCTGGAAGAAGAGCGCGCCGGCGTTGCCCACCTGCTGGGCTGATGCAGGCGGTACCGGCTCGAGCCGGTACCTCTTTCATCAAGGTAGGTGTCGACCGCTGGTCGGTACATTCCCATCGAGGTAGGTACCGACCGTTGGTCGGTACGCAGAACGGGGAAGCTTCGGCTTCCCCGTTTCTGTTTGGACGGATACGGAGCCGCATGATCCACCTGCATTACATCGACGACGCGCTGCTGGTGGCCGAGAAGCCGGCCGGCCTGCTGTCCGTGCCCGGCCGCGGCGCCGAGAACCAGCATTGCGTGGTCGCGCGCCTGCAGGCGCTGTACCCGGATGCGTTGACCGTGCACCGCCTGGACCAGGTGACCTCCGGCCTGCTGCTGCATGCGCGCGGCAAGGACATGCAGGTGGCGTTGTCGATGCAGTTCGAGCAGCGCCAGGTCGGCAAGCGTTATGAAGCGATCGTGGAGGGGCTGCTTGAAGGCGATGCCGGCGACGTGGACCTGCCACTGATCGTGGACTGGCCAAACCGGCCGAAGCAGATGATCGATCACGAACGCGGCAAGCCGGCGCTGACGCGCTGGCGCGTAATGGCGCGTGATGCCGAAGCGCAGCGCACGCGCGTGGCGCTGGAGCCGGTTACTGGCCGCAGCCATCAACTGCGCCTGCACATGGCCAGTCTCGGCCATCCCATCGTTGGCGATGTGCTTTATGACGCCGCGCCTGCGCAGCGCGTGCATCTGCATGCGCGCAGCCTGCGGTTCACCCACCCGGTGACGGGCGAGGCGCTCGCGTTCGAGTCCGCCACTCCGTTCTAGGGGTTCGGCAGGGCTTGCAGCCCTGCACCTGCTACGAACCGGAGCAACGTCAAAGGCCAAGGCGGCTCTGGTCTTCTGCTTGCTGGGCGGGGCGGTGTGGGTTGGCAGGACACGCCGTAAACCCCCCTCCGGGGTCCGGCCCAGCCGCTGGCGGCTGTGCGTTCGGGCGCTTGCAAAGCAGTGCTTCGCAAGCAAAGCGCCCTCACCCAAGGGGGCTCGATGGCGCCATCCATGGCGCCAACGGTCCTGCCAACCCACACCGCCCCACCCCCGACAGATTCCCGCGGCAGTTGGTAACGGCTGTCGCTGTTGGTCTTGGTAGGTGTCGACCTTGGTCGACACGATTTTTCTGTCAGATATCGAATTGAATATTGAATCTGGGGATCCGACCCCGTGCTCCGACAGATCGCGGAAGTCTGTCGAAGGCGGGGTGGGTCCGGTTGCGGGGGCGTGAGCCGCATGGATGCGGCGACCGAGCCTCCATGGACGGATTCACGGCGTCCCCCGCAACCGGACCCACCTCGCCATCCCACGGGAAACCCGCTGTTGCTTCGGCTGTTGCTTCTGAGGTTGCCGGCCAGCGGCCGGCACTACCGCGGGTGCAGGGCGCAGCCCTGCATGAAAACCCCACCCCCTACCAAGGTAGGGCGGCCCGCGCGGCAGCGCCGGACTATCCTCGAACCCATGACTTTGTCTGGGAGGGCTGCGTCATGAACTACGAGGAAACCTACCGTCGCTCGATCGACGAGCCGGAGGCCTTCTGGGGCGAGGAAGCCAAGCGCATCCATTGGCACAAACCGCCGCAGCAGGTACTCGACTACAGCAACCCGCCGTTCCGGCGCTGGTTTGTCGGCGGTGAAACCAATCTCTGCTACAACGCCGTCGACCGCCATCTGGCCGAGCGCGCCGACCAGCTCGCGCTGGTTGCCATTTCCACCGAGACCAGCAGCACCCGCGAGATCACCTATCGCCAGCTGTATCGGGAAGTGAACGACTTCGCTGCCGTGCTCAAGCACCTCGGCGTCGGTCACGGTGACCGTGTGGTGATCTACATGCCGAACATGGCCGAAGCCGTGTTCGCGATGCTGGCCTGCGCGCGCATCGGTGCGGTGCATTCGGTGGTGTTCGGTGGCTTCGCCGCGCACAACCTGGCGCTGCGCATTGACGATGCCAAGCCGAAGCTGCTGATCGCCGCCGATGCCGGCATGCGCGGTGGCAAGCTGATTCCGTACAAGCCGATGGTCGATGCAGCCTGCGCCGAAGCCACGTCGCCACCGCCGCACGTGCTGATCGTGTCGCGCGGACTGGATGCCGCCGAACCACGCGTGCCGGGCCGCGATGTGGAGTACGCCGCGCTGCGTGCGCAGATCGGTGAGGTCGACGTGCCGGTGCAGTGGCTGGAATCGAGCGAGCCGAGCTACCTGTTGTATACCTCGGGCACCACCGGCAAGCCGAAGGGCGTGCAGCGCGATGTCGGCGGCTACGCGGTGGCGATGGCACAGTCGATGGAAACCGTGTTCGACTGCAGGCCGGGGCAGGTGATGTTCTCCACTTCCGATGTCGGCTGGGCGGTAGGCCATTCCTACAATGTGTACGGCCCGCTGATCGGCGGCTGCACCTCGCTGCTGTACGAAGGGCTGCCGACCAACCCGGACCCGGGCATCTGGTGGGCGCTGTGCGAGCAGTACAACGTGCGCACGATGTTCTCGTCCCCCACTGCCATCCGCGTGCTGAAGAAGCACGATGCGGACTTCATCCATCGCCACGACCTGCGCGCGCTGAAATACCTGTTCCTGGCCGGCGAGCCGCTGGACGAACCGACCGCGCACTGGATCAGCGAAGCGCTCGGCAAGCCGATCATCGACAACTACTGGCAGACCGAGACCGGCTGGCCGGCGCTGACCCTGCTGCCGGGCCTGGAGATGAAGCCGGTGCGCTTCGGTTCGCCGGGCTTCCCCAACCTCGGCTACCGGATGAAGGTGATCGACGAGAACACCGGCGAGGAAGTCGCACCGGGGCAGAAGGGGGTGCTGGTGGTGTCGCCACCGTTGCCGCCGGGCTGCATGAGCACGGTGTGGAACGACGACAACCGTTTCCTGCAGAGCTACTTCAGCCACTTCAAGGAACTGCTGTACAGCTCGCTGGACTGGGCAATCCGCGACGACGATGGCTACACCTTCATCCTCGGCCGTACCGATGATGTGATCAACGTGGCCGGGCACCGGCTGGGCACGCGCGAGATCGAAGAGGCCATTTCGAGCCACCCGCGCGTGGCCGAGGCTGCCGTGATCGGGGTCAAGGACGAATTGAAGGGGCAGGTGCCGCTGGTGTTCGTCACCCTCAAGCAGGGCCTGGATGGCGAGGATCCGGCGCAAGTGGTGGCCGAGATGATGGCCACGGTGACCACCTCGCTCGGCGCAGTGGCCCGCCCGGCGCACGTGCACGTGGTCAACGCGCTGCCCAAGACCCGTTCGGGCAAGCTGCTGCGGCGCTCGTTGCAGGCGCTGGCCGAGCAGCGCGACCCGGGTGACCTGTCGACGCTGGACGATCCCGGCGCGCTGGAGGAGATCCGCCGGGCGCTGGGCCGTTGAGCCGGTCGTGCCGGCTACTGGCCGGCCCCCCCCATCCACCCCGAGGTTGCCGGCCAGCGGCCGGCACTACCCGCAGTACTTGCGCTAAGCTCGGCCTGTCATCGACCTGCAATACGCGGCTCGCGCCGGGGAACGCGCGTGCCGTCCGGAGATGGCAACACAGGGGAGCGTGCCCGCGAGGGCGCGCTGGCATTGCGCATCGAGCGAGGGGGAGGCAATGGCATTGCTGCACGCCAAGACGGCTGCTGGCCGTCAGGAAATCGAAGACCGTAGCCGGCGCCTGCCGGCGGCACTGCGTTCGATCCTGCTGATGGTCGATGGCCATCGCAACGACACCGAACTGCGTGGCCTGTTCGAAGGCCTGCGGGCACCACCGGACGCACTGGAGCAATTGTCAGCACAGGGCCTGATCGAAGTGATCGGCGGAAGCGCAGAGGTGGCGCCGGCGCGCGGCATCAGCACCGGGCGCGAACACGACCCGGTGCTGTACCAGCAGTTGTACGACGCGATGAGCGAGGCGGTGCGCCGCCACCTGGGCCTGAAGGGCTACTTCATGCAGTTGAAGATCGAACGCTGCACCGATGCGCTGGCGCTGGAGCGCTTGTGCCCGGAGTTGCTGGCGGCGGTGGGCAAGGCACGCAGCCCGGCATTGGCGCAGCGCTGGTGGCAGGAAACCCAGTCGGCGGTGCTGAACGCTGGCAGTGAGGTCGTGCAGGCCTGAGCCACCGCGTAAAGTGATCGGTTCACTTCCCTACAAGGAGTCCCGCGTGCAGGACGACCACGACGACACCGACACCCCAGGCTGGGACGCGATCAATGCGGCGCTGGCGCCGCTGTATGCCGGCCAGGAGCCGCGCCACTTCGGCACCGCGCTTCCGTACACGCTCGGTGGCCAGGATCCACTGGATGGCATCAGCGTGTACTGGGCGGATGCGCCGGTACCGCACTGGCATTACATCACCTACGGCTTCTCCGAGCTGTACGCCAAGGAGAGCAGTGATGCAGATGCCAGCGGTTATGGCTTCGAGCTGACCTTCCGTCTGGCTGCCGAGGCCGGTGAGAACGCCGGCAGCACCCCGCCGGTGTGGCCGATGAACCTGCTGCAGAACCTGGCGCGTTACGTGTTCGGCAGTGGGAACGTGTTCGAGGATGGCCATCACCTCAACGCCAACGGTCCGATCGCGCTGGAGACCGGCACGCGGCTGTGCCATCTGGCCTTCATTGCGGACCCGCAGTTGCCGGCGCGGGACACGGCCAACGGCCATCTGCAGTTCCTGCAGTTGGTCGGATTGACCGATGAGGAGATGGAGGCGGTCAAGCGCTGGTCGACGCGTGGCGTGCTGCAGGCGCTGCTGCCGGCGATGCCGCTGTGGATCAGCGATCTGCATCGCGACAACCTGCTGGAGGACCCTGCGCTGGCACAGCGGGTGCAGGCCGGCAGCGAACGCGAGGGTTCCAGCACCGGCATGCTGTTCATCGAGACCCTGGACTGGCGGCAGGAGGCGGGCGTCACCACGCTGGTGCTCGGCGCCGGTCAGGTCGCCAGCGTGTGCGAACTGTTGCCGCTGCGCCTGCGCCATGGCAAATCGCTGGAACTGGCCAGCCGCGAGCGGCAGTGGGAGTTCATCGCGCACGGGGGCGGTGAAGCGGCGGACGTATCCGCCGACAGCGCGCGCTGGTCACTGGACGAGGCGGGCCTGCAGGCCCTGGCAGGGGTGCGCGCCGAGCGCGGGGTTTACCCGGTGGCGGGGGCGCTGCGCATCGAAGTGGTGCCGACCTACCTGCGCGATGCCAAGGGGGAAGTGATCCGCCAGATCGGCTGATCGCGCGAATGATATCGAGGGGTCGGAGCCGCCTGCTGCGCAGGCGGATCCGACCCCGTCTGGTGGCCGGTGGGGTCAGATCCGTCCGCCACGCGAACGGCTCTGACCCCTGACCAAGGTCAGGCCAGGCCTTCGGCCTTCAGCGCGGCCTGCACGCCGGCATCGGCATCCATGCGTGCCTTGTAGGCGGCCAGATTGTCCAGGCCCGACAGGTCGACCTTGGTGCCGGCGGCCCAGCGCAGGGTGATGTAGAAGTACGGGTCGGCGAAGCTGCGGAAGCCGGCCAGCCAGGGCTTGTCGGCCAGCTGCCTGTCGGCGGTCTCGAACAGGCCACGCAGGCGCTTGTGCGCGGCGGCGCGGATCGCGTCGTACTGGCCTTCGTCGGCAATGAACTTGCCCGGCGCGAACAGCGGCGAGAAGGCCGGGTGCACGTCGGAATTGACGAACGCCAGCCAGCGGGTGGCTTCGGCGCGCTGGCGCGGGCTGCCGTCACCGCCGAGGCCGGCCTGCGGGAAGCTGTCGGCGATATAGCCCATGATCGCGGCGTTCTGCAGCAGCACGAAGTCGCCGTCGACCAGCGCGGGCACCGCACCGGCCGGATTGATCTTGAGGAATTCCGGACCCTTCAGGGTGTCCTTGTTCAGCAGTTCAACCTCGAACGGCTGGCCGGTCCACTGCAGGGCGATGTGGTCGGCGGTGGAACAGGCACCGGGCTTGCTGTACAGCTTCATGGGAACTCCAGGCGATGCGGGCGGGAAACGCCCACTATCCCAGAGCCTGCCGGCAGGCGGCAACGCTGCCGCCGGCACGGATCGTTACGACTGCCGCGGCTTGAGGTTCTGCACCTTATAGAAGGTGTGATCGCCGATGGTGGCCACCTGGTAGGCATTGCGCCAGTTCGGGCTGGCGATGGACAGCGCGGCGAAGTGGCTGGCACCGGGCACGATCTCGCGGCGCTCGCCGGCCGGCAGCGCCCAGTTGCGCTCGGCGTCGAAGGCCACGTTCATTGCCTCGCTCCAGGCCGCGTCGTTGCCCAACTGGGTGCCGGGGGAGACGATGGTCGGTGCGAACTGCTTGCGCGCGGTGACCACCTGGCACATCGAGTCGCCCCACAGGCCACTGTCGAGACGGCGCAGTGCGACCTCGGCGACGGCCTGCTGGCCGCGCAGGGTCTGGTCGCGGGCTTCCAGGTAAACGGTGGTGCTCAAACACAGTGAATCAGCGGCCGGCTGCGGCAACAACTGCGACAGCCAGAGAATCCAGGCCAGTTTCATATAACTCCTTGCTCCGTATGGGCCGCACCCTCCGGTTCCGGCCGCAGGGCGACAGGAGGCGGGGTACGACTTGGCGTCATGGGGAGGCGGCCATCGGGGCCGCCCCGTTGGGCAGCCCCAAAAGAAACGACCAGTACCGATCGTGGGGCTGCGCCGGCTCACCGGAAACTGGCTGGTGAGCGGAAAGATGGCGCAAGGTAGGGGGGCGTAGCCGAACGCATCGTGAACCGCTCGGCTTGACATTCAGGTTCAATGAGGGTGACGGAAATCACATTCCGCCCCCCATTCAGGCGCTCATCAGAGCCCGGCGGCAACCCGGCTGCCCTGGTCGATGGCGCGCTTGGCGTCGAGTTCTGCGGCCACGTCGGCACCGCCGATCAGCTGCGCGTTGATGCCGGCCGCCTGCAGTTCGGCCTGCAGCGCGCGGTTGGGTTCCTGCCCGGCGCAGATCACCACATGGTCGACCGGCAGCAGCTGTTCGCTGCCGTCCACGCGGATGCGCAGGCCCGCGTCGTCCACGCCGAGGTACTCGACGCCACCGAGCATGCGCACGCCCTTGGCCTTCAGCGTGGCGCGATGGATCCAGCCGGTGGTCTTGCCCAGGCGCGCGCCGGGCTTGCCCGGGCTGCGCTGCAGCAGCCACAGCCGGCGCGGCGAGGTTTCAACCTCCGGCCTGGCCAGTGAGCCGCGGGCCTCGAAGGTGCTGTCCACGCCCCATTCGGCCATCCAGCGCTGCGGGTCGAGGGAGGGGGACTCGCCGGCGTGGCTGAGGAATTCGCCGACATCGAAGCCGATGCCGCCGGCGCCGATGATCGCCGCACTGGCGCCCACTTCGACCCGGCCCAGCAGTACGTCCAGATAGCTGACCACCCTGGCGTGGTCGGCACCGGGGAAATCAACTCTGCGCGGCGTGATGCCGGTGGCCAGCACCACTTCGTCGAAGCCGGTCAGCTGGGCGGCATCGGCGCGGGTGCCGAGGCGCAGCTGCACACCGGTTTCGGCCAGTTTGTGGCGGAAGTAGCGCAGGGTCTCGTGGAACTCTTCCTTGCCGGGGATGCGCTTGGCCACGTTGAACTGGCCGCCGATCTCATCATTGGCGTCGAACAGGGTGACCTGGTGGCCGCGCTGGGCAGCGACGGTGGCACAGGCCAGGCCGGCAGGGCCGGCACCGACCACGGCAATCTTCTTCGGCGTGGCGGTGGGGTGATAGACCAGCTCGGTCTCGTGCGCGGCGCGCGGATTGACCAGGCAGCTGGCCAGCTTGTTCTCGAACACGTGGTCCAGGCAGGCCTGGTTGCAGGCGATGCAGGTGTTGATCGCCTCGGCGCGGCCGGCACGGGCCTTGTTCGGCCACTGCGGGTCGGCCAGCAGCGGGCGCGCCAGCGACACCATGTCGGCGCCGCCATTGGCGAGGATGCGCTCGGCGACGTCGGGCATGTTGATGCGGTTGGTCGCCACCAGCGGCACCTTCACATGCGGCTTGAGCTTGGCGGTGACCCCGGCGAAGGCAGCACGCGGCACCGAGGTGGCGATGGTCGGAATGCGCGCTTCGTGCCAGCCGATGCCGGAATTGATGATCGTTGCGCCGGCCGCCTCGATGGCCTGCGCCTGCTGCACGATTTCTTCCCAGCTGCTGCCGTCGTCGACCAGATCCACCAGCGACAGGCGATAGATGATGATGAAGTCCGGGCCGCAGGCCTCGCGGATGCGGCCTACGATCTCGACCGCGAAGCGCATGCGTTGGCGCGCGTCGCCGCCCCAGGCATCGGTGCGCTTGTTGGTGCGCGGGGCGATGAATTCGTTGATGAGGTAGCCCTCCGAACCCATCACTTCCACGCCGTCGTAGCCAGCCTCGCGGGCCAGCTTCGCGCTGCGTGCGTAATCGGCGATATGCCGGTCGACGCCGCTGGCCGACAACACGCGCGGGGTGAACGGGTTGATCGGTGCCTTCAGCTTCGACGGTGCCACCGACAACGGGTGATAGGCGTAACGGCCTGCATGCAGCAGCTGCAGGCAGATCTTCGCGCCGTGCTGGTGCGCGGCGGCGGTGAGCTGGCGGTGCGGCCGCACTTCCCAGGGCCAGGACAGCTTGCCGCCGAACGGCTTCAGCCAGCCGACCACATTCGGTGCGAAGCCGCCGGTGACGATCAGGCCGACGCCGCCCTCGGCGCGCTCGGCGAAATACGCCGCCAGCCGCGGGAAGTCGCGGGCGCGATCCTCCAGGCCGGTGTGCATCGAGCCCATCAATACGCGGTTGCGCAGTTGGGTGAAGCCCAGGTCCAGCGGGGCGAACAGATGGGGATAGGCGCTTTCGTTGGCTGGCGACATGGTCGATACGCTTGCGTACGGAAGCGCGAAGCGTGCCGCGAAACGGCGGCCGGGGCAAGGGCCGCTGGATGGCGCCGGCGCTGCCCCCGAACTCCGGGGGCGATAGTGCCGGCCGCTGGCCGGGTACGCTCGGCACATGCGTGCTGTCGCTCCCGCGTTTCGCTGCGCGAATCGCGGGCCCCACTTACCGGCCTCCCCCTCCGCGCCTGCGGCGCTGCCCCCGAACTCCGGGGGCGATAGTGCCGGCCGCTGGCCGGCATTCGGGGCAGCTCAGGGTGATTGCGGCTGCCGGGCAGCGGCGGGTACGACCGGGGGGCGGCCGATCCCGAACCAGCCCAGCGTGACGCCGCACAGCGGGCCGATCAGCAGGGCGAAGGCGAGGGTGCCGAGGCCGACATTGCCGCCCAGCCACCAGCCCAGCAGCAATACGCTGCCTTCGATCAGGCTGCGCACCTTCCAGATCGGCCAACCGGTGCGGGCATGCAGGCCAGTCATCAAGCCATCGCGCGGTCCCGGGCCGAGGCGGGCGCCGATGTACAGGCCGGTGGCCAGCGCGACCAGCAGCATGCCTGCACAGAACATCGCCAGCTGCCAGCCCACGCCGATGGCCGGTGGCAGCAGCCACAACCCGAACTGTGCGGAGGGACCGATCAGCATCACGTTGAGCACCGTGCCGACGCCCGGCTTCTGGCGCAGTGGCCACCACAGCAACAGCACCAGTGCGCCGATGACATTGGTCGCCAGCCCGAAGGACAGCGGCGTCTGTGCGGCGATGCCCTGCGACAGCACGTCCCAGGGCGCCACGCCGATGGCGGCACGGATCATCAGCGAGGCACCGAAGCCATACAGGAACAGGCCGGTGATCAGTTGCAGCAGGCGCAGGGGCAGGGCGGTAGGCATGGTGGGCTCGGGGGAGGGGAGATCTGTTTCCACCGTATCCCTGATTTCCTTGAGCCCATAGATACAGATCCCAGCCAATCCGCTGGTACAGGCAGCGCCGATCCTGCAGGCGGGCGGTTGAGCAGGGCCGCGCCCGTGCTCTGCTGGTGGCGGCAGGCGTAGCAGCCTGGCGTGGGCTCGGCCTACATCACGGCGTCAGTGTCCCAGCCCACCAGCGCCAGCTTGCCCACCGTGTGCCCGCTGGCCAGGCGCTGATGCGCGATGTCCAGGTTGGCCGCATTGATCGTGCCCAGCGTTTCACTGAGCGTGCCACGCAGCTGGCCGGCATCGATCATGCTGGCGGCGCGGCTGAGGATGCGATGCTGTTCGATGCAGTCGGCGGTGGCGAAGCGCGAGCGCGCGAACATGAACTCCCAATGGATGCCGATGCATTTGGCCTTGTACGGATCGCCGATGCGCAGTGCGCCACGCGGCTCCACGATCAGGCCGACATGGCCCTGTGGTGCCAGCAGCTGGCCCAGTTCGTCCCAGTAGTGATCGGTGTCGGCCAGGTTGAGCGCCACCTGCACTGCGTCGATGCCCAGTGCCTGCAGCTGGGGCTGCAGCGGCTGCCGATGGTCGATCACATGCGTGGCCCCCATCTGCCGGCACCAGTCGATCGAGGCCTCGCGCGAGGCGGTGGCGATCACCTCGAAGCCGGCATGGCGGGCCAGCTGGATCGCCATCGAGCCCACGCCTCCCGCACCGCCGATCACCAGCAGGTGCTGGCCGCCATGGCGGCGATCATCCAGGTGCAGCGGCATGCGCTGAAACAACAGCTCCCAGGCGGTCAGCGTGGTCAGGGGTAGTGCGGCGGCTTCGGCGAAATCGAGCGTGCTCGGCTTGCGGGCGACCAGGCGCTCGTCCACCCACTGGTACTGGGCGTTGCAGCCCGGCCGGGTAACGTCACCGGCGAAGTAGACCTCGTCACCGGAGGCGAACAGGCTGGCCTCGTCACCGATGGCTTCGACCACACCGGCGGCGTCCCAGCCGAGCACCCGGGGAACCTCAAGGGTGGCCGGATCGGTAGCGGCCCGCTGCTTGCCATCGACGGGGTTGACCGATACCGCTTCGATCCGCACCAGCAGATCGCGGCCGCGAGGAGGCAGCGGCGGCGGCAGCAGGACATCACGCAGGGCAGGTGCGTATTCACGACTCAGGGCGACGGCTTTCATCACGGCTCCGGCTGGGTTCGTGATCACATCATAAGGTTCCTCACGTTTCCGCAAACCTGCTGAACCGTGCGATGCAATGTGCTGCGCAGTATGTCGGTTTTCGCGCTTAAACCCCGTCAAACCCTTGCAGCGTGTGGGTCTTGCGGATTTTCATCATCCTGTATAGGGTTTCAACGTCGGACCGGTCGACGGTCGGGCGCAACACTTCACATGTTACGGGACTGTTAACATGGCCTTCACCCGCCTGAGCATAATGTTCGCGGCGGTGGCGTGCTGAATCGGCTGTCGTACATCGACGCACTAGTGCTGGCCCATGCCTCTACCGGTTTCATACCCCCGAAATAGGAGCTGTACTCAATGAACAAGAAGATCCTTACTGCCGCGCTGCTGGGCGGCCTGGCTTTCGCCCAGGCAGCTTCGGCGCAGGAGTTCGATGACCGCTGGTACCTGACCGGTTCGGCCGGCTTCAACTTCCAGGACAGCGACCGTCTGACCAATGACGCTCCGTTCGTGACCTTGGGCCTGGGTAAGTTCATCAGCCCGAACTGGTCGCTGGACGGTGAACTGAACTACCAGAACCCGAACTTCGACAGCAACCAGGACCTGAACTGGTCGCAGTACGGCGTCTCGCTGGACCTGCGTCGCCACTTCATCAAGGAAGGCCGCGGCTGGAACCCGTACATCGTCGGTGGCCTGGGCTACCAGAAGTCGGAAGAAGAGTACGCTGCAATCGACAACAACGGTCCGCGCCAGCGTAAGGACGGCAACGTTGCCGCCAAGCTGGGCGTCGGCCTGCAGACCACCTTCGAGAAGCGTGTTGCTGTCCGCGCCGAAGTGGCCTACCGCGCTGACTTCGACGACCAGAGCATCGCCGCCAAGGACGAGAGCTGGTTCGGCGACGTGCTGGCTTCGGTCGGCGTCGTGATCCCGCTGGGCCCGGCTCCGGTCGCGGCTGCTCCGGCTCCGGCTCCGGTTGCCCCGAGCTGCGCCGACCTGGATGACGACGGTGACGGCGTCAACAACTGCGACGACAAGTGCCCGAACTCGCAGCCGGGTCAGACCATCGGTCCGGACGGTTGCCCGGTTCCGGTCTCCATCGACCTGAAGGGCGTCAACTTCGACTTCGACAAGTCGAACCTGCGTCCGGACGCCGTGGCGATCCTGAGCGAAGCCACCGAGATCCTGAAGCGTTACCCGGATCTGCGCGTTGAAGTTGCCGGTCACACCGACTCGAAGGGTACCGACGCTTACAACCAGAAGCTGTCGGAGCGTCGCGCCACCGCCGTGTACAACTACCTGACCAAGAACGGCGTCGACGCCGGTCGCCTGGTCGGCCCGATCGGCTACGGCGAGAGCCGTCCGATTGCTCCGAACACCAACCCGGATGGTTCGGACAACCCGGAAGGTCGCGCCAAGAACCGTCGTACCGAGCTGAACGTCCAGAACTAAGTTCTGACGCTCTGCCAGTAGGACACAGCAGGACCCGGCTTCGGCCGGGTCTTGTTGTTTCTGCGGTCCGGAACCCGGCGTTTCAGGCGCGGGAGTAACCGTTCGTCGGGATTTTGCCCATAAAACCAATGAGTTGCCGTATTCATTGAAAGTGGCGCTTGAAAGCTGTCGCGGCATTGCTAAACTCGCCGCGTCACTTCCTTTCCTGGATGCCCTTCATGCTGCGCTCTGCATCGGCCGCCTTCCTGGCGCTGGCCCTGGTTCCCGCCGCCCACGCTGCGGTCGATTGCTCGGTCAACACCAGCGCCTCGCCGCTGCCGTTGCCGGCCACGACCATCGCGCCGGTGGCCGACGAGCTCTACATCCGTGGCAACCAGCTGGGCATGCCGGCCGGCGTGCTGAGCAGCAACTACGATCCGTCGCAGTCGCTGGACCAGGTGCTGCAGCGCCTGCGCATCGATGGGTGCCAGAACATCGCCAAGGCCATTCCGAGCGCACCGGCGGTGAAGCCGAACGATCCGGCGGCCTACAAGCCGCAGACCGAATTCGACAACACGCCCTGGCGCTTCGACATGAGCCAGAACGGCAAGCGCATGACCGCCGAAGAGTTCGACGCCTGGATGAAGGCGCGTGGCGTGCGTGTGGTCAAGGCGCGTCCGGCTCCGGCCGCCACTCCGGCTGCGGCCGAAGCACCGGCTGAGACCAAGCCGGTCGACAAGAAGTAAGCGCGGCGGGGAGCAGAGGCTTGCGCACGCGCCGCCCACCTGCTGCCCCCGCTGCCCGCTCCCACGCATCGCGTGGGCGTGCGGTTCCGGATGTCTCCAATGGCGTGCGCCATGGCCTGGCGCGCGTGCTGTCCAAGGCCGGCGTGTGCTCACGCAGCGAGGCCGCGCGATGGATTTCCGATGGCCGCGTGCGCGTGTCCGGCCGCATCATCCGTGATCCCGAGTTCCCGATTGCCAGTCCGCACCCGCCGATCGAAGTCGATGGCCGGCCGATGGATGCGCCGCAGCGGCTGTACCTGGTGCTCAACAAGCCGCGCGGCGTGGTGACCACGGCGCAGGACGAGCGTGGTCGCGACACGGTGTATCGCTGCTTCGATGGTGCCGGCCTGCCGTGGATCGCGCCGGTCGGGCGCCTGGACAAGGCCAGCGAAGGGCTGTTGTTGTTCAGCAATGATCCGCAGTGGGCGGCGCGCCTGACCGATCCGGAGACCGGCCCACAGAAGACCTATCACGTGCAGGTGGATCGTCTTCCCGATGAGGACACCCTGGCCGCGCTGCGCGCCGGTGTCGAGGACGAGGGCGAGTTCCTCGTCGCCCAGGCCGTGCGCGTACTGCGCAGTGGCGACAAGACCGCATGGCTGGAGGTGGTCCTCGACGAGGGACGCAACCGCCATATCCGCCGCCTGTTGGCGGCCTTCGACCTGCAGGTGCTGCGCCTGGTCCGGGTCGCGATCGGTGGGCTGCTGCTCGGCGATCTCGGCAAGGGGCAATGGCGGGTGCTGGAGGTCAGCGACCAGCAGCGGCTGGGGGCCGCTGCACCGGGCTGATCATCGCCCGCGGCCGGCAGTTGCCGGCCACCGTTCCAGGCGTAGGGGGCGCCTGGTTGCTGAATTTCCCGAACGGAGCCTGCCCATGTACCACCCGACCCTCAACCAAACCCTGCGCTGCGCAGGCCTGCTGCTGCCGATGGTGCTGCTGGCCGCCTGTGGCGGCCACAAGAAGGTGGCCAAGGCGGAAACGCCTGTCGAGACCCCGGTGGTGGAAGTGAAGACCCCGGAGCTGGATGGTCGCGGCAGTTACCGCTTCCTGATGAGCAACGGCGACAAGAAGATGACCGCCGATGAGTTCGATGCCTGGATGAAGGCCAACGGCATCCGCGTTGCCAAGGGCAACGGCCAGGACGCCGCCGCCAAGCCGGTAGTGGTGGCCAGCAAGGAAGAGCCGAAGGGCAAGAAGAAAAAGAAGTGACGCCTGGCGGTGCCGACCCTGGCCGGCACGCCCTCAGGCCACGGCGGGTGCCGACCGTGGTCGGCAGCCATCCAGCCCGGTAGGTGCCGACCTTGGTCGGCACGCTTTGACCAGCGGGGTCAGGGCCTTTTCCGCAGGAAAGGGATCCGACCCCGGCATGATCAGCCCTTGACCACGCCCAGTTCGACACCAATGCGGGTGAACGCATCGATCGCGCGATCCAGGTGCTCGCGGCTGTGCGCGGCGCTGATCTGGGTCCGGATGCGGGCCTGGCCCTTGGGCACCACCGGGAAGAAGAAGCCGATCGCGTAGATGCCTTCTTCCAGCAGGCGCTCGGCGAATTTCTGCGCCAACGGTGCGTCATACAGCATTACCGGGCTGATCGGATGCACGCCCGGCTTCACGTCGAAACCGGCGGCGGCCATCTTCTCGCGGAAGTAGGCGGTGTTCTCGGCCAGCGTGCTGCGAAGGTCGTCAGCGGCAGCCAGCATTTCGAACGCCTTGATGCCGGCGGCCACCACATGCGGCGGCAGCGAGTTGGAGAACAGGTACGGGCGCGAGCGCTGGCGCAGCAGTTCGATCACCTCGGCGCTGGCGCAGGTGAAGCCGCCCAGCGCGCCGCCCATGGCCTTGCCCAGAGTGCCGGTGATGATGTCGATCTTCTCCAGCACGCCCTTGACCTCGGCCGAACCACGGCCGGTAGCGCCAAGGAAGCCGGTGGCGTGGCATTCGTCGATGTGTACCAGCGCGTTGTACTTCTTCGCCAGCGCGGTGATCTCGTCCAGCGGCGCGATGAAGCCGTCCATCGAGAATACGCCATCGGTGGTGATCAGCTTGGTCTTGCAGCCTGCGGCATCGGCGGCCTGCAGCTGCGCTTCCAGATCGGCCATGTCGCAGTTGGCGTAGCGGAAGCGCTTGGCCTTGCACAGGCGCACGCCGTCGATGATCGAAGCATGGTTCAGCGCGTCGGAAATGATCGCGTCGTTCTCGCCGAGCAGCGGCTCGAACAGGCCACCGTTGGCATCGAAGCAGGCCGCGTACAGGATGGTGTCCTGCTTGCCGAAGAAATCGGCGATCTGCTTCTCCAGCTGCTTGTGCAGGTCCTGGGTGCCGCAGATGAAGCGCACCGAGGCCATGCCGAAGCCGTGGGTATCCAGTGCGTCCTTGGCGGCCTGGATCAGGTCCGGATGGTCGGCCAGGCCCAGGTAGTTGTTGGCACAGAAGTTCAGCACCTTGCGGCCGTCGTCGAGGGTGATCTCGGCCGATTGCGGGCTGGTGATGATCCGCTCGGACTTGAACAGGCCCTGGGCGCGGATGGCGTCCAGTTCCTCGGCGTAGTGGCGGGTCAGGGCGGAGGAGACGTCGGTCATGGCGTGGGCACGGCTCTGAACGGGGAAACCGCTGATTCTACCGGGCATCGCCGGTCATCAACCGGGCTGGATGGGGCATCGCCATGGGCAGTGCATGTTGCATCGCAATAGCAAAGTGGTTAAGAATTCGTGAACCGGAGCTGTCGCGCTCCGGCCGCTCCCGCCTTCCACGCCACGCCACCGCCCCCACCGGAGACGCTCATGAAGCACGCCCGTGCCTGCCTCGCCATTGCCGCTGCCCTGACCCTGGCCGCCCCGTTCGCCGCCAGCGCGCAGGAGAACGAATCGCCGTACAGCTGGAATGTCACCGCCGTTTCCGACTACCTGTTCCGTGGCGTGTCGCAGACCGACGAGAAGCCGACCCTGCAGGCGGGCTTCACCTACACCTCGCCGGTGGGCCTGTATGCCGGTGTCTGGGGTTCGGGCGTGGACTTCGGTCCGGGCGATCCGAACACCGAGATCGACTACCAGATCGGCTACGGCGTGGACGTCACTTCGCGCGTCAACTTCGACGTGCTGCTGAACCGCTACACCTACCTCGGTGCCAGCCACCAGAACTACAACGAGCTGGTGACCACCACCACGCTCGACGACACCTACAAGCTGACCGTGGCCTACACCAACGACCAGTGGAACAGCGGCACCGATGGCTGGTACTACGGCTTGGGCGGCAGCTGGGGCCTGCCGAAGGACTTCACGCTGAATGCCAACGTCGGTCGCAGCACCTTCGAGGACGGCATCGCCAAGGACTATACCGACTGGAACGTCGGCGTCAGCCGCCAGTTCGGCCTGTTCAACGTCGGCCTGGGCTACTACGGCACCGACGGCAATGGACGCGAGAACTCGGGCAAGCTGGCCCACAGCCGGGTGCTGCTGACCGTGGCCGTGGGCAAGTAACGCCGCAGGCGTTACGGTAGGTGCCAAGCTTGCCTGGCACGCATTGCGAAAAAGGCGCCCATCGGGCGCCTTTTTCAGTTCCGCGGTGTTCTTGATCCCATCTGGGGAAGAGCCCCCTTGTTGTTCAAGGGGGCGCGCCAAAGGCGCGGGGATAAGGAAACATGCGGGGGAATTGACCCTTCGGGTCAATTCCAGCTGAGCACGACCTTGCCGGCCTTGCCTTCTTCCATCAGGTCGAAGCCCTTCTGGAACTCGTCGATCGGCAGCTGGTGGGTCATCACCTTGCCGAGCGGGAAGCCGGACAGCACCAGCTGGGTCATCTTGTACCAGGTCTCGTACATCTTGCGGCCGTAGATGCCCTGCACGGTCAGGCCCTTGAAGATGATCTTGTCCCAGTCGCAGCCGGCGCCCTTGGGCATGATGCCGAGCATGGCGATCTTGCCGCCGTGGTACATGCAGTCGAGCATGTCGTTGAACGCGCGCGGGTTGCCGCTCATTTCCAGGCCCACGTCGAAGCCCTCCATGTGCAGCTCCTTCATCACGTCCTTCAGCGACTGGTTGGCGACGTTGACCACGCGGGTGGCGCCCATGTCGGCGGCCAGCTTCAGGCGGAAGTCGTTGACGTCGGTCACCACCACGTTGCGCGCACCGATGTGCTTGCAGATGCCGGCGGCGATGATGCCGATCGGACCGGCGCCGGTGATCAGCACGTCTTCGCCGATCACGTCGAATTCCAGCGCGCAGTGTGCGGCATTGCCGTACGGGTCGAAGAACGCGGCCAGTTCCGACGGGATCTGGTCCGGGATCGGCCACAGGTTGCTGGCCGGCATCACCATGTATTCGGCGAAGGCGCCGTTGACGTTGACGCCGATGCCGACGGTGTTCGGGCACAGGTGCGGGCGGCCGCCACGGCAGTTGCGGCAATGGCCACAGACGATGTGACCTTCGGCCGAGACGCGCTGGCCGATCTCATAGCCGGTCACCGCCGAGCCGAGCGCGGCAATGCGGCCGACGAACTCATGGCCGATGGTCAGGCCCGGCTTGATGGTGCGCTGGCTCCACTCGTCCCACAGGTAGATGTGCAGGTCGGTGCCGCAGATCGCGGTCTTTTCCAGCTTGATCAGGACCTCGTTCGGGCCCGGGGTCGGCACCGGAACTTCTTCCAGCCAGATGCCCTTGGCCGCTTCGCGCTTGACCAGGGCCTTCATCGTTTGCTGCGCCATCGGGGTGGAACTCATCAGGGGGAAAGCGCGGATTATAGGGTGCCGCGCGGATTTCCCATGTTGCGTTGCGGGTGCAATGGCGGAACGAAAGGCGTGCGCCGACGGGCGTTTCGAACGTGCTGCAAACAGCAGCGCCTCCTTGATTCCTGGGGAGGGCGCGCGGTCACCCTGGCCGGGACACGCAAAAGCCCATCCATGGTGCTCGATGGCGCCTTGCTCGTGCGCGCTATCCTGCGCACACGGCAAGACCGGGGTTGGGCGTCCTGCCCAACCCGCCAGTCGCATGCGCCCGGCCCATGGCGCCAACGGTCCCGGCCAGGGTGACCACGCCTCCTCTGGACGATTCCATGTGCGCGGCCGATGTGCGCATGGCAGAGCAAGAAGTAGGCCCATGACTTCCGGGGTTCGGGCCGGGGCAGGGCGGCGGGCTACAATCGAGGGTTCCACTACCAGGGGCTGCTCCATGCGCTCGAACCTGCTTGCATTCTCCATCGTCGCCAGCCTCGGGCTGGCCCAGGTCGCCCATGCCGCTGAAGGCATGTGGGTGCCGCAGCAGCTGCCGGAAATCGCCGGTCCGTTGCAGAAGGCCGGCCTGAAGCTGTCCCCGGAGCAGCTGTCCAACCTCACCGGCGACCCGATGGGCGCGGTCGTCGCCCTCGGCGGCTGCACCGCCAGCTTCGTGTCGCCGCAGGGCCTGGTGGTCACCAACCACCACTGCGCCTACGGTGCGATCCAGCTGAATTCGACCGCCGAGAAGAACCTGATCAAGGACGGCTTCAACGCGCCGAAGCACAGCGATGAACTGAGCGCCGGCCCGAACGCCCGCGTCTACGTGCTCGACCAGATCACCGACGTCACCGCCCAGGCCAAGGCCGCCATTGCCGCCGCCGGCAACGACCCGCTGGCCCGCAGCCGTGCGCTGGATGCCTTCGACAAGGCCCAGGTCGCCGCGTGTGAAGCCGAGGACGGCTTCCGCTGCCGCCTGTACACCTTCTCCGGCGGCAACACCTACCGACTGTTCCGCAACATGGAAATCAAGGACGTGCGCCTGGTCTACGCGCCCCCGGGCAGCGTCGGCAAGTACGGCGGCGACGTCGACAACTGGATGTGGCCGCGCCACACCGGCGACTTCTCGTTCTACCGCGCCTACGTCGGCAAGGACGGCAAGCCGGCCGCATTCTCGGCCGACAACGTGCCGTACCAGCCCAAGCACTTCCTGAAGTTCACCGACCAGCCGCTGGGCGCCGGTGACTTCGTGATGGTGGCAGGCTATCCGGGCCGCACCAACCGCTACGCGCTGGCCGGTGAGTTCAACGAAACCGCCAGCTGGACCTACCCGACCATCGCCAGGCACTACAACGCAGTGTTGAAGATGATCGATGAGGCGGGCAAGGCCGACGCCGACGTCAAGGTGAAGTACGCCGCCACCGCGGCCAGCATGAACAACGTGGCCAAGAACTACGCCGGCCAGCTGGAAGGCTTCAAGCGCATCGACGCTGCTGGCCAGAAGCAGGCTGAAGAAGCCGCCGTGCTGGCCTGGCTGAAGAAGCAGGGCGCCGCCGGCAAGCCGGCCCTGGCAGCGCACGCGCAGCTGGTCAAGCACCTGGATACCAGCAAGGCGACCCGCGAGCGCGATCTGTTCGTCGGCCAGTTCAACAACACCTCGGCGGTCAACGCCGCCATCGGCCTGTACCGCCTGTCGATCGAGCGCACCAAGCCGGACGCCGAGCGCGAGGTCGGCTACCAGCAGCGCGACCTGCCGACCCTGGAAGGCGGCCTGAAGCAGATGGATCGCCGCTATGTGGCGAAGATGGACCAGCAGCTGCAGACCTACTGGCTGGACCAGTACGTCGCCCTGCCGGCCGCGCAGCGCAACAACGACGTGCTGAACACCTGGCTGGGCGGCAGCGATGCCAGCGCGGTCAAGGCACTGGTGAGCAAGCTGTCGGGCACTGAGCTGGGCAGCCTGGATGCACGCCTGAAGTGGTTCAAGGCCGACCGCGCCGCGTTCGAAGCCAGCACCGATCCGGCCATCCAGTACGCGGTGGCGATCATGCCGTCGCTGCTGAAGCAGGAAGAGCAGAAGAAGATCCGCGAAGGCGAGTCGCTGACCGCACGTCCGCTGTACCTGCAGGCACTGGCTGACTACAAGAAGAGCCAGGGCGAGTTCGTGTACCCGGATGCCAACCTGTCGCTGCGCATCACTTTCGGCAACGTGATGGGCTATGAGCCCAGGGACGGCGTGGCCTACACCCCGTTCACCACGCTGGAGGGCATCGTCGCCAAGGACACCGGCGTCGATCCGTTCGATGCGCCCAAGGCCCTGCTCGACGCGGTCAAGGCCAAGCGCTACGGCGGCCTGGAAGACAAGCGCGTGGGCTCGGTGCCGGTGAACTTCCTGTCCAACCTGGACATCACCGGTGGCAACTCGGGTTCACCGGTGCTGGACGCCAACGGCAAGCTGGTCGGCCTGGCCTTCGACGGCAACTGGGAATCGGTCAGCTCCAACTGGGTGTTCGACCCGGTGATGACCCGCATGATCGCGGTCGACAGCCGCTACATGCAGTGGATCATGCAGGAAGTGGCGCCGGCGCCGGCGCTGCTGAAGGAACTGAACCTGGCGAAATAAACCCGTTGCGGTAGTGCCGGCCGCTGGCCGGCAACCCCGACCAGATAGCCGGAGTTTCCAAAACCCCGCGATCCACGTCGCGGGGTTTTTTCATGCCCGGCACGGCCCGGTGCGCCGAACGGGTATCATCCCTGTTCCGCGCACTTCACAGGATGTGAACGAAACGCGGAACCTCCTCCCCCCAGGACCCCTTGCACGCATGCGCATCCTGCTTGCCCGCCACGGCGAAACGCCGTGGAACGCCGAAGGCCGCTACCAGGGCCAGATCGACATCCCGCTTTCGCCGATCGGTGAAGCCCAGGCCCAGGCCCTGGGCGCCCGCTTGGCCTCGGTGGACATCACCCGTGCCGTCGCCTCGCCGCTGTCACGCGCGCAGCGCACCGCGCAGCTGGCACTCGGTGCCGCCCGTGCCGACATGTTGCTGACCGAGCCGGAGCTGCAGGAAATCGCCCACGGCGAGTGGGAAGGCCTGCTGGCCAGCGAAATCAACGAAAAGGACCCGTCGCGCCTGAAGGCGTGGCGCGAGGAGCCGGACACCGTGCTGATGCCCGGCGGTGAATCGCTGCGCCTGGTGCTGGAGCGCAGTTGGCGCGGCCTGGCCCGCGCCACCGAAGGCCTCGGCGAGCACGACACCCTGCTGGTGGTCGCCCATGATGCGGTCAACCGCGTGATCCTGTGCAAGGTGCTGGGCCTGCCGATCTCCCGCCTGTGGACCTTCCGCCAGGCGCCGACCACGCTCAACCTGCTCGAAGGCGCCGACCTGGACAGCCTGGAAGTGGTGCGCCTGAACGACTGTGCCCACCACACGCCGTTCTTCGGCGAAGCCAAGCACCGCGCACTCTGATCCATCCCCTCGCATCAACTGCTTCTGCTGGAACCGCTGCCGTGACGAACACCCCGACCACCCTGGCCGACTGGCTGGACTACATTGAACGCCAGCACCCGGCGACCATCGACATGGGCCTGGAGCGCGTGCGCGCCGTGGCCACGGCGATGGGCCTGGGGGCGCCGGCCCAGCGCACCATCGTGGTCGGTGGCACCAACGGCAAGGGCTCCACCGTGGCCTTCATCGAAGCCATCGCGCGTGCTGCCGGCTGGAAGGTCGGCGCGTACACCTCGCCGCACCTGCTGCGCTACAACGAGCGCGTGCGCATCGACGGCCACGATGTGGAGGATGCGGCGCTGGTCGCCGCCTTCAACACCATCGAGGCCGCGCGTGGCGATATCACGCTGACCTATTTCGAGTACGGCACGCTGGCCGCGCTGCAGCTGTTCGCCGACGCCGGGCTGGACCTGGCGGTGCTGGAAGTGGGCCTGGGCGGTCGCCTGGATGCGGTCAACATCGTCGACGCTGACGTGGCGGTGATCACCACCGTGGACATCGACCATGCCGAATGGCTGGGCGAGGACCGCGAAGCGATCGGCACCGAGAAGGCCGGCATCATCCGTGGCTGGAAGCCGGTGATCCTGGGCGAGACCGACCCGCCGTCGAGCGTGCTCGCACGTGCCTACCTGGTCGGCGCCAACGCGATCCGCGGCGGCAGCGATTATTTCTACGAACCAATCGATGCCCAGCGCTGGCGCTGGCGCGATGTCGGCCTGCGCATGGAACTGCCGACCCCGGCGCTGGCCGGCCCGATCCAGCTGGCCAACGCGGGTGCCGCCATCGCTGCGCTGCGCGCGCTGGACAAGCCGGTGCCGCGTGCGGCGTGGGCTGCTGGTGTCGCGGCGGCGCGCATCTCTGGCCGCCTGCAGGCGTTCGAGCGTGACGGCGTGCAGGTCCGTGTCGATGTCGGGCACAACCCGCAGGCGGCGGGCCAGCTGGCGCGCGCGCTGAAGGCCGAAGCGTCGGCCGGGCGCACCCTGGCGGTGTACGCCGCGCTGCAGGACAAGGACGCGGTGGGCGTTGTGCAGGCGCTGCAGGACGTGGTCGGCGAGTGGACCCTGGCCGGACTGGACGGCCCGCGCGGGCAGAGTGCTGCCCAGTTGCAGGCCCGCCTGGCCGGTACGGCGGCGGCCAAGGCCCAGCGCGCTGATACTGTCGAGCAGGCGCTGGCACAGGTACTGGCCCAGGCCGGGCGCGGTGACCGCGTACTGGTGTTCGGCTCCTTCCATACCGCCGCTGCCGCGCTGCAATGGTTGCAGGGCGCCGCCTGATCCGCGTTCAGCCAATGCCGACGCCGTCCGGTCCGGCACCCGTATAATCGACCGCAACCTCCGGACAGTTGCCGCCTCACGTGGATACGCCTCTGAAACAGCGTCTGATTGGTGCCATCGTGCTGGTGGCGCTGGCCGTGATTTTCCTGCCGATGCTGGTCAAGGGACCGGCGCCGGACAGCGGTGTGGCCTCGGTGCCGATCGCCGCGCCGGACGCACCGGCCGATGGCCAGTTCGAAACCCGTGAGCTGCCGCTGGTTGCTCCGGCCGGTGGAGCCACCGGCCTGCAGACCGGGCAGGCCAAGCCGCTGCAGGAGACGGCCGCGCCGGCTACGCCGCCGACCGTGGACACGTCTCCGGCGGTTGCCGCCGGCAACTTCGCCGTCACGTTTGGCGCCTACGGCAGCAAGGCCGACGCCGATGCGGTGATCGCCTACCTGCAGCGCTCGCAGCTGCCAGGCTTCGCCGAAACCACCACCATCAGCGGGCGCCAGGCGTGGCGTGTGCGTGTCGGGCCGTATGCCGACCGTGCCCAGGCCGAAGCCGCGCGCCTGCAGGCGGTCAAGATCCGCGCCGATGTGAAGGCAGAAGTCATCACCCTGGATGCGGCGGCAGGCAGCAGTGCGGCGGTTGCCGCCACGCCGGCGCCGACCACCAGCACCCCGGCCGCGGCCACCACGCCGTCGGCCACCAGCAACCCGGTGCGCAGCGAAAGCCTGCCGCCAAGCACGCCGACGGCGACCACCAAACCAGAGCCGCCCAAGCCGGCACCGAAGCCCGAGGCTCCGAAGCCGGACGCCAAGCCCGAGCCGAAGCCGGAGGCTGCCGCCAGCAAGCCGGCCCCTGCCACGCCGACAGCACCGGCGGCCAGTGGCGTCGGCTTCGCCGTGCAGTTGGGCGCGTTCGGCCAGGCCAACGATGCCAACGCGCTGCGCGACAAGGTCCGCGCCGCCGGCTTCAGTGCTTTCGTCGAGCAGGTACGCACTGAAAAGGGCACGCTGCATCGCGTCCGCGTCGGACCGGTGGCCAACCGCGCTGACGCCGAGCAGCTGAAGGCGCAGGTCGCCGCCAAGGTCGGCGTGGCCGGCATGGTCCGACCGCACCCATGATCCACGCGCAGGCCCGTTGCCAGCGCCGCCGAAGGAGCGGGGCGCCATGATCGACGTGGTGCTGCTGATCGTGATCGCCGCCTCGACCCTGCTCGGGATGCTGCGTGGCTTTGTTGGAATCGTCATCGGCACGCTGTCGTGGCTGCTGGCCGCGTGGGCGGCCTTCGCCTTCGGCAACGATGCGGCACGCTGGTGGGCGGCCCCGGCCGCACCCGGCGGCGAGCATTTCGTTGGCGGCTACCTGGGCGTGGGCATTGGCGTGATGATCGTGGTCGCGGTGATCGGCATGGTCATCAAGGCGATGATCCATCGCAGCATGCTGACCAGCCTGGACCGATTGCTGGGCGGCGTGCTGGGCGCCGTGCGTGGCGGCCTGATAGCGGCGATCCTGGTGCTGCTGGCCGGCTTCACCCCGCTGACCGCCGAACCCTCCTGGAAGCGCTCGGCGGTCCGCCCGGTGCTGAACCCGGCCGTGGCCTGGATGAACGGGAAGCTGCCGCACTGGCAGGTGCCCGGCGCCGATCTGCTGCCCAAGACCTTGCCGACCGACATGCTGTCCCCATCTGCATTGATGGAGCTGGGGAAGAGCGCAGGCGCCGATCTGGGAAAGCCGGGCGCGGCAGGCGATAATGGCATCCTCAACCAGGTAGTGGCGGGCAGCGGATGGCTGCGGCCCGCGAAAGCGGAACAGGGCGACGCATACGATCCGGCCGAAGTGCGCCCGGACGCCCCAGCACTGCCAGACAGTATCGAGCCGGGCGATCCGGCCAATGTCGACCGCAGGCGCGGCGACCACCGCGGCCAGGTACGGCCACCTTCCTTGTAACTGGGCACAGCCCAGCGGAGACTTCGCACCATGTGTGGCATCGTCGGAATCGTCGGCAACCAGAACGTCGCCGGGCAGTTGTATGACGGCTTGACCGTTCTCCAGCATCGCGGCCAGGATGCCGCGGGCATCGCCACGGCCAATGGCAGCCGCCTGCGGGTGCAGAAGGCCACCGGCCTGGTCCGCGATGTGTTCGATGCACGTACCATGTCCACCCTGGAAGGCAGCGTCGGCATCGCCCATGTGCGCTACCCGACGGCCGGCTCGGAAGGCATGGACGAGGCGCAGCCGTTCTACGTCAACTCGCCGTACGGCATCGCGCTGGCCCACAACGGCAACCTGATCAACACCGAGGCGCTGCGCCAGCAGGTGTTCGAGCAGGACCGCCGCAACGTCAACACCGATTCGGACAGCGAAGTGCTGTTGAACGTGTTCGCCTATGAGCTGGAGCAGCAGCGCCAGCTGAGCCCGGAAGCCGCGATCCGCGCGGTGGCTGGCGTGCACCGCCGCTGCAAGGGCGGCTACGCGGTGGTCAGCGTGGTGCTGGGCCTGGGCCTGGTGGCCTTCCGCGACCCGCACGGCATCCGTCCGTTGGTGCTGGGCAAGCGCAGCCATGCCGAGGGCGACGAGTACATCGTGGCCTCCGAGTCGGCCGCGCTGGACGTGCTGGGCTTCCAGCGGGTGCGCGATGTGCAGCCGGGCGAAGCCCTGGTGATCACCGCCCGCGGCGAGCTGTTCTCGGAAATCTGCGCCGAGCCTGCCGAGCACACCCCGTGCATCTTCGAGTACGTGTACTTCGCGCGTCCGGATTCGATGATCGACAACGTCTCGGTGCACAAGGCGCGCATGCGCATGGGCATCAAGCTGGGCGAGAAGATCCTGCGCCTGCGCCCGGACCACGATATCGACACCATCATCCCGATCCCGGATACCTCGCGTGATGCCGCGCTGGAGATCTCCAACGTGCTTGGGGTGAAGTATCGCGAAGGCTTCATCAAGAACCGCTACATCGGCCGCACCTTCATCATGCCGGGCCAGGGCGAACGCGTGAAGTCGGTGCGCCGCAAGCTCAACCCGATCCACCTGGAGTTCCGCAACCGCGTGGTGCTGCTGGTGGACGACTCGATCGTGCGTGGCACCACCAGCCAGCAGATCGTGCAGATGGCCCGTGATGCGGGCGCGCGCAAGGTCTACCTGGCCAGCGCGGCACCGCCGGTGCGCTACCCGAACATCTACGGCATCGACATGCCGGCGGCCGAAGAGCTGGTCGCGCACAACCGCACCGTCGAAGAGATCGAGGCCCACCTGGGCTGCGACTGGCTGATCTACCAGGATCTGGAGGACATGGAAGCGGCGGTGAGCGAGGGCAACCCGGCGCTGCGCAACTTCGATTCGTCCTGCTTCAACGGCCACTACCCGACGGGTATCGAGCCGGGCTACTTCGAGCGCATCCAGCAGCTGCGTTCGGACGACGCCAAGCACAAGCGCCGCGCCTGAGGTCCAGGCGTGGTCGATGTACCCGACGTTGGTGGCGACCTGCTGCGCGCGGCGCAGCAGTGCCTGGCCGAAGCCGACCCGCTGCGCAAGGTCGCGTTGACCCAGGCGTATGCCGCCGCGTTCCGTGCCGGTCGCCTGAAGGTGGCTGCCGATGCGCCGCCGCCGGAACCGATCCGCATGCCTGGCCGGCCGGCACGGCTGGTGCTGGTGCATCCGCGCGAAGTGCCCCGGCGCGGGCTGGGCGGCGTGGAAGGACGCGCCGCCTTCATCCACGCCATCGCCCACATCGAACTCAACGCGATCGACCTGGCCTGGGATGCGGTGTACCGCTTCCGCGGCCTGCCGCCAGCGTTCCATGCCGACTGGGTCAGCTGTGCCGACGACGAATCGCGGCACTTCATGCTGCTGCGCGAGCGCCTGCAGGCGCATGGCCACGACTACGCCGATTTCCCCGCGCACAACGGCCTGTGGGAAATGTGCGAAAAGACCGCGCATGACGGCCTGGCGCGCATGGCCCTGGTACCGCGCGTGCTGGAAGCGCGCGGCCTGGACGTGACACCGGGCATGATCGAGAAGCTGCGCAATGTCGGTGATGGTGAAACCGCCGACGTACTGGAAGTGATCCTGCGCGAGGAAGTGGCGCACGTTGCCGCCGGTTCGCGCTGGTACCGCTGGTACTGCGATCGCGCCGGCGTCGAGCCGCGTGCGCGCTTCAAGGCGCTGCTGGTGGAATACGCCGGCGGCTACCTGCACGGGCCGTTCAACATCGAAGCGCGCCTGCTGGCCGGCTTCGACGCCGACGAGCTCGGCAACCTGGTCGAACAGGCCGGTTGAACAAAAGGGGACGGAGGGGATTAAGTCGTTTGTGGCACAAACGACTTAATCCCCTCCGTCCCCTTTTTCATGCGTTGGGCAGCACCACGCGCTTGCCATCCACGGTGGGCCGGTTGATGTAGAACAGGCCGGGACCGGGCCGGTAGGGCAGTTCGCTGACGCCGGCATCGGCGGCATAGGTCAGGGCGGTGTCGCCCAGCGCGTCGAAATTCCAGTGCGCCGACTGCATCAGGTAGCGTCGGCGCAGCAGCGCCTCCTGGGTCTGGGTCAACGCCTGCCCTGCCACCAGCCGCCGTGCGATCGGTTGCAGGGCCGACGGCAGTTCCCAGCCGGGAACCTCGGCAGCGCTGGCGCGCCAGGTCACGCCGGCATCGATGGCATGCTGCTGCATCACCTGCAGCGCGATCAACTGGTAGCGCCAGTCGATGCGCCGCCGCAGTACCACGGCGGCAGTCACGTACAGCACCGGGGACAGCAGCACGCTGCGGCTGCCGGCGCGGCGCTGCTGCTGCCACTGGTGCCAGACATCCACCCACACTTCCTTTTCGTCCACGCCCAGCTGCTGCCGCCAGCGTTCGGCATCGGCCTGCGTTTCAGCGTAAGCCGTGGTGGCCTGCAGCATCGCCAGCGGGGGAATCTGGTAGTCGGCAACGGCGGGGCGGCGCAGCTGCTGGCGACGTGGGCGGCTGAGCAGCTTGGGGCCTTCCTCCAGCTGGTTGTAGCCCCCGCCGATGTTGGCGTGCACGCCGGGCAAAGCGATCTCGGTGAACGGCGGTGCCACCGTGGTCAGCGGATAGTGCTGGCGATGCTCGTCGCGCGCGGTCAACTGCACCACGCGTGCAGCGATGCCACTGGACAAGGCAAGCTGCGGTTGTTCGTCGGCGCGGCCACCACTGACCGCAGCCACGGTATCGAACAGGCCCATGAATCGCAGCACCGGAAGGGCAGGGGCGAAGTCCGGCGTACAGACCAGGCCGGACGACTGCAGCAGTTGCCGCCAACGCGTGGTATCCCAGCCCTGCAGCTGGTTGGCGATATCACGTGCGGCGGCAGCGCCTCGAGAGAACCCGAACAGATCCAGCTGCACGCGACGCAGCGGTTGCCGCCAACGCGTGGACAGTTCTGCAAGCGCAGCCGGCAGCACCACCTGCAGCGCGCGCTGCACCTTTGCGCGGACGCCGCTGGCGCCGATACCGAACGCCAGTCCGATCAGGTCGTCGTCGGCGTCATCGCGGGTACCGACACCTTCCACGTAGATCGACAGCGAAGGCGTGGCCATCGCATCGCGGCGGCTGTCCGGGTACAGCTGCTGCAGGCGTGCGATGTTGGTCAGGCCGTTGTCGTAGCTGCTGGTCAGCCGGCTCTGGTAGGTCGAATCATCATCCGCACGCAGCTGCGCCGGGCGCGGTCGCGGCTGCTGTGGTCGACCACGCGCGAGGTTGTGCGCGTTGTTGCGGGTGCCATCGAAGAACAGGCCGATCCGCAGCAAGCCGACATCTTCGTCCGTGTCCTGCGATGGTGCCATGTGCATTCCCCGTCGTGGCTGCGTCACGGTAGCGCGAAAGCGGTGTATTGGCGAAGTGTAGTGACGCTTTTGACCTGACTGAACGCAGATGCGGTCGATCACAAATCCTGACTTTCATTCCACTCGCCTATTGAATTCACACGAGCCGCGCAGGCCATATGGCCAAACCCGGCAAACCGGGTCGTGCTGCATCCACGCTGTTCACATCATTCAAGGAGCGACGCAATGTTGTCCAGATCGATTGGCAAAGCGGCAGGTGGCCTGGTGTTGGGTTTGTCGGTGGCGGCGGCCGCGCATGCGGCACCGTTGTTCGAGCCGGTGACGGTCATCAGCCGCGCATCGGCAAACAGTGAGCCCGCGCTGGGCAAGCTGCTGGCCACCCCGTCCACCGCGACGGTACAGGAAGTGCGCGTTGATGCAGCCGCGACTGCACAGCCGCAGCTGGAATTCGAACTGCTCGGCCAGCGCGTGCAGGCCGTGCGCAGCAAGGTTGAAGCGCTGCCCGATGGCGGCAGCATCTGGTATGGCCAGTTCCGTTCGCCCTCGGACAAGCTGACCGCGGCCACCTCCAACGGCCAGGACGACCCCGGCAATTCGCTGATCCTGGTGCGCTCGGGCGATACCATCACCGGCTCGATCCGCAAGGATGGAAAGCTGTACCGCCTGCGCCCGCTGGGCAACCGCCACGTGCTTGTGGAAGTGGACGAGTCGCGGATGCCGGCCGACCATCCGGCCGATTACAACCAGCTGCCGAAGATCCCGATGGGCAACAACGATCGCCTCGGCATCGCGCAGGCGTCGTCCGGCACGCCGGCCACCATCCGCGTGCTGGTGGTGGCGACCAATGCCGCCGTCGCCGCCTATGGCGGCAACATGCAGTCACTGGTGCAGCTGGCCGTGGCCGAATCGAACCAGGGCTATGTCAACAGCAACGTCGGCATCACCATGGAACTGGCCCGCTACGAAACCACCAGTTACACCGAATCGGGCAGCTTCGATACCGACCTGGCGCGTTTCCGTGGCACCAGCGATGGCTACATGGACAGCATCCACACCAGCCGGAATACCTACACGGCTGATGTGGGCGTGCTGCTGATCAACAACACCGCCTACTGCGGCCTGGCCTCGGGCATCGGCTCGACGGCGTCGACCGCGTTCGCGGCCGTGTACTGGGATTGCGCGACCGGCTATTACTCGTTCGCGCACGAGATCGGCCATCTGCAGAGTGCGCGGCATGACATCGCCACCGACTCGAGCACCTCGCCCTATGCCTATGGCCACGGCTATCGCTACGAGCCGGCCACCGGCACCGGCTGGCGCACGATCATGGCCTACAACTGCACCCGCAGCTG
The DNA here is from genome assembly GCF_052751275.1 of Stenotrophomonas muris. Classification (NCBI taxonomy): domain Bacteria; kingdom Pseudomonadati; phylum Pseudomonadota; class Gammaproteobacteria; order Lysobacterales; family Lysobacteraceae; genus Stenotrophomonas; species Stenotrophomonas muris. The sequence goes on along the minus strand of NZ_CP199879.1, from coordinate 2,828,073 downwards.
CCCGCGCCTGAACTACTGGTCCAACCCCAACATCAGCTACAACGGCATCCCGATGGGCAACGCCAGCACCGCCGACAACCAGCGCGTGCTGGTCAACACCAAGGCCACCATCGCGGCCTTCCGCTGACACTGTCCAGGCGCCGACCAAGGCCGGCGTCTACCCGGGCGCATGCACCTGCTCTGGTAGATGCCAACCTTGGTTGGCACCTTGCGATCCGTTATTCGCGCGCGAGCGTATCCAGCGTCCAGCCGCTGGCATCCACGCGCAGCACCGAACCCTGTTCGTACCAGTCACCCAGCACGATGCGGGTGCGCTCGCGACCACCGGCCTGCAGCGTGTGGATCGCCGGCCGATGGGTATGGCCATGGATCATGGTGTCCACGCCATGGCGCACGAAGGTGGCATCGACTTCGGCAGGGGCCACGTCGGTCACCGACTCGAACTGCGCACGATCGTCCTGCTTCATCTCGGACTGGCGCGCCTGGCTGGCTTCGCGCGCCTTCTGCGCGAACGCGATGCGTGCGGCCAGCGGCTGCGACAGGAACTTCGCCTGGAATACCGGGTCGCGCGTCTGTGCACGGAACTGCTGGTAGGGAATGTCATCGGTGCACAGCAGGTCACCGTGCTGCAGCAGCACCGCGCGGCCGTACAGTTCGATCATGCACGGGTCGGGCAGGATGCGCAGGCCGGCACGGCGCGCGTAGTCCTCACCGAGCAGGAAGTCGCGGTTGCCGCGGATGAAGTACACCGGCACGCCGCTGTCGGACAGCACCTTCAACGCATCGGCCACCGTGTCGGCGGCGGGCGAGGGCGTGTCGTCGCCGATCCAGGCCTCGAACAGGTCGCCGAGGATGTACAGCGCATCGGCGCCGGGCGCCTGCTCGCGCAGGAAGCGCAGGAACAGGTCGGTGATCTCCGGACGGCTGGGGTCCAGGTGCAGGTCGGAAATGAACAGCGTGGTCATGCCCGCATTCTAGGCCATCAATGATGATGGTGGCGCCGGGCCTTGCCTGGCTCCGGTCGTCACACCGGCAGCGGCAGCCAGGTCAGGCTGGCCGAAGCCAGCACGATGGCGATGGCGGTGGCTGCCAGCACATCGGAAGGATAGTGCAGGCCCAGGACCACCCGCGACAGTGCAACGCCACAGGTGAACGGCACCAGCAGCGGCGCCAGCCACGGGTAGTAGGCCAGTGCCACGATGGTGAACGACACCGCATGCAGGGTGTGTCCGGAGGGGAAACTGAACTCGTCCAGCGGCGCCACCCAGGCGCGGATGCGCAGGTCGGCCGCGTAGGGCCGCGGGCGCCGGGTCCAGCGCTTGAGGACCTTGTACAGCAGCAGCGCGGCCAGGCCCGTGGCGGCCATGTGCACCGAGGCGCGCAGGCCGTCGAAGCCGTCCAGCACCACCAGCGCGGCCATCAGCACGTACCAGAACACGCCATCGCCGAGCCGGCTGATGACCGCGAACAGGCGACGCACGCGGCGCCGCCGGCAGTAGTGGTTTGCGCGCCGGCACCAGCGTGCTTCGCGCCCGGCCAGCAGCTCAAGCGGCGTAGTGCGCATGGCCGTTCCTCCGCGACTGTGCCAGTTCGGCCAGCAGTGCATCGAACTCGGCCACCACCTGTTGTGGATGCAGGCGCTTCATCGCGCGTGCGGCATTGCCGCCCAGTTCGCGGCGCTGCGCGTCATCGGCGGCCAGTCGCACGGCGGCATCGATGAACTGATCGTCGCTGTCCACGGCTGCGCCGTTCTCGCCATTGCGCAGGTACTCGCGCGCGGCGCCGTAGTCGAAGGCCACGGTGGCCACACCGCTGGCCATGCTTTCCAGGGTCACGTTGCCGAACGTTTCGCTGCGGCTGGGGAACAGGAACAGATCGCCGCTGGCGAAGTGCCGGGCCAGCGCATCGCCGCGCTGGATGCCACAGAAGATGAAGTCGGGGTTTTCATGTGCCAGCTTCTCGCGGGCCGGGCCATCTCCGACCCACACGAAGCGTGCCTTGGGCCGGATCTGCTGCAGCCGGCGGAATGCCTTCACTGCCAGGCCGAGGTTCTTTTCAGCAGCGATGCGGCCGACATAGATCGCCACCAGGCCGTTGCCATCCACGCCCCATTCCTCGCGCAGCGCGGGATCGCGCCGTCCCGGATCGAACTGCTGGCTGTCCACCGCGCGGGCCAGCAGGCGCACGCGCTCGAAGCCCTGTTCGCCGAGGAACTGCTGCAGCTCGCGGGTCGGCACCAGGGTGGCATCGGCCTGGTTGTGGAAACGGCGCATCCAGCGCATGGCTGCGGCCTGCAGCCACGCCACGCCGTAGTCGGGCAGGTACTCGTCGAAGCGGGTGTGGAAGCCGCTGGCGACCGGAATGCCGAGGCGGCGCGCAGTGCGCAGTGCCGACCAGCCGAGCGGACCTTCGGTGGCGATGTAGACCGCATCCGGGCGTTGTTTCTGCCAATGGCGGCCCAGCCGGATCGGCGCCGGCAGTCCGAAACGCAGGCCGGGGTAGCGGGGCAGGGCGGCGCCGGGAACCAGCAAGGTGCCGGGTGCCGAATCCAGCGCTTCGCTGGACTGGCGGGGGCGGACCAGGTCGATCTCGTGCCCGGCTGCGCGCAGACCTTGTTCCAGCCCCTGCACGGTGAGGGCGACGCCGTTCACTTCCGGTGGATAGGTCTCGGTGACGATGGCATAGCGCATGGCGGGCCTCCGGGTTTCCGGCATGCTCGGGCCTGGCGATGTAGCCGACATGACCGCTTTGCGACCATCAGATGACGGTGGCGCCGGCCAGCGCCTGGGCGCGGCGGCCAATAAAAAACCACGGCCCCGAAGGGCCGTGGTCGTCATGCTTCCGTCACAGCGCGATGGATCAGAAGCGCTGCTGGTACTTCATGTAGATGAAGCGGCCGATATCGTAACCACCGTAGTACGAGAAGGCCGAGTTCGGCTTGCTGTACATGACCGGGCCGGTCTTCTCGAACACGTTGTTGGCACCGACCGACACGGTGGCGTCCCACGGCAGCGAGTAACGCACCTGCACGTCGTGGAAGGTGACCGCGCCGCGCTCGTTGTAGTTGCGTGCGCCCTTGTACCACGGTGCGTACACACCCGGATCCGAGCACTCGTCCGGGTACAGCGCGATGTTCGAGCAGGTTTCCTTCACGCCCGAATAGTAACGCGCGGTCCAGCTCGCGCCGAAGTTGCCCCGCTCGTAGCCCAGCACCAGGTTGGAACGGACGCGGAAAGCGCTGCCGATGCCGTTGGTGACGATCGGGACGATCGAGCTGTCGTTGGAGGTGCGGTAGGTCGCACTGGACACGTAGGTGGTGGCCGAGTTCACGTTGAACTTGCCGAACCGGGTGTCCAGACGGTAGCTCACGTCCAGATCGTAGCCTTCGGTTTCCATGAAGCCCGCGTTGCGGTTGCCGAACTTCAGGTTGGTCACGATGCCGGTCACCGGGTCACGCTGGAAGCGCGAGCAGCGCGCGTCGATACCCGATTCGTAGCAGTCCTGCAGGATCTGGGTCGGCGTGTCGGCGATGATCGTGTTGTCGATGCGGATCTTCCACCAGTCCAGCGAGGCGTTGAAGCCCTGGATGAAGCTCGGGCTCCAGACCAGGCCCAGCGTCTTGCTGGTCGAGGTTTCCGGCGTCAGCAGCGGGTTCGACCCGGAGGTGAACGGCACCGGGGTCGCGTCCGTCGACGTGTTCACCGGGGTGCCACCCTGGCGCAGCTGGCGGAAGGTATTCGCATTGGCGATGTCGCGTGCGCAACGTGCACGGACTTCCGCGCTGGAGGCCGAGGAACCGAAGCGGGTGTCGCACGGATCGCTGAACTGCGCGAAGGTCTCCGAACCACCACCGAACAGGTCGCTGATGGTCGGTGCACGGAAGCCCTCGGCCCAGGTGCCACGCACCATCAGCGAGTCGATCGGCTTCCACTTGAAGCCGAACTTGCTGTTGAGCGTGTTGCCGAAGGTGTTGTAGTCCGAGAAGCGGGTTGCGCCATTAAAGGTCAGTTCCTTCGCGCCCGGCAGGTCGGCCAGCACCGGAACGTTCACTTCCAGGTAGGCCTCGTTGACGGTGTAGTCACCGCCGGTCGGGCCCGCGGCCAGGTTGGTGGTCGCGCCGGTCTGGGCCAGGGCATCCGGGGTGTACTTGCCTTCTTCCTTGCGGCTTTCCACGCCGAACGCGAAGCCCAGGTCGCCAGCCGGCAGGGTCACGATGCTGCCAGCGATGTTGGCAAAGAAGTTCTTGGAGGTGGTACGGCCCTTGGTGATCTCTTCCGGGAACAGCCACGCCTGCAGTTCTTCGTTGCCGTACAGGCCATCGGCAGCCGTCGTGCCGTACGGCACCAGCGGGTTCCACGGCTTGCACACGTCATAGGAGATCGGTGCAGCGGCGGTGCCGCACTGCACCTTGCCGGTGGCGGCGTTGTAGAACGACGGGCCGACGCCGCCGGCGACGCGACCCTTGTGCAGGTTGCCGGTCGCCACCGATTCCAGTTCATTGCGGTTGTACTGGTAACCCACTTCCCAGTCGAAGTAGCGGCTGCCGATCTCGAACGAACCGTCGAACGACGCCACCGCGCGGTAGGTCTTCAGCTCGCTGGTGGTCACGCGCGGCACTTCCCAGGTGCGGCGGTTCCATGCCACGGCGGTCGGGGTGGCATACCCGTGCTGGCGGCCGAACGGATTGAAGTAGCTGTTGATCGACATCGAGCCGACACCGGCGGTGCTCGACTGCAGCGGATAGCCCGCGATCTGGCGGGTGGACTCACGCTGGTTGTAGCCCAGCTCGGTGCGGAAGTTGACGTTGTCGGTGATCTTGAAGCGGCCGTCGAAATAGACCGAGTCGCGCTTGACCGGATACATCACGTGCATCTGGTCGTTGGCGTTGCTCACGTCACCGGTGAACGGCGTGCTATCGGTGAGGTGGTAATTGGCCGGGTTGGTGGGATCCGCGCCGCGGTTGAGGGAATAGCCGCAGCCCGCAGTGGCGGTACAGCCCGGGCCGCGCAGACCGGTGAACTGGCCGTACTGGCTGATCGTGGTCCAGTTGCTGCTGTCGTACGGATGGCGATCGGTCATGCCGTACTTGCTGAAGCCGCGATCGCGCGCCCACACGCCCTTCTCTTCGGCATGCTCGGCGGACAAGGTCAACGACACGCGATCGTTGCTCCAGCCGGCGACCACGTCGAAGCGGTCACGTGCGCCGTCGCCCTGGCTGTACTGGCCGTGATAGACGTTGGCGGTCACACCGGTGACATTGGAGCGGGTGATGATGTTCACCACGCCGGCCATGGCGTCGGAGCCATAGATCGCAGAGGCGCCGTCCTTCAGCACCTCGATGCGCTCCACGGCGGACACCGGCAGCGTGGAGATGTCCTGGTAGCCGGACGTGCTGATGCCCATGCGCTTGCCGTTGACCAGCACCAGCGTGCGCTGGGTGCCCAGGTTGCGCATGTCGATGTAGGTGCCACCCGCGTTTTCACCCGCGGTCAGCGCATTGGCGCGGCTGATGGTCGGGCTGCCCATCGCGGTGACGTTCTGCAGGATGTCGGCAACCGAGCTGAAGCCCTGCTTTTCGATGTCGTTGCGGCTGATCGCGAACACCGGCTGGGCGGTTTCCACGTCCACCTGACGGATGCGCGAGCCGGTGATCTCGATGCGGTCGAGGTTGGTGGGCGTTGCGTTGCTGCCGTCCTGGGCAAACGCGGGCAGGGCGGCCAACGTTGCGGTGGTAGCCAGGGCATAGCGGATGGCCTGCCCCAGTGCGGTGGTGCGTGAAGTCATGGCGAGCTCTCTCTCTCAGGTCGTGCACAAGACGCCAAAGTGGGCGTCGAAGGAGCCAGCTGGGTTGATGACCGAGCCGGTGACCCGATAGTAGTCTCGTTAGTTAATGCTCTGTAAAGAGTTCGTATCGATTTATGTCACGGGACACCCCCATCCTTCACAAAACGTGAACAAAAGCAGGCGCTTACGTGAGAGGTGCGATACGCGATACGGTGCCGTCGTGATGCGAAGCAGCACAAAAAACCGCCAGACTGCGCAAAGTGGGGGTGCGAAGTGCGTCACTCCTGCTGTCCTGTGGACAACAGGCGACGGCGTATTCAGGCTACGAACGGACGGAACTGGATGCCCAGCCCGGCGATCCCGTCGGTCTCGCCGATCAGGTCGGCGCGCAGCAGCGGACGGGCATCGATGAACGCCTGCGGCACGATCAGCGACAGCCGGTTGTCGTCGGCGGTCAGTTCCAGCGCCGGCAGCGGGTCGTCTTCATGCGCGCGGTTGAGCAGCACCGCCAGCCGCAGCAGGGCCGCCAACCGGCGCGCGGTCAGCAGCAGGCGTTCGGGCAGGGCGTCGAAGGCGGTCTTGGTCACGCTGCGGCGATGGCTGCGCACCAGCGCGGCCAGCATCTGCTGTTCCTGGCGGGAGAAGCCGGCGATGTCCGAGTGCTCCAGCACGTAGCTGCCATGCACGTGGTAGCCGCTGTGGGCAATCATCAGGCCCAGCTCGTGCAGGCGTGCGGCCCAGCCGAGCATGCGCGCATCATCGGCATCGAGCTTCCAGCGTTCCTGCACCTGCTCCAGCAGTGACAGAGCGGTGTCCTGCACGCGGTCGGCCTGTACCGTATCGATACCGTAGCGCTGGCTGAGCGCGGCCACCGATTCATCGCGCAGGTCGTTCTCGCCGGCACGGCCGACGATGTCGTAGAGGATGCCCTCGCGCATCGCGGCCTTGCTGACCAGCAGCTTCTGCAGGCCAAGTGCCTGGAACGCCGCTTCCAGCACCAGGATGCCGCCGGCGATGATCGGGCGGCGGTCGCTGGACAGGCCCGGCAACTGGATGTCGTCGATCTTCTTGGCCTTCAGCAGCTCATCGCGCAGTTGCGGCAGGGCCTCGGCGGTGATCGCGCCCTTGCTCAGCTTCATCGTCGCGCAGATCTCGCTGATCGCCTTGTGCGTGCCCGAAGAACCCAGCGCCTCCTGCCAGCCCAGCGCGCGGTACTTGCTGGCGAAGGGCTGGAACTCGCGGCCGATCTCGGCCAGCGCGTCCTTCCAGCGCTTCTTGCTGAGCTTGCCGCCGGGGAAGAAGCGCCGGGTGCTGGCGATGCAACCGGCCTGCAGGCTTTCGCGCTCCAGGGTCTGCATGCCCATGCCGATGATGAATTCAGTGGAGCCGCCACCGATGTCGATCACCAGCCGGCGCTGGCCGGGCTTGGGGGGTTGCGCGTGGGCCACGCCCAGGTAGATCAGGCGGGCTTCTTCGCGGCCGCTGACCACTTCGATGGCGTGTCCCAGTGCAGTTTCGGCCGGGACCAGGAACGACTGGGGAGAACGCAGCTGGCGCACCGTGTTGGTGGCCAGCGCGCGCACCCGATGCGGCGGCACATTGCGGATGCGCTGGCCGAAACGGGCCAGGCATTCCAGCGCGCGCTGCCGTGCGGCGGAAGACAGTCCGCCTTTGCCATCCAGCCCGTCGGCCATGCGCACCGTCTCGCGCAGGCGGTCGATCACCCGCAGCTGGCCGAGCGTGTAGCGCGCGATGACCATGTGGAAACTGTTGGAGCCAAGGTCGATGGCGGCCAGCAGGTCGCCATCCTGCAATGCGGGCGGAGTCGTGGAGGTATGCGGCATGGGCGAATGTTAGCCGAAGCGGCGGTGTGCTCGTCACCGCGCGGCCTTCACATTTTGGAAGGAGGCGTGCAGCAGGATTGCAAGGGGTCAGATCCCTTTCCCGCAGGAAAGGGATCTGACCCCGGGCGACCGCTGATCGAATCCCGACCAGCGGTCGGGGTCCACCGGGGCAGGACTACAGCCCCTGCATCAATGCCATCTGCGCAGAATGCGGGGCTTCGTCGTGCGCCGGCGCACGCTTGTGGTAGAGGCCGTCGGCGTCCAGTTCCCAGGCGTTGAGGTTGTCGTCCAGGTAGTTCTGCAGGACCTCGCGGTACACCCGCTTGGCCAGTTCCGGATCGAGGATCGGGAAGCAGGTCTCGACCCGGCGCAGCAGGTTGCGTTCCAGCCAGTCGGCGCTGGCGCAGTACATCTCCGGCGCGCCGTCGTTGCCGAACCAGTAGACGCGGCTGTGCTCCAGGAAGCGGCCGACGATCGAGCGCACGCGGATGTTGTCCGAGACACCCGGAACGCCCGGACGCAGGGTGCAGGCGCCACGGATGATCAGGTCGATCTGCACGCCGGCCTGCGACGCGGCGTACAGCGCGCGCACCACCTGCGGTTCGTTCAACGCGTTCATCTTGGCGATGATCCGCGCTGGGCGGCCGGCGGCGGCGATGCGCGTCTCGCGCTCGATACGGCCGAGGATGCCGGTGTGCAGGGTGAAGGGCGACTGCAGCAGGCGCTTGAGCTTCATCTTCGAGGCCAGCCCGGACAGCTGCTGGAACAACAGGTGCACGTCATTGCCGATGTCCGGATCGGCGGTGATCAGGCTGATGTCGGTGTACGCGCGGGCAGTGCCGCTGTGGTAGTTGCCGGTGCCCAGGTGCACGTAGCGGCGCAGCTTGCGGCCTTCGCGGCGCACGATCAGCAGCATCTTGGCGTGGGTCTTGTAGCCGACCACGCCGTACACCACCTGCACCCCGGCCTCCTGCAGGCGATCGGCCAGGCCCAGGTTGGCCTCTTCGTCGAAGCGCGCACGCAGTTCGACCACTACAGTCACATCCTTGCCGTTGCGCGCGGCCTGGATCAGTGCGTCGACGATCAGCGAATCCTTGCCGGTGCGGTACAGCGTCTGCTTGATCGCCAGCACGTTGGGATCGATCGCCGCCTGCCGGATCAGGTCCAGCACCGCGGTGAAGGCATCGAACGGGTGGTGCAGCAGCAGGTCCTGGCGCGCCGTGGTCTCGAAGATGCCGTCGCTGTCGCGCAGCGTGCGCGGGGTCATCGGCGGGTACTTCAGGTCTGGCTGCGCGATCAGGTCGTACAGCTGGATGATGCGGTTGAGGTTGACCGGGCCGTCGATGCGGTACACCGCGTTCTCGGTCAGGCCGAAATTCTGCAGCAGCGTGCGCACGATCTCGCGCGGCATGTCGTGGGCGATCTCCAGGCGCACCGCCGGCCGGTAGCCGCGGTCGACCAGTTCGTCGCGCAGCGCCAGCGCCAGGTTCTCCACTTCCTCCTCGTCCACCACCAGCTCGGAGTTGCGGGTGACACGGAACTGGTAGGCACCCTGGACTTCCATGCCCGGGAACAGCTCATCGACGAAGGTCGACAGCACCGAGGACAGGAACACGAAGTTCTGCGATCCGCCGAGCTTCTCCGGCAGCTGGATGATGCGCGGCAGCGAGCGCGGCGCACGCACGATCGCCAGGTGGCCGGCGCGGCCGAACGCATCGGTGCCCTTCAGCACCACCACGATGTTCAGCGACTTGTTGAGGATCTTCGGGAACGGGTGCACCGGGTCCAGGCCCAGCGGCGACAGCACCGGCATGATCTCGTTGCGGAAGTAGGCGCGCAGCCAGCGCCTCTGGCGGTCGGTCCAGGAATGGCGACCGAGCACGCCGATGCCGGCCTCCATCAGCGCCGGGCGCAGCGTCTCGTTCCAGCAGCGGTACTGCTGGTCCACCAGCTCCGCAGCGCGGTCATGGATGGCGTTGAGGATGGCCTGCGGGCTCATGCCGTCCGGCGCCGGCGGCAGGCCGAATTCCTGCGCGTGGCGCACGGCGGCGGCACGGATCTCGAAGAACTCGTCGAGGTTGGTGCAGGAGATGCACATGAAGCGCAGGCGCTCCAGCAGCGGCACCTGCGGGTCCATGGCCTGCGCCAGCACGCGGAAGTTGAAATCCAGCTGCGACAGCTCGCGGTTGATGTACAGCGACGGGTCGCGCAACGGATCGTTGTCCGGGCTCACGGGGAGGGGGAGGGATCCGAGGCTGCTCATGGCATCATTCTTCGATGGAGGTCAGGGGGGCGGACTCGCGCGGGCGCACGTGGTCGGCATCGAAATGGCAGGAGAACACCGAGCCCTTGCCGACTTCGCTTTCAATCTCCAGCCGTGCGTGGTGCAGGCCGAGGATGTGCTTGACGATGGACAGGCCCAGCCCGGTGCCGCCGCTCTCGCGCGAGCGGCTGCTGGACACACGGTAGAAACGTTCGGTCAGGCGCGGCAGGTGGGTGGCGGGAATGCCGTAGCCGGAATCGCGCACCGCCAGCACGGCGCCGTCGCCTTCGCGGCGGAACTCCACCGCAATGCGGCCCCCGGCCGGGGTATAGCGCACCGCGTTGGTGACCAGGTTGGAGAAGGCACTGTGCAGTTCCTTGGTCGAACCCTGCAGGTCGACACCGGCCAGATCATCGATGCTGATCTGGTGGCGGCCCTGGCTGTGCGCCTCGGCCTCGCGGCGCAGGGTCGCCAGCATCGGCTGCATGGCCACGGTCTCTTCCTCGCTGTGCTCCTGCGATTCCAGCCGCGACAGGGTCAGCAGGTCTTCCACCAGCTGGGCCATGCGCTGGCTCTGCTTGCGCATTTCTTCCAGCATCGGGCCGGTGCCGGGGAAGTCCTCCGGATCCATCATGTCCAGGTAGCCGTGGACCACGGTGAGCGGCGTGCGCAGCTCGTGTGAAACATTGGCCACGAAGTCGCGGCGCACCTGTTCCAGGCGCAGCAGCTTGCTGACGTCGCGGGCGATCAGCAGCCAGTAATCCGACGAATAGGGAATCAGGCGCAGGTTCAGGCGGATCGCCGGATCGACCGGCGAGGGCACGTCCAGGATCGGTTCGGCATTGCGGCCACCGGCCAGCCAGTGGGCCAGCGGCATCGGCTGCAGGCGTTCGACCAGGGCCTCGCCAAGGTCGCCGGGATGGTGCAGGCCGAGCAGGGCGGTGGCCGCTTCGTTGAACCACTGCACGCGCTGGCTGTTGCGGTCCAGCACCACCACCGCGTCGGGCAATGCGGCGGCGGCGGCGCGGTAGCTGCGCAGCATGTCCAGCAGGCGGCGCTTGCGCACGCGCATTTCCACCTGGTTGCGATACAGCAGGCGGTCCAGTTCGTTCCAGACGCCGGTGCCTTCTTCGGCGGTATCCCAGCGCTGGCGTGCGGTCAGGCGGCGCAGCACGCTGCGCAGGCGCCAGTAATGCCAGGCCAGGGTGGCCAGTGCGCCCAGCGCGATGCACAACCACAGATGGCCCGTGAACCACCCCACCAGTCCGGCGAACAGCAGTACCGCGGCAACGGTGGCCAGGGTCTTCAACCAGGCAGAGCGGATGTGGCGGGGCATTGCGGTCTCGTCGTTGAGGTGCGGCGGTTCACTGGAGTGAACCAAGGGTTATAGCAGAGTTGCCGGCACCGGCACCTGCAGGTGCGCGGTGCCGGCACGACGAGACTCAGGTGGCAGTGGAGAACCGGTAGCCGGCGCCGCGCACGGTCTGCACCATGTTCTCGGCGTTGAACGGTTCCAGCGTCTTGCGCAGGCGGCGGATATGCACGTCGATGGTGCGCTCCTCCACGTACACGCTGCCACCCCATACATGGTCCAGCAGCTGCGCGCGGGTGTAGACGCGCTCCGGATGGGTCATGAAGAAGTGCAGCAGGCGGTATTCGGTCGGGCCGATCGGCACCGGCTGGTCGTTGGCGAACACGCGATGGGCGGCGCCGTCGATGCGGATCGGGCCGACTGCCACGCTGCCGTCCTCGTCGTCCTCGCGGGCACGGCGCATCACCGCACGGATGCGCGCCAGCAGTTCGCGCGCCGAGAACGGCTTGACCACGTAGTCGTCGACGCCGGCTTCCAGGCCACCGACGCGGTCGTTCTCTTCGCCGCGGGCGGTCAGCATGATGATCGGCACTTCGCGGGTCAGCGTTTCCTTGCGCCAGCGACGGGCCAGGTCCAGGCCGCTGGTGCCGGGCAGCATCCAGTCCAGCAGGATCAGGTCCGGAACGCGGTCGGCGATCGCGGTCTGGGCCTCCCGGGCATCGCCGGCGTGGACCGGTTCGTAATCGCCCTTGCGAAGGGCGAAGGCGACCATTTCACGGATCGCGGGCTCGTCATCGACGATCAGGATGCGTTTCTGCACGAGGACACCGTAGGGCTCGGTTACTGGAGTGGTGCCAGTAGACTACGGTTTGATGACATGTTTGTGACTGCCCGGCCGGAACCGGCCTGGATTGCCATCGGCCGGTCATGCAGCGCTCAGCGCCGGTCCAGGTCCGGGTCCTGCACGCCCTGGCGGCGCAGCTCCAGCACGGTCGGGGTGATCGCTTCGATGCGGGCATCGACCCGCGCGCGGCCAATGTAATCCAGCGCCGGGTTGCGCTTGAGCGCCTGCAGCTGCAGCAGCGCCTGTTCCGGCCGACCGCTGAGGAAGGCGGCCTCGGCATAGGCCTCGCTGGCACGCACGCTGTCGCCGGCCAGCTCGCTGGCGCGGGCAAAGCGCTGCTGGAAGACCGGATCGTTACCGCTTTGCGACAACAGGGGGCGCAGCATCGCCTGCGCGCGCTGGCCGGCCTCGCGGTTGCCCTGTTCGTTCAGGATCTCGGCATAGGTCAGCGCCACCGGGCGGCTGTTGGGGTGTTCGCGCAGCAGCTGCTCGAAGCGGCTGTTGGCCTGGGCCGCCTGGCCTGCCCGCGATTCCGCTTCGCCCAGGCCCAGCGCCAGCCACAGGTTGCCGGGATGGGTCTGGAGCAGGCCGGCCAGGGTCTGCCGGGCCTGGCCGGCGCCGGCACGGCCACCGCGCATGACCGCCAGCGCCTGGCCATAGCGCTGCGCATCGTTGAGACCGTCCTTCTGCCGCTTGGCCAGGTCGGCATACTCGCGTTCCAGCTCGGGGGTGGAATCCGCGCTGAGCACGCGCAGGCGCTCACGTGCCCAGTCGAAGTCGCCGCTGGCGCCACGGTTGAGCTGGCCGATCGGGAGGCGCAGCACACTGCTGGGCAGCAGCGGGTTGTTGCCGCGCAGCAGCGGCTCGCCCAGGCTGGGATCGGCCGGGTCCACCCGCTCCTTGCGCTCGCCGGTGGGGGTGCTGGTGGTCAGCAGCACCGTATCCTTCTTCATCTGCTCGGCGCGGGCCTTGGCTTCGCTGATGCGGGTGATGTTGACCGGGTGGGTGCGCAGGAACTCGGGCACGCTGTAGCCCCCTTCGTTGCCACGCATGGCCGCCGACATCCGTTCGAAGAAGCCGGCCATGGCATCCACGTCGTAGCCGCTGCGCGACAGGGTGCGGATGCCCAGGCGGTCGGCCTCGGACTCGTTGGAGCGGGTGTAGTTGATCTGCCGTTGCTGCATCAGGCCCATGCCCGAGCTGATCGCGGCCATCGTCGCGTTGCCGGACGACGTGCTGTTGCTGGCCTGGGCGGCCACCACCGCTGCCAGCATGCCCAGCAGGATCGGGATCTGGTCACGCTGGGCGCGCTCGACGCCGCGCAGCACATGCTGCTGGGTGACGTGGGCGATTTCGTGGGACAGCACCGCAGCGACCTCGTCCTCGCGCTCGGCGGTCAGCACCAGGCCGGCATTGACCCCGATGTAGCCGCCCAGCGTGGCGAACGCGTTGATCTGGCGGTCGTTCATCACGAAGAAGGTGTACGGCTGCCGCGGCTGGTCACTGTTGGAGCCGAGCCGGGTGCCCATGGTCTGCAGCCAGTCGTTTACCAGCGGATCTTCCAGCAGGTAGCCGTAGTTGCGCAGCTCGCGCAGCATCATCGCGCCGTACTCGGCCTGGCGGGCCGGGGTCAGCAGCTCGCCGGCCGAGGAGCCGATGTCGGGCAGCTTCTCCTGGGCCTGGGCCAGCGGCATGGTCAGGGCCAGGGTGACGGCGGTAGTCAGCAGCAGGGCTCGCAAGCAGGAGTTCCTCGGGCGGGGCGCGCCAAGCGTGGCAGGGCGGGGGGCAACCATTCGTTAATCCACAGTGTTGCGGCCGTGGCGTGGAAATTCCAGCGCACCGGTACCATATGTAGACCGTCGATCCATCGTGGAGTTTCCCGTGACAGCCCAGACCGCCGGCGGTGCCCCCGCCATCACCATCTATTCCACCGCCGTCTGCCCGTACTGCGTGGCCGCCAAGAACTTCCTGAAGAGCAAGGGCCAGCAGTGGACCGAGGTCCGCATCGACCTGGACCCGGCCGAGCGCGAGAAGATGATGGCGCTGACCCGCCGCACCAGCGTGCCGCAGATCTTCGTCGGCGACGTCCATGTCGGCGGCTACGACGACATGATGGCCCTGCACCGTGAAGGCAAGCTCGAGCCGCTGCTGGCCGGGCAGGGCCAGGCATGAGCGCGGCCGACGACGGCAGCAAGGACCGCATCGCCGAGTTCACCGAGTTCCGCAAGCGCATGAACGAGCGGATCCTGGGTGAGCCGAACCAGGTGGTGCGCCGCTTCTTCGCGCTGGACACGCAGACCTACCAGGCCGGCGCGCTGGACGTGAAGACCAAGGAGCTGCTGGGCCTGGTGGCCTCGATGGTGCTGCGCTGCGACGACTGCATCAGCTATCACGTGGCCCAGTGCAAGGACGCCGGCGTGACCCGCGAGGAGTTCTTCGAGACCTTCTCGGTCGGCCTGGTGGTGGGCGGATCGATCGTGATCCCGCACCTGCGCCGCGCGGTCGACTTCCTCGACCAGCTTGAAGGTGGCGCCGCCGCCCCGGCAGCGCACGAGCACTGAGGGGCGTGCCGGCCGCTGGCCGGTATTCCCTGAATCCGGCATGGCCGGGGTTGCCGGCCAGCGGCCGGCACTACCGCACCCGCGAGGGGCCTTCCCACGATCCAACAGCCCAGGAGCCCCCTTGTTGTTCAAGGGGGCGCGCCGACAGGCGCGGGGATAAGGCGGAATGCGCGGGCAATTCTGCCTGGGCCGGGCACTGGGACCATGGTCTATTTGGGACCTCGGCCCCGGCTCAGGCATAATTGCCGGTGAAACTTCCTTTGCGCCGGCGTTTCCGGGCACGTCCGGACGGCGTTTTTCCCCCTGTTCGGAACATCGATCAATGACGCAGAAAATTACGGTCATCCGCGGCGACGGCATTGGCCCGGAAATCATGGACGCCACCCTGTTCGTGCTCGACCAGCTCAAGACTGGCCTGGAGTACGAAGACGCCGACGCCGGCCTGGTGGCCCTGGAAAAGCACGGCGACCTGATGCCGGCAGTGACCCTGGAATCGATCGCGCGCAACAAGGTCGCGCTGAAGAGCCCGCTGACCACCCCGGTCGGTGGTGGCTTCACCTCGATCAACGTCAGCCTGCGCCGCCACTTCGACCTGTACGCCAACGTGCGTCCGGCCCACACCTTCCCGAACACCAAGTCGCGTTTCGACAACGTCGACCTGATCACCGTCCGTGAGAACACCGAAGGTGCCTACCTGGCCGAAGGCCAGGAAGTGTCGGCCGACGGCGAAACCGCCTTCTCCGGCACCCGCATCACCCGCAAGGGCTCCGAGCGCATCGTGCGCTACGCCTTCGAGCTGGCCAAGAGCACTGGCCGCAAGAAGGTCACTGCCGTGCACAAGGCCAACATCATCAAGTCGACCTCGGGCCTGTTCCTGAACGTCGCCCGTGAAGTCGCCGCACAGTACCCGGAGATCGAGTTCCAGGAAATGATCGTCGACAACTGCTGCATGCAGCTGGTGATGCGTCCGGAACAGTTCGATGTGATCGTCACCACCAACCTGTTCGGCGACATCATCTCCGACCTGTGCGCCGGTCTCGTCGGCGGCCTGGGCCTGGCCCCGGGTGCCAACATCGGCAAGGACGCGGCGATCTTCGAAGCCGTGCACGGCACCGCGCCGGACATCGCCGGCCAGGGCAAGGCCAATCCGTGCGCGCTGCTGCTGGCAGCCGCGCAGATGCTGGACCATGTCGGCCAGCCGGAAAACGCCGAGCGCCTGCGCAAGGCCATCGTGGCGACCATGGAAGCCAAGGATTCGCTGACCGGCGACCTGGGCGGCACCGGCACCACCATGAGCTTTGCCCAGGCCATCGCCAGCCGCCTGTAAGCGGCCGGCCGACCTCGGTTGGATCCACAGCGGGGCGCCTTCGGGCGCCCCGTTGCGTTGTGGGCCGGCCCGGTAGATCCACGCCGTGCGTGGAATGACGGGGCCTTGGTCCGCAGCCACCCATGGGGTGGCTCTACATGGAAATTGTCTGTGCGTACATTGCACAGATCATGTGCCGCTACGCAGCTGGTTCGTGCGTCACGCGCTCCGCATCCTGTGCCCACTGCCCAACGCACTGGAGCTCGAACATGAACCTCACCGCCTTCGGCCTGGCCAGCCTGATCGGCATGGCCACCACCGCCCCGGTCGCCGCCGCCGAGCCGGCCCATCCCACCATCCGCCACATGGCTGGCGCGCCGGTCGCGACCTCGCTGGATGCGGCAAAGACCGCCGTGCTGGTCATCGACTTCCAGAATGAGTACTTCGATGCCACGGCCGCACCGGGCTTTGCCGGTGGCCGCATGGTCATTCCCGATGGCGTGGCCGCGCTGCGGCAGGCGAAGCGGGTGGTCGAATTCGCCGATGCTCATGGCATCCGCGTGATCCATGTGCAGCACGTGCTGCCGGCGGGTGCGCCGCTGTTCGCACAGGGCAGCGTCAATGCTGCCTTCCATCGCGACCTGCAGCCGCGCCAGGGCGAGACCGTGGTGCAGAAGGACAATGTCAGCGTGTTCGCCGGCGCGTCCTCCACCGTGCTCGACCCGCTGCTGAAGAACGCCGGCATCGACACCCTGATCGTCACCGGCCTGCAGACCCATGCCTGCGTGGCTGGTGCCGCGCGCGACGCGGCGGCCGCGCCCCGTGGTTACCGGGTGATCGTCTCGTCCGATGCCAGCGCCAGCCGTGACCTGGACCTGGCTGGCGGCCGGCGCATCGGCCATCGCACGCTGCATGAAGCCGCTCTGGCCCAGATCGAGGACGCCTTCGGCGATGTCATGACGACTGACGCGATCCTGGCACTGCCGGTGCGCAAGGCCGGCGACGGCGCTTGATAAGCTGGCGGGGCCCGCATGCCGCGGGCTCCGCCACGTGGAGCTGCCCGCCGATGGATCACTTCGCTGCCCTGCGTGCACTGCGCGCCATCGTCGATGCGGGCAGCTTCACCGCGGCAGCCGAGCGCCTCGGTACCACCCACTCGGCGATGTCGCGGCAACTGCGGCAGCTGGAAGAACACCTGCAGGTGCGCCTGCTCGATCGCAACAGCCGCCGGCTGTCGTTGACCGAGGCCGGGCGCGACTACTACCGTGAGGCGGCAACGCTGCTGGACCGCCTGCAGGAAGCCGACGACCGTGCCCGTGCCGGGCAGGCGCAGCCCAGTGGAAGCGTGCGGATCAGCGTGCCGCAGGTGGTGGCCAGCCAGGAGCTGCCGCACTGGCTGCCGTCATTCCTGCAGCGTTACCCCCAGGTCACGCTGGACCTGTCGGCCGATGACCAGCTGGTCGATGTGGTCGGTGGTGGTTTCGACCTGGCCCTGCGCATCGCGGCTTCACTGCCGGACAGCCAGCTGGTCGCGCGCGAGCTGGCCAGCTGCCCGCGCATCCTGGTCGCCGCACCGGCCTACCTGGCACACCACGGACTGCCGCGGCAGGCAGCGGACCTGGCTCATCACACGCTGCTGGGTTTCAGTCCCACGCCAGCACTGCCGCCCTGGCAGTTGCAGGGGCCGCGCGGCGCAACCGCGAGCATCGAAGCCGGGCAGCGCCTGCGCGTGGATGCCACGCCCGCACTGTACGCCGCCGCGCTGGCCGGCATGGGCATCAGCCTGTTCACCGCCTTCACCGTGCAGGAGGATCTGCGCGCCGGTCGTTTGATCCGCGTGCTGCCGGCCTGGCATGCGGGCCAGCGACGCTACTTCGCGCTGTACCCGCATGCACGTGCACTGGCGCCCAAGGTGCGTGCGCTGGTCGAGCATCTCGCGGCGCACTACGCTGCACAGGTGAGCGCGGCAGGGTAGTCGCGCGGTTGCAGCCGGGGTGATGATGGAGTCGGTGTATCTGCTGGTCGCGCTTGGCGCGATCGTCGCCGGATTCGTACAGGGCCTGTCCGGTTTCGCCTTCGGGATGGTAGCGATGTCGTTCTGGGCATGGGGGCTGGAGCCGCGACTGGCCGCTGCGCTGTCGGTGTTCGGCGCGCTGGTCGGTCAGCTGGTGGCCGTGTTCACCGTGCGGCGTGGCTTCAACCTGCGCCTGCTGCTGCCGTTCGTGCTGGGCGGCCTGGCGGGCATTCCGCTCGGCGTGATGGTACTGCCACACCTGGACATGGACTGGTTCAAGGCGCTGCTGGGCGGCTTCCTTGCGCTGTGGTGCCCGGTGATGCTGATGGCGCGATCATTGCCGCCGATCCGCGTGGGTGGTCGCATCGGTGACGCGATCGCCGGCATGGCAGGTGGGGTGCTCAGCGGCATCGGCGGTTTCGCCGGACCGGTGCCGACGCTGTGGAGCACGCTGCGTGGCTTCGGCAAGGACGAGCAGCGCGCGGTCATCCAGAACTTCAACCTGGCGATGCTGGCAGTGACCATGGCCACCTATGTCGGCAGCGGCCTGGTGAGCCGGCAGATGCTGCCGTACTTCGCCATCGTGGCGCCGGCGATGCTGGTGCCGACCCTGCTGGGTGCGCGCGTCTACATCGGCATCAGCGAGGCGCGCTTCCGGCAGATCGTACTGAGCCTGTTGACCGCGTCGGGCATCGCATTGCTGGCGTCGTCGATGCCGGCGCTGCTGGCGCGGTCGTAACCGGTTGAACGTCAGGTCGGGCGGAACATGCGGAAGCGCTGTCCGGCGCCGATGCGGAAGTAGTCGGCAGGCCCGCCGCCGCGCAGGATCGGGGCCGCCGCAGCGGTGTCGTAGATGCCATCGACCAGCAGCCGTTCATCGATATGCACCGTCACCACTTCGCCCAGCACCAGCCAGCCGTTGGTGTCCTGGCCGGCGGCATCGCGCAGGCGGACGATCTGCGTGCAGCGGCATTCCATGCTTACCGGGCTCTGTGCCACGCGGGGCGGTGCGACCTGCGTTGAGGCCAGTGGTGTCAGGCCGGCAAGGGCGAACTCGTCGACATCCGGCGCGACCGCACGGCAGCTTTCGTTCATCGCCTCGGCCAGGTCGAAGGTGGCCAGGTTCCAGACGAATTCACCGGTGGCTTCAATGTTGCGCAGCGAGTCTTTGCGGCCCTGGCTGGAGAAGCCGATGATCGGCGGGGTGTAGTTGAAGGCGTTGAAGAAGCTGTAGGGCGCCAGGTTCAACGTGCCCTGTGCGTCGCGGCTGGAAATCCAGCCGATCGGGCGCGGGCCGATGATGGCGTTGAACGGGTCATGCGGCAGACGGTGGCCCTCTGCCGGGCGGTAGCTGTGGAAGGTGTCGGGCATGGGGGCAGGGGACGTGTGGGCTTGCTCGACTCTACAAAAAAGCCGCGACCCTTGCGGATCGCGGCTTGTCTTTCTCGGCGAGGCTGGACTCAGCGCTGCTGGATCTTCGACAGCAGGCGCAGGAACTCCACATACAGCCAGACCAGGGTCACCATCAGGCCGAATGCGCCATACCACTCCATGTACTTCGGCGCGCGCTGGGCCACGCCGGTTTCGATGAAGTCGAAGTCCAGCACCAGGTTCAGCGCCGCCACGACCACCACGAACAGGCTGAAGGCGATGCCCAGCCAGCTGGAGTCGTGGATCACCGGCACGTTGATGTTGAAGAAGCCCAGCACGAACGAGGCCAGGTAGAGCAGGGCGATGCCGCCGGTGGCGGCGACCACGCCCATCTTGAAGTTCTCGGTGGCCTTGATCACGCCGCTGCGGTACGCGAACAGCAGCGCAAACAGGGTGCCGAAGGTCAGCAGCACGGCCTGGAACACGATGCCCGGGAACTTGGCGTCGAACACGGCCGAGATGGCGCCGAGGAACACGCCTTCCACCAGCGCGTACATCGGCGCGGTGACCGGCGACCATTCCTTCTTGAAGATGGTGATCAGCGCCAGCACCAGGCCGCCGATGGCGCCGCCCATGGCGTACAGCTTGGCCGCGTCCATGACCTGGCCGTAGTCGTCGATGGTCTGGTTCCAGGCGAAAGCGGCCGTCAGCACGGTCAACAGCAGCAGGAAACCGGTCTTGTTGACGGTGCCGTTGAGGGTCATTGCCTGGTCGGGGCTGGTCACCACCGAACCGCTGGCGAGGTCGAGGAAGGTCGACTCGGAAAGAGCCGGGTTGCCGCTGCGCATGCGTGTTCTCCGTGCGAATGAGGGTCAGGACGGCCATCCGGCCGATGGGCGTGAGCATAGCCGATGACTGCTTTCGGCGTTGTGGCAGGCCGCGGAACTGCGCATCCTTCGTTGACAGTTCCCAGCGCGCTTGGCGACAATGACCAACTCCCCGGGCCTGACCCGAGGGGATTGCAAGACCGGGGTATAGCGCAGTCTGGTAGCGCGCCTGCTTTGGGAGCAGGATGTCGGGGGTTCGAATCCCTCTACCCCGACCAATCCCACGTCACGTCGGATTGGACACCGTTCCGGTTCGGGCGCCCGTAGCTCAACTGGATAGAGCACCGGCCTTCTAAGCCGGCGGTTACAGGTTCGATTCCTGTCGGGCGCGCCATTGGCGGGAAAGCGGGATCGCATCGGCGGATGTGAAGAAGTGCTTGCAAAAGCGTAAAGACTCCACCAGAATATCGGACTCGCTTCGGCGGACCGGAACTTCGGTGACAGTCTCCAGGCAAGGTTTCAAGGTTCCAGTGCTGGCGGTATCGGCGGTGGAGCGAAAGTTTCAGTGGTGGCTGTAGCTCAGTTGGTTAGAGTACCGGATTGTGATTCCGGTGGTCGGGGGTTCGAATCCCCTCAGCCACCCCACTGATTCAACCGCATCGGCGCAGCCGAAACGGTATTGCAATAAACAGAAAGCACGCTACAATGTGCGTCTGGGTTTCACGGGCCGTTAGCTCAGTTGGTAGAGCAGTTGACTCTTAATCAATAGGTCCAAGGTTCGAATCCTTGACGGCCCACCAAGACGGAAGCCACCTGGTACGCCAGGTGGCTTTTTTCTTATAGGTGTGACCCTTTCGTTTCAATGGGCCACACGTTGCAGGGCCCCGCCTGGCGTGGATCTGCAGCGCATCGGGATCGCAGTGCTGGTTTCAACGATGTTGAAGAAAGTGCTTGCACCCACCGAGCGGATCGGGTCATAATTCGCGCCCCGATTTCGGGCTGTTAGCTCAGTTGGTAGAGCAGTTGACTCTTAATCAATAGGTCCAAGGTTCGAATCCTTGACAGCCCACCAGACGAAAGCCACTTGGTCATCCAGGTGGCTTTTTTCTTGCCCGTACGCCGGGTTGCGCTTCATCCACGCATGGCGTGGATCTACTGAAGCAGTGCTGAAATCAGTGGCATACGCGTCATCAGTGTTTTCAATGCTGTGCACTGCTTCTCACCGCATGGCGTCCTGCATCGCACCCAATAGATCTTCCGCGCTGATGGCGCATGCAGGAAGGAAGAAGTTGATGGCTGAGATCACTCGATTGCACGGCACGGTGTGGGTTCCCTTCGCGTTGATGGCACTGGCGGCCTGCACGCCGGGCAATGATCCTGCGCAGGCTGTCGAGCGCGATGCGGGCGCAGAGCGCATTCCGGCGCGCCAGATCGACGACGCCATGCAGTTGCGGCCGGCCCGGCCCGCGGAGGGGGAGGTCCTGCCCGGCGCGGTGGACGTACAGCGCAATGCGGACGGTTCGGTGGATGTGCGCAGGGCTGCGCCGGCGTCGGTGGCCCTGCGTCGCACCGACGATGGGGGCGTGGAGGTCCGGAAGGTGGATGCGGCCGTCGACCCGGGTTCAGGCGCGGCGCCGGCCCGCACGGTACCGCAGCAGTAGGCTGCGGCCAGCCCGGCGGGTCGCGCGCCCGCCGGGGTGGCCGCGATGCAGCGATGGCGCGGAGCGTAGTGGATTCAGCTTTGTGCAGGCCTTCCGATTCCAGTCGCCGCCTGCGACAATGAACACCTGTGCCGGCCACGCGAAAGTGGCGGAATTGGTAGACGCCCTGGATTTAGGTTCCTTTCCGGTCCCTTCTCGATCAGGGGCTTACGGACAAAGACACGGCACAATCCTGGCACAGTGGCACAGATGGCACAGCCAAATTGAAGAATTGTGCCGCCGCCTTGGCACATGGTTTGGCACACCTAGGCACCCTTAAGATGTAGTCAGGGGCGCGTAGCGGCTAAGGCAAGCGATCAACTGCAGGGGGATAGGTGGCGGACGGCAAGACATCTTGGCGCTCAATCGTTGAGGCCGTGGTAGCGGGCGCCATCCTGGCTGCGGGCGGCTGGGCGCTTAACAAGCTACCTGTAATTGGGAAGTGGCTGAGCGTGGAGGCGGTCATGCCCCGCTGGCTGTTGCTTAGCGTCTTTATGGGTTGGACGCTGTTTCTGATCTTAGTAGAGAGACGTGCTTCTTCTCCTACAGCCCCGGCGAAGGAGCCTGAAGATGCCCCGCCTCAGCACGAAAGCTGGACGCCTGAAGGACTGCATTTAGAGGTCGTGAAGGCGCTGCGGACCGTGGATGCTGGCTACCTGAACGCAAATGAAGTGCGAGGGATGATGCGCGCGTTGGAGCTAGGTGAATGGCCTTTAGCAGACGTGAACCTCGCTCTTCGAGAGTTGAACGAGCAGCGCTTCGTGTCGTTCCATATCGACCATCTGAGAGGCAAGTTGTACTCGCTTGCCGACGAAGGGATTCGCTTTGCGCAACGCAGCGGGCTTAAGCCCAAGAGCAACGAGGTGCTGCGCATGTTGAAATTCCAGATGGACAATTTCCAAGACTAACGACAGCCCTGGGCCCTCGTCAGGGCGTCTTTTCCCACCACTTTCCCCGCTTCCTCCCGGCGCGCCTGTCGGCCTCCCGCTGCCGCGCCTCCGCCTGCTCCTCAGGACTTCGTTTGTCTTGGAGGGAGAGATGCCAGCTCGTAGGCATCATCTGCGAGGGGTCCACCGGTGGCGGCCTCTCGGCTGCGGCCGGTCCGTGCTTCGGATCGTCTGAAGTGCTCATAGCGCCCACCTTACGACCCCGCGCGCTCACCGCGTGAGACGTCCCAGCGACTCGTCCTGAACGAGTCAGCGCAGCCGTGCGCGAAATGCATCGACGAGCGGATATGAATCCGTTTAAGATGCGCATCCCCACCCACCCCCAGTTTGCCCGAGGCGGCCATCGGCCGTGCTGGGGAAGTTGTGCCCGAAAGCATCCGTTATCGGATATGCATCCGGGGCGATTGAGGCGCACCCAAGGGCGAAGCCCACCTTCTACAGGAGAGACCTAAAGTGAACATCCAGAGCAACCTTCAGTCCCTGCGCGACCGCCAGGAAACGCTCGAAGCTGAATCGGTGACCCTCGGCCAGAAGGCCTACAACGACATGCGCGCGGACACCCCTGAGTCCGAGATGCTGCCGGGCGTGCGTCTCTTGAAGAAGGCGGTCGAGCCCACCGCAGCGCGGATCGTGGAGTTCATTGAGGAGGCCGGCAACGGCAAGGCGGGGCGGAAGCACATGGCGCTGCCCTACGTGTGCCAGCTCGACGAGTACGAGGCGGCCTACTTGGCGGCCCGAGGTGCTCTGGACGGCGCGACGGCCAAGAAGCGGACCGTGCAGAGCGTGGCCCTGAACATTGGGCGCTCGGTGGAGGCCCACTTGAACATCAGCAAGCTGGCCGACGAGAAGAAGGGGCTCTACAAGAAGGTGGCCGATCAGCTCAAGAGCGTGAACAACGCCCGCCACCGCTCTAAGGTCTACAGCGTCGTCTGCAGCCGCTACGGCGCGCAGGCGGTGACCTGGGATGATCAGGAGATGCTCAACCTGGGCATGAAGCTGCTGGAGCTGTTCATTGAAGCTACCGGCATGGTCAAGCTGGAGCGGGTCTCCCGGGGCACCCACGACACCGTGGTCGAGGTGCAGTTCGAGGAAAGCTGGCTGGCGGTGATCGAGAAGGCCCACGATCAGTGCGCGCTGCTGTGCCCGCAGTATCAGCCGATGGTCCACCCGCCGATGCCCTGGCGGAACGCCTATGAAGGCGGCTACCTGACCAAGTTCCTCCCCACGCAGCTCGTCGCGACGTCCAACAAGGACTACATGACT
This sequence comes from Stenotrophomonas muris, assembly GCF_052751275.1. Classification (NCBI taxonomy): domain Bacteria; kingdom Pseudomonadati; phylum Pseudomonadota; class Gammaproteobacteria; order Lysobacterales; family Lysobacteraceae; genus Stenotrophomonas; species Stenotrophomonas muris. Next base: position 2,804,037 of record NZ_CP199879.1, on the reverse strand, counting down.
GAGCTGGGCGGGTTGGACCTGTCCGACGTCCTGGAATCCATCAACGCCGTGCAGGCGACCGCGTGGCAGATCAACAAGCCAGTCTACGAAGTCCTGAAGGCCATCGTGGACGCGGAAGAGAACAGCCCCTGCATGCCCCCGGCGCACGATGAGCCGATGCCCCCGCGCCCCTACGGCATTCCTGCGGACCTCGCGAAGGAGCACATGACGCTGGATCAGCAGGAGGAGCTGAAGGTGTTCAAGGGCAAGTGCGCGCGCATCCACGAGAAGAACGCAAAGCGCGTCTCTCAGCGTGCCCAGGTCGCCAAGGCACTGTCGGTGGCCGGCAAGTTTGCGGACGACGCTGCCATCTACTTTCCCCACTACCTGGACTTCCGGGGCCGCGTATACCCGTTCTCCGCCTACCTGTCGCCGCAAGGCAGTGACCTGTCCAAGGGTCTCCTGCGGTTCTCCGAAGGCAAGGCATTGGGCGATACCGGCGCGTACTGGCTCGCGGTCCACATCGCGAACTGCTTCGGCGTGGACAAGGTGTCCTTTGAGGACCGGGTCCAGTGGGTGATGGAGAACGAGGAGCAGATCCTCGACAGCGGTATGGACCCCCTGGACGGCGCTCGCTTCTGGGAGACCGCCGACAGTAAGGTGTGTGCGCTGGCGGCCTGCATGGAATGGGTGGGCTACAAGCTGCAGGGTGAGGCATATGTGTCCCACCTCGCCATCGCCATGGACGGCTCGTGCTCGGGCCTTCAGCATTTCAGCGCGCTGCTGCGCGACCCGGTAGGCGGCAAGGCCGTCAACCTGGTTCCCCAGGACAAGCCGGGTGACATCTACACGGCGGTCTACAAGGAAGCGCAGATCATCAGCGACAGCCGGGCAGGGGAGGAGAAGTACGCCGAGTTCGCTGCTGCCTGGGCTGGCAAGTTCAAGCGCAGCATCAGCAAGCACCCGACGATGACGCTCTGCTACTCCGCAACGAAGCTGGGTATGGCGAAGATGATCCTGAAGGCAGTTGAGGAAGAGCAGGAGGATGGCTCGACGTACCTCAACAATGACGTGGACCTCTACAAGGCCTGCGTCTACGCTGCCGACTGCATCTGGATCGCGTTGGGCAAGGTGGTGGTGGCCGCTCGCGGCGCCATGGAGTGGCTGCAGCACTCATCCAAGGTCGTCGCCAAGGCGAACCTGCCGATGCGCTGGACCACGCCGATGGGACTGCCGGTTATGCAGGCGTACAAGGAAGAGAAGGGCACCCGCGTGAAGGTGTTCGTCAACGGTCAGCGTGTGGAGCTGACGCTCAACGCCGAGACGTCTGTGATCGACAGCCGCAGGCAGGCGGCCGGCATCGCTCCGAACTACGTACACAGCCTGGACGGTGCCCACCTGATGCGGACGGCAAAGCTGGCTAGCTTGAACGGCATCACAGCCCTTGCGGTCATCCACGACTCCTTCGGCACGCATGCGGCCGACACCGATATGCTCCATGCGGTGATCCGGGAGGCGCTGGTGCAGCAGTACACACCGAATCGCCTGGAGATGTTCCGCGACGAGGTGGTCAGCCATCTGACCATGGTCGCACCGGAGCTGGTCGAAGAACTGGCACCACTGCCGCCGATGGGGACGCTGGAGCTGGAAGGCATCCGGGAGTCCGACTATCTATTTGCCTGATATATCGATGAGCGGATATGTATCCGTGAGGTGATTGAGGCGCACCCAAGCACGACCAAGTCGCCCTCGGCCATCCGGCCGGGGGCTTCCTCATTTCTGGACACCACCTCGTTCGAGTGGTGAGCAATTAAGTCGCACCCAAGCACGACCAAACCGCCCCGGCTCCGGTCGGGGCTTCCTCGTTCTTGGGAGACCCAATGGCCTCAGCCCAGTCCGTCCGCGATCAGATCGGCATGCCTGACCTCAGCGCATGCAGGCCGCTCGCGGTCCAGCAGATCAACCACATCCAGGGCACCTCGCCCGCAATGCAGCTCTTCTCCACGGCCGTAGCGCTCACCGCTATGTCCGAGGCAGCAGGGCTCGACCCGTACGACGTGGTCGCCGTCTCGCGGCGCGCCATGAACGACCTCGAATCCCCTTACACCCATCAAATCCAGGCCATCCGCGACTACGCCACGAGCGAACTGCGGCGCGCCTGAACCGGAGCATCCACATGATCGGCAAATTGAACTCGGCGGTCGCCGAGCTGGAAGACAGCGGCTACCTGTCGGACGAGACCCTGGCAAACCTCAACTTCGACGAGCTGCTGCTGGTCCTGGAGCGCGCATGAAGATCCTCGCCGAAGGCACTCGCAAGGTTCTCCTGATCGACCCCGAAGCCATCTCGCGTAACGCCGAGCGTGGCCTGGGCAACTGCCAGACGGTCGCTACCGTCGCCACCGTGGACGACACCGGCGCGGTGCTGAGCATCGACCACGGCATGACCGTGGACGTACGCGGTGAAGTCAAGTTCGAGTACAGCCAGCACGCCTTCCTGTTCGTGATCAACCGTGTGCCGCTGCGCGGCGCTTGGATCACCTACGCCGAAGTTGTCATCGACGCCGAGCCGGAGACCGAGGAAGAGCAGCAGGACGACCCGCAGACCCCTGCAGCGCCGGCCGCAACCACGGCTCCGGAACCCCCGACCGTGTCCCCGGCACCCGATGCAGCACCGCAGTTGGACCTGATCCAGGCCCCGCCGCGTACCCCCAACCGCCCCGCCCGTAAGACGGCAGTCGTAACCGAAGGAGTCACCGCCTAATGGCAAAGAACAACGCATACCCGGTCATCAAGCTGCTGCTGCCGAAGGCACCGGCCATCTTCCCGAAGCTGAACACCCCGGACACCAAGTTCGACTCGGACGGCGTCTACGAAGTGAAGCTGCGCTACGAGGAGGGCCAGACCGAGCTGGGCCTGATCGGTCGAAACGAAATCGACCTGGAAGGCATCCTGGAACGCCTGAAGACCCTGCGCGATGAGTTCGCCGACGCCAAGCGCGAAGAGCTGATGGCCGGCGACGGCAAGCAGAAGAAGAAGGCCAAGGAACTCACCGTCCGCGACATCGGCGAGATGGAGTGCGACGACGATACCGGCGAAGAGACCGGCAACCTGATCCTGAAGGCCAAGATGAAGGCCAGCGGCATCAGCAAGAAGGACGGCAAGCCGTGGACCCGTGCGCCGAAGCTGTTCGACGCCAAGGGCAAGCCGTTCCCGGCGAAGGCCCCGGCCATCTACGGCGGTAGCGTGCTGAAGGTGGCGGTTGAAGCCGTGCCGTACTACGCCGCCAACGACAACGTCGTGGGCATCACCCTGCGACTGGAAGCGGTGCAAGTCATCGACCTCGTGTCCGGTGGCGGCCGTTCGGCCAGTGCATACGGCTTCGGCTCCGAAGACGGCTACAGCGCCGAGGAAGACGTCGGTGACGACGCTGGCTCGGTTGACGACAGCGCTGCCGGCGACGGCGGCACCGACGACTTCTAAGTCGCCCGCCCCGTAGCAGCCCGGAAGGCCCCCTCGTGGGGCCTTTCGCATTTCTGGAGCAACACCATGCGCTTCCTCATCAACCGGGCGGCAATGCCAACGCCGCGCGCCCGGCACCGTGCCTTCCTGGTGAAGGGCAAGGTCATCAGCAGCACGTACAACCCCAAGGAATACACCGAGTACCTGAAGGCCCTTTCGGCGGACTTCCGGCGCGACTTCGACTACAGCGAGTTCATCGAAGTACCGGTGCGCGTCTGCATCACGGTGACCCTCAAGAAACCCAAGACCACCAAGCTGCCGCATCCGAAGCCGGACGTGGACAACTTCGCCAAGGGCGTGCTCGACGCAATGACCCAAGCTGACCTGTGGCCCGACGACACGCTGGTTCGCGAGCTGGCCGTGATCAAGCAGTGGGGGCCGGATGATCAGATCGACGTCTCGGTATTCCACGCATGAGCGGCCCGACCTTCAAGGCGCTGGACGCCTCCAAAATCGCCTACCTCGTGGTCCATTGCGCCGCCACCCGCCCGTCGATGGACGTGGGTAAAGCCGAAATCCGCAAGTGGCACTTGCAGCGTGGCTTCTTCGACATCGGCTACCACTACGTCATTCGACGTGACGGAACCCTGGAGAAGGGGCGTGAGGACACCCGTCCAGGCGCGCACGTGTCCGGCTTCAACGGCAAGAGCCTGGGCATCTGCCTCGTCGGCGGCGTCACCGAGCACGACGTCAACGTCGCCGAGAACAACTTCACGCCGCAGCAGTTCCACGAACTGCGCTTCCTGCTGAAGAAGCTCAAGGCGCTCTATCCCAACGCACAGATCGTAGGTCATCGCGACCTCAACAAGGGCAAGGCCTGTCCGTCATTCGACGTGAAGGAGTGGCTAGCCAACAACCCTCTGTAAGGAACGAACGTGGAACAGACGACAACCGACAGCGAACTCGTGAGCAAGGGCGCCTGCGATGAATGTGGGAGCAGCGATGGCAACGCGCTCTACACCGATGGGCACTCCTACTGCTTCGTCTGTAACCACTACACGCCGGGCGAGGGCGCAGCACCGCAGGAACCGACGACGGGCAAGAGGCCACGTGCGTTGGCGACCGGCGAGGTGCGCGCCCTCGCATCGCGTGGCCTGACAGATGAAACCTGCAAGAAGTGGGGCTACTTGGTAGGCCAAGTGCCGCATCCGAAGACGAAGGAAATGGAGACGTGCCAGATCGCGGTTTACCGCGACGAGGCGGGGCGACCGGTTGCGCAGAAACTGCGCTGGAAGGACAAGAGCTTCCAGACCGTCGGCGACTTCAAGCACGTTGGCCTGTACGGTCAATGGCTGTGGCGCGACGGTGGCCGCAAGGTCGTGATCGTCGAGGGCGAAATTGACGCCCTCTCGGTATCCCAGCTCCAGGGCCACAAATGGCCGGTCGTGAGCCTGCCCAACGGGGCGCCAGCGGCGAAGAAGTCTTTGGGTGCGGCACTGCAGTGGCTGCAGAAGTTCGACGAAGTCGTACTGCTGTTCGACGATGACGAGGTGGGCCGCAAGGCCGCTGAGGAATGCGCGCCGCTCTTCAAGCCGGGTCAATGCAAGGTGGGCCGCATTGACGGCTACAAGGATGCCAACGAGGCGCTGGTGGCGAAGGAGGGCAGTCGGGTAATCGACGCCATCTGGGGTGCAAAGGAGTTCCGCCCCGACGGGATCGTGGACATCTGCAGCGTCGCCGACAAGGCGGCCGAGACGGTGTCTGTGTCCGAGCTGCAGTGGCCGTGGCCCACGCTCACGAAGATGACCTACGGTCGTCGCCGTGGCGAGGTCTATGGTCTCGCTGGTGGCACAGGCATGGGCAAGACGACTGTGTTCAAGCAGATCGAAGCACACATCTGCGACACCGAGAAGCTGCCGATCGCTCTGTTCCATCTGGAAGAGCCGCCGCACCACTCCGCGAAGACGCTGGCGGGCGTGATTGACGGCGTCCGCTACCACGTGCCGGGCACGGCCTACGACCCGGCGAAGCTGAAGGTGACCCTGACAGGACTCGCCGGCCGCGTGTATCTCTTCGACCACTTCGGTGGCATCACCTACGAAGCCATCATCGAGAAGATGCGGTACATGCACCACGCCTTTGGTGTTCGGGACTTCTTCCTGGATCACCTGACGGCGCTGGCGGCAGTAATGGATGCCCAGGACGAGCGCAAGGCCATCGACAAGATGATGGCAGAGCTGGCCGCGCTGATGCTGGAGCTGGACTCCACGCTGTACTACATCAGCCATCTGACGACACCCGAGGGCAAGTCCCACGAAGAGGGTGGCCGCGTCCTGGAGAAGCACCTGCGTGGCTCCCGCGCAATCGTCTTCTGGAGCCACTTCATCTTCGCGGTCGAAGGCGACAAGCAATCGCCCGGATCACCGCGCGTCCTGCGCGTCCTGAAGGATCGCTTCACTGGCGACTCCAACGGCCTGTGCATCGGGCTGATGTACGACCAAGAAACCGGCCGCATGACCGAATGCGCGCTCGATGACAACTCCGGCTCCCCTCACGGCTTCCGTGATGAGTCCGATTCGTTCTGACCTGGAGAGAAAATGCAAGCTCACATCCCACCGGTCGCCACCGTCGGCGACGTAACTAGCAATGCCCGTGGCAGCGGTGCGCGGTACAACGCGAACAAGGCACCAATGGATCTGATCCCGCTGTGGGTCGTCGCCAACTCGTTCGCTGACAAGGCGAGCCACGACGACGACCTGGAGCCGGTGCAGAAGGCGCTGTATCACCTCGGCCGCTTCCAGACCACCCACGACGTTGCCGAGCTGGACAAGGCAATCGAGTGGCTGAGCCACCGCTGGTTCTCTTGCGCGCGCGTCTTCGATTACGGCCGCAGGAAGTACGCCGAGTGGAACTGGGCGAAGGGCATGGCGTGGTCCGTGCCGCTGGCATGCGCCGCACGTCACGCGCTGGCGATTCTGGATCTGGACGAAACCCTGGACGCGGAATCGAACGAAGCCCATGAGGGGCACTTCATGTGCAACCTCGTGATGCTCCGCACGTTCTACGACAGCTTCAAGTCCGGGAACGATCTACCGCCGCCCGAGATGTTCGCGCCGCTGTAACCCCTCAAGGCCCCGCAAGGGGCCTTTCTCATTCTGGAGAGACCCATGTTCACACCCGGTATCGGCGCCTACGCCAAGGCGCTGCTCATGCTGCTGCCCACGGCAGTGCGTGGCGATGTGATTCTCGCTGGTGGCGCGTTGCGCTGCTTCTTCGACAAGACCGAGCAAGCAGACGTCGATCTGTTCTTCCGCAGTGATGAGGACTACCTCCGCTGTCTGGACGTAATGCACGCGCACCCCGGGTTCCGCTACGGCGGCTGCAAGGGGCGCTCGGAGGTATTCACCCGAGTCGCGGACGGCATCGAGTTCAACCTGATCGGCTTCGCGTTCGGTACGCCGCTGGAAACGATCGAGCGCTTCGACTTCCGCTGCTGCCGCATGGCTGCGTGGATGAACGTCAACGGCGGGATGGAGTTCGTGTCCGATCCGCATGCGGTCTCCGACGCCGTCATCAAGGCGCTGATCGTCATGGTCAACAACGGTACGGAGCGCACGCTGCGCCGCATCGATCACTACGTCTTGGACTACGGCTATCAGCTGGACCTCGACGTGGTCGAGCACCTGACCGAAGAGGCGGATACCGACGTCCTGGATGACCTGGGTCAGGTCTCCGTGGTCAGCGCGACCCCGAAGCAGCGCTACATCGCGCGTCTGCCCCGCTGCGGCAACGGCGGTTACTGACCGCAACTCAAGGAGCCACATGCTCATCTACGACTTGGAGACGGATGGTCTCCTTGAGACCGTCACGAAGATCCACTGCCTCAACATTCGCGACCGCGTCAACCAGCGCGATCTGCGCTTCACCGACCACACGCATTACCACTGCGGCGCCCCCACGAAGCGTAACGGAACTCTGGCCGACGGCCTGAAGCTGCTCTCGGAGGCCAGCGTCATCGGTGGGCAGAACGTCATCGACTACGACAACCCCGTCCTGAAGAAGCTCTACGGATGGGAGCCCCGGCCTGAGCAACGTGTCCGAGACACGCTGGTCGAGTCCCGCGTCATCTGGACCAACATGCGGGACGTGGACTTCACCATGATCCGCGCCGGCAAGTTGCCTCCAGAGTTCGCGAAGAAGGGTCTCATCGGTCTCCACAAGCTGGAAGCGTGGGGCTACCGCCTTGGTTGCTTCAAGGGCGACTTCAACCCGAAGGACTTTGGCTACACCTGGGAGAACGTCCCGTTCCTCGTGGAGATGGACGACTACTGCTCGCAGGACTGCACGGTCACCGAGAAGTGGTTCGACAAGATCGACTCGAAGGACTACTCGTTCGAGTGCCTGACGCTGGAGACGGCCGTTGCGCTGATCATCAGCCAGCAGACCCGCAACGGCTTCGCCTTCAACGAAGCGGCTGCCCTGGAGCTGCATGCGCTGTTGCTGAAGCAGAAGATCGTTCTGGAGGAGAGCCTGCGCGACATCTTCCCGCCCTGGGAAGTCATCACCAAGCGGGCAATCGCGAAGGCCAACAACAAGAAGCTCGGCCGGGTGAAGGGGGAAGAGTACGTCGTCGTGAAGACGATGGTGTTCAACCCTGGCTCCCGCGATCACATCGCCAACCGCCTGAAGGCCATCTACGGATGGGAGCCCACGGAGTTCACCGACAAGGGCAAGCCCAAGGTGGACGAAGTCGTCCTAGGCGCGCTGCCCTGGCCGGAGGCCAAGCAGCTGACCGAGTACCTGACCGTGACGAAGCGCCTCGGGCAGCTCGCAGACGGCAAGGAAGGCTGGCTGAAGGCGGTACGAAACGGCCGCATCCATGGCCGCGTGAACACGAACGGTGCGGTGACGGGTCGTATGACCCACAGCAAACCCAACGTGGCTCAGTGCGACAAGTGGAAGCCGATGCGCGCTTTGTGGACGGTCGCTGCCGGGAACGTGCTGGTGGGTTGCGACGCGGAGGGCTTAGAGCTGCGCATGCTTGCGCACTACATGGCCCGGTGGGATGGCGGCGCCTATGGCGATGCCGTGGTCAACGGCAAGAAGGAAGACGGAACTGACGTTCATACGGTCAACCAACATGCCGTCGGCCTCAACAAGCGCGACGCGGCGAAGACCTTCATCTACGCGCTGATCTATGGCGCCGGTGACTTCAAGCTCGGCACCGTCATCTACGACGACATGACTGACGCTCAGAAGCAGAAGTTCGACTCGTCGGAAGGTGCGAAGAAGTCCAAAGACCGCGCCCTGGCAACGCTGGGACGTAAGCGTCGTCAGCGCCTAATGGAGCGTCTGCCAGCACTGGCCGCACTGACCAAGGCAGTCAAGGAAGCCGCAAAGAAGCGCGGCAACCTCAAGGGCCTCGATGGCCGCCTCCTGCACGTTCGAGGCGAGCACGCCGCGCTCAACACCTTGCTGCAGTCAGGCGGCGCCGTCGCCATGAAGAAGGCCCTCGTGATCCTGGACGAAGCCCTTCGCACTCACCCCAACCCTCTCATGCGCGCCGTGATGTTCGTCGCGAACGTGCATGACGAGTTCCAAATGGAAGCACACCCTGATGTTGCAGCAGAACTCGGACGCCTTGCAGCCGACGCTATTCGCCTCGCAGGCGAGCACTTCGGAATGCGTTGCCCCCTCGCCGGGGCATTCGACATCGGAAGTAACTGGGGCGACACCCACTGAGCTGGCGTACCTCGCCGGCTACTTCGACGGGGAGGGGTCCATCGGCATCGCCGGTGGCTCCCTCTGCGTGCGCATCACGAACACCTACAAGCCAGCCTTGGAGCGATTCCAGCAGCTGTTCGGCGGGTCCGTGGACATCCACAACGCAGGCGACGAGAAGTCCCGCCTGTCGTGGGTGTGGCGCACGTACGGCAAGCGCGCTGAAGACGCCCTCGCGTCCATCGAGCCGTACCTCGTCGAGAAAGGCCCGCAGGCCTACCTCGGAAAGCACTTCCGCTCTCTCCCCAAGGGGCCCGACCGCGACCGCGTGGTCCAGGCGCTGACCCTCCTGAAACGCACCACCCACCAAAGGTAACCCCTATGCACCTGAAGAACGCCGCCAAGGAAATCAAGGCCGACTGGCACTCGGCAAGTGAGCACCTCAAGGGCGATGAGCGCTACGTGGCCCAGGCGAAAGCCCGGCTGAGCGACCGTCGCGCCGCACATGCTGAAGAGTTGGCCGACCTGCGCAAGCTGCACGCCGCTGCCGAGGCCGCCCTGCAGGCCGATCACAAGGCTGAGAAGGCCGTCCTCGCGAACACGCAGCGCTACTACGCGAAGAAGTTCGTGAAGCGTCTGCTGCGCGCCGCTGGTGCAGACGCGAAGGCCGCCGCGAAGGCGCTCTTCGCCTACACCATCCAGTGGCCGGCTGCTCTGCTGGGCCTGCTGATCGTGTTCGTCGGCTCGCTGTTCTTCTACATCAGCGACGGCCGAAAGGGCTTCAAGTCGTTCTGGGACGGCGTCAGCCAATGATTGACGCCCTCCTCGACAGTTTGTCGAAGGTGAGCGAAGTCCCGCGTCCGGTATGGGCAATCGCCGCAGGCCTGTTCGCAGGCTTCGGCGTGACCCAGCGGCTGCGCAAGCTGCTGCCCGACGTGTGGGATGACAAGACGCACGAGGTCGCCACCCAGGCCCTCGTATTCGTCATCGCCTTCGCAGTCACCTTCCTCTCCTGGGGCAACACCGGCAACGACGCAATCGTCGGCGCGCTGGTGGCTGGCCTCATCACCCCCGCAGCGTGGAACGTTCTGCTCGCCGTCATCGGCTGGTGGAAGCCGGATCTGCGCGACGCACTCATGCAGAGAACCAAATGAAGACCCTGATCGAAGTCACCGTGGGCGTTGCCCTGATCGCCGTTTACGCCGTCGCCGTCATCGCCTCGGTGGCGCTGCCGATCCTCGGCTGCATCTGGCTGTGGAACAACATCTGATGAAGCAGTACCTCGACGTCGCCAAGGGCTTGGTCCTGTTGGCGTTCCTCGGGGTCTGCGGCTACTTCGTGTGGAACTACAACCGCATGGAGGGAGAGGTCGCGCAGATCGCGCCTCTCCAGGCCCAGGTCGAAGCGCTGCAGAAGCAGCAGCAGACCCTCGCGTCCGAAACCATCACCCGCGACAAGCTCAGTGCCGCCATTCGCGCGGAGCGGCAGAGCGTCGTCGTGCGAATCGACAAGGCACATACCGATGATCCGCAAGTTCGCGCTTATCTCGATGAGCGTATTCCTGACAGCCTGCGCCGGGCACACCTCGGTGAGCCGGCCGGACACCAGTCCGTTTCTGCAGCCGACGGTCATTGAGGGGAAGTACCCCTCGCTGGATGCCGTCCTGAAGGACACCACGTCCACCACCTACGACCTGTACCTGTTCGGCGGAAGCGCTGAAGACGGGTTGAAGCAGTGCAACGCCGACAAGGCCGCCGCACGGAATGTGCTCAAGGAACCCTGATGCGCCTGACATTCCCTAATCTCAAGAACACCAGCTGGTCCGTGGAAGTCGGCCTGAATGACGTCCGCGTTGAAGCGCGCGCCAACGTCGAGGGGCAGACCCTGGGCGTCTCGCATCGGATCAACCTTTACGCCTGTCACGGCGCCTACGCCGATTCGATGGGTGAGCACGTTGTCCGTGAGCTGACCCGCGACCTCATTTCCGCAGCCGGGCGTACTGCCCTCGGTTTGCCCCTCAACTGAACCTGGAGAGACCCATGAAGAAGTTCCTGATGGCTGCGGCGCTGCTGCTGGCCTCCTTTGCCGCAACCGCTGGTTCCTATTCGTCGAGCCGTTCGTCGTTCTCGTCGAGCAGCTTCCGTAGCTCCTACACCGCGCCCTCGCGCAGCTACTCGGCACCGAGCCGCAGCTACGCCGGCCCGAGCCGCAGCTACTTCAGCGGCGCCCGTACTGCGCCCTCCGTGCGGCCGGCGTCGCGTCCGGCCACTGCTCCGCGCAACACCACCGTGGTCAACCGGACCGTCGTCAACCGTACGACCGTGGTCAATCGCGGCTCCTACAGCCGTCCGCACTACAGCTACTACAGCAATCCGGCCCCGCGCCCCTCGTTCGTCCAGAGCAACGCTGGCTGGTACGCCTTCGGCGCCCTGGCAGCATGGAACCTGCTGTCCGCCCATGAGCGCGCCAACACCCCGGCCCCGGATGTCTCCGGTCTGATGGAAATGAGCTGGGACGAGTTGTCTCGCGCCATCTGGGCCGACGGCAGTATGTCCAAGGCAGAGGCAGCGGTCGTGCGCAAATGGCGCGAGCTGCACGGAGCCGGCCAGTGATCTGGCTGGCTGTGGGGTTCGTCGTGGGAACCGCTATCGGCTTCCTCGTGGGTGTCATCCAAGACCTGGGGATGGACCCGTGAACGAGCTGACCGCTGATGCAATCGAGCGCCTCAAGGCGCTTGCCCGCCGCGTCACGATCCGTGACCGCCAGGAAGAAGATGACGACGTCTGCATCGATGACTTCGCTGGTGGAAACCTGGACGGCGCATACGAGCACGGCCTGTTGGACGGCGAAGTGGAGATGGCTCGCGACATCTTGCGGGAGCTGGGGGTGGAGTGGTGAAGCGCAGCCTCCTGATCGCCGCCCTCACTGGTCTGCTTGTGGTGCTTGTCATCGCAGCGTGCCGCCATGACTGGAAGCCCACGCCGCCATTCTTCATGGACTACGGCGAATGCCTTGCCGGGCACGAGGAGGACACCTCCTACGTTGCTATCGACGGCAACGGATACCCGGTGTTCGTTCCTTCTTCCAACTATGTTTGTGACCAACACGAGTACCCGGCCGGTGACGGACCGGACTACGTGCGCCGCTACCAGCAGTACGAGACCGACCTCGCGGCGTGGCTCAAACGACATCCAAAGGAATCCTGATGTCAACCGATTCAACCACCCTTCGCGACATGATGGGCAACGAGCTGCGCCCGGGTGACGCCTTCGTGTACGCCGCGCTGCAGAACCGCAGCGTCGGTATGCGCGCCGGCAAGGTCCGAGCCGATGGGAAGCTGCACGTCGTCAGCAGGGGCTGCGTGCGGCGTGCTGACGGCAGCTGGGGCAGGGGGTGGTCGAAGATGAACGGCCGACCGTCGTTCGACCAGCTCGTGAAGGTTCCGGAGGAGTGCCTGTCTGATGATGTACGGAGTGCTCTGGAATGACTACCCTGCTGCTCGACGCAGACATCTTCGCGTTCGCAGCTTCGTCTGCCACCGAGAAAGTCTTCTACTTCAACGGCGTTGACCAAGAGCCCTCCGTCTCCGAGAACCTGGAGGAGGGCATGCGCAAGGCCAAGGCCGACATCGAAGCGGTCGCCAACAAGCTCAAGGCGACGCGGTTGATCGTCTGCCTGACCGACACCGAGAACTTTCGGTACGGGGTCTACCCGGACTACAAGGGCAACCGGAAGAACCTGCGCAAGCCGAGCACCCTCCGCGCCATCAAGGACTACCTGGGGCGCAACTACGAGACCTACCAGCGTCCCGGCCTGGAGGCTGACGACTGCATGGGCATCCTGTCCACCCACAAGACCCTGATCCCGGGCCGAAAGGTGATCGTCTCCGACGACAAGGATATGCAGACCATCCCCGGCCTGCTGTTCAACCCAAAGAAGGACCGCGAGGTCCGGACGATCACCGAGGTCATGGCCGACCGCTACTTCATGCGCCAGACCATGATCGGAGACTCGACCGACGGCTACCCCGGTGCCCCGGGGATCGGCGAGAAGTCCCCCTTCGTGACCGGGCTGGAGGAGTGCAAGACAGCCAGGGAGATGTGGGAGCTGGTCAAGGCCGCCTACGCCAAGAAGGGCTTGACGGAGAAGGACGCGATTGTTCAAGCCCGGTGTGCCCGCATCCTGCGCGCCAACGACTGGGACTTCCCGAACAAGCGGGTCCGCCTCTGGACGCCGCCATTTTGATTGTGGCGCACCCAAGAGGGACAGATAGTCCTTACAGAGCAACCTAAGGTTACTTAGGTGCTCCGGCCCCCTGCTCAAGGTGCGGGGGCCACAATGCTGCGTGTAGCTCAGTGGCGAGAGCGCCGGACATAGATGAGTCCGGGGTCGGGGGTTCGAGTCCCCTCACGCGGCCCTATTACCGCCCGACGATAGGACCGTGAGAGGTCCGACAATAGGGCGACCATCTTCGCTGTAACCCCAAGAACCGGCGGGGTGAAGTGTCCCGCCGTAAAAGGACACGCAGCGTCGGCAACATTGGCGAGTAGCTCAATTGGTAGAGCAGCGGCCCGTTAAGCCGCCAGTTGCAGGTTCAAGTCCTGCCTTGCCAGCCATATTGGGGGCACCGTAAGCGGCGCGATAGCGTCCAGGTGCCTCCCCTAAGTTCCACCGCCCTGCGGTTCCAAGCCAGAGTCCTAGACCAGGCAGCGGATAAGCAGGGCGACCATCCGACTGATCAGAGGCAAGCCGCCTCAGATCGCCAATAGCCTCACCACTCCGATTCTCTCCCGGAGCTGGTGGGGCTATTTTTTTCGAGAACTCCGCATGGCTACTCAGAACGAACGCTGGGCTGAGGCCACAGCGCTGCACGCCGAGGGGCTCGTGAAGCTCCTCGAAGAGACCTACCCGATCACGCCCATTGCCGCCGACACGGACCGAGAGGTCTGGATGAAGCTCGGCGCCGCGCGCCTGATCGGTCACCTCAAGTCCCTTGCGGACTCCTCACGTCGCGAGAGGTCGCCCTGATGTGCAACGTAACGAAGGGCACGCTGGGCAAGATCACGCACCCGGGCCTCAACAAGGTGCTCGGCCAGAAGACCGTAGACAAGCTCTCGGACCCCCTCAACCTCTTCCCCAACGCTCCGAAGACGGAGAAGGAAGAGGAGAAGGTCGTCCAGTACCTGTCGAACGTCTGGCTGGACGGCGCAGCTTCGTCCGAAGGCATCACCCGCAACGCGTTGCGCATGGACCTAGGCAGTGGGCAGAAGCCCACCGTACGCCTACCTGTCGTAGCGACCCCAGTCGAAACGCCTATGCCTTCGCCCACGCCGCCCAGCGGCCTCGGTATGCGAACTGGCGGTGGGTCCCCCTGGCGGAACGTGCAAACCCAACTGAGATGAGCCCACCATGACCGATGCCTCCAAGCAACCGGTGGTGTCGGCGAAGGGCCTCTGGAACGCGAACTCGTCGGCGCACTCTGCGCCGCTGACCCGCGCCCGCACGGCCTCTGCGCTCACCATTCCGTCGCTCCTTCCCCCGGAAGGCAGCAATGACTCCAGCACCCTCACGAACCCGTATCAGTCCCTCGGCTCGCGCGGCGTCAACAACCTCGCATCCAAGATGCTGATGGCCTTGTTCCCGCCCGGTAGCGCGCCGTTCCGGTACACGCTCTCGAAGATCGCGCGCCAAGGTGCCGGGACTGAAGACACGTCTGAGGTCGAGGCCGCTCTCGCGCAGCGAGAGAGCGACATCATGGATCAGGTCGAGGCTTCGCCTCAGCGCCCGATCCTCTACGAATACTTCCTGCATCTGATCGTGGCCGGCAATGCCGTCCTCTTCTATCCGGATATGCAGAACGTGCGGATGTATACCTTGGATCAATTCCGGGCCCGTCGCACACCGTCGGGTGCAATGCTCGACCTCGCGATCCTGGAGAAGGTCTCTCCGGCAGGCTTGCCACTAGAGGTCGTCACTGCATGCGACTTGGACCCGGCCTCGAACGAAGACGTCGAGATGTATACCGCCGTCCAGTGGCGCGCTGGAAAGTGCGTGTACTGGCAGGAAATCAACGACATCGAAGTCCCGGGCTCGCGCTCGACAGTTCCCGCCGACAAGGCCCCGTGGATCGTCGGCCGCTGGAAGGCGGTGCCAAGTTCGCACTACGGCCGAGGCCATATCGAGGAGCTGCTGGGTGACCTCATCTCCTACGACGGCATCTGTGAGGCAATCGTGCGGTTCGCCGCCGTGGCCGCCAAGATCGTCTTCCTGAAACATCCGTCGTCCTCGACCCGAATCGAGGACATCACGAACGCCGAGTCCGGCGACTGTGTGGCGGGCAGCAAGGCCGACATCGACGTCCTGCAGCTAGAGAAGTATGCAGACTTCCAGGTGGCCCAGAAGACGGGCGAGTCCCTGGAGCAGCGCCTCTCGCAGGCCTTCCTGCTGCAGTCGGGTACGACCCGCAATGCCGAGCGCGTCACTGCCGAGGAAATCCGCCAGACCGCTCAGGAACTGGAAGATGTCGTCGGCGGTATCTACACCGTCCAGTCGCAAGACCTTCAGCTCCCGTGGGTGAACCGGACGATTCACATCCTGGAGAAGGGGCGGCTCATCCCGCAGCTCCCTAAGGGCTCAGTGACGCCCGTCATCGTGACCGGCTTCCAGGCCCTCGGCCGGAATCATCAGCTCAACCAGCTTCGTGGCTTCGTTGCGGACGTCTTCCAGATGCTGACGCCGCAGTACGCATTGCCGTTGCTCAATGCGCCGGTCCTGGCACAGCGCCTCGGCACCGGTTGGGGCGTGACGAACCTTACGGAAATCCTCAAGTCCCCCGAGCAGATCAAGCAGGAGCAGGCGGCTGCGCAGCAGCAGGCCATGGCCTCCAACCTGATCGACAAGGCCGCAGGCCCGATGGCCCAGGGCGTTGCACGGGGTGACATCGACCCATCACAGCTCGGCCAGATGGCCCAGCAATAACCGAGAGAGAACATGCCTGATCCCGTACCCGAAGTCGTCCCCGGCAGTGAAGGGGGCGCCCCCGCTGCAGTGGCTCCTGCCGCCCGGCCAGAGAACGTACCGGAGAAATTCTGGAACGCCGAGACCGGCTCGGTGAACACCGAGGCCCTGTTGGCCTCCTATGCCGAGGCCGAGCGCAGGCTGTCCGAGGCGCCGACGCCTGTGGATGCGCCACCGCCCATCGAAGCTCCAGCGAGCGTGACGAACCAGGAGGCCTACAAGGCCGCCGCCGACCGCGCGTCCGAGGAGCTTGCCCAGGCGGGCGCCATCTCCGAGGAAACCTACGGCCTGCTCGAAGCTGCCGGCGTGCCGCGCGCGGCCGTGGATGCGCACGTCGCGGGCCAGAACGCAATGTTCGAGCTGCGAACGCTGCAGGTCGCCAGTGAAGTTGGTGGTCCAGATCAGTACCGGGCGTTGCTCGACTGGGCGGTCGCCGGTTCGTACACGGTCGAAGAAGCGGAGGCGTACAACGCCGCCATCTTCGGCCCCGACAAGAACGCCGCGCTCGAAGCAGTGCGCACCCTCCAGAACAGGTACAACGAAGCTATGGGCACCGAAGGCCGAATGGTCATGGGCGAATCCGCAAACACCGTCCCGGGTGGCTACACGACCAAGTCCGAGTGGCTGGCCGACATCCGAAAGCCTGAGTACAAGACCGACCCGGCGTTCCGCGCCAGCGTCGAGAAGAAGCTGCAGGCAGCCCTGCAGAACGGCGTGCAGCTGGGCGTGAGCGTCAGCCGCCGATAAGTCCTGCCGTCGTCCCGAGGCTCACCTAGGGACCGCTTGACGTGTACCACGGCGATTCCATCGCCAATGCCTACAGCGCGCTCATAGCGCAAACACCTTCTACAGCTTGCAGCCCGCCACGGTGGACAACTGCGGGACGCAGCTGCGTGTACGCCGCTAAGGCGCGCCGGGCCGACTGCTTCACAACCTATACCCCTTTCGGAAAAACAACATGACCAACGCTGCAATTTCCTACGGCGCCCAGAAGGGCGGCGCGGGTGACACCGACGCCCTGCGTCTCGTCCAGTACGGTGGCGAGGTGCTGGAGGCCTTCAACTCCAACGTCGTGATGAACGGCTTGATCCGCAACCGTTCCATCTCGGGTGGCAAGACCGCCCAGTTCCCGGCCTTCTTCAAGGCCTTCGCCGATCTGATGGTGCCGGGCACCGAGCTGACCGGCAAGGACGTGCTGAAGAACGAAGTGACCATCGAAGCTGACGGCCTGCTGATCCACGACATCTACGTGGACCGCATCGACGAGATGCTTCTGCACTACGACCTGCGCGGTCCGTACGCCAAGGCCCAGGGCGCAGCCATCGCGCGCATCTACGACGTCATGGCCCAGATGCTGGTGTTCAAGGCATCGCAGGGCGGCGAGCTGTTCCCGGGCGACGGCGGTGGCACCACCATCACCGAGTCGGCCTCCCAGGACTTCATGACCTCGGGCAGCGACCTGATCGACTCGCTGAACGCCGCCAAGCTGGCCCTGGAGCAGAAGGACGTCGATACCAACGTGCTGCACTCGGTGCTGCTGCCGCTGCAGTGGTCGCTGATCGCGAACTCGGACAAGAACATCAACCGCGACTTCGGCGGTCAGGGTTCCACCGCGTCCACCGTCCTGCGCACCATCAGCGACATCCAGATCCACAAGTCGAACAACTTCATGTTCGGCCGCGATGTCACCCCGTACAACGCGAGCACCAATGCCGATGGCTTGGTCGGTCACCCGACCGATGTCCGCCGCCTGCCGGCCACCATCGCCGCGAAGTATCAGGGCGACCTGACCAAGGTCCGTGGCCTCGTGTTCACCGAGGACGCCGCCGCGATGCTGCACGTCCTGGATCTGAACACCGAGACCTACTGGGACGCGCGTCGTCGCGCCACCCTGCTGATCGCGGAAATGTGTGCAGGCGGTGACTCGCTGCGCAACAAGTGCGCCGTTGCCCTGAAGGGCAAGTAAGCACAGCCGAATCGGCCCTCACCCTCACCGGGGTGGGGGCCTTTTTTCTTTCTGGAGTTCCCATGTCACTGCCTCCTCTGAACTTCGTCCCGCTGACCGAACTGGACAGCGTGAACAACCTCCTGATGTCGATTGGGCAGTCACCTGTGAATTCGCTTGCGGTGCCCGGCGTCAAGGACGTCAGCATCGCGCAGCTCACGCTGCACAACACCTCCCGCGAGGTGCAGTCGAAGGGCTGGTGGTTCAACACCGAAACCGCCTACCCGCTGCCTCTAGACGTCAACCGTATGTGTGTCCTTCCGGCCAACGCGATGGAGACCCTGCCCGACGACACCACGTTGGTGGAGCGCGCAGGAAAGCTCTACGACACCGTCAACCGGACGTTCGTCCTTAAGTCGCCCCCGACGGCGACCCTGAACCTGTTCCTCGCGTACTCAGAGCTTCCCCAAGTCGCCCGCCGCTACATCGAAGCCCGCGCCGGTCGCGTCTTCCAGTCGAACATCGTCGGCTCTCCGATCCTCTATCAGTTCACCAAGGAGATGGAAGCGGAAGCGTCGGTCGAGATGGATCGCAACAACCTGCGCGGGAAGAAGCCGAATTGGTTCACCTCTGGCGCCACGTCCAACCGCATCTTCAGCCGGAGCTAGCATGCTCACCTCTAAGTCGATCCCCGCGCTGTACGGCGGCGTTTCGCAGCAGCCGGACACACTGCGAAGCGAGATTCAGCTTCAAGAAATGACCAACTGCTGGGCAACCATCGTGGATGGTGTGGGCAAGCGCGCTCCGACGGAGTTCGCCGCGCTACTGTCCGGCGACAACCTGCAGGACGCTTTCATCCACATCATCAATCGCGACGTCCGCGAACGGTACGTCGTCGTGATCACGAGCGCCGCCCAGGTGCTGTGCTTCGATATGGAAGGCAAGCCTCGTGCGGTCAACTTCCCGTACGGCAAGGCCTACCTGACGATCCCAGCAGGTGCCACTGCACGCGACACCTTCGCTGCTGTGACCGTTGCTGACTACACGTTCATCGTGAACAAGTCTGTGGTCGTCAAGCAGGGCGTCAAGGACAGCGACCGCGCCACCTCGCAGTACAACTACTACGATCCAAATCGCCAGACCGCCGCCCCAGGTGCTTCATACGGCTCCTACGCCCCGAACCCCTCAGTCGGCACGTTCATGGGTAACGTTCAGACGTTCCAGGATCTGCCGAAGGCCGCGTCCGAAGGTCAGACCTACCGCGTCGTGGCTACCTCAGACAGCGGCTTCGCTGGCTACTTCGTGCGCCGCACGCAGGGCACCTGGATCGAGGTCACTGATCCTAACGGCAACAACACCATCGACCCGTACACCATGCCGTGGGCGCTTGTTCGCCAGTCGGACGGTGTGTTCGAGGTCGCGCCGTTCGCATGGGGCCCCCGTCGCGCGGGCGACGCAGTCACCAATCCCGGCCCGTCGTTTCTTGGCCGCACGATCAACGACGTGCTGTTTGTCGAGAATCGGCTTGGGTTCCTCTGCGACGAGAGCACCGTTCTTAGCCGGGCGGGGGACTTCGGCATGTTCTGGCGTATGACGGTCACGCAGCAGCTCGACGATGACGTCATTGACATCCAGGCATCGGAGACCAAGGTCACCAAGATGCTCCACGCGTTGCCGATGCTGGGCTCGATCATGCTGTTCTCGGACCAAGTCCAGTTCCGCATGGAGAAGGGCAACAACGGTGCGTTCACGCCAAACGGCTGCTCGCTGACTCCGGTCACGCAGTACCCGGCGTCGAGCAGCGTCCCGCCCGCGCCGCTCGGCAGCGACGTCTACTTCACCTCGGAAGAGGGGGGCTGGGCCAAGCTACTCCAGTACTACGTTCGACAGGACGGTACAAACAGCACCGACGCAGACGATGTGACCGGCCATGTGCCGCGCTACGTTCCTCAGGGCATTCGGGGGCTGGCCGTCAGCTCGGACCTGGACGCCGTCTTCCTGATCACCGACGGTGCGCCGAACCGCGTCTACCACTACAAGTTCTACTGGGAAGGCGACAAGCTCGCGCAGTCCGCGTGGGGCCATTGGGAGTTCCCTCAGGGCACCCGCGTGCTCGCCTGCCAGTGCATCAACGGCGTCCTCTGGCTCGTCATTGCGCGCCCTGGAGGTACGTTCCTGGAGCAGATCAACCTCTCGGCCACGGCAAATGCGCCGGGCATGGGCTTCCAAGTCCACCTGGATCGCCGTATGTCCCTACAGGGCAGCTACAACGCGAACGGCGACTACACCCTGTTCGATCTGCCGTTCCAGGTGCCCGCATCTGAGCACAACCTGTGGCAGATCGTCAGGGGACCACAGGCACCTTCAGGTGCAGGCGGGCTCGTCGATCCCAAAACGTACGTATGGCTCAACGACTGGACGATCCTTGTCCCCGGCAATGTGACCTACGGGAAGTCGTTCGTGGGCGTGCAGTACGACGCACGCTGGACCTTCTCGCGCTGGTATCAGAAGAACTCGCAGGGTGCGCCAGACCTTTCTGGCCGACTGCAGATCCGAACGGTCTCCCTGGCCTACACCCGCGCTGGCTACTTCCGCACAGAGGTGGCGCCCTATGGGACTGCGCCGGACGTGCAGCCTGTTGTTCCCCATCTGCTGGCGCAGTTCACAGGCAAGACCATCGGCAACGCTGATTTGCTTGTCGGCTCCCCATCCTTCAGTGACGGCGTGTACTCCTTCCAGGTGTACGGCTCCGCTGAAGACGCAACCATCACCATCGCCAACGACAGCCACCTCGGTGCGTTCTTCACGAGCGCTGAGGTCGAGCTGTTCTGGCAAAAGAGAGCACAGTTCCGATGAACATCGTTCGCCCCACCGTCGCCTCTGACGCCGCGCTGCTGGCCCGCAACCTGCGTGATCAGGATCGCCGCGAGATTGTGGCATTGACCGATGCGTCCATGACCTCCGTCGTGGAGACCTCGGTGGCGGCGAGCGACAAGTGCTACACCTGGACGAACGAGGGTCGCGTGGTCGCGATCTTCGGCGTCGCCCCCACCGACATCCCAGAAATCGGCTGCACCTGGATGCTCGCCACGGATGAGCTGGTGACTGAGAAGGACTTCATGTTCTCTTTCGGCACGCAGTTTGTTGACGAGTTCAACAGCATGTACCCGGTCCTGGAGAACTACATCCTCCCGGACAACTACGTCTGCCTGAAGTGGCTCGAACGCATGGGCTTCGTCTTCGACGAGCCGGAGCCGTTCGGGCCGCACGGCGTGCCGTTTGTTCGCTTCACGAGAATCCTCCCATGTGCGTAGTTGTAGCCCCCGCCGTCGCCTGGGCGATGGCCGCAGCATCCGCTGCAGCCGCCGTGGCGTCCGGTATCGAGCAGAACAAGAAGGCCCAGAAGCAGGCCGACCTCCTGAGGGAGCAGGCAAGCAAGCGCGCTGACCAGCTTGCTGATCAGGCCAGTGCTGAGATGAATGTCCGTGCCAAGCAGGTCAGAGCAGCCCGGGCTTCGGCTCGCGCGAACGCTGGCGGTGCGGGTATCAACCTCGGCTCGGGATCGTTCCTGGCACAGCTCAACGCGTTCGACGCGCAGCTTGATGAAGCCCAAGGTCTGCAGTCCAAGAACCTGAAGAACAGCATCGAGTCGAACAGCACTTCGCTGAACGTCTCCCTGTCTCAGCTCAACTTCAAGTCCGGCCTGAACATCGCGATGGACGCCGCTCAGGCCGGTGCAAGCACCTACGCCTCCGCTGGTGGCTCGTTCGCACAGAAGCCTCCGGGCACCTAAGGAATCTCTATGCCCCGCGAAACCGTAACGGCATCGCGTCAGCGAGCCGGTTCCAACCCGCAAGTCACCAGCGCGCCGGGCCTTGAGGTCACGGCGCAAATCGTCGCCCCGCGCAATAACGCCCCGGACAACTGGGCGAGCCTGAAGAATGTCCTCCTGCTCGGTGGACAGATTGCCGGAGTGGCGAAGCAACAGGAAGAAGCAAACGCTGCCGC
This sequence comes from Stenotrophomonas muris, assembly GCF_052751275.1. Taxonomy (NCBI): domain Bacteria; kingdom Pseudomonadati; phylum Pseudomonadota; class Gammaproteobacteria; order Lysobacterales; family Lysobacteraceae; genus Stenotrophomonas; species Stenotrophomonas muris. The sequence goes on along the minus strand of NZ_CP199879.1, from coordinate 2,781,906 downwards.
TTGGAAGGCGCAGGGCGTTGCCGACCGGCAGACCGACCATGTTGACGACGCGCTGGAGCAGAAGCATCGCGCCTACGCGGACGGCGTTACCCACGCTGCTGCTGTGACGCAGACCCAGGCCGCCCTTCAGGACGCCCTGCAGGAAATCGAGGAGACGGTCGATAAGACCCTCCCGCTCGACGAGCAGATGCTCAAGGTGGATGGGATCATTCAATCCCACACCGGCCCCATCGTCGCCTCCGATCCCATCGCGCGACGCGCTGCGGCGCCCCTGATTCGGGACTACTACAGTCAGATCGCCGGAACCCGGGGTCAGTCCCTGGTTGGTCAGCATCAGGCTGAAGCGGCAGACGCCCTCAGCGCCCAGATCGGCGCCGCCGTGGACGGTGGCCCTATCAGCCTCCCGGACGCCATCGCGCAGGCCGCAGGCGTGTTCCCAGGAGGTCGTACGCAGGCGTGGGAAGTCGGTGTGGACCGGCTGGCCCAGATCGCCGAGGAGCGGAATGACCTGACGGTACTGGAGCTGTTGCCGAAGACCTACGTCAACGACGACGGCGTCACAGTGGCGTCCCCGATCAACTCAGTGAAGGCCCAGGCCCGCCTGAACCTCGCGAAGGACCGAATCGCTCAGTATCAGGCCAAGATCGCCAAGCCGCAGAAGGAGTGGGAGTTCACCCAGGCGCTGGCGCCGTTCGAGGATCGCATCGACAAGGGCTTGCCCATCGCTTTCGCGGAACTCAAGCCGTTCGTCACGTCCGGCCAGATGTCCGCTGAGGGTGCCTGGGGCCTAGTGAATCGGTCCGAGACCGCACGTAAGGCGCTGCACGAGAAGGCGCTGAAGTGGGATACCGAGAAGAGCCTCCTGTCGTCCTTCGGTGTCCAATCGTTCCACGACATCATCGGCGTCACGGACGGCCCCAAGACGGCCTCTGAGGCTGACGAGTGGAATGGCCGTCGGATGACCGAGGTGATGTCTGCGACCATCGGCCAGGGCACTGAACTGTCGGGCCCGCAGATCATGCAGAGCCCTCAGGCGATGGCCCAGGCGCTGGCGCTGTCGAAGGCAACCCGGACCGCCTTCCCGGCGTTGAAGGGCGCGCTGAACAACATCGACCTGTCGGACGGCAACACGGTCATCAAGCGCCTGGACGCGTACCGCGCAGTGAAGGCCCAAGGCCAGACCGCGAGCTACCTTCCGGACGACACCCAAGCTGCCGTGTATGAAGCCGCGCTTGGGCAGAAGGATATGGGGGTGAAGGATGAGGACATCGCGCGGAACATCGCGCGGTACAACGATCCGACCTTCCGTGCCTCTCAAGTTGAAGCCCGCTCCCAGATCGACAAGAAGGTGGCCTCAGCGAGCTTCGACACGCAGGGCAAGTGGTTCGATCAGGGTCTCGATTCAATGGCAGGGCCCTCCCGCCTGTACGCGCAGTCCAAGATCAAGCAGATCGCCAACGTGTTCGTCGGCATGGGGGATTCGCCGGACGCCGCAGTGCAGAAGGCGACCGATCGCTTCAAGGCGACGAACCAAGCGATTCGGATCAACGGCCAGAACATCCTAGTGCCAACGACCAGCGGCGACCCGCAGACCCTCAAAGCCACCATCGAATGGGCAGCTCCGAAGGCCGAAGAACTCGCCAAGGCTGCAGGCGTCAATCCTAAGGGCGCCACTCTTCGCTTCATGCCCCCGGCCAACGGCCAGGACGCGACGGTGATGACCGTGGATGCCCACGGTGTCCCCTTCGGGCCGGTCCTCAGCCTGTCGAAGCTCACCGAGGCATACCGAAAGGCGCACGGCGACAACTACGACGAAGTGGTGAAGAAGAGTCGTCAGGGGCAGGCATACCGCCAGCGCATGAACGAAATCTATTCACCCGACAACCCCTTCGCAACCAAGATGCTCCAGTAACGAGAACCTCATGGCAACCAAAGACGCACAGATCGCCGACCTGCAATCGGCCCAGCAAGAAGATGGCATCGCGACTGTAGCGCCGACCCTGGTAGCCCCTAAGGCACCCGTGGCCCAGGATGACCCCGACAAGCGGGGCTTCCTGGCGCTGTGGCGCGACACCGACTCAATGGGCAACTCCGCAGCGCGCTGGGCGGTTGTGAGCCAGATGCCGGAGGACGAGACGTTCAGCGTCGAGCATTCCGTGCCGAAGGCGGAGTGGAATCAGCTCACCGCAGGCTTGCCCGACAGCGCGAAGGAAGAACTGGCTTACCAAGCCTCCAGCCGAGAGAAGTTGTACTTCCTGGCGGACGAGGCTCATCGCCAGATGAAGAACGAGGAAGAGCTGGCCGCCTACGGCGGTTGGGGCATCGCCGGCCGCATGGGCATGGGCGTTGTAGACCCGGGAATGCTGCTGATCGGAATGAGCACAGGCGGCGCCGGTTACGCTACGAAGGTGGCGCAGCTCGGTGACGCGGTGAAGATCGTGGACTCTGTTGCAACAGCGAAGACTGCGCTCGCTGCCGTCGATGCCGCCAAGGCTGGCACAGCCACGCGCTACATCGCAGGTCTCGCGGGCAGTGGTGTCGAGAACGCGCTCATCCAGTCCGCGTTACAGCAGGGCGATGTGACCAAAGACGGCACCGACGTGGCGATTGCTGCGTTCGCAGGTATGGCGTTGCATGGCGCCATCAGCGGCGTCCATACGCGCGCCGAGGTGGGCAAGCTCGCCCAACTTTCCGCCGAGGCAAGCAATCAGCTCAAGCTGCATCAGCTGGCTGAATCCATCGTCGAGCAGCGCGGCGCAATCGTCGCCTCCCTTGCCGGTGGTGAAGCTGCGGCGCGGATGGCGTCGGGCGTGGTGGATGGGCGCACTGCCGACTTCCTGACCAGCCACAACGGCGACATCGCCAACTACGCCGACTTCCGCCGTACGCTCGAATCAGGTGGGCGAGCCGACGCAGCTTCTTCGACGTCGAGCGCAACTGGCGCTGATCAGTTCATCGCCAAGACGTGGAAATCGGTGGTCGCCCAGGCCAAGCCCGCGTGGGCTGATGGCCTATCGGAAGAAGACCTGCTGAAGCTTCGCACTGATCCGGCCAAGTCCGCCGAGATGGCGAACTTCCTGGACAGCCAGAACAGCGCAGCGCTGGAGAAGGCTGGCGTCCCGGTTAACGTGTTCAACCTGTACGCCGCGCACCACTTTGGGCCGCAGCGCGCCATCAAGTTCGCGAAGGCTGAAGCCGATGCACTGATGGAAGACCTGCTGCCTAAGGGCGTGCTCGACGCCAATCCCTACCTCAAGGGGAAGACGAAGGGTGAGGTCGTAACGAACTGGACGGAGCGAGCACGGAAGGGTGGCGTGGACATCGACACGATGATCCGTCGCACCGGCCTGGGCACGGCCGAGCAGTACCGCGCCAGCGCCCTGGCCGACTTCGACGCCGACGGTGCTGACGTACGCATGCGTGAGTACCTCGCCGACGAAGGCCGGCTGACCGCACTGGACTTCGAGGCCGGAACCGCGCTGAAGAACGGCGAGGCCCGCGCACTCGAACGTGCCCTGGACCGCGACGCGGCGTCGCTGCGGGACAACCACGGCACCCCCTTGGGGCAGGCCCGTGCTGAGCTGAACGCCCTGCAGGCGAAAGTGCAGGCGCTGGCAGAGGGCCGCGAGGGTGCTCTTGAGCGAATGCTCGCAGAGGACCGCCTGAAGCTGGGCAACGACGTCGCCGAGAGCAAGCAATACTCGAAGCTCCGGGCAGGCGTCGTTGATCGGCAGATTGCCGAGCAGACCGCCCCCCTCAAGGCCAAGCTGGCCGACCTGCAGGGCAAGTACGACGCCCTGCGGCGCACCACCGAGAAGACTAAGGCAGATCGTGAGGCCTCCCTCAAGATGCATCAGGGGGCCGTCGTGGCACGCGGGGAGGCCAAGCGCATCCGCGCCCAAGAGGCCGACCGCGAGGCGCTTCGGGAGGCACTGGGTCTCCATGCGCGGCGTGAAGGCCTTCGTGAGGAGAACCGGCAGGTTGCCCCGATGCGCGAAAAGCTGGACCGCCTGGAGGAGTTCGATGCCGCCAAGGCGAACACGGACGCGGTGATCGCGGGGCAGGCATCGTTCGGTAAGGACACCCTGTCCGCTGCGAAGGTGCTCGGCTACTCCGACGAGATGTTCCCGACCGCAGTCGGCTCCGGCGAGAAGCTACCGCAGATGAAGATGGCCGGGGCACTCCGCCTTGCCAACAAGGGCACCTTCAGTGGTGTCCTGCGTGGTAGCGAAGTGGAGGCCGTCCGGGACAACTTCGGGCGCCTTGTGGGCAACGAGTTCGGTCACGTAGACGGCACCGCCGTTGATCGCGGTGCGAGCGAAATTGCCTCCCTGCTGACGAAGCGCTTCGTGGGCCACTTCAACACTGCCGTCAAGGCTCACTACGGCCCCTGGCTGAAGGAGCAGGGCATTCCGTCCTGGCGCTACTACGACCGAGGCGTCCGCGCCAAGTTTATGACGGACGTGGGTCTGCACATCCGGGGCGGGGAGGTAGAGTCGCCTGCAGTCGAAGCGATGGCCGGCCGTGTCCGCAAGCTGTTCGCGGATATGCTGAAGGAGGCGAAAGACGCCGGAGTCCAGGGCTTCGACTCGGTCGAGGTCAACGACAGGTATCTGCCGCGCATCTTCGACTTCCACCGGTTCCACGACCTGGAGCTGAAGCACGGCACCGACCAGCTCGCGAAGCTGATCAGCCACGGCATGCGGGAGGTCAATCCCGAGCTGGACGAGAAGATCGCCGACAGGCTCGGCGCGCACTACATCCAAAGGATGCGAGAGCTGCGAGTGGGTAATGACCCGGGCATCCTGGCAGGCATGACCTTCGACGACATCGCGTACCTCCGGTCGTTCCTGAAGGAGGCTGGCATCGACGGCGACGAGCTGGAAGAGGTGGTCGCCAAGTTCGCCAAGGCGAAGACCGGGAAGGAGACGGGCACGGGCGAGGGTGGGTTCCGGAACGCAAAGCGGCGGGCGAAGTTCGATGAGAGCTTCAGCATGGAGCTGCGCGACAGCGTAGCCAACGATGGTTCGACCGTAAGGGTCTCCATCAGTGACCTCCTCGACAGTAACGTGGAGACGCTCCTGGGGCGCTACACGCGAACCATGACGGGCAACACGGCGCTGGCGAAGATCGGCATCAAGAGCAACGCTGATTGGATCGACCGAGTGAAGGCCGTGACCAACGCCCTGGAAGGGCACCCTGACCGGGATACCATCCTGAAGAAGGGCCAAGCCGCCTACGACATCGTGGCCGGCCGTCCGTTGGAAGAGGCTGGCTTCTGGCAGGAGATGATGCGCACCACGCGCGACCTGACCTATGCGACCCAGATGGAGAACGCTGGTCTCGCAAACGTGCCAGACCTCGCGTCGCTGCTGGCCTGGGGCAACCTCCGGTACACCTTTCGCAACATCATGCATCTCCCTTCGATGTTCGCTCGGGACGCCGATGGCCGCCTGAAGGACGCGACCATGCGAGAGCAGGAAGAGTGGCTGGGCATCGGCACTGACTACCTGAACAACACCGTGTTCTCGTCCTACGACGTGGCGGCCGAGGCTGTGATCCCTAATGCCGGTCTCCGGACCTTGGCTAAAGCTGGCTCGGCGGTTTCCCACGGCGCTCGTGTGACGGGCCGTGCGGTGACCGTTGGTTCCGGCATGGCCGGGCTCAACGCCTTTGCCCAACGCGCAGCCGCGCAGAACATCCTGCACCGCCTCAAGGACGACTTCTTCGGTCGCGGCGAGTTCAACAAGGTGCGTATGGCCGCCCTGGGCATCGACGATGAGATGGGCAAGCGCATCGCCAAGGAGATGAAGGCGCACACGGAATGGGCCGAAGGTGAGCTGGGCGGAAAGATCCGCAAGGTGAACTGGGCCGACTGGAAGGATCTGGAGGCCCGCGACCGGCTGCTGTATGCCGTCAACAAGGAAGCCCGCAAGAACATCCAGGAAGAAGACCTCGGCGACACGTTCCTGTGGCAGCACTCCGGCCTGGGTAAGTTCCTGTCGCAGTTCCGTCGCTTCAGCATCACCGCCTACAGCAAGCAGTTCCTGCGCTCACTCAATGAGCGCGACGCAGAGGCCATTACTCGCAACGCGCTCCAGGTGATCCTGGCGGGCGCCGCGTACTGGACCAAGCAGGAGCTGCAGCTGCAAGGCATGCAGGCCGCTGGGGTCGAGCAGGCAAAGCTGGACAAGTTCCAGAAGGACACCATGGGCGGTTCTCAGATCGCTCGTGCAGCGCTGCGCAACGCAGGCTTTATGTTCCTCCTGCCCGACGCGGCGGACTCGACCGTCGGCCGCGCAACCGGCAACCCGCTGTTCGACTTCCGCAACTCCGGCAACAGCTCCGACCTGATCGGAGGCGTCCCGGGCGTTGCGCTGGTCAACAACATCGGCACGGCGGCCTCAGGTGTCACCCAGGCCATCCTTCGGGGTGACCGGCAGTACAAGCAGAAAGACCTCAAGGCGCTCCAGGCGCTGATTCCGTTCGGTAACCACCTCGCGGTGGCGCCGCTGTTCCAGAGCATTGCTCAGGATCTGCCGACGACCGACGAAGACGACGACCCGGACTCCACCAAGTGGTCCTGGCAGTAACCACAAGAGGCCCTTCGGGGCCTCTTCTCTTTTGGACTCCCAATGACGTCACGCATTGCCATCGCCATTGAGGCGACCGACTCGCAGTTTTCGGTTCCGTTCCCCTATATCAGCCAGCGGCACGTCATCGTCGCGTTCAACCGCCTCATCAAGAAGGCGGGTATCGACTACTACTGGAAGGACGCAGCCAACATCGAGTTCTTCACGGCGCCCGGTAAGGGCGTTCTGGAAGTGATCCGGAACACGCCCACTGAAGAGGCGCTGGTCACCTTCCACAATGGCTCACAGCTCACTCAAGAGGAGCTGAACATGGCCGTCCTGCAGTCGCTCTACTCGACCCAGGAGATGAAGGACTACTACCAAGCCCTAATCGACGGCACGCTGGATGCCTTGGTACTGCAGAGCGGGGCGCCGACAGCTGGTCCTGTGATCGACAAGGTCATCCAGAAGATCCTTGAAAGCGAGGAGCTGAAGGAGCTGCAAGGCCGCATCGTCAGCATTGACGACACTGCAGCGGCGCTTCTGGGTGTGCGCCTACAGCTCAACCGATTCGCCGAGGTTCTGGACGCGTTCGCTGAACTGGACGGTGTAGAGACCGGGACGTTCCTGCGAAACCTGCAGAAGCAGGTCGTGGACGGTGACAAGGCCATTGCCCAGCAGCTTGCGCTGATTGGCGCCAAGTCCGGCGACGGGAAGGCCTGGGTGCTCAATACGGACACCGTCCAGGTCGAGCCGGGCAAGTCCCTCGCCGATGCGTTCACTTCGCTTGAGTCGTCCATCGAGACGGCCGCGAGCAGCCTGAAGGCGACCTTCGACCAGCAGGTGACGACGCTCACCACTGCCAACTCTGCCAATGCGCTCGCGATCACCCAGCTGGGAACGAAGGTGGACGGTAACAGCGCGCAGATTCAGCAGACGATGAACACGGTCAACGGGCTGAGTGCGAACTACATGCTGAAGACCGACGTGAACGGCTACGTTGCCGGCTTCGGTCTATGGAACAACGGTGCGACCTCGCAGTTCAACATCCTGGCAGACAGGTTCGCCATCGTATCCCCGGGCTACCCAGGCGTCGTTCCGTTCGCTGTGGACGCTAACGGCGTTTACATGAACAACGCGTACATCCGCAACCTGAGCGTGGACAAGATTAGCGGTGGCGCCATTCAGAGCGAGTGGGCACTCAATAGCTCTTCAGGGCGCATCGTGTTGAACACAGGTGCTTTCATGAAAGTGCTCGGCGTCGGGTTTGGAATGTACGGAGACCTGATCGAATGGTTCGGCCCGGTCATGCCCATCAATCAGTGTACGAAGACGAACGCGACGACCTACGTCGGTACGGACGGGTCTGCTTACTTCGGCGGCAACTTGCGGGCCGGCGTGCTCTACAACGCGGCGCAAACCACATCGACCAGCGGGTCCGCCTACGTGGACGTTGGTCCGTTCTGGACGAACGGCAAGCAGAAGACTGTGGTCGTGTCCTATCAGCTCGACAACTTCCAGCAAAGCAACGCGTACAACCGCAACAACATGCAGTGGAATGGCGTCAACCCCGCCGCAACCATTGCGCTCTACCGGAGCATCAACGGGGGCGGCTTCGTCGAGTGCGCTCGATGGTCGTTCAGCGGCGGCGTCTCGATCAACAACGAGTTCGACGGCCCTGACATCGCCGAGTCGCATTGCGCGGGCTCGGGGACGTTCACCGACAACACTGGCGCGTCGAACATCACGTATCGCGCTCAAATCATCTCCAGGACTGACGCCGGATTCACTCATGTGAGCGGCATCAACATCAGCGACTGGAGTCAGCGCGTGGGCATCGTATCTACGGAGCAGTAATGACCACAGAGGCACCTACGCAGGCGCAGCTCGCACAACAAATGTCCGAGCTTCTGATGCGCTTTCAGACGTTCACCAAGCAGCAGAAAGAGTGGCTCGCAGGCACGCCGACGGGTGGTCCCGAGGGTAACGGAACGTATCCCCTGACGGACTATCTGGGTACGACCTATCTCGTTCCGTGCCCGGCACTAGATAGCGCTCGCGTGAATGGTCAGGTTGACTCGGCCAGGGATTATGCCGCGCAGGCGTCGTCTTCCCTGGCTGCGTCGCAGACGTTTCTGACGCAGTCTTCGCTGGCGCGGGACGTTGCCAACGACTTCGCCCAAGCGGCTATGGTCGCGAGGGATCTTTCGCAGATGTATGCGGATCAGGCCGGCTCCCATGCCGCTAACGCTCGCGCCTACGCGCAAGATGCTGCCGCGTCTGCGGAACTGGCGAAGATCGACCTCCAGGCCTTGGCCGATTCGGTTTCGGAGTCGGCAGAGTCGGCGAGGTCCGCCGCTTCTAGTGCCGCCTCCGCAGACGGCAGTGCCGCAGATGCAAAAGGCTCCGCTACTGCCGCTGCCAATTCCGCAGCTCAGGCCAACACCTTCAACCCGGCCAACTTCGCACCTATCGCGGGCGTCAATGGTGACTTCACCGTGCGCGGTGCATTGGCCGCCGCTGGCGGCACCGCAACCGTTCGTGCAGCTGCTGGTGGGGGCAATAGCACTTTGTGGTTTGCCGATTCCGCTGGTAAGGGCCGCGCGGTAACTCTCTGGGACGGTGCCGGCGATCTGCTGACGCTACGCAAGTACGACTCGGGCGGCAACTTCAAGGACGTCAGTATCGACAACACTGGCTCCCTCTCCGTTGCAGGGTCTGGCAGCTTCGGTAGTCAGATTTACTCCTCCCACCTCTACCCGCTCGTGGAGTTCCGCCAGCCGGGCACGCCAGTGACCCAAGGTGAGGGCTTCGTGGGCTCCTGGGGCGGTTCGACCATGCTCCGCAGCTGGCCCTCAGGTGTGAACCACGCGAACTACCTTGAGCTTGGCGTCAACTGTTCGACCGGCGCGCTGACGTTGTCGGACGCGACCCCAGGTGCGCAGCCGTTCTTCAAGGCGACGCGGGATGGCGGCGTCGGCGTGACCGGCGTCAGCTCCAGCTACAACATGGCTGCTCGTGACAATGCTGGGCAGACATGGTCCACATACGCCTCGGGGAATCAGTATCGCGTCTGGAGTAGTTACAACGGTGACGTATTCAAAGTAGGGATGAGTGGAGACGCATACATCCTGGGGCCGAACTCAGGTGGCTCGCTCCAGATCGGGCAGGGCACCGGAAAGTTGTCGATTGGCGACGACACGTCGTTACTCGACATTGGCGTTGCTCATACCCTGGGCCTTCGCAGTTCTACCTCCGGAAGCATCGGCTTCCTTCAGTTCGGCACCGGCTACTCACTGGGTTGGAATGGAGAGAACCTGACTTGGGCCGGCTTGCGCTTCGGTCCGAACGTTTATATGGGCACCACGGACGCTAACGCAGTGGCGGGCGGTCATTACATCGCCAACTTCCCGGGCGGCACAACGCAGAACACGCCGACGGGGTCATGGACAACCATGATCAACGCGCTTAACAGCGATAGCACATGGGGCTTCCAGATCAGCCATGGTTGGTTCGAGGACGACCTGTGGTATCGCCGTAAGTACAACGGCGGCTACGACCAGCCATGGCGAAAGCTCTGGCACTCAGGAAACCTCGTTGTCTCTTCGGGCGACCCCGGTGCTGCCGACGGCCGCATCTGGATTCAAATCTAAGGAACAGTAATGAAGCTCAAGCTCAAGACCATCGCCTCAAATGTGAGCGATTTGACCAAGCCCGAGGACCGCACCCACGCGCTTACCTTCGCCTCTGTCGAAGTGGCCGCTGTCGGTGTGGGCCTGTACGGCCAGAACACGTTGGTGATCACCGTTACCGCTGAGGAGGCGGCGCGGTACACCATCGGCGGCACCTACGACGTGGCCCTGTCGCCGGCAGAGTAGCTCTCATGCCTCTCTACGCTGCCTCAGGTGGAAGCTGGAGGACTCCGCGCGGTATGCGTGTGGGTGGCTCTGCCGTGAGGAATGTATGGGTCGCCACGGGCGGCGTATGGCGAAACGTGTGGTCAGCCTTCTCGGCAAGCGCGAGCGGCGGCTCATTTGAACGGAACATCGGTAACGCCAACACGCCGCGCACGGTGGCTACATCCGTGGGAGTCACCGCGTTCCCTAATGGCGGTTCCGGCAATTACGCCTACAGCTGGAGCATCCTGAGCAGCTCCGGAGTGACCGGGGTCTCGCTGAGCAATGCCAGCTCCCAAGGCGCGACCGTCAACGCTACCTGCACTCTCAATGGCGGTGGCTCTGTGAGCCTCCAGTGCGTAGTCACTGACGTTTCTTTCGGCCTGTCGGCCACTGTGACGACGGGCACCTCCTACAACTACTACAACACGCTCTAAGCACGAATCAGGAGAACTATCGTGGAAATCGCAATTGCAATCGTCGTCGTGGTCGCCTTCGCGGCCGTCATCACCATCGCTCGCCGTCGCTCGAAGTCCAAGGGCTCCCAGGGCGGCTCAGGTGGCGTGGGTCCGGCCAAGCGGCCGAACAGTGAATCGCAGGCGAAGTAACCCCTGAGGACACCTTCGGGTGTCCTTCCTCCACCAGGACAAGACCGAATGAACCTGACGGCCTCCGCAGTGATCCCCAAGATCCTGATCGGCGTCGTAACCGCTGGTGCCCTGTGGGCCACCTCGACCCTCGTAGAAGGCAAGACCACGAACGCCCTCCAGGACGCTCAGTTGGATCGCCACGAGAAGACCCTGCTCAAGATCGACTCCCTGAGCGAGCAGCTCACGGAGACCAACAAGAACCTCGCAGTGTTCCAGGAGCAGCTCAAGGAGGTACGAAATGAGCCGCGCCAGTGAAGAAGCGGCGGACGCCCTGCATGCGCTCACCTTCGAGGTGATCCAGCAGGAGATTCAGGGCTACCGCGACCGGAACGAACCGGTGCCGCCCGCCCTGATTGGGCAGGCCATCAAGCTCCTGAAGGACAACGGGATTGAGTCACCTGTGCGGGCGAAGAAGGCGCACGACTCGATGGCGCCTCATCTGCCGGACTTCGGTCCAGAAGATGCGGTGGGGGCGGGGGTGCCTCACTAGGGTCCAAAGGCGGCAGCATTTCAACCATGCGCCATGCGACAAGAAGCACGGCGCCTAAGATCAGCATGCGAACTTGCCACTGCTGGCACCCGTGCGCTTTGTCCGAGTGCTTAACATACTGATTGCGGAGCCTTGCGACCTCCTGTGGGTCTGGGCCCTTTTCTGTGCCCGCCGTATCTCCGTAGTAGTCAGCCAGTGAAACGCTCTCAGCTGTCATCAGCACTTCGTGCTCAAGTGACAGACATCCCAAGATGAGGCTGATCAACCAAGATGCCGCTCCGCCTAGACAAAGCAGTCCGGGCAAATCAAATGTTTGCCCGTCGAGCTTTTGCACGGCAAAGCCCAATCCCGCGCCAGTCGCAGCTAGCAGGAAGTACACGTACTTCACTGCGCGCTCGTTCTGGCGCCGCTCCAAGTCTTCAGCCAACTTCTTGTAGTCAGTCATGTCAGCGCTCCTCAGAAGCGTGCTTCCGCTGCCTTGCAGTTCGCTTGATAGATCACCCGGTTCGCTTCCCGGTTTTCGAGGAGCATGTCGCCGGTGTAGCGTTCAAGCGTAAGGAAACGCACTGTTCCGTCCTTAGAGGTGAGGCTCCCTGTGTAGCGGTCAGGGGCAAGAGCCAAGGGGCCCTCAACCCAACCAACGTCTGACGGCATGCGTGCCTTTGTCTTCGCGTCATCGAGTGTGATCGTGACCTCGATCTGCATCGGACCCTCCGCCTTCGTGAAGAACACGCCCTTGCATACCAGTGCCGATGCTTCGGCGCTCCCCGCTGCAGCCAGGGCTATCAGCCCGCCCAGTACGTACTTCATATCCGCTCCTTGTGGTGCGGGAAGTCTAGCGTGATCGGGCCGTCCTGAGTCTTCCTTCGGGCCCCCGGAACAGCCCCTGAGGGGCCGCCCCGGGGGGCCCGCCATATCCGTACAAATCGCCACTGCGCGTGCCCGTGAGGCGCGCCTAGGGGCCTCTGCGGGCAAATGTATCCGTGAGCGAATCTAAATCCTATCCAGAATGGGTGACCTGCGAGACGGAGCGTCGGATGTTCGACGACTTCCGCGTCTTCCTGTTCGTCCTATGGAAGCACCTGAAGCTGCCCCCGCCGACCAAGCGTCAGTACGCCATCGCCCAGTACGTGGCGACCGGCCCACGCCGCCGAATGATCCAGGCGTGGCGTGGTGCGGCGAAGACCTGGATCACCTGTGCGTACGCCCTGTGGCGTCTCTATAGGAACCCGAACGAGCGCATCAAGATCGTCTCGGCCAACGAAGACAAGGCCATTGAGAATGCCGTCTTCATCAAGCGCCTGATCCACGAGGTGCCGCAACTCCAATTCCTGAAGGCGAAGGGTAGCCAGCGAGACGCCACCCAGGCCTTCGATGTTGGCCCTTCGGATGCCGCAGTGACCCCTTCGGTCTCCTGTGTGGGCATCACCGGCCAGCTTACTGGCGGCCGCGCCACCATCCTCATCTCCGACGACGTCGAGGTGCCGAAGAACTCCTTGACCGAGGCGATGCGTGAGCGACTGGCCGAGCTGATCAAGGAGTACGACGCGCTGGTGGTGCCTGAGGGCTTCGACATCATCTACCTGGGTACACCCCAGACGGAGCAGTCGATCTACAAGAAGGTCCGTGAGCGTGGCTATGCCTGCCGCATCTGGCCTGTCCGCTACCCCATCGACCCGAACAAGTACGACGGGGCCCTGTGTCCTGAGCTGTTGGCTGAGCTGCTGGGTGACCCCTCTCTCGCCGGCCGCACAGTGGAGCCCTCACGGTTCACCGATATGGACCTCGCGGAGCGTGAGGCGTCCTACGGCCGCTCCGGCTTCGCCCTGCAGTTCATGCTCGACACGTCCCTGGCGGATGCCGACCGCTACCCGCTGAAGACCTCCGACCTGATCGTTACCGACATCGACAACGACGTTGCGCCGGTCAAGCTGGTGTGGGCCAGTGGGCCGCAGCAGTGCTACGGCGACGACATCCCGAACCTGGGCTTCACCGGGGACCGGATGTACCGCCCGATGAACACCTCAGACGTCTTCAAGGAATACCAAGGGCGCCTGCTGGTGATCGACCCCTCGGGCCGGGGCGGAGACGAGACCGCATGGGTGGTGCTGTATCTGCTGGAAGGTAACCTGTTCCTGAAGGCCTGGGGCGGATTCCGGTCCGGCTACGACAAGGCGTGCCTGGACGGCCTGGCTCTCACTGCCAAGCAGTACCGGGTCAACCATGTGCTCATCGAGAGCAACTTCGGTGACGGCATGTTCGCCGCGCTGCTGGAGCCGGTGATGTCCCGCGTATACCCCTGCACCCTTGAGGAGGTCCGAGCGACCGGCCAGAAGGAGCGCCGGATCATCGACGACCTGGAACCTGTGCTCAATCAGCACCGCCTGATCGTGGATGCCCGAGCTGCCAAGGCTGACGCCGAGGCCTGCAAGGGTGACGAGAAGGAGCAGAAGTACAGCCTGCTGTATCAGCTCACGCGGGTCACCAAGGATCGCGGGTGCCTGCGCCATGACGACCGCCTGGACGCGCTTGCACACGGCGTGAGGTGGTTCCTGACGAGCCTGAGGGTGGACGCTGAGGCCCTGGAGCGGGAGCACCTGAAGAAGCTGGACGAGGCCCGTTGGGCTGGGTTCTTCTCGCGGAGGGCTGAGGCCGCGTCTGCGAGCACTAGCAACTTTGCCCGGTCCAGGCACCGCTGACAGAGAGGGAGTAGGGCAGGGGATCAGCGATCGGTCCCCTGCCTCTCCTGAGGTCCACCTGTGTGGTCCTGATGTGGTGCGGGACAAGGGAGTCGAACCCTCACGCCAAAGGCGACGGCACCTAAAACCGTTGCGTCTACCAATTCCGCCAATCCCGCAGTGCCCGGCAAGTGTACCTGAGGAGAGCCGTGTTGGCCCTCCGTCAGGAGTTAACGGTAGCCGGCAGGCGGCTTGGGCAGCTTGCCATCCTGGGAGTAGATCGTTTCCAGCGGGGGCGGGACCGGCTTGTCTTGGGTTGCAGGCTGCTCCGGGGACGGGGCGGGCTTCTCGGGTTCAGACTTCTGAATCATGACGACTCCTGGTTGTTTGAGGACTACTTGAAACGGCTCCTTGGGTTTGCCAAGGCTGCCCAGCAACTGGATGCTCCCTAGCAGAAAGAAGCCTAAAAGGGAGAAGAGCAGACAACGATTGGCTCTTGCAGCCCAAGTGCTTTTTGTCTTGTTGTTTTCGCCGTTGTGCCCGGCATTGGACGCATACAGCTCATCCACCTGTTCGTTGAAGGACGCCTGCGCTTTACTCTCGTCCCCATCATGGGTTTCCAACCACTCCTTTCTCCGCTCAAACAGTTTCCGTGGATCAGCGAACTGAGCGTATCGGTATCCAATTAGAGCGCGTGCGATACAGAAAATGGTAGCAAGCGTGGTGAGCGCAGTGATCCCCGCGAGGCCGAACTGCAGCTTGGTCAGCCACTGGCTCCCCAGTGGTATCTCCTTCGTTAGGCTGGCTAGTCCTCCCACGATCAACGTCGCGACGCCGATGGTGAGCGACAGACCGCTGTGCAGACTATCGCGGCGTTGCAGCTCCCTGAAGTGGTGTTCCTTAAAAATGCTGTCTCTTTCCATAGGTTGACCTTGGGGCGCTGTGTCCTAGTTAGATTGCAGCAGGTAATGGGCGCGCGCAACGAGCGGTTTCTGCAGAAAAATCCGAAGGGGCATCGATAGATCGGACTGCGCCAAATCCCCCCTGGCCCCCTGCGTCGGAACGCGTTCGCCCTGGCCTCCTTCCGCCGTCCTGAGGGCACCTTCGGGGGCCTAGATGGCACACATCGGGCACACCTGCGGCGTAAGTGATTGATGGGCAAGGGCAGTGCATTGGATAGCGCATCCTGTGAGGCACACATGGGGCATGCCTGAGGTGGCCTGAGGGGCTGCATAGGGCAGGGCATGGGGATGCCTGAGGGCCTGCGGATTCCCGCGCCCTCTCGCCCCTATCTGTCTTTTTCGACCCGGCCACCCACGCACACCTGAGGCCCACTCACTGCCTACCTGCGGCATCCCTGAGGCCACGGGGACCGCTGGCCCCTGAGGACCAGCGCTAGGCCGCCTGAGGATCGCTGAGGGGCATGCCTGAGGGCAGGGCGCTGCATCGTTGCTGCTCGCACCTGAGGACGCCTGAGGGTTCCTGAGGAGCGCCCACGCGCGCCTATATGAGATGGGGCAGCACAGGGCAGGTATGCACCTGTCGAAAACTGCGCAAGTGTTGGGGCAGTAAGGCTGCGGGCCTATTCGAGTGCCCTAAATGCGCCTCTCGACGCATCCTGCACAGGATACAAATCAATCACTTATGAAATATCCGTTGACGGAGATGCATCCGCAATGGGATGATTCTCTCACCAGCGGCGCTGAGGCCAACGGGACAGGGGTTCAGCCCCTCCGCTCTTTCCCAACATAGCGCCACCCACCCGCAAGGCTTGGGGATGCATCTTCGCTAGAGGGTGCATCAACGAACCCACCGGAGTAACACCGCATGAAGCCTGTTGAGGATATCAAGCGCGGCGAGTTTGTCCGCAAGGTCAACAAAGACGGCAGCGAGCAAGCCCGCACCTACCAGCGCGGCGACTACTGCCCCAGTACGAAGCGCTTCGCATTGATCGACTGCGACAACGTAAGCCGGGAGGTCTACGTGAAGCGCGGCACGATCCTGTCCACCGAGTTCACCTACTGAGGAATGAGCATGGCACACGACACGTTTCTGACCGCTGCAGACGGCACCATGATCCAGTACGGCCCACGCCGCGAGGATCACGACGGCGAAATGCTCGCCTGCGACCCGCTGGATAAGGGCGCAGTGTGGAGCGTCTACGTGATGCCGAAGGACACCATCGGTTTCACCTGGGTAGCCGACTGCGACAACCTGATGACTGCGGGCCTGCTCGCCAACGCTCTGAAGGACTACCACGCATGATTCCCGTATTCGCCGCCTGCTGCCTGTCGGGCTACCTCATCGGCCGCGCTGTGGCCCGTCGTTTTCTCTAATACATCAGTTAAAGGATATGCATCCCATGAACGAACAAGTCGCAACCCTGAGCGCCCCCAAAGACAACGGAAAGAACCTCGGCGGGGATAAAGAGACTGTCGAGACGTTCAACCTCGTAGTGCGGAACAAAGTCGGCGAGATGTTCACCGCTGTAACCCTGAGGCTCTACATGGGCAGGTCTCGCGGAGCATCGACGGTCTACGCGTCTATCTGGGTCGGCGGCCAGTACAGCGGTGGTGCCTCCTACTACACCGCGGGGCACGGGCAGGCGGGCGGCTACGGCTACTGCAAGCGGTCGTCGGCTGCTGCTGCCGCGATCCAAAGCGCGGGCATTGGCTTGCACAAGTCCATTGCCGGTGTCGGCCACCGAGCGATTGAGGACGCATTGCGCGCCATCGGCACGGCCATGGGCTACTCCGAAATGCTGCTTGTGAACAACTGAGGTTGCCAGTCGGTGCGCCTTCCCTGAGGGCGCATCCGCTGACCACCACGGGGACACCCCATGCACGACGCCGCAGACCACATCAACGCACACCGCTGGATTCTGGAGAACACCTGATGCGCCGATACGCAGTGACTGTCGAGTACCACGAAATGCCGGGCGAGCCTGTGCCGCTCTACAGCCTCAACGATGACGGCCTTTACACAGAGGCCGGGGCAAAGGCGCGAATCACCCGAGAGCATCAGGAGAGCTGGAAGCGCGGCCTGACGCTCAACACCTCAACCATCACCCGGATTGATCCTCTCGCATGAGCAGAAACGCAGACCTCAAGCTCGCCACCGACGCGGATACCGTCGCCGCTAAACACGAAGCATGGGCGGCAGAGGACGCGGCCGCAGGGCACGCCCACCGCGCCGCGTTCCATACCCGGCAGGCCGTCTCCTACCGCGAGCTAGCCACCGTCTACCGCGCCTACGCGGCCCAGCAGTGATTCCGCCGTGTCCGCCTTACGCCCTGGCATTGAGGCGGACACCACGGAACCACTTCACCCACCACGCGCCAAGTGCGCAGTACACTGAGGACACCCGATGACACCCCGAGCTAAGTCGATGGACGCCCAAAAGGTAGACGCCGAAATTGCCAAGCTGATCGCCGAAACGTCGAAGATCAACGCGGAATCGCGTTGGTATCCGTTCGTCGTCGGTGCGGCCTTCTTCGGCGCCGCTGCGGCCTTCACCAAGCTGTTCCTGTAACGCCCTAGCGGCCCTGCCGCCACCCTTCGGAGCGCGGCCCTACGCGGCCCGCTCGCGGCCCCTGCGCCGCCACTTCCTACCCATCCCAAAGCGCCCGCCCGGTGCCCCTCAGGCGGCCCGGCGCTGCGCGTCTGTGCATCGGAGCCACACCCATGAGCAACGAATCCGTGAGCCGCCAGCGCGACCCGCTGGACACCGCCTATCTGACCATCGGTGCCTATCAGGCGCTGAAGGCGCTGAAGGATAAGCCCTACGACAACCTGACCGTGGCCGACGGCGAGTGCGGCCTGATCGGCGAGATGCTGGGCGCTTGCGATGCGGCCCTGCGCGATACCTGGGCGCAGATCGACGCGACTGCAGAGGGCTGGACTGGCGGCTGCTGGGCCTACGACATCGCTGAGCCTCTGGGCATGTGGTGGGTGAACACCTACGCGGCCACCGGTTTGCCGCCGCTGCGCGCCGCAGTGGACGCCAAGCTGGCCGAGATGATTGAAGCGGAGGGGCGCTAATGGAACTGCGCACCTACGGAACCTGCCGCGTCTACCTGCACCGTCCCGACACCTATCACGAGCCCCTCGTGCGCACCGAGGCAACCCCTGAGGACGCCGCTGCGTACGTCGAGCGAATGAACCGCAGTCTGAAGGCGGCCCGGCCATGACTCTGGCGAACCTGATCCTCGCCCTGTGGGCCGCTGCCAGTGCGGCCTGCATCCTCGTCCCCAGGAACAAACGCCAGTGAGCGGGGAGGGGACAACCCGCATTCATTTTTCAGAGTGGCACGGGCTTTGCAGTACCTAATGTCCCGTGTAGGCGCGGCACCTGAACCATTCGGTTCTGGTGGCGAGTAGTACGGAAGGAAGCGTCATACGGATGAGCAGGGAGTGCCTCACCGAATCGCAAGCCGCGCGACTGGACCCGCGCAGACTGCGTCTCTTCACCACCTGAGAACACCCGATGTTTGCAATCGAAACACTGCTCCCCGGCGAAGTAGCCGACCGTCTGAAATCGTCCCGACATTCGGGATTCGTTAACTTCGCCGTGGTAGTCTTCCGTTGGCGGTTGCTTTTCTCCTTCCGTTTGCCCATCACTTAAAGGATATCCACCATGGATACGATGTCGCTGCACAAGTCGCTTCGCCTACTTCGTACCGCCGCCGAGCTGCTGGGCCAGGACGCTACGAACCGGCAAGTGCTGACGCTCCTGATGATCGCCGAGGCGGGCGAGGCAGGCGCGGAGCAGGCATCTATCGAAAAGGCCACTGAATCGGCCCAGAGCACCACCTCCCGCAACCTGAAGCTGATGTGCCAGGAACACGGGTTGGCTGAATTTTTCCTCGATCCGGCTGATGGACGCCGCCGGTTGGTCCGCCTGACGAAAGCCGGCCGGACCGCCGTGGACAAACTTCTAAGGAACCTTGCATGAGCGCTACAGACATCACCCTCAAGAGGCGGTCCCCGGGCGGACCGTTCTACGTTCATTTTGCCGGAAATAACGGCGAGCGGATGAGGATCAGTACAGGGAAATCCATCGAGATGGAGGCGCGAGCTGAGGCCCTGCGCATCGTCAACGAACACCTGATGACCCCTTCTGCGGCCCCGACGGGCACCCTCGGGGACGCCCTCAAAGTCGCCCTAGAGCACGTCTGGCGCGGCCAGAAGTCTGAGCCGGAGAAGCGGAAGCTCGTCGGCAAGATCATGCGGGAAATCGGCCACTGGCCCCGCGATCTGATCACCCATGACCGTCTCAGGGACTACCTCGATAGCCTGCAGGTGGGTACAGCGCATCCCAAGCCCATGAAGGCGGCCACGAAGAACCGCTATGTGTCCGCGATCAGCACCGCCCTGAACTATGCGTACCGGGAGGACAGCGCGTACCGCGTCCCGAAGCTGCCCTCGTGGCCCGAGAACAACGTGAAGGAGCGCTACCTCACGCAAGAGGAAGAGCAGCGCCTGCTCGGTTGGTTCGCGGACAACACGGCCCCGGGTATGAAGGAGCGCAGCTACCTGTGGCACCTCGTGATCCTCCTCCTGGACACGGGCATGCGGGCTACGGAGGCACTGGAGGTGATGACCAAGGACCGCCTCGTCCAGGACCGCGACGGCGACTGGCTGGTGCATCTACCTCACGGCGACACGAAGTCGGGCAGGGGGCGCATGGTCCCGCTGACGCCAAGGGCGTCGTATTCGGCCCGGGAGATGTTGGCCTCGCCGGTCCACGGACGCTGGACAAGCCAGAACGCCGGGCGCGCGCTCCAGGTGGTGATGCTGAAGCTGGGCATTGAGGGAGTGACGCTTCACACCCTGCGCCACACCACGGCCAGCCGCCTGATCCAGTCCGGCGAGGAGATTTACACCGTGGCCGCGTTCTTGGGACACAGCTCGGTGGAGGTGACCAAGCGCTACGCGCACCTGTCCGCCAGCAACCTGAAGGGCGCCATGAAGAAGCTGCAGTCATCGGATGTGCCTCCGTTCCCTGATGGAAATCCGAAGGCGGAGGCACAAGCCCTTTCGTCTGGCACACAAAACGGCGCTAAACTCTACGTAGTCAAATAGTTAGCTCGGACCGGATTGGATTTAGGTTCCAGTGCCGCAAGGCGTGGGGGTTCGAGTCCCCCCTTTCGCACCAGTGCCGGCCTGTCCCCGCCCTGATCGGGCCATCGGCGCCCCCTTGACCGGCACGCGCTGGCAGTGCAGGCCGAATTGGGCGAAACTAAAGGGCTGCGGCAAGCAGGCGCGTCCCAGACGTCGTGTCCTAACAACCGTTTCATCCCAATCATCGAGCCGGGGGCCTGGGCCACCGGTGGCAGGAGTCAACATGCAAGCTTCGATCGAATCCACCGGCAACCTGGAACGCCGCCTGAGCTTCTCGCTGCCGGAAGAGCGTCTGCAGAGCCACATCGCCGGCCGCCTGGGCGAAATCGCCCGTACCACCCGCATCAAGGGGTTCCGTCCGGGCAAGGTGCCGGCCAAGGTGATCGAGCAGCGCTTCGGCGCGCAGGTCCGTGGCGAGGCGCTGGACGGCCTGCTGCGCGAGACCTTCGACGCGGCCGTGCGCGAGCACGACCTGCGCGTCGTCGGCAGCCCGCGCATCGACAAGGGCGACGAGGGTGAGTTCTCCTTCGTGGCCACCGTGGAAGTGGTGCCGGACTTCGGCGACATCGACGTCAGCAAGCTGACCGTCGTGCGCCACACCGCCGAGATCACCGACGCCGACATCGACCAGATGATCGAGAACCTGCAGAACCAGCGTCGCACCTGGGCCCCGGTCAGCCGTGGCGCGCAGGACGGTGACCTGGTCGCGGTGGAAACCTGGTCGCAGGCCGGCGAAGAGCGCCTGCCGGCCGAGGGCACCGAGAAGGGTTCGATCGTGCTCGGCCAGGGCATGATGTTCGACACCATCGAAAAGGGCCTGGTCGGCCTGGCCAAGGGCGAAGAGAAGACCCTGGACGTCGAGTTCCCGGCTGACTGGCGCGTGCCGGTGCTGGCCGGCAAGACCGTGCAGGTCACCGTCAAGGTTGCCGACGTGTCCGAGCCGGTCGTGCCGGCGGTCGACGAAGCCTTCATCAAGAGCTTCGGCGTGAAGGGGGGCGACGTCGAGCAGTTCCGCAGCGACATCCGCGCCAACCTGGAGCGTGAGCTGAAGGGCGCGCTGATGAACCGCCTGCGCCGCGAAGTGGGCGAGCAGCTGATCGCGGCCTACTCGTCGGTGGAAATGCCGCCGCGCCTGGTCGAGAACGAAGCCCGCGCCATGCTGGCCCAGCAGGTCGAGCAGCTGCGCCGCAACGGCCAGAACGTCGGCGAGATCCCGGCCGATGCCCACGAAGGCTTCAAGGACGCCGCCGCCAAGCGCGTGCTGGTCGGCCTGCTGGTCGGTGAAGTGGCCCGCATCAACGACCTGCGCCTGGAAGCCAAGCGCCTGAACGAAACGATGCGTCTGATCGCCTCGACCTACGAAGAGCCGGAGCAGGTCATTGAGATGTACCGCAACGACCCCCAGCTGATGTCTGGCCTGCAGAACCGTGTGATGGAAGAGCAGGTGATCGACTGGATCGCCGAGCGTGCCCAGCACACCGAAGAGAAGCTGTCGTTCCAGGACGCGATCCGCCAGTAAGCCGGCGGATCACCGGATGCCCCGCGCCTTTGCCGGCGCGGGGTTGTTGCCCCCCAAGATAGGTACCTCACGTAATGGACAACCGAACCAAAGCCCTGAACCTGGTTCCGATGGTGGTCGAGCAGACCAGCCGCGGCGAGCGTGCCTACGACATCTATTCGCGCCTGTTGAAGGAGCGCCTGATCTTCCTCGTGGGCCCGATCGACGATCACATGGCCAACGTGGTGGTGGCGCAGTTGCTGTTCCTGGAATCGGAGAACCCGGAAAAGGACATCAACATCTACATCAACTCGCCGGGTGGCGTGGTCACCGCCGGCATGGCGATCTACGACACCATGCAGTACATCAAGCCGAATGTGAGCACCACCTGCATCGGCCAGGCCGCCTCGATGGGCGCCCTGCTGCTGGCCGCGGGCGAAGCCGGCAAGCGCTATGCGCTGCCGAACTCGCGCGTGATGATCCACCAGCCGCTGGGCGGCTACCAGGGCCAGGCCACCGACATCGACATCCACGCGCGTGAGATCCTGACCCTGCGTTCGCGCCTGAACGAGATCCTGGCCAAGCACACCGGCCAGTCGCTGGAGACGATCGCCCGCGACACCGAGCGCGACAACTTCAAGAGCGCCTTCGAGGCGCAGGCCTACGGTCTGGTCGACCAGGTCCTGGAGCGTCGTCCGGATGAGTCGATCCAGGCCGGTTGACCGGCCTTCACGGGGCCAGGGAGGCCCCGTTCCTGCAGGGTCGGGCGGGACTGGTGTCCCCTCGGCCCTGTGCTATTCTCGAATCGAACCCCCGTTCAGCGGGTGGGGTAACTGGGTAAGCGAAGCATGAGCGAAGACCGCCAAGGTCGTTCCACGGACACCGGCAAGATCCTCTACTGCTCTTTCTGCGGCAAGAGCCAGCATGAAGTGCGCAAGCTGATTGCGGGTCCGAGCGTATTCATCTGCGATGAGTGCGTGGAGCTGTGCAACGACATCATCCGTGAGGAACTTGAGGAAAAGGCGCAGTCGGCGCGCAGTTCGCTGCCCAAGCCGCGCGAGATCCTCGAGGTCCTCGACCAGTACGTGATCGGCCAGAACCGCGCCAAGCGCACCCTGGCCGTGGCCGTGTACAACCACTACAAGCGCATCGAGAGCCGGCAGAAGAACGACGACGTCGAACTGGCGAAGTCGAACATCCTGCTGGTCGGCCCGACCGGTTCGGGCAAGACGCTGCTGGCCGAAACCCTGGCCCGCCTGCTCAACGTGCCGTTCACCATGGCCGACGCCACCACGCTGACCGAAGCCGGTTACGTGGGCGAGGACGTGGAGAACATCATCCAGAAGCTGCTGCAGAAGTGCGACTACGACGTCGAGAAGGCACAGCAGGGCATCGTCTACATCGATGAAATCGACAAGATCTCGCGCAAGAGCGAGAACCCGTCGATCACCCGCGATGTGTCCGGCGAAGGCGTGCAGCAGGCCCTGCTGAAGCTGATCGAAGGCACCGTGGCCAGCGTTCCGCCGCAGGGCGGGCGCAAGCATCCGCAGCAGGAATTCCTGCAGGTGGACACCAAGAACATCCTGTTCATCTGCGGCGGCGCGTTCGCCGGGCTGGACAAGGTGATCCAGGCCCGTTCCACCGACGTCGGCAGCATCGGCTTCGGCGCCAAGGTGAAGAGCAGCGAGCGCAAGCAGGAAGTGGGCAAGGTGCTGGCCGAAGTCGAGCCGGAAGACCTGATCAAGTTCGGCCTGATTCCGGAGTTCGTCGGCCGCCTGCCGGTGGTGGCGACCCTGGAGGAGCTGGACGAGCCGGCCCTGATCAAGATCCTGACCGAGCCGAAGAACGCCATCACCAAGCAGTTCAAGAAGCTGTTCGAGATGGAGAACGTCGAGCTGGAGTTCCGTCCGGACGCGTTGTCGGCCATCGCCAGGAAGGCGCTCAAGCGCAAGACCGGTGCCCGTGGCCTGCGCACCATCGTCGAATCGGTCCTGCTGGACACCATGTACGACCTGCCGTCGCAGGAAAACGTCAGCAAGGTGGTGGTGGACGAATCGGTGATCGAGCACAAGTCCGAGCCGTACCTGATCTACCAGACCCCGGCGGTCCCTGAACAGAAGGCCGCAGGCGCCGAGTGATCCTTCCAGGTTGTTGATTGGAAAGGATTTTCAAGGAATGCCTTGCATCTGAAAGCCGATGGCCCCATAACGGGGCCATCGGCTTTTTTTGTCTCCGGAAGATGCCCTCCCGGAGGCGGTTTTCCCCCTTCCCTGGAGCCCCCATGGCCCGTTCCCCAAGTGAAACCCTCGACCTGCCGGTCCTGCCGCTGCGCGACGTAGTGGTGTTCCCGCACATGGTCATTCCGCTGTTCGTCGGCCGTGACAAGTCCATGCACGCGCTCGAACAGGCAATGGAGGCGGACAAGCGCATCCTGCTGCTGGCGCAGAAGTCGGCCGAAACCGACGACCCGCATGCGGCCGACCTCTACCAGGTCGGTACGCTGGCGCAGGTGCTGCAGCTGCTGAAGCTGCCCGACGGCACCATCAAGGTGCTGGTCGAAGGCCTGTCGCGCGTGCAGGTCACCCACGTTGACGAGCGCAACGGCTCGCTGCACGGCCAGGCCGTGGAGATCGACGCCAGCGACGAGCGCGAAGCGCGCGAGGTCGAGGCGATCGCCCGCTCGCTGATGTCGCTGTTCGAGCAGTACGTGAAGACCAACCGCAAGCTGCCGCCGGAACTGCTGCAGACGCTGTCGGGCATCGATGAGCCGGCGCGCCTGGCCGACACCATCGCCGCGCACATCAGCGTGCGCCTGGCCGACAAGCAGCGCCTGCTGGAAACGCTGACCGTCGGTGACCGCCTGGAGATGCTGGTCGGCCTGGTCGACGGCGAGATCGACGTGCAGCAGATGGAGAAGCGCATCCGCGGCCGCGTGAAGTCGCAGATGGAGAAGAGCCAGCGCGAGTACTACCTCAACGAACAGATGAAGGCCATCCAGAAGGAACTGGGTGACCTGGACGATGCGCCTGGCGAGCTTGAAGAGCTGGCGCGCAAGATCGCCGAGGCCGGCATGCCGAAGGCCGTTGAGGCCAAGGCGCGCAACGAGCTGAACAAGCTCAAGCAGATGTCGCCGATGTCGGCCGAAGCGGCGGTCGTGCGCAACTACCTGGAGTGGTTGCTGGGCGTGCCGTGGAAGAAGCGCAGCAAGGTTCGCAAGGACCTGAAGGTGGCGCAGGACACCCTCGATGCCGATCACTACGGGCTGGAGAAGGTCAAGGAACGCATCCTTGAATACCTGGCGGTGCAGTCGCGCGTGAAGCAGATGAAGGGCCCGATCCTGTGCCTGGTCGGGCCGCCGGGCGTGGGCAAGACCTCGCTGGGACAGTCCATCGCCAAGGCCACCAACCGCAAGTTCGTGCGCATGTCGCTGGGCGGCGTGCGTGACGAGGCCGAGATCCGTGGCCACCGTCGCACCTACGTCGGTTCGATGCCGGGCCGCATCGTGCAGAACCTCAACAAGGTCGGCAGCAAGAACCCGCTGTTCGTGCTCGACGAGATCGACAAGATGTCGATGGACTTCCGCGGCGATCCGTCCTCGGCGTTGCTGGAAGTGCTCGACCCTGAGCAGAACAACGCGTTCAACGACCACTACCTGGAAGTGGACCTGGACCTGTCTGAAGTGATGTTCGTGGCCACCTCGAACTCGCTCAACATTCCCGGCCCGCTGCTGGACCGCATGGAAGTGATCCGCATCCCCGGCTACACCGAGGATGAGAAGCTCAACATCGCCACCCGTTACCTGGTGCCCAAGCAGGTCAAGGCCAACGGCCTGCAGCCGGAAGAGCTGGAGATCGGCAGTGACGCCATCCAGGACATCGTGCGCTACTACACGCGCGAGTCGGGCGTGCGCAACCTGGAACGCGAGATCGCCAAGATCTGCCGCAAGGTGGTGAAGGAGATCGCGCTGGCCGGCCCGCAGCCGGTGAAGGCGAAGAAGGGCGCGAAGAAGAAGGCGCTGGTGAGCGTGTCCAGCAAGAACCTGGACAAGTACCTGGGCGTGCGTCGCTTCGACTTCGGCCGTGCCGAGGAAGAGAACGAGATCGGCCTAGTCACCGGCCTGGCCTGGACCGAGGTGGGTGGCGATCTGCTGCAGATCGAATCGACGCTGGTGCCGGGCAAGGGCCAGCTGATCCTGACCGGCCAGCTCGGCAACGTGATGAAGGAATCGGCTTCAGCGGCGCTGTCGGTGGTGCGTTCGCGCGCCGTCGGCTTCGGCATCGACAGCGACTTCCTGCAGAAGCACGACGTGCACCTGCATGTGCCCGATGGCGCTACGCCGAAGGACGGCCCGAGTGCCGGCGCGGCGATGGTCACCTCGCTGGTATCGATGCTGACCAAGGTGCCGGTGCGTGCCGACGTGGCGATGACCGGCGAGATCACCCTGCGTGGTCGCGTCACGGCCATCGGTGGACTGAAGGAGAAGCTGCTGGCCGCACTGCGTGGCGGAATCCGCACGGTCATCATTCCCGAGGAGAACCGCAAGGACCTGGCCGACATCCCGGCCAACGTCACCCGCGATCTGGAGATCGTGCCGGTGAAGTACATCGAAGAAGTCCTGGACCTGGCGCTGGAGCGTCCGTTGGCACCGAAGAAGGCGCGCAAGAGTGCGCAACGTGTCACGGTGCGCAGCAAGGCCAAACCGAGTGGAAACGCGCGCGTCAAGCATTGACGCGCGCTGTCCAATGGCCCGAAACCCGCGTCGTTGCTGGCTTTCCAGCTTGCGTGGGGGTAGGGCCACTGGTATAAAAGCAGCACTCGCGAATGAGTGATCGCAGTCTGGCGATCGCTGAATTCGGCGAACCGTTTCCACATGGCGGCCGCATGCAGAGCGCGTGCGGTTGCTTCCCTGTCGAATAAGCGGAACCCACCGCCAAAGGAGTTGTAGAGAATGAACAAGACCGAATTGATCGATGCCGTTGCTGAAGCTGCAGACCTGACCAAGGCCGAGTCCAGCCGCGCTGTCGATGCCGTCGTTGCTGCCGTCACCAAGGCGCTGAAGGACGGCGATGCGGTCACCCTGGTTGGCTTCGGTACCTTCCAGGTCCGCGACCGTGCTGCCCGCACCGGCCGCAACCCGAAGACCGGCGACACCATCAAGATCGCTGCTTCGAAGAATCCGTCGTTCAAGGCTGGTAAGGCCCTGAAGGATGCTGTAAACTAAGCGGCTCGCTGGGGTGCTTAGCTCAGCGGTAGAGCGTCTCCTTTACACGGAGAGGGTCGGGGGTTCGAAACCCTCAGCACCCACCACAGCACCGCGGTAAAAGTTTGAGTGTGGAGCGGTAGTTCAGCTGGTTAGAATGCTGGCCTGTCACGCCGGAGGTCGCGGGTTCGAGTCCCGTCCGCTCCGCCATTCAACGAGGCCTCCGGCCAAAAGCTGGAGGCTTTGTTTTCTCCCCGGTCCAGGCCGGCTGAAAGCAAAAAAGGTAACAACGCGGAGCGGTAGTTCAGCTGGTTAGAATGCTGGCCTGTCACGCCGGAGGTCGCGGGTTCGAGTCCCGTCCGCTCCGCCACTACATCGAGGCCCCCGGCCTGAAGCTGGGGGCCTTGTCTTCTCACCGACAGGTTCGGAAGGAAGGCGAAAAGGTTTTTGCAAGAACGGAGCGGTAGTTCAGCTGGTTAGAATGCTGGCCTGTCACGCCGGAGGTCGCGGGTTCGAGTCCCGTCCGCTCCGCCATTGCAGAATTCTTAAGTCCCTGTGAAAAAACTTTGAAAAAAGTGTTCATCGGGCTGGGTTTCCAGACAGTCTTCGGATATACTGGGCGCCTGCAAAGTTCAAGCGCGGAGCGGTAGTTCAGCTGGTTAGAATGCTGGCCTGTCACGCCGGAGGTCGCGGGTTCGAGTCCCGTCCGCTCCGCCAACTTCAAAAGCCCTCGGCGCAAGCCGGGGGCTTTTTCTTTGCGCCATGGTGGAAATGGCCGACACGCGGATGGCGCATGCCTGCCGATGTGGGCGCAGGCCGCGCTGGCGCTGCTTTTGGTCCCTGCGGCGAAGCGGGTTACACTGCCGGGCTCGCCAATAAGGCCTTGTGATTCCTCACCATGCTGCAGAAACTCCGCGACAAGACCTCAGGCTGGATCGTCACTGTGATCCTGGGGCTGCTGATGATTCCGTTCCTGTTCGTGATCGACAACAGCTACCTCGGTGGCGTTGGCGCACAGAACGTGGCCAAGGTTTCCGCGCCGCCGACCTGGTGGCGTTCGGCGCCGTCGTGGTGGCCGGTGCGCATGCTGTGGCAGCACCACGAGATCAGCTCGCAGGATTTCCGCACGCGTTTCGAGCAGGAGCGCATGCGTGAGCGCCAGCAGCAGGGCGACAACTTCGACCCGCGCGCGTTCGAGAGCACCGAGAACAAGATGGCCGTGCTCGATCAGCTGATCGACGAGCAGGTCGTGCGCCTGGTCGGTGAGCGGGCAGGCGTGGTGATCGGCGACGGCGCGGTGCGCGAGTACATCGCGACCATGCCCGCATTCCTCGATTCGAACGGCAAGTTCAACGAGAACAACTATCGCCTGGCCCTGGCCGGCGGCAACCCGCCGCGTACGCCGACCCAGTTCCAGGAGCTGGTGCGCGAGAGCCTGCAGCAGTCGGTGATTCCGTCGGGCCTGCAGAGCTCCGGCTTCGTCACCCAGGCCGAGACCGAGCGCCTGTTGAAGCTGCTGGGCGAAACCCGCGACGTCGAGCTGGCCGCGTTGCCGCCCGTACCGGCCGATACCGCGCCGGTGACCGATGAGCAGATCAAGCAGTGGTACGACAGCCACGGCAAGGATTTCCGCCAGGCCGAGAGCGTGTCGCTGGAATACGTCGAGATCAACGGCGCGAACCTTCCGGCACCGGCGGCGGCCGATGAAGCCACCCTGCGCAAGCGCTATGAAGACGAGAAGGCGAAGTTCACCTCGCCGGAGCAGCGCCAGGCCTCGCACATCCTGATCACCGGTGACGGTGCAGAAGCCAAGGCGAGCAGGATCGCTGCCGAAGCCAAGGCCGCTGGTGCCGATTTCGGCGCGCTGGCCAAGGCCAATTCGGAAGATCCGGGCTCCAAGGACCAGGGCGGTGACCTGGGTTGGGTCGAGCGCGGTGCGATGGTGAAGCCGTTCGAGGACGCGCTGTTTGCGGCCAAGGCCGGTGATGTGATCGGCCCGGTGAAGACCGAGTTCGGTTACCACATCATCAAGGTGGCCGCTGTGCGCGGTGGCCAGGGCAAGTCGTTCGAGGAAGTGCGTGACACGCTGGCCGCCGAACAGCTGAAGGCCGACGGTGAGCGTGGCTTCAACGAGCTGGCCGGTCGCCTGGTCGATGCCATCAACAAGAGCCCGAGCGACCTGGCCGCTGCCGCCAAGGAGGTGAACCTGCCGCTGCAGACGCTGGGCCCGATCACCCGCGCGACCGCCAGTGGCATTGCCGCTGACCCGGCCGTGCTGCGTGCGGCGTTCTCCGACGTGCTGGTGCAGGACGGCACCGCCAGTGACCCGATCGCCCTGGGGGGCGCGACCAACCACAGCGTGGTCATCCGCGTGGCTGCGCACACCCCGGAACAGGCCCTGCCGCTGGACAAGGCTCGTGACCAGGTGATCGCCGCGATCCGCGCTGACCGCCAGCGCCAGGCCAGCGACAAGGCGGCCGATGCGATCCTGGCCAAGCTGAAGGCGGGTGCCACCCTGCAGTCGCTGGCCGCCAGCGAGAAGCTGCAGCTGAGCCCGATGCCGGGCCTGCCGCGCAGCCAGCCGGTGCCGACCCCGGAAATCAACCGCGCGATCTTCAGTGCGCCGGTGCCGGCCGAAGGCAAGCCGAGCTATGGCAAGGTCGACGTCAATGGCCACGCGCTGCTGTTCGCGGTGAACAAGGTCAATCCGGGCGACATCAAGGAAGTGACTGCAGAGCAGCAGAAGCAGCTGAAGGAACAGCTGAGCCAGATCGATGGCATGGCCGCGGCCAAGGCCTACATCGAGGCGATGCGCAAGAAGTTCGTGATCCAGACCACCGAGGCGAACCTGTAAGCCTTGCGGCTGCATCCATGAGAAAGGCCCGGCACTGCCGGGCCTTTTTTTGTGCCTGCCGATGTGTAGCGTCGAGCCATGCTCGACTGCGTCTGCCGGGCGCAGGCATGAAAAAGCCGAGCAAGGGCTCGGCTCTGCAGGAAACAGGGCAGGGCGCGGCGGTGCCGCGCCGGACTCAGTCTTCCACGCGCAGCACGGCGCCCGGCTTCAGCACGCTGCTGCCGCTCAGGCCGTTCAGCGACAACAGGGCCTTGACCGGCATGCCGTAGCGGCGGGCGATGGTCCAGGCCGACTCGCCATCACGCACGGTGTGGCGGCGGCTGCGCGGACGATCGGCGATCGCGGCGACGGTCTTGGCCACCTGCGACGTCGGTGCTGCGGTGGCGACCGGCGCAGCGCTGGCGACCAAGACGGATGCGGTGTCCGCCACCGTCGCATTGGCAGCCGAGACAGGAGCCAGCACGCGGGTGGTACCCGACGAGGCGCGGCCACCGCCCGCCAGGGCGGGGTTGAGGCGGGCGATCCTGGCCGGGTCCAGGGCGCGCTGTGCGGCCCACTGCTGGACGCTGGTGCCGGCGGGCAGGGTGTGGTCCTTCAGCACCGGCACGGTGCGGTCCAGCGAGGCCATCACGCCCGGCTGGTCTTCCACGTCTTCCAGCACGCAGGCCAGGGCGTGCAGCTTCTCGACGTAGGCATGGGTGACCGGCGACAGGCCGGGCAGCGCCGACGGCTTGGCGTTCTGCGCGTTCATGCCGGCCTTGCGCATGGACTGCAACACGCGGTACTCACCGGCGTTGTAGGCCATGGTGGCCAGGCGCCAGTCGCCGCCGAACATGCCGTGCAGGGTCTTCAGGTAGCGCACTGCGGCCTGGGTGGAATCGACCGCCGACAGGCGGCCATCGTAGCCGTTGGCCATGGGCACGCGGTGGTTGCGCGCGGTGGTGGCGATGAACTGCCACAGGCCGGTCGGGCCGCTGCCATTGCGGGCATTGGGCCGGTAGCCGCTTTCCACGAACGGGATCAGTGCGAATTCGGTAGGCAGGTTGGCCTTGCGCAGCTCTTCAACCACGTAGCCGAACAGCACCAGCGCATCGTCATCCTGGTTGGCCAGGCGCGACGGGGCGTGGGCGAACTGCTTCTGCCAGCGCGGGCTGGTGGCCTCGGCATTGCAGGTGGGCTCGGCCAGGCCGTCGCGGAAGCTGGAGAAGATCTCCTGGCCATTGCGGACCGACGCGGCCGGCAACGCGGCCGGATCCAGCGGCAGGGCCGCCGCGGCGGCCAGGTTCTGGCCGATGCCCGCGCCCAGCGACTGGGCACCGGCGGTTCCGGCCAGCCCCAGGACCAGGCCCAGGGCCAGCGGCAGACTTCGGCGCATCATGCGCGGAAGCCGTCTTTCCAGTGCCGGAGACCGGCCATGACGTCGACGTCGTCAACGACGTCGCGGCCCAGGTGCGCCGACACTGCCGCGCGGATCGGCGCCGTGTGCACACGCAGGAACGGATTGCAGTCGAATTCGTTGGCCAGGGTTACCGGCAGGGTGGAACGGTCATCGCGGCGCATGGCCAAAGCCTCCTCTTGGCGCTGCCACAGGGCAGCGTTGGCGGGGTCGACATGCCGCGCGAAGACGGCATTTGACACGGTGTACTCGTGGGCGCAACAAAGCAGCAGTTGCGCGGGCAAGGTACCCAGCTTGCGCATCGATGCCAGCAGCTGGGACGGCGTACCTTCGAACAGGCGTCCACAGCCCAGGCTGAACAACGAATCTCCGCTGAAAAGATGTTCAGCAGTGTGAAACGCGATGTGGCTGCGGGTATGCCCGGGCACGGATAGTACGTGGAACGTCCGGCCCAGTGCCTGAACGCGTTCACCTTCGCCGACCCGCTCGGTCGCTGCAGGGATGCGCTCCTCGACGGGCGCGATGACCCGTACACCGGGAAAACGTGCCCGCAACGCGGGCACGCCACCGATGTGGTCATCGTGATGATGGGTGAGCAGGATCGTGTCCACGCGCAGGCCCTGATCGGCCAGCGCAAGCACCGGCGCGGCATCGCCGGGATCGACGACCACGGCGGCGCCAGCGTCGTCGATCAACGTCCAGATGTAGTTGTCCGCAAATGCGGGCAGGGCAGTCAGTCGCATAGAATTGGACCATGCCCGCGCTGCAGAGCACCCGTCAAGCGAGCCAGGCCCCGTGGTTCGACACTGAACCGGCGGGCTCCTTGCGCGTGCTGGAGCGGCAGTTGCTGCTGCCGCAGCTGTCTGTCCTGCCGACGCAGCCCTGGCTGTGGATCGCACCGAGTGCGGCCTGGCTGGAGGATGCGCAGCTGGGCGGGCGCGGGCTGCGGCTGTTCCGGCAGGGCCAGGGCTATGCCGGCGACACCCGCTGTGCGCTGCCGCTGCCGCTGGCCAGCGAGAGCGTCAACGCGGTCGTGCTGCAGCATGTGACCGCGGGCGATGCGGAGCGACTGCTGGACGAGTGCGAGCGCGTGCTGATGCCGGGCGGCCACCTGTGGCTGAGCAGCCTCAACCCGTTCAGCCCTTACCGCACGCATTGGCGCCAGCACGGACTGGTGGTGCGCACGCCACAGCGGATCCGCCTGCTGCTCGGCCGCCACGGGCTGGAGTGCGACGATATGCGTTACCTCGGCCCGCTCTGGCGCGGTGCAGGCAGTCGCCGCACGGGCGGTTGGGCGCCGCTGCGCGCGGCCTGCCTGTTCCATGCTGAAAAGCGCACGCTGGCCCTGCCCGGGCCGAAACCGTTGCCGGTGCGTTGGCTCGGCACCGTTGCCACCTGATCTGGAGTTGTATTGAAAACCATCGAAATCCACACCGACGGTTCCTGCCTTGGCAATCCCGGCCCCGGCGGCTGGGCTGCGCTGCTGCGCTACAAGGGCCACGAGCGTGAACTGAGCGGCGGCGAAGCGCACACCACCAACAACCGGATGGAGCTGATGGCGGCCATTTCCGGGTTGGAGACGCTCACCGAGCCCTGCAACATCGTGCTCTATACCGATTCGCAGTACGTGCGGCAGGGCCTGACGCAGTGGCTGCCCGGCTGGATCCGCAAGAACTGGAAGACCGCCGGCGGCGACCCGGTGAAGAACCGCGAGCTGTGGGAGCGCCTGCATGCCGCGACGCTGCGGCATCAGATCGACTGGCGCTGGGTAAAGGGCCACTCCGGTGACCCGGACAACGAGCGGGTGGATACGCTGGCGCGCAACGCGGCCATCCAGATCCGCGACGCCAGCCCGGTAAACTGAGCCCATGCGTCAGATCATCCTCGATACCGAAACCACCGGCCTGGAATGGAAGAAGGGCAACCGCATCGTCGAAATCGGCTGCGTGGAGCTGTTCAAGCGCCGCCCGACCGGCAACAACTACCACCAGTACATCAAGCCGGACTGCGAGTTCGAACAGGGCGCGCAGGAAGTCACCGGCCTGACCCTGGAGTTCCTGGCTGACAAGCCGGACTTCGCGCAGATCGCCGATGAGTTCCTGGCCTTCATCGATGGCGCCGAGCTGATCATCCACAACGCGGCGTTCGACCTGGGCTTCCTCGACAACGAGCTGTCGCTGCTGGGCCCGCAGTACGGGAAGATCACCGATCGCTGCACAGTGATCGATACCCTGGTGATGGCGCGCGAGCGCTTCCCGGGCCAGCGCAATTCGCTGGATGCGCTGTGCAAGCGACTGGGCGTTGACAACTCGCACCGTGCGCTGCACGGCGGCCTGCTCGATGCGCAGATCCTGGGTGACGTGTACATCGCGCTGACCTCGGGGCAGGAAGAGATCGGATTCGGCCTGGGGGATGACGATGGCGGTGGCGCCGGTGCGGCGCTGCAGGCCTTCGATACCAGCAAGCTGCTGCCGCGCCCGCGCGTAATGGCCACGCCGTCGGAGCTGGAAGCGCATGCCGCGCGGCTGGAGCGGCTGCGCAAGAAGGCCGGCCACGCACTGTGGGATGGGCCGAAGGTGGAAGAGGCCGCCAGCGCGTAATGCCTGGAAGAGGTAGTGCCGGCCGCTGGCCGGCATTTGCGTGAACACGTTTCCCGGTGAACCGGCCAGCGGCCGGCACTACCGCCTCCACGCATGGCGTGGATCTACGGGTTAATGGCAGCGCACCAGGATCACGCTGATGTTGTCGCGGCCACCGCCGTCGAGCGCGGCGGCGACCAGCGTGTCCACGCATTCCTGTGCGCTTGCATCCTCGAAGGCGAGGGTGCGGGCGATGCCGCGGTCGTCCACTTCCTCGGTCAGGCCGTCACTGCACAGCAGCAGCTGCATGCCGGGGCGCAGCTCGCCGCTGGTGGTGGCCACGTTCAGATGTGCCGGATCGGTGACGCCCAGCGCCTGGGTGACCACGTTGCGATGTGGATGCGCGCGTGCCTGTTCGGCCGTCAGGTTGCCCTGCGCGACCAGTTCCTGCACCACGCTGTGATCCTGGCTGAGCTGTGCCAGCTGGCCGTCACGCCAGAGGTAGGCACGGCTGTCGCCGACCCATGCCACTTCATAGCGATTGCCCTGCACGCGTGCGGCGACCACGGTGGTACCCATCGGCAGGGTGTCGTTGCGCCGCCGCGAGGCGCGGATGATCTCTTCGTCGGCGGTGCGGATGGCCTGGGCCAGCGGCGCGCCACGGCGGATCTCGCGCACGATGGTTTCGCGCGCCAGCGCGCTGGCCACCTCGCCGCAGGCGTGGCCGCCCATGCCATCGGCCACCAGCCACAGGGCCAGCTCGCTGTCACCGTAGTAGGTGTCTTCGTTGAGCTCGCGGCGCAGGCCGGGGTGGGTGAGGTGTCCGAATTCGATCATGGTGTGCAGGGGCGGGGTATTGCTGGGGAGACAGGCATCATCGGGGGGCTGCGGGCATCCGGCAAGGCATGCATCCAGGAAATTTTCACTTCATTGACCGGAATGACTTGTCGTCGGCCTGACTTCCTCGTATGATGCGCGTCCCCGGTCCGCCGGGGACCACCCGGAGAGGTGGCAGAGTGGTTGAATGTACCTGACTCGAAATCAGGCAGGCGTTTATAGCGCCTCGGGGGTTCGAATCCCCCCCTCTCCGCCAGATAAAGAAAAAGGGCTGCCGAAAGGCAGCCCTTTTTCTTTATCTGGCGCGGGACGCGACGCGCTCTGCGCGTCGCCCCACACGTTGCTGCGCAACGCGTGGGCCCCTCCCTTTGCCGGCCTCTCCCCGCCCCTGTCGGGGCAGCCCCTCAACAGAGGGGCTTGGTCCTCCAGATGCATCACTGAGATCCGCGCGGTGCGTGGTTGCGCGGCGGGCATCACGCCGTAGTGACCCTGTACTGATCTGGCGCGGGACGCGACGCGCTCTGCGCGTCGCCCCACACGTTGCTGCGCAACGCGTGGGCCCCTCCCTTTGCCGGCCTCTCCCCGCCCCTGTCGGGGCAGCTCCTCAACAGAGGGGCTTGGTCCTCCAGATGCATCACTGAGATCCGCGCGGTGCGTGGATGCGCGGCGGGAATCACGCCGTAGTGACCCTGTACTGATCTGGCGCGGGACGCGACGCGCTCTGCGCGTCGCCCCACACGTTGCTGCGCAACGCGTGGGCGCCTCCCTTTGCCGGCCTCTCCCCGCCCCTGTCGGGGCAGCCCCTCAACAGAGGGGCTTGGTCCTCCAGATGCATCACGGGAGATCCGCGCGGTGCGTGGATGCGCGGCGGGCATCACGCCGTAGTGACCCTGTACTGATCTGGCGCGGGACGCGACGCGCTCTGCGCGTCGCCCCACACGTTGCTGCGCAACGCGTGGGCCCCTCCCTTTGCCGGCCTCTCCCCGCCCCTGTCGGGGCAGCCCCTCAACAGAGGGGCTTGGTCCTCCAGATGCATCACGGGAGATCCGCGCGGTGCGATGCGCGGCGGGAATCACGCCGTAGTGACCCTGTACTGATCTGGCGCGGGACGCGACGCGCTCTGCGCGTCGCCCCACACGTTGCTGCGCAACGCGTGGGCCCCTCCCTTTGCCGGCCTCTCCCCGCCCCTGTCGGGGCAGCCCCTCAACAGAGGGGCTTGGTCCTCCAGATGCATCACTGAGATCCGCGCGGTGCGTGGATGCTGTTCCTGCTGGCAGGCTCATCCACGCATGACGTGGATCTACCGGGGATATCCGTGCGGACGCTGCGGGTTACCATGTACGCATCACCTGCTGGAGCTTTTCCCCATGACCGCTGAAATCCTCGTTCCCGTTTCTTTCGGCGAGCTGCTGGACAAGATTTCGATCCTGCAGATCAAGTCCGAGCGCATCAGCGACGAGGGCAAGCTGGCCAACGTGCGCAGGGAGCTGTCGGCGCTGGAGCAGACCTGGATGGCGCACCCGGCGGCCGTGAAGGACATCGCCAGGCTGCGTGCCGAGCTGAAGGTGGTCAACGAGCAGCTGTGGGAAATCGAGGACGACATCCGGCTGAAGGAGAAGGCGCAGGCGTTCGACCAGGGCTTCATCGACCTGGCGCGCAGCGTGTACCTGCGCAATGACGAACGCGCGCGCATCAAGAAGGCGATCAACCTGGCGCTGGGCTCGGCGTACGTGGAGGAGAAGTCCTATCAGGATTACGCGCAGCGCGTGTAATCCCGGGCGGCCTGCCGCTCACCCCAGGTGGTCGGCGACGTAGCGTTCGAAGGCAGCGATACCGTCTTCCACGGTGATCAGTTCCATCACATCGTCGAACTCGATCTTGGTGCCCCACTTCAGATCGGTGGCCTGCTTGGCGAGGTACTTGCGTGCCGCATCGTCGTAGCGGTCCACGCAATAGCGACGATCCGAGTACGGGCCGCTGCGGTTCGGATTGCTGGCCGCATGCAGGCCCAGCACCTTGGCGCCCATCGCGTTGGCGATGTGCATCGGGCCGGAATCGGGCGTCATCACCAGGTTGGCGCGGGCCAGCAGGGCGGGCAGCTGCTTCAGCGTGTCCTTGCCTACCAGGTCCA
The DNA here is from genome assembly GCF_052751275.1 of Stenotrophomonas muris. Taxonomy (NCBI): domain Bacteria; kingdom Pseudomonadati; phylum Pseudomonadota; class Gammaproteobacteria; order Lysobacterales; family Lysobacteraceae; genus Stenotrophomonas; species Stenotrophomonas muris. The sequence goes on along the minus strand of NZ_CP199879.1, from coordinate 2,745,004 downwards.
GCGCCGGCGTGTGCAGCTGTGCCTGGATGGCGTCGGCCATGCTGCGCTCAAGTTCGCTGCGGCCGCCGCACAGCACCACCTGCCAGCCGCGCGTGACCGCGTGGTTGGCCACGGCGGCGTAGCGGTCGGCGTACCAGTTGCGGCGCACGTGGCTGGAGCACGGCGAGATCATCAGCACCGGGCGACCATCGTCGTGCCACTGCGCGGCGGCCCACTCATATGCCGACTGCGGCACGGCCAGGTCCCAGCTGACCTCGGTCTGGCGCAGGCCCAGCGGTTCGCAGAAGCTGCCGATGGCATCGAGCACATGGATGCCCGGACGGTCGGGAATGCGTTCGTTGATGAAAAGCCCATGCAGGTCCTTCGAGCGGCTGCGGTCGTAGCCGATGCGGCGCTCGGCCGGAATGAAGGCCGACAGCAGGTTGGCGCGGAACGCGACCTGCATCTGCAGCAGCGCTTCGAAGCGCCCCGGCGGCAGCTGCCTGCGCAGTTCCTTGACCCCGGCCATGCCGCTCTTCTTGTCGTAGGCATGGAAGGTGACGCCGGGCAGGCCGTCGAGCAGCTTGTGGCCGACCTTGTCGATGATCCAGTGGATCGGCGTGTCCGGGCGCGCGGCCTGCAGGGTACGCACCAGGGGCACCACGTGGGTGACATCGCCAAGTGCGGACAGGCGCAGGAGGCACAAGGAGGAGGACGCTGATGCCATGTGTTGTTAGACTCAATGAAATGGTCGCATTCGACGCCAATGAAGCGCTGACGCCATGCCGCGAGGGTCGCGGCATCGGGGCCATTCTGTTCGACCGCGAGCGGCTGCGGCAAGCCGAGATCGGCCTGTTCTCGCCCCAGCACTGGGGCAGCAGGGCCCGGCCGGTGGGCGAGGGCGGCCGCGGCAGCGCCTGGTTCGTCGATGCGCCGTTCGGTGCCAGCGTGCTGCGCCACTATCTGCGCGGCGGCATGGCGGCCCGTATCAGCCATGACCAGTACCTCTGGCGCGGCTCGGACCGGACCCGCAGCTTCGCCGAATTCCGCCTGATGCGCGCCCTGCGCGAGAAAAAGCTGCCGGTGCCACGGCCGATCGCCGCGTTCTACATGCGCGAGGGCCTGCGCTACCGGGCGGCGATCCTGATGGAGCGGATCGAGGGCGTGCGCTCGCTGGCCGACCGCGCACTGGTGGCCGGCCGGGGGGCTCCCTGGGAGGAGACCGGGCGCCTGATTGCCCGTTTCCATCGTGCCGGCCTGGACCATGCCGATCTCAACGCGCACAACATCCTGTTCGATGGCAGCGGCCATGGCTGGCTGATCGATTTCGACCGCGGCGTGATCCGCATCCCGGCGACCGCCTGGCGCGAGCGCAACCTCAAGCGCCTGCTGCGCTCGCTGATCAAGCTGCGCGGCGAGCGCAGCGTGGAAGACGTGCAGAAGGACTACGCGCGGCTGCGCCGTGCCTATGACATGGCCTGGAACCGGGGCACCTGATGGACTGGGCGTTGCGTTTCCTCGGCGTCGGCAATGCGTCGGCGGTCGAGCTGGGGTCGCCGATGTCGGTGATCGAGCGCGATGGGCGCCCATGGCTGACCATCGATTGTGGTGGCGAAGGCCTGACCGCGTTCAAGGCGCACTACGGGCAGATGCCGCAGGCGCTGTTCGTCACCCATGTGCACCTGGACCACGTGGCCGGCTTCGAGCGCCTGTTCGTGGATACCTTCTTCAATGCGCACCGGCGCGGCAAGGTGCGCCTGTACGTGCCCGCCACGGTGGTTCCGCTGCTGCACAAGCGCATCGGGGATTACCCGAACGTGCTGGCCGAGGGCGGTGCGAACTTCTGGGATGCCTTCCAGCTGATCGTGGTGGGCGAGGCGTTCTGGCACGAGGGCGTGCGCCTGGAAGTGTTTCCGGTGCGCCACCACTGGCCGGAGACGGCCTATGGCCTGCGCCTGCAGGGCGCGCTGACCTGGAGCGGCGATACCCGGCCGATTCCGGAGATGCTGGCACGCTTTGCCAGTGACAACGAACTGATCGCTCACGATTGCGGCCTGCACGGCAATCCCTCGCATACCGGCGTGGACGATCTGGAGCGTGAGTACAGCGCCGAACTGCAGGCGCGGATGATGCTGTACCACTACGCCAGCGCGGCCGATGGTCTGGCGCTGGCTGCGCGTGGGCACCGCGTGGCGCAGCCGGGGCAGTGCGTGCCGCTGGCGAGCCCGACCGCCCCGCACGTGCTGGCCCAGGACCCGCCGTGAGGGGTACCGGCCAGCCCGCAGATGCGGCGTTGGCTGCCGGGCTGGAGGCGCTGGAGCGCGCACTGCATGCGCCGCAGGTGCGTGCCGACCGCGAGCAACTGGCCGCATTGCTGGATGAGGATTTCAGCGAGATCGGCAGCTCCGGCCAGTGCTACGACCGTGCGGCCGCGCTGGTGGAGATTCCGCTGGAGCGTGCCCAGGTGCAGATCGAATCGGAGCAGTACGCCGTCTGGCTGCTGTCGCAGGACCTGGCCCAGGTGCGCTACCGCAGCCGCCATCACCTTGATGGGCAGCTGCAGCACTGGGTGCTGCGCAGTTCGCTGTGGCGCCGGCACGGGGACAGATGGCGCATGGTGTTCCACCAGGGCACGCCCGAGGCAGGGTAGCGCGGCGCCATGCCGGGCCAAGAATGCGAAGCCGGGGTCAGATCCCTCTGCCATGCAAAGGGATCTGAGCCCAGTGCGGAAAAGGCGGTGGCCCCGCCGGCTGACCTCGGCGCCCGCGTCGATCGATACCGTTGCTGCCTTCCGGCCCTGGCGGGGTTTTCGACCTAGCGTCGCGAGGGGCCGACGGGGCCACCATAGAGACGTTGGCCGCCCGGTGGGCGGCCAGTTCACGGATCAGGGGAAACAGCGCGCGGCGCGCCGGAGACCACAGCCGGACTGCACATCGGGCTGGCCGATGGCAGACGCGCATTCTAGCGCAGACGGGCCCATCGACGCCAGCTTCATGCACTGAATCGGCTGTAACCCGCTCCCGGCGGCAGCGGCCGGTACCCACCCCCGTTGCTAGAATGCCGGCCAGGAGGAACGACCTCCCCCACATCGGGAACCAATGACCAGGACGGCCTGGCCCTACCAAGAGGAGGGCCGTCATGGCCTGGATCTATCTGTTGTTTGCCGGCCTGCTGGAAATCGTCTGGGCCGTGTCCATGAAGCAGTCCGAAGGCTTCACCCGGCTCACCCCCACCGTGGTCACCATCATCGGCATGATCGCCAGCTTCTGGTTGCTGGCGGTGGCCATGCGCAGCCTGCCGCTGGGAACCGCCTATACGATCTGGACCGGCATCGGCGCGGTCGGGGCGTTCGTGGTTGGCATTGTGTTCCTGGGCGAGCAGGTCAGCCCGATGCGGATCGGTGCGGCGGTGTTGATCGTTTCCGGCCTGGTGCTGATGAAACTCTCCAGCAGCTGAATTTATTTACTCATGGCGGGGAATGGATTCTCCGCCACATGCAGCAATATGCATTTTCGGCAAAACCATTTTGTCCGCCCCTGTTATTTGACGCACGTCATAAAAATAGCGCGCGTGATTCACATGCCGCTGGCACCGTCGGTCGCACAGTGCCGCCATTCGTCGGGCGAAATCGGGGAGTTTTCGGCTTGACGGACGCGCTGGCGCACCTGTCCCCGGGTGCGATCGCGTGAAGATGTGAAGATTTTCAGGAGTTAATGCCTTCAGGCCTTGTTCCCGTTCGGGGAGCCGGGGTGGGCCGCATTGTCTCCAAAAAACCTGCCAGCTGTGCCATCCGGTCTTTTCATGGAGATTTACCGATGAACCGCATTTACCGTCTGGTTTTCAATCGTGCCCTTGGGGTAATGCAGGTTGCTTCGGAGGTCGCCCAGAACCCCGGCGGAAGCGCGGTCAGCGCAGGGCGGGTGCCGCGATTGCGGGCGCACCAGCTGGCGGCGGCTTTGGCCGCCACACTGGCCAGCGGATCGGCATTCGCAGCGTGCACGGGCACCACAACCGTAAACTGCGACAGCACCACCAGCATCAACAACTACTCCAACGCGACCAACGGCCTCACGCTGAACATCGACGCGGGTGCATTGCTGCGTACGCCGCCGATTGTAGGCGGCGGCAACGCAGCAACGCTGACCGGCGACAACGTGACGGTCAACAACAATGGCACGATCGATCCGAGCTCGATCATCCTCGCCTCGCCCGGCCTGGTCATCGGCAATGGTTCTGCCAACAACAGCGCGATCGTCGTCAACAACAACGCCAGCGGACAGATCAAGGGTGTCGTCAACATCGCAACGCTGCTGGGCTTCGGTGGACAGGCGCTGGTGGCACAGAATGTCAACGGCACCACCACCATCAACAACGCCGGCCTGATCAGCACGTCGCTGATCGGTGCAGGCAGCGTTTCCGACGCGACCACGGTGGTGACTTATGGTGGTGCAGCCGCCAATGTGGCCAACACAGGCACCATCGACGGACGCGTCGGCCTGGGTGCTTCTGGCGGTAACACGTTCCTCAATGCGGGGGCGGTCAGTGGCAGCGTTCACCTGGGTGATTCAAGCGGCGGCAACACCTTCACCGCAGTGTCGGGTTCCAGCGTTGTGAGCGGCGGCGGCAGCGCTCTTGCCGGCGTGATTACCGGTGTCACCGGGGTAAAGGTTGCGGCTGCGGGATCGGTCGACGCCGGTACCGGCAGTGGTGCGGCCAACAACACGCTGGTGTTGCAGAACGTCGTCAGCGGTCCGGGGTCCGGCACCGGCGGAGCGGTGACCACGCTGGGCTGGAACCAGTACCTCAACTTCCAGAAGCTCACCGTCAACAGCGGCACCTGGAACCTGCAGGGTGCGTGGGCGGGTGCAGGTACGACCACGCTCAATGATGGCCTGGTCAATTTCAACAATGCCGGTTCCTTCGGCACAGGGCTGTTCACCGCCAACGGCGGTGCCATCGCCTCCGCCACGGCCGGTCTGAACCTGGCCAACGCTTTCAGCCTTGGTGGCAGTCTGTCCCTGGCAGGGACCAATGCGTTCAGCCTGGGGGGCTTGCTGTCCGGTACTGGCGGGCTGACGGTCAACAACACCGGCATCGTTACTCTCGGCGGCGCAAACCTGTTCTCCGGCGGCGTCAACCTCAATGCCGGCGGCCTGGTACTGGGCAATGCCGGTGCACTGGGCAGCGGCAACCTGACCGTGGGTGGCAGCGCTTCACTGGATACGACGGCGGGCTTCACCCTGGGCAACAATCTGGTGATCAATGGCGGGGGCTCGCTGAACCTGCTCGGCAGCAATGCGTTGTCATTGAACGGTTCGATCTCCGGTGCCGGCAACCTGACCAAGAGCGGCGCCGGCACCCTCACCTTGAACGGCGCCAATGCGCTGACCGGCAGTTTCAACCTGGCCGGAGGCGCGTTGGCGCTGGGCGCGGGCGGCAGCCTGTCACCCACCGGTGCGATCACGGTCGGCGTCGGTACCACCCTGGACCTGTCGGCGGCCGCCAACCAGACCATCGGTTCGCTGGCGGGCCTCGGCGGTTCGGTCAACCTGGGCAGCCACACGCTCACCCTCGCGGGGCTGGGCGATACCAGCTACAGCGGCACGTTCGCCGCAGGCACGGGTGGCCTGGTCAAGCTGGGCACCGGCGTGCAGACCTTGTCGGGCGTGAACAACCTCAGTGGCGGCGTGGCACTCAACGGCGGCGGCCTGCTGCTGGGCAATGCTGCTGCGCTGGGCAGCGGTGCGCTCAGTGTCGGCGGCAACGTGACGCTCGATGGAACCACGGGGGCGCTTGCACTGGCCAACGCGGTCAACCTCGGTTCGGGTGCCAGCCTCAATCTGCTCGGCAACCAGGCGTTGACGTTCAACGGCGTGATCGGTGGCGCCGGTGGCCTGGTCAAGAGCGGTGCGTCGTCGCTGACGCTCAATGGCGCCAACACCTTCGGCGGCGGCGTGGCGTTCAATGCCGGCAGCCTGGTGCTGGGCAACGCTGGAGCACTGGGAACCGGTGCGCTGAATGTTGGTGGCGTGGTGTCGCTCGACACCAGCGCGGCGCTTGCGGTCGGCAATGGCATCACGCTGGGCGCGGGTGGCTCGCTCAATGTGCTGGGCTCGAACGCATTGACGCTGGGCGGCGCCATCGGTGGCACCGGCAGCCTGGTCAAGAACGGTGCAGCCACGCTTACGCTGGGTGGCGCAAATACCTTCACCGGCGGCCTGGCGATCAATGCCGGCAAGGTTGCGGTGGGCAGCGGCGGAAGCCTGGCCGCCGGCGGTGCGGTCAGCCTGGCCGGCGTTGGCGCGGACCTGGACATCTCGCTCGGCGGCAACCAGACCATCGGCGCGCTGTCCGGTATTGCCGGCAGCACGGTGACGCTGGGCAGCAGCACGCTCACCTTCGGTGATGCCACCAACCAGACGTTCGCCGGCGTGATCGGCGGCACCGGTGGCCTGATCAAGCAGGGCACCGGCGTGCAGACGCTGAGCGGCGCCAACACCTTCAGTGGCGGCGTGAATCTGACGGCGGGTGGCCTGCTGCTGGGCGACAGCAGTGCGATCGGCAGCGGGGCGTTGACGGTCAGCGGCAACGGTTCGCTGGATACCACGGCAGCGTTGAACCTGGGCAATGCGATCAACCTCGGCGCGGCCCTGACCCTGCCGGGCAGCCAGAACCTGGCCCTGGCCGGCAACATCACGGGCACCGGCAGCCTGGTCAAGAACGGCGCGGCGACACTGACCTTGAACGGTACCAACACCTTCAGTGGTGGACTGAACGCAAACGCTGGCGCCCTGCTGCTGGGCAACAGCGGCGCACTCGGCACGGGGACGCTGGGCATCGGTGGCAACGTCTCGCTCGACGGCAGTGCGCCGCTGAACCTGGGCAACAACGTGGCACTGGGTGCAGGCGCCGCGTTGTCGCTGCCGGGTTCGCAGTCGATCACGCTGGGTGGGGTGGTGTCCGGTGCGGGCAGGCTGGTGAAGAACGGTGCCACCACCTTGACCCTCAATGGCGCCAACAGCTTCGGTGGCGGGCTGACCGTCAACGGCGGCGGCCTGCTGCTGGGCAATGCCGGCGCGCTGGGCACCGGTGCATTGTCGGTGGGGGCCAATACCACGCTGGACAGTTCGGTGGCGCTGGACCTGGCCAACAGCGTCAACCTCGGCGCCGGTGCGGTGCTGGATCTGCTGGGCAGCCAGAACGTGTCGCTGGGGGGCGTCATCAGCGGCACCGGCGGGCTGGTCAAGAACGGTGCGGCGACACTGGCGTTGAACGGCGCCAATACGTTCAGCGGGGGCGTCGGGCTCAACGCGGGCGTACTGCAGCTTGGCAACGCACAGGCGCTGGGTACCGGCCAGCTGGACTTGGGCGGCAACGCTTCGCTGGATGCCACTGCGGCGCTTTCGGTGGGCAACACCCTCGGCCTCGCCGCCGGCGCGAACCTCACCGTGCTGGGCAGCAATGACCTGACGCTGACCGGTCCGGTGTTCGGCGCCGGCGGGCTGATCAAGGATGGCGCGGCGCGCCTCACGCTGTCTGGCGCCAACACGTTCGGGGGGGGCACCACCGTCAACGCCGGCACGCTGGCGCTGGGGGCCGGTGGCAGCCTTGCCGCGGCCGGTGCGGTGGATCTTGCCGGCGCCGGTGCGACGCTGGACATCTCCGCAGCCGGTGCCGCGCAGACCATTGGCGCACTCAACGGCGTCGCAGGCAGCCAGCTGGCGCTGGGCGCGCAGTCGCTGACCTTTGGCGGCGCCGGCAACGGCAGCTTTGCCGGCGTGATCGGTGGCACTGGCGGCCTGGTCAAGACGGGTACCGGCGTGCAGACGCTGTCCGGTGCCAACACCTTCAGTGGCGGTGTTGCACTCAACGCGGGTGGCCTGATCCTCGGCAATGCCAGCGCGCTCGGCACCGGTGCGCTGGGCATCGGTGGCACCACCACGCTGGACAGCACGGTGGCGTTGAACCTGGCCAATGCAGTGAACTTCGGTGCGGGCACGCAGCTGACGCTGGGCGGCAGCAACGATGTCACGCTCGGTGGCGTGGTGGCCGGCAATGGCAGCCTGGTCAAGAACGGTACGGGCCTGCTGACCCTCAACAACACCAACACCTTCGCTGGCGGCCTGACCCTGAACGGTGGTGGCCTGGTCGTCGGTGCGGATGGTGCGCTTGGTACCGGCGCGCTGGCGGTGAATACCAGCACCACGCTGGATGCGGGCGCGGCAGTGACGCTCGGCAATGCGGTCACGCTGGGCTCGGGCGTTGCACTGACGGTGCCGGGCAGCAATGCGCTGACGCTGTCGGGCGTGGTCGGCGGCAATGGCAGCCTGATCAAGAACGGCGCTACCACGCTGACGCTGTCCGGTGCCAACACCTACACCGGCGGTACCACCATCAATGCCGGCACGCTGGCGCTGGGCACGGGCGGCAGCCTGGCCGCGGCGGGTGACGTCACGTTGGGGGCGGGCGCCGGCTTCGATATCTCCGGTGCCGGCAGCAGCCAGACCATCGGCGCACTCAATGGTCTGGGCGGCAGCACGCTGGCGCTGGGCGGAAACTCATTGACGTTCGGTACGGCCGGCAACGCCGCGTTCGACGGCGTGATCAGTGGCGGCGGGGGGCTGGTCAAGGTGGGCGCGGGCGTACAGACGCTGTCCGGTGCCAACACCTTTGGCGGCGGCGTGACCCTCAATGCAGGCGGGCTGGTACTCGGCAATGACGCGGCGCTGGGCACCGGTGCATTGACGGTCGGCGGTGCTGCCACGCTGGATACCACCGGCCTGGCAACGCTGGCCAACAACATCGCGCTCAACGCCGGGCTGACCGTGCTCGGGACCAACGCACTGACGCTCAACGGCGTCCTTTCCGGTGCCGGCAGCCTGACCAAGAACGGCAGCGCGACGCTGACCTTGAATGGCATCAACAGCTATACCGGTGGCACCAACATCAACGCCGGCACGCTGGCGCTGGGGGCCGGTGCCAGCCTGGCGGCGAGCGGTACCGTGAACCTCGCCACAGGTGCCACGCTGGATCTGTCTGCCGGCAGCGGCACGCAGGTGTTCGGAACCCTGGTCGGCAACGGTACGGTGAACCTCGGCGCCAACTCGATCGAAGTCGGCGGCGCCACCAATGGCACCTTCAGTGGCTCGATCGCAGGCACGGGTGGCCTGACCAAGGTCGGTACGGGCATCGAGACGCTGACCGGTGCCAACACCTACACCGGCGGCACCTTCATCACTGCCGGTACGCTGGCGATTGGTCCGGGCGGCAGCCTTGCAGCCACCGGCGCGGTGACGCTGAGCGCTGCAGGCACCGGCTTCGATATCTCCACCGCAGGGGCCAACCAGACCATCGGCTCGTTGAACGGCGTGGCGGGCTCGACGGTGAGCCTGGGTGCACAGACGCTGACACTCGGTGGTGTGGGCAACAGCCTCTTCGATGGCGCGATTTCCGGCACCGGTGGCCTGGTCAAGAATGGCGCCGGCGTCCTCACACTGGGAGGCGCCAATCTGTTCAGTGGTGGCGTCGCACTCAACGGCGGTGGCCTGGTGGTCGGCAACAACGCTGCGCTCGGCAGCGGTGCGCTGGCAGTGGGCGGCAACGCGACGCTGGACGCATCGACAGGCGTCAACCTGGCCAACAACATCGGGCTCGCAGCGGGCGCGAACCTCGACCTGCTTGGCAGCCAGGCGCTGACACTGGGCGGTGTGATTTCCGGTACCGGCGGCCTGGTCAAGGACGGTGCGGCCACCGTGACCCTGAGCGGTGCCAACACCTACACCGGTGGTACCACCATCAACAACGGCACGCTGGCGATCGGCGCGGGTGGCAGCCTCGCCGCGACCGGCGCGGTGAACCTGGCCGGTGCCGGCACGTTCGACATTTCGGCGGGCAACCAGGCCATCGGCTCGCTGGCCGGCGTCGCCGGCAGCACGGTGGCGCTGGGTGGCAGCACGCTGACCCTGGGCGGCACCGTGGACAGCACCTTCAGCGGTGCGATCAGTGGCAACGGCGGCCTGGTCAAGAACGGTGCAGGCGTGCAGACGCTCAACGGCGGCAGCACCTTCAGCGGCGGCGTAACGCTCAACGCCGGCGGCCTGGTGGTCGGCAACAATGCTGCGCTGGGCACCGGTGCGGTGACGGTCGCAGGCGCTGCGACGCTCGATTCGAACACAGCGGTCACCCTCGCCAACAACTTCACCCTCAACAACGCGTTGACCGTCCTCGGCAGCAACAACCTCACCCTCAACGGCAACCTGAGCGGCACCGGCAGCCTGACCAAGGAGGGAGCCGCAACGCTGACCCTGAACGGCACCAACACCTACACCGGTGGCACCAACATCAACGCCGGTACATTGGCACTGGGCGCTGGCGCGAGCCTGCACGCCAGTGGCATCGTCAACCTGGCCTCGGGTGCGATCTTCGATCTGTCGGCGGGCAGCGGCACGCAGCAGTTCGGCACACTGGTCGGCAACGGTACGGTGAACCTGGGGGCCAACACGCTGACGATCGGTGATGCCAGCAATGGCACGTTCAGTGGTTCGTTGGCCGGCTCGGGTGGCCTGATCAAGGAGGGCTCGGGGACTCAGACGCTGACCGGCACCAACACCTTCACCGGGGGTACCACCATCAACGCCGGCACGCTGGCGATCGGCGCCGGTGGCAGCCTGGCGGCGACCGGTGCGGTGAACCTGGCCAATGCCGGTACCACCTTCGACATCAGCGCGGGTGGTGCGCAGGCGATCGGTTCGCTGGCAGGCGTGGCGGGTTCGACCGTTGTGCTGGGCGGCAGCACGCTGACCCTCAATGGCGTGGGCAATACCACGTTCGCCGGCACCATCGGAGGGGCCGGTGGCCTGGTAAAGAACGGCGCAGGCATCCAGGGCTTGACTGGCGTCAATGTCTTCACGGGCGGCGTGACCCTCAATGCCGGTGGCCTGCTGCTGGGCAACGACGGTTCGCTGGGCACCGGCGCGCTGACCGTGGGCGGCAACGCCAGCCTGGACGGCACCAGCGCGCTGACCCTGGCCAACACCGTGCAGCTGGCCAATGGCACGCTGACCCTGGCGGGCAGCAACGCGCTGACCTTGAATGGCCCGATCAGCGGCGCTGGCGGCCTGCTGAAAGATGGCGCGGCAACCGTCACCCTGGGCGGCGCCAGCACCTACACCGGTACCACCACCATCAACAGCGGCACGCTGGCGGTGGCGGCCGGTGGCAGCCTGTCCGGTGCCAGCACGGTGAACCTGTCCGGTGCCGGCACGTTGGACATCAGTGCCGGTGGCAGCCAGAGCATCGGTGGCCTGGCCGGCGTGACCGGATCCAGCGTGGTGCTGGGCGGTGCGACCCTGACCACCGGCGGCAACAACGGCAGCACCACCTTCGGCGGTGTGCTCAGCGGCACTGGTGGCCTGGTGCAGAGCGGCACCGGCACGCTGACCTTGAGCGGCGACAACGTCTATACCGGCGGCACCACCATCAATGGTGGCAGCACGCTGCAGATCGGCAATGGCGGCAGCACCGGCTCGGTGCTGGGCGACATCACCAACAATGGCAGCCTGGTCTACAACCTGGGCACGACGGCAACCGTGGGTGCGGTGGTCAGTGGCAGCGGCGGCCTGACCCAGGCCGGTAGTGGCACGCTGGTGCTGACCGGCAACAACACCTACACCGGCGGTACCACCATCAATGCCGGCGGCACGCTGCAGGTGGGCAATGGCGGTGCGACCGGCGCGATCGTCGGTGACATCACCAACAACGGTGCGCTGGTGTCCAACGTGGCCGGCAACACCTTGCTGGGCGGCACCATCAGCGGCACCGGTGGCCTGACCCAGGCCGGTGCCGGTACGCTGACCCTGACCGGCAACAACACCTATACCGGCGGTACCACCATCAATGCCGGTGGCACGCTGCAGGTGGGCAATGGCGGTGCCACCGGTGCGATCACCGGCAATGTCGCCAACAACGGCAGCCTGGTCTTCGACGTCGCGGGCAACACCACCGTCGGCGGCGCGATCAGTGGCAGTGGTGGCCTGACCCAGGCCGGCAGCGGGGTGCTGACCCTGGTCGGCAACAACACCTACAGCGGCGGTACCACCATCAATGCCGGCGGCACGCTGCAGGTGGGCAATGGCGGTACAACCGGCGCCATCGCCGGCGACATCACCAACAATGGTGCGTTGATTTCCAACGTGGCCGGCAACACCGCGCTGGGCGGCACCATCAGTGGCAGTGGCGGCCTGACCCAGGCCGGCAGCGGTACGCTGCTGCTGACCGGCACCAACACCTACACCGGCGGTACCACCATCAATGCCGGTGGCACGCTGCAGCTGGGCAATGGCGGTGCGACCGGTTCGATCGTCGGTGATGTCACCAACAATGGCACGCTGCTGTCCAACGTGGCCGGCAACACCACGCTGGGCGGCACCATCAGCGGCAGTGGCGGCCTGACCCAGGCCGGCAGCGGCACGCTGACCCTGACCGGCAACAACACCTATACCGGCCCGACCACCATCAACGCCGGTGGCACGCTGCAGGTTGGCAATGGCGGCGCGACCGGTGCGATCGGCGGCAGTGTCGTCAACAACGGCAGCCTGGTGTTCAACGTGGGTGGCAACAGCACCGTCGGCGGCGCCATCAGCGGCAGCGGCGGCCTGACCCAGGCCGGCACCGGCACCGTGGTCCTGGCCGGCAACAACACCTATACCGGCGGCACCACCATCAACACCGGCGGCACGCTGCAGGTCGGCAACGGTGGCGCGAGCGGTGCGATCACCGGCAACGTCAGCAACAACGGCAGCCTGGTGTTCAACGTGGGCGGCAACAGCACCGTCGGCGGCACCATCAGCGGCAGCGGCGGCCTGACCCAGGCCGGCACCGGCACCGTGATCCTGACCGGCAACAACACCTATACCGGTGGCACCACCATCAACGCCGGTGGCACGGTGCAGGTCGGCAACGGTGGGGCCAGCGGCGCGATCACCGGCAACATCACCAACAACGGTGGCCTGGTGATCAACACCGGTGGCACCACCACGCTGGGCGGCAGCATCAGCGGCGGCGGCAGCATCGTGCAGGCCGGCCCCGGTGGCCTGAACCTCGGCGGCAACAGTGGTGGCTTCAACGGTACCGGCCAGGTCACCGGCGGCGGCCTGAATGTCACCGGCACCATCGGCGGCCAGTGGACCATCGGCAGCGGTACCACGCTGTCCGGCACCGGCACCATTGGTGGCACCGGCGGTGGCGTGACGGTGTCCAGTGGTGGCGTGCTGTCGCCGGGTAATGGCCCGGGCAACGGCAGCGGCACAGGCAATGGCACCGGCACGATCACCGTGGGTGGCAACCTGACCCTGTCGCCGGGCAGCACGCTGGGCATCGATCTGGGTGCCAGCGGCAGCGATACGGTACAGGTGGGCGGCAGCGCCAACGTGGGTGGCAGCACCGTAAAGGTGAACACCATCTCGCCGAGCACCAGCTACCAGCAGGGCCAGCAGTACACGGTGATCAACGCGGGCGGTGGGGTGAGCGGGCAGTTCGCCTCGGCGAACTCGCCGTCGGCCTTCCTGACCATCACCCCGGTCTACACCGCCAACACCGCCAACCTGCAGATCGACGTGGCGCAGACGGCGGCGTTCACCACCGTGGCCAACACGCGCAACCAGTACAACACCGCTGCGGCGCTGGACAGCCTGCCGCAGAGTGGCGCGGCGCTGGGCCTGTACAACACGGTGCTGCTGTATGACGCCAGCACTGCGCGCAGCGCATTCGACCAGCTCTCCGGCGAAGTGCACGCGGCCAGCCGCGCGGTGCTGCTGTACGACAACTATCTGGAAGAGGGCATCCGCCAACGCCTGGGCAGTGAGCTGCCGACCGTGCGTGGTGAGCGTGCCTCGGCCTGGCTGGCTGGTAGCGGCAAGGTGTTCAAGCAGGATGGCGATGGCAATGGCGATGAGATCCGTTCCAACCGCAATGCGGTGATGGCGGGTGTGGACTGGCAGCTGGGTGAACACGTGGTGCTGGGTGCGGCGGCCGGCAACGAACGGCTGGATACGCGCCTGTACGATCGCAGTTCGCGCGCCCGCCTGCGCGGCAACACGTTCGGCCTGTATGCACAGGGACAGTGGAACAACGGCTTTGCGGTCGGTGGCAGCGTGTCGCGCGGTGACTACCGCACGCGCACCACGCGTGAAGTGCCTCTGCTGGGCCAGACCCTGTACAGCCGCCAGGATTCGGACGTGACCATCGCCCAGGTCGAAGGCAGCTGGACCTGGACCCATGGCAGGACCCAACTGCAGCCGTACGTGCAGTTCACCCGGCACTGGGTCGACAGTGATCGTGCGCTGGAGCAGGGTGGCAGTGCCGCACTGGTGCTGGAAGGTGGCAAGGACACGCTCAACGTCAGCACAGTGGGCGTGCGGGGCCGCTGGGACGTGGGTAGCGGCGCGCGCTTCCCGGCGCAGCTGACCGTCGGCCTGGGCTGGCAGCATGCATCGGGTGACACCGATGTGGCCAGCCGCAACCGCTTCGCGGTCGGTGGCGATGCCTTCGATGTCTACAGCGCGGTGATGGCACGCAATGCGCTGGTCAGCCAGCTCGGCGTGGCGGTCGGCCTGGGTCGCAACAGCCAGCTGTCGATGTTCGTGCAGGGCCAGCACGGTGATGGCCGCCGCGATGTCGGCGGGCAGATCAACCTGCGGGTAGGCTTCTAAGGGGGGCGGGCCAGCGGTAGATCCACGCGCTGCGTGGATCTACCGGCGCGGAGGGAGTGAGACCTCCCGCGCCACGGTGTCGGCACTGCAACCACCTCGCTCAGTTCGCCGCATCCTGCGTGCGTCGCCGCAATCCGGCGGGCGGGTCGAACAGGCTCGACGGCACCTCATCGAATGTGACCTCGGTAACCCGCAGGCCGCGTTCGGTACGCTGGTTGCCGGTGCGTCCGCGGTAACCCAGCAGCAGGCCCGTGCGGGTATCGATCCACAACGTGCCGGAGGTGGTGCCATCAGGGCCCTGCGCATTGTCATAGCGCCAGCCGGCAGCGAGGCGACCCAGGATGAACTCGCCGGGTGCGGGAGAGCAGCGCCCTCCGATCGTGTGGCATGGGGCGGCAGGATCGTACCAGTAGGGACCACTGGCGTCGGCGACCGGCAGCGTGTAGTTGCCGCGCTCGCTCACCAGCCATGCCCGGCCGCGCTGGCCCTGGGTGGTCAGCCATGCATCGGGCGCATTGTCGCCGCGGAAATCAATACGGATGGCAGGCCCGCGCAAACGGATCTCGACCTCGACCTCACCACCAGGCGAGCTTGGACCGAGTGGGCCCAGGCCATAAGCGCGTGCCAGCAATCGCGCCTGTGGAGGTTCGTTGTCAGCAGCGTCCGTGGATTGTGCGGCGACGGCCCAGGTTGCTGCCATCAACAGGCTGGCCAGCAGCACCTGCATGTCAGCGCGCCAGGTTGTTGCTGTCATGCACGGGGCTCTGCATGCGGACGATCGCGTAGGACTCGATCGGCATGCGGCGATGGCCGGTGATCGGGTCCTCGATCAGCATCGAGGCCGGGCGGAAGCTGTCGCCTTCGCTGACCAGGTCTGAAAGACCGGCAATCACCCGGTCGGCAAAGGGAACGATCAGGGGCATCGGATAGGTGACCTTGATCTTGAGGATGTTGGCGTCCTGCACGCTGACGCGGCTGCTGCCGACACGTGCATCGCGGAAGGCAAGATTGTCGTTCGGCAGCGCATAGCGCCCATCGAACTGGCGCTCGCGGAACTCGTTGTACGCCGCGCGGCTGGGTGAAATGACCTCGATCTTCGGTGACAGCAACGGGTTCTTCCACAGCAGGGCGACCTTGGCGCGGGCGGCGACGGCACCGGCGGCATCCGGCGAGGTCGCGTACAGGGGAGCCATTGCCATTTCCAGTGCGCTGCGCATCTCGGAATGATTGACGCCACTGACCGCGCCGGCACGCGCGGCCTGCAGCGTGGCGAAATCCAGCAGCGACTTGGCGCGATAGATCAGGACGAACTGGAAGATGACCAGGATGAGGAAGACGAAGGCCGGAACCACGATGCAGAATTCAATCAGCGATTGCCCCCGCTGCTGGCGGATGGATGTGCGGATGTGCTTCATTGCAACGCCCTCGTGGATGGCGGTGCCGCAGGCGGAGAAGGGCACCATTGGAACGTCTCGCCCAGCACCGGAGCAATATGCCTGAGGCTGTCCACCGGCATTTCCAGCGTCGAGTAGGCGCCGCGGCACCAGGCGCCGCGCCATGGGCGCACGGCCTCGCGCCAGCCAACGGCGCGCTGATCGCGGTCCAGGAACAACAGGTCGAGTGGATACCCCATGGCCAGGGTGTGCACGCTCGAGCAGGGGGTTATCAGCAGGCCTTGCCCAGGCTGGAGTGGCGCGCGCAACAGCAGGCCGCGCAGCCGCTGGTGCCAGCGATCGGCATGCCAGACGCAGCTGAGCAACTGCTGGTGGTTGCGGATCAGGGCGCCGGTTCTCATGTGCGGGGACTCACAGGATGCCCTGCTGCTTCATCTGCAGGAAGATGAAGTAGGCCAGGACGACGAAGATCAGCGGGAAGAAGAACAGCACCAGCGGCAGCATCATTTTCACCGGCGCTTCCAGGGCCAGCTTCTCGGCGCGAAGGAAGCGCTCTTCGCGGCGCTGCATGGCCTGCGAGCGCAGTGTGTCACTCAGGCTGGCACCCACCCGGTCCGCCTGGATCAAAGCGCTGGTGAAGCTGGTCACCTGGGAAATGTCGGCGCGATCGGACATGCGCCGCAGCGCTTCGGCACGCGGAAGGCCGGCGCGCAGATCACGCAACATGCGCGAGAACTCCTGTGACAGCGGACCGGGTGGACCCTTGTCGACGGACTGTTCGATCGCACCGGTGATGTTCAGGCCCGCTTCGACGGCCATGGTGATGAAGTCGAGGAAGATAGGCAGGTCGCGGATCACATGCTTGGAGCGCGCTTTCCGCCGTTCGCCCAGCCACAGCGTGGGATACATCCACCCGAAGGGTGCGCCGAATGCCAGGGCCATCAGCACGGAGCCGACTCCGAACCGGCCCAGCAGGATGATGGTGAGCAACAGGAAGGTACTGGCCACGGCGGCGGAGACGATCCGTGCGCCATACAGTTCTTCCGGTGACAGCACGAAGTCCTGGCCGGCCGACTGCAGGCTGCGATGCGCGCGCTCCAGCTGTGCCGAGGACAGGCGCGGCCCGGCCAGGCGCGTAGCGACCGTAATCAGCGGCCACAGGATGCGCAGCAGCAGCGGCAGCGGATCCTGGTAGTTGCGCTGGTCCACCTCGACCGACTGCACCAGTCCGCGCAGCGCGAATGCAAGCAGCCCAACAGCGGCAGCGGCAAGCAGTGCGACCAGGATGAGCAGGGCGTTCATATATCGATCGTCATGATTTTGCGGCACATGCGGTAGCCGAGGTATTCCAGTACCCCGATCAGGGCCATGACGCACCAGCCGATGAAGGTGTGGAACATGGGGTTCATCGTTTCTGGATAGAACAGCACGAGGAAGCCGACAAGGCCGGCTGGCAGCATCGCCATGACGATGCCCTGCAGGCGCCCCTGCGCGGTAAGTGCCTTGACCTTGCCTTCCATGATGAGCTTGCGCCGCAGCGTTTCGGCGAGCGTGGAGAGGCTCTCGGCGAGATTGCCACCAACCTCGCGCGAAATGCTGACGGCGGCCACGAACAGCTTCACGTCGGCAATGGGCACGCGGGCGGCGAAGTTGTCCAGCGCCTCCTCCGTGCGCACGCCCATGTGCTGCTCGCGCAGTACCAGTGCCAGCTCCTGGGCCAGCGGAGGCAGGCCGTCATGGGCCAGTGCTTCCAGCGCAGGATTGAAGCCGACGCCGGCCTTGAGGCTGCCGGCCAGCATCAGCAGCCCGTCGGGCAACTGCTGCTGGATCTGGTCGAGGCGGCGCTGCTTCAGCCACAGGTAGATCTTGCGTGGCGCTATGGCCAGCAGGATCAGGGCCAGGATCGGCAGCAGCAGGTTGCCGCCGGTGACGATCCACAGCAGCACGGGAATCGCCAGCAGCATCAGGACATTGGTCCTGAACAGCACGCGCGGGTCGACGAACAGGAACATGTCGGCCAGATTGACCCGCGCCTGGTCCATGAAGTTGGCGCGGTAGCGGTCCATGAAGCCGGAGCTGGCACGCGCCAGCAACAGCACCGAGCCCGTCACGCAGGCAAAACACAGCAGGGCGATCAGCAGGATGTCACTCATTCCGCCGTCCCCCGGTACGGAAAATGTCCAGGTCAACGGCGACGCCGCGCTCGGCAAGCTCTTCATAGAACTCCGGCACTGCACCGGTCGCGACGAACTCGCCCACCACCTTGCCATCGCGTCCGGCAGTGGAGCGTGCCTTGAACAGGAACACATCCTGCAGCTGGATGGTTCCGCTTTCCATGCCCGTCAACTCAGTGATGTGGCTGACCTTGCGCGAACCGCAGGGGAAGCGCTTCTGGTGCACGATCAGGTCCACTGCCGACGAGATCTGTTCGCGCACCACCGTCATCGGCAGCTCCATGCCGGACATCATGACCATCACTTCCAGGCGCGACAGCGCCTCGCGCGGATTGTTGGCATGGGCGGTGGTCAGCGATCCTTCGTGGCCGGTGTTCATGGCCTGCAGCATGTCCAGTGCTTCGCCGCCGCGGCACTCGCCGACCACGATGCGGTCCGGGCGCATGCGCAGCGCGTTGCGCACCAGGTCGCGGATGGAAATGTGGCCCTTGCCTTCCATGTTGGGAGGACGCGCTTCCAGGGCAACCAGGTTGGGCTGGACGAGCTTCAGTTCGGCCGCGTCCTCGATGGTGACGATGCGATCGGTATCGGGAATGAAGTTGGAAAGGATGTTGAGCAGGGTGGTCTTGCCGGAGCCGGTGCCGCCGGTGACGACGATGTTGCGCCGTTCGCGCACCGCAACGATCAGGAATTCCAGCATCGGCTGGCTGAGCGAACCGAAGGTGAGCAGGTCCTTTCCTTCCAGCTTGCGCTTGGCGAACTTTCGGATGCTGATGCTCGGACCGCGCAGCGCCACCGGCGGAATGATGGCGTTGACGCGGGAGCCATCCTTCAGCCGCGCGTCGACCATCGGCGAGCTTTCGTCGATGCGGCGACCGAGGGGCGTCACGATGCGCTCGATGGCTGACAGCACCGCGCGGTCACTGGTGAAGACAATGGGGGACCGTTCGATCCGGCCCGCACGTTCAATGAAGATCTGGTCGTGCGCGTTGACCATGATTTCCGTCACCGTCGCATCGTCGATCAGGTCTTCCAGCGGGCCCAGGCCGATGGCCTCATCGAGCACCTCCTTGGCCAGCCTGCGTGGGTTGATCGTCTTGGGCAGCTCGGAGAACTCCCGTTGCATCACCTCATCGATCAGCTTGATCGTGGCGTTGCGCAGCGACTCATCGTCCATGCTGCGCACGTCAAGCCGGCGCAGGTCCATCTGCTTGACCAGCGAGGCATGCAGCTTTGCACGATAGACCGCCATGTCCGGCGGCAGCTGCTCCGGCCGCGCCAGCTGGCGTTCGCTGGATGGCTGCGCCGGTGCGGGTGCCGGTGCGGGCGTGGCGTCCACCGGTACATCGTTGGCCGCGCCCGCATTGAAACTTCCAGCATCGGCGAGGGGTTCGGCCGGCGGGTCGTCGTCCACCACCTGCAGCAGGTAGTCGCCGATCTGCACGCGGTCACGGCTGGTGAGCGGGCCACGGCTGCCTTTGACCTGTTCGCCATTCACCAGTACCGGCGAGCGGCCTCCCAGGCTCTCGATGAAGATGCCCTGGTCCTCGCGCTTCAGCGCCGCATGGCGTTGGGCGATGCTCCAGCCCTGCAGCACCACCAGGTTGCCGTCGCCACGGCCGATCCCGCATTCACGGTGCAGGCAGCGGACACGTCGCTGGTCGCGGTTGGGTGTGTCGATGAGGATGTTGAACATGCGACGGCTCCGGTCACTGCACGAAATCTTTGTTCCGGCGCGGCATGGCCTGCTGGCCGCGCTCCTGGATCTGTCGCGCACGCTCCAGGCCATCGAGGTTTTCCTGCGAGCCCGGCGTCACCACGCGCGGAGTAACGAACATCACCAGCTCGGTACGGTTGCCACGGAAGCCATCGGAGCGGAACAGCTTTCCGAGGATCGGGATATCGCCCAGCAGCGGCAGGCGCTTGGCATCCTGCTGCGCGCTGGAGTCGATCAGCCCGGAGATGACGATGGTTTCCCCTGCGTGGACGTTGATTTCCGACTCGGTGCGGCGGGTGGTGAAGCCAGGCACGCCCTGCACGGTCACCGTCGGATCGACGCGGCTGACCTCAGCCAGGATGCGGGTGGAGATGTCCTGGTTGAAGTTGACCAGGGGCTCGATGTCGAGCTTGATGCCGTATTCCTTGTAGTCGACGGTGACCTGGCCGAAGCCCTGCGGAACCGGGATCGGCACTTCGCCGCCGGCCAGGAACTTGGCCTGCCCGCCGCTGCGGGCGCTGAGTTGGGGCGAGGCCAGCAGGAACGCCTTGCCCTTGTTCATCATCAGGTTGATCGCCGAGCCGATCTGCGTGGCGATGCCAAAGAAGGCCTGGGTTCCCTGCAGCTTGTTCGGCAGCAGCACGCCGTTGGCCGGGCTCTGCTCGGGGTTGATGCGGTAGTAGTTGTTGTTGGTGAAATCCTTGACGATGCCCGCCACCGGGCCACGGATGACGTTGTCCCACTGGATGCCGAGTTCTTCCAGCGCATTGGTGTCGAATTCCATGATCTTCACGTCCATCTGCACCATCGGGCGCATGCCCACCGGGTCGGCAGTAGTGAAATTCAACACCGTCGGGTAGATCTTCTGGATCGCATCAATGCGGCTGCCGATGCCCGGGTTGATGTCCTGGCCGGTAATGACCACACGGTCGGCGACCGCATGCACATTGATCTTTTCCACGTCGGCCAGCAGGGTACGGATGGTCTCGGCCAGGCTGACGGCATCGTTCTCGGAGATGTCCACCTGCACCTGCAGCTGCTTGCCGTTCTGCAGCCACAGGTGAACCGTGGTGGAGCCGGGCTTCATGCCCATCATGATCAGGTCGCGCGGGCCGACGTTGGTGACCTCGAGCATCTCGCCACTACCGACGGCCACGCGCTTGAGCCCGCTGGGCAGCGTGTAGACGGCGGCCTGGCCGGCATAGATCCGGGCGCGGGTGGGCAGCGGCACCGCAGGCATGGCCGATGCGCTGGTGCGATAGGCGGGATCGGGAACCGGCGCCGGGAAGGCGCTCTGCCCACCGGGTACCGGTGCATGGTTGGTGTTGGGCTGCGGTTGCGCCTGGACAGCAGGGCGCGGTGCGGCCATGACCGGTACCGGGGTCAGCTGGGTGCCGGTGGTCTGTGCCACGGCCAGCAGTGGCGAGGTGACAACAGCGATGGCCGCAGTGGCGGCGATGAGGCTGCGGATTCCATTATTGCTGCGCATTCGTCGACCCTTTGCCCCCAATGATGAATTGCACGCCAGCACGACCCTGCGTGCCGTTGCCGAGCAGTTCCCTCTGCGTCATGCCACTGAGGCCGAACGCACCACGATCCTCCACCTGGCGAAGCATCACCCGCATCGAACCCGCCTTGGCGGCGACCGTGAGTCGCTGCGCCTGTGCCGGTGTCAGTTCCAGAGTGATGTTCGAATAGCCCTGCTGGTCTTCCGAGGCCGGCGTTTCGCCGACGCGGTTGCCGGTTGCCAGAACGTTGATGTCCTCAAGCAGCGGCAGCACCCGGGCACCGGTCTGTTCCTGCTCGACGGTGAGCAGGATGTCGACGTGATCTCCGGGAGCAATCATGCCGGAGATCGAGTTCGTCTCGTCCACCTGGAGGGTGTAGCCCACGTTGCCCTTGGCGATCACGCGCGAGAACTGGTCGTACAGCGGTACCAGTGCACTGGCACCCAGCGGTGCACCTTCGCGGATCGGCGCGCGCAGCATGCGGCCGCTGTACTCGGACACATTGTCCGGCGTGATCGCATCGGCAGGCGGCAGGTCGGCGGGGACTTCGCGCACTGCAAGGTCGGCAACGGTGACAATGCTGCCCGGCTCCATGTCGGTCTTGGGCACGGCTACCGGCACCATTTCCACCGGCGGAGCGGCACGCTCGTTCACTGCCTTCTGCACGTAGCGCACGGCGACCAGGGCCGCGAACAGGCCGAGCGCGAGGGCGATGATGATGAAGACGACGTTGCGGTTGGCTTTCAGCGGGAGCGCCTTCATACGACTCCCATCGACAGCATGTAGGTGAACCCCTGGTACGCCTTGCGCAGTGAATCGATCAGCTCGAGCACGATGTTCGGCTCGGCGACCAGGACCAGGACACCGACGGAAGCGACCACGGCGTACTCGATCAGTGCGGCCCCGCGCTGGCGGCGTAGGGACGGGGGAATGCGTTTTCTCATGGCGGTGGTCTCAGTGCTGCGACTGGTTGACGACAATCGAGGTTCCCTGCTCGTGCCGGTTGAAGGTCATGGTCATTTCCTGGCTGCCCTTGCTGTAGCGGACAACGCACTGCAGCGCGATCATCGAACACCCCGCAGGGCCGGAACTTCGGCTCCAGCCGTCCGCAGGGAGGCGGCTGGCATAGAAGGCATCGGTCTGGAACGGAGACAGCGTGCTTTCCATGGACAGGCTGCGCCCGGGCGTGTCCAGGTAGGTGATGTCATTGATCACCTGCGTCCCGGACGGTTTCGGGAAATCGGCGCCGGCCGCGGCATCGGGCTTGCGCTTGAGCAGGCGTGTAATGCCGATCTGTGACTGGCTGCCACTGCCCTTGGCCGATACCTCGATGGTCACGTAGTACTCGCCGTGTGCGTGGCCGATCACGGTCTTGCCGCCGACCTCGTTGATCACGGTCTGCCCGGGCCATTCGCGGTTGTAGTAGCTGACGATGGACGACACCGGCAATGCGGACGTGAAGCGCGAGATGCGCATGGGCAGGCCGTTGTAGAGCATGTCCTTGGCCACCCACTCGCTCTGCGCGCCCTCGGGCTCGGGAATGTCCGGCCAGGACGCGGCCAGCGCAGGCCAGGCGAACAGCAGCGCGGCCAGTGCCGCCAGCAGGTCAACGCGACGGCGCATAGGCAGGCAACTTGTCGACAGGCACCACGTCGGGCGCGATGTAACCGGGATCAAGCCTGCTCAGCGTCCCGATCATCGGGATGCCGGAGAGGCCGTCAAACGCCTTGGCGATGCCCGCCATGTGCTGGGATGGCACCAGTGGCTTGACCTGCGCGATCACCGAGCGTGACGAGTTGACCTTGAGCCCGGAACCGGCTGCATTCCAGGGGTCGGCCAGCACCACATGGGTGGCCTGCAGCTTCAGGCCCAGCGAATCGAAGGGTTCCAGATAGGCGGCAGCACTGCCGTTGGCACTTTTCAGATCCTGCACATCCAACCGCAGCTGGGCCTGGGTCAGGCCGTTGCGGTTGGGCGGGAACGAACCGAACATCGAGGTCACGTCGCCGATCTTCTTCATCATGCCGCCTGCCGACGTGCTGGTGTAGGAGACCAGGGCGAGGTCACCGCGCCGCACCAGCGGCTGGTTGGAGAAGGTATTCATCAGGACGTCGCCGACGGCGGCATCGCGTGCGCCGGTCTGCGCCTGGCTGACGATGGGATCGTTGGCACGCCCGAAATAGCGGTCGACGGCAAGATCGCGCTGGCGGCCGCTGGCCGGCAGCTTGTAGTCCGGCGATACGGTGGCTTCCCAGGCGATCGCGCGCGCGGCCTGCTGGGTGGCCTGGCGGGCGTGGATGTACTTGGCCAGGATCGGGATCAGCAGGAAGATCGGCACCAGCACGGCGCAGAGCACGGCGACTTCGGTGAGACTCTGGCCGCGCTGGCGACGCGCGCCGCGGAATGGGCGTTCCCTGTCCATGGCTACCTCAGCAGGTCATCGTTGGGAGGACGGTTCGCGCGGTACCTCGAGGTCGCCGCGTTCAAAGGGTTGGCCCACCGTCATGCGCTGCGTGGTCAGGCGGGTGCCATTGCCGTCGAGGGGTTCCTGCTCCAGGACAATGGCGTAGCGGCTCGGCCGGTAGTCGTTCAGTGCACCGGGGGTAAAGCCCCAGCTGGCACCAGCCGACCACACGCACTGGCTGAACCGTCCGTTCTCGTCCTTCCACACGTTGCACGGCTGGCCAGCGACCCTGCGGTTGCCCGCGCGCTGGAAGCCCGGCGAGGCGCTGCCTTCGTCGGCTTCGGCGGCAAAGCGGGTGAGCCCGTCGCTGTCGGCGGGGGACTGGCTACGCTCTCCCGTTGCCAGATCGACCTGCTCCACGCCGGAGGCGCTCTGGGTCTCCTGCAGGCCGGTAGCCTCCAGCCGGAACTGGCAGCTGGTCGCAGGGCCATCGTTGAGCAGGCGCCACTCGCGGGTACGGAACACTTCCTCTTTGCTGGAAAGCCAGGCTTCGTAACGAACGGTTCCCAGGCGGGCGACATCGGCGTCATCCAGTGCGCGGGTCGGCAATCCTGCCGCCTGGCAGTCGCTCAGTGCCTGCTGGTAGCTGGTGCGCGCCGCGTTGCGTCCATCCACCAGGGTTTCGGCAATCTGGTCAAGATGGATGCCCGGCATGTTCCTGGCAGCGGCGGGCTCGCCGTTGTCCGCCGCGCTGCCACAGCCGCTGATCAGCAGTGTGGCGATCGACAGGTGCAAGCGATTGAAAACAGCAAACGTCATGGCATCAAGGCTCCGGCTGCCGCCAGGGCAGCCTTGGTGGTGGCATCGGTCTTGACCAGTCGTGCCTGCCAGTAAGGGCTGAACAGGTTTCCGGTTTCACGCTTGCGGTCATCGCGGCTGAACATGCGCAGCTGCACCGGGCGGTCGAAGAACACCTGCGCGGAGGAAAGTGCGGCGATCTTGTTGTTGGCCATCCTGTCCGGCAGTTCCATCTGCGAGCCGGCCGGGGCGCCGATGCCGGCGCCGGACGTGGTGCGCGCGCTGGTGCCGGCGGTCTCGGCATAGATGGTGAAGACCGGGCCGACCTTGTCGCGGTCACGATCATTCTCGGCGTAGGGCTGCAGTGCCTGCCCGGCCTTGACGTCGTGATAGTCGCGCAGGCCGTTGTAGCCGGTGAAGAAGGCCTTGCGATGCTGGCCATTGGCGAAGCGCACGTTGGCATCCTGGCTGCGGTCGACAATCCACGCCGCGCCACGATTGCGGCGCACCGCTTCGCCATACGGGCGGTAGCGGCGGCGGTCCCAGTCCGAGTACCAGCCGTTGCCGTTGCCGAAGCCGTTGAGGAAGCGCTGGTTGCGATAGCTTTCCACGGCCTGCGCACCGCCCCAGCCGACCGGAATATCGATATCGGAAAGCGGCCATGGCAGCGGAAGCTCGACGGCCATGGTATCCAGCGCTGCCCATCGGTTGTAGTCGACCATGTCGGTGCCGCCGGACTGCACCAGGAAGCCGAGGAAATCATCGCTGCGGCTCTTGCTGAAGCCATCACGCGACTGCATCACCACATTGCGGAAGCGGTCGGCGCCCTGGCGCTGCGTGGCCGAGCCACCGTTGGCGGTACGGGGAATGCTGTAGCGCTGCAGCAGCCGGTTCTCGGCCGTGGCCAGTTGCGTGCCGAGCACCGCGGTTCCGATGGTGCCCAGTTGTGCCTGCGGTGAGTTCCGTTGCAGCACATCCTTGGCGATGGTGTAGCTGTCCAGCCGCGATACGCCCTCGATGACGAGCTGCACCGAGGCGGCGAACATCATGTTGAGCTTGTCGATGGCGATGATGGCCGCCTGCGCGACAGGCTGGAACGTCTGGCGGGTGACCTTGAGAATGCGTTCGGCGACCTTGAAGGCGGTTGCCAATGCCTTGAACACCACGCCGATGTAGGGAATGGCGGAGAGCACATCCAGCGTGGTGCGGATGACGATGGAGGTGGTGTGCATCTGGTTCAGCCACGAATAGAGGCTGATCGTCTGTGCCACGGCCACTTCGTTGGCAACGCGGGCACGGTTCATGTAGGCCGCGTAGTTCAGTGCGCGTGCCTGCTGGATCGCAACGCTGTAGGCGGCGGCGTCAGCCGCATTGACCAACTCCACCTTCTTGTTCACCACCTGCCCTGTGTTGAACAGCAGGACAATCCCGATGCATAGAACCAGAATGAGTGCCAGCCCGAGAACCATTGCTTGGCCGGCGACCGTTCGGTGGCTGGAAACGCCCCGGGCCGCACGGCTTCGTGCCAAAGCCAATGCGCTGCGCATAACGAATTCCTGGGCCGGAGGCCATGGCTGCCCGTCGCGCGCCGCGTGCGGTGCGCGCAGGGAGATTATGCTGGGAGGGCCCTGGCGGCTTCATGCCGCCAGGGCTGGGGTATTACTTGTTCTTGTACGCGTCCATGCCCTTGGTCTTGTCAGCTTCCTGCTGGGCGCTGTTGGCCTGGTTCTTGGCGCGGTTGATCGACTGCGTCGCGCTCTGGCCGGAAAGTTCCTTCGACATGCCTGCCACCTGGCTGCGAACCGTGCCTCCGAAGAAGGTGACGGCTCCGATCGCGGCGATGGCGATCAGCGCGGTGATGATGATGTACTCGGTCATGCCCTGACCGGCCTGCTTACGGGAAAAACGGATGTGACGACGGCTGCGTTCCATGTATTTCCTCCTTGATGGCAGGAATCCTCCCGGGTGTGCGGGATATTCGGCGTGTCCGCTGGGGGATCCTGATTAATGGCAGGGCGAGGTAAAGACAGGAAGCTCACACCCTGGTTCGTCGAAAATTTGTCGCTTGTTCGAGAACGGGGCCAAGCCTATCGACAGAAAATTGACGATACAAGTCAGGTTTTTCCGATATGCAATGAAATATTTGAAAATGTGATGCACATTGCAGATTAACAATTGTCTGCACATAATCACGTCAAATTTGAGCTAGATGCACCGCTTTTCGTTAAGGAAATTAACACTTAACTGACATATTTGTGTCACGCAGGCGGCTTGTGGTGCCGGAATATTGGCGCGCTACAGAGGGCGCGTGCACGGCCTGCTTCTTGTTCGAACGGGATGAGAGATCCGCGTGTTTTTATCTCGTTGCATCCGCGGCAAAACAAATGACCGTGCGGCGCGGAAAAGAAAAAAGCACATGCAGGGCATGTGCTTTTTCCGGAGTGCTTCAACGCAGTAACGTCGTGGTGATATCAGCGCTTGACCAGTTCCACGCGACGATTGGCGCGGCGCCCTTCTTCGGTTGCGTTGTCGGCGACCGGCTGGCTCTGCCCATAGCCTTTCGCGCTCAGGCGTTCGGCTGCGATTCCACCGCCGACAAGACGCGTGCGCACCGACTCCGCACGCGCCTGCGAGAGCGTCTGGTTGTGCGATTGGCTGCCGCTGTTGTCGGTGTGTCCTTCAACGGAAAGGCGAAGCTGTGGGTCGGCCTTCAACAGCTGGGTGACCTGTGCGATCTGCGGTTCCGAATCGGGCAGGATCTCGGCCGCGTCGGTTGCGAAGTTCACCTGGATGGATACCTTGCCACTGCTGTCCAGTGCCTGTTTCAGCGTGTCCGCTTCAATGACCTTGGCCGTGATCTGCACCGGTTTTGTCTCTGCGACGAGCAGGCCGCCGGAGTTTCCACCCGAGCCCAGGTGAATCCAGATATCGCGATCTTCGCGATGGATGACATAGGTTTCTGCGGGTTCGTTGTAGATGTCGCCGATGCCGCCGACATAGGTGGTCGCCGCCTTGCTGTTGCCGATGTCACGCGATGCATCGGCCGGTATGGTGCCGGAGAAAATGCGCTTGCCCCCCAGGGCCTCGACCAGGCTCTGTACATTGCGGCTGAGCTCCAGCTGCGAATAAGGGTGATCGCTGCTGCTCTGCAGGACCGAAGAATGAACCTTGCCTTCAATCCATTCCACGCGATCGCCGGTCCAGAACGGTACGCGATCGAATTCGCTGTCTACGACGTCCTGGCTGGTGTAGCCCTGCGGCAGTCCGAGATAAGGGAAGCTGCCGATCGTTGCCTGCGATACGGGCAGCTCGGCAACATTGAACGCTGCGGCCTTCTGGCTTCCATCCGTGGCCGCAGCCGCCTGCGGTGATGGTTCGGCTGCGGTGCTGGAAGGTGCGGCCGAGGAAGCGCCACCCTCTGCAGGCGCTTCGCCAGCGCGCTTGCAGGCACCCAGTGCCAGTACCAGGCTGGCGGCCAACAGGCTCGCGCGCACTGCGGACATCGTCGATCCGTGCTTCTGCGTCATGAACGCACCTGCTTCATCAGTTCGTTGCAGACTTCGCTGGTGGGCTTGTACTGGCCCTTCTTCCAGGCATCGGTGATCTTCTTCTGTGTCTGCGCTTCGGCCGTGTCATAGGCCTGGTCGAAGCCTGCTTCGGCGCCGAACACGGTTTTTGCCTGTGCCTTGTGGCTTGCGCGCAGCTTGGCGGCCTGTTCCGGGGTTGCGCCGCACGCCAGGGCATTGCCTGCATGCGTGCCTCCCAGTGCGCCGAACTGCGCCGCACCGCCGCCCTGTGCGACTGCGGTGCCGCTGCCGATCAGCAAGGCGGAGGTGATCACTAGCTTCGTCATGAAATACCGCATGTTGATGTTCCTCATCCGGCCCGATAGCGGGCATCAATCCCCTGTGGCCCGAGCATAGCAACAGGCAGTGAGTGCCAGCGTGTCGTTGCATCGCCACGGCACGGCCAGTGGTCAGGGCGTGGACAGGAAGCGCGGGGTGCCACGACGTGGGGCAGATCCTGTCGTTGGACGGCCATCGAACGTGGAAGCGGGACGGTCGACCAGGCATCCCCGCACGACGGAAACCCATTGATGGATCTGGAGCAACAAGCCCCTCTGTTGAGGGGCTGCCCCGACAGGGGCGGGGAGAGGCCGGCAAGGGGAGGGGCCCGAACGTTGCGCAGCAACGTCTGGGGTGAAGCGCGCGCAGCGCACTTCGCATCTCCCGCCAGCGGCTTCTGCGAGGTACAACCGACCAGGCATCCCCGCACGGCGGAAACCCATTGATGGATCTGGAGCAACAAGCCCCTCTGTTGAGGGGTGCCCCGACAGGGGCGGGGAGAGGCCGGCAAGGGGAGGGGCCCGAACGTTGCGCAGCAACGTTTGGGGCGAAGCGCGCGCAGCGCACTTCGCATCTCCCGCCAGTGGCTTCTGCGAGGTACAGCCGACCAGGCATCCCCGCACGGCGGAAACCCATTGATGGATCTGGAGCAACAAGCCCCTCTGTTGAGGGGCTGCCCCGACAGGGGCGGGGAGAGGCCGGCAAGGGGAGGGGCCCGAACGTTGCGCAGCAACGTTTGGGGCGAAGCGCGCGCAGCGCACTTCGCATCCCCCGCCAGATAACTGAAAAAGGCTGCCCGAAGGCAGCCTTTTTCAGTTATCTGGCGGAGAGAGGGGGATTGTCGGGTGCATCCATGCACCCGATCCCGGTGCGCGCTGCGCCCCGGGACCCGCCTTCGGCGGTCCGGTTCTGCTCCTGCAGAACCGTCGAACCCCGGCAGGGCTTCTCTCGCCCGATGCTCTCCGCCAGCCAAATAAAAAAGCCGCCCAGAGGGCGGCTTCTTCATTTGTCTGGCGGAGAGAGGGGGATTCGAACCCCCGAAGCGCGGTTTAGACGCTTACACACTTTCCAGGCGTGCTCCTTCAACCACTCGGACACCTCTCCGGATCCCTGCCATCGGCAAACGCCTCAGCAGGGGCGCAGATTCTAGCGGGCGGCGCGGCCGGACACAAGCACCCCGATCGACGGCGTATCCATGGCCATGGGTGGCGAGGGGGCTGGACAGGCATGGCACAATGGAACATCCGATGGAAAACGGTGGCCTGATGTCCTATCTCGTCCTTGCCCGCAAGTGGCGTCCGAAGCGTTTCGCCGAGCTGGTGGGCCAGGAACACGTGGTCCGTGCGCTCAGCAACGCGCTGGACAGCGGCCGGGTCCACCACGCGTTCCTGTTCACCGGCACCCGCGGCGTGGGCAAGACCACCATCGCGCGCATCTTCGCCAAGTCGCTGAACTGCGAGCAGGGTACCAGCGCCGACCCGTGCGGCCAGTGCGCGGCCTGCCTGGACATCGACGCCGGCCGCTACATCGACCTGCTGGAAATCGACGCCGCGTCCAACACCGGTGTGGATGACGTGCGCGAGGTGATCGAGAACGCGCAGTACATGCCCTCGCGCGGCAAGTACAAGGTCTACCTGATCGACGAAGTGCACATGCTGTCCAAGGCGGCGTTCAACGCGCTGCTGAAGACGCTGGAAGAACCGCCGGAGCACGTGAAGTTCCTGCTGGCCACCACCGATCCGCAGAAGCTGCCGGTCACCGTGCTCAGCCGCTGCCTGCAGTTCAACCTCAAGCGCCTGGATGAAGACCAGATCCAGGGCCAGATGACCCGCATCCTGGCGGCGGAAGCGATCGAGGCCGATGGCAGCGCCATCGTGCAGCTGGCCAAGGCCGCTGACGGCAGCCTGCGCGATGGCCTGTCACTGCTGGACCAGGCGATCGCCTATGCCGGCGGCGCGCTGCGTGAGGACGTGGTGCGCACCATGCTGGGTACCGTGGACCGCACCCAGGTGGCGGCGATGCTCGATGCGCTGGCCGACGGCGATGGCCCGCGCCTGCTGCAGGTGGTAGCCGCGCTGGCAGAGTTCTCGCCGGACTGGAGTGGTGTGCTGGAAGCGCTGGCCGAAGGGCTGCACCGCATCCAGGTGCAGCAGCTGGTGCCGGGCGCTGCCGCGGCGGAAGGCCTGGATGTCGCCGCATTCGCCGAGCGCCTGCGCCCGGAAGTGGTGCAGCTCTGGTACCAGATGGCCTTGAATGGCCGCCGCGACCTGCCGCTGGCACCCAGCCCGCGCGCGGGCTTTGAAATGGCCGTGCTGCGCATGCTGGCGTTCCGTCCGGCCGCAGCGGTACCGCCGGTGCCGAAGGCCGTCGACGGTGCGTTGGGCGGCACGCCGGGTGGCAACGCTGCCGGTGGTGGCGCCGGTACCGGTAGCCGCGATGCGACGCCGGCCGCTGCTGCCGCTTCGGGCAGCCCGGCGGTAGCGGCGCAGGCAGCCGCGCCGCGCGAACCTGAACCCGAGCCCGAACCGGCCCCGCAACCGGAACCAGATCCGACGCCCGAGCCCGAGCCGGTTCCGGTGGAAGAGCCCGTGTCGCCGCCGCCGGTGAAGGCTGAGCCACAGGCGCCGGCGCCTGCCGTCACTGCAGAGGCAGGCGACGACCTGCCGCCGTGGGCCACTGACGAAGCCGAGGCGCGTGACGAGGCATTGGCGGCCGAGATGTCCGGCCCGGACGCCGCCATGGCTGCGCCCTGGCACGAACCGCCGGCTCCCGTCGCGGCTCCCAGCGAGCCTGCGCCGCCCGAGCGCCCGTTCCGCGCCGAAGGCATTGCCATTGCGCCGGCCGAACATGCCAAGCCGGCCCCGGCGCATGCCGCCGCGCCGCAGGAAGGTGTCAGCGAGCTGGCCACGGCCGAAGACTGGCTGGACCTGGTCGCCAACAGCGGCCTGAGCGGCCCCTCGCGACAGCTGGCCGCCAACGCCGCCTTCATCAGCTGCCAGCATGGGACCTTGAAACTGGGCCTTTCGCCCGGATTTGAATACCTGCGCTCGGAGCGCGCGCTGGCTGCCTTGGGCGAGATGCTGCAGAAGGCCCTCGGCCAGGCGCCGAAGATCGTGGTCGAGACCGTGGAAACCGAACACGTTCCGGCCGAGACCCTGCATCAGCGGGCCGACCGCCAGCGTGGCGAGCGGCAGCAGGTGGCAGAGGCCGTTTTCATGGACGACCCGGAAGTGCAGGTGCTGATCCAGCAGCACGGTGCCCGGGTTGTTTCCGATTCCATCCGTTCTTTTGACGAGTAAGACACCATGCGCGGAAACATCGCCCAACTGATGCAGCAGGCCCAGAAGATGCAGGAAAACCTGCAGAAGGCCCAGGAAGAAATCGCCAAGATCGAAGTGACCGGCAGTGCCGGCGGCGGCATGGTCAGCGTGACCCTGACCGGTGCCAAGGAATGCCGCAAGGTGCGCATCGACCCGTCGCTGACCAGCGACCCGGAGATGCTGGAAGACCTGATCGCCGCCGCCTTCAACGACGCTTCGAACAAGATCGACGCCGAGTCGAAGTCGAAGATGGGTTCGGCCACCGCCGGCATGCAGCTGCCGCCGGGCATGAAGCTGCCGTTCTGATTGCCAGCGTGGCACCCGTGCAAGCGGGTGCCACAGAATCTGTAGCTGTCGAGCCTGCTCGACGCCATGAAAGCATGCCGCCGTGTCCGCACCCCTGCTTGAACAATTGATCGACGCACTGCGGGTGCTGCCTGGCGTGGGCCAGAAGACCGCACAGCGCATGGCGTACCACCTGCTCGAGCGCGAGCGCGAAGGTGGCCAGCGACTGGCCGAAGCCCTGGCGCTGGCGGTGGAGCGCATCGGCCACTGCGCGCAGTGCCGCGACTTCAGCGAAACCGAGCTGTGCCCGACCTGTGCCAACAGCAGCCGCGAGCGCAGCCAGCTGTGCGTGGTCGAATCGCCGGCCGACCGCCTGGCCATCGAAAACGCCACCGGCTTCCGCGGTGTCTACTTCGTGCTGCAGGGCCGGCTGTCGCCGCTCGATGGCATCGGCCCGCGCGAGCTGGGCCTGGAGCAGCTGGAGCAGCGTCTGGCCGAAGGTGAGGTGCAGGAGCTGATCATCGCCACCAGTGCCACCGTCGAAGGCGAAGCCACCGCGCACTACCTGGCGCAGCTGGCGCGCGCGCGCAAGGTGCAGCCCAGCCGCCTGGCGCAGGGCCTGCCGCTCGGCGGCGAACTCGAATACGTTGACCGCGGCACGCTGTCGCACGCGTTCGGCACGCGCAGCGAATTCCGCGACTGAGCGCTGTCCGGGCAGCGCCCGGCGTGTCCGGCCTACAATGCGGAAGACATCCCGCCGAGGCCGACCATGAGCAACGAAACCCTCTTCAGCAAGATCATCCGTCGCGAGATCCCGGCCACCATCGTCTACGAGGACGACGAGGTGCTGGGCTTCAAGGACATCGCACCGCAGGCGCCGGTGCACGTACTGTTCATTCCGAAGAACGAGATCATCCCGACCCTGGACGACCTGCAGCCGTCGCAGGCGCACCTGATCGGGAAGCTTGCCCTGGCTGCCGCCGAATATGCGCGCCGCGAAGGGTTCGCGCAGGACGGCTACCGCATCGTGATGAACTGCCGCGAGGATGCCGGGCAGACCGTGTTCCACATCCACATGCACCTGCTGGCCGGTGCGCCGCTGGGGCATTTCGGTACGCCGGGGCGCTGAGCGCCCGGCATCCACCATTGCCCGCAGTGGATCCATGCGATGCGTGGATGAAAAAAAGGCCGCCCGAAGGCGGCCTTTTTCGATCACGCATGGCCGGTGGCGATCACCACCAGCCCCAACGGCCGTAACCACCCCAGTACGGGCCATACGGGCCCGGGCCCCACGGGCCATAGGGGTAGGGCACCACATCGACCTGGCGCTGTTCCGGCCACAGGTAGATGACATCGGCCGACAGCTTCGGCAGGCGATAGTCGTACTCCCCGATGCGGGTGTTCTGGTAGCCGTCGATCTTGCCGATGAAGGTCACGTCGCGGCCGGCTTCAAACACGGCCGGGTCGTAGAAGCCGGCGCGGCAGGCAATGAAGCGGCCGTCGCTGGCGTCGGACGAGGTGGTGTTCGGGCGGCCACTGGCGTTGAGGGGGCGCGAGATCATCTGGAAGCAGGTCTCGCCCTGGCCGGGCTTGGTCTCGATGATGCGACCACCCCATCGGACCGGCGTGCCGACCTGCTGGGTGGCGACCGAGTCGCGCGGGGAGACCAGGCTGAACTGTCCCTGCAGCGGCTTGGGGGCCGTGGCGCAGGCCGACAGGGCCAGCGTGGCCACAGCGGTGAGGAGGAACTTGGTGTTCATGGGGAGGCTCCGGAAGTCGGGCGATGCCTGCGCAGGTCCCGCAATAATGAAGCGAGGTCGGTGCAAGTTCCAGCGTAACGCGCGTCGGCGAAACGGTGGCTGAGTGCCAGCAGGGCGGGGTCGGGGCGCACGGCGTGTACCCGTCGTGACCAGTCGCATGCCGTCTCGTGGGGTACGCGGGCCAGGCCAAGGCGTGCATAGCGCCGCCCCAGCCGGTGCCAGGCGCGCAGCAGCGGGTCGCGCTCGCGCTCGCCGCGGGCCAGCAGCCAGGCCATCCATGCCAATGCCAGCAGTGCGGCGACCACGAAGCCGGCCACCAGCTGCGCCGGCCCGAGATCATCCAGCCCGAGCGGCCTGAGCAGCTGCTGCTGACGGCGTGCGTCGAAGGAAAGCACCAGGTCGTTCCAGCCACGGCGCAGCCAGTCACCCATCTGCCCCAGCTGCAGCCAGCGCTGCTGCAGCGGGGTGTCCGTGCCGGCCTGCAAGCGGTCGTCCAGCGTGTCCAGGATGCGTTCCGGTGCCACGGCCGCAGTCGGGTCGACCCGGACCCAGCCGCGCTGGGGCAGCCAGACTTCGGCCCAGGCGTGGGCGTCCATGCGCCGCACTACCCAGTAGTCCCCGATGCGGTTGCGGGTGCCACCTGCGAAGCCGGTCACCACCCGGGCCGGAATGCCGGCGTTGCGCATCAGCACCACGAAGGCCGAGCTGAAGTGCTGGCAGAAGCCGGCCTTGTAGTTGAACAGGAAATCGTCGACCGGATCGCGCCCGGCCACCGGGGTATCGAGCGTGTAGGAGAAGTCGCGGGTGATCCACTGCAGCGCTCGGCGGACGATGGCTTCGTCATCGTTGCCGGCCTCCTGCCGCCATTGCCGTGCCAGCTGGGCGGTGCGTGGATTGAAGCCGGGGGGAAGCTGCAGCGCGGCACGGCGCAGGTAGGGCGACAGATCGGTGTCGAACCGTTGCGGAGGCGCCGAATGCAACCGCCAGCGGCTGAGCGCGGACAGCGTGCGGTCGCTGCGCAGGCTCATGTCCGCATCGAAACTGCTGCCTTCCGGTGCGCGGCTGGGCAGGTCCAGGGCCACCAGCAGGCGACGGTCGGTGGGTTCGTAGTCGATCTGGTAGTCCCATCCCTGTGCGGCGGCTTCGACCACGGGGGCGGGGCGCCGGGCCGTCGCGCGATCGCGGCTCCAGCGGTGGCCATCGAAGGAGGTCAGCACCGGGCCGCGCCAATAGCGCTGCGTGGGCTCGGGCACCGCGCCGAAGAACTGCACGCGCAGCGCCGGGGTGTCGTCGGCCATCAGGTCCAGCCATTGGTCCGGCGCCATGCTGTCAGCCAGGCCGGGTGTACCCACCGCTCGTTCGGGTACGCCCCACAACGGCGTGGACAAGCGCGGGAACAGCCAGAAGCAGGCCAGTGCCAGCGGCAGGCCGATGCCAAGCAGGCGGCCGACGCCGCGCAGTTGACCGTGCAGTGGCAGGCGTGGGCTGCGGCCCTCGTCCTGGGCCAGGCGTTGCAGGGCCAGCAGTGCGGCAACCGCGGCCAGCGCAGCCAGTCCCGTGGTCAGCGGGCCCTGGTCGAGCAGGAAGGCCGCGAACGGCGAGAACAGCGCGAAACCGAGCAGGCTGCGCGCATCACGCAGGTTGCGCAGTTCGCTGGATTTGATGGCCAGCATCGCCGCCAGCAGCGCACAGCCGGTATCACGCCCCGGCCGCACCATGCCCATCTGCCAGACAATGGTGGCGAGCATGGCCAGCACCAGCAGCAGGCGCACCGGCATCGGCAGCACCCGCCGCCAGGAAAGCGCAGCGGTCAGCACGGCGGTGATCGCGATCACGACGGCCAGCACCGGCGGCAGCTGCAGCAGCAGTGGCAGCAGTGCCAGCGCTGCGCTGGCCAGGGTCCAGCTGCGGGCGTTGCGATCGAGCAGGACGGCAGGCTCAGTCATGGGGCATCAGCGCCAGTGCGCGCAGGCACAGGTGGTGGTGGCTGGCGCCCTGGCCGGGCCCGAACGGGGGATGGGCTGGAAGCAGCAGCGTGTAGCGCCGGCCTTCGCGCTCGGCCATGTCGACCCAGCGTGCCAACCGCGCGATGCGTGCTTCATGGCCCAGCGGCGCCAGCGTGCGCCAGTCCAGCACCACTTCGATGCCGATCGGCTTCTCGTATTCGCGTACCAGCAGGCTGTCGCGGCGTGCCGAGTGTTTCCAGGCAATGCTGCGCGGGGCGTCGCCGGCACGATAGGGGCGCAGCTGGTGCAGCTCTTCGCCACTGGCATGGGCGCGGGTGTGCAGTGGATCGCTGCCACTTTCCGGAAGGGGTGGTGCCAGTGCCTCGGCCAGTGGATAAACCAGCAGCGGCTGCTCCGGCCACACCCACGACCATGCCCGCACCAGCCCCAGCGGCTGCGTGCTGGACAGGCGGATGCGCGGCAGTTCCAGCCAGCCGCGGCGCTCGCTGGGGACATCCAGCTCCACTTCGCCGCGACCGTGTGCAGGCAGTGCGACCCACGCCTCGCTTGCGCCCAGCTGCAGGTGCAGCCCGTGGCGCGCGCGCGGGTCGCGCAACGACAGGTCCACGCGCAGGCGCAGGGGGTGCCCGGCCGGAACCGGCTCGGCGGAGATTGCATCGATCTGTATGCCGGACAGCTGCAGGTGCGCGGCAATGGCGCTGGCGATCGCTGCTGCGGCCAGCAACAGTGCCAGCAGCAGGGCCGGGTTGTTGTTGTAGTTCAATGCGCCCAGCAGCATCGCCGACAGCAGGGTGGCGACGAACAGGCCGAAGCGCGTCGGCAGTACATAGATGCGATGGCGATCCAGTCGCTGCGGCAGGGCTTCGGGCCTGCGTGGGCGTGCCAGCAGCTGCATGCGTGCCCAGCGTGTGGCCACCTTCAGTCCACCGCGACGGTCTGCAGGATCGCCCGCGCCAGTGCCGGCCCGGAGCTGGATTCGGCCTCCGCCACCAGGCGATGGCCGGCCACTGCCACGAACAGGGTCTGCACGTCTTCGGGCACCACATGCCCGCGGCCGAGCAGCAGTGCATGCGCCCTGGCGGCACGCAGCAGGGCCAGCCCGGCGCGCGGTGACAGGCCCACGCGTACGCCGGCATGCTGGCGGCTGCGGGTCAACAGTGCCTGCACGTAGTCGATCAGCGCGTCGCTGGCGTGTACCTGGCCAACGGCTTCACGCAGCGCACGCACCTGGGTGTCATCCAGCTTCGGCACCGCGCGGGCGATCAGGTCGCGGCGATCGCTGCCACGCAGCAGCTCGCGCTCGGCCTGCACGCTCGGGTAGCCCATCGCCAGCCGCAGCAGGAAACGATCGAGCTGCGAATCCGGCAACGGGAAGGTGCCGGACAGGTCGACCGGGTTCTGCGTGGCGATCACGAAGAATGGATCGGGCAGTGGATGCGTCTGTCCATCCAGGGTGACCTGCTGCTCGGCCATCGCCTCCAGCAACGCACTCTGCGTGCGCGGCGGTGCGCGGTTGATCTCATCGGCCAGCAGCACGTGGGTGAACACCGGGCCGGGGTGGAACTGGAACTGGCGGCTGCCGGCCTCGTACACCGATACGCCCAGTACGTCCGCCGGCAACAGGTCGGAAGTGAACTGCACGCGCTGGAAGCTGAGGCCGAGGCTGCTGGCCAATGCATGCGCCAGCGTGGTCTTGCCCAGCCCGGGCAGATCTTCGATGAGCAGGTGGCCGCCGGAAAGCAGGGCGACAAAGGCCAGCCTGACTTCCGGCACCTTGCCCAGTACCAGTGCGTTCACCTGATCCTGTGCCTCCCGCAGGGCCTGGCGCAGTTGATCGGTTAGCATGCTGGGATTGGGGGACGAGGCTGGCATGATCGTCTCAGGTCTGGAATCCACTCGATTATCCATAGAGCAATGCAAGGCGAACAGCGCGCGCGGGCAATATTTCTCTGGTTATGGACGCTGATCACAGCGGCCAAGCTGGTGGTGGCTGCACGCCTGCCGCTGTTCGTCGATGAGGCGTTCTATTGGCAGGAAGGCCAGCACCTGGCCGCCGCCTATTCCGACCTGCCGGGGTTGACAGCATGGCTTGCACGCCTGGGCGTGGAAATCGGTGGCCATCACGTGCTCGCATTGCGCCTGCCGTTCCTGGCCATCGGTGCGTTGCTGCCGTTGCTGGTGGTGCGCATCGCCACGCGCTGGTTTGGCAACGTCGCAGGGTGGCAGGCGGGCAGCCTGACCCTGCTGATGCCGCTGTCGGCCACGCTGGGCCTGCTGGCCGTGCCGGATGTGCCGATGGCGCTTGCGGCGGTGATCTGCCTGCAGGCCGGTGCGCGCCTGCTGCACAACGTGGATGCGTCGTCGGCGATGAAGCTGGCGCTGGGCCTGCTGATCGGTGCGCTCAGCCACTACCGTTTCATTGGCGTCATCGGTGTCGGCTTCATTGCGCTGCTGGCGCTGCCGCAGGGCCGCCGCATGCTGGCCGACCCGCGCGTATGGGTGGCGCTGGCGGTGGGTGTACTGGCCTGGCTGCCGTTGCTGGCGTGGAATGCGGACAACCATGATGCCGGCCTGAAGTTCCAGGTGGTCGAGCGCCACCCGTGGACGTTCGAGTGGGAAGGGCTGTGGTTCCTGGTGATCCAGCCGATGCTGGTGACGCCGATCCTGTGCATCGCGATGTGGAAGGTCGCCCTGGCGGGTACCCGCAGCGGTGGTGGTGTGCGGGTGCAATGGCGCTATTTCGGCCTGGTGGGCGGGGTGTCGACGCTGGGCATCTTCCTGCTGGGCTTCTTCACCGATGTCGAGCGGATCAGTTTCCATTGGCCGTTGCCGGGCTACCTGGCGCTGCTGGTGGCCGTGCCGGTGGTCCTCAACGGCTGGCCACGCTGGCTGCGCCGCACCGGCTGGTGGCTGGCAGCTGCAGGCACCGTACTGGCTTTCGGCTACTACCTGATGGCGTCCACGCCGGCGCTGCGCGAGCAGATGGCCGGCAGCAAGTACTACCCGCGCAACTTTGCCGGCTGGCAGCCGCTGGCCGTGGCGGTGCGCGACGAACTGCGGCAGATGCCGCCGGGCACGCGTGTGCTGGCGGGCAACTTCAAGGTCGGTGCCGAACTGGGCTTCCAGCTGGGCAACGGTGATATCGAGGTGCTGCCGCACCCGCTCAACGACAAGCATGGGCGGACCGCACAGCTGGCACAGTGGGGCCTGCTGCACGAAGGCCCGCGCAGTGCGCCGATGCTGCTGGTGCTGTCACCCAGCGACCAGCGCTACCGCGATCTGCTGGCGCGCTATCACGCGATCTGCGAGCAGGTGGGGCCGTTGCCGGCGCCGCGCGTGGTCAGCAGCGATCATGGTTTCCAGCGCTTCCTGCTGTTCCAGCTGCCGGTGCAGCGCGCGCAGGGGCCCTGCGTGACGCCGGCAATGGCCTGGCTGGATGCGCCGTCCAACGGTGAGAAGGTCTCCGGAACGCTCGCCATCAAGGGCTGGGCATTCAAGGATGGCGTGGGGTTGGCGCGCATCGAAGTGCTGGTCGATGGCCATTCGATTGGCGATGCGCGCTACGGGCGCATGTTCGACATCCGCCACACCTGGCCGGACAGCACCGATCCGCAGCATCCGGCGGTGGGCTTCGACGCATTGCTGGATACCACCACGCTGGCGCCGGGGCGGCATTGGCTTGGCCTGCGCCTGCACGGCCGCGACGGCAGCGTGGAGGCGTGGCAGGAGCAGCCGTTCGAAGTTCGTTGAGGTCCCTGGTCCTGTAGAGCCGAGCCGATGCTCGGCTGCTTCTGCTACAGATGGTGGGCAGCCTCGAAAAAAACGGCCGAGCAAGGGCTCGGCTCCACCGTTCACGGCACCGCGAATCCAGCCCTGCGCAGCAGGCCGCACAGCGCGATCAGTGGCAGGCCGACCAGCGCGGTCGGGTCGCGGTTGTCGATTGCCTCGAACAGGCTGATGCCCAGGCCCTCGCACTTGAAGCTGCCGGCGCAGTCCAGCGGCTGCTCGGCGGCGACGTAGCGGATGATTTCCTGCGGGTCCAGCACGCGGAAGCGTACTTCGGTCAGATCCAGGGTGGCGAGGGATTCTCCATCCCGCCTGAGACTGATGGCCGTGTGAAAGCGCACCGTCTGTCCGGACATTGCCGCCAGCTGCGCACAGGCCGCCTCGACCGTGCCCGGCTTGCCCAGCGGCTGACCGTTCAGGTCGGCCACCTGGTCCGAGCCGATCACCCAGGCGCCCGGATGGCGGGCGGCCACGTCGGCGGCCTTGGCGGCGGCCAGGCGCGTGGCCAGGGCCAGCGGGGTCTCGGCGCCCAGAGGGGTTTCATCCACGTCCGGGCGTGCGCAGTCGAAGGGCAGGCCCAGCCGTTCCAGCAGTTCGCGACGGTAGCGGGAGGTGGAGGCCAGGACCAGTGACATGTGACAATACCGGGGCAGGGCGCGGCAGTCTGGCCCCTCCACGGCGCCAGCGGCAAGTGCTGCAGGGCGGGCATTTGACAGCGGGCGGTGCGATCCTTAGTATTCAGCGGCTTATGTCCGCGAACGTGCCCGAAACGCTGGATGCCTGGCGGATGGTTGTAGCGCGAAGGCGCTTCGACGGTCAGGTCTCCCTGGCTGAATTGACCCGCCTGCAGGGGTTGGTCGCAGATACCGACGGCGAGTGTGTCTACTCGCTTGAATTCGGTCGCGACGACGTCTTGCGGGTATCCTATGTGGAAGTGACCATCGACACCGCGCTGCCGCTGACCTGTCAGCGCAGCATGCAGCGATTCCTGTTGCCGGTGAAGGTGACCCAGAGGCTTGGCCTGATCCGCGACGAGGACGAGGAATCGTCCCTGCCGGAGGAATACGAGGCGTTGCTGGTGCCGGAAGACGGCCAGCTGCGTCCGCTGGATCTGGTCGAGGACGAATTGGTGCTGGCGGTGCCCGTGGTGCCGCTGTCGCCCGACGGTGAAGCAGTCGACAAGGACTGGGCACCGAGCGAAGAAGAAACGAAGAAGGCCAACCCGTTTGCGGCGTTGGCAGCACTGAAGAAACAATAGCAGCCGGATTGTCGTCGGCGGCTGCGGCGAAAGCGAAAGTGTGCTGGGCGCTGGCGTCCTGCGCGACGATACGACGAAGCAAATCGAACCGAGTTTGGAGCAATCCCATGGCTGTGCAGAAATCCCGTGTCACCCCGTCCCGCCGCGGCATGCGTCGTGCCCACGACGCCCTGAGCGCCAAGCAGCTGTCGACCGACCCGACCACCGGCGAAGTGCACCTGCGTCACCACATCACTGCCGACGGTTTCTACCGCGGCAAGAAGGTCATCCAGACCAAGACCTCGGCCGTCGAAGAAGATTGATGTGCCGGAAGGCCGCTGCCTCCGGGCAGCGGCCTTTGCCTTCTTTCCCGGGCGTGCCGGTGATCGGCGGCCCGCGCAACAGGAAACATGATGAGCAAGCGGATCTATTCGAGGATCGCGGGCACCGGTAGCTATTTGCCGGAAAAAGTCCTGACCAACGCCGACCTGGAAAAAATGGTCGAAACCTCGGATGAGTGGATCCAGTCGCGCACCGGCATTCGTGAACGGCACATCGCGGCCGAAGGCGAAACCACCAGCGACCTTGGCTACAACGCCGCCCTGCGCGCGCTTGAAGCCGCAGGCATCGATGCCTCGCAGCTCGACATGATCGTGGTCGGCACGACCACCCCTGATCTCATTTTCCCGTCCACCGCGTGCCTGATCCAGGCCAAGCTCGGTGTGGCCGGGTGCCCCGCCTTCGACGTCAACGCAGCCTGTTCCGGCTTCGTGTTCGCGCTGGGCGTGGCCGACAAGTTCATCCGCTCCGGCGACTGCAAGCACGTGCTGGTGATCGGCACCGAAACGCTGACCCGCATGGTCGACTGGAACGATCGCACCACCTGCGTGCTGTTCGGCGATGGCGCCGGCGCCGTCGTGCTCAAGGCCGACGAAGACACCGGCATCCTCAGCACCCACCTGCATGCCGATGGCAGCAAGAAGGAACTGCTGTGGAACCCGGTCGGCGTTTCGACCGGCTTCAAGGACGGCGCCAACGGTGGCGGCACCATCAACATGAAGGGCAACGACGTGTTCAAGTACGCCGTCAAGGCGCTGGACTCGGTCGTGGACGAGACCCTGGCCGCCAACGGCCTGGACAAGTCCGACCTGGACTGGCTGATCCCGCACCAGGCCAACCTGCGCATCATCGAAGCCACCGCCAAGCGGCTGGAGATGTCGATGGACCAGGTCGTGGTGACCGTCGACAAGCACGGCAACACCTCCTCCGGCTCGGTGCCGCTGGCGCTGGATGCCGCGGTGCGTTCGGGCAAGGTCGAGCGTGGCCAGTTGCTGCTGCTGGAGGCCTTCGGCGGCGGCTTCACCTGGGGTTCGGCCCTGCTGCGCTATTGATAGTGCAAGTTACGACAATGTGAAGTCTTGTCGTTACGGCCCCTTCGGGGCCGTAACGCGTTTAAGGAGGACCTGTCATGGTTGAGCCCATCGTCATCGAAGGGCAACGTGCCTGGCTGAAGCAGTACGGCAAGGGAAGCCGGGCAATGGCCCTGGGCCTGCTCAATTTTGTTGCGCGCCGTTTCCATCTGGATGCGCTGCGCCCGCCGCCGCACCGCGGTGGCGACGCCGCACGCGAAACCGAGGCCCGCCGCCTCGCGGAACTGCAGGCGCAGGGTGTGAACGTGCCGGACGTACTGGGCACCGGCCATGCCGCGCTGGTGATCGGCGACAACGGCAGCTCGTTCAATACCTGCCTGCGCGAAGCCGACGAAGCCGGTCGCGATCGGCTGGTGATGGCGGCGATGCTGGCCATTGCTGAAGCTCATGCCCGCGGCGCCTATTTCGGCCAGCCGTTGCCGCGCAACCTCACATGGGATGGCGAGAAGGTCGGCTTCATCGATTTCGAGGAAGATCCGCTGGAAGTGATGGATCTGTCCGAAGCGCAGGCCCGCGACTGGCTGATGTTCGGTTACGGCGTGGCCAAGTACTACGCCGACCGCCCCGGGCACCTGCAGGCGATGATGGCCGAGGCGATGGGTGACGTTCAGGCGCCGGTGCGCGAGCACGTGCATGCGGTCAGCGGCCGCCTGCGCAGCCTGGCCCGGGTCTGCATGAAGCTGGGCCGTTCGGCGCGCGCGCTGGCCCATTCCATCTTCATCGCCCACGGCGCCAGCACCGCCGGCGTGTTGATGCTGGTGGGCCTGTGCGTGGATTTCCTCGCCGACGGCGACCTGGACGTCCTGCAGCTGTTCTGCTGAGGCTGATAGGGGTCAGATCCCTTTTCCGCAGGAAAAGGGATCTGACCCCGTTGCGCTTGCCCGGCCGCGCTCCATACGCCTGCATACGCGCACGTACAGACGACACAGCGGATTCGCCCTTATCATGGCCCGCTTCGATTGCAACAAGCGGATGACCGCGTGACCGTATCCACCCTCGCTTTTGTCTTCCCCGGCCAGGGCTCGCAGTCTGTGGGCATGGTGGCCGAGCTGGCCGAACTGCACCCACAGGTGCGTGAAGCCTTCACCGAGGCATCCGATGGTGCCGGCGTCGACCTGTGGGCGCTGTCCCAGGGCGGCCCGGAGGAAATGCTCAACCGTACCGAATACACCCAGCCGGCCCTGCTGGCCGCGAGCATCGGCGTGTGGCGCGCCTGGAACGCCGTGGGCGGTCCGCGCCCGTCGGTATTGGCCGGCCACAGCCTGGGCGAGTACACCGCCCTGGTTGCCGCAGGCGCACTGAGCCTGCATGACGGTGCGCACCTGGTGCGCCTGCGCGGCCAGCTGATGCAGGAAGCCGCACCGGCCGGTGTCGGCGCCATGGCCGCCGTGCTCGGCGCCGAAGACCAGCTGGTGCTGGACGTCTGCGCCGAAGCGGCA
Organism: Stenotrophomonas muris; assembly: GCF_052751275.1. NCBI lineage: Bacteria > Pseudomonadati > Pseudomonadota > Gammaproteobacteria > Lysobacterales > Lysobacteraceae > Stenotrophomonas > Stenotrophomonas muris. The sequence continues at coordinate 2,701,253 of NZ_CP199879.1, read as the reverse complement.
GGCAGCCAGGTGGTGGTGCCGGCCAACTTCAATTCGCCGGGCCAGATCGTGATCGGTGGCGACGCCGACGCGGTCGACCGTGCGCTGGCGCTGCTGGCCGAGAAGGGCGTGCGCAAGGCGGTCAAGCTGGCCGTCAGCGTGCCCTCGCACACCCCGCTCATGCGCGAAGCCGCCAACCGCCTGGCCGAAGTGATGGCCGGCCTGTCCTGGCACGCGCCGCAGCTGCCAGTGGTGCAGAACGTCGACGCCCAGGTGCACAGCGGCATCGACGCGATCCGCACCGCGCTGGTCCAGCAGCTGTACCAGCCGGTACAGTGGACCGGGTGCGTGCAGGCGCTGGCTGCCCGTGGCGTCACCCGGATCGCCGAGTGCGGCCCGGGCAAGGTGCTGACCGGCCTGGTCAAGCGCATCGACAAGGCCATCGACGGCCGTTCGCTGGCCACGCCGGGCGACTTCGAAGCCGCCCGCGAGGCATGGTCGGCCTGATCCCCCCTGTTCCTGCCGACCGTACCGGTGGCCGCGGCAAGCGGCACGGGTGCGGCGGTCGCCCCAGCCTGAGGAAAACATCATGAGCAAGCCCCTGCAGGGTGAAATCGCACTGGTCACCGGCGCCAGCCGTGGCATCGGTGCCGCCATCGCCGATCTGCTGGCCGCCCAGGGCGCCACCGTCATCGGTACCGCCACCACTGAATCCGGCGCTGCCGCGATCGGCGAACGCCTGGCCGCCCACGGTGGTCACGGCCGCGCGCTGAACGTCACCGATGCCGCCGCGCTGGACAGCGTGCTCGATGGCATCGCCAAGGAATTCGGCCCGATCTCGATCCTGGTCAACAATGCCGGCATCACCCGCGACAACCTGCTCATGCGCATGAAGGACGAGGACTGGGCGTCGATCATCGACACCAACCTGACCAGCGTGTTCCGCACCAGCAAGGCGGTGATGCGCGGCATGATGAAGGCGCGCAAGGGCCGCATCATCAACATCGCATCGGTGGTGGGCGTGACCGGCAATGCCGGCCAGGCCAACTACGCCGCGGCCAAGGCGGGCATCATCGGCTTCAGCAAGTCGCTGGCCAAGGAAATCGGTTCGCGCGGCGTCACCGTCAATGTTGTCGCACCTGGCTTCATCGACACCGACATGACCAAGGCGTTGCCGGAAGAAGCGCGCACCGCGCTGATCAACGACATCGCCCTCGAACGCCTGGGGTCGCCGGAAGACATCGCCCATGCGGTGGCCTTCCTGGCCAGCCCGGCTGCCGGTTACATCACCGGCGAAACCCTCCATGTGAACGGCGGCATGTACATGCCGTAAGCAAGGGGCGCAGGGATTGCGCCGCAAGTGGTTGATCTGCGGAGGTTTTTGCTGCAATGCAAGGCCGCGCCGGTTTCCACTACACTATCCCACGGCCATCGCCTTTGATGGCGACCACTTTTGAACCACAACTCCATCTGGAGCGAGATCCCATGAGCACCATCGAAGAACGCGTCAAGAAAATCGTCGTCGAACAGCTTGGCGTCAAGGAAGAAGAAGTCACCAACAGCGCATCGTTCGTCGATGACCTGGGCGCTGACTCGCTGGACACCGTCGAGCTGGTGATGGCCCTGGAAGAAGAATTCGAGTGCGAGATCCCGGACGAAGAAGCCGAGAAGATCAGCACCGTGCAGGCCGCCATCGACTACATCAAGGCCCACGTCAAGGCCTGATGTCAGACGGCAGTGCGCGCGCGGGCCCACGCTCGCCGCGCACCGCACCCCATGGGGCCGCAGTTGCGGCCCCGTGTGTTTGAGCATCACACCGAAGCAAACCGCGTTGCCCGTTGAAATCAGCCGGGCCAGGAGAATCAGCAATGAAGCGTCGCGTCGTCGTAACCGGCCTGGGTATCGTCTCGCCGTTGGGCAATGATCTGGCCAGCAGCTGGGAAGGCATCACCCACGGTCGTTCGGGCATCGGTCCGCTGACCAACGTTTCTGATGCCTATCTGGATCGGTTCACCACCAAGATTGCCGGTGAGGTCAAGGGATTCGACATCACCGCCGACAATGAACTGTTCGGCAAGTTCCGGGTCAGCGGCAAGGATGCCAAGAAGATGGACCCGTTCATCCATTACGGCCTCGGTGCCTCGTTCATGGCCCTGCACGACTCGGGCCTGGAGATCACCGACGCCAATGCCGAGCGCATCGGCGCCATCGTCGGCGCCGGCATCGGCGGCCTGCTCGGCATCGAAGAGCAGACCATCGAGTTCCACGAGGGCAAGAAGATCTCGCCCTTCTACGTGCCCAAGACCATCATCAACATGCTGCCGGGCCAGCTGAGCATCATCACCGGCCTGAAGGGCCCGTCGTTCTCGGCGGTGTCGGCCTGCGCGACCTCGAACCATTCGATCGGTACCGCGATGCGCATGATCCAGTACGGCGACGCCGACGTGATGGTGGTTGGCGGTGCCGAGCGTGGCTCGTCGCCGACCGCGCTGGGCGGCTTCTGCGCGATGAAGGCCATGAGCACCCGCAACGATGCCCCGGAACAGGCCTCGCGCCCGTGGGACAAGGACCGTGACGGCTTCGTGCTGGGCGACGGCGCCGGCATCCTGATCCTGGAAGAGTACGAGCACGCCAAGGCGCGTGGCGCGAAGATCTACTGTGAACTGGCCGGCTTCGGCGCCAGCTCCGACGCGTACCACATGACCGCACCGAGCGAGAACGGCGAAGGCGCCGCGCGCTGCATGGCCATGGCCATGAAGGACGCGGGCGTGAGCCCGGAACAGGTGGGCTACCTCAACGCGCACGGTACCTCCACGCCGCTGGGCGACCTGGGCGAGACCATGGCGATGAAGACCGCCTTCGGCGACCACGCCTACAAGATGATGGTCAGCTCCACCAAGTCGATGACCGGCCACCTGCTGGGTGCTGCCGGCGGCGTGGAAGCGATCTTCTCGGTGATGGCACTGCAGGACAACGTCATCCCGCCGACCATCAACCTGCAGCAGCCGGGCGAAGGCTGCGACCTGGACTACGTGCCCAACGAAGCACGCCAGGCCAAGGTCGACGTGGTGATGTCCAATGGCTTCGGCTTCGGCGGCACCAACGGCACGCTGGTCTTCAAGCGCGTCTGACCGAGTTGTAGCGTCGGGCCATGCTCGACGCCGCGTTCTACGGAGCCGCCGCAAGGCGGCTTCCGTGCATCTGAACCCCAGAACTGGCTGCCATGACCCACGCACCGCTGATCCACCCGCTGCCGCACCCGATCGATCTGCTGGCCCTGCAGCAGCATGACCCGGCGCGCTTTCCGCTGCTGATGGAATCCACTGCCTCGGGCACCGCGCAGGGCCGCTGGAGCCTGCTGCTGGCCGCGCAGGGCGATGGCCTGCGACTGGATGCGGATGGCCAGGTGCGCGACCAGCACGACGCGGTGCACGCCGGCAGCTTCCTGCAGGTGCTGGACCGTGCCTGGCAGCGCGAACGCCTGCCGCATGACGGCAGCCACAGCCTGCCGTTCCGCGGCGGCTGGGCGTTGATGCTCGATTACGAAGTGGCCAGCCAGATCGAACCGGTGCTGCCGGCGCGTGCGCGCGAGGACGGCCGCCCGACCGCGCTGGCGCTGCGCTGCCCGGCCGCGGTGCTGCATGACCATCACAACGGCGCCAGCTTCGTCATCGCCGAGGCCGGCGAGCAGGCGTTGCTGGATGCGCTGGTGGCACTGGCCTCGGCCGCGCTGCCCGAGGCCGGGCAGGGCTGGCAGCCGCCGCAGGCGGTGGGCGAGGATGCGCCGCAGCGCTTCACCGACGGCGTGCGTCGGGTGATCGAGTACCTGCGTGCCGGCGACGTGTTCCAGGTGAACCTGTCGCGGCGCTGGAGCGCGCAGTTCGCTGCGCCGGTCAGCCCGCAGGCGCTGTACGCGCAGCTGCGCCGTGCCAATCCGGCACCGTTCGCCGGCCTGTTCAGCGCCCACGGCCGCCATGTGGTCAGTTCCTCGCCGGAGCGGCTGGTGTCGGTGCATGCCGGCCACGCGCAGACCCGTCCGATTGCCGGTACGCGTCCGCGCTTCGAGGGGGACGATGATGCCGCACGCATCCAGGAGCTGGTCGGCCACCCCAAGGAGCGCGCCGAGCACGTGATGCTGATCGACCTGGAGCGCAACGACCTGGGCCGCATCTGCATGCCCGGTACCGTGGTGGTCGACGAGCTGATGACCGTGGAGAGCTACGCGCACGTGCACCACATCGTCAGCAACGTCAGCGGCCACCTGCGCCCGGAGGTCACCCCCGGCGAGGTGATCGCCGCCACGTTCCCGGGCGGCACCATCACCGGCTGCCCCAAGGTGCGCTGCATGCAGATCATCAGCGAGCTGGAGCAGGTGCCGCGTGGTGCCTACACCGGCGCGTTCGGCTGGCTGAACCGCGATGGCGACCTGGACCTGAACATCCTGATCCGCACCGCCGAAGTGGATGGCCGCCAAGTCAGCTTCCGCACCGGCGCCGGCATCGTGGTCGATTCGGACCCGGACAAGGAACTGGACGAGACCCGCGCCAAGGCCCGCGGCCTGCTGCGCGCGCTCGGCCAGCAGGGCTGATCCGGTCGGGGTCGGATCCCTTGCGCACCGCGCGAGGGCTCTGACCCCCGCAGTCATGCCGCCGGGCGTTCATCCACGCATGGCGTGGATCTACTGATCGACCGTTGGCCGGCACGCAGGCGCCACCCCGGTCATGACCCCAATCCATCGGCACGGTATCCTGCACGACGGAATCGAGTTCAGAGGTAATCCATGGCGGGAGCCAAGCGCGGGTGTCTGTTCGTGGTAACGCTGGTGGTGGTGCTGGCCGCCGTCGTGGCCGGCGCGGGCGCGTGGTTTTTCTACCAGCAGACCCGGTTCGCCGATGCCCCGATCACCCCGACCGCCGAGAGCGTGGTCATCGCCAGCGGCGATGGCATGAACAGCGTGCTGCGCAAGCTGCGCGATGCCGGCGTGGACGAGGGCCAGGACACCCAGTGGCAGCTGTTGGCGCGCCAGCTCGATGCGGCCGGCAAACTGAAGGTGGGCGAGTACGCGCTCAGTGGCGAGCTGACCCCGCGCGAGCTGCTGCTGCGCATGCGCGCCGGCAAGGTGCTGCAGCACCGCGTCACCATTGTCGAGGGCTGGAACATCCGCCAGCTGCGTGCCGCACTCAAGCGCGCCGAGCCGCTGCTGCACACCACCGACAACCTGGATGACGCCGCGTTGATGCAGCGCCTTGGCTTCGGTGGCCAGCACCCGGAAGGCCGCTTCCTGCCGGAGACCTACGTTTACCAGCGCGGAGACAGTGATCTGGACGTGCTCAAGCGCGCCCACGCCGCAATGGAAAAGGCGCTGGACGAAGCCTGGGAAAGCCGCGCGCCGGACCTGCCGATCAACACGCCCTACGAACTGCTGACGCTGGCGTCGATCATCGAGAAGGAAACCGCGCTGGCCAGCGAGCGCCCGCAGATCGCCGGCGTGTTCATGCGCCGCCTGAAGATCGGCATGCGCCTGCAGACCGACCCGACCGTGATCTACGGCATCGGTGCCGCGTATGACGGCAACATCCGCCGCCGCGACCTGACCACCGATACGCCGTACAACACCTATACCCGTGCCGGCCTGACCCCGACCCCGATCGCCATGCCCAGTCGCGACGCGCTGATGGCCGCGGCGCAGCCGGCCGCCGGTGATGCGCTGTACTTCGTCGCCGCGGGCGACGGCAGCGGCGCGCACGTGTTCTCGCCCAGCCTGGACCAGCACAACGCCGCCGTAGCCCGCTACCTGCAGCAGCTGCGCCAGCAACGTACCCAGGAGACCCCGGCGCAATGAGTCCCGCGCTGCTTCGCCACCCGCGTTTCGTCAGCCTGGAAGGCGGCGAGGGCGCAGGCAAGACCACCGCCATCAATGCCATCCGTGACTGCCTGCGACGCCACGGCCACGAGGTGGTACTGACCCGCGAGCCGGGCGGTACGCCGCTGGCCGAGCGCATCCGCGGCCTGGTGCTGAAGCCCGATGCCGAGATCGCCGCCGAACCGCTCAGCGCCGAAGCCGAGCTGCTGCTGGTATTCGCCGCGCGCGCGCAGCATGTGCGCCAGGTGATCCGGCCGGCGCTGCAGCGCGGCGCCTACGTGCTGAGCGACCGCTTCACCGATTCCAGCTACGCCTACCAGGGCGGTGGCCGCGGGCTTGACCCGCAGTGGATTGCCGACCTGGAGCGCCGCGCAGTCGGCCTGCTGCCAGGGCTGACCCTACTGCTGGACGTGGACGTGGCCGTCGGCCGCGCGCGCGCCAACGGTCGCGACCTGTGGCCGGACCGCATCGAGAGCGAGCAGGACGACTTCTTCCAGCGCGTGCGCGCCGTGTTCCGCAGCCGCGCACAGCAGGACCCGCAGCGCTTCGCGCTGATCGACGCCGGCCAGGTGCAGGAACGCGTGGCCGCCGATGTGGTCGCACATGTCGAGCGTTGGCTGCAGGAAGGGGAGGGCGCATGAGCACGTTTTCGCCGTGGCAGCAGCGCGCGTTCGACCAGACCGTGGCTGCGCTCGACGCCGGTCGCCTCGGTCATGGCCTGCTGATCTGCGGCCCGGCCGGGCTGGGCAAGCGCGAGGTGGCGCTGGCGCTGGCCGACCACGTGCTGGCGCGGGGTGATGCAACGCATGCCACGCGCACGCGCCAGCTGATCGCCGCCGGCACCCATCCGGACCTGCAGCTGGTCAGCTTCATTCCGAACAAGAGCGGCGACAAGCTGCGTACCGAGATCGTCATCGAGCAGGTGCGCGAGATCACCGACAAGCTGGCGCTGACCCCGCAGTACGGCGTGGCGCAGGTGGTGATCGTCGACCCGGCCGATGCGATCAACCGCTCGGCGGCCAATGCGCTGCTGAAGACCCTGGAAGAGCCGCAGCCCGGTCGCTACCTGTGGCTGATCAGCAGCGACCCGGCACGCCTGCCGCAGACCATCCGCAGCCGTTGCCAGCGACTGGAGTTCAAGCTGCCGCCGCAGCACGAAGCACTGGCCTGGCTGCAGCAGCAGGGCCATAACGAGGCGTTGGCGCGCGAAGCGCTGGACGCCGCCCGCGGCCATCCCGGCCAGGCCGACAACTGGCTGCGCGAAGACGGCCTGAGCCTGCGCCGCGAAGTCGGTCGAGATCTGGAACAGCTGGCCGCCGGCAAGACCGGCGCGGTGGAGCTGGCGCAGAAGTGGTGTGGTGATGACAACGCGGCGCTGCGCCTGCGCTTCGCTGCCGATCTGGCGCTGGCCCAGGCCAGTACCGACGCCTTGACCACGCCGGAGCGATTGCACAAGCTTGCAGCCTGGTTCGATGCGGCCAACCGCACCCGCGACCTGCTGCGCACCACGGTGCGTGCAGACCTTGCGGTGGTCGAGTTGCTGCTGGCCTGGAACAAGGTGAACGAGCGGCCTGCCGCAAGGGGAAATCGATGAGTGCCAGCAACGCCCGCCAGGGCATCCTGTCCCTGGCTGTGAAGGACAAAGCCGCGCTGTACAGCGCGTACATGCCGTTCGTGAAGAATGGCGGCATCTTCGTGCCCACGCCCAAGCGCTACTTCCTGGGCGACGAGGTGTTCCTGCTGCTGACGCTGCCCGATTCCAGCGAGCGCCTGCCGGTGGCCGGCAAGGTCATCTGGGTGACCCCGGCCGGCGCACAGGGCAACCGCACCGCCGGCATCGGCGTGCAGCTGGCCGACGGTGCCGAAGGCGAGGGCGTGCGGCACAAGATCGAGACCCTGCTGGCCGGGCTGACCGGCTCGGACAAGCCGACCCATACGATGTGATTCCGGTAGCGCCGGGCCATGCCCGGCTGCGTGCCCCGAAACGCCGTGAACACGACTGTGAAAAACTGTTGACGGCCTCTGAAAAGCCCCTATAATGAGCGGCTCAGCAACACACCGGGCGGTTAGCTCAGCGGTAGAGCATTGCCTTCACACGGCAAGGGTCACAGGTTCGATCCCTGTACCGCCCACCAAATAGTAGACCTGACTTTTCAGGTGTTACGAAGAAGCCGGCTTTCAGCCGGCTTTTTCGTATGCGCAGAGTAAGTGCATGGAGGTCGTGTCGGCTCCAAGTAACCGGTGACTCGCCGTCAGATGGATATGGGACTCTACTAGCTTACCCTGGCCCGCTTTGACTTTTTCCCTAGCGAAAAGGCTTGTGCGTACATAGTCAAGCAGGTCTCTGCGTTCGATTACCCGCTCCACTATCACCTGTACGCTTTCGTACTCGAAACCCTTCGTGAACTCCACTATCCGTGTCCTTGCAAGTCGATGGTCGAAGTTCGAGGACGTCTGGATGACCGATTTTAGGTTCAGCGCTTTTCGATTCTCATTCGATTGTTGAGCGCAGCCCGACTTCAGAGGCCGATCATCGCCGATTGCGATACCGTCGTCGCTTTACTAGCTCAAATGCAGATATGGCAGCAAAGAAAACTGCATACGCCGCCCACAATCTGAATGATGCGCGAAAGGGATGCGGATTTCCTGATTGAATCGCAATGAAGTAGAGGGCGCCAAGAACGAGAATGCCCCCGGCTTGGTATGCGAGAAAGCCACGTAGTACTGGATTCACTTCTTCTTCTCCATCGTCTTTTGTGCCGCATCTACGGCGGCTCCGGCGGTGCTCTGCCCTAGCTGTGATGCTCCCGCTTGTGTGATCGACTGACGAGGAATTGCGACTCCTGTTGATGCGGTGGTGGAGGCGATGTTCGGGGCGCCGGGAGATGCGGAGCTGCTCAGCCTATTCAGAGCGCCTTTGGCGGCTGGTCCCGCGAAGTCGCCTGCTGCAGCTGCAACACCGGAACCTGCCAGACCACCAACAGCGCCTCCGGTCGCTGCCGTGAGCACTCCACCAGCGGAAATCGGCTCTCCCTTGAGGGCGCTCTCTGCGGCGGCACCGGCGCCGCCAGTGACGAAATTCGCCGCTGCTTGAATGGCAACGGCTCGGCCGACAGAAATCACTCCAGACTCCACGGCTGCGACAGCGATACCGCCCACGCCGCCTGAGACCGAACCCACCCCTGCTGCTATCAATGCCTGCGTCTGATCGATTGGTTTATCCGGATTCATCAGCTTCTGGATGGCAATATTGGACAGGCCCCCCGCTATCGCGCCATAGATGAATGGCAGGGCTGGATTTCGCCCATCTGGATCAGTGAATTTGTACGGATTCCCGTTGGCATACCGATAGCGATTGAACTGGCCTACAGGCTGGTCATACGCTGAGACCGGGTCCACTGAGAGGAAGACTCCCAGCTCCGGATCCATGTATCGCTGTTGCATGTAGCTCAAGCCCGTAGTCGAGTCGCTCACATGCCCTGTGTATCCGGGTCCGTCGGTGACCTGTCCTCCTACCAGGGTCCCATAGGGCTCGTAGTCATAACGCTTTATCACGTTGCCGTTGGCGTCGCTCTCAGCAACAAGGGAGCCAAGGGCGTCGGTATGAATGTAGGTAACCGTCTCCGGACCTGCAGCGTTCGCGGATGGAGGCAGGCCAAGCCCAATTGGCAGCGCAATGTGTAGCCAAGTACTTGCTGCAACCAGTGTTCGGAGACGAACTCCAACCCTTGATGCGCAGGCGGATTCATCGCCCGCGTTCCTTTTGAATGTATGCATCCTTTCTTTCCCCGAAAGCGCTGTCCAAGATGACTTGACTAGGCAGTATGACCGTGGCGTTCGTGCACCGATCCGAGTGGATCATATACCGCAATGGCCGCCTTCGCTGGGTAGAAGAGCCGCGTCCATCCCTGTGCCACCTACCATGTTGCAGAACAAAAAGGGCCTCCAGCAATGGGCCATCTTTGCTGCACGTGCATCAGCCAGGTCTTCCTGCCGCGAATCCCATGGCATGGCCTAGCCCATCCTGTGCAGCGCGCGCGATCTGGCGTGCGGCAACGATCAATCCGTCCCGATGGAAGTCACCGAGTTGATCCTGCGGATCGCTATCCAGGCGCGCACGTTCGGCGGCATGCAGTAGATCCAGTACGGCATTCAAAGCGGCCAGCGAGCGGTCGAGCGAGCCGAAGCCTGTGGCGCTGAGTGTCTGCGGGGTACATGCGCGCCCGGCTTGGTCATCACCGGCGCGGATGGCATCGAGGCAGGAAAGGAACGTTGGGCGCGAAGGCGGCAGCAGTCGCTCCGCTAGAGCGCATTCGATCTCACGCGCAAGGTCTTCGGGCACGTCGGCTGCGACGTCGCCGATAAGCGCGTGCAGGCGGGGATGGATGGCGGTTCGGTTGGTCATGGCGAAACCCTCACTGGCGTAGGGCCACCTTCTGGAGTGAAGGTGGCGGACGGTGCGGGTTGGCGTGCCAAGGCAAACAAGCTTCAAGGGAGAAGAACGCCTGGCGGATCTTGCGATCCCCACGCACCGCCCGCCATTGAGGGCAGTCGGTGCATTCTCTCAACTGCGATTTCTCTCGCAGTCCTTGAAGCCTGTTCGTTTATTCGAGACGCCAATCCCGGCCAAGGCGTCTTGCCTCGGCGCGGCGATCTTCAAGCCGGGCCATCACATCAGTCTGTAAGGAAAGTTCTCAACTGGCCCTAGGCAGGCCAGACGTTTTCCGATGTGTGCCGTCGGACACCTGCGAGTAGTGCGGCCCATCACTGATGGCGCACATCGCCGCCCCTGCCGACCGTGCACGAGACGACTCCAGAGCGGCGCCGCCACGGCAATCGCGTCACCCTGCGCGGCGGAGGCGGGACCATGCCACGCATGGAGCCAGAGGGTTCCATCCCTGCGCTGTCCCGCCGCCCCGGGCAGGCGTAGTCTCAGCCCGTTGCCGTGCCCATCCACTCTGGAGTGCCACCATGCCGCTCGCCCGCATCGATCTTCGCAAAGGTAAATCCGCCGACTACCTGCAACGCGTCGGCGAAACCATCTACCAGGCCATGCGCGCGGTGGGGGTGCCGGAAAATGATCGCTTCCAGATCTTCCAGGAACACGCGCCCGGCACGCTGATCCACGACCCCGGCTACCTGGGCGTGGATCGCACCGACGACTTCATCTGCATCCAGATCACCTGGAACGAAGGGCGCACGCTGGAGCAGAAGAAGGCGTTGTACCTGGGCATCGCCGACGGCCTGCATGCGGCGGTGGGCATCCGCCGCGAAGACGTGTTCATCAATCTGGTGGAGGTGAAGAAGGAGAACTGGTCGTTTGGCAATGGGCAGGCGCAGTACGTGAGTTGATGCGGGAACGGTGCCTGCGCCTGACGCGGTTTGGTCAGGCCATGCGCGGCGACGCCTGCTGTTGTGCCTGTTGCTCGTCCTGCGCCAGCCGGCTTGCGTCGCGGGATTGCTGCTGCACGTTGACCTGCTGATACAGCGTGTCCGCGTCGCCCTGCTGCGTATCGAGCAGGGACAGGCGCTGGCGATTGGCGGCAGGGTCCGGCGAGGCGGTGTCGCCGCTGCGATGCAGGAATACGTAGCCGGGTGCCTCGGCGGTGCTGTTTGAACTGAATGCCACCTGCAGCGTGTCCTTTTCGCTGAAGCCGGCCTGCACCGCCGCGTGGGTCAGATGGCCGGCCAGTCGTTCGTGCTCCTGTCCGGGGGGCAGTCCCTGCTGTTCGCTGGCCTGGGCGAGTGCGGTACGCACTTTCTGGTCCAAGGCATGAAGGCTGTGCCCCGGTGCGCGCGCGTCCGCAGCCAGACGCTCGCCCAAGGGGCCATCAATGCCATCGGTTTCGCTGAGCAGACGCTGCTTCAAGCTGCGCTCGGGCAGGGGATGGGTGGTGGTGCGGTTGAGTTCGCTGTTGGGGAAGGGCGGTTCAATGCTGTCCACGCCATGGATGTTGCGCAGGGGGCGATAACCGTCCTTGCCCTGTGACTGGACGCCCAGCGGAATGCGGACGTCTGGCAGCAATTGGCCGACGGGGCCGCCGATGCTGTTCACGTCCAGGCTGTGCTTGCGCTGGATGCCGGCATGATTCAATGCGTCCCAGGTGAAGTCCACGCAGTTGTGACGCACGTCGGCGTAGTGCTTGCTGAAGCCGTGCGCCACTGGATCGTCGCCGAACGCCTTGAGCTTGTTGTACTGGGCTTCGGTGATTTCGATGGTACGGACATGGGCGGGGTCCTTATAGACTTTCACGTCGTCTCTGACGATGCGCCCGGGACCATTCATGCTGCCATGCTCGACGGGTGCGAAGCCGAAACTCTGCGCCGCTTTACCTGGAGCGTGCAGAACGTAGAACATGTGGCCAGGCCCGGAAGTATCAGGAGTGCCATCGGGCGTCAGCTGCTGCTTTCCCGAATCGGGATCGAGCAGTGGGGTGCCGGGTGCGGCAATGACAATGTCCAGGCTGTAGCGGGGCTTGTTCATGGAAACTCCTTCGTTCCTTCGAATGAATGGTGTCACTTCCCTGCAGGACGCGAGGCGTGCACGACTAGCCTTGCCGAATAGTCTTGCAGTCCTGATATGGCATGGACCGTTTGAATCTGCAGCCGGTATCTGCTGTCGAGCTCCAGCGGCAGCGCTGTCACGTTCAGGAGGTAGCTGCCGTCGCTGCCTGATGCGAGCGAGGCATAGCGCCAGCTCTCAGAGTGGTGCCACGAGGGGAGCGGCTCAACACCGTTGCGCGCGCGTGCCTGATAGCTGTCCTGTGTTGCAATCTCCTGCCAGGTAGTACCTTCCCGACGCTGCAGGGATACTTCGAATGGGATGTTGATACTTGCTATATCGGGCGTGCCCGTTGTAGCTGGACTTCGCCGCTGCAGTTCCAGTTCCACCGCATAAGTGCGGTAGCTGGCAAAATTGCGCGCCGTGGTTTCGAACTCGAACTGCACCTGCTGGCCCGGCGTGTCCACGGCGATGGGCTGTGAGAGTTCCAGCGGCTCTGGCGGTGGGGGCGGCCCCTTGTCGGCACAGGCGGCAAGCAACGCGGTCAGGCCGAGCAGGCTGATGCGCAGCCGGTGTGTGATGCGAGTGGTCATGCGGATCCCTCTGGCTCCTTGCCGTGGCCATCTGAACCCTAACGTTGGCGAGGCGGGGCCTGCAAGCGTAGGGACCGCGGTGCGGTGCACTCACATGTCGCCGCTGGAGGCGAGCCCCTGCGTCACCGTGTCGCAGGGGCCAAACCCTGAACGGGATCCAAGGTTGGCCATCGCCCCGTAGAATGGCGGCGTGTGCCGTTCTGCCCTCCACCGCCGGTTCCAGGCCCTGGCATGGCTTGCCATGCTGCTGGTGCTGCTCGCCCCGCTGGTGAGCCGCTGGCTGGCGCATGGTCACGTGGCTGCCGCTGCGCCGGTGGCGGCCATGGACCACGCAATGCACGCAGAGCACGCGCTGCACGCGATGGAAGGGCACCACGACCATCACGCAATGGCCATGCCGCACGGCGGGGCCACGAAGAAGCCGCCCGCCGATCCACATGCCGATCATGAGATGGGTGTGGACTGCGATTACTGCCTGATCGCTGCACGGCTGATCACCCTGCTGGTGGCGGCCGTGCTGCTGTTGGCGCCGATGGCACCGGTGTGCCGCGCACTGCGCGGCGCGGTGCGGGCGTTGCCGCAACGGATCAGCGGCACATTGGGCGCGCGTGGGCCGCCGGCACTGATGGCCGCCTGAGCCGCACGCGCGCTGCATTGAACGTTCTTCCATGAGGTTGCCGGCCACGGCCGGTGCCCGCACGCGCGTGTCTGTCCCTTTCTGATTGCTGCCCTGCCATTGCGGGGTGGCCTTGCATGCCGTGAAAAAATGAAAACGAACCCCAACTCCGCGCGCCTGCGCCGGGCGACGCTGCCTGTCCTGTGCGCGTTGCTCCTGCACACCGCCCCCGTACTTGCCGCTGACGCGGCCCCACCGACCACGCTGGATACCGTGCGGGTGGTCGATACCCGCAGCGGTGAACTGTCGTCCACCGCCAGCGCGGGCTCTGCGTTGGGCCTGAGCGTGTTGCAGACACCGGCCAGCCTGACGGTAATTTCGCGCGAGCAGCTGGAGCAGCGCGGCGACAGCAACCTCAACGATGCGATCAGCCGAGCGGGTGCGATCAGTGCCATGCCGCATCCGGGCAATGGCCTGAGTGCGCTGTCCAGCCGCGGCTTCACCGACGGTGCCTCGGTGATGCGGCTGTACGATGGGCTGCGCCAGTACGGCGGCGTGGGCATCACGTTCCCGTTCGATACCTGGTCGATCGAGCGCATCGAAGTGCTGCGCGGCCCGGCCTCGGTCATCCATGGCGACGGTGCGATCGGCGGTGTCATCAACATCGTGCCGAAGAAGCCCACGCGTGGGGCGATCGAGAACGAGATCAGCGTGACCGTGGGCAGCGAGGACACCGCGCGGCTGGGCTTCGGCAGTGGTGGCGCGCTGACGCCCGAGCTGGCCTACCGGCTGGATGTGAGCGGCAACTACAGCGGTGGCTGGGTTGATCGTGGACGCAACAGCGACGCGACATTCTCCGGTGCGTTGCTGTGGCAGCCACGTGCGGACCTGCAGCTGATGCTCACCCATGCGCAGGGCTACCAGAAACCCATGCGCTACTTCGGCACGCCGCTGGTCGAGGGCCGCCAGCTGGAGGCGCTGCGCCACCGCAACTACAACGTGGACGACAGCGAGATCCGCTTCCGCGACCGCTGGACCCAGCTCGACGCGCTGTGGACACCGAACGCGAACGTGGAATGGCGAACCCGCGTCTACCAGATCGACAGCCAGCGTGATTGGCGCAATGCCGAGGCCTATGTCTACAACCGCGCTACCGGCTTGATCGATCGCTCGGGCAATACCGAGATCACCCACAACCAGGACCAGACCGGACTGACCTCGACGCTGCGTGTGCAGGGAACGGCGGGTGGCCTGCAGAACAACTTCGCGGTGGGCCTGGACGCCAACCGCGCGCACTTCAAGCACACCAACAACACCTATGCCGGCAGCTCGGGCCCGGTCGATCCGTTCGATCCTGTCCCGGGCCAGTTCGCGAGCGACGCGCCGAACCTGCCGCGCTACCGCAACCGTGCCGAGCAGTACGCGCTGTTCGTGGAAGACCGGCTGGCGCTGAGCGAGCGCTGGTCGGTGCTGGGTGGCCTGCGCCACGACCGCGCGCGCATTGATCGCACCGATCTGATCAGCGGCCAGAACGCGTTCTCGAAGACCTACAGCAGCACAGGCTGGCGTGCGGGTACGGTACTCGCGCTGCAGCCGACGCTGAGCCTGTATGCGCAGTATTCGCAGGCGGCGGACCCGGTCAGTGGCCTGCTGATGATCAGCCCGGCCAACGGCGCCTTTGACCTGGCCAAGGGCCGGCAGATCGAGGTGGGCCTGAAGCAGGCCTTCGACGGTGGCGAGTGGACGCTGGCGGCGTATCGCATCCGCAAGACCGGGCTGCTCAGCCGCGATCCGCTGGTGCCGGATCGCCGGGTGCAGGTGGGCGCGCAGACCTCGCGCGGTATTGAAGCGTCGTTGACCTGGAATGTCGCGCCGCACTGGACGCTGGATGCCAACGCGACGGTGCTGAAGGCCGAGTTCGAGGACTTCCTGGAAACCACGGGTTCGCCGGCGGTGTTGGTGTCGCGCGACGGCAACGTGCCGCCGAACGTGGCCGAGCGCCTGGCCAGTATGTGGTTGAGCTGGCAGTTCGCGCCGGACTGGAGCGCGGCGGGTGGCGTTCGCTATGTCGGCAAGCGCTACGCCGATAATGCCAACACGCTGGAGTTGCCCGGTTACAGCACCACCGACCTCGCCCTGACCTGGCAGGCGGCACCGCACACGCGGCTGTCCGCGCGATTGTTCAACGTGTTCGACAAGGGGTACTACGCCACCGCGTACTACACCAGTACGCAGTGGTTGCTGGGTGCGGACCGGCGCGTCGAATTCACCGTCGACCATCGCTTCTGAGGGCGCTGGCGATGACGATGCGTTCCACCGCCAAGCGCTGGACCTACCTGGTGCATCGCTGGCTGGGCATCGGCGGATGCCTGCTGATGCTGCTGTGGTTCGTCAGCGGCATGGTGATGCTGTTCATTGGTTACCCGAAGCTGACGCCCGGCGAGCGGCTGGCGGCGTTGCCGGTGCTGGGTGAGGCCCGCGACCTGCAGGGGCTGTCGGTACTGCCTGCCGCCGTGCAGGCCGAGCCGGAGGCTGTGGCATTGACCACGCTGCGTGGCGAGCCGGCGTATGTGGTGCGCAGTGGCAGCAACGTGGGCGCCTGGTCTGCCGTGACCGGCCAGGCGCTGCTGCCGGTGTCGGCACAGCGCGCCGAAGCATCCGCTGCGCAGTTCGCGGGCGGCCAGGCCTTCGTGGGTGCGATGCGCGTGAATGAGGATCGTTGGACGCATTCGCGTGCACTGGACGCGCATCGGCCGCTGTATCGGGTGGAGGTGGGCGGCGCGCAGCCGGGCGACCTGTATGTGTCCTCGCGTACCGGTGAAGTGGTGCTGGACGCTCCGCATGTGCAGCAGCGCTGGAACTATGTGGGCGCCTGGCTGCACTGGCTGTACTTCCTGCGCATGCAGTCGGTCGACCCGGTGTGGACGTGGGTGGTGATCGTGCTGTCCGCACTGTGCACGGTGGCGGCGATCAGCGGCATCGTGGTGGGCGTATGGCGCTGGCGTTTCCGTGGGCACTATCGTTCCGGTGCGAAGACGCCGTACGTGGAGTCGTGGATGCGCTGGCACCACCTGCTTGGCCTGATGGCGTCCGCCTTCGTGTTCACCTGGATCTTCAGCGGGCTGATGTCGATGAACCCATTGGGTGTCTTCAGCAGTACGGGTGAAGCGATCGATGTTGAGCACTACCGTGGCGGCGCGGTGGCGGTGGATGGTGCGCTGGGTGATCCTGCGAAGCTTCTGGCGATGGCCGAAGCTGCGCGCTTCCAGCCGGTGGAGATCCAGTGGCGACGGATCGGTGGTGAGCTGTTCGCGGTGTTGCTGGACGGGCAGGGTGATACGCGCATCGTGTCCGGCGGCAATGGGCACCTGCATGTCGCACGGTGGCTGCCGACCGCGTGGTTGCAGCAGAGGGCACGTGCGCTGTCCGCTACACCCATGCAGGGTTTCGTGGTGCAGCATGCAGCGGATGCGTACTTCTACCCGCGTGCGCCCGAGGCCATGAATGGTGCAGCGGTACGTCGCTTCCCGGTGGCAGTGGTGGATTTCGGTGATGCCGAGGCGACACGCGTCTATCTCGATCTGGCGACCGGCGATCCGTTGCTGACGATGGGGCATCGTGAGCGGGTGGGGCGCTGGCTGTTCTACTTCCTGCATAGCTGGGACCTGCCGGCGATGCTGCGCCAGGAAGGTGCCCGGTTGGCGGTGTTGCTGCTGCTGAGCGCTGCCGGCACCGCGTTGTGTGCCACGGCGACGGTGATCGGCTATCGGCGATTGCGGATGAAGCTGCGGCGCAGGCGGCGCTGATGCCCTGGGCTACACCCGCAGCCAACGCGTGGACATCGCCACCAGCAACAAGGCCGTGGCCACGCCGATGAATGCAGCGATCAGGCCGAAGTGGTTGGCGGCAAAACCGATCAGTGCCGGGCCAGCAAGGATGCCGGCAAAGCCCAGCGTGGAAACGGCGGTGATGGCCAGCGCGCCGGGCATGCGGGTCTGGTGGCCAGCCAGCGAGAACAGCGCCGGTGCGATGTTGGCGCAGCCGAGGCCGACCAGCACATAGCCGATCAGCGACGCCTGCCACGGCGTGACCAGGGTCAGCACCAGCACGCCCGCGGCGGCAAGCAACGCGCCGAACACGATCGCGCGCTGGCGGCCCACGCGTGCCACCAGTGCATCACCGAACAGGCGTGCGACGGTCATGGTCAGGGTGAAGGTCACATAGCCGATGCCGGCGAGGCCGGCATCGACGCGGCGCACGTCGCTGAGAAACACCGCGCTCCAGTCGAGCATCGCACCTTCGCCGAGGAACGCGACGAACGCCAGCACGCCGATGAACAGCACGATGCCGTGTGGCAGGGCCAGCATCGGTGTGTCGTGCGGCATGCGTTCGCTGTGCCAGTACGACGCCGACAGCAGCATCACCAGCAGCATGGCGCCAACGCCGATCAGCACGGACGCCAAGGGAGGCAGGTGAGCAGACAGCAGCACGGTCATGGTGGCCGCGCCGAGGAAGCCGCCGATGCTGAAGAACGCATGGAAGCCGGACATCATCACGCGCCGTGCTTCGCGCTCGACGATGACGGCCTGTACGTTCATCGTGCAGTCCATTGCCCCCACGGCGGCGCCGAACACGAACAGGACCAGCCCGAGTGTCCAGGCCGAACCGGCCAGCGCCAGGCCGGGCACGGTCAGGCAGATCAGCAGGCTGCTGGCCACCATCACCCGCCGGCAACCGAG
This sequence comes from Stenotrophomonas muris, assembly GCF_052751275.1. Classification (NCBI taxonomy): domain Bacteria; kingdom Pseudomonadati; phylum Pseudomonadota; class Gammaproteobacteria; order Lysobacterales; family Lysobacteraceae; genus Stenotrophomonas; species Stenotrophomonas muris. Next base: position 2,682,961 of record NZ_CP199879.1, on the reverse strand, counting down.
GCGCGCGGCCAGCACGCCGGACAACGGCATCGCCAGCAGCGAACCGGCACCGAGGCAGAGCAGCACCAGCCCCAGCGTGGCGTCGTTGATCCCGGTGCGTGCCTTTGCGAACGGCACCAGGGTGGCCCACAGCGCGGTGGCGAAGCCGGGAATGAAGAACGCAGCGCGGGTCGCGTGCTGTTCGGCACGCGCGCGGTTGGCAACGGACATGAGCGGTACGGTCAGGGGGGAGTGGGGTGTACCGCGATGCCTGCGGCGCGGAAGCGTGCCGCCAATGCGGGCGGTGCGGTGGTGGTCAGCACCAGGTCGTCGATCTCGTCGAGGCTGGCAATCTGCCAGTTGCCGCGTGCACCCAGCTTTTCAGTCGTGGCGGCGACGATGACACGGCTGCTGCAGGCCACCATCGCGCGCTTCAGCGTGGCTTCTTCCGCATCCATTGCCCACACGCCGGTGTCGCCGTCCACCGCGCAGGGGCCGGGCAGGTACACATCGGCGCGCAGGCGCTGCACCTGGGCCAGTGCTTCGGCGCCGACCGCGCCGCCACCGCTGGCCAGGCGCCCGCCGATCAGCTGCACCGAGGTGCCTTCAAGCAGGCTGGCGGCCGTGGCGATCTGTGGCGCGTTGGTGATCACCGTCAAGCCGAGGGCGGCCGGCAACTGCTGGGCGATCGCCAGGTTGGTTGAACCGGCGTCGAGCAGTACGACCTGGCCGGGTTGCAGCAACGCGCAGACGCGGGCGGCCAGCTCGGCCTTGTCGCCGCGGTCGCGGGTCAGCCGCTCGCGCAGCGGGCGTTCCTTGGGCGGTGGCAGCACGGCGCCACCGTAGACGCGCTGGCACAGGCCCTGCGCGGCCAGCTCGCGCAGGTCGCGGCGGATCGAATCTTCGGACACGGCATAGCGGCGCGCCAGCTCGGCGGCAACCACGCGGCCCTGCTGGCGAAGTTCCTCCAGGATCTGCCGGGTGCGCTGGGCGGGGAGGGGGCTGGGATCGGAGCTCATGCTGCAAGTCTGCACGTTCGTGCATTAACGTGCAACAATGTGCATTCGGCGTTGGGACGCAGGGCGGCTGGACTGCCGGTGAATCCGCCCGCGCCCACGTCTATGGATCGCCCTCGCGGCCCGGCATGATGGCGGGGCACCTGGCATGGAATCCCTGATGTCCCCCACCGTTCACCGCAAGCTGCGCATCGGCGCGGACCAGTACACCGGCCAGAAAGTGGTCGACCAGCAGTTCCATGAGTGCGATTTTTCCGGTGCCGACCTGACCGCCACCGAGTTCATCAACTGCAGCTTCTACGATGCCGACAGCCGCAGCGGCTGCCGCTTCAATGGCGCCACATTGAAGGAGGCCAGCTTCCGCAGCTGCGACATCAGCATGTGCCACTTCAACTTCATCAAGGCGCTGGGCCTGGAGATCAGCGAGTGCCGCGCGCAGGGTGCGGATTTCAGCAACGCCAGCTTCATGAACCAGATCACCACGCGCAGCTGGTTCTGCAGCGCCTTCATCAAGAAGTCGAACCTGCGCTATGCCAATTTCTCGCGGGTCACGCTGGAGAAGTGCGAACTGTGGGAAAACCGCTGGGACGGTGCAAACGTCAGCGGCGCCAGCTTTGCCGGCTCGGACCTGTCCGGTGGCCAGTTCGAGGGAATCGACTGGAACAGCGCCAACTTCACCGACTGCGACCTGACCAATTCCGATCTGGGCGAGCTGGACCTTCGCAGCACCAACCTGCGTGGCGCCACGCTGGATGTCCAGCAGGTGGCGCTGTTGATGCAGCGGATCGGCATCACCGTGGTGCCGTAGGCATCAGCCGGCGTACGCCACCCAGCCCTTGAAGCTGAAGCCCGCATAGAACAGCTCCACGTCGTCGAAGCCGGCCTCCTGCAGCAGCGTCACTTCCTGTTCGGGGGCCAGCAGCGGCAGCCGCTCGGCAATGGCGTCGATCGCGCGCTGTGCATCGGCGTGGGCAACGCCGGAGGCTTCGGCGAACGCGGCGTAGCGTTCCAACCAGCGCAGCTTGCCGGCCGGATCCTGCGGCACGCTGTGGTGGGCCACCACCAGCGGTGCGCCGGGCTGCAGGCGCCTGTGCAGCTCCCGCAGCGTGTGCAGGCGCTGCGCGGCGTCGAGGAAGTGCAGGGTCAGCAGGCAGCTGGCACCATCGAAGCGCACGTCGGGGGCATCGTCGATGTAGCCTTCCAGCAACTGCACGCGCGACATCAGCGGGCCCAGTGTCTGCTCGGCCAGGGCCAGCATCGGTGCAGCCGGGTCCACGCCCAGCAGCTGCCAGCCCGGCTGCGCCTCGGCAAAAGCCTTCAGCTCCAGCCCGCCACCGGCGCCCAGCACCAGCACGCGGCCCTGCGCAGGAACGTGTTCGGCCAGCAACAGGCGACTCATCTGCTGCAACGCGAGGAAGCCCGGCACTTGGCGCAGCGGGCCCTCGGCATAGCGGGCAACGGCCTGCGGATCGGAGAACGAAGACATGCGTGCATTCCTGCAACAGGGACATACCACTGTACCGTGGCATGCAAGTGCCTTTGCCGCGGGTCGCTCCTGCCTGCGCTGACCGGCTTGCATCCAGCTCAGCGCAACGCCCGCGCCAGCACCTGCCAGATCCTCGGGTCCTGGCACTGCGAGACGTTGAAGCGCAGATAGTCGGCCGCGCGCTGCGACTGGCTGAACGCGTTGCCCGGCGCCAGCACGATGCCCTCGCGCAGGCATTGCCGCGCCAGTGCGGCGGCGTCGCGGCCGTCGGGCAGCTGGCACCACAGGAACAGGCCGGCTTCCGGCTGCAGCCACGGCGTGATGCCCAGCGCCTGCAGTTTCCGCAGTGTGTGCCGGCGTGCATCGGCCAGGCGCGAACGTATCGACTGCATGTGGCGGCGGTAACCGCTATCGGTCAGCGCGATGTGCATCAACTGCGCGGCCAGATGGCCGCCGCCAAAGCTGGTCGCCAGCTTCAGGTCGGTCAGTGCTTCTATCCAGTCGTGGCGCGCAGCGATGTAGCCGCAGCGCGACGCTGCCGACAGCGTCTTGGAGAAACTGCCGACGTGGATCACCCGTGACAGTCCATCGAGCGCGGCCAGCCGCGGTGCCGGCTGCAGTTCGAAGTCGGCGAAGATGTCGTCCTCGACGATGATCAACTCGCTGCGTTCGGCCAGGCCCAGCAGGCGGTGCGCGGTGTTGGCCGAAAGCACCGCGCCGGTCGGGTTGTGCAGGCCGGAATTGGTGATGTACAGCCGCGGCGAATGCGCCTGCAGGGCTTGCGCGAACGCCTCCAGGTCCGGGCCGCTGTGCGTGTACGGCACGCCGATGGCCTGCACCTGGTGCGCCTTGAGCAGCGCGTGGTAATTGAAGTAGCTCGGGTCATCGACCAGCACGCAGTCGCCGGGCTTGAGCAGGAAACGGCAGAGCAGATCGACCGCGTGCGTACCGGATTCGGTCAGCAGGATCTGCTCCATCGGTGCATCGATGCCAAGCGTGGCGCTGCGCCTTTGCAGCAGCTGGCGCAACGCGGGCAGCCCGAGCGGACCGGCGTAGTCCACCAGTTGCATGGCATCGGCACGCGCCAGCCGGCGCAGGCCGCGGCGCACGCCATCGTGATACAGCCAGTCACTGGGCATCCAGCCGCACCCTGGCTTGAGATCGCCCGCGGGCGTTTCCAGCGATTGCCGTGATACCCACAGCGGATCCACCGCGCGATCCAGCCGCGGCTCCATTTCAGCCAGCGCCAGCGGTGCGGCCGGGCCACTGACGTAGAAGCCCGAGCCTGCGCGCGCACTGATCAGGCCTTCGGCCGCCAGGCGCTCGTAGGCCTCGACCACGGTGGAGACTGAAACCCCCATGGTCGCCGCCTGCGCACGTACCGAAGGCAGGCGGGAGCCGGGGCCATCCACCCGTGCACTGATGCGGGTGCGGACGGTCTGGATGACCGATTCGATGCGGGTGAGCGGGCGCGGCATGGTGGAACCGTAGTGGAAGTGTGGGCAGTACAGTTACTTGCGGCTGTACTGGATTGTAGCTGGGGTCGTTCCGCGCCGGATGCTTCCATACAGGTGCAGCCGGGCATCGTCCGGCACCTTCAGGAGTACAGGCGTGGAACGGTCGGTGAGTGGTTGGATCAATGGCTTCATCGGTGTGGTGATCTTCGCCGGCTCATTGCCGGCCACCCGCCTGGCGGTGCTGCAGCTGGATGCCGGGTTCGTCACCGCCGCACGCGCCACCATCGCCGCGGTGCTCGGTCTGGGGCTGCTGCTTCTGCTGCGCCAGCCATGGCCGCGGCGCGGCGACCTGCCGGGGCTGGTGGTGGTCAGCCTCGGCGTTGTGGTCGGCTTCCCGCTGCTGACCGCGCTCGCGCTGCGTCACGCGTCGTCGGCGCACACCATCGTGTTCCTTGGCCTGCTGCCGTTGAGTACAGCGGTGTTCGGCGTGCTGCGCGGTGGCGATCGGCCGCGCCCGGCGTTCTGGCTGTTCTCGTTGCTGGGCAGTGCCTGCGTGGTCGGCTATGCCGCGCGCAACGGAATCGAAGCCTCGTTGCAGGCCGACCTGCTGATGCTGGCGGCGATCGTGGTGTGCGGGCTGGGCTACGCGGAGGGTGGTCGGCTCGCCCGTCATCTGGGCGGCTGGCAGGTGATCAGCTGGGCACTGCTGCTGGCGTTGCCGGTGATGCTGCCGCTGACGGTGCTGATGCGCCCGGCCTCGTTCACCGCGGTCGGTGCCTCGGCGTGGTGGGCACTGGGCTACGTGGCAGTGTTCAGCATGCTGATCGGCTTCCTGTTCTGGTACCGCGGGCTGGCCCAGGGCGGCATCGCTGCCGTCGGCCAGCTGCAGCTGCTGCAGCCGTTCTTCGGCCTGGCCCTGGCCGCGCTGCTGCTGCACGAGTCGGTCAGCCTCAGCATGGTGCTGGTGACTCTGGTCGCGGTGATCTGCGTCGCCGGCGCGCGCCGCTTCAGCCGCTAGGAAAAAGGGGACGGAGGGGATTAAGTCGTTTCAGGCACAGCAGGGCCAATTACGACTTAATCCCCTCCGTCCCCTTTTCCGGGGTGCTGCGGAAAAGGTGCGCAACGGCGTAGTCGATGAACACCCGCAAGCGTGCACTGGGATGGCGCCCGCCGGGCCACAGCAGCGAGAACTGCCCCTGGTGCGTGGGCAGTGTGGGCAGCACCTGTTGCAGGCGGCCATCGGCCAGCGCGTCAGCGGCGAGGAAGTCAGGCATCCAGGCCAGGCCCATGCATCCGATCGCAGCGGCCAGCACGGCCTCCATGTTGTTGCAGGTCATCGCCGTGGGAAGGCGCGCCCCGGCGTCGCCTTCGATGCCGGGCAGCTGCCACGGATGCAGCTTTCCGGTGGTGGGGTAACGGAAGCGCAGCGCGGTATGCATGCGCAGGTCGCCCACATCGCCGGGCGTTCCATGCATCTGCAGATAGCCCGGCGCCGCACAGAGGATGAAACGAAAACCCCCCAGCCGCCGTGCGGTCAGGCTGGAATCAGCCAGTTCGCCACTGCGTATCACCGCATCCAGGCCTTCGCTGACCACATCGACGATGCGGTCGTTGAAGTCCAGTTCCAGCTGCACCTGCGGATAGCGTTGCTGGAAGCCGGGCAGCACCGGCAGCAGGAAGCGGTAGCCGATGGTGGGCAGGCCGATGCGCAGCAGCCCGCTGGGGGCGTGCTGTCGCTGCGCCAGGTCCGCCTGTGCTTCGGAAAGCTCGTCCAGCGCACGCCGGCAGCGTTGCAGCAGCAGTTCGCCTTCGTCGGTGAGATGCACGCGGCGGGTGGTGCGCTGGAACAGGCGCGTGCCGAGTTCCTGTTCAAGCCGGGCGATGCGCTTGCCGACGGCCGAGGCTGACAGGCCGAGTACGCGGGCGGCACCGACAATGCTGCCGGCCTCCGCGGTGCGGACGAAGGCGAGCAGGGCGGAGATGGAGTCCATGCTTGGATGATTGCGGAACATCTCGCCGCAATCAACATCCACCGAGCCTGTTTTTCTGGAATAGCGGCCTGTCCATCATCAATGCCCCCTGATGGATGGAGGCCCGCATGGCCCCGGATTCGATGCTCCCTGTACCTGTCCGCGCGCAGCAGCGCTGGGCGCTGCTTGCGGTCTGCCTGGCCGCGCTGGCGTTGCCGTTGTCCTTCTCTGCCGGTGCAGTCGCGGTGCCGGCGCTGGCCCGTTCCGCGGCGGCTTCGCCCACCGCGCTGGCCTGGGTGACCAACGCCTTCATGCTCACCTTCGGCAGTCTGTTGCTCGCTGCGGGCGGCTTGGCCGATCGATATGGCCGTCGGCGGCTGTTCCTGCTGGGCACGGCGGGCTTCACCACCGCCACCGCCGCCGTCTGCCTTGCTCGCACGCTGCTATGGCTGGATCTGGCGCGCGGGTTGCAGGGCGTTGCCGCGGCGGCGGCGCTGGCATCCGGCACGGCGCTGCTGGCACAGGCTTGGCAGGGGCCGGCGCGTGCCCGTGTCTTCGCCCTGCTGGGCACCACGTTCGGCATGGGGCTGGCGCTGGGGCCCCTGCTCGCGGGCCTGCTGCTGCAGACATTGGGATGGCGCAGCGTGTTCGCCGCGGGCGGTGTGCTCACGTTGGTGGCCTTCGGCCTGGGGGCACGCGCGTTGCCTGAAAGTCATGGCGAGCGCCGACCACTGGATATCGGCGGCATGCTGAGTTTCAGCCTGACGCTGGCGGCGTTGACCCTGGCGCTGCTGTGGCTGGGCGAGTTCGGCCTGCATGCCGCGCGCGTGCGGCTGGCGCTGCTGGTGACGCTGCTGTTGGGCGGGGTGTTCGTCTTCATCGAACGGCGGCACCCCTCACCGTTGCTGGACCTCTCACTGTTCTCACAACCGGCGTTCCTCGGTGTCCAGCTGCTGCCGGTGGCGACCTGCTTCGGCTACGTGGTGCTGCTGGTCGTGTTACCTGTGCAACTGCTGGGCGTGCATGGCCAGAGCGCGACGCTGGTGGGACTGCAGATGCTGGCGCTGTCCGCGCCGATGCTGGTCCTGCCGATGCTGGCCGCGCGTTGGGCGGAGCGCGTGGGAAGTGCGCGGTTGTGCACGCTGGGTCTGCTGGTGTGTGCCGCCGGCCTGTACCTGTTGTCGCGGCAGGCGTCGCACCCGTCGCCCTTGCAGTGGGTGCCGCTGCTGATGCTGGTCGGCGCAGGCACGGCTTTGCCGTGGGGGCTGATGGATGGACTGTCGGTGAGCGTGGTACCGGTGCAACGTGCCGGCATGGCCGCAGGCATATTCGGAACCGTGCGGGTGGCCGGCGAAGGCATCGCGTTGGCCGCAGTCACTGCCTTGCTTGCGCTGCTGATCGGCCATCAGCTGCAGGGCGCGTCGCCGGCATCGCTGGTGCGTGCCGGTGCCTATCTGGCCACGGGGGCGCGGGAACAGGCGCAGGCACTGCTACCGACGATGAGCCGCATGCAGCTGCAGCACGCCAGTAGTGAGGCGCTGGCGACACTGCTGCGCGTACTGGCGCTGCTGACCGCCGCCTGTGCCGCCGTGTTGCGCCTGTTGCTGCGGAAAAGGACAGGTGCCTTGGTCGGGGACATGGTGTAGCAGGCTCATCGCCGCCTCCGCCGTCATCCCGCTGTCGTGTCCCGCTCACGCCGCCTATGCCCACCCGGGCCTAGTGTTGATCGTCCCCGTCCCCCACGGAGACCCGCCATGTGGCTGCTCGACCATCTCTGGCCCAGCCGTCGACCCCTTCCTCCCCCGGTCGAGGACGCGCCACAGGCACCGTCACGCCGGCCCTGGCTGAAACGCCCGGCGCGGGCCGGGCGCAGCGGCATGGCGCCCTGGCAGAAGGTGGCCACGCCACCGCGGCGCACGCGCCACTAGCCGGTGCGGTCTGATGGGTGGTTGACCCCGTCGCTGACCGGGATCACCCCAAGCGCGAACGGGTCGATGCCCTCCAGGCAGGCCACGTTGTAGCCGTACTGGTCGGGGTTGGAGCGGCGCCGGTGATGGGTGTAGATGCCGCACACCCCGCAGAAGTAGTGCTCGGCCACATGGGTGTTGAACTGGTACTTCTGCAGGTGATGCTGCCCGCGCACCACCTGCAGGCCCTGGCGGGGGACGCTGGCGGCGATGGCACCCCGGCGCCGGCACATCGAGCAGTCGCAGCGGCGCGGGTCGACGATGCCGTCCGGGAGGTCCAGCAACAGCTCGACCGTGCCGCAGTGGCAGGTGGCGCGGTGCTGGGGTTGGACCGGAACGCCGGCCACGGAAGTGATGCCCATCGTTGCTCCTGTGAGGTGAACCTGGCCGCATGGACCGCCGCAGACGGTGCGCCGCGGTCCCTGAACGGGCCGTAGATGCCACGGTGAACCCGCTTGTGGCTAACTATGCGGCTTCGGGACCGCGACAGGATGCCAGTGAGAGCCGCAGGACGTTGGATGACAGGAAGTGCCATGGCGCTGGCAGCGTTGTGGGTGACCGGGCTGCTGGCCTATCAGATGCCGGGGCCGGGCTGGCTGGCCAATGGCATTGCGGTGCTGTGGCTGCTGGTTGCGCTGTGGGCGTCGTGGCAGGTCGCGCGTGGCCGTGGCCATCGTCGCCTGGGCATGGCGTTCGGCGCGTCGCTGGCGCTGGCCGGCCTGTGGTGGCTGCTGCTCACCCCGCGCCAGGACCGCGTCTGGGCCGATGACGTGGCCCAGCGCCTGCACGTGGTGTCCTTCGACGGGCGCCACGTGGTGCTCGACAACGTGCGTGATTTCACCTGGCGCAGCGAGACCGACTACGACGCGCACTGGGTGCGCCGCGCGTACGACCTGGACCAACTCCGCTCGGCCGATCTGGTGCTGTCGTACTGGATGGGCCCGGCGATCGCCCACACCCTGATCTCGTTCGGTTTCGAGGATGGGCGCCACGTGGTGTTCTCGCTGGAGATCCGCAAGGAACGCGGCGAATCGTTCTCGGCGCTGGGCGGCTTCTTCCGCAAATTCGAGATGACCCTGGTGGCCGCGGAGGAGACCGACATCATCCGCACCCGCACCAACGCGCGTGGCGAGGATGTCTACCTGTACCGCCTGCACGGCATGGACCAGGCGCAACTGAAGCAACTGTTCGCCGCGTACATCGCGCAGGCGCGCGAACTGGATGCGAAGCCGGGCTTCTACAACACGCTCACCAGCAACTGCACCACCATCGTCTTCGATCTGGCCCGCCACATCGCGCCGCGCCTGCCGCTGGACTACCGCCTGCTGCTGTCCGGCTACCTGGCCGAATACGCTCAGGAGGTCGGCGCGCTCACGCCGGGCGTGCCTTATGCCGAACTGCATGACAAGGGCCGCATCACCCAGCGTGCGCTGGACCTGGGCAGCGGCGACCACTTCTCTACCGTGATCCGCCAGGGCGTGCCCGGCACCGAGCAGGACCCGCAGTAATGACCCGACTCTTCCTGATCCGCTGGCAGCGCGCGCTGCCGGTGTTGTTCGCCGCCTTCCTGCTGCTGGGCAGCAGCGGCTGCGCGATGGTGACTGTCAAGCAGGTGAAGTCCAGCGATTCGCTGGTGAACAAGCGCGCCGATGTGCTCAACACCGGCAAGCTCAGCCCGGCCGCGCGCGAGACGCTCAGTGCGGCGGGCCTGGATGAGTCGCAGTGCGAGAAGGACTTCCTGGTCTGCCGCAGCACGTTGTTGATGACCGATGACCTCAACGTCGAGCAGCGGCTGTCGGCGCTGTCCGAACTGTGGGTGAAGGCCGCGCTGGCGCTGACGCCGAAGAAGACCGCCGCTGGCGATCCGCCGATGAGCGATGCGGCGCTGGATGCCTGGCTGGAAGCCGCGCGTTATGCCTATGCCTACCTGTTCTACAGCGGCCGCTCGCCGTCCGACCGCGCCTTCGAAGACCGGCAGACGCAGGTGCGCGACTACTACAACTACGCCGCCGAGAAGGCGGCGGTGGTGCTGTTCGTGCGCGCGCGTGCAGCGGCACTGGCCGGCGAGGACTATACGAAGCCGATCTCGGTCGGCAGCTGGTCGCTGGCCTCCAACTACCAGCAGTTGAACCTGAAGAGCATTCCGGCGCAGCTGGTGCCGGCCGGCACGGTCAGCTTCGTCGGCCTGCGCAGCACCTATCGCCGCGATGGCTTCGGTGCCGAGCTGGTGATGGTGATGGACCCGCCCAAGCTGGTCGCGCCGGTGATCGCGGGCGATGGGCCGAAGGCGGAAACAGCGGCGGATGATGCCGACGACGAGCGCCGTGGCCGCCGCCATCGGCATGACGATTCGGTGCCGGAATTCAGCGAGATGTCCTCGATCAACGTCACCGCGCTGCTGCGTTTCGAAGGCAGCAGCCTGGAAGACGTGATGCGTACGCGCCGGGTTGAACTGGACGCCTATTCGCCGGAGGCCACCGAACGCATCACCCTGCACGGCGAACAGGTGCCGCTGGCCGGCAATTTCACCGCTGCCTACGGCCTGTGGCTGGCGCAGAGTGGCTTCGCCCGGCAGTCACTGCGCACCCTGTTCGGCATGAGTGAGGGCATCGGCGAACCGCACATCTACCTGATGCAGCCGTGGGACCCGAACCGCCGCATCATCTTCATGCTGCACGGCCTGGCCAGCAGCCCGGAAGCCTGGGTGAACCTGGCCAACGAGATCATGGGCGACCCCGAGCTGCGCCAGCAGTTCCAGGTGTGGCAGGTCTACTACCCGACCAACGCGCCGATCGCGCTGAACCGCTACGAGATCGCCAACGCGTTCAATGACACGCTCAAGCACTTCGACCCCAACGGCAGCACACGCGCATCGAAGGACATGGTCTATATCGGCCACAGCATGGGCGGCGTGCTCGCGCGGCTGTTGGTGAGCGACTCGGGTGATGTGCTGTGGGATGACCTGCTGGCCAACTATGACCTGAAGGGCGAGCGGCTGAAGCGGGTGCAGGCCAAGCTGGGGCCACTGCTGCATTTCAAGGCGCAGCCGAACGTGGAACGCGCGATCTTCATCGCCGCGCCGCACCAGGGCACGGATATCGCAGGCAACAAGGTCGGGCGGCTGATCGGGCGCCTGGTACGCCTGCCGCTGACCATTCTCGGCAAGTTCGAGGACGTGTTCATGGCGCTGGCACAGGCCGAGCAGCAGGTCGACGGCACCGCCAAGCCGAAGATTCCCAACAGCATCGACAACCTCAAGGCCAGCGATCCGTTCGTGAAGGCCGCCGCACAGCTGCCGATCGAAGCGGGCCTGAAGTACCACTCGATCATCGCCCAGCGCAAGCCGGAGCTGCCGGTGGAGAAGTCCGATGACGGGCTGGTGCCGTACTGGAGCGCGCATCTGCCGGGCGCGCTGTCGGAGAAGGTGATCATTTCCGGCCACAGCGTGCAGGAGACCCCGCAGGCCGTGCTGGAAGTGCGCCGCATCCTGCATCGGGATATCGATGATGTGGGAGCCGGTACACGGTAATGCCGGCCTCTGGCCGTCGCCATCATGGGATTCCCGCGTGCGCGGAGGTTGCCGGCCAGCGGCCGGCACTACCGGAATCCGGCGGCGCTACACCCGCCGCGCGATCACTGCGGCCAGCACCGCCAGACCGAAGGTGATGGCCAGGCACAGCAGGTAGCCGGTGTGCGGCGCGCTTTCCACGAACATGGCGAACAACGCGCCGGACACCGCCAGCGCGGTGGTCACCGACAACGCCTCGCTCAGCTGCAGCGCCGAGGTATTGGCACCCTGCTCATGCGGTGCTGACAGCGACAGGGTCAGCACCGACAGGCTGGCGTAGATCATGCCCATGCCGAAGCCGGTGACGGCCCAGCCGACCAGCGCGACCGGCAGCGGCATCGGGTTGAACAGCACCGACAGCGTTGCGGCGATGCCGAACGTCATCATCACCGTGCCAACGCGCAGCAGCTGCTGGCGTGACCAGCCACGCTGCTGGTGGCCCTGCAGCCATGAACCGGCGAACCAGCCCAGCGCACCGAGGCTGAGCACGGCGCCTGCCCAGCTGGGCGAGAGCCCGCGTTCGCGCTGCAGCAGCAGGGGCAGATAGGCCTCGCAGGCGAAGAACGCCGCTGCAGCAATGCCGCGCAACGCGATCACGCTGGGCAGGCCGCGGCGCAGGATCAGGGTTCCGGCCGGCAGCAGCCGATGCACGCAGAACAGCAGCGCCAGCATCGCCACGCCGATGCAGAGCAGGGCGGCCATGCCCTGTTGCTGGCCGCCGACGTAGAGCAGTAGTGCGGCCAGTGAGGCGCCAGAGGCCCAGCGCACCACGTTGCTGCGTTCGCCATCGTTGCAGACCGCAACGGGAGGTTGCATGCGCGCCAGTGCCGGGCGCAGCAGCAGTGCGGCCGGTATCGCCAGCAGTGGCACTGCCAGGAATACCCAGCGCCAGCCCAGGTGCTGCACCATCAGGCCACTCAACGCCGGGCCGACCATCGAGGGCACCACCCAGCCTGCGGAGAACGCCGCGAACACCTTCGGCCGCAGGTGTTCGGGGTAGCTGCGGCCGACCATCACGTACAGCGAGACCGAAATCGCGCCCGCGCCCAGGCCCTGCATCAGGCGCCCGGCCACCAGCATGCCCATGCGCGTCGCAAAGCCGGCCAGCAGCAGGCCCAGCACGAAGCAGCCCAGGCCGTACCAGAGTGGCCGCGCGGGGCCGTGGCGATCGGCCCAGCGCCCGGCCAGGGTCATGCCGATCACACTGGTGGCCAGGGTGCCGCCAAAGGCCAGTGCGTACAGGCGCAGTCCATCGAGTGCTTCGGCCACGGTGGGCATCGCGGCCGCGACGGCCAGTGCTTCGAAGGCGTGCAGCGCGACCAGAGCGACCATGCCGATGGTCGTGGCGCGGTAGCGCGCGGACAGGATCGAGCTCTCAGCCGGCAGGTGGGTGTCGGCGGGAGAGAGGGTCGGGGTCATACGGGTCAGGTGCAGGCCGCGCTTGTCAACGGGCGGCGAAGGTAGCAGCATGCCACCTCAACTGTAGTTGAGGTCAAGCAATGGCATCCCAGGAACTCAGCGTTGGCGAGGTCTCCCAGCGCAGTGGCGTGGCCGTTTCCGCACTGCATTTCTACGAGCGCAAGGGGCTGATCAGCAGCCTGCGCACCTCGGGCAACCAACGTCGTTACAGCCGGGACGTGCTGCGCCGGTTGGCGGTGATCCGCGTGGCGCAGCGGGTGGGCATGCCGCTGGAAGCAGTCGGCCGTGCCTTCGAAAGCCTGCCTGACGGACGCGCACCGACCAAAGCGGATTGGGCCAGGCTGTCCGCGCGCTGGCGCACCGAGCTGGAAGAGCGCATCCACATGCTGCAGCTGCTGCGCGACGAACTGACCGGCTGCATCGGTTGTGGCTGCCTGTCGCTGCAGCACTGCCGCCTGGCCAATCCCGGCGACGTCCTCGGCGAGCGCGGCGACGGCCCGATGCGCTGGGAGTGAGCGACAAAAAGGGGACGGAGGGGATTATGTCGTTTGTGCACTTGCGACTTAATCCCCTCCGTCCCCTTTTTCTTACCAGACCGTGATCGTCTCGCCGCTCTGGATGCCTTCCACCGCGCGCTGGAAGGCCAGTGCCGCGCGCTGTGCGCTTACCGCCTCGAAGCCCGGGAAGTAGGGGCCGTAGGCGGCCATCGATTCGATCAGTACGTTCGGGCTGACCACGTTGATGCGCAGGCCGCGCGGCAGCAGCTCCAGTGCGGCTGCGCGCACGAAGCCTTCCAGTGCGGCATTCACCGAGGTGGCGTTGACGCCGTCGCGGATCGGTTGTGCGCTGACGATGCCGCTGGTCAGGGTGATCGAGCCGCCGCTGTTGAGATGATGCTGCGCGGCCAGTGCCAGCCTCACCTGGCCCAGCAATTTGTCCTGCAGGCCGAGGTTGAACTGCGCCGGCGTCATCTGCTGCAGCGGGCCGAAGTGCAGCTTGCCGGCGGTGGAAATCACCGCATCGACCGGGCCGGTACGTGCGAACAGTTCGGCGACGCTGGCGTCATCGGTCAGGTCCACGCGCAGTTCGCCGCTGCTGCGGCCGGCGGCGAGAATCTGATGCTGTTGGCCGAGCTGGCGGGCGACTGCCTGGCCGAGGGTGCCGCTGGCACCAACGAGGAGGATCTTCATGGCCGTTCCTTGCGTAAGGGAGTGAGCGCAGTCTGCGCCCTCACAATGGGGTTAGGTAAGCGGCGTATGATTCGCAGATTCCTAACTAAGGATTAGTAATGGATACCCTTCGATGCATGCAGGCCTTCGTTGCCGTGGCCGAGCGTGGCAGCTTCGCCGGCGCCGCCGAACAGCTGCAGGTCTCGGCGGTGATGGTGGGCAAGTACATCCAGCAGCTGGAGGCGCATCTGGGTACCGCGCTGCTGCAACGGAACACCCGCCGCCAGCGCCTGACCGAAGCCGGCAGCGCCTATCTGGCCGGATGCCGGCAAGTGCTGGAGCAGGTGCAGCAGGCCGAGGCCGATGTGGCCGGTCTGCAGGTACAGCCGCGTGGCCTGCTGCGGGTCAGTGCGCCGACCACCTGGGGCAGCTGCGTGCTGGCGCCGCAGCTGGCCGGCCTGCTGCGCGCGCAGCCGCAGTTGAACATCGAACTGGATCTGAGCAACCGCCGTGTGGACCTGATCGAGGACGGCTTCGACGTGGCGATCCGGGTCGGGCCGTTGCCATCGCAGGAGGTGGTGGCGCGGCCGCTGCCGCCGTATGCGATGAGCCTGTGCGCGGCGCCGTCTTACCTGCGCAGGCGCGGCACGCCACGCACGCCGGCGGACCTGCAGGGGCATGATTGCCTGAGCCATCTTGCCTGGCGTGGTGGCCATGGCTGGCAGTTGGCCAACGGTGAACAGGTGGATTGGGAGGCGCGGCTGACCTGCAACGACGGGTTCGCGCTGCGCGAAGCCGCCGTGGCCGGGGCCGGGTTGGTGTTGCAGCCCACCGCGCTGTTGGCGGGGGAGATCGCAGCAGGGCGCCTGAAGCCGCTGCTGCGCGACTACCTGCCCGAACCGCGACCGATGCATCTGATCTACCTGCCGGATCGACGGCCGCGCCCGCGGCTGCAGTGCTTCGTGGATTTCGTCATGGCCACATTTGGGCAATGAGCATCCACGCCATGCGTGGATGATGGTAGGTGCCGACCGTTGGTCGGCACACATCGGGATCAATCATTCGCCGCAGACAATTCCTGCCCGCGCACCTGCGCAGCACGCAGCGCGTTGTCCACCAGCACTTCGAAACCTCCGGCCTGGAAGCTCTCGATCGCGGCCTGGGTGGTGCCGTTCGGCGAGGTCACACGGCGGCGGAGCTCGGCGGGGCTTTCGCCGGCTTCATCCAGCATGCGCGAGGCGCCCAGCAGGGTCTGCACCACCAGCGTGCGCGCGGCGTCGGCCGGCAGGCCCTGGGCAATGCCCGCCGCTTCCATCGCTTCGGCCAGCAGGAACACGTAGGCCGGCCCGCTGCCGGACACGGCAGTGACCGAATCCATCAGCGCCTCGCGCTCGATCCACACGGTACGGCCAGCACTGGCCAATACCTGTTCGGCCTGCGAGCGCTGCTGTGCATCCACCGACGGCGTGGCATACAGGCCGGTCACGCCGGCGCCGAGCAGGGCCGGCGTGTTGGGCATTGCACGCACCACCGGCAGGTTGCCGCCCAGCCAGCGTTCCAGCTGCGCGCTGGTGATGCCGGCGGCAATCGACACCACCAGTGGCCGGCTTGCCTGGGCCAGTGCCTGCAGCGACTGGCAGACCTCGCGCAGCACCTGTGGCTTCACCGCCAGCAGCCAGGTGCGGCCCTGTGCGGCGGCATCGGCGGCATTGTCGTGCACCTGCACGCCGAAATCGGTGGCCAGCGACTCGCGCAGTGCTGCAACCGGTTCGGCCACGTGGATGTGTGCGGCGGGCACGCCCTGGCGGATCAGGCCGGCGATCAGGCTGCGCGCCATGTTGCCGCCGCCGATGAAGGTGATGGAATCAGCTGTCATGAAACTCTCCTTGCAAGATCAGGCCGGGCGAGGACGCGCGCCGAACAGGGCGGTGCCGATGCGCACCAAAGTGGCGCCCTCGGCGATGGCGTCGGCGTAGTCGCTGCTCATGCCCATCGACAGCGTGTCGACCTGCGCGTGCTGGGCGGCCAGCGACTGGAAAAGTGTGCGCATGCGCACGAACGCATCCCGACGGCGTTCCGCCTCGGGCCATGGCGCGGGAATCGCCATCAGGCCACGCAGGCGCAGGGTGGGCTCGGCGGCAATCGCAGCGGCCAGCACCTCGACATCCTCCGGCGCACAGCCGTGCTTGCTGGATTCATCGTCGATGTTGACCTGGATCAGCACATTCAGCGGACCACGCGCTGCCGGGCGATGGCGCGCCAGCGCCGTCACCAGCTTGGGCCGGTCCACGCTCTGCACCCAATCGAAGTGGGTGGCCACGGCCTCGGCCTTGTTCGACTGCAGGTGGCCGATCAGGTGCCACTCCAGCGCCAGGTGCTGCAGCGCCTGCATCTTGGCCAGCGCTTCCTGCACATAGTTCTCGCCGAAGGCCTGCTGGCCCTGCGCGGCCAGCGCGGCCACGGCCTCGGCCGGTTGGGTCTTGGAAACGGCCAGCAGGCGCGGATCGGGCCGGCCGGCCGCCTCGGCGGCGGCATGCAGGTTGCTCAGGATCTGGGGCAGGGGAGTGGCCACGTAACGCGTTCCGTTGAATCAGGAGGCTATACTGCCGCCCGGGGAAAGATCCTTCCAGTCGAAGCCGTTATTGGGGAGTAGCCGCTCATGGATATCGCCGAACTGCTGGCGTTTTCCGTAAAGAACAAAGCGTCCGACCTGCACCTGTCCGCAGGCCTGCCGCCGATGATCCGCGTGGACGGCGACGTTCGCCGGATCAACATCCCGGCCCTGGACCACAAGCAGGTCCATGCGCTGGTGTACGACATCATGTCCGACAAGCAGCGCCGCGATTACGAGGAATTCCTCGAAGTGGACTTCTCCTTCGAGATCCCGTCGCTGGCGCGCTTCCGTGTGAACGCGTTCAACCAGAACCGTGGCGCCGGTGCGGTGTTCCGTACCATTCCGTCCGAGGTGCTCACCCTCGAGGACCTGGCCTGCCCGCCGCTGTTCCGCGAGGTGATCCAGCAGCCGCAGGGCCTGATCCTGGTGACCGGCCCGACCGGTTCGGGCAAGTCGACCACGCTGGCGGCGATGATCGACTACATCAACAAGAACGAATACGGCCACATCCTCACCGTCGAGGATCCGATCGAATTCGTGCACACCTCGCAGAAGTGCCTGATCAACCAGCGCGAAGTGCACCGCGATACGCATGGCTTCAACGAAGCGCTGCGCTCGGCACTGCGTGAGGACCCGGACATCATCCTGGTGGGCGAACTTCGCGACCTGGAAACCATCCGCCTGGCACTGACCGCCGCGGAAACCGGCCACCTGGTGTTCGGCACCCTGCACACCAGCTCGGCGGCCAAGACCATCGACCGCATCATCGACGTGTTCCCGGCCGGCGAAAAGCCGATGGTGCGTTCGATGCTGTCCGAGTCGCTGCGTGCGGTGATCTCGCAGGCGCTGCTGAAGAAGGTTGGCGGCGGTCGTACCGCAGCGTGGGAAATCATGGTCGGCACCCCGGCCATCCGCAACCTGATCCGCGAAGACAAGGTGGCGCAGATGTACTCGGCCATCCAGACCGGCCAGCAGTACGGCATGATGACCCTGGACCAGCACCTGCAGGACCTGGTCAAGCGCAGCCTGATCACCCGCAACCAGGCCCGCGAGTACGCCAAGGACAAGCGCCTGTTCGAGTAAGGCGGGACAACCACGGGCGGCGTGCACCAGTGCGGCGCCGTCCCCGTGCCGTTTCCTCCACCGACCGTTTCCTGGTACATGCCCTCTTGGGAGCCCGCCGTGAACAGCACCGCGACCACCATCGATTTCACTTCGTTCCTCAAGCTGATGGCGCACCAGCGCGCCTCGGACCTGTTCATCACGGCCGGCATGCCGCCGGCGATGAAGGTCAACGGCAAGATCTCGCCGATCACCCAGACCCCGCTCACGCCGCAGCAGAGCCGCGACCTGGTCCTCAACGTGATGACCCCGGCGCAGCGCGAGGAATTCGAGAAGACGCACGAATGCAACTTCGCCATCGGCCTGTCCGGCGTCGGCCGCTTCCGCGTCAGCTGCTTCTACCAGCGCAACCAGGTCGGCATGGTGCTGCGTCGCATCGAGACGCGCATTCCGACCGTGGAAGAACTGAGCCTGCCGCCGATCATCAAGACGCTGGCAATGACCAAGCGCGGCATCATCCTGTTCGTCGGCGCCACCGGTACCGGTAAATCGACCTCGCTGGCAGCGATGATCGGTTACCGCAACCAGAACTCGACCGGCCACATCATCACCATCGAAGACCCGATCGAGTTCGTGCACAAGCACGAGGGCTGCATCATCACCCAGCGCGAAGTCGGCATCGATACCGACAGCTGGGAAGCCGCGCTGAAGAACACCCTGCGCCAGGCGCCGGACGTGATCATGATCGGTGAGGTGCGTACCCGCGAAGGCATGGATCACGCCATCGCGTTCGCCGAAACCGGCCACCTGGTGCTGTGCACCCTGCATGCGAACAACGCCAACCAGGCGATGGACCGCATCGTCAACTTCTTCCCGGAAGACCGCCGCAACCAGCTGCTGATGGACCTGTCGCTGAATCTCAAGGGCGTGGTCGCGCAACAGCTGGTGCCATCGCCCGATGGCCGCTCGCGCAAGGTGGCGATGGAGATCCTGCTGGGCACGCCGCTGGTGCAGGACTACATCCGCGACGGCGAGATCCACAAGCTGAAGGAAGTGATGAAGGACTCGGTCCAGCTGGGCATGAAGACCTTCGACCAGAGCCTGTTCGAGCTGTACCAGGCCGGCGAGATCAGCTACGAGGACGCGCTGCGCTACGCCGATTCGCAGAACGAGGTGCGCCTGCGCATCAAGCTCAGCCAGGGCGGCGACGCACGTACCCTGTCGCAGGGGCTGGACGGCGTGGAGATCTCGGAGATCCGTTGACCTGGCCGGTATCGGTCGTGGCTGGATTGATGAATTCCGGTCATGACCGACTGCGGCCGGGCTGGCTCAATCCAGCGCCACGACAGGCGTATCGTCATCACTCCCCCTCTGGAGCACGACGATGCAGACACGCGAACTGGGCCGCAGTGGCCTGAAGGTCTCCGCCCTCGGCCTGGGCTGCATGGGCCTGACCCATGCCTACGGTCAGCCGGTGGAGCAGGGCCAGGGCATCGCCCTGCTGCAGGCCGCCGTCGAGCGCGGCGTGACCTTCTTCGACACCGCCGAGGTGTATGGTCCGTACACCAACGAAGACCTGCTCGGCCGGGCGCTGGCGCCCTACCGCGACAGGCTGGTGATTGCCACCAAGTTCGGATTCAAGGGCGCGCGCACCGATGACGGCCTGGACAGCCGCCCCGAGAATATCCGTGCCGTCGCCGAAGCCAGCCTCAAGCGCCTGCGCACCGACCATATCGACCTGTTCTACCAGCACCGCGTCGACCCGAACGTGCCGATCGAGGATGTGGCTGGCACCGTGCGCGACCTGATCGCCGAAGGCAAGGTCGGCCACTTCGGGCTGTCCGAGGCGAGCGCTGCCACCGTGCGCCGCGCGCATGCGGTGCAGCCGGTTGCCGCCGTGCAGAGTGAGTACTCGCTATGGTGGCGCGAACCGGAGCGCGAGTTGTTGCCGACGCTGCAGGAGCTGGGCATCGGCTTCGTGCCATTCAGCCCGCTTGGCCGCGGCTTCCTCACCGGCACGATCAATGCCGACACCACCTTCGATGCCAACGATTTCCGCAACAGCGTTCCGCGTTTCGAAGTGGAGGCGCGCCGCGCCAACCAGGCGCTGGTGGATCGCATCAGTACGATTGCCGCAGCACGAGGCGCGACGCCGGCGCAGGTGGCGCTGGCCTGGCTGCTGGCACAGGCGCCGTGGATCTTGCCGATCCCAGGCACCACCAAGATCCATCGCCTGGAAGAAAACCTGGGCGCGGCCGACCTGCAGCTGGCACCGGAGGAGCTGCAACGCATCGCACAGGCGCTGGACGAAGTGTCGATCGTCGGCGAGCGCTACAACGCGCAGCGTGCCGCCCAGGCCAAGGGCTGATCACCAGCTGGGTGCGGACCGTTGGTGGTGGGTGCGGACCGTTGGTCCGCACGCCTTGCCCCTCACCCCAGCGGCCCGCGCAGCGCATCAAGCACCGTGCGCATCGCCACGGTGACGTGGCGGCGCGACGGGTAGTACGCGTAGTAGCCATCGAAGTGCGGGCACCAGTCGTCCAGCACCGACTGCAGGCGGCCATCGTCCAGCATCGGCTGCACCTGGTCTTCCGGCAGCCAGGCCAGTCCGCTGCCGGCCAGCGCAGCGGCGCGGGTCATGCCCATGGTGTTGAACGTCCATTGCCCGCCAACGCGCACACTCAGTTCGTTGCCATCCTGGCCGAAATCCCACGGCATCAGTCCCCCATGCGTAGGCAGGCGCAGGGTCACGCAGTTGTGCTTGGCCAGGTCGTCCGGATGCTGCGGCACCACGTGCTGGCGGAAGTAGCTGGGTGCACCGACCACGCGCATGCGCAGCGGCGGGCTGATCGGCACCGCGACCATGTCGCGCGCCAGGCGCTCGCCGAGGCGGATGCCGATGTCGTAGCGCTCGGCGACGATGTCGGCCAGGCCGTAGTCGGTGGTCAGTTCCACCTTCAGGTCCGGATAACGCTGCAACAACGGCGCCAGCCGCGGCCAAGCGATGTACTCGGCGGCATGGCCGGTGGCATTGATGCGGATGGTGCCGGCCGGGCGTTCGCGGTACTCGGCCAGTGCGGCCAGCCCGTCCTCGATCTCGGCCAGGCGTGGGCCCAGGGTGTCGAGCAGGCGGGCACCGGCTTCGGTGGTCGATACGCTGCGGGTGGTACGGGTCAGCAGGCGCACGCCCAGGCGCTGTTCCAGGCCGCGCATGGCATGGCTGAGCGCGGACTGGGACACGCCCAGCTGGGCGGCGGCCCGGGTGAAGCTGCCCTCGCGGGCAACGTGGACGAAGGCCTGCAGGTCGTTGAGGTTTTCGCGGGGCATGCTGGAATGATACGGCCGGGCTGCGCCCGGCACCTGCCGAAGCAACGTCAACGGCCACGTCAACTTCAAAAACTGGCTATCCGTGAGATGGCGGGGTGGGCCCGGTTGAGGGGGACGCCGTAGACCCATCCATGGGGGCTTGGTCGCGGCATCCATGCCGCTCACACCCCCTCAACCGGACCCACCCCGCCTTCGACAGTTGGCTGCGGCCTGTCGGGCGAGGCGGGGTCGGACGTTTGGGTGTGTCGATTTCTGCGTCTGTGGTTCGTCGAATGAATGACTTCAACGGGAGCTGCACATGAGCACTGACACCAAGCCGAAAGGCCCGGCCTCGTATTTCCCCTCCATCGAGAAGACCTACGGGCAGCCGGTGGCGCACTGGTTCGGATTGCTGGCCGGGAAGAAGGGCCTGAAACACATGGAACTGGTCAGCTTCCTGAAGAGCGAGCATGGGTTGGGCCATGGCCATGCCAACGCGCTGGTGGCGCACCATCTGGCCGGCAGGGGCTGAGCAGCGGCGGGCCCGAGGCAGGGCGGGGCGCATTCAGCTGAACGATTTCATCTGCAACTGTCATGCAGATCGTGTCTAATACCGCTCCCCACCTGCTGTTCCCCCACCGCATGTCCCTTCCTTCCCATGGCCCCGCGCCGTGCGACGACGCTGACGGCCACCTGGTCACCGCCGGTCCGCTGACCCCGCCGCCCGACAGTGCTGGCACCACCGCCGACGAAAAAGCGCTGCGTCACTCGATCGCCGAGGACGTGCAGGGCATGGTGCTGGCCACGATGGTGGCCTCGCTGGGCCTGGCCATCTTCGCCAAGGGCGGGCTGATGATCGGCGGCATGGCGGGCATGGCCTTCCTGCTGCACTACGCGATGGGCTGGAACTTCGGCCTGGTGTTCGTGCTGGTCAACCTGCCGTTCTATTGGGTGGCGCTGCGGCGCATGGGCTGGGAATTCACCCTGAAGACCTTCGCTGCGGTCACCGCCTGTGGCGTGCTGACCGACCTGCTGCCGCGCTGGATCGACTTCTCGCACATCAACCCGCTGTATTCGGCGATCGTCGGTGGTGCGCTGTCAGGCCTGGGCATCCTGTTCTTCATCCGCCACCGCGCCAGCCTGGGCGGCATCGGCATCCTGGCGGTATACCTGCAGCGCACCCGAGGCTGGAGCGCCGGCAAGGTGCAGATGTCCTACGACGCCTGCCTGATGGTGGCCGCGTTCTTCGTGCTGTCGCCATCGAAGGTGCTGTACTCGGCCATCGGCGCGGTGGTGCTCAGCCTGGTGCTGATGTTCAACCACCGCCCCGGCCGTTACATGGGCGTGTGACCGTTCAACGGGGTTGCCGGCCAGCGGCCGGCACTACCGGCATCCACGCGCGGAGATCCCTCAGCGGACGGCGGCCTGCAACCACGGCGGCGACAGCGTCAGCAGCCGCGCATGCACCGGGCAATCCTCGGCGTGCGCGCCGGGCAGGTAGCCCAGGCTCATCAGGAACTCGCCGGTGATCTCGCCACCGGTGAAGCGGAAGGTCTTCTTGAACAGCTTCACCCAGTCGGCCTTGCTGCGCGGGTGATGCGCATCCAGCCACGCCGCGAAGCTGCCATGACTGGCCCGCAGCTGCTGGATCACCTGCGCGTTGTGGATGGCGGCCAGTACCTTCAGCCGGTTGCGGATGATGCCCGCGTCCGATAGCAGGCGCTCGATGTCCTGCTCGGCATAGGCCGCCACGCGGTCGACATCGAAGCCGTCATAGGCCGCGCGGAAGCCCTCGCGCTTTTTCAGGATCGTTTCCCAGCTCAGCCCGGCCTGGTTGATTTCCAGCACCAGCCGCTCGAACAGTTCGCCCTCGTCACGCTGCGGGAAGCCGTACTCGTTGGCGTGGTAGTAGTCGTGCACCGGATGGCCCGGGGCGATGAGGCAGTAGCCGCTCATGGGGAAGACTCGCTGGATTCGGGTTCGGGATCGATGGCCACTGCGGGGCGCCCACCGATGGACAGCATCGGCCAGCGCGGCGGTTCGAGAGTGAGTTTGCCATCACGCAGCGCCTGGTTGATCGCCTCGGCCTGGCCGCTGGCGGTGCCGAACAGCGAACCGGCCCGGCGCCAGTGGGTATCCCTGCCACGTGCGTACAGCACGCAGTCCGGCCCACGGATGGTGTACAGCTCGCACAGCAGCACTTCGCCGGTACCATCGCCGTCGAGGTCGCGATGCACGATCAGGCAGTCGCGCTCGCTCTGGGCGCAGGATTCGCCATCGATCACGCGCGTGGCCAGTGCCTGCCACCAGTCGTCCGGTGGCGAGCTGGATCCCTTGGCCAGCTTCAGCGCGCGCTGCAGGGCGACGACGTCCTGCGGCCCCTTGTCGAGGCGCTGGCCGTCATCCCAGCGCGAGGTACGTGCCAGCGCGGCAGCGATCACCTGTGGCGCGTTGGCATCGGCGGTGATGGCTGGATCACGCTGCAGCTCGCGCAGCGCCCGCACGCCGCGGTGGCCAAGATCGAAGCGCAGCACGTTGACGTCACTGCTGGTGATCGCGGGCGGGTCCGCACGCAGGCGCGCCAGCTGGCTGGACAGGGTCAGCCGCACCGGGTCCAGCAGCGGCGAGTTGCCCAGCAATGCCAGTGCCAGCACCGCCCAGCACATCCAGCGGTTGACCGGCTCCAGCATCTGCAACCAGCGGCGCTGCCGGCGCAGCACCGCCAGCGCGTAGCCCACGGCATAGCCGGCCACGGCCACTGCGACGAGTACCGCCCAGAACCGGTCCACGGTCCAGCCGTACTGCACCACGCGCAGCCCCAGTGCGTACAGCGCCAGTGCGGCGTAGACCGGCAGCGCCAGCAGGCTGGCTTCAACCAGACGGCGCAGCACGACGGGGTAGGGCGCGGTGTCGTCCCCCTGCTGGTAGACCGCATTGGTGAACGTCACCAGCAACAGCGACAGCACCAGCAGCAGGCTGGCGGCCGAGCGGGTCTTCCACAGCGGTTCCAGCCCGGTAAGCGGCAGGCTCAGCACGAACAATACGGCGATGAACGAGAGCAGCGGCAGCAGTCCGCGGCAGATCGCGAACAGCACCTGGCGGGTGATCTGGATCGCGCGGTGCTGGGTGCGCCCGATCAGCACGCCGAACCCGGCCAGGCTGCCGGTAGCCAGCGCAATGAAGGCATCCTGGCGGAACAGGTCGCGGAAGACGGTGACCTCCAGCAGCTGGAACAGCGCGGCCCACAGCCACAGCAGCAGCCAGGTCAGCCCGGTGAACAGTGCCGCCAGGGCGAGGGTCAAACCGTTCTGCCAGGCGCGCTCGAACAGCTCGGGGTAGCTGGCGCGCCAGTGCCCGTGCTGCAGCTGGAACTGCCACCAGGGCAGCACCACGAACACCGCCACGGCCATGCCCAGGGTCAGTGGAAACTGCAGCGCGCTCGACTCCAGCGCGGTCTCGCCAGTGAGGTTCCAGCCGATCCAGGCGGCCAGCGCCAGCACCACCGCCGAGCCGAGCACGGCCTGCAGCCACAGGCGGCGCTGGCCCAGCTCGACCAGGCTCAGCGCCACCGCGCTGGGAATGGCCAGCACCCAGGCGTACCAGCAGTAGCGCCAGCCGATATCGCGGAACGGCCACGCATCGGACAGTTCCTGCGCGGCATACAGCATCAGACCCTGCAGCAGGGCAATCAGGACGATGGCGCCGCGTGCCGGCAGGGTCAGGGGCGATGAAGACTGCATCGATGACCTTCCATGGCAAAGCACCATCCTAGCCCATCGCGGTTCGCCGCCTTTGCGCGACCATCCCGCCCCCAGCAGGTAGAATGGGACCATGCCTGTAACGCCGACCTCCCTCGCCGATCACCTCCTCGTCGCGCTGCCGTCGCTGCTCGACGCGACCTTTGCCCGCAGCGTCGCGCTGATCTGCCAGCACGACGAGAACGGGGCGATGGGCGTGCTGGTCAACCAGCCTTCCGAGTACACGCTGGGTGAAGTGCTTGCCCAGATGGACATCACCACCGGTGACGGCGACCTGCAGGCGCGCATGGTGCTCAACGGCGGCCCGGTGCATCCCGAGCGCGGCTTCGTCATCCATGACGACGCGCGCGCGTGGGATTCCAGCCTGATCGTGGGTGACGGCCTGTACCTGACCACTTCGCGCGACATCCTTGAAGCGATGGCGCGTGGCGAAGGCCCGGCCAATGCCGTGGTCACCCTCGGCTGTGCCGGTTGGGGCGCAGGGCAGCTGGAAAGCGAGCTGTCCGAGAACAGCTGGCTGACCGTGCCGGCCGATGCCGAGCTGGTGTTCCAGCTGCCACTGGAGCAGCGCTGGCAGGGTGCGGCCTCGCGCATCGGCGTGGACCTGTTCCGCCTGACCGACTACAGCGGCCATGTCTGAGCCGGCCACGCCCGTACCGGCTCCTGCTGCCCCGGCGATCCGCCGTGACGGCACCGTTCTGGGTTTCGACGTCGGCTCGCGGCGGATCGGCGTGGCCATCGGCAGTGCCTTCGCTGCGCATGCGCGCGCGGTGGCGGTGGTCGATGTGCACGGCAATGGCCCGGACTGGACCGCGATCGAACGCCTGCTCAAGGAATGGAAGCCCGACGGCCTGGTGGTCGGCGACCCGCTGACCCTGGACGGCCAGGACCAACCCAACCGCAAGCGCGCGCAGGGCTTCGCCCGCCAGCTGCGGGAACGTTTCAAGCTGCCGGTGGTGATGATCGACGAGCGTTCCAGCTCGGTCGAGGCCGCCCGCCGCTTCGCCGTCGAGCGCGCCGAAGGGCGCAAGCGCCGCCGTGATGCGGCCGCGCTCGATGCCGTGGCCG
Organism: Stenotrophomonas muris; assembly: GCF_052751275.1. Taxonomy (NCBI): domain Bacteria; kingdom Pseudomonadati; phylum Pseudomonadota; class Gammaproteobacteria; order Lysobacterales; family Lysobacteraceae; genus Stenotrophomonas; species Stenotrophomonas muris. The sequence goes on along the minus strand of NZ_CP199879.1, from coordinate 2,657,122 downwards.
CGGCGGTGATCATCGACCGCTGGCTGTCGTCCCCCGACGACGCCACCCCCATTCCCTGACTGCCCGACACCGCCATGACCGCCCAGCAAATCGATGCCTCCGGACGCCTGCGCCACCTGCTGACCCTGGAGGGCCTGCCGCGCGGGACCCTGCTGCAGCTGCTTGACCGGGCAGGTCAGATCCGCGATGCCGCAGTCGGCCGCGTCGGCAACAAGCGCCACGTGCTGGCCGGTTCGGCGGTGTGCACGCTGTTCTTCGAGCCGTCCACGCGCACCCGCAGCTCATTCCAGCTGGCCGCGCAGCGCCTGGGCGCCGATGTGCTCAACTTCGATGCCTCGACCTCGTCCACCCGCAAGGGCGAAACCGCCTGCGATACGCTGCGCAACCTGGAAGCGATGGGCGTGCGCGGCTTCGTGGTGCGCCACCCGGAGGATGGCGCGGTAGCCGCACTGGCAGAAGCGGCGGGCGAGGGCACCGCACTGATCAACGCCGGTGACGGCCGCAGCGCGCACCCGACCCAGGGCCTGCTGGACATGCTGACCCTGCGCCAGGCCAAGGGCCCGGATTTCTCGAAGATGAAAGTGGTGATCGTCGGCGACGTGAAGCACTCGCGCGTGGCCCGCACCGACCTGCATGCGCTGCGCACGCTGGGCGTGGGTGAGATCCGCGTGTGCGGCCCGCAGTCGCTGCTGCCGGACGATGAGACCCTGAAGGGCTGCGTGGTCGGCGATGATTTCGACGCGATGCTGGAAGGCGTCGACGCGCTGATGATGCTGCGCCTGCAGCGCGAGCGCATGGAAGAAGGCCTGGTGCCGTCGCTGGAGCAGTACCACGCCCAGTACGGCCTGACCCGCGAGCGCCTGGCGCGCGCCGGCAAGGATGCCGCGGTGCTGCACCCGGGCCCGATCAACCGCGGCGTGGAAGTGACCGACGACGTGGCCGACGGCCCGCAGTCGTGGGTGCTGCGCCAGGTCGCCAACGGCGTCGCCGTGCGCATGGCCGTGCTGGAAACCCTGCTGGGCTGACCACCCGCTCTGGTAGGTGTCAACCTTGGTTGACACACTTGCCGCGCGGCTTGTCCGCGCACCGCTCTGGTAGATGCCAACCTTGGTTGGCACTATCCATCCGCGCCCAAGTTGTCGAGCGGATCACACGAAGCCCCGAGCTCCCATTCGCACCATGCATGGGGATATTGCCCAAGCCGCGTCGCCAGTCCGGCCCTGATCGGATTTCCCATCAGGTACATCGCACGCCGGTGCAACGATTCGTCAGAGCGGATCGCATGATCGTGATAGCAGGCCTGCCAGAAGCGCCCGACTCGCCCCAGCAACCGGTTTGCCTGCTGGGCTGTGCGCGACTTGAAACGCTTCATGACGGTTTCCAGCGTTCCCGCACGTAGTTCGACCAGCCAGTGGATGTGGTCGGGCATGACCACGTACGCAATCGAGCGGGTGAAGCCTTCCTGATCCAGTCGCTGGAATTCGCGGACTGCCAAGGCGGCCGCTGCGGCGTTGGTGAAGAGCGGCGCGCGGTCATGGACGACGGCGGTGAGGATATAGCTGAGGCCGATGCTGGAGCGACGACCGAGCAGGAGACGTGTGTTCTGCATGGAGCAAGCATGGACGGGCCTGCTTCCAGTGAACATCGGGGAATGGGTTGGTTTCAGGTAGGCCAGTGCCAACCAAGGTTGGCAACTACCAGAGCAGTCAGTGCCAACCAAGGTTGGCAACTACCAGGGCAGTCAATGCCAACCAAGGTTGGCAACTACTGAAGCTGCGGCTCAGCGCTTCTGCGCGAACAGCCATGCCCACATCGCCGGGTCGGCATAGGTGGCGTCCCAGGCGTTGTGGTTGCCTTCCGGGTACTCGGTGTAGCGCACGTCGCGTGCAGCGGCGCTCCGGAATGCGGCGTGCAGTCTGCGATCGTCGTCCGGTGGCACTACATCATCCAGCGCACCGTGGAAGATCCAGATCGGCGTGCCTCTCAGGCGCTGGGCGATGGCCGCATACGGATCGGTTTCCTGGGCGACCTGCTCGACGAACAGGGTCGGGCGCACCGCGCGTGGCGCCAGCACCGCGCCGCACACGGGCACGATCGCGGCGAAGCGCCCGGGGTCATCCAGCGCGATGTTCCAGCTCCCATAGCCGCCCATCGACATCCCGGTCAGGTACTGCCGTGAGGGATCGGCACCGAACTCGGCGATGGTGGCGTCCAGGGCGGCCAGCGCAACGCGGTTGTTGCGCCCGCTCCATTCCTGGTGGCCCGGCACCTGGGGGAATACGGCCAATGCGGGGAAGTCGGCCGCGTGCCTGCGCAGGTGCGGCCCCAGCCCCGCATGGGTCTGCTTGACACCGTCGCCGCCACGCTCGCCGGAGCCGTGCAGGAACAGGATGACCGGGAGTCTGGTGGGAGCGGTGGCCTGAACGCCGGCCGGAATGAACACCTGGTAGTAGGCGGTCTCGCCGTCCACCTTCACTGCGCGGCCCTCGAAGCGGCCGCGCGCGCTGTCCGGCAGCGAAGTGCAACCGCTCATCATCAGAAAGGCCAGCAGCGGCAGCCAGCGCGACATCGATCGGACCATGGGATTTCCCGGGGCGGCAGGGTCAGCTGCATCCTAGCCCGCCGCAGGTCAACGCGGCATCGTGCGGCGCGTCACTCCGGTCGCGGGAAACTGGCAATGATGTCCAGCTGCTCCTGCGCTTCGGCATTGCCCTCGGCGGCGGCCGCCTGCACCTGCGCGATGTCCGGATGCAGCACCACCAGCAGCGGGTTCTCGCAGACCGGGCAGGCGTACTCGGTGGCGTCCTCGTCCAGCTCCATCTCCATGGCACGCGAGCTGCCCTTCCATTCGCAGGCCGGGCAGGTGTGCTGCTGGTCGCGCCAGCCGGGCTGGAAATAGTTTTCGATCGTGGTGGCCATGGGTGTCCAGTTGGAAACGGGTCAGAGCCCCGCGCAGCGGAGATCCGACCCTGGGTTTTGGCGTGGGTCGGAACTCCGCGCGGCGGGGATCGGACCCTGCAGGGTTCAGTGCAGCAGCACCAGCGTGGCCAGGCCGAGGAAGGTGAAGAAGCCCATCGAGTCGGTCACGGCGGTCAGGAAGATGCCGCTGGCCAGCGCCGGGTCGAAGCCGAAGCGTTTCAGGGTCAGTGGCACCAGCACGCCGGCCAGTGCGGCGAACAGCAGGTTGCAGGTCAGCGCGATGGCGATCACTGCCGACAGCCCGGGCGAGTGGAACCAGGCCAGCACGATCAGCCCCAGCACGGAACCCAGCATCACGCCGTTCAACAAGGCGACCCGCACCTCCTTCCACAGCAGCGTGCGCGCGTTGGACGCGCCTACCTGGCCCAGTGCCAGGCCGCGCACCATCAGCGCCAGCACCTGGGTACCGGCATTGCCGCCCAGGCCCGCCACGATCGGCATCAGCACGGCCAGCGCCACCAGCTTGTCGATGGTGCCTTCGAAGTGGCCGACTACGCTGGAGGCCAGGAAGGCGGTGCACAGGTTCACCGACAGCCACATCAAGCGCCGGCGCATGGCGCGCCAGACCGGGCTGAACAGGTCTTCGTCCTCGTCCAGGCCGGCGGCGCCCAGTGCCTGGTGCTCGGCCTGGCCACGGATGATGTCGACCACGTCATCGATGGTGATGCGGCCGATCAGGATGTTGTTGTCGTCCACCACCGGCGCGGAGATCCAGTCATGGTCGGAGAACTGGCGGGCGACCTCCTGGTCGCTCTCGCCGACGTCAATGGCCGGCTGCTCGTCGTCGATCAGGCGGTTGATCGGGGTGGTGTCCTCGTGGGTCACCAGTGCCGCCAGCGACACCCGGCCGAGGTACTGATGGCGCCGGCTGACCACGAACAGGTGATCGGTATGGTCCGGCAGTTCGCCGCGCAGGCGCAGGTAGCGCAGCACCACGTCGACATTGACGTCGGCGCGCACGGTCACCACGTCCGGGTTCATCAGGCGGCCGGCGCTGTCCTCGGGATAGGACAGCACCTGCTCCAGACGCTCGCGGTTCTCGCGGTCCATCGACTTGAGGACCTCGTCGATGACCGTATCGGGCAGGTCTTCGACCAGGTCGGCCAGGTCGTCGATGTCCAGGTCTTCGACCGCGGCGATGATCTCGTCCGGGTCCATGTCCGCGAGCAGGCTCTCGCGCACGTCTTCGCCGACGTGGACCAGCACCTCGCCGTCATCTTCCGGATCAACCAGGCCCCACACCACCTCGCGCTTGCCCGGCGGCAGCGATTCAAGCAGGTTGCCGATCTCGGCCGGGGCCAGGGTGTTGACCAGCCGACGTACCGGGCCCAGCCGGCCGCTGTCCAGTGCATCGGACAACATCCGCAGTTGGCGCGCAGTCTTGTCGTGGCGTACAGCTTCAGCCATCGCAGCTCCCGCGGGATAAGAAAAGCCGCGATCCCGGCAAGGATGCGGCAACAGGGGTGTTCAGCGCGTCATTATCGCAAGGGGATGTTTCAGCGCATAGCCGCCGGGTGGCGGTAGTGCCGGCCGCTGGCCGGCAACCTCTTGGCCTTCAACGAGACGGGGCCAGATCCCTTTTCCCGCGAAAAAGGGATCTGACCCCAGGCGTGCATGTCCGGCGAGCGGGTGGTGTCAGGGCGTATCGGCCACCAGCGCCAGCCAGCGTTCGATGGCGCGGCGGTCGCGCGCGGCCAGCAGCTTCGGGGCACGGGCGCGCAGCGCACCCAGATCGGCTTCGCGGATGGCACGGCGCACCTCCAGCAACGTACCGGGATGCAGGCTGAACTCGCTCAGGCCCAGCGCCAGCAGCAACGGGGTCATCCGCGCATCACCGGCCATCTCGCCGCAGACCGCCACCGGAATGCGGTGGCGTGCGCCGGTCTCGATCACCATCTGCAACAGCCGCAGCACCGCCGGGTGCAACGGTGAATACAACTCACCCAGCGCCTCGTTGTTGCGGTCGGCGGCCAGCAGGTACTGCACCAGGTCGTTGGTGCCGATCGACAGGAAATCGACCAGATCGATGAAACTCTCCAGCGCCAATGCCGCCGCCGGGACTTCGATCATCGCGCCCAGCGGCACGTGCTCGGACACCATATGGCCTTCGCTGCGCAGCTGTTCGCTCAGCTTGAGCATGCGCCGGCGCACCGCCAGCAGTTCCTCGCGGGTGCTGACCATCGGCACCAGCACGCGCAGCTTGCCGTAGGCCGAGGCGCGCAGGATCGCGCGCAGCTGGGTGTCGGCCACCTTGGGCCGTGCCAGCGACAGGCGCACGCCGCGCAGGCCCAGTGCCGGGTTCTCTTCGTTGCTCAGGGTCAGACCGGTACGATCGGCCTTGTCCGCACCCAGGTCGAGCGTGCGGATGGTCACCGGCCGGCCGCTCATGCCCAGTGCGGCATCACGGTAGGTCTGGAACTGTTCTTCTTCGTCCGGCAGCTCGTTGCGCTGCAGGAACAGGAATTCGGTGCGGTACAGGCCCAGCCCCTGCGCGCCCAGCGCATGCGCCTGGGTGACGTCCTCCAGCGATTCGGCATTGGCCAGGAGGGCAATGTCGACCTGGTCGCGGGTACGGCTGGGCTTGCTGCGCAGGCGGCCAAGCTCGCGCTGCTCGCGCGCGTGTTCCTTCAGGCGTGCGCGGTAGTCACGCAGGTTGTCGGCCAGCGGGTTGACGGTGATGCTGCCGTCGGCACCGTCGATGATCAGCACGTCGCCGTCGGCGACGCGGCTGAGCAGTTGCGGCACATTGACGATCAGGGGCAGGTGCAGGCTGCGCGCCAGGATCGCGCTGTGCGACAGCGCGCTGCCGGCGGCGGTGACGATGCCGACCACGCCCTGCGCCTGCAGCTGCGCCAGTTCGGATGGGGCGATGTTGTCGCAGACCAGGATCTCGCCGGCCAGGCCCTTCATCACCGGCGGGCGTTCGGGTTGCAGGAAGGCGTGGATGCGGCCGATCACATGGTCGAGATCGTCCATGCGGCTCTTCAGGTAGGCATCGTCCATGCCATCGAAGACCTTGGCCAGGCGGTCACGCTGCAGGCGCAGCGCGTAGCCGGCACTGTACGGGCCGCTGCGGATCAGTTCGTCCAGGCCATACAGCAGCTCGGGGTCGTCCAGCAGCAACGCGTGCAGGTCGAGGAACTCGCCCACTTCCTGGTTCAGTGCGCCATGCAGGCGCTGACGCAGTTCGTGCATTTCCGTACGCGCGGCATCCAGCGCACGGTGCAGGCGGGCCAGTTCGGCCTCGACCTGGTGGGCGGCCACGCGTTGCTCGGCCACTTCCAGTGCATGCGGCAGCCGCACGCGCGCCCGGCCCATCGCCGTTCCGCGCGCCGCGCCATGGCCGGCCAACAGCTGTACCGGCCGTTGGCCGGAAGGGAGCTGGCCGGCGCGTGCGCGTGGCACGCTCAGCTGTCCTCGTCGAAGCGGCGTTCGAACAGGCCGACCACCGCCTCCATCGCGGCGGCTTCATCTTCGCCGTTGATGCGCACGGTGACCGGAGTGCCCTGGCCGGCGGCCAGCAGCATCACGCCCATGATGCTCTTGGCGTTGATCTCACGGCCCTTGGCGGCCATGGTCACGTTGCAGCGGAACGGCGCCAGGGTCTGCACCAGCTTGGCGGTGGCCCGGGCATGCAGGCCCAGGCGGTTGCTGACGGTGAGTTCTCGTTCAAGCATCGTCGACTATCGCTCCATTACGGGTGCCCGCCGCGGCTGTGGCGGGCAGTTGATCCAGTCCCTGTTCCGGATAATTCATCACCCGCAGCAACATCGGCAGGCTCAGCGCCGACACCCGGCGAACCGGGGTCCCCAGCCGGGCCAGCTGCCCTGCAAGGTTGGCGGGGCTGGCGCCGTACAGGTCGGTCAGGATCAGCACGCCCTCACCACTGTCGACCCGCCGCAGGGCGGCCGAGGCGAGCGGGAGCAGGGCGTCCATGTCTGCGTCGAACGGTACTTCGAAAGCTTCGGTTTTCAGCGGCAATTGCCGCAGGAGCCGGGTCGCCACGTCAAGCAGGGCGGTCCCGACCCCGGGATGTGTTACGAGGAGAATGCCACAGGTCATTACTGCACGTTAACAGGTCAAGGTGAATCGGCGATAGCAGCAGATGAGGGGCACTGTGTCCCGTATTCAGCGTTATCGGGGTCAGAGCCCTTTTCCCCTGGAAAAGGGATCCGACCCCATGCGTTTTTCGATGCCTGGCAGCGATTCATCCACGCATGGTGTGGATCCATCGTGTCGACCAAGGTCGACACCTACCCACACCGCCCCGCCATGCCACGGAATGCCGCTTTTGCTGTTGCTGTTGCTGTTGCCGGCCAGCGGCCGGCACTACCGACGGGTGCCGGGCGCAGCCCGGCCGGCCCCCCTCAATCCTGTTCGCGGTGGTACGTCGCCACGTCCTGCCAGCCCATCTCGCGGGCATGCCGGGCCATGCGCTCGGCCAGGAACACCGAGCGGTGCTTGCCGCCGGTGCAGCCGAACGCCACGGTCACGTAGCTGCGGGTGCCATCACCCAGTTTCGGCAGCCAGGTATCGAGGAAATCCATCAGCTGGGCCAGGTAGCGCTGCACGTCCGGTTGCGCTTCCAGGTAGTCGCGCACACCCGGTTCGCGGCCGCTGAGCGCACGCAGGTCCGGGTCCCAGTGTGGATTGGGCAGCACCCGCGCATCGAACACGAAGTCCGCTTCGGCGGGTACACCGCGCTTGTAGGCGAATGATTCGAACAGCAGCGACAGGCCGGTGGCATGGTCCATCGCGAACTCGGTGATGATCCGCCGCCGCAGTTGGTGCACGTTGAGGTTGCTGGTATCGATCACCGCATCGGCCTCGCGGCGCAATGGCGCGGTCAGCTCGCGCTCGCGGGCGATCGCCTCGGGCAATGACAGGCCCAGCTGGCTCAGCGGATGGCGGCGGCGGGTGTCGGCATAGCGCTTGAGCACCGTTTCGTCGCTGGCCTCGAAGAACAGCACCTTCACTTCCACGCCGGCGTCGGTGGCCAGCTGCCGCCAGTCGCCCAGCTGGCTCAGGTCGGCCTGGCCGCGCACGTCGATGCCCACCGCCAGCCGGCGCGGCGCGCTGCCATCGTGGTTGGCCAGCAGGCTGCGCACGAAGTCCGGCAGCAGGTGGATCGGCAGGTTGTCCGAGCAGTAGTAGTCCTGATCCTCGAAGGTCTTCAGGGCGACGGATTTACCCGAGCCGGACAGGCCGCTGACGATGATCAGGGTCGGGGCGGAGGGGGTGGCGGTGCTCATGGACAGGCTCTTCGAGGGGCAGGGGAATCAGGGTGTTCGCCGTTCCAGCAGATTGCTGTGGCGGGCGATGAACATCGCTGCCGGATCAATGCCCTTGGTGCGCAGGATGTGCAGGCGGGTGGCGGCTTCGGTCAGCACGGCCAGGTTGCGGCCGGGCATCACCGGCAGGGTGATCAGCGGAACGTCGAGGTCCAGCACATGGCGGGTGCCCGAGTCGCCGGTCAGGCGCTCGTAGCCATGCGGGGTGGGTTCGGTCATCGGCTTGGTCAGGTGGACGATCAGCCGAAGGTACTTGTTCTTCTTTACAGCCGTGTCGCCGAACATCTCGCGCACATTCAGCACGCCCAGGCCGCGCACTTCCAGCAGGTCCTGCAGCAGTTCGGGGCAGGTGCCGTCGAGCACGTCCGGGGCGATCTGGGTGAATTCGGGCGCATCGTCGGCCACCAGGCGATGGCCGCGGCTTAGCAGCTCCAGCGCCAGCTCGCTCTTGCCCGACCCGGCCTCACCGGTGATCAGCACGCCGATGGAATAGATCTCCATGAACACGCCATGCAGGATCACCCGCGGCGCCAGCGTGCGCGCCAGGTGGTAGGACAGGTGGTTGAGCAGTTCGTGGCCGCGCTTGGGCGACAGCCACAGCGGTGTGCCGGATTCATCGGCGGCCGCGCGCAGGTCTTCCGGGCACGCCTGGTTGCGGGTCAGCACCAGCGCCAGCGGATGCGACTGCATGATCTTCTCGATGGTCTCCCAACGCTGGCGGGGTTCCAGCGCGTCCAGCCAGGACAGTTCCTCGGTGCCCAGGATCTGCACCTTGTTGGGATAGATCGCATTGAGGTAGCCGGCCAGCGACGGACGCCGCGAGACCGTGTTGCCGGCCTCCAGCTCGCGTTTCTCACCGGATTTGCCAGCGGCCCAGCGCAGCCCCAGCCGCTCGCGCTGCTGTTCGAACAGTTCACGGGCGGTGATGCTGGTATTCATGCGGCACTCGCAGGTGGGGTCATGTCCAGCGCCTCGCGCAGCGCCCGGGCATCGCCGGCTTCGCGCAGGGCCTGGCGGATGTCCGGTGCGGAAAACAGCTCGGCCAGCTCGGACAGCAGCATCAGGTGCTGGTGGGTGTAGTGGGCGGGGACGGCCATCGCGAACACCAGGTCCACCGGTTCGTCGCCGCCGAAATCGACCGGGGTCGCCAGTCGCAGCAGGGCGCCACGGGGGCGGTCCAGGGTCGGCGCGCGGCCGTGGGGAATGGCGATGCCGTGGCCGATCGCGGTGCTGCCCAGGGCTTCGCGCTGGCACAGGTTCAGATAGATCTGTTCGGCGTTGGCCTGGCGGCAGGCCAGCAACCCGGCGGCGGCCTGCAGGACGCTGTCACGGTCGGTGGCCGTGCAGAGCTGGGTCTGCACGGCCGCCAGGAGGTCAGTCAGGGGCATGTCTGCGGGGAACGGTGGCGATCAGCCACCATTGTCGCCCACCGGCAGCGGTGCGTGCTGCTGTTTTTTTTCCTTGTGCTTGATGACCAGGCGGTCAAGCTTGTCCGCGAGCAGGTCGATCGCGGCATACATGGTCTGGCCGCCGGCCTCGGCGTGCAGGGTCTGCCCCGGAATGTTGAGGCTGGCGTCGACGTGGTGTTCGGTCTTCTGCAGCTTGAGGGTCACCCGCGCTTCGCAGTGCTGGTCGAAGTGTTTTCCGATCCGGGCCAGCTTCTCCTCTACATAGGACTGCAGGGCCGGGGTGACTTCGACGTCTTTGCCAAACGTTTCGATGCGCATCGGGTTTCTCCTGTGTTCGGATGTGCCAATGAACCTCTCCGCCGGGCGCGGCGGCGCGTCAAGCGATTCTGACCCTTTCGTGCGAGGCGGAAATGTTCATGGCTTCACGATACTTCGCCACGGTGCGTCGCGCTACTGGAATTCCCGACGATTTGAGCAGGTCAGCCAGCTTGGCGTCAGAAAGCGGCTTGCGCGGGTTCTCGTCGTCGATCAGGCGGCGGATCATCGCCTGGATGGCCGTGCTGGACGCCTCGCCACCGCCTTCGGTATCGATACCCGAGGCGAAGAAGGCGCGCAGCGGCAGGGTGCCGCGCGGCGTGCGCACGTGCTTGCGGGCGATCGCGCGCGACACCGTGGATTCGTGCAGGCCCAGCTCGGCGGCGATCTCGCGCAGGGTCAGCGGGCGCAGCGCCTGCTCGCCGAATTCGAGGAAGCCGGCCTGTTGCAGGATCAGGCTGCGCACCACCCGCAGCAGGGTTTCGCCGCGCTGCTGCAGGCCCTTCAGCAGCCAGCGCGCCTCCTGCAGCTGGCCGCGCAGGTAGCCGGCGTCGGCCTCGCCACAGCGGCGGATCAGCTGTTCGTAGCCACGGTGGATCACCACCTTCGGCCCGGCATGGGCCGCCAGCGCTGCGCGCCAGATGCCGTTCTGCCGCCACACCACCACGTCGGGCACCACATAGGTGTCCTGCGACAGCGGCGCGATCTGCGTGCCCGGACGCGGGTCCAGCGAGCGCAGCAGCGCGACCGCCGTCTCGACCTCGTCCAGCGGCTGTTTCAGTTCATGCGCCAGCCCGGAGACGCCACTGCGCGGCAGCCGTTCCAGCGGGCCTGCGGCAATCTGTCGCGCCAGCGCCAGCCCCGGCGTGTCGGCAGGCAACACGTCCAGCTGCAGCTGCAGGCACTCGCCGAGCGTGCGCGCGGCAACGCCGACCGGGTCGAAACGCTGGATGCGATGCAGCACCGCGAGGATTTCATCCTCACCGGCATGGACCGCCGGCAGCAGGGTTTCGGCGATGGTGGCCAGCGGTTCGCGCAGGTAACCATCGTCGTCCAGCGCATCGATCAGTGCAGCGCCGATGCTGCGGTCATGCGTGGAAAGATGCGACAGGTGCAGCTGCCACAGCAGGTGGTCGGCCAGCGTTTCGGTTTCCGCCACGCGCTCGGCGGCACTGCCGGTGTCATCGTCATCGTCGAAGCTGCCACCACTGCCGGCGGCACTCCAGTCGAGTTCGGCCGGCGCCCAGTCGTCGCCGTTGTCGGTGCGTTCGGCGGGCGCGTCGGCATCGGTGCTGTCGCTGGCCTCATTGGCGGCACTGCTGTCGTTGCTGTCGGCCCAGTCCAGCAGCGGATTGCTCTCCACGGCCTGGGCGATTTCAAGCTCCAGCTCGGTCGTGGACATCTGCAGCAGCTTGATCGCCTGCTGCAGCTGGGGCGTGAGCACCAGCTGTTGTCCCAACGATGTCTGCAGCCGAGTCTTCATGCCTGTGCCGAACGGAAGGAAAGGGACCCGGCGCCTGCGGTCACAGCTTGAAGGAATCCCCAAGGTAGACGCGACGTACGTCGGCGTTGTCCAGGATCGCCTCCGGCGAGCCCTGGGCCAGCACGGTGCCCTCGGCGAGGATATACGCGCGGTCGCAGATTCCCAAGGTCTCGCGCACGTTGTGGTCGGTGATCAGCACGCCGATGCCACGCTGCTTGAGATGGGTGACGATGCGCTGGATTTCACCCACCGAGATCGGGTCGACACCGGCAAACGGTTCGTCGAGCAGGATCAGGCGCGGCTGCGCGGCCAGTGCGCGGGCGATCTCGCAGCGACGACGTTCGCCACCGGACAGGCTGGCGCCGAGCTGGTCGGCCACATGGGCCAGCTGCAATTCGTCGAGCAGGCTGTTCAATTCGCGTTCGCGGCCGGCCGAATCCAGGTCTTCGCGAAGCTCCAGTACCAGGCGGAGGTTGTCGGCCACCGTCAGCTTGCGGAACACCGACGGCTCCTGCGGCAGGTAGCCCACGCCCTGCTTGGCACGGGTGTACATCGGATCGCTGGTGATGTCCTTGCCGTCGAGCACGATGCTGCCGGCATCGGCGGCGACCAGGCCGACGATCATGTAGAAGCAGGTGGTCTTGCCGGCACCGTTGGGGCCGAGCAGGCCCACCACTTCACCGGCGTCGAGGGTCAGCCCGAAGTCCTTCACGACTTCGCGCTGCTTGTAGCGCTTGCGCAGGCCCTTGGCGACGAGCATTACTTCTTGCTCCCGGCCGGCTTGGCCGACGTGCTGGCCGGCGCCGCCGCCTTGGGCGTGGCCGCCGGCTGTGCCGCCGCGTTCTTGTTCTTCGGCGGAATGACGGTGCGCACGCGGCTGCCATCGCCACCGGAATTCATTTCGCCGCTACGGGTGTTGTAGACCATGCGCTGGCCGGCATTGGTGCCGCGCGCGCTGGTGACCTTGTAGTTGCCGGTCAGGGTGATGATCTCGGTCTTGATGTCGTAGTCGATGCGATCAGCCACCGCGTCCATCCAGGTGCCATCGTCGAGCTGCTGCTTCATCGTGGCCTGCTTGCCGGTGAACACCGCACGCACGGCCTCGCCGTCCTTCAGGTAGATCTCGGCTTCGGACGAGCGGATGTCCAGCGAGCCCTGGGTGACGGTCACGCCCTGCGAGAGCACGGTCTTGCCATCGCCGGTGAGCACGCCCGACTGCGCGCCGGAGTCGATGTTCATGTTCTCGTTGCGGTCGGTGGACTTGGCAAAGGCAGCGCTGGGAACAAGGAGACCGAGCGCGAGTACGGCTGCAAAGGGAATCTTCATCGGGGTCCGTTCTACCGGTGGGGCCGCCCGGGAAACCGGGGGCGGATGGGTGGGCTGCCTGCCTTGCGCCTGTCCGGGGACGTCGCAGGAGGGCGGCGGAATCAGCGTCGGGGCGTGTAACGGCCCTTGGACTGGCTGAGGAAATGATACGTGTTGTTCTTCGAATCCACCTCGAAGCCAACGCCGGACTGTTCCATGCCGGGGCGGGTCATGGTGACCAGCGCATCGGTGCGGGCACGGTTCTCCTTCGGGAACACGTCCAGGTGGTCGGTGCGGAAGGTGGTCGGCACCACGCCCGGATCGGCCGGGCTGTCGCCGGCGACATTGCCGCGCAGCTTCATCTGGTCGCCCTTGGCGCTGAGCCAGCCCGTCTCGGCACGCAGGGTCCAGTGCTTGCCATCCTTGTCCGGCATCTCGAACAGCGGCGTGGCGATGTTGATGGTCTGGTCGCCACGCTGGCGCTCCAGCAACGGTGCGCGCAGGGTGGTCGATTCCTTGCCGTGCTCATCCAGGGCGACGACCTGGAAGTCGTGCAGGACGTAGTCCACGCCGACATCCTGGCCGGCAGTGGCCGGACCCTTGTCGCGGTTGCGCAGGGCCGCCCAGCTGCTGAGCAGGGCCGCCAGCAGCAGGCCGATGCCGAGCAGGGTGCGCCAGTTCAGGCTCGGCAGGTTCATGCGCCGAACCTCGCCAGGACCGCGTCCACATGACCCTGCGCGGCCAGCAGGATGTCACACAGCTCACGGGCTGCACCACGTCCGCCGTCGGCGCGGGTCTGCCAATGCACGCGCTCGGCGATCCACGGGTGGGCGTTGGCCGGCGCCACCGCCAGGCCGACCGCGCCCAGCGGTGCCAGGTCCGGCAGGTCGTCGCCCATGAAGGCCACCTGCTCCAGACCGATGCCGTGCTGCGCACACAGCGCCTGCACGCTGGCCAGCTTGTCGCCCACGGCGATCTGGGTATCGATGCCGAGGTCGGCGCCGCGCCTGAGCGCGGACTGGCTGTTGCGCGCGGTGATCAGCACGGGGTGGATGCCGTGCTGCTGCAGCAGTTTCAGGCCCAGGCCATCCTGCACGAAGTACGCCTTGCTCTCGTTGCCGTCCTTGTCGTAGTACAGCCGACCGTCGGTGAGGGTGCCGTCCACGTCGAAGCAGGCCAGGCGGACGCGGGCCGCGGCGGCATGCAGGTGGGCGGGGAAGGCGGGCAGGGGGGACCAGGGCATCAGGGTGGCAGGCTCGGTGGATTCGGGTTGGGACGGTACAGACTGAATGGGGTCTACGGACTGTCGGTTAAACCACCCGGGCCCGCAACAGGTCATGAATGTTCAGGGCACCGACCGCCCGGCCCTGGTCGTCGACCACGATCAGGCCCGTGATCTTGTGGGTCTCCATCAGCCGGGCAGCCTCCACCGCCAGCTGGTCGGCGCCGATGGTACGTGGGTTGCGGGTCATCACATCGGCGATCTTCGCGGTGCGCACGTCCAGCGCGCTGTCCAGCGCCCGGCGCAGGTCACCGTCGGTGAACAGGCCGATCAGCACACCGTCGGCATCGACCACGGCGGTCATGCCCAGCCGCTTGCGGCTCATTTCGACCAGCGCCTCGCTGAGGCTGGCGTCGGCCCCCACGCTGGGCAGGTCCTCCCCGGTGTGCATGACGTCGGTGATATGCAGCAGCAGGCGGCGGCCGAGGCTGCCGGCCGGGTGCGAGCGGGCGAAATCGTCGGCGGTGAAGCCGCGTGCGTCGAGCAGGGCCACGGCCAGCGCATCGCCCATCGCCAGCGAGGCGGTGGTGCTGGAGGTCGGCGCCAGCGCCAGCGGGCAGGCCTCGGCCGGCACGCTGACGTCCAGGTGGATATCGGCGGCGGTGGCCAGGCTGGACTGCGGGCGGCCGGTCATGGAAATCAGCACGTTGCCCTGGCGCTTGAGCACCGGCAGCAGCATCAGCACTTCGTCCGATTCGCCCGAATAGGACAGCGCCAGCACCACGTCGGCCTCGGTGATCATGCCCAGGTCACCATGGCCGGCTTCGCCCGGATGCACGTAGAACGCGGGCGTGCCGGTGGAGGCCAGCGTAGCGGCGATCTTGCGGGCGATGTGCCCGGACTTGCCCATGCCGGTGGCGACCACCCGGCCGCGGCTGGCCAGGATCGCCTGGCAAGCCTGCTGGAAGGCCTCGCCGAGGCGGTCGGCCACGGCATCCAGCGCCTGCCGCTCGATCTCGAAGACGCGGCGGCCGCTGGCGACCAGGCCGGCAGGGTCGACGGAACGGGGGGGCAACAGGGATTCGGCCATGCGGACGCCACGCAGCGGAAGTAGAATGGAGGCACATTTTATTAGGAAAGCCCGTTGGACGCCGACACCATCCGCAACCTGATCGAAACCGGCCTGCCCGGCGCCCGCGCCGACGTGCAGGGCGACGATGGCGTGCATTTCGAAGCGACCGTGGTCTGCGAGGCCTTTGCCGGCAAGATGCCGCTGGCCCGCCACCGGATGGTCTATGCCACCCTGGGCGACCTGATGGGCGGCGCGATCCACGCGCTGGCGCTGAAAACCGTGACCCCGGCCGAAGCCGGCTGAACCGCAGAAGATCCCGAATACATGGCCAAGATCGTTGTGACCGGCGGCGCTGCGCTGCACGGTGAAGTGAGCATCTCCGGCGCCAAGAACGCCGTCCTCCCCATTCTCTGCGCGACCCTGCTGGCCGATGCGCCGGTGGAGATCACCAACGTGCCGCACCTGCACGATGTGGTCACCACGGTGAAGCTGCTGGGTGAACTGGGTGCCAAGGTCACCATCGACCAGGGCACGCTGTCGCGCGGCAGTGCGATCGTGGTCGACCCGCGTCCGGTCAACCAGCATGTTGCCCCGTACGAGCTGGTCAAGACCATGCGCGCCTCGATCCTGGTGCTGGGCCCGCTGCTGGCCCGCTTCGGCGCGGCGGAAGTGTCGCTGCCCGGCGGCTGCGCGATCGGCTCGCGTCCGGTCGACCAGCACATCAAGGGCCTGCAGGCGCTGGGCGCCGAGATCGTGGTCGAGAACGGCTTCATCAAGGCCACGGCCAAGCGCCTGAAGGGCGGCCATTTCACCTTCGACATGGTCAGCGTTACCGGCACCGAGAACGTGCTGATGGGCGCGGTGCTGGCCGAAGGCACCACCATCCTCGACAACTGTGCGATGGAACCGGAAGTGACCGATCTGGCGCATTGCCTGATCGCGCTGGGCGCGAAGATCGAAGGCCTGGGCACTGCCCGCCTGGTCATCGAAGGCGTCGAGCGCCTGTCCGGCGGCCGCCATGAAGTGCTGCCCGACCGCATCGAGACCGGCACCTTCCTGGTGGCTGCGGCGATGACCGGCGGCAAGGTCACGGTCAACCGTGCGCGCCCGAACACCATGGACGCGGTGCTGTCCAAGCTGGTCGAAGCCGGTGCGAAGATCGAGACCACCGACGACACCATCACTCTGGACATGCAGGGCAAGCGGCCGAAGGCGGTCAACCTGACCACCGCGCCGTACCCGGCGTTCCCGACCGACATGCAGGCGCAGTTCATGGCGCTCAACTGCGTGGCCGACGGCGTCGGCGTGATCAACGAAACGATCTTCGAAAACCGTTTCATGCACGTCAACGAGTTGCTGCGCCTGGGCGCGGACATCCAGGTCGAAGGCCACACCGCCATCGTGCGGGGCAGCGAGCACCTGAGTGGCGCACCGGTGATGGCCACCGACCTGCGTGCCTCGGCCTCGCTGATCCTGGCCGGCCTGATGGCCAGCGGCGAGACCACCATCGACCGCATCTACCACCTTGACCGTGGCTACGAGAACATCGAAGAGAAGCTGTCTTCGCTCGGTGCCACCATCCGGCGCGTGCCATGATCCTGCGCGGCAAGTTCAGCCCGCGTCGCAAGGCGCTGCTGGCGCTGGTGCTGATCGTGCTGGCGTGGCTGGGCTACGCCTGGTACGCCAACATCGCCATCACCCAGGGCATCGAGCAGACGGACATGGACTGGAATGGCGATGGCACGGTCTCGCGCGACGAGATCATCGAGTCGTTCTATGCGGTTGCGGTGAATGACAGCCAGGACGGCAACCGCCATTGCCGCACCTTCGTCTGGCGCAGCACCGGCGAGCAGATCCGCGTGGACTGCCGTACCGAGTTCAAGCCGGCGGCGGCCGAAGAAAAGAAGTAAGAAAAACGCCCGCGAAAGCGGGCGTTTTCTTTTCGCGGGGCCTGGGGTCGGAGCCCATCCCCGAGGGAATGGGATCCGACCCCGGCACTCAGTTCATCGCCTTGATGGTCAGGTCCAGTGCATCGCGGTCGTTCTCTCGCTGCAGCATGCGCGCCGGCACCGGGAACTCCGGCACGATCCAGGCGATCAGCTCCTTGTTGCCGTCGGCACGCGAGACCTTGGTCGCTTCGTAGCTCTTGCCGCCCACGGTGATCGACTCCTTGCCGATCACGCGGTAGGTCATGTTCTTGATGCGGCCTTCGTCGACCATGCGATAGGTCAGCGGCTTGCCGGCGGCGAGGTCACGGGCGATCGCCAGGTTGATCAGCAGCGCGTCCATGTCACCGGATTTCAGTGCGATAGGTCCAGCGCGGTCCGGCTTGATGTCGCCGGTCCAGGTGGCCTGGTTGCTGGTCCAGTTGTAGTTGGCCTGCACGTTGCGCTTCTTCACCAGCAGCGCCGAACGGTCCTGGCTGCTGAGCGGGCGCAGCTGGCCGCGCACTTCTTCGAACACGGTGCTCTGGCTCAGGTCGGCCAGCTGGTTCTTCACCTGCAGCGTGTAGCGCCACTTGTTGGCACCCTCGCTGCTCAGCGTCATGCTGCCATTGGCCTGCATGCCCATGTAGCTGGCCAGGTAATCGGCCTTGAACGGCTGCAGGGCCATGGCCGGCAGGCTGGCCACCGACAGCGCGGCTGCAGCGATCCAGGTGAGGGGGCGGGTCAGGGTGCTCATGCTCAGACTCCTTGGTATTCGATCAGGCGCAGATCGACGCGGTCTTCGCCGTCTTCGCGTTGCAGGATGCGCACCGGGGTGGGGACACCGTTGGCGATCCAGAGGATGGTTTCGTTGTTGCCGCCGTTGGTCCGGTAGACCCGCAGCGCGTTGTAGGACAGGTCGCCGACCTCGACGTTCTCGGTCTGCGGCGCGGCCTGGTAGTCGTGCTGGCGGACCTTGCCCATGTCCACGTAGCGGTAGTGCATGGTGGCACCCGGACGGGCATCCCGCATGATCGCCAGGTTGATCAGCAGGGCGCTCTGGTCGCCCGGCTGCAGCGGAATCGGCTGCGCACGCTTCTTCTCGACGTCGCCGGTCCACTGCGCGGTACCGGCCTGCCAGTTGTACGTGCCGACCGCCTTCTTGCCCAGGAACAGGCCCTTGCGCACCGTGCTCTGGCTCAGCGGTGCATAGGCGCCGGCGCGCTCCTCGAACACCGTGCTCTGCTCGATGTTCAGGCCCAGCACGCTGGCAAAGCCGCGGCGGCCGACCACCTGCATGTCGACCCGCCACTGGTTGCCGCCGGTATGGGTGACCTGCATGCTGGCGTCGCCGGCCTCCTTGCCTTTGTAGAAGGCCTGGTAGGTGGCGCTGAACGGCTGCAGCGGCGGCGGTTCCCACGCCAAGGCCGGCAGGGCCGGGGCCGCCGCTTCGGCCGGCGGTTGCACCGCTGGCAGCGGCGCCGGAGCCGGAGCCGGCGAGGCGGCAGGCGCCTGCGCCTGGCCCCAACCCACGCCGGGAAGCACGACAAGCGACAGCAGCAGCGAAGTGGACAGCAGGGTCGTGGTCTTCATGGAAGAGAGGAGCCGCAGGAGGTGGGCAGGATGCCAGCCCCGCAGTCAGCGGGGCGTGTGCGTGGGCGTTACCGGTTCAGGTTCCCGGCGGAATCTAGGGCCAGCGGGCTAAACAGGGGGTGACCGTCCAGTTGCGGCTGGCCCTCCCGTTCAGTCAGGCGGCCGGCGCACAGCAGCTGCAGCGTGGCGATCAGCAGGGGATGCTCCACCGCCAGCACACGCGCGGCCAGGGTGTCGGCGTCATCGCCGGGCAGCACCGGTACCCGCACCTGGGCCAGCACGGCGCCGGCGTCCAGCTCGGGTACGACCAGGTGCACGCTGGCACCGTGCTCGGCATCGCCTGCATCCAGTGCCCGCGCATGCGTGTCCAGCCCCTTGTGCAGCGGCAGCAGTGACGGGTGGATGTTGACCAGGCGGCCATTGAAGCGCTGCACGAAGGCGGCGCCGAGTATGCGCATGTAGCCGGCGCAGACGATCCAGTCCGGTGCGACCGCGGCCAGTGCGTCGCCCAGTGCCTGCTCGTAGGCGGCGCGGTCGTCGAATTCCTTCGGCGCATGCGCCCAGCGCAGGTTGGCGCTGACCCGCTGCAGCGCGGCGGCGGCCGGGCGGTCGGAAAATACGCCGACGACCTCGGCGCGCAGGCGTCCCGCAGCGATGGCATCGAGGATGGCCTGCAGGTTGCTGCCGCGGCCGGAGGCAAGCACGGCAATGCGGGTGGGCGCGGTCATTGCGGGGTACTCCGGCGGATCAGCGGCCAGGTCAGCAGGCTGCCCACGGTGGCCATCAGCATGTCGGCATGGGCGTCCCACATGTCGCCCTGCTGCCCGTTGTAGGCCTCGGCGGCGTCCGGCGACAGGGCGAGCGCGATGGCCCATTCGAACCACTCGTAGACCAGGCTGGCGCACATCACCGTCATCACCACCAGGGCGAAGGCCTGGCCGCGGCGCAGCGCCGGCCAGGCGTGACGTGCCAGCTGCAGCAGTGCCGGCGTGAAACAGACGCCGAACAGGAAGTGGATGAGGCGGTCGAAATGATTGCGCTGCCAGCCGAACGCCGCATTCGGCGACCAGCCGATCAGCGCCTGCGTCCACGCGTCGTAGGGAACGTTCGAGTACAGCCAGCGGGCGGCCACACAGTGCAGCGCGATGAAGCCGCAGATCGCGATGAAGGCACCGTTGCCCAGCCAGCCACCCCGGCGGTCGACCCACAGCAGGGCGCCCAGGCCGATCACGGTCAGCGTGCTGTGCAGCGCCTGCTCGGTGGGCCACAGCGGCTGGATCCAGCTGACCGCGAATACCGCCAGTACGGCAGCGAAGGCCAGCTTCTTGGGGCGCGAGAAACGGAAGGCGCTGGGTGAAGCGGTCGTGGGGAGGGCAGGCGCGGACATGGGAAGTCGATCAGGAAAGGGCGGGGCGTCTGCCGGCAAGTTCAGACGCGGAGATGGTCGCCGCGGTCGAACAGGGCGGCCATGTCAGGCTTGGACAGGAACACCCAGGCATAGGCGGTCAGGGCCATGCCCAGCGGGCCGGCCAGCACCGCCAGCCAGGCCGCGCGCTGGCACCAGGCCAGCCCGGTGCGGCGCGACAGCAGGCGCGCGGTGTGCAGCTGCACGAAGCCCAGCGCGGCAGCCAGCGCTGAAACGACGCCGTACACGGTGGCCAGTACCGCGCCATCGTCCAGCCCGCGCGAGCTGGCAACCAGGCCGATGAAACCGAGGAAGGCCAGCGCGGCCATCCAGTGGAAAACCGCCAGCGCGTAGAACAGCACCTTCAGCGTCTGCAGGTGGCTGCCCAGCTGAAGGTGCGGCAGGGTCTGCTGCGGCAGCGGCGGCGGTGCGCCCGGGCTCGTCATGCCGCCGTGCCCGCTGTGTCGAACGCGGCCTTGACCTGCGGACGCAGCAGCGTGATCAGGCTGAGTACTCCCAGCACGGTACCGATCGGCGTGAACAGACAGGCCAGCCCGGCCACGATCAGGCACAGCAGGTAGCGGCGGCGGCGGGCCAGGCAACGGCCGGCGTAGGCCACGAACGCGCCCAGGGTGACGCCACCGAACACGATGACACAGCCGATCACGACGAACATCCAGCCGAACACGCGCTGTTCGGCCGGCGACGAGGGCTGGCCGCCGGAGTTCATCGGCAGGTTGCCGGTGAGCGCGGTGACGCCGAGCACGATGTGGACGATGAAGATCAGCGAGAACAGCGCGATCAGGCCGCCGACCACGTAGTGCGCGATTGACAGCATGCGCAGGTGGTCGGCGTCCTGGGGGCTGAACGCCGGTACCGCCGTCGTTGGCGGCGGCACGGGGGTAGGGGGCAGCGGGGGCATTGCGTCCATGCGGGCTCCTCGGGGCCGGGTTCAGCCGATGTGGACGCGCTCGGCGCCTTCAGCAGTGACCACCTGGCCGATGGTCCAGTGGTCCAGGCCCTGCGCCTTGACCGCCTCGGACACGGCGGCGACCTGGTCGGCTGCCACGATCAGCACGAAGCCGATGCCGCAGTTGAAGGTGCGCCACATCTCGCTGTCGGCCACGGCGCCTTCCTTCTGCAGCCACTGGAACACCGGCGGCAGGGTCCAGGACGAGGCCTGGATGTCCAGGCCGAGGCCGTCGGGCACCACGCGGATGATGTTCTCGGTCAGGCCGCCACCGGTGATGTGGGCCATGCCGTGGATGGCCTCGCCGTGCGACTTCAGCAGTGCCAGGATCGGCTTCACGTACAGGCGGGTCGGTGCCATC
Organism: Stenotrophomonas muris; assembly: GCF_052751275.1. Lineage (NCBI taxonomy): Bacteria > Pseudomonadati > Pseudomonadota > Gammaproteobacteria > Lysobacterales > Lysobacteraceae > Stenotrophomonas > Stenotrophomonas muris. The sequence continues at coordinate 2,635,792 of NZ_CP199879.1, read as the reverse complement.
AGCGCGTCGACCAGCTTCACGCCGCCCTCCAGCTCCAGGTCGGCCGGGCGGCCGGCGCGGTCGTAGATGCGGCGCACCAGCGAGTAGCCGTTGGAGTGCGGGCCGGACGAGGCGATGCCGATCAGCACGTCGCCGGCGGCCACGCTGGCGCCGTCCTTCAGCTCGCTCTTCTCGACCGCGGCGACCGTGAAGCCGGCCAGGTCGTACTCGCCCGGGGCATACATGTCGGGCATCTCAGCGGTTTCGCCGCCGATCAGCGCGCAGCCGGCCTCGGTGCAGCCGTTGGCGATGCCGCCCACGACCGCTGCGGCGGTGTCGATGTCCAGCTTGCCGGTGGCGAAGTAGTCCAGGAAGAACAGCGGCTCGGCACCCTGCACCAGCACGTCGTTCACGCACATGGCGACTAGGTCGATGCCGATCGTATCGTGGCGGTTCAGCTGGTGGGCCAGCTTCAGCTTGGTGCCCACGCCATCGGTACCCGACACCAGCACCGGCTCGCGGTACTTGTTGGACAGGTCGAACAGGGCGCCGAAGCCGCCCAGGCCGCCCATCACTTCCGGGCGGAAGCTGCGCTTGACCAGGGGCTTGATCCGCTCGACCAGCGCGTTGCCGGCGTCGATGTCGACACCCGCGTCACGGTAGGTGAGGGGGGAAGGGGCGGAAGACGGGGTGTTGGTCACGGGCGTCGGCGCTGGCAGGGGTTGAATGAGCGATTTTAACAGGCCGCATTGGCGCAAAGGCCGTATTCGGGCAACAATTCCCCCGGATTCGTCGAGCCAATGGATGTCCTGATGCGCCGCAGCCTGATTCTGACCCTGCTCCTTGCACTGAGCCTGCCGGTGGCCACGATGGCCCAGAGCGGCCTGCGCACCGAGGGAGATGTCGCCACCGCTTCGGGGGCCTACGAGGCCGAAGTGCCCGTCAACAGCCAGGCCGAGGCCGATCGCAACGGTGCCCTGGCCCGTGCCCTGAGCGTGGTGCTGGGCAAGCTGTCCGGCGACCGCAACGTGATGTCACGCCCCGGCGTGGTGCAGGCGCTGCGCAATGCCAAGGACTACGTGGCCAGCTACGACTACAAGCAGGACCAGAGCGTGGGTGCCAGCGGCGCACCGAGCTTCCGGACCCTGCTGGTGGCCCGCTTCCGCGAGGACGATGTCGATTCGCTGGTCTCGGCGCTGGGCCTGCCGCTGTGGCCGCAGCCGCGACCGAAGCCGGTGCTGTGGCTGGCCGTCGACGACGGCAGTGGCCCGCGCCTGGTCAGCGTGCAGCAGGCCAATGCCGCCCGCCCGCTGCTGAACCGCGCCATCGAGCGGGGTTACAAGCTGGGCCTGCCCAGCGGCGGTGCTGCCGAACAGGCCCTGGCCGGTGCCATCTGGCGCCAGGACAGCGCGGCCGTGGCCCGTGCCTCCTCGCGCTACTCACCGCCGATGCAGCTGATCGGCAAGCTGTACCGCGCCAACGGTGGCTGGCAGGCGGACTGGGTGTTCGTCGACAACGGCCGCGAACTGAACAAGTGGACCAGCAAGGACGCCAACGCCATGCGCGCGATGGCCGCCGGTGCCGACGGTGCCGCCGATGCGCTGGTCAAGCGCTATGCCAAGGCCGGCGTGGCCGTCGGCCAGGCCGGCACCTACCGCCTGGTGGTGACCGGCATCAACAGCGCCGATGACTACCTGCGGCTGGCCGCTGGCCTGCGCGAGGTGCCGGTGGTGCGCAACGTCACCCCGCTGCACGCCTCGGCCGGCCAACTGGAGCTGAGCGTGGAGATGACCACCGGCCTGGCCGGCTTCAACCGCATGCTTGGCGACAACGGCGTGCTGGTGCCAAGCGCGCCGCTGCCGGCCCTGCCGACCCCGATCGATGACACCACCGGTGCCCCGGTGGCCGCGCCGGTCAGCAACGAGTACCGCCTGCGATGATCCTGAGCCCGGAAGCTGAAATCGCGCAGTTCCTGCGTCGGCTGAAGTACATCCTGTTCGCCGGCCTGATCGGCTGGGTGGTGTGGCTGCTGGCGCCGATCCTGACCCCGTTCGTGCTGGCACTGGCGCTGGCCTGGCTGGGTGACCCCCTGGTGGACCGCATCGAGGCCACCGGCCGCTCGCGCATGACCGGCGTGGTGCTGGTGTTCGCAGCGATGGTGCTGGTGATCGTGGCACTGCTGCTGGTGCTGGTGCCGATGATCGAGCGCCAGATCACCACCCTGATCGCGGCCGCGCCGCAGGCGCAGGCGTGGCTGATGCAGACCGGCATCCCCTGGTTCGAGCACAAGACCGGCCTGGAAGTGATGCAGTGGCTGGATCCGGACCGCCTGATCGAATGGGTGCGCAGCCATTGGCAGCAGGCCGGCGGCTTCGCCACCACGTTCATGGGCTACGTCTCGCGTTCGGGCTTTGCGATGGTGACCTGGGTGGTCAACATCCTGCTGCTGCCGATCCTGGCGTTCTACTTCCTGCGCGACTGGGACAAGCTGGTCGAGCGGGTGGCCTCGGTGATTCCGCGCAACCAGATCGGCACCATCAGCGCGCTGGCGCGTGAATCCAACGAGGTGCTGGGTGCGTTCATCCGTGGCCAGTTCCTGGTGATGCTGGCGCTGGGCGTGATCTACGCCGGTGGCCTGTCGCTGGTCGGCCTCAAGCTGGGCCTGCTGATCGGCCTGATTGCCGGCCTGATCAGCTTCATCCCGTACCTGGGAGCGACCACCGGCGTGCTGATGGCGGTGATCGCCGCGCTGGTGCAGGCGCAGGGCTTCGACCTGAAGCTGCTGATCCTGGTCGGCGTGGTGTTCACCGTGGGCCAGCTGCTGGAAAGCTACGTGCTGACCCCGCGCATCGTCGGCGACAAGATCGGCCTGCACCCGGTGGCGGTGATCTTCGCGGTGATGGCCGGCGGCCAGCTGTTCGGCTTCCTCGGCATGCTGCTGGCGCTGCCGGTAGCGGCGGTGACCAACGTGCTGCTGCGCTATGCCCACCAGCGCTATCGGCAGAGCGAACTGTACGTGGGCGAGAAGCCGGCGATCGTGCTTGATGGCGTGGTCGACGCGCCCCATATCATCGTTCCGGACGACAAGGGCCCCGACCTGAAGTGATGGGTGTGCCGCAACTGCCGCTGGCCCTGCATTACCCGCGGGACCAGCGCCTGGAGACCTTCATCGGCGCGCCGGATGGCGCGCTGGCGCAGCTGCGCGCGATCGCGGTTGGCGCCAGCCCCGACTGGGTCTACCTGGAAGGCGCGGCGGGAACCGGCAAGACCCACCAGGCGCTGGCGATGTGCTCCAGCGCCGAGCAGGCCGGACGGTTGCCGACGTACGTGCCGCTGGCCAGCGCCGTCGGCCGTGTCCGTGCGGCGCTTGATGGGCTGGAAGCGCGCGAACTGGTGGCGCTGGACGGCCTGGACGAGGTTGCCGGCAACCGCGAGGATGAGATCGCGCTGTTCGATTTCCACAACCGTGCGCGCGCTGCGGGCGTGACCGTGCTGTACACGGCACAGAAGGCGCCGGGCGAACTGGGCCTGGTGCTGCCGGACCTGCGCTCGCGGCTGGGCCAGTGCGTACGCGTGCTGCTGCAGCCGCTGGATGAGGAAGGGCGGGCGGCCGTGCTGCGCGAGCGTGCACTGCGACGCGGCCTGGCCATCGACGAAGCGGCCATCGAGTGGCTGCTGTCGCACACCGGCCGTGAGCTGGGTGGATTGATCACCCTGCTGGACTGGCTGGACCGCGAATCGCTGGCGGCGAAGCGGCGGATCACCGTGCCGTTCCTGCGCCAGGTGCTGGAAGAAGGCCGGCCTCGTTACTGAGGGATGTTGTTCGGCAGGGCTGCGCCCTGCACCCGCAGAAGCAACGTCAACGTCAAAAGCTGGCTTCCTGAGGGGAGGCGGGGCGCTGTGGGCTTGCGGGGCCGCCGTAAACCCGTCCCTGGGGGCTTGGTCGCCGCATCCATGCGGCTCACACCCCGCAAGCCCACAGCGCCCCGCCTTCGACAGGTTCCCGCGATCTGCCTGGTCTCTGTACTGCACTGCTGTTGGTGGGTGTCGACCTTGGTCGATACGTGTCTTGCTTGTGGTGGGTGACGACCGTTGGTCGTCACCAGAGCGAAGCGACCCGCTTTTGCTTTTCTTTCTTTCTTCCGTGGCTGGACGCCCACGGAAACTGTCTGAGGCCGGGCGGGGTGGGTTCGCGGGGGTGTCCGCGGCATGGATGCCGCGGCCAAGCCCCCAGGGACGGGTTCACGGCGTCCCCCGCGAATCCACCCCGCCCGGCCAAGCAAGGCTACTGCTCTCAAAACGTCCAGCCACGAGGGGCTCAGCCGTTCGCCGCCAACTCCGCATCCAGCGCGCGCAGGCGATCCACGGTGCCGACGTCGGTCCAGCGCCCGCGATGGTGCTGCCCGGTCATCAACCCCTGCGCCATGAAGTGCTTCTGCAGCGGCACCACCGAGAACTTCGGTGGCAGCCGCTCGCTGCCCGGCGCATCGCCGATCACCGCGCGCCAGTCGGCCACGATCGAAGGACGGTACACGCCGATGCCGGCATAGGTCAGGCATGGTCCTTCGCGGTCGTGGTGCAGGAACCCCTGTGCATCCAGGCGGTAGTCACCATTCGGGTGCTGAACCGGATTGTCGACCAGCACCAGGTGCGCCTGGCCCTGCGGCTCGCGCGGCAGCGTGGCGAAATCGAAATCGGTCCAGATGTCGCCGTTCACTACCAGGAACGGGGCATCGCCCAGCACCGGCAGGGCGTTGAGGATGCCGCCGCCGGTTTCCAGCGGGGTCTGCCCTTCGTACAGGAAATGCAGGCGCAGGCCCCATCGGCTGCCATCGCCCAGCGTCGCCGGGAACTGTTCGGCCAGCCATGCGGTGTTGACCACCACCTCGCGCACGCCGAGTGCGGCCAGGCGTTCCAGGTGCCAGACGATCAACGGCTTGCCAGCCACTTCCAGCAGCGGCTTGGGCGTGTGCAGGGTCAAAGGGCGCATGCGCTCGCCGAGGCCGGCGGCAAAGACCAGTGCCTTCATCGGGCTACGCGCATCGGTGCACCCAGCTCGGCCAGCGCCGGCTTGATGCGGTCGTCCAGCAGCTGCTGCAGCGGTGCCAGCTCGCGGTAGCGCGGCAGCACTTCATCCAGATAGGTGATGAAGCGCGGTGCGTCGTCGAGGTAATGGCCCTTGTTGTCGCGGTAACGCAGCCGGCAGAACAGGCCCAGGATCTTCACGTGGCGCTGGATGCCCATCCAGTCGGCATCGCGCAGGAAGGTGGCGCGGTCGGGCACCGGCAGGCCGGTGTCGCGGGCGCGCTCGTGATACTGCGCCAGCCATTCGTCCACGCGTTGCAGTGGCCAGCTCAGGAAGGCGTCCTTGAACAGGCTCACCGCATCGTAGGCGATCGGGCCGCGCACCAGGTCCTGGAAATCCAGGACCGCGGGGCCGTCGTCGACCGGCATCAGGTTGCGCGGCATGTAGTCGCGGTGGGTCATCAGCTGGGCCTGGCCCAGCGCGTTGTCCATCAGGCGGCGATGCACCAGCTGCAGGTCTTCGATCTCGCCGCAGTCCAGTTCAAGGTTCAGGTGGCGCTGCAGGAACCATTCGTCGAACAGGCCGGCATCGCGCTGCAGCAGTGCTTCGCCGAACTGGCCGAAGTCGGCCGGCACCGGGATCGCCTGCAGGCGCAGCAGCTGCTCGATCGAACGACCGAACCATTCGTCAGCGTTGCGCTCGTCGAGGATCCTGGCCAGGGTCGGGCCGCCGAGATCTTCCAGCAGCAGGAAGCCGGCATCCAGGTCCTGCGCGAGCAGCATGGGCACGCGCAGACCGTTGTCGTGCAGCAGGCCGCGCATGCGCAGCCACGGCCGCGGATCTTCCAGCCCCGGCGGGGCGTCCATCACGATGTGGCTGCCGCGCGTGCTGGTGGTGCGCCAGTAGCTGCGCATGCCGGCGTCAACCGAAGCGCGTTCGACCACCGCGTTGGCATCATCGAGCTGGGTACGGGCCCACTGCAGGCGCTGCGCGCTGCGCTGGGGATCGGAGGCGGGTTCGGTCATGCGGGCATATCCGGGCGCGCCGGGCGCGCCAACGTCGGCAACAGGAAGGGAAGGGGGAGCGGCGTCAGCGGCGACCGCTGAACAGGCGCAGGACGGCCAGCACGGCCACCGCGCCCACCACCGCGCCGAGGAAACCGGCCGGTTCGCCGGGGGCGTACCAGCCCATGTACTGGCCGAACCAACCGGCCAGCAGGGCACCAAGGATGCCCAGCACGATGGTCAGCAGGCAGCCCATGCGGTTGTTGCCGGGCATGAAGAAACGCCCGAGCAGGCCGACGAAGAAGCCGACCAGCAGGATGTACAGCCAGCTGCTGCTGCCGAACAGACCATTCATGCGCGCGGATTCCGCTTGAGTGTGGACGCAGCCTAGCAAGGCCAGGCTGCGTCCGTCACGAGTGCCGGATCAGCAGCAGCCGTGGTCGCCGTGGCGGGTGCCGCTGTCGGCAGCCACCGGCGAGCCGCTGGTCTCGCCGCGCAGGCTGGCGGCGTAGTGCTCGCTGATCACCTTGGACACGCAGGCGGTGACCTTCTTGCCCATCGGGATGTGCAGGAACTCGTTCGGGCCATGCGCATTGGAGTGCGGGCCGAGCACGCCGGTGATCATGAACTGCGCGCCCGGGAACTTCTCGCCCAGCATGCCCATGAACGGGATCGAGCCGCCTTCGCCCATGTACATCGCCGGCTTGCCGAAGAAGGCCTGGCTGGCGTCGTCGATGGCCTGGGTCAGCCACGGCGCCATCGCCGGGGCATTCCAGCCGGTGGAGGCCTTTTCCAGGTCCAGGGTGACCTGCGCGCCGTTCGGCGGGTCGCGCAGCAGTGCTTCCTTCAGCAGCTCGCCGCAGGTCTTGCCATCGGCGGTCGGCGGCAGGCGCAGCGACAGCTTCACCGAGGTCTGCGGACGCAGCACGTTGCCGGCCGATTCCAGCGGCGGCATGCCACCGACGCCGGTGACCGACAGCGCCGGGCGCCAGGTGCGGTTGAGCACCAGCTCGGTCAGGTCCTCGTTCATGGGGCGCAGGCCGTCGACCATCGGGAACTTCTCGAAGATCTCGGTATCCACCACTTCGGCGGCACGCTTGGCCTGTTCCAGGCGCTCGGCCGGGATCTCCACGTTCATGCCGTCGATCAGGATGCGGCCGGTGTCCTGGTCCTCGATGCGCGAAAGGATCTGGCGCAGCAGGCGGAAGCTGGACGGGATCACGCCGGAGGCATCGCCGGAATGCACGCCTTCGTTGAGCACCTTCACGGTGAAATTGCCGCCGGTCAGGCCGCGCAGCGAGGTGGTGCACCACAGCTGGTCGTAGTTGGCGCAGCCCGAATCCAGGCAGACCACCAGCGACGGCTTGCCGATGCGGTCGGCCAGGTGGTCGACGTAGGCCGGCAGGTCGTAGCTGCCGGACTCTTCACACGCTTCGATCAGCACCACGCAGCGGGCGTGCGGCAGGCCCTGGGCCTGCAGTGCCAGTACCGCAGCCAGCGAGCCGAAGATCGCGTAGCCGTCGTCCGCACCGCCGCGGCCATACAGCTTGTCGCCGCGCAGGACCGGGGTCCACGGGCCGAGGTCGTCGTCCCAGCCGGTCATTTCCGGCTGCTTGTCCAGGTGGCCATAGAGCAGGATGGTGTCGTCGCCGGTTTCGGCGCCGGTAGCCGGAATTTCCAGGAAGATCAGCGGGGTACGGCCTTCCAGGCGCACCACCTCAACCTTCAGGCCGGGCAGCTGCTGGGCCTTGGCCCAGTTCTCCATCAGGGTGACCGCCTGTTCCATGTAGCCGTTCTGCACCCAATTGGCGTCGAACATCGGCGACTTGTTGGGAATGCGGATGTAGTCGACCAACTGCGGGACGATTTCGCTGTCCCACTTGTCATTGACGAATTGGCCGAGCTTGGCGCTGTCCATCTGAAACTCCGGTTGCATGGGCTGATCCGGCCATTCTACGCCTGTGCCGCGGGTAGGGTTTTTCCTACATCACGTCGGGTATTTGGCTGGCTTACGGAAATCCGGGAAACCGATAGGCTGTGTACATGTGGTGACGGACACTGTTCCTGCCGACGGGATTGCCGGTCGGGGCGGCCAGAATCACAGGGAGATACACGTCGTGCCTTGGTTTGTCGTGTTGAGGGCGCTGGTGCTGGTAGTGGGGATCGCTGGGGCGCATGCCGCCGAACCGATCGACATCAACCGCGCCGATGCCCAGGCGCTGCAGCAGGGATTGACGATGGTCGGAGCCGCCAAGGCCGAGGCGATCGTCGAGCACCGGCGCAGACACGGCCCGTTTCATCGCGTCGAGGACCTGACGCAGGTGAAGGGGATAGGGAAAGTGATCGTCGAACGGAATCGACAGCGGATCACCGTAGGCAACAGGTTGTTGCCGGCGGATCCGGTACCCGGATCGGTACCGGTGCGGACCGTACCCAGGCGCTGACAGCAGGAATCGTCGGAACCGGCAGGAGGCTGGTTCACCGGTCACGGACAGGAAGGCCGTGACCACCGACCGCCGCAGGACGCGGCACCAATCACCAGGATGGTGGCATCACAGACCTGTGGAAGGGGCTGAGATACAAACAGGACAGACGCGGCCGCGTGCAGGATGCAACGCTACCCCCACAGCGCAGGATGCGAGGGGGCGGCAGCAGGCCGACAAGGACGTAACGATTGCCCGGTACGACACATGGCTGTGTCGCCGGGCAATTTCATTTCCGGCGCCTGGTTTTGCCGCGGCCACCACGGGCCGATGGTGTACGGTGGCCGCTCCGCATGGAAAGGACCCCGCTGGATGCTTGTGCACCGCCCCACGACCCTGATGCTCGCCCTGGCACTGACCCTGCCACTGCTGGCCCATGCCGCTGCGCCGACGCCGACAGCCAAGCCTGCGGCCGAAGCCAGCACCGCCGACGTGCGCGGGCCGACCGACCTGAAACCGGGCGAGTACCTGTGGCATCCGGAAATCTCGCCGACCGGCCCGATCGTGCTGGTGGTCAGCCTCGATGAGCAGCGTGCCTACGTTTACCGCAACGGCATCGCCATCGGCCTGACCACGATCAGCTCGGGCAAGGCCGGGCACGAGACGCCAACTGGCGTATTCACCATCCTGCAGAAGGACAAGGACCACAGGTCCAACCTCTACAACAGCGCGCCGATGCCCTACATGCAGCGGCTGACCTGGGATGGCATCGCCCTGCATGGCGGCAGCCTGCCCGGGCATCCGGCCTCGCATGGCTGCGTGCGCCTGCCGCAGGCGTTCGCGCAGAAGCTGTTCAGCGAAACCCAGCGCGGCGATACGGTGGTGGTGGCCGACGCCAAGAGTTCGCCGATGACCCTGGCCTATCCTTCGGTGCTGGCCCCGGTCAACGCGCGCGGCCAGGCTTTGCCGGAAACCGAGGGCGGGGCCCCGGCGCAGGCCTGGTGGGACGACAGCGCAGCCCCGGCCGGGCAGGTCGGCATCCTGGTCAGCCTGCATGACCAGCGCCTGTACGTGCTGCGCGATGGCGTGATGATCGGCGAGTCGCCGCTGAAGGCCGACGCCCTGCCGGCATTCCAGGGCACCACGCTGTTCGTGATGGGGCAGGGCTACAGTGATACGCCCAGCCCGCTGGACGTGAACCAGCGCCTGCACCAGTGGACGGCCTATCCGCTGCTGGGCCAGGATCGTGCCCAGGCCACCCCGGACCTGCTGGCCACGCCCTCGTTGCCAATGGCGCTGCCGGCCGATTTTGCCCGCCAGCTGTACCAGGTGCTGGTGCCGGGCACGACCCTGCTGGTGACCTCGTTGCCGGCGGTCCGCCCAAGCCCGGCTGAATCCGGAATGCAGCCGGTCTTGGAATCCGAGCCGCCAGGGTCCACCCTCAAGGGCAACTGAGTCCCCTCGTTGTGCCCATGACTGCATCCCGCCTGTGCCGGCTGGCCGCGTTCGGCCTGCTGGCGACCTCGGCCAGCGCCCCGGCGCTGGCACAGACGCCCGCCCTTGCCACCAGCGCTGATGATCTGGCTGCCTTGCTGTCGCGCAGTGCGCCCAAGGCTGACCGCCACGTGTTGCAGCTGGCGGCGCACGCCATGCGCTGTGCGTTGCAGCGGCCGGAGCTGGGCATCAACGGTGATCGTCTCAGCGTGATCGATTATTCGCGGCCGTCCACCGAGCCGCGCCTGTGGGTGTTCGACCTGGCCCACCAGCGCCTGCTGTTCGAGGAATGGGTGGCGCATGGCCGCAACAGCGGCGAGAACCGCACCCAGCACTTCTCCAACCGCGATGGGAGTTTCATGTCCAGTCTCGGCGCGTTCACCGCGCAGGAGACCTACATGGGCGGTAATGGATATTCGCTGCGCCTGGCCGGGCTGGAGCCGGGCTTCAACGACCGTGCGCGCGAACGCGCGATCGTCATCCACGGTGCGCCGTACGTGAACCCGGCCACCGCGCAGCTGCAGGGGCGCTTGGGTCGCAGCCTGGGTTGCCCGGCGGTGCGCCTTTCGGTGGCCAAGCCGCTGATCGATGCGTTGCGTGGCGGCACGATGGTGTTTGCTTACTACCCTGACCAGGATTGGCTGAAGCACTCGCAGCTGCTGGCCGGCGGATGCGGTGGCCAGGGCACGCTCGCTACGCGGTGATGCATGATGGCGCGTGGCGTGATGCAATGCGCCGATGAACGTCGACTCCCTGTTGCACACTCCGAGCCAGGTCATTTCCAGCCTGGACTATCGTCGCGAACGCTGGCGGAATGGACTTGGCTGGACCCGCGAGATCCTGCGCCTGCCCGCACAGGGTGATGACTGGGCGCTGCGCCTGTCGGTGGCCGAGATCGAGCAGGACGCTGCGTTCTCCACCTTCCCCGGCGTGGAGCGCGAACTGGTGCTGCTGCAGGGCAATGGCGTGCGCCTGCGTTTCGAGGATGGCCGCGTGGCCCAGGTGCTGCCGCCACACGGGCGGGCGCGCTTTGCCGGTGAGGAAACGCTGCACGGTGAACTGGTCGATGGCACCACCCACGACTTCAACCTGATGTGGAAGCGCGAGCTGCTGCAGGCCGAACTGCTGCACCGGCCGCTGGTGGGGTCGATGTTCTTCTTCTGCGAACCGGGCGTTGCGTGGGCGCTGCATCTGCTGGCCGGACAGGCGCAGTTCGGTGCCGATAGTGGCCTGCCGGCGCTGCAGGCGGGAGACACCGCGTGGTTGGCGGGGGGCGAGAGGCAACGGCATGCGCTCAGCGGTGGTGGCGAGTTGTTGGCGATACGGGTGAGCGCGGCGGGGGCATGATTCCTGGGCGCCGGTGGGCGCCATCCACGCATGGCGTGGATCTACTGCTGTGCGGTTGCCACCATGCCTGGGCACGCCGTCATGGTGCGGCTGTGGTTGGGGTCAGAGCCCTTTCCTGCGGAAAGGGAACCGACCCCGACGGTTCGTTCAATACACATCGCGGCGGTAACGACCGGCCAGCAGCATCGCTTCCTTGCCTGCGGTACCCAGCACCCGCTCGATCACTGCATCCACGCCCGGGGCCATGCCCTGCAGGCTGCCGCAGACCAGGATCGTCGCGCCTTCATCGACCCACTGCCGCAGCGTCGCCGCTTCGGCCTGCAGCCGGTCCTGCACATAGCGATGCGCGCCGCCGTCGCGGCTGAACACTGCATCCAGCCGTGCCAGCGTGCCGCTGGCCAGCATCGCCTGCAGTTCTTCGCCGAAATGGAAGTCGTGCGCGGCGGTGCGCTCGCCGAACAGCAGCCAGGTGCGGCGCGCGCCACGCTGGGCACGTTCGTGCAGGTGCGCGCGCAGGCCGGCGATGCCGGTGCCGTTGCCGATCAGCAGCAGCGGTACATCGGCGGGCACGCCATGGAAATTGTCGTTGCGGCGCAGCCGCAGTTGCACCGGTTCGCCGATGGCCGCGTGGTCGCACAGCCAGCCGCTGCCGATGCCGGGTGTACCGTCGGCGCGCAGTTGGCGGCGCACCAGCAGCTCCACCGCGCCGTCGGCCATCACCGAGGCGATCGAGTACTCGCGATGCGGCAGCGGTTGCAGGGTTGCCAGCAGTGCGGGCAGATCACCCGGGGGAACCAGCGAGGGCAGATGCGAGCGCTCGATACGGGCCAGTAACGCCTGCCCGTCATCCAGCACGGTGTCTGCATTGAAGCCCTGTGCATCGAGCCAGGCGCGCGCGCTGTGGCGTGGGTGCTGCGGGCCGATCTCGGCGATGTCGCCGGCCTGCCACTGCACATCGACGCCAGGCGGTGGCTGCAGGCGCACCCGGTACACCGGGCCGCCGGGGCTGCCCGGATTCAGATGCTGGCGTTGCAGCAACGTCCACGGCTGATACTCGGCCGGGCTCCAGTCGGGCAGTTCAGTGGCGCCTCCGCCAAGTTGTCCCAGCAACTGCTGCCAATGTCGCAGCGCCGCCGGATCGGCATTGTCGACCTCGATCGCATCGAACAGCGGGTGCGCGCCATGCTGGCGCAGCCACTGGTCCAGCTGGTGGCCGAATCCGCAGAAGTGGCCATAGCTGCGGTCGCCCAGCGCGAGCACGCCGTACTGCAGATGCTGCAACGGAGGCGGCGTGGCCATCACCCCGCGCAGGAACGGCAGGGCGTGGTCGGGCGGATCGCCTTCGCCGGTGGTGCTGGCAATGAACAGCGCGCGCTGGCTGTCGGCCAGCAACGCTGCATCCACCTGATGCAATCCGCGCACACGCACCGGCACGCCGGCACCACGCAGGGCCTCGGCACTGCGTTCGGCCAGTTCGCGGGCAAAGCCGGTCTGGCTGGACCAGACCAGCAGGAGCGGCGCGGTATCGGCGGACGCCGCATCATCGCGCGGACGAGTGCGCCACCACAGGGCTGCGCAGGCCAGCGCGTACAGCGCGGTGGCGATGATGGCGATCTGCGATTGCCGTGCCGGCGGTGCGCCCTGCCACCAGGCTTCGCCGAGGTGCAGGCGCAGCAGCGCACAGGCGATCAGCGCCAGTACGATCAGTACAAGTGTGTTGCCGAGCCACGCACGCGATGGCCGAGTGCTCATGCGTCCTGCCCGTCGAGCAGGCGCTGGAAGGCGCTGCTGAGAAATTCCTGCGGGCCGTCTGCGGTGCGTTGCAGGTAGCGCGCGGCCAGTCCTTCGCGCTCGGCCAGCGCCATGCCCTGTTCGCGACCCAGCACGGTCAGTGCGGTAGCCCAGGCATCGGCGTGCATGGCGTCGTCGGCCACGACGGTGACCGCTGCGGCGACCTGCTGCACCGGCCTGCCCGTACGCGGGTAGAGGCTGTGGCTGTAGGCCTCGCCATCGGCCTGGTACTGGTGCCAGCGATCGCCCGAAGTGGCCACCGCCTTGCCGTCCAGCGCCAGCACCCGTGGCGGGGTTTCGGTGTGCACATCCTCTTCCGGTGCGGATTCCACCAGCACGCGCCACGGTTGGCCGTCCGGTTTTCTGCCGTAGCCGGCCAGTTCGCCACCCACTTCGATCAGCGCCGCCCCAATCCCTTGCCTACGCAACCAGGCGGCTACGTGATCGACGCCGAAGCCCTTGGCGATCGCAGAGAGATCCAGTTCCAGCCGGCCCGGTTGCAGCAGCGCATCATCCTGCCACTGCAGGCGCTGCCAACCGCAACGCTCACGGGTGGCCTGCAGGGTAGCGGCGTCGGGCTGGCGGCGTTCACCGGCATGTGCACCGAAGCCCCACAGTGCAACCAGCGGACCGATGGTGGGATCGAAGGCGCCGTCACTGGCGGCAGCGATGGCCTGTGCGCAGGTCACAACGTGGCGGGTCTCCGCCGGCAGCACGCACCATTGGCCAGCGTCGGCGCGGTTGTAGCGGCTCAGATCCGAGCCGGGCTCCCAGGTGCTCATCTGCGCGACCACGTCGTCCAACCGCGCCTGGATGCCGGCGTGCAGCGGGTGCAGGTCGCGCTGGCGCGACGCGACCAGCGACACGCTCCAGGTGGTGCCCATGGTGGTGCCACCGAGGCGGGCGATGTCGAGATGGGAATCGGTCATGGTGATGCGTTGCGGTGGCGATGCCGGGGGATGCCCGGCATCGCGGTCCACATTACTGCGGCAGCACTTCCAGCGTGGCGACGTAGCTCAGGCGGCGCTTGGCGGCCTGCTTCACCGACGTCTTGTTGTCCTCGGTGCCGGTCTCCAGCCAGTACATGCCGGCTTCCGGCCAGGTCACCTTGATCTCGCCCTTGGCATCGCTGGTCAGCTTCAGCTCGTCCTGCGCGTTGCGGTAGCGGGTGGCGCCACGCACGATCTCGAACTGCAGGCCGGCGGTCGGCTTGCCATCGACCAGCACGCGGAAGGTGGCTTCCTCGCCGGCGAACAGGTCGTTCGGGTGGCCGACGGCGACCAGCTCGATGCCACGGTTGGTCGGCTTCAGCGCGGTGTCGTTCGGCGCACCGTTGGTGACAAAGGTCTCCACGCGGCCGATCGACTGGCTCACTTCCAGCTTCTTCGCGTCCTTCGGCAATTCACCGAAGGTAGCCGCGCTGCCGCGCCAGCGCTTGCGCTCGCCGTTCTGCTCGTACGTGGCGAACAGGCCGTCATTGACCGACGCGATGCGGTAAGTGCCCGACTGCTTCAGTTCGATGTCGAACACGCTGCGGTACTTGCCGGTCGACGCGTTCTGCGGCTGCACGGTGCTGCCGTCCGGCGCGGTGATCACCAGCGATTCCAGGCGCAGCGGCACGTGGTTGAAGTAGAACAGATCGTTGGAGACCGCACCGTCGACGGTGATCCACGGCGCGTTGCCGGCGATCACGGTCTGCGAGGGCAGCAGCCAGGCCTTGTGGGCCAGGGCGGAGAAGGGAAGGGCAGCGGCCAGGGCGGCGGCGAGGACGAGCGTGCGCTTCATGCGGAAGACTCCAGTTGGAAGGGGTCGGATCCCTTTCCAGCGGAAAGGGCTCTGACCCCGAGGGATAGGGCGATGGGGTCAGAGCCCTTCCTGCGGAAGGGATCCGACCCCGGCTCAGGCAGTTATGGTTTGACGGCGAGGGTGACCTGGCCCAGTTCGGTGGCGCCCTGCGCCTTGCCGTTCTGCGCGGCGGTGGCCGGCCAGGTGAAGGGGATCTTCAGCAGTTCGCGGCCACCGACTTCGCGCACCGCTTCCACCACCAGGGTGTAGTTGCCCGGGGCCAGTTGCTTCAGTGCCGGCTGCCTGTCGTTGAACGACAGCGCGTGCTTGCCGGCCGGGCGGGTCGGGCCGGTCACGCCGTCCACCGGCACCTGCAGGGTGCGGCCGCTCTTGCGCCACCACTGGCGCAGGTCCGGCAGCCATTTGGTGCCGTGGCCTTCGCTGTTGCTGGTCTGCTGGTACCAGACCGACAGGTTGGCCGCGACCTTCTGGTCGGCGCCTTCCAGCCACACCGCCACGTACGGGCGGTGGTACTCGGCCACGTTGAGCTTGGGCACTTCGACGTTGATGTCGAGGGTGGTGGCGTACGCCGGCGAGGTGGCCAGCAGGCCGCTGAGGGCGATGGTCAGGGTGACGCGCATGGGGCGGCTCCGGAAACGAAGGAAAGTCAGTGGATCAGCAGCAGGGCGATCAGCAGCGGAATCATCAGGCCGAGGCCGACCAGCGGCCAGGTCATGCGCCGCTGGCGTGCATGCAGGTGCAGCAGGAACAGGCCGGTGATGCAGAACACCAGGCAGGCCACGGCGAACAGGTCCAGGAACCAGCCCCACGCCGGGCCCGCGTTGCGGCCCTTGTGCAGGTCGTTGAGGTAGGACACCGCGCCGCGCGAGGTTGATTCGTACTCCACCGCGCCGGTCCCGCGATCGATGCTCAGCCAGGCGTCGCCGCCGGGGCGCGGCAGCGACAGGTAGATCTCCTCGGCCGACCACTCTGCCGGGCGCCCGCCGATGGCGATGCCCAGCTGCGTGTCCAGCCAGTGCCGGGCCGGGCGCGGGATCGGTGCATTGCCGTTTTCGCGCGTGCCGAGCTGGCCGAGCAGATCGGCCGGCAGTTCCAGATGCTGGTTCTGCACCTGGGGTTTGGCTTCGATCTTCGCGGCGTGGTTGAGGGTCAGGCCGGTCACCGCGAACAGCAGCATGCCGATCAGGCACACCGCCGAGCTGATCCAGTGCCACTGGTGCAGCGTCCGCAGCCAGAAGCCACGGTTCTGTTGCTGCGCCACGGTGGAAGAGGCAGGACGGCTCACGGCACGGTTCGAGGCGGACGGGGACTGCCCATTACATCATTGATGAGAATAGCTCGCAATTGCGTGTCGTTCTGTATCGCTGGAGGGCGATTGCCGGCCAGCGGCCGGCACTACCGATCGGTAGATCCACGCCACGCGTGGATGAAGCGGTGCCGACCAAGGTCGGCACCCACCGGGGCCGGGCGCGGCGATCAGAACTTCGCGTTCAACGAGATCCAGTAGCTGCGGCGCTGGTCCTTGGTCGCGTAGTCGTCCACGCAGTTGAACTCGCTCTGGCTGATCAGCAGGCACGACTGCGAAACGAAGTCCTTGTCGAACAGGTTGTTGACCCGTGCGTTCACCGTCAGCCATGGCGTGGCCTTCCAGCTGCCACCGAGATGGAAGATGGTGTAGTCCTGGTAGTAGCGGGTGTGGCTGGCGCCGTTGGCGTCCAGCAGCGTGTCGCGGTAGCGGTCGTAGCGGCCTTCGCCGATCAGCGACAGGCTGATCGCTTCGTTGACCTGCCAGTTGAGGCTTGCATTGGCCATGTGCCTGGCCGGCATCGTGCCGCTGATCGGCAGGCCCTTCTGCGCGCCGCTGGTCTGCTCGCTCCTGGTCCAGGTGTAGTTGCCGCGCAGCTGCAGGGTGTCGAGCAGGTCGACATGCGCGGCCAGTTCGGCACCGCGGGTCTCGGCCTTGTCGATGTTCACGCTCTGGGTGAACGTGCTGTAGCCCAGTGCCGCCCAGCCCGGGCCGATGTCCACGCAGTAGCCGCTGCCGGCGCGGGCCACTTCGCAGTTCGCAAAGGTGCCGCCGCTGGCGATCTTGTCTTCGAACGTGTTGAAGAAGCCGGTGACGTTGAAGCCCCAGCGCTGGCCTTCGTAGTATGCGGCCAGCTCGTAGTTGGTGCTGGTTTCCGGCTTGAGGTTCGGCGAACCGACCAGTGGCAGCACGCCCTGGCCACCGAAGCCGGTGATGCCCGGGAACAGCTGGTCCGGACGCGGGGTCTTGTAGCCGGTGCTGACGCCGCCCTTGAAGGTCCACGCATCGCTGGCATTCCACACCAGGTAGCCACGCGGACTGACATGGCTGCCGAATACGTTGTGGTCGTCGTAGCGCAGGCCGAAGGTGGCGGTGAGGGTGTCGGTCAGCGCCCAGTTGTCCTCGGCGAACAGCGCCCACATGCGGTGCGTCTGCTTGACGTTGCTGCGGTAGCCGGCGCCATCCATGCCGAACACACCGTCGACCATGTCAGTGTCGTTGTACTGGCCGCCCACGGTCAGCGTGTGCGCGCCGAAGTCCAGGTCGAGCATCGTGTCGAGCACGTAGCCTTCCAGTTCCATGGTGCGCAGCGGGCGCGGCAGGAACGCCTGCAGCCGCGCCATCTCGCTCGGGTTGAGGGCAACCAGGGCGTTGCCGCGGCCGGCCGCACAGTTGTTGGCAGCACCGGTGCGGCGGCAGACGTCATTCCACAGCGTCTGCAGGTTGGCGCGCTCTTCCAGGGTCAGCGGCAGCGAACGGCCCAGGTTGCTGCTCTTGCTGTGGGTCAGCGAGGTCTGCCAGGTACCGAAGCTGTAGCGGCCCTGATGGGTCAGCGACAACTGGTCGCGCTCGTAGCGCTGGTAGGCGGTGTAGCCCACGCGCGGCTGCACCACGCGACGGGTGACGGTACCGCTGCCGTTCGGGTTGGGAATGACGGCATTGCCGACGCGCCACAGGCTGGCCAGGCTGTCGAGGGTGCCGGTCTGGCCTTCGCTGTTGTCGAACTTCTGCCGCGACACGTCGTAGTCCAGCCACAGTTCGTGATCGTCGTTGATGCGGACGTCCAACCGCACGCCGCTGTTCCAGTTGGTGTTGGCCACCGACTTGCCACCACCGCCGAAGCCGATGCTGCGCTCCCACAGGGTGCCGTCGGGCAGGGACAACGCATCCCATTCCGGGTTGGAAGCCTTCGCGTCGTAGTAGCTGCCGCGTACTGCCAGGCTGAGGCGCTCCTTCAGCAAAGGGCCGCTGAGGTAGAGGTCGGTGGTGCGTGCATCGCCGAACTGGTCGTCCTGCTGCACGGTGAAGCCCTGGCTGACCGAACCGTGCCAGCTGTCCTGGTTTCGGCGGGTGATGATGTTGATGACACCGCCCATCGCGTCCGAACCGTACAGCGTGGACATCGGCCCGCGCACGACTTCGATGCGTTCGATCGCATCCAGCGGGGGCAGGTAGGCGAACTGGCCGCCACCGAAGTTGTTCGGATAGATCTGGCCGACATTGCTCTGGCGGCGGCCGTCGATCAGCACCAGGGTGTACTCGGACGGCAGGCCGCGCATCGACACGGTGGCGCGGCCGTTCTTGTCGGTCGCTTCCAGGCCGACGTCGATGCCTTCGACGTCGCGCAGCGCATCGACCAGGCTGGTGTACGGGCGCTTGCTCAGTTCCTCGCGGCTGACCACGCTGATGCTGGCCGGGGCATCGATCACCTTCTGCTCGAAGCCGGCGGCGGTGACCACCACCTTGTCCAGCGTCTGCGGCGCGCCTGCGGCGTCACCGTGGGCGAAGGCGGGGCTGGCGCAAGCCGCCAGCACGGCGCTGGTCAGCAGGGTACGGGACAGGGACGAACGGACACGATGGCGCTGGGCCATGGCAGTTACCTCGAAGGATGCAGGGTGGCGCGGTGCCGTGCGCGAAGGGCGCGGCAGGCACGGAAGGGCCGGTCAGGGGCGGCAGGGATGAAGCAGGCAGCGGCGTGCAGGCGCGACCGCGCAGGCGGTCACGTCGGGCCGTGGATCAGGCGAGCGGCGGCGCCTGGCCGCGTTGCTGACGGCGCCCGGGCGCATCGGCCCAGGGCGTGTCCGGAGCGGCCAGCGGCCAGTCCGCGCGCACGCCGGGCATGGCCGGCATGGGGGGTACGAGGTCGAGCTCAGTGCGCAGCCAGTGGCTGGCCAGCAGCAACGGCGGGCGTGCCTTCTCGGCCGACTTCACCGGAGCGGAGGCGCAGCGGCGCAGCTTGGCCGGCGCCTCTTCCTGCAGGGGCGCTTCGCCTCCGCGCTCCTCCAACGGCACCTGCACGGCGATGCCGGCGTGGGCCTGTGGCAGCAGCGGCAGGGTGCCCAGCAGCAACGCCAGCATTGCCACCCACGCCAGCAGGCTGGCCAGCGCAGGACGCTGGCCGCGCATGGCGGTGCCCATCTTGCGATGGATGAGTGGGCGAGGGCGAAGCGGGCGCAGCAAGCGGGGGTTCCCTGGGGCTGCCGGCAGCGGCCGGCATCAACGGGGCGTGATTGTAATGAGAGCTGTTAGCTGTTGCAAATGAGAATGATTGCCAAAATGTCGCAGACCGGCCCGGCAAGGCTCAGACTTCGCTCCAGCGCCGCAGCAGGTTGTGGTACACGCCGGTCAGCTGCAGGATCGCCTCGGCGTCGCCGCCGGTCTGCCGCAGGCGCTCGATCGCGCCATCCATTTCCCACAGCAGGCGGCGCTGCACATCGTCGCGGATCATGCTCTGCACCCAGAAGAACGAGGCCACGCGCGCGCCGCGGGTGACCGGCCGCACCTGGTGCAGGCTGCTGGACGGGTACACGACCAGGTCGCCGGCCGGCAGCTTCACTTCGTGCTCGCCGTAGGTGTCGCTGATGATCAGCTCGCCGCCTTCGTACTCCTCGGGCGCGGACAGGAACAGGGTGCAGGAGATGTCCGAGCGCAGCTGCTCGCCATTGGCCAGGTTCATCACCGCACCATCGACGTGGTAGCCATAGGTGCCGCCACCGCTGTAGCGGTTGAAGCGTGGTGGCAGGTACTTCAGCGGCAGCGCGGCACTGAAGAACAGCGGGTGCCGGGCCAGCGCGACGAGGATGATCTCGCCCAGTTCGCGGCGCAGCGGCGAAGCCTCGGGCAGCTGCTGGTTGTGCTTGGCCTGTGCGCCCAGATGCCCCACGGTTTCGCGGCCATCGGTCCAGTCGGCGGCGTCGAGGCGGCGGCGGAAGTCGGCGACCTGGTCGGCGCTGAGAATGTCGGGGATGTGCAGCAGCATGCGGGACTCCTCAGAGGGACGGCGGTGCGACCAGGGCGCGCACCTGTGGATGCGGTGACGCGGCCAGCTCCGGCACGATGTGCGCCATGAATGCCGGGCTGCCGTGCGCCAGTGCGAGCCGCAGCCAGTGCACGGCCTGCTCGACCTGGCCGGCCTGCAGCAGGATCGAGGCGTAGTTGGCCTGGCCGCGGAAATCACCGGCCTCGGCCGCGCGCTGGTACCAGGCCAGCGCCGCCTGCGGATCGGGTGCGGTATCCAGCCCGTCTTCGAGGTGGCGGGCCAGCAGGTTCATCGATTTGGCGTGGCCCAGGTGCGCGGCACGGGTGTACAGGGCCAGTGCCTGCGCGCGGTCCTGCGCAATGCCGCGGCCGGTGGCCAGCAGGTTGGCCAGGTTGTACAGGCCCCAGTCCAGGCCGGTGTCGGCCGCGCGCCGGTACCACACCGCCGCCAGCGCCAGGTTGACCGCCGTGCCGTGGCCCAGCTCATGGCAGCGGCCGAGCATGTTCATCGCCATCGGCGCGCCGTTGTTGGCGGCGGTTTCGTACCAGAGCAGCGCCGCCGAGGCGTCCTGCGCGGTGCCTTTGCCTTCCATGTGCATCTGCGCGAGCAGCAGTTGTGCATCGACCTGCCCAGCCTGCGCAGCGTCGCGCACGCGTGCGAACGCGGCCTGCGGATCGTGCTGCAGCAGTTCGGCCAGGGCGTCGCTGTCGATGGGGGTACGGGTTGCCATGGGGTGAGTATCGCCGGAAACAAAAACGGCGGCAGGAGAGCCTGCCGCCGTGGTGGAGCGAAGCTACATCAGAACTTCACGTTCAGTGCCAGGGTGGTCGAGCGACCCGGGGCGATGCTCGCGTAGTGCGAGGCATAGGCCTTGGTGAAGTAGGTCTTGTCGGTCAGGTTCTGCACGTTGAGCTGCAGGCTGATGTTGTCCTGGATCGCATAGCTGGCCATTGCGTCGAAGCGGGTGTAGCTGGCGATCCATTTGGTGTTGGCGACGTCACCGTACTGCTTGTCCGAGTAGAACGCACCGGCACCGACGGTCAGGCCGATCGGGAAGCGGTAGGTGGTCCACAGGTTGGCGCTGTGCTTGGCGGTGTTCGGGAATACGTTGCCGTTGTACGGCGAGGGCACGTAGACGTTGGACGGGCAGGTGCGGCCGACCGGTGCACCACAGACGAAGCCGTTGTCCTTCAGTTCCGAGTCCAGGTAGGTGTAGCCGCCGTACAGGCTCCAGGCGTCGGTCAGCTGGCCGGTGAAGCCCAGCTCGAAGCCGTTGATTTCCTTCTTGCCGGCATTCTGGCTGGTGCCGTTGTCGACCGTCACGCGCGCGTTGTTCATCACCGTGTGGAAGATCGCCGCGGTGAGGTTCAGGCGCTGGTCGAACAGGTCCCACTTGGTGCCCAGCTCGAGGTTCTTCGTATCCTGCGGCTTGAGGTCGGCCACGGCGGCGCTCAGGCCGTCCGAACCATCACCACCGTCCATGCCCGGCGGAGTCGAGGAGGTGCCCCACGACAGGTAGATGCTGCCGTTGGCGGCCGGCTTGAACACCACGCCGGCCTGGTAGTTCAGGAAGTCGTTGCTGTTGCGCACGCGGGTTGGTGCCTTGCCGGCCACCGGGGTGGTCAGGGTGGTGCGGAAGTCGTCGTAGCGCAGGCCGAGGTTGATCATCCACTGCTCATTGAGCTCGATGGTGTCGAACACGTAGGCCGAGGTGGTCCTGGTGCGCTGCTCTACGTCCAGTGCCTTGTCGCTGCGGTACACCGAATGGGTGGCCGCCCACGGATCGCGCGGGTTCGGATTGGCGAAATCGGTGCAGTTGTAGCCGGTGGCCGCGCCGGTGGTCGGGCACTTGCTGTTGCCGGTGAGCGGGTTGCTGGTGCCCGGGGTCATCAGATAGCTGCCGCGGGTCATCTTCTCGTCGCTGTATTCCACGCCCGCGCTGTAGCTGTGCTTGAGCGCACCGGTCTGGAAGGCACCGGTCAGGCCCAGCTGGTCGGCGAAGCTCTTGACGTCGACGGCACGGCTGTTGGTCCGGCGCCACAGGGTGCCGTAGTTGTTCGGGTTGCCCTGGCTGTCGTCCGGCTGGGTCCACAGGTAGTCGTTGCTGGTGTTGCCCAGGCGCGCGATGTTGCGCAGCTTGTGGCCGCCGAAGTCGTAGCTGGCATCCAGGGTGCTGATGTCGGCGCGGGTACGCTGGAAGTCACGGTCGACCAGGCCGTAGTAGTTGTTGCGGTCCGGCACCATCGGGCGGCCGTCGACCCACTTCGAGGCCGGCGCACCGTTCGGGTTGCCATACGGGAAGCCACCCGCATCGGGCAGATCATCGCTCTGCATGTGGTAGTGGCTGGCGATCAGCTGCGCCGGGCCGTTCAGGCCGAACGCGATCGACGGCGCGATACCCCAGCGGCTGACATTGGCGGCGTCACGGCCAGCGATGTCCGATTCGTGCTTCATCAGGTTCAGGCGCGCGGCGATGCCATCGCCCAGCACGTAGTTGGCGTCCACGGTGCCGCGCGCGTAGCTGTCGGTGCCGATGCCCATGCTGGCGCTGGTCTCGTTCTTCAGCTTCGGCGTCTTGCTGACCAGGTTCAGGCTGCCACCGCCGGAATCACGGCCGCCGTAGGCCGAGCTCGGGCCCTTGACTACTTCCACCTGCTCCAGGTCGAAGATCTCGCGGGTCTGCGAGCCGACGTCGCGCAGGCCATCGACGAAGACGTTGCTCTGCGAATCGAAGCCACGGATGAAGGGACGGTCGCCGGTGGGGTTGCCGCCTTCGCCGGCGCCGAAGGTGATGCCCGGCACCATGCGCAGCGCATCCTGCAGGTTGGTCGCACCGGTTTCGGCGATCAGCTTTTCCGAGACGATCGACACCGACTTCGGGGTGTCCAGCAGCTCGGCGGTGAACTTCGGTGACGACGGATTGAACCAGCTGCCGCGCACCTGCACCTTGTCCAGGTCGGTGGCCTTGCGGGAGGAGGCTGCGTCAGCGCTGTCGGCCGCCTGTGCGGCCAACGGCGCGAAGCCGGCGGCCAGGGTGGCGGTGGCGAGCAGGGAAACGCGCGGGGCGCGCTTGCGGGACGTGATGTGGGTCATGGCTTGGGTGGTAGTGGCTGGGATCGGAAAGGGGCGAGGGCCGAAGCGCAGACAGCGCGACGGCATGTAGAGGGCGTTTTCTGTAGAGCCGAGCCGATGCTCGGCTACGCAGCGGACGACTCCAGGCGCACGGCAACGGCCGCAGGGCGCCTCAGCTGGCGTGCGGTGCAGGCGGTGCGTGGCCGGGGTTCAACCGCAGTGCGGGATCGTGCAGCTGCCAGTGCAGGGCATCGGAGCGCCACAGCGGAACATGCGCGACCAGGGCGGCGCGCGGGGGAGCCAGTCCGGTACAGGGCGTTGTGCCCTTGCCATCCAGCGGCGGCTCCGGTGCTGGCACCGCATGGCGCGGGCACTCGTCCGCCGGCGGGGCCGGCATCGGCACGGCCTGCTGAAGATCTTCAGCGTGTGCCTGCCAGCCGTAGGTGGCGGGTCCATCGCGCCCTTCGTGCAGGGCCGACCAGCCCAGCAGCAGCGTCAGCAGCAGGGCCACAGCCAACGGCCACCCATGGCGGGCAAGCTGGCACAGCGTGGCGGCGGGCGCGGGCAAAGCCATGGCGCAGGGGGCGGCGTCGTTACGAAGGTGTTACGTAGAATAACATCAACGATAATGATTCGCATATGCGTGGGCGAACGAGCAGTCTGGAGGCCCGGGGAGGCCCCTGAACGCCTCTCAGCGCGCTCCGCTGGCTTCCATCCCCTGGGCGGAGTCGCCGGAGGCCAGGGGGCGCTTCAATCGCGGTCGTCGCGGGTCCAGACGGCGTCGTGTTCGCGCTTCACCGGGAACTTGGGTACCGGCGTATAGGCCGGGGCGCACAGGGCGCGGCCATCGCGCACGTCGAAGCGCGCGCCGTGCAGCACGCATTCCACGCTGCCTTCGTCGGTGTTGAACTCGCCCGAGGACAGCTCGAACTCCTCATGCGTGCACTGGTCTTCCAGCGCGTACAGCTCGCCGTCGAGGTTGAACACCACGATCGGCGTGCCGGTCACTTCGTCGAACACGCTCTTCATTTCACCGGGCAGCAGCTCGTTGCCGGCACACACGAAGGTCCAGGTATCGCTCACGCGGCGGCTCCGGCCAGTGGCTTTTCCAGGACCTCGAAGCGCAGGTCGTCGCGCTTGGGGATTCCGAAGCGTTCGTCGCCATATGGGAACGGCTTCTTGATGCCGGTACGCTGGTAGCCGCGGCGCTCGTAGAAGGCGATCAGTTCGTCGCGTACGTCGATCACCGTCATCTGCATCACCGGCACCTTCCATTCGCGTGCGGCGTGCGCTTCGGCGGCGTCCATCAGCTGCTTGCCGACCCCGCCGCCCTGCTGGGCCGGATCGACCGAGAACATGCCGAAGTAGCCGTTGCCGTCGACGTCGGCAACGTGGGCGCAGGCCACCAGCTGGCCCTCGCGCTCGGCCAGCAGGATCGTGGAGCGCGGGCGGTCGAGGTCGGCCTGGATGCCTTCGGCGTCGATGCGGGCGCCATCCAGCAGGTCGGCTTCGGTGGTCCAGCCAACGCGGCTGGCGTCGCCACGGTAGGCCGAGGTGACGAGGGCGATCAGGGCGGGGATGTCGGCCGGCGTGGCGGCGCGGAAGGTCAGGGTGCTCATGGCCCCATTCTAGGTGGGGCGTGGGCGGGCGCAAATGGGGGAGTGGGGTCAGATCCCTTTCGCAACGCGAAAGGGATCTGACCCCGGCATCTACTGACTCAACGGCAGGCCATGGACCGACTGGCACGGGCCCGGAATCGGCAGATGCTCGGGGTCAGATCCCTTTGCGCAGCGAAGGGCCCTGACCCCCTGCTACCAGGAGCAGCCCATGCCAAGGCCACGGCGCATCGATGCGCCCGGATATCCGCAACATGTCGTCCAGCGCGGCAACAATCGCCAGCCCGTGTTCTTTGCGGATGGCGACCGCGTCGCCTACCTGCGCCTGCTGTGTCATCACGCAGGTCAGCAGCAGTGCCGGGTCCACGCCTATGTGCTGATGGACAATCACGTCCATCTTCTGGCAACGCCTGATCTCTGCGGCGGGCTGTCGCGGATGATGCAGGCCGTGAACCGGACCTACGTACGTCGGGTGAATGATCGGCAGGGCCGCACCGGCACGTTATGGGAAGGGCGCTTCCACTCCACGGTGGTGGATACGGATCGCTATCTGCTGGCCTGCCAGCGCTACATCGAGCTCAACCCGGTTCGGGCGGGGAAGGTGGCGCATCCCGGTGACTATCGCTGGTCGAGCTATCGTGCCAATGCGCGTGGCAGGCCCAATGCGCTGCTCGAGCCGCATTCGGCATTTGAGCTGATGGGTTCTGATGCGGATGAACGGTGCAGGCGCTATGTGGAGTTCATCGAGGCGGGTATTCCGGCGGGGGATCTGCTGGCGATCCGGCGGGCATTGCAGTCGCAACGGCGGCTGTCGGGAATGCTGGTGGGGTCAGATCCCTTTCGCGTGGCGAAAGGGATCTGACCCCGGTGTGCTGCGGGCGGTATGCCACGTTCATCTGGTCGCGATCCGGCGGGCATTGCGGTCGCAACGGCGGTTGTCGGGAATGCTGGTGGGGTCAGATCCCTTTCGCGTGGCGAAAGGGATCTGACCCCGGTGTGCTGCGGGCGGTATGCCACGTTCATCTGGTCGCGATCCGGCGGGCATTGCGGTCGCAACGGCGGTTGTCGGGAATGCTGGTGGGGTCAGAGCCCTTTCGCGTGGCGAAAGGAATCTGACCCCGGTGTGCTGCGGGCGGTATGCCGCGTTCATCTGGTCGCGATCCGGCGGGCATTGCGGTCGCAGCGGCGGCTGTCGGGAATACTGGTGGGGTCAGATCCCTTTCGCGTCGCGAAAGGGATCTGACCCCGGTGTGCCGGCTCAGCCCAGCAGCTTGCGTACCTTGGTCAGCGCGGTCATGAAGCGCTCGATCTCGGCGTGCGTGTTGTAGAACGCCAGCGAGGCACGGCAGGTGGCGGCGACGCCGAAGTACTGCAGCAGCGGGTGTGCGCAGTGCTGCCCCGAGCGCACGGCCACCCCTTCCAGGTCGAGCAGGGTGGCCAGATCGTGCGCATGCGCGCCATCGATCAGGAACGAGACCACGGCGGCCTTCTCCGGCGCTTCGCCGATGATGCGCAGGCCGTCGACGCGGCGCAGCTCCTCGGTGAAGTGCGCCAGCAGTTCGGCTTCGCGGGCTTCCACGTTCTCCTGGCCGAGCTGCTGCAGGTAGTCGGCGGCCACGCCCAGGCCGATGAAACCGGCGATGTTCGGGGTGCCGGCTTCGAACTTGTGCGGGGCATCGTTGAACACGGTGCCGTCGAAGCTGACTTCCTTGATCATCTCGCCGCCGCCGAGGAACGGCGGCATCGCGTCCAGGTGCTCGCGGCGCGCCCACAGCGCACCAGTGCCGGTCGGACCGCACATCTTGTGGCCGGTGATGGCGTAGAAGTCGCAGCCGATCGCGGCGACGTCGACCTTGCGGTGCGGCACCGCCTGCGAGCCATCGACCACGGTGATGATGCCGCGCTTGCGCGCTTCACGGCAGATCTCGCGCACCGGATTGACCGTGCCCAGCACGTTGGAGACATGGGTGACCGCCAGCAGCCTGACCTCCGGGGTCATCGCCGCGCGCAGCGCATCCAGGTCCAGCGCGCCATCGGGCGTGATCTCGGCCACGCGGATGGTGGCGCCGGTACGTTGCGCGACCAGCTGCCACGGCACGATGTTGGCATGGTGTTCCATGCGCGTGATCAGGATCACGTCGCCGGCCTTCAATCGCGGCAGCGCCCACGAGTAGGCCACCAGGTTGATGGCGAAGGTGGTGCCGCTGCACAGCACCAGGTCGCTGGCGCGCACGTTGAGGAAGCGTGCCAGCTTGTTGCGTGCGCCTTCGTAGGCGTCGGTCGCTTCGCTGCCCAGTGCATGCACCGCGCGGCTGACGTTGGCGTTGTAGCGGCGGTAGAACTCATCCACCGCGCCGATCACCTGTACCGGCTTCTGGCCGGTGTTGGCGTTGTCGAAATAGACCAGCGGCTTGCCGTGCACTTCACGCATCAGCAGCGGGAAGTCGAGGCGGACGCGATCCCAGTCCGGGGCGCCGGTGCGTTCTTCGATCGGGCGTGGCGTGGACAGGTTCATGCCACACCCGCCTCGGCCAGGGCCTTGTCCAGGCGGCGTGCCAGCTGCTCGCGCAACGCGTCCGGCAGGATCTTCAGCGGTTCATGGCAGAACGCAGCGCTCAGCAGTGCCTGCGCCTGGACCTGGGGCAGGCCACGCGAGCGCAGGTAGAACAGCGCATTGGCATCGAGCTGGCCGACGGTCGCGCCGTGCGCGGCCTTCACTTCATCGGCGTCGATCACCAGCGTCGGCTGGGTGTCGATCTCGGCATCGGCCGACAGCAGCAGGTTCTTGTTGGACAGGTTCGCGTCGGTGCCGTCGGCGCCTTCGCGGATCTGGATGCCGCCATGGAACACCACACGGCTGCGGTTGGCGGCAACGCCGCGCCACAGCAGCTCGCAGGCGGTATCGCGCGCGATGTGGTCGATGCCCAGGCGGGTCTCGACGTGGCGGCGGCCATTGCCGAGCAGCACGCCGTTGGCGGTCAGCCGGGCGTTGTCGCCTTCCAGGCGCACGTTCAGTTCGTGGCGGCTGAGCGCGGCGCCCAGTTCCAGGTCCACGCGGTGGTACTGCGCGTCGCGGGCCAGCACCGCGTCGGTACGCAGGAAGCTGGTCTGGCGGGCGCTGCCGGCCTGCACGCGGGCGTGCTTGAGTACGCCATCGCGGGCGACGTGGGCATGCAGCACGGTGTTGTCCAGGTGGGCGGAGTCACCCACGCTGAAGCGGTGCTCGACCACGCCCAGGCTGGCGCCGGCGCGCAGTTCGATCAGGTGGCGATGGTGCCAGGCCAGGTCGGCTTCGCCGGCGACGCTGGCGAATACCAGCTGCAGCGGCGTTTCGACCTGCACGCCTTCATCCACGCGCAGCACCACGCCTTCATCGGCCAGTGCGGCGTTGAGCCGGGCGAAGATCTCTTCGCTGCGCTCGTAGCGACGGCCAAGGAATCGCACGGCGTCTTCGCCAGCGGCCAGCGCGGACGACAGCGGCTGCAGCTGCACGCCGGACGGCAGGGCCTGCACATCGCTCAGCGCGGCATCCAGGCGGCCGTTGACGAACACCAGGCGCGGCGCCGGGATGTCGTCCAGCAGCGCGGCGTCCAGCGCCGGGCCCTGCAGCGGCGCTGCAGCGAACGCACGGCGTTCCAGCTGGCGCAGCGAGGTGTACTTCCAGGCTTCATTGCGGGCGGCGGGAAGACCGTCGCGCAGGGCCGCATCCAGCACTTCGCGGCGCGCATCGCTGCCGCAGAAGGCCTGGGCCATGGAGTCAAGCAGGGCGCTCATCAGACCGCCGCCTCGGGCACGACCCGGTCCTTCAGGAAATCATAGCCGTGCGCTTCCAGCTCCAGCGCCAGCTCGGGGCCGCCGCTCTTGACGATGCGACCATCGGCCAGCACGTGCACGACGTCCGGCTTGATGTAGTCCAGCAGGCGCTGGTAGTGGGTGATGACCAGGAACGAACGGTCGGCGCCGCGCAGTGCGTTGACGCCGTCGGCCACGCTCTTCAGCGCGTCGATGTCCAGACCCGAGTCGGTCTCGTCCAGGATCGCCAGCTTCGGTTCCAGCACGGCCAGCTGGAAGATCTCGTTGCGCTTCTTCTCGCCGCCGGAGAAGCCTTCGTTGACGCCACGGTGCAGCAGTTCGTCCTTCAGGTGCAGCACGGCCAGCTTCTGCCGCACCAGCTTGAGGAACTGCATGGAATCGAGTTCTTCTTCGCCGCGCGCCTTGCGCTGGGCGTTCAGTGCCGCGCGCAGGAAGTAGGTGTTGTTCACGCCCGGGATTTCCACCGGGTACTGAAACGCCAGGAACAGGCCTGCGGCGGCACGTGCTTCCGGGTCCTGCTCCAGCAGGTCGACGCCGTCGAACTGCACGCTGCCTTCGGTCACTTCGTAGCCGTCGCGGCCGGCCAGGACGTTGCCCAGGGTGGACTTGCCGGCGCCGTTCGGGCCCATGATGGCGTGCACCTGGCCGGGCTTCACATCCAGCGACAGGCCCTTGAGGATTTCCTTGTCGCCGATGCGGGCGTGGAGATTTTCGATCTTCAGCATTGGAATGGTCGTCTTGTCGAATGGGGGATGGCAGGCAGCGCGACTTACAGGTCGTCTTCGCTGCGCTCCAGGAATTCGCTGCGCAGGTAGGCGGTGCGCGTATCGGTCAGGCTGGACTTGGCGTGCAGATACAGCATCGGGTACATCGAGCCGTACAGGACGCGCGGATTCTCGTCCTTGCCGACCGGGTAGCGCGCCTCCAGATCGGCATCACGCAGCTGCACCCACAGGCGCTGCGCGTCCTTCAGCCGGGCCAGTGCCACCGGCTGCCCGGCAAGCTTGGCCAGCACCTGCCGGTAGACCACGTTGAGCTCGGCGTCGGACTTGCGGAAATCGCGGTCGGCGCAGGCGTTGAGCTCCATCTGCGTGCCTTCCGGATTGCAGCCGTCGGCGTCGGCGCTGGCCGCCCATGCCGGCGCGGCGGTGCCGAGCAGCAGGGCCAAGGCGAACAGGGCCTTCATCCGACCGAACCTTCCAGCGAGACTTCCAGCAGCTTCTTGGCTTCCACCGCGAACTCCATCGGCAGTTCGCGGAACACCTGCTTGCAGAAGCCGTCGACGATCATCGACACCGCGTCTTCCTGGCTGATGCCACGGGCGCGGCAGTAAAACAGCTGGTCATCGGAGATCTTGGAAGTGGTCGCCTCGTGCTCGACGGTGGCGCCCGGGTTCTTCACCTCGATGTAGGGGAAGGTGTGCGCGCCGCACTGCTTGCCGATCAGCAGCGAGTCGCACTGGGTGTAGTTGCGCGCGCCCTCGGCGTTGCGGTCCACCCGCACCAGGCCGCGGTAGGTGTTCTGGCCACGGCCGGCGCTGATGCCCTTGCTGACGATCTTGCTCTTGGTGCGCTTGCCGACATGGATCATCTTGGTGCCGGTGTCGGCCTGCTGGCGGTGATGGGTCAGCGCGACGGAGTGGAATTCACCGACCGAATCGTCGCCCAGCAGCACGCAGGACGGGTACTTCCAGGTGATCGCCGAGCCGGTCTCGACCTGGGTCCAGGTGACCTTGCTGCGCGCGCCACGGCATTCGGCACGCTTGGTCACGAAGTTGTAGATGCCACCGACGCCGTTCTCGTCGCCCGGGTACCAGTTCTGCACCGTGGAGTACTTGATCTCCGCATCTTCCAGCGCAACCAGCTCGACCACCGCGGCGTGCAGCTGGTTCTCATCGCGCATCGGCGCGGTGCAGCCTTCCAGGTAGGAGACGTAGGCCTTGTCCTCGCACACGATCAGGGTGCGCTCGAACTGGCCGGTGTGGCCGGCGTTGATGCGGAAATAGGTGCTCAGTTCCATCGGGCAGCGCACGCCCTTGGGAATGAACACGAAGCTGCCATCGGAGAACACCGCCGAGTTGAGCGCGGCGAAGTAGTTGTCACCGACCGGCACCACGGTGCCCAGGTACTGGCGCACCAGCGCCGGGTGTTCCTTGATGGCCTCGGACATCGAGCAGAAGATCACGCCCTTCTCGGCCAGTTCCTTGCGGAAGGTGGTGCCCACGGATACCGAGTCGAACACCGCATCCACCGCCACGCCGGCCAGCTTGGCGCGCTCGTGCAGCGGCACGCCCAGCTTGTCGTAGGTGTCGAGCAGTTCCTTCGGCACATCATCCAGCGAGGCGTACTTCGGGCCCTTCGGCGCGGAGTAGTAGCTGAGCGCCTGCAGGTCGATCGGCGCGATCTCCAGCTTGGCCCAGTCCGGCATCGGCAGGGTCAGGAAGTGGCGGTAGGCATCCAGGCGCCACTGCGTCATCCACTCCGGCTCGTCCTTCTTGGCCGACAGGGCACGGATGGTGTCCTCGTCCAGGCCCGGCGGCAGGGAGTCCGACTCGATCTCGGTGATGAAGCCGGCCGAATACTTGCGGCCGAGCTGCTCGTGGATCTCGCGGTTGGGGGTGTCGCCGTGGGCGACGTTTTCGATGGTTTCGGTGGCCATGGGGGGCTGCCTACGGATCAGGAGACGACGTCGACAGCGATGGTGCGGCGCTGTTCGTCATCGGCAAGGGGGAGAGGGGGCAGGATCTGCGCGAGGGTGACATCGCGCAGGGCCTCGGAGACCACGTCGTTGATCAGCCGCCAGCTGCTGCGCGCGCCGCACTTGGGCGCCATGCCGCACTGGTGGTGGTCGTGGCTGCATTCGGTCAGGGCCAGTGGCCCTTCCATCGCTTCGACCACTTCGAACAGCGAGATCTCGATGGCCGGGCGGGTCAGGCGGTAGCCGCCACGGACGCCACGCAGGCCTTCGACCAGGCCGGCCTGGGCCAGTGGCTTGAGCACCTTGCTGACGGTGGGCGGCTCCAGACCGGTGAATTCGGCCAGCTCGGTGGCACTGAGCACTTCGCCCGGACGGGCGGCCAGCACGGTCAGCACGACGGTGGCGTAATCGGTGAGTTTGGTGACGCGCAACATGGGGATGCGAGTGGTTCTTAAAGCGGACTGAAATTGTACGCTTTTATTCGCCACCATCCAAGCCGGGCATTCAGCCGGCGCTTGGGCCAGGCCGGGAGGACACACCGCGGCCGTTGCCGGGGCGCAATGCTGCGCCAACGGGGTGATTTTCGCAATCACCCGGAATGGGCGAGAATCCCCATTCCATTCGCTGCAAACAGCCCGCGCCGATGCCGAAGAAGATCCAAGCCCGCAAGTCCGCCATCCATGGCAACGGCGTGTTCGCCGTGGCCCCGATCAAGCAGGGCGAGCGCGTGATCCAGTACAAGGGCCTGCTGCGCAGCCACGGCGACGTTGATGCCGATGACAGCGGCGACGTCGAAAGTGGCCATACCTTCCTGTTCACCCTCAACGATGACTGGGTGATCGACGCCAACTACAAGGGCAACGACGCGCGCTGGATAAACCACAGCTGCGACCCGAACTGCGAGGCGGTGATCGAGGAGGACGAGGACGGCGACAGCCGGGGCGACAAGGTGTTCATCGAGGCACTGCGTG
Organism: Stenotrophomonas muris; assembly: GCF_052751275.1. Taxonomy (NCBI): domain Bacteria; kingdom Pseudomonadati; phylum Pseudomonadota; class Gammaproteobacteria; order Lysobacterales; family Lysobacteraceae; genus Stenotrophomonas; species Stenotrophomonas muris. Next base: position 2,603,468 of record NZ_CP199879.1, on the reverse strand, counting down.
ATATCAAGGCCGGCGAGGAGCTGACCTACAACTACGGCATCACCCTGGCCGAGCGCCACACCGCCAAGCTGAAGAAGATCTGGGAGTGCCGTTGCGGCTCGCCCAAGTGCACCGGCACGATGCTGCAGCCCAAGCGCTGATCGGTACCGGGTAGTGCCGGCCGCTGGCCGGCAAGGCGCAATCCAGGTGCCGGCCAGCGGCCGGCACCACCCGGCGGCTCTCCACCTGCCGTGCACGACAGGGTCACCGCCGCGCAAGGGCCGTTCTTCCATTCTGTGGGCTCCCCCAACCGGAGTGCCTCCATGGCAGAGCGATTGAAGGGCAAGCAGATTGCCATCCTTGCCACCCACGGCTTCGAACAGTCTGAACTGATCGAACCCAAGCGTTTGCTGGAAGCGGAAGGGGCGCGCGTCAGCGTGGTCTCGCCCGCAAAGGAAGCGACGATCAAGGGCTGGAAGGAGAAGAACTGGGGCGACGCCGTCGCGGTGGATATCCCGTTGGATGAGGCCGATCCTGCACGCTTCGATGCGGTGGTTCTGCCCGGCGGGGTCATCAATCCGGACACACTGCGCACCGATGATGCCGTACTGGCCTTCATCCGTTCAGTGGATGAAGCCGGCAAGCCCGTGGCGGCGATCTGCCATGGCCCGTGGCTGCTGATCAACAGCGGCCTGGCCGATGGCCGCGAGCTGACCTCCTGGCCTTCCCTGCAGCAGGATCTGGCGAACGCGGGTGCGACATGGCGCGATGCCGAGGTGGTGGTCGACGGCAACGTCATCACCAGCCGCAAGCCGGATGACATTCCGGCTTTCAGCGAGGCGGTGGTAAAAGCGCTTGCCGCCTGATGCGCTACCGGTAGTGCCGGCCGCTGGCCGGCAGATGCAGTGACGTGCTGCCGGCCAGCGGCCGGCACCACCTCATTTGCCCAGCAGGCCTGCCGGTACCAGGTTGCCCAGGTTCTGGTTGAAAGTGACCACCAGCTTGCCGTTCTTCACCTGTGCCGACTGCACCTGCAGGGCGCCGAGCACCCCGGCCACGGCCGGGTCCAGCTTGTAGATCGGTTCGCGCTGGGCGTAGTCGCTCAGCCACGCATTGAGCAGGCCACGGGTGCGCGAGTCGAGGCGGCCGCCCTGGTTGGCCGGGGTGAAGTCATCCACGCTCGGCTGCTGCAGGTGAAAGCCCTGGGTCTGCGCGTCGTAGCGCAGGCCGCTGCTGAGCTTCACCGTGCCCAGTCGGGCCGGGTTGCCGCCGGCGGTGGCCAGCGCGACGTCCATGCCCAGGTTCAACCGTTCGCCGGCCGGAAGGCTCAGCTGCGGGTGGCTCATGGTCAGGGCGATCAGGCCGCCGAGGGCGTCCTGGGTGCGCGGGAAGCTGCCATCGAGGTACTGCTGCACGTCGCTGGCGCCCACCGACAGTTCGCGGCCGGAAATGGAGGGAGCCGCCTGTGCACCGATCGCAGCGGCGATCAGCACGGTGGAGGCCGCGAGGCGGGTCATCAGGGAACGCAGGCGCATGTCGGTGACCGGTGGGAAGCAGATGGATGGATCAAAGAGTAGCCGCGCAGGCTGAATCGCGCGTGCATGCCGCTGCAACGGTTCAGTCCAGCGTTGGACGCAGCTGTGCCGACTGGATCTGCCAGGCGCTGCCGTCGCTGCTGGGCTGCACGCGGTACCAGCCGCCGAAGCGGAACGTGCCATTGGCGGTGACCGCACGGATCTGCACAGGGACTTCAAGCAGCCGCGGTGGCTGCCGGTCATCTCGGGCGATCGGGGTATCGCTGTGCAGGCGCAGCGTGCGCAGGTCCTGCAGCTGCCGCAGCGCGGCGTCGTCTGCATGCCGCGGGTCGCCGGGTGGGATCGTCCAGGCAGCATCGCTGGCGGCGCGGTCGCGGTTGAGCAGTGCGGCGACGTAGCGGTTGAGCATCGTCGACGGCGGCTCTGCGCCGTCGTCGACGGCGGACAGCAGCGTCATATCGCTCGCCTGCAATGCTGCGGGACCGGGGCCGGTACCGGTGTCCGCTGCTGCGGCGACGGGAGCGGACGCTGCCGTGATGTGATCATTCGTCTGTGCCGCCGGGCGTGAACAACCCAGCAGCACCAGTGGTGCGATCAGGAACAGGATCCTGCGCATGCCCGCCTCCTCCCCGAGGCAACCTGGAGGGCGGCAGTGTATCGGTTGCGCCGCTATCAGCGGGAGGAGGGCAGCTGCTCCAGCGCGTCCAGCGCCGGCAGGACCTGACCGGCGATGGCGGCCAGTGCGTGGCCGTCGGTCTCGGCGTGGCGTTGCACGATGTCGCGCAGCAGCTGGGTGGCGATCACCAGGGTCGCGCGCTCGTCGCCACTGATGCCGGCGGTACGCGGGGCCGCTTCCAGCAGGCGCATCAGGTCGCGGCCGGCGCGGTGTTCCAGTTCGATGGTGCAGCGCCCGGTGCACTGCAGCCCGTCCTTTTCGATCGGGGTTACCGAGATCCGGTAGCGGGTGGAGGGGCTGGCCATGAGGGTGTGCTCGCCGTAGCTGTGGAGGATGTGCCCACCATAGGCAAGGCCACGGCTGGCGGCGACGGCCGGCGCTGCACGCAGTGTTCCACCCGGTACGTTCCGCGCCCTTTGCGGAGCACCGGCAGCCAATGCTGGCGGGCCTGTACGGGGATTGCCGGGGCCGCGGCAACGCTGTGTTGCGGGGTGTGGTGCGGACAAAAAAAACGGGACGGCCAGAGCCGTCCCGTCGGAATCCGCGTTGGGGCGCGCGCTTACAGCGCGGCGTCCTTCAGCTTCTTCAGCGGACGCACCTTCAGCTTGGTGGTGGCCGGCTTGGCAGCGAACCACTGCTCTTCCTTGGTGAACGGGTTGATGCCCTTGCGCTTCGGCTTGGCCGGCACATTGACGGTGGTGATCTTCAGCAGGCCCGGCAGGGTGAACGAGCCAGCGCCCTTCTTGTGCACCGAGGAGGCGACGGCGCTTTCCAGCGAGGCCAGCACAGCGCGGACGTCCTTGGCGATGACGCCGGAGGCTTCAGCGATGTGTGCAACCAGGCCGGACTTGGTCAGCACTTCCTTGATCGGCTTCGGAGCGGCCGGCTTGGCGGCTGCCTTCGTCGCGACTTTCTTCACTGCCTTCTTCGGGGCAGCCTTCTTAGCGGTCTTTGCCATGGTTTCCTGTTCCGTGAACGGTTGGTTGTGTGGTCGGCGCCGAACCCCGTCGGCAAGCGCAATGTAGGGCAACTCTCGGGCGCCGCCAATAGCCCGAAGCGCGGAAAGTGCATGTTTTTTCATATCCAGGCCGATTCAGTACATGGCCGGCGGTGGGGGACGGGGGCGCTGCAGCGTGCGCGATGGCTGCTGCCTGCCCGTTGCTGGAATGTGCGAAACCACTGAAAACAAGGGAAAAGTCCGCGTCAGTCTGGCGAAGAAGTGACCAGCTGTCCGATGTCCGGCGGACGTGCGGCATGCGGCGGAGCGACGCAGGGCTAACGCGTCCCGTGCGAGAGTGGCCGTTCATCACCGCCACGCAGGAGCAGCACATGGGAATCTCGCGAAACGCCACCGCGCACTGGGAAGGCGATCTGAAGTCGGGCAAGGGACAGCTGAGCACGCCGCAGAGCGGGCTGCTGGACAAGACCCGCTACGGTTTCAACAGCCGCTTCGGCGACGAGAAGGGCACCAATCCGGAGGAGCTGATCGCCGCCGCGCACGCCGGCTGTTTCACCATGGCGCTGTCGGCCAAGCTTGGTGAGGCCGGCTTCACCCCGACCTCGCTGGACACCGAGGCCAAGGTCGATCTGTCCCTGGAGGGCGGCCCGCAGCTGTCGCAGATCCGGCTGAAGGTGAAGGCCGTGGTGCCGGGCATCGACGCCGCACAGTTCCGTGCCATTGCCGATGACGCCAAGCAGAACTGCCCGGTGTCCAAGGCGCTGAGCGCGGTGCCGATCAGCCTGGAAGCCGAACTGGGCTGAGCCACGGTAGTGCCGGCCGCGGGCCGGCAACCGCATGATGCCGGGGTCCATGTAGCAGCCGGCCAGCGTTATGGCGGCCTTCCTGGTCCCCACCCTCCGGGCCGTCGCGTCCGACGTTGGCAGCGGCTCCTGCCGCTGCCTTCGGCTCTACCACCCGCCAAGCGCGATCACCAATCAAGGGTGCCGGTAATCACCGTCTGCACCTGCCCGCCCGACCAGACCTCGCCGTCTTCATCGACCCGCAGGGTCAGGCGCGCGTCATGGCCGACTTCGCGGCCCTGGCTGACTTCGAACGGTGCACGGCCTCGGGGCAGCGCATCGCGCAGGTCCAGCCACGCGGCCAGCACGGCATTAGCCGCGCCGGAGGCGGCGTCCTCGAAGCGGCGGCCATTGCCGACGAAGGCACGTACTGCAAGATCGAAGCCTTCGCCGCCATCGCTGAAGGCGTAGGCAAACACGCCCATGCTGTCGGTGGATTCGGCCAGAGCCGCGACCGCGTCCCAGTCCGGGCGCAGTGCGCGCAGTGCCGCTTCATCGGCCACCTGCACCACCCACCAGCTGCGCCCGCCCTGCATGCGCGCCGGCGGCAGCGAGCCCAGCGGCCAATCCTTCAGCGCCGCCTGCAGGCGCGGGTCGGTGGCCTCGGCGATCTCCGCCAGCTGCGCGCGCGGGGTGCGGATGGCAATGCGCTGCTGCGCGCCCTCGCCGCTCACGCGCAGCGGCAGCGCACCGGCGATGCCGTCCTGCACGAGCACGCCGTCGACTGGCGCGGCCAGGCCCGCCTGCAGCACCGCATGCGCGGTGCCGACGCTGGGATGGCCGGCGAACGGGACCTCCTTCTGCGGGCTGAACATGCGCAGCCGGTAGCTGGCGCCTGCGACCTGCGGCGGGAACACGAAGGTGGTCTCGGGCAGGCGCGTCCAGCGCGCAATGGCCTGCATGCTGGCATCGTCCAGGCCTTCGGCATCAAGCACCACGGCCAGCGGATTGCCGGCACCGGCGCGCGGGGAGAACACATCCAGCTGCAGGAAACGGCGGGTGGACATCAGGCAGGACTCCAGTAAACAGGCGGCATAGCGTAGCGCGGGGCACAAAAAAGGGGACGGAGGGAATTAAGTCGCTTGTGCCCCAAGTGCCATAAGCGACTTAATTCCCTCCGTCCCCTTTTTTCGTGCGCTACCAGCGAAGGTGGCCGTCGATGACCGGCTGCACCTGGCCGCCGATCCAGACCGTGCCCTGCGCGTCGACCTGCACCTGCACGTGGCCATCGCGGCCGACTTCGCGGCCCTGGCTGGCCACGTAGTGGCCCTCGCGGCCGGGCAGGGCGTTGCGCTGCCGCAGCCAGGCAGCGATCAGGGCATTGGCGCTGCCGGTGACCGGATCTTCCGGCACGCTGGCCGCATCGGCGGGGCAGAATGCGCGCACCACGCGGGTGTGGTCGGTACCGGCTTCGTCGGCGAATACGGCCACGCCGGTGGCCTCGGTGGCAAGGCTCCAGTCGCGCAGGGCGGCCATGTCCGGCGCCAGGCCGCGCACAGCGGCGGCATCGCGCAGCGGCAGCAGCCACCAGCGCGCGCCGTTGTCCCAGAGTTCGGGCACGTGCCCGTTGGCGGCGAGGGCCAGCAGTGTTTCGGGTGCCGCATCTGCGCCAGTCGCCAGTTGCCGCGCCGGTGGGCTGGCCAGCTGGATCTGGAGTGCCTCGGCCGGGCCGCTCACCCGCACGGGCAGCACCCCCGCCGCGCACTGCTGCAGCAGGGCGCCGTCGCGAGGCTGGGCCAGGCCGCAGCTCACCGCCGCCCAGGCCGCGCCGACGCTCGGGTGGCCGGCGAACGCCAGCTCTCGGGTCGGGGTGAAGATGCGGATGTGGTAGTCGGCGCCGGGCGCGCTGGGGCGCAGGAAGAATACCGTCTCGGACAGGTTCAGCCAGGCGGCCAGGGCCTGCATCTGCTCGCCGGAGAGCGCATCGGCGTCCAGCAGGGCACCCAGTGGATTCCCGGTTCCGGGGCGGGAGGCGAAGACATCGAGCTGCAGGTAACGGAGGAGGGCCATCTACGGGGATATTGCGCTTAGAATCAAAGGTTCCGCCCCCGAGGGCGGCTTCCCCACATTCTACATAGCCAATCCATGTCAGCTTCCCCCCTTGTCGATCGTTGGATCGTACTGAAGTTCGGCGGCACCTCGGTGTCGCGTCGTCACCGCTGGGACACGATCGGGAAGCTGGCGAAAAAACGCGCGGAAGAGACCGGCTCGCGCGTGCTGGTGGTGGTGTCGGCGCTGTCCGGGGTCACCAACGAGCTGACCGCGATCGCCGATGGCGCGCCGGACAGCCGTGATCGCGTGGCCGCGCTGGTCGAACGCCATGAAGGCTTCCTGGCCGAACTGGGCCTGGGCCGCGAAGTACTGGCCGAGCGCCTGGCGGCACTGCAGGGCCTGCTCGACGACCCGCGTGCGGCCACCCGTCCGCTGCAGTGGCAGGCCGAAGTGCTGGGCCAGGGCGAACTGTTGTCGTCCACGCTGGGCGCGGCCTACCTGCACGCCTCGGGCCTGGACATGGGCTGGATGGATGCCCGCCAGTGGCTGGACGCGATGCCGCCGCAGCCGAACCAGAGCGACTGGTCACAGCGCCTGTCGGTGAACTGCCAGTGGCGTGCCGACGCGGAGTGGATGCAGCGCTTCCGCGCGCAGCCGACCCGCCTGCTGATCACCCAGGGTTTCATCTCGCGGCATGCCGATGGCGGTACCGCCATCCTCGGCCGTGGTGGCTCGGATACCTCGGCGGCGTACTTCGGCGCGCTGCTCGGCGCCAGCCGCGTGGAAATCTGGACCGATGTGCCGGGCATGTTCAGTGCCAACCCGAAGGATGTGCCGGACGCGCGCCTGCTGACCCGCCTGGACTACTACGAGGCGCAGGAAATCGCCACCACTGGTGCCAAGGTGCTGCATCCGCGCTCGATCAAGCCGTGCCGCGATGCAGGCGTGCCGATGGCCATCCTCGATACCGAGCGTCCGGAACTGCCGGGCACCAGCATTGACGGCAGTGCTGCACCGGTACCAGGCGTCAAGGCGATCAGCCGCCGCAACGGCATCGTGCTGGTGTCGATGGAAGGCATCGGCATGTGGCAGCAGGTCGGCTTCCTGGCCGATGTGTTCAACCTGTTCAAGAAGCATGGCCTGTCGGTGGACCTGATCGGTTCGGCCGAGACCAACGTCACCGTGTCGCTGGACCCGTCCGAGAACCTGGTCAACACCGATGTGCTGGCCGCGCTGTCGGCCGACCTGTCGCAGATCTGCAAGGTGAAGGTGATCGTGCCGTGCGCGGCGATCACCCTGGTCGGCCGTGGCATGCGTTCTCTGCTGCACAAGCTGTCGGACGTGTGGGCCACCTTCGGCCGCGAGCGCGTGCACATGATTTCGCAGTCGTCCAACGACCTGAACCTGACCTTCGTCATCGACGAGGCCGATGCCGATGGCCTGCTGCCGATCCTGCATGCCGAGCTGATCGACAGCGGTGCGATGCCGGTGGAAGAAACCGAAGTGTTCGGCCCGCGCTGGCGCGAGATTGCCGGCACCGTGCGCCCGCGCGGCACGCCGTGGTGGCGCGGCCAGCGTGCGCACCTGCTGCAGCTGGCCGATGCCGGTACGCCGCGCTATGTCTACCACCTGCCGACGGTGCGCGCCCGCGCCCGCGCGCTGGCCGCGATCAAGCCGATCGACCAGCGTTACTACGCGATCAAGGCCAACAGCCACCCGGCCATCCTGCAGCTGCTGGAAGCCGAGGGCTTCGGGCTGGAGTGCGTCTCGTACGGCGAGCTGAAGCATGTGTTCCAGCACCTGCCGGAGCTGTCGCCGCGGCGCGTGCTGTTCACTCCCAGCTTCTGCCCGCGCAGCGAGTACGAGGCGGCGTTCGCCCTTGGCGTGACCGTCACCGTCGACAACGTCGAAGCGCTGCAACGCTGGCCGGACCTGTTCCGCAACCGCGAGCTGTGGCTGCGCGTCGACCTGGGGCGTGGCGAAGGCCACCATGCCAAGGTCCGCACCGGCGGCAAGGAGTCCAAGTTCGGCCTGCCGATCGCCCGCGTGGACGAGTTCGTGCGCGCGGCCTCCGAGCTGGGCAGCCGCGTGGTCGGCCTGCATGCGCACCTGGGCAGTGGCGTGGAAACCGCGCAGCACTGGCGCCTGATGTGCGATGAGCTGGCCGGCTTCGCCCGCCGCATCGGCAGCGTGCACACCATCGACATCGGTGGCGGCCTGCCGATTCCGTACAGCGACGAAGACGAGCCGTTCGACCTGGACGCCTGGGCCGAGGGCCTGGCCGAGGTCAAGGCGCTGCACCCGGCATTCCGCCTGGCGATCGAGCCGGGCCGCTACCTGGTGGCCGAATCGGGCGTGCTGCTGACCCATGCCACCCAGGTGGTGGAAAAGGACGGCGTGCGCCGCGTGGGCCTGGATGCCGGCATGAACACGCTGATGCGCCCGGCCCTGTACGACGCCTGGCACGACATCGAGAATCTCAGCCGCCAGGGTGGTTATGCCGAAGCGGCGTTCGATGTGGTCGGCCCGATCTGCGAATCCAGCGATGTGTTCGGCAAGCGCCGCAAGCTGCCGGTGTCAACTGCGCCGGACGACGTGATGCTGATCGCCGACGCCGGCGCGTACGGCTATGTGATGGCCAACACCTACAACCAGCGGATGCTGCCGCGCGAAGACGTGATCGAATGACCACCGCGCGCGCCCTGCACCCGCCCACCGACACGCCCCGCGCCATCGCGCGGGCCCGTGCCTGACCGGATACACCATGACTGCTTTCGACAAACACCAGGTTTCCCGCTTCCGCTTCGTCCGCTGCGAATTCGCCGCGGATACCGGCGTGGCCAGGCTGGTCTACGCCTTTGATGACGGCCCGGAGATGGTGGAAACCATCACCGTGCCCGGCGCCCCGTTCGTGCTGGACGAAGCGCGTAGCGCCGCCGTGCAGCGCGCGCTGCAGCTGCTGCACCTGATCGCCGGTGTCAGCTACTACAAGGCCGGCGTACCGGATACGGTCAGCATCGACAGCTACAGCATCGATGCCGATACCGCCGCGCTGGTGGAGACCATTTACCTCAACGGCCTGGGCGAATTCGCCTACCGCAACGGCCTGAACCTGCGCGGCCGCTTCCGGTTGCCGGTGCAGGGCGTAGCTGCGCAGGCGCCGGCGCTGGGCCTGCAGCCGCACGCGCTGGTGGCCATCGGCGGCGGCAAGGATTCGCTGGTCAGCATCGAAGCGCTGCGCCGTGCCGGCGTGGACGAGACCGTGACCTGGATCGGTGGCTCGCAGCTGATCCGTGCGTGCGCCGAGCGCACTGGCCTGCCGACCTTGAACCTGGGCCGCACGCTGGCACCGGAACTGTTCGAGTTGAACCGCCAGGGCGCCTGGAACGGCCATATCCCGGTGACGGTGGTGAACTCGGCGATCATGGTGCTGGCCGCGTTGCTGCACGGCGTGGACCAGGTTGTGTTCTCCAACGAGCGCTCGGCCAGCTACGGCAGCCAGATTCCAGGCACCGGCGAAGTGAACCACCAGTGGTCCAAGGGGTGGGCCTGCGAGCAGGCCTTCGGTAGCCATGTGCAGAAGTACGTGGCGGCGGACCTGCAGTACTACTCGCTGCTGCGCCCGATGTCCGAGCTGGCGGTGGCCCGCCAGTTCGCCAAGAGTGACTTCTACGACGCGCATTTCTCCAGTTGCAACCGCAACTTCCACATCCTCGGCGAGCGCCCGGTGAACCGCTGGTGCGGCGTCTGCCCGAAATGCCATTTCGTGTTCCTGGCGCTGGCCCCGTTCATGCCCAAGACGCGCCTGGTGCGCATCTTCGGCCGCAACCTGCTGGACGATGCCGAGCAGGCCGGTGGCTTCGATGCGCTGCTGGAATTCCAGGACCACAAGCCGTTCGAGTGCGTGGGCGAAGGCCGCGAATCGCGTGCGGCGATGGCGACCCTGGCACAGCGCCCGGAGTGGAAGGAAGACGTGCTGGTGAAGCGCTTCTGCAACGAGATCCAGCCGCAGCTGGATGCCGCCGAACTGGAACTGGCACCGCTGCTGCAGCTGCAGGGCGAGCACCGTGTTCCAGCTGCGCTGTGGGAACGGGTGCGTGAAGATTTCGAAGCTTGAAGGAAAGCGCGTCGCGCTGTGGGGCTGGGGCCGTGAGGGCCGCGCCGCGTTTGCGGTGCTGCGCGCGCGCCTGCCCACGCTGGCATTGAGCCTGTTCTGCCCGGTGTCCGAGGTCGAGGCGGCGCGTGCGGAAACGGAGGGCGCGCTGGACGTGCGTGGCGAGCCTTCCGCTGAAGCGCTGGCCGCGTTCGACGTGGTGATCAAATCGCCCGGCATCAGCCCGTACCAGCCGATCGCGCTGGCGGCTGCAGGGCAGGGCACCAGCTTCATCGGTGGCACCGCGCTTTGGTTCGCCGAACACGCGGCCGACGATGGCATCGTGCACGACACCGTGTGCGTGACCGGTACCAAGGGCAAGAGCACCACCACCGCGCTGGTTGCGCACCTGCTGCGTGCCGCCGGCCATCGCACCGGCCTGGTCGGCAACATCGGCCTGCCGCTGCTGGAAGTGCTGGATCCGCAGCCCGCGCCGGAGTACTGGGCGGTGGAACTGTCCAGCTACCAGACCGGTGAGGTGGCACGCAGTGGCGCCCGCCCGCAGGTGGCGGTGGTGCTGAACCTGTTTCCGGAACACCTTGACTGGCACGGCAGCGAACAGCGTTACATCGAAGACAAGCTGCGGCTGGTGACTGAAGCTGCACCGCGCATCGCTGTGCTCAACGCCGCCGATCCGCACCTGGCCGCGCTGTCGCTGCCCGACAGCGAAGTGGTCTGGTTCAACCAGCCGCAGGGCTGGCACATGCGCGGCGACATCGTGCATCGCGGTGAGCAGGCCGTGTTTGATACCTGCAACACGCCGCTGCCAGGCCGCCACAACCGCGGCAACCTGTGCGCGGTGCTGGCCGCGCTGGAAGCGCTGGGGCTGGATGCCGTAGCGCTGGCACCGGCGGTGCAGGACTTCCGTCCGCTGCCCAACCGCCTGCAGCGCATCGGCGTGGCCGATGGCCTGACCTACGTCAACGATTCGATCAGCACCACGCCGCATGCCAGCCTGGCCGCGCTGGAGTGCTTCGCCGGCCAGCGCATCGCGCTGCTGGTGGGGGGGCATGACCGTGGCCTGGACTGGACCGATTTCATGCAGCACATGGCGCACGATGTGCCGCCGGTGGAGATCGTGACCATGGGCAGCAACGGCCCGCGCATCCACGCGATGCTGCAGCCGTTGGCCGACGCCGGTCGCTTCGGCCTGCATGCGGCGGGCGATCTCGCCGAGGCGATGGCCTTGGCGCGCGCCGCGCTGGGCGAACAGGGCGGGGTGGTGCTGCTGTCGCCGGGTGCACCGAGCTTTGGTGCGTACCGCGACTACGTGGCGCGTGGCCGTCATTTCGCCGCGCTGGCCGGGTTCGATCCGGACAGCATCAGCGCGATTCCGGGGCTGGGTATCGGGTAAGGGGTCGGATCCCTTTCCGCAGGAAAGGGCTCTGACCCCGGCGGGATCCTGTGCAGCTATCCACGCATGGCGTGGATCTACAGATCTTCGTCGATGAACGCGTAATCGCCGTCAATCAGCTGCTGCAGGTAGGCGTCGAAGCTGGGCGCGATCACCGCGTAGCTGTCCGGATCGTGCAGGTAGCGCACCACCTGGCCGACCGTGCCGCCCGGCGCGGGATCGAAATCCAGGTACAGCATCGAGGTGCCGCCGTTGTTCATGCAGTGCGAGAAGCACAGGCGGCGGTTCATCGGCAGATCGGCGTCGATGCCCTCACCCAGGATCTCCGGTTCGTCATCCAGCCACTCTTCGTAGATCGAACGGATGCTGTCGTCCCACTGCTGCTGGTCTTCGAAGATCTGTGCGACCGACCGCAGGTAGTACGGATAGCCGCCGTCCTCAACGTCCGAGCCGAGCATCAGCACGCAGACCTCGCCGCCGGGGTATTCGCGGAAGTGGGTGCCATCCACGCGCGACAGCAGTTCGACCAGGCTGTCCGGCACCTGCGGCCACTGCGTGCGCAGGCGCTGCAGGTCTTCGGCGCTGGCGCCCTGGACGTGGATCCATTGCGAGGCGTCGTCAGCAGGCAGGCGCGGGTTCAGGCCAGACAGAAAGCGGTCAACAACGTTCATACGGAAAAAGGGGACGGAGGGGATTAAGTCGTATCCAACCACACCTGCGTCACGTCGCCAATGCAGAATGCGACGCGGGAGGGGCAAATGCGGCTTAATCCCCTCCGTCCCCTTTTTCTTGCGGAGCAGACGCATGAATCGTTGGCGATGCGGTGTGGCGGTGATCCTGGGGCTGGCGGCGATGCCGGCGTGGGCGGCGATGAAGACCCAGCCGGTGGAATGGAAACACCAGGGCACGACCTTCAGTGGCGTGCTGGTCTATGACGACGGCGACAACGACAAGCGCCCGGGCCTGGTGATGGTGCCGAACTGGAAGGGCGTGAACGAATCGGCGGTCGAAAAGGCCAAGCAGCTGGCCGGCGATGACTACGTGGTGCTGGTGGCCGATGTGTACGGCAAGGGCGTGCGGCCGAAGACCGATGCAGAGGCCGGGCCGGTGGCAACCAAGCTGCGCAATGACAGGCCGCTGCTGCGCGCACGTGCGCTGGAGGCGGTGAACGTGCTCAGGGCGCAGGCGGGCAAGGTGCCGCTCGATGCCGGCCGGATCGGCGCGGTGGGCTTCTGTTTCGGCGGCACCACGGTGCTGGAACTGGCCCGTGCCGGTGCGCCGCTGGCCGGTGTGGTCAGCCTGCACGGTGGGTTGGGTTCACCGCTGCCGGCGCAGGCCGGTGGCAGCCATCCGTCGGTGCTGGTGCTCAACGGCGCAGACGACAGGAGCGTGACTGCCGAGGACATCGCTGGCTTCCAGAAGGAAATGGACGCGGCCAAGGTCGAGTGGGAATTCACCAACTACAGCGGTGCGGTGCACTGCTTCGCCGAGCGCGATGCCAACAGTCCGCCGGGCTGCCAGTACAACGAGCGGGCGGCGAAGCGCGCGTGGAAGGCGCTGGATGAGTTCTTCGAGGAACGCTTCGAGAAACGTTGATTCGTGCAGTGGTAGTGCCGGCCGCTGGCCGGCAACCTCATGATGCTGCGGATGTCATCGGGAATGCCGGCCAGCGGCCGGCACTACCGATGCTTCAGTGCCGACCAACGCTCGGCACCCACCGGAATGCCGGTTTGGTGGGTGCCGACCGTTGGTCGGCACACCTCAGCCGGTCAATGCGAGCGCTGCACCGCGTAGCGGGCCAGGCCGCGCAGGGCGGCCACGGCATCGTTGTCGCCCAGGCCGTCGAGCGCGCGCTCGGCGGCTTGGGCATATTCCTCTGCACGCGCGCGGCTGTACTCCAGGCCGCCGGTGGCACGGATCGCGGCCAGCACTTCCGGCATCGCCGAGGCGTCACCGTCCTGCACGATGGTGCGCAGGCGCTCGCGGGTGATGTCGTCGGAGTGGGCCATCGCGTGGATCAGCGGCAGCGTGGCCTTGCCCTCGGCGAGGTCGTCGCCCAGGTTCTTGCCCAGCTCCTCGGCGTTGGCCGAGTAGTCCAGCACGTCGTCGGCGATCTGGAACGCGTAGCCCAGGTGCATGCCGTAGTCGAACAGGGCCTGCTGGGTCGCTTCATCCACGCCGCTGGCCAGCGCGCCCAGGCGGGTGCCGGCGGCGAACAGCACCGCGGTCTTGCGCTCGATCACGCGCAGGTAGGCGGCTTCGTCGGTGTCCGGGTTGTGTACGTGCAGCAGCTGCAGCACTTCACCCTCGGCGATGCGGTTGGTGGCGTCGGCCAGGATCTGCATCACCGGCATGCGCTCCAGCTCGACCATCAGCTGGAAGCTGCGCGAGTACAGGAAGTCGCCGACCAGCACGCTGGGCGCGTTGCCCCACAGTGCGTTGGCGGTGCTGCGGCCACGGCGCAGGCTGGATTCGTCCACCACGTCGTCGTGCAGCAGGGTGGAGGTGTGGATGAACTCGATGATCGCCGCCAGCTGGTGGTGCTCCGGGCCGGCCTGGCCGACCGCATGGCCGGCCAGCATCACCAGCATCGGGCGCAGGCGTTTGCCGCCGGCGGAAATGATGTGGTCAGCGATCTGGTTGATCAGCACGACGTCCGAGGACAGCCGGCGCCGGATCAGGGCGTCGACGGCGGCCATGTCGGCCGCGGCAAGCGACTGGATCTGGGGCAGGCCCAGGGCGGGACGGGTGTCTTCGGTGATGGTCATGCGATCAGGCTTTCAGGCTCACCACCGATTATAGGCGCTGGCCGTGAATTCGGGCGCAAACCGGCCCGAGCGGCAATTCCAGCCCGGCCTGCGCGGCCCTCCGCGTGAATACGTATGCAGGTTGCGCCATGCCTGGGAGCCCGCCGCTAAGCTTGCCGGATCAGGATTTCGGCCCGCTGCCGGCGGGTCCCGCATGCCCGGAGGGGGGCTGTCGATGTCGCACTATCCATGGTGGCGCGGAGCCGTCATCTACCAGATCTACCCGCGCAGTTACCTTGATGCCAACGGCGATGGCGTGGGCGATCTGCCCGGCATCATCCAGCGCCTGGACCACATTGCCGCGCTGGGCGTGGATGCGATCTGGATCTCGCCGTTCTTCAGGTCGCCGATGGCCGACTTCGGCTACGACATCGCCGATTACCGCGATGTCGACCCGCTGTTCGGCAGCCTGGACGACTTTGACCGCCTGTTGGCCAAGGCCCACGGCCTGGGCCTGAAGGTGATGATCGACCAGGTGCTGAGCCACACCTCGATCGAGCATGCGTGGTTCCGCGAGAGCCGCCAGGACCGCAGCAATCCGAAGGCCGACTGGTACGTCTGGGCCGACCCGCGCGAGGATGGCACCCCGCCCAACAACTGGCTGTCGCTGTTCGGCGGCTGCGCCTGGCAGTGGGAGCCGCGCCGTGAGCAGTACTACCTGCACAACTTCCTGGTCGACCAGCCGGACCTGAATTTCCATCATCCGGACGTGCAGCAGGCGACCCTGGACAACGTGCGCTTCTGGCTCGACCGCGGCGTGGATGGCTTCCGCCTGGATGCGATCAACTTCTGCTTCCACGACGCACAGCTGCGTGACAACCCGGCCAAGCCCGCCGACAAGCGGGTGGGGCGCGGCTTCAGCCCGGACAACCCGTACGCCTACCAGTACCACTACTACAACAACACGCAGCCGGAGAACCTGCCGTTCCTGGAGCGCCTGCGCGCGCTGCTGGACGAATACCCGGGGGCGGTCAGCCTGGGCGAGATCTCTTCGGAAGACTCGCTGGCCACCACGGCCGAGTACACCCGCGATGGCCGCCTGCACATGGGCTACAGCTTCGAGCTGCTGGTGGACGACTACAGTGCGGCCTACATCCGCGATACGGTCTCGCGCCTGGAAGCAGCGATGACCGAAGGCTGGCCGTGCTGGGCGGTGTCCAACCACGATGTGGAGCGCGCGGTCAGCCGCTGGGGCGGCCACCCCGCCGACCCGCGCCTGGCGCGGATGCTGGTGGCGATGCTGTGCTCGCTGCGCGGTTCGGTCTGCCTGTACCAGGGCGAGGAGCTGGGCCTGGCCGAGGCCGAGGTGCCGTTCGAGGCCCTGCAGGACCCCTATGGCATCACCTTCTGGCCGAATTTCAAGGGCCGTGACGGCTGCCGTACCCCGCTGCCGTGGACCGATGCACCGCTGGCCGGCTTCACCACTGGCCAGCCCTGGCTGCCGATCCCGGCCGAACACCGGGCCGCGGCGGTCGCCGTGCAGGAGCGCGACCCGCATTCGGTGCTGGCGGCGTTCCGCGCGTTTCTGGCCTGGCGGCATACCCAGCCGGCCCTCCTGCATGGCAGCATCAGATTTCTTGAAAGCGCCGAGCCCGTGCTGCTGTTCGAGCGTATGCTTGCAGATGAAACCCTCCTGCTGGCCTTCAACCTGTCGGCCGAAGCGGTGAGCCATCCGCTGCCGCCGGGCAACTGGCAGCAGGTGGTGGTACCGGGCCCGGATGCGGGCACGGTGCAGGGCAATGAACTCCAGCTGCCGCCACGCGCGGTGTATTGCGCCCGACGCAGCTGACCGTTTTCTCCGGTGGCGGTACTTGCGGGGACGGGGCCGAAGCGCCCCGTCCCTTTTTTGTGGCTGGGCCTTGCCGACCAGCGGCCGGCATCCGCGCAAAGGAAAACCCGCTGCCTGCGCAGCGGGTTTCCGGTCCTGCTCCCTGTTTCCTGTTGCCGGCCAGCGGCCGGCACTACCGGGTCCGGGGCTGCCGGGCAGGGCCCGGCGCTGCCTCAGAACTTGTAGTTCACGCCCAGCATGTAGGTGCGGCCCCATTCGATGTACTCCAGCGGGCGGTCCTTGCTGCCGGCGTAGGTGCGGTACGGCTCGTTGGTCAGGTTGCTGCCCTGCAGCAGCAGGGTCAGGCCACGCAGGGCGCTGCTGTCGCTGAAGGTGTAGCTGACCTGCGCATCGGTCACGTTTTCGCCGACGACATAGCGCAGGCTGCGGTTGCCGTTGAAGTTGCCGATCTCACCGATGAAGTCCGACCGCCGGCGCTGGCTGACGCGTGCTTCAAAACCGCTGCGCTCGTAATAGGCAGTGAAGTTGTACACGCGCTTGGACAGGCCCGGCAGGCTGATCGGGTCACTGCCCACGCTGGAGGCGCTCTCCGGATCCAGGATGGTGATGTCGCTCTTGTTGAAGGTCGCGCTGGCCTGCAGGCCGAAGCCACGCAGGCTGTCGGTCAGCATGTCCAGCGGGAACGATGCGGTCAGTTCCAGGCCCTTCAACGTGCCGCCCTTGCCGTTCTGCGGCGCGGAGAAGGTGCCGGTGGTCAGCACCGGCGCGGTCATGCCCGGCGGCGGCACGTAGCTGCCCAGCAGCGCGGTGAAGTCGTAGTTGTCCACCGATTGGGTATAGACGTAGCTCTTCAGGTCCTTGTAGAAGATCGCGGCAGCCACGTAGGCCTTCTCGCCGAAGTACTTCTCATAGGACAGGTCCAGCGCGGTGGCGCGCCACGGATCCAGCAGCGGATTGCCACCACTGCCGCCCGGCCGGCCGGTGCCGGTATCCACGCCGAACTCCAGGCCGGCGCGCATCTGGTCCACGCGCGGGCGCGCGACCTGCTTGGCGGCGGCGAAGCGCAGCGTCTGCTGGTGGGGGAACATGAAGGCCAGGTTCAAGCTCGGCAGCCAGTCGTTGTAAGTGCGGCCGTTCGAATACGGCTGCACGTTGTTGCCGGCTGACTGCGAGCTGTCCCAGTAGCGCGAATCCGAGCTCTGGTCGGTGTGCTGCATCTGCACGCCGATGTTGCCGCGCACGCCCACTTCACCGATGTCGGTGTTGATGTTCAGGCGCGCCCAGGCGGTGGTGATCTTCTCTTCGACCGTCCACGACTTGGGGATCAGGTAGTCCAGGTTGTCGACCGGGTTGAAGGTCATGTAACGACCCACAGCGGCCGGTACGTTCCAGGCCGGGATGGTGCCGAGGCCGGCGAAGCCCAGGTCCACCGGACGGTACTGCAGGTCCGAGGCGATGTTGGCATCGCCCTGTGCGCCGAGCAGGATGTTGCCTTCGGACTGGGTCTTCACCTTGCGGCGGTCGGCATAGTTCACGCCGATGTCGATGTCCGGTGCCCACGAGGCGATGGCATCAGGAAGGGCGATGGTGGCAGCCAGCTTGCCGCCCTTCAGGCGGTCTTCCACCTGCGGCACCTTGCCGTAGCCGGAGCCGTAGATCGTGTTGGTCAGGAACAGTGCATCGGGGTTGGAGTAGTTCAGGCCCGGTGTGATCTGCGAGAAGCCGTCCTGGCGGATCGACACGCCGACCGTATCCAGTTGCGGCATCGGGGTCAGCTGCAGGTTGTTTTCCAGGTTCAGCTCGTCGCGCGTGGCCTTGGAGTAGTTCAGGTCGGCGACCAGCTTGACGCCGCCGAAGTTGAACTCGTTGTTCCAGCCGAACGCATCGATCTTGTCCTTGCGCTTGTTGTACATGCCGCGCACCAGCGGATACACGCCGCTGGCGGTGCCGCCGGTGAACGAGCCGTTGGCGTTGACCTGCGGGTTGCTGACCAGCAGGCCCGGGGTGTAGTTGCCGTTGTAGTTGCTGAGGTTCAGCTCGAACTGGTTGGCGGTGTCGATCTGCTCGGCTTCGGTGTGGAAGGCATCGAAGGTGCTGGTCCAGCTGTTGTTCGGGCGGAACTGGATCGTGGCCATCACGCCGTCGCGCTTGTTGTTGCCGGTGCGGCGCAGCGCCTTGATGCCATCGGAGAAGTAGGTGCCGGCACCCACGCCCGGGCGGTCGCCCTTGTCGGTGTGCTCGGTGGTCCACGGCTCGTACAGGCCGACCTGGTTCTCCTGGATCGGCATGTCGCTGTGCGCATAGCCGATGGCGATGCCCAGGGTCTTGTCCAGGAACTGGTCGATGTAGCTGGCGCTGAAGCGGTTGCCGTACGGATCGGTGTTGGCGGCGCGGCCCAGCGAGCTCTTCTGGTAGCGGCCACTGACCGCGATCACGCGCTCGCCGAAGCTGAGCGGGCGCGCGGTCTGCATGTCGATGGTGCCTGACAGGCCCTGGCCGACCAGCGCCGCGTCCGGGGTCTTGTACACCGTCACGCCGTTGACCAGCTCGGACGGGTACTGGTCGAACTCGACGCCGCGGTTGTCGCCGGTGCTGACCACTTCGCGACCATTGAGCAGGGTGGTCGCGAAGTCCGGCGACAGGCCGCGCACGCTGATCACCTGCGCACGGCCGGCCACGCGCTGGGCGGCCAGGCCGGGCAGGCGCGAGATGGATTCGGCGATGCTGACGTCGGGCAGCTTGCCGATGTCTTCAGCGGAGATTGCCTCGACCACCGAGGTGGCGTCCTGCTTGACCGCGATCGCGCTCTCGATGCCGCGGCGGATGCCGGTGACCTGCACCGTATCCAGGTTGGTGGCGGCGGTGCCGGCCGGCGTGGTGGTGTTCTGCGTGGACTGTGCCGACGCCAGCGTCGGCGCCAGGACAACGGCCAGCGCGATGCTCAGCGCGCTGCGCTTGTGGTTCAACATTTTCCCCTCCCAGGCAATGTTGCAGATCGATTTGTGAGCGTTCCGGCGGGGCCGTGAACGTGCGACGCGGTGGCCGCTGTCGTCGCCGCTATGGTAGGCAGCGCGTTCTTCGCGGGAATCACCCTGCATACGTATTCAATGGCGTCTGCAGGGTTGTAATCGCTTTCAGGTGCCTTGTTCGGTAGAGCCGAGCCCATGCTCGGCTGCGTTTCGGTGCTACGCACCGCCGCCCGAGCATGGGCTCGGGCGCTACGGGAGCGCAGGTAGGAAAACGTTCAGTGGATGGGCGTGAAGCGAATGGCCTGCCCACCGCCCGGTGCCAGCACCAGCGTCAGTGCATCGGCACTGGTCACCTCGCGGGTTTCGCGTGCGAACGCGAACGGGTTGCTGCGGAAATCAGCGCCTTCACCATCGCGGTAGATCTCGGCGCGATAGCGCACGCCTGGCTCCAGGAAGCCCAGCGGTACCGGCAGCACGCGGCCGTGTTCGTCGGTGATGCTGCCGAGGAACCAGTCGCGGCTGTTGCGGTCGCGGCGCACGATCGTCACGTAGTCACCCACTTCGCCATCGAGCACGCGGCTCTGCTCCCAGTCCACCGCCACGTCCTCGATGAAACGGAACGCCTCGCGATGCTGCAGGTAGTGTTCGGGCAGGTCCGCGGCCATCTGGATCGGGCTGTACAGCACCACGTACAGGGCAAGCTGGCGGGCCAGCGTGCTGGGAATGGCCTGGCCGTGGCGGCCCTTCAGGCTGAGGATGCCGGGGGTGTAATCCATTGGCCCGGCCAGCATGCGGGTGAACACCAGGTTGACCTCATGCTCCGGCGGGTTCGGCGGCTGGCCCCAGGCGTTGTATTCCATGCCGCGCGCGCCTTCGCGTGAGATCCAGTTGGGATAGGTGCGGCGCAGGCCGGTATCCTTTATCGGCTCATGCGGGTTGACCGACAGGTGCCGGCGCGCGGCTTCCTGCACCACCTTCAGGTGGTGGCGGGCCATGAACTGCCCGTCGTGCCACTCGCGCCACAGTGGGCCCCCGGCCGGATTGCGGCGGTCGACCTGGCCGTCGTCGCAGACGTAGCCGGTCTTGAACTGGTCCACGCCCAGCCGTGCATACAGGTCCAGCGCGGCACCCAGCTGGTCCTCGTAGTGCTCGATGGCGCAGCCGGTTTCATGATGGCCGATCAGGTGCACGCCCTTCTTCAGGCCATACGCCGTCAGCGCTTCAATGTCGAAATCAGGCGTGGCGCGGGTGAAATCGAAGTCGTAGCCATTGCCCACCCACATGCCATCCCAGCCCGGGTTCCAGCCTTCCACCAGCACGCCGCGGAAGCCGTGCGCGGCCGCGAAGTCGATCACCTTCCTGGTCTTGGCGGTGGTGGCCGCGTGCTTCGGTCCGGTTGCCCAGCTCTCGTTGTCCAGGTGCATCGACCACCACACGCCCAGGTACTTGGCCGGCTTCACCCAGCTCACATCGCCCAGCGCGTTGGGTTCATTGAGGTTGAGGATCAGGTCCGATTCGACCAGGCCACCGGCACGATCGGCGATCTGCAGCGTGCGCCACGGCGTGGCGAAGGGCAGGGTGCGGCGTACCTTCCAGCCTTCGGCCGAGGGCGACAGCTGCGCGCGCAGGCGCTGCCCCTCGGTGCGCCGCAGCCACATGCCGGCATAGTCCACCAGCGCGGCCTCGTGGATCGCCAGATGCAGGCCATCGCGGCTGCGCAGGGTCATCGGCGTATGCACCAGCGGCACTTCGCGCAGCGGCGTGCGCTGATACAGGTATTCGTAGTGGATCGGTTCGCCGGCGGGAATCCACCAGGCGGTTGATTCGGGCGCGATGGCGAACTCGGTCAGTTCGTCATCGATGATGGCTTCGCGCAGGTTCGGTTGTTCAGGGAACACATAGCGGAAGCCAAGGCCATCATCGTAGAC
This sequence comes from Stenotrophomonas muris, assembly GCF_052751275.1. NCBI lineage: Bacteria > Pseudomonadati > Pseudomonadota > Gammaproteobacteria > Lysobacterales > Lysobacteraceae > Stenotrophomonas > Stenotrophomonas muris. The sequence continues at coordinate 2,582,486 of NZ_CP199879.1, read as the reverse complement.
GCGGAACACCACATCCAGCCGCCGCTTGCTGCCGGTGGTTTCAGCCAACTGCACGGTCAGCTCGTTGAAGTGGTTGCGGGTGAGCCGGCGCTCGCCCCACGGCTGCTCCCAGGTGTCATCGACGCTGCGCCGCTGCTGGCCAAGCAGGGCGAAATCGCGGTCCAGGCGGCCGTCGCGCAGGGCGAAGCCGAGCTTCGAATCCTCCACCACGGTGTCGCCCAGGCGCTCGACACGGTAGCGGGCGGTGCCGCTATCCAGCAGCAGACTGACCTTCAATACCTTGCCCGGCGATTCGACGCTGGCCACCTGTGGCGCGGCCTGTACCAGCGTGGCCCACCCGATCAGGGCCAGGCCGAGCATGTGCGCGAACACCGCGCGTACAGCAGTGGATGACATCGGCAATTCCCCTCCCAAGGCGCCGTTGGCAGACCCGGACCATAAGCCAGCGCGGCGGGCGCGCCACCGCGCGATGCCATGAATACGTATGCAACTGGACGCAGCCGACAGCCCCGCGTCTACCATGGGGCCCAGGCACCTTGAGGGAGGGGCCGCGCCCGCCCGCCGGCAACGACGGTGCGGACCTACAACGCGTGCAGAGAGGGAGGGAGGCCGACGGGCGCAAGCCGGTCCGCCGCTTCGATGCTGAAGATCATTTGCCTGACCGCTGCCCTGGGGGCAGCGCTGGGATCGACCGCGCAGGCGGCCGACCTGCAATTCGACGGTCGCCATGCGCGCGCCGAAGCCGCTGCCAAGGGCAGCTTCGTGCTGCATGCGCCGAAGGGCGCAGTGCAGATCGCAGCCGCACCGATGCGCAGCCAGACCGGCAGCGTGATGTTCGATGCCCTGTTCGCGCTGGCCCAGCAGGAGATGTCCCAGGACCGCGTGGACGCGATCCGCGATCCGGCGTTCGACGAGGGTCGGCCGGTCCCGTGCGAGTGCTTCCAGACCGGTGCACGCTGGCCCTATGTGTGGACCCGTGATGTCAGCTTCGCCGCCGACCTGGCGCTGGCGCGGCTGGACCCGCAGCGCACCCGGCAGTCGCTGCAGTTCAAGCTGTCGGCAGCCCGTGACGGGCGTACGCCCGGCCTGTTCGTGGCGCAGGACACCGGTTCCGGCGGCAGCTGGCCGATCAGCAGTGATCGCGTGGTGTGGTTCCTGGCGGCACGCCACCTGCTGGAGGACCGAGCGTTTGCCGATCAGGTCTGGCAGGCGCTGCAGGGCACGCTGGCGCAGGACCGCGCGATGGTGTTCGACGCGCAGATGGGTCTGTACCGCGGCGAGACCTCCTTCCTGGACTGGCGCGAGCAGACCTATCCAGACTGGACCCGCGAGGACGTGCGTTTCATCGGTGATTCCTACGCACTGTCCACCAACGTGCTGCACTACCAGGCACTGCGCCTGGCCGAACGCCTGGCCGGGCAGCACGGCGATGCCCGCGCGACCGACTACAGGGCCTGGGCCGATGCGTTGGCGCAGCAGATCAATGCGCGCTTCTGGCGCGAGGATATCGGCCAGTACATGAGCTACATCGGCGAGGCCGCGCACCCGGTGCCGTACGCCAAGGTCGATCTGCTTGGCCTGTCGCTGGGCATCCTGGCCGAAGTGCTGCCACCCGAGCGGGCGCGCCGTGCATTGGCCACCTATCCGATGGGGCCGGCCGGCAGCCCGGTGGTGTGGCCGCAGGAGGCGCAGCAGCCGATCTACCACAACCGCGCGATCTGGCCGTTCGTCAGTGCCTATTCGCTGCGCGCGGCGCGCCAGCTGGACGATGCACCGCGCATCGCCGCCGAGATCCGCTCGCTGATGCAGGGCGCCGCGCTGGCCGGTTCCAACATGGAGAACTACGAGCTGGTCAGCCAGGCGGTGCATGTTGACGAGGGCGTGCTGAGCGGCCCGGTGGTCAACTCCGAACGCCAGCTGTGGTCGGTGGCCGGCTATCTGTCGATGGTGGTCGAGGGCGTGTTCGGCGTGCAGGACGATGGCCGCGTGCAGCCCAAGCTGCCGGCCGTGCTGGTGCCCGAACTGTTCGGCAATCAGCGCCGCATCTCCCTGGAGGCCGATGGCAGGCGTTATGTGCTGGAGCGACCGAAGCAGGTGGGTGATGGCCTGCTGGTGGCGGGCAAGGTGAAGACCCGTGGCGCCACCACCACCGTGCAGCTGGTGCCCGCCGCAGCCGCGCCACGCAGCGCGGCGACGACGGCCGACGCAGATGCGCGCGCACCGGCCACGCCGGCCGCACCGCAGGTGCAACGCAAGGGCAGGGGCTGGAATGTCGTGGTCGCTGCCGGCCAGGTGCTGTGGCAGGACGGCCGGGCGCTCGCCGCCAGCAATGGCCTGGCACGCATCGGTGACGATGGCCTGCAGCATTGCCTCAGCCTGACCCGGCGCGACGGTGCAATTGAATCGCTGCACAGCCCGATGGTCTGCGTCGGTCCGCAGCAGCGACTGAAGGGTACGCAGCGCTGGCAGTTCACCTCCGCCAGGGCCGGGCAGGTGCGCCTGCGCCTGCAGTACCGCAATCCGAACGGGCCGATCAACACCGGCGTCACCGCTGCGGTGAAGCAGCTGGTGCTGCAGTGCCCGGGCCAGCCGTTGCAGCGGCACACCGTCACCCTGCCGCACAGCGTGGCCGTGCAGGACTCGACCTCGGCGACATTCACGGTGCCCAAGGGCCGATGCACGGTCACGCTTGAAGAAGGCTTCAACATGAGCGCGCTGCAGCACTTCGCGCACTACACCGGGGGCAAGGGCGGACGCGATGGCGTGCTCAACCAGGCCCAGGTGCAGGCGCTGATGGTGGCGCCGGTGGCCGCGGCAGAGGGCGCACGATGAATCGTACCGCCAAGCCGCAGCTGTCGTTCTGGCAGATCTGGAACATGTGTTTCGGCTTCCTGGGCATCCAGTTCGGCTTCGCCCTGCAGAACGCCAATGCCAGCCGCATCTTCGAGACGCTGGGCGCGGACATCGACGCGGTGCCCGGGCTGTGGATCGCCGCGCCGCTGACCGGCCTGCTGGTGCAGCCGGTGATCGGTTACCTGTCCGACCGCACCTGGACGCGCTGGGGGCGCCGCCGTCCTTATTTCATGATCGGAGCGGTGCTGACCACGCTGGCGCTGCTGGTGATGCCGAACTCGCCGACGTTGTGGATCGCCGCCGGCACGCTGTGGGTACTCGATGCCTCGATCAACGTGTCGATGGAGCCGTTCCGCGCCTTCGTCGGCGACCAGCTGGCGCCGCGCCAGCGTCCGGCCGGTTATGCCATGCAGAGCTTCTTCATCGGCGTGGGCGCCATCGTCGCCAGCTTCCTGCCGTTCATCCTGGCCCACTTCGGGGTCGCCAATACGGCCGCCGCAGGTGAGGTGCCTGATACCGTGCGCTATGCGTTCTACTTCGGCGCGGTGGTGCTGTTGGCGGCAATCACCTGGACGGTGGTCAGCACCCGCGAATACTCACCGGCGGAGCTGGCCGGTTTCGATGACGCCGAACCTCCGGCACATCACGCAGCGGCGCCGATCAGCGGCCCGGCGCCCTGGGTGCAGGTGGCCGGATGGCTGGGGCTGGGCGTACTGCTGGCGCTGCTGATCACCTGGCGGCAGGGCGACCGGATGCTGTACGTGCTGGCCGGCCTGTGTGCCGGCTATGGCCTGCTGCTGGCGCTCGCGCGTACGCTGCCGGCCACGCACATGCTGGCCGCCATCGTCGGCGACCTGCGCGCGATGCCGGTCACCATGCGTCGCCTGGCGTGGGTACAGTTCTTCTCGTGGTTCGCGCTGTTTGCGATGTGGATCTACACCACCGCCGCGGTGGCTGGCGCCCACTTCGGTTCGACTGAACCAGAGTCGGCGGCCTACAACGAGGGCGCCAACTGGGTGGGCGTGCTGTTTGGCGCCTACAACGGGTTCGCCGCGTTGGCGGCGGTGCTGATTCCACTCATGGTGCGTGCGATCGGCCTGCGCTGGAGCCACCTGGTCAACCTGTGGCTGGGCGGTGCCGGCCTGGTCTCGCTGATGTTCATCCGCGACCCGCACTGGCTGCTGCTGTCGATGGTCGGCGTCGGTTTCGCCTGGGCGTCCATCCTCTCGCTGCCGTATGCACTGCTGTCCGACAGCGTGCCGGCATCGAAGATGGGCGTGTACATGGGCATCTTCAATTTCTTCATCGTGATCCCGCAGCTGGTGGCGGCCAGTGCACTCGGCTTCGCCCTGCGCACGTTGCTGGGCGGCCAGCCGATGCATGTGCTGGTGCTGGGCGGCTGCAGCCTGTTCATTGCCGGCCTGTGCGTGTTGTGGGTTCCGTCCCGTCCGGAGGTGGTGTGATGCGTGCTGCGTTGTCTGTTGCTGTTTCCTTGATGCTGCTGGCCGGCCATGCGGCGGCCGCGCCGCGCCCGGACTATGTGGGCACCACCGAACCGTTCGCCAGCGATGCGGTGTACTTCGTGGTCACCGACCGCTTCGTCAACGGTGATCCGTCCAACGATCACCGTGACCAGGGCGGCGTGCACCGCACCTTCGATATTCCGGTGCCCTGCCCGGACAAGGTGGACGGCAACATCGGCTATCTCGGCGGCGACTTCCGCGGCGTGCTCGACAATGCGCAGTACATCCGCAACCTCGGCTTCGGCGCGGTGTGGATCACGCCCATCGTCGACAACCCGGACGAGGCCTTTACCGGCAGCAAGCCGATCAGCTGCACCAGCACGCTGACCGACCGCGGCAAGACCGGCTACCACGGGTACTGGGGCATCAACTTCTACAAGCTCGATGAGCACCTGCCCAGCAAAGACCTGGATTTCGCCGGGTTGACCAAGGGCCTGCACGGTGCCGGCTTGAAGGTGGTGCTGGACATCGTAGGCAACCACGGTTCGCCGGCCTGGACCATGCCGACACGGCAGCCGCAGTTCGGGCAGATCTTCGACAAGGACGGAAAACTGATCGCCGACCACCAGAACCTGCCGCCGCAGGAACTGGATCCGAAGCACAACCCGCTGCACGCGTTCTACAACAGCATTGGACCGGTCGACAGCAAGGACGGCTCGATCTTCGATGGCAACCTTGCCGAGCTGTCCGACTTCAACCAGGACAATCCGGCGGTGATGGACTACCTGGTCGGTGCTTACCTGCAATGGGCCGCTCAGGGCGTGGATGCGCTGCGCATCGACACCATCGGCTGGTTGCCGCACCCGTGGTGGCATGCCTTCGTCAAGCGTATCCGCGCCGAGCACCCGGGCATGTTCATGTTCGGCGAAGCGTTCGATTACGATGCCGCGCGCATTGCAGAGCACACCTGGCCGGCCAACGCCAACGTCAGCGTGCTCGACTTCCCGTTGCGCGGTGCGCTGGAGCAGGCGTTCGGCACCGCCGGCAAGGGCTTTGAAACCCTGGCCGAGCCGCTGCACCTGAGGGGGGGGCCGTATGCCAACCCGTACGAGCTGATGAGCTTCTACGACAACCACGACATGCCGCGCCTGCAGGCCAGTGACAACGGCTTCATCGATGCGCACAACTGGCTGTTCACCGCGCGCGGCATTCCGGTGGTCTATTACGGCTCGGAGACGGGCTTCATGCGTGGCCGTGCCGAGCATGCCGGCAATCGCGCTTACTTCGGCCAGCCGCGTGTGGATGCTGCGCCGAAGAGTCCGATCTTCGCGCCGCTGCAGCGTATCGCCCGGCTGCGCGCAGCCACTCCGGCGCTGCAGCGCGGCCTGCAGGTGAACGAGCGCCTGCAGGGTGATGAGGCGGTGTTCTTCCGCGTGCTGCAGCATGGCGAGGTGGCGCAGACCGCGCTGGTGCTGCTGAACAAGGGCGACAGTGCGAAGACCTTCACCGTGGCGCGGTACGTCCAGGCGGGCCGCTGGCGTGATGCGCTGGACGGCGGTTCGTTGCAGGTGGATGCTTCCCTGAAGGCCGAAGTGCCGGCGCACGGGGTGAAGGTGTACGTGCTCGATGCCGCCGTGCAGCAGCCGGCGCTGCAGGCCGAGCTGGACAAGGCGATGGCCGACCAGCGGGCGCGGGACGTGCGTCTGGGGCGGTAGTGCCGGCCGCTGGCCGGCAACCCATGAATCCATGGCACCTTCAGGTGCCGGCCAGCGGCCGGCACTACCGGGGTGACCATATCCGGCACAATAGGCCCCCCCTCACGCCCCGCCGTATCGCCATGACCGACCTCGCCCCGCAGACCCCGATCGAAACCCTGCTGAAGGCGGCGATGGACGGGTCGGTGCCGATCCGCGCCTTCATGGAGGCCTTCGTCGCCTCCGAGGTGGTACTGCTGACCGGCAACCTGGTGACCCCCGATGGCAGCGGCTTCGACCCGCTGCTGTTCGACAAGCAGGGCACCCTGCACGTGGCCGTGTTCACCGATCCGTCGCGGGTGGGCATCTACAGCCAGCAGGCCGAACACCAGATCCGCTGGCGGATGCTGGACGTGCTGCGCCGCGTGCCGGGTGGCTACGGCGTGGTGATCAACCCGGGCACTTCGCTGGGCTTCGAGATCTCGCCCAGCGGCGTCGGCGAGATCCTGAAGGACTTCGCCCAGGGTTGATTGTCATGTAGAGCCAAGCCCATGCTCGGCTGCCGTTCGCGCAATGCCGGATCAGTCGAGCACGGCTCGATACTACAGAGAGCTTCCCTTCGGGCACCGTACGTGATCCCCTTTGGACTACATCGGGATCGAGGCACTCTCCATGGAATTCAGCGAATCACCCGCCGACGCACCGGCACGATCACGCCATTCCCGCTCCGCACTGGTCTTCCTGATCGCGGCCATCGTCGCCGCACTGGTGTCCATGCCTGTTCTGCGTGCGGTGGGCATGGTGCTGTGGCCGGTGTTCGCCATTGCCTGGCTGATCAACCTGGGGGCGGCCTGGCATCTGGGCCAGTGGGCGCGCCAGCAGGGCCGTCCGGCGTGGGCATTCGGGTTGCCGGCGGTGCTTGGCACCGTCGCCTCGATCGTGGTCTTCGTGCTGCTGGCGTTGCTGGGGCCGAAGGCCCCGGTGCGCTGAACCTTCGCGGTTGTCGTGGACGGTGTGCGGGGCAGGGCTCGGCACTACAGCAAGGCCAAGCCAAGCCCGCACGCGTCGCGCGGAGCACCGGCACATCGGCCGGCGCCCCGTTGCTTCACATCGTCACCTTGCGCCGGTTGTCATCGCTCACCCGGTCGATCAGCTTGTTGTAGGGATCGAAGCCTGCTTCGTTCGGCTTTTCATCCACCGTCACCGTGATCTTCGGCGCGGCGCTGGTGATGTGGTGGCGCTGCAGGTACAGCACCTTCTGGTCGCGTTCCTTGCCCGACGGCCCGGTGGCGAACACGCCGATCTCGACCCAGTCATCCATCTTCGCGTCGCTCTCCCTGCCCTTGCCATCGGCGTACTGCTTGGCGGCATGCAGGTCCAGGGTCACGTCGTAGCGGCCGTCAGCACGTTTGCGGGCGCTGGCGGCCATCACCCGGTTGTCGTAGAAGCTGATCTTCTCGAACAGGTCGGTGACCAGCTGCTGGCGGTCGGCCGGGGTCTCGGCGCGGATGTAGCCCAGCAGCTCGCGTGAGGTGGTGTACGGCGGCTGCTGGTAGCCCTTGTCCTGCAGGAAGCGCTTCAACGCACGGTTCAGCGCCTGTTCGCCGATTTCCTCGCGCAGGCGGTAGAACACCAGCGAACCCTTCTGGTAGTGGATGTACTGCTGGTTTTCCACGCGTTCCAGCGGCTGTTCCTCGATGGCTTCGCCACCGCGGCCGGACAGGTAGCCATCCAGTTCGCGCTTGAGGAACTGGCGCATGTGCTGGCGGCCGTATTCCTGCTCCATCACCATCAAGGCCGAGTACTGCGACAGCGATTCGGACAGCACGGTCGCACCCTGCACGTTGGCGCCGATCACCTGGTGCGCCCACCACTGGTGCGCGATCTCGTGCGCGGTCACGTAGAACACGTAGTCCACCTTGTCCGGGTCGCGCAGGTCGGCGATGAAACCGATGGCCTCGGAATAGGGGATGGTGTTGGCGAACGACTGCGCGAAGCGGGCATAGCCCGGGAATTCGATGATGCGTACCTGGCGGTGCTGGTACGGGGTGAAGTTCGCCTCGTAATAGGCCAGCGACTTCTGCACCGCCTCGATCATCCGGTCCACGTTGTAGCCGTGCGCCGGATCGAAGTAGACCTCGATCGGGATGTCCTTGTACTTCGCCTTGCGCACCTCCCAGCGTGCCGATAGATAGGCATAGAAGTTCAGCATCGGCCGGTCCATGGCGTAGCTGAAGCAGCGCCGGCCGTTGACCGTGGTCTCGCGCTGCAGGTAGCCCGGGGCCAGCGCCACCTGGTCCGGTGCGGTGCAGACCGTGGTGCGGAAGTCGAGCCAGTCGGCATCATTGGCAATGTACGTGTTGGCACGCGCGGCGTCGTCCTCCAGCCTGGGCATGCGCCGCGGCTCACCCAGGCCGCGCTTGCGCCGCTCGTTGCGGTCGCTGATCTCGGCGCCCTCGTTGTAGCCGAACGAGGGCAGCACGCGGCTGTTGAAGAAGGTGCCGTTGTCCACGATGTTGCTCGGCGCCAGCCCGGCGGTGATGCCGTTGGGTTTCTGCACCACCCGGAAATGCACGCTGCGGGTTTCGCCCGGCTGCAGCGGCTTCTGCAGGCGGTAGATGCGGTAGCCGAGATCGGCATCGTGCAACGACAGCGTCTGCCCACCCAGGTCGACGTCGACCAGCTGCTTGTCATCGCCCATCGAGACATGCACGTCCTGGATCGGCGTGGCATGGGTATTGCGCACCGTCCAGTTCGCATCGATCACCATCGACTGCGATTCCGGGAACAGGTCCACGCGGTTGTCCACCGCCACGATGCGCGGCTGCGGCAGGGTGCGGTACTTCGACAGCTCGCGCTCGTAGCGGGCCTGCAGGTCCAGCTGCTGGTCGGGCGAGATGAACTCGTTGCGGATATTGGTGCTCCAGTACAGCCAGCTGCCCACGCCGGCGAAGGCCAATGCCGCAAGTCCGGCGAAGACGCCGGTCGGGCCGCGCAGGCGGCGGCCGGCCAGGGCCAGGCGCTGGCGCAGGCCCTGGCTGACACCGCGCACCCAGAGCGCCGATGCCAGGCACATCAGGGTCAGCAGGAACAGCGCCCAGTAGCCCTGGAACGCCAGCTGCCCCGGCAGGAAGTGGCCGTAGCCGTTCATGTCCGAATAGGGAGCGTTGGGCCAGCCACCGAAGGTGTACAGGTTCTGCGTGTAGTCCAGCATGCCGAGCACGCCCTGGCCGATCATCACCACGATCAGCAGCGCGTAACCGACGAACTTGTTGTTGGTGAGCACCTGCAGCACCAGTGCCAGGCCCCCCATCAGGATGTAGATCACCGAGTCCAGCGCCAGGCTGCGCAGGTACAGCAGCGGCTCCAGGTGGGTGTAGCCCTTGACCAGCTGCACGCCCATCGCCGCCAGTGCACCGGCGGCCTGGAAGCAGATGATCACTGCCAGCAGTGCGGTGAACTTGGCCAGCAGCGGTACCCAGTTCGGCACCGGCATGGCATCGGTCACTTCGTTGATGCGCGCGCTGCGTTCCTTCCACACCAGCTCACCGGCGAAGAACAGCACGATGATCACCAGCAGCCAGCTGAAGGCCCCCTGCAGGCCCATGATCATCTGCGAGGTGACCGGCCAGATCGAGGTGCCGTACAGGGTCTGCCGGAACAGCGCGTTGGGCAGGAAATTGGCCAGGCCCAGCACCAGCAGCACGATGAACGGCACGCTGCGCAGGACGCCGCGCGTGTCGAAGCGCACCTGGCGCAGGAACTGTTGCCACGCGGTGGTCGCGCTGAATGCCGGTACCACGCGCGGCAACGGGGTGCGGTTGGGCCGGAGGGCGGCGGCGTCGGCAACCGGCTGCGCCTGCCGGCGGCCCCAGCGACGACGGCCGCTGCCGCTGCGCTCGGTGCGGAACAGGGCGAACGTGGCGGCGAACAGCAGCGCCGTCACACCCAGCCACAGGGCACGGTTGGCCAGCAGGTAGCCCGCCAGGCCGGGAACGCCGCTGTTGTGCTCGGCGGTGGACCAGTAGCGGATGGTGCGCGACAGGGCGCGCATGCCCAAAGGCTCGCTGAGCACCGCCAGCCAGGTGTTGTCGATGTCGCGCAGCACCGCCGCGCTGGCGCCGAACAGCACCAGGTAGGCCACCAGCCCGATGTAGACCCACAGGATCGAACGCGTGACCGCTGCCAGCAATGACAGCAGCGCGGTGGTGAACAACAGGTTGGGAATGACGATGACCGCAAAACTCCAGGCATAGCCCTGCCAGCTGATCGGCCCCATGCGCTCGGCGTCCACCCAGGGCATGAACGGTGCCAGCCAGAGCCCGAAAGCGACCAGCAGGCAGAACAGCAGGCCGGTAGCCAAGGCGGCGGCGATGCGGCCGGCCAGGTAATCGCGGCGTTTCACCGGGCTGGCGAAGATCAGCTCGGCGGTGCCCAGTTCGAAGTCACGCAGCAGCGCATTGCTGACGAACAGGGCGGTGACCAGCATGCCGAGCAGGGTGAAGATGCCCAGCATCTGCGCGATCACGGTGGGCGCGTTGCTGTGCACGTTGCCGCTGCCACCACCGATCTGTACGGCGTCGCTGGACGCAGCGGCGAAGGCGAGCAGGGCGAACAGCCCGGCCAGCAGCCACAGCAGCGGGGAACGCAGCTGCTCGCGCAGCTCGAAACGGAAGAAATCGAGGATCATGGCGTGCTCCGCTCAGGCTGCTGCGCGAGCACGGGCCTGCAGGCGCAGGCGCTGGAAGTACACGTCTTCGAGGTCGGGAGCCACGGCCGCAAAGCCGTCGCCGGGGTCGTTGGCGCTGTGCACATGGATCACCGGGCGGCCACCGACCAGACGGGTCGACAGCACCACGTAGCGCGCTTCATGGTCGGCCAGCTCCGAAGGATCGACCTGCTTGCGCCAGACCTGGTGCTGCAGGGCGTTGATCGCTTCGCTGGGGCGGCCGGTCAGCAGCACCTGGCCCTTGTTCATGATCGCCATCGTCGGGCACAGGTCGGTCACGTCCTCGACGATGTGGGTGGACAGGATCACCGCCACGTTCTCGCCGATCGCCGCCAGCAGGTTGAGGAAGCGGTTGCGTTCCTCCGGGTCGAGGCCGGCGGTGGGCTCGTCGACGATCACCAGCCGCGGGTCGCCCAGCAGCGCCTGGGCAATGCCGAAGCGCTGGCGCATGCCGCCGGAGTAGGTGCCCAGCTTGCGCTTGCGGGCATCCCACAGGTTCACCTGCTGCAGCAGCCCATCGACCACCTCGCGGCGCTGCGCGCGTTGGGTCAGGCCCTTGAGCACTGCGAAATGCTCCAGCAGGTCCAGCGCGCTGACTTTCGGGTACACGCCGAAATCCTGCGGCAGGTAGCCCAGCCGACGGCGCACGGCGTCCTTGTCGCGCAGCACGTCGATCGGCGCCTCGCCCGGAATGCTGAGCGTCACCGTGCCGCTGTCGGCCTCCTGCAGGGTGGACAGCGTGCGCATCAGCGAGGACTTGCCGGCGCCGTTCGGGCCGAGCAGGCCGAACATGCCCCGCGGGATGTCCAGGGTGACGTTGTTGAGGGCATGCACGCCGTTGGCGTACGTCTTGGACAGCGAATCGATCTTCAGCATGCGACGTACACCTTTCCATGGGCAATGTCTGCGCGTTATCCGCGCTACCGCCTCCGTGCGCATCCGCCGTTGGTCATGGGGGGAGAATCCCGCCGTCGTGCGTTGGCCAGCGCGCCGGCCCAGCGGCGCCTTACCCGCGCAGGGATGATTCGCGCACCACCAGCTTCACCGGGATGCTCTGGCTGTCCACCGGCTGCCGGCCGATCAGCGCCAGCAGGCGTTCCACCAGCAGCTGGCCGGCCTGCTTGGTGTCCTGCTGCACCGTGGTCAGCGCGGGGGATACCGAAGCGGCCAGCGGGATGTCGTCGAAGCCGGTCACCGCCACGTCCTGCGGCACCCGCAGCCCGGCCTCGCGCAGGGCGCGCATCGCACCGATGGCGATCAGGTCGCTGGCCGCGCAGATCGCATCGATCGGCTCGCCGCGCGCCAACAGGGCCTGGCAGGCTTCCTGGCCGGAGGCTTCAGTGGTGATCGCATCGTGCTGCAGCGCCGGTTCGGGGGCCAGGCCGTGGTCCTGCAGAGCCGCGACGTGGCCGCGGTAGCGCTCCTGGAATTCGGGGTAGTGGCTGGAGGCATGGCCGAGGAAGGCGATGCGGCGGCAGCCCTGCTGCAGCAGGTGGGTGGTGATGTCATGCCCGCCCTGGAAGTTGTCGCTGCCGATCGAGACACCGGGCTGGCCGGGCAGGGCGGCGCCCCAGCGCACGAAGTGCGTGCCCTGTTCGACCAGCCGCTGCAGGCGGTCGCGCGATTCGTGATAGTCGCCGTAGCCGAGCAGGATGATGCCGTCGGCCTTGTTGCTGTCCTCGTAATCGGCCTGCCAGTCGGTGGACAGCTGCTGGAACGAGACCAGCAGGTCCTGCCCGTGCAGGGCGCAGGCGCGGGTGATCGAGCCCAGCATCGAGTGGAAGAACGGGTTGATCAGCGAGTCGTCGTTGGTCGGGTCCTCGAAGAACAGCAGGGCCAGCGTGCCGGCGTTGCGCAGGCGCAGGCTGGAGGCGTTCTTGTCGACCTTGTAGTTCAGCTCGCGGGCAATGCGCAGGATGCGCTCACGGGTCTCGGCGTTGACCATCGGGCTGCCACGCAGGGCCCGCGACACGGTCGGCTGGGAGACCCCGGCCAGGTGGGCGATGTCCAGGGAGGTGGCTTTGCCTTTGATCGTCATGTGTGGGCGGAGCGGGCAGGTGGGAGGTGCCCGGGCATGATGCCATGCGCAGACGCGAATGCCCCTCTTAACGTCGGCCTGGGCACAGGTAAGTCATTGCCGGACAAGGAAATCAGCGTGATCCTTCGTTGCGGTCGGGGTCTCCTGACCGGGCGGAAGGCGGCGGCAATGGTAAGATGCGTCGTTCTCGCATTCCCCCAAATTTCACCAGGGGCGGCTCAGCGTACTGCACCCCGCCCGGGGCTGTGCTATCACTGGCGGTCTGCCCCTGGACAACGGACGAAGGTACCTATGGCGCGCGGCATCAACAAAGTCATCCTGGTCGGCAATCTCGGCAACGACCCGGACGTGAAGTACACCCAGGGCGGCATGGCGATCACCCGCATCAGCCTGGCCACCACCAGCGTCCGCAAGGACAAGGATGGCAACCAGCAGGAGCGCACCGAATGGCACCGCGTGGTGTTCTTCGGCAAGCTCGGCGAGATCGCCGGCGAGTACCTGCGCAAGGGCAGCTCGGTCTACGTCGAAGGCAGCCTGCGCTACGACAAGTACACCGGCCAGGACGGCGTGGAGAAGTACTCCACCGACATCATCGCCGATGAAATGCAGATGCTGGGCGGCCGCGGTGAAGGCGGCGGTGGCGGTGGTGGTGGCAACTACGGCGGCGATCGTCCGCAGCGCCAGCAGGCGCCGCGCCAGGAGTACGGTGGCGGCGGTGGTGGCCAGCGTGGTGGCCAGGGCGGCGGCTATAGCAACCAGGGCGGGGGTTACGGCAACCAGGGTGGCAACCAGCGCCCGCAGCCGCAGCAGGCGCCGCCGATGGACGACTTCGCTGACGACGATATTCCGTTCTGATTCCTACTTGACGGTTTTAGTGTTGATAGAGGCCCTCATCGTTGTGGATGGGGGCCTTTTTTTCGTTAGGCAGAATCCAGCCGTGATCTAACCTTCTACTTGCGGCAGGGTGTTGATGGATGACTGGCGACACACCATAGCGAATCAGAATGGAGAGCGGCACGGGAAAGCCGTCTGCTCGAGCCCATCGCTGGTGCATGGCTTCGTCGGGTCTTGATACGGCGTGCGAAGGACAGGCATAAGCCCAACGAGCTGGCGCGTGGCTGTCGCACACCCTGTGGACACGGTTACCGCGGGCCTATGCTCAATTGCGGTGTGCTTCTCCAAAGCTTGTCTTGTCGCACAAAATCTGTCATTAGCTTGCTCTAGGATTTGCCCATCCCCAGCAAGGTTGGGGGGACAAGATGTTCGTTCCGCGCATTAAGGACTGATGTCGGATGGAATCCTTTGGCCGGACTTGCCAGTTGTCTTTCACATGGAGTGTGTACCAATGGCATTTGCAATGCCCCTGCGCAGCCACAAGGCTGCCGCAATTCTCTCCTTCTGCCTAGCATTAGGCGGTACATCGACTGCAAGTGCAGCCACCTACTACGGCCCTCCCTATAAGGTCCAGTCGTTCCGCGGGGTTGGCTCGTTTGAGAGCGTCGGCGCTGCGGTCAACTTCCTGGTCGGGAAGATCCAAGCCCCTTGCCAACAGGACCCTAAGTGCACCAAGCCGCCCGTTGTTACCGTGCGATACGGCAACGATGGCTGGGCGGCGACGATCTACGTCAACGGGAGTGCAAGTGACAATGTTTTTGCTTCCGAGATATTGATTGGACAGCCTCAGAAGAATTTCGGAGGGTGTCAGAAACGCTGTTCAGCCGGGCTTGGCTCTGCAACCGATGGAACCGGGGCTCGTGGTGCTGCTGACAGTGCTTCAAAGGCCAATGCCCGTGACCCAGGGAGCCCGTTTGAGGGCGATCCGATCAATACGTCTACCGGCAACTTTTACCGGCAGGAAACCGACTTCGAATCTCCGTCAGGCCTGATGTTCCGGCGGTTCTACAACAGTTCTCCCCGTGCTCCGGGTTCTTCCTTGGGGCCTCAGTGGCGCCACCTGTTTGATCGGCGACTTGAGGTGCTAGCTTCCAATACTGGAGCGGCCGGAGAATACACGTTCATCCGTGCTATTCGGCCGGATGGCAGTTCAGAGCGGTTCACTCGAACCTCAAGCGGCTGGACTGTCGACGCCGATGTCGCAGACGTGCTCGTTGATCGAGAGGCGGGCACCGGCTATGCATTGCAGTTGGCGGCGAACCGCCAAACCGAAATCTACGATGCGACAGGCTTGCTGAAGGAAGTCTACGACGCTGCTGGCAAGAAGCTTCTGTCCTTGCAGTATTCGGACGCAACCACGCCGGCGGACGTGGCGCCAGTCGCTGGACTCCTGTTGACCGTTGGCGACGCCAGCGGGCGCACGTTGAGCTTTAAGTATGATGCCTCATCGCGATTGACCACGATGATGTTGCCAGACGGTGCATCGCAAACATTTGGCTACAACCCCGCAGGACAGCTTGCCTCGGTGACCTATCCGGACGCCACAAGCAAGGGCTACATCTACAACGAAACAGCCAACAGCCCCACTGTCGCAGGCACGTCCTTCCTCACAGGGATTGTGGATGAGAAAGGCGTCCGTTACGAGACCATCAAATTCGACTACACCCATCGCGCTTATCACGCGGAGTTCGCCGGCGGCGTTGATACCACAACCCTGGACTATGCCGCTTCCACGTGGAAGGGAACGCTGCCAGTAACTGTCAAGGGGCCACTCGGAGCAACTTCCAAGTTGGGCTTCGTGGATACAGGAAAGGGGCGTCTGATGCCCGCGGGCGGTTCGGCCGCCTGCGGTGACCAATGCAACCAACCCTACAAGGCCATGACCTATGACGTGAACGGCTACCCGGCGTCGGTCACGGACTTCAAGGGAATCACTACAAGGACCACTTACACGGCAGACGGGTTGCTGGCCGAACAGGTTGACGCCGCCGACACCCCCCAGCAGCGCACCACGACGACCACGTGGGATAGCGCACTGCGTTCGCCCCTTAGTCGGGTGGTAAAGAACTCTGCGGGCGTGGCCGTTTCCAGCAGCTCATGGAAGTACAACGCGTTGGGCCTGGAGGTCGCGCGGTGCGAGGTGGATCCTGCCAATTCGGCTGCGGTCGGGTATGTGTGCGGAACTGCAACCAATGCACCCGCTGGGGTTCGTCAATGGACCACCGCCTACTGCTCGGCGGTGGATGCCACCCACTGCCCGCAAGTCGGTCTTGTCCTTGCCGAAGACGGGCCGCGGTCCGATGTTCAGGACGTTACCGGGTACAGCTACTACCTGACCGCGGATGAGTCGGGTTGCGGCGTTCTCGGGGGCTCCTGCCACCGCGCTGGTGACCTTCAGACCGAGACCAATGCCTTGGGTCAAGTGACGACACGGCTGGCCTACGACCGAAATGGACGTGTCAGCCGCCTTCGAGACGCGACCGGCACGATCCATGATTTTGGCTATTCCACTCGAGGCAAGCTCACCTCGATAACCGAGCGGAGCAGCGTGGACGGAACTGCGTCTACCAACGATCGAGTGACCTCCCTTTCCTATGATGCGACAGGCAATGTCGCATCGGTTGTTGACCCCGACGGAGTATCCCTCAGCTACACCTACGATGATGCGCACCGTCTCGTCCAGATCAATGACGGGGCCGGCAACCACATTCGCTACACCCTCGATGTGGCAGGCAATCGCACCAAAGAGGAGGTGTTCGACGCAGGTGGTGGACTGAAGCGTTCGCTCTCTCGCGTTTACAACAAGT
Organism: Stenotrophomonas muris; assembly: GCF_052751275.1. NCBI lineage: Bacteria > Pseudomonadati > Pseudomonadota > Gammaproteobacteria > Lysobacterales > Lysobacteraceae > Stenotrophomonas > Stenotrophomonas muris. The sequence continues at coordinate 2,566,008 of NZ_CP199879.1, read as the reverse complement.
TGGGGCAACTGGTGTCCCAGAAGACGGCAGCGGGGAATTCAACCGACTTTACTTATGACCTGGCGAACAACGTCCAGCTCATCACCGATGCCCTGAAGCGCAAGACACAGTTTGACTACGATCCCTATGGAAGGCCCAGCAGGGTGCTTCAGGATGTTGCCGGGTTGGCGGTCGAGACGCGATACGAGTATGACGTCGAAGGCCGGACCACCAAGGTTGTCGATCCCAAAGGCCTGGCGACCATTTACGGCTATTCAGGGCTGGGTGACTTGTTGAGCCGCCAGAGTCCTGACACGGGCGCAACCACTGCCAGTTACAACAGTGCAGGGCAGCCGGCGAAGCAGGTTGACGCCAATGGCACGGCTAGCAGCTACATATACGATGCCCTGGGGCGCGTGGTGCGCAAGGTTTATGGGGACCAAGCGATTGTTGCGTCATACGTGTATGACCAAGTCGAGGACATCTGCTCAGCTGGTGAGTCGTTTGCAAGCGGGCGCCTCTCATCCATGCAGGATGACGGCGCTAAAACCCAGTATTGCTACGATCGCGCCGGAAATGTGACGCGCAAGGTGCAGACGTCATCGGGGCAGAGCGTAGGCGTCAGCTATGCCTATACCAATGCTGGCCGACTTCGTTCTGTCACCTATCCTGACGGAACGGTAGCGGACTACAAGCGAGATGCAGCCGGCATGGTCACCGAGATCGGCGTGACTCGACCGGGCGCTGCTCGTGTCGTGTTACTTTCCAGTGCAAAGCGCCATCCCTTCGGCCCCTCTGCGGGCTGGGCCTACGGCAACGGGCGTACACTGACGCGAGACGTTGACCAGGATTACCGTCCGTCGGCGTTGATCGGCAGTGGCTCGGGAGCACTGAATGCAGCCTTCTCGTTCAGTGCTGTGGGCGAGTTGACCGGCCTCACCGCCGGCGGGACTGGGGCAGCGTCTGTATCGCTGACCTACGACGCCTTGAGCCGATTGACTGCTTTCAAGGATGCGGCCACTGGCTCGATCATCGACAGCTACTCCTACGACGCCACGGGCAATCGCATGTCTGCGAAGGTCAATGGAGCTGATCAAGCCTACGTCTATCCGTCAGACAGTCACCGCCTGCAAAGCGTCGGGGGCGTGTCGCGTGCCTACGATGCGGCTGGCAACACGCTTTCGATCCAAGGCGTGGAGCGCGAGTTTGCTTACAACGCAATGGGGCGCTTGAGTGCGGTAAAGCGAAACGGCACAGTTGCTGCGGAATACCATTACAACGATCTTGGCCAGCAGATAGCCCGTAAGGCCGGAGGTGCCTCAGCACTGAGTCTTTACGATGAGCGCGGGCAATGGCTGGGGGAATACGACCAGGCGGGTATTGCGCGTCAGCAGGTGATCTGGTTGGACAACCTGCCAGTCGGATTGCTGAAGGGTAGCGCGCTCTACTACGTTCAGCCGGATCATCTGGGCACCCCTCGCGTTGTCGTTGACCCAGCCCGTGACGTCGCAGTTTGGAGTTGGGATCTGAAGGGGGAAGCGTTCGGTGCGACGGCACCAAACGACGATCCGGACCAGGACGGCACGCTTTTTGAGTTCGCGATGCGCTTCCCTGGGCAGCGATACGACGCTGAAAGCGGCCTTCACTACAACGTTCAGCGTGACTACGATCCCGCCAGTGGCCGCTTCGTGACGTCAGACCCGCTCGGATTGCAGGGGGGAATCAGCACCTACGGCTACGTGAAGGGCAACCCGCTCGCATCAGTTGACCCCGATGGGATGCAGGCAGTTCCTTTACTGCCCCCGCCCCCCGTGGTCACGGGCGCCCCGGGTGCCGCTGGGGCGTACAATGGGGGCGACCTCAGCAATCCGAACGGCAATTGGGATTTTGGTCCAAAGTTCAACAGCGATAGCCTTAGGAATGCTCTTAAGGCGGGTGAGATGCTGGGGGTTGGTCCGAACGGTATTCTGAATCCGAATAGCCCAGCGTCGCAGATGGCTGTTGCATTGATCAGATCTGCGTGTGCCGACGGAGATGACGATGACTTCATTGCTGATTGCCAAAGCCATATTCAGGGCTGTAAGACTACCTGCACGCGCGCTAAGGGTGATTTCGATCAGCCGGGCGTCTGGGGTGGGAACTTGGCGCGCTGCATGCTTGGGTGCGTTCCCTATCGGTGTCAGAAGTTAATGAAGCAGAGCGATCTTGATGGATATTAATGAAATTACCAAGATGCTTGAGGCGGGTGACGACAATGGCGCGCGTTACCACCTTTTGAATCTTGTAAGGCGCGAACCTGCTTGTGACGCCGCGTGGTTGTTTCTTGTTGGGATTGGGTTTCGGAGCGATGATACTGAGTTGTCCCTGTGGGCACTTCGTGGGCTTGAGAAGCTTCGTCCTCACGATGTGTTGGTCGCGTCTGGATTGGTGGATTGCTTGCTTCGGTTGGAGCGATACGAGGAAGTTAAGGAGGTCATTCATGCCTTCTCTAAGGTTGCTCGTCCTGGAATGCCCGCTCACGACACGGTCCTTGAAGAGCACCGCAAGGCACTCCAGTTCATCAACAATAGCGTTGAGGCTGCAGGTGACGAAGACGAATAGCTGAAGCGTTCGCTAATCGCGAAGCCTTGGATTGACCGATTACTTTCGCTCGACGTCACGAGCTCTAAGCTTTGGTTAGGTTGCTCTCCGAGCCGTGCCTGGCTGGCAGCGTTGTCTTCGATGAGTTTCTCAAGTTTTTGCGCGAGAGTGCTGTTCTTGATTCGCCCCCGAGCAGGAGTGGAGAGTTAGGATGTGTCAGTTTGCGCGCCTTTCCGACGTTTCTGGTGAGTCGATGAAAACCACCGCACTGATTTCGTGCTTCGTCTTTTGTGCTCAATTTGGGTCCTCGCTAGCTGCCCGTCCGCTGTCAGAGAGACTCGCGGCGGACATTGAGATGGCCGAACACTCTATTCTTGCCTCGCTGGTGGTGCACAAAAGTTCCGAGAGCAAGTCACTGTGCTCTCAGACGCCATATGCTTGTGCAGGAGCAGACGGTGCTGAGCTTGGTCTCGCCTTGATAGGGGGCAGCAGGAGTGCTGCCGCTCCTCTGCACTTGGTTGAACTGTCGCGATTCCGTATGGATGGAGCGCTTTCAGAGGACTACAAGTGCTACCTCGCTGCGCAGGGCAATTCAGTGGTTCAGGCCGCGTCGAAGCTGGATGCCAAGAAGCTGGCAGGGCAATGCATGTCCGAATTTGCTGCTTTCAAGCGTCGGGCCGGCCCTGCAAAGTTCGACGTGGCGCCCGAGAACATTTGCAGCTCAGTGGCGGACATCCAGGGTTCCCTGCGTGAAGTTATCCGACTAGCCAATGCAGGTGGTGACTGTGACGGCGTCTGAGTCGGTCATCGGAAAAAGCTGATGCGTACGCGTTTCGCGAAGCCTTGGCTTGGTTGACTACTGTCGCTCGCCGTCGCGAGCTATGCAGTTCTGCAATCCGCCGTCTCCGAGGCAGGGCTGGGCCCTGGCGGCGGGGTGCACCCGGATGCAGAACGAAGACATCCAGGAACTGGTTGATATGGTTCGTGAGCCTACGAACGCCCAGTGATCATTCAATGCTTCCGAGAAAAGGGCCAATGCATAGGCTCGGGGCGTTGAAGAAGTACTGATTTTGTTCGCTCGCTTGAGCAAAAAACCAGTAGATTTCATCTCAGGCGACTGATTTGGTTAGAAAAGAAAGCCCCGCCAATGCGGGGCTTTTCTTTCTGCGCGATGTCGTTGGCATTGTGCTCCGCAGCATCAGTTTTCGTGCGCCGCGACTTGCAAACAGGCAATTTCCTCCCCTATGGTGCAATCGATTGCATTGCTGTGAATCGTTGCGTTTGATACCGGTTGGGAGGCCGGCAGGTGGATGTCCATCCATTCGATCAGACCGGCTCCGGCGACGGGCCTCACGCGGCGTGATGCGTTGCGCATGGCGGTTGCTGGAGGCGTAGCCCTGGGTACTGCGGGAGCGTTGCCTGCATTCGCCGCCACCGCAGCGCTCAAGGGCAACCTGAAGCACTCCGTCGCACGCTGGACCTTCCCGCAGCTGTCGGTCGCCCAGCTCTGCACGACGGTGAAGGACATCGGCTTCGCCGCCATCGACCTGGTCGGCCCGGAAGACTGGCCCACGCTGAAGGCGAACGGCGTCTACAGCTCGATGTGCAATGGCGCGGAGCTGGGCCTGACCAAGGGCTTTGCCGGCCGCGAATTCCACGACCCGCTGGTGGAGCGCTACACGCGGCACATCGACCTGGTCGCCGATGCCGGTTACCGCAACCTCATCTGCTTCTCCGGCAATCGCAACGGCATGGACCCGCAGGACGGCATGGCCAATGCCGAGGCGGGCCTCAAGCGCATCCTCGGGCATGCCGAGAAGCGCGGCGTGGTGCTGGTGATGGAGCTACTGAACTCCAGGGTCGATCACCACGACTACCTGTGCGATCACTCGGCCTGGGGCGTGGAGCTGTGCCAGCGGCTCGGCTCGGACAACTTCGGCCTGCTCTACGACATCTACCACATGCAGATCATGGAGGGCGACATCATCGCCACCATCGGCAAGCATCACGCCTGCTTCAAGCATTACCACACTGCAGGCGTGCCGGGCCGGAACGAGATTGGAGACCAGCAGGAGCTCCACTATCCGGCCATCTGTCGCGCGATCCGCGACACCGGTTTCAAGGGGTATCTGGCGCAGGAATTCACGCCTGCAGCGCCCGATCCCGTTGCCTCATTGCGCGAGGCGATCCGCCTCTGCGACGTCTGAAACGATATCCACCCAGGTGAGAGACCATGGCAGATAATCACTACGACGCCATTGTTGTTGGCTCGGGAATCAGTGGCGGTTGGGCAGCGAAGGAGCTGACCGAGAAGGGCCTGAAGGTCCTGATGCTGGAACGCGGGCGCAACATCGAGCACGTCAAGGACTACGTCAATGCGATGAAGGAAGCGTGGGACTTCCCGCATCGCAACCGGCCGACGCAGGCGATGAAGGCCGCCTTCCCGGTGCTGATGCGCGACTACGGCCTGGCCGAGAACCTGGAAGGAATGTGGGCCAACGAGCAGGACTCACCCTACATCGAAACCAAGCGCTTCGACTGGTTCCGTGGCTACCACGTAGGCGGGCGCTCGCTGATGTGGGGCCGGCAGAGCTATCGGTTTTCCGACCTGGACTTCGAAGCGAACCTCAAGGATGGCATCGCCACCGACTGGCCGATCCGCTATGCCGACATCGCGCCGTGGTACGACCATGTAGAGAGGTTCGCCGGCATCGCCGGCACGCGCGAAGGACTGGACGTGCTGCCGGACGGCGAGTTCCTGCCGCCGATCCCGTTGAACATCGTCGAGAAGGACGTGGCCGCGCGGATCAAGAAGGCCTTCGGCGGAACGCGGCACATGATCCACTCGCGCACCGCCAACATCACCCAGCCGATGCCCGAGCAGGGGCGCGTGAACTGCCAGTACCGCAACAAGTGCATCCTGGGCTGTCCCTTCGGTGCCTATTTCTCGACCCAGGCGGCGACGCTGCCAGCGGCGATGAAGACCGGCAACCTGACCTTGCGGCCGTTCTCGATCGTCAAGGAAGTGCTCTACGACAAGGATCGCAAGCGTGCGCGCGGCGTGGAGGTGATCGATGCCGAGACCGGGCAGACCTACCAGTACACCGCCAAGGTCATCTTCCTCAATGCATCGTCGTTCAATTCGACCTGGCTGCTGATGAACTCGGCGACCGATGTGTGGGAGGGGGGACTGGGTTCTTCGTCGGGCGAGCTGGGGCACAACGTGATGGACCATCATTTCGGTGCGGGCGCCTCGGGCCGGGTCGAGGGCTACGAAGACAAGTACTACTTCGGCCGCCGTCCGTGCGGTTTCTACATTCCGCGCTTCCGCAACGTCGCGGCCGACAAGCGCGGCTACCTGCGCGGGTTCGGTTACCAGGGCGGTGCCAGCCGCACCGGCTGGTCGCGCGAGATCGCCGAGCTGAACATCGGTGCCGACCTGAAGGAGGCGCTGACCGTACCGGGCGACTGGCGCATCGGCATGACCGGGTTCGGTGAAATGCTGCCGCACCACGACAATACGATCCGCCTGGACCACGACCGCAAGGACAAATGGGGGCTGCCGGTGCTGGCGATGGACGTGTCCATGCGCGCCAACGAACTGGCGATGCGCAAGGACATGGCCGCCGATGCTGCCGAGATGCTGGAGGCGGCTGGCGTCAAGGACGTGAAGATGCACGACCACGACTATGCCCCGGGCAAGGGCATCCACGAGATGGGGACCGCACGCATGGGACGTGACCGGAAGAGCTCGGTATTGAACGCGCACAACCAGGTCTGGGATGCGCCCAACGTCTATGTGACCGACGGTGCCTGCATGACCTCCAGCGCCTGCGTGAATCCTTCGCTGACCTATATGGCGCTGACCGCGCGCGCGGCCGACCACGCGGTACGCGAACTGAAAGCGGGGAACCTCTGATGGATCGCCGCGAACTGTTGAAGATGATCGTTGCCGCCACCGGCGCGGCCATGGTCGGCCTGCCTGCGCTCGCGCAGGGAAACGCCGCTGCGGCACCGGTGAAGACCCTGTTCTCCGATGCCGACATCGGCACGCTGGACGAGATCGCCGAGACCATCCTGCCGCGGACCCGGACGCCAGGGGCGAAGGATGCCGGCGCCGGCCTGTTCATGGCGACCTTCGTCAGCGATTGCTACACCGCCCGGCAGCAGGCAACGTTCCGGGCAGGCCTGGTCGATATCGACAAGCGCGCCGGCGGCCGGTTTGTGGCGCTTGCGCCGGAAGCCCGCACCCAGTTGCTGCGAACGCTGGACGCCGAAGCCAAGGCGCGCTCTGCCGACGTGACCGAGACCGGTACGCCTGAAGAGGGCGAGGCGATGCCGCATTACTTCACGATGATCAAGCAGCTGGCCATCTTCGGCTTCTTCACCTCCAAGGTCGGGGCGACCGGCGTGCTGCAGTACGTCGCGGTGCCCGGCCGCTACGACGGCGACCTCGCCTATGTCCCCGGTACGCCCGCGTGGGGGACCAGCTGATGGACACCACCCTGATGATCCGCCCTGCGTTGATCACTGTTGGCCTGCTGGCCGCTGCATCTGCATTCGCGCAGGACAGTGCCGACGCTGCGCGCGACCCGAAGAAGACCGAAGTGTGGACCCCCGTGCCCGCTGTCGTGGCCACGCCGCCAGGCAAAGCCCCCTCCGACGCGATCGTGCTGTTCGATGGCAAGGATGTCTCCGCGTGGGAATCGGAGCAGGGCGGACGCGTGCCCTGGAAGGTTGCCGGGGGCGCCATGACCGTCGTTCCGGGCAGCAAGGGCATCCGCACCCGGCAACGCTTCTGCGATGTCCAGCTGCATGTGGAGTGGCGCACGCCCACTGACACGAAGGGCTTCGACGGCCAGAACCGGGGCAACAGCGGGATCTTCCTGCAGGAACTGTATGAACTGCAGGTGCTCGACAGCTACAACAACCCGACCTATGCCAATGGCCAGGCGGGCTCCATCTACAAGCAGGCCATGCCGCGGGTGAATGCCTCGCGCGCGCCTGGCCAGTGGCAGGCCTACGACATCATCTGGAAGGCACCGCGCTTCTCGGTGGGCGGTGGGCTTGTGTCGCCCGCGCGCATCACGGTGCTGCACAACGGCGTGCTGGTGCAGGATGACACCGTGCTGGCAGGCAAGACCGAGTACATCGGGGCGCCCTCGTATTCGCCCCACGCGTGTGCGCCGCTCTATCTGCAGGAGCATGACTCCAGGGTCAGTTACCGCAACATCTGGGTGCGCGAGCTGTAGTGGCATGCGGCTGGCGTGGCCGCCGGCCGCTTACTTCGCCAGGTAGCTGGCGATATCGTCTATCTCCTGCTGTGACAGCTGGGAGAAGGGCGGCATCAGGCCGCCGCCCTTGCTGATCTTTTCCTTGATCTGTGCAGGTGCCATGCGCTTGCCGATGTCGGTGAGTGTCGGGAACGCGCCCGGCATGCCCGCGCGATCGGCGCCGTGGCAGGCCACGCAGTTCGCGGTGTAGAGCTTTGCTCCCGCAGCCGGGTCGCCCTTGCACCAGGCGGCTGTCGCAACACTCATGCCGCCCAGGGCCACCGCCATTGCCAGGATCATTTTCATGTGGGGCTCCTTGATGCGTCAGCGCCGCGCACGGGCAGGCGTATTGGTGGTCAGGTGTTCACGCAGATAGTCGGCGCCGGCCTGGACGACCTTGGCCGGCTCGCGTGGCTGGTCGTGCTCGATGATGTACCAATGCACGCCGGCGCCCCTCGCAGCAGGCAGGATCGTGTTCCAGTCCAGTACGCCCTGGCCGACCGCAGCGAATCCGCCTTCGTCTTCGGCCTGGCCCTTGAGCGCATTGTCCTTGGCGTGTACCGCGAATACGTGGCCGCGGAACTTTCCCAGCATCACCGCCGGGTCCAGGCCCGCACGCGCGACCCAGGCCAGGTCCAGCTCGGTCTGCAGGTCGGGGCCGGCGGCGGCAAACAGCAGTTCCAGCCCGGTCCTGCCATCGAAGTCGACCAGCTCGAAGTCGTGGTTGTGATAGGCCAGGCGCATGCCCTTGCCGCGCACCTGTTTCGCGATCCGGCCCAGTTCCTGTCCCAGGGCGGTCCAGCCGGCGGCATCGCTCGGGCGTTCCTTCCTGTCCAGGTACGGCACCACCAGCGTGGTGTTGCCGATCGACCGGTTGAAGGTCACCACCCCATCCAGGTTGCTGCGCAGCTCGGCCAGCGGCACATGCGATGAAATGGCCTTGATCGAATACCGGTCCAGCAGCTGCTTCAGTTCCGCGGCACTGACGTTCTGCGTGCCGACGGTTTCCACCGCGTGCACACCGGCATCGTGGACGATCTTCAACTGTTGCTCGAGCGAGCCGGCATTGCGCAGGGTGTACATCTGCACCGCGATCGGCTTCTGCGCGCTGGCGGCTTCGACTGCGAAGGCGGGCAGCGCCGCGAGCAGCAGGACGAGGCTTGCACTTCGACGGACAAGGGCTTTCATCAACAGATCCTCCCGGGATTCAACCGATGGTGGTCCAGGCGCGTGACCTGGCCGATGCAATGACACGATCAACGATCCGCGCCGAACGCATGCCGTCCTCGAAGGTGGGCAGGCCGTCCGGTTGCTCGCCGTCGATGGCGCGATAGGTGTCGGCGACAAACGCCTCGAAGCACTGGGCGTAGCCCTGCGCGTGCCCGGCCGGCAGCGCCGACAGCCGGCGTTGCTCGGCACTGCCAGCGCCTGGCCCGCGTACGAAGATCTCCTCGCGCTGGTCGGGCAGGCCGATCCACAGCCGCTCGGCGTCCTCCTGGTTGAACGCCATGCTGGCCTTGGCGCCATCGATCTCGAACCAGAGGCGGTTGCGGCGTCCGGCCGAAACCTGGCTCACCGTCAACGACGCCAGCGTACCGGCGCCGGTCCTGAACATCGCCGTCGCCACGTCCTCGCTCGCGACCGCCTGCGTCGCGCCGTTCGCCGCCGGTGTGCTGAAGCTCTGGCCGGTGACGGCGCTGCGTTCGGCGATCACCGTGGCAAACGCCGCGTTCACTTCGGTGAAGCGCTCGCCACTGACCCATTCGACCAGGTCGCACCAGTGCGAACCAATGTCGGCGAACACGCGCGAGGTGCCGCCCAGCGCCGGGTCCACGCGCCAGTTGTTGCTGGCCGGGTCCAGCAGCCAATCCTGCAGGTAACTGCCATGGATCAGGTGCAGCGGCCCCAGGTCACCCTGCGCGATGCGTGCACGCGCCTCGCGCACCACCGGGTGGTAGCGGTAGACGAAGGGGACGGTGGCAACCAATCCGGTCGAGGCGGCCAGTACCGCCAGCGCCTGCGCATCGTCCAGCGTCGTCGCCAGCGGCTTCTCGCAGATCACGTGCTTGCCGGCTTCCAGCGCAGCCTGTGCCATGGCGCGGTGCAGATGGTTGGGCGTGCACACGTGCACCACCTGTACCTGCGGATCGGCGATCACCTCCTCGATATCCCGGTAGGCGCGCGGGACATTCCAGGAGTGCGCTGCCTCATGCGCGCGCTGCGGTGACGAGGCGGCCACGCCGCGTACCTCGGCGCCGGCGAGCAAGGCCGCGCGGCGGTGCACGGCGCCGATCATGCCGGTGCCGACGATGGCGATTCCAAGCTTGGGCATCGACGGGGATCCTCAGGGTGTGGAGGGCGCGGCCGCAGCCGCCGGCCGGTCGCGGAACAGCAGCAGGAAGGCGACCAGCACCACCAGCGCAACAGCGGCCGGGAACAGCCAGATCTGCTGCCAGTCGGGACCGGCCTCGGTGGTGAAGTGCTCCACCACCGCGCCGGACAGGAAGGTGCCGATCAGCATGCCCACGCCGTACGTGGCCAGGGTGATGAAGCCCTGCGCGCTGCTGCGCACGGCGGGGCCGGCATGGGCATCGGTGTAGATCTGGCCGGTAACGAAGAAGAAGTCGTAGCAGATGCCGTGCAGCACGATGCCGATCACCAGCAGCGGGAAACCGCCACCTGCATCGCCGAAGGCGAACAGCGCGTAGCGCACCACCCAGGCGGCCATGCCCACCGCCAGCATGGTCTTCACCCCCAGCCGCACGAACAGGAACGGCATGGCCAGCATCAGCAGCACTTCGGAAACCTGGCCCAGCGACTGCAGGCCTGCCGCGCCGCGCACGCCGAGGTCGTTGAGATAGGGATTGGTGAAGTTGTAGTAGAACGACAGCGGGATGCAGATGGCGATGGAGGCCAGGAAGAACACCAGGTAGGCGCGCGACTTCAGCAGCCGCAGCGAATCCAGCCCCAGGATCTGCCCCAGCCCGGCATCGCGCTGCTGCGCCAGTGGCGGTGTGTGCGGCAGGGTGAACGCATACAGCCCGAGCACCAGCGACGCCGCCGCCGCCATCCGGAACGTCAGCTCAAGCCGATGCGCCTGTTCCCAGCCCAGCCAGCCGATCAGCACGCCCGCCACGATCCAGCCGATGCTGCCGGCCACGCGGACCAGCGGGAACTGCTTCTCGGGTGATTGCATGTGCCGCATGGCCACGCTGTTGGCCAGTGCCAGGGTCGGCATGAACAGCAACATGTAGCCCATGACGCACGCAGAGAACATGCTGAAGCTGGTTGCCGTGGACGCCAGCCACATCAGCGCGGCACCGGCCAGATGCAGTACCGCAAGGATGCGCTGCGCCGCGAAGTAGCGATCCGCGATCAGCCCGACCAGGAACGGCGCCACGATGGCACCGATCGACTGGCTGAGGAACGCGGTCGCCACCTGGCTCGCGCTGGCCTGCAGCGGGCCCTGCACCAGGTAGGTGCCCAGGGTGACGAACCACGCCCCCCAGATGAAGAACTGCAGAAACATCATCGCGCCCAGGCGCGACATGGCGTGCGTCATGGCTTGCCCTCCCGGGGCGGTCTTGGCTCAGATTCCCAGCATGCGGTGCAGTGATGCGGCGTCGGTGCCACTGTCGGCAAAGTCATCGAAGGCGCGTTCGGTCACGCGGATGAGGTGGTCGCGGATGAAGGCGGCACCCTCGCGCGCGCCGTCTTCCGGGTGCTTCAGGCAGCACTCCCACTCCAGTACCGCCCAGCCGGGGAAGTCGTACTGCGCGAACTTCGAGAAGATCGCCTTGAAGTCGATCTGGCCGTCACCGGGTGAACGGAACCGGCCCGGACGGTCGATCCAGTCCTGGTAGCCGCCGTACACGCCGCTGCTTGCGCTGGGGCGATGTTCCGCGTCCTTGACGTGGAAGATGCCGATGCGCGCGTGGTAGCGGTCGATGAAACCGAGGTAATCCATCTGCTGCAGCAGCAGGTGGCTGGGGTCGTACAGGATCTTCGCGCGGGGATGGTGGTCGACCTCATCGAGGAAGCGCTCGAAGGTTGCACCATCGTGCAGGTCCTCGCCCGGGTGGATCTCGAAGCACAGGTCAACGCCGCAGGCATCGAACGCATCCAGGATCGGGCGCCAGCGACGGCCGAGTTCGGCGAAGGCTTCTTCCACCAGTCCCGGCGGGCGCTGCGGCCAGGGGTAGAAGTAGGGCCAGGCCAATGCACCGGAGAACGTGGCATGCGCGGTCAGCCCCAGGCGCTGGCTGGCCTGCGCCGCCAGCCGCAGCTGCTCCACCGCCCAGGCCTGGCGGGCGGCCGGGTTGCCGCGCTTGTCCGGTGGCGCGAATCCGTCGAACAGGCTGTCGTAGGCAGGATGGACGGCAACCAACTGCCCCTGCAGGTGGGTCGACAGTTCGGTGATCTGCAGGCCGTGCCCGGCCAGCATGCCGGCAATGTCGTCGCAGTACGCCTGGCTGCGCGCCGCCTCCGCCAGGTCTAACAGGTGGGGCGCGGAGGTGGGGACTTGTACGCCAGAATAGCCCAGACCCGCGGCCCATCCGGCCAGCGTGTCCAGCCGATCAAAAGGAGCTGTGTCGCCGATGAACTGCGCCAGGAACAGCGCTGGACCCTTGAGCGTCTTCAACGTGATTCGCCCTCGATGCAATCGATTGCATTATCCTAGCAGGGGCTTACGCAGGACCTGTTGTGCAGTGCACAGCGGGCAGGAGGACTAACGCCATGGCCACCATCTACGACATCGCAAAACACGTCGGCGTGTCCGCCGGTACGGTGTCGCGCGCGCTTTCCCGGCCGGACAAGGTGCTGCCGGCCACCCGCGCGCGCATCGAGCAGGCCGCCGCCGCACTGGGCTATGTGCCCAACACGGTGGCGCGCACGCTCAAGACCCAGCGCAGCGGCAAGATCCTCGTCACCGTCCCGGACATCGCCAATCCGTTCTTCGCGCAGATCCTGCAGGGGGCGGAGGAGGCCGCGCAGGCGGTGGGCTATGCGGTCCTGCTGGGCGATACCCAGCATCAACCCGATCGTGAGGAGCGCTACGCGCAGATGCTCCGGCGCAACGAGGCCGACGGCATGATCGTGCTGGGCCATCGCCTGCCACCGACCGCGCGCGAGATCGTCGAGCAGCGCGGCGCCGCCGCACCGGTGGTCAACGGCTGCGAGTTCGACCCCGCGCTGGGCATCCCCAGCGTCCACATCGACAACGCCGCCGCCGCACGCGCGGTGATGGAGCATCTGTACGGGCTGGGACACGAACGGATTGCGGTGGTCGGCGGGCCGCCTGACAACCCCCTGCACCAGCAACGGCTGGAAGGGGTCCGCGCGGCCGGCAAGGCGCGTGGCCGCCTGCGCCAGCTGAGCATCGTGCCGGGTGACTTTTCCGTGGAATCCGGCCATGCAGCGGCGATGGCGCTGCTGGATGGCACGGCCGCGCCGACCGCGGTGTTCTGCTTCAGTGACCAGATGGCACTGGGTACCCTGGCCGCTTGCCGGGACCTGGGCATCCGCGTGCCGGACGAGCTGTCCGTGGTCGGCTTCGATGATCTGGCGTCCTCCCGCTACCTCACGCCCCCGCTGACGACCATCCGGCAGCCGATGCGGGAGATTGGCGAGCGTGCGGTCAACCTGCTGCTCGCCATCATCGAGCACGTCGATGTGCCGCTTCAGCAGACGCTGGAGTTCAGCTTCAAGCTGCGTGGCTCGACGGCTGCGCCCCGCCCCGGGTAACCACGGGGAGCGGCAGCGGGAGGGGCAGCGGCAGCGGCCCGCGCGATATCGCGCAACCTTGATCCCGAATTGACGCAAAGCTGTCAGACTCATCGCAGGCAGCCCGGCAAGGGCCGTAGCACCAGGTGCGATCGCGCAAGGGGGTCGGCAATGCCATTCTTCACCGATTCGGCGGAAGGCGCGGTCGAAGGCATTGGCGCGGCACGTCGCATCGGCTGGATGCGTTTCGTCGGCAATGGGCTGGGGGCGATCCCCATCGCTTCGATCATGCTTGAACGCCAGGACGGCGGGCTGGCCTGGGTCCTGCTGCTGCTCAACGCGCTGGCGTGGCCGGCACTGGCACTGCGGCTGACCCAGCGCTCCCGCCAGCCGGCGGTCGTCCAGTTCCGTTGCATGGTGGCCGACTCCTTCTTCGGCGGTGGCTGGATCGCCTTCATGGCGTTGAGCGCGGTGCCCAGCGCACTGTTCGCCGCGCTGCTGGTGGCCGACAAGATCGCCGCCGGTGGCGTGCGCCTGGCGATGCGCGCCACGCTGTCCCTGCTGCTGGGCTTCGCACTCACCTGGTGCTTGCTCGGCTTCCCTTACCAGCCGGTCACCTCGCAGCGCACGATCGTGCTGAGTGTCCCGTTCCTGTTCGTGTATGGCATCGGCCTCAGCATTCTCAGCTGGCAGCTGGCGCGCCGGGTCAAATCGCAGAACCGTCAGCTGCAGCGGCTCAGCCGGATGGACCCGCTGGTCGAGCTGGCCAACCGTGGCTTCCTGATCCTGCGTGCGCAGCAGGCGCTGGACCGGGCACAGGGCCAGGGCGGTTCTGCCTGCCTGCTGATGCTCGATGTGGATGATTTCAAGCGCATCAATGACTCGCATGGCCACCGCGCCGGTGACGAGGTACTGCGGCATATCGCGGCGACATTGCGCACCTTTGCCCGGCCCGGTGATACGCCCGCGCGGCTGGGGGGCGATGAGTTCGTGGTGCTGCTGCGCGACTGCGCACCCGTCGATGCGATGCACGTGGCCGAGCGGGTGCGCCTGCACCTGCTGGAGGCCGCGCAGCAGGCCACGCCGGGCGTGGAGTTCAGCGTCAGTATCGGCATTGCCGCCACACCGCGTGGCGGCAGTGTCGAGGACTGGTTGGCACTGGCCGACCGCGCGCTGTACCACGCCAAGCGGCAGGGCAAGAACACGGCCAGCTACGGCGAGTGAGTGCGGCACCGCCGCCGCCGAACGAGGGTGAAATGCCCGTTCATCCTGCACGCGGAATCGGCATGCCAATCCTCTACCATGGGCCACCCCGCCCGGACGCGCTCCCATGCAAGACGCTCTCGTTGCCCAGCCCAAACCCCCCATTCCAAGGATCGCGGCGTGGCTGATGATGCTGCTGGGCATGTGGCTGGCGCTGAAGCTCGGCCTGGTAGTGACCCTGCTGTCCGGCCTGCTGGTGTTCCAGCTGACGCACGTGCTGGCCTCCACCGTGGAGGGCAAGCTGCCGCCGGGGCGGGCACGGGCGATCGCAGTGATCGTGCTGTCGGCGATCATCATCAGCGGGCTGGTACTGGCCGGCATCGGCGTGGCCTCGTTCTTCCGCAACGAGACCGGCGGCCCGGACGCATTGCTGGCGCGCCTGATGGAGATTCTCAACACTTCGCGGCACCAGGTGCCGGCGCTGCTGCAACCCTACATTCCCGAAGACATGCCGGCGTTGCGCGCGGCGCTGAACGACTGGGCCGCCGAGCACCAGCGGCAGCTGGGCGTGGCCGGTACCTCGGTGGTACAGGTCGGTGTGCGCGTACTGATCGGTATGGTGCTGGGCGCGATGATCGCGCTGTATGACGAACTGCCGCTGCCGAAGATGGGCCCGCTGGCGCAGGAGCTGGTCGGGCGCACCAGCCGCCTGGCCACCGCGTTCCGCCAGGTGGTGTTCGCGCAGGTGAAGATCTCGCTGCTCAACACCGTGTTCACCGCCATCTTCCTGCTGGGCGTGCTGCCGTTGTTCGGCGTGCACCTGCCGCTGTCCAAGACCCTGGTGCTGATCACCTTCCTGGCCGGCCTGCTGCCGGTGGTGGGCAACATCATTTCCAACACGATCATCGCCATCGTCGCGCTGTCGGTCTCGTTCTATGTGGCGGTGGCGGCGCTGCTGTACCTGATCGTGATCCACAAGCTGGAGTACTTCCTCAACGCGCGCATCGTCGGTGGCGAGATCCAGGCGCGTGCCTGGGAGCTGCTGCTGGCCATGCTGGTGATGGAGGCGGCCTTCGGCCTGCCGGGCCTGGTCGCCGCACCGGTGTTCTATGCCTACGTGAAGCGCGAACTGGTCGACCAGCGCTGGATCTGACGCGGCGGGGCATGACGTAATTTGCCCCGATTCGACAACCCGTGCGGCCTTTGTCGGTGCGTTCGCGGCGGGCGCGGTATACCCATGGCAACGATTGATCCGGTAGCGGCTTGGCGCCTGTGCAGGCGGCCGCTACAGTGTTGTGCACTACAGGGGAAATGTGCATGGCCCGCAAGGCGTCGCCCATCGGATTGCGGACCTGGGTCTGGATCCTGGCCGGGCTGTTCGTAGTCTGTACGCTGCCATTGATGGCCATCGCGCTGGTGCAGGGCACGCTGCGCTTCACTGCCGCCGAGGACAACCTGGTCAGCCTGCGCCAGCTGCGGCAGACCTTCGACCTGGCCAACCTGGTGTCGGCCGAGCGCGGCCCCGCCAACAGCCTGCTCGGGGCCGACACGGCCGATGCGGGCGAACAGGCCCGGCTGGCGGCGGAGCTGGCAGTCGCGCGCAAGCGGGTCGATACCGCCCTGCAACGCCTGGACACCGTGTTCAACGCTGACCCGGGCGCGGTCGACGAACACGGGCTGCTGGCCGATGCGCAACGTCGCCTGCAATCGGCGCGGGCCGCGGTGGACCGGGTGGCGGCACAGCCGCATGGCGCGCGCCAGGTGGAGGACGTGGAGCGCGCGATCAGCAGCATGTTCGCCGTGGTTGATCGCCTGCACGTGCTGACCTCGGCGCAGATCAACGTGCTGGTCAGCGCCGACCGCGAAGCGGCGATTCCGGCGATGCAGGGCCAGGTGCTGATCGACCTGCGCGAGCATGGCGGCCGCCTGGCCTCGAACGTGATGGCGCCGGTGGCGGTACCGGGGGCCTGGCGTGACGAACAGGTGCGGGCGGCATTGCAGACCGAAGGCCGTCTGCTGGAGCTGTGGCGGCTGGCAGGCAGCCATGAAGCGGTGTTCCGCAGTGATCCGGCGCTGTCCTGGCATTGGGACATGGCGCGCCGGCAGTTCTTCGGCGAATCGCTGCCGATGATCGAACAGTTGATCGAGGATGGCCGGCGCGGCGTGCCGCCGCCGTGGACCACCGCCGAATTCACCACTCGCTACGTGCCGACCCTGCGGTCGCTGGAAGCGCTGCGGGACGGCTACCTGAGCGTGTCCATCGCCCGTTTCGAGCGCACCCGCAATCGCGAAGCGACGCGCCTGGTGGTGCTGGTGGCGACGGTGCTGGGCACGCTGGTGGTGCTGGGCGTGGCGCTGCGCATCGCGCATCTTCAGATCCTGCGGCCGCTGCTGCAGGCGCAGAAGCAGGTCATCCAGATCGCCTCGGAAGCGCCCGGCCCGGAGCAGCATGTGACCCACCCGCTGGCCGAGATGCAGCGCCTGTTCGATGCCATCGAAGTGCTGCGCGAGAAGTCGCGCGAGCGCTCGGCATTGACCAGCGAGCTGCGCCAGCTGGCCGGCACCGATGAGCTGACCGGGCTGTTGAACCGGCGCGCGCTGGACGAGTTGGTGCAGCAGCGTCATGCCGACGGTGGCAACAGCGCGGTGGTGATCCTGCTGGACGTGGACCGCTTCAAGGCGATCAACGATGGCCACGGGCATGACGCCGGTGACGAGGTGCTGGTGCAGGTGGCGCAGCTGCTGCAGCGCCACCTGCGCCGCAGCGACAGCATTGCCCGCTATGGTGGCGAGGAGTTTCTCGTGTTGCTGGCCGACGGTGATCTGGCCGGTGGCCGCCAGCTGGCCGAGTCGCTGCGGGTGGCGCTGCAGCGGCTGGACATCGCCCTGGTCGGTGGCAAGGTGCTGCGCGTCACCGCCAGCTTCGGTGTGGCCGAGGGCGGCACCGACGCGCTGGGCTGGCGCACCCTGCTGCGTGCCGCCGACGCGGCCATGTACCAGGCCAAGGCGCAGGGCCGCGACCGCGTGCGCGTGGCCGGCGGCGGCCGCAACGCACGTTGACGGCACCCATCAGCCGATCTGCGCATGCACGCGCCGCAGCGTGCGCGCAATCATCCGGCGCGCGATGGGACGCGGCACCGAGAGTCCACGCCAGCGCAGCGCACCCACGCGGAAGGTGGCGCTGGCAGTGGCCAGCACCTTGCCGGCCGGGTCGGTCAGCCAGCCGCGGGTGAAGGCGATGCTGCCCTTGCTGTGCTCGACTTCGCCCCAGCCGATGATCCGCCCGGGCCGTGCGGGGCTGACGAAACTGGTCTTGGATTCGACCGTGACCGCGATGCGGTTGGCAGGCAGGGTGGCGTAGATCGCTGGCCCCATGCAGTCGTCCAGCATCGCTGACAGGAAACCGCCCTGCACGTTGCCCATCGGGTTGGTGAGCACCGGCCCGGCCTCGAACTCGACCTGGATGCGGCGCAGTGCATCGTCGTAACCGACGAAGCGCCAGCCGAGCAGGGTGCCGGCCTGGGAGCGTGGAAGATCACCGTTGACCACGCTGTAGAAGATCGATTCGGGATTCATCGTGGAGCCTCGCGGGGGAGAGGGGAGAAAAAGAACTCACTGCGGTAGCGACAACAGGGCCAGCACGAATCCGATGACCGACAGCAGCACCACCGCGGCGCCGGCGGGCACCGGTGTACGCGCACCGGTGCGTCGCCGCACGCCGGAAGCGACCAGGACCGGCGGCAGGGTGGCGACCAGGCAGAACAGCTGGAACGCCAGCAGCTGCGGCAGTGCGAAGTGACCTCCGAAGAAGATCAACCAGGCCAGCATCACGCCGGCACCGGCCAGTGCGATCCAGGCAGCGCCGACCACGCGGATGAGTGCCATCAGCAGCACCTGCATGCGGGGGTCGATCTGTGCCCACGGCCTGTCCACGGCCTGGCCGTGGTAGGGCATGAAGTCGGAGCGTTTCAGATAGGCCGCAGCAAACAGGCAGACAATGAAGAACGCCAACAGGTAGCAGCCGAACGCGAGCCAGGCGGACAGGTCCATGTGGAGGCCATGCGGTTGCGGAGGAAAGGCCGCGTTTGTACCGGCAGCCATGCCGGTCGCGCCACGGGGTTGCGCGATTCTGGGGCAGCACGCCGTTAGGGGCGTGTCGCGGCTTGCAGGGCCGTTCCTCCATCTGCCGTTAACGCCAGTGTGGTGGTGAGGAATGCGTCACGTACGCGCCATGCGCTCTATCTCGTTTCCTGTGAAGAGGCCGCAACTACCCCTCCACGCCCAGGTCACCGCGCTGCGCAGACGCTGGGATTCCATTCCATGAAGGACGACGCCATGACCCAGCTCACCCTGCCCGAACTGGCCAGGAAAATGGCCGGCATTGATTTCAGCCTGCTGCAGACCCACGCCGGTGGAGAGATTGCCGGCCGTCCGATGAGCAACAATGGCGACGTGGACTATGACGGTGACAGCTGGTTCTTCACCACCGAAGACACCGACATGGTGCGCGAGATTGAAGCTGACCCCGCCGTTGCGCTGGGTTTTTCCGGCAGCAAGTCGCTGCTGGGCAAGCCGCCGCTGTTCGTGCACGTGCAGGGCAGGGCTGTGCTGGTGCGCGACCGGGCCACGATGAGCCAGCACTGGGTGAAGGACCTGGAGCGCTGGTTCGAACAGGGCGTGGATACACCGGGACTGGTGCTGATTCACGTGCGCGCCAGCCGCATCCACTACTGGGATGGCGAGGACGAGGGCGAAATCGTGATCTGACCGGAACCGCGCAGCGCCCGGCGCATCGCGTTCCACGGTCAGCAGTGCGCAGGGTGTGCTGCCGGATCCTCAAGGTTGGCCAGTTCCGGTGCCAAGGCGTGCTCCACCGCACGTCGCAGCAGTGCCGGTGCGACATAGTGCCGGTGCCCGGCGTCGATCAGGGCCATGTACATGCCGCCGAACGCATTGAGGGTCTGCACGCGTGAGCCCAGGCTGATCTCGACATGTCCATCGCGATGCCGCTGCACGCGCACGCTGCTGCGGAAACGCAGGTGCCGATCGTCGGCGCCGAGCAGGACTTCGGCGTCGTTGTCCTGCGTATCGATGTGCGAATCCAGCACCGGGAATCGACCAGCGAACAACCGGCTGCGATCGGTCGACAGCAATGACGACACCGGGCATCCCAGCGGCGACGTGCGCAACCGCAACGGTGCCACCAGTCGGTTTCGCAGCGCCATCAGCTGGCCTACGCCGCTGGGTGGATTGCGCAGGAAGCCCTCCAGTACGTCGGCCAGCAGCGCCGACGCGGAACGGTGGAGCACCTGCGAGGGTTCCAGGCACAGGGTGGTCAGGTCCTGGTAGTGGCTGTGCGGCAGCGCTGTGGTCAGCAGGCCATCGGTGGGCGCGGGCCGCGAATGGATGGGATAGGCCGGTGTGGCACGTTCGACGAACCCGCGCAGCGGCCGCATGGGGATGCGGCGCAGCGGGCCGAGCAGGGCACGGGTACGCGCGCACAGGTGCGCGCACACGCTGGGAGGTGCCGCCTGCAGCGACAGCTGCAACAGCGGTGCCGCCGCAAGCGAGGTGCACGAAGGCCAGTACGATTCCGGAAGCACCTCGGTCAGGCTGGGGATATCGGCGGCATTGCGCTCCACCTGCGCACGGGTCTGCTCGCTCATTCGGCCTGCCAGTTCATCGCTGTGGCAGGACAGCGCAAACAGCGCCGGATGTGCAGGATGGTTCGACGCGAACTGGTGCCAGGTGCCGCCGCCGAAGCGCACGGTAAACAGGCAGTCCGGTGGGATGCGGACGCGCCGGAGCGTGCGCGCGAAGGCACCAGGACCTGCTGCCAGCTGCGCGTCGGAGGCGGTAGCGAAACGCAGCTCGGCTCCCGCGCTGCCGGCGATGGCGGTGAACATGCGCGGGCCTGCATGGCGATGAAACGGGTGGCCACCGGCACCGACGGTGAAGCTGTACAGCGAGGAGGCATCCCCGTGCTGCAGGTGCATGCCACCCAGTCGCGCCGAAGGTTCATCCAACGCATCGATGAAGGCCGGGTGGTGGCGCTGACGCTGGCCGGCGTCACTCACCAGCGCGTCGCCGGCACCGATGCCGAGCTGCGCGATCAGGGTGACTTCGGTCGGACTGCCGCCGTCCTGTGCCGGAAGCTGCACTGCTGGAAACGAACGGCGATCGCGGGTCGAACCAGGCATCGTCATGCTCCTTGGCGGGGCGGATCAGCGGGCGGGGGACTTGCGGCGGGCGCGGGCTTCACGCTTGAGCGGGCCGCCGACCGGGCAGACTTCGGCCGCCCACGAGAACAACGTGTTGGCCAAACGGTCGGGTACCTGCCTGAAGTACACGAACTGGCCGCGTTTCTCGCGGTCGATCAGTCCGGCTTCCTCGAGGATGCGCAGGTGGCTGGACAACGCCGGCTTGCTGAAGTCGAAGCGCTCGGCCAGCTCGCCCGCGCTGAGCTCGCCGGCGCTGAGATAGGCCAGGATCTGCCGGCGGGCGGTGGAGGCAAGGGCTTCGAAGATGCGGTCCATGGAGAGCTAGTTAACTAATTCGTTAATTAATGTTGCTCCCGCAGCTTAGGACTGTCAAGCCATGACCCATTGCGCGGCGCGCCCGGGCTTTGCCATCCTCCCTGCTGTTTTCCGTAGCGTGGAATCCCGATGCGTCCTGCGTTCTGGCTGGCTTTGGCCCTGCTGCCCACCCTGGCGGTGGCGCAACCCGCGCGTACTCCCAAGGCCAAGGCCCCGGCGCAGGATCCCTTCAGCGAGTTGTTCGATACCGCCTGCATGCAGCACATCGGTGCGCCGGCGCGGTTGCAGTCGCTGATGGAATCCAACGGGCTGTCACCGCTGCAGCCTGCCGAAGCGGCAACGTTGCTGCAGGGGCAGTCGGGCGTGGCCTGGATGGTGCCGCTGGCCAGCGGCCGCTATGCGGTCAGCTGGGCCGACGATGGCACCTGCTCGGTGTATGCG
Organism: Stenotrophomonas muris; assembly: GCF_052751275.1. Classification (NCBI taxonomy): domain Bacteria; kingdom Pseudomonadati; phylum Pseudomonadota; class Gammaproteobacteria; order Lysobacterales; family Lysobacteraceae; genus Stenotrophomonas; species Stenotrophomonas muris. The sequence continues at coordinate 2,544,272 of NZ_CP199879.1, read as the reverse complement.
GAGAAGGCCGATGCGGCGGTGGTGCAGAAGGGCTTCGCACGGCTGGTGCAGGCGGCACCGAAGCCATTGCAGGCGCGCTCGCTGCCAGGCCGTGGTCCGCTGTCGGCCGACCAGGTGGCGATCCAATACGGCTGGGCCACGCCGGGGCAGGCCAAGCTGCAGGTGCGCTTCCGGCTGGTGACGCGGCAGGCGGCCGAGGCCGGCGTACAGGCGATGGCCTCGGTGACGCCGGGGGACGCGATGCTCGAACCCGCGGCTCCCACCCGATAACGCCTGCCGGGGCCCGCGCCCAGCCGGTGGACCATGCCCGCGATTCAGCCTTTCACGCAGGATGTGTTATATCGTTTATCGATAAATCCACCCTGGGGCGGCGAGACCACCCCAATGCCGGAGGCCGCTTGACCGCTCGTCCCGCCCGCGCCAGACCCGCGCGAGGCTTGTTCACCCTGGCCCAGGCCGCCGTACAGGCCGTCCGGGCGATGTGCTGGCTGGGCATCCTGGCCGCACTGCTGGCGGTGCCCCTGGTCGCCCATGACCGCCGCTGGCTGCTCGACAGCGTGCATGACGCCGAGGCCGCCGCCGCGCATGGCAACGACCTGTTCCTGCACTTCTGCCTGGGCCTGGGCGCGATCGTCGCGCTGCTGGTGCTGTGCGTGCTGTTCCTGCGCCATCTGCTGAGGCTGCTGAAGTCGGCGGCGCGCGAGCGGCCGTTCACCCATGCCAATGCACAGCGCCTGCAGCGCATGGCCTGGCTGATGCTGGCAATGGAACTGCTGTCGATCCTGATCGGTGCCTACGCGGCCTGGATGGGCCCGGATTTCACCTGGATGGAGGTGGGCGGCGGCATGTCGATCACCGGGCTGGTGGCGGTGCTGATGCTGTTCGTGCTCGCACGCGTGTTCGCCGTGGGCGCGGCGATGCGCGATGACCTTGATGGTGTCATCTGATGGCGATCGTCATCACCCTGGACCGCATGCTGCAGGCACGGGGCATGACCCTGTCCGAGCTGGCGGGGCGCATCGACATCACCCTGGCGAACCTGTCGATCCTGAAGACCGGCAAGGCGCGAGCCATCCGCTTTTCCACGCTGGATGCGATCTGCCGCGAGCTGCAGTGCACGCCCGGCGACCTGCTTGGGCATGACCCGGCGCAGGCGCAGGATGCCGACTGAGTGGACGCCCTTTTCCCTTACCCACTGACGAAACGGACCTGAAATGGAATGGTTGGCTGACCCCTCGATATGGATGGGCCTTGCAACCCTGGTCGTGCTGGAGATCGTTCTCGGCATCGACAACCTGGTGTTCATTGCGATCCTTGCCGACAAGCTGCCGCCGCACCAGCGCGACCGCGCGCGGGTGATCGGCCTGGCGCTGGCACTGCTGATGCGGCTGGTGCTGCTGGCGGCGCTGGCCTGGATCATGAAGTTGACCGAGCCGCTGGTGACCTTGTTCGACCACAGCTTCTCCGGGCGCGACCTGATCCTGCTGGGCGGTGGCCTGTTCCTGCTGTTCAAGGGCACCATGGAACTGCACGAACGGCTGGAAGGCCGCGCGCATCACGAGGATGGCAAGAAGGTCTATGCCAGCTTCGCGATGGTGGTGGCACAGATCGTGGTGCTCGACGCGGTGTTCTCGCTGGACTCGGTGATCACCGCCGTCGGCATGGTCGACAACCTGGGCGTGATGTATGCGGCCGTGACCATCGCCATGGCGCTGATGCTGCTGGCCAGCAAGCCGCTGACCCGCTTCGTCAACAAGCATCCCACCGTGGTGGTGCTGTGCCTGGGCTTCCTGCTGATGATCGGCTTCAGCCTGGTGGCTGAAGGCCTGGGCTACAAGATCCCGAAGGGCTACCTGTACGCAGCGATCGCTTTCTCGATCCTGGTCGAGGCGTTCAACCAGTGGGTGCGTTTCAACCGTGAGCGCAACGAGCGCCGCCAGCCGTTCCGCCAGCGCACCGCCGATGCCGTGCTGAGGATGCTGGGTGCGCGTCCAGTGAACGGCCACGACGACGAAGGCGTGGACGAGCAGGTGGACGCCGACGAGCGCCTGCAGCCGGCGGAGCACGAAATGATCCGCAGCGTGCTGGGCCTGGCCGATCGTCCGGTGTCCAGCGTGATGACTGTGCGTGCCGACGTGCAATGGATCGACCTGGCGCGTGGTCAGGAGGATGTGGTGGCGCGCCTGGTGGCCTCGCCGCATACGCGCCTGCTGGTCGGCGACGGTGACCTGGACAGCCTGCGTGGCGTGGTGCAGAGCCGGGACGTGCTGGCCGACCTGCTGCAGGGCAAGCCACTGCAGCTGGAGGGCAACCTGCGCGAACCGCAGTACGTTCTGTCCACTGCCAGTGCGCTGCAGGCGCTGGAACTGATCCGCCAGCATCCGGTGCCGCTGGCGGTGGCGGTGGACGAGTACGGCAGCGTGGAGGGCCTGGTGACCGCCAACGACCTGCTGGCTGCGATTGCCGGTGACCTGGTCGATACCCAGGACGAGCGCTATGGCGTGGTGGCGCAGGGCGAGGATCAATGGGAGGCCGATGGTGCGCTGACCCTGGACGACCTGCAGCGTTTGGCGGGCGTGTCGCTGCCCCGCAGTGCCGACTACATGACCATCTCGGGTCTGGTGCTGGAGCAGCTGGGCCGCCTGCCGGACGTCGGCGACGCGGTGGAGGTGGCCGGCGTGCGCATCACCGTGCTGGCAATGGAGAAGCGCCGTATCGCCCGCCTGCGGGTGGAGCGCCTCGACGGAATGGCCTGACCGCCTGTTGTTGTAGAGCCGGGCCCATGCCCGGCTGCGTGTCGAGAAGCCGAGCATGGGCGCGGCTCTACACAACACGACCCGCAGCCGTCACCATGGCGGGCCCGCTTTCTGTCATGGATGGTTGCAGTGCTGAGTACGATCGGTTTGTTGATGGGCCTGTATGTGGCCTGGCGCCTGTTCTGGCCGCTGCGCATGCCCATCGGGTTGAAGGTCGTGCTGTCGCTGCTGGTGGTGGCCATGGCCGTGCAGCTGCGCATCGTGGCCACCTTCTGGGGCACGATGGCATCACCGGAAATCCCGAGGATGGCCATCGCCGTCCTGGCCACCGGCTCCACGGCGGTGCTGCTGCTGGCGTTGCTGATGCTGGTGCTGGATGTGGGCCTGCTGCTTTCGCGCCTGCTGCGTTGGCCGCGCATCGTATCGGCCCTGCGCGCCTCGAAGCTGCGGCCGTTGGCTGGCCTGCTGGCGCTGCTTGTGAGTGGCTATGGCGTCAGCCAGGGCATGGCCGTGCCCCAGCCCAGGCAGATCGACGTGGCGATCAAGGATCTGCCTGCTGCGTTCGACGGCTATCGCGTGCTGCAGCTGACCGACATCCACGCCAGCCGCCTGCTGACCGGCGACTGGGTGCGCAGGGTGGTGGACGAGAGCAACGCGCTGAAGCCGGACCTGATCGTGATCACTGGCGACCTGATCGACGGCAGCGTCGAGGCCCGCCGTGACGACGCGCGCCCGTTGGCCGATCTGCAGGCGCCGGACGGCGTCATTGCCATCACCGGCAACCATGAGTACTACGCGCAGTATCAGCAATGGATGCAGGCGTTCCGCGCGCTGCGCATGCAGGTGCTTGAGAACAGCCACCTGCAGGTGCGGCGCGGCGACGCGGCGCTGACCATCGCCGGTGTCACCGATCCGGTGGCCGCACGCTACGGCCTGCCGCTGCCGGATCTGGACGCTGCACTGGCCGGTGCCGATCCCTCTGCACCGGTGATCCTGCTTGACCACCGCCCGCGCAATGCGCGCGAGGCGGCGGCGCGCGGGGTAAAGCTGCAATTGTCCGGGCATACCCACGGCGGGCAGATCATCGGCATGGACCAGCTGGTGAAGCGGGCCAATGGTGGCTTTGTCTCCGGCCGCTACGACGTGGAGGGGATGACGCTGTACGTGGGCAACGGCGCGGGCCTCTGGGCCGGTTTCCCGGCGCGCATCGGCGTGCCTTCGGAGATCACCCTGATCACGCTGCGCCGCGCGCCTTGACCTGATGTGGGGTCAGATCCCTTTGCCTTTGGCAAAGGGATCTGACCCCGGCCCGTCAGGCCGCCCGCAGCGGCGGCCGCGCATGCGCACTTCGACGCAGGGCCTGCGCCCGCTTGGCGATCCAGCGCACCACGAAGGCGGTGAACAGCAGCGCCGACGGCACCGCATACCAGAAGTTGCCGGGCACGCGCTTGAAGTACGAGTAGGTGAACACCGCCGCGATGATCCACATGCCGGTGACGTGCAAGCGACGCCAGGCGGTGGGTCCCATGCGCCGGGCGAGCCCCCGGTGCGAGGTGATGGCCAGCGCCAGGATGGCGATGTAGCCCACCGTGCCCGGGAGGTTGGCCAGCGCGGAGCGTGCTGGCCAGAACGCCGGGTTGAGGATGCCGAAACTGGTGATGGCGACTGCGTGCAGCAGGTGCGAGAACGCGAAGGACAGACCGATGATGCGCCGTTCACGCAGCAGGAACCGGGTGAACGGGCCGGGCAGCAGGGTGGCGAAGGAGGATGCCGTGAATGCCGCCAGGAACAGCAGGAACGATGTGCGGGCGGTGAGCCGGATCGCCGCGCGGCTGCCTTCGGCTGCATCGGGATACAGGGCGAAGGCGGTCAGTGCGAACGCGATCAGGACCACGGCGATGGCTACGAACAGACGCCAGCCGTGCAGGAAGGAAATGTTGGAAGCAGCCATGATGAGACCTCGAAGTAGGGGGCGGGTAGTGCCGGCCGCTTGCCGGTCAATGAACGGGTAGTGCCGGCCGCTGGCCGGCAACCTCAGAAAGCAGGCAATGCAACCAGCACCCCCGCCGTGCACAGCTCGCCCAGAACGGGCACGCAGGCAGCACGCAATGCGTCCGTTGCCACGTCATGTGTTTCGGACAGCGCCTGCAGTGCCTCATCCACACGCGCGCCGTCGTCACCGAAGACCGAAAGCAGCGCGTAGGCCAGCGGTGACGGTTGCTCGACCTTCAGGCTGAAATCGGCGCGGCGCTGGATCACCAGCAGCGTGGGAGCTGCGCCCAACACCGGTTCCAGCCCCTCGTCCTCATGCACCGGCCACCGGTACCCAAGCACCCGCACCAGCGGCGAAACCGCCAGCACATCACTGTCCTCGGGTAAGCGCTGCAGCAGACACCCAGCGCCACGCGCTTCAATGTGCAGCGACTGCTGCGTGCTCTCGTAGTGCGCCAGTTCCGCCGCCCAGTCCGGCAGTGCCAGCGTGTCCTGCACTGCCAGCCAGGCCGCGAACTCGCCGGCGATCCGTGGGAACAACGGGGTCTGGCAGGCGTGGTGGGCGTAGTAGTGCGCCACGGTGTCGCGCCAGCGCGACGTGCCCAACTGCTGTTGCAGTCGCGGCAGGCTGCCGGCCAGCAGGGTGTCCAGGCTGTCGATGCACAGGCGGCGGTATATCGCCAGCCTGCGCGCCTCCACGTCATCGGGTGCGGTCTTTGCAGGGTCCCGCACATGATCGGCCCAGCGCCGTTGCAGGGTAGCCAGCGACTCAGCCATGGGCCGCCTCCGGCCAACGTGCCTCAGCCTGTGCCTGGCGGATCTGCGCGACCTCGGCCAGCAACCCGGCCAGCGGCGGGAAGTTGAAGTCGCGCTCGAGCAGCGTGGGACGCACGCCCACCCGCATGTAGGCCTCGCGCAACAGCGCCCAGACCACGCCTTTCACCGGCGCACCATGGGTATCGATCTTGAAGCCGTCGTCTTCATCGAAGTGGCCCGCTACGTGCAGCGAGGCGACACGGTGGGACGGCACGTGGGCCAGGAATTCGAAGGCGTCGTAACCGTTGTTGCAGGCATTGACGAAGACGTTGTTGACGTCCAGCAGCAGGTCGCAGTCGGCTTCGGCGAGCACGGCGTTGATGAAGTCGATCTCGCTCATGTCCGCGCCGGCAACGGCGTAGTAGGAAATGTTCTCCACGGCGATGCGCCGGCCCAGCATGTCCTGCACCTGGGCGATACGGCCGGCGACATGGTGAACGGCCTCGGCGGTGAACGGCAGTGGCAGCAGGTCGTAGACATGGCCACCGGCGGCGCAGTAGCTCAGGTGTTCGCTGTACAGCTGCACCTGGTGCAGGTCGAGGAAGGCACGGGTCTGTGCCAGCAGGGTGCGGTCCAGCGGATCAGGACCGCCAAGCGACAGCGACAGGCCGTGGCAGGTCAAGGGGTGGCGCTCGCTGAGTTGGCGCAGCGCGTCGCCGTGTGTACCGCCGACGCCGATCCAGTTGTCGGGGGATACTTCGAGGAAGTCGATGGCACCGGCCGGCATGGCCAGCAGTTCGTCGATCAGGCCACGGCGCAGGCCAAGACCGGCGGCATGGGTGGGCAGGGGCAGGGACATGGCGGATGCTCCACAGAGAGCGCCGCCTTGAAGGCGGCGCCGGGTGAACGTCGATCAATCGGCAACGCGGGAGAACAGGCCCTTCGGCATCGGCTTGCCGTTGGCGGTGTAGACGCTGCGCAGGTAGTCGTGCGCTTCCTGCTCGCTGATGTAACCGTCGTGGTCGGTGTCGATGCGGTCGAACTCGGCGGCACGCTTGGCGGCCACAGCGTTGAATTCGGCACGCGAGACCTTGCCGTCGTGGTCGCGATCAGTGCGGGCAAACGAGGCGTCGCCGCACTTGCCTTCGCCACACTGGCCCTCGGCCACCTTGGCCTTGCCGGCGGGCTTGCCGGTGGTGGCCTTGTTGGCCCCGCACTTGCCTTCACCGCACTTGCCTTCGGCGGCGGCGCTCATGGCCACCGCGCTGATCGCCAGCGGCTGGATCGCCGCGGCCTGGCCGGCCAGCAGCAGGCCACCGGCCAGGGCGATGCCGATGGCACCGATGCGCGGCAGGCGGGAGGAAGAGGTGTTCTTGGTCGAGATGGACATGGTGGTGACTCCTTGGGAAAGCACGCGGGGCGTGCGGGATGGACGCCGCCGAAGAGGCGACGGAAAGCGAAACGCGCGGGAACAGGGGAGTCGGCTCAGGCGGCGCGGCGACGGCGCAGCAGATGGCCCAGCACCAGCACACCGCCGAGCAGGGCACCGCCGAAGCCGATGCCGGGCAACAGCGCGGCAACCGGCAGCAGCAGGGCGATCAGGCTGACGCCCCAACCCAGGCCGTCATTGCGTGCCGTGGCACGGCCGGACCCGGCCAGCAGCCGGTCCACGCTGAGTGCGCCACCGCCGTTGAGGATCAGTGGCAGCAGCATGGCCAGGAACAGCAACGGCAGCTTGAAGTTGCCGTAGCCCTGGTCGGTGATCGCATAGCCCTGCCAGAGTTCACCCAGGCCGTTCCATTGGTCGGGCCAGTGCACGGCGGCGATGGCAACGATGGTGAGTACCCAGAAGACGTAGGCCACCGAGCGCGTGGCCAGGCCGAGCAGCAGCATCACCGCACCCACCAGTTCCAGCCATGTGGCCAGCTGCCAGTTCAGCGACGCGGGCAGTGTGGAGAACGGGAACGGGAAGCGGCCTTCCAGGTCGGCGAACCAGTTCTGGCCGCCCAGCTTCTCGCGGCCGGATTCAAAGAACTCCCAGGCCAGCAGGGTGCGCAGCGCCAACGGCGAGAGCCAGCGGCCGACGGCGTCCAGGCGGGGCGTATACACGGAAGAAGCGGTGCTGATCATGGTGGTGTCCTGCGGGCCAGTGGTCGATGGAAGCCATTCCAGGCGGCGCAGGTATCGGCAACGTGTGCCGTTGCCCGGGGTTTTGTCAGCGACTGTGGCCGCGGCCGGGGTTTCGTACAGTCAGATACAAAGACGATGCGCGGATGCGCATCGGGGCGTTGCGCGCCCGCGTGCGGGCAGCGATATCCACCCGAAAGCGCCCGGCCAGGACCGGCGCGCGAATGTATCCCACTGTAGAAACCCGCCTGCGCCCTACAGTCCGGTACAACTCCGCGCTGCGGAGAAACAGCGCCGATACACCGGCAGGCGGAAATGGCCACTCCCAACTCCGGAGTGCCCCCATGATCCGTACCTGCTTGCTGGCCGCCGCTCTCGCCCTTGCCGCCGCCGCCCCTGCCTTCGCTGCCCGGGCCGATACCGCTGCACCGCCCACCGTCATCCTGGTGCACGGCGCGTTCGCTGATGGCTCCAGCTGGAGCAAGGTCATCAGCACCCTGCATGACTGGAAGCTGCCGGCGGTGGCCGTCCAGAATCCGCTCACCTCGTTGGCCGACGACGTCGCCGCCACCCGTCGTGCGATTGCCGCTGCGCCTGGCAAGGTGGTGCTGGTCGGCCACAGCTGGGGTGGCACGGTCATCACCGAAGCGGGCAATGACCCGAAGGTGCAGGCGCTGGTGTATGTGGCGGCGTTCGCACCGGATGCAGGGCAATCATCGGCGCAACAGGGCGAAGGCTTCCCGGTCGGTCCGGGCCTGGCCCGCCTGCAGGAAAGGGACGGCTACCTGACGTTGCCGGCTGACGCTGTCGCCCAGGACTTCGCGCCGGACGTGATGAAGAAGTCGGCCGCACTGCTGTACAGCACGCAGGTCCCGTTGAAGGCCAGCGCGCTGGGCGAAGTAGTGAACGTTGCGGCGTGGCGCAGCAAGCCGAGCTGGTACGTGCTCAGCCGTGACGATCGCATGCTGTCGCCGCAGCTGCAGGCCGCCACCGCAAAGCGCATTGGCGCGCAGCTGCAATCGATCGGCAGCAGCCATGTGTCGCTGCTTTCGCATCCGGCGCAGGTGGCCGACAGTATCCTCGAAGCGGCGGGGGTGAAGCCGGCGGAACTGCCACTGGCCGAGCAGGGGGGCTGAGCGATGGCCGGCCTGCGTGCGTACGTGCTGCCGTTGCTGATGGGCGTGCTGGGTGGGGCTGCTCTGTTGATGGCCTGGCCCAGCCCGGAGGCCGATGCGCAGCCGGCACAGGCCGTTCCCGCCGCCGGGTTCGACGGTGGCGGGCCCTGGCACAACAGCCCGCCGCTCACACTGGAGCAGTTGCGGGGGAAGGTGGTGCTGGTCGAGTTCTGGACCTACACCTGCAGCAACTGCCTCAACGTGGCGCCGTATGTCCACCAGTGGCATGCGCGCTACGCGTCGCAGGGCCTGAGGGTGATCGGCGTGCATACGCCGGAGTTCGCCTATGAAGGGCTGCCTGGCAACGTGCGCAAGGCCATCGCACGGTTGGACATCGCCTGGCCGGTGGTGCAGGACAACCAGTACCGGATCTGGAACGCCTGGGGCAACCGCTTCTGGCCCGCACTGTACCTGCTCGACCGGCAGGGGCGGGTGGTCTACCGCCATTACGGCGAGGGCGACTACGCACGTACCGAAAGCGAGATCCAGCGCCTGCTGGGCAACCCCTGAGCCGCGCTACCATGGCCGCACCGCGCGGCCTTGACCTTCGTCCTCATCGAGAACGCAATGAACCACGTACCGCACATCCTGGTCGTCGACGATGACAGCGAGATCCGCCAGATGCTGGCCGATTACCTGCAACGCAACGGCCTGCGCGTGAGCCAGGCCGACGGTGGCCGGGCCATGCGCGCGCTGATGGATACCCATGCCGTGGATCTGGTCGTGCTGGACGTGATGATGCCGGGCGAGGACGGACTGAGCCTGTGCCGCAACCTGCGCGCCGGCAAGCATCGTGCGGTGCCGGTGGTGCTGCTGACCGCCCGCGACGACGAAACCGACCGCATCATCGGCCTGGAAATGGGCGCTGATGACTACGTGACCAAGCCCTTCTCTTCGCGCGAACTGCTGGCACGCATCAATGCGGTGATCCGCCGTACCCGGATGTTGCCGCCGAATCTGCAGGTGAGCGAAGCCGGTCGCCAGCTGGCCTTCGGCGAGTGGCGCCTGGACACCACCGCACGCCATCTGCTGGATGCACAGGACACCGCGTATCCACTCAGTGGCGCCGAATTCCGCCTGTTGCGCGTATTCCTCGATCACGCCAATCGGGTGCTCAGCCGCGACCAGCTGCTCAGCCTCACGCAGGGCCGCGATGCCGAACTGTTTGACCGCTCGATCGACCTGCTGGTCAGCCGCGTGCGGCAGCGCTTGGGTGACGACGCACGCGAGCCGACCTACATCAAGACCGTGCGCAGCGAAGGCTATGTGTTCAGCGTGCCGGTGCAGTTGCTGGGGCCGGACGAATGAACGCCACCGCACGCCGCCCACGCTGGCCGCGCACGCTGTCGGCGCGGCTGCTGCTGGTGCTGCTGGGCGGACTGGCGCTGGCCCACGCACTGTCCTTCGGCCTGCTGTTCTTCGAACGCTACCAGTCCACCCGCAGCATGATGCTGCGCAACCTGGACGAAGACGTGGCCGTGAGTGTCGCGCTGCTGGAGCACCTGCCCGCGGACCAGCGCGATGCCTGGGTGCCGCGGCTGGAGCGGCGCACCTACCGTTACCTGCTGCGCCCGGCCGCGGCCGGACCGGGGCTGCAGACCGATCGTGCACGCCAGGTCACGGCGATCATCGATGACAGCCTGCAGCACCGCTATCCGTTGCAGGCGCGCCAGGTGGCTCGCCTGCCGGAGCGGTTCGAGGTGGAACTGCGCCTGCACGACGGCACTCCCTTGACCATTGAAGTCACCCCGTCGGGCCTGCCGCTGGCGCGCTGGCTGCCCGCCGTGCTGCTGGTGCAGCTGGCGCTGCTGCTGGTGTGCGCGTGGCTGGCGGTGCGCCTGGCCATGCGCCCGCTGCAGCAGTTGTCGCATGCGGTGGAGCATCTGCAGCCGGGCAAGGACGGGCCTGCACTGCCTGAAGATGGCCCGGCCGAAGTGGGCGGCGCAGCAGCCGCTCTCAACGCACTGCAGGCACGCATTCGTGGCCATGTCAGTGAACGCCTGCAGATCCTGGCCGCGATCTCGCATGACCTGCAGACCCCCATCACGCGCATGAAGCTCCGGGTGGAGACCCTGCCTGAAGACAGCACCCAGCAGCGGCTGCTGGCCGACCTCGACCACCTTGGGCAACTGGTGCGCGAGGGTGTGGCCTATGCGCGCAGCAGCCACGTCGCCAGTGGCGCGCCGGTGTCGATGGACCTGGGCGCGTTCCTGGCCAGTGTGGTCGGCGATTACGAGGACATGGGCAAGCCGGTCAGTGGCGGAGCACCCGCTGGACTGGTCGTGCAGACCTGGCCGCAGCCGCTGCGCCGGGTGGTCGGCAATCTGGTCGACAACGCGTTGCGTTACGCCGGTGCCGCCGAGATCGAGGCGGGCCGCGATGAGGCCGGAAGGGTGTGGATCGGAATTTCCGACCGTGGCCCCGGCATTCCCGAAGACCAGTTGCAGGCAGTGCTGGCACCGTTCCACCGGCTGGAAAGCTCGCGCAATCGCGATACCGGCGGCACTGGCCTGGGCCTGGCCATCGCGGTGCAGCTGGCGCAGTCGCTGGGCGGCTCGCTGCGGTTGCGCAACCGCGAGGGTGGCGGGCTGAGGGCTGAGCTGCAGCTGCCGGGGTAACGGGCGGGGTCGGATCCCTTTGCGGGAGCGGAGGGCTCTGACCCCGATGTGGGATCTGTGACGTTCCTGCACGGCCTTGGGATCGGCGATCATCTGCAGGGAGTGTCGAAACCAGGAAACACGCAATGCAGGGAACGCAGCATTCAATCCAGCGCCCGCGCCACGTCGCGCTGCTGGTCGGTCTGCTCGCGCTGGCGGCCTGCCAGCGCACACCGGACGCGCCGACCGTGGCACCCGCAGCGGGCACACCGCCTGCCGCCCCGGCCACCGCAACAGACCTCTCTCCGCTGCTCGACGCCTTGCCGACCTGCGCGCTGGACGGCTGGTACATCGATCAGCAGACCGGGCGCCCGGCCCATCCCTGGTTGGCGGCGAACGCGCCGAAGCCCTGCAAGGAGGACGGGGAGAACGAGATCGCCACGTTCTGCGTGCAGGGGCAGTGGAAGGGGCTGCCGGTGGAAGAGGTGATCCTGCCGACGATGACATTCGTTTCGTTCCGTGGGGCCAGGATCGGCCTGCCGCTGGAGAAGGCACGTCCCATCGTCCGCCAGCGTTTCGGCCAGGACTTCCCGGGTGGTGCGGCTTACGAGGAGGGCCGCGAGCCGAAGCTGATGGCCGATCCCGAAGATGCGCAGCGTTCGTGGCTGCTGTGCAGCACCCCGGAACTGGGCCACGACGTGGACAGCGAGGGAAGCATCAGCTATTCCGGCATGAACCTGCCCTACGACCACGACGGTTGCAGTTACCGCTACAGCCCGGTCGACTTCTGCGATGCGCGGCACCGCGCAGCCATCGAAGATGCCCTCCAGCATCAGAAACCCAATTTCAACCGGCACTACCTGCTGGTACAGGTCGATGATCGTCCGGAGTATTTCCAGCGCACGCTGGTGCTGGTCGATACCCGCACGGGCAGGGCGACGCCACTGCCGTTCGATGCCTTCACCGGGCCGGCGGGAAAGGGCGGTGATGCTACCGGCTACGGGACACTGGAGACGGGCGTGGACCGGCAGCAGTTCTGCCTCGATGGCGCGTTGCTGGTCTACCGCGTGTTCGAGGAAGGGCGCTTCTGCTTCGGTTTTGACGGTGAGCGCTTCACCGGCCATGAAACCCAGTACATGCAGGCAGCGGATGGCCGATGACCGGTATTTCACCCGGGCCATGACATCCTGCCCCGAACCTGCGCAACCGGGACCGAGGCTGTTGAAGGCGAACACGCAATGACCGCGGCGCGGCAGCGCTCGATGTGGGTGGCGGGCCTGTCCACGGTAGTGGAGTGGTACGACTTCACCCTGTACCTGTATTTCGCCACGGTGCTGTCGCGGGTGTTCTTCGGCGGCGGCGAACAGGCGCTGCTGGTCACGCTGGCAGGCTTCGCGGTGTCCTACCTGATGCGCCCGCTGGGCGCGCTGTGCTTCGGCCACCTGGGCGACCGCCTGGGCCGGCGCTGGATGCTGCTGGCTTCGATGGCGTTGATGGCGGCGGCGATGCTGGCCACTGCGTTGCTGCCGACCGCGGCCACCGCAGGTACCACGGCGGGCGTGCTACTGCTGGTATTGCGCTGCGTGATGGCGTTTTCGGTGGGCGGTGAGTACACCGGCGTGGTGGCGTACCTGCTGGAAAGCGCACCGGCGCGGCGGCGTGGCCTGGTGACCTCGCTGGCCTCGGCCGCCAGTGAAGTAGGCGCACTGCTGGCGGTAGCGATCTCGGCGGTCACCGTGGCGCTGCTCGCGCCCGCGCAGCTGGACAGCTGGGGCTGGCGTATTCCGTTCTTCGTCGGCGCTGCGCTGGCACTGGTGATCCTGGTCGCGCGCTCGGGCATGCACGAATCGCCTGAGTTCGAACGCCAGCGCCGCGAAGGCAGCATTCCTGCCACGCCGCTGCGGCATGTGCTGCAGCACCACCCGCTGGCGGTGGCGCGCACCTTCGCGATCTCGGCCTTGGGATCGATCACCTACTACGTGGGCATCACCTATGTGCCTGCGTTCCTGCACGCGCAGGGCCACGATGAGGGCGATGCACTGTGGCTTTCGACAATTGCGGCGGTGGCAGTGATTGCGATCACGCCGCTGTGTGGCGCATTGTCCGACCGCGTCGGGCGGCGGCCGATGCTGCTGGGCCTGACCCTGCTGGCAGCGTTGTTGCCGCTGTCCCTGTTCGCCTGGATGGCACAGGCGCCGCCGTTGGGCATTGCGCTGGCGGCGGTGCTGCTGGCCTGCGTGGCCGGCGGCGTGAGCGCGGTCGCGGCCCCGGCCACGGCCGAGCAGTTCCCCGGCGAAGGGCGGGTGAGTGGGCTGGCACTGGGGGTGACCATGGCCACGGCCTTCTTCGGCGGGGCAACGCCATGGCTGGCGCAATGGTGGGTGGAGCGCAGCGGCTGGGCAGCAGCGCCAGGCGCGATGATCGCGCTGGTGGCGGTGCTGGTGCTGCCGGTGCTGTGGACCCTGCCCGAGACGGTCCCGGGCAGGGCCAAGCGCTAGCGGGTCAGACCTTCAGGGTCTGCTCGATGTCGGCCAGCACGGCGGCCGCATCCACGCCGATGGCAATCGACTGCACCACGTGGCCGTCCCACACGCTGGGGCCGAACGCCAGGCCTTCCGGCTTGGGAATGGTCATGCCGCGGGCGACGCCGTCGGTGGCCACGCGCACGCTGGCGCGCTCGAACTGGAACAGCTCCGGACGGGTCAGCGCGATGCAGGCGCAGCAGTCGTGCACGACCATGCCCTTGTGGCCGGCCTGCAGGTAGAAGTCCACGTAATCCTGCGACAGCGCACGCACCAGTTCGGCATCGGCACCGCCGATGGCGGCCAGCTTGTCCAGACCGTCACGGTCCATTTCCACGCGGGTGGTCACGTCCAGGCCGATGGCGGTGACCGGCCAGCTGGCAGTGAACACCACGTCGGCCGCTTCGGCATCGCCCCAGATGTTGGCCTCGGCGGCCGGGGTGATGTTGCCGTTGACGTGGAACGCGCCGCCCATGATCACCACGCCGCGCACCAGGCCGGCGATGTCCGGGGCCTGCTGCAGGGCCAGCGCGAGGTTGGTCATGCGGCCGACCGCGACCAGGGTCACTTCGCCCGGATGGGCGCGGACCAGGTCGATGATCAGCTGGTGAGCGGGGCGCGCGTCGGCGGCCACGTCCAGTTCGGTCGGCACCGGGTGGTTGCCCAGGCCGTTGTGGCCGTGGATGTGCACCGGCCAGGCTTCCGGGGTGGCTTCCGGCTGCAGCGGGCCACCGGCACCGCGCGCGACCGGGGCGGCGAAGCCCCAGGCCTGCTTCAGGTACAGCGCGTTGTGCGTGGTCGACTCCACCGAGGCATTGCCGAAGGTGGTGGTGACGCCGATCAGGTCAATCTGGGCGTGCTTGTGCAGGTACAGCAGGGCCAGGGCGTCGTCGACGCCCGGGTCGGTATCGAAAATGACTTTCAGCATGTTGTTGTTCTTCTTCTTCCGTGTGGTGCGGGGGGCGCCGGCGGCCTGGAAGCAGGCAGGCGCGCCCTGCATTGTCCCATCTTCATGACGGGCAGGGCCATTGCCGGGCTGGCAGGCCCATAATGCCCTCCAGTCCAGGCATGGAGCCGCCGAATGTTGATCGTTGCCCTTCTGCTGGTCCTGCTGGTGCTGGGCCTGAACGTGGCGGCTACCGTGGTGATCGTCAGGCGTGATGGCCTGTCGGCGGGTGGCCGCGCGGTGCAGCTGCTGCTGGTCTGGCTGCTGCCGCTGGTCGGCGCCATCCTGTGCCTGGCAGTGGCCACGGCCGGTGGCTCGGGCAGCCGGGGGGATGGCGGCGGAAGCCATGACACCTCCGTTGGCTATTCCAGTGACAGCCACAGCCATCACAGCTACAGCAGCTCCGACTGCAGCAGTGATGGTGGTGGGGGGGACGGCGGCAGCTGCGGTGGCGATTGATCAGACGTTTCGGGATGCCGGCCAGCGGCCGGCACTAACCCGCCGAGGTCACGTCCCGGTAGTGCCGGCCACTGGCCGGCAACCTCTTCCCCTCAGCCGCCGCCTTCGGCGGGCAAGCGGCCACGGCACGTTCAGCAGCCCAACCAAGGTCACGTCCCGGTAGTGCCGGCCGCTGGCCGGCAACCAAATCCGCTCAGCCGCCGCCTTCGGCGGGCAAGCGCCCACGGCACGTTCAACAGTCCAACCAAGGGCACGTCCCGGTAGTGCCGGCCGCTGGCCGGCAACCACATCCGCTCAGCCGCCGCCTTCGGTCGGCAAGGGCGCCGGCACGTTCAACAGCCCGCCTGCCGCCACATAGGCGGCCAGGGCCTGGCCCTGGCTGAGCAGATGGCGTTCCATGGTGCGTTCGGCGGCCTGCGCGTCGCGGCGGCGGAAGCACTCCATCAGCTCGCGGTGCTCGGCCAGCGATTGCGCGGTGCGCCCTGGGGTCAGCAGCTGGCGGCCGCGATGCATCTTCAGGATGCGGTGCAGGTCGTGGGTGATGCGGATCAGCCACGGGTTGCCGGCGTAATGCTGCACGGTTTCGTGGATCAGGTAGTTGTTGCGGTAGTACTCGGCGATGTTGCCCTCGGCCGCCGCCGCTTCCATCGCCGCATGCAGGGCCTCCAGCTGTTGCACGCCGGCATCGTCGATGTGCCTCACCGCCTCGTGTGCGCAACGGCCTTCCAGCATGGCCATCACCGGGAACAGCTGGTTGAGGTCTTCCAGCGTCAGCCGGGTGACCCGGCTGCCACGACCGGCATCGATCTGCACCAGGCCTTCGGCTGCCAGCAGCTTCAACGCCTCGCGCAGGGGCGTACGGCTGATACCCAGTTCCTCGCACAGCGCGGGCTCGTCGATCCACTCGCCCGGCGGCAACCGGTAGTCATAGATGCGCTCGCGCACGTGTTCGGCCACCTCTTCGTACAGAGGCGCGCGCTTCTTCGGTGACCGCGGGGCAGGGGCAATGGCCATGCGCAGAGTGTAACGCCAGGTCGCGCCGGCCAGCGGCCGGCACGACCCGATGGCGGTTACATCCAGCCCGGCACCACGAACACCAGCCAGGCCAGCAACGGCCCCAGCGCCACCACCAGACCGCTGTACACCAGGAAGCGACGGAACAGGCTCTCGCGCTCTTCCTTGGCTGCCGAAGCCACCACCAGTGCGCCATTGGTGGAGAACGGGCTGACATCGACGATGGTGGACGACACCGCCAGCGCGCAGATCACGCCAGCGGCGCTGAGGTGACCCTGCATCAGGAACGGCACGGCCAATGGAATCGTTGCGCCGAGCACCGCGGCCGACGAGGCGAATGCAGAGACGATGCCACCCACGTAGCAGACCAGCAGTGCACCCAGCAGCGGGATGCCGATGTCGGACACGCCATTGCCGATGAAGTCCACCGCGCCGGCATGTTCCAGCACGCCGATGTAGGTCACCACACCGCAGATCAGCAGCACGGTGGACCAGCTGATGCCATCGACCGCGCCCTTCTGGCTTTGTGGCGACAGCAGTGCCAGCGCGACAGCCACGGTGATCGAGACCAGGCCGACGTTGAGGTTGTAGATCAGCGCGGCCACGCCCAGGCCGAGCAGGCCGATCAGGGTGAACAACCGCTCGCGGGTCAGGCTGACCTCATCCAGTGCCGCCGGATCGTTGGACAGGGTGCCGCCGCCCGCCGCGACCAGCGCGCCATGGCCTTCGATCGCGAACTGGCGCGAGGATGCCTGCGGGCCACCGGCCATCGCCAGCTCGGCATTGCCGATCGTTCCCGCTGCCGTGATCGAACCGCGACGCAGCAGGGCGATGCCACCGAAGGCGAAGAAGCAGATCGTCGCCATCATGAAGTTGAAGCCCAGGCTGGTCAGGAACACCGCCATCTCGGTCACTTCCAGCCCGGCATTCTGCACCACGCCATTGGTGATGCTGCCGTACACGCTGATGGGCGAGAAGCCGCCGGCCTGCGCACCATGGATGACCAGCAGGCCCATCATCAGTGGATTGATGTTGTACTGCTTGGCAAAGCGCAGGGCGACCGGGCCGATGATCGCGACCGCGGCCGGGCCCAGCGCACCGAACGCGGTCAGGACCGCGGTGATCACGAACATCACCCACGGAATGGCCACGATATGGCCGCGCACCGCTTTCACTGCCCAGTGCACCAGCAGGTCGATGGTGCCGTTCTTCTGCGCGATGGCGAACAGGTAGGTGATGCCGACCAGGGTCAGGAACAGATCGCCGGGAAAGCCGGCCAGGACCTCCTTGCCGCCCATGTCGACCCACAGCCCGCCGATGATGAAGGCCAGCGCGAAAGCGACGGCACCCATGTTGATTGGCATCGCGGTGGCGACGATGAACATGATCACCAGACCGATGATCGTTGCGATTTGTGGACTCATGCGCCCTCCCAGACACGTGACTCACGTACAGCGCGGATGGAGACCCGCCATCCCGGGGTAAGGCGACGTACGGCGTGTTGCGTGATACGTACTGCTCGAACCCGTTACTGCAGCCGTTCCAGCGCGCTGCGGACCCATGCCGCCGCGCCTTCGAGGCTCTGGAACTCTTCCACCGCGCGCACCTCGCAGCACGGATAGGCCGGCGCGACCATGCGCGCCAGCGCGTTGCCCGGGCCCAACTGCAGGAATACCCGCGCGCCGCGCTCGAAGGCCTGGCGCATCACCTGCGCCCATTCGATGGTCTGCGCCAGTTGCAACGAAAGCGTGTTGACTGCCGTTGCGCGGTCCCGCACCGGTCGCGCATCGATGCCGGCCAGCAGCGGCAGGCGTGGGGCCTGCAGTGGCGATGCATCGAGTGCGGCAGCGAACGGTGCGACCGCCGCCGCCAGCAATGGTGTGTGTGCGGGCACGCGCACCGGCAGCAGACGGATGTCCGCGCCCTGCGCCCGCGCTGCATCGGCCAGCCGCTGCAACGAGGCGTGCGTGCCGCCCACGATGAAATGGTCCTGCCCGTTGGCGATGGCCACGTGCGCACCGTGCAGATCGCACAGCGGCTGCAGTACATGGCGTTCCAGGCCAAGCACCGCCTGCAGGCCTGCATCGGCGGGGCTGGCGCTGTCCATCAATCGCGCGCGCTGCGCCGCAAGGGCAAGGCAGGTGGCCGCATCGAAGCTGCCGGCAATGGCGTGCGCGGCGAGCTCGCCGATGCTGTAGCCAGCGATCAGCGTCGGCGCTGGCACGCAGTCGCGCAGTCCTTGCCACTGCGCCAGGCTGGCCGCGCACAGCAGCGGTTGCGCCTGCGCATTGTCGAAGCGGTCTTCGGCCCCAGCGGCGGAAAATACATCGCGGCCGAGCACCGTGCTGGCCAGATCAAGGATGTGGCGCGCGGCCGGAAGATCGCGCACGCGTTCGAACATCTCCGCGTGCTGGACGCCTTGGCCGGGGCAGAGCAGGGCAAGGCTCATGCGACCTCCTGCTGCAGCAGGAACCAGGCACAGGCCAGCAGGTCGGCACTGCCGCCGGGGCTCAGCCGGCGTGCGACGAATCCATCACCGATGCTGTGCAGGCGTGCCTGCCAGCCGGGTACGAAGGCGCCACCGGCATCGAGGAAGCCTCGCGCCTGTTGCTGGGCCCAGCGCAGGCCGTTGGCGCCGCCACGGTGCAGCAGGTTGAGGTCATCCACGCACGCGATCAGCTGCACCAGGGTCTGGCACATCGCGGCCTCGCGTGGCAGGTCGCTGGCCAGCGCGTGGCGCAGTGTAGGCAGTGCCACCTCGCGCAACAGCGGGTAGCCGGCGGCCGCTTGTTCGCGCACACCCTGCACGCCGTGCCGTGCGCGCGCGCGCTGGCCAGGGCTGTTCGCATCAAGTGGTGCGCCGGCGAGCTCGGCAGCCCAGCGGCGCACTTCCTGGCAGACCTGCTCGGCTGCGATGGCACCGCCCGCGCGGCCCCGACAGGCAGCGGAAGCCGCGACCAGCAGGCCAAGGCTGAAGACCGCGCCGCGATGAGTGTTGATGCCGGCGGTCGCGCGCAGCATCGCGATTTCGGCGGAGATGCCACACCGGCGCAAGGCATTGAAGTCCGCCTCGGCTGCACCGAGGCAGGCCACGGCGATGAAGTAGTGGCGCAGCGTGAACAGGCTGCGCAGGAACGTGCCGGCGTCCATGTCGTGGTGGCTGCCGCTGTCGAAGGGGGTGACCAACCCTGGCTTGGGTGCAAGGGCCAGTTCGGCGTGCAGGCTGGCGATGGCGAGGCGCCCCAGACGCGCGCTGTCCACGGCAGCTGGCCTGACCGCCGGTTGCACGAGGGCGTTCACGCGCTCACCCCGGTGGAGGCGAACAACGCATCACGTAGTTCCAGTGCGGCACCATCGAGGCGCTTGACCAGTACCTCGCGGCTGCGCCCGGCGTATTCGCGCCAGTTCACCGCGCCACCATCCACCAGGCACAGTTCGCCATCGACCCGATGCCCGAAGGCGCTTTCCCAGTGCTGCAGGCGCTCGACCAGCAGGTCGGCCTGGCGCGCGTCGCCCACCTGCCACAGCAGGTCGATGTCCGAGCGTGCGTGCACATAGGGCAGACCGCTGAGGTGCTGCCAGGCGAAGGCGCCGAACACGCGGGCCGGTGCAAGCCGCAGCATTGCCTGCAGTGCCGCCTGCCAATCAGCCGGAACGCCGCCGGCGAGAATCTGATCCAGGGCAGGGGGAGGCTGCAGGTGCTGGATGTCCTGCAGGGCCACGCGCAGCGCCAGCCGTTGCTTGCCTTCGCCTGGCGGCAGCGGCACCCCCAGGCGAAGCCGCGGGTCGGGATCACCCGCCGCACTGCGTGCCACCATGGCTGGCAGGCCCTGTGCGAACCATGCTGCCAGGCGCGGTTCGTGTCCAGTCACGTCAGCCCGCCAGTCGGCATCGGCCGACAGCCAGGCCAGCGTGTGGCGGGCGGGCCGCTCAGGCATCGCCGTGGGCCACCGCAGTCGAAACCGCTGCCGCCAGGGCGCGACCGCCGCGCTGTGCGCCGCGTGCGGCACGTCGGTCGCCTTCGGCGGGTGTGCGCAGGGCCTGCAGCAGGTGCTGGGAAAGATCGCCTTCCCACAACGAGTCCACCGCACCCATCGCCACGTAGTTGGCCACGCCCGGCGCGAATACCGGCGAGCTCTGGCTGAGCGCCTGCAGCTTCTCCAGCGGTTGCTTGGTAACCCGTGCCATCGCGCGCAGGTCCATCACCCGCACCTGTGCGTCGGGCAGGGCGTGGATGTGGTCGGCCATCAGGCCGAATGACAGGAAGCCACCACTGACCGATTCGCCGTAGACCAGGGTGATCAGGCGCGCACCACGGCGGCGTGCCAGATCGAGCGTCTGCGCGAGATGCGCAAAGTAACCATTGATGCCCAACAGTTCGTCGCGCCGCGCCAGGCGCTGTCCGGCGGTATCCACCAGCATCACGATCGGTCGCTGTGGATGTGCGCCGGTGCTGGCAAGCACGGTTTCGGCCAGTGCCAGTGCGTGGTCCACGCCGACTTCAAGCTTGTCGGCGGTACCGATCACGGCCACCTCGCCATCCTCGGTGGTGGCGCTGCCGGTCAGCACCGAATCGTTCACCGCAATGGCATGCCCATGCGGGAACAGGGCATCGAGCAGGTTCTGCAACGGCATGCTCATGGCAGGCTCCGGTCGGCGGTGGCGATGAGGAACTCATCGGTGTCGAGCAGCGGTAGTCGCTCGGGGGCTGCGATGCCTTGGCGGGCCCAGATCTCCAGGCCATCGCGGCAATCGCCCCAGGCCTGCACGCGCGCCTTCAATGCCGCATGGCGTTCCTGCAGCGCAGCCAGTGCAGTATCCGGATCGGTGCTACTGGTATCAGGCTGCAGCGCGTTGCTGGCCGCCTGCGCGAAGGCCTCGATGGCATCGGGCACCAGCACCTGTGCCTGGTCGATCAGGTAGCGGTGCTTGCCTCCCGTTACGCGCCAGACCAGCGCGCGATCGCGGGAATCGAACTCTTCCACGCCGCGCACGGTTTCGATCACTTCCGGGCCGGACAGCGACAGGCGCCCCTCTTCGGACATGATGACCGTGCTGCAGCAGCGGGCGACGATGCCCATGCCGCCGAAGGCGCCGTTGCCGCTGCCGATCAGCGCGATCACCGGCACACCCGCTGCACGCGCGTCCAGGGTGGCGCGCATGATCTCGGAAATGGCGATGAGCCCTGCATTGGCTTCGTGCAGGCGCACACCACCGGTGTCCAGCAGCAGAAGCACGCCTTCGGGATGTGTTTCGGCTGCGCGGCGCAGCAGCCCGGTCAGTTTGGCACCGTGCACTTCGCCCACGCCGCCGCCCATGAATTCACCCTGCTGCGCGGCCAGCAGCACGCGTCGGCCACGCAGCGTGGCTTCGCCGACAACGATGCCGTCGTCGAACGCCGCGGGCTGGTCGAGCTGTGCCAGGTGCGGGCTCATCATCCGCCGCGCCGGGCCGAGGAATTCCCTGAAGGAACCGGCATCGACCAGGCTGGCGATACGCTCGCGCGCATCGGCTTCGTAGTAGCTGTAGCGCTGCGTCCGGTTCATCGTGGATCTCCAGCACGCAGGGTTTCCACGGCTTGGTCCAGGCGCAGGCTGACCACCGCCGGGGTGGCACCGGCATCGTTGATCGAGATGCGTACATCGCGTAGCGGATGACGCTGTGCGAAGTCGTTGATCACCGCTTGCCACACGCTGCCGAAGCCCTTCGCGGCGGTGATGATGCGCACCGTCATCGCGCCTTCCAGCGCAGCGGGTTCCAGCAGGATTTCCAGGTTGCCCGAGGCCAGCACGCCGACCAGCACCGCTTCGCGCGGGAACTGCACCGCAGTGTGTCCTTCGAATCGATAGTCGAGGGTTTCCATGCTCAGCCCCTTACCAGTTGCGGAAGCGCTTGGGCGGGTCGTACAGACCGCCGGACCAGCGCACCAGGTCCTTCACCGAACGCGCCGCCAGCAGGTCACGGCTGGCATCGCGCACGGAGATGCCAAGGTCATCGGGACGGCGGATCACGCCGCGGTCGCGCAGGTTTTCCACCATCGCGCGGTCGCGGCCCAGGCCCACGGCGGTATAGCCGGCCACGCCGCGGATCGCCTGTTCGCGTTCCTCAGGGGTGCGGCACAAAAGCAGGTTGGCGATGCCTTCTTCGGTCAGCACATGGCTGACGTCGTCGCCATAGATCATCACCGGCGGCAGCGGCATCTGCGCGCGCTCGGCCAGTTCCCAGGCATCGAGCCGTTCGACGAAGGCCGGTGCCATGTGCTCGCGGAAGGTTTCCACCATCTGCACCACCAGCTTGCGCCCGCGTGGCATTTCGCCCGGGTGCGCAGCCTGTTGCCCGGCCTTGATCCAGGCCTCGCTGGCATGGCGGCGGCCGCGTGCGTCCGAGCCCATGTTCGGTGCACCGCCGAAGCCGGCGATGCGGTCACGGGTGGCAGTGGAACTGTTGCCCTGCAGGTCGATCTGCAGGGTGGAGCCGATGAACATGTCACAGGCATACAGGCCGGCGGTCTGCGAGAACGCGCGGTTGGAACGCATCGAGCCATCGGCGCCGGTGAAGAACACATCACCTCGCGCGGCGATGTATTTCTCCATGCCCAGTTCCGAACCGAACGAATGCACCGATCTGACGAAGCCCGATTCGATCGCCGGAATCAGTGCCGGGTGGGGGTTCAACGCCCAGTGCTGGCAGATCTTTCCCTTCAGGTCGAGCGATTCGGCGTAGGTGGGGAGCAGCAGTTCGATGGCCGCCGTATCGAAGCCGATGCCATGGTTGAGGCGGTTCACGCCGTACTCGGCGTAGATGCCCTTGATCGCCATCATCGCCATCAACACCTGGATCTCGGAGATCTGCGCCGGGTCGCGGGTGAACAGCGGTTCGATGTGGTTCGGCTTCGGTGCCTGCACCACGAAGTTGACCCAGTCAGCGGGAATGTCGACGCGGGGGAGGGCGTCGACGATCTCGTTGACCTGGGCGATGACGATGCCGCCACCGAAGGCAGTGGCTTCGACGATCACCGGCGTGTCTTCGGTGTTCGGGCCGGTGTACAGGTTGCCGTGCCGGTCTGCGGCCTGCGCGGCGACCAGGGCCACGCGCGGGGTCAGGTCGATGAAGTAGCGGCCGAACAGTTCCAGGTAGGTGTGGATGGCACCGATCTGGATGCGCCCTTCAGCCACCAGGTTGGCCAGGCGCACCGACTGCGGGCCGGAGAACGAGAAGTCCAGTTTCGAAGCGATACCACGCTCGAATACATCCAGATGCGAGGGCAGCGACAGCACCGACTGCACCATGTGCAGGTCGTGCACGCGGGCCGGATCAAGATCGGCCAGGGCCTGGGCGAGGAAATCGGCCTGCTTCTGGTTGTTGCCCTCCAGGCAGACCTTGTCGCCGGGCTCCAGCAGTGCATGCAGCAGCTCGCCTACGTCGCCGGCGGCGACCTCGCGTCCCCGGGCCCACGGCGCGGCACGTTCCAAGCGGGCCTGGCGACTGCGTTCCAACGTATCCCAGCTCGGGTTCATTGACCGGCTTCCGACGGGTGTTGGAATAATTACGGCATAATTACGGCGTAGGGTGCAACCTGCAGTGCAGCAAAAGGAAAGGCCCGCACGGAGACGGGCCCATTCAGGTAGCCCACGACCGTGGTCGTGGCGGAGGGCGTGCCGACCAACGGTCGGCACCCACCTTGCACCCGTCGTTTGCTCAGAACTTCCAGCGCAGGCTGGCCGACACGAAGCGCGGCTCGCCGAAGTTGTTGTAGTCCAGGTTGGCCCAGTAGGTCTTGTCCAGCGCGTTGCGCACGCTCAGCGTCGCGGTCCAGTTGTCGCTGATGCGGTAGTTGGCGTTGAACTGCACCAGCGAATACGCCGGCTGGTTCACCGTCACCGTGCCACCGAGCGGGTAGGCGATGTTGTAGCCCTGCACCCGGCTCTGCCACTGCAGGCCACCGCCGATGCTAAGTCGCTCCAGTGCGCCACGCAGCTGCAGCTGGGTGTTGAGCTGCAGCAGGTCCTTGGGCGGATTGGCGTACAGCAGGTCGGTGGCGGCGCGGGTCACCTTGACGCGGGTGTAGCCGGCATTGACCGTCCAGCCCGGCAGGATCTCGCCGTTGACGTCCATCTCCCAACCGCGCGCCTTGGTGCCGTTGATGCCGATATAGGCCGAGCTGCCGTCGCTCAGCGTACCTTCCGGCACGCTCATGTCACGCACCGCGTAGTTGTCCTGCTTGGCCTCGAACACCGCCGCATTGGCGGTCAGGCGGCCATCGAACCACTGCGTCTTGATGCCCGCTTCCAGATTCGAGCCCTGCACCGGTGCCAGCAGGTTCTCGTTGCGGTCCTTGTAGTTCTGCGGATTGAAGATCTCGGTGTAGCTGGCATAGGCCGACACGTTCGGGGTGATCTCGTAGACCAGGCCCACGTACGGAGTGACCTCATCGCTCACCTTGTATGCACCGCTGGTGCCGGTATAGGCGCCGGCAGCGTTGTACGAGCGGCTGAGCGTTTCCCAGCGGCTCAGGCGCGCACCGGCAATCAGCGACAGCGGCTCGGCCAGGCGCAGGCGGGTGGCCAGGTAGACGCCGCTCTGCGTGGTCTTGGCCACGCGGCGTGCGCCGGTGCGGGTGTAGGTCACTTCGGAGATGTCGCCGTTCCAGTTGAACACGTTGGGGATGTAGTAGCAGCGCTCACGCCCGCAGGTCGCCCAGTCGCCCGGGAAGTTCAGCGCCACGGTATTGGTGGTGCCTTCCAGGTCCGACCACTGCGCGCCGACGGTGAGGTCGTGGTCGCGGCCGAACAGCGGGAAGCTGCCGGTCAGGTAGGCATCGACATTGCGGCGGGTGTCCTTCGAATCACCGGCGGCCGCGCGCAGGTAGATGCCCGCGCCGGTCACCGGGTCCGGGTTGCCGGTGCCGTACAGGCGCACGTTCTGCACGTTGCCGCGGGTGTAGGCGGTGTTGATCTTCAGCAGCCAGTGGTCGCCGAAACGCTGTTCCAGGTTGGCGAAGGCGGTATTGCTTTCGCGCTTCCAGTAGCTCCACTTCGGCGACAGGTTGGTCGAGCGCGCCAGATGGGCGAAGTTGCCCTGGTTGTCGAAGAACGCCACGGTGCCCCAGGTCGAACCGGTCGGGTTGTTGTCCTGGGTCTGGTAGCCGACGGTAACCGTGGTGCTGTCGGTGACATCGCCTTCCAGCACCGCCATGCCGGCCATCTTGTTTTCCTTGTAGCGGTCGTAATACAGGCCACGATCGGTGTAGGCGGCGACCACGCGGCTGCGGAAGCGGCCGTCGGCGGTCAGCGGCGCGGTTACGTCGGCTTCCATGCGGCGGTAGTCCCAGCTACCGGCGCTGACCGCGAACGACGCGTCGAATTCCTTGCCGGGGCGCTTGCGCAGCAGGTTGACCGTGGCCGACGGCACGCCGGCGCCGCTGAGCAGGCCGTTGGCACCGCGGATCACTTCGATGCGGTCGTAGAAAGCGGTGTCGTACTCCTGGTTGGTCGAGCCGCTGTAGGTGGGAATGCCGTCGACCTGGAAGTCGGTGATGGCGAAGCCGCGCGCGTAGTACAGCGGGCGTTGCGTGTCATAGAAGGACACGCTGACGCCGGTCACGTTGCGCATCACATCGTTGATGCTGAACAGCGATTCGTCCTGCAGGCGCTGCAGGCTGATCGCGGTGGCCGACTGCGGGGTTTCCTGCAGGGTAATCGGCAGGCGCGTGGTACTGGCCGGCGGCGCCGACTGTTCGGCACGCACGCTCACCCGGTCCAGGGTCTTGGCGTCGGCAGCGCCATCAGTGGCGGCGAACGCGCTGGGCGCGGCCAGCAGGGTCAAAGACGAAAGCAGGGCAGCCGGCAGCAGCGCGCGGCGGGGCAGGCGGTTATCGAAGGTCAGGCACATGGTGGGCTCGAAGCGTGGAGGCGGGGAGGGGCGGCAACAGTCGTCCAGCACCCGGGGCGGCGGCTTCGGGCACGGTCAGGTCCGTCTGGGGCGAGGCGCGGTCACTGCGCAGGACGCAAATGTAAATAATTCTTAACAACATTACAATTCGCGTCATTGTGCGCAGGGTTCCCGGCACGGGGCATCGCTTTCTGTAGAGCCGAGCCATGCTCGGCTGCTTTTTGCCGGAGCCGAGCATGGGCTCGGCTCTACAGGCGTAACCTGCACAAACGCAAACGGCCACCCGAAGGTGGCCGTCCGTCTGCATCGAAAGGAACCTGCGGGCTTACAGCGCCTGCAGTTCCTCGTTGGCGTTGCGCTTTTCCTTGGCCGGCGCCGGAACCGCCGCCGGAGCGGGCGATGCCGCGTTCGCGTCCACCGGCACCTCCAGGTAGGGCAGCTGCAGGGTCTGGCTGGTCAGCGTGCGGATCTCGTTGACCAGCGCGGCGCTGTCGTTGAGCTTGCGCCCGTACGACGGCACGATCTCGCGCAGGCGGGTTTCCCAGCCGGCCTTCATCTGCTCCGGGAAGGCCTTGGCCATCAGGTCAAGCATGATCGGCGGCGAGGTCGACGCGCCCGGCGACGCGCCGAGCAGGGCGGCGAGGGTGTGGTCCTTGTCGGTCACGATCTCGGTACCGAACTGCAGCACCGGGCCCTTCAGCGGATCGCGCTTGATGATCTGCACGCGCTGGCCGGCGGTGACCAGCTTCCAGTCACCCGGCTTGGCATTGGGGAAGTACTTGACCAGTTCGGCCTGGCGGTCGGCATCGTTCAGGCGCGCCTGTCCCATCAGGTACTGCACCAGGTCCAGGTTGTCCTTGCCCACTTCCAGCATCGGGCCAACGTTGTTGTGGGTGACCGAGGAATACAGGTCCCACCACGAGCCGTGCTTGAGGAACTTGGTGCTGTACAGCGCGAACGGCCCGAACAGGACCACCGGCTTGCCGTCCAGCTTGCGCGCATCCAGGTGCGGCACCGACATCGGCGGCGAGCCGGTCTCGGCCATGCCGTAGGCCTTCACCCCATGGCGCGAGGTCACGTCCTGGCCCTGGAAGGCGAGGAACTGGCCGCCGACCGGGAAGCCGGCGTAGTCCTTCGATTCCGGAATGCCCGACATCTGCAGCAGCTTCAGTGCGGCGCCACCGGCACCGATGAACACGAAGCGGGCGTGGGTGGTGGATTCGGTGCCGGCCTTGAGGTCCTTCACCGTCACGTTCCAGCTCTTGTCGGCGTTCTGCCGCAGCGCGCTCACTTCATGGTTCAGGTGCAGGCTGAAGTTCGGGCTGCGCTGCAGGCCGGCGGTCAGCTGGCGGGTGATCACGCCGAAGTTGACGTCGGTGCCCAGCGGCATCCAGGTTGCGGCAACCTTCTGCTTCGGGTCACGGCCTTCCATCAGCAGCGGGGCCCACTGCTTGATCTGGGCCGGATCCTCGGAGTACTGCATGCCGTAGAACAGCGGATTCTTGACCAGGGCCTGCTGGCGCTTGTGCAGGTAGGCGATGTTGTCATCGCCCCAGACGAAGCTCATGTGCGGGGTCGGGTTGATGAAGTCGCTGGGCTGGCTCAGCCGGCCCTCCTTCACCTGGTGCGACCAGAACTGGCGCGAGACCTCGAACGATTCGGCGATGCCGACCGCGCGCTTGGTCTCGATGCTGCCGTCGGGCAGTTCCGGGGTGTAGTTCAGTTCGGCGAACGCCGAGTGGCCGGTGCCGGCGTTGTTCCAGCCATCGGAGCTTTCACCGGCGACGCCGTCGAGGCGTTCGTAGACCTGGATGTTCCAGTCCGGCTGCAGCTCCTGCAGGTAGGTGGCCAGGGTGATGCTCATGATGCCGGCGCCGACCAGCACAACATCGACGGGCTTGTCGTTGCTGGCGGCAGGCACCGAGCGCTGGGTCAGCGGCCAGTACAGGAACAGCGCGGCGGCCAGCAACAGCAGCACGAGCAGGGCGAGAAGAGCCTTGCCAAATTTCTTCATGGGGGCGGGATCGTTGGCGGAGGGGAAGGGGTCAGGATGCGCGTGGGGCAGGGAAAGGGCGTGAAGAAACAACGCCTTGCATCATCCACCGATGATTCTAACCGGATCCGGTCCTTTTTTGATGCAACGCAGCATCCGACGTTTCGCGGCGCTGCCACATGGGCGGCAGACGATGCCCGGCGACGGTGGGATCAGACCAGCTCAAGGATCTCGTCGCCAGCCTCATCGACCCCGCCGGTCGGGCGCCAGCCCAGGCGGCGGTAGAAGCCGTGCGAGCGCGAACGCGGGTCGGCCGAGCAGGCCAGGAACAGCCGCCGGTGGCCGGCATCGCGGGTCAGGCTGACCACTTCCTGCAGCAGCTGGCGGCCGATGCCGCGGCCCTCGTAGTCCGGCAGCAGGGCCAGCACCAGCACCTCGCCGCTGTCGCGGTCGGCGAAGCAGTAGCCGGCCATGCGCTCGCCCTCCCAGGCGACGCGGCCGATCGAATCGCCCTGGGCGATGCCGGCCGCCCAGCTGTCCACAGTGATGCCCAGCTGGGCCAGCTGCTCGGCGCTGAAGGCGTTCTCGCGGGTGCGCCCACGCAGATCGATGCAGGCAGCGGCATCCTCGGGGCGGGCATCGCGCAGGTACACGGGCATGCCGGACATCCTTGTAATGGTCGGCCCGCCAGTATCCGCATCGCGCATGGACCCGGTGTGTAGGCTTGATGGAGATCCGATGGAGCCCCGAAAAAGGGGACGGAGGGGATTAAGCCGTATTTGCCTTGGATGTCGTATTGGCCTTAAGCGACTTAATCCCCTCCGTCCCCTTTTTGCGCTGTGCGTCAGCGCTTGCGCCGGATCAATGCCGAGGATGCATCCAGCACGGCGCGGGTCAGCAGGGCCATGGTCTGCACGTCGCCCTTCCAGTGCTGCCAGTACAGCGGCACGTCTTCCCACGCGCGCTGGCGTACGTAGACCAGTCGCCCGGCATCCAGGTGCCGCTTGACCAGCGGCAATGGGTTCATCGTCCAGCCCATGCCGCCCAGGTTGGCCTGCACAAAGGCGCGGGTGGAGGGGATCCACCAGGTCGGTGCGGTGCTGGGCAGGTCATCGCCGGCCATGCGCCGGGCGAAGCGCGACTGCATGTCGTCCTTGCGGTTGAACACCAGTACCGGTGCCTGCGCCAGTGCCTGCGCGGTCACTCCCTTGGCGAAGTGGCGTTCGCGGAATTCAGGAGTACAGGTCGCTGCATAGCGGATGCTGCCCAGCGCGTGGATCTGGCAGCCCTGCACCGGCTCGTCCAGCGTGGTCACCGCACCCAGCACCGTGCCCTGTCGCAGCAGTTCGACGGTGTGGTCCTGGTCCTCCACGCGCAGGTCCAGGGTGGTCCCGGTGCCCTGCGCGAACTGCGCCGCGGCCTGCGGAAACCAGGTTTCCAGGCTGTCGTGGTTCACTGCCACCGGGATGCTGGCCTGGGGCAGGTCCTCGTCGGCCAGGCCCATGCGGTGCAGCGCATCGTGTTCCAGCAGGGCGGTCTGCTCGGCCAGCTGCACCAGCAACTGGCCCTCGGCAGTGGCGGTGGCCGGGGTGCCACGCTTGACCAGCAGGCGGCCGATCCGGTCCTCCAGTGCCTTGACCCGCTGCGAGATGGCCGAGGGCGTGACATTCAGCGATTGCGCGGCGCGGTCGAAGCTGCCTTCGCGGATCACCGCGGCCAGGGCGCGCAGCTGGGCGTGATCGATGCGCATCGAATTAAGCTCCGCTAATGTTGGTTTAGGAAGTTTAGCTCGTCTTTTCCATGTTGCGGCGCGACAATGGCGCCCGTTCCGGTGCTGTCCGCCTTCGCGAGGCACCGTCCCCCAAGCAATACAAGGCAGTGAATCCCATGTTCTCGGTCATCTCCGCCAGCACCGGCCTCGGTGCCTGGTTCTCTGGTGCAGCCACCGGCATCGGCCTGTTCGCCGTGGTCGGGGCCCAGAGCGCCTTCATTCTGCGCCAGGGCATCCTGCGCAAGCACATCGTGCCGGTGGTCGCCACCTGCGCGGCCATCGATGCCATCTTCATCTTTGCCAGCGTGGCCGGCCTGCGCACGCTCACTTCAGCGCTGCCGTGGCTGACCACCGCCGTGCTGTGGACCGGTGTCGCGTTCCTGGCCTGGTATGCGATGAAGTCGGCACGCCGTGCGATCGCCGGCGGCGGTGGCATGGGCGAGGCCGACAGCGACGACGGCAGCCGTCGCGCGGTGCTGATGGCCGCGGTCGGCTTCTCGCTGATCAACCCGCACTTCTGGCTGGACATGATGGTGATCGGCTCCATCGCCGAGAACTTCGGCAATGCCCGCATGGCCTTCGCTGCGGGCGTGGTCACGGCCAGCTGCCTGTGGCTGACCGCGCAGGGCCTTGGCGCACGCCTGCTGGCGCCGCTGTTCACCAAGCCCAGCACCTGGCGCGTGCTCGACGGCACCATCGCCGTGATCCTCAGCATCCTGGCCCTCATGTTGGCGGTGCGCGGGGTCCACTGACCCGGCGCACGCCCCCCGAACCCACGTCCTGACTCTCTCTCCAAGGTAGTGGCAACGACGGCACCGGCAACGGTGCCGTCGTCTTTTCCGGCTCTGGCGGGAAACCCATTGCCCTGCCTAGAATCGGAGACCAGGACAAGGTGTCCACAGGAGCAGGGGAAGGATGCACAGGACGATTCTGGCGGCCGCACTGGCCGTCATCGGGGGCGTTGCCGCAGGCAGCGCGGGGGCGGTGGATCTGACGCAGTACCTGCGGCGGGAGACCTTCACCGACATCAAGATCTCGCCGGGGGGCGAGTACGTAGCGGCAACGGTGCCGAGGGAGGACAGCACCGCGATCGCGATCCTGCGCCTGAAGGACAAGGAGGTGGTCGGCAGTTTCTGGCCGCCCAGCCGCAACCACGCGCAGGAATTCGATTGGGTCAGCAACGAGCGCCTGTTGATCGGCCTGGCCCAGAAGTGGGGCTCGCTCGACCAACCCAATCCCACCGGCGAACTCTATGCCATCGACGCCAACGGCAACCGTGGCGAGCTGCTGGTCGGCTATCGCGTCGAAAGCAAGGGCCCGGGGACCCGCATCCAGCCGAAGAAGGTCGAAGCAGTGGCCGCCTTCCTGGCCGACGACCTGCCGGGCGACGAGCGCAACGTGCTGGTGACCGTATGGCCGCTGGCCGAGGATCCGTACACCCGCGTAGATCGCATGGATGTGACTACGGGGCGTCGCTCGCGGGTGGCGTCCTCGCCGGTACGGCGCGGCGAGTTCACCACCGACGGCGCCGGCGAAGTGCGCTTCGTGCATGGCTCGGGCAGCGACAACATCAACAAGCTGTACTTCCGCGAACGCAGTGGCGACAGCTGGAAGCTGATCAACGACGAGGCCGTCAGCAAGCGCATCGAAACCGCCCTCGGCTTCTCGGCCGATGACAGCCTGGCCTACCTCAACGTCGAGCAGACCCAGGGCCCGGACGCGATCGTCAGCTGGAACCCGCAGACCGGCGAGCGTGCCACGCTGCTGCGCGACGAGGTGGTCAATCCGTATCGCATCATCCATCGGCCCGGCACCCACGTGCCGGTGGGCGCGCTCTATCTGGGCGATACGCCGCGTACCCGGTTCTTCGACGAGAAGTCGCCGGAGGCGCGCCTGTACCGCAGCCTGGAAGCCGCCTTCGGAGGGCCGGTCTACATCACCTCCAGCACCCGCGATGGCCGTGTCGTGCTGGTGGAAACCTGGTCGGGCTCGAACCCGGGCGATTTCTACGTCTACGACACGGTGGCGCGCAAGGCTGACCACCTGATCAGCCGCAGCGACTGGATTGACGTGGACCGCAGTGCCAGCGTGAAGCCGATTGCACTGAAGGCGCGGGACGGGCTGCCGTTGCATGGCTTCCTGACCCTGCCGGCCGGCAGCAACGGCCGCAACCTGCCGATGGTGGTGATGCCGCATGGCGGTCCGTTCGACATCTTCGATTCCGGCCAGTACGACCGCGAAACCCAGATGCTGGCCGCCGCCGGGTATGCCGTGCTGCAGGTCAACTTCCGTGGGTCGGGCAATTACGGCCGGGCCCACACCCAGGCCGGTGCGCAGCAGTGGGGCGCGGCGATGCAGGACGATGTCACCGATGCCACCCGCTGGGCAATCAGCGAAGGCATCGCCGATGCTCGTCGCATCTGCATCTATGGCGCCAGCTACGGGGCCTACTCGGCGATGATGGGGGCCGCCCGCGAACCCGGGCTGTATCAGTGCGCGGCCGGCTATGTGGGGGTCTACGACCTGCCGATGATGTACACCCGTGGCGATATCCAGGACCGCGGCTCAGGCGTGACCTACCTGCGCGAATGGCTGGGTGATCCGGCCAAGCTGGGCGCGGTGTCGCCGGTGAACCTGGCCGAACGGATCAAGGTACCGGTGTTCCTCGCCGCCGGTGGCGAAGACAAGCGTGCGCCGATCCAGCATACCGAGCGCATGGAAGCGGCGCTCAAGCGCACCGGCACACCGGTGGAAAGCCTGTACTACAAGACCGAAGGCCACGGCTTCTACACCGAGGCGCATCGCAGCGAGTACTACGACAAGCTGCTGGCGTTCCTGGCGCGCAGCCTGGGGGGCAAGACCGCGACGACCGCGCCCGTGGCCGGCAAGGACAAGGCGCCCTGAGCTGACAGGGCGGCGGATGAATTTTCCGCCGCCCTGGTCTTCGGCACGCGGGACTTACTTCACCCCGTGCATCATCTTCTTCAGCAGCGGCGCGGCGATGAAGGCCACCAACGCGCAACCCAGGCCGATCCACATCAGCAGCCAGAACAGGTGCGCGTAGGCACCGGCGGCAGCCACCATGTCCAGCGATTCGCCTTCCGGCACCTCGATCGCGGCCAGCTTGCCGAACAGCGCGGCCAGCGTTTCCGAGAATGCGGTGGCCAGGAACCAAGTGCCCATCATCAGGCTCATCACCCGCGGCACGGCCAGCTGGGTCACCGCCGACAGGCCGACCGGCGAGAGGCACATCTCGCCGCTGGCCAGCAGGAAGTAGGCCAGCACCAGCCACCACACGCTGGCCATCTCGCCGGTGGCGCCCACCTGCTGTGCGGCCAGCGCCAGCGGCACGAACGACAGCGCGCCGATCACCAGGCCCCAGGCCGACTTCACCGGCTTGCCCGGTTCCCAGCCGCGGCGGTCCATCCACGTCCACAGCGCGGCGAAGGCCGGAGCGAGCAGCACCAGGAACAGGCCGCCGAGGTAGGTCAGCGAGCCGGCGGTCTGCGGAATCACCAGGCAGTCGCGCACCAGCAGCACCAGCATCAGTACGACGATGGCGGCGAAGAACGTGCGCGGCGCGGCCGAGCCCGGGCGCCGTTCCGACAGGCGCGCGCTGACCACGAAGCCGAGCGGTGCCAGCAGCAGCGAGAGGATCGACCACGGCAGCGGCGTGCCGCCGGTGATCACCAGCGAGGGCACGATGTCCTTGGTCAGCAGGCGGTCGGTGAAGGTCACCCACGAGCCGTAGGACTGCTCGTACATCGTGAAGAACACCAGCGCCATGAAGATCAGCACCATCAGCGCGATCATCTGCTGGCGCTGCACCGGCGTGCATTTCGTGCCGGTGAACCAGGCGAACCAGACCAGCACGCCGCCCAGCACCACCAGCATCAGCATCAGCGCCAGGCTGATTTCACCGCCCAGCGCGAACGCGCCGTTGCCGGCGGCCCACATCAGCCATGCCACCGGCAGCACGCCGAGCACCGCGCACAGATAGATGAGCCATTCGCGTGGCAGGCCCAGCACCTTCTGCTTCAGCGCCGCCGGTTGCGGCGGTTCGGCATGGCCCTGCAGGTACTTCTGGCCCCACAGGAACATCGCCAGGCCGGCCAGCATGCCGATGCCGGCCGCACCGAAACCGTACTTCCAGCCGTAGGCCTCACCGAGGAAGCCACACACCAGGGACGAGAACAGCGCGCCGAGGTTGATGCCGGCGTAGAACAGCGAAAAGCCCGAGTCGCGACGCGGGTCGTCCTTGGCGTACAGCTTGCCGACAATGGTGGAGATGTTCGGCTTCAGGAAGCCGACGCCCATGATGATCAGCGCCAGCGACAGGTAGGTCACCGCCAGCGCCGAGGTGTCGCGCACCACTTCGCCGTTCACCCGGTACGCGGCGTGGCCCTCGAAGGCCATGCCGAGGTGGCCGAGTACCAGCAGGATGCCGCCGAACAGCACTGCCCGGCGCATGCCCAGCCAGCGGTCGGCCAGCATGCCGCCGAACACCGGGATGCAGTACACCAGGCCACCGTAGGCACCGAGCAGGTCCAGGCCGGCCTTGTCGCCGAACAGGTGGTATTTGGTCAGGTACAGCAGCAACAGCGCCTTCATGCCGTAGAAGGAGAAGCGCTCCCACATTTCAGTGAAGAAGCAGACGTAGACGCCCTTGGGGTGGCCCAGGAAGTCGTCGGAAGCAGAGGCGGCAACGGTCATCGACGGCGGGGACAGCGGAAAGGGCGCGATTATAGGCCTCTGGGCCTGGGCAGGCAGCCGCCGGTGGATCCACGCCATGCAGGGATGGCGCTCCCCCGGCGGCCACCGCTCACAGGTATCGCAACCAAGGCAGATCGCGCCTTCGCGCTTTGAACCGCGCGAAGGCCCGCGTCGGCGGGTACAGCACCACCGCCAGCGCACAGGCCACCAGCAGCAGGCCGCTGACCGAATCCAGGGCATACAGTTCGCCATGGGTCGGCCCCCAGGCCGCCAACGCGGCCAGGTACAGCCCCTTCAGTACGTACAGGTGCAGCAGGTAGAAGAACATCGGCGCAGCGCCGATATCGGCCAGCGGCTGCAGTGCCCGCGCCAGCGGCGGCCATTCGTACAGCCGCAGCAGCAACAGCCCCACGCCCAGGGTCAGCAACAGGAACTGCAATGACGGCGGGTACTTGGTGACGTTGAAGATGCTCAACCACGTGCGCAGCGTAGTGGTCTGGTACGACCAGGGAGCATCCCCATACTGGTTGGCGAACCGCAGCAGCGCGAACAGGGCCAGCGCGCCGACGCCTGCCCACAGCAGCCAGCGCTGGCGCTGCTCCGGCGCGCGCGCGCGGCCGAACCAGGGCCCCATCAGATAACCCAGCGCAATCACCCCGATCCACGGCAGTATCGGGTAGGAGGTGCGCAGGCGCAGCGCGCCGGCCTCGATCCAGTCGCGCTGGTGCAGCACTTTCCACAATAGCGCCAGCAGGCCATTGCCTTGCACCCGTAAGCCGTCGAACAGGTTGTGCCCGGCCACCACCGCGATTGCCAGCACCAGCAGGGCCGGGCGCGGCAGCCAAAGCAGCCCGGCCAGCGCGATCATGCTCAGCCCGATGGCCCAGATCACCTGCAGGTACAGCGTTTCCGGCGGCAGCTGGAAGGTCCAGGCGAAATTCACCAGGGTCAGTTCCAGCACCACCAGGAACAGCCCGCGCTTGAGCAGGAACGCAGCTGTGGCCCCGCGCGGATCCGCCTGGCGCTGGCCGTACAGCCAGGCCGACAGCCCGGTCAGCAGCACGAACACGGGGGCGCACAGGTGGGCCAACAGACGGCAGGCGAACAGCGCAGGGGAGACCGTCGCTGCGTCCATCGGGTCGCTCACCTGGTGCTGCAGGAAGAAGGTCTCGCGCACGTGGTCCAGCAGCATCAACAGCATCACGGTGCCGCGCAGCTGGTCGATGGAGGCCAGGCGGGTAGTGGGGGAAGGGGCCACGTACGAAGTTCGGTCGGCGTGGCAGGATATAACATAACAATTGCGTCTTTCCAGCGCGTGCTGAGCTGTTCCGACGAGCGCGCGCGTCGGCTCAGGGCAGGCAAACCGAGGGGCTCCAGCCCAGCGCCTCGTCGTAGTGGACCTGAATCGCTCGCAGGCTCCCGTCGGGGTTGGCCTTCAAGCAGAATCGGGCGCTGTGGTGTTGCGTGGCGCCGGTCCTGGTGGCCGACAGCGATACGTCGTACAGGCGTCCGGGCTGCAGCGGCATCGCCGTCTGCCTTGTAATGGCGTTGGCTGGCACTTCTCCGTAGACCACGCAGGCTCCGGGGGGAAGTGGGATTGATGCGGGATGGGCAAAGTAGAAAGACCATTGCCGCCGCAGCGGTGGAGTAATTGCGTCATGCACCTCCACACCAAACACCTCTGGAGTTTTACCGATACGCTTGCGCTCCTTCTTGGGTAGTCCGAAACAAGGTTTGCCGGCGTGGTCGGTGATCTCGACTGCGCCAATGCGGCTCCAGGCAGATGCGTAATCGCAAAGCGGCATCAGGCAGGTCAGGGTCACGACAGCTACGACCGGTGATTTGATCGGGCGGATCCGCAGTGGGTTGTTCATCGGGCGGCTCAGCGTCATCGGTTCAGATCATGAACACGATGCACGGGGCGTTGAGGCACTTCAAACGATGATGGCTGGAATGCTGCAGTACTGGTTGGCCTGGCCCCTGCAGGACAAAGAGACCGCGAGGCCCGGCAGCCCTCCGGGATGTGCCTCACGCGCTTGATGCGTTGGCCGAGTTTGGCCAGAAACGACTATCTCACTGCCGACCTGGCCGCAACCCTCCCGAACCGCACTGGACTTGCCGCCTCCTGAACGCTAGCGTGCAGGGGATTTTTTGCCAGCAGGGGCTCCCATGAACCACGACGCTGCGCCCAAGCAGCTCACCTTCCGCGCAGTGGCCCTGGCCATCGTGCTGGCGGTGGTGCTGTCGGCCGCAAACGCCTACCTCGGTCTGTTCGCAGGCCTGACCATCGCCACCGCCATTCCCGCCGCGGTGATTTCAATGGGCGTGCTGCGCCTGCTGGGCGGTGGCTCCATCCTCGAGAACAACATCGTGCAGACCGGCGCCTCGGCCGGTTCGTCGATCGCCGCCGGTGTGATCTTCACCATCCCGGCGCTGGTGATCATGGGCTACTGGCCGGACTTCAAGTACTGGTGGGTGCTGGGCATCGCCGGCCTCGGTGGCCTGTTGGGCGTGCTGTTCTCGGTGCCGCTGCGCCGTTCGATGATTGTCGAAGACCCGCTGCCGTTCCCGGAAGGCAAGGCTGCGGCCGAAGTGCTCAAGGCCGGTGAGAACCCTGGCCCGGGCCTGAAGATCCTCGGCCTGTCGGCGGTGATCGGTGCCTTCGTCAAGCTGGCCGCGGAAAGCGGCATGCGCCTGATTCCCGATGCCTGGGCCACCTCGGCCTACGTCGGCAGTTCCAAGGTCACCGCCTTCATCGGCACCAACCTGTCGCCGGCACTGCTGGGCGTGGGCTACATCGTCGGCCTCAACGTCGGCATCGTGGTGGTGTCCGGCTCGATCCTGACCTGGCACATTGCCATCCCGATCTACCAGGCGTTCTTCATGAACACCGACCCGGCGCTGGCCGCGTCGGTTGCCGC
The DNA here is from genome assembly GCF_052751275.1 of Stenotrophomonas muris. Lineage (NCBI taxonomy): Bacteria > Pseudomonadati > Pseudomonadota > Gammaproteobacteria > Lysobacterales > Lysobacteraceae > Stenotrophomonas > Stenotrophomonas muris. The sequence continues at coordinate 2,506,639 of NZ_CP199879.1, read as the reverse complement.
TGCCTCGTCCACCGAGGCCGCGTTCGCCATCTGGGGCGCGAAGATGCGCTACCTGGGCGTCGGTGCGATGCTGATCGGTGGCATCTGGACCCTGATCTCGCTGCGCAAGTCGCTGCTCAACGGCGTCAAGAGCGGCTTTGCCGCCGCCCGCAAGAGCGGTGGCCCGGTGCTGGCGCACACCGAGCGCGACCTGCCGATGAAGTGGATGCTGGTCGCCCTGGTGGTGTTCGTGCTGCCGCTGCTGGCCCTGTACCAGGCCATCGTCGGCCAGTGGCACGTGTCCATCCCGATGACCCTCATCATGATCGTCGCCGGCTTCCTGTTCGTTTCGGTCTCGGCCTACCTGGCTGGCCTGATCGGCTCGTCCAACAACCCGGTTTCGGGCATCACCATCTCCACCATCCTGTTCGCTTCGGCCGTGCTGGTGGTGCTGCTGGGCAAGGATGGCCTGCAGCCGGTCGGCGCCTTCGGCGCGCCGCTGGGCGCGGTGGCCGCGATCATGATCGGCGCGGTGGTGTGCTGTGCTGCAGCGGTCGGCGGTGACAACCTGCAGGACCTCAAGGCCGGTTACATCGTCGGTGCCACCCCGTGGAAGCAGCAGCTGATGCTGGGCATCGGTGCGTTCTCGTGCGCGCTGATCATGGCCCCGGTGCTGAACCTGCTGGCCACCGCCTACGGCATCGGCGTGAAGTCGGAGCTGCACCCGAACGCGCTGGCCGCGCCGCAGGCCAACCTGATGGCCTCGGTGGCCAAGGGCCTGTTCGGTGGTGAACTGCCGTGGACCTTCATCGGCATCGGTGCCGTGGTCGGTGCCGCCATCATCGCCTTCGACAGCTGGCTGAAGTCGCGCAACGCCCGCTTCCGCGTGCCGGTGCTGGCCGCCGCCATCGGCATCTACCTGCCGCTGGAACTGATGGTGCCGATCTTCCTCGGCGGCCTGATCGCCTACCTCGTCGAGCGCTTCCACAAGGTGCGTGCCGATGACGAAGAAGGTCGCGACCGCGTGCACAAGCCGGGCGTGCTGTTCGCCGCCGGCCTGATCACCGGTGAGGCACTGATGGGCATCGCCATCGCGATTCCGATCGTGGTGAGCAGTCGCGCCGACGTGCTGGCCGTGCCGTTCCACCTGCCGGGCGCACAGTGGATCGGCCTGGCCGTGCTGTTCCTGGTCGGCTGGCTGATCTACCGCACCGGCAAGCGCGCCATGGCGTAAGGGTTGGGGTCGGATCCCTTCCCGCAGGGAAGGGCTCTGACCCCGGGTTGACAGCGTCTGGGGTCAGAGCCGATTCCGTCGGAATCGGATCCGACCCCGGTGTCCCCACAAACCGCGCCACGGCGCGGTTTGCTTTTTCTGGCGGCGGGGCCGCGCCCCACCGGCAGCCATGACCGATGGCCTTGGCAGCCCCGGCCGCACGGGCCTACCATCGGTTTTTTGCCGTCCTGCGGAGACCCCGATGAAACTGCGTCATGCCCTGCTGCCACTGAGCCTGCTGGCCGCCCTGCCCAGCGTCGCCGCTGCCCGTGGCCTGGAAGTCCGCGACATGGTGGCCATGGACCGCGTCTCAGCGCCGGTACTGACCGCTGACGGCGGCACCGTGGTGTTCGCCAAGCGCAGCGTGGATGCCAACCTGAAGGCCTCCACCGCGCTGTACGCGCGCAACCTGCGTACCCGCGACGCAGCACCGCCGAAGCAGATCACCCCGGCCGGCTGGAACGTCAATTCCGCTTCGCTGTCGGCCGATGGCCAGACCGTGTATTTCCTCAGCGCCAGGAGCGGCAGCCAGCAGTTGTACGCGCAGCCGCTCAGCGGCGGCGCCCCGCGCCAGCTGACCGACTTCCCGGTCGACGTGGACAGCTACCACGTGTCGCCGCAGGACGACCGCGTGCTGTTCAGCGCCGGCGTGTTCCAGGCCTGTGCCTCGGACCTGGCCTGCACCGAGAAGAAGCTCAAGGACGTCGCCGGCGCCAAGGCCAGTGGAAAGGTCTTCGATTCGCTGTTCGTGCGCCACTGGGATACCTGGAACGACGGCCGCCGCAACACCCTGTTCGTCGCGCCGCTGCCGGCAGCCAAGGCCGGTCCGGTCAAGGGCGCTTCCGCGCTGAGCGCCACCATCGACGGTGATGCCCCGTCCAAGCCGTTCGGCGGCAATGATGATTTCGCGTGGTCGCCGGATGGCGCCAGCGTGGTCGCCAGCATCCGCGTGGCCGGCAAGCAGGAGCCGTGGTCGACCAACTTCGACCTGTACCGCTTCGACGCGGCGGGCAAGCAGGCGCCGGTCAACCTGACCGCCTCCAACCCGGCCTGGGATGCCGGCCCGGTGTTCAGTGCCGACGGCAAGACCCTGTTCTACCGCGCGATGAAGCGCCCGGGCTTCGAGGCTGACCGCTTCGGCCTGATGGCGATGGACCTGGCCAGTGGCAAGACCCGAGAGATCGCCCCGCAGTGGGATCGTTCGGCTGGGGGCATCACCCTGTCCGCCGACGGCGCCAGCATCTACACCACGGCCGATGACCTCGGCGAACACCCGCTGTTCCAGATCGACGTGGCCAGCGGCAAGGCCACCAAGCTGATCGGCGACGGCAGCGTGACCTCGGTGGATGTGGCCGGCAACAGCGTGGCGATCACCCGCAACAGCCTGAAGAGCAACGACCAGGTGTTGGTTGGCTTGCTGCCGGCCGCGGGCGAAGCCATCGGCGAGCTGCGCGCGCTGACCCCGGCCGCTGGTGAGGTGCTCAAGGATGTCAGCTTCGGCGACTACGAACAGTTCGAGTTCAAGGGCTGGAACAACGACACCGTGCATGGCTACGTGGTCAAGCCGCACAACTACCAGGAAGGCAAGTCGTACCCGGTCGCGTTCCTGATCCACGGCGGCCCGCAGGGCAGCTTCGGCAATGGCTGGAGCTACCGCTGGAATCCGCAGACCTACGCGGGCCAGGGCTATGCGGTGGTGATGATCGACTTCCACGGCTCCACCGGCTACGGCCAGGCGTTCACCGATGCGATCAGCCAGCACTGGGGCGACCGCCCGCTGGAAGACCTGCAGAAGGGCTGGGATGCGGCGCTGAAGAAGTATTCCTTCCTCAATGGTGACAAGGCCTGTGCGCTGGGCGCCAGCTACGGCGGCTTCATGGTCAACTGGATTGCCGGCAACTGGAACAGCCCGTTCAAGTGCCTGGTCAACCATGACGGCGTGTTCGACCAGCGCATGATGGGCTACGCCACCGAAGAACTGTGGTTCACCGAGTGGGAGCAGGGCGGTACGCCGTACCAGAAGGCGGCGAACTACGAGAAGTTCAACCCGGTCAACCACGTGGCGGACTGGAAGAAGCCGATCCTGGTCATCCACGGCCAGCAGGACTTCCGCATCCCGGTCGAGCAGGGCCTGGCCGCGTTCACCGCTGCCCAGCGCCAGGGCATCGAATCGAAGTTCCTGTACTTCCCGGATGAAAACCACTGGGTGCTGAAGCCGAACAACAGCATCCTGTGGCATGACACCGTCAATGCCTGGCTGAAGCAGCACATCGGCAACTGATGGTTGCGGCGCCGCCCTCCGGGGCGGCGCTTCTGTTTCACCATCTGCTTTACCGGTGGGTGCCGACCGTTGGTCGGCACACCTTCCTGATCTGCCGCCACCAGCAGCCGGCCAGCGGCCGGCTCTACCAGAGCGCCTGCATGCCTTCGACTGCCCTGATCCAGAACGACATCGTCGTCTTCGGTTTGATCGCCGCCACTCTTGGCGCCGTGTTCTGGACCGCCTCGCGCGAGCAGGGGCTGTGGAAGCGCTTCTATACGTTCGTGCCAGCGCTGCTGCTGTGCTACCTGATTCCCGGCATCTACAACACCGTCGGCCTGATCGACGGCCAGAACACCAAGCTCTACAACCCGATCGCGCGCGACATCCTGTTGCCGGCGGCGCTGATCCTGCTGACCCTGGCAGTGGATATCAAGGGCATCCTGCGGCTCGGCCCGAAGCTGGTACTGATGTACCTGGGCGCCTCGGCCAGCATCATGCTCGGTGCGGTGGTGGCGTTCCTGGTGATGCGCGCGATCCATCCCGACACCGTGGCCGGCGATACCTGGGCCGGCATGGCGGCACTGGCCGGCAGCTGGATCGGTGGTGGTGCCAACATGCTGGCGATGCGCGAAGTGTTCGACGTCAACGCGACCACCTTTGGCCAGTTCGCGGTGGTCGATGTCGGCGTCGGTTACGTGTGGATGGCCGCGCTGATCTTCCTGGCAGGACGTGCAGCGAAGATCGATGCACGCAGTGGCGCTGATACCTCGGCCATCGATGAACTGAAGGAGCGCATCGCGCGCTTCCAGGCCGAGCACGAACGCATTCCCAGCCTGACCGACCTGATGCTGATCGTGGCGGTGGCCTTCGGCGGCGTCGGCCTGTCGCATGCGATCGGTGCGCCGCTGGCGGCCTGGTTCAAGGCCAACGTCAGCTGGGCGTCGCAGTTCAGCCTGGACGCGCCGTTCGTGTGGGTGGTGGTGCTGTCGACCACGCTGGGCCTGAGCCTGAGTTTCACCCGCGCACGCAACCTGGAAGGGGCGGGTGCATCGCGGCTGGGTTCGTTGCTGCTGTACTTCCTGATCGCCTGCATCGGCATGCAGATGGATCTGCTGGCGCTGCTGGATCGCCCGTGGCTGTTCCTGCTTGGCCTGATCTGGATTGCCGTGCACATCGTGCTGCTGTGGTGCCTGGGCAAGCTGCTGAAGGTGCCGTTCTTCTATTTCGCCGTCGGTTCGCAGTCGAACATCGGTGGCCCGGCCTCGGCGCCGGTGGTGGCGGCCGCGTTCCATCCGGCCCTGGCGCCGGTGGGCGTGCTGCTGGGCACGATGGGCTATGCCACCGGCACCTACCTGGCCTACATCGTCGGCATCACCCTGCGCGCACTGGCCGGGCAGGGCTGATACGGCGACGGGGTGATGGGGTCAGATCCCTTTTGCGACGCAAAAGGGATCTGACCCCGGTTCCCGGTGAATCACGCCACCGGCAACCCGCGTTCGATCAACCATGCCTTCGCGTCTTCGGCGTCCTGCTCGAACCACGCCTGGGTAGATCCCAGCCGATACGTATACCCCCAGGCATCCATGTCGGCCATCAGCCGCTGGCTGCCGACGCCGGGCAGCTGCCCGGCCAGCACGATCTGCAGGTAGCAGGTCGCGTCTTCCTCGGCCACCGAGTCGGTGGCATCGGTATGCACCTGCGCCCGCCGCTCCGGCGGCAGTACGATCAGGTGGCAGGCCTCATGCAGCATCGAGTGCACGGGCGTGTCATCGCGCACGTAGACGTTGCTGGCGATGATGCCCGCCTCGGGCTCGCCCCAGTAGCTGCCGGGAATCGGCTCGCCGGCGGCCACGTGGTGCAGCCGCAGGCCATGCGCGGCGAGCAGGCACTGCGCATCGGCGAAGGCGATGTCGCCCACGCAGGTGATGTCCACGGCGGTTGTCGTATCGGTCATGCGGGTCAGGCAGCCCCGCCCATGCAGGCACGGGCGGGGCAGGGGATCAGGGTTTGTCCGGGCCTTCCGGCAGCGCCACGGAGATGTCCAGCACATCGTGCTGGCCATCCTTCACCAGGTCGACCTTCACCGCATCGACGTCGATGTTCACGTACTTCTTGATCACTTCCAGCAGCTCGCGCTGCAGCAGCGGCAGGTAGTCCGGGCCACCACGGTGGCTGCGTTCCTGCGCGATGATGATCTGCAGGCGGTTCTTGGCGGTTTCGGCGGTGGTCTTCTTCGCTTTGAGGAAATCAAACAGGCCCATGCTTACCCTCCGAACAGCTTGCTGAAGAAGCCCTTCTTCTCGACGTTGGTGAAGCGCATCGGGCGTTCTTCGCCGAGGATGCGCGCGACGGCGTCTTCATAGGCCTGGCCGGCAGCGGATTCGACATCCAGGATGACCGGCTCGCCCTTGTTGGAGGCGTTGAGCACGTCGCCCGATTCCGGAATCACGCCGATCGCCTTCAGGCCGAGGACTTCCTCGACGTCGGCGATGCTCAGCATCTCGCCGCTTTCCACGCGCAGCGGGGTGTAGCGGGTCAGCAGCAGGAAGGCCGGCACGTCCTGGCCGGATTCGGCCTTGTGGGTCTTCGAATCGAGCAGGCCGATGATGCGGTCGGAGTCGCGCACCGACGACACTTCCGGGTTCACCACCACCACCGCGCGGTCGGCGAAGTACATCGCCAGGAAGGCGCCCTTCTCGATGCCGGCCGGGGAGTCGCAGATGATGTAGTCGAAGCCGTCGGCGGCCAGGTCCTTCAGGACCTTGCCCACGCCTTCCTGGGTCAGTGCGTCCTTGTCGCGGGTCTGCGAGGCCGCCAGCACGTACAGGTTGTCGAAGCGCTTGTCCTTGATCAGGGCCTGCTTGAGGGTGGCTTCGCCGTGCACGACGTTGACGAAGTCGTACACCACGCGGCGTTCGCAGCCCATGATCAGGTCGAGGTTGCGCAGGCCGACGTCGAAGTCGATCACCGCCACCTTCTTGCCGCGCCGCGCCAGGCCGCAGGCCAGGCTCGCGCTGGAAGTGGTCTTGCCGACGCCGCCCTTGCCGGAGGTGACTACGATGATTTCAGCCAAAGGACTTCTCCTGGTTCTGCATGAGTTTGGTGCTGCGTCAGTCCAGCGCAGCGATCTTGATCTGGTCCTGTTCCAGCCACACCTGGACGGCCTTGCCGCGCAGGTTGTCCGGAACATCGTCCAGTACCTTGTAGTGGCCGGCAATGGCCACCAGTTCCGCATGGAAATCACGGCAGAAGATGCGTGCCGCGGTGTTGCCCTGGGCCCCTGCCAGCGCGCGGCCGCGCAGGGTGCCGTAGATATGGATGCTGCCATCGGCGATGACCTCGGCGCCGGCGCCGACAGTGGCCATCACGGTCAGGTCGCAGTTTTCCGCGTACAGCTGCTGGCCCGAACGCACGTTGCCCAGCTGCATGCGGCCCGGCTGCGGTGCAGCGGCGTCGGCCACCTTGGCCATCGGCGTCGCTGGGGCTGGCTTCGGTTCGGCACGGGCTGCCCGGCGCGGTTCCGGTGCGGGCGGCGGCGGGGCCGGTTCGCCCTCGGCACGCTCGTACTGCGCGCGGAACTTGGCCAGCAGCGGCAGGCCGAGCTGCTGGGAGAGCAGGTCGACCGCGCTGGTGCCGTAGGCCAGCGCCACCGGCAGCACCCCGGCGCTGCGCAGGCCGTCGACCAGCGCCTGCGCGGTGGCCACGTCCGGCACCTGGCTCAGGCCGCCGAAGTCGAGGATCACCGCGGCGCGGCCGAACAGCTTCGGGGCGCGGGTCACGCGCTCGCGCATTTCCTGCACGAGACGTTCGACATCAAGGGTACGGATGCGCAGGTTGGCGATGCCCACCTGGCCGATCTTCAGTTCACCGGCCTGTTCGTAATCGAAATTCACCGCCACGCTCAGGTCCCCGTCGGCCGCTGTGCCTGCGCCGGCAGCTGCCGGGCGCGTGTCCATGCCACATCCGGCAGCTTGTCGCCGTAGGTCTCCTGGACCCACGGGTAGCTGCACAGTTCCTTGGCCAGCATGCTGGCGCGCACATCGACCTGCGGCATGGTGTTCTGGCCCAGTTCGCGGAAGCCGAAGCTGCCGTGGAAGAGCAGGGCGGCATCGGCGCCATGGTCGAGGAAGACTTCGCAGGTCATCTGCGGGTAGCGCAGCTCGGCGAAGCTCTGCGCGTCGGCGTAGAACGCACGCCCGACGCCACCGCCACGACGGCGGCTGGCGACCACGATACGGTCGATATAGAAGAACGGGGTGTCCAGCTGCTGCTTGAACCAGGCGAAATTGCTGCTGTCGTGCTGGCTGTCGCTGCCGAAGCCGATCAGGAAGCCGGCCAGGTTGCCGTCGCGCTCGGCGACGCGGAAATACTCAGCGGTTTCATAGAACAGGCGCAGGCGGGCCGCATCCAGGGGAAGGATGGCCAGGCCAGCGTTGTTGTTCAAAGCCAGGACGGAATCGAGCTCGTGCTCGCGCACGTCGCGGATGACAATCGACATTGTGACTCCGTGGGGTAACGCGGTTGGTCCATCAAGGGACCCTGCGCACGATTATTGCATGCCCGGGGTGGGCTGCGGCATGAACAGGCGACCGGGCAGGCATGACTTCCGTGGGGTGCGGTGCGCAGGCGCGGCCCGTAGAGTGCTGGCATGTTGGGAGTCCTCAGCCATACCCGCGTCCTCCGCCTGGCCGGCCTGTTCACCTGGGTCATGGTCGGCCTGCCCCTGGCGTACTCGCAGTTCGAGAACCTGCACAGCCGCGGTGACATGGGCGGCTGGGCGATCCTGTTGTTCGTCGCCTACCTGTCCTTCGGCACGGCCTACTACTGGTTGACCCGCATCCTGCGCAGCGACAGCCACACCAGCTGGCTGGACCGCGGCCTGCTGCTGTTGCTGACGGTCTCGGCGCTGGGGGTCAGTTTCCTCAGCGGTTCGGGCCTGGGCAGCATCCTGATGATGGTGGCCGCCGGGGTCATTCCGTGGATGCTGTCGGTACGGCTGGGGGTGCTGTGGCTGCTGGTCAGCCAGCTGGCGGTGGCGCCGGTCTATTACCTGCTGCTGCGCTTCCCGCTGTTCGAAGCGGTGATGCAGTCGCTGCTGTACGGCGGCTTCTCCATGTTCATCTTCGTGACCAGCCTGGTTGCACGGCAGCAGACCGAGGCCCGCGACGAGCAGCGCCGGCTCAATTCGGAGCTGCGTGCCACCCGCGCCCTGCTGGCCGAGAGCGCGCGGGTCAACGAGCGCACCCGCATTTCGCGCGAGCTGCACGACCTGCTGGGCCACCAGCTGACTGCGCTGACCCTGAACCTGGAGGTCGCCGGCCACCTGGCCGAGGGCCAGGCGCTGGACCACGTGAAGCGCTCGCACGCGCTGGCCAAGCTGCTGCTGGGCAATGTGCGCGAGGTGGTCAGCCAGCTGCGCGAGACCGGCGCGATCGATCTGGCCGCGGCGCTGCGCCCGCTGACCGAGAACGTGCCCTCGCTGGACATCCAGCTGGAGATCGAGGATCCGTTGAACGTGGAAGACCCGCAGCGGGCCCACGTGCTGCTGCGCTGTACCCAGGAGATCATTACCAACGCGGTGCGCCACGCCGGCGCCCGCCACCTGTGGATCAAGGTGTACCGTGAAGCCCCCGACCGGGTGGTGGTGGAGGCCCGCGACGACGGCGTCGGCGCGGATATGGTCAATGTAGGCAATGGCTTGCGCGGCATGCGCGAGCGCCTGCAACAATGTGGTGGCCAGCTGCAGATCGAAACCCGTCCCGGAGAAGGCTTCCGGCTGCGGGCGACGGTGCCGGCAACGGTGCTGGTGGCGGCCCTTACCAAGGTTCCTGAAGGAGTGCGTTGATGATTCGCGTCTGCCTGGTCGACGACCAAACCCTGGTGCGGCAGGGAATCCGCTCCCTGCTGGCGCTCGACGACGGCATCGAGGTGGTGGCCGAGGCCGGCGACGGCCGGCAGGCGGTCGAGCTGATACCGCAGGTGCGCCCCGACGTGGTGCTGATGGACATGCGCATGCCGGTGATGTCCGGTCTGGAGGCACTGCAGGTGCTGTCGCGGCAGGAACAGCTGCCGCCGACCATCATCCTCACCACGTTCGACGATGACCAGCTGGTGCTGGCCGGGCTCAAGGCCGGTGCCAAGGGCTACCTGCTCAAGGATGTCACCCTGGCGCAGCTGGTCGGTGCCATCCGTACCGTGGCCGACGGCGGTTCGCTGGTGCAGCCGGCGGTGACCCAGCGCCTGCTGTCCGGCCTGGAGCACATGCGCAACGAGTTCGTCAGCCTGGACCGCCCGGACCCGCTGACCGACCGCGAGACCGAGATCCTGCGGCTGATGGCCAGCGGCTTCTCCAACAAGGAGATCGCCAATTCGCTGGGCGTGGCCGAAGGCACCATCAAGAACCACGTGTCCAACATCCTGTCCAAGCTGGGCGTGCGCGACCGTACGCGTGCCGTACTGAAGGCGTTCGAACTCCAGCTGGTCTGAAGAAAATCGTTCAAGTACAAAGACTTGGGTCGTAGTTACGGGTTCCTGCCAAGGTTGCCCCCTACTTGCCGGGTAGCGGTATGCGTTACCCTTCGAATTCTTTGTCCATACAAATACGCAGCCGGCAGGGAAACCGGTGCGCCAATCCCGATAAACAATGCCCGCGAAGCCTGCTAGGATTGGCGCTTCGCTTCAATCAACCCGGCCGTGGGATCGGCCCCGGAGACTCTCTGAATGACCCGTATTATCGAGTTCCTGATCGCCTTGGGGATCGTGGCTGGCCTGTTCGTCATCATTGGCGTATGTCTGCCGGGCGAGCGTCACATCACCGAAAGCATCGAGACCAACCGCAAGATGACGATCGTGTACGACACGGTCAGCAGCCTGCGCCGCTTCAAGGACTGGAACCCGCTGGTACTGCGCGATCCCGCCGTTGAACTGAAGCTGTCCGGCCCGGCCTCCGGTACCGGTGCCACTCTCGACTTCACCTCCAAGGACCTGGGCACCGGTTCCTGGAAGATCACCGAAGCCGAAGAGAACAAGCGTGTTGTGATCGCCATCGAAGACGCCACCAAGGGTCACGACAAGGTCACCACCTTCAACCTGGAGCCGACCGGCAAGGGCGGTCGCAACGTCAAGATCACCCAGGACTACTCGGTGAAGTACGGCTTCGACCTGTTCGGCCGTTACGCCGGCCTGTATGTCAGCCGCCAGATCGGCGACGACATCAAGCTGGGCCTGTCGCGCATCGCCAACATGCTCGCAACCGTGCCGAACGTGGACTACCGCACGCCGGAAGCCCCGCTGACCGACCTGGCCATCGTTGAAGTGCCGGCCGAGAACCTGCTGGTGGTCAACGCCGGCAACGTGGACCGCGGTCAGGACACCATCACCAAGTCCATCAAGGACAACCAGGAGTGGATCAAGCGCGTGATGGAGGCCAATGGCCTTGAAGCCGCCGGCCCGTTCCGCATCATCACCACCGACTTCGGCCAGGAGAAGTACGCCTTCGACATCGCCCAGCCGGTGAAGAAGAAGGGTGCTGAAGGTGCTGCTGCCGACGAGCTGACCGTCAAGATCGACGGCGGCGCTCCGGTCAAGTACGTGCACGTTGCTCCGCACCGTTCGGCGCATGCGGCCTACACCGGCCACATGGCGGGTCTGGACGTGGCCCGCAACGGCCTGCGTGCCTGGGCCGTGACTTCGGGCAACGAAGTCATCGACCGCCCGTACGAAACCTGGAAGGACGGCATCGACAAGTCGTTCACCCCGGAAGCGACCTACGACATCTACTGGGCCGTCAAGTAAGCCTCGGCTGAGCCATGTAGTGTTGGACACGAAAACGCGCCGCTCATTGCGGCGCGTTTTTTTTGATCCGGCGCCCGGCAAGGGGCGCTGCGCAAGGAGCCCCCATGTTCAATCTCGAACGTCGTGCACGTAAGCCGTCCCTGCTCGCCTGCCTGGGGGCGCTGCTGGCCGCTGCCTCGATCGGCCTGTCCGCCTACGCCTCGCATGGCGTGGCCGATCCGCTGGCGCAGCAGCACCTGAACATGGCGGCGCTGTACGCGTTCGCGCATGGTGCGGTACTGGTGGCACTCGGGCCGCGCGCGCACGGGGCGATCGCACACCTGGCGCTGTACGTGCTGCTGCTGGGTGTGCTGTTGTTTTCAGGCAGCCTGGTGGGCGGGGCGCTGTGGCAGTGGCCGACGCGGATGGCGCCGATCGGTGGCACCAGCATGATGGCCGGCTGGGTGGTGCTGGCGATCAATGCGTTGAGGCGGTGACGGCAATCCGGGTACAGCCGAGCATGGCTCGGCACTACATGGGGGCGTTGCGCGGCAGCTGCTGTAGAGCCAAGCCATGCTCGGCTTCGAGCGAAGCGGCCCGCTTTTGGCTTCGCTCTCTCGTTCCATTCCGCGTGCGGGCGCCACGAGGGGCTCAGCCGTTGGCCGGCCTCCAGCACCAGTGCCAGGGTTCGTAGACGATGCCGTGCGGGTTGTCGCGTGGGTAGCTCAGATGGAAGCCATGCCCGCCGGCATGCACCTGCAGCCAGGCGAACGCGTCGGTGGCTTCAAATGATTCCTCGGCCGGGGCATCGCCCGGTCTGCCGATGTCCAGCGCATGGCCGCTGTGGTGTTCGCTGAACCCCGGCGCTGCATTGACCTTCAGGATCTCCGTCACGCTCAACCCACGTGCCAGCTTCCGCTCGAAGATGCCCAGCTGGTAGGCATGGCTGCGGAAGCCGGAAATTGCGTCGAGCGCGATGCCCTCCCGTGCCGCCTGCAGGCGCATCCGCCGCCATCCCTGCGCGGCGCCACGGCGCAGCCACAGCGGGCGGCCGAAGCGGTCACGGCCGGCGAAGTGCAGCAGGCACGGTTCGGGCTCCAGTGGCAGGCCGCTGTCGTCGGCATAGCGCTGTGCATCCAGGCCGAGCTGCTGCAGGCGTTGCTGCAGCCCGGCCAGCGGCAGCCACTGTTCCTGCAGCGCGGCGCCGAACGGACGTGCCGCCGCTGCATCGAGCAGCGCCAGTGCGTCCTCGGCCCCGGCCTCGCGCAGCAGGCGTGGCACCAGCGAATGCACGCCATGCGTCGTTACCGCCGCCAGGTAGCGGCCATCGCGCTTGCGCCGCAGCACCCACTGTGCCTGCGACAGCAGGCGGGCATCCGGGTTGCTTCGTGCGCGCAGCAGGTGGGCGGGCCACAGCTCGATGGCCTCGGTATTGATCAGCAGGGGGGCGCGTCGTTGCATCGCCGCAGCTTACCGCCGAGGCGCCGGTGCGGCCACCTTGCGCAGTGCGTCCAGCAGCACCTGCGGCCGCTCCAGGCTGAGCAGCAGCGTGCTGCCATCGCTGACCGGCAGGGCGAGAACGCGCGTGCGGTCGGTGACCAGCGCGAACCCCTTGCCGCCGCCCTGCAGGCGGAAGTGGCCGGAATAGAAGCCCGGCATCGCATAGCCATTGGTCTTGAAACGAATGCCATAGCGGCGGTCACGCTGCAGGTCGACCACCTCGGCCTGGTCCAGCCGCAGCTGTGCCACCGGAACGCGGCGGCGGTACATCGTCGAGCGCACGTCCAGCACGTCGTCGGCCAGTTCCACCCGGCGGCGGAAGAACGCCGCGCCCAACCCGATGCCGAGCGCGGCGATCACCAGCAGGCTCCAGGCGGCACTGCCGCCCATCCGGAACCAGGGCGGCGACAGCGTCACTTCGATCCAGGGCGCCGTGGCCGGTGCCTTGTACAACTGCGCATACAGGCAGGCCACGAAGGCGGCGAGCAGGGGCAGCACGATCCACAGCACGCGCAACGGCGAACTCTCGGCCACCTCGTACTGCTTTGGATCGCTGGCACCCATGGCTCAGGCCTCCTTCTTGAATACCAGCATCGCCGGGCGCATCGGTGCGGGGATGATGATGTTGACCAGCTCCCAGCCCAGTTGGCCCTGGCGGCTCAGTTCGCTCTGGATGTCCTCGGCCTTGAGCTGGCCCATCATGGACGTCTTGACCTCGATCGTCTGGTAGCTCCAGCGCTTGCTCATTCCTTGTCCCCCGAAGATGGCGTGGGTTTCGGCAGGCGTCCTGCCTTGCGCAGGGCGTCGCGCAGCACGTATTCGATCTGTGCGTTGAGGCTGCGCAGCTCGTCGTCAGCCCAGCGTTGCGCGGCGGCCAGGACGTCGGCATTGATGCGCAGCGGGTAGGCTTTCTTCTCACTCATGCAAGCTCCTGGCGGGGTGGTGGGGCACCCCGTTGCGAGGGTGGTTCAGTACAGCGAACCGGCGTTGACGATCGGCTGGGTACCGCGGTCCGAGCACAGCACGGTCAGCAGGTTGCTGACCATGTGCGCCTTGCGTTCTTCATCCAGCTGCACCACGCCGTTCTTCTGCAGTTCGGCCAGGGCCATTTCAACCATGCCCACCGCACCGGCCACGATGCGCGTGCGTGCGGCGATCACCGCGTTGGCCTGCTGACGCTGCAGCATCGCCTGGGCGATTTCGGCGGCGTAGGCCAGGTGGCTGATGCGTGCGTCGATCACCTGCACGCCGGCGTCGGCCAGGCGTTCGGCCAGCTCGTTCTTCAGGTGCTGGGAGATCTCGCTGGCATGGCTGCGCAGGGCCAGCTGGCCGTCTTCGTGCTGGTCGTAGGGATAGCTGGTGGCCATCGCACGCAGCGCAGATTCGGACTGGATGTGCACGAAGCTCTCGTAGTCGTCCACGTTGTAGACGGCCTCGGAGGCGTCGACCACCTGCCAGACGATCACCGCGGCGATCTCGATCGGGCTGCCGTCCAGCTCGTTGACCTTCAGCTTGCCGCTCTCGAAGTTGCGCACGCGCTGGCTGACCCGGCGCTTGGCAAAGAAGGGGTTGTTCCAGCGCAGGCCGTTGTCCTTCACCGTGCCCACGTACTTGCCGAACAGGCTAAGGACCGCCGCCTGGTTGGGCTGGATGGTGTACAGACCGGCCAGGATGAACACGCCCAGCGCCACCAGCAGGGCGCCCAGCAGCATCAGCAGCAGGCTGGGCGAGCCGGTGCTGGCCTTGGCTGCCACGCCCACCACGAACAGGGCGGCGCCGGCGAGGCCGACGAGCAGGGCGCCGACCAGCGTGCCGAGGCCGTTGAGGGAAGACAGCGACTTCTCTTTCATGGCGGTACGTCCTTGAGGGTTCAAATTGAAGATATCAAAGTGATATCACCTGTCCACTACCGTTCGTCGGATGCCATGGTCAGGGTGCCCGGCCAGCTAGAATGCCCTCCCGCCTTCACATCGCTGCTGGAACCGCCATGGCCAAGCTTGGAACGCCGTTGTCCCCCTCCGCCACCCGCGTGCTGCTGCTGGGCTCGGGCGAACTCGGCAAGGAGGTGGCCATCGAGCTGCAGCGGCTGGGCGTGGAGGTGATCGCCGCCGATCGCTATGCCGACGCCCCGGCCATGCAGGTCGCGCACCGCTCGCACGTGATCGACATGCTCGATGCGATGGCGCTGCGGGCGCTGATCGCCCAGGAGCAGCCGCACCTGGTGGTGCCGGAAATCGAGGCCATCCACACCGAGACCCTGGTCCAGCTGGAACAGGAGCAGGGCCTGCGGGTGATCCCGACCGCGCGCGCCGCACGCCTGACCATGGATCGCGAAGGCATCCGTCGCCTGGCCGCCGAAACCCTGGGCCTGCCGACCTCGCCGTACCGCTTCGTCGATACCGAGGCCGAATACCGTGCTGCCGTCGCCGCCATCGGCCTGCCGTGCGTGGTCAAGCCGGTGATGTCGTCCTCGGGCAAGGGCCAGAGCACCCTGCGCAGCGAGGCAGACATCGCCCCGGCCTGGGACTACGCGCAGACCGGTGGCCGCGCCGGTGCCGGTCGCTGCATCGTCGAAGGCTTCATCGATTTCGATTACGAGATCACCCTGCTGACCGTGCGCCATGCCGGTGGCACCTCGTTCTGTGCGCCGATCGGCCATCTGCAGAAGGATGGCGACTACCGCGAAAGCTGGCAGCCGCAGCCGATGTCGAGCGCGGCACTGGCACGTGCCGAGGAGATCTCACGTGCGATCACCGACGACCTTGGCGGCTGGGGCCTGTTCGGCGTGGAGCTGTTCGTGAAGGGCGACGAAGTGTGGTTCAGCGAAGTGTCGCCGCGCCCGCACGACACCGGCCTGGTGACGCTGGTATCGCAGGAGTTGAGCGAGTTCGCGCTGCATGCGCGCGCCATCCTCGGCCTGCCGATCCCGGTGATCCGCCAGAGCGGCCCGTCGGCGTCGTGCGCGCTGTTGGCACACGGCGAGGGCGTGCCGTACTTCAACAACGTCGCCGCTGCATTGCAGGTGCCGGATACTGCCGTACGCCTGTTCGGCAAGCCGAGCGTGCATGGCCATCGCCGCGTCGGTGTCACCCTGGCGCGCGCGGAAACCATCGACGAGGCGCGCGCCATCGCGCGAGATGCCGCCGACGCCATCGGCGTCGAACTGCGCCCGTAAAGCAAAAAAGGGACGGAGGGGATTAAGTCGTTTGTGCCACAAACGACTTAATCCCCTCCGTCCCCTTTTCAGGGCCGTCGACTCTACCGCACGTCCACCCACACCAGGTGGTGGTCGCTGCCGTCGGCGATCTTCGCTTCCGGGCTTTCATTGGCCGGCCAGAAGATGCCGCTGCCGACGTACTCGAAACCGGTCGAGGGCAGTACGTAGTCCAGGCGCATCGTGCCGGACTTCGGGCCGAAATCGCCGGTGGCATGGAACGGTGCGCCCTTGCGCTCGATGCCCTTGGCCGCATAGGCCAGGCTGGTCTGCTCGCCACCGACGCTGCGCGGGGTGGGGTAGCGCAGCACGCGGGCGTTCTCGATCAGTTCGACGATCGCCTCATGGCGGCCATCGCCATCGACCGGGTCGTTGTTGAGGTCGCCGAGGATCACGAAGCGCGCGTCCTGGGCCAGGCCGCCGCACTGACCCTTGTCGTCGCACAGCCATGGCTTGTCACCCTTGGACAGGTATTCCTGCCACAGGCGCAGTTCGTCATGGTTGCGCGCCGCGTTGCGCTTTTCCGGGCCGTCGAACACCGGCGGGGTCGGGTGCGACACCAGCGCGTGCACCACGCCGGCCGGGGTCTTCACC
The DNA here is from genome assembly GCF_052751275.1 of Stenotrophomonas muris. Taxonomy (NCBI): domain Bacteria; kingdom Pseudomonadati; phylum Pseudomonadota; class Gammaproteobacteria; order Lysobacterales; family Lysobacteraceae; genus Stenotrophomonas; species Stenotrophomonas muris. The sequence continues at coordinate 2,490,043 of NZ_CP199879.1, read as the reverse complement.
GGCACGTCCCAATGCGACTTCGACGACAGGCGCAGCTGCGACCACACATGGTCGTTGTAGAAGCTCTGGCTGGTACGTGGATCGACCGGTCGGATCGCGCCCGGCATCGCGCTCCACTTCAGCAGCTGGAAGCTGCGCACCCTGGCTTCGTCGATCGGGTAGCGCGACAGCACCAGCATGCCGTACTGGCCCGGGTGCAGGCCGTAGCCCCAGGCATCGTTGCCGCGGCTGCGGCCTTCGCCACCGACCACGCCGTTGTTGTCCAGGTCCAGGCCGCTGGGCACGCCGGTGTTGACCGGTGCCAGATAGCGGTAGGCGAAGTGCAGCGGCTTGCCGCCACCGGGCTGGGCGACCTCCAGGTAGCGCTTCTGGAACAGGTCGGCGGCGCGATGGGCGTCGTCGAAGTCGAATTCGTTCAGCAGCACCAGGTCCGGGCGCACCTGCTGCAGCACTGCGGCGATCTTGCGCGCGTGTTCGCTGTCGCCTTCCAGCTCCTTGATCAGGCCACCGGCGTCATCGGAGTACAGCGAGGTGTTGTAGGTGGCCAGGCGCAGCGCAGCGGACGGCTTTTCGGTCATCGCAGGGGACGTGGCGAAGGCAGGGGCGGTGGCGCCGCAGAGCAGGGCCAGGGCGAGGATCAGGGGATGGCGGCGGGTCATGTTCATGGGCCGTATTGTGCACCCGGCCCGGTGTCAGCGGTTTGTCAGCGCCCGTCCAGATCCTTGTCGAAATCGTGCCAGCGGCGGCCATCGTAGGCTTCCAGCGGATGGAAGCGGCGCTTGTAGTCCATCTTCTGGTGGCCGCGGATCCAGTAGCCCAGATACACGTGCGGCAGGCCCTCTCGGCGTGCCCACTCGATCTGCTGCAGGATCGCGAAGGTGCCCAGCCCGCGTGTGGCGTGGTCCGGGTCGAAGAAGGTGTAGACCGCCGACAGGCCGTGCTCGGTGACGTCGGTCACCGCTACCCCCAGCAGCTGGCTGGGCTGGCCGTCGTGGCCGGGCAGGCGCATCTCCATGAAGCGGGTGTGCGACCAGCTGCCGATCAGGAACTGCTCGAACTCGTGCGGGCCGTGGTCGTCCATGCCGCCGTTGGCGTGGCGGTGGGTGAGGTAGCGGTGGTACAGCGCGAACAGGTCATCGCGGGCGGTGGCGGCGGTGATCCGCACCTCCAGGTCGTCATTGCGGGTGGCACAGCGGCGCTGGCTGCGGTCCGGGGCGAAGCGGGCCACCGGGATGCGCACCGCCACGCAGGCCTGGCAGTGCGCGCAATGCGGCCGGTAGACCAGGTCGCCGCTGCGGCGGAAGCCCCAGCTCAGTGCCAGTGGATAGAGCGCGCCGAGGCGGCGGTCGTTCGGGTCCAGCACCAGGTCGCGTGCCACCCGGTCCGACCAGTACCCGCAGGGGTGCTCGCCGGTCTGGAAAAGTCGCAGTTCGTCGTCTCTGTCGCCATGTATCGCCATGGGCACAGCATAGCCCCAGGTTGTCGCAGTGGCGGCGACTGTCCGCCGGATGAATGGAATCGGCAGTAGCGTCAACCGACGTCGCGCCCGGGCGTTGTTGTCCCCCGAGGGTGAAGTGATCACCCCGACGCTGTTCCCATCCCCAGGAGTGACCTCATGATCCGTACCCCCCTGCTGCTGGCCCTGCTGCTCGGCACCTCCGCATCCGGTATCGCGCTGGCGGCCGACACCCCGGCCACGCCGGCACCGCGCCCGGCCAAGCTGGACACCAATGGTGACGGCGTGATCGACCGCAGCGAGGCGGCCGCCAACCCGCGCCTGGCCGCGAAGTTCGACGAGCTGGACAAGAACAAGGACGGCAAGCTCTCGCGCGACGAGCTGCCGCGCTGGCAGCATGGCCGTCGTGGCCACGGCGGTGAGCGCTGGGCCGCGCTGGACGTCAACAAGGATGGCCGCATCAGCCGCGAGGAAGCCAAGGCCGATCCGCGCCTGGCCGCGCGCTTCGACCAGCTTGATCTGAACAAGGACGGCTACCTGGACAAGGCCGACCGCGAGCTGCGCATGAAGCAGCATCGTGATGCCTGGTTCGCCGCCGCCGACACCAACAAGGACGGCCAGCTGAGCAAGGCCGAGTTTGATGCGGCCAAGGGCCCGATGCATGGTGGCCCGCGCCATGGCGGTCCGCGCGACGGCGGCGCACCGAAGCCGCAGCGCTGAGGGTCAATGCAGTGATGACGACAACGCCGGCGGCACTGCCGGCGTTGTCCGTTACAAGCGGCCGCTGCGCATCAGCGAGTACGCCACAAGCGCAATGACCATCAGGTTCATGGCGATGATGGCGGTGCGGCCGTACATCGATTCGAACTTCCAGTTGATGCCGGTTCGCCCGCGCCGCGCCGAATCGCGCGCGATCATCGGCGCCATCACCCGCTGCAGCGTCACCAGGCACTGGTAGTTGACCACGCCCAACCCGACCGCCAGCACCGTCAGCTGCGTCCAGACCGGTGCCTGCAGCACCACAGCCAGCAGGATCGCCAGGCACCAGAACATGCCGGTGGTGATGTTGAGGTAGAGGAAGCGGCGCACATCGGCCCGCTCTGCCGCAGTTTCGGTGTACGACATCAGGAAGCGCCCGCCGAGATAGCTCCCGATCGCGCCACCGGCAACGCCACCAATGACCGCCCCCCAGCTTTCGGCCGGCAACACATGCAGCTGGCCCAGGGTGGCGGTCAACGAGCCCATCGCGGTTCCACCGGCAACGCTGGCGCCGCCGAGGCCGAGCTTGCTGCCGCCGATGCCGACGCCGGTGCCGAGCAGCACCGCTGCACTGGCGGTGCCGGGCGCGGCCACCAGCACCATCGACACCACGGCGGTGGCGAATGCAGCGCTCGGCGCGCTGCTGCGGGCGAATTCACCGAAGCGCTGCAGCAGGCCTTCGCGCACCAGGGCACGTGCACGCGACAGGCGCTTGCGCACGGCTGCATCGCTGAGCCCGAGCAGGTCGGCGACCTGTTGCGAGCGCTGTCCCTCGCGGTAGTACAGCAACAGCACTTCGCGGCTGTCGGCGGGCAGGGTGGAGATGATGTCCTCGGCGGCGATCTCTTCCTCCACCCGCTGCAGGCGGTCAGCCGCGCCCGGCGACGGGTCGGCGGCCATGCCCATCGCTACCTCGGCCGCCTCGCCGGTCAGCGGCCGCCCACGCTGGGCGCGCAGCCAGTCGCGGGCCAGGTTGCGGGTGATCTGCCGCAGCCAGGGCAGGAAGCTGGTCGCGCTGCGCAGCTGGTGCAGCTGCTGCCAGCCCTTCACGAAGGCCTCCTGGGCGATGTCCTCGCTGGCCTGGCGGTCGCGGGTGATGGCCAGGGCGATGGCGGTGACCGTGTTCTGGCAGGCCAGCACGATACGGCCGTAGGCGTGCTGGCAACCGCTGGCGGCGGCGGGCAGTTCGCGTTCCAGGGTCTGGTCGATCGATGCGGCGAACGTCGTCATGGCGGCGGCTCTCCTGCTGGGATTGTGTCCCATGACGGAGCCGCGCGCCCAATGTGACCGACTTTCTGTGCTGACAAAAAAGGGGACGGAGGGGATTAAGTCGTTTGTGCCACAAACGACTTAATCCCCTCCGTCCCCTTTTTGCAGTTGCCGGCCAGCGGCGGGTACGACCCGTGGGTTATTTCGATGGCTGGATGCGGACCCGGACTTCTTCCTCTTCCGCTGCGGCCTGCGGGGCCGGTTGCGCCTGCTGCGGCTGGGCCTGCGGGGCAGGGGCCGGTGCTGCCGGGGCCGGGGCACCGCGATGGCGCAGGCCGATCACCAGCGCCACGCCGGCGATCACCACCAGCAGGGCGATGCGGATGCGCCAGGCCCAGCTGCGGCCGCCGCTGCCCTGTTCCGGCGTGTCGCGGAAGGCGAACTCGGCGGTCGGATGGTCGCGGCGGGTGGTGTCGAGCAGGCGCGCCTCACGCAGGATCTCGCGTGCACGCGGCTGGTCGTCGGCGCGCACGATCCATACCGCCGGGTAGGCGTTGGCGTTGCCGAGGTCGGTATAGCTGAACTGGCCGCGGCGACGGGTCTTGTACGAGCGCCCGTTGGTCACCTTGACGTCGATGCCATGCCCGCGCAGGAGCTCGGCCACGCCTTCGACGGTTTCCACGCGCTGGCTGCTGAAGATCTGGCGCATGGGTTTACTCCTTGGCCGGCACGGCGGCCGCGGCAGCCTGGTCGGGAACCACGCGGATCAGGCCCTCCTGCGCGGTGCTGGCCACCAGCACACCATTGCGGGTGAAGAACTGGCCGCGGGCCAGGCCGCGCGAATCCTGCGCGCTGGGGCTGTCCAGCGAGTACAGCAGCCAGTCGTCGGCACGGAACGGGCGGTGGAACCAGATCGCGTGGTCGAGCGAGGCCATCTGCACGTGCGGGTGGTAGTAGCTGATGCCGTGCGGGAACGTCGCCGTGCCCAGCAGGTGGAAGTCCGAGGCATAGGCCAGCAGGGCCTGGTGCAGTTCCGGAGCATCGCCGACCGGCTCGCTCAGGCGCAGCCACACCTGGTGGTAGGGCGGGCGCTTGGGCGGGTTCAGTTCGTCGCGCGGGTAGACGTGGCGGAATTCGAACGGGCCGCCGCGCGACAGCCAGCGCTGCACCTTGATCGGCAGCCGCTCCAGCACTTCGGCCGGCAGCGGCCGGTTCGGTTCGATGTCTTCCGGCTGCGGCACTTCGGGCATCTTGTGCTGGTGCTCGGCGCCGGTCTCGGCCTGCTGGAACGATGCCGCGCAGAAGAAGATCACCTTGCCGTGCTGGATCGCGGTGACCCGGCGCACCGAGAAGCTGCCGCCGTCGCGGGTACGGTCCACGTCGTAGACGATCGGGTGGTCGATGTTGCCGGCGCGCAGGAAATAGGCGTGCAGCGAGTGCACGTGGCGGCCGTTGTCGACCGTGGCCTGTGCCGCGGCCAGCGCCTGGCCCAGCACCTGCCCGCCGAACACGTACTTGGTGCCGATGTCGCGGCTCTGCCCGCGGAACAGGTTGTCCTCCAGCCGCTCCAGCGTGAGCAGGTCGATCAGCTCGGAGACGACGGGTTCGGGCGTGTCGTTCAAGGGGGCGGCCACAGCAGTGAAAGAGGGCCTGATTATACCGGTCAGGGGTCAGATCCCTTTCGCCCGGCGAAAGGGATCTGACCCCGGGCGGGGCAACCGCTATTTGCCCAGCCGGGCTACCAGGGCCTGCAGGGCGTTCTGTGCGTCCGGGGCGAACCAGGCCTCGACGAAACGGTCGAGCTGGATCAGGTCCGGCTGCAGCGCCACGTGCAGGTCGGCGCGGGCGATGGCGCGGGTCAGCAGCATCGGCTGGCGCGGCTGCCTGAGCAGGTCCTGCAGCCAGGCAATCGCGCGTGCCACCACCAGGTCCCCCTCTGCCAGCTCATCCACCAGGCCGATCTGCACCGCCTGTTCGGCCGGTACCAGCGAACCGGTGGTCAGCAGCACGCCGGCGCGGTGCACGCCCACCGCACGGCGCAGCAGGCGCTGGATGCCCTCCGGCGCGATCAGGCCCACCTGCACCTCGTTCAGGCCGATGGCATATGGCCGCGACGGATCGGCGCTGCGGGCCATCACCCGGTAGTCGCAGCACAGGGCCAGCACGCAGCCGCCCGCCGGGGCGTGGCCGGTGATCGCCGCGACCACCGGGATGCGGCTCTCGGCCAGCGTGCGTACGGCGCCAAAGAAGGCGTTCCAGGTGTCCAGCAGCTTGTGCTTGTCATCGCCATGCGAGAGCAGGTGCGGCACGTCCATGCCGCCGGTGAAGATGCGCTCGCTGCCCGACAGCACGATGCCGTGCGCGTCTTCGGCCATGGCCAGCTCGATGGCATGGATCAACTGCCGGCACAGGTCGGTGTCCAGTGCGTTGACCGGCGGCCGCGCCAGGCGCAGTTCGCGGATGGGGCCATGGTTGATCACCTCGATGAGCGTCGTCATGCTGCGGTCTCGTTGCGAAGAAGGAACCTGGGCGATGATAACCAAACCATTCGTTGGCGTACTGTGGCTTCTGTGTGCGGCCGCAGCATCGGCCTCGGCGGCGGAATCGGGCTGCGTCACGGTGGATCAGGGCTGGGCGCGGTTGCCACCGAATCCGGCAATGCCGATGACCGCTGGCTACGGCGTCATCCACAACGGCTGCGGCAAGGCGGTGGTGATCACCGGCGCGACCAGCAGCAGTTTCAATGATGTGTCGCTGCACGAAACCACGATCACGGATGGGGTCAGCCGGATGCGCGCGATCGAGCGCCTGCCGCTGGCGCCGGGTGCACGTGCCGAGCTCAAGCCCGGTGGCCTGCACCTGATGCTGATGCAGGGCAAGGGCGCGCTGAAGGAGGGGCAGGCGGTGCCGCTACGGCTGCAGCTGGAAGGCGGCGGCGAAGCAAGTGCGACGCTGGCCGTACGCAAGGCTGCGCCGTAGCGGGATGGTCGTGCCGGCCGCTGGCCGGCAGCACGGGCAATGCCGGCCAGCGGCCGGCACTACCACAGGGCCTTACGACCAGTCGTACGAGAACAGCACGGTGCGGCTTTCCGGCTCGTACAGCATCACGATCGCATCGGCGCCGGTGGCGCACCAGTTGTAGCCGGCTACGCCGGCCACGGCGAAGAACTTGTTGCCGTTGCGGGTGATGATCACCGTTTCGGCATCGTCCGCAGCGTTTGGGTCATCGGCAGCGTCGGTGAAGCCCAGTTCGAAGGCCGCGGGAATCTCCGCGGTCTCAGTCCAGTTGCCGAAGCCTATCGGTCCGCCCAGCGTATCCAGGTAGTCGCGTTCGCTGGCCTCACCCTTGCCGTAGCGCGAGTAGCAGGCGAGACGGCCGTGCGCGGCATGGTAATCGCGGGCCTTGGCGTAGCTGTCGCGCATCTGCGCGATGTGCTCCTGCGCATCCTTGTCCTGCACCGCCTCGCCGATGAAATAGCCCTCATTGCCGAGGAAGCGCATCTCGTTGCCGGCGGTCAGTTCGAAGGCGATCCAGTTGGTGCCGGTGAAATCGTTGTGGTGTTCTTCGGTGGTCTCGCCGATGCAGCCGTCGTACGGCTCGATCGGGCACAGCATCGTCGCCACCTGGCCGGCCAGCTCCGGCCGCAGCACGCCCAGGTCGATCTTCAGCAGCGGCAGCAGGTGCTGGCCGAGCCAGGCCTGGTCGGCGGGAAAGACGTCGGTGGGGAAGGGGACCATGCCGGGCAGCAGGTCGCGCAGTTCAGTCTGGTGGATCATGTCAGTCCATTGAATGGGATCGGTAGTGCCGGCCGCTGGCCGGCAACCTCATTGCAGCCAAAGCGTGCCGACCAAGGTCGGCACCTACCAGGGCGCGTCAAGTGGAGGCGCTGCGGATCGCCTCCGGCAGCGGCGCGCTCTTGCCGGTCTGCGTATCCATCCACACCACCACCACGTTGCCGTCGGAATACAGCTTCGACGCGTCCTGCTGGTCGACGATGCGGTGGCCGATGGTCACGCTGCTGTTGCCCAGGCGCTCGACGAACAGCTCGACCAGTATGTCGTTGGGCCACACGATCGGCAGCCGGTAATTGACGTTGGTCGCGGCCACCACCGGTGCGATGCGGTCGGTCATCGATACGCCGTCCACGCCCAGCATCCAGCGCACGCGCGCTTCTTCCAGGTAGGAAATGTACTTGGCGTTGTTGACGTGGCCCATGCTGTCCATGTCACGCCAGCGCACGCTGATCGGGATGCGGGCCAGGATCTTGTGTTCGCTGCTCATCAGGCGTCCTTCTTCTTCGATGTGCTCTTGCTGGCCTTGCCGGTGCTCTTGGCGGCCGCGGCCTTCTTGGCAACCTTGGCCGGCTTCTCAGGCTTCACCTTGCGTGGCGGGCGGGCGTCGGGCTTGTTGGCCACGGCAGCCGGCTGTTCCGGGCGCGCGCTGGTGGACGGCAGCATGCGCGCCAGGAACTGGCCGGTATACGACTGCGGACAGGCCGCCACGTCTTCCGGCGTGCCGGTGACCAGGATGGTGCCACCGCGGTGGCCGCCTTCCGGACCCAGGTCGACGATCCAGTCGGCGGTCTTGATCACGTCCAGGTTGTGCTCGATCACCACCACCGTGTTGCCTTCGTCGCGCAGCTTGTGCAGCACGCCCAGCAGCGCTTCGATGTCGTGGAAGTGCAGGCCGGTGGTCGGTTCGTCGAGGATGTACAGGGTGCGGCCGGTATCGCGGCGCGACAGTTCCTTGGACAGCTTCACGCGCTGTGCTTCACCACCGGACAGCGTGGTCGCGCTCTGGCCCAGCTTGATGTAGCTCAAGCCGACGTCGACCAGGGTTTCCAGCTTGCGTGCGATCGACGGCACCGGCTCGAACAGCTTCAGTGCATCCTCGACGGTCATTTCCAGCACGTCGTTGATGTTGAAGCCCTTGTAGAGGATCTCCAGCGTCTCGCGGTTGTAGCGCTTGCCATGGCAGACGTCGCAGGGCACGTATACGTCCGGCAGGAAGTGCATCTCCACCTTGATCAGGCCGTCGCCCTGGCAGGCTTCGCAGCGGCCACCGCGCACGTTGAAGCTGAAACGGCCCGGCGAATAGCCACGCGCACGCGCTTCGGGCACCTGTGCAAACAGTTCGCGCAGGGGAGTGAACAGGCCGGTGTAGGTGGCCGGGTTCGAACGCGGGGTGCGGCCGATCGGCGACTGGTCGATGTCCACCACCTTGTCGAACAGGTCCAGGCCATCGATCTCCTTGTACGGGGCGATCGGGTGCGAGGAACCGTTGATCTCGTTGGCGGCCAGCGAGAACAGGGTGTCGTTGATCAGGGTGGACTTGCCGGAGCCGGATACACCGGTCACGCAGGTCAGCAGGCCCGACGGAATCGCCAGGTCCACGCCCTTGAGGTTGTTGCCGCTGGCCCCGCGCAGGTGCAGGGTCATCTTCGGGTTCGGCTTGTGCCGGCGCGCGGGGATCTCGATCGCGCGCTTGCCCGACAGGTACTGGCCGGTCAGCGAGCGCGGTGCCTCCAGGATGTCCTGCAGGGTGCCCTGGCCGACGATCTCGCCGCCATGCACGCCCGCGCCCGGGCCGATGTCCAGCACGTAGTCGGCCAGGCGGATCGCATCCTCGTCATGCTCGACCACGATCACCGTGTTGCCGAGGTCGCGCAGGCGGGTGAGGGTGCCGAGCAGGCGCTCGTTGTCGCGCTGGTGCAGGCCGATCGACGGCTCGTCGAGCACGTACATCACGCCGACCAGGCCGGCGCCGATCTGGCTGGCCAGGCGGATGCGCTGTGCCTCGCCACCGGACAGGGTGTCGGCCTTGCGTTCCAGGGTCAGGTAATCCAGGCCCACATCGACCAGGAAGCCGAGGCGCTCACCGATTTCCTTGACGATCTTCGCGGCGATCTCGCCACGCCAGCCCGGCAGGCTCAGTTCGCTGAAGAACTTCAGCGCCTCGTCGATCGGCAGCACCACCAGCTCCGGCAGCGGGCGGTCGGCCACGAACACGTTGCGTGCCGCCTTGTTCAGGCGCGCGCCATGGCATTCCGGGCACGGCTGTTCGCTGATGTACTTGGACAGCTCTTCGCGCACCGCCGGCGATTCGGTTTCCTTGTAGCGGCGCTCGAGGTTGGGAATGATGCCCTCGAAGCGGTGCTTGCGCTGGGTGCGGCCACCGGCTTCGGTGAAGTAGGTGAAGGTGATCGCCTCATCGCCGCTGCCGTACAGCACGGCCTGCTGCACGTTCTGCGGCAGCGAGTTCCATGCCGCGTCGACGTCGAACCGGTAGTGCTTGGCCAGCGAGGCGATCAGCTGGAAGTAATAGGCGTTGCGGCGGTCCCAGCCGCGCACCGCGCCGGCGGCCAGCGACAGCTCGGGATGCACCACCACGCGCGAAGGATCGAAGAATTCGGCCATGCCCAGGCCGTCGCAGCCGGGGCACGCGCCCATCGGTGCGTTGAACGAGAACAGGCGCGGTTCCAGCTCCGGCAGCGAGTAATCGCAGACCGGACAGGAGTACTTGGAGGAGAACAGCGTCGGCGAAGCGTCGGCACTGTCCAGGCTCTGCACCGAGGCCATGCCGTCGCCCAGCTTCAGCGCGGTTTCGAAGCTCTCGGCCAGGCGCTGCTTGATGTCCTCGCGCGGGCGGAAGCGGTCGATCACCGCCTCGATGGTGTGCTTCTGGCGCAGCGCCAGCGGCGGCACCGCATCGATTTCATGCAGCTCGCCGTCCACGCGCACGCGCACGAAACCCTGCGCGCGCAGCTGGTCGAACACCTGGGCATGCTCGCCCTTGCGGTCGCGGATGACCGGGGCCAGCAGCATGTAGCGCTGTTCCGGGTCCAGGGTCAGCACCTGGTCGACCATCTGGCTGACCGTCTGCGCCTCCAGCGGATAGCCGTGGTCCGGGCAGCGCGGGGTGCCGACGCGGGCGTACAGCAGGCGCAGGTAGTCGTAGATCTCGGTGATCGTGCCGACCGTCGAACGCGGGTTGTGCGAGGTCGACTTCTGCTCGATCGAGATCGCCGGGGACAGGCCCTCGATGTGGTCCAGGTCCGGCTTTTCCATCACGCTCAGGAACTGGCGCGCATAGGCCGACAGCGACTCGACATAGCGGCGCTGGCCTTCTGCATAGATGGTGTCGAACGCCAGCGAGGACTTGCCCGAGCCGGACAGGCCGGTGATCACGATCAGCTTGTCGCGGGGCAGGTCGAGGTCGAGGTTCTTCAGGTTGTGCGTCCGCGCGCCGCGGATGCGGATGAAATCCATCGCCATGGGGGATCCGGTTGTGGGGGCGTTGGCTGGGTGCCGGGCCAGCAGGGAACGGCAATCGGTCAGCCTACCGAGGTGACCAGATGGGGGCAATGGGCGACAATGCCAGCCCGATGTCTCATCTGGTGAGACAGGCCGTCAGGCAGGGGTCAGATCCCTTTTCACGGGGTGAAAAGGGATCTGACCCCGTTCCGGAGCCGTCCCCCCGCGGCGTTCGGGGGTTGACTTGACCCGCGCCCGCTGATCTGCGTACAATTCCGCTCCTGTCCGCCCTCGATGGCGGCAGCTCAGACCACAATAACTACAGAGGAAGGCCTGGTCATGTACGCAGTACTGGTCACCGGCGGTAAGCAATACCGCGTGGCGCAGGGCGAAAAGCTCCGCATTGAAAAGCTCGAAGTCGAAGTCGGCAGCGAGATCAAGTTTGACAACATCCTGATGCTGGGTGACAGCGACGGCGTGAAGCTGGGCGATGCGCTGAAGGGCGCTGCCGTCACCGCCAAGGTCCTGTCCCAGGGTCGTGCTGACAAGGTCCGGATCATCAAGTTCCGTCGCCGCAAGCACCACATGAAGCGTCAGGGTCACCGTCAGTACTACACCGAAATCGAGATCACCGGCATCGCCGGCTAAGCATCAGGAGAAGCAGTCATGGCACATAAAAAGGGCGTAGGCTCCTCGCGCAACGGTCGCGACTCCAACCCGAAGTACCTGGGCGTCAAGATCTTCGGCGGCCAGGCCATCGAAGCCGGCAACATCATCGTGCGTCAGCGCGGCACCCAGTTCCACCCGGGCACCGGCGTTGGCCTGGGCCGTGACCACACCCTGTTCGCCCTCGTGGACGGCAAGGTGGAGTTCTCGGTCAAGGGCGTCAAGAAGCGTCGCACCGTCAGCATCGTCTCGGCCGACGCCTGATCCAGGCATCGCCGGCACCCGTGCCGCGGCATGGCCGTGCTGGATGAAGAGCACGCTGCATGGAGAGCCCCGCTTCGGCGGGGCTTTTCGTTAGAGTTGAAGCAAGACCGGCTGGGCCGGGTTGCCGGCCCGCGGCCGGCATGACATTCAAGGTGGCGGCCAGCAGGTCGCGCCCATCGCAGGCATCGAAACAATGAAACTGGTAGACGAAGCAGAAATCGAAGTGTTCGCCGGCAACGGCGGCAACGGCTGCATTGGCTTCCGTCGCGAGAAGTTCATTCCGCTCGGCGGCCCGGACGGCGGCGACGGCGGTGCGGGCGGCAGCGTGTACATTCGCGCCGACGAAAACCTGAACACCCTGGTCGACTTCCGCCATGAGCGTATCTTCAAGGCGCAGCGCGGCGAGAACGGCATGGGCCGCCAGGCCTATGGCAAGGGCGGCGAAGACCTGACCATCACCGTGCCGGTCGGCACCGTGGTCATCAACGTTGCCACCGATGAAGTCATCGGCGACCTGACCCAGCACGGCGACCGCCTGCTGGTGGCCAAGGGCGGTCGCGGTGGCCTGGGCAACATGCACTTCAAGAGCTCGACCAACCGCTCGCCGCGCCAGGCGCTGCCGGGCGAGCCGGGCGAAGAGCGCACGCTGAAGCTGGAGCTGAAGCTGCTGGCCGATGTCGGCCTGCTGGGCTTCCCCAACGCCGGCAAGAGCACCCTGATCCGTGCCGTTTCGGCGGCAACGCCGAAGGTGGCCGATTACCCGTTCACCACGCTGTACCCGAACCTGGGCGTGGTGAAGGTGGAGAACCACCGCAGCTTCGTGATCGCCGACATTCCGGGCCTGATCGAAGGCGCTGCGGACGGCGCCGGCCTGGGTGCGCAGTTCCTGCGCCACCTGCAGCGCACCCGCCTGCTGCTGCACCTGGTGGACATCTCGCCGATGGAAGGCGGCGTGGAGGGCATTTCGCCGGTGGAGCAGGTGCGTGCGATCGAACGCGAGCTGGAGAAGCACGATCCGGAGCTGCTGAACAAGCCGCGCTGGCTGGTGCTGAACAAGGCTGACCTGATGTTCGAAGACGAGGCGCAGGCCGCGGCCGAGCAGATCGTCGCCGAGCTGGGCTGGAAGGAGCCGTGGTTCCTGGTTTCCGCGCTGGGCCGCGAAGGTACCTTCCCGATCATGAGCCGGATCATGGCCTTCTTCGATCGCCAGAAGGAAGACGAGCTGGAAGCCCGCAACGCGCAGTGAATGCCGTTGTGGTTCCATGCGGAAAACCCGGCTTCGGCCGGGTTTTTCATTTGGTAGTGCCGGCCGCTGGCCGGCAATCCCGGTGAACCGCAGGCAACAAAAAACCCGGCCGGGGCCGGGCTTTTGTCTGCTGCCCAACCCCGAAGGGCAGGGTGGCAACGCCGGATCAGGCGGCCTTGAGGGCCTTGATGCGGTCGTTCAGGCGGCTCTTGTGGCGAGCAGCCTTGTTCTTGTGGATCAGGCCACGCGCGCTGAAGCGATCCAGGATCGGCTGGGCAACGGCGAAGGCGGCTTCGGCGCCGGCGGCATCGTTGGCGTCCAGCGCCTTGATCACTTTCTTGACAGCGGTGCGCAGCATCGAGCGCTGAGCCACGTTGCGCGCGTTGCGCACGACGGTCTGCTTGGCGCGCTTCTTGGCGGACTTGATATTGGCCACGGTGGTGGTTTCCTGAAAAAATCGGTGTTATGGGAACAGCAAGCTAGCTAGTATGATGGCCCGAGAAATGCACGTCAAGTCGATTGTCAAGAGGGACGCTGAGTGAGTTCACCGAAGATGTTGCGGGGCCTGCTGTCGTTCAGCAGCATGACCATGGTCTCGCGGGTTCTCGGACTTGTCCGGGATCAGGTGATCACTACCACGTTCGGCACCAATGCGGTTACCGATGCGTTCTGGGTTGCCTTCAGGATACCCAATTTCCTGCGCCGGTTGTTCGCGGAGGGGTCCTTCTCCACCGCCTTCGTGCCGGTGTTCACCGAGGTGAAGGAGACCCGCAGCCACGCCGAACTGCGTGAGCTGATGTCCCGGACCGCCGGCACCCTGGGCGGGGTGCTGATGCTGGTCACCGCCCTGGCGCTGATCTTCGCGCCGCAGCTGGCGGTGGCATTCTCAAGTGGTGCTGACACCGACCCGGTCAAGCAGACCCTGCTGGTCGACCTGTTCCGCCTGACCTTCCCGTTCCTGCTGTTCGTGTCGCTGACCGCGCTGGCCGGCGGTGCGCTGAACAGCTTCCAGCGCTTCGCGATGCCGGCGCTGACCCCGGTCATCCTCAACCTGTGCATGATCGCCGGTGCGCTGTGGCTGGCGCCGCGGCTGGGCGGCACCCCGGAGAAGCAGATCCTGGCGCTGGGCTGGGCGGTGCTGGCGGCCGGTCTCCTGCAGTTGCTGTTCCAGCTGCCCTCGCTGAAGGGCATCAACCTGCTGACCCTGCCGCGCTGGGGCTGGAACCATCCGGGCGTGCGCAAGGTGCTGACGCTGATGGTGCCGACGCTGTTCGGTTCGTCGGTGGCGCAGATCAACCTGCTGCTGGATACCCTCATCGCGGCCAAGCTGACCGACGGCTCGCAGTCCTGGCTGTCGCTGGCCGATCGCTTCCTGGAGCTGCCGCTGGGCGTGTTCGGCGTGGCGCTGGGCACGGTGATCCTGCCGGCGCTGGCCCGCCACCATGTCAGCACCGACCGCGAGGGCTTCTCGCGCTCGCTGGACTGGGGCCTGCGCATGACCCTGCTGATCTCGGTGCCGGCGATGCTGGGCCTGGTGCTGCTGGCCGAGCCGCTGATCGCCACCCTGTTCCAGTACCGCCAGTTCACCGCGTTCGATACCCGCATGACCGCGCTGTCGGTGTATGGCCTGAGCTTCGGCCTGCCGGCGTTCGCCCTGCTCAAGGTGGTGTTGCCGGCCTTCTACGCCCGCCAGGACACCAAGACCCCGGTGCGCGCCGGTGTTGCCGCGCTGGTGGCCAACATGGTGTTCAACTTCGCCCTGCTGGCCGTGCTGTACCAGGTGATGGTGCCGGACGAGCTGAAGGCACAGGGCGTGATGGCGGCCATCGGCAAGCAGCCGGGCCTGCACCTGGCGCTGGGCATTGCCAGTGCGCTGTCCAGTTACCTGAACCTGGGCCTGCTCTGGTACTGGCTGGGCAAGACCGACGTCTACCAGCGGCGGCCGGGCTGGGGCGGCTATCTGGTGCGGCTGGGGGTGGCCTGCGTGGCCATGGTCGGCGTGCTGCTGGCCCTGCTGCACTGGGTCCCCGACTTCACCGGCATGGACAAATGGCACCGTATCGGTGGCCTGATGCTGCTGGTCGGCGGCGGCGGCGCGACCTACGTGGTGGCCATGCTGGCGATGGGCTTCCGCCCGCGCGACCTGCGCGGGCATTGATCGCGGTCCGTGGCGGCTATACTTCAGGGTTACACCATTGAAGCGGCGGCCCCGGTCGGGCCGGAACGAGAGTTGATGAGCAGGCTGTTCAGAAGCGTCGAGGGCGGGGAGCTGTTCCCCAACGGAAGCGTGGTCTGTATCGGTGCATTCGACGGCCTCCACCTGGGCCATCGTGCGCTGGTCCGCCACGCGGTTGCCCGCGCGCGCGCCTTGGGCGTGGCCGCAGTGGCCGTGGCATTCGAGCCGCTGCCGCGTGAATTCTTCGCCCAGGGCACGCCGCCGCCGCGGCTGACCCTGGCGCGCAGCAAGGTCGAGATCCTGCGCGAGCTCGGCGTCGATGCGATCGGCCTGCTGCGTTTCGACGCGGCGATGGCGGCGATGCCGGCCGAGACCTTCGTGCGCCGGTTGCTGGTGCACCGGCTGGGCGCCCGCGAAGTGTGGATCGGGCCCGAGTTCTGCTTCGGCAACCGCCGCCGCGGTGATCTGGCACTGCTGCAGGAGATGGGCGCCGAACTCGGCTTCACCGCGGGCGAGATCGAAGCGGTGGACCTGCATGGCGAGCGCATCTCCAGCACCCGCATCCGCCAGCTGCTGCAGGAGGGCGATTTCGCCCGCGCCAACGACCTGCTCGGCCGCCCCTACGCGATCAGCGGGCGGGTGGTGCGCGGGCGCCAGCTCGGCCGTACGCTGGGCTTCCCCACCGCCAACCTGCGCTTCCCGAAGACCCCGGCACTGTCGGGCATCTACGCGACCTGGGTGCACGGCGTGTTCGACCAGCCCTGGCCTTCGGTGTCCAGCTTCGGTACGCGGCCGACGGTGGAGGGCGTGGAGCCGCTGCTGGAAGCCCACCTGTTCGATTTCCAGGGCGACCTGTACGGCCGCCACATCGACGTGGAGTTCGTCGCCAAGCTGCGCGACGAAGAGAAATTCAATGATCTGGCGGCGCTGACCGACCAGATGCACCGCGACGCCGAACAGGCGCGCGCCATCCTTTCCGAACATAGATTGCGAGCCACTGCGTGAGCCAGGACTACAAGACCACCCTGAACCTGCCAGCCACCGAATTCCCGATGCGCGGCGACCTGCCCAAGCGCGAGCCGGGCATTCTGGCGCGGTGGGAAGAGCAGGGGCTCTACCAGCAGCTGCGCGACAACGCCGCCGGCCGCCCGTTGTTCGTGCTGCATGACGGCCCGCCATACGCCAACGGCCGCATCCACCTGGGCCACGCGGTCAACAAGATCCTGAAGGACATCATCGTCAAGTCGCGCTACCTGGCCGGCTTCGATGCGCCCTACGTGCCGGGCTGGGACTGCCATGGCCTGCCGATCGAGATCGCGGTCGAGAAGAAGTGGGGCAAGGTCGGCACCAAGCTTGACGCCGTCGAATTCCGCCAGAAGTGCCGCGAGTTCGCCGAAGAGCAGATCAACATCCAGCGCGTGGACTTCAAGCGCCTGGGCGTGACCGGTGACTGGGACAACCCGTACAAGACCCTGAGCTTCGATTTCGAAGCCAACGAGATCCGCGCGCTGGCCAAGGTCGTGGCCAACGGCCACCTGGTCCGCGGCGCCAAGCCGGTGTACTGGTGCTTCGACTGTGGCTCGGCGCTGGCCGAGGCCGAGATCGAGTACCAGGAAAAGGAATCGCCGGCGATCGACGTCGCCTACGCTGCACGCGATGCGCAGGCCATCGGCCAGGCGTTCGGCGTGAGCGTGCCGGTCGACGTCGAAGTGGCCGTACCGATCTGGACCACCACGCCGTGGACGCTGCCGGCCTCGCTGGCGGTGTCGCTGGGCGCGGAGATCAACTATGTGCTGGCCGAAGGCCCGGCCCACAACGGCAAGCGCCGCTGGCTGGTGCTGGCCGCGGCCCTGGCCGAGCGCGCGCTGCAGCGCTATGGCGTGGACGAAGTGGTGCTGCACGGTGAAACCACCGGCGCTGCGCTGGAAAACCAGCTGCTGGCGCATCCGTTCTACCCGGAGCGCGAGATCCTGGTGCTCAATGGCGACCACGTCTCCGACGAGGACGGTACCGGTGCGGTGCACACCGCCCCCGGCCACGGCCAGGAAGACTTCGTGGTCAGCCAGAAGTACGGCCTGCTGGACAAGTACAACGCTGGCCAGGTCACTCCGATCGACGGCCGCGGCGTGTACCTGGAATCGACCCCGCCGGCCGGTGACGTGGTGCTGGCGGGCCAGCACCTGTGGAAGGCGCAGGAGGCCATCGTCGGCGTGCTGCGCGACAACGGTTCGCTGCTGGCGTTCCATCCGATCCGCCACAGCTACCCGCACTGCTGGCGCCACAAGACGCCGGTGGTGTTCCGCGCCACCCCGCAGTGGTTCATCTCGATGGACAAGGCCAACCTGCGCAACGATGCGCTGGCCGCCATCGACACCGTCGGCTGGTTCCCGACCTGGGGCAAGGCGCGCATCCAGAGCATGGTCGACGGTCGCCCGGACTGGACCATCTCGCGCCAGCGCACCTGGGGCGTGCCGATCGCACTGTTCACCCACCGCCAGACCGGCGAGATCCATCCGCGTTCGGTGGAGCTGATGCAGCAGGTCGCCGACCGCGTCGAAGCCGAGGGCATCGACGTGTGGTATTCGCTGGACGCCGCCGAACTGCTCGGTGCCGACGCGGCCGACTACGAGAAGGTCACCGACATCCTCGACGTCTGGTTCGATTCGGGCGTGACCCATGAAGGCGTTCTCGCCGCGCGTGGCTTCGGCAAGCCGGCCGACCTGTACCTGGAAGGGTCCGACCAGCACCGCGGCTGGTTCCAGTCCTCGCTGCTGACCGGCGTGGCGATCGACAAGCGCGCCCCGTACAAGCAGTGCCTGACCCACGGCTTCACCGTGGACGAGCACGGCCGCAAGATGTCCAAGTCGCTGGGCAACGGTATCGAGCCGCAGGACATCATGAACAAGCTGGGCGCGGACATCCTGCGCCTGTGGATCGCCTCGGCCGACTACAGCAACGAGATGTCGCTGTCGCAGGAGATCCTCAAGCGCAACGCCGACGCCTACCGCCGCCTGCGCAACACCGCACGCTTCCTGCTCGGCAACCTGGACGGTTTCGATCCGGCCCAGCACCTGCGTCCGCTCGACCAGATGGTCGCGCTGGACCGCTGGATCGTGCATCGCGCGTGGGAGCTGCAGGAGAAGATCAAGGCGGCCTACGACGGCTACAACATGGCCGAGATCGTGCAGTTGCTGCTGAACTTCTGCAGCGTGGACCTGGGCTCGCTGTACCTGGACGTGACCAAGGACCGCCTGTACACGATGCCGACCGATTCGCACGGTCGCCGTTCGGCACAGAGCGCGATGTACCACATCGCCGAAGCGTTCACCCGCTGGGTTGCGCCGATCCTGACCTTCACCGCCGACGAGCTGTGGGGCTACCTGCCGGGCGAACACGCCGGCCACGTGCTGTTCACCACCTGGTACGACGGCCTGGCGCCGCTGCCGGCCGATGCCCAGCTCAACGCCACCGACTTCGACCAGCTGCTGGCCGTGCGCGAGCAGGTGGCCAAGGTGCTCGAGCCGATGCGTGCCAACGGCGCCATCGGTGCCGCGCTGGAAGCGGAGATCACCATTGCCGCCAACGAGGAGCAGGCCGCGAAGTGGCAGCCGCTGGCCGATGAACTGCGCTTCCTGTTCATCAGTGGCGACGTGCAGGTGCGCCCGGCGACCACCGACGAGGTGTTCGTCAGCGCCCAGCCGACCACCAAGGCCAAGTGCGTGCGCTGCTGGCACCACCGCGCCGACGTCGGCAGCAACGCCGACCATCCCGAGCTGTGCGGCCGTTGCGTGAGCAACGTGACCGGCGCCGGCGAAGTGCGGAGCTGGTTCTGATGGCCGCGCCCCGTCCGCATCCGAACGCCCTGGTCTGGCTGCTGCTGTCGGTGGCCATCATCGGCCTGGACCAGTGGTCCAAGGCCTGGGTGCTGTCCAGCCTGCCGGAGTTCCAGCCGGTGGTGGTCATCGACGGCTTCTGGAACTGGTACCGCACCTACAACACCGGCGCGGCATTCAGTTTCCTGAGCGACGCCGGTGGCTGGCAGAAGTACTTCTTCACCGCGCTGGCGATCGCCATCAGCGGGCTGATGGCGTGGTGGCTGCGCGGCACCGCCCGCGGCAACTGGAAGGCCGCGGTGCCGTATGCGCTGATCATCGGTGGCGCCATCGGCAACGTGATCGACCGCCAGGTGCACGGCCACGTGGTCGACTTCATCCAGTGGTATGTGGGCAGCTACACCTGGCCCTCGTTCAACATCGCCGACTCGGCCATCGTGGTGGGTGCCGTCGGCATCGCGCTGTTTGGCCTGTTCGACGGCAAGTCCGCCAAAAAGGCGGATAATGCCAACCCGAAACCGTAAGCCGGCTGCCGCCGGGAGACTGAACTGATGGATGTGCTGCTCGCCAACCCGCGTGGTTTCTGTGCCGGTGTCGATCGTGCGATCGAGATCGTCAAGCGCGCGATCGAAACGCTGGGCGCGCCCATCTATGTCCGCCATGAAGTGGTGCACAACCGCTTCGTGGTCGACGACCTGAAGCAGCGCGGCGCGATCTTCGTCGAAGAGCTCGACGAGGTTCCGGACAACAACACCGTGATCTTCAGCGCGCATGGCGTGTCCCAGGCCGTGCGTCAGGAAGCCGAGCGCCGTGGCCTGAAGGTGTTCGACGCCACCTGCCCGCTGGTGACCAAGGTCCACTTCGAGGTCGCGCGCCACTGCCGTGCCGGCCGTGACGTGGTGCTGATCGGCCACGCCGGTCACCCGGAAGTGGAGGGCACCATGGGCCAGTGGAACCGCGAAGCCGGGACCGGGCAGATCTACCTGGTCGAGGATGTCGAGCAGGTCGCGACGCTGCAGATCAACCAGCCGGAAAACTTCGCCTACACCACCCAGACCACGCTGTCGGTGGATGACACGCGCGGCATCATCGATGCGCTGCGCGAGCGGTTCCCTGCGATGCAGGGCCCGAAGAACGACGACATCTGCTACGCCACGCAGAACCGCCAGGATGCCGTGCGCGACCTGGCCAAGCGCTGCGACCTGGTGCTGGTGGTCGGTTCGCCGAACAGCTCCAACTCCAACCGTCTGAGCGAGCTGGCCCGCCGCGAAGGCGTGGAATCGTACCTGATCGATGGTGCGCACGAGATCGACCCGGCATGGGTGGCAGGCAAGCAGCACATCGGCGTGACCGCCGGCGCCTCGGCGCCGCAGGTGCTGGTCGATGGCGTGCTGGCGCGCCTGGCCGAGCTGGGCGCCACCGGCGTGGGCGAGCTGGACGGCGAACCGGAATCGATGGTGTTCGCGCTGCCGAAGGAACTGCGCCTGCGCCTGGTCGACTGACCGGGCCTGACTCTGGTGGGTGCGAACCTTGGTTCGCACTGCGCAATGCGCCTGCATGCGCATCATCCGCTCCATATCTGGATGGATGCTACAACCATGGCCTTTGGTGACGGTGCTGCGCCTGCTACTGGTCTGGCAGCGGGGCCTCTCTCATGGCTGGAACTTGTCTGATGATGAAGACCCGTGCTCTCGCGCCGCTCATGGCTTGTTTAACAGGGTGATCATTTTGACGTGAATGTGACGCACTGTGATGAGCGGTCGTATCGCCTGTATGACCCTGGAACCTCTCTGCGAGCATTCAGCGTTGTGGTCTCACGCCCCTAGCCCTTGCCCCTTGGTGCCGGAAAGTTCGAAGGCCTTCTCGTTTCAGGTGTGATCGGTTGCAGGTAGCGGAGTCTTTAGGAGTTTTCCTATAGAGAGAAAAGATCCTTAGCGCCAGGATTTGAGCCGGATCGCTGGGATCCGGGGAATGGGGCTGGAATATGGTATGGAAATACCTGATTTTGATCTTTTCACTTATTTGTCCCGTCTACGCGAAGGCGCAAACTTATCCTGTAACTGGTTTGGGCCAATGCGTAGACTTCATCTCCGCTGCATCCACAACACTTACCTCGCAGATCCAGGCTCATTCGGGCGTCAGGGCATATGGTCTCCCTCCCAGCTATGACCCGCTTACGGCGAAAATACTGGTTCCGCCGTACTCTTGTGATAGCTTTGATCTGCCCGGGCTCTACAAGACCGTAGGCTATCTCAGTCATGAGCTTGGTCATCACGTGGCTGGTGTTCCCAATATTGATGCTCCGATTACCAAGGCGCAGTACGTTGAAAGAAATTGTGTGTGGGAGGCCAAGGCCGTTGTCAATAACGCGGTCGTGAGTGATCAGATTCGAGGATTTTCGGAAGGAACCGTTGAGATTCCGCTGATTTCCGAGAATTCCGCTACGCTTTGGGGCATGTGGTCAAGTGGTGCTTCGCTTGTGGATATTGGCAAGGCATTCTGTGACAACAACCATGTCGCATCGGGGAAAACCTATACCAAGCAGCATGAGGACTACTACGATGCCAACTATCCTTGGTGAATTCGTGAGAGTGCCCCTGAAAGCACTACTCATCTTGTCTGCGGTCATTCCCCTCGCAGCGGTTGCGGTGACACCTCCTTCTCAAATGTGGAGTGCCGCCTCAAGGGACTCCCAACTGGCAGCACTGGATTACATCGAGAGGCTGGAGGTGGTGCGAAGTGCTGGGCCGCAGGCCGCCGCTGATGCATTGGGTATTGAGAATGGCTTCCGCGCGAACTCCGCTTCGGCTTCCGGCATCGCCCGCAATTTCGGCGATATCGCGCTTCTGCCCCAACTTGAACAGCGATCCGGCCAGGTAACGATCGTCGTGAAGGCGTCGGGCGGATGCATCGAGCGGGATGTTGCCAAGGCTAGACTGCTCCTCGGAAAAATCGTATGGGCGCCGTTGGCCGATTCCCCCGCGCCGGTGTTTGGTTATGCACACTTCCAGGGCGGCTCCGCATCGACAGTGTTTTTCGATGCGACCGGCTCCAAGTGCTTGACCGGTGTGAGGATCGAAGATCCGACGAGATTGAAGGGGGCCATTGAGGCGGCTTACAAAGAAGGCGCATCAAACTAGACTTCCCTTCCGGGCGGCTTGCCAGGCCGGCGATCGGTCTGGCAAGCACGTTCCCTCATGGATTTGCGTAGACAGTTCTCTCGCCCCATGACCTTTGGCCATGGGGCAGGGCACGGCACAGGCCTAGCATCGGAAGATTCTCCGTTGTTGGAAGTTGCCCGATGAAGACCCGAGCCCTGGCGATGTCGTTGCTGTTCGCGCTGGCGGCCACGCCTGCACTTGCGCAGACCTCGCCACCGGCCAACGCGGCAGCCCCAGGACTGCTGCGCATCGATGTGGACGCGCGCGATCTGGCCCGGCGCATCTTCAAGGTGACCGCCACCGTGCCGGCCAAGCCCGGCCCGATGACCCTGCTGTACCCGCAGTGGATTCCCGGCAACCATTCGCCCACCGGCCCGATCGACAAGCTGGCCGGCCTGCGCGTGACCGCCAACGGCAAGCCGCTGGCCTGGCAGCGCGATCAGTACAACGTCTATGCGTTCAAGGTGAACGTGCCCGAGGGCGCCAGCGAGATCGTCGCCCACTTCGATTTCCTGTCCTCGCAGGGCGGCAGCCAGGGCCGGGTGGTGATGACCCCGGAAATGCTCAACCTGCAGTGGAACGCCAACTCGCTGTATCCGGCCGGCATCGACGCGCGCCAGCTGCAGGCGCAGGCCAGCGTTACCCTGCCCAAGGGCTGGTCGTTCGCCACTGCATTGGAGACCGCGCGCCGCGACGGTGACACCGTGGTGTTCAAGCCGATCTCCTATGACCATCTGGTCGATTCGCCCTTGTTTGCCGGCGAGCACTACCAGCGCATCGATCTCGATCCGGGCGCGAAGGTGCCGGTGCACCTCAACGTGTTTGCCGACGACGCCAAATCGCTGAAGCCGAGCGAGGCGCAGATCACGATGCACCGCGCGCTGGTGCAGCAGGCCGACAAGCTCTACGGCGCGCGGCACTACAACCACTATGAGTTCCTGCTGGCATTGACGGACCGCCTCGGCGGCATCGGCCTGGAGCATCACCGTTCCAGTGAGAACAGCGCCGACCCGGGCTACTTCACCGAGTGGGACAACAACGCGTGGATGCGCGATCTGCTGCCGCACGAGTACACCCATTCCTGGAACGGCAAGTACCGTCGCGGCGCGGATCTCGCCACCGCCAACTTCAACACGCCGATGGGCGACAGCCTGCTGTGGGTCTACGAAGGCCAGACCCAGTTCTGGGGCCAGGTGCTGGCGGCGCGTTCAGGGCTGTGGTCGACCGCGCAGGCGCGCGACATGCTGGCCAACGTGGCCGCGACCTATGACCGTGGTCGCCCGGGCCTGGCCTGGCGGCCGCTGCAGGACACCACCAATGACCCGACCATCGCGCAGCGCCGCACGCTGCCTTACCGCAACTATCAGATGAGCGAGGACTACTACTCCGGCGGCCAGATGCTGTGGCTGGAAGTGGAGGGCAAGCTGCGCGAACTGAGCGGCAACCGGCGTAGCCTGGATGACTTCGCACGTGCGTTCTTCGGCGTCGGCAACGGCGACTGGGACGTCAACCCGTACACCTTCAACGACGTGGTCGCGACCTTGAACGGCATCGCGCCGTATGACTGGGCGACGTTCCTGCGCGGGCGGCTGGACGGCCACGGTTCGTTGACCGGCGGCCTGGAACTGGCGGGCTGGAAGCTGGTCTACCGCGATACGCCGAACGACGCCTACAAGGCACAGGAAAAACGCGCCAAGGCGGCGCTGCTCGCCTATTCGCTGGGCGCGACCGTGCTCGACAGCGGTGTGGTCGGCGACGTGATCTGGGACAGCCCGGCGTTCAATGCCGGCCTGGCGCCGGGCATGAAGGTGATTGCCGTTGGCGGGCGCGAGTACAGCAGCCAGCGCTTGAAGGATGCGGTAGCTGCGGCGGCGAAGGACAAGGCGCCGATCGTGCTGCTGGTGAAGCAGTTCGACCGCATCGAAACGATGAACATCGCCTACCACGGTGGCCTGCAGTACCCGGTGCTGGAGCGTATCGCCGGCAAGCCTGACCGCCTTGCGGACCTGTGGAAGGCACGATGAAACCGCGCGCCCGCGATGGCGTGATCCTGTTGATGGCGATCCTCGCCATCCTCGGTGCGTTCCTGCACGGCGACGGGCGCTGGCTGCATTGGCTGGCCAAGCCGACCACCACGCTGCTGATCGCTGGCATCGCCTGGCGCGTGCATGATCCAGCGCAGCCGTTCTACCGACGCGCGGTGCTGGCTGGCATGCTGCTGTCGTGCGTGGGGGATATCGCGCTGATGTTGCCGGTGGATGCGTTCGTGCCGGGGCTGGTCGCGTTCCTGCTGGCGCACCTCTGCTACATCGTCGCCTTCCGCGATGGCCTGCGTGCCGGGCGTGGCCTGCTCGCCGCCAGCGTCCGGCTCGGTGCGTTCGCTGTACTCAATGTACTTGGTCTGTGGCCGCACCTGCCCGCACCGATGCGCATTCCGGTGCTGGCATACGTGGTGGTGCTGGCCTCGATGGCGGTCTTGGCGCTCGCACGCCAGTGGCGGCGACCGCACACCGATGCAATGGATGCCAGCAGCTCCCGCTGGGCGGCCGCCGGTGCGCTGCTGTTCGTCGCCAGCGACTCGCTGCTGGCCTGGGACCGCTTCGCCGGCGGCCTGCCACTGGCCAGCCTGCTGGTGCTGTCCACCTACTACGGCGCGCAGTACGCCATCGCCCGCTCCGTGAAACAGCAAAAAGGGGACGGAGGGGATTAAGTCGCAGACGGCACCAAGGCACAAGCGACTTAATCCCCTCCGTCCCCTTTTCGCGTTGACTATCGGAGGGTCGCGTTGCCGGAACGGCCTTGTGCGTCGAAAGAGAGTCGTGCGGACTGGCGATCACCGGCGACCTCGTCCGGCAGCCAGACCAGAGTGCCACCCTTGCGCACGATCACATAGACGTGGCCGACTTCACCGGGAGTGCCCATCAATGCGTTGCGCTGTGCCTGCAGTGCCTGGGCCACGCGCGGCACCGCCTCGAAATCGATGTTGGCCAGCGCCGTGCTGCTGCGGCGCAGGGTGATGGTGGGCGCGAAGCGCTGCGGATTGACCGGGTCGCCCTTGCGCCACTGGCCGCGTTCGAAGTGGTAGCTGTCCACGCGTGACGGCTGCTGCGGATCCACCAGGTCCAGATTGATCCGGCCATCGTCGTAGAAGTGGATGCTGTGGAATACCGTCAGCCGGTGCCCGGCCAGCGCAGGCATCTGTTCCAGTGCCTGGCGGGCGGCCAGCAGGTAGTCCGCATCGAACAACCGGTTGTTGCGTTCGGGCACCGGCGGCAACCGCGGCTCGGTCATCGGCGCGAGCGAAGCGGGCCTCTCGCGCGCTGGCGGCATGGCGATCGGCGCGCTTGCGCTGTTGGCCTGCACCGAATGGCCCAGTGTTTCGCCCAGCGTCTGCAGGGCTCCGCCTGCCACGGCGACGCCGGCCAGCACCAGCAACACCACGGAGAACACCAGCCGGGTCGAGGGCGGTTGCTTCATACACCCTCCAGGCGAACGTTGCGGCGATCTTCCGGGTCGTACAACAGCGTGACCCGCTCGCGCGGAAGATTGGCCAGCTCGATCAACGGGATGAAGCGGCGCACGCTCACCTGCTGCACGCCACCTTCGCGGTCGATGTATTCCAGCTGGAACTCCACCTGCGGCTGCTCGTTGAGATAGGTGCCGGTCTGGCGCAGCTTCAGCACCTTCGCATCCACGCCGATGCCGCGATACTTCAGCGCGTCACCGCGGGCGTCGGCCTGCAGCAGCCGGCCGAGCAGGCGCAGGCCCAGCGCGTAGCCGCACAACACCAGCGGGCACACCAGCAGCGGATGACCGAGCGACAGGAAGGTCCAGCCCAGTCCCTCACTCTGCAGCCGATAGGCGGCCACATAGGCACTGGCCACCGCCACGATGCCGATCGCTGCGCCGACACCACGACGCCAGAGGCTGGCGACATCCAGTTCGGGCTGCGCCCCCTCCAGCACCACGTTGGGGAACGCGCCCGGCATCCGGCTCAGGCGTACCTCGATACGCTGGCCGGCAACGAAACGCTGCAGTTGCGGCTTGCTGTCCACCACCAGCATCTGTTCGTTGATGGGCGTGCCGGACAGGTTCTGGAAGCCCAGCTGCAGCTTCCACTGCGCGAAGCCGCGCACGTGCACGCCGGTCTGCTCGGCCTGTTCGATCAACGCGTCGCGCGGCTCACCGCCGGCCAGGATGGTGCGCACCCGATGCAGCGCGCGCGGCGGGCCCAGCAGCAGGTAGTGCAGGAAGGCGAGCAGCAGGGCCAGCCACAGGATCACCGACAGCGCGAGCAGCAGCAGGGCCAGCCATGGCGCGCTGCGGTCGGCCAGTTGCACCGGCCACGACGTGCCGACATAGAGGATGCAGGGGAAGGGCAACGCGAAGAACAGCAGGAACGCGCCCCAGAACCAGAGATAGGCCTTCATGGGGTGGTGGGGAACCGATGGAACAGGGCGCGTAGGGTACTACGCTCAGCGGATCTGCAGGGTCAGCAGGAAGTAGCGGCCGAGCGGATCGTCCAGCCCCGGCATCTGGCCACCGTTGCCGACCAGATAGTTCACCGGTTGCGTGTCGAGCACGTTGTGCACGTCCAGCGCGGCGACCACGCGCGGCCCCAGGCGTCGTGCGAGATGCAGGTTCCAGCGCAGCTGCCGGGGGTTCATGCAGTGGTTCTGCTCGCGCTGTTCCTCCGGGCATTCCGCACCGGGCAGCCAGGCGCGCGTGCGCCCCACCTGGTTGCCGCGCAGGGCGATGTCCCAGTTGCTGTTCTGCCACTGCACGTTCAGCACGGCGGCCATCGTCGGCGTGACATGGCCGCGCAGGTCCACCGTTGCATCATGGCCACGTTCGCGGCGCAGTTCCTGCTGCTTCAGCGCATCGAGCGAGAACAGCCACTGGCCGGTGCTGCCGGTATCGATGTGGTACTCCCCGCGCAGTACAAAGTTGCGCGAGGTGGTGCGGCCGATGTTGTCGAAGGACAGGCGCAGGTTGCTCAGCTGGCCGTCCTCGTCCAGCTCCCAGGTGCCGGGGTTCCACACCGCGTCGGCCGGTTGCAGGGCCAGGATCTCGTTGCGCAGTTCGACGATGTTGTGGGTGAGTGACAGCGAGAACGTATCGGTCGGCGTCCAGGTCGCGGCCAGGGAATGGCTGCGCGACCGCTCGGCCTTCAACGCATCGTTCTCCACCACGTCCACGGTGACGCTGCAGCGCCCGTTGCCGCTGCTCTGCGCGCAGTCGGGCAGGGCGCTGGAGGCCGGCAGCTCGATCGCACCGAAATAGCCCGGGGGGCGCCGCTGCTCGAACAGGCTGGGCGCACGGTAGCCGCGCCCGCTGGCAAGCAGGAAGGACCACCGGGGCGTGGGGCTCCAGCGCAGGCCAACACGGGGTGAAAAGGCCTGGTAGTCGCCATCGCGGTCCCAGCGTGCTGCCAGGTCCATGCGCAGCGTGTGCGCCAGGGGCAGGCCGAGTTCGGCGTAGGCGCCGCCACTGCGGCGCGCCAGGTGGCGCTGCTCCTGCGGCAGGCCCAGCGCCAGGTCACCCTGGCTCAGCAGGGCGTCGGGATGCGAGGTCCAGCGCTCCTGGCGCAGGTCGATGCCGGTGGCCAGCTGTGCAGCACCGCCGGCCAATGGCATCAGCTCCCGCTGCATGCCCCACCAGCCCTGCCACTGCTCGGTGCGCCCGCGATTGCGGATCGACGGGAACAACTGCTCGGCCGCGCCCGCCGGCAACGAGGTGAAGCCGGGCAGGAAATCCAGTGTCTCGGCGACCCGCAGCAGGGGCTCGGCGCGCACGGTGCCCGACGTGGACAGGCTGACATCGCTGCGTTGTGCGCTGATGCCGGCATCCCAGCTGCGCCGGCCCTGGTCGCGGCCAATGCCGAAGGTGACGTCGGCGTCGGTGGCACGTACATGCGGACGCACGTTGCCGGCTTCGCGCAGCACGCTGTTGAAGGTGAACCCGTACAGGCCGATGGCAACGGCGGTTGGACCAAGGTCGAAGCGTTGCCGGTTGTGGCTGGCCCGCGCCTCGGCGTAGGCATAGCGACCTTCGCCGCGCTCATGCCGGTAGCGCAGGTAGGTCGAGGCGGTATCCGAGGCCGGTTGCAGCGAGCGTGGTCGGGCGCTGTCGAACCAGCAGGCACCATCGCGCCGCGTCAATGGGCCTTCGCAGCGTTCTGCCGGCCAGTAGCGTCCATCGCGGAACGCGCCGATCAGGTACTGCGAGGTTTCCGCATGCCATTGGCGGCGATCACCGGCCACGTGGTCGATGCGGTGCAGGTCGATGCCGGCGAACCAGCGGTCCCCTCCGTCGCGCACGCCGCCGGTGGCCGCCTGCACGCGATACTGGCCAGCGTCGCCGCGCCCGCTCAGGCCGGTCTGCAGCATGGCTTCCGGGCCGTCAGCCTGGTCGCGCAGGATGATGTTGACCACGCCGGACATCGCGTCGGCGCCATAGATGGCCGAGGCGCCGCCACGTACCAGCTCGATGCGTTCGACGAAGCTGAGCGGAATTCCCCCAAGATCGGTGAGCCCACCCTGTTCCAGCGACACCATGGGATAGCGTGGCAGGCGCCGGCCATTGACCAGGAACAGGGTCGCACGCGGGCCCATGCCGTCCAGGCTGGTGGTGGTGGCCGCACCCACCGGCAGGTACTGCGAATCGCCACTGCGCGAGGTGCTCATCGCCGGGTGGCCGTTCATGCCCGGCAAGTGCCGCAGCAGGTCGAACAGGCTGCCGTAGCCGCTGCGCAGGATGTCATCGCGGTCGATGATGGTGACCGGCAGCGTGGTCTGCACGGAGGTGCGCGGCAGCCGGCTGCCGGTGACATGGATCGGCGCCAGTTCCACCTGCGGCGGCGCGTCGGCGGATTTGTGTGGCGAACGTGCTGCGGGCGTGGCGCGTGCCGCGACCGACGGTGGCGATGGTGGCGCGGGGCGGGTGCGGCGGACGACGAATCCGCCAGCAGGCGTACGCAGGATGTTCACCGGCATGCCCGCGACCAGTTCCTTCAGGGCCGCAGCCGCATCGCGGTGGCCATGGGTGCCGGCCGTGCGCAGGCCATCCAGCTCACGCGCATCGAACAGCAGGGCAATGCCGCTCTGTCGCGCCCATTGCTGCAGGGCCGGCGCCAGCGGGCCTGAGCCAACATCGACCTCCAGGGTGCCCGCTTGCTCGGCCGCAGCGGCAGACGGCAGCGCGGGGATGCCCAACGCGAGGCAGAACAGGGTGCGGAGCAGCAGCCCCCCCTGCAGCGCGCCCGGTACTGCCATCACCGCAGGCCTCCTCAGTACGTGCGGCGCAGTTCCAGCGCGCCATCCGGTCGCGTCTGGCCAGCCACCGACCAGCCCAGTTCCAGTGCCGACAGCAGTTCCTGCGCGTCGCCGGCACGGAAGGTGCCGCTTACCGCCAGGCTGGCGATCTCCGGATCGGCGATCACCAGCGGCGTGTGGCCGTAGCGGTTCATGCGTTCGACCACGATCGATAGCGGTGTGGCATCGAACACCAGCTGTCCCTGCAGCCAGCCTTCAGCGGCGGCATTGGACGACAGTGCCGGACCGGGCTGGATGCGGCCCGACGGCAGTACCTGCAGTTGCTGGCCGGGCGCCAGGGTGTGCTGGGTGCCCCCGCTGCTGACTTCCACCGCACCTTCCAGCAGTGCGACTTCGACCAGGCCATCATGCAGGCGTTCCACCTGGAAGGTGGTGCCGATGTCGCGGATGGTGCTGTCGCCGGCGCGCAGCTGCAGGGCCTTGCCCGACGGTGCGACCTGCAGCTGCAGGCGGCCACGTTCCAGCACCAGGTTGCGATGGCGCCAACCGAAACGGGCGTGCAGGGTGGTGCCCGCATCCAGCGTGGCCACGCTGCCATCGGCCAGCGTCTGCAGCCGGGGCTGGTGGGAATCGTTGGCATAGCGCAGCGGCGTGGGGTTGCCGTCGACGGCAATCATCCAGCCGATCCCGATGGCCAGGCAGACGCCTGCGGCAGCGGCCACTGCCGGCAGCCAGCGACGCGGCGCCGGCCGTGCAGCACGTGCCGCGGCGGTGCGCAGCCACGGGTCGGCGGCCAGTTCCTCGCCCTGCTGGAACAGGGTCTCGGCCTGGATCCAGGCGGTGACATGGGCCGGGTCCTCGGCCAACCAGTCCTCGAACGTCTCGCGCTCGCCCGGCGTACAGTCCGGAGCCTCCAGCCGCGCCACCCAGGCGCTGGCGCGTTCGAACAGCTGCGTATCTTCCCTGGGCCTGGCGTGACTCATCCGTTGTCCCTGTCGTTGTGCAGCGGATCCGTTCCGAGTTCCTGGCGCAGGCCCTGCAGGGCGCGGGCGATGTGTTTTTCCACGGTCTTGGCAGTAATTCCACAGTGCCGCGCGATCTGCGTATAGCTCATGCCGGTGATCCGGTTGAGCAGGTACACCTCGCGCGCGCGCTCGGGCAGCTTGAACAGGGCCTGCCGCAGCAGGGACAGCATCTGCCCGGACTCGGCCTGGCGCAATGGATCGGGCGACGTGCTGGAAGGCTCGTTGCCGCCATCATGTTCGGCGAGGGACAGATGCGGCCGCGACTGCGACGAACGGCCGCGGTCTGCCAGGCGGTTGCGGGCGATACGATACAGCAGCAGCCGCAGCTCGTCGGCACTGTGCGCGCGATAGCGGATCAGCCGCTCCATGCAGTCCTGCGCGATGTCCTCGGCATCCTCCGGCCCGACACCGCGCGTGCGCAGGAACGCACACAACGGCGCGCGTTCCTCCCGCACGAACGCAATGAACGCGTCCGCCGGCGCGGACAGGTCCGGCGCGCGATGGATCAGAGGAGAGGGGGCGGACAGGGCTGGCCTCGGACGTCGGTGGCGGGTACGTCTTCGAGTTTTACGCGACGATGACCGGATGGGGAAGAGTGTGCGTGGCCCACGAATCCATTGTGAATGCGTTCATGTTTCGAGGGGCGCTGCACTGGGGGAGGGCGCACCGTCCGGACGTTGAACTTTCGACCCGTGCGTTGCGGGTGGAGAGAGAGAACACATGAAGCATTCGAAGTTGAGCCTGGCCCTGGCAGCGTTGCTGGGCATCACCGCCATGGCGGCGGTTGATGACGTCATGGCAATGAATTATCACGTGCAGGACGATCGCGTCTTCCTCAGCGGCGGCGTAACCGTTGCCGATGTGGTGGCGCTGCCCGCGCTGCTGGCCAAGGCGCAGGCCGAAGGACGCCCGATCCGCGAAGTCGTGCTGCGCACGTCCAACGGTGGCGCGCTGATCGCCGGCGAGTGGCTGCAGGCGGTGATCCGCACCCAGGGCCTGGACACGATTGTGTCCGGTCACTGCATTTCGTCCTGCTCGATCATGCAGTCCGGCGGCGTCAACCGTTATCTCGGCGGCGACCTGCCGCTGGTCGATTCGGTGCAGATCCATGCCGCCAGCAGTGGTGGCAGGATCACCTACGCACCGTCGCCGCGCATGACCCAGATCTACACCGGCAACTATGGCGGCGGCATGGATGCCGGCCTGCTGCACAAGGCCATGTATGAGGTGGTGCGGCCCAATGGCCTGCTGGTGTTCCGCGACCCGGCGCGCACCACGGGTACATCGGTCACCTTCGATCCGGATGGCAGCGGCAGCAAGCTGGAGTCGTTCCCGGGCCAGGACATCCGCGGCAACAACATCATCAACACGGCAGGCTATCGCGATCCGGGCGACACCCTGCATGTGACCAGCAACGTCAGCGGCGACATCAATCCGGGCTACCTGCGCACCGCGCGCCAGTTGCAGGCCTTCGTCGACGACGATTTCGCGCGCTGGAACACCGACTGGGCCAGCACCTACATCAACTACGCGGTGAGCCTGTACAACGTCTCCACGCGGGGGCCGAACGGCATCGGCACGCAGTCGCTGCAGCAGCTGCTTGCCGACCCCGACCTCCAGGATGAGCTGCGCGGCCAGTTGCGGCTGGCCGATCTGGATGCGTCCACCCTGGCAGGTTCGGCGGGCGTGATCCGTGTCAGCAATGGCGCCACCTGGCGCACCGCCGAAACCACCGGCGCCGATTTCATGCTGGTCGACAACGGCACCATCGCGCTGGAGGGCGGCGCGCTGCGTACCCCCGAGCTGCGGGTGATGCCGGGCAGCGTGGTGGTTGGCCATGGCGATATCGCATCGGTCGGCACCGACAGTGATGCGTTGCTGGATGGCACCGGCCCGTCCTGGCGCGAAGACGGCTTCAACCGACTGCGCGTGTTCGGCACGCTGATGCCGCGTGGCGGTGATCTGGTGACCCACGGCTACGTCAACATCATGCCCGGCGGGCAGGTGCTGTTCGATGTTACCGAGGCCGGAGGCACCGGCAGTGGCCGCCTGCGCGTCGGCAGCTTCTACGATGGCGGGGCCGAAGAGGGGGCGCTGGTGATCGCGCAGGGCGCACACCTGGCGTTGAACGTCGCCCAGGGCTTCTATGCCGGCGGCTACCGCCGCGATCTGGTGGAAGGGCCGATCTACCAGGGCGGTTTCCAGGATGCCGTGCGACTGGGCGACACCGGCTACAGCGCCAGCATCACCGCGGGCGAAGTATTCCGCCCGCGCCACAATTCGCTGCTCAGCTTCAACGTCAACCAGACGGCCGACGGGCTGTGGCTGACCGCCAACCCGGGCTTCGATCAGCTGGGCCTGTTTGCCAACGGCACCTCCGGCGATGGACTGGGGCGCGCGCTGGCAGCCGCATCGGATCGCCAGGACAGCGGCCTGAAGTCGCTGCTCGGCGCACTGCAGTTCGCCGACCGCGATGTGATCGCACAGCAGGCCGGCGCCCTGCGCGGTGATGCACACGCCAGCCTGCGCCTGGCCGACAATGCACTGCTGGGCAGCATCGGCAACGTGGTGCAGCAGCACCAGGCGGCGATGCGCAGTGGCGGCGATGCCGATGGCCTGGCCTCGCAGGCGGCGCAGTCGGTGTCGGCGCAGCCGGGCATGCGCCATGGCAGCCTGTTCAACCAGCTGGCCATGCATCTGGTCGAGCCGGCCGGCGAGGCTGCTGGCGACAGCCGCGCGGCGGGTGGCAGCCGTGGCCTGTGGGCGCGCGGTTTCGCCAGCCATGGCCGCATCGACGCCGACGGTGGTGTGGCCGGCCTGAGCCATAACATCGGCGGCATCGTGGTCGGTGCCGACACGCGCGTGGCCGATGACCGCGTCACCCTCGGCGTCAGCGTGGCCGCCGCGGATATGTCGACCAAGGCCAGCGATGGCTCCGGTTTCAGTGGCGACGTGCGCGCGCTGGATGTGGGCGGCTACCTGGATGCGACCTATTCGCGTGGCTACCTGTCGGCGGCCGTGCGCTACACCGACCTGCGCCACGATACCCGCCGCAGCCTTTCGGCCATCGATGGCCTGCAACAGCCGCTGCGTGCCCGATACAGCAACGACGCGATCTCGGCGCGGGTGGAGCATGCGTTCTCCTTCACCACCGGCAAGGGACTGGTGATCCAGCCGCTGTTGCCGGTGGTGGATTACGCGCGGACCTCGGCCACCCGCTTCAACGAAGGGCAGGGCGCTGGCGCGCTGGTGGGGCGCAGCGGCAGCCTGGAGAGCATCCGCGTGGGTGCCGGCCTGCAGCTGTTCAAGACCTTCGAGGGCAACAACGGCGAGCGCATCACCCCGCGCGCCCGCGTGGTCTGGCAGAAGGAGCTGGGCGATTCACAGGCGCGCTACAGCACCGGTTTTGCTGCGGCCCCGGACCTGGTGTTTGGTGCCAGCAGCCAGGCCGTGGGCGAACAGGTGCTGGCCTGGAACGTGGGCGTGACCAGTCGCGCCAGCGAGCGCCTGTCGATCATGGCCGACTACGTGGGTGAGCGCCGCGACGGGCAGATCCAGAACGGCGTGATGCTGGGCCTGGGCTACCGGTTCTAAGCGGTACCCGGCCCCGGCGATATGCGTATCGCCGGGGCCATCCCATCAGGGCAGGTGCTGCGGTATGGTCGGCAGGGAACTCCCGCCAGGCCCCGTCATGCAGATCGCCGTTTTCAGTGCCCGCCCCTACGATCGTCGTTTCCTCGACGAGGCCAACCAGCGCGATGCGGCCGGGCAGGGCTTTGCGTTCGTGTACTTCGATGCCGCGCTGGACGTGCATACCGCTGCGTTGGCACAGGACTGCGCCGCCGTCTGCGTGTTTGTCAATGACCGCCTCGACGCGCCGGTACTGCACGCGCTGCATGCGCTGGGCGTACGCGCCGTACTGCTGCGCTGTGCCGGCTTCAACAATGTGGACCTGGCCGCCGCGAAAGCGCTGGACCTGTTCGTCGCACGGGTGCCGGCCTATTCCCCCGAAGCCGTGGCCGAGCACGCGCTGGCGCTGGTGATGACGCTCAACCGGCAGACCCATCGCGCCTACAACCGCGTGCGCGAGGGCAACTTCATGCTCGATGGCCTGCTCGGGCGCACCCTGCATGGGCGCACGGTCGGCATCGTCGGCACCGGCAAGATCGGCCTGGCCACCGCGCGCATCTTCCATGGCATGGGCTGCACCGTGCTGGGGCATGATCCGTATCCGTCGCCGGCCTTTGCCGGCGTGGGCGACAGGGTTGGACTGGATGAACTGCTGGCGCGCGCCGATATCGTCTCGCTGCATTGCCCGCTGACGCCCGATACCCAGCACCTGATCAACGACGCCTCGCTGGCGCGGATGAAGACCGGCGCGATGCTGGTCAACACGTCACGCGGAGCGCTGGTCGATACCCATGCGGTGATCCGCGCGCTGAAGTCGCGGCGGCTCGGCCACCTGGCCATCGACGTCTATGAGCAGGAAAGCGCGCTGTTCTTCCAGGACCTTTCCGGCGAGATCATCGACGACGAGGCCTTCCAGCGCCTGATGACCTTCCCCAACGTGCTGGTGACCGGCCACCAGGGCTTCTTTACCGTTGAGGCGCTGCAGGAGATCTCGGCGATCACGCTGGGGAACCTGCGGGATTTCGCGGAGGGGCGGGTGTGTGCGAACCGGGTGAGGGCTTAGCAGACACGATGCGGAAATGGGCCTCGCCCATTCCTCGCTTGGGGTATTTACTTTGGATGAATATCATATGAAGCTGTCGTGAAGGGGCTTGTGCCCCTGAAGGTACAGGGGGGCGCAAGGGACGGCGCAGCTACTTTCCGGCCGGAACATGACGCCAGCACACGTCGGTGGATTACCGAACGTCTGGTGATTGCCGACGCATTTGGACAAAGGGATGTTCCATGCGTATCTGGCAGTGGCAGGCGTTGTTGGGCGCGGCATTGGCCATGTCATCCGGGGGGAGCTGGGCGAGCAGCCCGGTTACCCCGCATACCGAGTACTACAAAAAGATCAAGAACGGCGAGGGGCTGGCACCGCTGAACTCGAGCCTGTTCGGGGATAGCATCAGCCCCAGCTCGGGGTCGACCGAATTTGTCGTTACCGACATCGACCTGCCAGGCAACAACGCGCTGCCGGTGCGATTGCAGCGTCGCCTCGCTGTGCAGTCCTTCAAGGACCGGCAGCCGTTGGGGGGATTCGGCAGCTGGGACATCGAAGTCCCCTACATGCACGCCACCTTCGACTCCATCTGGAAGTGGAACGAGTCGGGTAATGGCGCCACCCAGCGTTGCTCGCAGACCTTCTACCCCAAGACGCGTACCGGCGTGGGCACCTTCGAGATTTGGACCGGCGTGCAGGTGCGTGTCCCCGACCAGGGCGAGCAGGAGATGCTGCTGATCGCCAACGCCTCCAACCCGAAACCCACCAGCGGTGAAACCTATCGCTGGGGTACTCGGGGCAACATGCGCCTCAGTTGCCTGGGCTCGACGGCCAATGGCTATCCCGGCGAAGGATTCCTGGGCGTGGATGCATCGGGGAATCGCTACTTCTTCAATGTGGGGATTGAACGAACGGCTGGCTTCATGGAGCTGGGCCAAGGCATGGGGTCCAAGCTGGTGCGTGTTCTGCTGATGGCCAGCCGGGTCGAAGATCGCCACGGCAACTGGGTAGCCTATGACTATTCGGGCGACAAGCTGGTTGGCATTCGCGGCAGTGATGGTCGCGCCATCTCCATTGCCTATGCCGGGGACCGCATTGCCAGTGCGGCAGCCAATGGCCGTACCTGGAGCTACGAGTACAACGAAGGTTCCGGTGGGATGGGATTTGCACGCTGGCCCGCGCTGCGCGCCGTCCAGCAGCCTGATGGCGCGCGCTTGGGCTACGAATACAGCTGGCAGGACGGTGGGTTCGGTGGCCTGAATCCGGAATATCAGAGCTGGGATGGCGAACCGAAGCTCTGCACCAAGCCCACGTTCGAGCAGTCTGGATTCAGCCTGATCGCGACCCACCCATCTGGAACGCGTGGACAGTTTGAGTTCAAGTACCTGCGCCGCACCCGGCTGGGTGTAAAAAGTACCGCTTGCGCAGACATGGGCGGTGGGCGCTACGCGCAACGCGCCTCCAATGCGTTCGACCTCTTCGCGATCACCAGCAAGACGCTGACGGGGCCGGGCTTGGGCAACCTGACCTGGACCTACGAGTCGGGTGGGTATGACTCGGGTCTACCGAATTCCGCGGTGTCGACGATCGTGGAACCGGATGGTACGCGCCGTCACAGTGTGTTCGGACGAAAACTCGATGAGAACGAGGGGCAGTTGTTGCAGGAGGCAGTGCGTGCTCCGGACGGTCAGATCGTCCAGGTCACCACCAATACTTATATGAGTTCGGACGAGGTCCAGGCCGGACCGTTCCCGGACAGCTACGGTTCGATGACCGCAGCCGATGATCCCTTCGCCGTCAAGATTCGTCCCCTGAAGCAATCTGTGCTCAGCCAGGATGGCGTCAACTTCGTCAACACGACCGATCAGTTCGACGCGCATGTGCGGCCGGTGGTGCATACCGAGAGTAACTCGTTGGGACGCTCGCGGACGCTGAGAACCACCTACTTCGACGACACCGGCCGCTGGATACTCGGCCAGGTCGGGCGCAGCACACAGAGCGTTGGCGGCGTTGAGATCGAGACCGAGCGTACCGAGTTCGACTCGATGGCGCGCCCGCAACGCACCTACGCCTTCGGCGTGCTGCAGCAGACGCTGGGCTATCACGCCGATGGCACGCTCGCCTCCGTGGCCGATGGCAAGGGCAATACCATTGCGCTGGGCAGCTGGAAGCGCGGCTTGCCGCAGAGTGTTGCGTACCCGGACGGCAGCAGTGCCTCGCTGCAGGTGGATGACAATGGCTGGGTGCGCACGGCGGTGGAGCCCAATGGTGCCAGCCGGAGTTTCGACTACGACGGGATGGGCCGGATCGTACTGGCGACCCAGGCCGCCAATGACAGCGTGGCCTGGAATCCTTCCACAACGCGGTTCTTCCAGGTGGCGGGCGCGGAGATCGGGCTGGAAGCAGGCCATTGGAAGCGCGAGTCCAGTACCGGCAACGCACGCGCGGTGACGTACTACGACGGGTTGTGGCGCCCAGTATTGGAAGAGTCGTTCGACGCTGCGGACCGTGGCGGTACATTGCGCCAGACGGTGACCCGCTATGACAGCAATGGGCGCCCGGTTTTCACCTCCTATCCGACGCGCACGGCGTCCGACTTCCGCTCGGCGCTGCCCGGCACCTATACCGGCTATGACGCACTCGGGCGCCCCAATCGCAGCGAGCAGGACAGCGAACTGGGGCGGCTTGTCACGACCACCGAGCAACTTGGCGGAGGCAGCGTAAAGGTGACCAATCCGCGCGGCATTGCCACCACCACCGACTACCTGATGTACGGCAAGCCCAGCCAGGACACGCCCATCCGGATTCTCCACGCTGAGGGAGTGGTGACGGAGATTCAGCGCGACACGCTGGGCAAGCCGCTGTCGATCCTGCGGCGCAACTACGATGGCAGCGTCAGTGTGCGGCGGCAGTATGTCTATGACGGCGCCCAGCGCCTGTGCAAGAGCATGGAGCCTGAGACCGGTGCAACCGGCATGGGCTACGACGCCGCAGGCAATCTGCTCTGGTCTGCCTCGGGCCTGACGTTGCTGGGCCCTCAATGTGAGAGCGAGGCTGCCTATGCGTCGCCTTCGCGGGCTGACCGGACCTACGACAGCATGAATCGCTTGCTGACGCTGCGCTTCTCGGATGGCCAGGGTGATCAGGACTGGAACTACTGGCCTGGCGGGAAAGTGAAGCGTGTGCAGACCCGCAACAACGGCGCCATCACCACCAACGACTACACCTACAACCTGCGCGGACTGCCCACGTCCGAGAGCGTGGCCTACGACGGTGGCGAGGCCTGGGCGCTGGGCTATGGCTACGATGCAAACGGTGCCTTGGCAACCCATGTGCAGCCGTCCGGCCTGACGATCGACTACGGCCCGAATGCGCTGGGGCAGCCGACGCGAGCCGGAGCCTTCGCCACCAACGTGCGCTATTACGCGAACGGCGGCATGAGCGGCTTCACCTATGGCAACGGCGTCGTGCATCAGATGACGCAGAACGCGCGCGGCCTGCCCGATCGCAGCACCGACAGTGGTTCAGGTGGCAAGGTCATCGATGACGGCTACGACTACGATGCCAATGGCAATGTGGCGGCCATCAGTGACGGCCTGCCGGCAGCCCCTGGAAACCGCGACATGCGCTACGACGGCCTGGATCGTCTGACCACGGTGACGGCGGCCAGCTTCGGAAACGCAAGCTATGCGTACAACGTTCTGGACAATATCGTCACCGCCAGCGTCGGCGCACGGCGGCAGTCCTTTGAGTACGACTTCAACAATCGGTTGACGAACGTGCGGGATGTCGGCAGTGGTGCGACCGTGACCGGGCTTGGCTATGACAGCCAGGGTAACCTGAAGATCCGCAATGGCGTCGCGTTCCGGTTCGACTACGGCAATCGCCTGCGCGAGGTCGATGGCAAGGAGGCCTATCAGTACGACGCGCATGGACGCCGCACCCTGGCCAGTGCGCCCAATGGCAACATTCGTTCCCTCTATGGGCAGGATGGCGTGCTGCGCTATCAGCACGATCAGCGCCAGGCGAAGGGCTTTGACTATATCCAGCTCAACGGCAGCCTTGTTGCCAAGCGTGCCGTGGATATCGCGCCTGCAGCACTGGTCGTAACGGTTCCGGGTTACAGCGCGGACGGTGCGTTTGCGGTGCAGTGGACAGCCGTTGCCGGTGCGCAGCGTTACGAGGTGCAGGAGTCGGGTGGCGGTGACTGGCAGGCTGTCTATCAAGGGCCTGCGCTGAACGTTTCGCTGGCCGGGCGAAGCTCCGGCGTCTATCGCTATCGTGGCCGTGCCTGCAATGGCACTGTCTGCGGTGCTTGGGGTGTGGAAGCCTCCATCCAGGTGGAGCTTGCTCCCACCGCTGCGCCGGTGATCACTGCACCGGCGCAAGGTATCAACGGAACCTATTTCCTGAGCTGGTCAGCGGTACAGGGTGCCGCCCGCTTTGTGCTTGAAGAGGCCGTGGGTGGTGGATGGAGCGTGGTCTTTGATGGTGCTGGCCGCACCTATCAAGTGACCAGCAAACCGGCAGGCACCTATCGCTATCGGGTCAAAGCATGCAATCCACAGGGCTGCGGCGTCTACTCGGCCGAAGCGGCGATTACCGCGCTGTATGCCCCATCCGTACCCGCACTGTCGGTACCTGCTGCGAGCTACAACGGCAGCTACGCCGTCTCTGTTTCGAGCGTGGCACAGGCCAGCAGCTATCGCATTGAAGAACAATTCAACGGAGCAGCATGGACTGAGATCAACCGGATCAGTGGGAATCAACTGGCCATCAGCGGACGAATCGCCGGCAGTTACGCCTATCGTGCCTTTGCATGCAATGACGCCGGGTGCAGTGCGTCAAGCGCCGTAGGCAGTATCGTCGTGACATTGCCACCGGTCCAAGCCACGGCGATCAATCTCGGTGGCGTGAGCTACAGTTCAACCGTGAGCATGTGGTGGGGCGCAATCCCCGCAGCGACGAGCTACCAGCTGATGGAGCAGCTCAATGGGGGTGGCTTCGGACTCGCCCAGGAAGACGGTGCGACCGCCGTGGCCCGAGGCGGCCGCTGGCCGGGACAGTGGGACTACCAGGTGCGTGGCTGCAATGTCGCCGGTTGCGGACCGTGGTCCGCGGTAGCGGGCGTGCGCGTGATTGGTCCTCCGGCGACCCCGGTCCTGCGCGTGCCGGATGGGGTGGGAATCGGCGCGGCTTACTCGATCTCCCTGCTGGAAGTGGCGGACGCGACGCGCTATGAAATCGACGAAAGTACTGACGGCGCCAACTGGTCGCTGATTGCGGGGGATCGAGCCGTTTCCCTCAGCAAGGGCGGCGGAGGCAACTTCTACTACCGTGGTCGTGCTTGCAATCCCGCAGGCTGCAGCCCCAGTTCTGCTGCTGGCCTGGTTGCGATTTCCAGTGCGCCGGCCGTACCTACGGGTGTGAGGATCGTAAAGAGCGGCCCCAACATCTGCTCGGTCATCTGGAATGCGTCGCCGGGTGCCACCTACTACAACATGCGTTCAAGCAGCGGCGGCGCGACCTATAGGGCAGAAGGCATCGGCTACGACCTCGATACGCGCTGCCAGGGTGGTTACAAGGTGCGTGCCTGCAACGCGCAGGCGTGCTCGGCCTGGTCGAACTGAGGTGGGCGCGATGAACGCAGGAATGAAGATGCTGGTGAGTCGAACCGTAGGTGGGGCCGCGCTGATTCTGGGTGGACTGTTCAATCAGGCTGCTGCGGAGACGATTACCTATATCCATACCGATGCGTTAGGGTCACCGGTCGCTGAGACTGACGCGGCTGGCAGCGTTATCCGGCGTACCACCTATGAGCCCTATGGCGCCGTGGTTGGTGGGTCCGTTGCTGATGGGCCTGGCTATGCAGGGCACGTGAGTGATGCTTCGACGGGCTTGAGTTACATGCAGCAGCGGTATATGGATCCAATCCTTGGTGTGTTCCTTAGTGTGGATCCGGTGTCGCCCCAAAGCGATTCGGTGGGAGCATTCGGACGCTACAGGTATGCCAATTCGAACCCATATCGCTACTTTGATCCCGATGGCCGGCGAGCATGTGGCAAAGACACTGACTGCCAGTTGGAGCAGGGGGCATACGGTGGTTCTTCTGCAGGTCGAGGAACGATGGGCACGGGGGCAGTGGGAAGCAGGCAGTCAACTTCGGCGTCACCAAGTTACGGTCGCTCTCCGCAATCGACTGATCCTGCTTGGACGAGAGATCCTGGGCTGAAGCGGCAGATGGAGCGAGCTTGGCAGGACTCCAACCCCGATGCGCCAACTGTATTGTGGGGGCAACCTGGATCGCTGAAGCGGGAACAAGGAGGGTGGATCGTGGCTCCGAACCTGGTTGGCGCCCCTCAATTGATTCGTGCTCAACCTGGTACTCGTGCTCAAATGGGGCAGGATGTGCTTTTCAAGCCTTCAGAGTTTCAGTGTGGTTGCCGAGTTATAGGATTCTTCCATACTCACCCGAATACTCGGGAAGAGGGTTATCGCCCTGCAGCTAACGGGTATGACTATCAGTTCCTTGAAGAAATGGGAGTGCCTGGGATGATTAGAAGTCATGAGGGTTATGAGTTCGTACCTATCATGGAGGGACGCAGATGAAACGCTCAGTCATCTTGAAAGTGGGGCTGCTGTTTTCATTGCTGATGGCAGGCGGCTGTGCAGCGAAGGAGCCCCGAGGTGAGAAGGGGTTGGAAGGGCTAGAAAGATGCGTGACGACAATCGAGACTTACGTCCAAGAGACGAGGGGATGGAAACGGGAGATGTATCGCATTGCGGAGGAGTCTTCCGGCACCGCAGATATTGGCTTCTCAGTCCAGCACGTCCATGACAGGGTTCTGCTGCCAGAAGGTGGACTGAAGTCATTTCATGTTGATCTCGACCAGCGATGTTCCAAGGTCATCCGTGAAAGCCACTATCAGTAGCTGGTAGCGGCTTGTTGGCCCATGAAGAGGGTAGATGCGCAGCCATTGACCGCATGTTGCTTGTAGTCCTACAATGTCCAGCTAGGCCGGAATAGCTCAGTTGGTAGAGCGGCGCATTCGTAATGCGTAGGTCGCAGGTTCGACTCCTGTTTCCGGCACCAGTTGTAATGAAAAGCCCCGGCCTTGGTCGGGGCTTTTTGTTTGCGCCTGCCGGTGATCATTGGATGGTCACCTCACTGAAGGCTGCAAGCCTTCATCAACGTCTCCTCATC
The DNA here is from genome assembly GCF_052751275.1 of Stenotrophomonas muris. Classification (NCBI taxonomy): domain Bacteria; kingdom Pseudomonadati; phylum Pseudomonadota; class Gammaproteobacteria; order Lysobacterales; family Lysobacteraceae; genus Stenotrophomonas; species Stenotrophomonas muris. The sequence continues at coordinate 2,447,844 of NZ_CP199879.1, read as the reverse complement.
CCTGCATCCCGTGCCAGCCACCACGCGAGCTGCCGGAGATAGCCACCTGCTGCTCCGGCCGATGCGCCGATCAGCAGGTGTGTGCGAGCACTCTGGTCCCGCGCACGGCCCACTCCCGCACCCAAGGCAGGACCGCCACCACCTGCGCACCCAGCAACAGCATCAGCACGTCCAGGCCCAGCGCATCCACCACCGGCAACAACGGCAGCAGATCCGGATTGCAGGCCAGCACGATCATCAGCGTGGCACCCAGCACGGCCATCAGGCGGCGCCCGGCGGGCAGGGTGGTCCAGTGCAGCAGTCGGTTGATCAGGTGCATGGCATTCCTTGTGTCATGTGCCGGAATCCTCATCAGGCTTGATCGGCCGCACCGGCTGCCGCAGCACGGTTTTCAACCGCGCCGCGTCGGTCCTGCGCGGGTCGTTCAGGTAGATCTCATGATGGGGGCCGGCGAAGGTGTAACCCAGTGCGGGCATCACTTCGTCATGCAGATGCGCCAGGACGGGGCCTTCGTCGTCGTAGGCGCCCACGTGCAAGGTCTGCAGGCTGGGGCCCTCGGCAAGGATTTCATGGCGGAGGCTGGGCGGCGCATCCCCCAGCTTCGTGCGCGCCTTGCTGATCGCGACCTGCCACTGCGTAGGGCCGATGCCCTCGGGCGTGCGGATCATTACGGTCCAGGCCCACTCATCCTTGCGTCGCGCGATGAAGCTGGCCGGGTCCTCGGCGCTCCACAGCGCCTCCAGCGGTGGCACCACGTAGTCGCGCCCTTCGGCCTTCAGCGCGAACTTCAATGCATAGCTCACCGAATACAGCCACTGCACGGCCTGCAGGTAGGCGGGGGCCGTGTTCGGGTCGCCGCGACCATCGACCATCACGTAGGGCAGGGGCGGCACATCGACCGGTACGAACCTGCCGGCGGGCGGTTGATAGAGCGCCCGGTCGCGCTTCCTGAAGTCGATCTTGTCCATCGGGGGCTTCCTCCTGTGCAGAGCATCCCACGCCAGGTACCCGCCAGTACGCTGAACCGGTTCAGGTGACTTTGCCGAACGAGGGCGAATGGCCCCACGAGCGCGCGGGGCCGCGACGCAGTCCTGGGTCATGCGCCCGTCACACCTGCGCGGTGCGACAACGTGTCGCAGCCAGAATCGGGCCTTTCCTGCGCTCGATCAATGTCAATGCCTTTCTTAAATGGTGGGTGACGGCCTAAAATTGAAAGGCTGACTCGACCCCACCTCCCTGCCTGTCTTCCGGACCGGTGGGACCGGCTTTTGGCCGGAACAGGCAGGGACGGGGAACGGCATTCCCTCGCAATTGGATCGACCGATGATTCCGTTGAAAACCCTTGGGCGCTGGTTGCGCCCGGGCCTGCTGCTGTCGTTGCTGGTGATGCTCACCGGTTGCGATGCGGTGGCCATCCTCAGTCCGAAGGGCCAGATCGGCCAGGATGAGAAGACCCTGCTGATCACGGCCACCGTGCTCATGCTGCTGGTCGTCATCCCGGTCATCATCATGACCCTGACGTTCGCGTGGAAGTATCGCGCCTCCAACACCAAGGCCCGTTACGAGCCGAAGTGGTCCCACTCGACGGCGATCGAGGTGGTGGTGTGGTCCATTCCCTGCATGATCGTGCTGGTGCTGGCGGTCCTGACCTGGCGTTCGTCGCACGCACTGGACCCGTATCGTCCGCTGGATTCGGACGTCAAGCCGGTCACCATCGAGGCGATCTCGCTGGACTGGAAGTGGCTGTTCATCTATCCGGAAGAGAAGGTGGCGGTCGTCAACGAAATCAAGTTCCCGGTCAACACGCCGCTGAACTTCAAGATCACGTCCGATTCGGTGATGAATGCGTTCTTCATCCCGCACCTGGGCAGCATGATCTACTCGATGGCTGCGATGGAGACCAAGCTCCACCTGATCGCCAACGAGACCGGCGAATTCCCGGGCATGTCCTCGCACTACAGCGGCGCGGGCTTCGCCAAGATGCACTTCACCGCCTACTCGGTCACCGATGCCGAATACCGCCAGTGGCTGGACCAGGTCCGCGCCGGTGAGCAGACCCTGGACAAGGCCTCGTTCAAGGCGCTGGGTGAAGCACGCAACGCCGAGTGGTATCCGGTCACCTACTTCGGCAAGACCGAAGAAGGCCTGTTCGACTGGGTCATCGCCAAGCACATGGGCGACAACAAGCATTACGGCATGAAGCACTCGCATGCCGGTGCCGCCGCTGCCGATGCCGCCACCCATGAAGCGCACGAGGGCCATGCCCCCAGTGACGCGCATGATTCCAAGGAATCGGGTGAAAACCTGGATGCCAACGAACACGAACACGCAGGCCATGCCGGCCACGCGGGTTCGGGAGAATGAACATGTTGGGAAAACTCTCTCTTGAGTCGATCCCCCACGATCCGATCGTCCTGACGACGTTGATCGGCGCGGTTCTTGGTGGCCTGGGCGTCGTCGCCCTGATCACCAAGTTCAAGCTGTGGGGCTATCTGTGGAAGGAGTGGTTCACCTCGGTGGATCACAAGAAGATCGGCGTGATGTACCTCATCGTCGCCTTCGTCATGCTGCTGCGCGGTTTCTCCGACGCCATCATGATGCGTACCCAGCAGGCCATCGCCGTCGGTGGCTCCGAGGGCTACCTGCCGCCGCACCACTACGACCAGATCTTCACCGCCCACGGCGTGATCATGATCTTCTTCGTGGCGATGCCGCTGATCACCGGCCTGATGAACCTGGCCGTGCCGCTGCAGATCGGTGCGCGCGACGTCGCGTTCCCGTTCGTCAACTCGCTCAGCTTCTGGCTGTTCGTGTCCGGTGCGGTGCTGATCATGCTGTCGCTGTGGATCGGTGAGTTCGCTGCCACCGGCTGGCTGGCATTCCCGCCACTGTCGGGCATCGAATACAGTCCAAGCGTCGGCATGGACTACTACATCTGGGGTCTACAGGTCGCAGGCCTGGGTACCACGCTGAGCGGTATCAACTTCTTCATCACCATCCTGAAGATGCGTACCCCCAGCATGAAGCTGATGCAGATGCCGGTGTTCACCTGGACCGCCCTGGTGACCAACGTGCTGATCGTCGCTGCCTTCCCGGTGCTGACCATCACCCTGGTGCTGCTGACCCTGGACCGTTACCTGGGTACGCACTTCTTCACCAATGACGGTGGCGGCAACGCCATGCTGTACATCAACCTGATCTGGATCTGGGGTCACCCGGAGGTGTACATCCTGGTCCTGCCGGCGTTCGGTGTGTTCTCCGAAGTCATCGCGACCTTCTCGCGCAAGGCGCTGTTCGGCTACAAGGGCATGGTCTACGCCACCGCCTGCATCGGCGTGCTGTCGTTCATCGTGTGGCTGCACCACTTCTTCACCATGGGCTCCGGTGCCAACGTCAATGCCTTCTTCGGCATCACGACGATGATCATCTCGATCCCGACCGGCGTGAAGATCTTCAACTGGCTGTTCACCATGTTCCGCGGCCGCGTGCACTTCACCACCCCGGTGCTGTGGACCATCGGCTTCATGGTCACCTTCGTCATCGGCGGCATGACCGGCGTGATGCTGGCGATCCCGGCCATCGACTTCGTGCTGCACAACAGCCTGTTCCTGATCGCCCACTTCCACAACGTCATCATCGGCGGCGTGGTGTTCGGCATGTTCGCCGGCATCACCTACTGGTGGCCGAAGATGTTCGGCTTCCGCCTCAATGAGTTCTGGGGCAAGTGCGCGTTCTGGTGCTGGTTCATCGGCTTCTACGTGACCTTCATGCCGATGTACGTGCTGGGCTTCATGGGCATGACCCGTCGCCTGCAGAGCACGGTCAACCCGGCCTATGAGCCGCTGCTGCTGATCGCCGCCGCAGGTGCCTTCATCGTTGGCGCCGGCATCCTGTGCCAGATCATCCAGGTGGCCGTCTCGATCCGCGACCGCAAGAAGACCGTCGACCTGACCGGCGACCCGTGGGATGCCCGTACGCTGGAGTGGGAAACCTCTTCGCCGCCGGCCTTCTACAACTTCGGCACGCTGCCGGAAGTCACCGAGCTGGACGATTTCTGGGAGCGCAAGCAGCGCGGTGAAGCCTGGCCGAAGCCGGCCAAGTACACCGACATCCACATGCCGCGCAACACCGGCACGGGCGTTGTCATCGGTGCCTTCAGCCTGGTGTTCGGCTTCGCGATGATCTGGCACATCTGGTGGCTGGCCATCGTCGGCTTCGTCGGCATGATCGCCACGTTCATCTACCGCACCTTCGACCAGGACGTGGACTACTGGGTCCCGGCCGCCGAGGTGGAACGCATCGAGAACGAACACCGCAAGCACCTGGAAGCCCAGGGCCTGGTGAAGTCGGAGCTGAAGGCATGAGCACCAATACCTCGACCCTGAGCCACGGGCACGCCGCGCACGCGGCGGCCCATGGCCATGACGACCACGAGCACCACGACACCGGCGGCAACACCGTCTTCGGTTTCTGGGTGTACCTGATGAGCGACTGCCTCATCTTCGCCTCGCTGTTCGCCACCTACGTGGTGCTGGCAGGCGGTACCGATGGTGGCCCGACCGCGAAGGACCTGTTCGAACTGCCGTTCGTGGCGTGGGAAACCGCGCTGCTGCTGACCTCGTCGCTGACCTTCGGCCTGGGCATGATCGCCATGCACCGCAAGCAGGTTGGCCAGATGTTCCTGTGGCTGGCGGTTACCTGGCTGCTGGGCTTCGGCTTCATGTGCATGGAAGTCTATGAGTTCCAGCACCTGATCCATCAGGGCTACGGTCCGGACCGCAGTGCCTTCCTGTCGGCGTTCTTCGCCCTGGTCGGCACCCACGGCCTGCACGTCAGCGCCGGCCTGCTGTGGCTGCTGGTGATGTTCGTGCAGCTGAAGAAGTACGGCCTGACCCCGACCAACAAGACCCGCATGGCGTGCCTGAGCCTGTTCTGGCACTTCCTGGACCTGATCTGGATCGGCGTGTTCTCCGTCGTCTACCTCAATGGAGCGCTGTAATGGCACATGACAACCACGCACACGACCACGGCACCGGCGGCGAAAGCCACGGCAGCGTGAAGTCGTACCTGATCGGCTTCGTGCTGGCGGTGGTGCTGACCGTCATCCCGTTCTGGATGGTGATGTCGGGTGATTTCTCGCGCACCGTCAACGGTGTGGTGATCGCGGTCACCGCGGTGCTGCAGATGCTGGTCCACCTGGTGTTCTTCCTGCACCTGGACCGCTCTTCGGAAAGCCGCTGGAACGTCAACGCTGCGGCCTTCACCGTTGTGGTGATCGGCATCATCGTGATCGGCACCCTGTGGGTCATGCACAACATGAACGTGCACATGATGCACTGACGTCCTCGCGACGTTGCCACGCAGAAAGGCCGCCCTCGGGCGGCCTTTCTGTTTGCTGTGGTTGCGCGTTTCGTGCACCCACCAGGCTGGTAGTGCCGGCCGCTGGCCGGCAATTACGCGAAGCCGGCCAGCGGCCGGCTCTACCAGGAGATCCACGCCATGCGTGGATGGGGTCAGAGCCCTTGCCTGCGGCAAGGGATCCGACCCCGGACCTGGCGCCTCACCCCACCCGGCGCAGGAATTCCTCGGCGTCCATCGGTCGGCCCAGGTGGTAACCCTGCAACTGATCACACCCCAGTTCGCTCAGGTACTCGCGCTGCGCCTGCGTCTCCACGCCCTCGGCCACCACCTGCAGCTGCAGGGTGCGGCCCAGCGCGATGATCGACGAGACGATGGCGGCGTCCTCGTCATTGCGCTCCAGGTCGTGCACGAACGCACGGTCGATCTTCAGTTCGGTGGCCGGCATGCGCTTGAGGTACAGCAGGCTGGAATAGCCGGTGCCGAAATCATCGATGGCGATGTGCACGCCCATCGCGGTCAGGTCGTTGAGAATCGCGAGGCTGGCATCGACGTCCTTCATCGCCGTGGTCTCGGTGATCTCCAGGGTCAGCCGCGCCGGTTCGATCCGGTGCCGGTGCAGCACCTCGCGCACGCTGTCCAGCAGTGCCGGCGAGGCGAACTGCAGCGGCGAGAGGTTCACCGCCATTGTCCATTCCGTATGCCCGGCCTGGTGCCATGCCCGCAGCTGCGCACAGGCGCGGTCCAATACCCAGTCACCGATCGGCAGGATCAGGCCGCTGCGCTCGGCAATGGGGATGAACACGTCCGGCGCCAGCAGTCCCAGCTCCGGGTGCTGCCAGCGCAGCAGCGCTTCGGCCCCGGTGGCCGGTGCGCCGGCGGCAGGGAACTTGGGCTGGTAATGCAGGATCAGTTCGTCGCGGGCGATGGCCTTGCGCAGGTCCTGCAGCAGGCGCAGCTGGCGGTTGGCACTGAGCTGCATCGACGGGGTGAAGAAGGTGTAGCCGTTCCGCCCGGTTTCCTTGGTGTGGTACATCGCCGCATCGGCGTGGGCCATCAGCTCGCGCTCGTTGCCGGCGTCATCCGGGTACAGGGCAATGCCAAGGCTGGCGCTGACCTGCAGTTCGGCCGCATCCAGCAGGAACGGTTCGCCGGCCGCGGCGATGATGCGCTCGGCCACCACCACCGCATCGTCGGGAATGTCGATGGCCAGCACGATCACGAACTCATCGCCGCCGAGGCGGGCCAACGTATCCTGCGGTCGCAGCTGGCCGCCGATGCGCTGTGCCACCGCCACCAGCAGGCGGTCGCCGAGCTGGTGGCCGTACGCATCATTGACCGCCTTGAAGCCGTCCAGGTCGCAGAACATCACCGCCACTGCATGGTTGCGGCGCCGCGCCTTCTCGATCGCCTGCTCGATGCGGTCCTGCAGCAGCATGCGGTTGGGCAGCTGGGTCAACGGGTCGTGCAGCGCGGCCTGGATCAGCTTGTCGTTGGCGTGCGCCAGCGAATCGGCCAGCAGACCGGTGCGCACGCGCATCTGCCGGTCGAACAGCGAGGCGACCAGAGCGATGCCCAGCGTGGCCACGGTGGTGACGATCACCAGCACCGCCAGCCAGCGCGTGTCGATGCCGCCACTGCCGACGGCGCCACAGATGCTGCCTTCGGGGAAGCGCGCCGCCGCCATGCCGGTGTAATGCATGCCGACGATGGCCAGGCCCATCACCAGCGAAGCAAGCGCGCGCAGCAGCAGGGTGTTGCGCCGCTCGGCGCGCAGGCGGAAGGCGATCCACAGTGCGGCGCCGGCGGCACCGATGGCCACCGCGATGGAGGCGGCAAACCAGCCCGGGTGGTAGTCGATGCCCGGCTGCATGCGCATCGCCGCCATGCCCAGGTAGTGCATGGTGGCGATGCCCAGGCCCATCAGCACGGCCCCGGCCAGCAGCCGGCGCCACGGCAGGCTGGGCCGCGACACCAGCCACAGCGCATAGGCCGAGGCGCCGATCGAGACCGCCAGCGAGTACAGGGTGATGCCAAGGTCGTAACCCACCGGAATCGGCAGGTCGAAGGCGAGCATGCCGATGAAGTGCATCGACCAGATGCCCAGGCCCATGGCCGCCGCGCCGCCGGCCAGCCACCAGCGGGCCACGCGACCCTCGGCCGTGGCCAGGCGCCCGGCCATGTCCAGCGCCGTGTACGAAGCAAGAATGGCCACCAGCAGGGAGATGATGACCAGGCTCTGACTGTAGCTGCCAGTCATGATGAATCCAGTGGGGGAGGGAGGGGCGCCCGCAAGGCGCACGCCCGCGACCCCTATCGGCGCAGGTGGGCAGGACTTGAGTGGTCGCAGCACCTGCGACCCGGCTCGGCTATCCTGCCACGCCTGTTCCCGTTGCTGGAAATCATCCGATGGCAAAAGCCCGCACCGCCTACGTCTGCAATGAATGCGGCGCCGAATTCAGCAAGTGGCAGGGCCAGTGCACCGAGTGCAACGCCTGGAACTCGCTGTCGGAGATCGTGCTGGAAAGCGCGGCGGCGGCCAAGGCGCCGGCTTCGCGCCGGGCCGGCTGGGCCGGCAAGATCGACCCGCCGAAGATCACCGCCCTGAAGGACGTGGAGCAGACCGAGCATCGCCGGGTCTCCACCGGCATCGGCGAGTTCGACCGGGTGCTGGGCGGTGGCCTGGTCGAGGGCGCGGTGGTGCTGGTCGGTGGCGATCCGGGCATCGGCAAGTCGACCCTGCTGCTGCAGGCGGTGGCGAAGATGGCGGCCGAACTGCCGGTGCTGTACGTCACCGGCGAGGAATCGCTGGCGCAGGTCGCCGGCCGCGCGCACCGCCTGGAGCTGCCGCTGGACGGGGTCAACGCACTGGCCGAGACCGGGGTCGAATCGATCCTGCAGCATGCGTCCAAGGCCGGCCCGCGGCTGATCGTGGCCGACTCCGTGCAGACCCTGTGGACCGAGAGCCTGACCGCCGCGCCCGGTTCGGTCAGCCAGGTGCGCGAGAGCGCGGCGCGGCTGGTCCGGTTTGCCAAGGAGACCGGCACGGCCGTGTTCCTGGTCGGCCATGTGACCAAGGAGGGCGGCATCGCCGGCCCGCGCGTGCTCGAGCACATGGTCGATGCAGTGCTGTATTTCGAGGGCGAGAGCGGCAGCCGCTTCCGCCTGCTGCGCGCGTTCAAGAACCGCTTCGGTGCGGTCAACGAACTGGGCGTGTTCGCGATGGGCGACAAGGGCCTGAAGGAGGTCTCCAATCCATCGGCGATCTTCCTGTCCGGCGGCAGCACCCATCAGCCGGGCAGCTGCGTGATGGTCACCCGCGAGGGCACCCGGCCGCTGCTGGTGGAGGTGCAGGCGCTGGTCGATGCGTCGCCGCTGTCGAATCCGCGCCGTGTCGCGGTCGGCCTGGAGCAGAACCGCCTGGCCATGCTGCTGGCGGTACTGCACCGCCACGGTGGCGTGCTGGTCGGCGACCAGGACGTGTTCGTCAACGTGGTCGGTGGCATCCGCGTGCAGGAAACCGCCGCCGACCTGCCGGTGCTGCTGGCCGTATTGTCCTCGCTGCAGGACCGGCCGCTGGCGGAAAAGACGATTGCGTTCGGCGAGGTGGGCCTGTCCGGTGAGATCCGACCGGTGCCCAATGGCGAAGACCGCCTGCGCGAGGCCGCCACCCATGGCTTCAAGCGCGCCATCGTGCCCAAGGCCAATGCGCCCAAGGGCGGATTGGTGAAAGGCATGGAAGTGATCGCGGTGGAGCGCCTGTCCGAGGCCATCGACGCGGCGTGAGGCACGGGGGCTGCTGCGGGGCCTGCCTCTACATACGTCATATACGGCAACGGTCAGGCTGGCTGTGCTAGTTTTTCCCGCTCGACGAAGGCGCCCTCTGGCGCCTTTCCGTGCCCAGGAGTAAACGATTACATGCAGGACACCGCGCTCACCGCCCCCAACGCCGAGATCCGTCGTGCCGGGGTCGATCTCAATGGACTGATGACGGTGCTGGGCAAGCACCTGTATTCCACCCCGGTGGTGGCGCTGCGTGAGCTGGTGCAGAACGCGCACGACTCGATCATCCGCCGCCGCATCGAGCAGCCCGGCGTCGAGGTGCCTTCGCGCATTTCGGTGCAGGTCGATGCCGGTGCCGGCGTGCTGCGCATCACCGATACCGGTGCCGGCCTGACCCGCCAGGAGATCCACGACTACCTGGCCACCGTCGGCGTCGGCTATACCCGTGGCCTGCGCCAGGGCGGCGAGGATGATGAAGGCCTGATCGGCATGTTCGGCCTCGGCTTCCTGTCGGCCTTCGTGCTGGCGCGCCGGGTCAGCGTGCGTACCACCTCGTACCAGACGCCGGAGCTGGGCCATCTGTACGTGTCCAGCAATGCCGAGCAGTACACCGTCAGCGAAGTGCCGGCACGTGCGGTCGGCACCGAGGTGGAACTGGAGCTGCATCCGGACTTCCTGCCGCTGGCCAACGAGGCGCGCCTGCATGAGGTGCTGGGCCGCTACTGCGCGCTGCTGTCCGAACCGATCTTCATCGGTGCTGCGACCGAAGCGCTCAACCCCGAGCCGCCGCCGTGGCGGGGGCAGGGTGACGTGGCCGTGCACCCGGTGCAGGCACGCCGCCAGGCACTGCAGTTCGCCGCGCGCTTCGAGCACGATTTCGAGCCGATCGTCACCGTGCCGCTGCGTGCCGACGGCAACAGCGATGCCACCGGCCTGCTGTGGGTGCAGGATGGGGCCACCTATGGCACCAGCGACAACCGCAACCTGTCGGTGTTCGTGCGCGGCATGCTGCTGGATGACGATGCCCGTGACCTGCTGCCGCCGTGGGCCGGCTTCATCGGCGGGGTGATCGAATCCTCGCGGCTGACTCCCACCGCCAGCCGCGAAGACCTGCAGCGCGATGACCAGTACCGCGCTGTGCAACATGCCTTGCTGGAGGCGCTGATCGATGGTCTGGCCGACGTTGCGCGGCAGCAGCCGGAGGCGTGGCGACGCGTATTGAGCCGCCACAACGAGGCGCTGCTGGGCGCGGCGCTGTGCGATGACCGCCTGTTCGACCTGCTGATGGAGCATGTGCGCGTGCCGACCTCGCAGGGCGACCTGCCGGCCAGTGCCCTGCCGGCGCGCGGTGCCGTGCATGTCATCCTCGACAATGGCGGTGGCTTCGAAGAGATGCTGTTCCGCGCGATGGGGGTGCCGGTCGCGCATGGCCATCGTTACGCCGTGGTGCCGTTCCTGCGGCGCTGGGCCCAGGCCAAGGGCCTGCGCCTGGTTGAACTCGGCACCGAGCAGGGCAATCGCGCACTGTTCCGCAGCGATGACAGCCTCGACGACGCGCAGCTGGCCTGGCTGCGCGAACAGCTGGGTGATGGCGAGCAGCTGCTGCCGGCGCGTTTCAGCCCGGAAGCACTGCCGGTGGTGGTGGTGCCCGACCGCGAGGCCGAACTGAAGCAGCGCCTGGAAGACGACGAGAACGACAAGCGCGTTTCGATGGCGGCGCTGCGCCTGGCGCGCCAGTTCACCGCACGCATCGAATCGCGCGCACCCTCGCGGCTGTACCTCAACCTCGACAACCCGGCGGTGCAGGCGCTGCTGCGCGCCCAGCGCGAGGGCCACCCGCAGGCCGAAGCGGCGGCACGCCTGCTGCGCTCGCTGAAGATCATCGTCGCTGCGCAGGGCCGTCCCTTGGCCCGGGCAACGACCGCCACGCAGGGCCCGGATCTCAACGGCGCCTTTACCGATATCGCCGGTGCTCTGCAGCAGATGCTGCGCTGAGCACCGCGCCCTCTCATCCAGCCTTCGCTAGACAGGAGTACTTACCCCATGGACATCTGGAACTGGGTCGAAAAACTGCAGGGCGACCTGCGCCAGGCCGGCCAGGCGCAGAACGCGCACCTGCTGAACCGCCTCGCCGACGAGGTCAGTGAACTGCAGATCGACCGCGTCGATGCACTGCTGCCCGAAGCACGCGCACTGGGCAAGGCGCTCGACAACCCCTGGGTCGACGTCTACGTCGGCCACTGGGCGCTGCGCAACCGCGTCGGCAACCGTGTTGAAGGCGAGAGCGCACTTGGCGAAGCCGTTTCGCTGTTCGAGCGGGCACACCGCGAAGACACCCTGGAATGCCCGCAGTCGATCTGCGTGACCCAGGACCTGGCCGCCTGCTACGGCAACATCGATGGTCCGGGCTGGGTGCCCGAGCGCATCGAGGTGTGCGACGAGACCCTCGGCCGCATCGATCCCAGCTGGGCCTGCTTCCAGTGCCTGAGCTGCGAGAAAGCCGATGCGCTGCTCGACGATGGCCGTGGCCAGGAGGCGCTGGATTACCTGCAGGCGCAGGCCGACGCCGTGGAGGCCTGTGGCAAGGAAGTGTTCGACAGCTTCCCGGAGATGCAGATCAAGATCCTGCTCGCTGTCGGCCGCGCCGACGAGGCACTGGCGCTGATCGAGAAGCGCGAAGCCGAAGTGGCCGCCTCCGGGGAGTACGAGCCGGCCAACTGCACGGTGCCGCGCCGCTTGTCCAAGGCATGGGCGCTGGCCCAGCTGGGCCGCGACGAAGAAGCGCTGCAACAGCTGGTGCCGTGGAGCGAGCTGACCCCGAACTACTGGCGGCTGTGGGCGAACACCGCCGCAGCGCTGTGCCAGCGTGACCCTGCGCGCAATACGTGGGACCTGGGCACGCGCTTCAACACGATCATCGAGCACTTCGCCCGGGTCGGATCGCATCGCCTGCTGATCGAAGTGGCAGCGCTGAGCCTGGAGCTTGCCCTGCAGCGTGGTGCGCGCTGGGTGGCGCTGCGCCAGCTGGAACTGGCCCGCACCCATCTGGCGCAGCTGCGCCAGGACCGGGGGGCGGCAGCGCTGGTGGCCGGCCTGGCGGCACGCATCGATGCATTGCCGGATGTCGCACCGCTGCCGGTGCCGGCCGGCGAGCTGCTGGCATGGCTGGACGCGCAGGGCGAACAGAACCAGGCGCGCGACCCCGAGCGCGAGGCGCAGTGGTTGCTGCAGGCGCAGGCGCAGCTGCCCGATGACGAGGCCTTGGCCGAGATGGCCGCCTCAGCGCTGAGCGCCTGCGGCGCGCAGGCCGAGGCGCGAGCGCTGTTGTGGCGGTTCGTACGCAGCCATGCGCAGAACGATGGTCCCGCAGCCTACACGCTGATGCGCTGGCTGGCCGAGCAGGGGGACGACGACGGCCTGCGCCAGCTGGCCGAGGTCTACCGCAGCAGCGTGCCGGTGTTCGCGCACTGGTGCGACGTGCAGCGCGCACGCCGGGTGTCCGACTGGCCGGCGCTGGAGCAGGCGGCCCGATCGCTTCTGGAGCTGTCTCCGGGCTCGCACGGCGCGCGCGGCACGCTGGCGCGCATGTACATGGAAACCGGCCGCTTCAGTGAGGCCCAGGCCTGCTATGCGCAGTTGGTGGAGCTGCTGGACGAGCCGAACGCCGCGCATTGGGACCACATGAGTGCGGCCAGCGCGGCGCGCGACTGGGACGCGGTGCGCCGCTCGGCCGCGGCGATCGGCATGGAGCTGTCCAGCCAGGAAGGTGTGGTCGAGGAGCCATGGGGCTGGGTGATCATCCGCAGCGAAGAGAACGGCGAGCCGATGGAGTACTACGCCCGCCGCAGCGGCCCGGTGACCGCGCGCATCGTCGAGAATGCGCCGTCCAACCGCGCCCAGCAGGTGGGCGACTGGGTGGTGTTCGATGCCGCACTGGTGCATCCGGCACCCGAGGAGGAGGAAGCGCGCGAGCATTTCATCCCGACCTATGCGCAGGTGCATGTGCTGGAGCGCGGAGGCTTCGCCCGCAGCTGGATGATCGATGGCGCGCACCCGGGCGAAGAGGCGTGGAATGCCTTCGTCGAGGCGGCCGAAGCACAGGGTTGGAAGGTGTGGTCGCACAGCCGCCCGGACTACACTGTCACCGACCCCGATAGGGAGGAGGGCACGCTGCCCGGCCTGCTGTTCACCGTCGCCCAGCCGCAGGACCATGCGCCGCTGGCGCTGCACCGCTTCCTCCAGCAGCACACCGCGACGTGGCCGCATCCGCATTGCTGGCTGCGCCTGGCTGAAGCCTGTGACCAGGATCGCCAGCCGCACCTGGACGTGATCGAGCGTTACGGGCTGTAAGCTGCACGCTCCTGTAGAGCCGAGCCTGCGCTCGGCCCACGCGGAAAGCAGCCGAGCATGGGCTCGGCTCTACAACGGATCATCATCACCCCCAGGGAATGGAATACATGCGAAAGACAGGGATGTTCGTGATCGCCGGGCTGCTGCTGGCCCCCACCGTGCAGGCCGCACCGGCCTGCCAAGAGCCCATGGCCGTTGCCCGTGCCTTGTTCGAGGCCACGACCGGCAATGGCGACCTGCTGGAGCCACCGCCCGCGCTGGTCAGCCCGGCGTTCGGCAAGGCACTGCGTGGCGAGCGTGCCTGCCAGCAGCGCGAACAGGGCATCTGCACGATAGATTCCGACCCGTGGCTGGATGCGCAGGACGGCGACATTGAAACCCCGGTGCGTTACCGCTGGAAAGAGGCCTCGGCCACTGCCGGCCAGGTCGAGATGCGCTATGCGGTATGGAATAAGGCCTACGTGACCCGCCTGCCGATGGTTCGCCAGGGCCAGGGCTGCTGGCAGGTCGATGACATCCTCACCAACAGCGGTCGCTCGGTGCGGAAGATCCTGGCGCAGTCGATTCCCTGATCGGCGGCAGCATCCGCGCAGGGTGCGGTTCAGTTGCCGGCCAGCGGCCGGCACTACCCGGTGATGTTGGGGTGGGTGCCGACCGTTGGTCGGCATGCCTTTATCGCGAATGCCCGAACACCAGTTCGATCACGAACTGGCTGCCGAAGAACGCCAGCAGCAGCAACAGCATTGCCGCCAGCGTCCAGTGCACCGCCTTCATGCCGCGCCAGCCGTAGCGGCGACGGCCGATCATCAGCACGCCGAACACGATCCACGACAGCACGCTCAGCACGGTCTTGTGCACCAGCTTCTGCGCCAGCAGGTCGTCGACGAACAGCACGCCGGTGACCAGGGTCAGGGTCAGCAGCGCGAAGCCGACCGTGATCACCCGGAACAACAGCGATTCCAGGTCGGCCAGCGGTGGCAGCGCGCGCAGCCACGGGCGGAACTCGCGGCGGCGCAGGGCGCGTTCCTGCAGCCACAGCATGATCGCCAGCAGCGCGGCGATGCTCAGCGTGGCGTAGGCCAGCAGCGCCAGCCAGGCATGGCTGGCCAGGCGCCAGCCCAGCACCTTGCTCGGCTCGTGGCCGTAGCCGTGATAGGCCAGAAGCAGTACCGCGGCCAGTGGGAACACCACCACGCCCAGCGCCGACATGCGGCCGCGCGCGCCCACCAGCGAGGTCAGCCAGGCCATGCCCAGGCCGACCAGCGACAGCGCGGCGAAGAAGTGCATGTCCGGCCCGCCGTTGGTGCGCATCGCCACCATCACGTGGTAACCGCCATGCAGCAGCATCGCTGGCAGGGCCGGCCACAGCCAGGTGGGGGAGCCGGTGCTTTCATCGCGGCCGAGCGCACGCACCAGCAGGGCACTGGCAGCCAGGTAGAGCAGGACGGCGATGAGAACGATTGTCATCGTTGCAGTTTCGCATACCCCTGTGATGCTGGCGACGGCCCGGTGGTCGCAGTCCGGGCGGACAGCCGGACCCGTTATACTGTTTGCCTTATTGTCCCCCGCTTTCAGACAGGTTGCGCCGCATGTTCGAGTCCCTGACCCAGCGCCTTTCCGGCACCATCGAGCGCCTGCGTGGCCGCGGCCGCCTGACCGAGGAGAACATCCGCGAGGCGACCCGCGAAGTACGCATCGCGCTGCTCGAAGCCGACGTCGCGCTGCCGGTGGTGCAGGCCCTGATCGAGCGCATCAAGGTGCGCGCGGTCGGCCAGGAAGTGCTGAAGTCGCTGACCCCGGGCCAGGCCCTGATCAAGGTCGTGCGCGACGAACTGACCGCGGTGATGGGTGCCGAGGCCAGCGACCTGAACCTCAATGTGCCCGCTCCGGCCATCATCCTGATGGCGGGCCTGCAGGGCGCCGGCAAGACCACCACGGTGGGCAAGCTGGCCAAGCACCTGAAGGAAAAGCGCAAGAAGAAGGTGATGGTGGTTTCGGCCGACGTCTACCGCCCGGCCGCGATCGAGCAGCTGAAGACCCTGGCCGAGCAGGTCGGCGTGCTGTTCTTCCCGTCCAGCGCCGACCAGAAGCCGGAAGCCATCGTCCGCGCCGCCATCGACGATGCCCGCAAGTCGTTCGTCGACGTACTGCTGGTCGATACCGCCGGCCGCCTGGCCATCGACGAAGCGATGATGGCCGAGATCAAGGCCCTGCACGCTGCCGTGAACCCGGCCGAAACCCTGTTCGTGGTCGACGCCATGACCGGCCAGGACGCGGCCAACACCGCCAAGGCCTTCGGTGATGCGCTGCCGCTGACCGGCGTGGTGCTGACCAAGACCGACGGTGACGCCCGTGGCGGTGCCGCGCTGAGCGTGCGCTACATCACCGGCAAGCCGATCAAGTTCGTCGGTGTCAGCGAAAAGCCGGAAGGCCTGGACGTGTTCCATCCGGACCGCATCGCCAGCCGCATCCTCGACATGGGCGACGTGCTGTCGCTGGTCGAGCAGGTGGAGCAGCAGGTCGACAAGGACAAGGCCGCCAAGCTGGCCGAGAAGGTCGCGAAGGGAAAGAAGTTCGACCTGAACGACATGCGCGACCAGCTCGAGCAGATGCAGAACATGGGCGGCATCGGCGGCCTGATGGACAAGCTGCCGGGCCTGGGCAACATCCCCGACCACCTGAAGCAGCAGGTCAGCCAGGGCAAGGAAGTGCCGCGCATGATCGCCATCATCGGCTCGATGACCAAGAAGGAACGGCGCAACCCGAACCTGCTCAACGGCTCGCGCCGCGCGCGCATCGCCAAGGGTTCGGGCGTGACCCCGGCCGACGTCAACAAGCTGATGAAGCAGTACATGCAGATGGAAAAGATGATGAGCAAGATGGCCGGCGGTGGCATGAAGGGCATGTTGCGCAGCATGAAGGGCATGATGGGCGCCATGGGCGGCCGCGGCATGCCGTTCCGTTGATGACGGCCCCGTCCGCAGTGTGATGTAGCGCCCGAGCTCACGCTCGGGCGGCGGCGCGCAGCAGCAGGCTCGACGCCACCCCTGTCCCGCGCGCACCATGGTGGCCTGTCCGAAACGATGGGCCGTCATGCAGAGTTCCGCTGTAACTTCCCGCGTCGAGGCGTTCTGCCAGCGCTTTGGCGTATCCGTTCCGATCCTGCTGGCACCGATGGCCGGTGCCTGCCCCGTACCGTTGTCCGCCGCGCTGGCCAATGCCGGCAGCATGGGGGCGATGGGCGCGGTGCTGTCGTCGTCGGCCGATATCGGTCGCTGGATGGAGGACTTCCGCGCGACCTCCACCGGCCCGGCGCAGGTGAACCTGTGGCTGCCGGACCCCGCACCGAGCCGTGATGTCGCTGCCGAGGCCGCCAGCCGCGCTTTCCTCGCGCAGTGGGGCCCGGACGTGCCGGCCAGCGCCGCCGACGCCACGCCTGCCGATTTCGAAGAACAGTTCGCTGCGTTGCTTGCGGCACGCCCGGCGGTGGCGTCGACCATCATGGGCGTGCTGCTGCCG
This sequence comes from Stenotrophomonas muris, assembly GCF_052751275.1. NCBI lineage: Bacteria > Pseudomonadati > Pseudomonadota > Gammaproteobacteria > Lysobacterales > Lysobacteraceae > Stenotrophomonas > Stenotrophomonas muris. The sequence continues at coordinate 2,430,834 of NZ_CP199879.1, read as the reverse complement.
CGCCACGTGCAGCAGCTGAAGGACGCCGGCATTGCCTGGATCGCCTGCGCGACCACCTTGTCCGAAGCGCGTGCCGCACAGGACGCCGGTGCCGACGCCGTGGTGGCGCAGGGCATGGAGGCCGGTGGCCATCGCGGTGCGTTTGATCCGGCAATGGCCGAACGCCAGCTGGTCGGGCTGTTCGCGCTGTTGCCGCGCCTGGCCGATCACCTGCAGATTCCGGTGATCGCTGCCGGTGGCATCGCCGATGGCCGTGGCATTGCTGCCGCACTCACCCTGGGGGCCAGCGCCGTCCAGATCGGCACCGCCTTCCTGCGCACGCCCGAGGCGGCGATCGCGTCGGCGTGGGCCGATGGGCTGGCCGCCAGCGAACCGGAAGATACCTGGCCGACGCGCGCGTTCAGCGGCCGCCTTGGCCGTGGCCTGGCGACCGCGTATGTGCGCGCCGCTGCTGCCGAAGGCGCCCCTGCGCCGCGCCCGTACCCGGTGCAGCGTGGCCTGACCGCGCCGATGCGCAAGCAGGCCGTGCAGGAAAATCGCCTGGCGGCGATGCAGGCCTGGGCCGGGCAGTCGGCGTGGATGGCGCCTGCACAGCCGGCCGCCGACGTGCTGCGCGGCATGTGGGAACAGGCGCAGGCGCTGCTGCGATGAGGGTCACCTGCAATGGCCAGCCGGCGCAGGTGGCGGACCTGCTGCCGGCGCTGGTGAACTACGGCCACTTCACCTCGCTGCAGGTGCGTGGTGGTGCAGTGCAGGGGCTGGACCTGCATCTGGCGCGGCTGTCGCAGGCCACGCGCGAACTGTTCGGCAGCGAACTGGACACGGTGCAGGTGCAGGCGTGGATGGCGCAGGCGCTGCGGCAGGCCGGCCTGGCCGATGCCTCGCTGCGGGTGACGGTGTACTCGCGCCGCTTCGATTTCCGCAATCCGCTGGCGGCCGTGCCGGTGGACGTGCTGGTGGCAGTTTCAGCGCCGGTGGCCCTGGCCGCGCCCAAGCGCGTGCGCAGCGTGGCCTGGCAGCGCGAAATGCCGCAGATCAAGCATGTGGGCACGTTTGGCCTGTTTGCCGAGCGGCGCGCGGCGATGGCGCAAGGATTCGACGATGTGCTGTTCGTGACCGCCGATGGCGACGTGAGTGAAGGGAGCACCTGGAACCTGGCCGTGCACGATGGTGAGCGGCTGCTCTGGCCACAGGCGCCTGCCCTGCGCGGGACGGCCGAAGCGCTGCTGAAGCGGCATTGGCCGGGGCCTCAGGTCACTCAGCCGCTGCCGCTGGCCGATCTGGCCGGCGTGAAGGCGGCTTTTGCCTGCAACGCCAGCGGCCTGTGGGCGCTGGAGGCCATTGACGGGCATGTCCTGCCCGGCTCGCAGGCGCTGGCTGAACAGGGCAGGGCGGTGCTGGCGGCGGTGGCCTGGCAGCCGCTTTCCTGAACGAGGCGCGTGGTTGCCGATCGCTGGACATAGCCGGACGCTACCTTGAAGCGTTGCAGCCGGTAGCGCCGGGCCATGCCCGGCGGATGCGTCCGCAGCGAACAACACTCAGGAGTTTCAATCAGATATGGGTATGGTCACCGAGCAGCATCGCGCGGTAGCGATGCACGCAATCAAGGTCATGGGCTCTGAGGGGCGGCCCAAGGTCCAGGCCTTTCACGATGATCATCGCCTACGTTCAGTCGATATCCTCACGACGTTCAGCTCTCCGGAAGCAGGGCTGAAGTCCATCTCGTCCATCGGCCTATCGGATTCTGGGTTACGTCATGCGGAGGGGCACGAACTGGAAACGCGCGTCGAGCTGTGTGCGTGTGCAGAACAGGACGCGCTGCATTGGGACAACGTCGTCGCCTCGACGGCTTTCGCGATCATGCGCGATCGTGCGGCGGTGCAGCCTGGTAGCGTGATTCCCGACATCCTGCAGGACTACTTCCCGTCGACCCGGATGCCGCACGTCTATCTGGTGCCGCCCTTCTTCTGGAATGACGCCAGGTTCCCGGGGCTGCAGTTCCCGCCGGTTGCCATCAACTGGCTGCAGTGCATCGCCATCCACGAATCCGAGCGGCAACTTGTCGAGCGGATTGGCGGCGATGCATTTGACGACCTGCTGCAGCGGCACGAGGTAGATGTGCTGGACATGCATCGGGCGCCGGTAGCGGGAGCGCTCTGACGCTATCGCCCCGGGAATCTTGGAGGGGCGGTCGGAGGTTGATCACTTTGCTGAACGAAAGTGGCGAGGCATAGCACTGCGCTACCGTGAAGATGGATACAGCCCGGGGTTGGCTCGGCCGGGCTCTGCCGCTATAATCGCCCGCTTACCTCGCCATCCTGGCGACTGGGCAATAGGAAAAACACCATGGTCAAGATTCGACTGACCCGCGGCGGCGCCAAGAAGCGTCCGTTCTACCACATCATCGTCACCGACGTGCGCAGCGCGCGCGACGGCCGCAACATCGAGCGCGTTGGCTTCTACAACCCGGTTGCCCAGGGCGCCGAGAAGCGCATCGAGCTGGACCTGGCCCGCGTTGACCATTGGGTCAAGAACGGCGCCCAGCCGACCGACAAGGTCCGCAACCTGATCAAGGAAGCGACCAAGTCCCAGGCCGCTGCGGCCTGATCCTGACGGGCCACGCTTCGGCGTGGCCCTCTTGGTTGAAGCAGATGAAAGATATCGAGCGCCGCATCCTGCTGGGCAGGGTTGTCGGCGCTTTTGGTGTGCGCGGCGAAATCAAGCTCGAGTCCTGGACCGAGCCACGTTCCGCCATTTTCCGTTACCAGCCGTGGATCGTGCGCAGCCCGTCCGGCGTGGAAACCACGATTGAAGGCGTGCGTGGCCGCGACAGCGGCAAGCACCTGGTCGCCCGTTTCCCCGGCGTCGAGGACCGCGATACCGTCGAAGCGATGCACGGCACCGAGATCTACGTGGCCCGCAGTGCATTGCCGCCACCGAAGCCCGATGAGTACTACTGGGTGGACCTGGAAGGCCTGGACGTGAAGACCACCGAGGGCGTTGCCCTGGGCCAGGTCTCGCACCTGTTCAGCACCGGCGCCAACGACGTGGTGGTGGTCCGCGGTGACCGCGAGCGGATGATTCCGTTCGTGCAGCCGGACTTCGTCAAGTCGGTCGACTTCGAGGCCAACCTGGTCGTGGTCGACTGGGATCCCGAGTTCTGAGCGTGAGCATGCGTTTCGACGTCATTACCCTGTTCCCCGAGTTCCTCGCCCAGTCCGCCGGACTGGGCGTGGTCGGGCGCGCGCAGGAGAAGGGGCTGTTCAGCCTGCACGGCTGGAACCCCCGTGATTACGCCGAAGGCAACTACCGCCGCGTGGACGACCGTCCGTTCGGAGGTGGCCCGGGCATGGTGATGCTGATCGAGCCGCTGCAGGCCTGCCTGCAGGCGATCCGTGAGGCCGATCCGACCCCGGCGCGGGTGATCTACCTCAGCCCGCAGGGGGCGCCGCTGACCCAGGCCAAGGTGCGGGAACTGGCGGCGCTGCCGCGCGTGGTCCTGCTCTGCGGCCGCTACGAGGGCATCGACGAGCGTTTCCTGGAGGCCAATGTCGACGAGGAGATCTCCCTCGGCGACTACGTGCTGTCCGGGGGGGAACTGGGCGCGGCGGTGATCATCGACGCCGTGGCCCGCCTGCAGGACGGTGCCCTGAACGACGCCGAATCGGCGGCGCAGGACAGCTTCGAGGGCGACCTCGGCCTGCTCGACTGCCCGCATTACAGCCAGCCGGCCCAGCACCCGCTGGGTGACGTGCCGGACGTGCTGCGCTCGGGCAACCACGCGGCCATCGCCGCCTGGCGCCGCCAGCAGTCGCTGCTCCGGACCGCCGAGCGGCGCCCGGACCTGCTGGATGAACAGGCACTGGGCAAGGCCGACCGCAAACTGCTGGAGCAGGGCCGTCAGGCCCGGAACCAGAAGGCCAGCCCCTAGCGCAGGGTCGGCTTTATCGGCTATCATGGCCAATTCCCGTCGACCCTGGTCGGCGCGCGCAGTACCCAAAACAAACGTGCAGCACAGTCCGGTGACTGCATGAGCCTACGTTGTCGATACGACACGCCCACCCGAACAAGAATCGGTGTAACCCATGAGCAAGCTGAACAAGTCCATCGTCGCGGAATTCGAATCCGCCCAGATCACCCGTGAACTGCCGAAGTTCAGCCAGGGCGACACCGTTGTCGTCAACGTGAAGGTGAAGGAAGGCAGCCGCGAGCGCGTGCAGGCCTACGAAGGCGTCGTCATCGCCACCAAGAACGCCGGCCTGAACTCCTCGTTCACCGTCCGCAAGATCTCGCACGGCTACGGCGTCGAGCGCGTTTTCCAGACCCACAGCGCCATCATCGACTCGGTCGAAGTGAAGCGTCGTGGTAAGGTCCGCGCCGGCAAGCTGTACTACCTGCGTGGCCTGGAAGGCAAGGCTGCCCGCATCAAGGAAGACCTGGCTGCCGCTGCTGCCGCCAAGGCTGCCCGTCTGGCCGACAAGGCCTGATAAACAACTTCGGTTGTTGCCGCGACGGCCACCTTCGGGTGGCCGTTTGCGTTTCCGGCATCGCATCGGCCACGATCAGGTGATGAACGACATCAACCTTCGCTATCCGGCCGTGATCCAGTCGGCGTTGCGCTTTCTCGACGGCAAGGGGCTGGCACGCGTGCAATCGGCGCCGTTGCTGCATCGCCTGTTGTGGCGCCTGGGCATCGCACTGCCGCCACCGATCCTGGCCGGCTTTGGCACCAACGCGTTGGTGCAGGGCCTGCTGTTCGGGCTGTTCTGGACCGCGCTGATGTGGCTGATGCTGTGGCAGGGCAGCGAACGTCCGCTGGTGCTGTTGCTGGTGGCCGGTCTGGTGGCCGGCGCGCTGTTCGGCCTTGTGATGGCGGCGCTGATGCGCTCGCTGCGCCGCCACCGCAAGCTGCCGGATTGGCGCCAGTTCCGGGCGCGGCAGGCGGACTGAGCCGATGGCGCACTGCGCCGTGACCGCTGGCTACGGGCCGCGCTAGGCTGCGGTTTCATCCCGATGGACGTGCCGTGCGATGCCTGCCAAGCGAACCGCACCTTCCACCGCGCCCACGCTGTTGTCCGGCGGCAACCCCCGGATCGCCAAGGGCGAGGGCGATGCTCCGGTGCAGGCATACATCGCCGCCATGCCGGACTGGAAACGCCCGGTCGGCGCACAGCTGGATGCGTTGATCGAACGGGCCGTACCCGGCGTGCACAAGGCGGTGAAGTGGAACTCGCCGATGTATGCGGTGGCGCCGGGCGAAGGCTGGTTTCTCAGCTTCCATTGCTTCACCCGCTACATCAAGGTGGCGTTCTTTCGTGGCGCGGTGCTGAAGCCGATGCCGCCCGAGCCGTCCAGGAGTGCCGATACGCGCTACCTGCATATCGCACAGGATGGCGCGCTGGATGAGGCACAGTTCCTCGACTGGGTGCGCCAGGCCGCCGCGTTGCCCGGCGAGCGCATGTAAGCCCACCGTTCTGATTCCTTTCCCGACGAGAACCGCTGATGGCCACGCACGCGCCGAACCCTGACGATGCCGGAACCCCGGCGACCGAACTGATCGATGCACGCATCGCCGAGCTGGCAGACTGGCGCGGTGAAACACTGGCACGCGTGCGTGCATTGATCCATGAAGCGCTGCCGGACGTGCAGGAAGCCTGGAAGTGGCGCGGTACACCGGTGTGGGAGCACAACGGCATCCTGTGCACCGGCGAGACCTACAAGCAGGCAGTGAAACTGACCTTCGCCAACGGTGCGGCGCTGACCGATCCCAAAGGCCTGTTCAACGCCAGCCTGGAGGGCAACACGCGGCGTGCGATCGACATCCATGAAGGTGCGATGCCGGATGCCGCTGCGTTCAAGGCGCTGCTGCGCGCAGCGGCGGCGTTCAATGCGGCGAAGAAGAAACGGTAGAGCCGGCCGCTGGCCGGCTGTTGCGCGATGCTGCTGGAGCGGTGTGAGGTTGCCGGCCAGCGGCCGGCACTACCTTGTCATTGGCCGGTCCATGAGGTTGCCGGCCGGCGGCCGGCACTACCGCAGCGGTGCGGCATCCGGGTCGGCCACCGGCGACGGCGGACAGGCCGGAATCTCCGACGGCGTCGCCAGTTCTTCGGCATGCGAGGGCTTGCCCATCATCTTCGCCTTGCGCCAGCCGCCCCAGCGGTAATACGCCAGCGACAGCAGCATCGACACCAGCGAGCTGACCGGGAAGCTCCACCAGATTGCATCGGCGCCCCAGTACGGCTGCAGCAGTTCGGCGAACGGCACGCGCACGCCCCACAGCGAGCCGGCCAGGATCAGCAGTGGCGGAATCACCGCGCCGGTGGAGCGCACCACGCCGGAGATCACGAAGCTGACGCCGAAGAACAGGAACGAGCCGATCACCACATGGTTGAGGTGGCGGGCGATGTCCAGCGCCTGGCTGGCCGGCGGCAGGAACAGCGCCAGCAGCTGGCGATCGAACACAACCAACGGCAGGATCAGCGCGCCGGTCAGCAGGAAGTTGAACAGCACGCCCTGGCGTGCGGTACCGCGCACGCGGTCCCAGCGCTGCGCACCGACGTTCTGTGCGGCCATCGAAGAACACGCCGCACCGATCGCCATCGCCGGCATCTGCAGGTAGTTCCACAGCTGCAGGGACGCGCCGTAGCCCGCGGCGGTGTCGGTGCCGTACTGGTTGACCATGGTCATCAGCAGGATCACCGACAGCGAGATCAGCACCATCTGCAGGCCCATCGGCACGCCCTTGACCACCAGCGCCTTGAGGATGGTCATGTCGAGCTTGAACAGGCGCAGGTCGGCGCGGCCCAGCCACAGGGTGTGGCGCTTGTGCCGCATGTAAAGCAGCAGGCCGGCCAGCGACAGCGTCTGCGCGACCAGCGTGGCCCAGGCCGAGCCGGCGATGCCCAGCGCGGGGAAGGGCCCCATGCCGAAGATCAGTACCGGGTTCAGCACGATGTCCAGTGCCACCGATACCATCAGGAAGCGGAACGGCGTGCGCGAATCACCTGCACCGCGCAGGGCGGCGGTGAGGAAGGCGAACGCGTACAGCGTCGGCATCGCCAGGAAGATGATCTGCAGGTAGGCCTCGGCCAATGGCAGCGAGGCGGCCGGCGTGCCCATCGCCGCCAGCAGCGGATGGGCCATGAACCAACCGGCGATGGCGATGATCACCGACAGGCCGATGAAGAAGGTGGCACTGGTGCCGACCACGCGCCGCGCCTGCGCGATGTCGCGCGCGCCGATCGCCTGTCCGATCAGGATGGTCGAAGCCATGCCGAAGCCGAACACCGAGCCGATCAGGAAGAACATGATGTTGTTGGCGTTCGCGGTGGCGGTCAGTGCCGCCTCACCGAGGAAGCGCCCGACCCAGACCGCATTCACCGAACCGTTCAGCGACTGCGCGATGTTGCCTGCCAGGATCGGCAGGGAAAACAGCAGGAGATTGCGGCCGATCGGGCCGGAGGTCAGGTCAAGCGGCGCTTTGGCCATGGAGTGGTGATCGAATCCCGGGAGGCGCACACTAGCACCAAGCCGGTTTGCGGGATGTGGCAATGCATCAACGACTGCAGGTGAAGTGGAGCCTGGCGCTGGCCTTGATCAGCGTCGTACTGGCCGCATGTTCGACAGGTGACCGGCTGGGCGATACCCAGGTGCGGCCCACCGACCGGCCCGAGTGCCTGGTCGGCAGCCAGCGCCAGGATCTTTCTGCCGGCGTACCCACCCTGATCGGGGGCAGCGGCTGCCGCACCGACCCCGACAACCCGCGTCCCCTGAACAAGCGAACGGAGTAGTCCCTGCCGATGACCGAGCTTTCCCCGCTGCCGCCCAGTGTCCGCCTGGACATCTGGCTGTGGGCGGCCCGTTTCTTCAAGACCCGCAGCCTGGCCAAGCAGGCCATCGAGACCGGCAAGGTCAGCGTGGCTGGGCAGCGCCCGAAATCCTCACGCGCGGTGCGCGTCGGCGAGCAGCTGCAGGTGGATCGCGGCGAGGAGCATTTCGAGATCCAGGTGCTGGGGCTGAGCGATCAGCGCGGGCCGGCGCCGGCGGCGCAGCAGCTGTATGCCGAGAGTGAGGCCTCCAGGGCCCGCCGCGCCGAGCAGCGGGCGCTGCGCATCGCCGCACGCGATGGTTTCCAGCCGCCGGAGCACAAGCCGGACAAACGCGCACGGCGGTTGATCCGCGCGCTCGGCGATATCGACGCGTTGTAAGTTGCAGGGCGCCAGACCGGGTCCGGCGCCGCCTTGGCTCAGCGCTTGCCGCCCAGCAGGCTGCCGCCGATCTTCAGCAGATCGCCCACGCCGAGCTGGCCGTCACCGTCCTGGTCCAGCACGCTGCCAAGCAGGCCGCCGGCAAGGCCGCCCTGTTGCTGCACCTGCTGCTTCTCCTGGCCGAGGGCCTGGCTGAGCGAGCCGGCATCGGCCTGGCCACCACCGAGGCGCTGGGCGAGGAAGGCCATCACGATCGGTGCGAGGATCTGCAGCAGCTGGCTGGTACGGCCGCTGTCGAGCTGGGTGGCCTGGGCCAGGCCGGTTTCCACCTTCTGCTGGCTGCCGCCGAAGATGTGGCCGAGGATGCCGGCACCGTCGCTGGCGGCGCCACCGCCACCGCCGCCCAGTACCGAGCCGAGCACGCTGCCCAGGTCCAGGCCGCTGTGGTTGTTCTGCAGTGCACCGAGCAGCGCCTGTGCGCCCTGCGGCTGCGAGGCGTTGTTGCCCAGCGCGCCCATCAGCACCGGCAGCGCGGCACTGATCGCACCGGAGGCCTGGGTATCGCTGATGCCGAGCTGCTGCGATACCTGCTGCAGCGGGGCGCCCTGCAATTTGGCGAGAAGTTCGTCGGTCAGGCTCATCTGCGGAATCCTTGATTGGGGTTGGGCGTGCAGAAGGTACGACGCAGACCGTTAAAACGGCGACGCCGCCTCACGGGGAGGTGGCGTGGCGTTCACGGGGCAGGGCGATCAGAGCTCGATGTCTTCGGCACCCGGGGTCGCGGTGGGGAAGTCCGCTTCCGGCTGGGCCGGCTTGAACGGATCCGTTGGCTGGCTGGCCAGCGCCTTCAGCGCCGCGGCAACACCAGCGCCATAGGCCGGGTCGGCCTTGCTGCAGTTGTCGATGTGGCGCTGCTTGATGAAGTCCGGCGCATCGCCCAGGGCACGGGCGGTGTTGGCGAACAGTCGCTCCTTCTGTGCCTGGTTGTAGCTGCGGAACAGCGCACCGGGCTGGCTGAAGTAGTCGGCGTCGTCCTCACGGAAGTTCCAGAAGTCGGCGTCGCCCCGGATCTTCATCGGCGGTTCGCGGTACTGCGGCTGTTCCTGCCACTGGCCGTAGCTGTTGGGCTCGTAGTGCGGCAGGCCGCCGTAGTTGCCGTCCACGCGCATCGCACCGTCGCGGTGGTTGCTGTGCACCGGGCAGCGCGCCGCGTTCACCGGAATCTGGTGGTGGTTCACGCCCAGGCGGTAGCGCTGCGCATCGGAGTAGGCGAACAGGCGCGCCTGCAGCATCTTGTCCGGCGACGGGCCGATACCCGGCACCAGGTTGCTCGGCGCGAACGCTGACTGCTCCACGTCCTGGTACCAGTTGACCGGATTGCGGTTCAGTTCGAACTGGCCCACTTCGATCAGCGGGTAGTCGCTCTTCGGCCACACCTTGGTCAGGTCGAACGGATGGATGCGGTAGGTTTCCGCCTCCAGTTCCGGCATGACCTGGATGAACAGTTTCCACTTCGGGAAGTCGCCCTTCTCGATCGCGGCGAACAGGTCGCGGCCGTGGCTTTCGCGGTCATGGCCGACCAGGATCTGCGCCTGCGCGTCGGTCAGCGATTCGATGCCCTGCTGGCTGACGAAGTGGAACTTCACCCAGAAGCGCTCGCTGTCGGCGTTGGTGAAGCTGTAGGTGTGCGAGCCGAAACCGTGCATGTGGCGGAAGCTGCGCGGAATGCCGCGGTCGCTCATCACCACGGTCACCTGCAGCAGGGCTTCGGGCAGCAGCGTCCAGAAATCCCAGTTGTTGCGTGCGCTGCGCAGGTTGGTATGCGGGTCGCGCTTGACGGCCTTGTTGAGGTCGGCGAACTTGCGCGGGTCGCGCAGGAAGAACACCGGCGTGTTGTTGCCGACCAGGTCCCAATTGCCTTCTTCGGTGTAGAACTTCAGGGCGAAGCCGCGGATGTCACGCTCGGCGTCGGCGGCGCCACGCTCGCCGGCCACCGTGGTGAAGCGGGCGAACATCTCGGTCTGCTTGCCGACCTTCTCGAACAGCTTGGCGCGGGTGTACTTGCTGATGTCGTGAGTGACGGTGAAGGTGCCGAATGCGCCCGAGCCCTTGGCGTGCATGCGGCGCTCGGGAATGATCTCGCGGTTGAGGTTGGCCAGCTTTTCCAGCAGCCACACGTCTTCCATCAGCAGCGGGCCACGCGGGCCGGCGGTCTTGCTGTTCTGGTTGTCCACCACCGGTGCGCCGAAGGCCGTGGTCATCGGCGTGACCGGTTCATCGCCGTGCTTCTGCTTCGGGGTAGTGCTCAGCTCGCGCTGCTGCTGGGCGCCTTCCGCAGGCGACGGCGCGGTGTGATACGGACATTTCGGGCTGTTGTTATCGGACTGGCTCATGGCTGGCTCCTGCGGGTGAAGACGGGATGGAACATCTTCACTCGACTTTAGCTAGGGCCAGATGAAATGAATAATCGAATGATCCGCTCAGTTTGATAGTTTTTGTCAATTGAAACAAAGAATCAGATTTGCCGGATCTTTCGACAGGCCTCCCGCGTGGCGGCGGGAAGCCATGGGTGCGTGCTGCGGTTACAGCAGTGCTTTCAGTCGGTACAGCGCTTCCAGTGCCTGCTTCGGCGTCAGTTCGTCCGGATCGATGGCGGCCAGTGCTTCCTGTGCCTTGTTCGACGGCGCCGCGAACAGGCCGAACTGCTGCGGTGCATCCAATGCCTGCGGCGCCAGCTCGGCGGCATGGCTCTCACCGCCGCGCTGTTCCAGCTCGGCCAGTCGACGGCGCGCCTGCGCCACGGTGGCGCGCGGCAGGCCGGCCAGTGCGGCCACCTGCAGGCCGAAGCTGCGGTTGGCCGGGCCGTCCTTAACGGCGTGCATGAACACCAGCGCTTCACCGTGCTCGACGGCATCCAGGTGCACGTTGGCGATGCCGCTGCGGCCGCCCTCGTGCTGCTCGTCGGCCAGCGCGGTCAGCTCGAAGTAGTGGGTGGCGAACAGCGTGTAGCAGCGGTTCTGGTAGGCCAGGTGGCGGGCCACCGCGTCGGCCAGCGCCAGGCCGTCGTAGGTGGACGTGCCACGGCCGATCTCGTCCATCAGCACCAGCGAATGCGCGGTGGCGTGGTGCAGGATGTAGCTGGTCTCGGCCATCTCGACCATGAAGGTCGACTGCCCGCGGGCGAGGTCGTCACCGGCGCCGATGCGGGTCAGGATGCGGTCGATCGGGCCGATCAGCGCCCGGCTGGCCGGCACGAAGCTGCCGATGTGGGCCAGCAGCACGATCAGCGCGTTCTGCCGCATGTAGGTCGATTTACCACCCATGTTCGGACCGGTGATGACCAGCATGCGGCGGTCCGGATGCAGATCCAGATCGTTGGGTTCGAACGGCTGCTCGCGCACCGCCTCGACCACCGGATGGCGGCCACGCTCGATCTTCAGGCAAGGTGCCGTTTCAAGTTCCGGCCGCGACCAGTCCAGCGCCTGCGCGCGTTCGGCGAAGGCGGCCAGCACGTCCAGTTCGCTCAGCGCAGCGGCGCACTGCTTCAACGGTTCCAGCTGTTCGCCGAGGGTGTCCAGCAGCTGCTCGTACAGGTACTTCTCGCGCGACAGCGAACGGTCGCGCGCGGACAGCACCTTGTCCTCGAATGCCTTCAGTTCTTCGGTGATGTAACGCTCGGCATTGGTCAGCGTCTGGCGGCGGGTGTAGTGCACCGGCGCGCGATCGGACTGGCCCTTGCTGATTTCGATGTAGTAGCCGTGCACGCGGTTGTAGCCCACCTTCAGGGTGGGAATGCCGCTGCTCTCGCGCTCGCGCAGTTCCAGGTCAACCAGGAACTGGTCGGCATGGGTGGACAGGCGGCGCAGCTCGTCCAGCTCTTCATCGAAGCCATCGGCCAGCACGCCGCCGTCGCTCAGCTTCAGTGGCGGCATTTCGGCGATGGCGCTGGCCAGCAGTTGTGCGCACGCGTCGTGCTCGCCCAAGGCGGCATGCAGTGCCTGCAGGCGCGGTGAATCCAGCGGCGCCAGCACTTCGCGCACCGCCGGCAGCAGGCCCAGGCCATCGCGCAGGGTGGAGAAATCACGCGGGCGCGCCGAACGCAGTGCGACGCGGGTCAGGATGCGTTCCAGGTCGCCGAGGCGGCGGAACTGTTCGCGGATGTCGGCATCGCTGCCGCGATCGATCAGGGTTTCCACCGCATGGTGGCGCTGTACCAGCACCTCGCGCAGGCGCAGCGGGCGGTGCAGCCACCGGCGCAGCAGGCGCCCGCCCATCGGCGTCACCGTGCTGTCGAGCACGCCCAGCAAGGTATTGCGGGTATCGCCGTCGACGCGCGTATCCAGTTCCAGGTGGCGGCGGGTGGCGGCGTTCATCGCGATCGCCTCGGCGGCGGTTTCCATCGCGATCGAGGTCAGGTGCGGCAGGCGCTGCTTCTGGGTTTCCTCGACATAACCGAGCAGGGCGCCGGCGGCGGCGGTGGCACGTGGCTTGTCATCGATACCGAAGCCGCTCAGATCGTGCAGCTTGAAGAAGTTCAGCAGCTGGCGGCGGCCGCTGTCCGCGTCGAACAGCCACGGCGCACGGCGGCGCACGCCGGTGCGGTGGCGCAGGAAGTCGGGCCAGTTCTCCTCGTCGGGCACCAGCAGCTCGGCCGGCTCCAGTCGGGCCAGTTCGGCTTCCAGCGCGTCGTCGGTCTCGACTTCATTGACCAGGAAGCGGCCACCGGCCAGGTCGGCCCAGGCCAGGCCGTAGCCCTGCTTCGTGCGCGACAGCGCCATCAGCAGGGTGTCGCGGCGTTCGTCCAGCAGCGCTTCGTCGGTCACGGTGCCGGGGGTGACGATGCGCACCACCTTGCGTTCGACCAGGCCCTTGGCCAGCGCCGGGTCGCCGATCTGCTCGCAGATCGCCACCGACTCGCCCAGCGCCACCAACCGCGCCAGGTAGCCTTCATAGGCATGTACCGGCACGCCGGCCATCGGAATCGGCGCGCCGCCGGAGCTGCCACGCTGGGTCAGGGTGATGTCGAGCAGGCGCGCGGCCTTGCGCGCATCGTCGTAGAACAGCTCGTAGAAGTCGCCCATGCGGAAGAACAGCAGCAGGTCCGGATACTCGGACTTGGCTGCGAAGAACTGCTTCATCAGCGGGGTGTGTTCGGCGGACTTTTCTTTGGACATGGGGCTCGTGAATCCGGGGCGTCCGTTCGCGCCGGAGGGCAGCGGCAACGGAGCGGGTACAGGGCCGTCCATGGTAACTGCTGGGGCACAGGGCTGCCGCCACCGGTGGCAGGCGGGTACCGCACAGCGACGAGGTCAGGCCGGGACCAGGGTGATCTGCCGGTGGCTGGCGAAGATATCCATCACGATCTCGAAGTAGGTTGGGCCCTCGCCCTGTTGCAGGGCGTCCAGCTGGCGCGCAATGGTCCGCGTGTTGAAGGTGCCCGGGGCTTCCAGCTTGGACTGCAGCCACTGGCATGTGGTAGTTCGTCCCAGTGCGGCGCGGCTGTGCTCGATATCACTCCAGATCACCGTGGCCCGCTCATGGCCGGCCAACACGCCATGGACGCCATGCAGCAGATCATCCAGGGCGTCCAGGCTTGGCCCGAGCTGCCAGTCCTCGCCGGCCATGAACACGCGGTTGATCTCCGCATACAGGCTGGGGATGTCGTGAATGGCACAGCCTTCGATCTGCAGGATGAGCGTCATATGTCGACTGTAGCGTTGTTCCCTGTGCGTTGGACATGGCTGAGCGCCGGATGCTTTGGGGACCCATGCTGGGGTTTGGCAAACTTCTTTGCTGAGTCAAGTGCTCGGCACTCCCGTCGTGGCGCGCGCCGGTTTGCAGGGAAGAAAACGACGTGACCCATCGCCAATAGCAGGGCCATCAGCTGGTAGAGAGTTCGCCCGAAGTCTTCTTCTTCATTGATTGGTGCCATCGGCAGCAGGACCCCCTCGGGCGCGTTCAACTTCCACTGTCAGTGATGACTGGCTGGGTGATGGAAATAGATTCTCCTCCTGTATCATCGGCAAGAAAGGTCTGGAAAATCGTTTCTGGGATGGTCAGTAACGTTGTATCTGCGTCTCCGGTGAGGTGGGGGGTAGTTTGATCTGTCCCCGTTGCGAGCAGGGTGAGGTGTTGAAAGCTCAAGTAAAGGAGCGCGGCGTTCAGATATTTGTCTGCGACGAGTGCGATGCCGTGTGGTTCTCCTTCGCTGCTATAGGGGTCCCTCCGTTCAGAGACCTTGAGCGGTATCTTGAGGAAATTTCCGTCGCCCCGTCCTGGGAGTCAATTTCCGTGGACAGGCATGAGTAGAAAGTACGCAGTTTCCATGCACTCCTCGATCGTATTGCCTCAGCGCAGCGCGTGGGTCCGTGCAGCATGGGGTGACCTTCCCGTCTCCTACTTCCAGAGCGACGAGAATCTCAATGACTGCGGTTTTATTGACTTGAAGGTCAATAAGTGGGAGATCAGTGGCAGTCGATTGTAATGGGGTCTGGACCCCTTCATCAGGGTTGAAATACTCAAGGGTCGGGGCCCTGCGATGGCAGATGCCAGATTGCAGCCCTGACGGTAGTCGCGAAGCAGCGCGTTGTTCCTCTGGACAGAAGGGTGCCGGGATCGATGGGCTTCATCCTCCCCCTCCGTGCATCAAGTGACGGTTTCCGCGGTCACGACTCGCGAGCGATGCGTGATGACTGCGATTGATGTGCTCGTGCATTGATATGCCCGGCAGGAATAACCACCTCCATTAAGTGTGTCCTTCACACCTGTCTGCACAGTTCCAGAGATTTGGATCGATACAATAATATCGACCCATAAAGTTTCCCCGCGCTGCGCCGCCATCGATCGTACGGCCATGATCAAGGGAATTGAGATGCTCGCCTTACGCAACCTCCGAGTGGGATCCCGGCTGGGTGCCGGGTTTGGATTGCTGCTGCTGTTCATCGTGGCCATCGTTGGCCTGGCGCTGTACGGAAATCACCTGAAGTCCGCCCAGTTCGAGAAAGTGGTGGACGTCAACATGGTGAAGATGCGGCTGTTGAACGACATGCTGGATACCAACAACGCGGTGTTGATGCACCGCCGCCTGATGGTGATCAAGCGCGGCGAGGATTTCGACAGGGATTATCAGAAGGCGCAGGAGCTGTCGCAGACCTACGACGGTATCTGGGCCAGGTACATCAGGATTCCGCGCGACGCGACCGGCGATACCCTGGTGGCGAAAATCGACGCGGCACGCAAGGCCACCGACGCCTCCACCCGGCATCTTCACGAGCGCATGAAGGCCGGGGATTTCGACGGCGCGGCCAAGGAACTGCTTGCCGAGCAGGGGCTGGCAACCGCGTGGAACGAAGCGATCTCGACCCTGCTGCGGCATCAGGAGACACTGACCGAGCGCAGCCGCGAGGAATACCGTTCAACCGAATCCTGGACCGGCACGCTGTCGATCGTGTTCGGCGTGTTGAGCCTGGTACTGGGCTCGCTGGCCGCGTGGGCCATCACCCGCAGCCTGACCCGCCCGCTGGAAGGCGCGGTGAAGCTGGCCGACGGCATCGCCAATGGGCGGCTGGACAACAGCATTGACGCCTCCGGCAACGATGAGGTCACGCAGCTGCTCAGGTCGATGCAGCGCATGCAGGCGCAGTTGCAGTCGGTGATGGCGGCGCAGGGCGAGTTGGCCCGCCAGCACGATGCCGGCAGCCTCAGCTATCGCATGGACGAGAGTGCCTTCCCTGGTGACTACGGGCGCATGGTGCACGAGACCAACGCGCTGGTCGGCTCACACGTGCAGGTACAGAACCGGCTGATCGAAGTGATGAAGCATTACGCCCGTGGCGACCTGTCGGTGGACATGGATCCGCTGCCGGGCGAGAAGGCGGCGATCACCCAGGCAATGGACGAGACCAAGACCAGCCTGTCGGCGATCAACAGCGAGATCCGCCGGCTGGCGACGGCCGCGGCGGCGGGCGACTTCAGCCTGCGCGGCGATGAAGATCGCTTCGCCTACGATTTCCGCGACATGGTGGCCGGGCTCAATCGCCTGATGCAGACCACCGACCAGAACCTGGTGCAGGTGTCGAGCCTGCTGCAGGCGATCTCGCGCGGTGACCTCACCGTACGCATGCAGGGCGACTTCCACGGCGTGTTCGCCCGCATGCGCGATGACTGCAATGCCACCGTCGATCAGCTCAAGCAGATCGTCGGGCGCATCCAGGCCAGCGCGTCCAGCATCAATCTGGCGGCAGGCGAAATCGCCTCGGGCAACACCGATCTGTCGCGGCGCACCGAGCAGCAGGCGGCGAACCTGGAAGAGACGGCGGCGTCGATGGAGGAACTGACCTCCACCGTGAAGCAGAACGCCGAGCACGCCCGCCAGGCCAACCAGCTCGCCATCGGTGCGCACGGTGTCGCCTCGCAGGGCGGCGAGGTGGTCGGCCAGGTGGTCACCACGATGTCGGCCATCGAGGCCTCGTCGAAGAAGATCGCCGAGATCATCTCGGTCATCGATGGCATTGCCTTCCAGACCAACATCCTGGCGTTGAACGCGGCGGTGGAAGCCGCGCGTGCCGGCGAGCAGGGCAGGGGCTTTGCGGTGGTGGCCAGTGAGGTGCGCACGCTGGCACAGCGCTCGGCCGGTGCGGCCAAGGAGATCAAGGGCCTGATCGAGGATTCGGTTGGGAAGGTCGCCGATGGATCGGCCCTGGTCCGACAGGCAGGCACCACGATGGGCGAGATCGTTGCTTCCGTGCGGCGCGTGACCGACATCATGGCCGATATCTCTGCTGCCTCGCAGGAGCAGAGCTCCGGCATCGAACAGGTGAACCAGGCGGTGGTGCAGATGGACGAGACCACGCAGCAGAATGCGGCACTGGTGGAAGAGGCCAGTGCTGCGGCGCGTTCCATGGAGGAGCAGGCGAACCTGCTGGCCGAGGCGGTTTCGGTGTTCCGCACCGGCGCGGCAACGGCGGCTGCAGCCGTGCGTCCGGCCCTGGCTGCGGTGGCCGCGAAGGCCACCCCGGTGCGCAGGGCGGCAACGCTGTCGCCGCGCATCGAGCCGACACTGGCGGCCAATGCCGGGGGGTGGGAAGAGTTCTAGCAGAGGGCAATGCCGGTAGGGAGACGGCGCCCATCACGCTGGCTGATCGTGATGGGTGCGGATTTTCTTCCTGAACGCGCAATGGCCGATGAGGCCGCGGACACGCGCATTTCACTTCCGGTTGCCAGCCGCGGGAGGACACTTGCGCCATACCGGAACCTAGGAGATGGCCATGAAGACCTCGACCCGATTGCTTGTGCTGGGCACCCTGCTGGCGGCTTCGTCGGTGGCCGGCGCGCAGACCTATGGTCCGCGCGATGAGGGACGCCGATTCAACGATGGCAGCCGCGTGGTCTGCAAGAACGTGGAAGTGCAGCGCAACTCGCGCGATCCGAACCGCATCGCCGGTACGGCCACTGGCGCGGTGATCGGCGGCCTGCTGGGCAACCAGGTGGGCGGCGGCAATGGCAAGAAGCTCGCTACCGTGGCCGGTGCTGTTGCCGGTGGTGCGGCGGGCCGCCAGATCCAGGGCAACAGCCAGCAGAAGAATGGCGACCGCGTGGTCGAGCGCCGCTGCGAACGCGTCTATCGCTGATCGATCGCCGACGGCCCCCGTTTTTCCCCTTCCACATCGCAGTACTCGAACGCCGGCCTCGCGCCGGCGTTCTTCATTGCAGGAAAAGGGGACGGAGGGGATTAAGTCGCAATCCCCCCAACCGGCCGCTTACGACTTAATCCCCTCCGTCCCCTTTTTTGCGAGGAGGCGCCAGGTGGCGAGGCTGCCGTAGAGCAGCAGCAGGACGGTGAGGGTGATCAGTTCGTGGCTGACTTCGGCCAGGCTGGCGTCCATCTGGTTCAGGCGCACCATCAGGTTGATGCCGGAGGTGGTCGGCAGCAGCTGCGCCAGCCAGACCAGCGGTTGTGGCGTCATCACCGAGGGCCACGACAGGTTGGCGAGGAAGAACAGCGGGATCGAGGTGGCGATGATGTACTGGAAGGCGCGTTCGCGGGTGCGGAAGAAGCTGCCGACGAACAGGCCGAAGGCCACCGTCGCCGCGATGAACAGCGTGCCACCCAGCAGCTGGCCCAGCGGGTTGCCTCCGCGTGGATAGTCCTGCACCCAGGCAGTGAACCCGGCATACCAGAACAGACCGAACAGGCCGATCAGGCCGAAGCCCAGTGCCATGCCGGCCAGGGTCGGCAGGTCGAAGCGCAGGCGCCGGCCGAGCGCGAGGCGGCGGCCGCCGAGCAGGACGCCGATGCCCATCAGCAGCGTCTGGTGCACGATCAGCTCGGCCACGCCGGGAACGATGGCGCTGCCATAGCCTTCCTGCGTGTTGTACAGGGGGCGCTGCACAAGCGTGACCGGTGGTGCCTGCGGTGCGCCCATGAAGGCGGCCTGGCCGACCACGGCATCACGCCCGAACGCACCCAGCGCGTCAGCCACGCTGCCCAGCACCCAGCTGGCGCGGCCCAGGTAGGCACCGTTGCCAAGCAGTACCAGCTTGGCCGGGTGGCCGCGCAGGATGTCGCGCTCCAGATTGGCCGGGATCACGACGATCCCTTCGGCATGGCCGGCTTCCAGCTGCCGGCGTGCGCTGTCGACGTCCGCGGGTTGACCGACCACGCGCGCAACGCGCAGTGCGTCGAGCTTGCGCAGCAGCTCGCGGCTGGTCGCGCTGTGGTCTTCGTCCACCACCAGCACCGGCAGGTTGCCGGCCACCTGGTGCCGGTAGGCGGCTGGATAGAAGAACGAGTACAGGATCACCGCCCCGACCATCACCACGATCGCGTAGCGGTCGCAGAGCACTGCCATCAGGGTCTGCCGCAGGCTGCGCCAGAGTGCGCTCATGCGTCGGCCCCTGCGGGCTGTGCGGCGGCAGGTGTGCGCGCAAAGGCGATCAGGCGCAGGCCACCGACGCCTCCTGCCACCACCGCCATCAACAACAGCGTGGCCAGCGGCCACACCGAAACCTGCAGCGGCGAACCGATGAACTGCTGCTGGGTCTGCAGCTTGATGTAGGCGCTGAGTGGCAGCAGTTGATGCCAGATGCGGGTGAACAGAGGGCCGTCCAGCACCGGGAAGGTGGCGCTGGAGAAGGCCAACGCGGTGCCGATGCTGAGGCCGACTGCGGACAGCGCGGTACCCATGTCGCGGGTGACGCCGACGAAGAACAACGCGTAGGCGGCCGTGGCAAGGTAGAACAGTGGCTGTGCGAGCAGCAGCAGGAGCACGCTGCCGGCCACGCCGTCACCGCGCAGCCAGGCCAGGTAACCGATGCCGAGCGCGCCATACAGCGAGAACAGCAGGATGTATGGCGCGACCTTGCCGGCAATCGCCGGCCATGGCGTGCGGCCCAACGAGGCGGGCAGGGTGCCGTCGCGGATCTCGCGGCCAAGGCTGCCGGCCACTGCAAGTGCCAGTACCAGCGACAATACCGCCGGGAAGATCAACGGCAGCAGGAACAGCTCGTAGCTGCGTGCTGGGTTGTACAGAATGTCCGACTGCACCGCGATGGGTGCCGCGCGCAGCTTGCCCGGGCCGACCTGCAGGCCGATGCGCTCGCGCAGCAGGCGCGCGTTCCAGGCCGAGACCGCGTCGCCGATATCGCGCGACGCGGACTGGCCGGTGGTCATGTAGGTGGCGTTGTAATAGGCGAACACCGTGCCCTGGCGTCCACGCAACGCCTGCCGGGTGACATCGCGCGGCACCAGTACGATGGCGAACACATCCAGCCGACGCAGCTGCGAACGTGCGTCTTCCAGGTCCACCGGCTGGCTGGCGACGCGCACGCCGGGACTGGCGTCGAGCATGCGCAGCAGCAGGCGGCTGTCACTGCTGTGGTCGAGGTCGACCACCGCGATCGGGATGTCGCGCATCACCGAAGGCGTGAACATCCACGCCATCACCACCAGCATCAGCAGCGGCAGCACGGTGACCAGCAGCAGGTCGGCGCGGTTGCCGCGCAGCGACTGCAGCTCGCGCCGCCAGCTGGCGGCGAAGCCGCCGCGGCCGGGGCTCAGTGCTGGGGCCATGCGAACAGCACGCTCATGCCGGGGCGGAAGCCCTCGATGCGGCGTACCGGGCGCACCCGCACCTCGAAGCTGCGGACGTCGTAGCCGGACGACTGGCGGGTGGTACGCCAGGTTGCATAGTCGCCGGCCGGATTGATGAAGTAGACCTCGAATTCGCCGTCCAGGCCGAGCGCCGGCACGCTGCCCTGCAGCTTGCTGCCGACCTTCAGGCCCTGCATCTGCGATTCGCGCAGGTTCATGGCGACCCACATGCGGTCGATGTCGACCAGGGTGAACACCGGGTAGCCGGCCGGCACCAGTTCGCCCGGGTCGGCCATGCGCTTGTTGATTTCGCCGGCGACCGGCGCGCGCCCTTCCACTTCGACACGCGCTGCGTTGACCTCGGCCACCGCGCCCTGTGCCTGTTGCACCTGGCCCTGCGCGGCACGCTTGTCCTGCTCGCGCGCGCCGGCCAGGGCCATGTCGTACTGCGCGCGCGCGGCACGGGCCAGTTCACGCGAACTGGTGGCCTGGGCATGCGCTTCATCACGCTTCTGCCGGGTCATCACTCCTTCGTTGAACAGGTTCTGCACGCGCTGGTAAGTGGCTTCAGCCAGCGCCGCACCGGCTTCGGCCCGCTTCCAGTTCGCTTCGGCGGCGCGGATGTCTTCGCTGCGCGCGCCTTCGTCGGCCTTGTCGGCCACTGCCTGTGCGGCGGCCAAAGCGCCGTGCGCCTGCTGTTCCTTGGCGGCCACTTCGGGGCTGTCGAGCAGGAACAGCACCTGCCCGGCCTGCACGCGGTCGCCCTCGCGCACCTTCAGTTCGGCCACGCGCGCGGTGATCTTGGCGGCCACGTTGATCGTGTCCGCATCGGCCATGCCCTGGATCTGGTCGGCCGGGCTGCGCCAGGCCAGCCACAGGCCGAGCACCACCACGACCAGCAGCACCACTGCCAGGATCGGTCCCAACCGGCGCTTGCCCGGGGGCGTCGTCGCATCGTCGTGCAGCACATCACTCATGGTCGATCACCTCGTCCGCCCGCCGCCGGAACTCTTCGAAACGGTCCATCTGTCCACTGATCTCCAGCAACTGTGCCAGCGCAATATCGTATTGGTAGGCGGCCTGTGCGCGCTCGACGCGGGCGCCACCCAGGCCGAGCCGCGCGTCGATCACATCCAGCGAAGTCGCCTGGCCTTCGCGGAACGCCAGCTCCTGCAGGCGCAGGTTTTCCTGTGCCTGGGCGATGCTGCTGTCGAGCAGCACGTACTGCTGGCGTGCGGTTTCCAGCTCGTTCCAGGCCTTGCGCACACCCAGCGCGACCTGGTTCTCGGCCTCGCGCAGGCCCGCTTCGGCCTGGTCCTGCTGCGCACGCGCGGCGCTGATCTGCGCCGGCCGCGAGTTCGGCGACAGGAAGGTGTACTTCAGGCCGATGCCGAACGCCCAGTCCGGATCGGTCAGCATCTCGTCGCGGCGACGGAAGTCGTACTGGCCGAAGGCGAAGATCTGTGGTTTCAGCTTGGCCTGCTGCACGCGCACGCCCTGTTCGGCCTGCGCCACCATCGCCCGCAGGCGCGCGATCTGCGGCTGCCGCGCCTGCGCGGTGCGTTCGAAGCTGGCCACCGGTTCCAGTGGCACGCGCTGCACGAACAGCGGCGACACCGGCTGCACCTCGCCGCCACTGCGCAGCAGCGTGGCCAGTGCGGCCTTCAGCGTGGCCAGGTCGTTCACCGTCTTCTGGTATTCGCGCTCGGCCTTGTCGCGGGCCACGGTGGCCTGCAGGCGCTGCGCGCGGGTGGCGAAGCCCTCGCGTTCCAGCTTCTCTGCGTCGGACAGGTGGCGGTTGAGGCCATCGCGCACATCGCGGCGCACGTCCACCGCCTGCTCGGCCAGGCGCTGGCCGAAATAGGCCTGGGCCAGCTGCACGGTCAGCGATTGGCGTTGTGCTTCGCGCTCGGCGCTGGCCTGTTCGTGGGCGGCACTGGCCGCACGTTGCGCGGCCGGAATCACGCCGCCGGTGTACAGCGGCAGCACTGCAGTCACCACCGGGCGGGTACGCCAGTCGCGTTCGGTGAACGACAGCGGCGAGTCGATGCCAAAGGCCTCGGCCACCGGAGCCAGCGAACCCAGGGGCAGGGTGAGCGTCTTCTGGAACTGCAGCCGGCGCACTTCGCCGGTGATCTCCGGCAGGCGCAGCAGGCGGGTCGCGTCCTGCAGGTCCTGCTTGTTGCGCACGGCGGCGTCGGCAGCGGCCAACGCATCGGAGACCTGCTCCAGGCGTTGCCGTGCCTGTTCCCAGTCCAATGCCGGTGCGTTGCTGGTGGGCTGCGCGGCGGCAGCGAATGGCAGGCAGGCTGCCAGCGCCAGCGCGGCCTTCGCGCGGTGCATCCTTGTACGTCGGCCGATCACGCCCATGCCGTCCCAGTAGTGAAGAAGTGCGCAAACGGTAGTGCGTGCAGCGTGAAGCCCGGGTCTGCGATCATCGGTTTGTCCTCAACGAAGGGTGCCTCTGGCCGCAGTGCGCAGCGCCTGGGTGATGTGCTGCAGCGTGCTTGAGCGCACGGCGGCATGCTGCCAGTACAGCGGCACATCGAGCCAGCGGCGGGGTTCCAGTACCACCACGCGGCCGGCGCGCACGGCGGGCGCGACCAGGGTTTCCGGAGCCATGCCCCAGCCGAGTCCGCACGCGGCGGCTTCGACGAAACCGGTGGAGGAGGGCAGGTAGTGTAGCGGCGGCTGCAGCCGCGCGCGGGTCAGGCGCCGCACGAAGCGCCACTGCAGTTCATCTTTGCGGTTGAACACCAGCATCGGTGCGTGCGCCAGGGTTGCGGCCTGCATGCCATCGCGGAAGTACTGGCGGGCGAAGCCGGGCGAGGCGATGGCGTGGTAGCGCATCGCGCCGAGCGGGTGCGCGTTGCATCCCTTCACCGGTTGGCTTTCGGCGGTGACCGCGCCGAGCACGCTGCCATCGCGCAGCAGCTGCAGGGTGTGGTCCTGGTCGTCCATGCGCAGGTCGAACAGATAGCCGTGGCGCTGGTGCAGGTCGGCGATGGCCGGCACGAACCAGGTATCAAGCGAGTCATCGTTGACCGCCAGCGGGATCGGCGTGCGCGCAGCGTCGCTGCCACGCTCGGGTAGCAGCTCGGCCAATGCCTCGGCCTCCAGCGCCTGCATCGGTCGCACCCGGCGCAGCAGCGCTTCACCCGCGGCGGTCGGCCGGCAGGGTGCCTGGCGCACCACCAGTACCTGCCCGAGCCTGTCCTCCAGGGCCTTGATCCGCTGCGACAGTGCTGACGGGCTGATCGACAGGCGGCGTGCCGCAGCCTCGAAGCTGCCTTCCTCCAGCACCGCGGCAAACGCGGCCAGTTGCGGGTGTACCAGGTCCATGCCGGTGCCTCTTCAGTTTTCCTGCACAGGATAAAGAAAAATCAGTTTGTCTAATCAAGGCGGTTTGCCGCACCCTGCGCGTCCCCTCGCTGCCTGGCCTGTCCCGATGTGGATTGCCGCTACCGCCGCCGGCCTGTTCGCAGGTGCCGGCCTGATCATCGCCATCGGCGCGCAGAATGCCTTCGTGCTGCGCCAGGGCCTGCAGCAGCGCAATGTGGGGACGGTAGTGCTGGCCTGCGCCGGCGCGGATATCGCGCTGATCCTTGCTGGCGTTGGCGGCATGGGCGCGCTGGTGCTGCAGTGGCCGCTGCTGCTGCAGGTGCTGCGCTTCGGTGGTGCGGCCTTCCTGTTCTGGTATGGCCTGCGGGCGGGGCTGCGCGCGTGGCGCGGTGGCAGTGCCCTGGCCGCCGCCGAGGCGCAGGGCGGCAGCGGACGGCAGGTACTGCTGACCTGCCTGGCGTTCACGCTGCTCAACCCGCACGTCTATCTGGATACGGTGGTGCTGCTGGGCAGTCTGTCCACGCGCTACCCCGGTGACCTGCGCTGGGCGTTCGCCGCCGGTGCCTGCGCCGCCAGCGTGGCCTGGTTCTGCACGCTGGGCTATGGCGCGCGCCTGTTGCAGCCGGTGTTCCGCAGGCCGGGCGCCTGGCGGGTGCTGGATGCCGCCGTGGCGGTCTTCATGTCCTGCCTCGCCACGCTGCTGCTGTTGCGCCCGCTCTAGGCCGCGTCCACCGCGCACTGCGGGGTTTCGCCGGGGCGCAGGGTCAGCACGCGCACGCCGCTGCGGGTGACCGCCACGGTGTGCTCGAACTGCGCCGACAGCTTGCCGTCGCGGGTGTAGACCGGCCATTGGTCCGGCTGCTGACGGATGGCCGGCTTGCCCTGGTTGAGCATCGGCTCGATGGTGAACACCATGCCTTCTTCCAGCACCATGCCGGTGTTGGGATGGCCGTAATGCAGGATCTGCGGTTCCTCGTGCATCTGCTGGCCGATGCCATGGCCGCAGTATTCCTTCACCACGCTGTAGCCGTGGCTGCGCGCGTGGCGGGCGATGGCGTGGCCGATATCGCCCAGGCGCGCTCCCGGGCGCACCGCAGCGATGCCTTTCCACATCGCCTGGTAGGTGGCCTGCACCAGCCTGCGCGCGGCGTAGTCGACCTCACCGACCAGGTAGGTGGTGCTGGAGTCGGCGATGTAGCCGTTCTTCTCCAGGGTGATGTCGAGGTTGACGATCTGGCCGTTGCGCAGCACGTCGGTGGTGCTGGGAACGCCGTGGCAGACCACGTTGTCGATCGAGGTGTTGAGCACATACGGGAAGCCGTACTGGCCCTTGCTGGCCGGCCGCGCCTGCAGCTCATCGACGATCATGCGCTCGACGAAGTCGTTGATCTCCATCGTGCTGCGTCCCTGCAGCGGCAGCTGGTCGAGCGCGGCGAACACCTGCGCCAGCAGGCGCCCGGATTCGGCCAGCAACGCGATTTCGTGCGGCTGCTTGATCATCGTCATGTCAGGCCCGCCCGGGCGCCAGCGCCTGCGGCTGCACCCCGGCTGCCCGCAGTTCGCTGGCGACGATGTCCTGGAAGCTCAGCGTGGGGTTCATCTCGCACAGCATGCCGACCCGGATCCAGAAGGTGGCCTGGGCGTTGATCGAACGGCTGGAGACGGTGCAGGCACGGCGCAGCTGGTCGTGCAGGGTGTCATCGATGTTGACGATGCCCATGGGCGGTCCTGGCGGAATGGATATATGAAGCATATATGTTCCGTATATCCGCCTCAAGCCCGCATCGTTCAGTCCACGTGGGTGGCAAAGCGCAGTCGGTTGCCGTCCGGGTCACGCAGGAGCATCTCGCGGCTGCCCCATCCGGTGTCGTGCGGTGGCTGCTCGATCGGTACGTTGGCGGCACTGAAGGCGCGGTGCAGGGCGTCGACGTCTTCAACGATGAAGTACACCGCGCCGCCGACCTCGCAGTCGCCGCTGTGTTCGGTGAGGAAGATCGTCTGGCCGTCGCGGGTGAGCTGGGCGAACAGCGGGAAGCCGGGTTCGAAGCGGTGTTCCCAGTCGACCACGAAACCCAGCCCCTGCACGTAGAACGGCAGGGTGGTGTCGGCATGGCGCATGCGCAGTTGCGGGATGACGGTCTGGGGCATCGCGAGGCTCCGGGGCGGGAGTCCAGTGTAGTGCCGGCCGCTGGCCGGCATCCCGGCGAGCCTGGGAACGATGAGGTTGCCGGCCAGCGGCCGGCACGACCGGCGCGGTCAGCAGGCGGTCGGCACGGCGGCCATCGCCGCCAGCAGTTCGCGATTCACCTGCTGGTGCCGTGCCTGCCACACCGGCAGATCCTCGGCGCTGACGTCAGGTTGGCCGTCCAGCGACGACAGCCAGCGCTTGAAGCGGCTCTTGTAGTTGGCCAGCGACACTTCGCCGGTGATGTCGCTGCCGACCAGGCCGCCGGCGCGCAGCGCTTCTATCACCACCAGTGCGTGTTCCAGCTGGAAGCGGCCCTGGTCCCAGTTGCTGCGGGCGACGTCCTCGGCGAACACATCCTTGTCGATCGACAGGTAGGTCGGTTGCGGCGACTTGGCCTGCTCGGCGGCGAACGCGGCAACCAGTGCCTCCGGGTGCTCGAACCGTCGGAATGCACGGCCGCTGCCGAGGCGGTGGCCCCAGCCCACGTCCACATCCATGCACCAGTAAGTCAGGCGCCCGCCCATCAGCGGGCGCCAATGGTTCTCCCAGGCGTGGCCCAGGCCGATGTCACTGGAGGTGATGCCGAGCACATGGATGTGCGAGATCTGCGGCAGCTTGCTGGCCGCGTTCACCCACGACCCGCAGTGCATGCCGAACGGGAAACGCATGTTGTCCGGATGGTTGTCCAGCACCACCAGCTGGAACGGCTGGTGCGCGCGCATGCGACGCAGCAGCGGCAGGCTGAGGTGGTGGAAGTCGCCACTGCCGAGCATCACCGTGCCGAGCTGGGCCGGCAGCGGTGCCAGCACTTCAGCGGCGAAACGGTCCAGGGTTGAAGTGCTGCAGGCGAAGCGCAGCGGATCGTGCCACTGCGGCAGCGCCAGGGTCTGCGCCTGTGGCAGCGGCAGTACGCCACCGTCCAGGTCCAGGATCAGCGGAAAACGCGACGACATCGTTCAACCGCCTCCATCAGGTTCGCCCTGCAGGTACGGGGCCAGCTTGCGCAGGGCAGCGCGCAGCAGCGGGGAGCGGGCGTGGATCGCGTGCCGGGTGGAGGTGAAGCGGGCGCCCAGCTCGGCCTTGATCCGCGAGTCGGTCCAGCCGGCCACGTAGTGGCTCAGGCCGTGCAGCAGCGCGTACTCGAGGTTGTGCATCCAGCTCACCGCATACAGGTTGTGCTCGCGTGATTGCGGGTAGGCCAGGCCGATGTACTTGTCCACCAGCTTTCCGGCGTGGATGTAGCACAGGTTCCAGCCGATCAACTGGCCCTGGTGGCGATACAGGAACATCCGTCCCTGGCCCTGGCTGTCGGCCAGCAGGTGTTGGAAGTAGGGCAGGTCGAGCTGGTCGAAATGCACCGCGCTCTGCGCGAACACGCCCAGGTACAGCGCGTACAGTTCGGCCTGCAGTTGCGGGTCGGCGAGGGCCGGATCGCCGGTGGCGATGCAGTCGATCTGCAGGCCATCGCGCGAGCGCAGCTTGCGCCGGATGTTCTTGCGGCGCGAGGACGACAGGCGTCCGAGATAGCCATCGATCGAATCGAAATCGATCGCCACCCAGGCCAGCGGCATGCCTTCCAGCTCGACGAAGCCGCGTGCCAGCAGCGCCTGCAGGAAGGCGCTGCTGTGTGCATTGGCCGCGTCGTCCAGCAGCGGCGAATCCATTGCCAGGTCCTTGACCACCAGCAGCCGGGAATCGCCGATCGCGTGACGCGTCACGTCCTCGGCCAATGCCTCTGGTGCGACGTGCGCGGGCAACGGGGTGTACTCGGTGCTGGTGGCACCGACGAAGCGGGTCTTCCAGGTGATCCAGGGCCGCCACAGGCGCGACAGCGGCAAGCCAAGCAGCTTGCCGCGCAGGTCGTCGTCCATCGTGGTGGTCAGGTCGAGCGGCGCACGGAAGGTCGGCAGGCCGCTGGGAAGCAGGCCTGCCTCGAATCCAAGCGGCGGGTGGGCCAGGAAGCCCTCCAGCAGCGCGGCCGGTTCCAGCGCGGTGCTGGATGCGCGTGACGTCATCTCCATCGGCACGGGAACCGGCAGCGCATCGACCTCAGCCCTTGGCCTTGGTCAGCGCCTGGTCGAGCAGGGTGATCGCCAGGTCGATCTCTTCGTAGCTGATGTCCAGCGACGGCGCGAAGGTGATCACGTTCTTGTACCAGCCACCCACGTCGAGCACGAGGCCCATGCGCTTGCCGTCGTGCAGGAGGTCACCGGCCAGGCCGATGTCGACCATGCGGTCCAGCAGTTCCTTGTTGGGGGTGTAGCCGTCGGTCTGGCAGATCTCGGCGCGCAGGGCCAGGCCCAGGCCGTCGACGTCGCCGATCTCCGGGTGACGCTTCTGCAGGCCACGCAGGCCGTCCAGGAAGTACGCGCCCTTCTCCGGCACGGTGCGCTCGTAATCCATTTCCTTGCCCAGCTTCAGCACTTCCAGGCCGAGGCGGGTGCCCAGCGGATTGGAGTTGAAGGTGGAGTGGGTGGAGCCCGGCGGGAACACGGTCGGGTTGATCAGTTCTTCGCGCGCCCACAGGCCCGACAGCGGGTTCAGGCCGTTGGTCAGCGCCTTGCCGAACACCAGCACGTCCGGGGTAACGCCGAAGTGCTCGATCGACCACAGCTTGCCGGTGCGCCAGAAACCCATCTGGATTTCATCGACGACCATCAGGATGCCGTACTTGTCCAGCACGCGCTTGAGGCCAGTGAAGAAGTTGCGCGGCGGGATGACGTAGCCGCCGGTGCCCTGGATCGGCTCGACGTAGAACGCGGCGTACTCGGCCTGGCCGACCTTGGGATCCCACACGCCGTTGTATTCGCTTTCGAACAGGCGCTCGAACTGCCACACGCAGTGGTCGGAATACTCGTCCGGGGTCATGCCCTTCGGACGACGGAACGGGTACGGGAACGGGATGAACATCGCGCGCTCGCCGAAGTGGCCGTAGCGGCGGCGGTAGCGGTAGCTGGAGGTGATCGACGAGGCACCCAGGGTGCGGCCGTGGTAGCCGCCTTCGAAGGCGAACATCAGGCTCTTGCCGCCGCGCGCGTTGCGCACGATCTTCAGCGAATCTTCAATGGCCTGCGCGCCGCCGACGTTGAAGTGCACGCGGCCGTCGAGGCCGAACTTCTGGTGCATGTCCACGGCAATGGTCTTGGCCAGCTGCACGCGGGTCGGGTGCAGGTACTGGCTGGCGACCTGCGGCAGGGTGTCGATCTGGTCCTTCAGCGCGTCGTTCAGGCGCTTGTTGCTGTAGCCGAAGTTGCAGGCCGAGTACCACATCTGCAGGTCGAGGTAGGGCACGCCCGCACCGTCGAACATGTAGCTTCCTTCGCCGCGCTGGAAGATCTTCGGCGGGTCGACGTAGTGGACGGTGTCGCCGAAGGAGCTGTAGCGGGCTTCGTCGGCCAGCAGCTGCGCGTCGGAGGCAGCCGCGTCGGCGTTCTTGTCAAAAATGTTCATGCAGTTCGGTTCCGTGAAGGACGTTCGAAAGGGGTGACAGGGAGCGCGCCTGGAAGGGAGTGCTCAGGCGGTGGCCAGCAGCAGGGGCAGTGCGGCGGGCTGCGGGCTGGCGTCGAGGCGACGTGGCTGCAGCAGGCTGCCATCGAGCAAGCGCGGCAACAGTGCGATTGCATCGTGGAAGGTATCGATGGCGGCATGCTCGATGCCGGCCTTCGTGCAATGGGTGATCAGGCGGCGCTTGGCGAACACGAAGTCGGCATCTTCGGAGACGCAGAAATCCGAGCTGCCATCGCCGATCATCAGCACGCGTGGTGCTTCGTCGGCACGCGCCTGCGCGGCGCAGGTGCACTTGCAGGTACCACTGCGGCATCCTTCGGCCTGGTAGGGCGACTCCAGTTCCCAATGGTCTTCGCACCAGCGCAGGTGGTTGGCCACCACCGGCAGTCGCGACAGGCCGTGGTTGGCGAGGATGCGGTGGATCGCATAGTCCAGCCCGTCGCTGACGATGCGCAGCGGCACGCCCAGCTGTTCGGCGCGGCTGACAAAGGCGGCGAAGCCCGGATCGATCTGCACCTGGTCCAGGTGCGCGTCGAGCGTGGCCGGGTCCAGCTTCAACAGCCGCACCTGGCCCTGCATGCATTCACGCGAGCCGATCTTTCCCGCCTTCCACTGGTCTTCCAGTTGCTGCCAGCCCGGCTGGCCGTACTTCTCCAGCAGCGAGTCGATGACATCTTCGAGGCTGATGGTGCCATCGAAGTCACACAGGATGCTCCAGTGCATGGGCAGGTCCGTCGATGAAAGAAACGTCCGGCACGATGCCGGGGCAGGCTCAATGTAGGCAGGCAGCCTTTCTCGTTCCTTTCCTGTTGAAAGCCTGCACCGCCGGGTGGGGAAAGTGTTCAGGAATCGAGCGTGCTGAATGGGCGTGATGCCGTGAAAACCGCGCTTTCAGGGCTGCGCAGCGGCCAGCGCCCGCAGGATCTGCGCGGTCTCTTCCCGGGTCTGCCAGGCGCTGTTGCCGAGGGTCAGCATGCGTGCGGCGAAGTCGCGCGCGTTCGGCATGTCGTCCTGCGGCACGATGCCACGCAGGTAGGCGTAGTCGGGCAGGGCATGGATGAACATGCGGCTGGCACCGAGGCCGCGCGGCCACAGTTCGTCCAGTGCGGCATCGCGCGCGCGCTGGCTGGGCAGCAGCAGCATCAGCATCGGCCAGGTGCCGCCGGTGCCGGCCAGGCCATCGACCACCTCCACCGCCGGCAGCTGTGCCAGCTGCACACGCAGCTGCAGTGCGCGCAGGCGCCCGGCCTGCAGGAACGCAGGCAGCCGCCGTGCAGCGTGGGCGCCCACGTTCTGCCGCCACTGGCTGACCCGGTGCTGGGGGATGTCCAGCGGGAAAATGTCTCCGACCGCGTCTTCCAGATCGCCGCGTTGCAGGGCGCTGCGCAGCGGATTGCCGTACACCAGCGACAGCAGCGAGGGGCGGTAACAGGCGGCAAGACCCAGCAGCTGCACGCTGCGGAGCAGCTCCCAGCGCAGGCTGAAACGTACCTGTTCGGCGGCATGTTCGGCCAGCGCGGCGCGCAGCTCGTCATCGCGGCTGACCAGCAGGCCGCCTTCATGCAGGCTCAGCCCCTTGCCGGCGGCCAGGCTGAAGAATCCGATGTCACCACGCAGGCCCACGCTGCTGTTGCCGACCCGTGCGCCCAGCGCCTGTGCGGCATCTTCGATCACCCAGGCGCCGGCGCCGCGTGCGACCTCGCAGGCCCGTTCGACATCGGCGATGCGCCCGCCGAGGTGGGTGGGCAGGATCGCCAGCGTCCGTGCGTCGGCCAGGCGCGAGAGCTGTGCCGGATCAAAGTCGAAATGGCCACGCCGGGTATCGCACAGCTGCACGCGCAGGCCGAGGCTGTGCACCGCGATCGGCACCAGCGGACAGGTATAGGCGGGCAGGATCACGGTATCGCGCTTGGGCGCGCGCTTGCGCAGGGTGCGCAGTGCGATCAGCAGCGCGTGGGTGCCGGAACAGGTCAGCTGCAGCGGCGGTGTGCCGAGCTGGGTGGCCAGGATGTCGCGCAGGTCGCCGCCGCCGGGAAGGAAGTCGCTGGCCTGCATCGGCAGGCCAGCGGTCGGCGGCAGTTCGCGCGCGAACAGGCTCATCGCAGCCCGCTCACGAAGTGCTGTCGGCGGGGCTGTGCGGATCATCCGCTTCGGCGCGGCCGAGGCAGACGATGCCAGCCACGATCAGTACCGCACCGACAAGGTGATGCAGGGTCAGCGGCTCTTTCAGCAGCCAGGCCGACAGCAGCAGCACACTGATCACCTCCAGGTGCGAGGCCGCGAACGCCGGGCCGATCGGCGCATGGCGCAGCAGGCTCATCCAGGTGAAGAACGCGCCGACGTAGCCGAGGACCGCGCCGTATACCCACGGCTGCGACAGTACGCGCAGCAGCCACGCGGTGTTGGCCTCGACCGGCAGCGCGGCGTCACCGGCGTACTTGAAGCACAGCTGGGCCAGCGTGTCGAAGGCCATCAGCAGGGGAAAGCCGATCACATACAGGCGCCTCATGAGCCGGCCCCCACCACCGCCACGCCCGCCGTGACCAGCAGCATGCCGGTCACCCGCAATGGCGTGAGCTTTTCGCGGAACAGGATGCGGCCGGCGATCATCAGCGCGACGATGTTGATCGAGCCCAGCAGCACGCCCTTGGACAACGGCACCAGCGACAGGAACGCGATCCAGGCAACGAACTCAAGCACGTAGCAGGCGATGCCGATCCACAGCCAGGGACGGCTGAGCATGTGTTTCCAGCGTTGCAGTCCTTCGCCATCCTGCGGGTCGCTGGCGGCGGCCTTGAAGGCGAGCTGGCCACCGGTATCGAGCACCACATTGGCCAGCCACAGCAGCGTGGCGAGTGCCCCCATCTCAGGCCACCGCCTTGAGCACGCCGCTGCGTTCACCGATTTCGGTGAAGAAACGCGCGCTGCGGCGGATCACCTCGCGGCGTTCGCGGTCGATCGTGATCATGTGGTAGCTGTCTTCCAGCACCACCAGTTCCTTCGGACCGCTGACCCTCGATATCACCAGTTCAGCGTTGCCCATGCTGGCCACGTCGTCTTCGCGGGCGTGCATCACCAGGCACGGTGCGGTGACCTGGTGCAGGTGGCGGCGGGTCCAGTTGCTCAGGGCGCGCATCTCGGCCAGCGCGTGCCAGGGGTTGCCCGGCAGGCCGGCCGCGGCGCTGTCGCCGGACAGCATGGCGGCACTGACCTGCGCACGCAGGCGCTCGTCACGCAGGCCATAGGGCGGTTCTTCCATGAACATGCGGTCGCGGCCGATGTTGAAGCGCTTGAACCACGGCAGCAGGAACGACAGGCGGGCCACGGCGGGAATGTTCCAGCCGTCGTAGCGGAAGGTGGCGCCATACACGCCGACGCCGGACACCCATTCGGGGCGGCGTGCAGCCAGCGCCAGCGCCAGTACCGCGCCCATCGACAGGCCGCCGACGAACAACTGGTCGACCTTGCCACGCAGGCTCGCCGCTGCATCTTCCACGCCCTGGTACCACTGTTCCCAGGTGGTCGCCAGCAGGTCATCCACGGTGCCGCAATGGCCGGGCAACTGCACGCCGTGTACGGTGAAGCCGGCGTTGTTCAGGCCCTTGCCCAGCATGCGCATTTCCGCCGGGGTGCCGGTCAGGCCGTGGACCAGCAGCACGCCCTGCGGGCCACCGGGGAGGAAGAAGTCGTGCGATTCGGTCACCTGGCGGCTCCGGGACGGCAGTGGGGATGGTCAGGATCGCAAGCGCGATTTTCGCCAGCCTTTCAGCGCCCCGGTACGGGTCAGGGGGCCTTCAGCAGCGGCAGTGTGATGGCGACCTTCAGGCCCCCACCGGCGCGGTTGAGGAAGGTCAGGCGGCCGCCGGAATGCTCCACCGCTTCGTGCGCGATGGCCAGGCCCAGGCCGGTGCCGCTGGCTGCGGTGCCAGGCGCTCGGAAGAAGCGCTCGCCCAGCCGTGGCATCACGTCCTCGGGCACGCCGGGGCCGTTGTCCTCCACGTACAGTTCGACGTCATTGTCATCCAGCGCATGCACGCCGACCGTGACGGTCGCATCGCGGCCGGCATAGCGCAGCGCATTGTCGATCAGGTTGTCCAGTGCTTCCTGCAGCTGGGCACCATTGCCGAGCACGCGCAGCGGGTGGGGGCTGCCGCGGTAGCCCAGATCGATGCCATCGCGGATCGCTTCGGGCACGCGCATGCCGACCCACTGCGGCACCAGCTCGCACAGGTCCAGTGCCTCCACGGTATCGGGCACGGTCTGCGCCCGGCTCAGTGCGAGCAGCTGGGTGCTGACCCGGGCGGTGCGCTGGTTGAGCCGGCGGATGTGCTGCAATGCCTCGCGCACCGTGTCCGGGTCGCCATGTGCCAGTGCCTGGTCCACGTGCAGGGCCATGCCGGCCAACGGCGAGCGCAGCTGGTGCGCGGCATCGGCGATGAAACGGTTCTGCAGCGTGATCATTTCCGCCTGGCGCGCGAACAGATCGTCGATGGTGCTGATCAGCGGCTGGATCTCTTCGGGCACGTCGGCATCGGAGATCGGTGCCAGTTCGCCGCGGCGCTGCGCCAGGCGGGTCCTCAGCGGGGTCAGGATGCGCAGGCCATGGGTCACCCCGAGCCAGACCAGCGCGGCGGTGCCCAGCGCCAGCATGGTCATCAGCGGGATGATGATCATCAGGATCTCGCGCGCACGCTGGCGTCGTTCGGCCATGCTTTCGGCCACCGTCACCGCCAGCTGGTCCTGCGGATCGTTCATCGCACGCGTGCAGACGGTGGCCATGCGCACCGGCTGGCCGTTGAGAATGCCATCGTACAGGGTGGGGTCCACGCCGGTGCATTCCTGCGAAGGCGCGTAGGCACTGAAATCCGCATTGCCGCTGAGTGTCCCCTGGCGGCTGCTGTCCACGTTGAAATAGCGATGGCCGTCGGGCTCGTATTCGATCAGGAAGCGCGCCTGCGGAGACAGGTCGCTGGTCACCGGCATGGTGCTCAGCATCTGCGCGAACGAGTGCGTGTCGTCGATCAGGTTACGGTCGTGGATGCGGTTGGAATAATCCAACGCAACGTAATAGGCCAGGATCGTATTGAAGGTAAGCAGGCCCAGCATCGGCAACGCCAGGAAGGCGAGCAGGCGCCGGCGCAGGCTGGGGGGGCCACTGATCACGGGGCGCTGTCGTCCTGCGCGTCTTCCAGCATGTAGCCCAGTCCGCGCACGGTGCGGATGCCCATGCCGCCGGGCTGCAGCTTGCGGCGCAGGCGGTGCAGGGCGATGTCCAGGCCGTTGTCGGTCAGGTCCTGGCCCCAGTCGCACAGCGCCTCCACCAGCTGTGCGCGCGAGACGATGCGCTCGGCGCGTACCGCCAGTGCCGACAGCAGGCCGAACTCGCGTGCGGTCAGTTCCAGCGACTGGTCGTCGATCCACACCCGATGCCCGGCCAGATCGATGCGCAGGCGGCCGATGCGCAGGTCCGGGTTGCCATTGCTGGTCACGCGGCGCAGCTGTGCGCGCACGCGGGCTTCGAATTCGTCCAGTGCGAATGGCTTGACCAGGTAGTCGTCGGCACCGAGGTCGAGCACGCGCACGCGTTCGGCCAGGCCGTCGCGGGCGGTCACCACCAGTACCGCCAGGCCATCGCCGCGCTGGCGCAGGCGCTGCAGCACGTCGCGGCCATCCAGCTGTGGCAGGCCCAGGTCCAGCACCAGCAGCGCGTATTGGGTCGAACCCAGCGCGGCGTCGGCGTGCGCGCCGTTGTCGACGTGGTCGACCACATGCCCCTGCCGGCGCAGCGAGGCGCACAGGCCGGAGGCGATGTCCGGGTCGTCTTCAGCAATCAGAACGCGCATGCGCGGGGAGCTCCTGTAACGGTCGGGCCCAGCGGGTGGACGGGGCGGGCCTCTCGGCTGCCGAGGGTAGCCGCAAACCGGGTGAAGGTGGAGCGCGCCGGCACCTCCCGGCACCGTCGCGCTGTCCCGCCATTCAGTCCTGCAGGCCCGGCTCACCCAGTGCCAGCGGCACCCGTGAGCCGTCCAGCAGGCCGCGGCTGAGCCTGCCATCCTCGATGAACAGCAGTTCGCCGTTCTCGCCGTTCTTGATGCTGCTGTCGATGGCGATCACGCGGTCGCCGTGGAAGCTGCTGACGTGTGGCATCGAGGTATGGCCAACCACGATGCGCGTGAGCTGCAGGCGGTCGAGCACGGCCTGTACCCCCGCTGTGTCGAGGCGGCCATCGAAGTAGCCGCGGTACCAGATCGGGCTGGTCTTGCCGTCATACAGCGGTGCGGTGGCCGGGTCGGCCTTCACTTCGGCCTTGGGCAGGCCCAGAGAGGCCTGATAGGCCGCATTGGTGCGTGCCGGGTCCAGCGCCAGCTGCACCGCTTCGGGCGAGATGCCGCCATGCAGGAACAGGGTATCGCCGATCTTCAGCAGCACCGGGCGGGTGCGCAGCCACTGCCCGATCACCGAGTCGGCGCCATACAGTTGCGGGTAGCTGCGGCCCAGCAGCTGGGCGCTGCGCAGGTACTTCGGGTTGACGTAGCGCAGGTCGTCGTACAGCACCATGGTTTCGTGGTTGCCTAGCACGAAGTGCACTGCGCCACCGGCGGCGGCGGCCTGCTGCTGCAGGCCGTACAGCAGCCAGAACGCCTCGGTCACCTGCGGGCCGCGGTCGAATACATCGCCAGCGATGACCAGCGTGTCCTTGCCCAGGGCCCAGCGATCCTGCGCGTCGATGACCTGGTGGGCGCGCAGCAGGCGCACCAGCAGCCCGTACTGGCCATGGATGTCCGACAGCGCGACGATGCGCGGCGCGGCCGGCAGCACGGAGACCGAGGCCGCATTCGGCGCGGCCACGTGCACGGTGTGTTCGTAGCCACAGCGCGGCGCGATATCGGTGCCCGTCGTGTTGATGGCCAGCGAGCGCGACTCGACCTTGTCGTCGCAGATCCACTTGGCCTGCAGCTGGTCGCCCTGGCGGAATACATAGGGGCCATCGGCCTGCACGTGGTCGGCGGGCGCGGCAACCTCGCGGGCCTGCGTGGTTGCTGTGGCGCAGGCCAGCAGCGGCAACAGCAGGGCGGTCAGCAGGAAAGGGCGATAGCGCGGCATCGGCGGCGTCCGGCGGCGGAAACCTCCGATGCTAACCGGCGCGGCCGGATCGTGGTGTGCGCGAATGGGCGGACCAGGCGCCGCGCCGGTCGTCCTTGAGCTTGCGCACGCGGGTGGCGGCGGCCTGCAGCGGCTGACCGTCGCGCCCGTGTGGCTGCATGTAGGGCAGTGGTCGCCGCGTGCTGGATTCGATCAACTGCGAATGGGCTTCACCGGCGCTGAAGCGATGGCGTTCTCCCCACTGGCGTAGCGCGACCAGCAGCGGGAACAGTTCCTGGCCGGCGTGGGTGAGCACGTATTCCTGGTAGGCCGAGCCATCGGAGGCCGGTTGCAGTTGCAGGATGCCGGCCTCGACCAGCCTGCGCAGGCGATCGCTGAGGATGTTGCGCGCCGCGCCGAGGCTGCGCTGGAAGTCGCCAAAGCGCGTGACGCCGTCGAAGGCATCGCGGATCACCAGCAGTGCCCAGCGATCACCGAGCAGGTCGGCGCTGCGGGCAACGGGGCAGGGACTGTTGGCGTGCATGCTGTGGCCTCCGAATGTGGTTGCAGTTTAAAACCAATGACGATAGCCTGCATCAAGTTTCAAATTGCAACTACATCATGAGCGCATCGATGTCCCGCCCATTGCTGACCCTGCTCGCGGTCGCGGCCGGCGCCAGCGTTGCCAACGTCTATTACGCGCAACCGCTGCTGGATCGGCTGGCACAGGCCTTCGCATTGCACCGTGCCGTGGCGGGCGCAGTGTTGGCGGCAACCCAGGCCGGCAGTGTGCTGGCATTGCTGGGCCTGCTGCCGCTCGCCGATCGCGGTGACCGGCGACGCCTGCTGCGGATGCAGTTGATGGCGCTGGTGCTGGCCCTGCTGTGGCTGGCAGCGGCACGCACGGCCGGTTGGCTGTTGTCGGGCATGCTGCTGGCCGGGCTGTTGGGCACCGCGCTGACCCAGGGCTTGATCGCCTATACCGCCACGCTTGCGCCGCCCGAGCAGCGCGGGCGCCTGGTGGGCGTGGTGCAGGGCGGCGTGTTCATCGGCCTGTTGCTGGCGCGCGTTGTATCGGGCGCGGTCGCGGCCACCGTCGGCTGGCGGGCGGTCTATCTGCTGTCGGCAGCGCTGATGGCGGCCCTGGCCGTGCTGCTGTGGCGGCGTCTGCCGGCGGTGCCGGTGCCGGCGGTACCACCGCGCTGGCGCGAACTGCTGGGTTCGATGCTGGGCATGCTGCGCCGGGACCGCGCGCTGCGCGAGCGTGGGCCGCTGGCATTGCTGCTGTTTGCTGGCCTCAACGTGTTCTGGGCGGCGGTGCCGCTGCCGCTGTCGGCGCCGCCGTTGCAGTGGTCCACCGCGGCCATCGGCGCACTGGGCCTGGCCGGCGTAGTGGGCGCCTTGATGGCGGCGCGGGTCGGGCACTGGATGGACCGCGGTTTCGCCGGTCGGGTCAGTCTTGGCGCGTTGCTGCTGATGCTGGCCGCGTGGTGGCCGCTGCTGGGCCTGCCGCAGTCGCTGTCGTTGCTGCTGCTGGGCGTGATCGTGCTCGACCTCGGTGGGCAGGCACTGCACGTATCGAACCAGGCGCTGCTGCTGCGTGCACCGGCAGAACAGCATGGACGCCTGGTGGCGTTGTACATGCTGTTCTATGCAGTGGGCAGTGGTGCCGGTGCGGCTGCCGGGCCCTGGATGCAGGCCCGGCATGGCTGGCCTGCCGTGTGCCTGCTGGGTGCAGGCATCGCGGCGCTGGCGCTGCTGTGGTGGGCAGCATGGCGGGTGGTGGCGTCCAATGCATCGGCTGGCGGGCGAATCGGTAGAGTCGACTGTCGGTAGAGTCGACTGTCAGTCGACTGCTCTTCGCCCCGCGTGCGAAAAATCCCGCGCTGCGTGCGATAGTCGACCAGCGGTCGACTCTACCTGTCCTGTCGTCATCGCTGCAGTGCACGCCGTCCCGGTGCTTCCTCAAGGTCCGCGCTGGCCACTACCACGCGGTTGCGGCCGCTGCGCTTGGCCTCGTACATCGCCGCATCGGCCCGTGCCATCAGCCGCTCGTAGTCCGGGTGGCCGTCATGGCCGGCTACGCCGATGCTGGCGGTCAGTGCCAGTACCTGGCCGTTGGCCAATGCCACCGGTGACTGCGCGATCTGCCGCCGCAGGCTTTCGGCGATCACCGCGGCCTGTGATTCGCTGGCCGCGACCAGCACCACCACGAACTCCTCGCCGCCATAGCGGAACAGGTAGTCACTGCCGCGGGTCAGCTGGCCGAGCAGGCCGGCGACGTGCTGCAGCGCGCGGTCCCCGGCGTCGTGGCCGTGGCCGTCGTTGATCGCCTTGAAGTGATCCAGGTCGAGCAGCAGCAGCGAGAACGGCGTGCGGTTGCGCGTGGCCAGCTCGATCTCCCGGCGCAGCACGGTAGGCAGGAAGCGGCGGTTGAGCAGGTTGGTCAGCGCATCGCTGCCGGCATCCAGCTCGCCGATGCGCTCGAACAGCAGCGTCATCAGGGTGCGGATGGCGGCCAGGTCCTCGCGGATGGCCGGCAGCACCGCCAGTCGTTGTGCCGGGGCATCGTTGCTCGCCCGCTGCAGGTTGCTGTCGATGCGGGCCATCAGCTGGCCGACCTGCCGGGTCTCGCTGCTCTCGCCGAAGCTGGGGATGCCCTTGTGGGTGAACCACAGGCCGAACTCGGAAGTGGCCAGGCTGGCGCTGTCGCTGGCCTGTACGTGGCCAGCGAGCGCGTAGAGCAGGGCGTTCTCCCAGTCCAGCAGCAGTGCGCGCTGGCGTTCGCGTTCGGTGCCGACGTTCTGCACCAGCGAGAACAGCCGGTACGCAGCATCGGCGCGGGTCGAGCGCTCGCGTGCATGGGTATAGGCCAGGGTCATGCCTTCCATGGCGATGTCCATGATCGCGCTGAGGCAGTCGATGGCGGCGAACGCAGTGGCACTGTCGGGCGCGTCGTCGTGCAGGCGCACGAACAGTTCGTGCTTGAGCACGCGCGCGCCGCGGGTGACCAGGTCGACCGGAATACCGACCCGGGCATGCACATCGCCGATCACCCGCTGCGAGGCAACGGCGCCGGCAATACCGTCGGCATTGGTGGTCAGCAACTGCACCAGCCAGCGCTGCATGGCCGGCTGCAGGCGCTGCTTGACCTGATCGTGGGACAGGAAGCGGCGTGCACGCCCGTCCTGCAGCAGTACCTCGTAGAAGCGTTGGGCCAGCGCCGGCGGGGCATCGGCGGCGGCGGCGTGCAGCAGCGCGGTGGCGGCAGGGCCGGCCTGTTGCAGGCAGTGCTGCCAGGCCTCGGCCAGCGGTTGGCTGGCATCGTCCAGTTGGGGTGGTTCCACGTCGATCTCTGACTGCGTACGGCAAACCACGGGTATCGGCCGCGGTGGCGCACGGTTGATGGCGGGTTGGCCGGTCAGTTTATGCGCGATGCAGGGTTGCACGGCGCGCAAAGCACGTCGGCGCCGCGGCGGCAATGAGTGAACGCATTTGAGAATCACTCGCATTGATGGGAGAATGCGCGCACGGATCGGCCCGCAGGCGACTGCAGCGACGCTCCGCCTCCCCCTCGTCGTTGCCTCAAGCCCTTTGCCAGAGGCCCCGTTGCCCTGCCAGAAGGTCCAGATCATGTCTCCTGCCGTTGTCCTTTCGCCGCGCCCGCTGGCGCTCGCCGTTGCCGCCCTGCTGGCGGGAAGCGCCCTGACCGCCCAGGCCGAAACCGATGCCACCGATATCGACACGGTGCATGTCACCGCCTCGCAGATTGCCCGCCAGGCACTGGGTACCTCGACCATCACCGCCGAGGACATCGCCAAGCGCCCGCCGGCCAACGACATCGCCGAGCTGCTGCGCACCATGCCGGGCGTCAACCTCACCGGCAACAGCGCCTCGGGCCAGTACGGCAACAACCGCCAGATCGACCTGCGTGGCATGGGCCCGGAAAACACCCTGATCCTGGTCGACGGCAAGCGCATCGGTGCGCGTGATGCCGTGCGCATGGGCCGTAGCGGTGAGCGCAATACCCGCGGTGATACCAACTGGGTGCCGGCGGAAATGATCGAGCGCATCGAAGTGCTGCGCGGCCCTGCGGCGGCACGCTATGGCTCCGGTGCGTCCGGTGGCGTGGTCAACATCATCACCAAGCGCCCGACCGGCGACCTGACCGGCGCGGTCGACCTGTATGGCCTGGTGCCCGAGCACAGCGCCGAAGGCGGCAGCGAGCGCGTCGGCCTGCAGCTGAGCGGGCCGATGACCGACACCCTGTCGTTCCGCCTGTACGGCAACCTCAACAAGACCGACGCCGACTCACTGGACCTCAACCGCCAGTACGCCACCAACCCGAACGCGGTGCCGCCGGCTGGCCGCGAGGGTGTCAAGAACCGCGACGTCAACGCGTTGCTGCGCTGGGACATCACCGCCGACCAGGTGGTGGAGTTCGAAGCCGGCACCAGCCGCCAGGGCAACATCTACGCCGGTGACCGCGCGGTCAGCACTACCGGTACCTCGACCGGCGTTGACCTGGCGGCGCTGGCCGACGGCGAAGCGGAAACCAACCGCATGTACCGCAACACCGGCGCGATCACCCATCGCGGCCGCTGGGGCGACGTGACCTCGCGGGTGACCGCCGCGGTGGAAGCGGTCAACAACTCGCGCATCAATGAAGGCCTGGCCGGTGGCCCGGAAGGCAGCTTCAACGGCACCGACTGGTCGACCTCGCGCCTGCGCAACTACCAGCTGGATGGCGAAGTGAGCTTCCCGACCTCGCTGGGCAGCGCCGAGAACATCTGGACGCTGGGCTTTGAATACCTGGACAGCCGCCTGACCGACCCGTACTCGATGAGCCAGTCCAGCAGCAGCGGCGGCGGTATCCCGGGGCTGTCGGCCGATCGCGCGCGGGGCAAGGCCGACGCGCAGACCACCGCAGTGTTCGTCGAAGACAACATCTACCTGGGTGAGCGCTGGATCGTCACCCCGGGCCTGCGCTTCGACCACCACAGCCAGTTCGGCAACAACACCAGCCCCAGCCTCAATGCGCAGTTCCGCATCAACAGCGACTGGGTGGTGAAGGGCGGCATCGCCCGCGCGTTCAAGGCGCCGAACCTGTACCAGTCCAATCCGGACTATCTGTACTACACCCGTGGCAACGGCTGCCCGAATGCACTGCCGAGCCTGGGTGCCGGTTGCTACATGCGCGGCAACGCGGACCTGAAGGCGGAAACCAGCCTGAACAAGGAACTGGGCATCGAGTGGGCACCGCAGAGCGGCTGGCAGGCCTCGTTGACCTACTTCCACAACGACTACAAGGACAAGATCCAGGCCGGCTACACCCAGGTTGGCCTGACCGCCGACTCCAAGGGCCGCATCTTCCGCTGGGAGAACGCGCCCAAGGCGATCGTGCAGGGGCTTGAAGGCAACCTGGTGATCCCGCTGCTGGGCGAGCAGGGCAATCGCCTGAAATGGAGCAACAACTTCACCTACATGGTGGAAAACGAGAACAAGAGCACCGGCCAGCCGCTGTCGGTGATCCCGAAGTACACCGTCAACACGATGCTGGACTGGCAGGCCACCGACAAGCTGTCGGTGCTGCTGACCGGCACGTTCTACGGCAAGCAGGAACCGGCCACCGCCAACATCAACAATGATCCGCGCTGCACCGGCAGCTGCGATCCCTCGATCGCGCTGCAGGACCGCGGTGCCTACAACATCTGGGGCGTGAGCGCGCGCTACAGGGTGACCGAGACGGTCAGCTTCGGCTTCGGCGTGAACAACCTGGCCGACAAGCGCCTGTTCCGCGAGGCCAACAGCAGCGATGCCGGTGCGGCGACCTACAACGAACCGGGCCGCGCGTACTGGGCCAGCCTGCGCTTCGGGTTCTGACCGCACGCGGACGCCGGTCCGCTGCGGTCGCCAGGCCAGGCCTGGCGCTGCCGGCCACGCTCCGGTAGCGCCGGGCCATGCACGGTGAGGGATCGCCTGGGCTGCAATGTTATAAACACCGTAATAGTCTCCCCCGCCAGCACGGCGTAGCCTGCACCGCATCGCAAAGGAGCTGTTGCCATGGGCCACGACCACGATCACCTGCCATCCCAGATCCGCCACGAGAAACCCTTGTGGTGGGCGCTCGGCCTGACCTCCACCTTCCTCGTCATCGAGGTGGTGGGCGCGTTCTGGACCAACAGCCTGGCGCTGCTGTCCGACGCGGCACACATGGCCACCGATGCACTGGCACTGATGATCGCGCTGGTCGCGGTGCGGTTGAGCCGGCGCCCGCCGGACGCGCGCCGCACCTACGGCTATGCACGCCTGGAAGCGCTGGGCGCGATGATCAACGGCGCCATGCTGTTCGTGGTCGCCGCCTACATCCTGTGGGAGGCGATCGGTCGTTTCCGCGAACCGCAGGAGATCGCATCTTCGGGCATGCTGGTGATCGCCGCCGCAGGCCTGGTCATCAACCTGATCTCGATGCGCCTGCTGCAGGCCGGCAGCGGCGAGAGCCTGAACGTGAAGGGCGCCTACCTGGAAGTGTGGGCGGACATGCTTGGCTCGGTGGCGGTGATCGCCGGTGCGTTGTTGATCAAGTGGACCGGCTGGAAGCCGATCGACCCGATCCTGGCGGTGCTGATCGGCCTGTGGGTACTGCCGCGCACCTACGTGCTGATGCGCGAGGCGATCAACGTGCTGCTGGAAGGCGTGCCCAAGGGCATGAACGTGGCCAAGGTGCGCGACAGCCTGTCCGGTCATGCTGCGGTGCTGGACGTGCATGACCTGCATGTGTGGGCGCTGGCCTCCAGCACGCCGGCGCTGACCGCGCACATCGTGATGCGCGACGGCACCGACGCCGATGCGCTGCGCCGTGAGCTGGGCGGGCGCCTGCACGATGACTTCGGCATCGAACACGTGACGCTGCAGATCGAAGCGGACCACTGTGGTGAAGCCTGCGCTGGACCGGCGTCGGCAAAGGGCGGCGCGCAGCAGGGCCATGAAGGCCACGACCACGGTGAGGACGCGCAGGGCCATCGCGGCCACGTGCATCATTGAATGAAAATGAAAGCCGCACCGGGGAATGCCCGGTGCGGTCATTCGTCGCGTCGCGAGGCCAGCCGATCCGCCAGCCGGGTCGGTTCCGGCAGCCGGTAACCGCGCAGCGTGCGCTGCACCCAGTCCAGCGCGGTATCGGCACTGACCCGATGGCCGCCGGCCACGAACAGCGGCTTGCAGCGCACCTTGCTGCGCAGCACCCAGCCCAGTTGTTCGTCGCCATCCTGCAGCGGCGCATGTGCACCGGCCTCGGCGCCCGGTTCGACGAACCGGCCCACCAGCTTCGACTTGGCCACGCCGATGCTGGGCAGGTCGGTGACCACGCCCAGATGCGCGGCCACGCCCAGCCGGCGCGGATGGCTGATGCCATGGCCATCGACGAACACCAGGTCCGGCGTGCGCGGCAGCAGCGCCAGCGCGGCCAGCAGTGCCGGCAGCTCGCGGAAGCTGAGCAGGCCGGGGATGTAGGGCATCACCGTGGGGATGCGCGCGATCTCCTGCGCCACGGGCTTCAGCGTCTCCACGTCCAGCAGTACCGCCGCGGCGCGGGTGATGGCGCCGTCGTCTTCAAAGCCAACATCCAGCCCGGCCAGCCAACGGACGTCGCGTGGCAGGCGGTCCTGGCGCTCCACGCGGCCGGCCAGCTGGAGCTGCTGCGCGCGTGCCGCGGAGACGCTGCCTTCCCAACATCCGGGATCGATCACCGTATTCATCGGTCACAGCATCGCACGGGCGGCGCCACGGCCCGGTGAGCGGCGGCCGGGCTACAATGGCGGCCTGCCTTTCCTCGCGTTGGAGACCCTGCAGTGACCCGTAAACTCGTACTGTTGCGCCATGGCCAGAGCCAGTGGAACCTGGACAACCGCTTCACCGGCTGGGTCGATGTCGACCTGACCGAGCAGGGGCGCCGGGAAGCGGCCGCCGCCGGTCGCCTGATGCGCGAGGAAGGCCTGCAGTTCGACGTCGCCCACACCTCCGTGCTCAAGCGTGCC
This sequence comes from Stenotrophomonas muris, assembly GCF_052751275.1. Lineage (NCBI taxonomy): Bacteria > Pseudomonadati > Pseudomonadota > Gammaproteobacteria > Lysobacterales > Lysobacteraceae > Stenotrophomonas > Stenotrophomonas muris. Next base: position 2,386,380 of record NZ_CP199879.1, on the reverse strand, counting down.
ATCCACACCCTGCAGGGTGCGCTGGCCGAGCTGGAGCAGGACTGGCTGCCGGTGAACAAGTCCTGGCGCCTCAACGAGCGGCACTACGGCGGCCTGCAGGGGCTGGACAAGGCCGAGACCGCGGCCAAGCACGGCGAAGAGCAGGTCAAGGTCTGGCGTCGTTCGTACGACATCCCGCCGCCGCCGATGGACCTGGAAGATCCGGGCCACCCGATCCATGACCGCCGCTACGCCGGTCTGGACCGCAACGCGCTGCCGGGCACCGAGTCGCTGGCCACCACCCTGGACCGCGTGCTGCCGTACTGGCACGACGCCATCGCGCCGCAGCTGAAGGACGGCAAGACCGTGCTGGTCACTGCCCACGGCAACTCGCTGCGCGCGCTGTACAAGTACCTCAACAATGTCTCGCGCGAGGAGATCCTCGAGCTGAACATCCCGACCGGCATCCCGCTGCTGTTCGAACTGAACGACGACCTGACCGTGCAGTCGTTCCGCTACCTGGGCGACCCGGAAGCAGCGCGCAAGGCCGCCGAAGCCGTGGCCAACCAGGGCAAGGCGAAGTAAGAAGCACAAGGCCGGCGCAAGCCGGCCTTCGCTTTTGTCGAGCCGAGCCCACGCTCGGCCGGCGCTGTCGCAACCCGGTAGAGCCAAGCCATGGGGGCTGCATCAGCCAGCTACGAGGGATCCATGCGGCGCACCTTCGGCGGCTGCAACGCGGCAATGTCGATGACGTGTTCCTGGCATATCACCTGATAGTGCGTGAATGGGCCCGGGTAACTGACATCGGCAAAGGTGGCATGGTCCAGATAATCGAGGAATTTCGAACGGCTGTAGCGGCGGAACAGGTTGCCGCTCCAGGTTTCGGCGTCGTCCCAGCTCTGGTAGGACTCGTTGTGCACGGCGTAGCTGATGTAGTGGTCCCAGATCAGCTCAAAACGCTGCGAGTGGGGCATCACCTCTATCGCACGCGCATCATCGATTGAACGTCCATGAGCGAGCTCCACACGGGAGGGCTTTCCGACCACCAGGCCTTCCTCGACGACCAGGCGCAGACGATTCGCTTCCGGCTCGCCGATGCCCGCCAGGAACAGACACTCACAAGCGTCGATGGCCTGCAGCAGCGCAGCTTCGTCCATGGTCATGAAGTCCAGTGATCGCGGAAGCCAGAGCATAGCGGCATGCAGACGGAGCCGCGCCATGCGCTCGTGACCTTTGGCCGGTCCCCAGCGTCGCTCCCGCGGCTACCCTGTGAAATTACCCGCAGGAGAGCCTCATGAACGTCCGCAACCTGGTCCCGCTGGGCCTGACCATCGCCATCGCTGCCTCACTGGCGGCCTGTGGCAAGAACGAAACCGCCCCGGCGGCCAGTGCCGACGCCAAGCCGGCCTTCGACCTGTCGCAGATCAAGACGCCGCTGATCTCGCTCAACAGCGCCGACCTCGATCCGGCCATTCCGGCCTGTACCGACCTCAATGGTTTCGTCAACAGCAAGTGGCTGAAGGCCAACCCGGTGCCGGGCGACCAGACCACCTGGGGCAGCTTCGAGATCCTGCGCGAGCGCTCGCTGGAAGTGCAGCACGCGCTGGTGCAGCAGGCCGCCGCCAGCCAGGCCAAGGCGGGCTCGGTGGAAGCGAAGATCGGTGACATCTGGAAGACCGGCAACGATGAAGCGAAGATCGAAGCTGCCGGCCTGGCGCCGCTGCAGCCGCAGCTGGACAAGATCACCGCGCTGAACGACACCGCCGCCATCACCCGGTACCTGCGCGACAGCCAGGCCGAGGGCAAGGGCGTGCTGTTCTCGCTGTTCGCCAATGCCGACTACAAGGATTCGGCCAACGTCATCGCCTACGTCGGCCAGGGTGGCCTGGGCCTGCCGGAGAAGGGCTACTACTTCGACGATGCGCAGGCCAAGATCCGCGACGCCTACGTGGCCTATATCGCACAGGTGCTGACCCTGTCCGGCGTGGACGCGGCGCAGGCCGCCGAGCAGGCGAAGGCCGTGATGGCCTTCGAAACCCGCCTGGCCAAGGCCTCAATGTCGCGCATCGAAATGCGTGACCCGGCCAAGCGCTACAACCCGCTCAGCGCGGCTGAGGCCGACAAGCTGACCCCGAACTTCAGCTGGACCGCGCTGTTCGAGACCCTCAAGGTGCCGGCCGCGCAGAAGTTCTCGCTGGCCCAGCCGGGCTTCTTCGCTGAAATGGACAAGATGCTGGCCGATGTGCCGGCCAGCACCTGGCAGGCCTACCTGCGCTTCCACACCATCGACGACGCCTCGCCGTACCTGAGCAGCCAGTTCGAGAAGGCCAACTTCGATTTCTATGGCACCACCCTGCGTGGCCAGAAGGAAATGCAGCCGCGCTGGAAGCGCGTGCTGGAGTCGGTCAACGGTGGCATGGGCGAGGCCCTGGGCCAGCTGTACGTCGACGCCGTGTTCCCGGCCGAGTCGAAGGTCGCCATGCAGCACCTGGTGGAAAACCTGTCGCAGGCGCTGAAGGCGCGCCTGGAGCAGCTGCCGTGGATGGGCGAAGAAACCAGGAAGAAGGCCCTGGAGAAGTGGGCCAGCTTCACCCCGAAGATCGGTTACCCCGACAAGTGGCGTGACTGGGCGGGCCTGCAGACCAACGGCGACAGCTACCTGGGCAACATGCAGGCGGCGCGTGCGTTCAACTACCGCTACATGCTGGACAAGATCGGCAAGCCGGTGGACAAGACCGAGTGGGGCATGACCCCGCAGACCGTCAACGCGTACTACAACGCCACCAAGAACGAGATCGTGTTCCCGGCGGCGATCCTGCAGGCACCGTTCTTCGACGCCAAGGCCGATCCGGCGCTGAACTACGGCGGCATCGGTGCGGTCATCGGCCACGAGATGATGCACGGCTACGACGACTCGGGCAGCCAGTTCGCCGCCAACGGCAACTTCGACAACTGGTGGACCGACGCCGACCGCAAGGCCTTCACCGAGCGTACCGACCAGCTGGTCGCGCAGTTCGACGGCTATGAATCGGTGCCGGGCGTGTTCGTGAAGGGCAAGCTGACCCTGGGCGAGAACATCGGCGACCTCGGCGGCCTGACCGTGGCCTACGACGCGTTGCAGATGGCGCTGAAGGAAGACCCGAAGGCGAATGTCGAAGTGGATGGCCACAGCCAGGACCAGCGCTTCTTCATGAACTGGGCCACCGTGTGGCGCCGCAACTTCACCGATGGTGAGCTGCGCGTCCGCCTGAACACCGATCCGCACGCCCCGGCCAACTTCCGTGCCAACGGCGCACCGTCGAACATGCCGTCCTATGCCGCTGCATTCCAGTGCAAGGCCGGCGACGCGATGGTGCGTGCCGACGACAAGCGCGTGGTGATCTGGTAATCGATCACCCGTGACTGCGTGATGCGAAAGGCCCGGCAAATGCCGGGCCTTTTGTCTTCCAGGCCGGTAGCGCAGCGCCGACTGGTAGAGTCGACTGTCAGTCGACTATCGCGCGCAGCGCGGGATTTTCGCGATCTGGACGAAGAGCAGTCGACTGACAGTCGACTCTACCGACGGGTCGTTTCACCTTCCGGAAGATCTCAGGCCAGCTCCGGCTCCCGCGCCAGCATGCGATGGAAGCGCTGCAGCACGTAGGGATCCACCAGCCCTCCAGACTGCGAATCGATGATCCGCAACGCGGTTTCGTGCTCCATCGCGTCGCGGTACGGGCGCACGCTGGTCATCGCATCGTAGGCATCGGCGATGGTGACGATGCGCGCGCCCAGCGGGATGGATTCGCCGCGCAGCCCATCGGGATAGCCGCTGCCATCGAAGGCTTCGTGATGGGCGCGGATCAGCCGCGCCACGGGCGCGGCGTCGCTGCGGCCGGTGGCCAGGAAGATGTGCTCGCCGCGCACCGGATGCTCGCGCATGATCGCGCGCTCCTCATCGGTATGCCGGCGCGGTGCCAGCAGTACGTCGTCGGGAATGCCGATCTTGCCGATGTCGTGGAAGCGCGCGGCCAGGCCGACCTGCGCACAGGCCTGGTCGTCGAGATCGCAGTGCGCGGCCAGCCGCTGCGCGAACAGGCCGACGCGGTCGCAGTGATGGCGGGTGTAGGCGTCGCGCATCTGCAGCGACATCGAGAGGGCATCGATCAGGCAGGCGTGCGCGTGCAGCAGGTCGGGGGCGGGTACGGCGTCAGGAAACATGGTCATCCGCCCGCACCGGGTGGGGACCGGTGCGGGGTGTTCGGGGGGCGATCAACCCGGGGCGAGGGTGGTCAGGAGGGCGCGGGCCGCGTTGAAGCGGTCTTCCGGCAACGGCAGCGGGTGCTTGATGCGCAGCTTGTCGGGCCCTTCCATGGCGTACAGGTTCGGTTGCTTCTGGATCAGCTGGATCACCGCCATCGGGTCGATGTTCGGCTTGGATTCGAACACGATGCGGCCACCATTTTCGCCCAGGTCCAGCTTGCGGATGCCCAGCGTGTTGGCCTTCAGCTTCAGCTCGGCGATGGCGAACAGGTGCTTGGCCGCATCCGGCAGCAGGCCGAAGCGATCGATCATCTCCACCTGCAGTTCGCGCAGCGCATCGCTGTCGCGCGCGCTGGAAATACGCTTGTACAGGGTCAGGCGGGTATGCACGTCCGGCAGGTAGTCTTCCGGGATCAGTGCCGGCACATGCAGTTCGACCTCGGCACCACGCACTTCCTCGCCGGCATCAAGGTCGGGCAGCTTGCCCTGCTTGATGCTGCGCACCGCGCGCTCCAGCAGCTCGGTGTACAGGCTGAAGCCGACCTCGGCCATCTGCCCGCTCTGGTCCTCGCCGAGCAGTTCGCCGGCACCGCGGATTTCCAGATCGTGCGTGGCCAGGGTGAAGCCGGCGCCCAGCTCGTCCATCGAGGCGATCGCTTCCAGGCGCTTCTCAGCGTCGGGGGTGATCGCGCGGCGGTCGGGCGTGATCAGGTACGCGTAGGCGCGGTGGTGCGAACGTCCGACGCGGCCACGCAGCTGGTGCAGCTGGGCCAGGCCGAAACGGTCCGCACGGTTGATGATGATGGTATTGGCGTTGGGGATGTCGATGCCCGACTCGATGATCGTGGTCGACAGCAGCACGTTGAAGCGCTGCTTCTGGAAATCCAGCATCACCTTTTCCAGCTCGCGCTCGGGCATCTGCCCATGGGCGATGCCGATGCGCGCCTCCGGCACCAGCTCGGACAGCTCGCGCTGCATGCGGCCGATGCTTTCCACGTCGTTGTGCAGGAAATACAGCTGGCCACCACGCGCCAGCTCGCGCTGGAAGGCTTCGCGCAGCAGCGCGTTGTCCCACTGGGTGATGAAGGTCTGCACCGCCAGCCGGTTCGGCGGCGGCGTGGCGATGATCGACAGGTCGCGCAGGCCGGCCATGGCCATGTTGAGCGTGCGCGGAATCGGCGTGGCGGTCAGGGTCAGCAGGTGCACGTTGGCGCGCAGCGCCTTCAGCGCTTCCTTCTGGCGTACGCCGAAACGCTGCTCCTCGTCGACGATGACCATGCCCAGGTCCTTGAACTTCACGTCCGGCTGCAGCAGGCGATGGGTACCGACGATCACGTCGATGGTGCCGGCGGCGACCTTTTCCAGCTCGGCCTTGATTTCCTTGGTGGTCTTGAAGCGCGACAGCACCTCGACCTTCAGCGGGTAATCGGCGAAGCGGTCGCGGAAGTTGCGGTAATGCTGTTCGGCCAGCAGCGTGGTCGGCACCAGCACAGCCACCTGCTTGCCGGCACTGGCGGCCGCAAAGGCCGCACGCACCGCCACCTCGGTCTTGCCGAAGCCGACGTCGCCGCAGACCACGCGGTCCATCGGCTGGCTGCTGGCCAGGTCGCGCAGGGTGGCGTCGATCGCGGCCAGCTGGTCCGGGGTCTCCTCGAACGGGAAACCGGCCGCGAACGGCTCGTACATCGCGCGGTCGACCTGCAGTGCCAGGCCGGCACGCGCCTGGCGGCGGGCCTGGATCTCCAGCAGTTCGGCGGCGACGTCGCGTACTTTCTCGGCGGCCTTGCGCTTGGCCTTGCTCCACTGCTCGCCACCGAGCGAATGCAGCGGCGCGGTTTCCGCCGACGCACCGGAATAGCGGCTGATCAGGTGCAGCTGGGCGACCGGCACATACAGGCGGTCGCCCTTGGCATATTCGATTTCGAGGAACTCGCCGGGCATGCCGCCGACGTCCATCGCGATCAGGCCACGATAGCGGCCGACGCCATGATCCTCGTGCACGATCGGCGCGCCCTCGGTCAGTTCACCGAGGTCGCGGATGATCGCTTCCGGCTCGCGGCCGGCACGGCGCGTGCGCCGGGTGCTGCCGGCGCGCTCGGGGAACAGCTGGCGCTCGGTCAGCACCGCGATGCGCGGATCGTCCAGCGCGAAGCCATCCTCCAGCGGTGCCACCGCGATCGCGAAGCGCGCATCATCGGCGAGGAAGCTGGGCAGGTCGGCCACCACCGGCGGCTTCAGCTCGGCGGCCTGCAGCACTTCCAGCAGCGCCTCGCGGCGGCCGGGTGAATCGGCGGCGATCAGTACCCGGCCCGGATAATGGCCGAGGAAGGATTTCAGCGCATCGCCAGCGGGGGCTTCGCGCGCGGCCACCGGCAGCGGGGGCAGCGGCTGGTCGCCCAGCGCGTGCGCGTCGGCGATGCGCGCATGGTCAGCCGCCCACACCTCGATGCGCGGGGCATCGTTCAGGCGCTCGCGCAGCAGCTCCGGCGACAGGTACAACGCCGACGGCGGCAGCAGCGGGCGCTCCACATCATGGCGGCGCTGCTCATAGCGGTCCGCAGTCTGCGCCCAGAACGCGACGGACGCTTCATACGCACCGGCACAGACCACCGGCAGGCTGCCGCTGGGCAGGTAGTCGAACAGGGTTGCGGTGCGTTCGAAGAACAGCGGCAGGTAGTACTCGACGCCGGCCGGCGCCAGTCCGGACTTCAGGTCCTGGTACAGCGAACTGCGCCGGGTATCGACATCGAACCGCTCGCGCAGCGTGGCCAGCACGCGGGCGATGCTGGCTTCATCCATCGGCACTTCGCGGCCGGGCAGCATGTGCACCGCCTCGACCTTGTCCAGCGAACGCTGGCTTTCCGGGTCAAAGGCACGGATCGAGTCGATGTCCTCGTCCAGCAGTTCCACCCGCAGCGGCTCGTCGGCACCCATCGGGTACACGTCGAGCAGGCCGCCGCGCACAGCGAAGTCGCCCGGGTCCATCACCTGCGGCACGTTGCGGTAGCCGGCGCTTTCCAGGCGGCGCTTCTCGGCTTCCAGGTCCAGGCGCTGGCCGACCTTCAGGTCGAAGCTGCCACCGATCACGTAGCTGCGCGGGGCCAGCTGCTGCAGCAGGGTCTGCACCGGCACGATCACCAGGCCACGCTTCAGCGCGGGCAGGCGGTGCAGGGCGGCCAGGCGCTGCGAAATGATGTCCGGATGCGGACTGAAGCGGTCGTAGGGCAGGGTTTCCCAGTCCGGGAAGGCGACCACCGGCAGGGCCGGATCGCCGCCGAGCAGGGTGTGCAGGTCGGCTTCGAGCTGGTTGGCACCGTGGTTGTCACGGGCGATCACCAGCAGCGGGGCGTCGTGCGCACGCGCGGCCTGGGCAAGGTACCAGGCCAGGGCGGTCGGCGAGGCGGGGGCGCGCCACCAGGCGCGGAGCTGGCCGGCGCGCGGCAGCGGCGGGGCGGGGTATGAGGTACGCGACATGGACCCCGGATTTTAGCAGAAGCCCGATCGAAGCCCGGTGGGTCGTGCCGGCCGATTGCCGGCAGCCTCATGTGCCGTTGGGGTAACGCAGTTCAGGCCAGCGGCCGGCACTACCGGCAGGCGTCGCCGGGCGGGGCCCGGCGCATCTGTCAGTTGTCCAGCTCCAGCACCATCCGCACCAGGCCTTCGGCACCGGCCGGGTGCGGGACCGGCTTGAAGCCCAGCGAGGCGGCCAGCTGTTTCATCGGCTCGTTCTCGGCGGCGACGTCGCCGTACAGGCGGTCCAGGTACTTGCCGCGGCCCCACTTCACCAGCTTGCGCATCAGCTGCCGGCCCAGGCCCTGGCCAATGAGGAAGCGGCTGATCAGGATCGCGTACTCGGCTTCACGGGTGCCGGGGATGATCGAGGCCCGGGCGACCGCGCCGACCACCGCTTCGCCAGCAGGCAGGGATTCGGCTGCGACCAGGGTGATCTCGGTCTTGGGATTCGGGTGGGTCAGGCGCTGGGTGGTTTCCGGCGAAAGCTCGGTCACCGCCTGCAGGAAACGATCACGGATTTCTTCCGGCCCGAACAGGCTGAACGCCGCTTGCAGCGGTGCGCCATCTTCCGGGCGGATGGGGCGGATCAGCAGCTCGTGGCCGCTGGGAGCCTTGAAGATCTCATGCCAGGGCGGCATGCGGTTGCGAGTGGCCATACCGGGTGATTCCTTGGTGGTCCATCGATTGTGGCATCACCGGGGCTGCATTCCGTGAACGAAAGGCTCACGGCGGTACAGCCTCGTGAAGGCCGTCATTCGGGGGCTTTGAGCCAATCCAGGCGGGTGCTGGCCCCCGGTTCGCCCAGGTGCTGGCGCAGCGCCGGCAGGGCCGGGCCGACCACCCGGTCGAACTGCCACGGCGGGTTGAGCAGCAGCATGCCGCTGCCGTTGAGGCGCAGCGGCGAGTCGTCCGGGCGCACCAGGAACTCGATCGTCATCGCCGATTTCACCGGCAGAGCGGTGGCCTTGCGCAGGAAGTGCAGGATGGTGCGGCGCTGCTTGATCGGGAACCACACCGCGCAGGTCGCCTGCGGCCAGCGCGCCAGGGTCTCGGCCAGGGCGGCCAGAACGGCCTGGTACTCGGCGTCCTGGGCCTCGTACGGCGGGTCGATCAGCACAAGACCACGGCCGATCTTGCTGCCGTTGAACTTCGGCGGCAGCAGCGAGCGCAGCAGGGCATAGCCATCGCCGGGGCGCACATCGACGCGGCTGTCATGGGCGAACAGGGCCTTCAGCGTGGCCGTTTCGGCTTCCTGCAGCTCGCAGACCGCCATGCGGTCCTGCGCGCGCATCGCCTGTGCGCTCAGCAGCGGCGAGCCCGGGTAGTTGGTCAGCGCGCCCACCGGGTTGTCGGCCTGCACCGCCTTCAGGTAGCGCTCGACCACCTCCGGCAGCCTGGGCTGGGCCATCAGCCGCATGATCCCGGATTCGGCCTCCAGGGTCTTGCGGCTCTCTTCGCTGGCCAGCAGGTAGCGGCCGGCACCGCCGTGGGTGTCGAGCACGAAGAACGGGCTGTCCTTGCGCTTGAAGCTGTCGATCAGGGCCAGCTGCACGATGTGCTTGAGCACATCGGCGTGGTTGCCGGCGTGGAAGGCGTGGCGATAGTTCATGGGCGGCAGTGTACGGGGCGGCGGCCGCAGCGGCTATGCTGCGCGCCATGACAGCTCCCGTTGCCCATGTCCTGGTGGTCGAGGACGAAGCCGCCATCGCCGAAACCGTGCTCTATGCGCTGCGCAGCGAAGGCTATGCCGCCAGCCACTGCCTGCTGGGCGGCGAGGCCCTGCAACGGCTGCAGGCCGGCGATATCGACGTGGTGGTGCTGGACGTGGGCCTGCCGGACCTGGGCGGTTTCGAGGTCTGCCGGCGGCTGCGTGCGCAGCCCGGGCCGGCGGCGCAGCTGCCGGTGATCTTCCTGACCGCCCGCAACGATGAAGTGGACCGCGTGCTCGGCCTGGAACTGGGCGCCGACGATTACATGACCAAGCCGTTCTCGCCGCGTGAGCTGGTGGCGCGGGTGCGTGCGCGCCTGCGTCGCGTGGCACCGGTCGTGGCAGCCCCCGGCGCAGATGCGGGCTGGCAGGAACATGGCGCCTTCGCCATCGACCGCGAAGGCCGGCGTATCCGCTTCCGCGGCCATGCGCTGGACCTGACCCGATACGAGTACGCGTTGCTGGAAGCGCTGCTGCAGCGCCCCGGTGCCATCCTCAGCCGCGCGCAGCTGATGGACCGGGGCTGGGACAGCAGCGCCGACAGTGCCGACCGCACCGTCGACACCCATGTAAAGACGTTGCGCGCCAAGCTGCGTGCGGCTGGTGCCAGCGACGACCCGATCCGCACCCACCGTGGCCTCGGCTACGCGCTGGAGGTCTAGCCGATGCGCCTGGTACTGAAGCTGTTCCTCGGCTTCTTCCTGATCACCGGCATCGCCGCGTTCTTCGTGATGCGCGTATTCGTCAACGAGGTGAAGCCCGGTGTGCGCCAGGCGATGGAATCGACCCTGGTCGATGCGGCCAACGTGCTGGCCGAGATGGCCGCCGCCGACGTCAAGGACGGCACCATCCGCAGCGGCAGCTTCACCCGCAACCTGGCCAAGGCGCGGCAGCGCGACCTGAAGGCGATGGTCTGGCGTTTTCCCAAGCGATCGCTGGATTACCGGGTGACCATCACCGATGCCAGGGGCATCGTCATCTACGACTCGCTGGGCCGCGACCTCGGGCGTGACAATTCGCGCTGGAACGATGTCTACCGCACCCTGCGTGGCGAGTACGGCGCCCGCTCCAGCCCGGAAATACCAGGCGAAGAAGGCGATACGGTGATGCACGTGGCGGCGCCGGTATACGACCCGGCCGATGGGCGCACCCTGATCGGCGTGCTCAGCCTGGCCCAGCCCAACCGCAGCATCGATCCGTTCATCGCCGCCAGCCAGCGCGCCATCATCGAGCGCGGCGCCTGGTTGATCGGGCTGTCGGCGCTGGTCGGCGTGCTGGTGACGATGTGGCTCACCACCGGCCTCGGCCAGCTCAGCCGCTATGCACGCGCGGTCAGCGCCGGCGAACCGGTGCCACCGCCACGGCGCCGCCGCGACGAGATCGGCGACCTGGGCCAGGCGCTGGAAACCATGCGCCGCAAGCTGGAGGGCAAGGCCTATGTCGAACAGTACGTGCAGTCACTGACGCATGAAATGAAGAGCCCGCTGGCGGCGATCCGCGGTGCCGCCGAGCTGCTGCAGGAGCCGCTGCCCGAGGCCGACCGCGTGCATTTCGCGCGCAGCATCGTCGACCAGCAGGAGCGGCTGACCGAGACCATCGACAAGCTGCTGGCGCTGGCCGAAGTGGAACAGCACGGCTGGCTGCAGACCCGCGATCCGATCGCGCTGCCAACGTTGCTGGCCGATGCGGCAGCGGCGGCGCAGGTGCGTGCGCAGGCGGCCGGCGTGCAGGTCAGCATCGGCAGCGCGCCCGACCTGCGCGTGCAGGGCGATGCCTATCTGCTGCGGCAGGCGTTGCACAACCTGATCGACAACGCCATTGCCTTCTCACCGCCCGGCGCGGACATCGCACTGCAGGCCGAGGTGGACGGGCAGGGCGTGCGCCTGCAGGTGGCGGATCGCGGTACCGGCATTCCCGACTACGCGCGCGAACGGGTGTTCGAACGCTTCTATTCGCTTGCCCGCCCGGGCAGCGGCCGGCGCAGTTCCGGCCTGGGCCTGCCGTTCGTGCAGGAGGTCGCGCGCCTGCACGATGGTCGCGCCAGCCTCGACGCGCGCGACGGCGGTGGCACCGTGGCCAGCCTGTGGCTGCCGTTGTCAGTGCCGGGCCAGCGTCCGCGCCGCTGACTTCACACTCGCTTCAACTTCGCCACAAACCCTGCTCACCGCAGCGGTCCATCCTGCAGCCCTCTCCAACGAGGATGGACCATGAAATCCCTGAAGATGCTGCTGAGGTTCGCCATTGTCGGCGGGCTGATCCTGTTGCTGCTGGTGCCGCTGATGATGATCCGCGGGGTCATCACCGAGCGCAGCCAGTACCGCGACGAGGCCTTTGCCCGGGTGGCCGACAGCCGTGCCGGCACGCAGCAGCTGGTGGGCCCGGTACGGGTGGTGCCGTGGGTGGAACGCAAGCAGGTTGAACTGGTTGACCCGCTGGGCGTCAAGAAGACCGAGATCCAGGTGACCGAGGGCCACTGGCTGCAGATGCCGGCGTCGCTGGAGGTGGGCGGCGAGATGCTGCCGAGCCAGCGCGAGGTCGGCCTGTTCAAGGTGCCGGTGTACAGCTGGAATGGCCAGTTGAAGGCGACTTTCGCCGAAGACGACTATCCGGTGAAGAACGGCCGCACCTATGGCCAGCCCTATGTGGCGCTGGGGGTTTCCGATGTGCGCGGCCTGGTGGGCACGCCGAACCTGCGGGTGGACGGCAAGCAGCTGCGGTTGCTGCCCGGTGTAGGCGTGGCCAGCGAAATCGGACGTGGCCTGCATGCGCCGGTGAGCGGTTTCGCCGCGGATCAGGGCGGCGCGCTGGCCGCCAGCACCGTTGAACTGGAGCTGCGCCTGGATGGCAGCCGCATGCTGTCGGTGGTGCCGGTGGGCGATGACACCCGGATCGCGCTGCGGTCGAGCTGGCCGCATCCGTCGTTCAGCGGCGCCTTCCTGCCCAACGAACGGCGTGTCGATGCACAGGGCTTCGAAGCACGCTGGGCGGTGTCCTCGCTGGCCTCCGATGCACAGCGCCAGCTGCGCAGCGAGGGGACGATCGATTCGCAGGCCGTGACGGTGTCGCTGGTCGATCCGGTCGATACCTACACCCAGGCCGACCGTGCCTCGAAGTACGGCGTGCTGTTCGTGGTGCTGACCTTCGTCGGCTTCATCCTGTTCGAACTGATCAAGTCGCTGCGCATCCATCCGCTGCAGTACCTGATGGTCGGCCTGGCGCTGGCGATCTTCTTCCTGCTGCTGATCAGCCTGTCCGAGCACATCGCGTTCTGGAAGGCCTACCTGGTCTCGGCCGTGGCCTGCATCGGCCTGCAGGCGGTGTACCTGGCCAACGTGCTGGGCCACTGGAAGCGCGGCCTTGGCTTCGCTGCGCTGCTGACCGTGCTGTACGGCGCGCTGTATGGCCTGCTGGTGTCGGAGAACAACGCACTGCTGATGGGATCGCTGCTGCTGTTCGTGATCCTGGCGCTGGCGATGTGGGTGACCCGCCGGGTCGACTGGTACGCGCTTGGCGCGGACCTGAAGTAAGGAGCACGCCATGAGCTGGCGCCAGGGATTGCGGCAACGGGCGCGGCAGGGCATTCCGGCCCTGCTGGAAGTGGATGCACTGCTGCAGGCACATGGCGTGCTGGCGGCCCTGCCGGGGGCACGGATCGCCCCCGGTCTGGTCCGCTTCCAGCTGGCCGCGGTGACCTGCGAGGGATTGCAGGGCAAGGGCCTGGCCTGGTTGCAGGGCGCGCGGCAGGGACGCGGTGCGCTGGCGGGGAAGGTGCCGCGCTACCGGCCATGGAAGGCCGGGGCGGAAGCACTTGCGGAAATCGGCATCGGTGGCCTGCCCGATGACTGGCCCGCGCATGCGGCGGTGTATGGCTGCAGCAGCATCGACCGGCGGCACTGGTTGCTGCTGCTGCCGGAGCGGGCGCAGCTGTGGCTGGGGTGGAGTGGGTGAGGTGGTTTGGCAGATGCGACCCAACCACTCTTCTGTGGGGGCGAACCCTGGTTCGCACGCTTCCGCGCCGCCCATGACCGATGGGACGGTATCGCGGCGCCGCTGCTGGCTAGACTCGATGGGTTGATGAGCAGGCCGGAAGGCAGGGGTGCGATGTGTTGAAGTGGGGCGTGCTGGCCGTAGCGCTGGCGATGGGTGGAAATGCAGCGGCGCAGCAGCGCGAGACGGTGGACCTGGACATGGTCAGCCGCATCCGCCAGGAGGCCTTCCACCGTTCGCAGGTGATGGACACCTTCAGCTATCTCACCGAACGCATCGGCCCGCGGCTGACCAACTCCCCGGCGATGGGCCGCGCCAACGCGTGGACCCGCGGCAAGTTCAACGAATGGAAGCTGGACAACGTCCACGACGAAGCGTTCGATGACTTTGGCCGTGGCTGGGAGTTCACCTCGGCCAGCGTGGAAATGCTGGGTGACCGTGTGCAGCCGCTGCACGCACTGCCCAAGGCGTGGACGCCTGGCACCCAGGGCCCGGTTGAAGGCGAGCTGGTCCAGGTCGAGATCAAGAAGCCCGAAGACATCGAGAAGTACCGCGGCAAGCTGCGCGGCAAGATCCTGCTGCTGGGCGAGGCGCGCGAGTACAAGCGCGGCACCGAGCCGGATTCCCATCGGCATGACGCGACTTCGCTGGAAGGCCTGCAGGCGTTCACCCTGCCCAAGGACCAGGACGCCACCGCCGAGCGCGCCAAGCGGGTCAAGGAGTACCAGGAACGCCAGCAGCTGGCGACCAAGGTCAATGCGTTCTTCGTCGAAGAAGGGGCGCTGGCCTCGATCAGCATCAGCAGCTGGGACAACGGCATCATCCGCGTTGCCGGTGGTGGTTCGCGCAAGGCCGGCGAGCCGGTCGGCATCCCCGAGCTGGCGATGATCAGCGAGCACTTCAACCCGCTGGTGCGCGCGCTGAAGGCCGGGCAGACCGTGCGCCTGCGCGTGGATGTGGCCGCGCGCTTCACCGATGATGCCGACCGGCCCGGCTACAACACGCTGGCCGAGATCCGCGGCAGCGGCAGGCCTGATGAAGTGGTGATGATCGGCGCGCACCTGGATTCCTGGCACAGCGGCACCGGCGCGGCCGACAACGCCGCAGGCGTGGCGGTGATGATGGAGGCCATGCGCATCCTCAAGGCCACCGGCGCCAGGCCCAAGCGCACCATCCGCGTGGCGCTGTGGAGCGGCGAAGAGCAGGGCCTGATCGGCTCGCAGGCCTATGTGGCCAAGCATTTCGGCCGGTTCCCGGAGCCCACCGACCCGGCGCAGAAGGCGCTGCCGGCGTCGCTGCGCGAGCCGACCGGTGCACTGCAGAAGACCCGCGATTACAGCAAGTTCCAGGTCTACTTCAACATGGACAACGGCTCCGGCCGCTTCCGGGGCATCTACGCCCAGGAAAACCTGGCGGCGATGCCGATCTTCGAAGCCTGGCTGGCGCCGTTCCATGACGTCGGCGCCACCACCGTGGCGACCCGCAACACCGGCAGCACCGACCACATCAGCTTCGACCGCATCGGCCTGCCGGGCTTCCAGTTCATCCAGGACCGGCTGGACTACTTCACCAATGTCCACCACAGCCACCTGGACACCTGGGACCACGCCGAGCCGGAAGACCTGAAGCAGGCCGCAGCCATCGTCGCCTCGTTCGCCTACAACGCCGCGATGCGCGAGCAGCCGTTCCCGCGCAAGGTGGAACCGTAAAAGGGGACGGAGGGGATTAAGTCGCATCTCCCCTCCGTTTCCCGGTTGCAGTGCCCACGGGCTGGGCAATCGCGACTTAATCCCCTCCGTCCCCTTTTTCCGTCGGGGGCGGCGGGCTGGTAAAATCGGGGGATTCCCGTTCCTCGAGCCGTCCATGACCTGCCGCACCCGCTTCGCCCCCAGTCCCACCGGCTACCTGCACATAGGTGGTGCCCGCACCGCGCTGTACTGCTGGCTGGAGGCCCGCCACCGTGGCGGCGAGTTCGTGCTGCGCATCGAGGACACCGACCGTGAACGCAGCACCCAGGGCGCGATCGACGCCATCCTGGAGGCGATGGAGTGGCTGGGCCTGGACTACGACGAAGGCCCGATCTATCAGACCGACCGCGTCGCCCGCTACCGGGAAGTGGCAGAGCAGCTGATCGCCGACGGCAAGGCCTACTACGCCTACGAAACCCGCGAAGAGCTGGACGCGATGCGCGAGGCCGCCATGGCCAGGCAGGAAAAGCCGCGTTACAACGGCGCTGCACGCGAACTGGGCCTGCCGTACAAGGACGACCCGAACCGCGTCATCCGCTTCAAGAACCCGCTGGAAGGTACGGTGGTGTTCGACGACCTGATCAAGGGCCGCATCGAGATCGCCAACAGCGAGCTGGATGACATGGTCATCTTCCGCCCGGACGGCTACCCCACCTACAACTTCGCGGTGGTGGTGGACGACTGGGACATGGGCATCACCGAGGTCATCCGCGGCGACGACCACATCAACAACACCCCGCGCCAGATCAACCTGTACGAGGGCATTGGTGCGCCGGTGCCGAAGTTCGGCCACATGCCGATGATCCTGGACGAGCAGGGCGCCAAGCTGTCCAAGCGCACCGGTGCGGCCGACGTGATGCAGTACAAGGACGCCGGCTACCTGCCCGACGCGCTGCTGAGCTACCTGGCCCGCCTGGGCTGGTCGCACGGTGACCAGGAGCTGTTCAGCCGCCAGGAACTGATCGACCTGTTCGACGTGAAGGACTGCAATTCCAAGGCCTCGCGCCTGGACATGGCCAAGCTGGGTTGGGTCAACCAGTACTTCCTGAAGACCGAGGACGTGGCCGCCATCGTGCCGCACCTGGTCTACCAGTTGCAGAAGCTGGGCCTGGACGTGGCCGCCGGCCCGGCCCCGGAGGATGTGGTGATCGCCCTGCGTGAACGCGTGCAGACCCTGAAGGAAATGGCCGAGAAGGCCGTGGTCTGGTACCAGCCGCTGACCGGGTACGACGAAGCGGCGGTGGCCAAGCACCTCAAGGCCGGTGCCGAGGTGGCGCTGGGCAAGGCCCGCGAGCTGCTGGCAGCGTTGCCGGAGTGGACCGCCGAGTCGGTGGGCGTCGCCCTGCACGACGCGGCCGCAGCGCTGGAGATCGGCATGGGCAAGGTCGCCCAGCCGCTGCGCGTGGCGATCACCGGCACCCAGGTCAGTCCTGACATCTCCCATACCGTTTACCTGGCCGGCCGCGAGCAGGCCTTGAAACGCATTGATGTGGCCATCACCAAGGTAGCAACGGCCTGAGGCATCCTTGCCAGGCCCGAACCGGAGAACACGCATGCCCGCCAAGACCGCCACTGCCTGTACCGCCCCGCACCACCATGTCCACGACGCATCGGATTTCGTGGCGGTGGTCGAGCGTGTCTCGCGCGAACGCGGGCTGCGCCTGACCCCGATCCGCGCCAACGTGCTGAAGCTGATCGCCGAGGCTGGCAAGCCGGTCAAGGCCTACGAGCTGCTGGAATGGGTGCGCAACGGCAAGGGCGTGGGCGCCGATGCCCCGCCCACCGTGTACCGCGCGCTGGACTTCCTGATGGCCAATGGCTTCGTGCACAAGCTGGAATCGGTCAATGCCTTCGTGGCCTGCCACCATCCCAGCAGTGCCGCGCATTCGGTGCCGTTCCTGATCTGCAACAGCTGCCACAGCGCGGTGGAACTGGAAGACCGCGAGATCGTCACCCAGCTGGAGAAGCGCGCCAAGGAGCTGGGCTTCCAGCCGCAGGCACAGACGCTGGAAGTGCATGGCCTCTGCGCGCGCTGCGCCGGCTAACGCACGGTAGGGCCGGCCGCTGGCCGGCATTTTGGAAACGGGGTCAGATCCCTTTGCCACTGGCAAAGGGATCTGACCCCGTTTCATACCGGTGCGGCAGGGCCTGCGTCCTAGTCCATCGGCTTGGACCGGGTATCCACTCGCACGATCACCGACATGCCGGGCCGCAGCTGCTTTGCCAGCTTCTGATCCCTGTTGATCGATATCCGCACCGGCAGCCGCTGCACCACCTTGGTGAAGTTGCCGCTGGCATTGTCCGGGCGCAGCACGCTGAACTCCGACCCGGTGGCTGGGGCGATCTCCTGCACGCGGCCCCGCAGCACCTGGCCCTGGAACGCGTCCACCGAGAACGTCGCCGGTTGGCCGATCGCCATGCCCCAGGTCTGGCCTTCCTTGTAGTTGGCCACCACCCACAACGTGTCAGGTACCAGGAACAGCAGCTGCGAACCGGCAGCGACGTACTGGCCCACGCGTACGCTGGCTTCGCTGATCTGGCCGTCGCGTGGTGCGTGGATCACCGTGTTGGCCAGGTCGATGCGGGCCAGTTCCAGCTGCGCCTGCGCGCTTTCCACCTGCGCTTCCAGGCTCTTGCGCGCGACCTGGGTCGACACCAGCGTTTCCTCGGCGATGCGGATCTGCGCCTGCGACTGTTGCACGCTGGCCTGTGCCGACGCCTGGGTGGTGCGGAACTTGTCGCGGTCGTTGATGGACACCAGCTGCTGCGCCGCCAGTTCCTCGTAGCGTTTCAATTCATTGCGCGAACGCTGCAGTTCGGCCTGGCCAGCCGACAGCGTGGCGCGGGCGGAGGCAATCTGTGCGCGGTTCTGCGCCTGTGACTGGTCCGAGTTGGCCAGCGCCGCGCGCGCGCTGTCCAGCGTCGCCTGCGCCTGGGCCACGCGCTGCGCATAGATGCGGTCATCGATGCGCAGCAGCGGCTCGCCCTGCTTCACATGCTGGAAATCCTTCACCAGCACTTCGGTCACATAGCCGTTGACCTGCGGCGCCATCACCGTGATCTGGCCGCGTACATAGGCGTTATCGGTCACCCTCACGCTGCTGGTGAACGGCCACAGGTGCCAGGCGCGCAGGATCAGCGCAATGCCCAGCAAGGCCACTACCACCATCACCACCACGCTGCGGGCGCTGGGCTTGAGGTACTTCGGCGCGACCGCAGGTTCTACCGGCGTGGCCGCGGGCGCCGCGTCGGTCGGCGGCGGTGGGGTGACGTTGTCGGTGTCGTCGGGGCGGGGCGGGACGGGAGGCATGGGAGGACTCAACGGGACGCGGCCGGCGTGGACGCGGTGGAAAGGGCGGGGTGGCGCTTGCGCCATTGCTTGAGCACGGCGGTGCGCAGCGACAGCAGCAGCAACCAGCACAGGAAGCCGATCGCCAGCCAGCCGCTCAGCGTGAACACGTCATTGAAGCCACGCACGTTGGCTTCGCGGCGCGTGGTCTGCGCCAGCTGCGCGCTGCCCTGCGCACTGCGCAGCACCGGGTCGGTGATCTGCGCAGCGTACAGCTGCTGCTGGATGCGCAGCCGTTGCGCGACCACCGGATCGGCCGGATCGAGCTGGCTGGTCAGCGCGCTGGAATACAGCTGCTCGCGATGCAGCTGGAAGGTCCCCAGCACCGCCGAACCTGCCAGGCCACCCAGGGTCTGCGTGATCGACAGCGTCACCAGGAAGGTGATCATGTGGTCGACGCCCTGTTTCAACGCGGCGGAGATGCCGAGCATGATCAGCGGGCCCATGAACATGCCGGCACCGACCGAGGCCAGGAACTGGCTGGCGTAGAAGTCGTGCGGCCGGTCCAGGCTGGTGCGGTGCTGGTCGAAGAACGCGGCGGCGCCCAGCAGCAGGATCGCCATCAGCAGCTGCGCGATCAGCCGCTTCGGTCCGAAGGTGAGCGAGGCGCCGGCGATGCCGACGATCACCCCGGCCAGGATCACTACGAACAACGGCCGCATCTGGTCAGGCCCCATGCCCAGCGTGCGCATCAGGTTGACCACGCCGTAGGACTGCTCGGTGGTCAGGAAGCGGATCAGGAACGCGCCGACGATGAAGTGCAGCACCGGCAGCTTCGACAGCCAGCGGATCTGCAGCAGCGGATTGCGCCGGTAGTGTTCGATGATGAAGGCGGTGGTGGACAGCACGATCGAGGCGACCAGCGCCCAGCCCAGCCATGGGGTGTTGAGCCACCAGCGCGTGTAGCCCTGCGCCAGTACGATCACCAGCAGCGCGACCGCCGGCGCGAGCAGGGCGAAAGTGAGGAAGTCCAATGGCTCGAACGCCTTTACCTGGATGCCCGGCGGCAGCTTCAGCACCACCACTGCCGCGAACGCGCACAGGGCCAGGCCGGCTTCGAAGGAGTACAGCTGGTGCCATTGGCCGGTATCGACCAGGCCTGGTGAAACGATCCAGGCGATCGGCACCGCCAGCTGCGACAGGCCGACACCGACCACCAGGAGATTGCCGGTGAATCGGCGCGGCAGCGCCTGCAGCATGTACAGCGTGCCCAGTGTGGAACAGGCCGCACCCGCGAAGCCGCTGGCGGCTCGGGTCAGCATCGTGGTCTCGAAGCTGCCGACGAACAGGTGCAGCACCGCCAGCGCCGCATACAGGCCCAGGCCGATCTCGGCGAACAGGCGGATGCCGTACTGCTGGCGGAACTTGAAGGCCAGCAGGTTGGCGGTGACATTCACCATCGCATACGCGGCCACCAGCCAGCTGCCCTGGGTCGGAGTGAGCGCCAGCTGGCCCTGCAGGAACGGCAGGTTGGCGGTGACCAGCGCATTGCCGAGGCCGCCGGTGATCGCCACCAGCAACGATACCAGCGCATAGGCCGCGCGCCGGTACGGCGGGTGCCAGGGCATCGACGCCGAGCCGGGCATGGTCGGCTTCTCATGCTCCTCCCAATCCGGAACCGGCTTCAGATACGGCTGGACCATCAACGGGCCTCGCTGGCAGCTCCCTGGAGACCCCCACGCAGCAGCTGCAGGGCACGCCCGGCCAACTGGGCGCGCTCGTCGCGGGTCTTGCCGCGCAGGGCCGCACCCAGCATGCCCGAGATCAGTGAAATATCCGTCTTTTCCAGGTCGTCACGGCACAGCCCGGCGGCCTTGGCGCGCGCGATCGGTTCCTCCAGCAGGTCGCGCACGGTCTCGCGCGCGGCGCGCATGGACGGCACGTCCGAATCAACCGCACGCCAGTAATCGGCCAGTGCCGGCGAATCGATGATGCGCTGGGCCATGCCCTCGAACACCTCGAACAGGGCGTCATCGCGGTCACCGAGCTGTTCGACCTGGCGCCGGATGCGGTCGACCGTGCGCTGCAGCAGCGCCTGGATCAGCGCGGTGCGGTCGGGGAAGTTGCGGTACAGGGTGGCGCGGCCCACCTGGGCGCGTTCGACCACCAGATCCAGCGGGGCGGTGACGCCATGTTGGCCGAAGACATGATCGGCGGCGTCGAGGATGAGGGCACGGCGGGCAGCAGCATCGGCACGTTGAGCGGTCATGGGATCATTTTCGGACAAAAGTGTCCGATTGGCGAGACTTTGAGTGACGGGATTGTCCGGTTGTTGTCGTACGCACACCTTTGTGACGGATGCGTGATGGCGTGGGACGGAATGAAAACGGGGGCCCGAAGGCCCCCGTGCAATGGGGTGGTGCCAGAGCCCTTTCCTTCGGAAAGGGATCCGACCCCGCCTTGCGCGATCAGAAGAACGCGCGGATCCCGAATGCGACTCCACGGCCTGGCAGCGGCGAGTAGTCGCGCAGCAGCGAGGTATGCGGGCGCACTTCGCGGTTGGTCAGGTTGCTGCCATCCAGGAACACCTCGTAGCTGTTGCCCGCGTTGCGATCCCAGCGGTAGGCCAGGTGCGCGTCGACCAGCGTGTAGCCGTCGCTCGGGGCTTCGTTCTGGGCAACGTCCTTCTGGCGGCTGTAACGCACCGCACCGACCGAGGCGCGCCAGCCGTCCTTCGACCAGCGCAGGTCGGCACCCACGCGGGCCGGGGCGATACGCGGCAGGTAGCCGGTGTTGGCCAGCTCCACGTTGTAATTGTGGTTGTGGTCGCCGTGCGGCACGGCGATGTCGAGGTTGCGGCTGCCGCTGCCATCCAGCTTGGCCTTCACATAGTCACCGAACAGGCGCAGATCCCAGTCACCGGCGCCACCCTCGAACAGGTGCACCAGCGCTTCGGCCTCGGCGCCGCGGAACACCGCGTCCTGCTGGGTCCAGGCGCGGACCGGCAGGCCTTCGGTAACACCGGTGTCGGCGAGGTAGATGAAGTCCTTGAACTTCGTCTGGTAGACCGACGCGGAGAAGTCCAGGCGATCGCTGTGGGTATGGATGCCCAGTTCGACGCGCTGGCCGCGCTCGGTTTTCAGGTTGGCGTCGCCGATCTCCAGCGAGCGGGTGGCGATGTGCGCGCCGGCGGCGTACAGCTCTTCGTTGGTGGGTGCACGCTCTGAGCTGTCCACGCCGATGCGCAGGTCAACGGCATCGTTGAGCTTCCAGATACCGGCGGCAGACAGGTTGGTGGCACCGAACGTGCGGCGACGGTAGTCACCGGTCGGGTCCAGCTTGACCTGGTCGTGGCGGCCACCCAGTTCCAGCTTGAACGGGCCGAACTGCTTTTCCTGCAGCACGAACAGGCCGATGTTCCTGGTGCCGGTATCCGGTACGAACGCCTCTTCGCCCTTGGCGCCGAAATCGCTGTTGCCGAACTGCAGGCCGAACGCGCCGTCCCAGCCGCCGATCTGCTGCTGCACGGCTTCCAGGCGCGCTTCGATACCACGGTTGGTGAAGCGCGTCGACGGCGTGCCGGCCTCCAGCTCCACGTGCTCGTAGTCGGTGTAAGCCACGCGTGCGTTGATGTTCTTCAGGAACGAGACCGGGTTGTAGATGCCGGCCTTGGTCTCGAAGCGGTTCTGCACCATGTCGATGCGCACGTCATGCTCGTCGCCGCCTTCCTCTTCATCGCCGTGGTCGTGACCGTGGTCATGGCCATGGTCATCACCATCGGCATGCACGTGCGCGCCGTTGGGAATGCCGTAGTTGGTGCGATAGGTGCTGGCCGACACACCGAAGTAACCACCGTCGCCCAGCCACGTTGCGCCGACGCCGCCGGCGCGGGTGCGGATCGAACTGTTGTCCAGGCGGCCGCGGCGCGGTTCTTCGCCCTCGGCTGCATCGTGATCATGGTCGTGATCGTGGTCATGGTGGTCTTCAAGGCTGTCGATCACCGCGTAGCCGGGAATGCGGTAGTCGTCGCCATTGCGCACCAGGCCATCCACGTGCAGCACGACATTGCCGCTGACACCATCAAGGCGGAACATGCCGCTGCGCTCATTGTTCACCGAGTTGCCGCGCAGCTCGGCGCGGCCGCTGAGCGGGCGCTCCGGCAGTTCGCGCGCGATGCGGCCATCCACCACATTGACCGCACCACCGATGGCGCCGCTGCCGAACAGCAGCGTGGCCGGACCCTTCAGCACTTCGATCTGGTCGGCCAGGAACGGCTCGATGCTGGTGGCATGGTCGGCGCTGACCGTGGAGGCGTCCATGTTGCCCATGCCGTTGGACAGCACGGCAACGCGCGGGCCTTCCTGGCCGCGGATGATCGGGCGGCCGACGCCGGGGCCGAAGAAGGTGCTCTGTACGCCGGGCAGCTTGGCCACGGTATCGCCCAGGGTGCCGGCCTTCTGCTCGTCCAGGCGCTCACCGGCCAGCACGTCCACCGGGCGCGCCAGGGATTCGGCATCGCCCTGCAGCGGCGACGCGGTGACCTGTACCGAGGAGAGTTCGGTCAGGTGGCGGTCACGGTGGGAGGTGTCCTGGCCGGCTGCAAAGGCGACGGACGGCAACAGGGCGGCGAGGGCCAGGGCCAGGGAATGCGGCTTGAGCCGAGGGGTGTGGGCGGGCATGGGCAGGTCCTTTGTTACAATGTATCAATCGCAGGGCGCACGAATCCCGTCGAGGGGACAGGGGGAGGGAAAACCGTGCGGTTCGGAGAGGGATGTTATATTATTCCATAACGATTCGCCGACCCTGCTGGAAGTCATGTCCCTGTCCTCACGCCTGCGCCACCTGCTCGACCGTTTCGGTGCCACTGGTTCGATGCTGTGCGCAGTGCATTGCGCGGTGATCCCCGTGCTGCTGGCGGCGGCGCCGTCGCTGGGCCTGTCGTTCTGGCTGAGCGATGGCGTGGAACAGGCGCTGGTGGTGTTCGTGACCCTGCTCGGGCTGTTCAGCCTGGTCTGGGGCTATCGCCGCCACGGTGCGCTGCGTGCGCTCGGCTTCCTGATCCCCGGCCTGGTCGCGCTGTGGGCCGGCGTGCTGTACGACCCGCTGCACCACAATGCGGTGCCGCATGCGGTGGTGATGACCATCGGCGGCCTGCTGGTGGGCGTTGCCCACCTGGTCAACCTGCGCCTCAACCACGGCCACGTGCACGACGCAAGCTGCGCGCACTAGGCACGCCGTGATAGGATTTCCGATCGTGCGCGGGGGCGCCCAGCAAGGCGGCCCCGCCGAACCCGTGTCAGTACGGGGTAACCAGATTTCACACTTGAGGAGTTGAAGACATGGGTAAGGGTGACCGCAAGACCGCCAAGGGCAAGCGCTACAACGCCAGCTACGGCAACGCCCGTTCGCACACCGCGAGCAAGGTCGCCGTAGGCGCCGCCGCCCCGGTTGCCAAGAAGACCGTGGCCAAGGCTCCGGCGAAGAAGGCCGTGGCGAAGAAGGCCGTCGCCAAGGCCTGATCAGGCCGACCGACCGGTCCAAGGAAAACGCGGCGCCTGGCGCCGCGTTTTTTTATGCACGTTCCTGCAGGGCCGAGCCCATGTTCGGCTGGCGTAATGCAGCCGAGCATGGGCTCGCTCTACAGGGAATTCAGCGCAGGGTCTGCTTCAGCGTTTCCGGATTGCCATCGTTCGGCGCGGCCGGCACCTGCAGCAGGTGGGCCAGCAGCGGGTAGACGTCGACATTGTCGAAGCCGTCGATCACCAGGCCCTGGCGGAACGACGGGCCGCTGGCCACGAACACTGCGCGCATGGAGGGCAGGGCGTTGTCGTAGCCGTGCGAGCCACGGTCCTGCTTCGCGCGCTTGGCGATCTTCTCGCGGTGCAGCGCATCCCAGCCTTCATCCATCGCACAGACGATGGCCGGAACCCGCGGATGCGTGCCGTAGTGCCAGCGCGCCGGCAGGTTCTCCTTCTTCCAGCACTCGTAGTGCGCATGGCGGCCGAGCAGGGCGCGTTCGGCCTCAGCCTCACGACCGGCCACTGGCGCGAAGCCCACCGACTGGCCCTGGCTGACGTTGCGCGCGATGGACGGGTCGGCCATCGATTCGGTGGCGATCACGTGGCCGTCGGCGACGCTGGCCATGCCGTGGTCGGACACCACGATCACATTGGTGGTGGCGGCCAGGCCGCGCTGCTGCAGGCCGTCGAGCACCTGGCCGACGATCAGGTCGGCGCGTGCGATGGCGTCGGCGTACTGCTTCGACCCAGGGCCGTAGTTGTGCCCGGCCTTGTCCACGTGCTCCATGTACAGCGTGGTCAGTCGCGGGGCATCGGCGTCGGTCTGTGCCAGCCAGTCGAGCACGATACCGGCACGCTGCTCCAGCGGTTCCTTGCCGTCGTAGATGCGCCACTGGCTGGGGCGCACACCACGGATTTCCGATTCACTGCCCGGCCACGACGTCGTGGCGGTGCGCACGCCGGCGTTCTCGGCGCCGACCCAGATCGGTTCACCGCCCCACCAGGCACTGGTGGTGACGGCCTCGCGGTTGCTCAGCTCGAAACGGCCCAGCGCTTCATCGTCCATGCTGTTGTTGACGATGCCATGGTGGTCCGGGCGCAGGCCGGTGACGATGGTGTAGTGGTTGGGAAACGTCAGGGAAGGATAGGACGGTGTCATCCAGCGGGCGCGCACGCCGCCGTCGATCATCCGCTGCAGGTTCGGGGTCAGCCCGCGGTCCAGCGCATCGGCGCGCAGGCCGTCGATGGAGATCAGCAGCAGCTTCGGCGGTGCGGCCGATGCGACGGACGTGGGAACGGAGGCGGTAGGGGCAGGCGCAGTGGTGCAGGCAGCCAATGGCAGCAGCAGCGCCAGCGAACAGGTCAGGCGTACGGAAGTCATCCGTGCATGATAAGCCGGTGCAATTACCGGCCCAAGACACGGCGCGCCAGGATCGCCCGGGGTCAGATCCCTTTTCCACGGGAAAAGGGATCTGACCCCGATGTTCAGGCGAACAGCGGGGCCTGGCGTTGTTCCAGCCGCAGCAGCGCCGCCTTGGTTTCCAGGCCGCCACCGAAGCCGGTCAGCGCGCCGTTGCTGCCGATCACGCGGTGGCAGGGCAGGATAATCGGCAACGGGTTGCGCCCGTTGGCCGCGCCCACCGCGCGGGTCGCGCTGGGCTGTCCCAGGTGTTGCGCCAGTTGCAGGTAGCTCCAGGTCTGGCCGAACGGAATCAGCGCCAGCGCCTGCCACACGCGCAGCTGGAACGGCGTACCACGCGGCGCCAGCACAAGGTCGAAGCTGTTGCGCTCGCCGTGCAGGAACTGCAGCAGCTGCTCGCGTGCTTCCGGCAAGGCATCCGGTGCGTAATGCCAGTCATCACGCCCGCGCGCGGGGTGGCGGTTCTCCGGGAACAGCACGTGTGACAGGCCACGCTCGTCGCCGGCGATGGTCAACACGCCGATCGGGCTGTCGAAACGATCGAACAACAGTGTCATGTCGGTTCTCCAACGAATGTGCCGGACAGGTGCCACAGGTGCAGCACGGCGTAGGCGCGCCAGGGACGCCACGGTTGCGAGCGCGCTTCGGTTGCGCGTTCGCTCAGGCGCTGGCCCTGCGCGTGGCCGAGGACCTGCTGCAGTACAAGATCGCCGGCCGGGAAGGCATCGGGCTGGCCGAGGCCACGCAAAGCGATGTACTGCGCGGTCCATGGGCCGATGCCGGGCAGTGCCACGCAGCGGGCAACAAACTCTTCCAGCGCCTGGCCGGGCCCGAAGTCGAGCTGGCCGCTGGCGCAGGCGGTGGCCAGTGCACGCACGGTCGCGGCGCGGCTGCGCGGCAGGCCGATTGATTCCAGAGGCGCCTCGGCCAATACCTCGGGTGCCGGGAACTGGCGATCAAAGTCGGACGACATGCCCGGCAGGTGCGCGCCATAGGCATCGACCAGCCGCCGCGCGAAGGTGGTGGCGGCGGCAACAGTAACCTGCTGGCCGAGCACGGCGCGCACGCCCACTTCGAAGCCATCCCAGCCGCCGGGCACGCGCAGCCCCGGGCGCTCGGCGATGCCGCGCGCCAGCAAGGGTTCCTCACCCAATGCGGCGTGCACCTGCTGCAGGTCGGCATCCAGATCAAACACGCGACGCACGCGGCGCACGATGTCCGGGATCAGGCGCGGATCCACCGCACCCAGCTGCAGGCGCAGCTCCGGGCGCTTCGGGTCGGCAGTGACGCGCAGCAGGGTGGGGCGCTCCGGCGTGCCCAGCACGCGCTGGTAGCTGTCCTCGCCAATCAGTTCGATGCCGGGCAGGCTGCGCTTGCGCAGGAACGCCAGCATGCGCGGGAAGTCCAGCGGTGGACGGTAGCCCAGGCGCAGCACCAGGCCGCCATCGTCGGCGGCCAGCGGTTGATGCTGGCGGCGCAGTGCGGTGGGGGCCATGCCGCAGCCCTGCAGGAATGCGGTATTGAAGCGGCGCAGGCTGTTGTATCCGGCGGCCAGTGCGACGTCGGTCACCGCCAGCGTGGTCTCGGTCAGCAGTTGCTTGGCCAGCAGCAGGCGATGGGTGGCGTGGATCTGCCCGGGCGTCGCGCCCAGGCGTTCGACGAACAGGCGCTGCAGCTGGCGCGCGCTGAGGCCGAGCTTCGTAGCAAGATCGGCCACCGGCTGCTCCTGCAGGAAGCCGCCGTGGATCAGGGCCAGGGCGCGCTGTACGGTCTGCCCGGCCAGTGCCTGCTGGGCCTGTGGTGCCAGCTCCGGGCGGCAGCGCAGGCACGGGCGATAGCCGGCGGCGGCGGCAGCAGCGGCGGTCGGGTAGTAGGTGATGTTGCGCGGCTTCGGGGGCGGTGCGGGGCAGACCGGGCGGCAATAGATGCCGGTGCTGCGCACGGCGGTGAAGAACACGCCGTCGAAACGTGCGTCGCGGGCCAGGCGGGCGCGGTCGCAGGCGGCGGTGTCGAGGGCGAGGGCGGTGTCCATGGCGGCAGTCTAGGCGGGTGCGGGCGGGGATACTCGCCACATTCGGACATGGATGCTGAAGGGGGTCACGCCGGGCTGCGCCCGGACCCGCGGTAGTGCCGGCCGCTGGCCGGCAACAGCAACAGCAACAGCAGAAGCGGGATTCCTGTGGGATGGCGTGGTGGGTCCGGTGGCAGGGGACGCCGTGAACCCCCAGACCGGCCCAGCCGCTGGCGGCTGTGCGTTCGGGCGCTTGCGAAGCAGTGCTTCGCAAGCAAAGCGCCCTCACCCCTGGGGACTTGGTCGCGGCATCCATGCCGCTCGCACCCCTGCCACCGGACCCACCACGCCTTCGACAGGTTCCTGAGGCTGTTGGTAGGTGCCGACCTTGGTCGACACGCTTTCCCAAGGGTCAGAAGGGGTTCAGTGCCACGCGCTGAATGCGCGGCCTGGACGGGTAGACTGTGGCTCTTGGTCCCATGAATCCCGGTTGCCCGATGTCCGCCAAATTCCGCTGGTTGCCCCTGTTGTGCCTGGCCCTGGCGGGCTGCAGTCAGCTGGAGAATCCGGGCAACGTGACCGCTGCCGACAAGGCAGCGCGGGCGCCGGCCAGTGATGGCGAGAACATGGTTTCGATCAATGCCGCCGACGCGCCACCGGCACCGGCACCACCGCGCAGCCAGGCGGGTCGGCCGTGGCCGCAGGCGCAGCTGGAAAATGGGCGTGCGTGGGTCAGTTGCAGCACGGAATATGCGGGCGATGCCGGCGACGGTGCCGAACTGGAAGGGCTGCAGCGCGAGCAGATCACCCAGGCCCTGGCGCCGTGTGCCGAGCGTGGGCTGATGCGCGTGCGTTACGCCGGCAAGATCAATCCGGGCTTCGCCGAAATGATGTGGCGGTTGGCGGTGGTCGCTGACGAACTGAAGATCCACAAGCGCATCCTCGACCTGGACTCCAGTGGTGGCCAGGTGGAGTCGGCGATCGTGGCCGGTGACAGCATCGGTGAATCGGGCTGGACCATCTGGGTGCGCGAAGGC
Organism: Stenotrophomonas muris; assembly: GCF_052751275.1. Lineage (NCBI taxonomy): Bacteria > Pseudomonadati > Pseudomonadota > Gammaproteobacteria > Lysobacterales > Lysobacteraceae > Stenotrophomonas > Stenotrophomonas muris. Next base: position 2,357,927 of record NZ_CP199879.1, on the reverse strand, counting down.
TCCATCTGCCACAGCGCCTGCGTGTTCGTGCTGGCTGCCGGTGACAACCGCCTGCTGTCGGGCAAGGTCGGCATCCATCGCATGATGCGGATCAGCTCCAAGGCCACCTCGCGCGCGGAACTCAACCGCGAGCTGCACGAGGTCTACGACAACGTGAAGGATTACCTGCAGCGCAATGGCGTGGCGGTGGGCGTGGCCGATCTGATGATGACCGTGCCCAACCGCAGCCTTCGCCTGCTGACGCCGGATGAGCTGCGCCAGTACGGCCTGGATGGCACCAACGCGGTGCAGGACGATCTGGAACGGATCAAGCAGATGCGCGCCTGCGGCGATGACTTCGTGCAGCGCAAGGACGCGTTCCTGATCGCCTTCGACCAGCAGTGCAAGCGCGACGGCGCCGACATGGAATCGATCAACAGCTGCGGCCAGGCCCTGAAGCAGCGCTTCGGTTTCCCGGATGCGGTATGCCCGGACGAAAGCCCGCTGTCGGAGATCGATGTGGCGACGCTGCCACCGGCACCGTCGGAGCCGCCGCCGGTGGCCGAGCAGCCGCCAGCGAACACCGCCGCGCCCGCCGCGCAAGCTGATGCGGCAGCGGTGGAGGGCAACGCTCCGGCACGCTGACGGCGTAGTCACCGCGCTGGCGTAGACTGCGGTTCTCTCCAGAAAACCGGCGGTGTCCATGAAGCGCGTGCTCCTGCTGCTGTCCCTGCTGCCCCTGACCGTGTTGGCGCAGGCCCCTGCGCCGGCCACGCCCGCACCGGCCCCGGCACGCCCGGCACCAGCCTCGCCGGCAGCTGCGAAGCCCGCTACCGCCGGTTCCCCTGCGTTGACCGCTGCTCAACAGGCGCAGGTGCAGAAACAGGACGCGGAAATGGGCGCCGCCGCAGTGAAGGCAGCGCAGCTGGTCGACGCCAACCGCGCCGGCGAATTGTGGGATGGCGCTTCGGCCGTCGCGCGTCGTGCGGTGCCGAAGGCCGCTTTCGTCAGCCAGTTGGCCGCCGAGCGTACGCGCCTGGGTGCGCTGGCCGGGCGTGGCCAGCCGACCATCACCCGGGTCAAGTACAGCGCCGGTGCAGCAGTGCCGGAAGGGCTGTACATCAACGTCAGCTTCCCGACCCGTTTCGCCAACAGCGCACAGCCGGTGCGCGAGCTGGTCTCGTTTCGTTTCGACGAGGACCAGGTGTGGCGCCTGGCCGGTTACAGCCTGCGCGCGTCGGCACCCTGAGGAGGTGAATGATGGCAACTGAACTGACGATGCTGGCCTGGTCGGTACTGCTGGGCTTCGTGTACATCTTCGCCACCTCCACGGTGGTCACCCGCGAGCGCGGGATGAAGTGGAATGCTTCGGCACGCGATGGCGATGCAAAGCCGCTCAGCCCGCTGGCCGGTCGCCTGCAGCGTGCGCAGGCCAACTTCCTGGAGACCTTCCCGTTCTTCGCCGCCGCCGCCATCGCAGTGGTCGTGGCCGGTCGCGGCAACGACACCACGGCGCTGGCCGCGCAGGCCTACTTCTGGGCGCGCGTGGTCTATCTGCCGCTGTATGCCGCGGGCGTGCCCTACGTGCGCAGCCTGGTGTGGCTGGTGTCGCTGTTGTCGATCCTGGCGCTGGTGTTCGCACTTCTGTAAGTCGGCCTGATCCAGATCAAGGCCGCTCAGGCGCGCGGCGCTATGCTGGCGCGGACTGGATCAACGGCAGGAGGCGCGCATGCGCAGGTTGGACGTGGTGGTGGTCGGCGCCGGACCGGCGGGCTTGTGTTTCGCGCGTGCGCTGGCGGGCAATGGCCTGCAGGTCGGGCTGGTCGAAGTGCAGCCGCGCCAGGCGCTGGCCGAGGCCGCCTTTGATGGCCGTGAGATCGCGTTGACCCATGCCTCGCGGCAGAGCATGGAGCAGCTGGGGCTGTGGCAGCGCCTGCCGCACGCTGAAATTGCTGATCTGCGCGATGCCAGGGTGATGAACGGCGGCTCGCCGTTCGCGCTGACCTTCGCCAGCAGCCAGGTCGACGGCCAGCCGCTGGGCTGGCTGGTACCCAACCATCTGATCCGTCGCGCCGCGTGGGATGCCGTGCAGGGCCAGGACGGCCTGGAGCTGTTCGACGGGCGCAAGGTGCTGGGCGTGCAGGCCGATGCGCAGGGCCACGTGGTCAAACTCGATGACGGCAGCCAACTGCATGCGCGGCTGCTGGTGGCCGCTGACAGCCGCTTCTCCGCCACCCGCCGCATGCTCGGCATCGGTGCGCAGATGCGCGACTTCGGCAAGTCGATGCTGGTGTGCCGCATGCAGGTCGAGCGCGACCATCACCACACCGCCTGGGAGTGGTTCGGCTACGGCCGCACGATGGCGCTGCTGCCGCTCAACGAGGGCCAGGCATCGGCGGTGATCACGCTGCCGCCGCGGCAGATCGAGGCGCTGCTGGCGATGGACGAGGTAGCCTTCGGTGAGGCCATCAGTGCCTGCTTCGAACACCGCCTGGGCCGGATGCAGCCGGTGGCCACGCCGCAGGCGTATCCGCTGGTGGGTGTGTACGCGGATCGCTTCGTCGGCGAGCGTTCTGCGCTGATCGGTGATGCCGCGGTGGGCATGCATCCGGTCACCGCGCATGGCTTCAACCTGGGCCTGGCCAGCGCACAGCGGTTGGCGCAGGGCATCGTCGCGCAGCAGCGCCGTGGTGCCGACATTGCCGCCGCCGGCATGCTGGCCAGCTACCAGCGTGGTCATCGGCTGGCGTCGCGGCCGCTGTACGAGGCCACCAATGCGATCGCCAGCCTGTACACCGACGACCGTCGCCCGGCGCGCCTGCTGCGTGCGGCCGGCCTGCGCCTGGCGCAGGGCGTGGCACCGTTCAGGCAGCTGATTGCCTCGCACCTGACCCAGCGCGTGGCCTGAACAGCTTCAGATCAGCCTGCAGCCAGCACCCGGATCTGGCTGTCGGCGAATTCGACCACCTGGCCTGCGCGGATCTTGCAGGCCTTGCGCAGTTCCACTTCGCCGTCGACCCGTACCTGGCCCTCGCTGATGACCATCTTGGCCTCGCCGCCACTGGTGACCAGATCGGCCAGCTTGAGCAGCTGCTTGAGTTCGACGTAGTCACCGTCGAGGTCGAATTCGAGAATCTGCATGGAGCGGGGTTCCTGGGAAGAGGGCGCAGGCCAGCGGCCGGGCCGGGAAGAGGGCGCGTATTGTGCGCCAGCACGGGCCCGACGGCACCTGTGAGGAAAGCTGTATGCCTCGTTCAGCATCAATGCGGTATCATTCCGCTCTGAGCGAGTGAAATCTCCTCCGACCGAGCAGCGCCAGGGCACGCGATAAGAAGGGCGCCCAAAGCGCGGACCATCACCTTTTTTATCGCACTGCCAGGAAGACGGCAGTGCCTTCGGAGTTCCCCATGTCCCAAGATTCCCAAGCGCCGCTGCAGTTTGCGCAGCTCGGCCTGTCCGAGCCCGTGATGCAGGCCGTCACCGCCATCGGCTACGAAACCCCTTCGCCGATCCAGGCCGCCACCATCCCGGCGATGCTGGAAGGCCGCGACGTGCTGGGCCAGGCCCAGACCGGTACCGGCAAGACCGCTGCCTTTGCACTGCCGGTACTGTCCAACATCGACCTGCAGCAGATCAAGCCCCAGGCCCTGATCCTGGCGCCGACCCGCGAGCTGGCCATCCAGGTTGCCGAGGCGTTCCAGTCCTATTCGTCGAAGATCCCCGGCTTCCGCGTGCTGCCGGTGTACGGCGGCCAGCCCTACGGCCAGCAGCTGTCGGCCCTGCGCCGCGGCGTGCATATCGTGGTCGGTACCCCCGGCCGCGTGATCGATCACCTGGACCGCAGCACCCTGGACCTGTCCGAGCTGAAGACGCTGGTGCTGGACGAAGCCGATGAAATGCTGCGCATGGGCTTCATCGACGACGTCGAAGCGGTGCTGAAGAAGCTGCCGGAGCAGCGCCAGGTGGCCCTGTTCTCGGCCACCATGCCGCCGCAGATCCGCCGCATCGCGCAGACCTACCTGCAGGACCCGGTGGAAGTGACCATCGCGGCCAAGACCACTACGTCGGCCAACATCCGCCAGCGTTACTGGTGGGTGAGCGGCATGCACAAGCTGGACGCGCTGACCCGCATCCTGGAAGTCGAGCCGTTCGACGCGATGATCATCTTCGCGCGGACCAAGGCCGGCACCGAAGAACTGGCCAGCAAGCTGCAGGCGCGTGGCCTGGCCGCTGCCGCCATCAACGGTGACATGCAGCAGGCCCAGCGTGAGCGGACCATCGCCATGCTGAAGGAAGGCAAGCTGGACATCCTGGTCGCCACCGACGTGGCCGCGCGCGGCCTGGACGTGGAGCGCATCAGCCACGTGCTGAACTACGACATCCCGTACGACACCGAAAGCTACGTGCACCGCATCGGCCGTACCGGTCGTGCCGGCCGCAGCGGCGAGGCGATCCTGTTCGCCACCCCGCGCGAGAAGGGCATGCTGCGCCAGATCGAGCGCGCCACCCGCCAGCCGATCGAAGAGATGCAGCTGCCGAGCGTGGAAGCGGTCAACGACACCCGCATCAACAAGTTCACCTCGCGCATCAGCGAAACCCTCGGCGCCGGTGGCCTGGACTTCTACCGCCAGCTGCTGGAGCGCTTCGAGAACGAGCAGAACGTGCCGGCCATCGAGATCGCTGCCGCGCTGGCCAAGCTGCTGCAGGGCGATACCCCTTTCCTGCTGCAGCCGCCGGTGCGTGCCCCGCGCGAAGAGCGCGCACCGCGCGAGCGCTTCGACCGTGGTGACCGCCCGGAACGTGGTGATCGCTTCGACCGCAACGAACGGGGTCCGCGCTTCGAGCGTGGCCCGCGCCGTGACGACGCCGAAGGTGGTTTTGAACAGCGTCCGCGCCGTGAGGTTCCGCCGCGTGGTGCACCGGAGCAGGGCATGGAGACCTACCGTATTTCGGTCGGTCACCAGCATGGCGTGAAGCCGGCCAACATCGTCGGCGCCATTGCCAACGAAGCCGGCCTGGAAAGCCGCTTCATCGGCCGCATCGACATCCACGACGACTTCTCGCTGCTGGACCTGCCGGCACAGATGCCGCCGGACGTGCTGTCGCACCTGCAGAAGGTCTGGGTGTCCGGCCAGCAGCTGCAGATGCGTGCGCTGGCTCCGGGTGAAGACACCAACCCGGCCCCGCGCCCGTTCAAGCCGCGCTTCGACAAGCGTGGCCCGGGCGGTCCGGGTGGCCCGCGTCGTGGCGGCCCGGGCGGCCATGGCGGCGACCGCGGCGGTGACCGCGACAGTCGCCCGCCGCGTCGTGACGGCTTCAAGCCGCGCGGCCCGCGCAGCTTCTAAGCCGCACCCGCAGCCGTCCACACCACCGCCAGCCCCCGGGCTGGCGGACAGAAAAAGGGGACGGAGGGGATTAAGTCGTATCTGGCTGGTCATGCGCCTGTGCCAAGAACGACTTAATCCCCTCCGTCCCCTTTTTCGCATGGCCCACACATTGCCGGTCCTAGGCTGGGCCGGTTCCTAAGGAGGTTGTCACCGCAGCACATTCAGGGGGATCCGGGATGGGTAGGAGTGGCACGGACCAACACAGCCGGCGGGTGCCGATGACCCGGGGGCTGGGACTGCGATTTGCGTTGTTGACCGGCATGGCGATCGGACTGGTCGCACTGTCCGCCCTGATCCAGGAACTGCAGGCGGCCTCTACTGCCTGGATCGCCGGCCAGGGCTACTGGTCGCGTGGCCAGCAGGATGCCACTGCCGCACTCAGTCGCTACCTGGCGCGTGGCGATGCCGAGGACCTGGACGACGCACGCCAGGCCCTGCAGGTGCCGTTGGGCGATCTGCAGGCGCGACTGGCGCTGGAACAGGCCGAACCGGACGAGGAGAAGGCCAGGCAGGGCTTCCTGCAGGGCGGCAATGCGCGTGCCGACATCCCACGCCTGGTGTTCTCGTTCCGCTACGCGCGCGACATCGGTGCATTCCGCGAAGCGAGCGCGTTGTGGCGGCAGACCGATGGCGACCTGATGGCGCTGCAGCGACTGATCGATGAACTGCAGCTGCGGCACGACGGCAACCTGGTGCCCGTTGCCGCACGCGACCGCTACCTGCAGCAGCTGCGTGACCTGGACCAGCGGATGAAGGTGCAGAGCCAGGCGTTCTCGCAGGCGCTGCTGCGGATGGCGACGCTGGTGAGGCTGGCCACGTTGATGGTGGCGGGCCTGTCGGTGCTGGCGATCAGCCTGATGGCGGTCGCCCTGGCGCGCCGCGTCGGCAAGGACCTGACCGAACACGAGAGCCGTTTCCGCGCGGCGTTCTACCAGGCCAACGTCGGCATGCTCAAGCTCGATGCCGAAGGCAAGGTGATCGAGGCCAACCAGGCGATGGCCGATATCCTCGACCATCGTCGTGACATGCTGCTGCAGCTGTCGCTGGGCGACCTGCTGATGGACGGCGAGCTGGTCATCGATGGGGTGGGCCGCATCGATTGGGACCGCCAGCTGCGCCCGAGCGAACTGCGCTTCCGCCGTCGCGATGGCAGCCTTGTCTGGGGCCGCTGGAGCGGCACCGGCGTGCGCAGCACCGGCGGTGGCCTGTCGGTGTTCGCCATCATCGAAGACGTCAGCCAGAACCATGCACTGGCGCGCGAGATCGAGCACCACGCCAGCCACGACCCGCTGACCGGCCTGATCAATCGCCGCGAGATCGAACGGCTGCTGGAACGCGCGCTGCTGCAGGTGCGCAGCGAAGGTGGCACGCACGCGCTGTGCTACATCAACCTGGACCATTTCAAGCTGGTCAACGACAGCTTCGGTCACGCCGCTGGCGACCAGATGCTGCGCAGCTTCGCCGACTACCTGGTGGCGGCGGTGCGCGATGGCGACTGGGTGGGCCGGCTGGGCGCGGACGAGTTCGCCGTGTTCCTGGCCCATGCCGGGCAGGACGAGGCCAAGCGCGTGCTGCAGCGGGTAATCCGCAACCTGGGGCAGGCGACGTTCCCGGTCAGCGAAGGCAGCCCGCAGCTGAGCTGCAGCATCGGCGTGGTCGAGGTCAGCGCCGATGCGCCGGATGTGAACTGGCTGATGAGCGCCGCCGACAGCGCGTGCTATGCGGCCAAGCAGGCCGGCCGCAACCGCGTGCACTGCTTCAACGAGAACCGCATGGCGCTGGAGGAACGGCGCCAGGAAGCCGAGCGGCTGCAGGGCGTCAGCCTGGCCATGGCCGAAAACCGCATGGTGTTGTATGCGCAGCGCATCGCCCGCGTCGGCGATCCCTCCTACCTGCACTACGAGGTACTGGTGCGCATGCGTGGCAGCGATGGCAGCCTGCACCTGCCGGGCCAGTTCATGCCGGCGGTGGAGCGCTATGGCATGGCCGTGGCGCTGGACCGGCACGTGCTTGGCCTGCTGTTCCGGCACCTGCAGGTGTGCCCGGCACACGTGCGGCAGCTGGGCCTGTGCAATGTCAACGTTTCGGCGCAGTCGATCGCCGAGCCCGGCTTCCTCGCCTTCGTCTGCGACCTGCTGGAGCGCAACCGCGCGCTGGCCTCCAAGCTGTGCTTCGAGATCACCGAGACCGCTGCGATCAGCAACCTCAGCCAGGCGCGTGCCTTCATCGATGCAGTGAAGGCGCGTGGCTGCCGGATGGCGCTGGACGATTTCGGTTCCGGGCTGTCCTCGTTCGGCTACCTGCGCCAGCTGCCGGCCGACATCCTGAAAATCGACGGGGCCTTCGTGCGCGACATGGATACCGATCCGGTCAGCCATGCCACCGTGCGCGCGATCAGTGAACTGGGGCGCGAGCTGCAGATGGAGGTGGTGGCCGAATGGGTGGAGACTGCCGACGTCGCCGCCGCGCTGACCCGGCTTGGGGTGCAGGGCCTGCAGGGATATGCGGTCGAGCGGCCGCAACCGCTGGAGCGGATGACCCTGGCCGACCTGCGGCCGGTGCGCCTGGTGGCGGTGAAAGGTCCGCCCGCCGCTGGCTGAACGCCCGTCGGCGACTTTGGTCTACACGTGGGCTGCAGCCGCGGCTGCGATAATGCCCGGCAGGGGCGACGCGCAGTGGGCGCGGGCGTAAGCAGGAACAGGACGTGGCGTGGGCGGCAGGCAGGGGCAGTACGGAACGGGAGCGGTGCTGGTCGTGCTGCTGGTGTGGTTGGCAATGCCGTGGCCGCTGTCGGCGGCCGTAGCCGAAGCCGGGCGTGACTACCTGCTGGTCGGTGCGGCGACCGATGAACCCACCCCGCATCGCGCATGCACGCCGGAGATGCTGGCGGGGCCACGGCAACACGTGCAGGTGTCCGCGCCAGCGGGCGGCTGGTCGGGCCAGCCGCAGGCACTGGACGTGTTCAATGTGTTCGCGGGCGAAGTCCGCGTGCAGCATGGGGATCGCGAAATCTGCGGCAACATGCACGATGCCCGTACCCGTGATTCCCGGTTCCGCGCAGGCATCGGCCTGGTCGCGGTGCCGCCGGCGGGCAGCCATGAACCGTTCCTGGTGTCATGGCAGACGCCGCTGAAGGCGCGCTGGGTACCGACCCTGCGGCTGGGCGCGCCCAGTCCCGTGCAGCAGAACGATACCGCCCGCCTGCTGGTGCGCGCGGCCTGCATTGCCGTGGCAATCGCACTGGCGTTGTCGGCCCTGATGGCCTTCCTTACCACCCGCGACCGCAGTTTCCTGGTCTACATCGCCGGTACCACCGTGCTGGTGCTGTGGCAGGCCATTCTCGGAGGGCTGAGCGGCTACCCCGAGCCATGGCTGCCGGTGGGTGAGCGCAGCGCGTGGTGGCTGCTGTCGTTGACCGCTGCATCCCAGGCGCTGGTGCTGCCCGCGTTGTGGCGACTGAACGGCGGCGACCGCCTGCTGCCGCGATCGCGCCCGGTGCAGCTGCTGGCGCTGTGGGGATTGCTGGCGCTGGCCGCGTGGGTGCCCTGGCTGCAGCGGGACAGCCTGGCCTGGGTGGCGCAGGGCCTGCAGGTGTCCTACCTGCTGGGCTGCGGCCTGGCATTGATGGCCGGGGTGTGGGCATGGCTGCGCGGCGACCGCTGGGCGCAGGCGGGGTTGGCGGCGCTGGCACCGATGCTGGTGTTGATCCTGGCCGACGCCTGCCGCGCTGCGTGGTTGCTGGAGTACCGCGTGGAGGCACTGCAACTGTCGGTGACCTGGCTGCTGATGATGGCTGCCTATGCGCTGAACCAGCGGCTGGGCCGCCTGCGCCAGCAGCGCGATGAACTTCGCCAGCTGGCCGAGACCGATGGCCTGACCGGGCTGCCCAACCGCCGTGCCGGGCTGCAGCAGCTGGCACGGCACCTGGAACGGGTCGATCGCGAGCGCGGCCCGCTGGTGATCGGTTTCCTCGATATCGACCTGTTCAAGGACATCAATGACCGCCATGGCCACGCCGTGGGTGACCAGGTACTGGTGGCGGTGGCACGTGCATTGCGTGCCGCGGTCCGCAGCCAGGACCAGGTGGTGCGGATGGGTGGCGAAGAGTTCCTGCTGCTGATGCCGGGCATGCCGCGCGAGGCGGCATCGGCGCGTCTGGATCGCCTGCGCCAGCACCTCAGCGAGGCGGCCCGGGCGCTGCAGGTGCCCGGTCTGGAGGTCACCGCCAGCATCGGCCTGGCGCAGTGGCGGCCGGGCGAGGACGATCTCGCCGCGCTGCTGCGCCGGGCCGACCACGCCATGTACGTGGCCAAGCGTGCCGGCCGCAACCGGGTATTCGACGGCGAAGAACTCGATCCGCCGCCCCCGGCATGAAGCGCAGCGGGCGGGGATGCCGGATAATAGGGCGATGACCACCCGACTCAACAAACATATCGCCGACACCGGCTTCTGCTCCCGCCGCGAGGCCGATCGCCTGATCGCCGCCCGCCGGGTCACCGTCAACGGCCATCCGGCCGGCACCGGCGCGGTGGTGGGCGAGGAAGACCAGGTGCTGGTCGACGGCCAGCCGCTGCGCGCGCGCGTGGCCCGCAAGCCCGGTGCCCGCCGCCATGTCTACATCGCGCTGAACAAGCCGGTCGGCGTCACCTGCACGACCGAGACCTCGGTCAAGGGCAACATCGTCGACTTCGTCGGCCATGAACAGCGCATCTTCCCGATCGGCCGCCTGGACAAGGAGTCCGAAGGCCTGATCCTGATGACCAGCAACGGCGACATCGTCAACCAGATCCTGCGCGCCGAGAACGGCCACCAGAAGGAGTACCTGGTGGCGGTGAACAAGCCGGTCACCGACGAGTTCCTGCGTGGCATGGCCCGTGGCGTTCGCATCCACGACCAGATGACGCTGCCGTGCAAGACCTCGCGCATCGCCAAGTTCGGTTTCCGCATCACCCTGCAGCAGGGCCTGAACCGACAGATCCGCCTGATGGCGGCCGAGTTCGGCTATCGGGTGACCCAGTTGCGTCGCGTGCGCATCGACAACATCAAGATCGGTGCGCTGAAGCCGGGCCAGTGGCGCAACCTGACCGATCAGGAGCTGCAGGGCCTGCTGCCGAGGCAGCTGGACTGGTAAACGGCTTCTGTAGAGCCGAGCCCATGCTCGGCTGCTCTTTTGTCCGGGTGCAGCCGAGCATGGGCTCGGCTCTACATCAGCTAGACTTCGCGGTGACCTGCCGGAACGTGACGCTGCATGATCAAGCCCGACAAGCCTGCCAATGAAGCCCTTCGGCTTGAGGCGCTGTACCGCTACCGTATTCTCGATTCGGAGCGTGAAAAATCCTTCGACGACCTGGTGGTGATCGCCAAGGCGGTCTGCGGCACCTCGATGGCGGCGGTGACCCTGATCGACGTCGAGCGGCAATGGTTCAAGTCGATCCAGGGCATCGATGCGGCAGAAAACCTGCGCAGCGAATCGATGTGCGGCCACGCGATCCTGCAACCGCAGCAGGTCATGGTGGTCGAGGACGCGCTGCAGGACATCCGCTTCCACGACAATCCGGTGGTGGTGGGCGATCCGCACATCCGCTTCTATGCGGGCGCGCCGCTGATCAGCTCCGATGGCCTGCCGCTGGGCACGCTGTGCGTATTCGATGCGCAGCCACAGCACCTGGCCAGCGACAAGGCCGAAGCGCTGGCGGCGCTGTCGCGGCAGGTGATGCTGGTGATGGAACTGCGCCGCTTCGCGCTCGACATCCAGAAACACATGCTGGAGCGCGATGACTACGAGCGACTGCTGTCTGAGTACCAGGACGTACTGCTCGCGCAGAATGCCGACCTGGCCGAACAGAGCCGCACCGACGCGTTGACCGGCCTGCCGAACCGCCGTGCGATGGCGGCAGCGCTGGAAGAGGCGGTGGCGGTGAACGGAGACCAGCCCGGGGTGGCCTGCGTCGCGCTGCTGGACATCGACCATTTCAAGCACATCAATGATTTCCAGGGTCACGCCACCGGTGACCGCGTGCTGGCCGAACTGGGCGTGCTGCTGCGTTCGCATTTCGCCGGTCGCGGCATGGCCGCGCGCTATGGCGGCGAGGAATTCGTGGCGGTGATGCCGGCTACCGACCTGCGCACCGCCGAACTGCAGTGCGAGTGCCTGCGCCTGGCCGTGGCTGATCTGCCGCTGGGATTCCCGGTCACGATCAGTATTGGTGTGGCCCAGCACCAGCCCGGTGAAAGCGTGGATGACACGCTGGCACGTGCCGACAAGGCGCTGTACCGGGCCAAGGGCAATGGCCGCAACCGGGTGGAACGGGCGGGCTGAAGCCCTGCATGCAGTAGATCCACGCCATGCGTGGATGCTTTTGCCGATTGGATCACGCCGTGTCGCGGCCTGTGCGATTGCGCCCGGCGAAAATGCCGCTCCTGTTCCCACGGACGCCGACCATGCTGCAGACCCTGGCCATCGCCCACTATCGCTCGCTGCACGGGCTCGTACTGCCGTTGCAGCAGTTGAACGTGGTGACCGGTGACAACGGCAGTGGCAAGTCCAGCCTGTACCGTGCCCTGCGCCTGCTGGCCGAGACCGCGCAGGGCGGCGTCGCGGCGGTGCTGGCCCGCGAAGGCGGGCTGGGCTCGGCGCTGTGGGCGGGTCCGGAAAAGATGGACCGTCGGGTTGCTGCCGGCGAAATCCCCCTGCAGGGCGGCCCACGCCAGGAATCGGTGGGATTGAAGCTGGGCTTCGCCACTGACGAATTCGGCTACGCCATCGATCTGGGCTACCCGCCGCCCAGTCGATCGGCCTTCGCACTGGACCCGCAGATCAAGGCCGAGGCGATCTGGGCCGGCCCGTTCCTGCGCAGCGCCAACCTGCTGGTCGACCGTCGTGGAGCGATGGTGCGGCAACGCCATGCGCGCGGCTGGGATCTGGTGGATGACCGGTTGTCGCTGTTCGACAGCCTGTTCACCCAGGTCGGCGATCCGCAGCGCCTGCCGGAAACCATCGCCCTGCGCGAGTACATCCGGCGTTGGCGCTTCTACGATCATTTCCGCAGTGATGCCGATGCCCCGGCGCGGCAACCGGCGATGGCCACGCGCACGCCGGTGCTGCATCACGACGGCCGGGATCTGGCGGCGGCCTGGGTCACCATCCTCGAGATCGGTGACCCGGTGGCGTTGGCACGCAGCGTCGACGATGCGTTCCCGGGCGCCACGGTCGGCTTCGAGGAGCTGGATGGACGCTTGGCGCTGCGTTTCCACCAGCCTGGGCTGCTGCGGCCCTTGTCGATGGCCGAACTGTCCGACGGCACGCTGCGCTTCCTGCTGCTGGCCGCTGCGCTGCACACGCCGCGTCCACCGCCGCTGCTGGTGCTCAACGAGCCGGAGACCAGCCTGCATCCGGACCTGCTGCCGGCGCTGGCGCGGCTGATCATCGCAGCCAGTGCGCGCAGCCAGGTATGGGTGGTGTCGCACGCCAGCCGGCTGATCGCGGCGCTGGAACAGGCGCCAGGGTGCCATTCGCTGCATCTGTACAAGGAACAGGGCCGCACGCTGTTGAGCGGGCAGGGCCTGCTGGATGCACCTGCATGGCACTGGCCGCAGCGTTGATACGGGCATCCACGTCATGCGTGGATGCACTCAATCGGCGATGTTGCGCGCCTCGGCCGTGCCAAGAATCTCCGGATGCTGCACCGGCTTGCGGCGGTTCAGCAGCGGATGCAGGAACACGGCGCCTACGATGATCGCCACGCCGAGGTAGAACCACGGGGTGACTTCGTGCTGCTCGCGCAGCAGCACCACCGCCAGCACCACCGCATAGACCGGCTCCAGGTTGGTCACCAGCTGCACCGTGTAGGCGCTCAGGTGGCGCAGTGCGACCAGGGCCAGGGCAAACGGCAGCAGCGTGCAGAACCCGGCCAGCACCAGCAGCAGGATGCCGTCGTGCAGGTCCGGGACCACCCACAACGGGCTGGCCAGCGCAGGCAGCAGGTAGGGCATCAGCGGCGCCAGCAGGGTCAGGGTGAGGGTGCCCGCACCCAGCTCCAGCGCGGTGACCGTGAGCGGATCGGCGTGGCTGACCATGCGCTTGTTGAGCGAGCCGAACACTGCCACCAGCAGCGCCGAGATCGCGCCGATCAGCACACCCAGGCGCATGCCGTCGGGCACGCCACCGACCACCAGCGCGACACCCGGCAGCACCGCCAGGCCGAACGCCAGTTCACGCAGCTGGAATGGCCGCTTGGCCACCCACGGTTCGATGATCGAGGTGAACACCGGCGCCAGCGCGATGCAGGTGGCGGCCACCGACGCATTGGCCAGCTTTACCGCGCCGTAGAACGTCAGCCAGTGCAGGGCGACCAGGGCGCCGATGCCGGCATAACCGGCCACCAGCCGCACTGGCAGCGTACGCAGTCCACGCCAGACCCGCGGCAGCAGCGCCAGCATCGCCGTCACCAGCAGCATGCGCCACCACACCAGCGGCAGTGCGGGCAGGGTGATCAGCTTGCCGAGGATGGCGGTGACGCCCCACAGCAGGACACAGAAGTGAATCTGCCACAACGCTTTGCGGGTGTCGGGTGTGCTCATCCGCCTATTGTGCGGCAATCGCACGGCCGCCGGCGATGCCTGTGGCATGCTCGCGGAAACTCCCCAGGGGAACCCCGCAATGGCTGCCAACCGTTCCGCCCAGCGTGCATGGGCAGCGCTGACTGCACTGATGGCGGCCACCTCGTTGCTGCTGCAATACCTGTTGCTGCTGCATGGCCCCGGGGCGGCTGCCGGGGTCGGCATGGCGACGCTGCGCTTCGTTGGTTACTTCACGATTCTCAGCAACCTGGCGGTGTGCCTGGGATGCGTCCGGCTGATCCGTGCGGGTGTGCTGAACGCGACTGTCGCCGCGGTGATCGCGTTGTGCATCGGGGTGACCGCGTGCATCTACGTGCTGGCGTTGCAGGGGCTGTGGCAACCCACCGGGCTGCAATGGTGGGGCGATGCCGGCCTGCACTACGCTGTGCCGGCGCTGTACCTGCTGGGGTGGTGGTGGCTGCTGCCGCATGGCGCGCTGCGCTGGCGCGCACTGGGCGGGGTGCTGCTGGTACCGCTGGTGTACCTGGGCTGGGCGATGCTGGTGGCCGAAGTGACAGGACAGGCGCCGTATCCGTTCCTCGAACTGCAACGCCTGGGGCTGGCGGCGTTCCTGCTCAACGTGCTGCGCGTTGCGAGCGTGTTCGTGGTGGGGTGGACCCTGCTGTGGGGGCTGGACCGCTGGCGCTGTCGATGAGGCGCTGCAGGGCCATCGCTGCCGCCGGGTTGCGCGCTTTGCCTGCGCCGATGCACAGCAGGTAGACCTCGCGCGGGGCCTCCGCAGCGGGCCCGGCCAGGCAGGGCAGGTCATCCACTGGTTCACCGCGTGACCAGCGGCGTGCGCGTTCGGCCCAGCGTTGCTGCACGGGCGCCGGCAGGCCCTCGTTCAAGCGGGCCTGGCTGCGCTTGATCCGCGCATAGACGAAGCCGGCACTGACATCACCGTGCAATGGCGCCTCGTCGCTGTCCTCGATCACCAGCGCCACGCCATGGCGGCGGGCGGCGTCGACCAGTGCCGGGCCATGTGCCTCGGCGTTGCGGACCTCCAGCGCATGCTGCAGCGGCACCCCGTCCAGCTGCTTAGGCAGCTGTGCCATCAGCGCCTCCAGTGCATCGGCGTCGGCCGGGTGGCGCGGATCGAACTGCCACAGCAATGGGCCGAGCCGGTCACCGAGCGCCAGTGCCGCCTGCAGGAACGGTGTGGCCGCTTCCACGGTGCTGGACAGGTCGCGTCGCTGCACCAGGTAGCGCGGCGCCTTCATCGAGAAGCGGAAACCGTCGGGTGTCTGCGCAGCCCATTGCGCGCACTGGGCCGCAGTTGGCGTGCGGTAGAACGTGCCGTTGATCTCGATGCAGCGCAGGGTGCGGCTGGCGTGGGCCAGTTCCTCCCGCTGCGGCAGGCCTGCTGGATAGAACACACCGCCGCGCCATCCGGGAAACACCCAGCCGCCGATGCCGCAGCGGATCTCTGCCTGCCGGCCGGCCGTGGTCACTGGCCGTGGTCCGTGCGCCATGGGTCGTAGCTGCCGAACCACCACAGGTAGCCTTCCGGGTCGGCGCAGGCGTAGCCGCGTCCGCCATAGTCCTGGTCGGCGATGTCGATGACGATGCGGGCACCGGCGGCCTTGGCCCGCGCGTAGTGCGCATCGGCATCGGTGACGATCACGCAGGCGCTCTGGGTCTGGCGTCCGCCGACCTCGTCAGGCAGGGCAGCGTGTTTGCTCCACGCACTCTGGTTGCTGGCCGAGCCCAGCATGATCATGCCGCTGCCGAAGGTGAGCTGCGCATGGAAGACCGTATCGCCATCGGCGTAGACGGCCTGGGCATGGAAGCCGAAGGCGCGCTGCAGCCAGTCGATGGCGGCCTGCGCGTCGCGATAGCGCAGGCACGGAATGATCGTGGAGCCGCTGCTGGGTTGGCCGTTCTCGCCCATGACACCCCTCCTATGGCACAGGGCAGGATGCGCCGCCGGACGTTACCATCCCGCGAAACCCCGGTGACGGCCTGCACATGGCCGCCACCCCTGTTCGGAGATCGTGCTGGATGAAACCCTGGATCGGAGGAGCCGTGCTGCTGGCGTGCACGACCATGGCGAGCGCGGCGACCCCGCCGCCGCTGCAGGACCTGGATGCGACCGTCGAGCGCGTGCGCGCGCAGTTCGACGTGCCCGGCATTGCCGTAGCGGTGGTCAAGGATGGCGAGGTGGTGCTGGAGCGCGGCTGGGGCGTGCGCGAGCAGGGCAAGCCGGAACCGGTGCAGGCCGATACGCTGTTTGCCATTGCGTCCAACACCAAGGCGTTCACGGCCACCTCGCTGAACCTGCTGGCGGAAGAGGGCAAGTTGAAGATGGACGACAAGGTGATCGACCACCTGCCGTCGTTCCGCATGTCCGACCCGTTCGTGACCGGGCAGATGACGATCCGCGACCTGCTGTCGCATCGCAGCGGCCTGAGCCTGGGCGCCGGTGACCTGCTGTTCTGGCCAACCACGTCCTACAGCAACGCCGAAGTGGTGCAGCGGCTGGGCAAGGTGCCGCTGAAGGGCGGCTTCCGCGAAAGCTATGCCTACGACAACATCCTGTACGCGGTCGCCCAGCAGGTGATCGAGCACGTCTCGGGCGTGAGCTACCAGCAGTTCCTGCAGACCCGCATCTTCGACAAGGTGGGCATGGCCGGCACGCGCTACAACGCCGACCACCTGAAGCCGGGTGACACGGCGGCGGTCGGCCACGCCAAGTACGATTTCAAGGACCTGCGCACCGTCGCACCGCTGACCTGGTCGAACAATGCCGGCGCCGGTGGCATTTATTCCAGTGCGCACGACATGGCGCGCTGGATGCAGGTGCAGCTGGCCGAAGGCAAGCTGGCCGACGGCACTGCGCTGTTCAGCGAAAAGAGCCAGCAGCAGATGTGGCGGATGATCACCCCGCAGTCGATCCCGGCGCCGAGCGTGCCGGAGCTGGCACCGGCACGGGCCAACTTTGCCGGCTATGGCGAAGGCTGGAGCCTGAGTGACTATCGCGGCCGGAAACTGGTCTGGCACACCGGTGGCTGGCCGGGCATGGTCTCGCGCTTGACCCTGGTGCCGGGCGAGAAGCTGGGCGTGGTGGTGCTGACCAACCAGGAAGTGGGCGCGGCGTTCAACGCGATCACCCTGAGCGTGCTTGATGCCTATCTGGGCGGCGACAAGCACGACTGGGTGGACGCCTATGCCAAGGCCGTGGCCAAGGGCCAGGACAAGGCCGACGAGGCCTGGGCCAAGCATCAGAGCGCGCGCGACAAGGGCAGCAGGCCGTCGCTGCCGCTGGCCGGCTACATCGGTACGTTCCGCGACCGCTGGTATGGCGACATGCAGGTCAGTGCCGCGGGCAAGGGCCTGCGCCTGCGCTTCATGAAGACCGCGCAGCTGAGCGGCCGCCTGGAGCACTGGCAGCACGACACCTTCATCGTGCGCTGGGATGACCGCTCGCTCAACGCCGATGCGTTCGTGAACTTCAGCCTGGACCCGGACGGCAAGGTGCGCGAGGTGCGCATGCAGTCGATCTCCGACCTGACCGATTTCAGCTTCGATTTCCAGGACCTGCTGTTCACCCCGGTCAACGAATGAAGGTAGTGCCGGCCGCTGGCCGGCAACCTCATGATCTTCCGAAATGCCGCAAGGGTGCCGGCCAGCGGCCGGCACTACCGGAGCGGCGGCGATCATCGGCTGGCGTACACATCCGGCGTGGGATACTTCGCCGCTTGCAAGAGGCGAGGGAGTGCGATGTTCCGTTGGTTTGAATCCCTGATCCCGGTGTTCCCGCCCGTGGATGGGCGCATGCCACCGCGCAAGGTGCTGCCGTTCTACCTGCACTACCTGCGCCCGGTGTGGCCGGTGCTGCTGGCGACCCTGATCGCCGGCCTGCTGCTGGCGCTGGTGGAAGTGGCGATGTTCGATTACCTGGGCCGCATCGTCGACATGGTCGCCGAGCAACCGGGGGCCGATTTCTTCAAGCGCCATGCCAATGAACTGGGCTGGATGCTGTTCATCACGGTCATCGCGCGGCCGATCCTGGTCGGCCTGCACAACCTGCTGGTCAACCAGGCGATCGTGCCCGGCCTGAGCAACCGCTCGCGCTGGCTGATGCACAACTACGTGGTGCGGCAGAGCCTGAGCTTCTTCCAGAATGACTTCGCCGGCAGCGTCGCCAACCGGGTGATGCAGACCGGTACCTCGCTGCGCGAGTCGGCGGTGCAGATGGTCGACTCGCTCTGGTACATTGTGGTCTACACCGGCACCGCGCTGTACCTGTTCGCGCAGGCGGACTGGCGGCTGATGGTGCCGCTGGTCCTGTGGCTGCTGGCCTATGCGGTGATCATGGTCTACTTCGTGCCGCGCGCGAAGGAACGGGCCTGGATTGCGTCCGAAGCGCGTTCCAAGGCGATGGGCCGCATCGTCGATGGCTACACCAACATTCCCACGTTGAAGCTGTTCGCCCATGGCGGGCGCGAGCAGGCCTATGTGGCCGAATCGATCCAGGAACTGGCGGTCAAGCACCGCGCGCAGACCCGGGTGACCACCGGCATGGACCTGACCATCGCCATCGTCAACGGTTTCCTGATTGCCGGTACCTGCGGGCTCGCGCTGTGGTTGTGGAATGGCGGCCACATCACCGTCGGTGCGATCACGTTGGCGACCGGCCTGGTGATCCGCATCCACAACATGTCCGGCTGGATCATGTGGACCATCAATGGCATCTTCGAGGACATCGGTACGGTGCAGGACGGCATCACCACCATCGCCCAGCCGCTGACCGTGCAGGACCGCGAGGACGCGGTGCCGTTGCAGGTGACCCGCGGTGGCGTGCACTTCCAGGACATCCACTTCCACTACGGCAAGAAGGGCGGCGTGATCGCAGGCCTGGACCTGGTGGTGAAGCCGGGCGAGAAGATCGGCCTGGTGGGTCCTTCCGGTGCCGGCAAGTCGACCCTGGTCAACGTGCTGCTGCGCCTGTACGACCTGGAAAGCGGCCGCATCCTGATCGACGACCAGGACATTGCCTACGTCACTCAGGAAAGCCTGCGCCAGCAGATCGGCGTGGTCACCCAGGACACCTCGCTGCTGCATCGCTCGATCCGCGACAACCTGCTGTACGGCCGTCCGGACGCGACCGATGAGCAGTTGCGCGCTGCGGTGGCCAAGGCGCGTGCCGAAGCCTTCATCGACACGCTGGTGGATGGGCAGGGGCGTCGTGGTTACGACGCACATGTCGGCGAGCGTGGCGTGAAGCTGTCAGGTGGCCAGCGCCAGCGCATCGCCATTGCCCGCGTGCTGCTGAAGGATGCCCCGATCCTGGTGCTGGACGAAGCGACCTCGGCGCTGGACTCGGAAGTGGAAGCGGCGATCCAGGACAGCCTGGATGAGCTGATGGGCGGCAAGACGGTGATCGCGATCGCGCACCGGCTGTCGACCATCGCACGCATGGACCGGCTGGTGGTGATGGACCAGGGCCGCATCGTCGAGACCGGCAGCCACGCCGAACTGATCGCCGCCGGTGGCCTGTACGCGCGCTTGTGGGCGCGACAGACCGGTGGTTTTGTGGCCGCCGATCAATGATTGCTTTCGGGGTCGGAGCCTTCTCTGCGAGCAGGATCCGACCCTGGCCACGTATGCCTTGGGGTCGGATCCCTTTCCGCAGGAAAGGGCTCTGACCCCAACGTGTTTCCGGAGACCTGCATGATCCGACCCGTACGCTCCTTGTTGCTGGCACTCATTCTGGCCACCACGGCCGCAGCCGCGGCGACGACACCGGTGCAAGGCGACCAGCTCGAGCAGGTCGTCCTGCTCAGCCGCCACAACCTGCGCGCGCCGGTGGTGGCGTCGGGCGCCCTTGCCCATGCCACGCCGGAGCGCTGGCCACGCTGGGACGTAGGCCCCGGCGAGCTGACCACCAAGGGCGGCGTGCTGGAAGTCTACATGGGGCGCTACATCGGCCAGTGGCTGCGCCAGGCGCAATTGTTGCCGGCGTCGGGTTGCCCGCAGCCGGCTGACTTCCACGCCCATGCCAACAGCCTGCAGCGTACCCAGGCCACCGCGCAGTTCTTCATTGCCGGTGCGTTTCCGGGCTGCCATGTTGCGGTCGAACAGCGCATGGCGCTGGGGACGATGGATCCGCTGTTCGACCCGGTGATCCACAACGATGACGCGGCATTCCGCAAGCGCGCGCTGGCGGCAATGCAGCAGGCGCTGACAGCATCGGATCTGGCACCCGCACTGTCCGTGGTGGAGGGGATCACCCTCTACCCGCAGTCGGCGGCCTGTGCGGGGCGCAGCGACTGTCATCTGGTGCTGGGCGACACGACCTTCAATGCGGAGCCGGGCAAGGAGCCACGCGCTTCGGGTTCACTGGCACTGGCCAGCGGTCTGGTCGATGCCCTGCTGATGGAGCATTACCAGGGAAGTGGCGTTCCGCGCGAAGGTTGGGGCCGCTTGAACACGGAAGGCCAATGGCTGGCGTTGGCGCAGATCCGCAACCGCTACCAGGACATCCTGTTCGGAACACCCGCGGTGGCGCGTGACGTGGCCGCTCCGCTGTTGGCGCGCGTGGAAGCGTCGTTCGGTGATCCGGCGTCGCCGAAGGTGATCCTGCTGGTCGGCCATGATTCCAATATCGGTTCGGTGCTGGCGGCGATAGGAATCGGTGACTACAGCCTGCCAGGCCAGTTCGAGAAGACGCCGATCGGTGGCCTGCTGCAGTTCGAGCGTTGGCGTGACCGCCAGGGCGGTGGCGAGCGTTTCCGCCTGGCCTACGTCTATCCGACCACCGCGCAGCTGCGCGATGCCGTGCCGCTGACCGAGGCGCAGCCGCCGGGACGCGTCGCACTGCCCTTGCCGGGCTGTGACCGGCAGGGCTGCAGCCGTGCGCAGTTCCAGCAGCTGCTACAGCGGGCCCGTCGCTGAAACAGGGGGCTATCGCAGCGGCGTGCGCACGATGCCCTGCGCAGCCATCAACGTAAGGTCGCCGCCCAGCCGTGGGGAACGGAACGGTCCGCGTGCATGCGCGGCATCGAACAGGCCGCCATCGGGTGAGCGCAAGCGGTAGAACTCGACCCAGCCGCTGGCCTGCAGGGGCAGCTGTGCAACGCCGGTGTGTTCGTTGAACCATGCAGGGTCCTTGCTGCCTTCGATGACGCGGCGGGCAAGGCGGTCAATGGCGCGATCCCTGCTGGCGTACCAGTCCTGGCCGCGCAGCCGTGCCAGCTCGGCCATCATCACCAGCGGCGCCAATGCGTAGTCGTGGTAGTGCAGGGCGCGTTGCCCGCGCGCCATCTCCAGCGGCAGGCTGCCATCGTCCTGGATGTCATCGACGCCCTTCTGGAAGGCGGCGTGGCCGGCTTGCCACAGGGCATCGTCGTCGGTGGCCAGTCCGGTGGCCAGCACGCCCAGACCGCCCCAGTAGTAGTGGTTGTTGCGGCGCCGTTTCGGATTGTTCCAGTACACCAGGTTGGCCCGGGCCAGCCTCTGCAACCACGGATCGATGCGCGCGCGCTGCCGGGCATCTGCCTGGTCGTGCACCTTCAGGTAGGCCATCGCTACCGCATCGAGCATCCACTGCCGCATGTAGAACGACTGGTTGTTGTTGACCCGGATCATCTGCCCGAGCATGGCGCCGTCGTCGGCCCACGCACCCAGCCAGGCCAGTGTGCATTGCGCCGCCGCCCGGTCACCGGTGCGCAGGTAGTCATCGCTCATGCGTGCCACGTCGGCGGCATAGCGGTCCAGCGGCGCGGTGGCGTCCTTGTTCTGCTGGTGCAGTACCGGGTCGATCACCGAACCGGCCTTGTCGGTGTAGTAGCCCAGGGCGCGGATGTCCGGCTGGCCGGGCGGCGGCGGGGGGCAGGCAGCGAAGGCACCCGCACTGGCCAGCAGCGTGGGCAGCAGGGCGAGGCGAAGCAAGGGGAGAGACATTGGAAACCAGCGTAACGGGGAATCCGGCGAACGATGCGCCCGGCCATGTTGCCGGCATGTGATGCGGCGATGGCGTGGCGATGCTGCACAAACAGAACGGCCCGGGTTTGCCCGGGCCGCTCCGTTTCACCTCACACCGGTTCGATCACTCGATCGGCTGGTCCAGCATCAGCTGGCGTGCGAAACGCACCGGCGGTGCGCCGTAGGACAGTACCTGGTCGTGGTACGCCTTCAAGTTGAACTTGTCGCCCAGCTTTTCCTGCACCGCCTTGCGGGTGTCGAAGTGTTCCTGCGCACCCACGAAGTAGGTCGGCAGCTGCGCCGAGGTCAGCTGCGCGCGCACCCACTTGCCGGCCGCTTCGCTTTCCTGCTGGAACGCGTCGTGGGTCATCAGGTGCATCGCCTTCTCGCGATCCCAGTTGTCCACGTGCACGCCCTGGTCGAGGATCGCGTTGGAGATCGTGCGCAGGTAGAACTTCAGCTGCACCAGGTGGAACAGCGGGTCGTTGTCGAGGTAGCCCTGCTCCTGCATCATGCGCTCGGTATAGACCGCCCAGCCTTCGGCGAACAGGCCCGAACGCAGCACCGCACGCAGGGTGGAGGGGAACTTGGCCGAGTGCCAGCCTTCCAGGTAATGGCCCGGGGTGCCTTCATGGATGCTCAGCAGGTGGATCATGCGCGAGTTGTATTCACGCAGGAACGAGTCGACCTGCTTCTCGTTCCAGTCGTCCGGAATCGGCGACACGGCGTAGAAGGTCTTCAGGTTCTTGTCCAGCGGGCCCGGAGAATCGCAGTAGGCCACGGCCACGCCACGCTGGAATTCCGGCATCAGGATGATGTCCACCGGCGCATCGGGCAGGGTCACCAGGTCGTGCTCGCGCACGAACGCGGTAGACTGCTCCAGCGCGGCCTTGGCATCATCGACTACCTTGTCGCGCGCCGGCTTGTCGGCGTAGGCCAGTTCCAGTGCGGCCTCGATCGCCTTCTGCTGCTGCTCGTCGGTCGGCTGGGCCGGCATCTCCGGCGCACCCGGCTTGTCCTTCAGTACGGTCTGCGCGATGCCGTACATGTCCTCGCGCACGCGCTTGAGTTCGGCGCGTGCACGCTCACCGATCTCCTGGCGCGACAGCGAGGAGCTCAGCGCGAACTTCAGCTTCTGGTCGTACTTTCCCGCACCAATGCGGAAGTCGCCCTTGGCGTTCGGCACCAGGGTCTTGTCCAGCCAGGTCTGCTGCTCGTCCACGGCCTTCTTCAGGCCGTCGATGGCGGCCTGCAGGCGCTGCTGGTCGGCCTGCGGCAGTTCGCCGATGTGCGGGGTGATGAAGGTATCGACGATGCTGAGGATGCCCTTGTTCTGCTTGGCCACCGTCTCGGCATGGATCTTCGGAACGCGGGCCGGATCCAGGTTCTCGCGTGCCTGGGCGAAGATCGCCGGCAGCTTTTCCATGCGCGCGGTCGCCGACTTCAGGCGTTCCGGCAGCGGTGCGAACTCCCGGGCCATCAGGCCATAGATCGCGCTGCCGGCGATGCCGTTGTACAGCTGCGGGTCCCACTTGCCGGACTGGAGCACTTCGGCGTTCCAGATTTCCGACTGCAGCTGGTTGCGCAGGATCGCCGCGTCCACCTGGTTCTCGCGGCCCAGCTTGGCCACCTCGATCTTGTCCAGCTCGCCCAGCAGCGCCTTGTAGGCGGCCACGGTCTTCTGCTGGCCGGCGGCGCTCAGGTCGTCCAGTTCGCTGTCGTAGCGGTGGTCACCGATCTGGGTGGCGCTGACCGGCGACAGCTGCATCCAGGTGTCCAGGGCGCGCTTGGACAGATCGGCGAAGGCGGCATCGACCGCCGCGTCACCGGCCTGCTGGCTGGTGGCCGGGGTGGAAGCGTTGGTCGGGGCGTCGGCAGGCTGGCAACCGGCCAGCGCAGCGACCAGGGCGAGGGCAAGAAGATGCGGGCGCATCGGCATTCCTGTACGGGGTCAAACCCTGAGCATAGGGCCCCGTCGCTGCTTTGTCCCCGTGCCATAGGATTACCATGGGCGGTTTCAAGGACCCTCCAAAGGAGCGCAGGACATGGAATACCAAGGAAGCTGCCATTGCGGCATGATCGCATTCACCGTACAGGCCGAGGCGCCGATCAGCGACGTCATCGACTGCAACTGCTCGATGTGCCGCCGTCGCGGCAGCCTGCTGTGGTTCGCCCCGCGCGAGGCGTTCCAGCTGGCCACCGATCCGGCTGACGTGGCCACCTACCACTTCAACAAGGCGCATATCGACCACCACCACTGCCGCCAATGCGGTATCGCCCCCTACAGCGAAGCGATCGATCCGCGTACCGGCACACCGATGGTGGCGGTGAACGTTCGCTGCGTGCCGCAGGTCGATCTGGCCGGTCTTTCGGTGACCTCCTACAACGGAGCCGCGCTGTGAGGCCGCTGTGCGCGTGGACGCGCACGCTGGCAGTGCCGGTGCTGCTGTTGGCACTGGCAGCCTGCGCCAAGAACGGTGAGCGCGCTGCAGAGGCGGGCGCGACCGCGGCCGATGCCGCTGTTGCTTCGCCGGAAGGCGCATTCCTGGCCTACGAACATGACGTGCAGGTGCAGCTGGAGGCGGCGCAGATCGCACCGCGCATCCAGCAGATCGCCCAGGCCTGCCAGAGCGCGAAGTTCGGCGACTGTGCAGTGTTGCAGGTCGACCAGCGCGGCGGCGAGCAGCCCAGCGGTGAAGTGAAGGTGCGCATCGCGCCGAAGGGCACCGAGCCGCTGATCGCGATGGCCGGTGAGGGCGGCACGCTGCAGTCGCGCAACACGCGCGCGGAGGACCTCGCGCAGGAAGTAGCGGACACCGCGCTGACCAAGTCCCGGCTGGAGAAGGAACACGCGCGGCTGTTGTCCTACCAGGACCGCAAGGACCTGAAGATCGAGGACCTGATGGCGATCACCACGCGGCTGTCGGAGATCGAAGCAGGCGTCGAGCAGGCCAACAAGGATGCCGCACAGCAGCGTCGGCGCATCGATACCCAGCTGGTGACGATCCACTTCGACACCACCTCGGGCCAGCGCAGCCGCAGCGAGATCGGCGAGGCGCTGAGCGAGTCGGGCAGCATCCTCAGCGGCAGCATTGCGTTCCTGATCCGCGCCGTCGCCGCGTTGCTGCCGGTGGGTGTGCTGGCCCTGGTCGTGGCCTGGGGTGTGCGGGCGTGGTGGCGTCGCCGCCGTCGCACGCTGCCGCCCACCCGCTGAGGTGACGGCTGATGCCGGCAGGGAGCCGGCGTCAGCCCTCGTCGGTCTCGTACTCGACGAACACATCCAGCTCCAGCGCAAGTTCCTGCACCGCGTCGCGCACCTTCTGCGCGGTGCTTTCATTGCCGACTTCCACTTCCAGCTCGTGGATGCCCGGGCCGATGTCATCGGACAGCCCGGCCGAACTGGAATCGTCGTCGTCCATGTGCGGCATCAGGTCGTCGGTTTCCTCGACATGTTCGATGCCCTCCAGGCCGAGCAGCAGGTCGCTGATGGCGCGGGCGTCGTCTTCGGTTCCGGTGATGCGCAGTCGCAGCATGGCCATGGCGTAGGTACGTTGTGGAGTTGCCTGCAGCCTAGCCAGCGCCGGGCAAAGAACGGGTGAGGGCGCAGTCAGGCGCGTGTGGCCGGGCGTCCGAGCAGGCTGTCCGGCAATGCGGGAATCGGCGTGCGTTCGTCCTGCGCCTGCTCCAGCAACCAGTCGATGAACAGGCGTGCGGCCGGGCTCGGCGGTTGTCCTTCGGCATGCACCACGTGATACGCATAGCGCGCCTTCAGCGCCGGGCCGGGCAGGCGTACCACCTCGTAGCGCTGCAGGTAGGGCTGCGCGATGTGGGTACGTGCCAGCACCGCGCCCATGCCGTACACCGCTGCACGCATCGCATCGGTGCTGTCGGCGAAGGTGTGCATCGGCGGCAGCGGCGAGGGCGGGCGCACGCCGGCATGACGGAACCAGTCGCGCCAGCCCTGCGGCGACAGGTCGGTCAGCAGCGGCAGGTCGGCGATGCGCGCCGGATCGACCAGTGCTTCGACCCCGGCCAGCGCCGGCGAGGCCACCGGGAACAGGTAGTCGTCCATCAGGTGCTGCGCACGCAGGCCCGGCCACTGGCCCAGACCGTAGCGGATGCCGACTTCCGGCCCATTGTCGTCGTAGCGATCCAGGCCGCTGCCGGTGTGCAGCTCGATGCGGATGTGCGGATGGGCCTGGGTGAAGCGCGGCAGCCGTGGCAGCAGCCAGCAGTAGGAGAGCGAGCGCAGCGTGGTGATCCGCAACGGCACGCTGTCGGCATCCGGCTGCAGGTGATGGGCGACGGCCGCGACATCGGTGAAGGCGGCGCTGGCGGCGTCGGCCAGTTGCCGGCCCTCGGCGGTCAGGCGCACGCCGCGGGCGTGGCGCAGGAACAGGCGTACTTCCAGCACTTCTTCCAGCCGGCGCACATGGTGGCTGACCGCGCTGGCGGTCAGGTGCAGCTCCTGCGCGGCCTGGGCGAAGTTCTGGTGGCGCGCGGCGACCGCGAACACGGCCAGTGCGGGGAGCAGGGAAGGGCGTAGCTGCATGTCGAGCCTCAAACCATATTTGTGGCTGGCAGCGATACTACGCGCTTGTGCGGCAGGCGTCTGCGCCCGATCCTGTCTGCCTTGACGAGGAATTGACGATGGACGGAGGCGAGGCATGAATGCGGTCCCACAGGCAGCCGAGCGCGACTGGCGCACACCGCTGGAGTTGACCCTGCTGGGCGCCATCTGGGGCTGCTCGTTCCTGTTCATGCGGGTGGCGGTGCCGTCGTTCGGTCCGTTCGCGCTGGTCGAGGTGCGGCTGGTGCTGGGCGCGCTGGTGCTGCTGCCGTTCCTGTGGCGTGCCCGCGCGCAGTTCCCACCGCGGCGCTGGCTGTGGCTGGCACCGATCGGGCTGATCAACTCGGCGCTGCCGTTCGTGCTGTTCGCCTACGCGGCCGAGCGAGCCCCTGCGGCGATCGGCGCCATCTGCAATGCGATGACCGTGCTGTTCGCCGCGCTGATCGCCTTCCTGTTCTTCGGCGAGAAGATCGGCATGCGCCGTGCGGGCGCGCTGCTGGTCGGCTTCGCCGGCGTGGTGGTACTCGCCACGGCCAAGGTCTCGGGCCTGAGCATCGGCACTGCAGTGCTGGCTGGTGCCGCGGCTTCGTTGCTGTACGGCCTGGGCGTGAACCTGGTGAAGCGGCACATGACCGGCCTGCCCTCGGCGGCGGCCGCTGCTGCAACGCTGTCGTGTGCCTCGCTGTGGATGCTGCCGATGGCGGTGACCCACTGGCCGCAGGCGGCGATTCCGCTGAAGGCGTGGGGCGCGGCGATTGCCTTGGGCGTGGCCTGCACCGGGCTGGCGTTCCTGATGTTCTACCGCCTGATCGGTCGTATCGGCCCGTCGCGGGCGTCGACGGTGACCTACCTGATTCCGCTGTTCGGCGCGGCGTTTGCGTGGTTGTTCCTGGGGGAGGCGGTGACGGTGCAGATGTTGATTGCGGGTGTGTTGATTCTGGGCAGCGTGGCGGTGAGTCAGAAGGGCTGAGCGCGCCGACGCACTGGTAGTGCCGGGCGCTGCCCGGCAGCTCTTTTCCACGCCTGCGGAGAGGTGTCACTTTCTTTGCTCGTGCAAAGAAAGTAACCAAAGAAACACGCCGCCAGGCCGCGAGCCGGTGCTGCGCACCGGTGCCCTGCGCTCCTCGGCCCGTCGAGGGACGGCGCGGGAACTCGCTGCGCTCAGACACCCGCGCCTCTTCGCCCTCGCCAGACCTGCGGTGCTCGGCTCGCTCAAGGCGGACTGGAAGGTCAAGATCAACAGCAAAAGCATCCACGCATTGCGTGGATCTTCTGGATGCAGCTGTGGCCTTTGAACTGGGTCCGCCTTGAGCGACCCGAGCATCGCAGGGGAATCAGGGGCGAAGAGGTGCCGATGTCCTGTAGAGCCGACTGCTAGTCGGCTGCCTTGTGCACACCGTCCCCTGATTCACCGAGAAGCGCAGGGGACCGACGTGCGAAGCACGGCGGCTCGCGACCTGGCGGCGCGTTTCTTTTGATTACTTTTCTTTGCGTACAAAGAAAAGTAACGCCCATGAACAGTGAAGCACCTTCAGCACGCGTCACGCGCAGGAAACCATCAGCGAACCGGCACCGGAATATTGCACAGATCGATATGCCCGGCCGGACGCTTGTAGAAATCATCCACGCGGTTGCGCCGCGCCTCCACCGTATCGGCGAAGGTCTTCGAGTCGGTACGCAGTACCTGGATCGGCGTGCGCTCGGCTGCCGGCACGTCGCTGGCGCGGCGGATCGACACGATCGGCGTGCGCAGTGTCGGGTCGGTGTAGAAGCCCATCGGCGCCGGCCCGCGCGGCGTCGCGCTGAGCAGCTCCATGCCCTTCAGCACGCGACCGACCAGGGTGATGTTGCGGTCCAGCTGGCGCGGCGACTGTCCGGTCACCACGTACAGTTCGGCACCGATGCTGCTGTCTTCCTCGTTGCTGCGGCCCGCGCCCAGCATGCCGTAGCAATGTGCCAGCCAGGCCTTGCCGGCCTGCGGGTCCTGGCCGACCGGGAAGCCGTCGACAAAACCGGTCTGCGCGGCCCAGCCATCGCGGTCCGGCAGCACGGTGACCTTCAGGCCGGCGCTGGCGCGCTCGAACTCGGCCGGCAACTTGCGCGCGGCGCTGCCGAACGGCTTGGCCTTGCCTGCGTCATCGGCGTCGGCATCGCCGAACTGCACCACGAAGTTGTCCTGCGAGCGGTAGATGCTGGTGCCGTCCCAGAAGTGCTCGTGGGCGAAGGTCTGGATGTTGGCGACATGGCGCGGGGCGAACTGCGGCGCCAGCTCGATGATGACCCGACCGGCCGGCAGGTCCATGTACAGCAGGTTGGCCGGGTCCGGGGTACGCCAGTCGCTGGCCGCCGATGCGTCCAGGATCTGCTGCGGGCTGCGGTAGGGCGTGGCTGCGCTGGCCAGGGCGGGCAGCAGGCAGGCCAGGGCGAGGGCGGTCAGGGCAAGGCGACGACGGTGCGGCATGGGAACCCCGGAACGTGAACGAGGCTTCGATTCTGCGCGAGCCGCGCAGCCGCGCCAACCGGCAGAGTGACTAACGACACATTCGCTATACCGAACTTCGCACTACTGTGGACTTCAACGTAGTGGAGGGCCGGTCATGTCCGAGGACGATGTCCACCTGAAGAAGTTCCAGAAGGAGCTCAGCGCCGGAACGGTGTCGCTGGCCCTGCTGGCGGTGCTGGCCCGGGCCGGGGAGCCGCTGTACGGCTACCTCATTGCCAAGGAGCTGGAGCGGGTGGGCGAGGGCGTGCTGAGCGGCAAGCAGAGCGCGCTGTACCCGGTACTGCGCAACCTGGAGGGCGCCGGCCTGCTGGAAAGCCATGTGGAACCTTCCAGCAGCGGGCCGCCGCGGCGCTACTACCGCATCAACGAACGTGGCCGCGAGGTGCTGGCGCAGTGGCGCCAGGCCTGGCAGGCCACCCGCGATTCCGTCGATTCCGTGTTGGAGGGGGTACCGCAATGAACGACCCGAGCCTGGCAGGCCGCGCCCTGCCTACGACCATCCCGCAGTACCTGGCGCAGCTGCGCGCGGCGCTGGAAGGTGCCGATCCGGCGATGGTGCAGGACGCGCTGTACGACGCCGAGGAATACCTGCGCTCGGAGCTGGCGGCGCAGCCCGGCCGCAGCGAGGCCGAGGTGATCGCCGACGTTGCCGGCAGCTATGGCGCGCCGGATGAAGTGGCCGACATCTACCGCGAGACCGAAGTGACGGTGAACCGCGCGCTGCGTACGCCGCGTGCGGATACCGCGCCGGTGCTGCGTGCAGCGGCGGAAGCCAGTGGCGTCGAGCCAGCCTCACCGCCGCAGGCGCCGGTGCAGCGTTCGCTGCTGGCGCGCTTCTTCGGCGTGGTCACCGATCCGCACACCTACGGTGCGCTGTTCTACATGCTGCTGTCGCTGGCCACCGGCATCTTCTTCTTCACCTGGGTGGTGACCGGCCTGTCATTGTCGCTGGGCCTGCTGATCCTGATCATCGGCATTCCGCTGACCGTGCTGTTCTTCGGCTCGGTGCGCGGGCTGGCGCTGCTGGAAGGACGGCTGGTGGAAGCGCTGCTGGGCGAGCGCATGCCGCGCCGCCCGCGTTACACCGACCGCAGCCGCACCTGGCTGCAGCGCATCGGCGACATGTTCACCGATGGCCGTACCTGGCTGACGCTGCTGTACTTCGTGCTGATGCTGCCGCTGGGCGTGATCTACTTCACCATCGCGGTGACGCTGCTGTCGCTGTCGCTGAGCCTGATCTGGGCGCCGGTCGCGGCGATCTTCAGTGGTGACATCCCCGGCGTGTACATCAACGACGTGAATGTGCTGCCGATGGCGGCCTCGCCGCTGGTGGCGATCGCGGTTGCTGCGGCGGGCGCACTGCTGCTGGTGCTGACGATGCACCTGGCACGCGGCATCGGCAAGCTGCATGGGCTGATTGCCAAGAACCTGCTGGTGCGGCTGTAACAGGCCAGGGGTCGGATCCCTGTTCGCAGAACAGGGCTCTGACCCCGGATCCCATCATGCTGGGGTCAGAGCCCTTTCCGTTGGAAAGGGATCCGACCCCGGGCGGGGCATTACCCCGCCTTGCGCCGCAACGGGGTGACGTTGCTCTTCTTCTTCGCGGCCTTCGCCGCCGGGGCTTCGGCATGCGCGGCGAAGAAGTCGCGCACCTTCGGGTACACCACCTCGCGCCAGCGACGGCCGCTGAAGATGCCGTAGTGGCCGGCACCTTCGACGATGAAATGCTCACGGCGGTCCGCAGTGATGCCGGTGCACAGCGCCTGCGCGGCTTCGGTCTGACCAAGGCCGGCGATGTCGTCCAGCTCGCCTTCGATGCTCAGCAGCGCGGTATCGCGGATCGCCGACGGATCGACCTTCTCGCCGTTGACCACCCACTCGCCACGCGGCAGCAGGAAGTCCTGGAACACCACGCGGATGGTATCGAGGTAGTACCTGGCCGGCATGTCCAGCACCGCGTTGTACTCGTCGTAGAAACGACGGTGCGCGTCGGCGTCTTCCAGGTCGCCCTTGACCAGGTCGGTGTAGAAATCCCAGTGCGAGCTGAAGTGGCGGCTCGGGTTCATCGACAGGAAGCCGGCGTGCTGCAGGAAGCCCGGGTACACGCGACGGCCGGCACCCGGATAGCTGGCCGGCACGGTGTGGATGACGTTGTTCTCGAACCACGACAGCGGGTTCTGCGTGGCCAGGTTGTTCACTGCGGTCGGGCTGCAGCGCGCATCGATCGGGCCACCCATCATCACCAGCGTGCGCGGCGTCGGTTCACCACGGCTGGCCATCAGTGAAACCGCGGCCAGCACCGGTACGGTCGGCTGGCACACGCTCACCACGTGCAGGCGTTCGACGCCGAGGTGGCGGATGAACTCCTGGATGTAGGCGATGTAGTCATCCAGCCCGAACTCGCCTTCGCTGGCCGGCACCATGCGCGCGTCGACCCAGTCGGTGACGTACACGCGGTGGTCGCGCAGCAGCGTGCGCACGGTGTCGCGCAGCAGCGTGGCGTGGTGGCCGGACAGCGGCGCCACCACCAGCACGAACGGCTGGTTGAGCATGGTGTGCAGCTGGTCGGCTTCATTGCTGTGGCGCTTGAAGCGCAGCAGCTTGCAGAACGGCTTGCTCACTTCCTCGTGCACGACGATCGGCACGCGCTCGCCATCGACGTCGATTTCGTTGATGCCCCACTCGGGCTTCTCGTAATCCTTGCCGATGCGGTGGAAGAGTTCATTGACCGCCGCCAGGCGATCAGCGCCGGGCATCTGCGACCACCAGTGGCCCTGGTTGGCGAAGAACCTGGCGTTGGCCTGGGCCTGGTGCACCCAGGGGGCGAGCAGGTTGCGGGTCAGTTCGTGCAGTTGATAGAGCATGACGACCGAATATGTATGGTCATATGTTGCCGCGCAGCATATCCCATCCGGGTGTCCCGCAGGTTAAGTCGGCTGAAAATAATGAATCCGGATTCACATCCGTTCCAGCGCGGCCGCATCGCCCGCCAGGGCGGGACCGAGCCAGCAGTGCGACCCTACCGGCTGCAGGCCCTGGCGGGCCAGCGTGCGGCGGTACCAGCGCGCCGGTCGGGCCTGGAAGCCGTCGTGGTCGCCTTCGAACGCGTCCTCGGCGGCGAAGGTCTCCAGGAAGGCCACGCCGCCGGTCAGCTCGGCCACGCCGGCCAGTCCTGCACGCAGCTCGCGGTCGGGCACGTAGTGCATCACGTCCGAACACACCAGCAGGTCAACCGGGGCGCAGGGCCGCAGCCAGGCGAAGTCGCCGAAGCGGGCCAGGTGCAGGTTGCGGGTCCTGCCGTAGCGGCGCACAGCGTACTCGCTGCTGTCGAAGCCGAGATATTCGACCTTCGGACGCAGCTTCAGCAGCGGCGCGCGCCAGGCGCCTTCACCGCAGCCGATATCCAGCACGCTGCGGATCGGCCGCTCCAGGTAGTACTCGGCGCTGGCCACGGCCAACGCCACCTTGCGCGCCAGGCGGGCGCTGCCGCCGATGTCGGCACGGCGGTACCAGCGTTGGAAGTAGGCGGCGTCGTAGGTCTTGTCCATGGGGCGGTGCGCGATCGGGGAAAACGGCGCCTATCGTACGGTGTTGCGGCGCGCCATGCGTCGATGTGTCGCGGCGGGCGTGCCTGCGGCGGCTTCGCCACGGCATGCGAGAATGGCCGCCAACCTACGCCAGCCGCCGGAGCGAGCGCATGCAGAGCTACTACTGGGTCAAGACCTTCCACATCGTGTTCGTGGTGGCGTGGATGGCCACGGTGTTCTACCTGCCGCGCATCCTGGTGAACCTGGCCGAGACCGCGGGCCAGCCGGCGGTGACCGAGCGCCTGCAGCTGATGGGCCTGCGCCTGTACCGCTTCGGCCACTCGATGTTCGGCCTGGCGTTCCTGCTCGGCCTGGTGCTGTGGCTGGGCTACAAGGTCATCCCCGATTTCCCGACCATGGTGGCTCCGGGAGCTGCCGGCTGGCTGCACGCCAAGCTGGGGCTGGTGGTGGTGCTGCTGGTGTACTTCGGCTGGACCGGCCGCCTGCTCAAGGGCGTGGCCAAGGGCCGGGCACTGCCGTCGTCGCGCGCGCTGCGCTGGATCAACGAGATCCCGCTGCTGGCGTTCATTCCGATCGTGTGGCTGGTGCTGGCCAAGCCGTTCTGAGGCGGGGTCACCTGCGTCCGGTAGATCCACGCCATGCGTGGATGCTGTCAGGGCGCAAACGAAGGAGCCGGGCAAATGCCCGGCTCTTTCATTTCTGCAATCACCTCGTGTTGCCGGCCAGCGGCCGGCACTACCGGGCTTAGGCCGCTTCGTACGTGCCGTAACTGCGCAGGCGCGTGTAGCGCTGTTCCAGCAGCTGTTCGGTGGACAGCTTGTCCAGCGCGTCCAGTTCGTTCAGCAGCACGGCCTTCAGGCGCTTGGCCATCTGCGTCGGGTTGCGGTGGGCGCCACCGGTCGGCTCGCGCACGACCTTGTCGACCAGGCCCAGGCTCTTCAGGCGAGGCGCGGTCAGGCCCAGCTGTTCGGCCGCTTCCTTGGCCTTGCCCGCGTCCTTCCACAGGATCGAGGCGCAGCCTTCCGGGGTGATGGTCGAGTACACCGCGTATTCCAGCATCACGGTGCGGTCGCCCACACCCAGTGCCAACGCACCGCCGGAGCCGCCTTCACCGATCACGGTGCAGATGATCGGCACCTTCAGCTCGGCCATCTCGATCAGGTTGCGCGCGATCGCTTCGGACTGGCCGCGCGACTCGGCGTCGATGCCCGGCCAGGCGCCGGCGGTGTCGATCAGGGTCAGCACCGGCAGGCCGAAGCGCTCGGCCATCTTCATCAGGCGCAGTGCCTTGCGGTAACCCTCCGGCTTGGGCATGCCGAAGTTGCGCTTGATCTTTTCCTTGGTGTCGCGGCCCTTCTGGTGGCCGATCACCATTACCGCGCGGCCATTGATGCGGGCCAGGCCGCCCATGATCGCCTTGTCGTCGGCGAAGGCGCGGTCACCGGCCAGCTCCTGGAACTCATCGAACATGACGCGGAGGTAGTCGGCGGTGTACGGGCGCGACGGGTGGCGGGCCAGCTGCAGCACCTGCCACGAGGTCAGGTTGCGGAAGATCTGCGCGGTGCGCATGCGCAGCTTGTCCTGCAGCGCGTGCACTTCCGCCTCGACATTGACCGCCGGCCCGGCACTGGCGTTGCGCAGCTCCTGGATCTTGGCTTCCAGGTCGGCGATGGGTTGCTCGAAGTCGAGGTAGTTCGGATTCATCGGAAGCCGTCGTGTAAAGAAGGGGGGAATTCTAGCCGAATGCGTGCAAACCACCCGTACGCCTTCGTCTGGAAGGCGACGGTAGCGCAGCCGGGCAGGGGGCGCCAGTCAGCTCAGGGCACCACCAGGGCGCTGCGGCCCATCAACTGGCTGCGCTGGGAGACGAAGTCGTTGTAGGCCTCGTTGGCTTCCCGGCCAAGGCCGCTGCCCAGGGTGGCAGTGGCCGAGGTGAAGGCCATCTGCGCGGCGAAATCCTGCTTGCGCAGGGCCTTCTGTTCATCGGCGGTGGTGGCCTTCAGCCAGCGCGCGTAGACCTCGCGCAGGGGCGCGGCGTGGGCCTCGAAGGCCGGCACCAGCGCCGGCAGGCTGGCCGGGGCCGGTTCCAGGCTGTAGGCCGGGGCCACGTAGCCACCTGGTTGTTCGCGCTTGAACGCGCCGGGCTCGCCCATGCCTTCTTCCACGTAAGCGATGAAGTCGGGAGCGGTGAACACCTTGGCCACGATCTGGCCGCCGCTGGAATCAACGTGGGCCACCACCTTTTCCTTGGGGAAGGGTTCGCGCACGCCGTAGGTCCAGGTCTTGTCGATGAACAGGTCGTGGCGCTTCTCGAACGGGCCTTCGAAGTCGACGCCGCCGAGCTGGATACCGCTGTTGCCGACGCCGAAGTTCTTCACCTTGCTCTCGTCGGTGACGTAGATCTCGCGGGCGATCACGTACTCGCTGAGGGTCGGATTGATCAGCCCGCCACGACCGTCGACGTAGACGATGAAGCGCACATCACCGAGCTTGTCGGTATGCAGGCGATGCTCGCCGACAGCGAGCGAGACCGGGCGCGAGCCCTGTGCGGCCACCGGCAGGTCCTGGCCGTCGATGCTCAACGCAAGCGGCGTGTCGGTCGGGTTGTCGATCTGGAACTCGATCTTCGACGGGGAGCAGGCGGCCAGGGCCAGTGCGGCAGCGAACGGGAACAGCAGGGTCTTCATCGGCAATCGTCCTTGATACTTGGAACGGGGAAACAGGGGAGACAGGACAGCGAGGGAGCCAGCCTCAGCTGGCCCATGGCGGGCTGTAGCGCACCTTCAGCGTGCGCACGGCCGGGTCGGCGCGCAGCGCCTCCATCAGCTTGGAATCGATGCGTACCGCGCTCTGCCCGGACACATCGAGCATGCCGGCGACGCCGCCGTGCGGCCCCTTCAGCAGCAGGTCCAGGCGCAGTGGCGTCCGTCCCGGGCGATGGCGGTCGAGCAGCGCATCGATGCGCTCCCAGACCGGGCGCTGCTGGCGCAGGTCCAGGCGCAGCGACAGCCGCGTGGCGTAGTTGGCGCAGACCTCATCGAAGTCCCAGCACTGGCGGATGCGCAGCGCGAAGCCGCCGTTGAACTCGTCCTCGCGCAGGCCGCCCTTGACCACCAGGATGCGGTCCTTGGTCATCAGGTGGCCGAACTCGGCCATCGCGTCGGAGAACGCGCTGCACTCGACGCGGCCACGTCCGTCCTCAAGCTGGATGAAGATCTGGCTCTCGCCCTTGCGGCGCACGCCGACCACCTGGCCGGCCAGCACCGTCTGCACTTCCGGGCGCCAGCGCTTTTCGCCGCCGCCGCCACCACCGCTGTTGGCGCTCCAGATCTTCTCCACCGAACCCAGGTCGTTGCCGACCAGGTCGCGCACATCGTCGCGCCAGGGATCGAACGGGTGGCCACTGAGATAGAAGCCCAGCGTGTCGCGCTCGCCGTTCAGGCGCTGCAGCAGCGGCCACTCCTCGGCTTCGGGCAGGTCCAGCTGGATCGTGGTCGCGCTCGGGTCCGGGCCACCGAACAGCGAGTTCTGTCCCGAAGCCCGCTCGCGGGCCATCTGGTCGGTAGCCTTGATCACCTCCGGCAGCTGCAGCATCAGCGAGGCACGGTTGCGGCCGAGCTCGTCCAACGCACCACAGTTGATCATCGCTTCCAGCGTGCGCCTGTTGAGCTTGGCCGAACCAACGCGCGTGCAGAAGTCGAGCAGGTCCTTGAACGGGCCGCCCTTCAGCCGCTCCTCGACCACCGCCTCGCAGGCACCCTGGCCGACGCCCTTGATCGCCCCGAGGCCGTACTGGATGGTGTCCGGCGTCACCGCTTCGAACATGAAGGCCGACTGGTTCACCTTGGGCGGCAGCACGGTCAGGCCGAGGTTGCGCACCTCGTCGAGGAAGCCGACCACTTTGTCGGTGTTGTCCAGATCGGACGACAGCGTGGCCGCCATGAACTCAGCCGGGTAATGGCGTTTCAGCCAGGCGGTCTGGTAACTGACCAGCGCGTAGGCAGCGGCGTGCGACTTGTTGAAGCCGTAGCCGGCGAACTTCTCCATCAGGTCGAAGATTTCGTCGGCCTTGGGGCCATCGACGCCGCCCTTGGCTGCACCTTCGCGGAAGATCTCGCGGTGCTTGGCCATTTCGGCCGGCACCTTCTTGCCCATCGCGCGGCGCAGCAGGTCGGCGCCGCCCAGCGAGTAGCCGCCGACGATCTGCGCCATCTGCATGACCTGCTCCTGGTACACCATGATGCCGTAGGTGTCCTTCAGGATGGCTTCGGTGCGCGGATCGGGATAGATGATCTCTTCCTGGCCGTGCTTGCGCGCATTGAAGGAGGGAATCAGGTCCATCGGGCCGGGGCGGTACAGCGACACCAGCGCGATCAGGTCTTCGAAACGGTCGGGGCGCGCGTCCTTCAGCAGGCGGCGCATGCCGGAGGATTCGAACTGGAACACCGCGCCGGTATTGCCGTTGGCGAAGATGTCCCTGTAGGTGGGCGTGTCGTCCAGCGGAATCGCGGCGATGTCCACCGGCGGGATGCCGGCGCGCTCATGGCGCTTGTTGATCGCCTTCACCGCCCAGTCGATGATGGTCAGTGTGCGCAGGCCCAGGAAGTCGAACTTCACCAGGCCCACTTCTTCCACGTCGTTCTTGTCGAACTGGGTGACCGGGTTCTTGCCGAGGCCGTTCTCGTCGTGTTCGGCGTACAGCGGGCAGAACTCGCTCAGAGGCTCGGGCCCGATCACCACGCCACCGGCGTGCTTGCCGGCGTTGCGGGTCAGGTCTTCCAGCTGCAGCGCCAGGTCGATCAGGTCGCGGACATCGTCCTCGGTCTCGTAGCGCTGGATCAGTTCGGCCGACGCCATCTCAGAGCTCGGGCCTTCCTTGCCCTTGCCCAGCGCATCTTTCAGGTGGATGCCCAGAATGTTCGGGATCAGCTTGGAGACGCCGTCGACCAGGCCGTACGGGAAGCCGAGCACGCGGCCGGAGTCGCGCACCACCGCCTTGGCGGCCATGGTGCCGTAGGTGATGATCTGGCTGACGCGCTCGCGCCCGTACTTGCGGGCGACGTAGTCGATCACCTCGTCGCGGCGGTCCATGCAGAAGTCGATGTCGAAGTCGGGCATCGACACGCGTTCCGGGTTCAGGAAGCGCTCGAACAGCAGGTTGTACGGCAGCGGGTCCAGATCGGTGATCTTCAGCGCCCACGCCACCAGCGAACCGGCACCCGAACCACGGCCGGGGCCGATCGGAATACCCTGGTTCTTGCCCCACTGGATGAAGTCGGCCACGATCAGGAAGTAGCCCGGGAAGCCCATCTTGATGATGGTGTTGAGCTCGAATTCCAGGCGCTCGAAATACTCTTCGCGGGTCTTGCCCGGCGCCAGCGGATTCTTCTCCAGGCGCTCTTCCAGGCCATCGCGCGACATCTTCTGGATCCAGGTGTCCAGCGTCTCGTCGTCCGGCACCGGGTAGTTGGGCAGGAAGTAGGTGCCCAGCCGCATCTCGATGTTGCAGCGCTCGGCCAGCGCCAGCGTGTTGTCGATCGCATCGGGGATGTCGGCGAACAGCGCGCACATCTCCTCGGCCGACTTCAGGTACTGCTGGTCGCTGTATTCGCGCGGGCGCTTGGGGTCGTCCAGCACGCGGCCGGTGGAAATGCACACGCGCGCTTCGTGCGCGCTGAAGTCCGACGGCGACAGGAAGCGCACGTCGTTGCTGGCCACCACCGGCAGGCCACGCTGGCCGGCGGCCATCAGCGCGAACTGGTTGAAGGTTTCCTCGCCCTCGCGGCCGGTGCGGGTCAGCTCCAGGTGCAGGCCATCGCCGAACACGCGCTGCCAGTCGGCCAGCTGCTGCTCGGCCAGTTCATGCTTGCCGTCCAGCGCCAGGCGCCCGGCCAGGCTCTGCCGCCCGGCCAATGCGAACAGGTTGGCGTTGCCGGCCTTCAGCCAGTCCGGGTGCACGGCCACGCCGCCCTCGGGGCGATGGCCTTCCATCCAGGCGCGGGTCAGCAGCCGCGACAGGCTCAGGTAACCCTCGCGGTCGCGGCACAGCAGGGTCATCCGCCACGGGTCCTGGCCTTCCTCGGCGATCAGCACGTCGGCACCGGCGATCGGCTTGATGCCCACGCCTTCGGCGGCCTTGTAGAACTTGACCAGGGCGAACAGGTTGTTGAGGTCGGTCACCGCCAGCGCGGGCAGGCCGAGTTCGACCGAGCGCGACAGCAGGTTGGCCTGCTTGGCCTTCTTCGGGTCCGCCTGGTCCGGTTTGGCCGGCACACGGATGGTGGAGTCCGCCAGCGAGAACTCGGTGTGGACGTGGAGATGTACGAAGCGGGAGTTGGACATGCCGGACCAGGTTGGAGCGCGCGGGCCCCGGGTGCTGACGGACGATCGTCGCCGGGGTCGGGAAGCGCTGGAATGCCCGGTCAGGGTAGCGAGGGCAGGGGGTTGCCACAAGGCTTGACAGGGGCACGGCGTGGCGCCGGATTCAGGCGTGCGGGAGGCCGCCTTCTGTAGAGCCGAGCCCATGCTCGGCTGTCCACAGCAGCCGAGCATGGGCTCGGCTCTACAACTCCAGCAGGCTCAGGCGATGGCCGCCGCCTGCGTCAGGCCCAGGCACTCACGCACCGGGGCGAAGCTGCGCCGGTGTTCCATGCAGGGGCCGTGCTCGCGCAGGGCGGCCAGGTGGGCCGGGGTGCCATAGCCCTTGTGCTGTTCGAAGCCGTACTGCGGGTGGCGGGTATGCACGACCTGCATGTAACGGTCGCGCGAGACCTTGGCCAGGATCGAGGCGGCCATGATCGCGCGGTCGATGCCATCGCCGCCGACCAGCGCCTGCGCCGGCAGCACCAGGCCCTTGGGCACCACGTTGCCATCGATGCGGGCGAAGCCGGCCACATGGGCAACCGCTGCAACAACGTCACGCATGCCCTGCAGGGTGGCCTGGTAGATGTTCAGGCGGTCGATGGTGTCCACGTCCACCAGCACCACGTGCCAGGCCAGGGCACGCTCGATGATGCGGTCATGCAGCTGTTCGCGGCGGGCCGCCGTCAACTGCTTGGAATCGTCCAGGCCGTTGATGCGTGGCCGTGACGGATCGAATACCACCGCCGCCACCGCCACCGGCCCGGCCAGCGGGCCACGTCCGGCCTCGTCGACGCCAGCGACCAGGCGTTCCGGCTCGACCACCGTCGCGCCGTCGAACAGGGCCAGGCTGGCCGCTGCGGCGTGACGGCGGCTCATGCCTGCGCCTGGTCGCGCATCAGCAGTTCGCCGACGGCATCGGCGGCACGCGCCGAAGCATTGCGGCGCAGGCGCTCGTGCAGTCGCACGTACGTGTCCTGCAGGTCGATCACCCGCTGCGGGTGGTCGAACCATTGCTGGATGGCCGCGGCCAGCCTGTCCGGCGTGCAGTCGTGCTGCATCAGCTCCGGCGCCAGGTCCTGGCCGGCCAGGATGTTGGGCAGGGCGAAGCGGTCGACCTTGATCAGGCCCAGCGCCTTGACCAGGCGATAGGTCAGTTCGTTGACGCGGTAACCGACGACCATCGGCCGCTTCACCAGCATGGCTTCCAGGGTCGCGGTGCCGGAGGCCAGCACCACCACGTCGGCGGCGATCATCGCGTTGCGCGCCTGGCCATCCAGCACGTGCGAGTAGGCCACCGGCAATGCCGAGCGCGACAGCTGTTCTTCGATCAGCTGCCGGCAGGCCGGGTTGGCGGCAGGCACCACCACATGCAGGCCCGGAATGCGTTCAGAGACCTGCCAGGCGGCTTCGAAGAAGGGTTCGCCCAGGCGCGAGATCTCGCCCAGGCGGCTGCCCGGCAACACCGCCAGCACCTTGGCCGAGGTCGGCAGCCCGAGCGCGGCACGGGCTTCCTCGCGGTTGCCCTGCAGCGGAATGTCATCGGCCATCGGGTGGCCGACGAAGCGTGCGTCGATGCCGTGCCTGGCATAGATCGGCGGTTCCATCGGGAACAGGCACAGCACCAGGTCCGCGCTGCTGCCGATCTTCTCGGCGCGCTTCTCGCGCCAGGCCCAGACCGAGGGACTGACGTAATGCACGGTGCGCACGCCGCGTTGCTTCAGCCAGCGCTCGATGCCCAGGTTGAAGTCGGGTGCGTCGATGCCGATGAACACGTCCGGCTGCCATTCCAGGGCGCGCTGGCGGAACGCCGAGCGCAGCTTGAGCAGCCGCGGCAGGTGGCGCAGCACTTCGGTCAGGCCCATCACCGCCAGCTCGCTGGCATCGTGCCAGGTCTGGCAGCCGGCGCTGCGCATGGCATCGCCGCCAATGCCGGCGAACTCGGCATTCGGGAAGCGCGCCTTCAGTTCACGCACCAGGCCCGCACCGAGCAGGTCGCCGGACGCTTCGCCGGCAACCAGCGCGATCCGCAACGGGCGCTCGCTGAGCACCCGCTGTGCGGGAACGCTGCCGGCCATCGAGGCCAACGGAATCACCGCGGCGCCGGCCGCCGCCTGGCCGGTCGTGCTGCTCATCGCAGCAAGGGCCTCTCGGCGTGCTCGATGAAGTCCAGCATGGCCTTCACGTCATTGCTGTCACGCGCCTGTTCGGTCAGCTGCTGCTTGGCTTCGGCCAACGGCAGGCCGGCCACGTACAGCGTGCGGTAGGCCCGCTTGATGGCCGAGATGCGGTCGGCGTCGAAGCCGCGGCGCTTCAGGCCTTCGCTGTTGATGCCGCGCGGGCGGCCCAGCGAATCGGTACCGACCATGGTGAACGGCGGTACATCGCCATTGGTCAGCGCGCCCATGCCGAGGAAGGCATGCGCACCGATGCGGCAGAACTGGTGGGCACCGGCGAAGCCGCTGATGATCACGTAGTCGCCCACGGTCACGTGGCCGGCCAGGGTGGTGTTGTTGGAGAACACGCAGAAATTGCCGACATGGCAGTCGTGCGCCACGTGCGTGTAGGCCAGCATCCAGTTGTCGTTGCCGATGGTGGTGATGCCGCCGCCGCCGCCGGTGCCACGGTTGAGCGTGACGAACTCGCGGAACACGTTGCGGTCGCCGATCACCAGTTCGGTGCGCTCACCGGCGAACTTCTTGTCCTGCGGCTCGCCACCGATCGCGGCGTGGCCGACGAAGCGGTTGTCGCGGCCGATCCGGGTCGGGCCGTGGATGCTGCAATGGGGGCCCACCACCGTGCCGGCGCCGATTTCAACATCGGGGCCGATCAGGGTGAAGGCGCCCACCTGCACATCGTCGGCCAGGCGCGCGGCCGGATCGATGACGGCGGTGGGGTGGATCCGCGGTGCGTTGTCAGTCATTGCTGCCTCCAGTGGATCAGCCCTTGGCGCCGGCGCACATGACCTCGGCCGACGCGACGACTTCGCCGTTGACCTTGGCTTCGCCGTAGTACCAGCCCATGTTGC
This sequence comes from Stenotrophomonas muris, assembly GCF_052751275.1. NCBI lineage: Bacteria > Pseudomonadati > Pseudomonadota > Gammaproteobacteria > Lysobacterales > Lysobacteraceae > Stenotrophomonas > Stenotrophomonas muris. Next base: position 2,316,007 of record NZ_CP199879.1, on the reverse strand, counting down.
GGATCAGGCGCTTCATCTGCACGTCCAGCATCAGCACGTCGCCGGGCACGACCTGCTTGTTGAAGCGGGCGTTTTCCACCTTGACCATGTAGAACAGCTTGGACTGCGCATCGCGGCCGAGCGTGAGCTGGGTCATGACGCCGCCGGCCTGCGCCAGCGCTTCGATGATCAGCACGCCGGGCATGATCGGGCGGCCCGGGAAGTGGCCCTGGAAGAACGGCTCGTTGATGCTGACGTTCTTCTGCGCCAGGATGCGCTTGGCCTCGACGTCGAGTTCAAGCACCCGGTCCACCAGCAGGAACGGGTAGCGGTGCGGAAGCAGTTCCTGGATCTGGCAGACATCGATCGGAAGCTGCAGCGAATCGTTCATTCTTTCTCCTTGCCAGCAGCCAGGACGCGGCGAGCCAATGCGTCCAGCTGCTTGAAGCGCGCGGCGTTCTTGCGCCACGTGCGGTTGTCGGTCAACGGGGTGCCGGACGAGTACTCGCCTGGCTCATGGATGGAGTTGCGGACCACCGACTTGCCGGTGATCACGACCTTGTCACAGATTTCGAGGTGGCCGACCACGCCAACGTGGCCGCCAAGCAGGCAGTAGCGGCCGATCTTGGCGCTGCCGGCGATGCCGGTGCAGCCGGCGATGGCCGAATGCGCGCCGATCTGCACGTTGTGGGCGATCTGCACCAGGTTGTCCAGGCGCACATCCTCGTCCAGCACGGTGTCTTCCAGCGCGCCGCGGTCGACGCAGGTATTGGCGCCGATCTCGCAATCGTCGCCGATGCGGACGCCGCCGAGCTGCGGCACCTTGATCCACTTGCCAGCGTCCATCGCCAGGCCGAAACCGTCGGCGCCGAGCACGGCACCGGGATGCACGCGCACGCGCTTGCCCAGCGTGACCCGGGTGACCAGGGTCACGCGGGCGATCAGTTCACAGCCGGCATCCAGGCTGCAGTCCTCGCCGATCACGCTGCCGGTGCCGATGATGCAGTTCTCGCCGACCACGCTGCGCGCACCGACCGAAACGAACGGGCCGATATGGGCGCTGGCGGCCACCTGGGCGCTGGGGTCGATGACGGCGCTGGGGTGGATGCCCGGCGGGCGGGTCGGCGCGATGTCGAACAGCGCGGCGATCTTGGCGAACGCGGTGTACGGGTCCTTGGCGACGAGCGCAGTGCCCGGGGCGGCCTCGGCGTCGTCGGCACGCAGGACCACCAGCGAGGCCTGGCTGTCGGCCAGCTGGGCGCGGTAGCGCGGGTTGGCAAGGAAGGTCAGCTGGCCAGGGCCGGCATGGGCGAGGGTGGCCACGCCATGGATGGCGGTGGCGGGGTCGCCATGGACCTGCAGGCCGAACTGCTCGGCGAGTTGCTGGGCGGTGTAGGTGGGAGTATTCACGGCGGGAGTTTAACGTGTGACGCCATTTCGGTCATGCGGGGGCAGGGCTTGGCGCCTGCCTGGTACGGGCGGGAGGCGGCGGGTGGCCCTGGCCAGGACACGCAAAACCCCCTCCATGGTGCTCGATGGCGCCATCCATGGCGCCAACGGTCCTGTCCAGGGCCACCCGCCGCCTCTGGACAATTTCCCGCGAGCGCGGCCAAAAGCCCGTGCCGTGCAGTGTCATCTGCAAAACGAAAACGCCGGGCAATGCCCGGCGCTTCGCGCCCCGTCTGGTGGAGAGCCCCCCTTCTGTTAAGGGGGGCGCGCCAATGGCGCGGGGGATAGGAGGTAGGTCGGGACCCGCTGCTTGCGCAGCAAGCCGCGGCGCACCTTCGGTGGTCAGTTCTTAGAACTGACCGCCGAAGGTGAACTGCAGACGCTCGATCTTGTCATCGTCTTCCTTCTTCAGCGGGAAGGCGTAGCTGATCGAGATCGGGCCGACCGGGGCGCGCCACAGCAGGGCCACGCCGGTGGACACGCGCAGCTCGTTGGCCTTGAAGTTCTGGGTGCCGTTGTAGACGTTGCCGAAGTCGACGAAGGCCGACACGCGTGCCGACGGGCTGTCGAACAGGCGCGGGAAGTAGGCTTCGACCGAACCGACGGTCTTCAGCGAACCACCCAGCGGCTGGCCTTCCGGATAACCGGTGGTGACTTCGCGCGGGCCGAGGGTGTTGTCCTCGAAGCCGCGCACCGAGTTGGTGCCACCGGCGTAGAAGTTCTCGAAGAACGGCAGGCCGCTGGCGGTGACGGTGCGGGTGGTGCCATCCGGATTGGTCAGCGTACGGGTGTAGTCGTTGCCGTAGGCATCGCCGTAGCCGATTTCCGCGCGGGTGTTGATCACCAGCGACGGCATGATCGGCCAGTACTTGCTGATCTGGTAGTTCAGCTTGTAGTACTCGATGGTCGAACCCGGCAGCGTGGTTTCCAGGCCGATGCGCTGGTAGGTGCCGCGCGTCGGCATGAAGTAGTCGTTGCGCGAGTCGCGCGCCCAGCCCAGCTCGGTGCGCCAGGCGTGGAAGGTGCGCTTACCGACCGCGTTGATGTAGTCGATGATCGACTGCGGGGTCGAGCCCTGGTAGGTGGTGATCTGGTTGCTGTCGATGCCGAACATCAGCGAGACGGTATCGGTCTCGGTCAGCGGCACGCCGAACACCACCTGCGCCGAACCATTGGTGCTGTTGTACTGCGCGGTATTGAAGTCGGAGTAGTCCAGTTCGCGCCAGGACAGGTTGTAGCCCAGCGACACGCCGTCATCGGTGAAGTACGGGTTGGTGTAGCTGAAGCCGTAGCGCTGCAGGTAGCTGCTGCGCGAGGCTTCGACCGACACGCGGTTGCCGCCGCCGAGGAAGTTGTTCTGCGACAGCTGCACCGAGGTGGTCATGCCGTAGGACTGCGAGTAGCCCAGGCCGAACACGAAGCTGCCCGAGGTGGTTTCCTTGACGTTGTAGACGACGTCGACCTGGTCGTTGCTGCCGCTGACGGCCGGGGTCTCCACTTCCACCGATTCGAAGTAGCCCAGGCGCTGCAGGCGGATCTTGGAGCGGTCGATCGCGGCCTGCGAGTACCAGCTGTTCTCGAACTGGCGCATTTCGCGGCGCATCACCTCATCGGAGGTGCGGGTATTGCCACGGAACAGGATGCGGCGCACCGACACGCGCGGGCCGGGCACGACCTGCATGTTGATGGCGACAGTCTGCTCGGCACGGTTGGTGGTCGGGATCGGGTTCACCTTGGCGAACGCGTAGCCGATGTTGGACAGCGAATTGGTGATGGTGTCCGAGCTGAATTCCAGCAGGGCACGCGAGAAAGTGTCGCCGGACTTCTGGATCACCATGCGCTCGACGTCCTCCTGCGGGAGGATGGTGTCGCCGCTGACCTTGATCTCGGAGATCTTGTACTGCGCACCCTCGGTCACGCCCGCAGTCAGGAACATGTCGCGCTTGTCGGGGCTGATCGAGACCTGGGTGGAATCGATGCTGAAATCGACGTAGCCGCGGTCCAGGTACCAGGAGTTGAGCTTTTCCAGGTCACCGGACAGCTTTTCCTTGGAGTACTGGTCGTCACGGCGGTACCACGACGCCCAGTTGTGCTCCTTGGACTCCCAGGTCTCCAGGATGTCCTTGCTCTCGAACTTTTCGGTGCCGACCAGGTTGACGTGGCGGATCTTGGCCGCCTTGCCTTCCTTGATGGCGATGGCGATGTCCACGCGGTTGCGGTCCAGCGGGCTCACCGTCGGGGTGATGTCGACGTTGTATTTGCCACGGTCGTTGTACTGGCGGCGCAGTTCCTGGGTCACGCGGTCCAGGCTCAGGCGATCGAAGGTGCCGCCCTCGGTCAGGCCGATGTCGGACAGGCCCTTGAGCAGCTGGTCGGACTTGATGTCCTTGTTGCCGGTCACGGTCAGCTTGTTGATCGCCGGACGTTCCTTGACGGTCACCACCAGGATCGTGCCCTGGCGGTCCAGCTGCACGTCTTCGAAGAAGCCGGTCTTGTACAGGGCGCGGATCGTCTCGCCGACCTTGTTGTCGGTGACCGTCTCGCCACGTTCCACCGGCAGGTAGGTGAATACCGTGCCCGAGCTGATGCGCTGCAGGCCATCGACGCGGATGTCGCTGACAGTGAAGGGCTCGGCTGCCTGGGCCAGGGCGGGAGCGCCGGTGACGGCGGCGAGGGCGAGGGCCAGCAGGCGGCGATTGGGGAGTCGCGTCATGTCACGTCCGGTAGGAAGGTCGATTTCATTGGTGCGGGATGCCGACGCTGTAGACGGCAACAACATGGAAAAGTTCATCGCGGGACCAGGCCGAGGATGTCGTTGTAGAACGCCAACCCCATCAGCCCGGCCAGCAACGCCAGGCCGATGTATTGGCCGGCGGCGATGGCACGCTCGCTCAGCGGGCTGCCCTTGACCAACTCGATAAGGTAATACAGCAGGTGGCCGCCGTCCAAGATCGGGATCGGCAGCAGGTTGATGATGCACAGGCTGAGGGACAGCAGGGCAAGGAACTGCAGGAACCAGTCGAGGCCGCGCTTGGCCGAGACATTGGCCACGCGGGCGATGGTGACCGGCCCGGAAACGTTCTGAAGCGAGGCCTTGCCGGTGACGATGCGGCCCATCATGCCCAGCGAGTCGGCCGCCAGGCGGCCGGTTTCGCGTACCGCGACGGTGACCGAGTCCAGGGGGCCGTAGCGCAGGAGGGTGTCATAGGGGGGGCTGAACTTGGTCGGGAACTGAACGCCGATCTGCCACGTGGGGCCGCCCTTGGCGTCCTGGCCCTTGCGTGGCGTCACTTCCAGCGCCAGGCGCTCGCCGCCACGCAGGACCTCGATCATGCCCGGGCCACCGGCACGGCCCAGCGCCTGGATCTCGCCGATCACCTGGTCGGCGCCGTCGATGCGCTGGCCGTCAATGGCCACGATCAGGTCGCCCGGCTGCAGTTGCCCGGCCACCACGGAGTCCGTGGTGAGCGACTCGACCAGCGCGGGCTGCAGCCACGACTGCCAGTACATGCCAGCCAGGATCGGCACCCGCCGCTCATCGAAACCCGGCGGCAGCTGCGACAGCGGCAGCGTGCGCGTGCGCACCTGGTCGGCCGTATCCAGCACTTCCAGCTTCACGTCGCGGCGGTCCATCGCGGCCGCGGTCAGTGCCATGCTGGCCTCGCCGAGGGTGACTACCTGGCGGTCGTCCACGCGCAGCACGCGGTCGCCGCTGGCCAGGCCGGCACTGGCGGCGATGCCGCTGACGCGGCCGACGGTGGGCGAGTAGTCCTGCTTGCCGATCACGAACATCGCCCACAGCAGGAGGATGCACAGCAGCAGGTTGGCGATCGGGCCGGCGGCAACGATCGCGATGCGCTGCCAGACGGTCTTGTGGTTGAAGGCCTGGCCGCGCTCGTGCGGGTGGACTTCGACCTCGCGTTCGTCGAGGAACTTCACGTAGCCACCCAGCGGAATGGCGGCGATGGCGAACTCGGTACCATGCCGGTCGCGGCGCGACCACAGCGGCCGGCCGAAGCCGACCGAGAAACGCAGGATCTTGACCCCGCACAGGCGCCCGACCCAGTAATGCCCGAACTCGTGGAACGTGACCAGCAGCCCGAGGCTGACAATCATCCACCAGACCGATCCGATGAAGTCAGTCATGCAGGCTCACAGTGGCGGGCAGGGGCGGCGGCGTCATGCTGGGCGAGGCGGTCGTTCAGGCGGCGTCGATGGCGTTCAGGGTGAGCTGGCGTGCCCGCTGGTCGGCGGACAACAGGACCTCCAGTGTATCGGCTGCTTGCGTCGGCAGTGTTGAAAGAGCGTTAGCAACCAGCGCCGGGATCGTCAGGAAACCGATCCGGCCCTGAAGAAACGCTGAAACCGCCTCCTCGTTGGCAGCATTCAGCACCGCCGGTGCGGTGCCGCCGGCCTGCATGGCCTGCCAGGCCAGGGCCAGGCAGGGGAAGGCGTCGGTGTCCGGGGCCTCGAAATCCAGCCGGCCCTGGGCCAGCAGGTCCAGCCCGGCCACGCCCGATTCGATGCGCTGTGGCCAGCCCAGGCCAACGGCGAGGGTGGTGCGCATGTCCGGCAGGCCCATCTGCGCCAGGGTCGAGCCGTCGACGAACTCGACCAGCGAATGGACCAGGCTCTGCGGGTGCACCAGCACTTCGATGCGTTCACCGGGCACGCCGAACAGGTGGTGGGCCTCAATGACTTCCAGGCCCTTGTTCATCAACGTCGCCGAATCGACCGAGATCTTCGGTCCCATCGACCACTTCGGGTGGGCAACGGCCTGGGCCGGGGTGACCTGGGCCAGTTCGGCGCGGCTGCGGCCACGGAACGGGCCGCCGGAGGCGGTCAGCAGGATCCGGCGCACGCCGGCGCCGTCGACGCTGGCGTCGCGCGAGCGCAGGCACTGGAAGATCGCGCTGTGTTCGCTGTCGATCGGGATGATTTCGGCGCCGGCACGTTCGGCGGTACGGGTCAGCAGTTCGCCGGCCAGCACCAGCGATTCCTTGTTGGCCAGCAGGATGCGCTTGCCGGCGGCGGCCGCGGCCAGGGTCGAGGACAGGCCGGCAGCGCCGACGATGGCCGCGACCACGGTATCGCAGGCGTCGCTGGCGGCCAGCTGGTCCAGCGCGGCATGGCCGGCATGGGCTTCGGTGGCCAGTCCGGCGTCGCGCAGGCCGTCACGCAGTTCGGCAAACAGCGATTCGTCGGCGATCACCGCGTGCGCGGGTTTGTGCTGGCGGCACAACGCCAGCAGCCCCTGCACCTGGCGTCCGGCGGCGAGCACGGTCGCCTGGTAGCGCTGCGGGTGGCGGGCGATCACGTCCAGCGTGGAGGTACCGATCGAGCCGGTGGCGCCGAATACGGCGACCCGACGCAGGTCTGCAGCAGCATTCATGGTCAGAACCCGAAGATTTCCTTGCCCAGCGCGAACACCGGGACGGCGGCGAGGACGCCGTCGACCCGGTCGAGCACGCCGCCATGGCCCGGGATCAGGTGGCCCGAATCCTTGGCGCCCGCGTGGCGCTTGATGAGGCTCTCGAACAGGTCACCCAGCACCGAGGCGAACACGGCCACGACCGCGGTGATCAGCAGGCCCGGCAGGTGTGCGGTATCGATCCCGGCCAGCCAGCCCAGGCCGACGGCCACGGCGACACCGGCCAGCAGGCCGCCGAACAGGCCTTCCCAGGTCTTGTTGGGGCTGATCCGCGGGGCCAGCTTGTGCTTGCCGAAATGGCGGCCGGCGAAGTAGGCGCCCGAGTCGGCCGCCCACACCAGTGCCAGTGCAGCCAGCAGCCACAGGTGGCCCTGCTGGCCCGGCGGATCGCCACCGGCATGGATCAGCACCAGCGCGGCCCAGGCGGGCACGATGGCAAGCGTGCCGGCCAGCATCTTCAGGATGCGCGAGGGCGCCGACGGCTGTGCACCGAAATTGAAGAAGCGCAGCCAGACCAGCGCGGCCAGCCACCAGGCAACGCCGGCCAGCGTGGTTATCTGGAACAGCACCAGCGTACTGCCATCGGCCCAGACCAGCAGCACCATCAGCAGCAGGTTCAGCACCAGAAGTACGGTGCGTGCCAGGGTGTCTTCGATACCGGCCAGCTTCAGCCATTCCCACAGGCCGATCAGCAGCACCGCAGCGGCGGCGGCGGCCAGCCATTGCGTGGGCAGCAGCAGGATCGCCGCAATGGCAACCGGCGCCATGATCAGCGCGGCGAGGACTCGGGTCTTGGTCATGGGCTGGAAGTCTCGGTGGCCAGTGCGGCAATCTGGGCGCTGGTCAGGCCGAAACGACGCTCGCGGCCGGCATAGGCGTCCAGCGCCTGCTGCAGCTGCCCGGCATCGAAGTCCGGCCACAGGGCCTCGGTGAACCACAGCTCGGTGTAGGCCAGCTGCCACAGCAGGAAGTTGCTGATGCGGGTGTCGCCGCCGGTGCGGATGAACAGGTCCGGCGGCGGCAGGTCGGCAAGGGCGACCTGGCTGCCCAGCAGCGATTCGTCGATCTGCTCGGGCAACAGGCGACCGGCCGCCACTTCGACGGCCAGGGCGCGCGCGGCGCGGGCGATGTCCTGGCGGCCGCCATAGCTGGCCGCGATCGACAGGGTCAGGGTGGTGTTGTCGGCGGTGCGCTGTTCGGCCAGCTGCATGCGGCTGACCAGCCCGGCACCGAAGCGCTCGCGTTCGCCGATGAAGCGTACGCGCACGCCGCGCCGGTGCAGCTCGTCCACCTCGCGGTCGAGCGCGCCGAGGAACAGCTTCATCAACGCATCCACTTCCTCCTGCGGCCGGCCCCAGTTCTCGCTGGAGAAGGCGAACAGGGTCAGCGCCGGAATGCCCAGTTCAAGGCAGCGCTCGATGGTGCGGTTGACCGCGCGCGCGCCGGCACGGTGGCCGATCACGCGGGGGCGACGGCGCTGCTGTGCCCAGCGCCCATTGCCATCCATGATGATGGCAATGTGGCGGGGCAGGGCGGCCGGTAACGGAGGCGGGGCTGAAGGCATCGACTTCAGACCGACAGCAGTTCTTTTTCCTTGTCGGCGACGACCTTGTCGACGTCCTTGATGTTGGCGTCGGTCAGCTTCTGGATGTCGTCTTCGCCGCGCTTCTTCTCGTCTTCGCTGATCGCCTTGTCCTTGACCAGCTTGGCGATTTCCTTGTTCGCGTCCTGACGGATGTTGCGGATCGCGATCTTGGCGCCTTCACCTTCCTTCTGCACCTGCTTGGCCAGCTCCTTGCGGCGCTCTTCGGTCGGCGGCGGCATGTTGATGCGGATCGCGGTGCCGAGGGTGTTCGGGGTGAACTCGGCGTTGTAGAGCCCCTTTTCGATCTCCTTGATCATGCCCTTGTCGAACGGCGTGACCAGCAGCGAGTGCGCGTCGGCGTTGGAGATCGAGGCAACCTGGTTCAGCGGGGTGCTGGCGTTGCCATAGGCACTGACCGTCACGCGGTCCAGCAGGGCAGGCGTGGCACGCCCGGTCCGGATGGAGGTGAGGGTGTGCTTCAGAGCGTCGATGCTCTTGGCCATGCGCGTCTGCGCGTTGTTCTTGATGTCGTTGAGCATCGCCCGGTCCTGGATGTATCTGGAATCGGGCGATTATAGGCGAATACGGGACGCTGCCGGGCCTGAATCGGCCCGATCGCCGCTTTGCGCTCAGGCTCAGGCCGGGTCGCGGCCCTGGACCAGGGTGCCGATGTTCGCGCCGTTGAGGATCTTCAGCAGCTCGCCCGGCTGGCCCATGTCGAACACGCGCATCGGCAGGTCGCTGTCGCGGGCCAATGCGAAGGCCGCCGTGTCCATCACTTCCAGGCCGCGGCGGATCACTTCGTCGTAGCTCAGGCTGTCGAAGCGGACCGCATCGCTGTGCTTGTTCGGGTCCTTGTCGTACACGCCATCGACCTTGGTGGCCTTCAGCAGCAGATCGGCGCCGATCTCGATCGCGCGCAGGGCGGCGCCGGAATCGGTGGTGAAGAACGGGCTGCCGACGCCGGCGGCGAAGATCACCAGGCGGCCCTTTTCCAGGTGGCGGATGGCGCGGCGGCGGATGTAGTCCTCGCACACGTCGTTGATCTTGATCGCGCTCATCACGCGGGCCTTGGCGCCCAGCTTCTCGAGGGCATCCTGCATGGCCAGGGCGTTGATGACCGTGGCCAGCATGCCCATCTGGTCGCCGGTGACCCGGTCCATGCCGCCGGCGGCCAGGCCGGCGCCGCGGAAGATGTTGCCGCCCCCGATCACCAGCGCCACTTCGGCACCGGCCTGCTGGGCTTCGATGACCTCGCGGGCCAGGCGATTGATGACCTTCGGGTCGATGCCGTAGTCCTCGTCTCCCATCAGCGCCTCCCCGGACAGTTTCAGAAGGATGCGGCGATAGGCGAGCTTGGACATGAGGACCTCGGGTGCGTGGAAATCGCGGGCGATTCTACGCGCATGCGGCGTCGTGCCAAAGTGTTTTGTGCACTGCGGCGCAGAATCCGGTCGTTCGCCCCGGTCAAACGGGGCTTCCCGTTCAGCCCAGCTCGGCGCCAGCGGTGGCCGACAGCTCGTCGTGGCCGAGGGCACCTGGCGAGCGGGCGATCACCCGGTTGCGGCCCAGGTTCTTGGAGCGGTACAGCACGTCGTCGGCTGCGCGCAGCAGGTCCTGCACGTCGGCGAAGCGCTCGTAGCCACCCTGGGTGGCCACGCCGGCGGAGAAGGTGACGAACAGCGGCCCGCCCTCCAGCTCGGCCATCGGCGTGGCGACGATATTGGCCAGCACCCGGCGGATCACGTCCAGGGCCACGCTTTCGCTGGTGTTTGGCAGCAGCGCGACGAATTCCTCGCCGCCGAAGCGGGCGACGGTGTCACTGTTGCGCAGCTGGCCCTGCAGCTTGCCGGCGAAGGCGCGCAGTACCTCGTCGCCGGTCAGGTGGCCGTGGGCGTCGTTGATCTTCTTGAAGTCGTCCAGGTCGATGAAGGCCACCGACAATGGCCAGCCCTGGCGGCCGGCGCGCAGGAATTCCTGCTCCAGCACCGCTTCCAGCTGGCGGCGGTTGAGCACGCCGGTCAACGCGTCACGATGGGCCTGGTCGGCGAGGCGCTTGGCGCGCGCCTCGAACTCGTCGGCGCGGCGTCGTGCCTGGTCGGCGTCCTGCAGTTCGCGCAGGTTGCGCAGCGTGGCCAGCTCCTGCGCGTGATCGATCAGCTCGCGCACCCGCGCCGGGGAATTGAGGCCGGCATCAAACAGGCTGGCGATGTCGGGCAGGGCTTCACTGATGCGGGCGAGGACCTGGTCGAAGCGCGCGCTGTCCAGCTCCAGGCGGTCGTGCACCTGCTGCAGGGCGCGCTCACGCGCGGCGTCGGCGTCGCTGTCCAGCCAGATGTCGGCCACCGCGCCGGACAGCTGCACGCAGGCCTGGAACGGCGATTCGGCGGCGTCCTCGTCCTCGCTGTGGCTGATGCTCTCCACCAGGTAGCGGGGCAGGCCCCATTGCTCGGCCACCCACGCGCCGACCTCGGCATGGCTGCAGCCCAGTTCCTCGCGTTCGCGGGCGACCAGGTCGATGTTGTCGCGTGCCTCGCGCAGCAGCGGCAGGTAGCGCTCCGACTCGGCCTGGGCCAGGCACAGTACGCCCAGGTCCTGCAGCAGGCCGGCCAGCATCAGTTCTTCCAGCCGGCGCAGGCCGCGCGCCTGGCCCAGCTGGCTGGCAGCCAGGGCGCTGAGGATGCTGCGCTTCCAGGCGCGCTGGCGCAGGTCGTGGTCGGCGCCGGTGCCGCCGGTCAGGCCCTGGGTGACAGTGAAGCCGAGGGCGAGGCTGATCGTGGCGTTCAGGCCCAGCATGGTCAGCGCCTGGCCGAGGTTCTCGATCCGGCGGCGGCTGGCGTACAGCGGCGAATTGGCGATGCGCAGCATGCGAGCGCTCAGCGCCATGTCGATGGCGATGATGTCGGCAGCGGTGGCGATGTCCGCTTCCGGGTCCTGGGCCAGTTCGATGATGCGCAGGGCAATACCGGGTGGCGAAGGCAGGTTGCGGCAGAGCGCCAGGGCAGCTGTCAGCTCGGGAGGCATGTCGGGTCGTTCAATTCCATTAGGACAAGAATACCTAGGAATGCATCACAGTCCGCGATTTTCGTTCCTGCTAAATGACTGTGGATTCCCTGCGCCGAGTATCGGCTTGATTCGCGCGCAACGCAAAGGTGCCGGTTGTGCGCACCAACGGTGCGCATCCACCGCTGGGCCATGGGTTGATCCCTGGGCCCATGCATAAAAAAAGAGCCGCGGTTTCCCGCGGCTCCTTCTGGTCGCTTCACAGCCGGAAGGCTGGAATCAGACCTGCATCGCCTTGGCAACTTCGGCGGCGTAGTCTTCCACCACCTTCTCGATGCCTTCGCCGACGATCAGCAGCTTGAAGCCTGCCACGTCGGCGCCGGCGGCCTTGACCACCTGCTCGACGGTGGTGTCGCCCAGCACGTAGGTCTGGCCGTACAGGGTCACGTCGCTGACGATCTTGTTGATCTTGCCGCTGATGATCTTTTCCAGGATGTCGGCCGGCTTGGCCTTGTCCTTATCGGTCATCTTGGCCAGCTCGATTTCCTTTTCCTTCTCGACGAACTCGGCCGGGACGTCCGCAGCCTTGTTGTGCGGCGGCTTCAGCGCGGCCACGTGCATGGCCAGGCCACGGGCCAGCTCGACGTCGCCGCCGATCAGGTCGACCAGCACGCCGACCTTGCCGTTGGTGTGGACGTAGGCGCCGATGTTGCCGGTGGTGTCGACCTTGACCATGCGGCGGATCTGGATGTTCTCACCCAGGGTCTGCACGGCGGTGGCGCGGGCTTCCTCGACGGTACGGCCGTCGGCCAGCGTGGCGGCCTTCACGGCTTCGACGTCGTTGGCGCCCGATGCCAGGGCAGCAGCGGCGACGGCGTTGACGAAGGACTTGAAGTTGTCATCGTTGGCGACGAAGTCGGTTTCCGAGTTGACTTCGACCAGCACGGCCTTGCCGCCGTCCTGGGCCAGGCCCAGGCGGCCTTCGGCGGCCACGCGGTCAGCCTTCTTGTCGGCCTTGGCGGCGCCGGACTTGCGCATGGCTTCAGCAGCGGCGTTGATGTCGCCGTTGGCTTCGGTAAGCGCCTTCTTGCATTCCATCATGCCGGCGCCGGTGCGCTCGCGCAGTTCCTTGACCAGGGAAGCAGTGATTTCCACGGGATTACCTCACGAAAGAAAGGGGTTGGGCCGGCATGGTGGCCGGCCCGTGTGACACGGTCCTGTCACGCGCCGATGGCTGCGTGCAGGGAGGGTGGACGCCGGGCGTCCACCCGGGGCCTGGATCAGGCCTGGGCGTCGTCGCCCTTCTTGGCAGCCTTCTTGGCCGGAGCGCGGCGGGCCGGCTTCTCTTCGCCTTCAGCAGCGGCTTCAGCGAATTCTTCCTCGCGCACCGAAGCGGCGTGCGGGGCAGCCGCCTTGCCTTCCAGCACGGCGTCGGCAGCGGCGCGGGCGTACAACTGCACAGCGCGGATGGCGTCGTCGTTGCCCGGGATGGCGTAATCAACCAGTTCCGGGTTGTAGTTGGTGTCGACCACGGCGATGACCGGGATGCCCAGCTTCTTGGCTTCCTTGATCGCGATGTCTTCGTGGCCGATGTCGATCACGAAGATGGCGTCCGGCAGGCGGTTCATGTCCTTGATGCCGCCCAGCGAGGCTTCCAGCTTGTCGCGCTCGCGACGCAGGCCCAGCACTTCGTGCTTGACCAGCTTCTCGAAGGTGCCGTCGGTTTCACCGGCTTCCAGTTCCTTCAGGCGGGCAACCGACTGCTTGACGGTACGGAAGTTGGTCAGGGTGCCGCCCAGCCAACGCTGGTTCATGAACGGCATGCCGCAACGCTCGGCTTCTTCCTTGATGGTTTCGCGGGCGCTGCGCTTGGTGCCCAGGAACAGGACGGTGCCGCGCTTCTGGGCAACCGACGAGATGAAGTTCATCGCATCGTTGAACAGCGGGACGGTCTTTTCCAGGTTGATGATGTGGATCTTGCCGCGGGCGCCGAAGATGTACGGCGCCATCTTCGGGTTCCAGTAGCGGGTCTGGTGGCCGAAGTGGACGCCGGCTTCCAGCATCTGACGCATGGTGACCTGGGGCATTGCAATACTCCTGATATGGAACCAGCGATTCCGCCCGCGGGGATAGGTATGCGGGACGCGTGGAAGCGCGATCGGTTCCGGGGTTGGGCTTCCCTGTTGCCTCCGTGGCCGAACTCCTTGCGGAGCACCCCGGCACGGATGGGGGCAGCAGGTGTGGATTCACCGGTGACGTCCGGTGTGGACGGGTTCGCGCGCACGCTGGCGGCAGGAATCCGGTCGATTATAGCCCGCTGGGGGCGCTTGCTGCAATTGCAGGGTCAGTTGCGGCCAGATCGACCTCGCGGCCGTCCTGCAGGCGTGCCTGGAAGCGGCCGCCTGCATAGCCATCGGCGCGGGCAGGCAGGGGCCAGCGGCGTTCATGGCCCGCCAGAATGTAGCCGGCCAGGCCAGCCGTCAGCAGCGTTGCCTGGCCGTCCGCCGTGATGAAGCGCAGATCGTGCAGGCGGCCGTGCAGGGTACCGGCATTGCTGAGTCGCAGTACGGCCAGAGACCCGTGGGCCTCGACGCGGCCCAGCAGCCGGGCCTGCAGTGCTGGCCCCGCTGGGCCGCGGAACAGCGGCAGCGAATAGCGCGGCAACCCCGGCAACGTCGGTGCCAGTACGACCCGATAGGCCTGTTCAGCGGCCGCCGCTGCCGGATCGCCCGGCAACAGCCAGACGCGCTGGGTGCTGCCGGGGGCCAGGTCCAGCCGCGCCGGGCTGACCCGGATCTGGTCGCTGGGGTGCAGTCGTTCGGCGTCCAGCTGCTGATCCCACGCCAGCACCTGCACCTGGCCCTGCCAGCGGCCGGGCCCGGGGTTGTGCAACCACAGTTCGGCGCTGCCGCCCTGGGCCGGCAGCTGCAGGGTGGTCGGCAACAGCTCCAGCGCTGCGGCAGGCAGTGCCAGCAGCAGTGCCAGCAGGATCAGCAACGCGCGCATCAGTAGATGAGGGTCACGGAGGGTGTTGCGTTCCCGTCCGTCGCCGGTGGTGCGAGCTCGCGGACCTGGCGCGGCGCCTGGGGTGCGTCACTGCGCTGGTGCGGTGCCGGGCAGCGGATGCCGCCGCCATCGTCGCTGCAGGATTCAACCACGGTCAGCCGGATCTGCAGGGGGCTGCTGGGTTCGGCCCATGCCGGCAGGCTGGCGACCAGCATCGCCCCGATCAGGAATGTGCGAACCACCTGCCATCCACCATGCTGAAAGACTTGCTGCGCGGTATCGGCGGGATGTGCCGGAACTGTAGCGCCGAGCCGGCGCTCGGCACGGCCTTCGTCCGGTGGGTGCCGACCGTTGGTCGGCACGCCGGTCAGTAGGTGATCGTCACCGTCACCAGGTCGTTGTAGGTGCCGGCCGGCGGCTGGCCACTGACCGGCGGCACCCGGCCATGGATGGTCAGCTGCTGCGCGCTGCCGGTACCGGTGCCGCTGGCCGTGTCGACGGTCAGGGTATTGCCCCAGCGCAGGCTCCGCGCCGAGTCCCGGTAGAGCTCGTAGGCGAGGTAATAGGTGCTTCCGCCGAGGGTGGTGGCCATGCGCCGGGTGGTGGTGGCAGTGGGATTGTTCTGGCCGTTGTCGAGGCCGACCTGGAAGGCAGTGTTCTTCAGGCAGGTCAGGGTGAGGGTGGCGGTCCGGTCGATGTTGGCCGGAATGCCGCCGGCGACGTTGCCGAAGTCCATGGTGGTGGTGACGTAGCTGCCACATTGCGGCAGCACGTTGGCGGTGGCGGTGAAGCTGAAGGCTGCACTGGCGCTGTTGGTGCCGGTGGCGCCGCCATTGCAGGTGGCGGGCACGGTGGCGGTACCGAGCAGGACTTCGTTCCAGGCCCAGGTCAGGACCACGTTGGCCCCGCTGAAGGTGCTGCTGTACGCGCCGGAGGCCAGGATCTGGTTGGCCGGGATCTGCCCGAACAGCTGTATGGACTGCGCACCGCTGCCGCCCGTCACCAGCGGCACGTTGTAGGTCATGGTCAGTTCCTGCGCAGGTGGCGTGCCGCGCGGCACCAGTCCGGTGACCTGGCCGAAGCTGGCGTTGTTGTACAGCTGGAAATTCAGGGTGTCACTGCTGGAGGTGGCCATCGTGCGGAAGGTGGAACTGCTGCCGCCGCCACTGCCTGCGCCGATGCCCACGCAGACGCGCACGCCGGTGGTGGCCAGCAGGCTCAGCGCGGCGGTGGTGCAGGTCACCGTTATGTTGAGGTTGGCCGTACTCGGGCCGGGTGCATTGCTGTTGATGTTGCCGAACGGCAGGGTCGGATTGGCGACCGCCGTGCAGACCGCGGTGGCACCGGCGGGCGCCGCTGCCAGCAGGCCGGCCCAGAGCAGCAGGACGAGCAGCAGCACCCTCATGGCGCCACCTCCGGGATGCACTGCTGCGGCGCCGGCTTCGGCCGTGCGCCGGACGCCACCACCTTGGGCAGGTCCGGCACTTTCACGCGGCAGGGGCCGCGGCTGGTGGTGACGTACAGCACGCTGCCGGCGGCAACGTCTTCCAGATAGAGCAGGCCGTCGTAGCCGACCGTGGCCTGGCGGCCATCGGGCAACCGCACCTCGCTGCCGACCTCCAGAGGCTGGCCGTCCATTGCCAGCAGGGTCAGGCTCAGTGACGGCCGCGAGCGCAGCTGGAAGGTCACGCGGGTGCCGGCGCGCTGGCGCGGGGTCACCCAGTCCTCGATGCGGTCGGCGCGCATGTCTTCGGGCAGGTCCAGGGTGTCGATCGAGACCCGGTTGCGCTGCCAGGACAGCAACGGACTGACCAGCAGCAGGCCGCGATCATCGGTGACGCCGATCAGGCGGTTCTCCAGCCGCACCGGGACGCCGCCCACCCCATTGGTGCTGATCACCGCGAACGCATCGGACACCTCGCGCGTGGCGAAGGTGTGCCCGCCCATCCACACCAGGCTGCCGCTGGCGCTGGCGTAGGCATAGTTGAGTCCACCCTGGCGCGAGGCGCCGAACGAGTAGCGACCGACATCGTTGAGGATGCCGACCTCGGCCAGGCCGCCGTTGCCGTCCTCGCCGTGGCGCAGCTGCGCGCGCCAGCCGACGCCGCCGGCGCTGCCATCGCCCGGCACTGGCTGGGTCACGTCCGCCACCCAGCTCTGGCTGTCGCCGTTGCGCTGGCTCGAAAGGCTGGCCTGGCGGTTGTTGCCCAGGCTGGCAGTCACCGACAGGTAGATGCTGCGGTCGTCGCTGCGGTCCAGGTTCTGGTTTACCGAAAGATAGGCCGACCAGCGCTGGCTCCAGGTACGTGACCAGAACAGGCTGGCATAGCGGTTGTCGTCTCCATCCGGGTAGCGCAGGCGCAGATAGCTGGCGCTGAGCGTGCCCAGCCGCAGCAGGTCCAGGCCGAGCGTGGCCTGCTCGCTGATACTCGGCGGCAGGTTGCCCTGCAGCGCGCCGAGGTCGCGGTAATCGCCATGGCTGCGTACGCTGCGCAGATTGACGTTGAAGCGACGGTTGTTCCAGCTGTAGCCCAGTGCCCATTGCCCACCCTGCAGGCCGTGGTAGCCGCTGTGCGCATAGGCGGCATTGAACACGCCAGCGGCGCCGAGCAGCCACCAGCCACCGACACCGGCCTGGGCCAGGCCGCCGCCGCCTTCGGCATGCGCCTCGCCGGTGAACGTGTCGGTGACACCGCCGCGCCAGCTGGCACTGGCCACCGTGCGATCGTCATAGGCGAAGGAGCGCTGGCCAAAGTCCTCGCGCAGGTGGCCGACGCCGGCCGACCAGTCCGAAAGGCCCCTGGCCAGCAGCTGCTGGGTGCCATAGAAACTGAAATCCAGCGTCTGCATGCGGCCGAACGCATCGGTCACCACCACCTGCGCGTTACCGGTGCCGCTGATGCCGGGCTGCGCCGCCAGCTGGAAGGGCCCGACCGGCACCTGGCCGCTGTACTGGCGCAGGCCATCGACATACAGCTCGACCGTGGAGGGCACCACCGCCTGGCCGAGGAAGCTCGGCGTGGGCGTGAGCACACGGTAGGGCTGCAGGCCGTAGTTGCGGCCGATCTGCAGGCCGCCCAGGCGAACCGGGCGGGTCCAGTCGACGAAGCCGCTGTAGAAGTCACCGACCTCCAGCGTGGTTGCACTGTCCGGGAAATCCAGGCTCCAGCGTGTGTCCAGGCGCACGCTCTCGCCGCGCCAATGGCGGTCGCCGGGTTGCTGGTAGCGGCGGCTGATGGCGGTGTTTTCGAAGGTGCCGTTGCCGATACCGAACACGCGCAGCTCCGCGCTCAGGCTGAGGTTGCTGAGCGTGTCCACCCGGCTGCCGTAGACGTCGTAGTTGAGCAGCGCGCCGGGCGAGGCGTTGCCGGTGGGCGCGCGCGTCTGCGGGCGGCTGAGCACGGTGGTGGGCAGGATGAGCTGGTCCAGCGGCACGTCCAGTGCCAGGGTCTGCATGTGCGCGTCATAGCGCACCACCGCACCGCTGATCTGGTCCAGGTAGACCGGCGCATCGCCGCTGGCGTTGAAGCCAAGCTGGCGCAGCACTTCAGGGCTGGCCTGCAGCCGGCCGCGGTTCTCGGTGAATGGCAGCAGGCCGCGCGGGGTGCTGTTGAGCGACACATCCAGGTACAGCGCCTGGCTGGCGGTCAGCGGGGTCGGGGGAGGCAGGATGGCATCGGCCGACACGCCGGATACATCAACGGCCGCCACGCCGGACACATCGGCGGCCTCGGTCGCCGCGGGAGCCAGGGCCGCCAACAGCGCGCCCATCAACGCCTCAGCGAGCCGGTGGGGGCGACAGTGGCGTCTGTTCCGACTCGCCATTGAGCTTGGCCGTGATCTGGTCGTTGTCGCGGTCGATCGCCGTGCGTTCGATCGGCCAGCGCATCACCTGGCCCGGCAGCACGTAGCCCAGCAGCCCGGGATGGACAATGCGCGGGCGCGCGGCGCTGCCCAGCGCAAGATCGGCGATCTGTGCGTAGCTGTCGCCCGTATTGGCGACTTCCACGCCATTGCGGCCGTCCGCCAGTTTCACCAGGTGCGCCTGCAGCCGGGGGGCCAGGCGGCCGGCCGAAGGCTGCACGAACACCGGGATCGAATAGCGCAGCACGAACTGCATGCCCTCGGCACGGGTGGCCAGGTCGGGTACCTCGTCCACGATCAGCCGGTAGTGCCGCTGTGCAGGCGGTGGCTCGCTGTCCGGACGCATCACCCGCACCAGCTGCTGCTGGCCGGCGGCCAGTTCCTGCATCGGCGGCGTGGCCATCACTTCGTCGGTGGGCAGCAGCTGTTCCTGGCCGTCCTGCTGCACCCAGCGGAACACGCGCACCTGCAGCGTCACCGGTGAGGTGCCGCTGTTGGTCAGCCACAGCTCGCCGGCACGCTGGCGGGCTTCCAGCTGCAGGCTGGTCGGGGCGACCTGCAGGCTGGTGGCGCCGGCACCGGCGGGGGCCAGCAGGTACAGGGCGAGCAGCGCCACGCCGGTGGCGCGCCACGGGCGGGGTCCGGCCATGCGGGCGTGCTCCATCAATAGGTGATCGTGGCGGTAACCGTATCCAGGTAGTTACCGGTGGCCGGGTTGTTGGTGCTCAGGTTCAGGATCTGGCCATAGACGATGTAGGGCACGGCCAGGCCAGTGCCGATGCCGGCCTGGGTATTGGTGCCGGTTGTGGCGCCCCAGACCAGGGTATGTGCGGCATCCTGGTAGAGCTGGTAGCCGACATAGTTGTTGGCGGTCACCGCGGCATTGGTGTTCTTCATGCGCCGGGTGGTGACGTCGTTGGCGGTGCCGGCGTTGGCGCCCGCGTTCAGCGCAATCGTGTAGGGCGTCAGTGCCGAGCACTGCGCGGTCACCGTACCCTGGCCCAGGGTGGGCGTGGCGGTGGTCGAGGCCGCCGTGCCGAAGTCGACGTTGGTGGCGGCCGCCGCCGTGATGGTGCAGGCCTTGGTGACCACCAGGGTGACGTTGAAGGTGGTGGTGTCGGCGGCCAACGCCGGGCTGGAAAGCAGCAGCCCGGCCATGACCCATGTCAGCGGGGATCGAACTGGGGATCGCATGGACAACCTCCCTGACCCGAAGGTCCGTTGAACAAGGCGAAGACGGCACGTTCGGCGCCGCTTTGACGACAGTGGGTCCAGCTTAGGAGGCGTAAGTGTCTGTAATCCGTGATAAATAGGCAGGCGCAAGAGCGGAGGCCATCACGCTTTCACTTTCCTTGCCGGAATCGTGCATGGCCCGGATCGCCAGTTGGGCGGCGTTCGTTCAGATTGCGGCCGGATCGGCGATAATGGGTGCCATGACCGTGAATCTGAAAACCCCGCAGGAAATCGAGATGATGCGCATCGCCGGCCGCCTGGCCAGCGAAGTGCTCGACATCGTCACCCCCCACGTCAAGCCTGGTGTCACCACCGAGGAACTGGACCGCATCTGCCACGACCACATCGTGAACGTGCAGGGTGCCATTCCGGCCAACGTCGGCTACCGCGGCTTCCCGAAGACCGTGTGCACCTCGGTCAACAATGTCATCTGCCACGGCATCCCCAGTGAAGGGAAGGTGCTCAAGGATGGCGACATCATCAATATCGACGTCACCGTCATCAAGGACGGCTGGCACGGCGACACCAGCCGCATGTACTTCGTCGGCACCCCGTCGGTGATGGCCCGCCGCCTGGTGGAAACCACTTACGAAGCGATGTGGCGCGGCATCCGTGCGGTGCGTCCGGGCGCCACCCTGGGCGACATCGGCCATGCCATCCAGAGCTACGCCGAAGGCGAGCGTTTCAGCGTGGTGCGCGAGTACTGCGGCCACGGCATCGGCAAGGTCTACCACGACGAGCCGCAGGTGGTGCATTACGGCCGCCCGGGCCAGGGCCTGGTGCTGCAGCCCGGCATGACCTTCACCATCGAGCCGATGATCAACGAGGGCACCCGCTACAACAAGGTGCTGCCGGATGGCTGGACCGTGGTGACCAAGGACCGCAAGCTGTCGGCGCAGTGGGAGCACATGATCGCGGTCACCGAGACCGGCGTGGACGTGCTGACCCTGTCGCCAGGCGAGTCGCAGGTTTCCTGAAGATGCTGCCGGCGAGTTCGCTGCTGGACACGCCGGCCGCGTCGCTCAACGACCCGGATTGGGCTGCTGCCGCGCGCCAGGCGCTGCAGCAGGCCGACGCGCGCCTGTACCGCCGCTTCGACCAGGGCGACAACATCGAGCGCCTGCTGGCGTTGCGCGCGCGCGCTGCCGACCATCTGATCCGCCTAGCCTGGCAGCGCTGCCTGCCGGCCGACAGCGGCCTGTCGCTGTTCGCGGTCGGCGGCTATGGCCGCGGTGAACTGTTCCCGCGTTCGGACATCGACCTGCTGGTGTTCGGCGATCCGCCGGCACAACTGGCGCACGAGGCGGCATTGGCGCGCCTGTTCGCGCTGCTGTGGGACTGCGGATTGGCTGTCAGCCATGCGGTGCGTTCTGCATTGCAGTGCCGGGAGGCGGCGGCTGACCAGACCGTGCTGACCGCGTTGATCGAGGCGCGCCCGATCCTGGCCGATGATGCTGCGCGCCGCGCGCTGCGCGAGGCGATCGACGACCGCGAATTGTGGCCGGCACGCGCCTTCTTCCTGGCCAAGCTGGAAGAGCTGCGCAACCGCCACCAGCGCTTCGGCGATACCGCCGACAACCTGGAGCCGGACCTGAAGGATGGCCCCGGCGGCCTGCGTGATCTCAATACGCTGGGCTGGATGGCGTTGCGTGCCTTCGGCGTGCGCGACCTGGAGGCCCTGGTCGGGCTTGGCCACCTGGGCGCCGACGAAGCCGCGGCGTTGAAGCGCGAACGTGCAGTGCTGGCGCGGTTGCGCTTCGGTCTGCACCTGGTCGCGCGCCGTCCGGAAGAGCGCCTGCGTTTCGATTACCAGAAGACCCTGGCCGCGCGGCTGGGCTTCGAAGACGATGCCGAGAACCTCGGCGTCGAGAAGATGATGCAGGGCTTCTACCGCGCCGCGCTGGTGGTGCGCCGGATCAGCGACCGGCTGCTGCAGCGCTTCGAGGAACAGTTCGACGGCGAGGCCCAGCCGGAGCCGCTGACCGTGGGTTTTTCCCTGCGCCGTGGTTATCTGGCCGCCAACGAGGCCGACTGGCCGCGCGGCGACATCGGCCAGGTGTTCGCCCTGTTTTCCAGCTGGGCCAACAACCCGCAGGTACGCGGCCTGCATTCGCTCACTGCGCGTGCACTGGCCGAGTCGCTGCCGCTGCTGCCGGCCTATGACCAGGCCGATGCCGATGCACGCGAGCAGTTCCTGGCCCTGCTGCGCGGCCAGCGTCCGGTCGATACGCTTTCGCGCATGGCGCGGCTGGGCGTGCTTGGCCAGTGGATTCCCGCGTTTGCCCAGGTCAGCGGGCGCATGCAGTTCGACCTGTTCCATGTCTATACGGTCGACCAGCACACGCTGATGGTCCTGCGCAACATCGGCCAGTTCGCCAGCAGCCGCGCCGACGAGCGCTTCTCGATCGCGCACGAAGTGTGGCCGCGCCTGCGCAAGCCGGAACTGCTGCTGCTGGCCGGCCTGTTCCATGACATCGCCAAGGGCCGCGGCGGCGACCACTCGGAGCTGGGCGCGGTGGACGCGCGCGCGTTCTGCCAGGCGCATGCGCTCAGTGGCACCGATACCGAGCTGGTGGCATGGCTGGTCGAACAGCACCTGCGCATGTCGGTGACCGCGCAGAAGCAGGACATCGCCGATCCGGTGGTGATCCATCGCTTCGCCACCCTGGTCGGCAGCCGCGACCGCCTGGATTACCTGTACCTGCTGACCTGTGCCGACATCGCCGGCACCAGCCCGAAACTGTGGAATGCCTGGAAGGACCGCCTGCTGGCCGATCTGTACTTTGCCACCCGGCGCGCGCTGCGCGAGGGGCTGGAGCACCCGGTACCGGCCGCCGAGCGCGTGGCCGAGGCACGTGACAGCGTGCGCGCACTGGTGCGCGAGCAGGGTTACGACGATGCCACCATCGACCGCCAGTTCGCGGTGATGCCGGATGAGGGCTTCATCCGCCTGCGCCCCGAGCAGCTGGCCTGGCAGGCCGCCGCACTGGTGCCGGTGAAGCAGGGCCAGGCGCTGGTGAAGGTGCGCCGGATCAGCGTCGACGACCCGGCGCTGGAAGTGTTCGTGCACTCGCCCGACCGTGATGGCCTGTTTGCCGCGATCGTGATGACCCTGGACCGCAAGGGCTACGGCATCCATCGCGCGCGCGTGCTGGACGGTCCGGCCGACACCATCTTCGATACCTTCGAAGTGAACCCGGCCGACACCTTTGCCGATGGCAGCAGTGCCAACCTGGAAGCGGCACTGCGCGAGGCACTCAGCGGTGACCTGTCGCGCCTGCGGCCGTCGCGCCGGGTGGTACCGCGGCAGCTGCGGCACTTCCGCTTCGCCCCGCGCATCGAGTTCCGCGATGAACCGGGCGCAACCCGATTTGCCCTGGTCGCACCCGACCGTCCCGGCCTGCTGGCCGATGTGGCGTTCGTGCTGCGCAACCAGGGCCTGCGCGTGCATGATGCGCGCATTGCCACGTTCGGCGAACGCGCCGAAGACACCTTCGTGATCAGTGACGAACACGACCTCCCCCTGACTGAACCTGCCCGGCAGCAGCTGCATGACGCGATGCTGGCCTGCCTGGACCCTGATCGAAACGCCGGAGACCCCGCCTGATGGCCACCAAGCCCGCCAAGAAGACCGCCGCGACCCCCAAGAGCGCAGCGGCCCGGAAACCCGCTGCTGCCGCACCGGCCGCGAAGAAGACTCCTGCGCCGAAGAAGGCCGCTGCGGTGAAGGCCCCGGCGAAGAAAACGGCTGCAGTGAAGCGTGCTGTGAAGAAGCCGGCCCCGGCCAGGAGCGCCGAAGCCGTCCGCGCCGAAACCATCGCCCGCAAGTCGCTGCGCAAGCCGTCGGCACCAGGCGTGGAAGAACTCAAGTTCGGCATCGAGAGCGCCTTCGAGCGCCGCGCCACCTTGACCCTGCACGAGCTGGAAGGGTCGACCAAGCCGCTGGTCAACCGCGTGATCGACGGCCTGGAGAGCGGTGAGTTCCGCGTCGCCGAGCCGGACGGCCAGGGCGGCTGGAAGGTCAATGAGTGGCTGAAGAAAGCCGTGCTGCTGTATTTCCGCGTCAACGACATGGCGGTGGTCGATGCACGCCCGGCGCCGTTCTGGGACAAGGTCGAATCGCGCTTCGCCGGCTATGACGAAGCGAAGTTCCGCCGTGGTGGCGTGCGCGTGGTGCCGGGCGCGATCGCCCGCCGCGGTACCTACTTCGGCAAGGACGTGGTGCTGATGCCGAGCTTCACCAACATCGGCGCCCATGTCGGCGAAGGCACCATGGTCGACACCTGGGCCACCGTCGGTTCCTGCGCGCAGATCGGCCAGCACTGCCATCTGTCCGGCGGCGCCGGCATCGGTGGCGTGCTGGAGCCGCTGCAGGCCAGCCCGACCATCATCGAGGACCACTGCTTCATCGGTGCGCGTTCGGAAGTGGTGGAAGGCGTGGTGGTCGGCCACCACAGCGTGATCGGCATGGGCGTGTTCCTCAGCCAGAGCACCCGCATCTACAACCGTGCCACCGGCGAGGTCACCTACGGCTACATTCCGCCGTACAGCGTGGTGGTGTCCGGCTCGCTGCCGAGCAAGGACGGTACCCATTCGCTGTATTGCGCGGTGATCGTCAAGCAGGTTGATGCCAAGACCCGCAGCAAGACCAGCGTCAACGACCTGCTGCGCGGCCTGGCTGACTGAAGATGACGGCGCCGGAGGATCTGGCGCAGTCCGCGATCTACCAGCATCCGTCCGACACCCTGTTCGGGCGGATGCTGCCGCGCCTGCTGCACGCTCCACGCTGGACCCGGCTGCGCCGCGCGCTGTCGCGGCGCTGGCCGATGCCGGCGCTGGTAAGCGATGTGCGCGACGTGGTCTACGTGAGCTGGTGGGTCGACGTACGCCAAGCGCCGATGCCACCACCAGGCCATCACTACGTGGTCCATGCCGGACGCACGCCCTACACCATCCTCAGCTACCGGCACGGCCACTTCGGGCCCGCGCTGGCCGGGCCGCTGCGCTCGCTGATGCCGTCTCCCCGGCAGAGCAACTGGCGCTGGTACCTGCGTCGTGACGACGATCGGGACGGGACGCCGGTGGTGCTGTTTGATCGCAACGTGATGGACCAGCTGGCCTTCGTCGCCGGCGCGCGCTTTCAGCGATGCCATGCAGCCGCATCTGTCGGTGCGCTTCGCGCACGTGGTGCGCGCCGATGGCGGTGGGTACACCCTGATCGAGGGCGGGCAGGGCAGTGCGCCGGCGCTGCACCTGCAGTGGCAGGGCGCTGCGGGCTGGGACGATGCCGGGTGGGCGGCGGCCTTCGGCGGCCACCAGGCCCTGCTGCGCTTGCTGACCTGCCAGGACGAGGCCATCGCCCGCACCTGCGACCAGCGCTGGGCCAGCACCCGCATTGCCCTGCCGGTGGACATCGCGCAGCTGCAACCGCTGCAGCTGGAAGGCGAACAGCAGTGCCCGCGCCTGCAGGCGATGGGCGTGGCGCTGCACGAGGGGCTGGCCTTCCAGCTGCCAAGGGTACCTTTCCGGGTCGTGTCCGAGCGCCTGTTGTGAGATTCTGGCCGTCTGTTTTCCAGCATCACAGATGGCCATGAGCACCACTGTCTACGGTTTGAAGAACTGCGATACCTGCAAGAAGGCGACCAGGTGGCTGGACCGCTTCGGCGTGCCGTACACCTTCGTCGACTACCGCGACAACAAACCCAGCCCGGAAATGCTGTTGGCGTGGGCCGCGCAGCTGGGGGGCCTGGCCGCGATGGTCAACAGGTCCTCCACCACCTGGCGGCAGCTGCCGGACAACCGCAAGGCCGCCGATTCCGAGGCCGAATGGAAGCTGCTGCTGCGCGAGTACCCGCAGCTGATCAAGCGCCCGCTGGTGGTCACGGCCGATGGCACGGTCAGCCAGGGCTTCAGCGACAACGGCTTCAAGGCCCGCTTCGGCGTGGGTGACGCATGAGCGCGGTGCTCGACCTGACCTGCGAGCTGATCGCGCGGCCCTCGGTGACGCCCGATGATGCCGGTTGCCAGGCGCTGCTGGCGGCACGCCTGAAGCAGGCCGGGTTCCAGTGCGATCACCTGCGGCTGGGTGAGGTCGACAACCTGTGGGCGACCCACGGCCAGGGCGCGCCGGTACTGGTGCTGCTGGGCCATACCGACGTGGTGCCGACGGGCCCGCGTGAGGCCTGGGCCAGCGACCCGTTCATGCCGCAGATCCGTGACGGCGTGCTGTACGGCCGTGGCACCGCCGACATGAAGGGCAGCGTGGCGGCGTTCGTGGTGGCCGCCGAGCAGTTCGTTGCCGCGCATCCTGATCATCCCGGCACGCTGGCGGTGCTGCTGACCAGCGACGAGGAAGGCGACGCCATCGATGGCGTGCGCCACGTCGCACGCCTGTTCGCCGAACGCGGCCAGCGCATCGACTGGTGCATCACCGGCGAGCCGTCTTCGACTGCGACGCTGGGTGACCTGCTGCGCGTGGGGCGTCGCGGCAGCCTGTCGGCCAAGCTGCGCGTGCAGGGCGTGCAGGGCCACGTGGCGTATCCGGAGAAGGCACGCAACCCGATCCACCAGGCGGCGCCGGCCCTGGCCGAGCTGAGTGCGCGGCGCTGGGATGACGGCTACGAGAGTTTCCCGCCGACCAGCCTGCAGGTCTCCAACATCCATGCCGGTACCGGTGCCAACAACGTGATTCCCGGCGAGCTCGAGGTGGATTTCAACATCCGCTACAACCCGCACTGGGATGCATCGAAGCTGGAAGCGGAGATCACCGCGCTGCTGGAACGGTATGGCCTGCAGTACACGCTGAAGTGGCACCGCAGCGGCGAGCCGTTCTACACCCCGGAGGGCACGCTGCGTGCCACCGCGCGTGCGGTGCTGGCCGAGCACATCGGCCGTGCACCGGAAGAAAGCACCGGCGGCGGCACCTCCGATGCACGCTTCATCGCGCCCTTGGGCGCGCAGTGCATCGAAGTGGGGCCGGTCAACGCCAGCATCCACCAGGTGGACGAGAACGTGCGCGTGGCCGATCTGGAGGCATTGCCGGGGCTGTACCAGCGGCTGGTGGAGCGGCTGCTGGCGTGAACCTGCGACGCTGGGTGCCGACCGTTGGTCGGCACGCCTTTCGCCGGCATTGCTTTCCTGTAGAGCCGAGCCATGCTCGGCTGCTTCTGCAGGGAATGCCCAGCCGAGCGTGGCTCGGCTCTACTCAGAAAAAATGAAGAACGGCGGCTCGACCGCTTTTTCCCAGTAGCTCGGCGCTGCCATGTAGAAGCGCTGCGCCTCGGCCCGGGCGAACCAGCGTGCGGCTGCGTCGGTGTCCTTCTCCACGCCCGGTGCACCGCGGCCCAGCAGCAGTCCGGCGAAGTACTGGCCGAACACATTGCCCTTCTCGCCGGCACGCTGGTACAGCTGCAGCGCACGTGCGGGATCGCGCGGCAGTCCCATGCCCTTTTCCAGCAGCGCGCCCAGGTCTACCTGCGCTTCGGCATCGCCACGCTCGGCGCGGCGCTGGATCTGCGCAACCAGTGGATGCACGGTGCCATCCTGTGCGGCCACCGCATCCGGTAGCCGTGACGATGAACTCGGGTAGCGCTCGTAGATCATTCCGCGCAGGTCCCAGCGCAGCGCCTGTTGCGCGTCGCCTCGCTGACGATAGGCCTTGGCGAGTTCGTAGAACGCATAGGGATTGCCGTGGTAGGCGGCCGCCAGATACGCGCGTTCGCCACGTCGCCAGGACGCGCGCAGCACCGGTGCCGGGTTGATGTGGGGGCTGTCGGCATGCCGCAGCGTGCCGGAGATCCAGATCCGTCCCAGCGCTTCTTCCGCCTTGGTGTTGTGGAAGGTCCAGGGTGTGACCGCGGCGGCACGCTCGTAGTAGGCGATGGCGCGTGGATCGTTGAAGCGCTCGAAGGTTTGCGCAGTGTCAAAGGCACCCTCGAAGCTGCCGTCGGTGCCGCGTTGTTCCAGGCCCTGCAGCTGGGCCGGCGGCAGGGGCGACGGTGGGGGCAGGGTCTGGCAGGCGACCAGGCCCAGGCAGAGCAGGGCGGCCAGCGCCACGTTGCGTCCAGTGCGGTGTTGCATTTCCATTACACGTTTCACGGCGCGCCATTATGCGCGCCGGGGAGTGGTTGCCAACGCAACGGTTGCGCTGCGCCGGAAAGCGGGGTAGGGTCGATGCCATGTCGATCCGCCTGGCCACCGCCGTCAATAACAACAACCGCAATAATCTGCGCGCGAATAATCGTGCGCGGCCGATGCGGGACTGCGCCCTGGGTAGATAGACAGCAACACACGCCCGGACACCAGAAAACCCGCATCAGCCGATGCGGGTTTTTTTTGTGCCCGGGCGCAGCCTGCCCGGGCCTGGATGGCCGGTCGAACACCTTCCCACCCGTGAAATCCCCAACAGGAGCTCCCCCATGTGTTCGATCTTCGGAATCTTCGGCCTGCAGGCCGGTGACGATCTTCCCGCCCTGCGCCGGCACGCGCTGGAACTGTCGCAACGCCAGCGCCACCGTGGCCCGGACTGGAGCGGCGTGTACCTCGACGAAGGTGCGCTGCTGGTCCATGAACGGCTGGCCATCGTCGATCCGGCCGGTGGTTCGCAGCCGCTGCTGTCGGCCGATGGCCAGCTGGCGCTGGCGGTGAACGGCGAGATCTACAACCACCAGGCGTTGAAGGCGGCGCTGACCACCACCTACGACTTCCAGACCGGCTCGGACTGCGAGGTGATCAACGCGCTCTACCGCCAGGGCGGCGCGCCGGCGCAGTGGCTGGAACAGCTCAACGGCATCTTCGCCTTCGCGCTGTGGGACCGTGACAGTGGACGCGTGCTGGTGGCGCGCGACCCGGTGGGCGTGGTGCCGCTGTACTGGGGCCACGATGCCCAGGGGCGCTTGCGCGTGGCCTCGGAAATGAAGGCGCTGGTCGATACCTGTGCCGATGTCGCGCAGTTCCCGCCGGGCCACTATTTCGACAGTGCCAGCGGTGAGCTGGTGCGCTACTACCAGCAACCGTGGCGCGACTACGCCGACGTGCAGGGCCGCCAGGCCGATCTGGCTGAACTGCGCCAGGCGTTCGAGCATGCGGTGGAGCGCCAGCTGATGAGCGATGTGCCTTATGGCGTGCTGCTGTCCGGTGGCCTGGACTCGTCGCTGGTGGCGGCGGTGGCCGCGCGCTATGCACGTCGTCGCATCGAGGATGGGGGACAGACCGAAGCCTGGTGGCCGCGCCTGCACTCGTTCGCGATCGGCTTGAAGGGCTCGCCCGATCTGGCCGCCGCAGCGATCGCCGCCGAAGCGCTGGGCACCGTGCATCACGGTTTCGAGTACACGTTCGAGGAAGGCCTCGATGCGCTGCCGGAGGTGATCCGCCACATCGAGACCTACGACGTCACCACCATCCGCGCATCGACGCCGATGTTCCTGCTGGCGCGGCGGATCAAGGCGATGGGCGTGAAAATGGTGCTCTCCGGCGAGGGCAGCGACGAGATCTTCGGTGGCTACCTGTACTTCCACAAGGCACCGGATGCGCGTGAATTCCACGACGAGCTGGTACGCAAGCTCGACGCCCTGCACAACTACGACTGCCTGCGCGCCAACAAGTCGATGATGGCCTGGGGCGTGGAGCCGCGCGTGCCGTTCCTCGACCGTGAGTTCCTCGATGTGGCGATGCGCTTCGATGCCGCACACAAGATGGTCGGTGCCGGTTTTGGCGGCCGCCGTATCGAGAAGGCCGTGTTGCGCGAGGCGTTCGACGGCTACCTGCCGGACAGCATCCTGTGGCGGCAGAAGGAACAGTTCAGCGATGGCGTGGGCTATGGCTGGATCGATGGGCTGAAGGCACATGCCGAGGCGCAGGTGAGCGACCGTGTACTGGCGGCCGCCGACAAGCGCTTCCCGCACAACCCGCCGCAGACCAAGGAGGCGTACTACTACCGCCACCTGTTCGAGCAGTTCTTCCCGAGCCGGGCAGCGGCCGAGACCGTGCCGGGAGGCAAGTCGATCGCCTGTTCGTCGCCCGCGGCCATCGCCTGGGACGCCAGCTTCGCCGCGGCGGCAGATCCCTCCGGTCGCGCGATCGCCGGCGTGCACGAGCAGGCACTGGCCTAAGCACCCCAAAAGGGGACGGAGGGGATTAAGTCGTTTGTGGCACAAACGACTTAATCCCCTCCGTCCCCTTTTTGTATGATCGCCCCCTGCGCATTGGGGAATGTTCATGGACGTACAGGCAGGCGGCAACGCGCCGCCCACGAAATGGGGATGGCGCTACCTGGCGTGGGCCGGGGTTCCGTTGCTGGCTGGCGTGCTGCTGGCGCGGTATGCCGGGCCGGCGGCGCCCGAGGCGGTTGCCCGTGCCTCCGTCGCCGCCGAAGGCGGCTGGGTGCAGCATCTGGCGTCTCCGCTGGGCCTGTTCCTGCTGCAGCTGCTGGTACTGCTGCTGGTGGCCAAGGGCGCGGGGGCGCTGCTCAAGCGCATGGGACAGCCGGCGGTGATCGGCGAAATGGCCGCTGGCCTGATGATGGGGCCGCTGGTGCTTGGCAGCCTGCTGCCGCAGCTGCATGGTGCGCTGTTCCCGGCCAGTTCGCTGGGCCCGCTGGGCATGCTCAGCCAGCTGGGCGTGCTGATGTTCCTGCTGGTGGCCGGTGCCGAACTGGACCTGGCGGCGCTGCGTGGCCGTCGGCGTTTCGCCTTTACCGTCAGCCATGCCGGCATTGCAGTGCCGTTCGTGCTCGGCGTCGCCTTGGCGATCTGGCTGTATCCGCAGCATGGCCCACAGGGTGTGGGCTTCACCGCATTCGCACTTTTCGTAGGCATCTCGATGAGCATCACGGCCTTCCCCGTGCTGCTGCGCATCCTGGCCGACCGCGGGATCACACAGACGCCGCTGGGGCAGACCGCGATCGCCTGCGCTGCCTTGGGCGATGCCACCGCGTGGTGCCTGCTGGCGCTGATCGTGGCTGCCGCCCAGGCCAGCGGCTGGTTGCCGGCCAGCCTCAACCTGGTGTGCGTGGTCGCGTTCGTGGCGCTGATGCTGGGGCTGGTGAAGCCGTGGTTCGCGCGCCGGCAGATTGCGCCGGGCCGTGAGGGGCGCTGGCTGCTCGGCATCCTGCTGCTGTCGCTGGGCAGTGCGCTGGTCACCGAGATGCTGGGCATCCACGCGCTGTTCGGCGCGTTCGCTGCGGGTGTCGCGGTATCGTCCAACGCGCAGCTGCGTGACCTGCTGATGGCCCGTGTCGAGCCGTTCGCGGTCACGCTGCTGCTGCCGTTGTTCTTCGCCATGACCGGGCTGCGCATGCGCGCCGATGCGCTGCAGGCCAGCGACATCGTGCTGTGCGTGGTGGTGATCGCGGTGGCCACGACGGGCAAGCTGCTGGGCACCTTCAGTGCCGCGCGCAGTGCCGGCATGCCCACGCGCGAAGCGTGGCGGCTGGGCGCGCTGATGAACACCCGCGGCCTGATGGAGCTGATCGTGCTCAACCTGGGGTATGAGCTGGGCCTGCTCGGTGACCGCCTGTTCGCGGTGCTGGTGATCATGGCACTGGTGACCACGGCGATGACCGGGCCGCTGCTGAACCTGATCGAACGGCGCAGGGCCTGAGCGTTGAACGGTAGTGCCGGCCGCTGGCCGGCAACCTGATGATGCTGGACACACCTGCATGGATGCCGGCCAGCGGCCGGCACTACCGCGCTGGCACCAGTGTCATCACGTGCTGCGTCTTGCCCGGCAGGAACGGTGTCGGGCGCCCATGCACCCAGTCCTCGTGGCCGGCACCCCAGTACGGTGACAGCGGATGGCCGCTCTGGCCGCCGGGCATGTGCACGATGCCGTCGGCCTCGTGGCCGGGCGAGACCACCATGCGCTCGGAGGCGCCGAAGTTCGGCGTCTGCACGCGCGGCATGTCCCGGTCGCCGGGCAGGCGGTCGGCGGGCATGCACAGCCAGCGCTTGGCGATGTCCGGCAGCGCCCGTGCGATGGGGTGGCAGATCGCCGCGGTATTGCGTTCACCCCAGCTGCGCTTGGCCAGCGGCCCCTGCTTGGCCAGCTCACCCTCGGTACGGCGGGCGGCGTCGATCAGCAGCGCATCCCAGCTGTCGAAGGCCGGTGGCAGCAGGTTGGCCGGGCGCTGTTCCAGCATCGGCCAGGCCACGCCTTCCAGCTGTGCCAGGCGTGGGTCCAGGTAGGCATCGCCCAGCTGCGCGTTGGCCGGGGCCAGCAGTGCATCGGACAGCGTGGCCATGACCTGCGTGCGGAATTCACGCACCACCCGGTAGCTGACCGAACTGGCCGAGGCGCGCCCGCCCCATTGATGGCTGGCCTCCTTCAAACGCTTCAGCGCAGGGTCGTCACTGCGTTCGATGACGTCGTGCAGCAGAGCCCACCAGCGCTGCAGGAACACCGCGCGGTCGTCGAGCTGGATCGCCAGCAGGTCGTGCTCGTCGAAGCGCTCCTGGATTGCCAGCAGGTCGCGGATCTGCCGCGCCCGCGCACCCAGGTCATAGCCGCCGTTGCCGACGCTGGCGAGTGCCTCGCCGTCGAGGACGCGTCCATTGGCGGTCCACAGGCGATGGTTGGGGGGATCGATCAATGCCGGCGAGGCATCGCTGCGGATCGGCCACGGCGCGCAGCCCTGGTTGCTGGCGGCATTGAAGCCGGCCGGTGCACAGCCGGGGCCGCGGTCCGGGCGAGCGCCGATCAGGCGCCAGGCAATGCGCCCGCTGCGATCACCGACCACCAGGTTCTGTGCGGGGATGCCGGCACGGTCGGCGAAGTGCAGTGCACCGTCGAGGTCACCGGCGCGGGCCAGGTCAGCGAAATCCAGGCGTACGGCACCGGGCAGGTGTGCGACCCAGCGCAGGGCGTCGCCACTGCCATCGGCATGGGTATGCAGGATCGGCCCCCAGTCGGTTTCGCGCACCGCGAACAGCACGTCGGCCTGGCCGGCCACGGCGATGCGCTCTTCGTGCACGGTCACGGCGGCGCTGGCCGGTTCCGTGCGATAGTCCGCCGTGTCGATGTAGCTGTTGGTGAAGCCCCAGGCGACGTGCCCGTTGCTGCCGACGATCACCGCCGGCAGGCCCGGCAGGGAGAAGCCGGTGACATCGACCTGGCCGCCGGCGGCCTGCGGGTCGGGGTAGCGCAGGCGCACGCGGAACCACAGGCCGGGTGCACGCAGGCCCAGGTGCATGTCGTCGGCAACGATGGCGCGGCCGTCGGCGGTAAGCGCGCCGGCCACCGCGAAGTTGTTGCTGCCGATGACGTCGCCCTCTTCCTGCTCAGTGCCCGTTTTTCCCTTCAATGTGCGCAGGTCCAGCTGGCTGGCATCGGGCAGGGCGGCGTTGCCGGTGGGTTCGCCAAACAGCGGCGCATCCCATTCGGTGCCGTCATGGGCGATCAGCGCGTACAGCGCCGGCGGCACCACTGCGCGGATGCGGCTGAGCGCAAGCTCGGTCTGGTTGCCGGGGTCCTGCAGGTCGGCATACATGGCCAGCCCGGTCAGCACGCTGTCGCTGGCCTGCCACGGTTGTGGTGATTGCCGCAGCAGCAGGTAGGCCCACGGGCGCACGGAGAGATCGGCCAGGCCTTCGTTGACGCCATCCACGTAGGCGCGCACGGCCGTGCCGTTGTCGCCCAGTGCGGCCTGCAGATTCGCCTCGGTGCGTGCACGCAGCCGGTGCACGCGCATGCGCTTGTCGGCGTCGATGGCCTTCGGCCCGAACAGCGCCGACAGCTCGCCAGCGGCACTGCGGCGCATCAGGTCCATCTCGAAATAACGTTCCTGCGCGTGTACGCGGCCGAGCGCACGCATCGCGTCGGCCTGGCTGCCGGCAGTGATGGTGACCACGCCCAGCCCATCGCGCTCGATGGTGACCGGCTTGGCCAGCCCCGGCAGCGCATGCTCGCCGTCCAGGTCGGCCAGGCTGCCGCGCAGCAGCAGCCACAGCACCAGTGCGGTGACCAGCACGATGGCGATCAACACGCCCAGCACCCAACGCCATGTACGTCGCATCGCACGTCCTTTCCGAACTCGTGGGCCGATTGTAGCCGCAGGCGCAACTGCGACTGATTCCGATTAGATCACCGTATTTTGAAATGCGGCACCCTATGCCGCATCGATTCACAGGAGCCCCCCATGAAAGGCAACCCGGACGTCATCGCCTGCCTGAAGGAACTGCTGCGCGGCGAGCTTGCTGCGCGCGACCAGTACTTCATCCATTCCCGCCGCTACGAGGACCAGGGCCTGTTCGCGCTGTACGAGCGCCTGAACCACGAGATGGAAGAGGAAACCCAGCATGCCGATGCGCTGCTGCGCCGGATCCTGTTCCTGGGTGGCGACCCGGACATGCGCCCGCATGCCACCGAGCCGGGCAAGACCGTGGAGGAGATGCTGCAGAAGGATCTCGATACTGAATACGCCGTTCGGAACAATCTCGCCGCCGGCATGAAGCTGTGCGAGGAGAAGGGCGATTACGTGAGCCGCGACATCCTGCTGGCGCAGCTGAAGGACACCGAGGAAGACCACGCCTGGTGGCTGGAGCAGCAGCTGGGCCTGATCAAGCGCATCGGCCTGGAGCTGTACCAGCTGAGCAAGATCGACGGCAACGGCGCCCCGGCGCACTGAGCGGGCATCGTTTTTGTAGAGCCGAGCCAATGCTCGGCTGCCTTCCGGTAGAGCCGACCGCTGGTCGGCTGCTCTGCAGAAAGCAGCCGACCAGCGGTCGGCTCCACCAGGAGCCAAAAGCAGCCGACCAGCGGTCGGCTCCACCAGCAGCACAGCGTTCTGTCGCCCGCCAGCACCGGAGCACCGCCAGCCAGCCTTCGCCCGCCAGCCGCTCCACCGCCCGCCAGCCGACAACGAAAAAGCCGGGGAATGCCCCGGCTTTTTCGTGCCTGGGGTCAGAGCCCTTTCCCATGGAAAGGGATCCGACCCCCGTACCTCTTATTCCACCGACAGCCCTTCCACCTTCTGCCAGCCGCGCGGCAGCAGGTGGCCGCGGGTGGCACGGGCGCCGAGGTAGGCGTCGAGCTCGTTGAACTTCAGGCCCATGGTGCGCTGGCCGCTGCGCACCTGCAGGGTCTGCCCCGGGCTGATCGCCACGATGGCGACCACGCGTTCGGTGGCGAGCTTGGCCTTCGGGATCTCGATGATCTTGTTGCCCTTGCCCTTGTCCAGTTCCGGCAGGTCGTTGGCGGCGATCGCCAGCAGGTTGCCGGAACTGGTCACCGCCACGATGCGGTCGGTGGCCACGTTGGCGACCATCGACGGGGTGAGCACCGACGAGCCGGACGACAGGTTCAGCATCGCCTTGCCGGCCTTGTTGCGACCGATCAGGTTCTCGAAGCGGGTGACGAAGCCGTAGCCGTGGCTGGAGGCCAGCACGAAGCGGGCATCCGGCTCGGCACTGGCCAGGGTCACGAAGCTGGTACCCGCTGCCGGCGAGAAGCGGCCGGTCAGCGGTTCGCCATTGCCACGCGCGGAGGGCAGGGTGTGCACCGGCGTCGAGTAGGCGCGGCCCTCGCTGTCGAGGAACGCGACCTGCTGGGTGCTGCGCGCACGCACTGCGCCCTGCAGGGCGTCGCCATCGCGGTAGGACAGGGCGGACGCATCGACGTCGTGGCCCTTGGCCGCTCGGATCCAGCCCTTCTCCGACAGCACCACGGTCATCGGCTCGCTCGGCACCAGCTCGGTCTCGTCGATGGCCTGCGCGGCCTGGCGCTGCACCAGCGGCGAGCGGCGTGCGTCGCCGAACTTCCTGGCGTCGGCGGTCAGTTCGTCGCGGATCAGCTTCTTCAGCTTGGCCTTGCTGTCGAGGATGCCGAGGATCTTCTCGCGCTCCTTGGCCAGCTCGTCCTGCTCGCCACGGATCTTCATCTCTTCCAGGCGGGCCAGCTGCTTCAGCTTGGTTTCCAGGATGTACTCGGCCTGTTCCTCGGACAGGCCGAAGCGCGAGATCAGCGCGGCCTTCGGTTCGTCCTCGGTACGGATGATGTGGATCACCTCGTCCAGGTTGAGGAAGGCGACCAGCAGGCCTTCCAGCAGGTGCAGGCGGCGCTCGACCTTCTGCAGGCGGTGCTGCAGGCGGCGGGTGACGGTGTTGCTGCGGAAGGTCAGCCATTCGCTGAGCAGCATCTTCAGGTTCTTCACCTGCGGACGGCCGTCCAGCCCGATCACGTTGAGGTTGACGCGGTAGCTGCGCTCCAGGTCCGTGGTCGCGAACAGGTGGCCCATCAGCTGGTCCGCGTCGACGCGGTTGGAACGTGGCACCAGCACCACGCGCACCGGGTTGGCGTGGTCGGATTCATCGCGGATGTCTTCCAGCCACGGCAGCTTCTTGGCGCGCATCTGCGCGGCGATCTGCTCGATCACCTTCGACGGCGACACCTGGAACGGCAGCGCCGTCACCACGATGTTGCTGGCCTCCTTGGTGAAGGTCGCACGTGCACGCACGCTGCCGTTGCCGGTCTCGTAGATGTTCCGCAGGTCGTTGGCCGAGGTGATGATCTCGGCGCTGGACGGATAGTCCGGACCCTGCACGTGCTCGCACAGGTCGCGCACGCTGGCATCGGGGTGGTCCAGCAGGTGCAGCAGTGCGCTGACGATCTCGTTGAGATTGTGCGGCGGCACGTCGGTGGCCATGCCCACGGCGATGCCGGTGGTGCCGTTGAGCAGCAGGTGCGGCAGCCGTGCCGGCATCCAGGTCGGCTCCTGCAGGGTGCCGTCGAAGTTCGGTGCCCAGTCGGTGGTGCCCTGGCCCAGTTCGCCCAGCAGCACTTCGGCGATCGGGGTCAGCTTGGATTCGGTGTAACGCATCGCCGCGAACGACTTCGGGTCGTCGCTGGAGCCGAAGTTGCCCTGGCCCTCGATCAGCGGATAGCGGTACGAGAACGGCTGTGCCATCAGCACCAGGGCCTCGTAGCACGCGCTGTCGCCGTGCGGGTGGTACTTACCGATGACGTCACCGACAGTGCGCGCGGACTTCTTCGGTTTGGACGCGGCATTCAGGCCCAGCTCGCTCATCGAATAGATGATGCGGCGCTGCACCGGCTTCAGGCCGTCGCCGATGAACGGCAGGGCGCGGTCCAGGACCACATACATCGAGTAGTCGAGGTAGGCGCGTTCGGCGTACTCGCGCAGCGGCAGTTGTTCGAATCCGTGGAACACGGGGCGGGCAAGTTCGGTCATGCGGCGTTGTTACCTGTTGTCGGGAGGCGGCGACGGCGGTCGCCGCTCGCAATCCTGTGATTATCCGGATGCGGCGGGGGATGCCAAGCCGCGCGCAGGGTCCAGCCCGGTTTCCAGGCCGTGCCCGGCCCGTGCCAGGTAGCGACCGGGCGGCAGCCCGAAGTGGCGGCGGAACACGGTAACGAACGCGCTGGCGCTGCTGAAGCCCAGCGCGTGGGCGATGTCGGCCACGCTGCGGCCGTCGGTCAGCTGGCGCAGGGCCTCTGACAGGCGCGCCTGCTGCCGCCACTGGGCGAAGCTGAGCGTGGTCTCGTCGCGGAAGTGACGGGTCAGGCTGCGCGGTGACAGACCGGCCCAATGCGCCCATTCGGCCAGGCTGCGTTCGTCGGAGGGGTCGGCCAGCAACTGCGAGGCGATCTTCAGCAGGCGCCGGTCGTGCGGCATCGGCAGGTGCATGCGCTGGCGCGGCGCGGTGCGGATCTCGTCCAGCAGCACGTCGATGATGTGCTGGCGCTCGGGCGTGGTGTCATGGCCGAGCGGCCATTCGCAGATGCGGTCGGCCAGCGCCTGCGCCAGCTTGGACAGGCCCAGCACGCAGGGGTCGGCGGGCAGGGTGGCGCAGGCCGGTGCAGCCAGTGCCATGCCCCAGCCGCGCAACGGGCCGTCGAGGGTGACGGTGTGCGGTTCCAGCGGCGGCATCCAGCCGGCCGAGCCCGGCGCCAGCGACCACGTGCCATGCGAGGTGCGGGTGGTCAGCAGGCCGCGTTCGACGCAGATCAACTGGGCACGCTGGTGGTGGTGCCAGTCGACCTCGCGGGCCAGGCCCTGCTGGCTGTCGAAGCGGAAGGCGATGACCGGCGGGCCGTCGTTGCGCTCGAACCAGTCCAGTGCCTCATCTCTGAGTAGGCGTTTGGGAACCTGAATTTCTGCCTTGTTCATCATGTCCGCTGGCTGAAATGTGACATCCATTGGCTGGATTGTACTACCGGGCCACCTGACCAGATCATTAAGGTAGGCGCCTTCACTGATCGAGCCCGCTGCTGCAACACAGCATTCGATGCCAGATCGAATATTTCCATTGAGAAATATTTTTTTTGGAAGAGAATGCTCCCCCATGATCTGTCCTGCAACCACTCCCCCCAGCTTCGGCCTGCTGCTGCGCCAGGTGCGCGACGGCCTGGTGCGCCAACTCGACGCGTCCATGGCGGAAGAAGATCTGGGAATCGGCTTCACCCATTACATCGGGTTGAAGGTGCTTTCCCACATGGCGCCCTGCACCGCCAACGAACTGGCCCAGGCCATCGACCAGGTGCCCAGCGCGGTCACCCGCCTGCTGGACAAGCTGGAGGCGCTGGGCTGCGTCCGCCGCGAGGCGCATGCGCAGGACCGGCGGGCACTGCAGATCGTGCTGACCGACGAAGGCCGTGCGTTGTGGGCGCGGCTGAAGCTGCGCGGCGACGCGGTGATGGATTACGCGCTGCGTGATCTTTCCGCCGACGAGCGCACGCTGCTGCTGTCCCTCCTTACCCGAATCCGCGATTCACTGACGACCCCATGAACCCGATCCCGCATTCCACTCTCCGCCGGTCCGGGCGCGCGCTGCTGGTGTCAGCGCTGGCGCTGGCCCTGGCCGCCTGCGCCAGCAGTCGTGGCCTCAACCCGCAGGGCCACGTGCTTGACGTGGACAGCCTGCACAGCGAACGCACCCTGGCTGACACCGACCTGAGCGCCGCCGGCTTCCCGGCGCAGGACTGGTGGAAGGCACTGGGCGATGCGCAGCTGGACGCACTGGTCGCCGAAGGCCTGGCCGGTCATCCGAGCCTGGACGCCGCCGACGCGCGCCTGCGCCAGGCCCAGGCCCAGGTCGGTACCGCGCGCGCCGACGAACTGCCCAGCCTGTCGGTGTCCGGTGGCTACACCGGCCTGCGCCTGCCCGAGTCGATGGTCGGCAGCGAGATGGGCGGCCGCTATGGCGGCAGCAGCCAGGTCGCCTTCGATTTCAGCTACGGCGTGGACCTGTGGGGCGGCAAGCGCGCTGCCTGGGAAGCCGCCGTGGATGGCGCGCATGCCGCCACCGTTGAAGCCCAGGCCGCACGCCTGAACCTGTCCACCGGCATTGCCCAGGCCTATGCCGACCTGGCCTACGCGTGGCAGCTCAACGACGTGGCCGAGGAAGAACTGACCCGCTCGCAGAAATCGCTGCAGCTGACCCGCCAGCGCCGCAGCGCCGGCATCGACAGCGATCTGCAGGTGCGCCAGGCCGAGGCCCGCGTGCCGGCCGCGCAGCAGCAGGTGCTGGCCGCGCAGCAGCGCATCGACGCCGCCCGCACCGCGCTGGCTGCACTGGTCGGCAAGGGGCCGGACCGTGGCCTGTCGATCCAGCGCCCGCAGCCGTTGAACCCGATGGCACTGCAGCTGCCGGGCGTACTGCCCAGCGAACTGCTCGGCCGTCGCCCCGACATCGTGGCTGCGCGCTGGCGCGTGGAAGCGGCCGACAAGCAGATCAAGGTCGCCAAGACCAAGTTCTACCCGAGCTTCAACCTGACCGCGCTGGCCGGCGTGGTCGCCCCGAACGTGGGTGACCTGCTGAAGAGCAGCTCGACCTTCGCCTACATCGGCCCGGCGTTGAGCCTGCCGATCTTCGAAGGCGGCAAGCTGCGCGCCAACCTGGCCAACACCGACGCGCAGTACGACCTGGCGGTGGCCAACTACAACCAGGCCGTGCTCGATGCACTGCGCGACGTCGCCGACCAGGTCAACGCGGTGCGCTCGCTGGCGCAGCAGGCGCACGCGCAGCAGCAGGCAGTGGACACCGCACGCTCGGCCTTCGACCTGGCCCAGCAGCGCTACCGCGCCGGCATCGGCAGCTACCTGGACGTGCTGACCGCGCAGTCCACCCTGCTGCAGTCGCAGCAGCAGCTGGCCGGCCTGCAGTCGCAGCAGGTGCAGACCTCGGTGCGCCTGAGCAAGGCGCTGGGCGGTGGTTTCCAGCCCGCCGACACCGACCGCGCACCGATCGCCTCCCATTCCGATTCCTCGCATTCCTGAAGACGCCCGCCATGAGCCAGACCCAAGACACCGCGGCCCCGGCCGCCCCCAACCGCCGCGGCAACCTGCTGCGCGGCCTGTTCGTGATCGTCGTGCTGCTGCTTGCCGCCCTGGCGCTGTGGTACTTCATGTTCGGCCGTTGGTTCGAAGAGACCGACGATGCCTACGTGCAGGGCAACCAGGTGCAGATCACCCCGCTGGTGGCCGGTACCGTGGTCGCCATCAATGCCGATGACGGCATGCGCGTGGAGCGCGGCCAGCTGCTGGTGCAGCTGGACCCGTCCGACACTTCGGTGGCGCTGCAGCAGGCCGAAGCCAACCTGGCCAAGACCGTGCGCCAGACCCGTGGCCTGTACCGCAGCGTGGAAGGCGCGCAGGCGGACCTGAACGCCCGCCAGGTGACCCTGAAGCGCGTGCGCGAGGACTTCGCCCGCCGCAAGGATCTGGCCGCCACTGGCGCCATTTCCAACGAAGAACTGGCCCACGCCCGCGACGAGCTGGCTGCGGCCGAAGCGGCCGTTGCCGGTTCGCGCGAGACCGTCGAGCGCAACCGCGCGCTGGTCGACGACACCGTGATCGCCACCCAGCCGGACGTGCAGGCCGCCGCCGCGCAGCTGCGCCAGGCCTTCCTCAACAACGCCCGCGCCGGCATCGTCGCGCCGGTCACCGGCTACGTTGCCCGTCGTTCGGTGCAGGTGGGCCAGCGCGTGCAGCCGGGCAATGCACTGATGGCCGTGGTGCCGACCGAGCAGATGTGGGTCGAGGCCAACTTCAAGGAAACCCAGCTGCGCCATATGCGCCTGGGCCAGGAAGTGGAGCTGAAGTCGGACCTGTATGCCGGTGACGTGAAGTACAAGGGCCGCATCCAGAGCCTGGGCCTGGGTACCGGCTCGGCGTTCTCGCTGTTGCCGGCGCAGAACGCCAGCGGCAACTGGATCAAGATCGTGCAGCGCGTGCCGGTGCGCATCGCCATCGATGCCAAGCAGCTGGCCGAACACCCGCTGCGCATCGGCCTGTCGATGAAGGCCGAAGTGAGCCTGCGCGACCAGAAGGGTGAAGTACTGCCGAGCACCCCGGCCAAGGGCACCGTGTTCGACACCGACGTATATGCCAAGCAGCTGCATGATGCCGATGAGGTGATCCACACGATCATCCAGGGCAACCTGCCGCAGCAACAGGCAAAGGTGGGCTGAGGTCGCCATGTCCGCACAAGCTCCAGCCGCACCCGGCGCTCCGGGTGCACCGGCGGCGCCGGGTGCGGCCTCCGGGTTCCTGCCACCCAGCGTCGCCCTGTGCACCGTGGGCCTGGCGATGGCGTCGTTCATGCAGGTGCTCGACACCACCATCGCCAACGTTTCACTGCCGACCATCGCCGGTAATCTCGGCGCCAGCTCGCAGCAGGCGACCTGGGTCATCACTTCGTTCGCGGTCAGCACGGCCATCGCGCTGCCGCTGACCGGCTGGCTCAGCCGTCGCTTCGGCGAGCGCAAGCTGTTCGTCTGGGCCACGCTGGCCTTCGTCATCACCTCGCTGCTGTGCGGCCTGGCGCAGAGCATGGGCATGCTGGTGCTGTCGCGTGCGCTGCAGGGTTTCGTGGCCGGCCCGATGTACCCGATCACCCAGTCGCTGCTGGTCTCGATCTATCCGCGCGAGAAACGCGGACAGGCATTGGCGCTGCTGGCGATGATCACGGTGGTGGCGCCCATCTGCGGTCCGATCCTCGGTGGTTGGATCACCGACAACTACAGCTGGGAATGGATCTTCCTGATCAACGTGCCACTGGGCATCTTCGCCGCGCTGGTGGTGGGCAACCAGCTGAAGGGACGCCCGGAGCAGATCGAGAAGCCGAAGATGGACTACGTCGGCCTGGTCACCCTGGTGATCGGTGTCGGTGCCCTGCAGCTGGTGCTCGACCTGGGCAACGACGAGGACTGGTTCTCGTCGATGAAGATCGTGGTGCTGGCCTGCGTGGCGGTGGTGACGCTGACGGTGTTCCTGATCTGGGAGCTGACCGACAAGGATCCGATCGTCGACCTGAAGCTGTTCCGGCACCGCAACTTCCGCGCCGGCACGCTGGCGATGGTGGTGGCCTACGCGGCGTTCTTCAGCGTGGCGCTGCTGATCCCGCAGTGGCTGCAGCGTGACATGGGCTACACCGCGATCTGGGCAGGCCTGGCGACCGCGCCGATCGGCATCCTGCCGGTGATCATGACGCCATTCGTCGGCAAGTACGCATCGCGCTTCGACATGCGCATGCTGGCCACGGTGGCCTTCATCGTGCTGTCGATGACCAGCTTCCTGCGTTCGAACTTCAACCAGCAGGTGGACTACATGCACGTGGCCGGCGTGCAGCTGATCATGGGCATCGGCGTCGCGCTGTTCTTCATGCCGGTGCTGCAGATCCTGCTGTCGGACCTGGATGGGCGCGAGATCGCGGCGGGCTCCGGCCTGGCCACGTTCCTGCGTACGCTGGGTGGCAGCTTCGCGGCGTCACTGACGACGTGGCTGTGGGCGCGGCGTACCCAGGTGCACCATGCCGACCTGACCGAGCACATCTCGGCCTATCAGCCCGGCATGCAGGACCAGGTGACGGCGATGGGGCAGGGCGACCTGCAACACGGTGCAGCGGTACTGAACAACATGATCAACCACCAGGCATCGCAGATGGGCTTCAACGACATCTTCTTCCTGCTGGGCTGGATCTTCCTGGCGATCATCACGTTCCTGTGGCTGGCCAAGCCGCCGTTCGGCGCGGGTGCAGGTGCTGCCGCCGGCGGCGGGCACTGACCGTTCATTGCTGTTGAAACGCAGAAACCCCGCCGCAAGGCGGGGTTTTTCTTTTGATGGATCCACGCCACGCATGGATGGATCTCGGGGCGTGAATTCCCAGACCCCGGAAACGAAAAAACCCGCTTTCGCGGGTTTGATCATCTTGAGTCGTGGTGCCCAGGAGAGGACTCGAACCTCCACGGTTTTACCCGCTAGTACCTGAAACTAGTGCGTCTACCAATTCCGCCACCTGGGCGACTCAGGAGATGAATTATGGGGAGCGACAGAAGATGTGTCAACAACATTTCACACTTTTTTCTGGGGCTGCACGCCCAGGTGATGCAGCAGGCTGCGCATCGCCGATGACAGTCGTGTCCACTCGGCAAAGCACGCGCACAGGCGTCGTTGCGCCCACGCATCGGCGAGCGGTACGGCGACGGTGTGCGTGCTGCGCCGATGCTGGCGCGCGATGGTCCGCGGCACGATGCCGACGCCGATGCCGTGGCCGACCATGATGCACACGCCTTCGAAGGTCTTCATGCGGATGCGTACATCCAGGCGGCGCCCGATGTCGCGCGCCTGGTCCTCGATGTAGGTCTGCAGTGCATTGCCGTCGGCCAGGGCAACGAAGGTCTCTCCGGCAGCCTCGGCAAAAGCCAGGCTGCGCCGGGTCGCGAAGCGGTGGTCGGCCGGCAGCAGCATCACCAGGGGATCTTCGGCGACCACATGCTGCTGCAGGCCGGCAGCGTCGACCGCATCGCTGATGATGCCGGCTTCGGCCTGGCCGGCACTGATCGCGCGTACGACTTCGGGGCTGGTGCGCTCCAGCAGTTCCACATGCAGGCGTGGGCGTCCGGCCAGCCACGGCGCGAGCCGCGAGGGCAGGTAGTTGGTCAGCGCGGCGGTGTTGGCATACAGGTGCAGGGTGCCGCGCGCACCCTGCGCGAACGCCTGTAGTTCGCCACGCAGCTGTGCCTGCTGCTGCAGGATCAGGCGTGCGTGGTGGGCGAGGGCGGCGCCGGCCTCGGTCAGGCTGACGCCGCGTGGGTGCCGGTGCAACAGCGCGGTGCCGGCATCGGCTTCGATCGTGCGCAGGCGCTCGCTGGCTGAACCCAATGCCAGGTTTGCCTGTGCCGCGCCGGCGGTGATGCTGCCGGCTTCGGCGATTGCCAGGAACAGGCGCAGGTCGGCGATGTCCATCCGCATGTCGTGCCTCATTGCTGATCCGGCGCCTTCGGGTCAGCCGAAGGCTGGGCCGGGAAGACCGCATTGTGCGCCTGGCGAGGGCCCGGTCCAATGAAGCCATGCATGAATCGACATACTTCTATTTGCTGCTGGTGGTGGTGTTCGTGCTGGCCGGCGTGGTCAAGGGCGTGACAGGGATGGGGTTGCCGACGGTGGCGATGGGCCTGCTGGGCAGCACCCTGTCACCGGTGGCGGCGGCGTCGATGCTGTTCATTCCAACCTTCGTCACCAATGCGTGGCAACTGCTGTCCGGGCCGTCGCTGGGCCACATCGTGCGGCGTTTGTGGCCGATGATGCTTGCCGTGGTGGTGGTGACGCTGGGTTCGGCCGCACTGCTGGTGCGGGTCGATCGCACCTGGTCGCGCGTTGCGCTGGGCGTGGCATTGGTGGTCTATGCCGCCTATGCGTTGCTCGCGCCGGTGTTCCGCGTGCCGCAGCGGCGCGAGCGCTGGCTGGGGCCGCTGGTGGGTGCGCTGTCCGGCGTGGTGACGGGGGCGACGGGTGTGTTCGTGATGCCGGCGGTGCCGTACCTGCAGTCGCTGGGATTGCAGCGCGAGGAGCTGGTGCAGGCGCTCGGGCTGGCGTTCACCGTGTCGACGATTTCGCTGACCACCGGTCTGGTGCTGCACGGTGCGTTCGGCATCCAGCAGCTGGGGCTGAGTGCGCTGGCGGTGCTGCCGGCGCTGCTGGGCATGTGGCTGGGCCAGGTGATCCGGCAGCGCATCAGTGCCCGCGTGTTCCGCGCCTGCTTCCTGGGGTTCCTGCTGCTGCTCGGGCTGGA
The DNA here is from genome assembly GCF_052751275.1 of Stenotrophomonas muris. Taxonomy (NCBI): domain Bacteria; kingdom Pseudomonadati; phylum Pseudomonadota; class Gammaproteobacteria; order Lysobacterales; family Lysobacteraceae; genus Stenotrophomonas; species Stenotrophomonas muris. The sequence continues at coordinate 2,271,432 of NZ_CP199879.1, read as the reverse complement.
ACTGGTGCTGCGGCCGTTGTTCTGATGCCGGATCCGGGGCATGAAAAAACCCGCTTTCGCGGGTTTTTCTCATTCTCGACGTGGTGCCCAGGAGAGGACTCGAACCTCCACGGTTTTACCCGCTAGTACCTGAAACTAGTGCGTCTACCAATTCCGCCACCTGGGCGTCGAGGAGCGAGATTATGGGGTGCCGTGACGGGGGTGTCAACACTTTTTGCTGATCCCGGGTCGGTTGCCGTTGCGCATGCGAAACGGGCTCTGCCCCCCATCTCACTCGCTTGGGGCCAGAGCCCTTTCCTCTGGAAAGGAATCCGACCCCGGCTGCCGGATCACAGGCAAAAAAAATCCCCGCCGAAGCGAGGAGTTTTTTCGTTGGTGCCCAGGAGAGGACTCGAACCTCCACGGTTTTACCCGCTAGTACCTGAAACTAGTGCGTCTACCAATTCCGCCACCTGGGCGTTCCAGAGGCGCAATTGTGAAGATGAATCCGCAGGCTGTCAACGACTTCCTGAATATTTTTGACGCGATCGCTTGAAGGCGACCGCTGACCCGTTCTGCACGCCGCCAGCGGCTACCATGTAGGGCGATGACTACCAAAAAACCAAGCAAGGGCGGGAGCAAGTCCCGCAGCCAGGCCCCGAACAAGGGCGCCAAGGCGGGTGCAGCCCGCACCACCAAGCCGGGCAAGCCGCTGCCGGGCTGGTTCCCCGAATTGAATGAAGGCGGTGCACCGCCACGCGGCCGCAAGGTCCGCAGTACCGATGCACCGGGCCCGGCCCCGGGCCGCAAGCTGCCGCCGGCCGGCAAGGTGATCGACGATCCCTATGCCGCCCGCGAAGCGGAGAAGTACGAACAGCCCATCGCCAGCCGCGAGGCCATCCTGGCCCTGCTGGAGCGCTGCGAAGGGCCGCAGACCGCCGAGGAACTGGGCGCGCGCCTGGGCCTGACCGCTCCGGACCGGGCCGAGGCGCTGTCGCGCCGGCTCGGTGCGATGGTCCGCGACGGCCAGCTGGTGCAGAACCGTCGCGGCGGTTTCGCCCCGATCCAGACCCTGAACCTGGTCACTGGTGTGGTGATCGCCAACCCGGAAGGGTTCGGCTTCCTGCGCCCGGTCGAGGGCGGCGACGACCTGTTCCTGCCGCCTTATGAAATGCGCAAGGTCATGCACGGCGACAAGGTGCTGGCCCGCGTGACCGGCATCGATCACCGTGGCCGTCGCGAAGGCAGCATCGCCCGCGTGCTGGAGCGCGGCATGACCCGCCTGATCGGCCGCTTCAGCATCGAGATGGGCATCAACTACGTGGTGCCCGACGACAAGCGCGTGCAGCGCAACGTGCAGGTGCCGCCGGACCAGACCGGTGGTGCGCGCGACGGCCAGCTGGTGGTCTGTGAACTGACCCAGGCGCCGGACAGCCGCCGCCCGCCGATCGGCCGCATCATCGCGGTGCTCGGCGACAAGCTGACCGCGTCGCTGGTGGTGGAGACCGCCATCCATGGCCACGAGCTGCCGTTCGAGTTCCCGCAGGAGGTGCTGGACGAAGCGGCCTCGGTGCCGCTGGTGGTCGAGCCGGCGATGATTGGCGACCGTGTCGACCTGCGCAGCACGCCGCTGGTCACCATCGATGGCGAGGATGCCAAGGACTTCGACGACGCGGTGTACTGCGAGCCGAATGCCGAGGGTTTCCGCCTGGTGGTGGCGATTGCCGACGTCTCGAATTACGTTCGCCCTGGTACGCCGCTGGATGAAGAGGCGCAGAAGCGTGCGACGTCGGTGTACTTCCCGGGCTTCGTGGTGCCGATGCTGCCGGAGACACTGTCCAACGGCATCTGCTCGCTGATGCCGAAGGTCGACCGCATGTGCTTTGTCTGCGACATGCAGATCGACCGCGATGGCCTGGTCACGCATTCGCGCTTCTACGAGGCGGTGATGAACTCGCATGCGCGCCTGACCTACACCCAGGTGTGGAAGGCGGTGGGCGAGGACGATGCCGATACCAAGGCCTGGATGGGCGACCTGCTGCCGCAGGTGCAGCGCCTGCACCAGCTGTACAAGGTGCTGTCCAAGGCACGCGCCAAGCGCGGTGCCATCGAATTCGAAAGCAGTGAAGTGCGCTTCGTGCTGGACAACCGTGGTGAAGTGACCCAGGCCGGCATGCTGGTGCGCAACGACGCGCACAAGCTGATCGAGGAGTGCATGATCGCGGCCAACGTCGAGGCCGCCAGGTACCTGCTGTCGCGCCATGTGCCGGCGCCGTACCGCATCCACGAGAAGCCGCCGGAAACCAAGTACGCCGACCTGCTGGAATTCCTCAAGGAGTTCAAGCTGAGCCTGCCGCCGTGGTCGAAGGTGCGCCCGGGCGATTACACCAAGCTGCTGAAGAAGATCCGCGACCGCCCCGATGCCACGCTGCTGGAATCGGTGTTGCTGCGCAGCCAGAGCCTGGCGATCTACAGCCCGGAGAATCACGGCCACTTCGGCCTGGCGCTGGAGGCGTACGCGCACTTCACCTCGCCGATCCGCCGTTACCCCGACCTGCTGGTGCACCGTGCGATCAAGCATGCGTTGTCCGGCAAGCCGCTGGACAAGTTCACCTACAACGCGCGCGAAATGGCGGCCCTGGCGCTGCAGTGTTCCGAGCGCGAGCGCCGTGCCGACGAAGCCGAGCGCGAGGTCGACGAGCGTTACCGCGCGGCGTGGATGGAAAAGCACGTGGGCGGCCAGTTCGACGGCGTGATCAGCGGCGTGACCAGCTTCGGCCTGTTCGTGGAACTGGACGAGTCCAAGGTGCAGGGCCTGGTGCATGTGACCCAGCTGCCGCAGGACTATTACAAGTTCGACGCCACCCGCAAAACGCTGACCGGCGAACGCCGCGGCAGCAGCTACCGGCTGGGTGACCGCGTGCGGATCCTGGTGCTGAAGGCCAGCATGGAAGAGCGCAAGATCGACTTCCGCCTGGTCGAGCACAAGGGCGAGGACGAGGGCGATGGCCTGCCGCCGCCGCCCGAGCGGGGCAAGCCGGCCAAGCGCACCAAGAAGAAGTATTGAAAGGTGTGCCGACCAACGGTCGGCACCTACCGCAACTGGTAGGTGCCAACCTTGGTTGGCACGACGTTCCGGAGGAACCCCAGCATGCAAGGCCAACCCGAATACAGTGGCGGCTGCCAGTGCGGCGCGGTCCGCTTCCAGGCGCGTGGCGAGCTCACCGACAGCTCGATCTGCCATTGCCGGATGTGCCAGAAGGCGTTCGGTGCCTATTACGCGCCGCTGGTATCCGTGCGCGGCGTGCAGTTCAGCTGGACCCGCGGCCAGCCGCGCCATTTCCAGTCGTCCAACGTGGTGCGGCGTGGTTTCTGCGCCGACTGCGGTACACCCCTGACCTATGAAGCCCCGGATGGCGTGGCCGTGGCTGCCGGCGCCTTCGATGAGCCGGAACGCCTGCCACCGACGATCCAGTACGGGGTGGAGCGCAAGCTGCCGTTCGTCGACAGCCTGTCCGGCCTGCCGGCGCGGCGCACCGAGGACGACGTCGCCGCGCTGGAGTTCCTGGCCACCATCGTCTCCCACCAGCACCCCGACCACGACACCCCGCACTGGCCGCCGCGCAGTCGGTAACGCCCCTCTAGCGCCGAGCCCACGCTCGGCTGCTCCGGGTTCAGGCTTCATCGGCCCCCCGCCAGCCGAGCATGGGCTCGGCGCTACAGAGGGGCGGCCGGTCGCAGCGCCCGGCCTGCCGATGCTCTACCATAGCCACCCCCTTTCCGGTCCCCGCCCGCATGAGCAAGAACAGCCAGTGGATTGTCGGCGTCAACGCCGTCGCCTCCTCCATCGAGAACGACGCCGAGAACGTCCGCGAAGTGCTGGTCGAGGCCGGTGCGAAGAACCCGCGCCTGACCGAGATCGAAGAGAACGCCCGCCGCAAGGGCATCGATGTGCGCAAGGTGAACAGCCAGGCGCTGGACGGTGTTGGCGGTTCGGTGCGCCACCAGGGCGTGGCCGCGCGCTACGCCGCCGCCCGTACCTACAGCGAGAACGAGCTGGAAGGGCTGGTCACCGCGGCCGAGGGCAAGGCCCTGCTGCTGGTGCTCGACGAGGTGCAGGACCCGCACAACCTCGGCGCCTGCCTGCGCTCGGCCGCTGCCGCCGGGGCGACCGCGGTGATCATCCCGAAGGACAAGTCGGCCACGGTCAATGCCACTGTGCGCAAGACTTCGGCCGGTGCCGCCGACCTGATCCCGGTGGTGGCGGTGACCAACCTCTCGCGCTGCCTGAAGGACCTGCAGAAGCAGGGCGTGTGGATCTACGGCCTGGCCGGTGAAGCCACGGCCTCGCTGTACCAGCTGGACCTGAAGGGCAACATCGCGCTGGTGCTGGGCGGCGAAGCCGATGGCCTGCGCCGCCTGACCCGCGAGAACTGCGATGGCCTGGTCAAGATCCCGATGCCGGGCGAGATCGAGAGCCTGAACGTCTCCGTCGCCGCCGGCGTCAGCCTGTTCGAGGCCGTGCGCCAGCGCGGTTGATCGGCCAGCGCGATGTGATCGGGGTCAGATCCCTTTTCCAATGGGAAAAGGGATCTGACCCCGTTTCATGTCCCGCCTCACCCCGCGCTGCCGCCCAACGCCTTGAACAGCGTCACGTCGTTGTTGAGCTGGCCCTGGCGCGCACGTGCCAGCGACAGTTCGGCATCACGCCGGGTCTGCTGCGCTTCCAGCCAGGTGCGCAGATCGGTGGCACCCACGCGGTAACGCACTTCCTGCGCGCGTTCCACTTCCACCGCTTCGTCGTATGAAGCCTGCGAGGCCGCCACCTGGCGCGCCAGCTGCTCGCGCGCCGACAGTGCGTTGTCCACTTCCGAGAGCGCGGTATACAGCGTCTTGCGGAAGTTGCTGGCGGCGATCTGGTAGGCGGTGCCGGCGATATCGGTATCCAGCTGCGCACGCTGCAGGTTGAGGAACGGCAGCGACAGGCCGGCGCCCAGCGTGGCCACCGGGTTGCGCAGTACATCGCCCAGCGAGGTCGCGCTGGAACCGAGGCTGCCGGTCAGGCTCAGCGCAGGGTAGTACTGGGTGGCGGTGACCTTGATGGTCTTCAGGCTGTTGCGCAGGCGAAGTTCGGCCGCGCGCAGATCGGGGCGGCGGCCGAGCAGATCGGTCGGTAGGCCTTCGCTGATGGCTGGGCTGCGTGCGCCCAGCAGGTCCTGTGGTTCGTCCTGCTGGGGCCAGGGCGTGCCGTCCAGCAGCACGGTCAGCGCGTTGCGCACCTCCACCCGCTGCTGTTCCAGCGCGCTCTGCGAGGACCGCTGCGACTGCAGGTTCTGCAGTGCCTGGCGCACTTCCAGGCGCGATACCGCACCGGCGTCGAAGCGGGCCTGCACCAGTTCGCGGGTGCGTTCCAGGCGCTCCAGGTTGGCCTGGCCGGTGGCGATCGACTGGTTGAGGTAGGCCAGGTTCCAGTACTGGGTGATGGTGTCGCTGATCACCAGCAGCGCGGTGTTCTGCCGATCTTCCTCGCTGGCCTCGGCTTCCCAGCGGGCGATGTCGCGCTGGGTGCGCAGGCGGCCCCACAGGTCCACTTCCCAACCCAGCGAGACGCCGGTGGAATAGCTGCGGCGCCAATCATCAGACTGGTCGGTGGCGCGGCTGGCGCTGCCGCTCACGCCGGATGACGAGGGCTGCGGCCACAGTGCGTTGCTGGCCAGGCCGGCCTGCAGGCGCGAACGCTGCACGGCCAGGCCGGCGGCGGCCAGATCGCTGTTGGCGGCCAGCGCCTGCGCCACCAGGCGGTCCAGGCGTTCATCGCCGAAGCCGGTCCACCAGGTGTCCTGGCGGATGTCGCGGCCCGGTGTATCCAGGCTGCTGCGCGGGTCATCGGCTGGCGCGTTGAGGGTGGCATCGCCACGTCCATACTGCGCCGCCACGGCCGGGTCGTGCACCGGGTAGCGGCTGACCGACGCGCAGCCGGACAGGGCGAGTAGAACGGCACCGGCCAGCAGCAGGTGCCGGGGAGCGGGGAAGGGCAGTCGGGTCATCATCTTCATTCGCGGGCCAGGGCCTCCACCGGGTCGAGCTGCGCGGCGTTGCGCGCTGGCAGGAAGCCGAACGCAACGCCGATCAGGGTCGAGCAGGCAAACGCGGCGACGATCGAGGCGGTGGAGAACAGCACCTGGAAGTCGCTGGCGAAGCGGCCGATCATCGAGCCCAGCAGCAGGGCCAGGCCGATACCGAGCACGCCGCCGAGCAGGCAGACCAGCACCGCTTCGATCAGGAACTGCTGGCGGATATCACTCTGCCGTGCACCGACGGCCATGCGCACCCCGATCTCGCGGGTGCGCTCGGTCACCGATACCAGCATGATGTTCATCACGCCGATGCCACCGACCAGCAACGCGATGGCGGCGATGGCACCGATCAGCAGGGTCATCGTGCGCGTGGTCTGCTCGATGGTCTCGCGGATCTCGGCGCTGTTGCTGAGGAAGAAATCCTCGGTGCCATGACGCAGGGTCAGCAGGCGGGTGATCGCTTCCTGCGCGGCGTCCATCGGCGTGTCATCGTCCACGCGCACGGTGATGCTGGACACGTGGCTCTGGCCGAGCATGCGCGACATCACCGTGGTGTACGGCACCCACACGCTGAGGCTGGTGCTGCCGCCGAAGCCGAAACTCTGCCGCTTGGCCACGCCGACCACGCGCGCCGGCACGTTGCCGAGCAGGATCACCTGGCCGACCGGGTCGACATCGGGAAAGAACTGGGACTGGGTGTTCTCGTCGATCACCGCCACCTGGCCCAGGCCCTTGACCGCATCGGCATCGAAGAAGCTGCCGCTGAGCAGGGTCACGCCCTTGACCCGGAAGAACTGCTCGCCAACGCCGCTGACCTGGGCGGTGGACGACTGGTTGCGGTAACGCGCGGTGACCGAAGTCGATACGCTGGGGGTGGCGCTGTCCACGTAGCTCTGCCTTGCCAGTGCATCGGCATCGCTGGCCTTGAGCGTCTGTACGCGCGCCGAGCGCATGTCGCCGAAACCGCGGCCGGGATAGACGTCGATGGTATTGGTGCCGAGCGCGCTGATGTTCTGCAGGATCTGCTGCTGGGAGCCATTGCCCAGCGCCACCACCGAGACCACCGAGGCGATGCCGATGATGATGCCGAGCATGGTCAGGAAGGTTCGCAGCCGATGTGCGTTCATCGCCAGCAGCGCCATGCGGAACGCTTCGGTGAAGCGGTCGCGCGCGGCCCGCCAGCTGTTGCCGCGGGCGACGCCGGTACTGGCCTCGCGCTGCGCACGGTAGGTCGGCGCATTCGGGTTGGCGCGGTCGGCGATGATCTCGCCATCGCGGATTTCGATGATGCGCTGCGCGTGCTCGGCCACGCTCATGTCGTGGGTGACGATGATGATGGTGTGGCCTTCGGCATGCAGTTCGCCGAGGATCGCCATCACTTCCTCGCCGGATTTCGTGTCCAGCGCGCCGGTCGGTTCGTCGGCCAGGATCACCTCGCCGCCGTTCATCAGGGCGCGTGCGATCGACACGCGCTGCTGCTGGCCACCGGACAGCTGGCCCGGCTTGTGATGCATGCGGTCGCTCAGGCCCAGCCGCTGCAGCAGTTGCTCGGCACGCGCGTTGCGCACCGGGCCGGGGCTGCCGGCGTACACCGCCGGCACTTCCACGTTGCCGCGCGCGTCCAGGTCGCCGAGCAGGTGGTAGCGCTGGAAGATGAAACCGAAATGCTCGCGGCGCAGTTCGGCCAGTTCGTCCGGTTGCATCTTCCCGGTTTCGCGGCCGGCCACCTGGTAGCCGCCACGGGTGGGACGATCGAGGCAGCCGAGGATGTTCATCAGCGTCGACTTGCCCGAGCCTGACTGGCCGACGATGGCCACCATCTCACCGGCGTGGATGTCGAGATTGACGTCGCGCAGCACGGCGATCACATCATCGCCGGCCGGGAATTCACGTCGCAGGTCGCGCAGGCGCAGCAGCGGCGCCGTCGTGCTCATCGGCGCCCCATGCCCGGGCCGCCAACCCGCATCTGCATGCCGCCGCGGTTGCCGCCGCCGGCGCTGGCACCGGCCGCACCCGCTTCGCCAACCACCACGCGCTCGCCTTCCTTCAGCCCGGACAGGATCTCGGCCGAGGCGCCATTGTTGATGCCCACCGTGACCTTGCGCGGCTGCGGCTGGCCCTTGTCGTCCAGCACCCGCACCATGCGCTCGTCGCCACGGCGCTTCGGCCCCAGCGCCACTGCCGGCACCATCAGCACGCCCTTGGCCTGCTTGAGCAGCACCGAGACCTGCGCGGTCATGTCGATGCGCAGCGTGCCGTCCGGGTTCTTCACGTCGAACAGCGCGTTGTAGTAGACCGCGCTGCTGGAACTGGAACTGGAGGAGCTGCTGGAGCTGGATGAATTCTCGTTGGCGATCGAGGCTGGCGCCGGATTGATCTGGCGCAGCGTGGCGTGGTACTTGCGGTCCGGGTCGCCGAGCGTGGTGAAGTACACCGGCATGCCGGCCTTGATCTTGACCACGTCGGCCTCGGAGATCTCCGCATTGACGGTGACCACGTCCAGCCGCGCCAGCATGACGATGGTCGGCGCGGTCTGGTTGGCGTTCACCGTGCGGCCTTCCTCGGCCACCACCGCCACCACGGTGCCGTCCATCGGCGCGGTGATGCGGGTGTAGGCCAGGTTGGCGCGGGCGGTGCCCAGCTCGGTTTCGCGGCCCTTGATCTGCGCCTCGTAGGACTGCAGCTGGGCACGGGCGGTCTTCAGCTGCGCCTCGGCGGCATCGTATTCCTGGCGCGAGGTGGCCTCGGCGGCCAGCATCTGCTGCTGGCGCGCGAATTCCAGTTCGGCCTGGCGCAGGGTGGCCTGCTGGACGGCGCGCTGGGCGGTGACCTGGTCCAGCGAGGCCTGCGCGTTGAGCACCTGGTTCTGCTGGGTGGTGGCGTCGATCTCGGCAATCAGGTCGCCTTCCTTCACGGTGTCGCCCAGCTGCACCTTCAGCGACTTGATCTGGCCCGAGGCCTGCGCACCGACGCTGACCAGCTTGTAGGCATCGATCACGCCGGTGGCGTCCACCGTCTGCTCGATGTCACCGCGGCTGACCGGCGAGGTGGCCACCGCCGGCGCGGCGGGCTTGCGCAGCAGCCACCAGGCGGTGGCGGCGACGATCAGGGCAAGCAGGGCGATCAGTATCAGGCGACTCCGGCGTGTCGCGGGCAGCAGGCGGAACGTCACGTCGTGGCTTCACTCTCGGGGCCGCGCGTGCGGCGTTGGCGGGCATTGTGAAGACCGGGCGATGGACGGCTCAATCCTCGGGGTATGTCTGTATGTAACACTGTCGGTGAATACGCGTAACCACAGGTATCCCGCCCGTGGGTGGATACACTGGTACGCATTGCCCCGGATGCGGTTCAGCTGCCGACACGGGATGATCGCGACATGGAGACTGAAAACCCGATGCATCGACTGCTGATCGTCGACGACGACAACGACATCCGCACGCTGCTGGCCGAGCAGCTCGGCCGCGCCGGTTACCTGGTGAGCACGGCGGCCGATGGCACCGCCATGCGCCAGCTGCTGGACCGCGAGCACGTGGACCTGATCGTGCTCGACCTCAACCTGCCGCGCGAGGATGGCCTGACCCTGTGCCGTGACCTGCGTGCGCGTTCGAACACGCCGGTGATCATGCTGACCGCACGCGCCGAGCCGATCGATCGCGTGCTGGGCCTGGAAATGGGCGCCGATGACTACCTGGCCAAGCCGTTCGAACCGCGCGAGCTGCTGGCACGCATCCGCAACGTGCTGCGCCGGACCGAGGCGCTGCCGGCCAACCTGGAGCCGCTGGCGGTGCGCCGTGCGCGCTTCTCGCGCTGGGTGTTCGACCTGGAGCATCGCCACCTGGTCGATCCGGATGACCGCGTGGTGGTGCTGTCCGGCGCCGAGTTCCGCCTGCTGCGCGTGTTCATCGCGCACGCCAACAAGGTGCTGTCGCGCGAGCAGCTGGTCGCGCTCAGCAGTGGCCGCAACTACGAGGCACAGGACCGCGCGATCGACCTGCAGGTCAGCCGCCTGCGCAACAAGCTGGGCGACGACGGTGGCCCGGACGGACTGATCAAGACCGTGCGCAACGAGGGCTACGTGCTGGCCTCCGCGGTCAACCTGGAATAAGCCGCGATGAAGCGCCTGCGCCATTTCCTGTCCTCGATGGTCGGGCGGTTGTTCGTGATCCTGTTGCTGGGCATGGCGGTGGCTGCGATCGGCGCGACCATGCTGGCCACTTCCAAGCGCCAGCAGGAGTTCGAGCGGCAGAACCTGAACCGCATCGCCGACCGCCTGCAGGGCTACGTCAACCTGCTGGACGGCAATCCGGAGCTGCGCGAGCGCCTGCTGGCGATCGGCGGGCCGAGCGTGCGCGCGCTGCAGCCCGGAGCCCGCCTCGGGCGTGCCGACACGGCGCTGATGGAAGTGCTGGAAGACCGCCCCGGACCGGTGTCGCGCGCGCATGTGCACTTCGCTTCGTTCCGCTCCTGCATTCCCAAGCTGCAGGACCTGCTGCCGCCGCCACCGCCGGGTCACCGGCGGCCGCCGCGCGAACGCGACCCGGCGTTCATCCCGCCCAAGTGCCGCGCGGTGGACGTGACCCTCAACGACGGCACGCTGCTGAAACTGGCGCTGGACTCGCCGGCGGTGGCGCACAACGGCATCCTCGCCGTGGACCCGTGGTTCCTGACCCTGCTGGTGCTGGCGATTGCCGTGCTGGCCTATATCGTTGCGCGCATGGCCAGTGCGCCACTGCAGGAACTGGCCGCCGCTGCCGAGGATCTCGGCGACGATCTGCAGCGCGACCCGTTGCCATTGCGCGGGCCGCGTGAAGTGCAGCGCGCCGCCGAAGCCTTCAACGCCATGCAGCACCGCCTGCAGCGGCACCTGGCCGAACGCACGCAGATGCTGGCGGCGATCACCCATGACCTGCAGACGCCGCTGACCCGGTTGCGCCTGCGCCTGGAGAATGTCAGCGACGAAGCCCTGCGCGAGCGCCTGATCGGTGACCTGGCGGCGATGCAGGCGCTGGTGCGCGAGGGCCTGGAACTGGCCCGCAGTGCCGAGAGTGCCGAGCAGCGCGCCGCACTCGACCTGGATTCACTGCTGGAGAGCATCGTCGAGGACACCGCCGAAGGCGGCGCCGACGTGGTCTTCGAGGGGGGCAGTGGTTCGGTGCTGATGCTGCGTCCGCTGGCCATGCACCGCCTGTTCTCCAACCTGGTGGACAACGCGGTGATGTACGCGCAGCGGGCGCGGGTACGGGTCGAGCGCAGCGGCGGTGCGATCACCGTAGTGGTGGCCGATGACGGTCCCGGCCTGGCCGAAGAGCAGCTGGAGGCGGTGTTCGATCCGTTCGTGCGGGTGGAAACCTCGCGTTCGCGCCAGACCGGCGGGGCCGGCCTGGGCCTGACCATCGCCCGCGCCCTGGCCGAGAAGGACGGCGCGCGGCTGTGGCTGCGCAACCGGGCCGAAGGTGGCCTGGAGGCGGTGGTGCAGTGGCCGGCCAGTGCCCAGGTGGTGGCGCCCGGCCGCGCCGGCTGAGCCGGCGGGCCGCGGACGGTGACGCCGGGGCCGGGGTTTGGCCTATCATCTGCCCATCTCCCCAGTCTCCCCTCGATGAGCCAGCCCGTTCCCGCCGGCATGCCAGTGCGCGCTGCCCGGCTGTTCCCGCACGCTGCCGCGCCCTGCAGCCGCACCTGGCCGCCGCTGCTGCGGTGATGGGCGGGCAGGGGGACGAGGGGCGCTGGGTGGAGCGCCGCGCATCAGGATTCAGGCGGGCACTGCGGCAGGGCCTGCTGTGGTTGCTGCTGGCCCTCGCGCTGCCGCTGGCGGCACAGGAGGGCGCGCCCCCGCTGCGCGACTACGCCATCGACGTATGGACCTCGCGCAACGGCCTGCCGCACAACTCGCTGCGCGACATCGCACAGACGCCGGAGGGCCATCTGTGGTTCGCCACCTGGGAAGGGCTGGTGCGCTACAACGGACTGGACTTCACCGTGTTCGACCGCAGTACGCGCCCGGGCCTGCGCGACAACGGCATCGGCGCACTGTTCGTCGACCGCCAGGGTGGGCTGTGGATCAGCGATTCGCGCGGCAACGTCAGCCACCGCGGCAGCGACGGCCAATGGCGGGTCTGGGAGCACCAGGCCGGTACACCGCAGGTGCTGATCCAGTCCATGCAGATGGACAGCCAGGGCCGGCTGTGGCTGCTGTACGAAGGCAAGGGCATCGGCTACCTGACGCCGGATGCCGGCATCGTCTACCAGGCACCGGCGGCGGACCTGCCGATGGCGATGAGCTTCACCAAGCTGGTGGTCGATGCACAGGACCGGGTATGGGTCGGCACGCTCGACGGGCTGGTGCTGCGCGACAACGACGGCGTGCTCAAGCGCGCGCCCGCCGCGTGGGGGCTGGGCGCCGGCAGCGGCCTGTCGTGGCCGTACCGGGCACCGGATGGCGCGCTGTGGATCGTCGCCGGCGAGCGCCTGTACCGGGTGGAGGACGACCAGCTGGTGCTGGTGCACCGCCTGCCGGGCCAGCTGCACATGACCTCGATGCTGCAGGACCGGCATGGCGATCTGTGGCTGGGTACCGAGAACCAGGGCCTGCTGCGCATTTCCGCCCATGGCCTGGAGCGGCTGCCGGCCGGCCTGAACCTGCCGGGCGGACGCGTGGTCAGCCTGCGCGAGGATGCCGAAGGCAGCATCTGGGTGGGAGCCAATGGGGGCCTGTACCGCCTGCGCGAAACACTGTTCAGCAGCTTCACCGAGCGCGATGGGCTCAGTGGCGACTACGTGCGCACGGTGTTCGAGGATCGCGACCGCCAGCTGTGGGTCGGCAGCGCCAGCGGCCTTGACCTCCAGACCCGCGACGGTCGTTTCCGCGCGGTGCCGCTGCACAACCGCGGCGGCAAGGCGCCCTCGGTACTGAGCCTGGCACAGGGGCCGGACGGTGACCTGTGGGTGGGAACCTTCGGCGACGGCGTTTACCGGCTGGGTCGCGATGGGGGCCTGCGCCACAACTATGCGGCGGCTGACGGCATGCCGGGCGGCAACATCCGTGCGATCACCGTTGACCCGCAGGGCGTGGTCTGGGCCGGCACGCAGAAGGGCGTGGTGCGCATCGACGGCGACCGGGTGCAGGTCTCGAACGTGCCGGGCATGCCCGGCGGCCTGATCACCGCGCTCGAGCATGACCACCAGGGCAACCTGTGGATCGGCACCATCGAAGGCATCCGCGTGCTGCGTGGCGACCACGTGCAGTCGATCGACCTGGCCCCGCTGGGGGGCGGCCGCAGCGTGTTCGGTTTCCACCAGCTGGGCGATGCGATGTGGATCAGCAGTGATCGTGGCCTGTACCGCTGGCGCAACGGTGCGCTGGCGCGGGTCGGCCTGGAGCAGGGCATGCCGGTGGACGCGGTGTTCCAGCTGGTGCCGGACCGCCTCGGCAATGTCTGGATCAGCAGCAACCGTGGTGTGCTGCGCACCGACATGGCCACCCTCAATGCGGTGGCCGATGGCCGCACGCCGCGGGTGGTGCTGGAGCGCTACAACGAGATCGACGGCATGGCCAATGCACAGGCCAATGGCAGCTCCAGTCCATCGGCGATCCTGCGCCAGGATGGCACGTTCTGGGTGGTCACCGCCGGTGGCCTGAGCACGGTCGACCCGCAACGCCTGCAGCGTTTCCGCGAGCGGCCATCGCCGCCGGCGGCGATCGAGAGCGTGCAGGTGGATGGTGCGCCGGTGCACTGGGAGGGACCGGATCGCAATTACATTCCCGGTGGCCGCCGGTTGGCGGTGAGCTATGTCGGCCTGAGCTACCTGATGTCCGACCGGATCCGCTACCGCACGCGGCTGGATGGCCTCGATGCCGGCTGGGTCGAGCGTGGCCCGCAGCGCAGCGTCGAGTTCGTTGGCCTGCCGCCGGGCGACTACACCCTGCATGTGGCTGCGGCGCATCCGGGCGGCAGCTGGGGCCAACAGGAGGCGGTGTGGAGCTTCAGCGTCGAGCCGTTCTGGTGGCAGCGGCGCAGCGTGCAGGCGCTGGGCGGGCTGTTGCTGCTGGCCGGCCTGGTGGCACTGTACCGCCTGCTGCTGCAGCAGCTGAAGGCCAGCAACCTGCGCCTGGCGCGGCGGGTGGACGACGCGACCTTCGACCTGCAGGCCAAGACCGTGCACCTGCAGGCGCTGAACCAGGAAAAGACCGAGCTGGCCGAACGCCTGGCGCGCCAGGCCGAAGCCTTCGAGCGCCAGGCCCGCGAGGATGCGCTGACCGGGCTGGCCAACCGCCGCGGCTTCGACGAGACGCTGGCGCGTGACTTCGCCCGTTCGCAGCGCAGTGGTCATCCACTGTGCCTGGTGGTGCTGGACATCGACCATTTCAAGGACGTCAACGACCGCCACAGCCACAGCATCGGCGATGCCGTGCTGGTGCAGGTGGCGACGCTGATCGCAGCCGCCAGCCGCGACTCCGACCTGCCGGCGCGCACCGGCGGCGAAGAGTTCGCGCTGCTGCTCAACGACACCCGCCTGGAGGAAGCCGCGCAGCTGTGCGCGCGCCTGCGCGGCCTGTTCCATGACCACCCCGACTGGGCCGGTGTGGAAGGCCTGCGCGTGACCTTCAGTGCGGGGCTGGTGGAGCTGGATGCCGACGACCGCACCCCGGCGCTGCTGTACCAGCGCGCCGACCGCGCGCTGTACCGCGCCAAGAGCGACGGCCGCGATCGCACGAGCATTGGTTGATCGCATCCACGCATGGCGTGGATCTACTGTGCGGCGATTGATTCGCCACCATGCATCGATGGAACGACGTCGGCCTGTAGAGTCGAGCCGTGCTCGACCACCGCGCGGCAGCGCGGAAAAAGGTGCAGCCGAGCATGGCTCGGCTCTACAGAAAGCGCTTTCTTACCGCGGCCAGGCGTTGGCGATGGTGCAGAACAGCCGCGCGGTCTGCTCGGTGTCATATACCGCGCTGTGCGCTTCATTCGCATCCCAACCCAGCCCGGCGGCAGTGGCCGCACGCGCCAGCACGGTCTGGCCGTAGGCGATACCGGCCAGGGTGACCGTGTCGAACACGCTGAACGGATGGAACGGGTTGCGCTTGTGGCCAGTCCGCGCCACGGCCGCGTTGACGAAGCCGAGGTCGAAATGGGCATTGTGGCCAACCAGGATCGCGCGCTGGCAGCCGTACTTCTTCATCGCCGCACGCACCGGAGTGAAGATGTGGTCCAACGCCGCTTTTTCTTCCTTGGCCAGCCGGAACGGATGGTCGAGGATGATGCCGGTCACTTCCAGCGACTTCGGGTCGATCTCCAGGCCCTCGGCCGGGACCACGTGGGCACTGGCGGTCTGGCCGGGGTAGAGCAGGCCGTTCTCGTCCATCTCGATCGGCACCGCAGCGATTTCCAGCAGCGCGTTGCGCTGGCTGTCGAAGCCGCCGGTTTCGACATCCACCACCACCGGCAGGAAGCCGCGGAAGCGTTGTGACATCGCGCGCTGCGCCTGGGGAAGTGCGGAATCGGGAACGGCGGCAGGTGCGGGGATGGGGTCAGTCATGCGTGAATTCTATCAGAGCGGCCCTGAGCGCCCGGCCACGCAGCCCATGCCAGCCACCGTGGTGGCACGAACGCAGAACCCGGTAGGTGCCAACCTTGGTTGGCACATGACGCGCCGACCAAGGTCGGCATCTACCGAACCGCTGGCCGCGCAGGTGTGGCCGAGGGAGACCACCGCGCCAACCAGGCGTCCACGCTCAGCTTGCCGGCGCCGGTGAAGATCAGCGGCAGCAGCATGGCCATGAACAGCACCGGCAGCTTGAAGTTGCCGAAGCCCTGGTCGCTGATCGCATAGCCCATGGCCAGGTCGGCCAGCGAGTTCCACTCCATCGGCCAATGCACCGCATAGGTGGCCACCACGGTCAGCACCAGCAGGCTCGCGGCGGCGAAACGGGTGCCGAAACCGAACAGCAGGCAGGCCGCCCCGAGCAGTTCGAACCAGGTCGCCAGTTGCCAGTTCAGGGTGGCCGGCAACTGGTCGAACGGGAATGGAAAGGCGTCCTGCAGGTCGGCGAACCAGTTCTGGCCGCGCAGCTTCTCGCGGCCGGATTCGAAGAATTCCCAGGCCAGCAGCAGGCGCAGGCCGAGCGGGGCCAACCAGGGGGCGAGACGGTCCAGCTGGTCACGCGCGGCGGCCAGGGTCGGAAGGTTCATCAGGGGATCTCCGCAAATGGGGTGTCAGGGCGGGGCGGTGAGCGGGCCGATCACGCCGGCCTGCAGGAACTGCCGCAGCAGCGCGGCACCGGGGCCGGCCAGCGCGTCTTCGGCCAGCCCATGCGTGGTGGCGAGGCGTTGCAGGTACGTACGGCCTTCCAGCCCAGGCTGTTCACCGATGCTGGACAGCAGGTGCACCGCCAAGGGGCTGAGCGCGGCGAATCGCACTTCACCGTCGGCTTCGCGGCGGACCAGCAGGCCGGTGGGTTCTGGGAGGGGCTGGGTCGGCGCATCCTCTGCACCGAGACGGTGCACCGGCCACTGGTACAGCAGCGGCCACGCCAGCGGCGAACGCTGCAGCGGCACCCGCAGCGGATCGACATCGCCAGGCGCAGGAAGTGGCTCGGCCTGCAACTGGTACAGCGCGGTTTCCACCCACTCGTAGTGGGCCAGTTCGGCCAGCGCCGGGTGCGGCAGCTGCGGCTGTGCCTGCAGCCACTGCACGAACTCGGCGGCCAGCTCGGTGAACAGGGGGGTCTGGCAGCGATGGGTGGCGAAGTAGTGGCGCACCAGCGCGCTCCATGCCGGTTCGCCGAGCAGGCGGACGCAGACCGGGAAACCGTTGCTCAGGAGCCCGAGCAGGTTGTTGAACAGCAGGTGCTGGTACACCGCCAACCGGCGTGCATCCAGGCCGGCCGGTGCCGGCACCGCCTGTGGATCGCGCAGGTGCGCGGTGAACGCGTGCTGCTGCGCGCGCAGGGTGTCGATAGCGTCAGCCATGTGCAGCCCCGGCGTGTGCGGCCTGCAGGCGGCGGATGGTCTGCAGTTCGCCCTGCAGTTCCGCATAGGGCGGGAAATTGAAATCGCGTTCGAGCAGGGTGGGGCGTGGGCCGATGCGAGCATAGGTACGCGCCAGCAACTCCCAGACCGGATCAATCACCGCGCTGCCATGGGTATCGATCTTCAGGTCGGGTGCCTCGTCCAGGTGCCCGGCCACGTGCAGGCAGACGATGCGCTGCGCGGGCAGGCCGGCGATGAAGGCATCGGCATCGTAGCCGTGGTTGCAGGCGTTGACGTAGACGTTGTTGACGTCCAGCAGCAGGTCGCAGTCGGCTTCGGCGAGCACCGCATTGGTGAACGCCAGCTCGTCCATCGCCGGTTCCGGCGCCAGGTAGTAGGACACGTTCTCCACCGCGATGCGGCGGCCGAGCAGGTCCTGCACGCGGCGGATGCGCTGCGCGGTATGGCGCACGGCTTCGTCGGTGAAGGGGATCGGCAGCAGGTCGTACAGGTGGCCGTCGTCGCTGCAGTAGCTCAGGTGCTCGCTGTACAGCGGCACGCGGTGCTTTTCGAGGAACCGGCCGACCTGCTCCAGCAGCGGGGTGTCCAGGGCGGCACTGCCGCCCAGCGACAGCGACAGGCCGTGGCAGCTCAGCGGATGGCGGTGTGCCAGTTCGGCCAGGGCATCACCGGCCGGGCCGCCGACATGGATCCAGTTCTCCGGCGCGCATTCCAGGAAGTCGAAGTCGCCTGCCGGAGCGTCACGCAGATCCTGCAGCAGCGCCCGGCGCAGGCCCAACCCTGCAGCCGCCGCGCGAAGCGGCGACTGCGGGTGGACGAGGCTGGCGCGGACGTCAGTGCTTGCCACCGCACTTGCCTTCGCCGCACTTGCCTTCAGCCGACTTCGTGTCGCCGGTCTTGGCCTTGGCGCCCGCTGCGCCGGCAGCCTTGCCCTTGTCGGCACCGCACTTGCCTTCGCCGGTCTTGCCGTCGGCACCACACTTGCCTTCGGCGTGCTTGGTCGCGTCGGCTGCCATCTTGGTATCGGCGGCCTTGGCATCGGTGCTGGCCTTGGCTGCCTGGCCGGCCACCAGGTAGCCCTGGGCGAGGTCGCTCATGCTCAGCGCCGAGGCGCTGGCGGTCATGCCCAGGCCGGCGGCCAGGGCGGTAGCGGTCAGCAGGGACAGGGTCTTGTTGGAACTGCTCATCGGTCTTACTCCTGGGTGGTGGGCAGGTGCCCGGGGTGAATCGATGGTGCAGCGATCCTACTCAACGAATCCTCGCCAAGAACTCAAATTTTCGTGAGATCTGTTACAGAAGCATCCGGCAGGTCCGCACCGGGCACGCGTGGCGCCCACAATGCGGATGAAACACCCCAAAAAAGAAGGCCGCTGTCACCAGGACAGCGGCCACCTTGGAGTCGACTCCGGTGTTGCAGTGCAGCGTCAGGGCTGGCCGGTGCTGGAGGTCTCGTCGCGCTTTTCACGCGGTGGCAGCGGCTGCTCGCCATGCACCAGGAACCATACGTTCTCGGCGATGTTGGTGGCGTGGTCGCCCACGCGCTCCAGGTTCTTGGCCATGAACAGCAGGTGCGTGCACGGGGTGATGTTGCGCGGGTCTTCCATCATGTAGGTCAGCAGCTCGCGGAACAGCGCGGTGTACTGCGCGTCCAGGCGGGCGTCGTCCTCACGCAGTTCCAGCGCGGCATCAGCATCGTTGTCGCGGTAGGCGGCAATGGCACGCCGGACCTGCTGCGCGGCCAGGCGGCCCAGTGCACGCAGGCCCTGGATCTGCGGCAGCGGCGGCACCTTGCCCAGCGCGATCGAGCGCTTGGCGACGTTGGCAGCGTAGTCACCGATGCGCTCGATGTCGGCCGGAATGCGCAGGCCGGCAAGGATCTCGCGCAGGTCGCGCGCCATCGGGCCACGCAGCGCCAGGCGCATCACGTCGTGGCTGATCTGCTGTTCCAGCGCATCGATCGCCTCGTCGTTGGCGATGATGCGATGGGCAGCGTTCTCGTCGCGCTTCTCGATCACGTCCATCGACGCTTCGAGCTGGGCGACGGCCATCTCGCCCATGCGCACGATCTCGGCCACCAGGCGCTGCTGCTCTTCGTCGTAGCTCTTGACGATGTGGTCGTTGGGAAGGTTCATGGTTGTTCCACTCTGTAGAGTCGAGCCACGCTCGACTGATGGTGTCTGCAGGGTCGAGCCGTGCTCGACTGACGTTTCAGCCGAAGCGGCCGGTGATGTAGTCCTCGGTCTGCCGCTGCGACGGCTGCGAGAAGATCACTTCGGTGCGGTCGTGCTCGATCAGGTCGCCCAGGTACATGAAGGCGGTGTAGTCGGACACGCGAGCGGCCTGCTGCATGTTGTGGGTGACGATCACGATGGTGTACTCGTGCTTGAGTTCTTCCACCAGCTGCTCGATGCGGCTGGTCGAGATCGGATCCAGCGCCGAGGTCGGCTCGTCCAGCAGCAGCACCGACGGGCGCAGGGCCACGGCACGGGCGATGCACAGGCGCTGCTGCTGGCCGCCGGACAGGCCCAGTGCGCTCTGCCCCAGCTTGTCCTTCACTTCGTCCCACAGCGCGCCCTGGCGCAGCGCCTGCTCGACGCGGTCGGCCATGTCGGCCTTGCTCAGCTTCTCGTGGTGGCGGATGCCGTAGGCCACGTTCTCGAAGATGGTCATCGGGAACGGCACCGGCTTCTGGAACACCATGCCGACCTTGCTGCGCAGGCGGTTCATCGGGTACTTCGGCGACAGGATGTTCTCGCCGTCCAGCAGCACTTCACCGCGCGCTTCCAGCTTCGGGTACAGCGCGTAGATGCGGTTGAAGATGCGCAGCAGGGTCGACTTGCCGCAACCGGAAGGACCGATCAGCGCGGTCACGCGCTTTTCCGGGATTTCCAGGTTGATGCCCTTCAGGGCGTGGAACTTGTCGTAGTAGAAGTCCAGTCCACGCGCAGCCAGCTTCACCGGCGACGGCGTGTGCAGGCTCTCGTGCGAGGACGGCACGGCGATGCGCTGCATCGGCACGGCGTTGGAAAGGTCGTTCATGGCGTTATCCACGGAAAGGTCAGTCATGGGAGATACGGTTGCGCAGCAGGATGCCGCGGGCGGCAAGGCTGACCAGCAACACGAAGACAGTCAGCACCAGGGCACCGGCCCAGGCCAGCACCTGCCAGGATTCATACGGGCTGCCGGCGAACTGGTTCATCACCACCGGCACCGAGGCCATCGGCTGGAAGATGTTGTTGTTCCAGTACTGGTTGCCGAAGGCGGTGAACAGCAGCGGTGCGGTCTCGCCGGAGATGCGGGCCAGTGCCAGCAGGATGCCGGTGATGATGCCGGCCGAGGCACTGCGGTACAGCACCTGCACGATCACCTTCCACTGCGGGATGCCCAGCGACAGGGCCGCTTCGCGCATCTGCGAGGGCACCAGGCGCAGCATCTCGTCGGTGGTGCGTACCACCACCGGCAGCACGATGAAGGCCAGCGACAGCGCACCGGCGAACGCCGAGAAGTTGCCGCCGGTCTGCATCACGTACAGGGTGTAGACGAACAGGCCGAGCACGATGGACGGGGCCGACAGCAGGATGTCGTTGACGAAGCGGACCACGGTGCCGGCCTTGCGGGCGTTGCCGTACTCGGCCAGCCAGGTGCCCGCCAATACGCCCAGCGGGGTGCCGATGCCGATGGCCAGCGCACACATCACGGCGCTGCCGAAGAACGCGTTGGCGAGGCCGCCTTCCTGCATCGGCGGCGGCGTCATCTTGGTGAACAGATCCAGGTTGATGCCGGCCAGGCCCTTGGAGGCCAGGGTGAACAGGATCCAGCCCAGGAAGAACAAACCGAACAGCGCGGTGGCGCAGGAGGCGGTGATCGCAACGACATTGCCGATGCGGCGGCGCAGGTACAGGGAGTCAGCGGTGCTGGACATCAGTTGCCCTCCTTGCGGGACAGGCGCATCAGCATCAGGCGGGCGATGGCGAGCACCACGAAGGTGACGATGAAGAGGACGAAGCCGAGCAGCAGCAGGGCCGAACGGTAGGTTTCAGTGGCTTCACCGAAATCGTTGGCGATCAGCGCAGCAATGGTGGTGCCCGGTTCCAGCAGCGACGGCGACAGGCGCACGCTGTTGCCGATCACGAAGGCCACCGCCATCGTCTCGCCGAGGGCGCGGCCGAGGCCGAGGAAGATGCCGCCGATCACCGCCGAGCGGGTGTAGGGCAGCACGATGTCCCAGCTCACTTCCCACTTGGTGGAGCCCAGCGCATAGGCCGATTCCTTCAGGCGGGTCGGCACGGTCAGGAACACTTCGCGCATCACCGAGGAGATGAACGGAATGACCATGATCGCCAGCACGAAACCGGCGGTGAGCATGCCGATGCCCAGCGGCGGGCCCTGGAACATCGGGCCGATGATCGGCCATTCGCCCAGGGTCTCGTTGAGGAACGGCGTGACGTACTCGGTCATCACCGGCACCAGCACGAACAGGCCCCACATGCCGTAGATGATCGAGGGAATGCCGGCCAGCAGTTCGATGGCTGTGCCGACCGGGCCACGCAGCCAGCGTGGTGCGACTTCGGTGAGGAAGAAGGCGATGCCGAAGCTGACCGGCACGGCGATGACCATCGCGATGACGGCGGTGACCAGGGTGCCGTAGATCGGGGCGAGCGCGCCGAACTTGTTTTCGACCGGATTCCAGTCGGCGGAGAAGAAGAAGCTCAGGCCCTGCATCTGCAGGGCATGGCGGCCGCCCCACAGCATCGACAGCGCGGCGCAGGCCAGGGCGATCAGGACGAAGATGACGGTGCCGACCAGCACCCATCGGAACAGTTTGTCGTTGCGGGCATCACGCGCATCACGCGTGGACGGGGCGGCTACAGGCTGGGCGATGGCATTCATGGGGACGGCAGGGCCAGGAAGGGGCGGGGCGGCACGGCGTGGAAGCGGTGCCCGCGCGGGGCGGGCACCGTCGAGTCCATCACTTCAGGTCGGTCGCCCAGTAGGCCTCGATCTGCTTGACCAGTTCGGCCGGCAGCGGCACGTAGTGCAGCTCGTTGGCCTGGGCCTGGCCGTTCTCGAAGGCCCACTTGAAGAAGGCCAGGGTGTCCTGGTTGCGCTTGGCGTCCTTCGGCTGCTTCTGCATCAGCATGAAGTTGGTGGCGGTGATCGGCCACGCCTGCTCGCCCGGGGCGTTGGTGATGACCAGGTTGAAGTCCTTGGCGCTGGCCCAGTCGGCGCTGGCGGCCGCCGCGGCGAAGGTTTCCGCGCTGGGCTCGACCCAGTTGCCGGCGGCGTTCTGCATGGCGGTGTACGGCATGCCGTTCTGCAGCGCGTAGGCCAGCTCGACGTAGCCGATGGAGCCCTTGATCTGCTTCACGTACGAAGCGACGCCTTCATTGCCCTTGCCACCGACGCCGTCCGGCCACTGCACCGAGGTGCCTTCGCCGACCTTGCTCTTCCACTCCGGGCTGACCTTGGACAGGTAGTTGGAGAAGTTGAAGGTGGTGCCCGAACCGTCCGAACGGTGGACCAGGGTGATCTTGCCGTCCGGCAGCTTCACGCCCGGGTTGGCGGCGACGATGGCCGGATCGTTCCAGGTCTTGACCTTGCCCAGGAAGATGTCGGCCAGCAGGGCGCCGCTCAGGCGCAGCTTGCCGGCTTCCAGGCCTTCGATGTTGACCACCGGCACCACGCCGCCGATGGCCGACGGGAACTGGGCCAGGCCGGCCTGTGCCAGCTCTTCGCTGCTCAGCGGCTTGTCGGAGGAGCCGAAGTCGACGGTGCCGGCCTTGATCTGGGCGATGCCGCCGCCGGAGCCGATCGACTGGTAGTTGATCTTGGCCCCGGTGGTGGCGTTGTAGTCGGCCGACCACTTGGAGACCAGCGGGAAGATGAAGGACGCGCCCGCGCCGGACACTTCGGCGGTCACCTTGGCACCGGCAGCGGCCGGGGCAGCGGCACCGTCGGCCGCCGGCTGCTGCGCGGCCTGCTTGTCGCCACCGCAGGCCGACAGGCCCAGGGCGATGGCCAGGGAAAGGGCGGCAAGGCCGGCCGAGTGCAGTTTCATGGTCACTCCATAGCGGGGAAGAGCCGACGTGGTCGGCGGATGCGGCTATGAAATGATGTTTTTGTTACAGCCGTATTACGACCATGACAGAGGTGTCCTGGATCACGTTCTGACAAGGGTTTCACCGGGTTGGCCCCCATCCGGCAGAGCCCCGGAGACCCCGGATCTGCGCACCGGTATGGCGGCCGGTTGGCCCGTGTGGAGTCAAGCCATGTTCGACGGCTCCCTGCCCTCGGTAGGTGCGGACCGTCGGTCCGCACGCTCCAGCACCCAGCCGAGCGTGGGCTCGGCGCTGCAGAGGCAGATGCATGCATCCCCGAAAACAAGAAGAGCGCGAGATCTCGAGGATCTCGCGCCCGGTTGGGGCCGGCGGGGGAGAGAGGACCCGCCGGCCCCGTTCCTGCGGGGGAACGTGCTTACTTCAGGTTCTGCGACCAGTAGGTCTCGATCTGGCGGACCAGGCTGTCCGGCAGCGGCACGTAGTCCAGCTGGCGGGCCTGGGCGTCGCCGCTCTTGTAGACCCAGCGGAAGAACTCCTGGGTGGCCTTGCCGTTGGCAGCGTTCTTCGGCTTCTTGTGCACCAGGATGAAGTTGGTGGCGGTGATCGGCCAGGACTCGGCGCCCGGGGCGTTGGTCATCACCAGGTAGAAGTCCTTGGCGCTGGCCCAGTCGGCGCTGGCGGCAGCGGCGGCGAACGATGCATCGCTCGGCTGCACGAACCTGCCGGCAGCGTTCTTCATCGCCGTGTACGACAGCTTGTTCTGCAGTGCGTAGGACAGTTCGACGTAGCCGATGCCGCCCTTGATCTGCTTCACGTAGGCAGCAACGCCTTCGTTGCCCTTGCCGCCGATGCCGGCCGGCCACTGGACCGAGGTGCCTTCACCGACCGAGCTCTTCCACTCCGGGCTGACCTTGGACAGGTAGTTGACGAAGTTGAAGGTGGTGCCCGAACCATCCGAGCGGTGCACGACGGTGATCTTGGCGCTCGGCAGGGTCACGCCCGGGTTCAGCGCGGCGATGGCCGGGTCGTTCCAGGTCTTGATCTTGCCCAGGAAGATGTTGGCCAGCACGGTGCCGTCCAGCTTGAGTGCGCCCGGGGCGATGCCGGCCACGTTGACCACCGGCACCACGCCGCCGATCACCGACGGGAACTGGGCCAGGCCCGAGGCGGCCAGTTCTTCCGGCTTCAGCGGTGCATCGGAAGAGCCGAAATCAACGGTCTTGGCCTTGATCTGCGCAATGCCGCCGCCGGAACCGATCGACTGGTAGTTGACCTTGTTGCTGGTGGCAGCGTTGTAGTCGGCCGACCACTTCGACATCACCGGGTAGATGAACGAGGCGCCCGCGCCGGTGATTTCAGCGGCGTTGGCGGCGAACACGGACGACGCTGCGAAGACGGCAACGGCAACGCGCGACTTGAAGGCGTGGATCACGGGGTGGCTCCTGGGTTGATTGGAATGCGGGGTTACCCGCCCGGCGCACATTCCATAACGGTTCGATGACAGCGCGGGGACCGTTGTATGACGCATCCGTTACAGCGCTGGCTGGCGCTTGCGCAGCGCGGGCCGTGAAGGTTTCGCGCAGCGGCTGAGGCGGTCGTGCGGGCACAAGGGAGGTGCGCCGGCGCCGGTTGCGGTCACCTTGCATAGGTGGCCGATGAGGTGACGGCTGCCTCCCTTCGCGCGGTCTGCGCCTGGCGTTGCGCAGGGATTCCGCGTCATCCGCGCGAAGCCGGGCGGTGCGGACCAGTGGGACCCGGCGGCTTGCCCGCGTGTCGGTGCCGATACACCACGCCATGGGGCGCAACGGATCGATAAGCATGTGCGCGCAAATGAGTCGTACGCATGACCGCACGAAGAAATCTGGGGTTGGTGCTCAATCTGTCATTCGGCTGTCATGGTTTTAACGGAACGTTCGCAAAACGCTTGACCGGCCTGCCGGCGTGGCGTTCTGCCCAAGCCATTCCAACCCTCTGGAGAAATCCAAAATGCGTTCCCATTTGCTCGCCGCCGCGGTCGTTGCAAGCCTCGGTCTGGTTTCCGCCGACGCCTTCGCAGCCCCCGCCAGCTCGGGCGTGTCCCAGGCACAGTTGCAGCAGCTGCAGGCACAGATCGCTGCGCTGCAGGCCCAGGTCCAGCAGTTGCAGAACGATTCGCAGGCGCTGCAGGCGCAGTCCGACGCGCAGTCCGAAGTGAACATCACCCAGGCGCAGGCCCTGGAAGGTGCGCAGAAGACCCAGACCAGCGTCGACAAGCTGGCCAAGCTGGTCAATGACAACAAGATTGGCGGTCGCATGTTCTTCGACCTGACCAACATCGACAAGACCAGCAACGGCAAGGACACCGCCGCCAGCGGCACCGGCCTGGACGTCAAGCGCTTCTACCTGACCGTCGACCACAAGTTCAACGACATCTGGTCGGCCAACCTGACCACCGACTTCCAGTACAGCTCGGCCATCGGCAACACCGAACTGTTCGTCAAGAAGGCCTACGTGCAGGGCAGCTTCGACCCGGCCTTCAACCTGCGCGTCGGTGCCGCCGACATGCCGTGGATCCCGTACGTCGAGAAGTTCTACGGCATGCGCTATGTCGAGAACACCCTGACCGACCGCCTGAAGTACGGCAACTCGTCCGACTGGGGCCTGCATGGCTTCGGCAACCTGGGCAACAACTTCAACTACGCCGTCTCGGTCGTGTCCGGCGCCGGCTACAAGAACCCGACCCGCAGCAAGGGCATGGACGTGGAAGGCCGCGTGGCCTACACCCCGAACGAGAACTTCGTGGTCGCCGTCGGCGGCTACAGCGGCAAGCTGGGCAAGGAAACCGACATCCAGAGCGCCGAGAACACCTACACCCGCGCCAACGCGATGGTGGCCTACGCCGACAGCAACTTCCGCGTCGGCGGCGAGTACTTCCAGGCCAAGAACCTCAACAACGTGCTGACCGTTGCCACCGACAAGACCAGTGGCTGGTCGGTGTGGGGCAGCGTGCGCGTGACCGACGGCGGCATCAACGTGTTCGGTCGTTACGATGACACCGACGTCAGCAAGACCCTGGACCCGACCCTGAGCGACAAGTACTGGAACGTCGGCGTCGAGTTCCCGGTCATGAAGAACCTCAAGCTGTCGACCGTGTACAAGTACACGCACCTGGCCAACGCCAGCGACAAGAAGAACGACAAGACCAAGGAATTCGGCGTCTGGGGCGACCTGTCGTTCTGATCTCCTGAAGCACCCTTGTCCATACACGCGGACGGCGGGCCTGGTGCCCGCCGTCTTCGTTTCGTCACAACACGATCCGCGTCACGTCTCGGCTGTGGTCTTTTCCTTGAACCGGCACAGGTCGGCGATCACGCAGCCCGGGCAATCCGGCTTGCGCGCCTTGCACACGTAGCGGCCATGCAGGATCAGCCAATGGTGCGCGTCGAGCAGGAACTCGGCCGGAATCACCTTCATCAGCGTGTCCTCCACTTCGCGCACGTTCTTGCCGGGGGCCAGGCCGGTACGGTTGGAGACGCGGAAGATATGCGTATCCACCGCCATCACCGGCTCGCCGAAGGCGGTGTTGAGCACCACGTTGGCGGTCTTGCGGCCCACACCGGGCAGCGCTTCCAGCGCTTCGCGGTCGCGCGGCACTTCGCCGCCGTACTTCTGCAGCAGGATCGCGCAGGTGGCGATCACGTTCTTCGCCTTGGCGTTGAACAGCCCGATGGTGGCGATGTACGGCTTCAGGCCATCCTCACCGAGCGCGAGGATCTTCGCCGGCGTGTTGGCGACCGGGAACAGGCGGCGGGTGGCCTTGTTGACGCCGACGTCGGTGGCCTGGGCGGACAGCGCCACGGCCACCAGCAGTTCGAACGGCGAGCTGTACTCAAGCTCGGTCTTCGGGTGCGGATTGAGCTCGCGCAGGCGGGTGAACATTTCCACCACGTCGGCGCGCGGCATGCGGCCGCCGCGCCGCGCCGGTGCGCGGGCAGTCTTCTTCGCGGTGGCCATTACGGCTCCTTGCCGGTGACGCGGGCCTTGGCCCGGGCGAGAATCGCGGCCGCCGCGGCGGGCAGGGGGGGCTTCACGTCCGGCGCCGGGGGCGGGGTGCGACGTGCATCGCGCTCGGCTTCGCGGCGGGCCAGGCGCACCGCGCGGGCGCGATAGCGTTCGCGTGCGGCCCAGGCCGTACGCAGTTGCTGCTGGGCCTGCTGAAGCCGCTGCGGAAGGTCCGGGTGGCCAGGCAGCAGCTGTTCGTCGCCGGCTCGGGCGACGTAGTCCATCAGCCCCGCCTGCAGGGCGCCATCGAGATCGTCTGCCTGGACCCGGGCGAACAACTGCGCGGGGTTGGGTCGGGATGCCATGGCGTCAGCGGTTCTGGAAGGCCGGCGGGCGGCGCTGCAGGAAGGCACTGGTGCCTTCACGCATGTCCTCGGTGGCGAACAGCAGGCCGAACTGCGCACTTTCGTATTCCAGCCCGGCCTCCAGGCTGCACTCGCCGCCCACGTGCACCGCGTCGAGCAGGCCACGCAGGGCCAGCGGTGCTGAGCGTGCCAGCTGGCGGGCGACGTCCTGCACGCGGTTGTCCAGCGCGTCAGCCGGCACGACTTCGTTGACGATGCCCAGCTCCAGCGCACGCGCGGCGTTGATCGGCGCCCCCAACAGGCACAGCTCCAGGGTGGCGGCGCGGCCACACAGGCGCAGCAGGCGCTGGCTGCCGCCGAAGCCGGGAATCAGGCCGAGATTGATTTCCGGTTGGCCGACCTTGGCGGTATCGGCGGCGATGCGCAGGTGGCACGCCATCGCCAGCTCAAGCCCGCCGCCCAGCGCGAATCCGTTCACGCGCGCGATGACCGGCTTGGGCATGCGTTCGATCTGGCGCATCAGGGCCTGGCCCAGCAGCGAGAAATCACGTCCCTGAACGGCGCTGAGGGTGTTCATTTCCGCGATGTCGGCACCGGCCACGAAGGCCTTCGGGCCCGCCCCGGTCAACACCACCACGCGCACCTCCGGATCGGCAGCGGCGTCCCTGAAGGCATCGGCCAGCGCCTGCAGGGTCGCGGCGTTCAGGGCATTGAGCTTGTCCGGGCGCTGGACGGTCACGGTGCGGATGGCGCCTTCGTCGGCAACAGCGATCAGGGCATCGGCCACGGGGAAACTCCTGGAACGTTAAAAAAAAGTGATATTGAACTCTGCAAACGCAGACGGGTCATAGCCTGCATCGTGAGTAGCGGTTACACGTTGTGCCCGTTATCCTAACCCGTCGCCTCAGGGCGGCGAAGAACGTCCCTGAGTTACCACCCCTGGAGAACTGTTTGATGAAGTTGCGTTCTATCGCGGTCGCCGTCGCGGCCCTGGCCCTGACGGGCAATGCCTTCGCCCAGGACATCGCGTCCGAGAAGGGCAAGCTGAGTTATTACTTCGGTTACGACTACGGCAACAACCTGGCGGAGCTGACCGGTCGCGGTGAGCAGCTGGACATCAACTCGGTGGTGAAGGGCCTGCAGGATGCCTACGCCAAGAAGCAGCCGGCGATCACCGCCGAGCAGCTGAAGCCGGCCGTTGAAGCGTTCCAGAAGCGCGAGCAGGGCCGTGCCCAGGCTGCCAAGGCCGAGTACGAAAAGGCGGCTGCCGAAAACAAGACCAAGAGCGATCAGTTCATCGCGGCGAACAAGGCCAAGGCCGGCGTGCAGTCCCTGCCGAGCGGCGTCCAGTACCGCGTGATCGAAGCCGGCAAGGGCGCCAAGCCGACCCAGGCCAGCACCGTGCAGCTGGAGGTGGCCGGTCCGTTCCCGTACGGCCAGCGCCCGACCGAAGCCCGCCCTGCCCAGCAGATCCCGTCGATCAAGGTCAGCGAAGTTGAAATGAAGGCCATGCGCGAGACCCTGCTGCAGATGCCGGCCGGCTCGAAGTGGGAAGTCACCCTGCCGCCGGACCAGGCCTACGGTGCCGACCCGCGCACCCCGTTCCCGCCGAACGTGGCTGTGCAGTTCGAGATCAAGCTGGTCAGCGTCAAGTAAATCGAAACAGCAAACGAAACGCGCCGGTGATCCCACCGGCGCGTTTCTGTTTGTGCAGCCCCTGGCGGTGAAACGCCCGCGCTGCGCGCGAGCGTCGACTGACAGTCGACTCTACCGTTGGGCCGGGCCACCCGCGCAAATTCAGCCCGATCGCGCTACTGTTGCCGGGTGCAAACAATGGAAGAAACGGCGCGTGTTGTCGCAAGTCCCTGCATCGGAGTGTGCACGCTGGATCCGTACCGGCAATGCACCGGCTGCGCGCGGCATATCGATGAGATCGCGCGGTGGTCGTCGATGAGCAACGAGGAACGCAGCCGCATCCTGCACCGCGTGCAGCCCCTGCGCGAACAACTGCAGCAATCGCTGCGTGGCTCGCTGGCCGACCACGAGCGACTGATGCGCGCGCTGCACCCCTTGGCCCAACCGCCGGCCGGCGACGGCTGGAACCGCAGTGAGCTGATCGACCTGCTGCCGCCCGGGCCTCCGGTGGAGGCTGCGGTGCTGGCCGGCATCGTCCCGCGCGCCAACGGCGCACAGGTGATCCTGACCCGCCGCACCGAAACCCTGCGCACGCACGGGGGCCAGGTCGGATTCCCCGGCGGCCGCACCGAACCCGATGACCGCGACGCATTGGCGGCCGCGCTGCGCGAGAGCCAGGAAGAAATCGCATTGGCGCCCGGCCAGGTGCAGGCGCTGGGGTATCTCGATCCCTTCGTCACCATCACCGGCTACCGGGTCACGCCGGTGGTAGCGGTGGTCGACCCGGATTTCGTGCCGGTGCCGCAGCCCAGCGAAGTGGCCGAAGTGTTCGAGGTGCCGCTGGATTATCTGATGGCGCCCGACAGCCTGCGCCAGGTCGAAATCACTCATCGCGGCCGGGTCCGCCACGTCCTGGAGTATGGCTGGCCGGGGCAGCGCATCTGGGGCGCGACCGCCGCCATTCTCTACAACCTGCGTCGTCGCCTGGAGCAAGTGAAATGAAGCCGATCGATCCGCCGTGGACCACCCTGGTCGATGTCACCACCCTTGCCGCTGCGCTGGGCGCAGGCGTGCGCGTCGTCGACGCGCGTGCCACCGCCAGCACCGCCGTGCGCGTGGTCGATGCGCGTGCTTCGCTGGCCGATCCGCAGGCTGCGGGCGGCCAGTATCTGGCAGGGCACATACCGACTGCGGTGCATGCCGATCTCAACCGTGATCTGTCGGATCTGACCCGAAGCGGCCATGGCCGGCACCCGCTGCCGGACAGCGATGCGTTCGCCGCGAAGCTCGGTACGTGGGGCATCGGTCCCGAAACCCAGGTGGTGGTCTACGACGGCAGCGACGGCAGCATGGCCGCCTCGCGCCTGTGGTGGCTGCTGCGGCTGATCGGGCACACCCGGGTGGCCGTGCTCGACGGCGGTATTGCCGCCTGGCAGGCCGCCGGTCACGCGCTGGCGAGCGGGCCGACTGAAGTGACGGCGTTACCTGCCTACCCGGGCCGTTTCGACACCACCCAGATCGCCAACGCCGATGAAATCAGCGCACGGCTGAAGCACGCGCCGGGCTGGTTGGTCGACGCGCGCGCGGGTGAGCGCTTCCGCGGTGACGTCGAGCCGCTGGACCCGGTCGCCGGCCACGTGCCGGGCGCGGTCAACCGCCCGTTCGCCTTGAACGTACTCGATGGCCACCTGCGCGACCCACAGGCGCTGCGCGCCGAACTGCAGGGCGTGATCGGCAACCGCGATCCGCAGCAGGTGGTGCTGATGTGCGGCTCCGGCGTGACCGCCTGCCATCTGCTGCTGGCGATGGAAACGGCGGGCCTGTCCGGCGCGCGCATCTACGCCGACTCCTGGAGCGGGTGGGTCAGCGACAGCAGCCGCCCGGTGGCGACCGGCGCCTGAGCCGCGCGGGGTCGGATCCGTTTTCCAACGGAGAACGGTTCTGACCCCATCAACCGAAAATCGGGTCAGAGCCCGTTGCGTAGCAACGGGATCCAACCCCGTGTCGATTCGAAGGATCGCGGAGAACTGTCGAAGGCGGGGTGGGGCCGGTTGCGGGGGTGTCCGCAACCGGACCCACCCCGCCATCCCACGGAATGCCAGCGTTTGACGTTGACGTTGCCGTTGCCTCTGCGGGTGCAGGGCGCAGCCCTGCCGCTTACCCAACCGGCTGCAACGGCACCTTCGCCAGCACCCGCGCCCACGGGAACAGCGGCCCCGGATCGCGCTTGCGCGCCACCGTCAACGTCGCATCGTCGCTGGCCGGCACCCGTTCCAGGTCCAGCTGGTCATGCCCGGCAATCCGTCGCAGCGACGGGTAGTGCGCCACCAGCGCCAGCAGCAGCTGTTCCAGCGCCTGCAGCTGTGCCTCGGTGTACGCCTCGTCCATCGCCTGGTGGCGGCTGTCGAACCAGTCCGGATAGCGCCCGGTATTGACCAGCTCGATGCCCAGCGTATGCGCGTTCATGCCGCGCACGTGATGGGCCACGCGTTCCGGTGCCACGTACTGCACCACGCTGCCATCGCGGTCGATGTAGAAGTGCCCGCTGTTGCCGGCGCCGCTGTCGTACAGCACGCGCTCGCCGTACTCGCGGGCCGTCGCCAGATCGGGCAGCTCGGTGCAGTGGATCACCACCATCTCCAGCGTGGCCGGGTCGCGCAGCGGCAGTCGGTCGTGGTAGGGCAGGGGCTGCAGCTGCAGGCCGGGCAGGAGCGGGTTGGGCATCCGGCGATGCTAGCATTGCGGCATGAACCTGCCTTCTCTTTCCTCGTTGGCCCGCTCGCACGGAGCACGTGCATGAGCCGCGGCCACTGCATCCTGTCGCATGGCTTCGAGAGCGGCCCGGAAGCGACCAAGGTCACCGCGCTGGCCGACGTGGCGCAGCGCCTGGGCTGGACCCATGAGCGCCCGGACTACACCGACCTGGACGCGATGAGCGAGGTCAGCCGGGTAGGCGACGTGCCGACCCGCCTGCGCCGCCTGGTCGAGCGCGCCGCCATCGCGGCCCGGCAGGGGCCGGTGGTGCTGGCCGGCTCCAGCCTGGGCGCCTACATCTCCGCCATCGCCTCCTTGCAGGTACCGGTGGCCGGCCTGTTCCTGATGGTGCCGCCGACCACGATGGGCCCGATGCCGGCGCTGGATGCCGCCGCCGTGCCGACCACCGTGGTCCAGGCCTGGCATGACGACGTGGTGCCAGCAGCGGGAGTGATCGCGTGGGCGCAGGCGCGCTCGGCGCAGCTGCTGCTGGTCGACGACGGCCACCGCCTCGAGCGCCACGTGGAGGCTTCCGCGCAGGCCTTCGAGCGCTTGCTGCGGCAACTGTGAAGCCCGGGCGCACGGCGCGCCCGCCCGCATTGACTACAATGGCAGCCCCGCCGCCCCCGGCGCGGGCCTGCCGGCCGTGCCTACGGCCCTCCTTTCCGACCGGCCCGGCCCCTGTGCCGCGCCCGACCACCTGCGAACCGATCCCGTGAAATTCTTCGTCTCCTGCGCCAAGGGCCTGGAATACCTGCTTGCCGATGAACTGTCGGCCCTGGGCCTTGGCAAGGCCACTGCCACCATTGCCGGCGTCAACGCCGAGGGCGAACTGGCGCAGGCGCTGCGGATCGTGATGTGGTCGCGCCTGGCCAGCCGCGTGCTGTGGCCCATCGACGAGTTCGAGTGCCCGGATGAGCAGGCCCTGTATGACGGCGTGCGTGCGCTGCCGTGGCACGAGCACATCACGCCGGAGATGACCCTGGCGGTGGACGCGCACGTGTCCGGCGACAAGATCACCCACGCCCGCTTCGCCGCGCAGCGGATCAAGGACGCCATCGTCGACCGCATGCGCGATGAAGGCCTGGAACGCCCCTCGGTCAACACCGATCTGCCCGATGTGCGCGTCAACCTGTCGCTGCGCAAGGGCCGTGCCTCGTTGTCGATCGATCTCGGCGGCGGCCCGCTGCATCGCCGTGGCTGGCGTGGTGCTGCCCACGAGGCACCGCTGAAGGAAAACCTGGCCGCCGCGCTGCTGCTGCGCGCGCAATGGCCGCGCCTGCACGCTGCCGGTGGTGGCCTGCTGGATCCGATGTGCGGCAGCGGTACCCTGCTGATCGAAGGTGCGCTGATGGCCGCCGACGTCGCTCCCGGCCTGATGCGTCATGGCAGCCTGCCGCCGAGCCGCTGGCTGGGCTTCGACAAGTCCGTCTGGAAGACCATCCAGAGCGAAGCGCGTGACCGTGAGGCCGCTGGCCTGGCCGCGCTGAAGCCGGTCATCCACGGCAGCGACATCGACCCGACCGCGATCCAGGCGGCACGCGAGAATGCCGAGGTCGCGGGCGTCGCCCACGCGATCCGCTTCACCCGCGCCGACGTGGCCGACCTGGCCGCGCCGGAACAGGAGATCGGTGCGGTGGTCTGCAACCCGCCGTACGACGAACGCCTGGCCGCCGATCCGGCGCTGTACCGCGCGCTGGGCAACGCCCTGCAGAAGGCGGTGCCGCAGTGGCGCGCCAGCCTGCTGTGCGGCAACGACGAACTGGCCTTCGCCACCGGCCTGCGCGCCGGCAAGAAGTACCAGATGTTCAATGGTGCGCTGGAGTGTGCGCTGATCGTCTGCGACCCGATCGCCGTGCCGGGCCGTGATCCGGCACAGCCGCGCGAGCTGAGCGAAGGCGCGCAGATGGTGGCCAACCGCCTGCGCAAGAACCTGAAGAAGTTCAAGAGCTGGCGTGCCCGCGAAGACATCACCTGCTTCCGCGCCTATGACGCCGACCTGCCGGAGTACGCGGCCGCCATCGACGTCTACGAGGAAGACGGCGGCAAGCGCCGTACCTTCCTGCACGTGCAGGAATACGCCGCACCGGCTGCCATTCCCGAGAACGACGTGCGCCGCCGCCGCAACGAGCTGCTGGCCGCTGCGCGCGAAGTGTTCGGCGTGCCGCCCGAGCAGGTCTCGATGAAGTCGCGCGAGCGCGGCAAGGGCGGCAGCAAGTACGGCCGCTTTGAGCAGCGTGACGAATTCATCGTGGTGCGCGAGAACAATGCACTGCTGCAGGTGAATCTGTTCGACTACCTGGACACCGGCCTGTTCCTCGACCACCGCCCGCTGCGCCGGATGATGGCCGAGCAGGTACGTGGCAAGCGCTTCCTCAACCTGTTCTGCTACACCGGCGTGGCCAGCGTGCAGGCGGCGGTGGCCGGTGCCGCCAGCACCACCAGCGTCGATCTGTCGGCGACCTACCTGCAGTGGTGCTACGACAACCTGGCGTTGAACGGGCAGGGCGGCAACCAGCACCTGCTGGTGCAGGCCGACGCGATGGCGTGGCTGGAGGGCGACCGTGGCCAGTACGACGTGATCTTCTGTGACCCGCCGACCTTCTCCAACTCCGCGCGCGCCGATGACTTCGACGTGCAGCGCGAGCAGATCAAGCTGCTGCGTGCAGCCGTGGCGCGGCTGGCGCCGGGCGGCGTGCTGTACTTCTCCAACAATTTCCGCCGCTTCAAGCTGGAAGAGAACGCCATCGCCGAATTCGCCCAGTGCCGCGAGATCACCGCGCGCACCATCGGCCCGGACTTCGAGCGCAACGCGCGCATCCACCGCGCGTGGGAATTGAAGCGGTTGGGGTAACGCGACGCCCGGGGTCGGATCCCCTGCGCGAAGGGCAGGGGCTCTGACCCCATCCGGATCTACGCACCAGGGGTCAGAGCCCTTGCGCTTCGCGAAAGGGATCCGACCCCGGTGGCCCGGCTACAGCACCGCCACCACCAGCCCCAGCACCGGCAGCACGATCGCCAACGCCGCGATCCACTTCGGCCGGTACGGATACAGCCCGAACGACAGCGCCAGACCGCCCAGTGTCATCGTGCCCAGCCACAGCACCGGGCCCATCGCCCAGCCGTGGTCGATCACGCACAGCGCGAACGCCACCGTCAGCAGGGCCCAGCCCAGCACGCGCCACTGGGTGCGCCGTGCGGGCGTGGCTGCGGCGCTGCCGTGCAGGTCGTGCTGGTGCTTTTCCATCGCCAGCGACAACGCGGTGAACGCGGAGAACGACAGGGCCAGTGCCAGCAGCATCATGCGCTGGCCTCCGCTTCGGCGGTTTCCGCAGCGTCCACCGGGGCCCTGGGTGCTGCTGCGGCGGCGCGCTTCTTCTTCTCGGCCGCGCTCAGCGGTGGCGTCCAGCGCTGCATGCGCCAGCCGCACAGCGCCAGCATCGCACCGAACGCGATCATCGACAGATCGACGCCAGCCAGTACCCAGTCACCGCTGCGCAATGTGACGCCAAGATGCGCGTGCGTGGTCAGCGCGTTGACCACCGGTACCAGCGCGAACGCAGCCGCACCCAGGTACAGCTGCCACGCCCACATCATCCGCTTCGGCCAGATGAAGGCGGCCAGCAGCGCGCCGCCCCAGGCGTAGAAGAAGACGTTGGCCTCCGCACTCGCGCGCCCGGCGATGTCCAGCGGCAGCAGGCGGTTGCCCCAGAAGTAGGCCGCAAAGGCGATCGGCAGGCCGGCCACGGTGCCGATGTTCAGCGCATCGACCAGGCGCAGGCCGAAGCCGGTGCGGCCGCTCTTGGCATGCCTGGGCCGTTCCTTCACCGCCCACAGCACCACGCCGCTGGCGACCATCAGGCAGCCGACCAGGCCGGACAGGAAGAACAGTGCACGCAGGCCCCAATCGGCGAAGCGCGCCAGGTGCAGGCCGTACAGCACGCCACGGGTGGCGGTGGCACCGCCGGACGGCGGCGTCTCTTCCAGCAGCGCGCCGTTTACCATGTCGTAGCGAACGGCGGGAGTGTCGGTGGACAGGCGCTTGCCGTCGCGTTGGCGGATGTCGATCACGGCGTTGGCTGCGCCCGGATTGGACACGGTGAAGCCGGCCACTTCCACGCCGTGCCAATGCGCACGCGCGCTGTCCAACAGCTGCGCGATCGGTAGCGGGGTGGCGCGGCCTTCGGCCGGCGCGGTCACCTCCGGCATGCCACCGAAGGCTTCGCTGAAGAACTTGTCTTCGTCCTGCGGGTAGGCGACTTTCACCCCCCACGGCAGGTACATGACCATCAGGGTGACGATGCCGGTGTAGGTGATCATCGCGTGGTAGGGCAGGGCCATCACCGCGCTGACGTTGTGGAAATCGAGCCAGGAACGCAGGCCCTTGTCCTTGCGGAACGTGAAGAAGTCCTTGAAGATTTTCTTGTGGGTGATGACGCCGGTGATGATCGCCACCAGCATGAACATCGCGCAGAAGCCGACCAGGTAGCGCGCCCACAGCACCGGGATGTAGTGCAGGTCGAAATGCAGGCGGTAGAAGAAATCACCGCCCCGCGTTTCGCGTGCCTTCAGTGCCTGGCCGGTATTCGGGTCCAGCGTGGCTTCGCCGAAGCCACCGCGACGGCCGCGACTGGGATCGGCCAGCTCCGGTGGCAACCGCCAGAACATCTGCATGGCCGGGTTGCGCGGCTGCGGCAGGGTGACGAACCAGTTCCCGGCCTGCGCCGCATTGGCCTGCAGGTAATCCACGGCGCGCTGCGCGGCGACATCGATGCTGACCTGGCTGGACGGAAGTTCCGGTCGCATCCAGCGGCTGATTTCCTCGCGGTAGTAGCTGGCCGTGCCGGCCATGAAGATCAGCAGCAGCAACCAGCCGACCAGCAGGCCGGTCCAGGTGTGCAGCCAGGCCATCGACTGGCGGAAGCCGTTCTTCATGCCCAGGCCCCCAGCAGGCGCGCAATGGCGGCCATCAGCAGCGCGGGCGCGAGGATGCCCACCCAGGCGCGCAGCGCGCTGCGGGTCGCGAACGCCCACAGCGCTGCGCAGGCGGCCACCAGGATGGCCAGCAGCATGCCGGTCAGCACGGCCTGGCCGCGCGCACCGGGCAGCGCCACCGCGCAGAACACGCTGGTGGCCGAAGCCAGCGCGTAGCCGCCGAAGATCGCGGCCAGCGAGCGTGACAGCACGCCCCAGCGTGGATTGGAGAAGAAGGTGCGGGGGCTGGCGGTTGCGGGCGAGCGGTCCACGGCGTTCCTGCAGGTAGGGGAGGGGATGGAACGCGTCCGCGGCCCCCTTGCGCCCTGCGCATGTCGCCCAGCGTGTCCCATCGACGAAGCACTGCCCGCGCAGGCGGGCAATCCAGAGGTCGGGGATGTACACGGGCGATGGGCGCGTCTTCCGCGCCCGCTTGGCTAAGCGTACAACCGATCAGTAAATGATAGGCATTCGCATTTTATGAATCAAGCATGATGATCCGGGGGCGCACCGAGGCCTAGAACCTGAACACCACTGTCGCCGCATGCAGCAACAGGCCGATCAGCCCACCCACCAGCGTGCCGTTGAAGCGGATGAACTGCAGGTCGCGGCCCACGCTCAGTTCCAGCTGTTCGACCAGATGGCGCTCGTCCCAGCCCTTCACGGTCTGCGCGATATGCGTGGTCACACCCTCGCGCAGGCGGCCGGTCAGGCGTTGCGCACCTTCCAGCAGGTGCTGGTTGAGGGCCTCGCGCAGGGCCGGGTCGGCCTGCAGGCTGGCGCCCAGCGAGGCGAGGCTGCGCTGCAGGTGTCCGACCAGCGCCGAGTCCTCGCGCTGCAGGTCGTCGCGCAGGCTGGCGTGGATGCGCGCCCACAGCCCTTGCACGTAGTCCTGCAGGGCGGGGTGGTCGATCATTTCCCGCTTGAGCTGTTCGATGCGCTCGGCCAGGGCCGGGTCCTCGCGCAGGCGCTGCACGTAGTTCTGCAGCCAGGTCTCGTAGTCCTGGCGCAGCGGATGCTGCGGCTCGGCCAATACCTGCTGCAGTTCTTCCAGCACCGCCCGCGCCAGGCGCTCGGCCAGGCTGTCGCCGATCTCATCGATCGGCTTCACCCAGTTCACCGTGCTCGACAGCGTCGGCCATTCGCGCTGGATGTAGCGCACGATCAACTGCGAGGCGCGTTCCTTCACTTCTGGCTGTTCCAGCCAGCGGCCGAGCCGCTGCAGGCCCTCGTCCAGCACGCGCTGGTGGCGCCCGTCGGCGGTCAGCAGGGCAAGCAGCTCACCGGCGGTGGCGGCGGCATTCCACTGCCGCAGCTGCTGCACCACGAACGCATGCAGCTGCCGGCGCACCGCTGTCTCGTCGAAGAAGTCCAGTGCCTGCAGGGCCCAGCCGCGTGCCATGTCGGCCAGCATCCGCGAGCGCGCCGGGTCGGCCAGCCAACTGCCGAGGCGGCTGGCCGGATCGAACACCTGCAGCTTGGCCAGCAGCACCTGCGGTTCCAGGAACTGGTCACGCACGAACAGGGCGAGGCTGTCGCCGATGCGTTCCTTGCTGCGCGGGATGATCGCAGTGTGCGGAATCGGCAGGCCCATCGGGCGCCGGAACAGCGCAACGACGGCGAACCAGTCGGCCAGTGCGCCCACGGCTGCGGCCTCGCAGAACGCCGAGACCCAGGCCCAGATGCCGCGTTCGCCCTGCCAGTGGCTGACTGCGAATCCGGCCAGCATCAACAGCAGCAGGCCCAGTGCGAGGGCTTTCAGGCGTCGCAGCTGAGCGCGGCGCGGATCGTGGGCAGGCGTCATGCCGGAAGTCTAACCGCAGCCCGGTGACGCCTGCCTGTAGAGCCGAGCCCATGCTCGGCTGCCTTGCGCGTGGCAAAGAGCAGCCGAGCATGGGCTCGGCTCTACAGAAGCGCGTCGAGAGCGCTTACAGCGCTTCCAGTTGCTTGCGCAACGCAGCCAGCTGCGCCCGCAGGGTGTCGTTCTCGCGGGTCAGCGCGACGACGCGGCGGCGCAGTGCCGGGGCATCCTCGCCCAGTTGTTCCAGCGCCGACAGCACCTCGGCGTCGCGGCTGGCGATCTGCTCCTCGTCCGGTTCCTCGAAGTCCATCTCGGCCGCTTCCGGCTTCGGTGCGCGCGGCTTGCGCTTGGACTCGCGCACGCGCTTGGCGGCCTGCTTCAGCTCGTCCTTGCCACCGGCGGCGGCGGCGCGCTGCTCTTCTTCCGGCAGGTCGGCCACGGCGGCGGCGGCGCTGATCGAGATCACGCCGGCCTTGACCGCTTCCACCACCTCGGCGGCGGCCTGGGCGTGGATGCGCTCGATCATGCCGACCTGGCTGGTGCTCAGCTTGGCTTCGCGCGCCAGCTCGGCGCGGCTGATCTTCGGTGCCGGTTCCCACGGCGGACTGTCTTCACCGGTCTCATCGGCGACGTCGGCGGTGCCATCGCTCTCGCGCTGCAGCTGCGCCTGCTCGACCTGCTTGCGGGCGGCCAGGATGTCACGCTTGCGCAGCGCCAGCACGCCGCGCTGGAAGTCGGACACGCTGCGGCGGCCCAGATGCTGTTCGATCATCCACAGGTGCACGTCTTCCATGCTCTGGAAGCGGGTGTTCTGCACGGTATTGAAGGGCAGGCCATGCTTCTGGCAGATGCCGAAACGGTTATGGCCATCGACCAGTACATTCCCCCACAGCACCAGCGCATCGCGGCAGCCTTCGGCCAGGATGCTGCGCTCCAGCGCGTCATGTTCGTCCGCGGTCAGCGGGTCGATGTAGGCCTTGAGTTCTTCTTTGACGACGATATCCATGGGCACGGCAGCGAGCAGGAGCGGAACCGCCCATTGTACCCGCTCGCCACCATCGGCCCGGCTCAGGCGGTGGCCCGGATCATCTCGCCCAGGGTGCCGGTGATCTGGTCGATCTGCGCCTTGTCCACGATCAGCGGCGGCGACAGCGCGATGATGTCGCCGGTGCAGCGCACCAGCAGTCGGCCGTCGTGGAAGCAGCGCCGGTAGACCTCGTAGCCCCGGCTGCCCGGCGCATCGCGGCGAGGCGCCAGCTCAACCGCGCCGACCAGGCCGAAGTTGCGGATGTCGATCACGTTGGGCAGGCCCTGCAGCGCATGCAGTCGTTCCTGCCAGTACTCGCCCAGCTCGATGGCGCGCTCGAACAGACGCTCCTCGGCATAGACCTCCAGCGTCGCCAGCGCCGCGGCGCAGGCCAGCGGGTGCCCCGAACAGGTATAGCCATGGAAAAGCTCGATGGCCTGTGGCGGTGCCTGCATCAGGGTTGCATGCACGGCGTCGCTGGCCAGCACGCCACCCAGCGGTACCGCGCCGTTGCTGACCGCCTTGGCGAAGGTCAGCAGGTCCGGGGTGACCCCGAAGCGCTGCGCGGCGAAGGGCATCCCAACCCGGCCGAAACCGGTGATGACCTCGTCGAACACCAGCAGGATGCCGTGCTGGTCGCACAGTTCGCGCAGGCGCTGCAGGTAACCCGGTGCGGGCAGGATCACCCCGGCTGAGCCGGCAATGGGTTCAACGAATACGGCGGCAATCGTCGAGGCATCATGCAGCGCGATCAGCCGTTCCAGGTCATCGGCCAGCTCCGCGCCCTGGCGCGGCAGGCCCCTGCTGAACGCATTGCGCGGCAGGTCCAGGGTGTGGCGCAGGTAGTCGACGCCGCCCAGCTGCAGGCCGAACGGCTTGCGGTTGTTGGGCAGCCCGCCCAGCGCCATGCCGCCGAAACCCACCCCGTGGTAGGCCTTCTCGCGGCTGATGAAGCGCGTGCGCTGGCCCTCGCCGCGCTGGCGGTGGTAGGCCAGCACGATCTTCATCGCGGTATCCACCGCCTCGGAACCGGAGCTGGTGAAGAACACATGGTTGAGCGGGGCCGGCGCCAAGGCGGCCAGCCGCTGCGCCAGCGCGAAGGCCGGCGGCGAGCCCATCTGGAAGGCCGGCGAATAGTCGAGCGTGCGCGCCTGCTCGACGATGGCCTCGACGATGCGCGGCCGTGCATGGCCCGCGTTGCAGCACCAGAGGCCGGCGGTGCCATCGAGGATCTGGCGGCCGTCGACATCCTCGTAGTGCATGCCCTCGGCACGCACCAGCACACGCGGCGCAGCCTTGAACTGGCGGTTGGCGGTGAACGGCATCCAGTACGCCTCCAATGACTCCGGGCGTCGGGTGGCCAGATCGTGCAGGTCGCTCGCGGAACGCTTCATGCCAGCTCCATCGGGTCCGATGGGGGAAATGTAGCGCAGCCACGTCACGGTGGAGTCGCGGCCGCGCCGGTATAACCGGGGAAACTGTTCCGAGGAGCCCGACATGGCCGACTTTCCCGACCGCAGCCACTGGCAGGCGCTGGCCCAGCAGCTTTCGATACCCGGACAGGCCTTTATCGAGGGTCGTTACACCGACGCTGCCAGCGGCGCGCGCTTCGACTGCATCAGCCCGATTGATGGTCGCGTGCTGGGGGGGGGGCGCCGACTGCGATGCACAGGACG
Source organism: Stenotrophomonas muris (assembly GCF_052751275.1). Lineage (NCBI taxonomy): Bacteria > Pseudomonadati > Pseudomonadota > Gammaproteobacteria > Lysobacterales > Lysobacteraceae > Stenotrophomonas > Stenotrophomonas muris. The sequence goes on along the minus strand of NZ_CP199879.1, from coordinate 2,230,113 downwards.
TGGAGCGCGCAGTGGGCGCGGCGCGGCGTGCCTTCGATGCGGGCCACTGGTCACAGGCCAGCCCGGCCCATCGCAAGCGCGTGCTGCTGGCGTTGGCGGCGTTGGTGGAAAAACACGCGGACGAGCTGGCCCTGCTGGAAACCCTGGACATGGGCAAGCCGGTGCGTGATGCGCGTCGTATCGACCTGCCCGGCGCGGTGCGCTGCCTGCGCTGGACGGCCGAAGCGGTGGACAAGCTGTACGGTGAGGTCGCGCCCACCGGCCCGCATGAGCTGGGCCTGGTCACGCGCGAGCCCGCCGGCGTGGTGGCGGCGATCGTGCCGTGGAATTTCCCGTTGCTGATGGCGTGCTGGAAGATCGCGCCTGCATTGGCCATGGGCAACTCGGTGGTGCTCAAGCCTTCCGAGCGCTCGCCCCTGAGTGCGTTGCGGCTGGCGGCGCTGGCCGCCGAAGCGGGCCTGCCGGAGGGCGTGCTGAACGTGCTGCCGGGCCACGGTGCGCGCGTCGGTGAGCCGTTGGCCCTGCACATGGATGTGGACGTGCTGGCGTTCACCGGCTCCACGGCCACCGGCGCGCGGCTGCTGCAGTATTCAGGGCGGTCCAACCTCAAGCGGGTCTGGCTGGAGTGTGGTGGCAAGAGCCCGCACGTGGTGTTTGCCGATGCCCCCGATCTGGATGCCGCTGCGAAGGCGGTGGCACGGGGCATCTTCTTCAACCAGGGCGAGGTCTGTACTGCCGGGTCACGGCTGCTGGTGCAGCGCTCGATCCGCGAGGATTTCGTGCACCAGGTGGTTGCCTACGGCCAGCACATGCAGCCGCGCCACCCGCTTGACGCCGACGCACCGATGGGCGCGCTGGTGGATGCCGCGCATCTGGACAAGGTGATGGGGGATATCGTGCGTGCCGAAAGCGAGGGCGCCCGCCTGCTGCTGGGCGGTCATCGCGCCGATGTCGAGGCGGGCGGTTGTTATGTGCAGCCCACGGTGTTCGATCAGGTGAGCCCCGACCAGGCATTGGCGCGCGAGGAAGTATTCGGGCCGGTGCTGGCGGTGCTCGGCTTTGACGACGAAGCCGAAGCGGTGCGCCTGGCCAATGACAGCCGCTACGGCCTCGCCGCCGGCCTGTGGACGCGCGATCTGGGCCGCGCCCACCGCGTCGCACGCCAGCTGCGCGCCGGCAGCGTCTGGGTGAACGGCTGGGATGGCGGTGACATGACCGCCCCGTTCGGTGGCTACAAGCAGTCCGGCAATGGGCGCGACAAATCGCTGCATGCGTTCGACAAGTACAGCGAGATCAAGGCCACCTGGATCCAGCTGTAACAGCGCCGGGGCTTGCGCCCACATGTAGAGCCGAGCCGATGCTCGGCTGCATTTCGTGGAATGTGGTCGAGCAGGGGCGAGGACCTGCAGAACAATGGCGCCTGCCACCCTCGTTGGCATCGGTGTCGGCTGAAACCATCGTCCCGTGCGGCCACCGGCCCGTGGCAGAATCGGGCGATCCGCCGTTACCCGTGTTGCCGATGTCGACGATCACCGCTGCCGCACCGCCCGTGAACTCTCCCCGCCGCGTCCTGTTGGCCAGCCTGATCGGCACCACCATCGAATTCTTCGATTTCTACATCTACGCCACGGCCGCAGTGCTGGTGTTCCCGCACCTGTTCTTCCCGGACAGCAGCGAACAGGCGGCGCTGTTGCAGTCACTGGCGACCTTCGCGGTGGCGTTCATCGCACGGCCGGTCGGCTCGGCGGTGTTCGGCCATTTCGGCGACCGCATCGGCCGCAAGGCCACCCTGGTCGCCGCGTTGCTGACCATGGGCCTGTCCACGGTGCTGATCGGTCTGCTGCCGACCCACGCGCAGATTGGCCTGTGGGCGCCCGCGCTGCTGGCGCTGTGCCGCTTCGGCCAGGGCCTGGGGCTGGGCGGCGAGTGGGGTGGGGCGGTGCTGCTGGCCACCGAGAACGCGCCGCCGGGCAAGCGCGCCTGGTACGGCATGTTCCCGCAGCTGGGCGCGCCGATCGGTTTCCTGTTGTCGGCGGGCATTTTCCTGGCGCTCGGCCGCTGCCTGAGCCAGGACGACTTCCTGCAGTGGGGCTGGCGTATTCCGTTCGTGGCCAGCGCGCTGCTGGTCGGCCTGGGCCTGTGGGTGCGCCTGAACATCCATGAGACGCCCGACTTCAAGCAGGCACTGGAGCGCAAGGCGCCGGTGCGGCTGCCGATGTGGACGGTGCTGCGTGACCATCCGGTGGCGATGCTGCTGGGCACGCTGGGGGCGTTCGCCACCTTCGTGCTGTTCTACCTGATGACCGTGTTCAGCCTCGGCCATGGCACCGCCGTGCTGGGCTACAGCCGCGAGCAGTTCCTGCTGATGCAGATGGCCGGCATGCTGTTCTTCGCGCTGGGCATCCCGTTGTCGGCGCGCTATGGCGACCGCTGGGGCACGCGTCGCACGATGATCGTGGCCAGCGTGCTGATCATCGGCTTCGGCGTGCTGTTCGCTCCGCTGTTCCAGCCGCACAGTCCCTGGCTGGTCACGGCGTTCCTGTGCCTGGGCCTGTTTCTGATGGGGCTGACCTACGGCCCCTGCGGCACCTTCCTGGCCGAGATCTACCCGGTGGAAGTGCGCTACACCGGCGCCTCGCTGTCATTCAACCTGGCCGGCATTCTGGGTGCGGCGCCGGCGCCGTACCTGGCCACCTGGCTGGCGGAACGCTTCGGCCTGGTCGCGGTCGGCTACTACCTGTGCCTGACTGCGGCAGCGACCCTGTGCGCGCTGGTGGCCCTGCACCGGCGCGCGCTGCGGCTCAGCCAAAGAAGCGCTTGAGCGTGCGCCCCAGCCAACCGCCGCCCTGGTGTTCGCGGGCGAACTGGTTCAAGTGCGCCTTGACCTGTTCGGCGTAGGCCTGGTCATCGCCGCGGATGTGGTTGAACAACCAGCGCGAGAGCATGGTGCGCAGTTCATCGCTGATGTCCTCGCCGGCCTGGAAGCGCATGCGGTACTCCGATACCCGCTTGATGAAGACTTCATGCACGCGCTTGTGCGCGGCACAGAACGGATAGCCCGCTTCCTCCATCAGTTCTTCCTCGAACGCGAAGTGCGACATGGTGTAGTCCACCACTTCGTCGATCACCTCGCCCACTGCCGCACGCTGCATGCTGGCCTGGGCCACGTGCAAATGGTTGAGCATCTCGATGATGCGGCGGTGTTGTTGGTCGATCACATCGATGCCGATGTTCAGATCGTCCTGCCAGACCAGTAGTGCCATCCCCGGCTCCCCTTCATGCGTATGTCGGGGCTGACTGTAGAGCTGCCGCGCTGGCGCGGCGTTGATCTGGATCAAGGCTGCCCGGTCAGGTCAGCGCGGGCTCGCGCGGGCGCAGCGGGCTGGCCACCGTGGTGCAGCTGACCCGGTTGCGGCCGCCGGCCTTGGCCAGGTACAGCTGGCGGTCGGCTTCGGAGATCAGCCGATGCAGTGCATCGCGCTGCGGGCGCAGGCAGCACAGGCCGATGCTCACCGTCATGCGCAGGCTGGCGGTGCCGATGTCCACTTCCAGCGCGGCGATGCGCTGGCGCAGTTCCTCGAAGTACAGCAGGGCCTCGTCCTGCTCCATGTCCGGCACCAGCAGGCAGAACTCCTCGCCGCCGAAGCGGGCGGTCAGGTCGTGGCTGCGGGCATGCGCGGCCACCGCACCGGCCACCGCGCGCAGCGCGTCATCGCCGGCTTCGTGACCGTAGGTGTCGTTGATGTGCTTGAAGTGGTCGATGTCGATCATTGCCACCGCCACGCACTGGCCATGCAGCTGCAGTTGCGGCAGCTGGCGCTGGCTCTGTTCCAGGAAGCAGCGACGGTTGGGCAGGCCGGTGAGGAAGTCGCGGGTGGCCAGGTCCTGCAGCGTGCCGATCAGCTCCAGCTGATCCACGTTCTGCGAGACCCGGCAGAAGAACTCCTCGCGCGAGAACGGCTTGCGCAGGAAGTCGTTGGCGCCGTTCTTCAGGAAGCGCGGGATCAGCGAAGCGTCGGTGTTACCGGAAATGCCGATCACCGCCACCTTGTCGCGCGAGCGCAGGGTGCGCAGGCGGCGGGTGAACTCCACGCCCTGCATGCCGGGCATTTCCTGGTCGACCACGGCCAGGCGGATCGCAGGATGCGCGTCGATCGCGGCCAGGCCCTCGTTGCCGTCAGCGGCCTCGTGCACCTCGTGGCCGTACATGCGCAGCAGGGCGGCGGCATAGCCGCGCGCGGACGGCGAGTCGTCCACCACCAGTGCCGCAATGCGCCGGTTGCGCTCCAGGCGCTGCACCAGCCACACCAGGTAGTCGATGCTGCCCGGCGTGTTCTTCAGCACGTAGTCGATGATCTGCTGCTGCAGTACGCGCTTGCGCAGATCCTCGTCGTAGACGCTGCTGACCACCACGGTGGGCAGGCCGCGCCTGAGGAAGAACTCGACCACCGCGTCGCGGTCGCCGTCGGCCAGCACCAGCCCGGTCAGTACCAGGAACCAGCCCCCATCCTCGCTCAGCAGGCGATCGGCCTCGGCCAGGGTGGAAGCGATCACCACCGGCAGTTCCAGGCGCTGCTCGATGGCCTCGCGCAGCATGCCGGTGAACGCACGGGAGTTTTCGACCAGCAGGATCCGCTGCGGCAGCGGATCGGCCAGGTCGCCATCGACGGCGGCCTGCGGCAGGACGGGCATGATGCGGTGGCTCACGAGGGAGGGACTCGGCACGGATAGCGGCGGTTTCGGGTGCAACTTTAGCCGGAGCAGCGTGCCCTGCGCGTCGTTCACCGATCAGGCAGGCGATGCGAATGCCGCCGCTGTACCCGCAAGCGATTCGTGCAGGACGAGCCGGAGCCGGTTGCCACGGCAATGCACCGTGCCGCCGTAGGCCATTATCCGGCCGGCCAGACGCTCGATGGCCTGCTGAACGGTCCGGTTCGACAGCGTGCGACCGCGGTCAAGCAGGCCAACGACCACCACGATGCCGCGCCGGTCGCCCGCCTGGCCGCTCCGGGCGCGCACGCTGACCTGTCCCGACTCCAGTTCCAGCAGCAGCGACACCGCCTCGATCAGCGAGCGATAGATGGCGAGCTGCAGGTCGACAGTCAGCAGGCAGGGGTTGCCCTCCAGCCGGGGCGGAATCACGCGATGAGAGTTGTCCCAGCTTTCGCATGCGCCGCCAACCCGCAGCGCGATATACAGCCCAACCTGCTCCAGCCCCGTGGGGTAGACCAGACTGGCCTGTTCACGGAACAGCCGCGAGTGCACGGATGAGGCGTGCTGCAGGCTGTTGGCCACCGCATGATGCCCCTGCGCCTTCAGCCAGCTGACCATCTCGCCGAGCGAGCTGTCCATGCCTTCGCCGAGTTGCTTGAGATGGGAGGCGCGCTCGCGAAGCTCACGCTCACGGGTCTGGTGCGAACTACGTGCCAGGCGCAACGTGGTTTCCTCTGCCAGTCCACGGCACCGTGCACGCTCATGGTGATAGCTGATGCTGGACCCCAGGGCGAGCAGTGCGACACTCATCACGGCCATGTTCTGCTGGGTGGCGAAGGTGCCCAGGTCGAACGAGGACGGTAGGCCGGTGCTGGGTGTGGCGAAATGGAGTGGAAGGTTCAACAGCGGAATCGCGATGGCAGCGCCACGCCACCCATGCATGAAGGTCAGGGCGATCGCTGGGAGGGAGGACAGCAGTACCAGGTGGGTGCGTGTGGTGTGGGCGCTGATGGCCGTAAGCTGCATGCACAGGCCCAGGACCAGCATCACCAGGATGGCCGTGACCGTAGGCGCAGCAAAGCGGCGCGTCCAATTGGGGGCCGCGTGTCGTCGCGACCAGAGGAATGCCAACGGCACGAGGGTGATGATGGCGGCGAAGTGGCCAAAGATCGTGCGATCAACTGCGCTAAGCAGGTTGCTCGGCGGTGGGTTCGACCACAGAGCAAATGAAATGCCCATATTGAGAGCCGGGACGAACAACGCCATGCAGAAGGTCAACGACAGCAACCAGAGGCCGGTGGCGGACTCCGATGGCATTCTAATGCGATGCAGGTAGACCACCAGCATCGCCACCGGCATCAGCAGCGTCGAGGCCAGGATGACCCAGGCCAGGCCGTAGGTGTCGATCATGGGAATGCGCAAGGTTGTGAAGTACGCGTACTCGCCAAGCAGCAGGTAGGGCCACAGGCGGGTCGGGACGATCAGTAGTGCCGCTGCCCGGATGCCCGCGGGCAGGAAGAACTGATCCAGCGAGAACTGACGCGAGGCAAGGCAGCCCAGGGCGTAGACGGCCGCGAGTGCGATTCCGACGGGTCGGATCCGGAAGCTCAGTTCAATTGCTTCTTTGAATCGGTCCAAGCCCGCGCCTCTCGTCTCCCGGCCAATGATGACTGACCACTTCCGCAGACACTATCGACAGTTGGAGATGGGTGCAATCGAGGTGTCTGGCCTCCCTTTGCGCTGCAATCGGCGGCTTCCCATGCTTCGAGGCCCTACATGCCCGGCAGTGCGGCGGCATAGCCACCAGAGGACGGTGAATCATCCACAATCAGTGCGCCCATGTGTCGATCGCGTTTCAGCCGTTGCACCCGCCACATTCGGCGGTTGATGCTGTCCGCTGTGTTCGCCGTCACACAATCGACGACATCCTGCTGTTGCACGCGCCTGTCCAGGTCCTTGTCGCAGATGCCGCTGACCCGCACCGTGCGCGGGTTTCGCCGCGGGTATTGGCGATTTCGGAGGCAGCTTCGGCGTGGCATGGGTTTGCATCGATCCAGTGGATTATCTCCGACAGGCACTGCGGAGTCCGCCCGGTATATGCTGATGCGATTGGCGGTAGCATCCTTCTTGATCCGTATTGCATCCAACCTGGAGGTCAGTGTGAGAAGTTTCCGAATTCATGCATTTGCTGGTGCATTGATGTTGGTGCCGGTATCCGTTTTTGCTTTTGCCCCGAGTGACGACCATGGAATCAAGTTGGCCGGCCAAGGACTCGGCCAGTCGATTCCGCAGGCACAAGACCTCAGCGTGGATCCCGGCTGGTTGGTCTATGGGTTCGAGCGCGATGGCATGGATTATTTCCAGGTAAACGATCTCGCAGGGCACGTGCACATCGTGATCGGCAATGCTGCCGGCACGTTCTGGGTGCTGCCGGCAGGTGACCCGTCTGCGAAGGTGTCGTTGCCGGAGCAGCGCCTGCCTGTTCCCGCCAAGGCCACCAGAACGGTTGTCTATCGGGCCCCCGCATTCACGCTGGTCAGATATGCAAGCGGAGCTGATGTGTTGTGGGCAGTAGAGGCACCCTGATACTGACAGTTGCCGGGATATCGGCCAGCTTCAGTATCAGACTGCATGGGCACCCGGTGTTCGCCGGGTGCCCATGACGCCCTGGGCCAGGGGGACGAGCGGGACGTTATGCGATTCTGCTGTGTTGGTTCGATCCGGTCGCTTGACTGTGAAATGCACTACTGCAGCGCAGAGGGTGCGGGGCAGCCGTACCGCGATGGAGTACTGGCTACTGCCTCCAGTCTGGTTTCGCGGTCGAGGAACAGAATCCTGACCCGGTTGCGATAGCAGTCAACGGTCCCGTCATAGGGGAGGGTTCGCCCGGTCAGTCGCTCGAACGCTGCCATCGTTGTCTGCTTGGAAAGGCGTCTGCGCTGTTCCAGCAGTGACACGACCATGAGGATTCCGCGCCTGGAGCCCATTCTGCCGCACCTTGCACGAATGCGAATCTGACCACCTTCATGCTTGAGAAGAATGGAGACCGCGTCAATCAGTGTCCGGTAAGCGGCCAATTGCAGTTCCACGCTCAGGTTGCAGGGGTCGCCTTTCAGATCCGGGCGGAGAACGCGCTCCGTCAGCTTCCACGACTCACGGATGCCACCCGCCTGCAGGGCCACGTAAAGCCCAAGATGCTCCAGGCCCGAGGGATAGACCATGCTTGTCTGTTCGCGAAAGAGCCGCGAATGTACATTCGAGGTATGCAGAAGGCTGTTGGCCACTGCGTGATGTCCCTGGGCCTTGAGCCATTCGGCCAGCTCAACCAGCGACGTATCAATGCCGTCGCCGAGCTTGCGAAGGTGCAGGGCACGTTCACGCAGCTCCATCTCGCTGGCCAATTGCGAGCTCCTCGCCAGATGGATGGCGTCCCTTTCCCCCATCTCGCGCAGCCTGTAACGGTGGTAGAAGTGGGTGATGCGTGATCCGAGCAGCAGCAATACGATGCCGCTGATCGCCATGATCTGCTGGGTGATGAAGGCCGCTGGATCGAATGCGGTGGGATGGGTGTTGGGCGTGGTCAGGCCGATGACCATGTTGAGCACCGGCACTGCAAGGGCAGCCCCCTTCCAGCCATACAGGCAGGTAAGCGCGGCCGCGGGGAGTGCCAACAGCAGCAGGAACGTTGCCTTCAATGCAATCCAGTCTGCGGGCAGTTGAGTCGCTGCTATCCCGATCAGCAGCATCGATGAAAGTGCTGCCAGCATCGGGGTCTTTCGTCGAGCGTTCCACTCCTGCCCCACGTCCTGCCGCGCCCACAGCATGGCGATGGGGGCCACCGTCAGAATGCCGATGAAATCACCCACGCTGAAGCGCGCGGCATTGGTCAGGAAGGGTGTGGAAGGAGGTGTTGGCCAGAGCAGATGGGAAAAACTGAGGTTGAGCAGAGTAATAACGACGCTGGAAGCGGCGGCAATCAACAAGAGGCCGATCGTCTGCGACTCCGCCATCAGTCGCCGTTGCAGCTTCACAATCAGCATCACCGCTGGCATGAGGAATGCGGAGGCAACAATGACCCATGTCAGGCCGTACTTCTCGATCATCGGCACGCGGGACTGTGCAAAGTACGCATATTCGCCCAGCAGCAGGTAGGGCCACAGGCGCGGCGGGCACAACAGCACGGCTGCCACCCGGATGCCGGCTGGCAAATAGAACTGATCCAGCGACAGCTGTCGGGTTGCCCAATAGGCCACTGCATAAAGCAAGGCAATCATCAGGCCAGCCGGACGAATGCGCACCTTCAGCAACAATCCTTCTTTCCACCAGTCCAATCGCACGTCCCCCTCTCCTACGTGTCCCCTGTCAGCATCCATTCGCCGCGGGGCCCGGTTTCTCAGGACGGTATCGGTCTGCGAACGATTATGCAATTGCATAGCTGCGCATTTAGGAAATTGTCCAGCCATCCATCACAGATGTCGCGTGAAAATCTGTGACGTGTGCAGCACGATCAGCGCTGCGGTACGTTTGTCAGAACGTTCAATACAGGTGGAGATGCAGAATCTTCACCACAACGCATCCCGCAGCTTGTACCAGGACATCGCCGCCACCAGCAGCGGCGTGCGCAGCAGCCGGCCGCCGGGGAAGGGCGCATGCCGAAGGCGCTGGAACACGTCCAGGCGCTCGCTCTGGCCGGCAATGGCGGCGGCGATCACCTCGCCGGCCAGCCCGGCGGCGGCCACCCCATGGCCGGAGAAGCCCTGCGCGAAGTACAGATTGCCGTCCAGCCGGCCCCAGTGCGGGGCGCGGTTGCGGGTGATGTCCACGTAGCCGCCCCAGACCTGGTCCAGGGCCACGTCGGCCAGCTGTGGGAACACCTGGTGCATGCGCCGCTGCATCACCCCGCGCAGGCCGGGTGGGGGCAGCGCCGAGTAGCTGGCGCGCCCCCCGAACAGCAGCCGATGGTCATGGCTGAGGCGGAAATAGTCCAATGCCCAGGCGGTGTCGGCCACGGCCATGTCGTTGCCGATCAGGGCGCGGGCGCGCTCGGCCCCCAGCGGCGCGCTGGCGCCGATATAGGTGCCGACCGGCATGATCCGCCGTTCCAGCTCGGGCAACAGGCCCTGCAGCCAGGCATTTCCGGCCACCACCAGATGCGCGGCGCGTACGCTGCCCTGCGCGGTGTGCAGGGTGGGCTGCGGTCCGCGCTGCACGCGGGTTACCGCCGAATCCTCGTGGATCACCACGCCGGCCGCGCGCGCCGCATCGGCCAGACCGCGCGCATAGGCCAGCGGGTGCAGGTGCGCGCTGAGCGGATCGAACATCGCGGCACGATAGCGCGGGCTGTCCAGCTGCGCGCGCAGGGCGTCACGGTCCCACCACTGCATGGGGTAGTCGTAATGGCGTTGCAGGTGCTCGCAGTTGGCCCGCAGCTCGCGCTCATGGCGTTCGCGGATGGCGACGCTGGCGTGGCCTTCCACCCAATGGCAGTCAATGCCGTGGCGATTGATGCGGGCGCGCATCGCCTGCACCGCGTCGCGCGACCAGTCGAACAGGTGGCGCGCATCATCACGACCGAGCTGACGCTCCAGTTCGTCCACCTCGCAGCCATAGCCGACCAGCGCCTGCCCGCCGTTGCGGCCGGACGCGCCCCAGCCGATCCGCTGCGCTTCCAGCACTACCACGCGCCGGCCACGTGCCGCCAGTTCCAGGGCTGCGGTCAGGCCGGTATAGCCGGCGCCCAGCACCGCAACGTCGGCCTGCACATTACCCTGCAGCGGGGGCAGTGCGGGCGGTTCGGGCAGGCTGGCGGCGTACCAGCTGGGCGGGAACGCGGCGCTCACTGCAGGCCTCGCGGGTGCAGGGCGGGAGGGCGGAGCGGGGCAGGTCGATCGGCGTTCACCCCGGTAGTTTCGCCGATGCGTGACGGCTGTGGTGTGACGGCACCGACTTGCCGCCTTCGCCGGGCGACGGGTAACGTGTCGGCACGCCAAGGAGTTTTCCCATGCGCCGCCTGCCCTGGGTGGGCCTGCCCACCGACAGCACCGTGCTCGGCCATCACCGTTTCGTGGTGGCCGGCGAGAAGTACGTGCGCGCGCTGGCCGAGGCGGCCGAGGTGACTCCGGTAGTGTTGCCGAGCCTGCAGCCACCGCTGCCGGCCGGCGACTGGCTGCAGGGGCTGGATGGCCTGCTGCTGACCGGCGCGGTCAGCAATATCGAACCGCAGCACTATGAAGGTGGTCGCAGCTGGCCAGGCAATCCACATGACCCGGCCCGCGATGCCAATGCCTTTGCGTTGCTGCACGAGGCACTGGCGCTGGACCTGCCGGTGCTGGCGATCTGCCGCGGCTTCCAGGAGTTGAACGTCGCGCTGGGCGGCAGCCTGCATCCGCAGGTGCACGCGGTGCCTGGCCTGGCCGACCATCGCGAAGAACCGCAGGCGCCGGTGGAGGTGCAGTATGGGCCGGCGCACGCGGTCACGCTGGCCGCCGATGGCTGGCTGGCGCAGTGGCACGGCAGTGGCCGCGCGCAGGTCAATTCGGTACACGGGCAGGGTGTCGCCCGCCTGGCGCAGGGGCTGCAGGTCGAGGCCGTGGCCGACGATGGGCTGGTCGAAGCGGCACGCAGCCTGCACCATCGTTTCGCGCTCGGCGTACAGTGGCACCCGGAGTGGCGTGTCATGCAGGCGCCGTTCTATCACGCTATTTTCCGTGCGTTCGGCCAGGCTTGCCGGCAGCACCAACAGAACCGACTGGATTCCCGATGAGTTCCCGAACGCGCCCGCGCAAGACGGCCACGCCCCCCGCACCGCAGGAAAGCACGCTGCTGCGCTGGCTGAAGGAGCGGCGCATCACCGAGGTGGAATGCCTGGTGCCGGACATCACCGGCAACGCGCGCGGCAAGATCATTCCCGCCGACAAGTTCTCGCACGACTACGGCACGCGCCTGCCTGAGGGCATCTTCGCCACCACCGTCACCGGCGAGTTCCCTGACGATTATTACGAGCTGACCTCGCCGTCGGACTCGGACATGATGCTGCGCCCCGATCCGGACACGGTGCGCATGGTGCCGTGGGCGGCCGACGCCACCGCGCAGGTCATCCACGATTGCTACACCAAGAGCGGTGAGCCGCACGAACTGGCGCCGCGCAACGTGCTGCGCCGCGTGCTGGCAGCCTACGCCGAGCTGGGCCTGCGCCCGGTGGTGGCGCCGGAACTGGAGTTCTTCCTGGTGCAGAAGAACACCGACCCGGACTTCCCGCTGCTGCCACCGGCCGGCCGCTCCGGGCGCCCGGAGACCGCGCGGCAGTCGTACTCGATCGATGCGGTCAACGAGTTCGACCCGATCCTCGACCTGATGTACGACTACGCCGATGCGATGAAGCTGGACGTGGACACGCTGATCCACGAGTCCGGCGCGGCGCAGCTGGAGGTCAACTTCACCCATGCCGATGCGATGGACCTGGCCGACCAGGTGTTCCTGTTCAAGCGCACCATGCGCGAAGCGGCGATGCGCCACGGGGTGTATGCCACGTTCCTGGCCAAGCCGATGGAAAACGAGCCGGGCAGTGCCATGCACATCCACCAGAGCCTGGTGCGGGTGAGCGATGGCAGCAACGTGTTCGCTGGCGAGACCGATGCCGAGGGCGAGTTCAGCCCGGTGTTCGGGCACTACCTGGGCGGCCTGCAGAAGTACGCACCGCAGGCGATGGCGTTCTTCGCGCCGAACGTGAACTCCTACCGCCGGCTGGTGTTCGGCGAAGTCTCGCCGAGCAACGTCCACTGGGGTTTCGACAACCGCACCTGCGGCCTGCGCGTGCCGCTGGATACGCCGGAGAACATGCGCGTGGAAAGCCGTTTCGCCGGGTCCGATGCCAATCCCTACCTGGCGATGGCCGCGACCCTGGCCTGCGGCCTGTTGGGCATCCGCGAGCGGCTGGCACCGGATGCGCCGGTGACCGGCAGCGCCAAGGAACTGGGCTACGACCTGCCGCGCTCGCTGGGCGAGGCGCTGGACGGGCTGGAGCGGTGCAGCGAGCTGCAGGCCCTGCTGGGTGAGCGCTTCTGCCGGGCCTACATCTCGGTCAAGCGCAAGGAATACGAGACCTTTTTCCGCGTCATCAGCTCGTGGGAGCGCGAGTTCCTGCTGCTGAACGTCTGAGCATCCGGAATAGAAAAATCCGCCGCCGGGGGGTAGGCTGACACCCGTCGCCGGCCCCGCCGGCCCCCCCTTCCCGCATTCTGGAGCACCCGATGAAGCTGCGTATCCTCACGCTCGGCCTGGCCTCCGCCATGCTCGCCGCCTGTGGCGGTGGCAATGGCGGCGCGCAGGACAGCCAGGTCCTGAACGTCTACAACTACAGCGATTACATCGCCGAGGACACCATTCCGACCTTCGAGAAGGAGAGCGGGATCAAGGTGACCTACGATGTGTTCGACAGTGACGAGATGGTCGAGACCAAACTGCTGGCCGGCAACAGCGGCTATGACGTGGTGGTGCCGACCCTGAACTTCTTCGGTCGCCAGATCCAGGCCGGTGTGTTCCTGCCGCTGGACAAGAGCAAGATCCCGAACCTGGCCAACCTCGATCCGGCGGTGATGAAGCGCATCGCCACCCAGGACCCGGGCAACCAGTACGGCGTGCCGTACATGATCGGCACCACCGGCATCGGCTACAACGTGGACATGCTGAAGCAGCGCTTCGGCGGCAGCGCCGACATCGCCAACAGCTGGGACCTGGTGTTCAAGCCGGAGAACATCAGCAAGATGAAGGACTGCGGCGTGACCATCCTGGACACGCCAGCGGACATGATCCCGATCGCACTGCATTACCTGGGCCTGGACCCGCACAGCGGCGACCCGGCCGAGCTGCAGAAGGCCGCCGACCTGCTGAAGTCGATCCGCCCGTACGTGCAGAACTTCCACTCCTCGCAGTACGTGGGTTCGCTGGCCAACGGCGGTACCTGCCTGGTGGTCGGCTGGTCGGGTGACATCATCCAGGCCCGCGACCGCGCCGAGGAAGCCAGCAATGGCGTGCACGTGGCCTATTCGATCCCGAAGGAAGGCGCACCGCAGTGGTTCGACATGCTGGCGATCCCGAAGGACGCCAAGCATCCGGAAGCCGCGTACGCCTTCATCAACTACCTGCTGCAGCCGAAGGTTGCCGCGGCCAACACCAACTTCATCCACTACGCCAACCCGGTGCCGACCGCGACCCCGCTGGTGGACGAGGCGATCCGTACCGACCCGACCATCTACCCGCCGGCCGACGTGGCCGAGAAGATGTTCACCTACTCGATCAACACGCCGGAGACCGACAAGCTCTACACCCGGCTGTGGACCGAGGTGAAGACCGGGCGCTAAGGGCTGGCTGGCAGGTGGGTGCCGACCGTTGGTCGGCATGCTTTTCCGGCGGGGCCGACCAACGGTCGGCCCCCACCAGATCTGCAGATCCTCCCGGCCCGGTGGGTGCCACCCGTTGCCGTCATATCCCCTGCAGCCCCCGGCCGTTAGAATGGCGGCCGCTGTCCACCGCCCGCTCCCGGAGCCCCCATGCCCGTTGAAGCCCAGCCGGTAGCCGCCGTCGTCGACACGACCGGTGCGCCCGGCTATCTCTCCATTCGTGATTTGCGCAAGGAATTCGACGGTTTCGTCGCCGTCGACGACGTCAATCTGGACGTGCGCAAGGGCGAGATCTTTGCCCTGCTCGGAGGCTCCGGCAGCGGCAAATCGACCCTGCTGCGCTGCCTGGGCGGCTTCGAGACGCCCACCAAGGGCAGCATCACCGTCGATGGCCAGCGCCTGGACGCGCTGCCGCCGTACCAGCGGCCGGTCAACATGATGTTCCAGTCCTATGCCCTGTTCCCGCACATGACGGTCGAACAGAACATTGCCTTCGGCCTGAAGCAGGATGGCCTGGGCAAGGACGCGATCAGCAAGCGCGTCGGCGAGATGCTCGACCTGGTGCAGATGGGCCACCTGGGCAAGCGCAAGCCGCACCAGCTGTCCGGTGGCCAGCAGCAGCGCGTGGCGCTGGCGCGGTCGCTGGCCAAGGGGCCGAAGCTGCTGCTGCTGGACGAGCCGATGGGCGCACTGGACAAGAAGCTGCGCTCGCAGATGCAGCTGGAACTGGTCAGCATCATCGAATCGTCGGCCGTGACCTGCGTGATGGTCACCCACGACCAGGAAGAAGCGATGACCATGGCCACCCGCATCGCGGTGATGGATGCCGGCTGGATCCAGCAGGTCGGCAAGCCGGACGAGGTCTACGAGCAGCCGGCCAACCGCTTCGTTGCCGAGTTCATCGGCTCGGTCAACCTGTTCGACGGGGTGATCGACGAGGACCTGCCCGAATACGTGACCGTGCGCTCGCCGCTGTTCCCGGCACCGATCTACATCGCCCATGGCATCACCTGTTACGAAGGGCAGCCGGTCGCATTCGCGCTGCGCCCGGAAAAGGTGATGATCGGCAAGGACGAGCCGGAAGGGCACACCAACAAAGCGCAGGGCGTGATCGAGGACATCGCCTATTTCGGCAGCCATTCGGTCTACCACGTGCGGCTGCCCAGCGGCGCCAAGGTGCTGGCCAACTTCGCCAACTCGCAGCGCTGGGCCAGCGACGGCCTGACCTGGGGTGACAGCGTATGGGTGCACTGGCGCGACAACGACGGCGTGGTGCTGACCTCATGAGCGTCGCCGGCCTGAAGCGCTGGCTGCCGGGGCTGCGTGCCACGGTGATCGGTATTCCGTACCTGTGGCTGCTGCTGTTCTTCGCAGTGCCGTTCCTGATCGTGCTGATGATCAGCTTCTCGCTCAGCCGGGTCGGCTCGCCGCCGTATACCTGGCTGCTGCAGTACGCCGACGGCGGCTTCTCGCTGAAGCTGAACCTGGAGAACTACCTGGCGCTGTTCCGCGATTCGATCTATGCGCAGGCGTTCCTGAGCTCGATCAAGATCGCGGCGATCGCCACCTTCTTCACCCTGCTGATCGGCTATCCGATGGCCTATGCCATCGCGCGCCTGTCGCCGGCCGCACGCAACGTGGCGATGATGCTGGTGGTGCTGCCGTCGTGGACCTCGTTCCTGATCCGCGTGTATGCGTGGAAGGCAATCCTGGACCGCAATGGCCTGCTTGACCAGTTCCTGCAGTTCACTGGCCTGCAGACGCTGATGACGTCGATGGGGCTGCCGAAACTGCAGCTGATCGATACGCCGACCGCCGCCTATATCGGCATCGTCTACTGCTACCTGCCGTTCATGGTGCTGCCGCTGTACGCCAACCTGGTCAAGCATGACCACCGCCTGCTGGAAGCGGCCTACGACCTCGGCGCCAAGCCGTGGCAGGCGTTCCTGCGCATCACGTTGCCGCTGTCGAAGGCCGGCATCATCGCCGGCTGCATGCTGGTGATGATCCCGGCGGTGGGTGAGTTCGTGATCCCGGAAATGCTCGGTGGTTCGGAGACGCTGATGGTCGGCCGCCAGCTGTGGAACGAGTTCTTCAACAACCGCAACTGGCCGGGCGCTTCGGCGATGGCGGTGGCGATGATCCTGTTGCTGCTGGTGCCGATCCTGCTGTTCAACCGTTCCCAGCAGCGCCTGCTGGAAGGGAAGCAGGCATGAGCCCGCGTACCGCCAAGGGCCTGGGGCTGGGCGTGCTGCTGCTCGGCTTCGCCTTCCTGTACCTGCCGATCCTGTTGTTGATGTTCTACTCGTTCAACAGCTCGCGGCTGGCGATGGTCTGGGCCGGGTTCTCCACCCGCGCCTACAGCGACCTGTTCGCCGACCGCGCGCTGATGGACGCGATGTGGACCAGCCTGGTGGTGGCGTTCTGGACCGCCTGTACCGCCACCGTGCTGGGTACGCTGGCGGCGATGGTGATGACCCGCTTCAAGCGATTCCGTGGCAAGCCACTGTTCGGCGCGCTGGTGACCGCGCCGCTGGTGATGCCGGACGTGATCCTGGGCTTCTCGCTGATGGCGCTGCTGGCATCGATGGGCGCGATTCCCGGCTTCCCGGCGCGTGGCCTGGCCACCATCTGGATCGCGCACGTGACCTTCACCCTCTGCTTCGTCACCGTGGTGGTGTCCTCGCGCCTGCAGGAAATGGACCTGTCGCTGGAAGAAGCGGCGATGGACCTGGGCGCCAGCCGGTTGACCGTGTTCACCCGCATCACCCTGCCCATCATCGCGCCGGCGCTGGTGGCGGGTTGGCTGCTGGCCTTCACCCTGTCGCTGGATGACGTGGTGGTGGCCAGCTTCGTGGCCACGCCGGGCTCGACCACGCTGCCGATGAAGGTGTTCGCTTCGGTGCGCATGGGCATCAGTCCGAAGATCAACGCGTTGGCCACGCTGTTGGTGTCGGCGGTGTCGATCGCTGCGGTGATCGGCTGGTACATCAACGCCCGCGCCGAGAAGCGGCGCCAGCGCGACCTGCAGCTGGCGCGGCAGGACAACGGCTGAGTACACGGCCTGTCGACAGCGCCGGCAACATCCGGCTCACGGACAGCGGCGCACAATGGGGGTCTTCCAGATGGAGATCCCCCATGACCGTCGAGATCATCGACCCGGCCACCGGCCAGGTGACCTACCGCCATGAACTGATGGGCGCTGCTGACATCGAGCAGCGCCTGCAGGCTGCCGCCGATGCCTTCCCCGGCTGGGCCGATCGCTCGCTGCAGGATCGCGGTGCCGTCCTTCGCCAGATCGCCGCGCAGCTGCGCACGCGTCGCGACGACCTGCAGCAGGCGATGACCCATGAGATGGGCAAGCTCAAGGCCGAGGCGCTGGCCGAGGTCGACAAGTGCGCTGCCGCCTGCGAGTACTACGCCGACCACGCGGCCGACTATCTCAAGCCGCAGCTGATCGACACCGAAGCCCAGCGCAGCTATGTGCGCTACGAGCCGATCGGCTGCGTGTTCGCGGTGATGCCGTGGAATTTCCCGGTCTGGCAGGTGTTCCGCTTCCTGGCACCGGCGTTCATGGCCGGCAACGTGGCCCTGCTCAAGCACGCCAGCAACGTGCCGCAGTGCGCCGACCTGATCCTGGCGGTGTGTCGTGACGGAGGCCTGCCTGAGGGCGTGTTCGACGTGCTGCACATCGACAACGACCAGGCTGCCGAGGTGCTGCGCGACGCACGCGTGAAGGCGGTGACGCTGACCGGCAGCGAACGGGCAGGGCGCTCGATCGCGTCCACTGCAGGCAGCCAGCTGAAGAAGTCGGTGATGGAGCTGGGTGGCAGCGATGCCTTCGTGGTACTCGACGATGCCGACCTCGACAAGGCCGTGGCGGCGGCGGTGAAGTCGCGTTTCGACAACAGCGGGCAGACCTGCATTGCGGCCAAGCGCTTCATCGTGGTCGATGCGGTCGCCGATGACTTCACCCGACGCTTCGTTGAAGCCGCGGGCCAGCGCCAGTATGGCGATCCCAGTGAGCGTGGCACCACGCTGGCGCCGATGGCCCGTGCCGATCTGCGCGACGAACTGCACAAGCAGGTGCAGGCCAGCGTCGCCAAGGGCGCGCGCGTTCTGGTCGGCGGCGAGCCCATTGCCGGCACCCATGCGGGCTATCCGGCGACCGTGCTCGATCAGGTCGGCCCAGGCATGCCTGCCTACGACGAGGAGCTGTTCGGGCCGGTGGCTGCGGTGATCCGGGTCAAGGATGAGGCCGAGGCGCTGCGCGTGGCCAACGACACCCGCTTCGGCCTGGGCGGCAGCGTGTGGACGCGCGACCCGGTGCGCGGCGAAGCCTTCGCGCAGCGCATGGAATGCGGCGCCGCGTTCGTCAACGCCATCGTCAAGAGCGACGCTCGGCTGCCGTTCGGTGGCAGCAAGCAGTCCGGATTCGGCCGGGAGCTGGCCGACCACGGCATCCACGAGTTCATGAACATCAAGACCGTCTACGTGGCTTGATGCCGAAGGGTAGTGCCGGCCGCTGGGCGGCATTGCCCTGGTTGCCGGCCAGCGGCCGGCACTACCAGAAGCGGGGCATGTGCCACGACCAACGGTCGCGGCCTACCGGATTGCCGGGTATCGACGCCCCCGTGCATGGTGGGTATCGACGCCCCCGTGCATGGTGGGTATCGACCGTTGGTCGATTCGCGCTACAGCCACTTCGCGCGCTTGAACAACCGGTACAGGCCCACGCACACACCGCCCACGCCGACAATCATCAGCGGATACGACCACGGCTGGCTCAGCTCGGGCATGTGGCTGAAGTTCATGCCGTACCAGCTGGTGATCAGCGTCGGCGCTGCCAGCAGTGCGGCCCATGCACCCAGGCGCTTGACCGTCTCGCCCTGCGCCAGCGTCACCAGCGACAGGTTCACGCTCAGTGCGGTGCCCAGCATCTCGCGCAGGGTGTCGATCACATCGCTGATGCGTACCGCGTGGTCATGCACGTCGCGCACGTAGAGCTTCACTTCATCGGGAATCAGGTCACCCTGGTAGCGGCGCAGCTGCGCCAGCACATCCTGCAGCGGTGCCACCGCCATCCGCATCTTGTTCAGTTCGCGCTTGAGCTCGTAAAGCCGTACCACCGTGCTGCGCTTGTAGCTGTCGGCAAAGATGTCCTTTTCCAGCAGGTCCAGGGTGTCGCGGAAGCGGTGCACGATCGGCAGGTAGTTGTCGACCACGAAGTCGGTCACCGCGTACAGGCAGTACGACGGGCCCATCTTCAGCAGCTGCGGTTCACGCTCGACCCGTGCACGCACCGGGGCGTAGGACAGCGAGGCGCCGTGGCGCACCGTCACCAGGAAACGCGGGCCGAGGAAGGCGTGGGTTTCGCCGTACTGGATGCGTTCGTCCACCATCTGCGCGGTGGTCACCACCACGAACAGCGAATTGCCGTAGGTCTCGACCTTGGGCCGCTGGTGCGCATTGCGCGCGTCCTCGATGGCCAGATCGTGCAGGCAGAACTCTTCCTGCAGTTTCAGCAGCACATCGTCGTTGGGGTCGTACAGGCCGACCCAGACGAAGCCGTTGCCACTGGCAATGACATCGCTGATGGCATCCAGGCTGATGTCGTGGCGTTTGCCGTCGTCATCGTAGTGGACGCAGTTGATGACGCAGGCGGGGTTGGCCGAGGCAGGGGCGGAAGCGGAGGCGGGCAATGACATGCCCGCCATCGTGCGTCAGTGCCGTGTTTCGGACAAGTGAGGACGGCGCCCCAGTACCCACGCCAGCGCGACGTGGACGGGCAGCAGCAGCACGATCCACTGCACGTTGTACTGCGCCTGCAGGCTCAGCCAGTGCAGCACCAGCGCCGCCACGGCCTGCACCGCCAGCAGCCACAGCACGACCCTGAACATGCGGCCCGGCGCGCGCCGGCGCAGCAGCGCGATCGCGCCTGGCAGCAGCAGCACGGCCAGTGGCGAAAGCAGCAGCAGGTTGCGGTTGGCCCAGGCGGCGTAGTGGGTGCTGAAGCCCCACAGGAACGCCAGCAGGCTGCCGGCGATGGCACACAGCAGCCAGAACGGCAGGGCCAGCCCGGCCAGCAGGCGCGGGCGGTTGCGCAGCGCCAGCACGCCGCCGGCCACGACCAGCCCAAGCAGCAGCCACGGCCACCAGCGGCGTGCGAATTCCTTCGGCTCCGGGTCGATGCGGTGCGGCAGCAGTTCCTGTTCGGACTGCACCAGCGGCCGGCCATCGCTGTTGCGCGCCTGGCGCAGCGCATCGGCCAGGCGCATCGGCACGAAGGCTTCCTGCCAGCGCGACAGCGGCTGGTCGGCGAACGGCCCGAGGCCGACATCGAAGCCCAGCCACATCCATGGTGCCGGCGAGGCCAGGCGCACCGATTCACTGCGGTAGGTATTGCCGCGCGAGCGCCCCGACAGCTGCGACTGCAGGCCGCCACCCAGCGCCTTGTCCACCGTGTCGCGTACCATCGTGGCGCAGTTGGCGGTGTAGTAGTCGTAGTGGTAGCGCGCGTTTTCCGGCTTGGCCCGCTCGGCCAGGTCGGCGGCCAGTGCACGTGCCTGCTCCGGGCGCAGGTCCAGCCACTGCACGCTGGCGCCACGGCCGGTCTCGTCGTAGTACGACAGATCCTGCTGCAGCGGCAGCGCCACCAGGTAGTACATCATGTCGCCGCGCACGAAGCGGCTGATGAAATCGTCCTCGGACGGATCGAAGTAGCCGAAGTTGTACGAGGTCGCTTCGCCGCTGAGCGGATCGATCACGACGATGGCGTCGTGGCCGAAGCGCTCGAAGAACACCGTGCCCGGCTGCATGGTCACCACCCCGATGCGCGGGGCGGGAGCCTCGGCGCTGGTGGCGGGTGCAGCAGGTTCGGGTGCCGCCGGCTGCGCGAAGGCGGCCAGCGGCAGGGCCGTGGCCAGCACGCACAGTGCCAGCCACAACCTCAGGCGCAGTGCCAGGAGGGCGCCGCGCTTCAAGCGTCGTCCTGCGCGTCCGGCGGCAGCACGGTCACGTGGAAGGCCTGGACCCGGCGCGCATCGGCGCGGGCCACGCGGAACATGAAGCGGTCCAGCGCCAGCTCGTCACCGACTTCCGGCAGGTGGCCCACGGCCTCGGTGACCAGGCCACCGATGGTGTCGTAGTCCTCGTCGGAGAAGGTAGCGCCGAAGCGTTCGTTGAAGTCGCCGATCGGGGTCAGCGCGTCGACCACGTACTGGCCGTCGGACTGGATGGCGATCTGCGCCGACGGATCCTCGGCCTCGTCATGCTCGTCGTCGATCTCGCCGACGATCTGTTCCAGCACGTCCTCGATGGTGACCAGGCCGGCGACACCGCCGTACTCGTCGACCACGATGGCCATGTGGTTGCGTGACAGGCGGAATTCCTTCAGCAGCACGTTGAGCTTCTTCGCCTCCGGGATCAGCACTGCCGGGCGCAGCAGCTCGCGCACGTTGGCCGGGCCGTTGTCGGCGACCACGCCGCGCAGCAGGTCCTTGGCCAGCAGGATGCCAAGGATGTCGTCCTTGTTCTCGCCGTGCACCGGGAAGCGCGAATGGCCGGATTCGACCACCTGCTTCATCAGTTCCAGGAAGGGCGCTTCGACCGGCAGCGAAACCATCTGCGAGCGCGAGATCATCACGTCGCCCACGGTCAGCTCGGCCACCGAAATGGCGCCTTCCATCATCTTCAGGGTATCGGCGGCGATCAGGCCCTCTTCCTGCGCGGTGTGCAGGACAGCGACCAGCTCGTCGCGGGTATGGGGTTCGCCGGAGAAGGCGGAGGTCAGGCGTTCAAGCCAGCCGCGCTTCTTTTCACTGGGCTCCTGTGCGGAGCTACTACTGTCGTCTTCTGACATCTCTGGAAAAAGGGCACCCGGCAAGCCGGGCGTTGGCCCAAGTCTAGCAGGATGTGGCGGCCTGTCAGTGACCGTCGCTGCCCGGTCCGGTGATCGGCGGCGGGGCCAGTTCAGGCCGGGCGGGGGCTTCTTCCTCGGGCAGGTCCAGGCTGTAGGTGCAGCCGGCCAGGGTTTTGCCGGGATGGGAGGCCACGGTGGAGACGCTGAGGATGATCGACTCGATCCGGGCCTCGCCGGTCTTCGGATCGGTCACGTCGCGGCTGACCAGCTCGCGGCCGGCCATGAACTTGCCGTCCTGGTCGTAGCCGGTCTCCAGCCCCAGCTGCCTGGCCAGCGGCCGCGGATCGGCCTGGTCGAGGATCGCCATGACGCTGGACCCGGCCACGGCGACCCGTTCGGTGCGGGCGCCGAACACGCTGATCGGCTGGGCCAGCCGGTACTCGCTCATGAACTGGTTGCCCTGCGGCAGCGGCTGCAGGCCGTGGGCGACGGCTTTCAGCGGATCAGCCAGCAGGGGCGCCAACGCGGCCTGCTCGGCCACGCCCTGGCGGCATTCAATCAGGGCCGGCAGGTCCAGGGCAGCGGCCGGGGCGGACACGGCGAGCAACAGGGGCAGGGCAATACGCAGCACGGGCACGGGATCCGCAACGGAAGGCAGGCCGGTGATCGTACCGGTCCCGGCCAGCCATCGCGAGCGCCCCAAGGCAATCAGGGCGGATGCCTGCGCGTGGTCGCTGGGTACCAGCGCAGCCTGACCGGGTAGCCCAGTTGCACTTGCAAGTGGTCGCGCACGGCCGCCGCCGTCGCGCGGTTGGCCGGGGTATCGCGCAGCTCAACCTCCAGTTCCCCGGTCGTGACATCCAGGCTATAGCCGAACAGGTCGGGCAGCTGGGCCAGCAGCCAGTCCCGCTGTGCGTGCAGGCGGCGCTGCATCTCCGCTTCGGTCATCGCGGCGCCGGTGATGTAGCGCACGCGTTGCGGGCCATCCGCCCCTGGATGTGTCTCATCGGCCGCGGGTGCTGGGCCAGTCAGTCGAACGACGACGTTCCAACCTGCCGCGTTGTCCACCCAGATTCCGGCGAGGCGTGCCGCGTGGCGCGCTTTCAAACGTTCCATCAATGCGTGCTGCTGCGCCTCGGCGACCGCCTGACGCGCCGTCTGTTGGCTGACGTCAAAGAACGCCTGCACCTCGGCGACCTTGGCGGCAATGTCGGCGGCGCTGTCGCTGGCCGGGAACGGCGACGGTCGTTCCCGGCCGGGGTCGATGCCCGGGGCAGTGGTCACCTGCAGAAGAGCGGCGATGAGTGCGGGCAGCAGCGCGATGGGCGCGTCCTCCGTGAAGATCCCGGTGTGCGTGGGCCTCAGCGCTCGCCGGCGTAGGGGTCGGCGATGCCGAGCTCGGCCAGGATCTCGCGCTCCAGCTGTTCCATGGCGTCGGCTTCCTTGTCGTCCTCGTGGTCCCAGCCGAGCAGGTGCAGCACGCCGTGCACGGTCAGGTGTGCGTAGTGGGCGTTGAGCGCCTTGCCCTGTTCATCGGCCTCGCGGGCCACCACCGGTGCGCAGATCACCAGGTCGCCCAGCAGCGGAAACTTCACGCCCTTGGGCAGCCCTTCGGGCACTTCGGCCGGGAAGCTGAGCACGTTGGTCGCGTAATCCTTGCCGCGATAATGGCGGTTCAGTGACTGCCCTTCCTTGGCATCGACCACGCGGATGGCCAGGTCGGCCTCGCGGATGCGGCCTTTCAGCGCAGCAGCCACCCACTTGCGGAAGCTGACCGCCGCCGGCAGGCCGGTGCGCGGCAGGGCATAACTGACGGCGACGTCCAGTCGCACGGGACCACGGGTCATGGAGTTGCTCCAGGTTGGATCTGATGCAGGTCACGGCGATCGTAGGCGCTGACGATGCGCGCCACCAGCGGGTGGCGGACCACGTCGCGCGACTCGAAGAAGGTGAAGCTGACGCCCTCGACCTCGCGCAGCACGTCGATGGCATCGCGCAGGCCGGACTTCACGTGCTTGGGGAGATCGGTCTGGGTCAGGTCGCCGGTGACCACGGCGGTGGAACCGTAGCCGAGGCGGGTCAGGAACATCTTCATCTGCTCGATGGTGGTGTTCTGTGCTTCGTCCAGGATCACGAAGGCATCGTTGAGCGTGCGGCCACGCATGTAGGCCAGCGGCGCGATTTCGATGACGTTCTTTTCCAGCAGCTTGACCACCTTCTCCACGCCCATCATCTCGTAGAGGGCGTCGTACAGCGGTCGCAGGTAGGGGTCGACCTTCTGGCTCAGGTCACCGGGCAGGAAGCCCAGCTTCTCGCCGGCCTCCACCGCCGGGCGCACCAGGATCAGGCGCTGCACCCGTGATTCGTTCAGCGCTTCGACCGCGCTGGCCACGGCCAGGAAGGTCTTGCCGGTGCCGGCCGGGCCGATGCCGAAGTTGATGTCATGCGTGGCGATCTGGTGCAGGTAGCGGCCCTGGTTGACACCGCGACCGCGCACCGTGCCGCGCTTGACCTTGATCGCCACCTCCTGCGCTTCGTAGGAGCGTTCGGCGATCTGCTCGACGTTGGCCTGCGCCAGGCGCAGGTGGATGGCGTGGTTGTCGAAGGTGGTTTCGCCGGCTTCGGCGTACAGCGCTTCAACCAGCTTCTGCGCCTCGACGATGGCTTCGTTGGGCCCGCTGATGCGGAACACGAAACCGCGGTTGGCGATCTCCACGCCGAGCTTCAGCTCGATCTGGCGCAGGTGCCCATCGAAGGGGCCGCACAGGTTGGCCAGCCGCTCGGTGTCTTCCGGCGACAGGGTGAAGTCTCGATGTTCGATGCTTTTCATTGCCTTGGGTGGGGCGGAAGCCTTCCACCGCAGTGTATTCAGGGAGGACAAGGGTAGCGCGCGCAGCGGGCGCGCGGCCAGCACGGGGTCGATACATGCTTTTCCACACCCGGTGTGGACGGGGGCTGCGGAAACCTGTGGATAGACCTCTACAGTGCTTGTGCCACAAGCGTCATGAGGGGGTGGTGAAAAAATCGTCACGGACCCGGGCGTGCCGGCACCCGCAGGACGGGCGGACCGGGAGGGAGGGCACGTCGCAGCGCGTGGCCGAGAACTTCCCGGGCACGCCGGCGTTCTTCGTGATCGCAGCGCAGGTTCCGCTGCCAGGCGAGCAACAGGATCCCGTGTTGCCGGTTTTCCACACCGGTTGTGGAATGATGCCGAATCAACCTGTGGATAGGTGGCGCGGAGCCTTGCAGCCAAAGGCTCGCCAACGCGTGGTGAAAAAACCGTCAGGGCTGATCGGAATCATAGAGGGTGCACGGGGCGGATGGCACCGTGGCGCCGTCGCAGGAGGGGATGGCATGGGCATCGGCAATGGGATGCGTGGAATCGGATTGGTGGGTATCGGCCTGCTGGCCGGGTGTGGGCAGGCGCCGCCTGCAGCGCTCGGCACGCTGGAGTGGGACCGGATCACGGTGCCGGCGCCGGCGGCCGAAGTGATCGCCACGGTGGAGGTGCGCGAGGGGCAGCAGGTCAAGGCCGGAGCAGTGCTGATGCAGCTCGACCCCGCCCGCGGCGACGCGCAGTTCGCCGCGGCGCAGGCCGACACGGTGCGCGCGCAGGCCCAGTTGGAAGAACTGAAGATCGGCCCGCGCCAGGAACAGATCGCGCAGGCCCAGGCGCAGCTGGCCGCGTTGCGCGCGCAGTCCGCCGAAGCCACGGCCTACTACCGTCGGGTGCAACCGCTGGCACGCCAGCGCCTGATCGCCGCCGCCGAGCTGGACCGTGCACGGGCGGCTGCCGGCAGTGCCGAGGCCAGCGTGCGGGCCGCCGAGCAGGCCTGGCTGGAACTGGTGCACGGCAGCCGCGCGCAGGACATCGCCCAGGGCCAGGCGGCCGCCGATGCCGCGCAGGCGCAGCAGGTGGTGCAGGGCGTCAACCTGCAGAAGCTGCAGCTGCGCGCGCCGCGCGATGGTATTGTCGATGCCCTGCCTTACCGGCAGGGTGACCAGGCGCCGATCGGGGCGCCACTGGCGGTGATGCTGGTCGGCGAGCGCCCCTATGCACGCGTCTACCTGCCGCAGCCGCTGCGCCTGCAGGTCAAGGTCGGGCAGGCTGCGCAGGTGCAGCTGGAAGACGGCAGCACCGTGCTGAAGGGGCACGTGCGCTCAATCCGCAGCGAGCCCTCGTTCACCCCGTACTACGCACTGACCGGTGATGACGTCGAGCGCCTGAGCTATCTGGCCGAGATCGAAGTGGACACGGCCACCGACATGCAGAAGCTTCCGGCCGGACTGCCGGTGCAGGTGCGCTTCTGAACACCGGCGACGACATCGCGGTGCATGCGCAGGGCTTGACCCGCCGCTTCGGCGATCTTCTGGCCGTGGACAATGTCGACCTGACTGTGCCGCGCGGGCAGGTGTACGGCTTCCTGGGGCCCAATGGATCCGGAAAGTCGACCACCATCCGCATGCTGTGCGGCCTGCTGGAACCGAGCGCTGGGCAGATCCAGGTGCTGGGGCTGCAGGTTCCCGAGCAGGCCGAAGCACTGCGCCGGCGCATCGGCTACATGACCCAGCGCTTCTCGTTGTATGAGGACCTGTCGGTGCGCGAGAACCTGGAATTCCTCGCCGCCATCCAGGATCTGCCACGCGCGCAGGCCCGGCAGCGGGTCGACGAGCTGTTGCAGCAGTACCGTCTCCTGGACCGGCAGCCGCAGCTGGCCGGAACCCTCAGCGGTGGCCAGAAGCAGCGCCTCGCCCTGGCCGGCGCCGTCGTGCACGCGCCCGAGCTGCTGTTCCTGGACGAGCCGACCAGCGCGGTCGATCCGGAATCGCGCCGTGATTTCTGGGAAGCCCTGTTTGAACTTGCCGACGCCGGTACCACCGTGCTGGTGTCGACCCACTACATGGACGAGGCCGAGCGCTGCCACCGGCTGGCAATCCTGGACCGTGGTGCGCTGGTCGCCGATGGCACGCCGGCTGAGCTGTGCGCACGGCTGGACGGCCGCACGTTGCAGGTCACGTCGTCGCAGCCGCGGCAGGCCAGCCGCGCACTGTCTGAGCTGCCCGGTGTGCTGAGCGTGGCGCAGATCGGCACCCAGCTGCGCGTGCTGTGCAATGAGGGCGCAGCGGACGTCGCAGTGCTGGCCCGTGCACTTGCCAACGCTGACCCGCAGGCCCGCATCCAGACGGTGGCGCCGAACCTGGAAGATGTGTTCGTGGCCGCCACCCGTGGCCGCGGCCGGGAGCCGGCGGGATGAACCTGCGCCGGCTGTGGGCGATCATGCTCAAGGAGCTGCGGCAGCTGCGCCGCGACCGCATCACGCTGGCGATGATCGTTGGCATTCCGGTGATGCAGCTGTTGCTGTTCGGCTATGCGATCAACCTCAACCTGCGTCATCTCGATGCGGGTGTCGCCGATCAGGCCAACAGCGCCGCTTCGCGCGCGCTGGTGCAGGACATGGTGGCCACCGGCGTGATCACGCCGCGCAGCGAAGCCTACACGCCTGCCCAGCTGATGCAGGCGCTGCGCCGTGGCGAGATCAGTGTCGGCATCGTGGTGCCGGCCGACTTCGAGCGTCGCCGCTTCGATGGACGCGAGGCGGTGCAGGTGCTGGTCGATGGCAGCGACACCGTGGTGCAGAGCGCGGCGATCCAGCTGGCGCAGGTGCCGCTGGACACGCGCCCGACCAGCAACACCCGTCCCCTGCGCGAAGGCAGCATCGCCAGTGGTCCGGTCAGCGTGACCAGCTTCTACAACCCGCAGCGGCGCTCGGCGGTGAACATCGTACCGGGCCTGATCGGGGTGATCCTGACCATGACCCTGGTGATGTTCACGGCGGTAGCGGTGGTGCGCGAACGCGAGCGCGGCAACATGGAACTGCTGATCGCCACGCCGGTGTCGCGCAGCGAGCTGATGGTCGGCAAGGTGCTGCCCTATGCGGCCATCGGCCTGCTGCAGACCACGCTGGTGCTGGTGCTGGGCACCTGGCTGTTCCAGGTACCCATTCGCGGCAGCCTGCTGGACATCTATCTGGCCGCGGTGCTGCTGGTGCTGGCCAACCTGGCGCTGGGCCTGCTGATCTCCACGCGTGCGCGCTCGCAGTTCCAGGCGATGCAGATGACCCTGTTCCTGTTCCTGCCGTCGATCCTGCTGTCGGGCTTCATGTTCCCGTTCGCTGGCATGCCGCGGCCGGTGCAGTGGCTGGCCGAGGTGCTGCCGCTGACCCACTTCCTGCGCCTGGTGCGCGGCATCATGCTGCGCGGCGCCTCATTGTGGGAGCTGTGGCACGACGCGCTGGCGCTGCTGGCCTTCATCGTGGTGATGATGACCCTGGCCATCCTGCGTTTCCGCAAGCGCCTGGATTGAAGGCAGGGGGTCGGATCCCCGCAGGGGCTCCGACCCCAATTTATCGGGCCGGCGGGTCGGAGCCCCTTTGGGGCTCCGACCCGAAGATTCATTCCGCCACCACCCGCGCGCGCAGCGAATTGGTCAGCGCTTCGGTGATCACCACATCCACGAACTGGCCGATCAATCGCGCCGGCGCCGGGAAGTTCACCGAACGCATGTTCTCGGTCTTGCCAGTCAGCTCGTTCGGGTTCTTGCGCGAAGGGCCTTCCACCAGCACGGTCTGCACGGTGCCGACCATCTTCTCGGAAATGCCGGCGGCATGCGCATTGATGCGCTCCTGCAGGCGCGACAGGCGCGCATGCTTTTCGGCATCGCTGATCGTGTCCTCCAGGTCCGCGGCTGGCGTGCCCGGGCGCCGCGAATAGATGAAGGAGAAGCTGTGGTCGAAGCCGATGTCCTCGATCAGCTTCATGGTCTTCTCGAAATCGGCGTCGGTCTCGCCGGGGAAGCCGACGATGAAGTCCGAGCTGATCGAGATGTCCGGGCGCACCGCCCGCAGCTTGCGGATCTTCGACTTGAACTCCAGCGCGGTGTAGCCGCGTTTCATCGCCGACAGCACGCGGTCGCTGCCGGCCTGTACCGGCAGGTGCAGGAAGTTGGCCAGCTGCGGCACGTCGCGGAACGCATCGATCAGCGAATCGCTGAACTCCAGCGGATGCGAGGTGGTGAAGCGGATGCGGCCGACGCCATCGATCTCGGCGATGGTGCGGATCAGCAGGCCGAGGTCGGCGAACTCACCGTCACCATAGGGCCCGCGATACGCGTTGACGTTCTGCCCGAGCAGGTTGATCTCGCGCACGCCCTGTGCGGCCAGCTGCGCCACCTCCACCACCACGTCCTCGAACGGGCGGCTGACTTCGGTGCCGCGGGTGTAGGGCACCACGCAGAACGAACAGTACTTGGAACAGCCTTCCATGATCGACACGAATGCCGAGGGTCCTTCGGCGCGCGGCTCGGGCAGGCGATCGAATTTCTCGATCTCGGGGAAGCTGATGTCGACCTGCGGGCGCTTCTGTTCGCGGCGTGCGCGGATCAGCTCCGGCAGCCGGTGCAGGGTCTGCGGGCCGAACACCAGGTCGACGAACGGCGCACGCTTGATGATCGCTTCGCCTTCCTGCGAGGCGACGCAGCCGCCGACGCCGATGATGACTTCGCGGCCCTTGTTCTTCAGGCCCTTCCACACGCCCAGCTGGCTGAACACCTTCTCCTGCGCCTTCTCGCGGATGGAGCAGGTGTTGACCAGGATGACGTCGGCGTCGTCCGGGCTGTCGGTCAGTTCCAGGCCATCGCTGGCGGCAAGCACGTCGGCCATCTTGGCCGAGTCGTACTCGTTCATCTGGCAACCGTGGGTCTTGATGTACAGCTTGCCTTTCACCTGGTCGGGCTTGCGCGGACCAGCGGGCAGGGCAACGAGCGGGGTACCGCCCGGTGTGGTGGGCGGAAAGACGTCTGGCGTCCCGGTCATGGCGCTTAATCCATTCGGGTGGCGGGAAAGCGGGCAATTCTACCCGCATCCCACGCCAGCCGCCGCGCCCGTGCAACCGAGCCCATGCCCAGCGTGGCCATCACCGTAGAGCCGAGCCCGTGCTCGGCTGCCTTTGCAAGGCGGAGGAGCAGCCGAGCGTGGGCTCGGCTCTACAAGAGGCCGCTGCTTACGCCGCCAGCTCCGCATCGATCTGCCGCGAACGGTCGAAGGCGGTCATCGCGCTCATCCGTGCGATGTAATCGGCCGTGGCCGGCGCGGGCTGCACCAGGCCGAAGGCCGTGGTCCAGGCCAGCGCATTGCCCCACAGCACGTCGGCGGCGCTCATCGTCTCGCCGAGCAGGTAGGGGCCCTGCGCCAGCTGGGCCTCGATCACCTGCAGCACGGTCTCGGCGTCGTTGTACGGCGACATCAGGCGCGGCGGCGGCTCGCGGTGCATCGCCTTGTCGATCATCGCCGGCTCGAAACAGGCGCCATAGAAGGCCATCCAGCGCAGGTAGGGCCCGCGCAGGGCGTCGCCGATCGGCGGTGCCAGGCCGGCCTCCGGATACAGGTCGGCCAGGTACAGATAGATCGCCACCTGCTCGGTCACCAGCGCACCGTTGTGGACGATCGCCGGCACCTTGCCCATCGGGTTGATGGCCAGGTAGGCCGGGGCCAGGTTGGCGCCCGCCTTCAGGTCCAGCACCTGCATGCGGTAGTCGGCACCCAGTGCTTCGAGCAGGGCCACGGCGCCGCTCGAGCGCGAACGGGCGGCGTGGTACAGGGTGATCTGGCGTGAATTCATGGCATTGCTCCTTGCGGTGGGTGGTGAACTGGAGGCCATCCTGGGGCACTATTGCGGACGACTTCTGTCCTCGATCCTTCATGCGCCATACCGCCCATCGATTGCTGCGCCTGATCGCCCTGCTGCAGGCCCGTCGCCAGTGGTCCGGGGCCGAGCTCGCCGAGCGCATGGGCGTGGACCGGCGCAGCATCCGCCGTGACGTCGAGCGCCTGCGCGAGCTGGGTTATCCGGTCCGGGCCTCGTCCGGGGTTGGCGGCGGCTACCAGCTGGGGGCAGGGGCGCCGGTGCTGCCGATGCTGCTGGACGAGGAGGAGGCGACTACCCTGGCCATCGCCCTGCGCGCGGCCTCTGCGACCGTCGCCGGCATCGACGACACCGCGCGCGGCCTGTTGTCCAAGCTCGATCCGCTGGTGCCGACCCGTCGCCGCCAGCAGGCCGGCGAGGTGCATGCCGCCACCGCCACCCTGTCCGACCTTCCGTCCACCGACGCACGCCTGCTCGGGCAGCTGGCCCAGCACTGCCGGCAGGCGTCACGGCTGGCCTTCGAATACCGCAGTGCCCAGGAAGCGGTGACCCAGCGCGAGGTCGAGGCGCAGCACCTGGTCAACTACGGGCGGCGCTGGTACCTGCTGGCCTGGGACCTGGGCCGGCAGGACTGGCGCACCCTGCGCGTGGACCGGATGGGCGCGGTGCGCGAATGCGCCGAGCCGGGCATGCACCGCCGTACGCCCGCACCGCCGGATGTGATGGTGCGGCAGGCGGTCAGCCAGGCCCCGTTCGCCCTGCAGGCCATCGTCCGCCTGGCCGGCAGCCGCGCCGAGCTGGAAGGCCGCATCCCGCCCTGGTGTGGTGTGCTGGAGGACGATGGGCCCGACCATTGCCTGCTGCGCATGGGCGCCGAGAGCCGCGGCATGATGCTGGCGCAGATCCTCAGCCTGGACCGGGTGCCGGTGGCGGTGTGGACCACGCCGCCGGGCCTGCGCGATGAACTGGCACAGCGTCTGGCCGGATTGGGGCAGGTGCTGGCTGTGCCGCCGGTCACAGGCTGAGCCGCGTCGCTTGGCAAGCCCCGGCGAAGCTGGGACACTCGCCGGCATGAAGGGGATACTGGGGACAACGGCGATCATCATCGCTGCGCTGACCGCTGCGCCGGCCAGCGCGGGCACCCTGTTCAAGTGCCAGGGCGCCGACGGGGTCACCAGCTATGTCAGCAAGCGCCTGGCCGGGGCCCGCTGCAGCGCCATCAGCTACAGCCGCGACCTCCGCCCGGCACCGCGCCCGGTGGTGGCCGCGCCGAAGCCGGCGCCGACCACCGTGGCCAGCATCGAGCGCAACCCGGTGGCGGTGGCGGCCAGCACTGCGGCGCCGGCGGCTGCGCCAGCCGCCGTACCCGCGCCCCCGGTCGCCTCGCGCAGCGGGCGCATGGTCAGCGGCCAGGTCTATTCCTTCATGAAGGACGGCGTGCGCCACTACACCAGTGCGCGCCCGACCCAGGTCGCCAACCTCGGCCCGGTGCGCACCATCCGCTACAGTTTCATGGAGCGCTGCTACGCCTGTGGCGTCAACCCGCGCGTGGACTTCGGTTCGGTGCGGTTGAACACCACCGCGTTCCAGACCGAGATCAGCTCGGCCGCGCGCGAGTTCGGCGTCGACGAAGCCGTGGTGCGCGCCATCATCCACGCCGAGTCGGCCTACAACCCGACCGCGCTCAGCCGCGCCGGCGCGCAGGGCCTGATGCAGCTGATGCCGCCAACCGCGGCCCGTTTCGGAGTCAGCGATTCCTACGATGCCGGGCAGAACATCCGCGGTGGCGTGCAGTATCTTGCGTGGTTGTTGAAGCGTTTCAATGGCGACCTGACCCTGGCCGCGGCTGGCTACAACGCGGGCGAAGGCGCGGTTGACCGCCACGGTGGCGTGCCGCCCTACAGCGAGACCCAGTACTACGTGCGCCGGGTCGGGCAGCTGGCCGAGCGTTACCGCACCGCATTGACGCACCAGTAGTGCCGGCCGCTGGCCGGCAACCTTGGGCAATGGCCGGTACCGACCGGCCACTGGCTGGCAGCCCCGTAATCAATGTTGTTGCAATGCGTTGTGTGGCGCTCGACGGTTCCGCTACACTCGCCCATGATTCAATGCGGCTCTGGCCCCCACCGGATCCGCTGGCAGCCTTAAAGCTACCTAATCAATATCGGAGTGCCGGATGGCCAACGATGGGGTACACGATCCAGTCAACACCGGACGTCGGCGTTTTCTTTCTGCCACCACAGCCGTGGTGGGCGCCGTCGGCGTCGGATTCACCGCTGTTCCTTTCATCAAATCCTGGAACCCCAGTGCCCGTGCCAAGCTTGCCGGCGCACCGGTGGTGGCCGACATCAGCGCCCTGCAGGAAGGCCAACGCCTGATCGTGGAATGGCGTGGCCAGCCGATCTGGATCGTCAAGCGGTCCAAGGCGATCCTCGATGCACTGCACGGGCTCGATGGCCGCCTCAAGGACCCCGAGTCCGGCGAGAAGGACCAGCAGCCGGACTACGTGCTGAAGCAGAACCCCGAGCTGCGCTCGATCAAGCCGGACATTTCCGTGCTGGTCGGCCTGTGCACGCACCTGGGCTGTTCGCCGGAAATGGTCGCCGAGATCCGGCCTGAACCCTATGACCCGCAGTGGAAGGGCGGCTACTTCTGCCCCTGCCACAAGTCGCGCTTCGACATGTCCGGCCGCGTCTTCAAGGACGTGCCGGCGCCGATCAACCTGAAGGTGCCCGCGCACCATTACCAGGACGACAACACCATCATCATCGGTGTCGATCCGCAGGGGGCAGCCTGATGGCCAATATCCTCGCTCGTACCGCCAGCGGCGTGGCCGACTGGGTCAATGCCCGCGCGCCGGGCCTGATGCCGGTCTACCGCAAGCATGTCACCGAGTACTACGCGCCGAAGAACTTCAACATCTGGTACTACTTCGGTTCGCTGGCGCTGCTGGTGCTGGTCAACCAGATCGTCACCGGCATCTTCCTGACGATGCACTACAAGACCAACGCCGCCGAGGCGTTCGGCTCCATCGAATACATCATGCGTGATGTGGAGTGGGGCTGGCTGATCCGCTACATGCACTCCACCGGGGCCTCGCTGTTCTTCATCGTGGTCTACCTGCACATGTTCCGCGGCCTGCTGTACGGCAGTTACCAGAAGCCGCGCGAGCTGGTGTGGATCCTGGGCATTCTGATCTACCTGGTGCTGATGGCCGAAGCCTTCATGGGCTACGTGCTGCCGTGGGGGCAGATGTCGTTCTGGGGCGCCAAGGTGATCATTTCGCTGTTCGGCGCGATACCGGTGATCGGCAACGGCCTGACCGAGTGGATCATGGGCGACTACCTGCCCAGTGACGCCACGCTCAACCGCTTCTTCGCGCTGCACGTCATCGCACTGCCGCTGGTGCTGCTGTTGCTGGTGGTGCTGCACCTGGGCGCGCTGCACGAGGTGGGGTCGAACAACCCCGATGGCGTGGAGATCAAGAAGGGGCCCAAGGGCAACCGCTGGTCGCCGAACGCCCCGGCCGACGGCATTCCGTTCCATCCGTACTACACGCTCAAGGATGGCGTCGGTGCCGGCTTCCTGCTGATCATCGCCGCCTTCATCATCTTCTTCGCCCCCGGTTTCGGCGGCCTGTTCCTGGAGCACGACAACTTCACCGAAGCCAACCGCCTGGTGACCCCGGAACACATCAAGCCGGTCTGGTACTACACGCCGTACTACGCGATGTTGCGCGTGGTGCCGAACAAGCTGGGCGGCGTGCTGGTGATGTTCTCGGCCATCGCGATCCTGTTCCTGGTGCCGTGGCTGGACAAGGCGAAGGTGAAATCGGTGCGCTACCGCGGCTGGATCTCGAAGGTGATGCTGGGCGTGCTGGCGGTGTGCTTCGTGTGGCTGGGCGTGATTGGTTCCGGCCCGGGCACCGATGTGCACGAGACCTACATCGGGCGGGTGTTGACCTTCCTGTACTTCGCGTTCTTCATCACCATGCCGCTATGGACAAGGTTGGACAGGACCAAGCCGGTACCGGAGAGGGTGACCACGCATGACTGAGCGCTGGATGGTCCGGCTGGCCCTGGCGGCCACCCTGATGCTGGGCAGTTTCCTGGCCTCCGCCGCCGAAGGCGGCACCCCGCTGCTGCAGGCCGGCAACGACCTCGGTGACCGCGCCTCGCTGCAGCGCGGCGCGCAGCTGTACATGAATTACTGCTCCGGCTGCCACGCATTGAAGTACCTGCGCTATTCGCGGATGGCGCAGGACCTCGGCCTGACCGAGGAAGAGGTGATGAACAACCTCAACTTCACCGGCTCGGCGATCGGCGACCCGATCCCGGTGGCGATGCCCAAGGAGAACGCGGAGAAGTGGTTCGGCAAGATGCCGCCCGATCTCAGCCTGATCTCGCGCGTGCGGGGCAGTGACTGGGTCTACACCTATCTCAAGTCGTTCTATCTGGACAGCAGCCGCCCGCTGGGCTGGAACAACGCGCTGTTCGCCAATGCCTCCATGCCCAACCCGCTGTGGGAGATGCAGGGCCTGCAGCATGCGGTGCACGGCAAGGCGGAAGCGCCCGGCATGGACCCGCCGGTGACCGGCCTGAAAATCGAAACGCCCGGGTCGGTCGATGCCGGCCAGTACGATCAGGCCGTTCGGGACATCACCAACTTCCTCGAATACGCCGGTGAACCGGCCGCGCTCAAGCGCCAGCAGCTGGGCGTATGGGTGATCCTGTTCCTGGCCCTGCTGACGTTCCTGCTGTACCTGCTGAAGAAGGAATACTGGAAGGACGTCCACTGATTCTGCCGCCGGCCATCGCACGGGCCTATTGGCTTTTGTGATGGTCGGTTGCACACTCGGGGAGGAGTCGACCGCTGGCACGGTGCCGGCGGCGCCGATGCGGCAGGCGGTCTCCTGTCGTGGGAGAGCCTTTGATGGCGGCGAGCGTACGCATGCGCAATACACTGACGCTGTTTTCCTCGAACGACGACGTACTGTGCCACCGGGTACGCCTGGTGCTGGCGGCCAAGGGGGTCACCTTCGACTTTGTCCCGGTCGATCCGCAGAACCCGCCTGAAGACCTGATCGATCTCAACCCCTACCACTCGGTGCCGACCCTGGTCGAGCGCGAGCTGGTGCTGTACGCCGCGTCGGTGGTCAGCGAATACCTGGACGAACGCTACCCGCATCCTCCGCTGATGCCGGTCGATCCGCTCTCGCGTGCGCGTATCCGCTTGGCCATGCTGCGCATCGAGCACGACTGGGTACCGCAGGTGCAGGCCATCCAGCTGGGCAACAAGACCCAGGCCGAGGCCGGCCGCAAGCGCCTGAAGGAACTGCTGACCGCCTCGCTGCCGCTGTTCAAGGCCAGCAAGTTCTTCCTCAATCCGGAAATGAGCCTGGCCGACTGTGCAATGGCACCGATCATCTGGCGCCTGCAGTCGCTGGACGTGCCGCTGCCGAAGGACGGCAAGGCGATCGAGGACTATGGCAACCGCATCTTCCGTCACCCGGGTTTCGTCCGCAGCCTGACCGACCAGGAAAAGAAGCTGCGCGATCTGCCGGTCTGATCCGACCTTGCGTAACCCGTCTGCACGCCGACCGGCGTGCAGGCGATCCGCCCCGGCGGGGCGCCGGGCGCGTACACTTCACGCATGACCGAAGACTTCTTCCACATGACCAGCCACCGCCCGTACCTGCTGCGGGCGCTGGTGGAATGGATCAACGACAACCAGCTGACCCCGCACATCCTGGTCGACGCCGGCGTCCCCGGCGTGCAGGTGCCGCCTTCGGCGGTCAAGGATGGCCGGGTCGTGCTCAACATCGCCGAACGCGCCGTCGTGCGGCTGATGATCGACAACGAAATGGTGAGCTTCTCGGCCCGCTTCTCCGGCAACAGCTACCCGGTGCAGGTACCGATCAGCGCCGTGCTGGCGGTCTATGCCCGCGAGACCGGGCAGGGCATGGCGCTGCCGGATGACATACCGGGCAGCGAGACCGCGCCGACCAGTGACGAACTGCTGCACGAGGACGGCACGCCGCCGGACGATACGCCACCGGCCAGTCCGCCGCCCAAGGGCCGCCCGAACCTGCGCGTGGTCAAGTAACCATTCCGACGCCGCCCCGATGGGCGGCGTCTTCCTTTGCAGGTTTTACCGGTGGGTGCCGGAATTGTGTGGGTGCCGACCGTTGGTCGGCACACCTTCAGTTCTTACACATCCTCGGCATCCTCCACATCCGGCCGGATCTGGCTGATCCGCGCGGCACCGGGGCCGGTGAACGAGATCAGCTGGTCGCCGCGCAGCACCATGCGGCCCACGTGGCGATCGATGCCATCGTAGGAATACTCGAACTTGAAGGTGCGCTCGAAACCGAGCCGTCCGTCCTCGCCACGCGACAGTCGCAGGCCGGTGGCATGTACCGCCTGATCCAGCCACTGCACGTCGGCAGCGCGGCAGGCATTGCGGCCCAGCTCGACCGCGCGCTCGGCGGCCGAACGCGCCGCATTCCAGAAGAAATAGATGATTCCGCCGGCAATCAGCAACAACAGCAGGGTGGGCATGGCGTCAGCCGTCAGAGGTGGATCCGGCAAAGATGGCGGCGAACGCGCGCTGGATCAAGCGCTGCACTCACCGCCGTGGCTGCGGTTCGCTGGACATCGGTGATGCGGGCACGTTAGACGGCGCCGTCGCCGGCACCGTCTGCATCGGCGCGGCGGAGGGCGAAGGCATCACCAATGGCGCGGTCGCCGTCAGCTGCAGCAGCGCTGCCCAGTCCTGGCGGTTGAAGCTGCATTCGTCCTCGCGGCCCGGCGTGCAGCTGGGCTCGATGCCGGTGCTGTTGCGTTCGCGCGCCGGCGGCAGCTTGATCAACCCGGTGCGGTCCAGCGGCAGCAGTCGCATCGCCACCGTGTTCATCACGTTGCCGCCCACCAGGTACAGGGTCTGGTCGCCCCCCAGGTTGGCGGCCACCACTACTTCGCAATGTGATTTCCAGTGGCCCACCGAACCGTTGCCCAGTGCCTGCACCAGCCCACTGTAGCTGAGCGTGGTGCTGCGATCGCGCAGGAAGCACAGCAGGTCGCCCGGTGCGGGCTTTGCGGTCGCGGGATCGACCAGCCGGTACGGCACGCCCGAGGGTCCGCCCTGGTACGCGGCACGGATGTAGTCGATGTGGCGTGGCGACGCGTTGAAGCCGGGGACGCCGGACTGCACCATCACCCAGGAAATGAACGCGGCCGACCACGGGTTGTCGATCAGGAAGGTGCGGCAGTCGCTGTCGGTGTAGCGCGTGCCCAGTGGTGCCAGACAGCTGCTGGCGCCGGCGATGCTGCCCATCGCGTTGAGCGTGCCGCTGTTGCGCCAGTAGCCGGCCACGCGTTGCCAGGCAATCAGCCCGTTGTCGGCCAGATGTTCGTTCTCGGCCTCGGTGACACTCAGGCTCGCCGCGCGGCCATCGCGATCGATGAAAGGCCGGAACCAGAGCCGGTGTTCATTGCAGGCAGTATTGCGGATGGCCACCGCCAATGGGCTCAGGCCGAAACGCGGTGGCACATCGCAGGCTTCGGCCGCCGCTGCGGACAGGGGGGCCGCGGCCAGCAGCAGACAGGCAAGCAAGAGCATCCGGCGCATGCGCGGCTCCTGTGGGGGATGCCGGCAGCGTCGCAGAGGCGGCCGTAGCCGAGCCGTGAAGGCGTCCCGGGTCGTGTAGAGCCGAGCCCATGCTCGGCTCATCGCGCGAAGCGCGCGCAGGGCGTGCCGCAAATCGACAAGCAGCCGAGCGTAGGCTCGGCTCTACAAGTCCTGCAGGCCTCAGCCCGGCGGTGGGCCGAGCTTCAACGACAGATCGACGGCCTGCACGTGCTTGGTCAGGCCGCCGATGGAGATGCAGTCGACGCCATCCTCGGCGATCGAGCGCAGGCCACCCAGGCCGACGCTGCCGGACACTTCCAGCGGAATGCGGCCGGCCGTGATGCGTACCGCCTCGCGGCGCAGGTCGGGGCTGAAGTCGTCCAGCAGGATGCGTTCGCAACCAGCGTCGAGCGCCTGGCGCAGCTGCGCCAGATCCTCGACCTCGACCACCAGCGGCAGCGCAGGCCACTGCCGGCGTGCGCCCGCCACGGCGTCGGCCAGTGAACCGGCAGCGCGGATGTGGTTTTCCTTCAGCATCACCGTGTCGTACAGGCCGAAACGATGGTTCTCGCCACCGCCGCAGCGCACCGCGTACTTCTGAGCCAGGCGCAGGCCGGGCAGGGTCTTGCGGGTGTCGAGGATGCGCGTGCCGGTACCGGCCACCGCCGCCACGTAGCGGGCGGTGGTGGTTGCCGTACCGGACAGCGTCTGCAGGAAGTTGAGCGAGGTGCGTTCGGCGCTGACCAGGCTGCGGCTGCGCCCATGCAGCAGGGCCAGCACGGTGCCTGCGGTGACCGCGTCGCCGTCGGAAACCTGCCATTCGATGCGTACGTCCGGGTCGAGCGCGCGGTGGGTGGCGTCGAACCAGGGGCGGCCGGCGATCACCCCGTCCTGCTTGCACAGCAGGTAGGCGCTGTCGGCCTGGTCGGGCAGCAGGGCGGCGGTGACATCACCGCTGCCCAGGTCCTCGGCCAGTGCACGCGCGACATCGGCGGCGACAACGGCCGCATCCGGCGTCGGCAGCGTGCTCATGCGGTCGGGAAATCGGCGATCTGGGCGGTCGGGATGGCTTCCTCGGCCAGCAGCACCGGGATGCCGTCGTCGACGCGGAAGACCTGCTTGCGGTCGCGGGTGACCAGCGCTTCGCGCAGCGGCTGCGCCAGCGGGTTGCCATCGGCCTTGTTCACCGCGCCGGCGGAAATGGCCTTGTTGAGGGCTTCCAGGCCCTTGCCATCCAGCAGGGACAGGGGCTGGCGGGTGTCAGGCGACACCAGCAGGTCGAGCAGCTTGCGATCCATGGTTCTTCGTCTTGCGTGGAAGATGGCTAGAATACGTCTTTAAGGCAGGTGACGGCCAATGACCCCCAACCCGATCGCGCCGCTTGTCGGCATCGTCATGGGTTCCCGTTCCGACTGGGAAACCATGCAGCACGCCGCCCAGAAGCTTGAAGCCCTGGGTGTTCCGTTCGAAGTGAAGGTGGTGTCCGCGCATCGGACGCCGGATGTGTTGTTCAGTTACGCCGAGCAGGCGGGCCCGCGTGGCCTGCGCGCGATCATCGCCGGTGCCGGCGGGGCCGCCCACCTGCCAGGCATGATCGCCGCCAAGACCGCCGTGCCGGTGCTGGGCGTGCCGGTGCAGTCCAAGGCCCTCAACGGCATGGATTCGCTGCTGTCGATCGTGCAGATGCCGGCCGGTATCCCGGTCGCCACCTTCGCCATCGGCAATGCCGGCGCGTCCAACGCGGCGCTGTTCGCCGCCGCGATGCTGGCCAGCGACCAGCCGGCGATCGGCCAGGCGCTCGACGCCTTCCGTGCACGCCAGACCGAAGACGTGATGGCCCACGACGATCCGCGCCAATGAGCCTGACCGTCGGCATCCTGGGCGGCGGCCAGCTCGCCCGCATGATGGTCCTGGCCGGTGCGCCGCTGGGGCTGCGCTTCGAACTGTATGACCCGGCGGCCGACGCCTGCAGCGGCCCGCTGGCGCCGCTCACCGTCGGTGCCTTCGACGACCGCCAGGCGCTGGCGGACTTCGCTGCCAAGGTCGATGTGGTCACCTTCGATTTCGAGAATGTGCCCGCCGACAGTGCACAGTTCCTGGCCGACCGCGTGCCGGTCTACCCGCCGCCGGCCGCGCTGGCGGTGGCCCAGGACCGGTTGAGCGAGAAGACCCTGTTCCAGCAGCTGGGCATCCCGCTGCCGGCCTTCGCTGATATCCGCAGCCGCGACGAGCTGGCGGCGAAGGCCGCCGAATTCGGCCTGCCGTGCATCCTCAAGACCCGCCGCCTGGGCTACGACGGCAAGGGCCAGTTCCGCCTGCGCAGCGAAGCCGACATTGATGCCGCCTGGGATGCGCTGGGTGCACAGGTCGAGCGCACCGGACTGATCCTGGAGGGCTTCGTGGCCTTCCAGCGCGAGGTCAGCGTGGTGGCCGTGCGTGGCCGCGATGGCAGTTTCGAAGCCTGGCCGATCACCGGCAACTGGCATGTCGACGGTGTGCTGTCGGCCAGCGTGGCCCCGGCCGTGCTGTCCGCCGCCGAGCAGCAGGCAGCCATCGGCTATGCACGCTGTGTCGCCGAACACCTGCAGTACGTCGGCGTGTTCGCGCTGGAACTGTTCTGCCGCGATGGCGAGCTGCTGGCCAACGAGATGGCGCCACGCGTGCACAACTCCGGGCACTGGACCATCGAAGGCAGCGAGACCTCGCAGTTCGAGAACCACCTGCGCGCCGTGCTGGGCCTGCCGCTGGGCAGCACCCGCATGCTCGGCCATGCCTGCATGCTGAACTGGCTGGGCCGGATGCCCGACCCGTTGCCGGTGCTGGCCCAGGCCAGTGGCCACTGGCATGACTATGGCAAGGAGTCGCGCGAAGGCCGCAAGGTCGGCCATGCCACGTTGCGCGATGACGATGCCGCAGCACTGGCCGACGCGTTGGACCAGGTGGGCCTGGAACTGGACCGCCAGGCCCAGGTGGCACCGGCGGTGCACGCGCTGCGCAACCGCTGAGTCCGGTAGTGCCGGCCGCTGGCCGGCAGTGCAACGGTGTGGCGCACCGGTGCAGCCATCGGCACAACATTCCCGGTGGTAGCGTGGAGCTCCTTTCACAGGAGTCACGACCATGCTCGACTGGAATGCCTACCGCAAGGAACTGAAGGGCCGCATCGGCGAGATCGGCAAGCTCTCGCCGGATACGGTCAAGGGCTACGCCACCCTGGCCAATGCCGGTGCCCAGACCAACCACCTGGATGCCAAGACCCGGGAGTTGATCGCGCTGGCGGTGGCGGTGACCACCCGCTGTGACGGCTGCATCACCGTGCACGTGGACGCGGCGCTGAAGCATGGCGCCAGCCGCGAGGAAATCGCCGAGGCGCTGGGCGTGGCGGTCTCGCTCAACGCCGGGGCCGCGCTGGTGTACTCGGCGCGGGTGATGGATGCGGTGGCCGCGCACGAGAGCGCGTGAAGCTTCATCTGTAGAGCCGAGCCCATGCTCGGCTGCTGTCCGGCCAGCCGAGCATGGGCTCGGCTCTACAGGGGGTCAGCGCAGCTGGCTCTCGGCGAATTCCCAGTTGACCATCTGCCAGAACGCGTCCAGGTAACGCGCGCGGTCATTCTGGTAGTCGGTGTAGTACGCGTGCTCCCACACGTCGCAGCACAGCAGCGGGGTGCTGTCGCCGGTCAGGGGCGTGCCGGCGTTGCGGGTGGCCTGGATGCCCAGCTGGCCCCCCGGGTGCTGCACCAGCCACACCCAGCCCGAGCCGAACAGGCCCAGTGCAGTGCGGTTGAATTCCTCGCGCAGGCGCTGCGCGTCACCGAACTGGCGCTTGACCAGCTCGCCCAGCCGGCCCTGTGGTTCGCCGCCGCCGCGCGGGCGCAGGCACTGCCAGTAGAAGCCGTGGTTCCAGGCCTGGGCGGCCGCATCGAACAGCGTGCCCTGGGCATGGCGCACGATCTCTTCCAGTGACGCCTCCTCCCACTCGGTGCCGAGGGTGCCGGCGTTGACCGCGTCGACATAGGCGCGGTGGTGGCGGCCGTGATGCAGTTCCACGGTCTGCGCGGACAGGTGGGGCTGCAGGGAGCCGGAGAGGTAGGGCAGGGCGGGCAATTCGACGGGCATGTGCAGGTTCGTGGCCAGGGGACGGCGGCAGCCTGTTCCATCCGCTTACAATGGCGGCTACCGTGGGCAGTCTAGCCGACCATCACGGTCGGGTTGTCCGGCGAAGCAAGGAGTGTGGTTGTGGCGGTGATGCAGCAAATCCAGGCCGAGGTCGATCGTTACCCGCTCGTGCTGTTCATGA
The DNA here is from genome assembly GCF_052751275.1 of Stenotrophomonas muris. Classification (NCBI taxonomy): domain Bacteria; kingdom Pseudomonadati; phylum Pseudomonadota; class Gammaproteobacteria; order Lysobacterales; family Lysobacteraceae; genus Stenotrophomonas; species Stenotrophomonas muris. The sequence continues at coordinate 2,187,518 of NZ_CP199879.1, read as the reverse complement.
AGGGCACCCCGCAGTACCCGATGTGCGGCTTTTCCAGCCGCGCCGTGCAGGCGTTGATGGCTGCCGGCGCCGTCACCCTGCGCACCGTCAACGTGCTCGAAGAACCGGAGATCCGCGCCAACCTGCCGCGCTTCTCCAACCTGCCGACCTTCCCGCAGCTGTTCATCAACGGCGAGTTGATCGGCGGCTGCGACATCGTCATGGAACTGTTTGAATCCGGCGAGCTCAAGCGCATCGTCGAAGAGGCGACCCAGGGATGAGTGCCTGGCCGTCGACGTCACCGACTGACGGGGCGCTCGATGGCCGCCCGCTGCAGGACCGCGTGGTGCTGGTTGCCGGTGCCGGCGGCGGGCTGGGCAGTGCGGCGGCGATTGCCGCTGCGGCGGCCGGGGCTACCGTGGTCCTGCTGGGGCGCAAGCCGCGCCGGCTGGACCGGGTCTATGCCCAGGTCCAGGCGGTCGGCCCGGAACCCCTGCTGTACCCGATGGACCTGGAGGGTGCCGGCCCCGATGACTATGCCGAACTGGCCCAGGCCCTGCAGCGTGAGCTGGGGCGGCTGGATGGCCTGCTGGTCTGCGCCGCGCATTTCCCCGGCCTGACCCCGTTCGAGCTGGCCGACCCGGCCAGTTTCGCCCGTGCGGTCCATGTCACCCTGACCGCCCCGGCCTGGCTGGCCCAGGCCTGCCTGCCGCTGCTGCGGCAGCGCGAGGATGCTGCCCTGGTGTTCGCGGTCGATGCCCCCGAACGGGTGGGGCAGGCCTACTGGGGCGGGTATGGCGTGGCCCAGCACGGCCTGCGTGGCCTGATCGCGAGCCTGCACGATGAGCTGGGCCGCAGCCCGGTCCGGGTCAGCGGCCTGTACCCGGGGCCCCTGCGCACGGCCCTGCGTGCCCGCGCCTATTCCGTCGATCAGGACCCGGCTGCGCAAGGCACGGAAGCCGCAGCGGCAGCGGCGGTGACCCTGTTGTCCGGGGCCGGGAGCGCTTGGCGCGGACAGATTCTTGATGCCAGTGGGATGCCCCGGGAAAAGTGAGTCCCGTGGAAAGGCGGAGTGAAGAACCCGTCACGATTGCGTTGCGAACCGGTGCCGTTTGTCGCACAACCGTCACATTGATGGCGTAGCGTGTTAATCTAGTGTTAACCGTTAGGGCTGCCTTCAGCCGAGCGGTAGGGAACCCCAGATAACTCTCCGACCAGCCACCCGCAGGGCTGTTTGGATGCGCTTTTTTTTCCGCCATCGCCAACTCGCATCGAGGCTACCGAAAAATGACCCACCCACTCCGGATGTCCAAGCTTACCCTTGGTCTCGTGGCTGCACTTGCTGCCGCTCCCGCCTTCGCCCAGAGCACCTCCGCTGGTGTCGGTGGCCAGGTCGTGACCCGCGGCGGCCAGCCCGTCGCTGGTGCTGAAGTCACCATCACCCACACCGAGTCGGGCACGGTTTCGCGTGCTACCACCGATGCGGCCGGTCGCTACAACGCACGCGGCCTGCGCGTGGGTGGCCCGTACAGCATCACCATCACCAAGCCGGGTGAAGGCACCAAGACCGAAGATGGCGTCTACCTGGGCGTGAACCAGACCGGCACCATCAACGCGACGCTGACCGGCGATCTGGCCGGCGCGACCAATCTGGACACCGTGCAGGTCACCGCCGTCGGCGGCGGCTCGGAAGTGTTCAGCGCCACCAAGATGGGCTCGGGCACCAACATCAGCCAGCAGCAGATCGAAGTTGCGCCGTCCGTCGGCGGCAACATCCAGGATCTGATGCGCCTGGATCCGCGCGTCACCTTCATCGATCGCGCCTCGGGCTCGATCTCGGCCGGCGGCCAGAACCCGCGCTTCAACTCGATCAACATCGACGGCGTCTCGGCCAGCGACACCTTCGGCCTGGAAGGCAACAACATGCCGACCCGCCGCCAGCCGGTCGCGATGGAAGCCATCGAAGCGCTGGACATCAACCTGTCCAACTACGACGTCAGCATCGCTGCCGCCGCCGGTGCCACCGTCAACGCGGTGACCAAGTCGGGTACCAATGAATTCCACGGCTCGGTGTACGGCACCTACCGTGATGGCGACTGGTTCGGCGACAACCCGGAAGGCCAGCCGTTCAAGGGCTTCACCAAGGAAGAAACCTACGGCATGACCCTGGGGGGCCCGATCGTCAAGGACAAGCTGTTCTTCTTCGCCAACTACGAAAAGTTCAAGCAGGCCGCCCCGGGCGCCGACCTGAGCGGCACCGCGCTGGGCAAGGCCAACCCGCAGTTCACCCTGGCCGACGTGACCCGCGCGCAGCAGATCGCGCAGGGCTACGGCATCAACGCCGGTGGCCTGGAAAGCAACGGCGACACGGAGATGGAAGAGTACGCGCTGAAGCTGGACTGGAACATCAGCGAGAACCACCGTGCCAACATCCGCTACAGCAAGATCGACCAGAGCAAGCTGCGCATCAACGGCATGGCCACCAGTTCGGCCTCGCTGAGCTCCTATTGGTACCAGCATGACAAGACCAACGAGAGCTACGTCGCCCAGCTGTTCAGCGACTGGACCCCGAACTTCTCGACCGAATTGAAGGCGTCGTACCGCGAGTACTCGGCGATCCGCAACGTGTCCACCGATGCACCGAGCATCCGCATCTTCTTCGGCGGCAACGAGGCTGCACCGTCGGGTGACTCGCTGTACCTGGGTACCGAAGTCAACTCGCAGAACAACATCCTGGAAACCAAGGCGTGGAACTACTACGCCGCAGCTACCTGGACCCTGGGTGACCATGACGTCAAGTTCGGTGCGTCGTACGACACCAACGACATCTACAACTACTTCGGCGCCAACTCGTGGGGTGCCTACACCTTCTACGGCCTGGACAACTTCGCCGCTGGCCGCTGGAGCAGCTACAACTACAATCCGGAGCGCACCCCGGGCTCGATTCCGGCTGACTACAAGTACAGCAACCTGGCCCTGTTCGTGCAGGACACCTGGTATGTCAACAACAATCTGACTCTGACCCTGGGTGTGCGTGCCGACCGTGCCGACACCAGCCCGGCCCCGGCCTACAACGCTGCGGCGTCGACCTTCTTCGGTCGCGATAACAGCGAAGTGCTGAGCAACAAGTTCCTGATCCAGCCGCGCGTCGGTTTCAACTACACCTTCGACAGCGAGCGTCCGACGCAGCTGCGCGGCGGCGTGGGCCTGTTCCAGGGTGATGCGCCGCAGGTGTGGCTGAGCAACAGCTACTCGGCCACCGGCTTCAACAATTCGGTGTACGCCTACACTGCCTACGATCGCACGCTGCCGTTCAACCCGAACAAGGACAGCCAGCCGGTCCCGACCACCCCGGGCTCGAACCGTCAGAACGTCAACTTCGTCGGCAGCGACTTCAAGATGCCGTCGGTGTACAAGGCCAACCTGGCCTTCGATCATGAAACGCCGTGGTACGGCATCGTGGCTTCGGCAGAGCTGCTGGTCACCAAGGTCAAGGATGCCCTGTACTACAGGAACCTGAACCTGGGCCCGGTGCAGCAGCTGGGTCCGGACGGTCGTGAGCTCTATTACGCTGCGTCGCGCAACGGCAACCTGTGGACCAACAACGATGCCCGCTTCGGGCGGAACCGCGGCTACGACGCCGTCTACGAAATCGCCAACACCGACAAGGGCCGCACCTCGCAGTTCACCGTGTCGCTGAGCAAGCCGTGGTCGGACGCCAGTGACTGGTCCTGGAACATCGGTTACACCTACACCGACGCGACCGAAGTGGGCTCGCTGACCAGCTCCACCGCAAGCTCGGGTTGGAACTACCAGTACGCCTTCAACGCCAACAGCGAAACCGAGAACACCTCGCGCTACCAGATCCGTGACCGCCTGTCGGGCTCGCTGAACTGGAAGCACAAGTTCTTCGGCGACTACGAAACCAAGGTCGGTCTGGTGTATGAGGGCCGTAGCGGCCGTCCGTACAGCTACGTGTACTCGAACGATGCCAACGGCGACGGCCGCTCCGCGAATGACCTGTTCTACGTGCCGAACCCGGGCGAGGTTCTGTTCGGCAATCTGGCGGGCAGCACCTTCACCCCGGATGCGGAAATGGAGAAGTCGTTCTACGCATGGCTGGCCGCCAACCCGCAGCTGGCCAAGTACGCAGGTGGCTACGCTCCGGCGAACCAGTTCCGTACCGGCTGGATCAACACCTTCGATATCCGCATCAGCCAGCAGCTGCCGGGCTTCATGAAGGGTCACAAGTCGGAAGTGTGGCTGGACATCCAGAACGTCGGCAACATGCTCAACAAGAAGTGGGGCAACATCTACGACTACGGCTTCTTCGCCGATGCGCGTGTGGCTACCCTGCAGGGCATGAAGGACGGCAAGTACGTCTACAACTTCCGCGGTGCTGACCTGCCGACGGTGGCCAACAACGACGCAGACGGCTTCGACGTCGGTGTCTCGCAGTGGTCGCTGCAGCTGGGCTTCCGCTACCAGTTCTGATGCACTGACGTAGCGCTGCTGTAAACGGAAACGGCCGGGGAAACCCGGCCGTTTCCCGTTCAGGCGAAAGTCCTTGCGGGGTGCTGGGCAACGGCGTAGCATCTCGAAATGTGCGCGGTGCCAATGCCGCCGATGCGGTCCCGGACAGGCGAACGCGGGCAGCACACATCCAACGGTCGGGCTTCCCGGCCGTTTTGCTTTTTAAGGGGGCGGCAGTACAGTCGGAAACCTTGAAGGAAGCGAAAAATTGGATATGACCACGAACGAAAAATCAGCCCGTGCACTGCCGGTGCAGGATGCGCGGATCTACCCGCGCGGTGGGCTGGATGTGCTGTCGCGCGCCGAGGTCGCACGCCTGCGCGATGCCTCCGCCGGCGGCATGCATGAGCTGCTGCGCCGCTGCGCGCTGGCTGTGCTGACCAGCGGCAGCGCTTCGGACGATCCGCGCGCGGCGCGCGACCTCTACCCTGATTTCGACATCCAGGTGGCGCAGCAGGATCGCGGCGTGCGCATCGACCTGGTCAACGCACCGGCGATGGCCTTCGTCGACGGCGAGATCATCCGCGGTGTCGCCGAACTGCTGTTCGCCGTCGTGCGCGACCTGGCCTACATGGCCATCGAGATGGGCCCGGCCTACGCGGCCGAGCTGGAGTCGTCCGAGGGCATCACCAACGCGGTGTTCGGCCTGCTGCGCAATGCGCGCATCCTCAACCCGGGCGATCCGAACCTGGTGGTGTGCTGGGGCGGCCATTCGATCTCGCGCGACGAGTACCTGTACACCAAGCAGGTGGGTTACGAGCTGGGCCTGCGCGGCCTGGACATCTGCACCGGCTGCGGTCCGGGCGCGATGAAGGGCCCGATGAAGGGTGCGACCATTGCCCATGCCAAGCAGCGCCGCACCGTCACGCGCTACATCGGCCTCACCGAGCCGGGCATCATCGCGGCCGAGTCGCCGAACCCGATCGTCAACCACCTGGTGATCATGCCGGACATCGAGAAGCGCCTTGAGGCCTTCGTCCGCATCGGCCACGGCATCATCGTGTTCGCCGGTGGCGTCGGCACTGCCGAAGAGATCCTGTACCTGCTCGGCATCCTGCTGCGCGAGGAGAACAGGGACCTGCCGTTCCCGCTGATCCTTACAGGCCCGACCGTGGCGGCGCCGTACTTCGAGCAGATCGACCGCTTCATCCGCCTGACCCTGGGTGATGAGGCTGCCGAGCGCTACGAGATCATCATCGGTGACCCGGTCGCGGTGGCCAAGAAGATGGCCAACGGCATCAAGCGCGTGCGCGAGCACCGCCTGGCGCAGAAGGACTCGTTCTTCTTCAACTGGTCGATCGAGATCCCGTGGGAGTACCAGCAGCCGTTCGTGCCGACCCACGAGGCGATGGCCGCGCTGGACCTGCACCACGGGCGTGCGCCGCACGCGCTGGCGGCCGACCTTCGCCGGGCGTTCTCGGGCATCGTCGCCGGCAACGTGAAGGAGGACGGCATGCGCCGCATCGAGCAGTTCGGGCCGTTCCAGATCCACGGCGACCCGGACATGATGCAGGCGCTGGATGCGCTGCTGCGCGCCTTCGTCGAGCAGCGCCGGATGAAGATCTCCGGCGAATACCAGCCCTGCTACCAGGTGCTGGCCTGAACCCGGGCCGGCGCGATGGGGATCGCGCCGGCACTGGCAGGGGAGGGCGGGTCGTCAAGCCTTTGACGCCCGTCGCCCCGGATTGACCGTTCATCCTGCCGCCGCTTGCCGGTGGCGGGACGATGGCCCATCGTGGCCACCAACACGCTGGGGAGCGTCCAATGTCTTTGCGCCGGCAAAACGGTTTCACGCTGGTTGAACTGATGGTCACGCTGGCCGTCTTCGTGATCCTGGCGTCGATCGCCTATCCGAGCTTCCGCGGGATGATCCGCTCGAACCGGCTGGCGACCGCCAACAATGAACTGATCGCGCTGGCCAACCTGGCCCGCAGCGAAGGCATCCGCAACAGCAACGGTGGCGGTGTCTGTGGCAGCGCCGATGGCAAGGCCTGTGATGGCGACTGGTCCAAGGGTGTACTGGCCTGGTCGGACCTGGATGGCGACGGCCAGATGGGCAGCAATGACGTCGCGCTGCGCTTTTCTCAGGGCAATCCGCAGCTGAGCGTAGTCGGCCCACCGGGCGCGGTCATCGCCTTCGACGGGCGCGGCCGGCGCAGGGCGGTCGCTGATCAGACCCTGGTGCTGTCGCCGGATGCGTGCAAGGCCGGTGAATCGAAAAGCACGTTGACGATCAACCAATCCGGCCAGGTCCGGGTGACCAAGGGAGCCTGCTCATGAGCCGCCGCAACCTGGCCCGCCCGCGCTCGTCGCAGGGTGGCTTCAGCCTGATCGAAGTGATGGTGGCGGTGCTGATCCTGGCGTTCGGGCTGCTGGGCTTTGCCTTGCTGCAGACCACCAACGTCCGCTTCGTGCAGAGCGCAAACTACCGCACCCAGGCGACCAACCTGGCCAACGACCTGATCGAACTGATGCGCGCCCAGCGCACCGATACCCTGGCCGGTGGCGCCTACTCCTCGGCCTCGTTCTCGGCCGGCTCGGTGAAGCCCAGCGGCGTCTGCGCCTGGCCGACCGGCGCTGCCGTGACGCCGAAGACGAACGTGGCGCGCTGGCAGTGCGAGGTCGCGCGCACGCTGGGCGAGAAGGCCAGCGCGCAGGTGACCTTCGTGCAGAGCACCGGCCAGGTCACCGTGGCCATCAGCTGGGGTGACCAGCGCTGGGATCCGAAGGATCCCGACAGCCTTACCACGTTCGGCCTGACGACCTTCCTGTGAACGCGCCCATGAGTCCAATTTCGCGAGCCCGAGGCCTGTCGCTGATCGAACTGATGATTGCCATGGTCATCGGCCTGGTCCTGATGCTGGGCGTCACCCAGATCTTCATCGCCTCGCGTGCGGCGTCGCGGCTGTCCGAAGGCGCGGCCCGTACCCAGGAGAACGCGCGCTTCGCGCTGGATTTCCTGCAGCGTGACCTGCGCATGGCCGGCCACTTCGGCTGCGTCAACGACCAGGCCCACGTGGTCAAGAACACCGGCGATATCGGCTATCACCTGGGCATCAGCTCGGGCAGTGGCGACCCGCAGGATTTCTCGGTTCCGGTGCAGGGGTATGAGGCAGCAGGTACGGCGCCGGGCGCCACGCTGACGCTGGGCCGTGCGTGGAGCGCGGCGCAGTCGGTACCGAAGAGCATCACCAACCTCAAGCCGGCGCCGTTGCCTGGCAGCGACATCCTTGTGCTGCGCCTGATGAGTCCGGAAGGGGCCGTGGTGACCGGCATCTCCGTGGCCGCGGGTGCGACCACGCTGACCGTCTCCAGTGATGGCATGGCCCGACTGAAGGCCAACGCCGCAGGTACGCCGACGGTCTTCGGCATAGCCGACTGCACCCGTGCCGACGTCTTCCCCGCCACCATCAGCGGTTCGACCTTGAAGGTGGACAAGGTCGACCTGAGCAACTATTCGATCAACAACGCGATGACCATGCTGTATCGCGCCGATGGCATGGCGTACTACATCGCGACCAATCCCAATGGCGAGCCGGCGCTTTACCGGGCACGCGCGAATGGCGCCGGCGGCTACGCCGATGGCGAGGAGCTGGTGGAAGGCATCGAGAACATGCAGTTCCTGTACGGACTGGATGCCACCCCGGATATCGCCCTGCCCACGCCGCCGACCGGTCGCATCGTCGACCAGCGCGTGGCCAGTGCGGTCAGTACCGGTACCGATGCCACCGCCGCAGGGCAGTGGCGCCGCGTCGGCATGGTGCAGGTCGGCCTGCTGGCGCGCAGTCCGCAGCGTGCGTCGGCCGAAGCGCCGGGCAGTGCGGCCACGTATCCGGCCATCCTCGGGGTGGGCTTTGCCCCGGCCGATCCTTACGACCAGCGCCATCGTGGCGCCTATGAAGCGTCCGTTGCGCTGCGCAACCGCTTGTTCGGGAACTGACGACCATGCGCACTCATCCTTCCTCCCGACGCCGTCCCTTCGTTGCCCAGGCACGACAGCAGGGTGCCGTTCTCTATGTCGCGCTGATCATGCTGGTGCTGCTGGCCCTGCTGGGCGTGATCGGCATGCAGGTGGCCGGCATGCAGGAACGCATGGCGGCCGGCTACCGGGCGACCAACATGGCGCTCCAGAACGCGGAAGGCGCGGCACGCAGCGCCGAGAACGCCGTGGAGAACATCGCCAACCGCAAGGATGCCGGCGCCAATCCGGCCGTGGCCTCCTCCGACATCAACCAGCAGTGCGATGACGGCTTCGACCCCTCGGCCTGGGTCGCGAAAACCAAGCTGGGCAGCAAACCGGCCATCTATGTCCGTGAGATCCAGGGCTGCATCCAGGGGGAGGGTGCGCTGGACATGGGCAAGTCGGTGGAGAAGCCGACGCCGGTCTACCAGATCACGACCTATGCCGGTGATACCACCAGTGATGCGACGTCGCGTGCGGCGATCGATACCGTATTCAAGCTGTGAGGGTGGGGAGCCCATGAACACTCGCAACCGCAGGATCCTGGCAGGCGTTGGCCTTGCCGTCTTGGCCGCTGGCGGCTATCTGGCGCATACCTTGTTTGCCGCACAGGCGCAGGGCGTGCTGGCACAGGAGCCGATGAACGTGCAGACGCGCGCGACACCGGCGTTCATCATGGCGGTGGACGATTCGGGTTCGATGAACTTCGAACGCATGTTCCCCGGTGGTGACGGCCGCATGCGCTGGAACAGCAACACCAACAGCTTCTTCAACAACGATGGAAGCTTCTTCAGCGTGGGCTCGGCGTGCGCCAGCAACTCGGTGGACTGTTACCTCTACCTGTATCCGCACGCGGAGTTCAACAAGGAATACTCGCCAGGCCGCGCCATTCCGCCGCTGGATATCTACGGCTTCGCGCGTTCGCATGTCTACAACGCCAGTTACTTCAACCCGGCAGTGACCTATCGGCCGTGGACCAATGCCGATGGCACGCTGTGGGCAGATGCCTCCATCACCCAGACCCGCGCCGATCCCCGGTCCGGCCAGCGCGGCTACAACGCCGTGTACAACATGACCGTCAATCGGGCCGACACGTCGGAAAAGTTCCAGTTCGTCAACGGTATGCGGATTCCCGACCTTTCCGGTACCGGCAATGAATACTATGTCGACAGCTGGTGGGATGGTGGATGGAAGACCGCCGCGATCAGCAACACCGGCAATACCACATACTCCATCAGTTATTTTCCGGCGACCTTCTACTTGCCGGCTGCAGCGCCTGCACCGGACGGATACAAGACCGACGACGCCAGTCGCCCGGTGATTACCGGTGCCTGTGGTCCGGGCTGCAACCTGCGTCGCTACCAGATCAAGCCGGGCAATTACTCGAGTCCGGCCGCCTACAACGCCGCGATCCAGAATTTCGCCAACTGGTTCCAGTATCACCGCAACCGCGTGCTGGCCATCGTCGGTTCGTCGACCGCCGCCCTGGTGAGCGTGGATACGATGCGGGTGGGCTACTTCACCATCAACAAGCTCAGCAACGCGACCATGTATGACATGGTCACCAACCGAGCTGACCTCTACAAGCAGATTTATGCGCTGACGGCCAACGGCGGCACGCCCAACCGTCGCGCGGTGGAGTATCTGGTCGACCAGTTCCGTCGTACCGACGCCGATGCCCCCGTGCAGCTGGCCTGCCAGCGTAATGGCGGCATGCTGTTCACCGATGGCTACACCAACTCCGGCAATGCACCGAGCGCGTCCTTCGGTGACGCCGACTCGGTGAACTCGACCCACCTGCCGTCCATTCCGTTCTCCGACGGCTACAGCAATACCATCGCCGACATCGCCGCGGCGGCTTATGCAGGCGCCCGGACCCCCCTGCGCACCGGGACCAGCTTCCCGGCGGGGCAGGTGCCGGTCAGTGACAAGTGCAGCTCCCTGGACAAGAGCAGCCCGGACTGGAAGCGCCTGGACTGCCAGACCGACCTGCACATGAACTTCTACGGCGTGACCCTGGGCGCGCAGGGCAAGATCTACGGCGTCAACCAGGCCGCAACCGCCGATCCGTACAAGACGGCGCCGAACTGGGCCGGCAATGGCAATCCGCTGGACGTCGATGACGGTACCGTCATCGATGAGCTGTGGCATGCGGCCGTCAACAGCCGTGGCGAATTCATCAACGCGCAGACCCCGGCGGACGTCACCGAGGCCATGCGTCGGGTGCTGTCCTCGATCAGTGGTGGTGCGTCGCCTTCAGGCACGATCGGTATCAGTGGTGCGCGCATCGGCACCGGCTCACTGGCGGTCACCCCACGCTATGACATCACCAACAGCGGCACCGACTGGTCGAGCAAGCTGACTGCGGCCAGCGTCAAGGTCAACGCCGACCAGGTCGCGGAGCTCACCGAGGTGTGGGAAGCCTCCAGCCGCCTGACGTCGTCCGGCCGCCGGATCGTGGCCAACAAGCTGGGTTCGCCGGTGGACTTCAACAGTGCCCGTATCAGCCTGCAGGATCTGTGCAGCAAACCCGACGGCAAGTACGCGTCGATGCTGGTCTGCTCCACCGACAAGCTGACGACGATCAAGGCCGATCTGGCCAGTGCCATCAACTATCTCAGTGCCGACAGCTCCACCGAGGTCCGCAACGGCGGCAAGTATCGTGACCGGACCACGCCGCTGGGTGACATCGTCAATTCGGCGCCGGTGGTCAGCTCGCCGCTGGACGACTACGGGTACCGCCAGCTCGGCGGCACCTACGCCAAGAGCTACACCGACTACCTGGCGACCAAGGCCAAGTCCCAGCGGTACATGGTCTATGTCGGTGCCAATGACGGCATGCTGCACGCCTTCGATGGCGGCATGAAGGCCGATGCCAAGCAGGACGGCACCGGCGGCACGGAGAGCTTTGCCTACATCCCGGCCACCGCGCTGGGGCACATGGCCAACCTGCTGTTCCCCTACAAGTCCGATACGGCCGACCAGACCTTCCGCCACCGCTATTACGTCGATGGCCCGATTGCCGTGGCCGATACCTACAACGGCACCGCGTGGCAGACCAGCCTGGTGGGCACCACGGGTGCAGGTGGCCGTTCGGTGTTCGCGCTGGACGTCACCACGCCGGGCAGCTTCGGCACCGGCAACGTGCTGTGGGAAATCAGCGACATCAACGCGTCGCTGAGGGACGAGGTGCGCAACAACATCGGATTCGTGCTGGGCAAGCCGGTGATCGTGCCGGTGAAGAGCGGCACCGGCGTCGCCTGGAAGGCGATCTTCGGCAATGGGTACGGCAGCGCCAATGGCAAGGCGGTGCTGTTCGTGGTCGACATGGCCAGTGGCGACATCCGGATGATCGAAGCCGTCGAGGGTACGTCAGGCGCCGGCATCTCCGGGAGTAACGGACTGGGCAATGTTGTGGTTGTCGATCGCTGGACCGGTACCAACCAGGATGCGCGCGGCCGTGATGGACTGGCCGACACCGTCTATGCCGCCGATCAGCGTGGCGCCGTGTGGAAGTTCGACCTGACCAGCAGTGCGAACACCACGCTGACCGTGCCGATGTTCACCAGCCAGGTTGCCCAGGACTCCTCCACCAAGACCTACCGCCAGCCGATCACCGGTGGCATGACTGCTGCCACCGGTCCTTCGGGCGGCGTGATGCTCTATTTCGGCACCGGCAGCTTCTCCTTCACCAGCGACAAGGATGACAAGGCGCAGCAGGCGCTGTACGCCGTGAACGATCTGTCGGGGAAGACAGTGACCTCGACGGTGACCGCTGCCAACCTGGTTCCGTACACGGCCGCGGCCGCCACTGCAGGCGTTGATGAACGCAAGATCACGGCGGGGACGGCCCCGGCAAATGCCCGGGGCTGGATGATCCAGCTGCCTGCCGGCAATGGCGAGCGTGCGGTGGGCAACCCGATCCTGGTCAGTGGCATCGTCTTCATGCCGACCTACGTGCCCAACATGCAGTCGGTGGGCTGTTCGACCAGCGGTTCGAACTGGCTGTTCGGGCTGTCGTCGATCAGCGGCTTGCCGATGTTGGAGAACGTGCGCTATGGCTCGCCGACCGGCAGCCGGCCCGGGGCAGCGACCGCCGCCATCGCGTTGAAGACCGGAGGAACTGCGCCGGTCCGTGACGTTTCGCTGTCGGTGCTGCCGCGTCCGACGGACAACAAGGCGCCGCCCGGAGGCAGCTCCTGCTGGATGGCCGTCGGCGCGGCGGGCAGCCAGTCGCTGTATCTGCCTTACCCTTGCGGTCGCCAGTCCTGGCGCCAGCTCCAGTAACCCCAGTGCGAGGATCCACGCTCATGCTGCACACTCACATGCCTCGCCGCGCGGCTGGCTTTACGCTGATCGAATTGATGATCGTGGTGATCGTCATCGGCATCCTGGCGGCGATCGCCATTCCGTCCTATCAGGAATACGTGCGCCGATCGCATCGTGCCGTGGTGAAGGCGGACCTGGCTGAGTACGCACAGCGCGCCGAGCGCTACCACACCAGCAACAACTCCTACACCGGCTACGCGCTGCCGACCAAGGTGTCGCCCCGTGATGGCGGTACCGTGCGCTACAACCTGGACTACAAGGGGGATGGCACCAGCTTCACCATCACCGCCACCCCGCAGGGCACGCAGGCCAAGGACAGCTGCGGCACGATGAGCGTGGACCAGGCCAACCGCAAGACGGCCGACGGTGGCGTTGCCAGTTGCTGGTGAAACAGGTGTTGATCTTCCTGTAATCGACCAGTACAATGCGCCTCCCCGCCCGAATAGCTCAGCCGGTTAGAGCACTTGACTGTTAATCAGGGGGTCGTTGGTTCGAGTCCAACTTCGGGCGCCAGACACTGCAAAAGCCGCGAGAAATCGCGGCTTTTGCTTTTCTGCGCAGGCAGTCAGCAGGGCGTATCGCGGTCCACGCGTTCACTTCGCACGCGGCCGCCATTGTTGACGATCAACGCACCGTGCAGCCGGTTGCCCGCGCAGATGCGCAGGGTCAGGTTGGCCCCCGGGCTGCGTCCGTCTGCCTGGAAGAACAGCTGGGGCCGCCCGCTGCTGGCCTGGGCAAGGATCGATATGTCCGAGCGCCCGGTGTGATGGTTCAGGATCGCCTCCGGCGACGTTGGCTCCCCGCGCTGGTCGCCACTGCGGTAGATGATCCAGCCGGCGCTCCAGTCGTCGCTGCAGTGCAGGCCGTCGATACTGGCGCAGAGGCCGATCAGCTCGCGTCTGCGCAATGCCTCGCTGCGCGCGCCGGCCAGGCTGGCGTGCAGGGTCAGTTGTAGTGCATCGGCGCGTTGCCGCAGCAGCAAAGGCTGCAGCGCCGGCCAGGACGCCGCCAGCAGCACCGCCAGCACGGCGATGACCACCAGCAGTTCGGTCAGGTGCACGCCCCGCGCAGAGCGGGGGCCGAGGGGGCAGGGGGCATGGGTCGGGTGCATGCATCCAGCCTCCGCGCCCGGCTGCGCGGCCGCCATCGGGAATCCCCGTGGCGGGCTGCCCGGCCACCCCTCAGCCAGCCGTCACCCCTCGCCCCGTATACTCATCCTTCCCGGGAACTGGCAACACCATGAGCGACAGTTTTGAACTTGTCTCGCCGTATTCGCCGGCGGGCGACCAGCCCGATGCCATCGCGAAGCTGACCAGCAACTTCGAGGCCGGCATCGCCAAGCAGACCCTGCTGGGCGTGACCGGCTCGGGCAAGACCTACACCATCGCCAACGTCATCCAGAACATTCAGAAGCCGACGCTGATCATGGCGCCGAACAAGACGCTGGCGGCGCAGCTGTATGGCGAATTCAAGGCGTTCTTCCCGCACAACGCGGTGGAGTATTTCGTCAGCTATTACGACTACTACCAGCCGGAAGCCTACGTGCCGTCGTCGGACACCTTCATCGAGAAGGACAGTTCGATCAATGAACATATCGAGCAGATGCGGCTGGCCGCGACCAAGACCCTGCTGTCGCGCCCGGACGCGATCGTGGTGGCGACGGTGTCGGCGATCTATGGCCTGGGCGCGCCGGAAGACTACCTGTCGCTGCGCCTGATCCTGTCCAAGGGCGAGCGCATCGACCAACGCGACCTGATCAACCACCTGACCCAGCTGCAGTACACGCGCAATGAGTACGAACTGCAGCGCGGCACCTTCCGCGTGCGCGGCGAAGTGATCGACGTGTTCCCGGCCGAGTCGGACAGTGAAGCGCTGCGCCTCGAGCTGTTCGATGGCGAGGTCGAGAAGATCACCCTGTTCGATCCGCTGACCGGCGAGACGCTGCGCAACATGCAGCGCTTCACCGTGTATCCGAAGACCCACTATGCGACCACGCGCGAACGCGTGCTGGCGGCGATCGAGACGATCAAGGTGGAGCTGAAGGAGCGGCTGGAGCAGCTGTACGCGCAGAACAAGCTGGTGGAGGCGCAGCGTTTGGCGCAGCGCACCCAGTTCGACCTGGAGATGATGGCCGAGGTCGGTTACTGCAACGGCATCGAGAACTACTCCCGGCACCTGACCGGCAAGGCCGCCGGCGAGCCGCCGCCGACCCTGTTCGACTACCTGCCGGCCGATGCGCTGCTGGTCATCGACGAATCGCATGTGACCATTCCGCAGATCGGCGCCATGTTCAAGGGCGATCGCTCGCGCAAGGAAACCCTGGTCGAGTTCGGCTTCCGCCTGCCGTCCGCGCTGGACAATCGTCCGCTGCGTTTCGAGGAATGGGAGGAGCGTTGCCCGCGCAGCATCTACGTGTCGGCCACGCCGGGTCCGTATGAATACCGCGAGGCCGGAGACGAGATCACCGAACTGGTGGTGCGCCCGACCGGCCTGATCGACCCGGTGGTGGAGATCCGGCCGGTGGGTACCCAGGTCGACGACCTGATGAGCGAGGCCAACGCACGCATCAAGGCGGGCGACCGCGTGCTGGTCACCACGCTGACCAAGCGCATGGCTGAAAACCTGACTGAATACCTCACCGAGCATGGCATCCGCGTGCGTTACCTGCACTCGGACGTGGACACTGTCGAGCGTGTGGAGATCATCCGCGACCTGCGCCTGGGCAAGTTCGACGTTCTGGTCGGCATCAACCTGCTGCGCGAAGGCCTGGACATGCCCGAGGTATCGCTGGTGGCGATCCTCGATGCCGACAAGGAGGGTTTCCTGCGCTCCACCGGCTCGCTGATCCAGACCATCGGCCGCGCCGCGCGCAACGTGCGCGGCAAGGCGATCCTGTATGCCGACCGGATCACCCGTTCGATGCAGGCGGCGATCGATGAAACCGACCGCCGCCGCGCCAAGCAGGTCGAGTACAACGAAGAACATGGCATCGTGCCGCGTTCGGTGGCGCGCCCGATCGTCGACGTCCTCGAGGGCGCGCGTTCGGATGCCGCGGAGAAGGAAGCCAAGAAGGGCAAGGGCAAGGGCAAGGGCCGGGCGGGCGTGGCCGAAGAGGCGACCGACTATCGTTCGCTGTCGCCGGCGCAGCTGGCTGTCCGTCTCAAGGCGCTGGAACAGCAGATGTACCAGCACGCCAAGGATCTGGAATTCGAGGATGCCGCGCGCGTGCGTGACCAGATCCGCCAGCTGAAGGAAGCCAGCCTGGGCTGAACGCGGCAGTGCAGCATCATCTTCACAAAAGTGTTGCGCTTCCCTGCCGGCATCCGTAATATACGCGGCCTGCACCGACGCAATCGCGGAAATGCAGAAGCAAAACGGGCGGTTAGCTCAGCGGTAGAGCACTACCTTGACATGGTAGGGGTCACAGGTTCGAACCCTGTACCGCCCACCACGAAGTCCTCGCAAAAGGGCTCTCGTGAACTGCAAAGCCCGGCCCTGGCGCCGGGTTTTTACGTAACAAGGCCAGCCTTCGGGCGGCAAGAACAAGATGGGCGGTTAGCTCAGCGGTAGAGCACTACCTTGACATGGTAGGGGTCACAGGTTCGAACCCTGTACCGCCCACCACCTGTTCCCGGCGTTGCCGGTGAAGCGGTGGAAACGATGAAAGCCGGCCCTGGGGCCGGCTTTTTTTCTTTCCAGGGGCAGGACCCCGGCGTTCCCGCGAAGCCACATTCCTGCAGGTTCAGTGGCGTGAAATCAGTGGGTGATGGTGATCGAACGCTGGATCCGCCAGTGGCCATCGACGCGTTCCCACAGCTGCGCTACACCTGCCCGGGCCAGCGCAGCGTGCGGGCTGCCGCCATGGTCGCCTGCCAGTTGCTGGCTGCCCAGGCGCAGCACGCGGTCCTGGCGCAGGTGATAGAGCTGCAGGGGCAGCGCTTCATGCGTGTCCTGCGGTCCTTCGGTGCGCAGGATCTGGCTGCGCAGGGCATCCTCGGTGGGCCCGCTGCCGTCGCCGAACAGGCTGGAGAACAGCAGGACCAGGGCAAGCATCGGCATGGCACGGTGCTCCAGCGGGAAAGTGCGTGCAGGCTGGCATGGCCGGCCGGGCACCGCAGCCGGCCTGCGACGAAGACGGGGATTGCGCCGCCAAAGGCGGGCAGGCGGCGATGAATCCGGGACGCGCAGGCGTAGACTCGGCGCTACCGCGCAACCGCGCCGTCACTTCAGCGAGCTGCCGCATGAGCGATCACGCCCCGGTGTCCAGGCCCAATCCGTTCCTGGAACGCCTGTTCGGCGGCAACATGCTGGAAGGCACGTTCAAGGCAGTGATCTGGGTGGCGATCCTGTGCGCGCTGCTGGCGTGGACCACGCTGCGCTGAGCGACGCTACCGCGTGGGCTTGGCTGCTGATGCAGTGAATACGGGTGCCGCGGCAAGGGTGCGGCGGCAGTGTCCGTGCATGTGCCGTCAGGCGCTGAAGGCCTGGCGCAGGCTGCGCAGGGTTGCCTGGCGGTGTTCCCTGGCCGTCGGCTCGCCCATCTCCAGTTCCTGCAGGCGCAGTCCAACCAGGGTCATCGACAACGCATAGCCGCGTGCCGCGTCCGCAACGCGTGACAGGCCCACTGCACGGCGTGCCAGTGCATTCACATGTTCGAGGTCGGGCATCAGTCCCAGATAGACGCGCTCGGCGCTGTCCAGGTCGGGCGCGCGCAGGATCGCGTGGGCTTCGGTGGCGGAGGAGACGGAGGCCATGGGGGTCCTTGTCCGTAGGGGGGCGCTCGCTCAGAACGAGCGCATCAGGGAAACGAAGGCCGACGTCTGCGTGCCACGTCGTGCCATCGGGCTGTCCTTCACTGCATCACCGAACCACTGGTTGGCCACCACGCCGGTGGCGCGCCATTTGGTGCCCAGTGGCGTGCTGACCGTGATCTGCAGGCTCGGCGACGTGGTGCTGCCGGGGCGGTAGGCGGCAAGGCCCGAGCGCAGGGCTTCTTCATCGCTGATGCCGTAGTAGTAGTCGAGCAGCCGTGCACTGGAGTGCACCACGCCCGCCCGCGGCACCCAGGTGAAGCGACCCGCCTGGATCGGGTAGCTGTAATGCAGGCGCGACTCGAAACCGCCGCCATGGCCGGTCACTTCGCGCATCACGCTGGCCTCGACCATGCCCCAGTCGGCGCTGTACTCGCCGTTGATGCCGGCCATGGCCGACATCTGCCGGCTGTGCAGGCGGCGCAGCTGAGCATCGTTCACGTCGTCGGTCTTGAAGCGCAGCGTGTAGGGCGTGACCGCCGCCGACAGGCGCAGTCCCTGGCCCTTGTAGAGGTACATGCCCAGCGAGCCGGGGCTGGCGAAGAAGCGCTCGCCCTGCCAGGCAATGGCCGGTACCACCAGCGGTTTGACGTCGTAGTGCGCGTACGCACCGGAGGTCGCGCCAGCGCTGATGCCGGCCTGTACGCCCGGGTTCTGCTCGGCAGCGTGGGCGAGCAACGGCACGCCGAGGGCAGCGGTGAACAGCAGCGGGCGCAGCAGGGTCGGGGACAGCGACGGCATCGATCAGCCACGTTGCGGAGGATGGCTGCGCATGGTGAGGGGGCAACATTGTCAGAACATTGCGCCCGCGTGATCGGCACGCATGGGCGCAAAACCCTGGCGCCAGGCACTATGATCGGCAGCGTTTCCGGCAGACGAGTTCCTGATGCGCATCCTCCTGGTCGAAGACGATCCTGATCTGTCCCGCGCCCTGCAATCGGGCCTGGAGCGGCAGGGCGTGGTCGCCGACGTGGTCGGCAGCCTGGCCGAGGCCGCGCTCGCGTTGCGCGAACCGGTGCACCAGCTGCTGCTGCTCGATCGCCAGCTGCCCGATGGCGATGGCGCCGGATTCGTCGCGACGGCGCGTGCGCTGCGGCCGAACCTGGCGGTGATCATGCTGACCGCCAAGGGCACGCTGTCGGACAAGGTCGAAGGCCTGGACGTCGGTGCCGACGACTATCTGGTCAAGCCGGTGGCGATCGAGGAACTGATGGCGCGCATCCGCGCGGTATCGCGCAGGCCTTCGGCGATGGTGACACCGAGCCTGCGGCTGGGGCGGCTCGAGTTCGATTTCGAATCGCTGCAGGCGCAGGTGGAGGGCCAGCCTCTGGCGCTGCCACGTCGGCAGGTACTGGTGCTGCAGGCATTGGCGATGCGGCAGGGGCGCACGGTCACCCGCAGTGCGTTGGAGGCTGCGGTGTACGGTTTCGACGATGAGATCCAGTCCAATGCGCTCGACGCGCACATCTCCAAGCTGCGCAAGGCACTGCAGCAGGCCGGTGCCGGCGTCGAGATCCACGTGATACGGGGCGTCGGCTACCTGCTGGCGGAGGCCTGAGATGGCCCGTCCGATCCGTTCGATCACCCTTGGCCTGGCCTGGCGCCTGTTCCTGGCGCAGGCCTTCACCGTACTGTTCGCGGTGGTCGCGCTGATCCTGACCTGGGGTGACAAGGACTCCTGGGGCATGGACATGTTCGTTGCCGAGGCGGTGGCCAAGGCGGTGCACAGCGAAGACGGCCGCCTGGTGCTGGACCAGGCGCGCTGGGACAAGCTCGATGCCAACGCCGGGGGAAATCTCTGGTTCGCCGCGGTGGATGACAAGGGCATGTGGCTCGAGCGCGGCACCATCCCCGCGATCCACGCGCCGATGCTCGCGCGGCTGCCGACCGTGGGTGCCACCGAGCTGGGTTCGCTGGTACCGCCCTACCTGGACGTGGCGCGGGTGATGATCCGCAACGAGGATGGGCGCCGCATCACCGTGATGGTCGGTGGAGCACCCAAGGGCGGGCTGCTGGACGGTGCGCTGATGGTGCTGCGCCTGATCGGCCTGTGGTTCTTCCTGCCACTGATCGTGGTCACCCTGCTGGTGATGCCGACCGTGATCCACCGTGCCATGCGCGGTGTGCGCCGTTCCGCGCAGCAGGCCAAGGAGCTGGACATCGGCCAGCCCGGTGCGCGGCTGGATGCGCGGCTGGTCTCCACGGAAGTGGCGCCGCTGGTGGAAGCGTTCAACGATGCCATCGACAAGGTGCAGCAGGGCTACGCCGCGCGCGACAAGTTCCTTGCCGACGCAGCGCACGAGCTGCGCGTGCCGATCGCCGTGGTGCAGGCGCGCCTGTCGCAGCTGCCGCAGGGCGAGCTGAAATCGCAGTTGCTGACCGACGTGGCGCGGCTGGGCAATGTTGCCGAGCACCTGCTTGATCTGCAGCGGCTTGACCGCAATGTCGGCGCATTGCAGCGGCTGGACCTGGCCCTGCTGGTGCGTGAGGCAGCCGCGGACCTGGCGCCGTTGGTGGTGGGCGCCGGCTATGGATTCGAAGTGGACGCGCCGGAAGCGCCGGTGTGGATCCACGGTGACAGCCTGGCGCTGGGGCGGGTGATTGCCAATCTGGTACACAACGCGATCGTGCATGGTGGTGGCCGTGGCACCATCTGTGTGCGGTTGGACACGCGCGGGTTGCTGGAAGTCAGCGACCAGGGCGCGGGCATTCCAGTAGGCGACCGCGAGGCGATCTTCGAGCCGTTCCATCGCCTGCGCGCGGCGGGCAGCGGCAGTGGCCTTGGCCTGCACCTGGTGAAGGAGATCGTGCAGCACCATGGCGGCTCGGTCAGTGTCGGTGAGGCCGCGGGCGGCGGCGCAAGCTTCCGGGTCAATTTCCATCGCGGCAGCGCGCGGCGCTGACGCGTTTGCGGGGCAAGTCCCGATAGGCAACCTGCCGCCGGCAGCGGCAGGCTGGCCTCATGGCCATCGAGCGCTCCCCGTCTCCCTTGCTGGGCAGTGGCACCGCTGGGGCGCTCACACTGGGGGCGTTGGGCTGCGTGCAGCTGTCGCAGCTGCCGCCGCTGTGGGTCTGCACGGTGATGATCGTGCTTGGCATGGCCGGGTGGGGCCTGCGATGGCGGGGGCGCCTGCCGGCGGTCATGCTGCTCGGTGCCGGATGGACGTCGATGCACGGGCACTGGGCAATGCAGGACCAGCTGCCACCGGGCCAACCGGCTCGGGATGTAGTGGTCAGTGGCCGGGTCATCGATCTGCCGGATCATCGGGCCGCGCACACCCGCTTCCTGCTGCAGGTCAGCGAGAGCCGCGAACTGCCATCGCTGCGCGGCAAGCGCCTGCAGGTCACCTGGAACGACGGCTGGCAAGGCAGGTCCAGCGCCGCTGCCGAGGGGCGGCGCAGGCAGGTCCTGGCCGGTGCGCAGTGGCAGCTGGCGCTGCGTGTGCGGGCCCCTCGCTCGCGGATCAATCCCGGGGGTTTTGACAGTGAGCGTCATGCGCTGCTGCGTGGCGTAGCCGGCACTGGAACGGTGAGGGCGCCGGCCAGCGCGCGTGAGCTGCAGGCCGGACATGGCCTGCCTGCATGGCGTGAGCGCACCAGCGCCGCCATCGCGATGCAAGTGGCCCATCCGGCCGCCCGTTTCGTGCAGGCGCTCGCCCTGGGCGACACGCGTGGCCTGTCCGACACCGATTGGGATCAGCTGCGGGCGCTGGGGCTGACCCATCTGGTGGCCATTTCCGGATTTCATGTCGGGGTGGTGGCGGGGCTGGGGGCGTTGCTGTGCCGAGGGCTGTGGTGGCTGTGCCCCCTGCTGGCCCGGCATTGGCCACGTCCACAGGCGGCGGCCTGCGCCGCGGCGCTGTCCGCAGCGGGCTATGCGGTGCTGGCCGGTGGTGAATTGCCGACCGTGCGCACGGCACTGATGATCGGGCTGGTGGCCCTGGCGCGCAGCGGGCGGCGCCCGCTCGGTCTCGTGCAGGGGCTTGCGCTGGCGGCGCTGGCGCTGCTGCTGCCGGCGCCCCTGTCGGTGCTGTCAGCGGGCTTCTGGCTCAGCTTCGGCGGCGTACTGTGGCTGGTGTGGTGCTTGCCGCAGGGACGTCCGCGCGGGGTGGCCGCCAACCTGCGCGGGTTCCTGGCCGCACAAGGGGTGGCCAGCGTCGGCCTGTTGCCGCTGGGCATCGCCTTGTTCGGTGGCACCGCCTGGCTGGGGCCGCTGGTGAACCTGCCGGTCATCCCGTGGTGGACATTGCTGGTGGTGCCCCTGTCGCTGCTGGGCACCGCCCTGCAGGCGCTGCACGACGGTGCTGGGTGCTGGGCGTGGCGCGCGGCGGCGTGGCTGTTCGAGATCAGCTGGCAGGCCCTGCAGCCACTGGCGGCGCACCCGCAGGCGATGTGGTGGCTGGCCGAGGCGCCGGCCTGGGCGGTGCCGGCGGCGCTGCTGGGGGTGTTCTGGTGGCTGCTGCCACGGGGGGCCGGGGGCTGGCTGGCTGGCCTGCTGCTGTGCCTGCCGCTGCTGTGGCCGGCGCGTGAGCGCCCGGCCGAGGGGGAGCTGGAGCTGCTGGTGCATGACGTCGGCCAGGGCACGGCGGTGTTGCTGCGTACTGCGCGGCATGCCCTCTGGTACGACGTGGGGCCGCCGAACGGGGGCGAGGGCAGCGAGCGGGTCCTGGTTCCGTCACTGCGGGCCCTGGGCCAGGCGCCGCCCGAGCGGGTGCTGCTCAGCCACGACGATCTCGATCATGCCGGCAACCTGCCGAGCCTGCGTCTTCAGCTGCCGGGGCTGCCATTGCTGGCGCCGCCGGGAAGTACGATCGCCGGGGCCGGCCGTTGCCAGCGCGGCCTGCGCTGGCACTGGGATGGCGTCGATTTCCAGGTGCTGCACCCGGATGCCGGCAGCCAGCGGGCCGAAAACGAAGACAGCTGCGTGCTGCGCGTGGCCGGTGCCCATGGCGTGGTCCTGTTGCCGGGGGACATCGGCCGTCCGGCCGAACAGGCGCTGTTGCGGGCGTCTGCGGCGGCGCTGAAGGCGGATGTGGTGCTGGTGCCGCACCATGGCAGTGGCGGCAGCTCCAGCGCGCCCTGGGTGGCGGCGGTGTCAGCCCGGCTGGCATTGGTCTCGGCCGGCCACCAGAACCGTTTCGGCCACCCGCGCAAGGACGTGGTCCGGCGCTGGCAGGCGCAGGGCGCCGAGGTGGTGTCCACTGCGGAGTCCGGGGCGATCCGCGTATGGCTTGGTGCACAAGGGCTGCAGCTGCGTGAACAGCGCATCCATGCATCCCGGTGGTGGGATGCCGCTGGGCGGGCGCGGTCGGCTGCTATCCTATCGCCGATCGAACAAGCGGCCGTTGGGCCGGAGGGTTGAAACGTGTGGGAACTGGTCAAGGCCGGTGGCTGGCCGATGGTGCCGCTGCTGCTGTTGGGCGTACTGGCTTTGGCGATCATCCTGGAGCGTTTCTGGTCCCTGCGGCGAACGGAGGTGCTGCCGCCCGGCCTCGGCCAGGAAGTGCGCAACTGGGCCGCGCGCGGCAAGCTTGACCCGGCGCACCTGCAGACCCTGCGTGCCAACTCGCCGTTGGGCGCGCTGCTGGCGGCCGCGCTGGAAGCCCGCAACCGCCCGCGCGACCAGATCCGCGAGCGCATCGAGGATACCGGCCGTCACCTGGTGCACCGCATGGAGCGGTTCCTCAACGCGCTGGGCACCATCGCTTCGGCCGGCCCGCTGCTGGGCCTGCTCGGCACCGTGATCGGCATGATCCAGATGTTCCTGGGCATCCTCGACCATGGCGTGGGTGATGTGAACCAGCTGGCCGGTGGCATCGGCAAGGCCCTGGTGTGCACCGCCACCGGCATGATCGTGGCCATCCCGGCACTGATGTTCCATCGCTACTTCAAGGGCCGCATCCACGGCTACGTGGTGGAGATGGAACAGGAGGCCAGCGCCCTGCTGGATACGCTCGACGGCCGCCCGGGGGTGATGAACCCGTCCCCGTCGGCGCGCCCGGCCAACGCCGCTGCGGCGAAGGCCTGATCGATGCGTATCGGCAATGACCGATCCCAGGATGAGCCGCATATCGATCTGGTCCCGCTGATCGACGTCATCCTGGTGCTGATCATCTTCTTCGTGGTCACCACCACCTTCGATGCGCGCTCGACGTTGCAGGTGCAGCTGCCCACCGCCAGCCAGCAGCCCAACAACGAGCCGCCGCGTTCGCTCAGCGTGCTGATCAACGCCGAAGGCCGTTATTTCATCAATGACCAGGAAGTGCTGCGCAGCGATGTCGAGTCCGTCAAGCAGACCATCGCCGCCGTCGCCGGCAGTGATCGCAGCCAGCCCGTGCTGCTGCGCGCCGACGCGCGTACTCCCTACCAGGCCGTGGTGACTGCGCAGGACGCGCTCGGTCAGCTCGGTTTCCGTCGTATCGCCATTGCAACTGCGCCAGAGGTGCGTCCATGAGTTCCCATCACGCGCCGGTGTGGCCGATCTACAAACGTCTGCTGGGCTACACCCGCACCTACTGGGTGTTCATGGTGGGCGCGGTCATCGCCATGGTGGTCGAAGCCCTCGCCGGCTACCACTTCACCAAGCTGATGGAGCCGCTGGTCAACGAAGGTTTCGTCGATCCGCAGCCGCGCGCGGCCGTGGTGCTGCCGCTGACCATCCTCGGCCTGTTCCTGATGCGCAGCCTGGCCACCTGGGTCAGCGACTACACGCTGGCCAAGACCGGCCGCAGCGTGGTCCGCGACCTGCGTGAGCAGGTGCTGCAGAAGTACCTGCACCTGCCGTCGTCGCACTTCGATACCGAAGCGACGCCGGTAATGGTCAGCCGCCTCAACTTCGATACGGAACAGGTCACCCAGGCCAGTGCCGACGCGCTGAAGACCGTGGTCGCCGATACCCTCACCATCATCGCGATGCTGGCGGTGATGCTGCAGATGAGCGTCAAGGTGACCCTGGCGATGCTGCTGGTGGTGCCGCTGATCGGCGGCATCGTGTCCTACGTGGGCAAGCGCTACCGTCGCATCAGCCGCGGCATCCAGGACGGCATGGGCACGATGGCGCAGACTGCCGAGCAGTCGCTGGCCGCGCAGCAGGAAGTGAAGGTGCACGGCACCCAGCAGCATGAGATCTCGCGCTACTCGCGCCTGGCCAACCGCATGCTGGCGCTGAACATGAAGGTCGAGGTCACCCGCGCCGCCGCGTCCAGCGTGGTGCAGTTCCTGGCCGCACTGGCGCTGGCGGTGATTGTCTGGGTGTCGACCCGCGAAGCCCTGGCCGGCCGCCTCAATGCCGGCCAGTTCATGGGCCTGATGACCTCGATGATGGCCATCATTCCCTCGCTGCGCCGACTGACCAGCGTACAGACCTCGATTTCGCGCGGCGTCTCCGCCGCCGAGCGCCTGTTCGGCATCCTCGACATGCCGGTGGAGCGTGATGAGGGCCAGCACCGAGTGCAGCGCGTGCGCGGCGAACTGGCGTTCGACCACGTCATGCTGCGCTACCGCGAAGACAGCGGCATTGCCCTGGACGACATCAGTTTCGTTGCCAGGCCGGGCACGGTGACGGCCATCGTCGGCCGTTCCGGCAGCGGCAAGACCAGCCTGATCCGGCTGGTTCCGCGCTTCTACGAGCCCAGTGGCGGCGTCATCACCCTCGATGGCGTGGCCCTGGATGACTATCCGCTGGCCGACCTGCGCCGGCAGGTGGCGATCGTCGGGCAGAAGGTGATGCTGTTCGATGACACCATCGCGGCCAACATCGCCTACGGCATGGAGGCGACCGATGAGCAGATCCGTGCGGCGGCCGAAGCGGCCAATGCCTGGGAGTTCATCGCACGCATGCCGCAGCAGCTGCAGACCCCGGTCGGCGAGAATGGCGCGCTGCTGTCCGGTGGCCAGCGCCAGCGCCTGGCGATTGCCCGCGCGATCCTGCGCGACGCGCCGATCCTGATCCTCGACGAAGCCACTGCGGCGCTGGACAACGAATCCGAGCGCCTGGTGCAGGATGCGCTGCAGCGCCTGATGCCGGAACGCACCACGCTGGTCATCGCGCACCGCCTGTCGACCATCGAGCATGCCGACCAGGTGCTGGTGATGGACCATGGCCGCATCGTTGAACGTGGCACCCACAAGGAGCTGCTCGAACTGGGCGGCCTTTACCAGCATCTGCACAGCATGCAGTTCCGCGAAAGGCAGGACTGATGGCCGGCAAGGGTACCCAGACCCCGGCGTACTGGTACGACGGCAGCCCCGTTCCGTGGACGATGCGCCTGCTGGCGCCGCTGTACGCAGGTGTCACCGCGCTGCGCCGGCGCGCCTATCGGCGTGGCTGGCGCAAGCGCCACTCGCTGCCGGTGCCGGTCATCGTGGTCGGCAACATCACCGCCGGTGGTACCGGCAAGACGCCGCTGACCATTGCCCTGGTCGAGCGCCTGCGCGCGGCCGGCTGGAAGCCGGGCGTGGCCAGCCGTGGTTATGGTCGCGAAGACGCCGACAAGCCGCTGTGGGTGCAGGCCGACACGCCAACTGCCAAGGGCGGTGACGAGCCGGTGCTGATCGCCTGGAAGACCGGTGTGCCGGTGCGCGTGGACCGCGACCGTGTCGCCGCCGGCAAGGCGCTGGTCGAGGCCGGCTGCGATGTGATCGTCTGCGACGATGGCCTGCAGCACTACCGCCTGGCGCGCGACATCGAGATCGAAGTGGTCGATGCGCAGCGTCGCTATGGCAATGGCCGGATGATTCCGGCCGGGCCGTTGCGCGAGCCGGTCAGCCGCGCCAGCGAATGCGATTTCCGGGTGGTCAACCTCGGCCAGGCCGATGAGGAAACCGCAGCGCAGGCCTGTGGCTTCGGCCAGTGGCCGATGGCGCTGCACATCGACAGTGCACAGCCGCTGGCCGGTGGCCGCGCTCGCCCGCTGGCGTACTTCAAGGGCCAGCGCGTGCATGCGGTGGCCGGCATTGCCCATCCCCAGCGCTTCTTCGACATGTTGCGCGCGCGCGGGATCGGCGTGGTGCCGCATGCGTTCGCCGACCACCAGGCCTACCAGCCGCAGGACCTGTCCTTCGGCAGCCAGCTGCCGGTATTGATGACCGAGAAGGACGCGGTGAAATGCCGTGCGTTCGGCAACGACTGGCACTACGCGGTTCCGTTGCGCGCCGAGCTGCCCGCGGCGTTCTGGGTGGCGCTGACCGATCGCCTGGACAAGCTGCGGCCGAACTGAGTGGCGCGGCGGCGCTTGCATTCACGCGCTGCTGCCCGCATTCCCGTTGTAACGAGCCTGCCGAGTACCGCCTGCATGACTGAATTCGTCGTCGCCATTCCGGCCCGCTATGCCGCCTCGCGGCTGCCGGGCAAGCCGTTGCGCCCGCTGGGCGGCGAGCCGCTGGTGCTGCATGTGGCGCGCCGCGCGCTGCAGGCCGGTGCCCGTGAAGTCTGGGTAGCGACCGACGATCAGCGCATTGCCGATGCGCTGTCCGGGCTGGCCGAAGTGAAGGTGGCGATGACCGCGACCACGCACGCCTCCGGCACTGATCGCCTGGCCGAATGCGCACGCATTGCCGGCTGGGCCGATGACACGGTGGTGGTCAACCTGCAGGGCGACGAACCGTTCGCACCGGCGGCCGGTATCCGTGCGGTGGCCGATGCGCTGGTCGCAGGCACTGCGACGATGTCGACTCTCGCCACGACCGTCGAGGACGCGCACACCCTGTTCGACCCGAACGTGGTGAAGCTGGTGCGCAACGTGCGCAACGAGGCGATGTACTTCAGCCGCGCGCCGATCGCCTGGCACCGCGACGGCTTCGCACGCAGCCGCGACACGCTGCCGGACGGCCACCACTGGTTGCGCCACATCGGCATCTACGGCTATCGCGCCGGCTTCCTGCAGCAGTTCGCGGCGATGCCGCCGGGCCAGCTGGAGCAGGTCGAATCGCTGGAGCAGCTGCGCGTGCTGGAGGCAGGCTACCCGATCAGCGTGGCGATCTCGCCCGAACCGTTCCCGCCGGGCATCGACACGCCCGAGGACCTGGAACGGGCCGAGGCGTTGCTGCAGGCGACGACCGCGCGATGAGGCTGCTGCTCGTCTGCCTCGGCAACATCTGCCGTTCGCCGATGGCCGAAGGCGCGCTGCGCGCACGCCTGGATGCCTCGCCGCTGGCCGGGCGGGTGCAGGTTGATTCGGCTGGCACCGGCGACTGGCACGTGGGCGAGCCGCCGGACCGCCGCGCGATCGCCTGCGCGGCCGGGCACGGCGTGGACATCGGCGGCCTGCGCGCACGCCAGCTGCAGGACGTGGATTTCGACCGTTTCGACTGGATCCTGTGTGCCGACGAGGCCAACCTGCGTGATGCCGGGCGCCTGGCGTCGGCGGCCCAGCGTGAACGGCTGGCGTTGTACCTGCCCTGGTCGGGCGTTCAGGGGCGGGTAGCCATCCCCGACCCCTACACCGGCGGCAGCGATCATTTCGAACAGGTCTGGTCGCTGGTCGACGATGCTGCAAAACGTGCGGTGGCACGACTGTTGCATGACGCCGACTCCGGCATAATCGGGTCATGAACGTCCAGCCCGTCCCGGACCTGCCCGAGTTCGCCACCTGGCTCAATGCCACTCCTTGCACCCTGACCGAACTGCGCGGCCGGCCGGTCGCGCTGCTGTTCGTCAATGCGGCCTCCGCCTGGAGTGCGCAACGCCTGGCCGAGTTCGGCCAATGGCTGTCGCGCCACCCCGGCAAGCTGCAGCCGCTGGTGCTGCAGGTGCCGCGCTTCGATTTCGAGCGCGACGCCAGTGCCGCACTGAAGCTGCTGCGCCGCCAGGGCCTGGCCATGCCCGTACTGCTCGATGCCGATTGGGATGGCTGGCGCCGCTTCGGCGTTACCGCCTGGCCGACCGTGGTGCTGCTGGACGCGCAGGGCCGCGAGCAGCAGCGGCTGGTCGGGCAGGGAGCACCCGGTGAACTGGAGCGCGCCCTGAACACGCTGTGCCAGGGCGCGCCTTCGGCGCCGCCGCGCGGCGGCAGCGAACTGCATCCGGAACCACGCCAGGCGCTGCGGTTCCCGCTGGGCCTGGCGGTCAGCACCGAACGCCTGTACATCGCCGACAGTGGCCACCACCGCATTCTCGAATGCAGCCATGGCGGCCGCATCCTGCGCCAGTTCGGCCTCGGTACCGCCGATTTCATGGACGGCAACCTGGCCGAAGCGGCGTTCCACCGCCCGCAGGCGCTGGTGCTGGAGCGCGATTCGCTGTACGTCGCCGACACCGGCAACCATGCGGTGCGCCGCATCAACCTGCTGACCGGCATCGTCGACACGCTGTGTGGCAACGGACGTCCCGGTGCGCCGATGGAAGGTCCGGTGGCGCAGGCGCGGCAGGTCTCGCTGGACCATCCTGTCGGCCTGGCCATCGCCGACAACCAGCTGCACATCGCGATGGCCGGCGACAACCGCATCTGGAGCTACCACCTGGGCCAGCGCAGCCTGCAATGGCGCGCCGGCAGTGGTTCCATCGACGAGCGTGACGGCAGCGGCCACCTGGCTGCCTTTGCCCAACCGACTGCGCTGGCCGTGGTGCAGCAGGTGTTGTACGTCGCCGACGCCTTGGGATCCTCGATCCGTGCACTGCAACTGCGCGGCGACCTGGTGCAGACGCTGGTCGGGCAGGGGCCCTGGCGCTTCGGCAGCGAAGACGGCCCGCGTGCGCAGGCCAGCCTGCAGTATCCGCAGGCGATCGCATTGAGCGCGGACGCTCCGCTGCTGTGGATTGCCGATACCGGCAACGGTCGCCTGCGCACGCTGCGCCTGGGCGGCGGTGAACTGACCACCCAGCCGCTGCCGCGCCGCCTGCATGGCCCGGCCGGATTGGCGGTGGGCGCCGGTGCGGTGTGGATCGCCGAGACTGACGCCCATGCCGTGCTGCGATTCGACCCCGACAGCGGCGTGCTCAGCGAAGTCCCGATCAGCGAATGACCGACGTTCCCGCCCCGGCCTTCGACGGCAAGGCCTTCGCGGCCCAGCTCAGCACCGCCCCTGGCGTGTACCGCATGTACGCCGCCGACGACACCCTGCTGTACGTGGGCAAGGCGCGCGCGCTGCGCAACCGTGTCGGCAGCTATTTCAACGGCAGCCCGAAGAACGCGCGGATCATGTCGATGATCTCGCAGATCACGCGCATGGACGTGACCGTGACGCGCTCGGAAGCCGAGGCGTTGCTGCTGGAAAACCAGTTGATCAAGTCGCTGTCGCCGCGTTACAACGTCTCGCTGCGTGACGACAAGACCTACCCGCATGTGCTGCTGACCCGCGAGGACTGGCCGCGCATCGCACTGCATCGTGGCCCGCGTGCCATTCCCGGGCGCTACTTCGGGCCGTATCCCGGCGTCACCGCCGTGCGCGAGACGCTGAACCTGATGCACAAGCTGTTCAAGCTGCGCAGCTGCGAGGACAGCGTGTTCCGCAACCGTTCGCGACCGTGCCTGCAATACCAGATCGGGCGTTGCAGCGCGCCCTGCGTGGAGCTGGTCCCGGCGCCGGAGTACGCCGAGTCGGTGCGCCGCGCCGCCCTGTTCCTGGAAGGCAAGAGTGACGAGCTGACCCGCGAACTGGGCGAGCAGATGCAGGCCGCCAGCGAGGCGCTGGAGTTCGAGCAGGCCGCGCGCCTGCGCGACCTGATCTCCTCGCTGCGCAGCATGCAGACCCGCCAGTACGTGGATGGCCGCGCCGCGGACCTCGATGTGCTGGCCGTGGCCATGCAGGGCTCGCAGGCCTGCGTGCTGCTGCTGGCCTTCCGTGATGGCCGCAACCTCGGTACCCGCCCGTTCTTCCCGCGCACCAATGGCGAGGAAAGCCCGGAGGAAGTGCTGGCGGCCTTCGTTTCGCAGTACTACATCGAATTCGAGCCACCGCGCGAAATCCTGCTGGATCGCGAGATTCCCGATGCCGACCTCCTTGTCGCCGCGCTGTCGGCCTCGGCCGAGCGCAAGGTGCAGCTGAAGTGGAACGTGCGCGGCGAGCGCGCCGGCTATGTGGAACTGGCCAGCCGCAACGCGCAGCTGACCCTGGCCACCGAACTCAACAGCCGCAATGCGCAGCACGCGCGCAGCGATGCGCTGCGCGAGATGCTGGGCCTGGCCGAGCCGGTCAAGCGTGTCGAGTGTTTTGATATCAGCCACACCCTGGGCGAGGCCACCGTAGCCTCGTGCGTGGTGTTCGACGCCGCCGGCCCGGTGCGCGCGCAGTACCGCCGCTTCAACATCAGCGGCATCGAGCCGGGCGACGACTACGCCGCCATGCGCCAGGCCATCGACCGCCGTTTCCGCCGCGCAGTGGAAGAGCAGGGCGTGCTGCCGGACGTGCTGCTGATCGACGGTGGCGCCGGCCAGCTGTCGCAGGCCCAGGCCGCACTGGCCGATCTGGGCGTGGAAGGCGTGCTGCTGGTGGGCGTGGCCAAGGGCGTGGAGCGCCGTGCCGGCCAC
Organism: Stenotrophomonas muris; assembly: GCF_052751275.1. Lineage (NCBI taxonomy): Bacteria > Pseudomonadati > Pseudomonadota > Gammaproteobacteria > Lysobacterales > Lysobacteraceae > Stenotrophomonas > Stenotrophomonas muris. The sequence goes on along the minus strand of NZ_CP199879.1, from coordinate 2,156,439 downwards.
GAAGCGCTGGTGATGCCCGATGGCCGCGAGCTGCGCCCGGGCGCGGCCAGCCCGGCGCTGCAGTTCATCCAGCAGGTGCGCGACGAGGCGCATCGCTTCGCCATCACCGGCCACAGGGGGCGCCGCCAGAAGGCGCGGATGACCAGCAAGCTGGAGGATATCCCCGGCATCGGGCCGCGCCGCCGCGCCAGCCTGCTCAAGCATTTCGGCGGTCTGGTGGGCCTGAAAGCCGCTGGCGAAGCGGAAATCGCCAAGGTGGAAGGCATCAATGACGCCCTCGCGGCACGTATCTACGCTAACCTGCACGGGTTGGCCACGCCTGATGCGGCCGAGTAGAGAGAGAAGCACGCAAGCATGAAGTTGACCCTGCCCACCTGGCTGACGTTGTTGCGGATCGTGATGATCCCGGTGCTGGTGCTGGTGTTCTACCTGCCCTACACCTGGACCAACTTCGCTTCGGCGGCGATCTTCGGCCTGGCCGCGATCACCGACTGGCTCGATGGCTGGATCGCACGCCGTTACCAGCTGGAGTCGGCCTTTGGCGCCTTCCTCGACCCGGTCGCGGACAAGCTGATGGTAGCGGTGGCGCTGTTCCTGATCGTGCAGGGTCACCCGACGCCGTGGATGGCGTTCTGGGCGGCGGTCATCGTCGGCCGCGAGATCGCGGTGTCGGCGCTGCGCGAATGGATGGCCGAGCTGGGCCAGCGCGCGAAGGTGCGCGTGGCGATGATCGGCAAGGTCAAGACCACCGCGCAGATGGTCGCGCTGTTGTGCCTGCTGTATTCGGTGGCCCCGAACGTGCCGGTGGAAGACATCTGGATGGGCTGGCCGGTGTTCCATATCGGCGACTGGACTCTGGCCATTGCCGCCGTGCTGACCCTGTGGTCGGGCCTGCAGTACCTGCACGCCGCCTGGCCGAGCCTGCGCGACGATGAGCGCGCTGCGCGCGAGCGTGCGCGGCAGAAGAAGCTGGGCAACTGAGCCCGGGGTCTGAGCCCCGGGGTCGGATCCCTTTCCGAAGGAAAGGGCTCTGACCCCATCGATGCGCCTATCCCCGCATGGCGTGGACCTACTGGAAATGCTGCGTCCACGGATGGTGCGGATCCATCGGTTTGCGGGGATGCCGTGGTAGATCCACGCCATGCATGGATACGCGGTGCAAGGCGCCTCGCAGGCCCCGGAAAAACCGCTTGACGCCATCCTTGGAACAGGTAGAATTTCGCCTCCCAAGCGGGAATAGCTCAGTTGGTAGAGCGCAACCTTGCCAAGGTTGAGGTCGCGAGTTCGAGTCTCGTTTCCCGCTCCAGATTCAAGAAGAACGCTCCCGGAAGGGAGCGTTTTTTCGTTTGTGTGCAGGGCACTTCATCCCTGCTTCACCGCCACCCCATCGCCTCACCACGCGTGCTCGCGAAGCTGTATCTCCGTTCCAGCCCGGCGATGCCGCGATGCCTCATCAATCCTCTGCTTACGACCACGATGTGGTCATCGTCGGCGCCAGTTTCGCCGGTGCCGCCTGCGCCTTGGCCGCCGCGCAGTACGGTCTGCGCGTCTGCGTGCTGGAACGCAAGGTCGACCCCGGCGAGCGCCTGCACACCACCGGTATCGTGGTGAAAGAAGCGATGGAGGAGACCTGGTTGGGGCGCATGCCCGAACATCTGGTGGACCGGGTCGCAAACGTGCGCCTGTATGCGCCGAACCTTCGCAGCGTGTTGCTGGCCGCACCGGGCTATTACTTCCTCACCACCGATACGCCGAACCTGATGCGCTGGCTGGCCAGCGAGCTGCATGCGAACGGCGTCGACCTGCGCCTGCAGCAGTCCTTTACCGACGCCCATCGCAGTGGTGACGGCTGGCAGGTGGATGGGGCAGGGCGATGCGCCTATCTGGTTGGCGCTGACGGCGCACGCTCACGCGTGGCACAACGCACCGGGCTTGGCCAGGTGCGTGACAGCCTCTACGGCGTCGAGCGTGAGTTCGCCGGCCTGCAGGTGTCGCAGGGCGATGCACTGCATTGCTTCGTCAGCAAGCGCTACGCACCGGGCTACATCGGCTGGGTCGCGCAGAATCCGACCGGGCTGCAGGTGGGATTGGCGCTGCGTCATGACCCGCAACAGGTACGGCCGCCGGATATCGATGGCTTCCTCGACCACGTGCGCAATGTGGTCGGCATTCCGCCTTCGGCGCGTCCCTCGGCCACCCGCGCCGGCTTGGTCCCGTGCGGCCGGCCGGATGGGCCCTTCACCGGCCAACGCGTGATCCTGACCGGCGACGCGGCAGGCATCGTCTCGCCGCTGTCCGCCGGCGGCATCCACTCCTCGTGGCGGCACGGCTGGGCGGTCGGCGAGGCGATTTCCCGCCATCTGCGTGGGCAAGGGCCGGAAGCGGAACGGGTGGCGCGGCAGGTGGCGCCGGCATTCCATGGCAAGCGCCTGCTGCGCTGGGCGATGGACCATCTGCAGGCCGACTGGCCGCTCAACGCACTGCTGCACACGGGGGCCACGCGGCGCATCGCCGAGCAGGTCTACTTCCACCGCCGTGGCCTGCGCACGTAAAGCGAGCAGGCAGGGGCGCCTGAACGCCGTCCTTCGGTTCACGTGAAAATTCCTGTTGACGCCGTGCAGCAATATCGACACAATAGCGCTCCTTCGACGCAGGTCGAACGGAATCTGCGGGAATAGCTCAGTTGGTAGAGCGCAACCTTGCCAAGGTTGAGGTCGCGAGTTCGAGTCTCGTTTCCCGCTCCAGAATCAGAAAAACGCTCCCGCAAGGGGGCGTTTTTCGTTTGTCATGACGTTGGCCAGGCGGGTCGCTACAGGCGGGCCACGACATTTTCATGGTGGGCGTGGTAAGTCTGCAGCTGGGGGCGATTCCGACATTGGTGTCGCAATCGGCATGACGGGGGGCGCAGCGATCGTGGGGACGATCGGAAGCACCTGGCACGAGGGGCTGCAACAGACGCAATGACCTGGAATCCGCACCAGTGTTCCGCCTGCTGCAGGCACTGAAAGGCTGGCGAAAGGCCTGCGCCGGCGTTGCCTGAACCGCACGGGTGCTGTGACCTTTTTCGGACCATTTCTCCATGTTCGCTCCACAATCGCACGGTAGCCTTCATGCTCCTTCTACACGTTGGCGGGCTGGTGGTCAGGCGTATCACTTCAGTGGCAGTGCCCAGGACGGGGCGCGGACTCTCCCTGCAGGCAGTGCTGCGACCCGGCGCGCTGCTCGCAAGTCTCGCATTGGCGGGCTGCATGTCGGTGCCGGTTCCGGATCTGCCTGATCGCACGCCCAGCACCTGGACCCAGGTGCCGCAGGGCCAAGGCGTGGCGGTGGACGCCAAACAGTGGTGGAAAGTGTTGTCCGACCCAGCGCTGGATGGACTGGTCGATCAGGCCATCGCCGGCAACCTCGACCTGCAGCAGGCCACGCTGCGCCTGCAGGCCGTGCGGATTGTCGCCGGCACGTCCGATTCGCGCTTCCTGCCGGAAATCACGGCCAGCGCCAAGCAGGTGCAGGATGCCGCTGCGGTCGACACCTACTTCCACGCGGGTATCGAAGCGATCTGGGACCTGGGCCTGTTCGGCGCCGCCGAGAGCGCGCAGTTGAGTGCACAGGCGTCGGCCGGCAATGCCGAGGCGCTGCGTGGTGCCGCGCAGGTCGCGGTGATCGCCGACGTGGTGCGCAGCTATCTGGATCTGACCGTGGCGCAGGCCCAGCAGGACCTGTTGGCCCGCCAGCAGGCGGTGGACGATCGCGGCGAACAGTTGGCCCTGGTACGCCAGCGCCTGCGCCTTGATGAGCCCGGCGAACTTGATCGCCTGCGTGCACGCCAGGCCGCCACCCGCGCGGCCACGGCGCAGGCACGGGAAAACGCGGACAACGCTGCCCGTGCGTTGGCTTTGCTGCTGGGACGCGATGGCCCGGACCCGGCTTGGCGTGCCTATCGCACGCCGCCGACGCTGGGTGCGTTCTCGCTGCAGCAGGTCCCGGCCGATCTGCTGCGCCATCGGCCGCAGATCCTGCTGGCCGAATCGGAGGTGATGCAGGCTGCTGCCAGCAAGGGTTCGGCACGCGCCGCGATGTATCCGCGTGTCAGCCTCGGTGGCTCCATCCTGTACGCCTACAACCTCACCCAGAACGCCCGCTCCAATTCCGATTCGAGCCCGTCCATCGGCCCGTACATCGATATTCCGCTGTGGGACTGGGGCCAGCGCCGCGCACGCTTCCATGCCGATGAAAAGCAGCTGGATGCCGCCTTGCTGGGTTACCGCAAGGCGGTGCTGGAAGGCGTGAGCGAAGTGGAAGGCGCGCTCGGCAGCCTGGCGCGCCAGGACAGCAGCATCCAGTCGCTGCGCGCGGCCGATGATGCCGCCGGGCAACAGGTCAAGCGGCAGGCGCGGCAGGTGCAGTTGGGGCTGTCCAGCGAATTCGACGGGCTTGACGGGCAGCGTGCGGCACTCGCCGCGCAGGCCGACCTGATCGGTGCACAGGGTGCGCGCGTGCTGGCCTTTGCGTCGCTCTACCGCGCCCTCGGTGGTGCTCCGTTGCCTGTCGAGGGTGAGGGCGACTCGCAATGATCGCGCTGGCCCGCAAGACCCTGGCCTATGAGTGGCGCCGGTTCCTGCCGGTGGTGCTGGCGATGTGCTTCGCCGGTGTGCTGTTGATCGTGCAGGCGGCACTGGTGCTGGGCATCTTCGGTACCGCTGCGATCTACGTGAAAGCGTCCTCGGCCGACATCTGGGCCGGCTTCCCCGGCACCCAGAGCGTCAACTACGGCCATGCGATCAGCGCCGACGTCGAAAGCCACCTGCGCATGGACCCGGATGTCACCCGCGTCGAATCCTACGAGTGGGTCGATGGCGAATGGCGCTCGGGCGCGCAGGGTACCGGCAACGTGTCGGTGTACCTGTCCGGCATCTCCACCGGCGATGACGCAATGATGTTCGCGCGCATCCTGCCTGCCGACCTGCGCGCGCAGCTGCGCGAGCCGGGGGCGGTGATCGTCGACAGCGCCGACCTGGATACGCTGGGCGTGGACCTGCAGAGCAACCGTGCATGGATCAATGGCAAGGCGGTGCGCGTGGTCGCCGCGCAACCCGGCCTGCGTGGCCTCGGTGGCGTCAACGTGCTGGCCTCGCTGGATACCGCGCGTGCCATCGCCGGTACCGATCCGCACGAGGGTAGTACCTATTTCGTGGCGGGCCTGCGCTCGCCGGACCTGGCCGACCGCGTGCGCGACCGCCTCGCTGCGTCGATGGGCCAAGCCACGCCGGTCGAGTTCTGGACCGCGCCGGCGTTCGCCAGCCGTTCGCAGCAGTACTGGTTGTTCGACACCGGCGCCGGCATCGCGGTGCTGTTCATGGCCGTCATCGTCTGCTTCGTCGGCGCGGTGATCACCAACCAGTCGTTCGCCTCGGTGGTGGCTGGTTCGGTGCGCGAGTACGCCACGCTCAACGCGCTCGGCGCAGGTCGCTACGCGCTGGCACGGGTGGTATTCGAGCAGGCATTGCTGATCGGTGGCGTGGGCATGTTGCTGGCGGCGGCGTTCAGTACCGTCGTGCTGTTGATCGCACAGTCCCAGCGCGTGCCGGTGCAGCTGACGCCGATGGTCATCATCGGCTGCGTGGCGCTGGTCGCGGTGATGGCCATGCTGTCGAGCATCATGGCGGTACGCAGTGTGGTCCGCTCCGATCCATCGTTGCTGCTGCGTTGAGGACCGGCCGATGACCTCCAAACATGCCGTCGCCCCCACGTTGCAGGCCGACGCACTGGAAAAAGGCTTCATGTCCGGCGATGTACAGGTGCCGGTGCTGCGCGGCCTGTCGCTGGACATCTATCCGGGCGAGTTGACCCTGGTCTCGGGCCCTTCGGGGTGCGGCAAGAGCACGCTGCTGTCGCTGCTGTCGGGCCTGTCCGCGCCGGATGGCGGTCGCGTGCACGCGCTGGGCCAGGACGTGGGGCACATGACCCGCGGGGAGGTGGAGCGCTTCCGCCTGCACCATGTCGGCTTCGTGTTCCAGGGCTTCAACCTGTTCCCGGCACTGACTGCGCTGGAGCAGGTGCAGCTGCCGCTGGGCTACCGCGGAATGCGCAATCGCGAAAGCGAGCCGCTGGCGCGCAAGGCGCTGGAAGAAGTGGGCCTCAGCCACCGCAGCCACATGCGCCCGGCGCAGTTGTCCGGCGGTGAGAAGCAGCGTGTGGCCGTCGCCCGTGCCTTCGCCAAGTCGCCGACGCTGATCTTCGCCGACGAACCCACCAGCGCGCTGGACGCCGAGAACGGCCAGCGCGTGATCGACATCCTGCACCGCTACGCACGTGCGCATGGCGCCACCGTGCTGTGCGTGAGCCACGATCCGCGCCTGATCCGGCATGCCGATCGGGTGATCGCCATGGAAGACGGCATGGTCCGTGATGACCGCCGCCAGAACGAAACCGTAGAGTCCGCCCCATGACCAAGACGTCGCACCTGCTTCCCCTCAGCCTGGTACTGTCCGCGGCACTGCTGCTTTGCGCCTGTTCCAGGGACGCGCCCGCCCAGGCACCTGCAGGTAAAGCCAGCACTGCCACCGCCGGCAAGGTTGCGGTGGCGCGCGGCATCATCGATGTCGAGGGTGGCCTGATCGCGCTGGCGCCGCCGGTGGATGGTTCGATCACCGCCGCGCTGGTGAAGGAGGGCGCCACGGTGAAGAAGGGGCAGCTTCTGCTGTCGCTGGACGGTGCGCTGCTGCAGCAGGAAGTGGCGATGGCCACCGCTGATCTCGCACTGGCCAATGACCGCCTGAAGGGCAGCCAGGCGCAGCTGCGCGAACTGGAGCGCAATGCCACCCGCCTGTCCACGGGTGCGAGCGAAGGCGTGTCGTCCAACCAGCAGGCCGATGCGGCCAAGCAGCAGCTGGCTGGCGTACGCGCCGATGTCGACGTGGCCGGTGCGCAGGTCGACATGGCCCAGCACAAGCTGGAACACGCCAGGCTGAAACTGCAGCAGATGTCGCTGAGCGCGCCGGAAGCCGGCACCGTGGTCGGCCAGGTACCGGGCCTCGGCGCCTTCGTGCAGGCCGGCAAGCCGGCGATATCACTGCTGCCGGCGCGCCCGCTGCAGGTACGTGCCGAACTCAGCGCGGCCTACGCCGATGCCGTGCAGGTGGGCATGAGGGCCACCGTGGTGCCAGACAGCGATGGTGCCGAGAACGCCAGCACGCTGCCGCCCGCACGCGTGGTACGCATCAGCCCGGTGTTCGCGCAGGCTCGCCTGCCTGAAGACGCGGGGCGTGGCGTGGCCAAGGTGGTGGAGTGCGTGCTGGAGTTCGATGGCGAGGCCAAGGCGCGCTTCGGCCAGCATGTGCGGGTGGAGTTCCGGAAGTAGGCCTAGTGCTGCAACGGGGGCGCATCCGCGCGCCCTCGACGCCTGAACGCCCGCCACGCGCTCACCGCCGACACCATGCACAGCGCCAGCAGCAGGCCCACGTCCAACAGCAGCAGCCACAGCAGATGCATGCCTTGTACCGGCGGCTGATGCATCGCCGACAGCATCCACGGCACCGACCACAGCAGCAGAAGGGCGAAGGCGATCAGCAGGCGCAGCCACAGGCGTTTCAGTCTCCACGGCCGCACGATCAAGGCGGCTACCACCAGTTCGACCGTGCCCAGCAACGCGAAGACGATGACGGTGCTGGTCGGGTAGGGCAGTTCGGCGCCTTCCAGGTGGTGCAGCAGCCAGTAGTCCGGAGTGAAGCCGGCATTGACCAGTGCGGCGATCAGCGCCAGCCAGGTCAGCGCGACCAGCAGCCAGAACAGGCGGATGTAACGTCTAGGCATCGGTGGTGTCCGTGGTGTAGCGGGAGGTTGCCCGCGACGAATAGCGCAGGCTTGCGGCGATTGCGGCCAGTGCCAGCAGGCCAGGTCCAACGGTGAAGTACACCAGGCGCAGCGGATGGTCGTGCATCAGCGTCCAGCTGGCGAACGCCAGCGGCGCCGCCAGCACCAGCAGCTTGGCGAACAATGGCCGCAACACTGCGATCAGCAGTTGGGCGCCAATGAACATCCAGAACAGATGGAACTGGGCGATGCCCAGGCCGATGTCGCGATGGGCGGTGAAGCCGAAATGGTCGCGATACCAGTTCATTCCCAGCGGAATCAGTGCCCAGTACAGCAGCGCCACCAGCAGATGCAGCAGCAGGGCGATCAACAAGGGTTTGCCGCGAAGGAACATGGGCGCATGGGGCTGGGCGGGGCAGCGTACCCCAGTGCGGACGCCCGTGACCGCATGATGTGAAGACTGTTGACGGCGTGAAGGAATTTGGACACAATAGCGCTCCTTCGACGCAGGTCGAACGGAATCTGCGGGAATAGCTCAGTTGGTAGAGCGCAACCTTGCCAAGGTTGAGGTCGCGAGTTCGAGTCTCGTTTCCCGCTCCAGATTCTACAGGGCCCCGGTAGGGGCCTTGTTTTTCTCCCGCCATGGCAAGGCGGGGCACGTTGAGCCGCAAGGCTTTGCGCGCAGTCAGAAAGGTGAAATCGCTGGTGTGTTTTCCGGATTTCCGGTAGCATGTCGGCTTACGCGGGAATAGCTCAGTTGGTAGAGCGCAACCTTGCCAAGGTTGAGGTCGCGAGTTCGAGTCTCGTTTCCCGCTCCATGTTCCGACAGGCCCCATCATGGGGTTTTGTCTTGTCAGGGTTCCGTTCCTGGCGCGCAGTACGTTGGCCTCATGGCAGAGTGGCTATGCACCGGATTGCAAATCCGTTTACAGCGGTTCGATTCCGCTTGAGGCCTCCAATTGAAAAGCCCTGACTCCGGTCAGGGCTTTTTTGTTGGCTACGATTGCTTTCCCGCTTGCGCGATCGTTGCGCGGCCTGGCGGCCAGTCATGGCGGATCCGGTGGCGCTACACTGGTCTGATGAACCAGATTGATCACTTCCGCGGCGCCTTGCTCGGCCTCGCGTGCGGCGATGCCGTCGGTACCACGCTGGAGTTCAAGCCTCGTGGCAGCTTCACCCCGATCACCGACATGGTGGGTGGTGGGCCGTTCCAGCTGCAGCCGGGGCAATGGACCGACGATACCTCCATGGCGATGTGCCTGGCCGAGAGCCTGGTGCGTTGTGACACCTTCGATGTGCACGATCAGATGAACCGCTACGCCAACTGGTACCGGCATGGGTACTGGAGTGCGACCGGCGAGTGCTTCGATATCGGTATGGCAACGCGGGCTGCGATCGACCGGTTCCTGCAGGATGGCCATCCGCTGGCGGGTAGTGACGACCCACGCAGCGCTGGCAATGGCTCGATCATGCGTTTGGCGCCGGTGGCATTGCGCTACGCCGGGACCCCCGACCTGCAGGCAATGGCCGAGCTGAGTTCGCGAACGACGCACGCTGCGCAGGAGTGCCTGGAGGCGTGCCGCTTGCTGGCGGTCGCGCTGGAGCGGGCGTTGGCAGGTGGCACCCGTGACGCGGTGCTGGATCTCAGCAATGTCCCCGTCGAGAGCGCGCGGCTGCAGCAGATCGCGGCGGGCGGCTACCGCGGTGCCGCGCGTGAGCAGATCCGTGGCAATGGCTATGTTGTCGACAGTGTCGAAGCTGCACTCTGGTGCTTTGATCGCCACGACACCTTTGAAGCCGTCGTACTCGAGGCGGCCAATCTTGGCGAGGACGCCGACACCACGGCCGCCATCGCGGGGCAGCTGGCGGGCGCATTCCATGGTGCGCGCGGAATCCCCGGGCGGTGGTTGCAGCGGCTGGCCCTGCGTGCCGAAATCCAGGCGCTGGCCGATGCGCTGCACGCCTTGAACCAGGGCAGCGACCGCGCTGCGTGAGTCGGGTTCCCTGCCTGTGAACTGCGCCGGCAGGACGCTCCCTGCCGGCGCCATTTCCGACGCCGCGAGGGAACCCGTGCGGCAGCTCGCATGCCGCGGCCGCCAGTCTCAGCCGGCCACGACATGGAAAGGCGCTATGGTCGGGTTCCACGTCTCAGGGAGCCGCAATGTCGAGCAAGGACATCACGCGTCGCTTCAGCCACGGAGCGAAACGGAAATGAGCAAAGTCATGGCAGATGTGCGTTGGCTGACCTTTCGGTTGAAGAACGGGCAATCCATCGGGCCGGAGCGGCTGAAGGACGGATGGGTGATTGCCTCGGAAACCGCCCGCTGCGAGGTCCGCCGCGAGCATATCGAGGGATCGGGCCTGGTGTATGCGCTGTATGCGCCGGCCAGCCTGGCCTCACCGCGGCGCGCGGAAATGCGCATGCGCGAATTCCTGATGAGCTCGGGCTACACCTTCACGATGGGCACGCTGGGCGGCTGACTGGGCCCGTCATGGTTGCGCTCGCACGGTCAGCGCCTGGCCCTGCATGCCGATCGGGCGGCGTGCATCGTGCAGCACCATGCTGGTCAGGCCGAGGCCTTGGCGGCTGAACAAGACACGCCACCCGAGCAGCCCCTTCCGGCACGGTGGTGATGCGTTGCGGCACGCGATGGACTCAGCGTTGCACGGCCTTCAAGGCGTCGACCACCTGTGCCCCAGAAAAACCACAGTGTCCTTCGCCCACCGGCGGCAACACGCGTGGCAGCGGGCGTGCGCCAGCCCGTACGGCCAATTGCGGATACACCGTCTGCATGTGCGGCACGATGGTCGGGTCGTTGTGGTTGAACTGGATCACCAGCGGTCGCTTCAGTGCGCCGGTGATTGCCAGCGAGTTGCGGACATGCGCCTGCGCCGCGGGAACAGCGCTGACACGCTGCACGCCGGCATTGAACGCGGTGTCATCGCCAAAGCCGCTGTAGACCACGCCGATGTTGCCCATCGGCATGCCGCCGCTCCGTGCAGCCAGTTCATGCAGGACCAGCGCGTGCAGGCTGATCGTGCCGGCCAGTGCATCAGCGGAGACCTGCAGCCGCCGTGCCAGCACTGCGGCGTGCGCCGGATCACGTTGCAGTGCATTGGCGATGCCCTGGTACAACTCGCCCTGCGGCAGCGCCGCCGCTTCGCGCGATAGCAGGCCGGTGGGCGGCAGCCCATCAGCCTGGGGGAACAAGTAATCGAACGCGACCAGCGTGGTCAGCAGATCGGTCGCGATCTGTTCGCCGCTGAGATTGGCGCCGCACAGCGATACACCGCCGGTGTAGTGCTGCGGGAAGCGTTCGAGGCTTCCGATGGTCACGGCACCGCCCATCGAGAATCCCAGCATCCAGGTGTGGCGGACATGCTTGAGTTCACCCACTGCCTGCTGGCGCAGGCGTTCCATGTCGGTGATCGCATCGGCCACCGCCCAGCCCTGGCTGGCATAGGCGCTCTGCGCGACGGCGTAACCTGCTGCCAGCAGTGGTGCGGTGCTGTCATTGGCCGCCATGGGGGCGGTGCGCGGCACGCCGACCGGTTCATAGCCATGGGCCAGCATTACCAGGTCGCCGTTCCAGTCGGCAGGCACATCCAGCCGCCACGGTGCGCCCTGCCGCTCGCCGCTGAGCGTACGCGCTGCTGGCGGCGGTGCAGCCAGCGATGTCATCCAGGGCAGCAGGCAGAGGGCAAGTGCGCATCGAAGCAAGGGTCGCATCGGGGTCATTCCATGCGGGAATGGCGCCGAGCATAGATCCCTGCACCACCTTGCGCGCGCTGCACTGCCGCAGGGCATTGCCGGTCGGCGGTGCCGCGCTCTACGCTGGCGCCATGGCCCTGCACAGCATCGCGTCGATTATCCGCATTCCCCACGGGAAGGCGGGGTAGCGCGCGGTCATCACGGCCAAGCAACCTGCCCGGGAAGGCGGGTTGCATGCAGCGCTCTCCCGGGTAATGAATCCACCAAGGAGAATGCAGATGCACGACCTTTCATCGAACGACGCTGCGCCGACGCTGCACCTGGTGTGCGGCAAGATCGGTGCCGGCAAATCCACCCTGTCGCAGCAGCTGGCGTTGAAGCCGCGCCACGTATTGATCAGCGAAGACACGTGGCTGGCGGCGCTGTATCCGGGCGAAATCCATTCCATTGCCGACTATCTGCAGCGTGCAGCCACGTTGCGCAATGTGCTGGCCGATCATCTGCGCACATTGCTGCAGGCCGGTGTTTCGGTGGTGCTCGATTTTCCATTCAATACGCCAGCCAGCCGCGCGTGGGCACGTGAAGTGTTCTCGCCGGTTGGCGCTGCACATCAACTGCATTTCCTCGACATTGCCGATGAGGTCTGCAAGGCGCGGCTGCGCGCGCGCAATGCTCTCGGCGAACATCCGTTCCAGGCCAGCGACGAGGAGTTCGAACGTATCACCCGCCACTTCGTTGCACCGGCCGCGGAAGAGCGCTTCGTGGTGATGCGCTATACCGAGGCAGGCCCGGCGTAGCGCAGCACCAGGCGGCCGTCGTCATGCTGGCGCAGCTGCATGAATTCGAGACGGATCACTCAGCCAGTGCCGCCCCCTCAACCGCCGAATCCGATACGATCTGTCGCATTGAGTTCGTCTCGCTTGATCCGGAGTCCCGTCATGGTCGACCGTCTCGCCATTCTGCTGGAACGTTTTTCGGTCACCGCCTCGGTGTTCCATGCCGGCGCGCTGTGCGGCATCAACACGCTGGACGGCGAGGATGAAGCCGGGCAGTTGCACCTGGTGCGACGTGGCCCGCTGCAGGTCAGCCACGGCCAGCAGACCGTGCAGGTCGAGGTGCCGAGCCTGCTGCTGTACCCGCGGCCGATGCCGCATCGGTTCAGCACCGATCCGCAGCACGGCGCCGACATGGCCTGCGCCAACCTGCATTTCGAGGGTGGACGGCTCAACCCGATCAGCGCCGCATTGCCCGATTTCATCTGCCTGCCGCTGGCCGATCTGTACGGCGGCAACGCAGCGCTGGAACTGCTGTTCGAGGAAGCCTTCGAGCAGCGCTGCGGGCGTGCGGCGATGGTCAACCGGCTGTTCGAGGTGGTGATGATCCAGGTGCTGCGGCAGCTGATGGAAGGGGGCGAAATGCGTGGTGGCCTGTTTGCCGGGCTGGGGCATCCGCGGCTGCGGCTGGCGCTGGTGGCGATGCATGAAGCGCCCGCACAGTCCTGGACCCTGGAAGACCTGGCCGAGGTCGCCGGCATGTCACGCAGCGTGTTTGCTGCCAGTTTCCGTGAGGCGATGGGCACCACGCCCGGTCAATACCTGCAGGGCTGGCGGGTGGGCCTGGCGCAGCAGGCACTGCGCCAGGGCAGACCGCTCAAGCGGATTGCCGACGATGTGGGGTACGGCAGCGAAGCCGCGCTGTCGCGCGCATTCAAGGCGCACACCGGGCAGTCGCCGCGCGAGTGGCGCGGGCAGGCCCGCGCCGGCGCGGCCTGAGTCTCAGCCCAGCGCCAGCCGGGCCAGTTTCATGCCACCGAACAGGCCGACCAGGCCCAGTGCCACCGAACCGCCGGCGTACAACGCTGCCAGGCCGTGCTGGCCGCGCTGCAGCAGCACGCCGATTTCCAGCGCATAGGTGGAGAACGTGGTGTAGCCGCCGAGAACGCCGGTGGCCAGCAGCAGGCGCAGCTGCGGCGAGGCGCCATTGCGCAGGGCGAAGGCTTCGACCAGCACGCCCATCAGCAGCGCGCCGCTGATGTTGATCAGGAAGGTCGACCATGGCCACGGGCTGCCGACTGCCACCCGCGTACCGATCAGGTTGCAGGCATGGCGAAGGCAGGCGCCGAGCCCGCCGCCGATGAAGACCAGCAAGTAGTTGTTCAATGCGTGCATCACGTGCCTCGGGTACGGGTTCGCTGATTCGATGGCGAACGCCGAGGGCAGGCACGGCCTGCCGTCGACGAACGCCGGTTCGTCCTGGCAGGAGCCATCAGCCCTTTCAGGCGGTTATCGGGGGAGCCCCATCCCCATCGGCGACCATGCTACCAGCGGTAGTGCATTCACGTCATCGAGGTCGTCAGCACCCGGATGACCTTGCTGCGGCTGAAGCCGTCCATCAGCAGTTCGAAGGCCAGCAGGTCCAGGGCCGCGTGGCGGCGGTGGTCGATCTCCAGGCCCTTCTCTTCCACCAGGTGGCTGACCAGTTCGTAGGCGTCCTGCCAGACATCCAGGTGGGCCTGGCTGGGGATATAGGTATTGCCCCGCTCACCGACGCCAAGCCCGCTCACGCCATACAGCAGTTCACGCGCGTCCAGCTTGGCCGCATCGGCGATGCGGAACAGTTGTTCGGCCTTCACATGGGCGGGGCTGACGTGGTCGTTGAGCCAGTTGCTGATGGTTGCCGTCGTCGAATCGGCGGCGCGGGCCAGATCGGCCGGGCGAGGGTGCCCGGCTTTCTTCATGGCAATGGCGAGTCGTTGGCCGAGAGTATTCATCTATGCAAGCCAGCTTAACGCGTGGATCGCAAAGATCCCTTGTTCCAAGAATAAGTCTGGTTAACAGAAGGACCGACCGTGACCGAATTCTGGAGCAAGGGGCAGGTGCGCTCCCGGCTGGGTTTCCGCACCGATGCCGAACTGGCGCGCTTCTTTGGCATAAGCCGATCTGCAGTGTCGCAATGGCCCAAGGATTTCCCTATTCCTGCGTTACGCCAATACATCCTGCATCAGCGCTACCCCAACCTGTTCCCGGCAACTGAAGCCACGCAGGGCGAATAAGCCTCAACTGCGCCGCCTTTTGTCGCATATAGCACTCTAAGTGCCATTTGCTAAGTATGCTTAGCAACATAGGAAATTTCGATGGAACGGGGTCGGGCTATCGATGAGGCCTACCAGGGCAGAGGCTGGAGGAATCGGGTAGGTTGTCGGCTCCGGCCCATCCGGGAAGCCTGTCATCCCGTATGTGGTTTCGTGAACGATTAATAATTTCGATCACGAAAGTCGCTGCATGTAATTGACCTGTCGTGAAATCTATGACTAATTGGCATCAACCGGGCGTGAAGCCCGGGAGTCTTTCAGTAGCTCGCAAGTGAGTCGGTAGACCGTCAACGATGCAGAACAAGTCCAACGGAGGTCGTATGGAATACGGCATGCATGGCTTGGCTGAACGGGTACGCCGCGAACTGGAAGCCAGTTATCACAAACACGGATGCGGTCCGGCGTTCTGGGATACCTACCAGCAGGTGCTGGACCGCCTGGTCCCGCAGGGGACCGAGCGTACCGAAGTCACCAATGAAATGGCGCTGATCATCGAACAGCTCGGCATCGTCCGACGTGCGCAGCTGGTGCCGCCGCACGCCAACGGGCCGCGTTGACCCGTTGATTCAAAGCAGGCGCCAGGCGCCACAGGCCAACAGCGCCAGCAGCATCGACAGCAGTGCCAGGGTCCGCGGTCGCCACCATTGCCGCGGTTGCCCGGCCATGGCCTGCGGACTGCAGTAGCGCACCAGCCCCGGGCCGAAACCGGCCTGGTTCTGCTGCCGCGAGCAGGCGTCCAGGCAGGCGCCGCAGGCCAGGCAATCGGCCTGCGGTCCCTGGCGGATGTCCAGCTGCATCGGGCAGGCGCTGACACACGCGGCGCAGTCGGTGCAGTCGCCCAGGCGATCGGCGCTGAAGGTGGGCATCGGTCCGGCCAGCAGCGGATGTGCGGCGCGGAACACGTAGTCCTGTGCGGTGGTCGGGTCGAGCAGGCCGCGTCCGCGTCCGAGCACGCCCCCCATGCCCGGAGGGCGCATGCCGCGCGGTTCGCCGCGGCGCGCGTCGTACAGCATGCGTGGTGTATGTGGATCGATCAGCAGTGGTTGCATGCGCGCGAACGGGCACAGCGAACGGCACACCTGCTCGCGCAGGAAGCCGGCATTGCCCCAGGTGGCGGCGGCATAGAACAGCACCCAGAATGTTTCCCAGCCGCTCCAGCCGGCATGCGGAGCGGCGGCCAGCAGTCCGGCGATCGGGCTGAACAGGCCGACGAAGGTGATGCCAGTCCACAGCGACAGCAACCCCCAGGCGACCTGGGTGGCCGGGCGCACGGCTGGCACTGGCAAGACCTTGGCCATGCCGTGCGCGATCCAGTCGAAGGCACGACGCCACAGCGTCTGCGGGCAGGCATGACCGCACCAGATGCGGCCGGCGAGGTGGGTGAGCAGCGCAAGGCCCACCGCCAGAACCGCCAGCAACCCGATCAGCACGCCGACATCGCCGGGCCACAACGTCCAGCCGAACAGGTCGAAGCGCCGTGCGTTGATGTCCAGCAGCAGGGCCTGGTGTCCATTCCAGCGCAGCCATGGCAGGGCATAGAACAGAATCAGCAAGAGCGCGCTGAGCGCGCCGCGCCAACGCCAGGGGCGTGGGGTTCCGGTTCCGGTACAGGGCGTACTCATCCCAGCGGCAGCTCGTCGTCGTCATCGCTCGGCAGGGGCCGCTGCAGGTACCAGGTGACTGCGCTGGAAAGTGCGGTCACCGACCAGAACATGAAGAATCCTGTCGTATAGCCCAGTTCACGGCTGATCGCCTTGCCCGGGAAGCTGATCGCCTGCAACCGCAGCGGGTCGACGAAGGCGAAGAACACCACGCTGGCCAGGCCGGCAGCGATGAAGCTGGGCCAGAGGATGGCGCCCCAGTGCTGGATCAGCTGCTGGCGGCGGCTGGGAGAGGGTCTGTTCATGCTGTCCCGGATCGGAATGAGGGCGGCGCGTATACTCCGCCGAGGCCGGCGCAGCATCCGCAGGGCATGCTTCCTGCAATCGTGGCAGCCTAGGTGCAGCGGACTGCGCCGACATTGATCTGGATCAACGGCGGTGCCGGCCGGCTGCGGCACACTGCCGGCACGCTTTGGGTACCCCGATGAACGCAATACCGCCACCTGTCCTGCCCGTCGCCTCGCCCGGGCTGTGCACCGAGCAGGAAGTGACCCGCCTGGTCCACGACTTCTATGCGCGCGTGCGCGAGGAAGAGCGGTTGGGGCCGGTGTTCCAGGCGCATGTCCACGACTGGCCGGAACATCTGGCGCAGCTGGTCGATTTCTGGTCGGCGATGCTGCGCGGCACGCGCCGCTTCAAGGGCTCGCCGATGTCCAAGCACATGGCCATCGAGCTGGACAAGGACTTGTTCGATCGCTGGCTGGTGCTGTTCCGGATCACCACCGCCGAGTGCGGCAACCCGCCGATGCAGGAGCTGGCCAACGATGTCGCCGCGCGCATCGGTGACACCTTCTGGAAGCGCTACCAGATGCTGCGCTGGCCGCAGGTGGGCCTGCCGGTGCTGGGAATCCCCACCCGCGATTGATCTGGGTCAAGGCGGTCATGGCCGTCCGGCGCGATGCTGGCGGCATGGACACGTTCTCTCCCGCCGCCGGTGGCCTGGCCTGGACCTTCGACCCCGACCTGCTGCGCCGGCATGACCGGCCGGGGCCGCGCTACACCTCGTATCCGACCGCGCCGCACTTCCACGATGGCTTCGACGCGCCGGCGCTGCGCCAGGCGATCGCCGACAGCAACCAGCTGGCGCGCGCGCTGTCGCTGTACGTGCATGTGCCGTTCTGCTCCAGCCCCTGCTTCTACTGCGGCTGCAACCGGGTGATCACCCGCGACCGCGGTCGGGGCCACAGCTACGTCGCGCGCGTGCTGGCCGAGGCCGACCTGCTGGCGCCGCAGTTCGAGGACGGCCGTGAGGTCATCCAGCTGCATCTGGGCGGTGGTACGCCGAACTTCCTCGAGGCCGAGGCGATGACCACGCTGGTGGAGGGGCTGCGCCGGCGCTTCGATTTCAGCGATTCGCCGCAGCGCGATTTCTCGATCGAACTCGATCCGCGCTTCATCGATACCCGCGATGTCGCCATGCTGGCGCGGCTGGGCTTCAACCGGGCCAGCCTGGGCGTGCAGGATTTCGATCCGCATGTGCAGGAATCGATCAACCGCATACAGGGCGTGCAGCAGACGCTGGACATCCTGCATGCCTGCCGCGACAGCGGCATGCGCTCTGTCAACGTCGACCTGATCTATGGGCTGCCTGGACAGAGCCTGCAGGGATTCGGCCGCACCCTGGAACGAGTGCTGGCATTGCGACCGGATCGCCTGGCGGTGTATGGCTACGCACACCTGCCACACCTGTTCCGTGCGCAGAAGCAGATCGACGAGCGCCGGTTGCCTTCACCGGAAGACAAGCTGGCGCTGCTGGGCCTGGCGGTGGAGAAGCTCTCTGCTGCGGGTTACCAGTACATCGGCATGGACCATTTCGCACTGCCGGAAGAGGACCTGTCGCGCGCGCAGCGTGCCGGCCAGCTGCATCGCAACTTCATGGGCTATACCACCCACGCCGATACCGACCTGCTCGGCCTGGGCGTGAGTGCGATCAGTCATATCGGTGCCACCTACAGCCAGAATCCGCGCGACCTGCCGTCGTGGGAGGACGCGGTGGACCAGGGCCAGCTGCCGGTCTGGCGCGGCGTGGCACTGAGCGCCGACGACCAGCTGCGCGCTGAACTCATCCAGCAGCTGATGTGCCAGGGCGAGGTGGACGGTGCCGTGCTGGGCCAGCGCCATGGCGTCGATTTCGAGCAGTACTTCGCCGAGGACCTGCGTTCGGTGCAGCGGTTGCAGGAAGACGGCCTGGCCGAATACCGCGACGGTGTAGTGCGCGCCAGCGAGCCGGGTCGGCCGCTGCTGCGGCTGCTGGCGATGTGTTTCGACCCCTACCTGCGCGCGGCGCATGAACAGCCGCGTTACTCGCGTGCAATCTAAGGTGTACTCGCGCAGCGCGGTTGGTGCCCGGAGCCGGAATCGTAATCCCTTGTGCCGCAAGGGATTTTGCAATTAGCGGGGAGATTCTGGGAGGCGGCGACGCGGGCAGATCACGCGACATTTGCGCTGCGGGCGGCCCTTTCCGGCGCAGCTGATCGCCGTTGGCTTGCATTCATAAACCGCAACCGCCTAGCATCCTCGTACAGTAGGGGGGCTTATGACGGAAGATTTCGACCCAGTCGATGGAGCGAGTCGCCTTTTTGAGGCGTTGGCGCAGCTTGTTGATGAATTCACTCAAAAGTGGTCTGAGACGAAATTCGTCAGTTACGGCACTTATGGCCCCGTGATAGATGCGGGGGACATTCGAGCTAACTTTGACATCATTCGTAAGCGCTACAAAGACTATGACTGGTCAACGGTTGATGCCGAGAGGGCCGCAGTGTATCTGCCGGACCTGAAGGAGAAGATCGACGAAGCGCGCACTAGGCTCTTGCCACATTTACAGAGTGATCCGCAAGTCATCGGTTCACTGCAGGGGCTGATGATGACGCTGGATGTGCAGCTCCAGAGCTTCCTGGATCCTAAAGTAGTAGGGCAGATCTGGGGTCTCCCTGGAGGCCTCAAGCGGGACGTTGATACTGCTAGAAGACGGTTGGAAAAGGCGAACTGGGGCTTGGAGGACATTGACCGCAAGCTTGAGAGGATCGCGTCCGCTTATGACGTCGCGGCAAATTTGGATGCAACGCGCGAGGATCTAGAGCAGGCATTGGATGACGCGAAGGCGGCCAAAGAGAATGCGCTGAAATGCGAAGGCGCTGCGGCCGAGGCCGTGGGGGGCGCCTCCGACAGCAAGGCGAGGATGGATGAGCTCATGCAAGAAGCAGAGCTTATGATGAAGAAGGTTGGCGCCGCCTACGCTGCTGCAACATCTGAGGGACTCGCAAAATCTTTCGACTCAAAGGCTCGATCTTTGGGGAAATCGGTTTACGTGTGGGGTGGTGTACTCGTTCTTGCTCTGATTTCGGCGATCGTCATCGGGTTCGTGCGATTCCCAACAATCTTGGATGCTGCAACGAAGGTGACCAACGGCGGCTGGCCCTTCCTCGTGGCGCAAGTTGCGCTGGCCACTCTGTCTTTAGCGGCTCCCGTTTGGCTGGCCTGGGTTGCCACCAAGCAAACCGGTCAACGATTTAGGCTGTCTGAGGACTACGCGTACAAGGCAGCACTGGCCGCAGCGTACGAGGGCTATCGTGCCGAGGCAGCGCGCTTGGACGATGTTCTCGAAGCTCAGTTGTTTTCTATCGCGATGAGTAGGCTCGATGAGATTCCGTTGAGGCTGGTGGAGGATCAAGTGTCGGGCAGCCCATTCCATGAGCTGCTGACATCCAAAGAGCTCCACTTGGCCGTCCGCAGTGTCCCGGGATTCCGTGAGCGACTGGTGGCAATATTTAGGCGGCAGAAGACGGAGTCTGAACTTGGGAAGGCTGTCATCGCCGAAGCACTAGCCGAGAATGCTACCGGCGGGTGATCTTTCTCTCATCATCCGCCCACTGCAGTAGCTCCGATCTTTTCCACTTCTTCTCGTTTCCGATCTGAAGTGGGGCAGGGGAGCTGGTACGGCATGCAAGCCTTTCAAGGAAGCCACGCCGGTTGGGCTTCCCGTCCGGCGTCGTCAGGCCCAAGAGGACGGCACAGGAATCCGCGCTGAGCCAGCGTTCGCCCTCGATCATCGCGGCCAGGACCGTGATAGTCGGGTCGGGAGCAGTCGGTTCGATCACGGCGCCTCCTCAGCCGAATCCAAGATGGTCGGAGCCGCGGTAGGTTTGCGCAGGTGCGACGCGTACTCCAGCCACAGCAGTGCCCCGGCCATTTCTTGGATGGTCTGCTCGAAGGAGTCTCCAGGCGCCACCGAATGGGCGACGTCCGGCCATTCCTGCCCCATCATCTGTGCCGATGCGCGCGCTTGGTTAATCTTGGCTCCTTCGGCAGCGGCGAAGATCCCAAACGTGATTGCGCGTCGGATGTCCCTGACTGCTTTGGCGGAGATCTGGTAGTCGGGTTCGGCCTCGAGGTGGGCCAAATCGACCAGGTCATCGAAGATGCTCATGCTTCGGCTCCTGCGGCTCGATACAGCCCGGTCGCAATCTCGAGAAGGAAGTCCATCGTCACAACCTCGTCGTACCCGAACGACACGTCCTTGCCATCGGCATCTCGCATGCCTTGCCACAGCAGGGCTTGCACGTGATCGGTGAGAAGTCTGGATCCTGTGCTCCCACTCAGCCGGCGGAATCGACCTGATGTGTGTGATATTAGGGATTGCTAATATCGCTTGCAATAGGAATTGCTAATTCAGCTTGCCTGTTTTCTTAACGGATTCAGGAAGTCGCTTTGTCTCATGCTTCAGGCCTTGGCCAGCCTCCCCGCTCTTATCGCTCGCGGATGCGCTCATGAAACGTGCGTCACGCTTTGCTTATTGAGAAATGCCCCACTAGGATCGGAATCGCAGCGCTGTGGCGTTGCAGGGGGGATCCCACTTTCTCGCAAAGGAGCATGCATGAAGTTGGTCATATCTGGGACACTGCTATTGGCTTTAGTAGTAAGCGCGCCAACAAAAGCGCAGCAGATGCCCCCGCAGACAGGATTGGGTGACTGCGTAGATTTCATAATCTACGCTTCGCCTACATTGACAAATCAGGTGAACACGGCTCCCTACACCTTTGCGTACTCGAGCTCTTCATGGATAGATAAGGACAACAAGGTGGTTTACGTGATGAACTACACCTGTTCTTCGGAAAATCTTCATGGCCTCTATGGAGCCGTGGGCCAGGTCTCACATGAGATGGGGCATGCATTTTTTGATGCGCCGGCATCCTTGGCAGGACCCAAGGATGCATTCGTCAAGCGCATGTGCACGGATGAGGGGCGTGCTGTCCTGAACAATTGGAAAGCCCGATCAGAGATCTTGGATACATCAGAGGGGACGGCTGAAATTCCACTTATCGCTTCGAATGCCTCACAGCTACAGGCAATCATATTGGCCGGCGGCGAGAAGCTTGACGAAAGGGTTGGAAGCAGCTTCTGCGACAACAACACCAACTCATTGACAGGCGAAAACTATCGCACCTTCTACGGGAAATGGTACGACGAGAACGTGGGCCCACAGTCCCTTTATGGCACGGAGGTCTGAACTATGAAGACCAAAATTTTCGCCGCCATGTCGGCATTGGTGATACTCCATGTAGCGCCTTTGCACGTGCGAGGGGCAGGCACGGATCTACCCATTCCGAAAGCCTCAGAGCCAGCTTCTCGTGAAGACCAAAAAGCTCTGTGGAAGAGGGTGGAACAACTCTCATTTGCCGCCGTGGCTGGTGCGGACAGCGTCAAGCGTGCTGTAGCGCTGGAGCACGGCCGTCTGCCTGGCGGAGAAGTATCTGATCTGGCTATCGGTGATCGACTCACTGGCACAAATGTTGCGCTACAGCTCGATCCTGCGGGAAAGCTGGAAGAGCTTTCATTCGACCTTCGCGGAGGCTGCATCTCGACGCGAACTCTTCTGTCGCAGTATCCTAATCTGCTGGTTCTTCAGGTTCCGCATGACCCGCGGGCCAACTCGCTTGTCGGCACCACCATTGGAGGTGCACTGGCCACATTCAGAATGGCCCCAGGACCAGGACCTTGCGCGATTGGTGTGACCGTCCAGACTGTTGAGATGGCCAAGGCGCAGCTTCTGCTGCACTGAGGTAAAACGCGCCGTCGGCAGTTGCACGCCGGCGGCGCCCAACGCAGGCAATTCGTGCGTAACTGAAGCCAGACGCCTTACGCGATCTGGCGCGCGCTGTATTGCACAACCGCTTTGCCGGCGATGAAGAGGTCGGCGGGAGCCAAGTAGGGCGGGAACAGCGAGTTGGCGCTTACGATGTAGACGCCGTCCGCCCTGCGTTGTAGCCCCTTGATCTGCGTCTCGCCGCCGATGTTGATTACGTAGATGGCATCACCATCGAAGCAGTCCACGGCGGTATCAACCATCACCACATCGCCGTTATTGATGACCGGCGCCATAGAAGGGCCTCGGCCGGTGATCAGCCTAAGGCGCCCAGGCTGGGGCAAGAATCCAAGGCGCTGCCGGATATCCCACTCTGCGTATTCCATGCTCCGGATCACTTCCGGGAATTCCTCATTAAAGACCCCTGTTCCCATGCCTGCTGCCCCATCCATTAGCTCGAGGCGAAGGTAGCCTGGCGGTGTCTCACGGACGGAAAGCGGGTGCGAGTCGGGGACGTCGTCGATTGAACCCTCTCCAGTGGCGAGCCAGAGCGCGGAGACGCCCAGCAACCTTGCTGCCTTGACAAGGGCATCGCCTCGGATCGATCGCGACTTGCCACTTAGCCAACCGCTTACGCTGGGCGCTGAAACGCCCACTGCTTTGGCGAGTTCGAGCTGGGAGACGTTAGAGCGGGACAAGGCGGTTCGAAGCCGGTTGGAGAGATCCATCATTAGGGTCTGCGAATTGGATTAGGCAATGTTACGCACGATCTCGTTGCAAAGTACATTAGGAGTTGCTAATTTGGTCGCATGGCCGCCCTAATCTCCTGTACCAAAGATGCTGAACAGGCTTCTGCGCTTATCGATGCCCTCGGTGGCACCGGGCAGGTCGCTGCTCTGTGTTCAGTCCGCGCACCCTCCATCAGTCAGTGGCGGAAGCGGGGAATCCCACGTCCTTGGGCCTTGTTCTTCCTGGCGAAGTACCCGGAGAAGTTCGACCCCACGGGCAAGGTAATAGTCGCGGAGGAGGTGCGCGCCGATACGTGACTCATCAGTAGCTGCCGCCGCTGACGCGGCGCAACGCGTTTGCTCGCCCGAAGGATCGGGTGCGATGGGGCAAGGACGGCGACCACCCTGCATGAGGAAGTGGCCATGTGGGTGTCTGGCGCTACGAGCGTGACGCGCTCGGGGGACAACCCAATGTCCAGATACGACGAAGCCCCCGCTGTCGGGCAGACAGATGCGGAGGCTTCGTTCAGAGCGAGGCCACTATGCCACACGCAACTTCTCGGGAAAACCCGAAATCCGGTCCGCGCCACATCAGCGCGGTCATGAACGATGCCGTTGAGAAGATCAGGGAGCGCCAGGCGAGGCCATTGGTCCGCCTGCAGGAGCGCTTGCCTGACGGCCGCATTGCCGTGGAGGTCTACGATCGCAGTCGTGGGGGCGATGAGCCTGCCTACGACTTCTACTGCTCCGGCCCGCAGCAGGCGCTGGAGTGGATCCAGCAGATGTCCGGCAAGCGCTGGATCACCACGGAGCACCTGGGGGCCTTCGCCACGTTGATGTTGGCTGCTTTCCCGGAAGTCTCGGGAGCCTCCGCATGAGTCACGAAGCAATGAACTGGGCAGTCCAGCAGCGGTTGGGGGCAAAGCAAAAACTCTTGCTGATCATGCTGGCGTTCCATGCTGCAAGGGAGACCCATTGCTGCGCGCTTTCCCGTCGGAAGCTTGCTGTGCTGTGTGGCATGAGCATCGACAGCGTTAAGCGCGCGCTTCCAGAGCTCGTAGCGATGGACCTGATTTCAGTCGAGTTCCGGGTGGATGAGGGCACGAACTTGCCCAATGCGTACACGCTCAAGGTAGGAGAACCCGCATGAGCGTGCAGGCAATGGCGTGGGCAATGGATCAGAGGCGCATCGGGGACCCGGCGGCGAGGCATGTGCTGCTGTGTCTTGCGAACTATGCGGACAAGGATGGCAGGGGAGCATTCCCCTCGGCCGATAGCCTCTCCCAAGACACGGGTCTGTCGGTACGTACGGTACGCCTCAAGCTGGTTCAGCTGGTTGAGGCAGGCCTGACCGTGAAGGGCAATCAAGCTCTCGCTGCCGTCTATATCAATCGGGCCGATCGGCGCCCGGTTGTCTACGATCTGGTCATGTCACGGGATGCAGCAGCTGCAGCCCGTGAAGAGGCGCGGGGTGCAGCTGACGGCACGAACGGGGTGCAGCTGACTGCAGAACGGGGTGCAGCAGCTGCAGCCAATCCATCATATAACCAT
Organism: Stenotrophomonas muris; assembly: GCF_052751275.1. Lineage (NCBI taxonomy): Bacteria > Pseudomonadati > Pseudomonadota > Gammaproteobacteria > Lysobacterales > Lysobacteraceae > Stenotrophomonas > Stenotrophomonas muris. The sequence goes on along the minus strand of NZ_CP199879.1, from coordinate 2,131,802 downwards.
CAAGAAGAAACCCATGGGTCACCTGCCGGTGACGAGGGCGCCGCTGACGAAGCGGATGAGCAGGCAGATCTGCTCGGTGGCAAGTCGACCACCGGCTGCCCTCACGAGGCGATCATCGCTGCCTACCACAAGGAGCTTCCGAACTGTCCGGTTGTCCAAGGGTGGAGTGACAGCCGGCAGAAGCACCTGCGCGCGCGCTGGAAGGCGGACCCCACAAGGCAGACGCTCGAGTGGTGGCGTGGACTGTTCGAGTGGATGCGGGAAAGCGACTACCTCATGGGCAAGGTGAACAGCTTCCAGGTGTCCCTGCCGTGGCTGATCAAGTCTGAAGAGAACCTGCTGAAGGTCGTAGAAGGCACCTACCACAACAACCGCAACGGGGGCCAGGGCTGATGCGCTTTGACCCCAATCTGCCGCCGCATAGCGTTGAGGCGGAGCAGGCTGTCCTGGGTGGCTTGATGCTGGCTCCAGAAGCTTGGCCTCTGGTGTCCGACACGCTGTCAGCCGAGGACTTCTACCGTCACGATCACCAGCTGATCTTCGAATCGATTCGCACGCTTGCGGAGAAGCAACGCCTGTTCGACGCGGTGACCATCGGCGAGTGGTTCGAGTCACGCGGAAAATTGGACCTGGTCGGCGATGGCACTTACATCACGGAGCTGGCTAGCACGACGCCATCGGCTGCCAACGTGGCTGCGTATGCGGAGATCGTGGTGCAGTACGCCGGCCGGCGACGACTGGCCGAGGTCGGCCGCAAGGCGATGGAGTCTGCCCGGCAGCAGGATGGCCGCGAGTTCCCTGAGCTCCTGGCGGAGTTGACGCAGGACATTGCCGGGTTGCAGCCGGCCCAGCGCGGCGGTCTTCGGCTTGCCGGGGAAACCATGTACGGGTGGTACAAGCGCTGGGAAGACCGCTATCACGCCGCTGGCGGCCTGACCGGACTGGAAACCCCATGGGCCGAATTCAACCGCGTAACGCATGGCCTTCAGCCGTCCACCGCCTATCTAATCGCTGGCCGGCCGAGTATGGGCAAGAGCATCGCGGCGCTGAATGTTGCCGTCTACTGCGCGCTCAAGGGGATAACGGTCGGTTTGTTCAGCCTCGAGATGAGCATCGACGACTGCCATGATCGAAACGTCGCGTCTGTCGGGCACATTCCCCACGAGTGGGTCACGAGGCCAAGGCATTCCGGTGAGGACAGCGAGATCTACCAGAGCCGTATGACCCCGGCGATTCGTGATCTGAAGGCGGCGCCTCTGTACATCGATGACACTGCCTCCCTAAACGTCCGTCAGTTCGAGGCCCGCGCCCGGCGCATGCACCAGCGCAAGCCCCTGCAACTGCTGGTCATCGACCACATCCACGACTTCGACGTGGACCCGCGCATGGCCCGATTTGAGTACGGCCGCATCCTCCAGAAGGGCAAGGACCTGGCGAAGGAGTGGAAGATTCCGTTGGTGGCCTTGGCTCAGCTGAATCGCAGCGTCACGGGGCGGAACGAGAAGCGACCGACCCTGTCAGACCTGCGTGAATCGGGCGAGCTGGAACAGAAGGCCGACGTTGTGGTGTTGCTTCACCGGGAGGACTACTACGACACTCCAGAGCAAAAGACCCATCTGCAGGGTGTCGTGGAGATGCACTTTGCGAAGGGTCGAAACATCCGTGCCGGCGAGCGGATCAGCTTGCAGAACCGCTTTGATCAGATGCGAATCGACAATTGGGACGGGCCGATGCCGCGTAAACCGGAGGCAGCGAACGACGACCAACCGCTGCGCCGCGCCAGCTATGGGCCTGGCCGTAAGACCTATGGGGGGATCGGCCGATGAGCGTCTTTCAATGCTTGTCCCAGGAGCCGACAGTGGATACACCAACCATGAGCAGTAGATTCGCCAGAACATCTGCCATTTCTGGTCTCCAGAGGCCGCTCACAAGGAGCAGTTCGATCATGAAGCGATTCAAAAGTCGGGACGAGGTCGTTGCCCTGCCGGGGTTCGAGAAGGAACATCCGATTTCCTTGGAGACCTACCGCGGCTTGCTGGGGTGGTACGCCCTAGAAGAGAAGGAAATGCACTGTTGCTCGCTCAGGAGCACGGGCACGCTGTGCAATACGCCTCACCAAAAGGGATGGGTGGCGAAGGTCGCCGGAGGCGCTGTCACAATCATCGGTGGTGACTGCGCGAAGCAGAAGTACGATGCCGATAGCATCATCATGCGGGACATCAGTGCGGCGCAGAAAGGCGTTGACGAAGAGCTTGCTATGGAGAGGCTGGCCGAACTCTTGGCTGGAAGGGATGAAGCTAGGGATCGATTAGTGGCTGCGATGGGAGCGCTGGATCAACGGCGTCGCGCGCTTCAAGACTTCATGGAATCCGTGGGTCGCAAGAACCAAGCCAGGCTTGAGGAGCTCGCCAGGACCTCAGGTGAGGTTGTGGTCGAGGGGCGAACACCGGCGGAACTGGACGACGAAGGCGAGGTCATTAAGGATGCCAGAGTCGTATCCATCACATTGCCACCCATCGCATCCATTGGGGTGTGCAAGCCGTTCTACCTCACGCCTATATCAGAAGAGCTGCGAGCGCTTCTCAAGCTCTATAACGATGCGGACAGGTTGATTGCAACTGGTTCGAGAAAGGGACAGCGTGATCTAGTTTCAGGAATGGCGCGAGCTGATAGCTCAATAGCCAAAGCCGAGGTAGCTGCCAGGGCTATAGGTGCCTTCCTGAGCGGCGATCTGACGGCCGCCGGATTCCTAACCGGAGACTGGAAAGATCGTTGTCTCGCCGCAAAGGCTTCGCTTGACCGAATGGGGGCGGCCGGAGATCCCGGAGCATGGCTTCAGAGAGTTGAGGCGGGTCTTCGTCGCAAGCACAACGTCACCAAGATCGTAATCGGAGTATCCAGATGAGCACTGACAAGCGGCCTATAGAGGAGCGCATCGCCGCTCTGATGGGGAAGTCGGCCTGGCGCGCGCTGCGCAGGATTGGTCAGCCCGCTTCATGCGCAAGGGGGGCTTCACTGGTGGATACATCATCTATCCCGGCTTCCTGACGAAGGAGCAGCAGGCGCAAATCAAGGCGAAGCTGCCTGATATCCGCCAGGGCGATGTGGACGACCTCGGCAAGATGGCCACCCGAACGCGTCTGCGGCTGCCTCTGATGCCGACCGCGTCATGTGCGAGGCCAGCGGCCGGCCGTGGCACATCGTGAGCGTGGGGCAGTGCGTTGGGGCTGATCCCGAATGTGGCGACCTGCAGACCATAGTGCCCTGCGGCTACGAGGCGCCGCTGGTGGGCCGGCAGTTCGCCCACGGCGTGCTGGATTGCTACAGCCTGGTGCGTGATTTCTACGCACGCGAGCTGGGCATCCAGCTCAGTCAGTACGAGCGGGAGGACGACTGGTGGGAGAAGGGGCAGGACCTCTACAGCCTGCACCGGCTGCAGGCGGAGGGCTTCGCGGTCATCCAGGGCGAGCCGCGCCGCGGCGACATGATCCTGATGCAGATACGCTCACCTGTGCCGTGGGAGTCGGCCTACGGGTACGTACAGGCCGTCCGCGTCAACAACACGATCTTCGTGTCCGGCCAGCTCTCGCACACGCCGGAGGGTCAGTTGGTCGCGCCGGCAGAACTGGGAGCTGACGGCAAGCCCGCCAACTTCGACACCATGGAAGCCCAGATGAGGCGGACCTACGAGAACGCGCAGGTGCTGCTGGCAGAACTGGGAGGGTCGCTCGCAGATGTGGTCGAGGAAACGCTGTTCGTCATCGACGTCCCGGCGGCCTTCGCGGCAAGTGGCAAGGTCCGGCCGGCCGTGTATGGCCAACCGATGCCGCAGGTGACCAGCAATCTGATTGGAGTTTCGGCGCTGGCCTTCCCCGAGCAGTTGATTGAGATTGCCTTCCGGGCCGAAGTACAGAGCTGAAGACAAGGGGCGGGTAGCGTTCGCACCATTGGCGCGAAGGGGGACGTGCTGAGAATGGGGTGGAGGGGCGTACGGCGGAAGCGGCTTTTTCCATATTGTCTCCTCCGGAGGAAGTGCCACAATGTGACTTCACAGGAAGCGGGGGGGCTATGGACTGGACGCTAATGCAGTGGCTGGAGGCTGGTGGTTACGTTGTCGCCATTGGCGGCGGACTTTTTGGTTGCGCGGCTTTCGTTTGGAAGCTGGTTGGCAAGTACGGCTCGTTCCGCTATCCGAGCACTGCCGAGGAGGGGGTTAACATCCTCCATCCGACGGTGTCGTCGGTGAAGCTGGGGGAGTTGGTTGGCATGAGCGCAGTTGTCCCGGAAGCTTCTGAGCTGCTTGTCAAGCTCTCAAAGAAGGCGCAGCCGGAGTATTCAGATAGTGGGCCGGGCCGTATTCCGCCAACGAGTGGTCTTGGCTCTATGGCGGCTTGGTTCTACAGAACTGCGCCTGCGCCACTGAACTGGAGAGGTAGGGAGTATCAAAAGGGTACAGACCTGTTCGGGCCGACTCAGAATTTTGTCGCTCGAGGAGGTCCGGCGGAACTGGCAATCCACTTTGAGCGCCTTGGCGAGGTCGTAATTTCGGTCTATGAGCGTGGCAACCCGGAGCCGACGTGGACAAAGACCATTGAAGTTCTGCCCAATGGGCGTGACGTTGACCATCACCCCAACTGACGAGCGATTTCTGAAGCAGGTTCGTGGTAGTAGATCATCAGAGACTTCAGATCTCGGTGCCCGATGATCCTAGCCAGCTGCAGGATGTCGAGCTTCTTCGAGAGTCTCCAGATGGCTTCGGCGCGGCTGTCGTGGAAGTGCACTTCCCGATGGCCCGTCGAGTCTCGGACTTTGCGCCAAAGCGCATCTCGCATGGCAGAATTGAGCTGGAAGACGGGCCCGAAGCCAAGGGGAAGTGTCTTCAGGATCTCGCAGGCCCGCCGGCTAAGCGGCACATCCCTCGCATCGCCGTTCTTCGTTTTCGGTAAGTGCACGTACTGCTCGGACAGATGCACGTTCGGCCATGTCAGTGACAGGATTTCTCCAGACCGCATGGCTGTCTCTAGGGCGAGCAGGAAAGCCAAGCCTGTCCGCTGGGTGGCCGTCTCCGCCGACAGACCCTTATCGAGCCCGAACGCAGCGATCAGGGCGGCTTCCTCAGTTGGAGATACGCGTCGTGCCCGGCCTTTAGGCTGCTGCGGCCAGCGAACGTCCGACATGGGGTTTTGCTTGATCCACTTCCATTCCCGGCGCGCAGTCTCGAATACGGACCGCATCAGGTTCATTTCGCGAGCAACCGTCCCAGGCTTGACCTGCTTGAGCCTTCCATCTCGCCAAACGATGATGTCCGAACTGTCGATTGCCGCGATTCGCCGGTCCAAGAGCGGAAGCGTCCGTTCCCACGCAGCGATGCGGACCGACTCCCAACGTTCGCCAGCTCGCTTGGGCGCCTCTTCCTTGACGTAGCGGCGCATGGCCTCGCGCAGCGACTTATCTGGCAGCTTCCCACCTCGAAGTTCTGCCTCTCGCTCAAGAGCCCACTTCGCGGCTTCTTGCTTTGTGGCTTGGTAGTGGAGTCGCGAACGCCGGCCACGTACACCTGCACGCGCCACTTGTTCCCTGATCGTTGGATGCTGGCCATGGCCGCATCATATGGGGAATTTTTGGGGAGAGTAGCCGGGCAAGTCCGGGCAAATCGTGGTGATCGCGGGAATTCGGATCGCCCTAAGTGCTTGATTCCGTGCCGAATTGGGGTGAATCGTGGCGAACACGTTGGCTCCCCAAAACATGCGTTGGTGCCCGGAGCCGGAATCGAACCGGCATGGGGTTGCCCCCGGCGGATTTTAAGTCCGATGCGTCTACCAGTTTCGCCATCCGGGCCTGCAGCGCGGCGCCGATTGTAGCCCAGCTGCAGAATCGCAGCCGGATTGCCGTGGAGCGGCAGCGTGTTTAACTGTCGCTCCCATTCATGTCATAGTCCCAACCATCGTTCCCAGGGGGGGAGCCGCACGATGTCGCTGCACGCGATTGCCTATGCCAGTGAGGCCCGCGCCGATCTGCAGACAACCGATCTTGACCGCCTGCTGGCCGATGCCACGGCATTCAACCGTGTAGCCGGTGTCACCGGTGTGCTGATGTTCGATGGCAGCCGTTTCCTGCAGTACCTGGAAGGCCCGGAGGACGGTATCGATTCGGTGTACCAGCGCATCGTCAATGCGCGCAGCCACGGCCAGCTGAAGGTGCTGTGCCGCGCGCCGGTGGCGCAGCGGGCGTTTCCGCGCTGGTCGATGGGAACCCGGCGCATTGATGCGGAGCTGCTGGCACAGATCGTTGAATCGGCGTGGCCGGGCTTCCTGCTTGGCAGCGGTGGCTTCGAGCGCCTGCGGCAGGCCTGGACCGGCGCCGATGGCGAACTGGAACCGGCCGCGGTCGCACTGGGCTCCTGATCCCATCTTGGCGGGCAGGCGCCCGGGCCGTTACGCTGTCGCCTTTCTGGCGTGGAATTACACGGAGTGGTGCAGCGAATGAGCAGGTCGGCCGAATCCATGGCGGCATGCATGCCGTTGCGCGGGACATGCCAGTGAGCGCGTCCCTTGCGGCAGCGGAGACCCCGCGTTTTGCGGTGATCGGCCTGGGCTACGTCGGCCTGCCGTTGGCGGTGGCCTTCGGTCGGCACTGGCCGACGCTGGGCTTCGACATCGATGCCGATCGCATCGCCGAGCTGCGCGATGGCCAGGACCATACGCTGGAGGTGGAGGCCGACGAGCTGGCCAGTGCTCGGCAGCTGCAGTACGGCAGTGATCCGGCCTTGCTTGATGCATGCAACGTCTACATCGTCACCGTGCCGACGCCGATCGATGCCTATGAGCAGCCCGATCTGGAGCCGTTGCGTTCGGCGACGCGGCTGATCGCCAGCCATCTGCGCGCGGGTGACCTGGTGATCTACGAATCCACGGTGTACCCCGGCACCACTGAAGAAGTCTGCGTGCCGCTGCTGGAAGAAGGCTCGGGCCTGCGCTTCAACGAAGACTTCTACTGCGGCTACAGCCCGGAGCGGGTCAGTCCCGGTGACCGCCAGCGGCGCCTGGCTGACATCCGCAAGATCACCTCGGGGTCGACAGCGGAAGTGGCTGCGGTGATCGATGGCCTGTACCAGCGCATCATTGCCGCCGGCACGTTCCCCGCGCCATCGATGCGCGTGGCCGAGGCGGCCAAGGTGGTCGAGAACATCCAGCGCGATGTGAACATCGCGCTGGTCAATGAGTTGGCGCTGATCTTCGACAGGCTGGGCATCGATACCCAGGATGTGCTCGATGCCGCCGGCAGCAAGTGGAACTTCCTTCCATTCCGGCCGGGCCTGGTCGGCGGCCATTGCATCGGCGTGGACCCGTATTACCTGCTGCACAAGTCCGAGAGCGTGGGCTACCACCCGGACCTGATCCACACCGCGCGGCAGGTCAACAACCGCGTCGGTGAGCATGTGGCGTCGCGGGTGCTGGCGATGCTGGCCGAACGCGGCCGCGAACCAGTGCAGTCGCGCATCCTGGTGCTCGGTGTGACCTTCAAGGAGGATTGCCCGGACCTGCGCAACAGCCGCGCGCTGGAGCTGGCGCAGCGCCTGCGTGATGCCGGCGCTCAGGTCGAGGTCAGTGATCCCTGGGTCGGCCCGGCGGCATTGGCCGATGAGGGCGTGCAGTGGCTGGCCGAACCCGTGGCAGGGGCCTATGACGCGGTGGTGCTGGCGGTTGCCCATGCCCGCTTCAAGGCGATGGACGAGGCCGGTATCCGGTCGCTGCTGGCGCCGGGCGGCCTGGTCTACGACGTCAAATCGGCCTGGCCACGCAACGTGGTTGACGATCGCCTGTAAACCCGGGCGGCGGGCAGCACGGTAGACTCGCAGGCAGTTGCAACCAAGGAACGCCATGCACCGGTATATCGTCTACCTGCTCGCCATCCTGATGTTCCCCATCTGCCTGTGGTTGGCCACGATCTGGCCGGCCTGGTACTGGGGCGTCGGCCTGACCGCCGCGATGGTGGCACTGGGGACCTGGGACCTGCTGCAGAAGCGCAGCACGCTGCGCCGCAACTATCCGGTGATGGCGCACTTCCGCTACGGCCTGGAATCGATCGGTCCGGAAATCCGCCAGTACTTCGTGCAGAGCGACCTGGAGGACGTGCCGTTCTCGCGCCAGCAGCGTGCACTGATCTACCAGCGGGCCAAGAACGAGATGGACACGGTGCCGTTCGGCACCCTGCGCAGCACCTACGCGGTGGATTACGAGTGGATCAACCACTCGCTGGCGCCGACCGCCATCGCCAAGCACGATTTCCGCGTGCTGATCGGCGCCAATTGTGCAAAGCCGTATTCGGCGAGCGTGTTCAATATTTCGGCGATGAGCTTCGGCTCGCTGTCGGCCAACGCGATCCGCGCACTGAACGAAGGCGCGCGGCGCGGTGGCTTCTACCACGACACCGGCGAAGGTTCGATTTCGCCATACCACCGCGAGATGGGCGGCGATCTGGTGTGGGAGATCGGCTCGGGCTACTTCGGTTGCCGTGACGAAAAGGGCGGTTTCAGTGAAGAGCGCTTCGTCGCCAACGCCACCCATGATCAGGTCAGGATGATCGAGATCAAGCTGTCGCAGGGCGCCAAGCCCGGTCATGGCGGCGTGCTGCCGGCGCCAAAGGTGACCGCTGAGATCTCGGTCACCCGTGGCGTGCCGATGGGCGTGGACTGCGTATCGCCGTCGCGTCACTCGGCGTTCTCGACGCCGGTCGAACTGCTGCAGTTCGTCGCCCGTCTGCGCGAACTGTCCGGCGGCAAGCCGGTCGGTTTCAAGCTGGCCATCGGCCACCCGTGGGAGTGGTTCGGCATTGCCAAGGCGATGCAGGAAACCGGCCTGCTGCCGGACTTCATCGTGGTCGACGGTGCCGAAGGCGGTACTGGCGCAGCACCGGCGGAGTTCGTCGACCATGTCGGCGTGCCGATGCACGAAGCACTGCTGCTGGTGCACAACACGCTGGTCGGCCTGGACCTTCGCGAGCGGATCCGCATCGGCGCGGCGGGCAAGATCACCAGCGCCTTCGACATCGCGCGCACCATCGCGCTGGGTGCCGATTGGTGCAATGCCGGCCGTGGCTTCATGTTCGCGCTGGGCTGCATCCAGTCGCTGAGCTGCCATACCGACAAGTGCCCGACCGGCATCGCCACCCAGGACCGGGCGCGCTGGAAGCACCTGGATGCGCCGGACAAGGCCACCCGCGTGTACAGCTACCACGAGCACACGCTGCACGCCCTGAAGGAGCTGTTGTGTGCGGCCGGCCTGAACGATCCGGCCGAACTGGGGCCGGAGCACATCCTGCGTCGTGTTTCGCCTGTCGAGATCCGCTCGCTGGCGTCGCTGTACCGCTACCTGGAACCGGGCGAGCTGCTGCACAAGGTGCCGGATCATGCGGTGTTCCATGCATTCTGGGCCGATGCACGCAGCGATTCGTTCCAGCCGCCGCCGAAGATCCAGGCGCTGCGCGCCAGCAAGTCGCGATAATGTGTTGCTGTAGAGCCGAGCCCATGCTCGGCTGCTTCTCTCATCGCGATGTTGGAACGAAGAACAGCCGAGCCGAGCATGGGCTCGGCCCTACAGGGGGATGTCATGCGGTTCAGGACCGGCACCATCGACGATGTCGCCACGCTGTGGGCACTGCGCACGCGTTGCGTTCGCGAGACGTGCAGCAGCCATTACCCGGCGGAGGTGATCGATCCGTGGTCTGCTTCGCCGCCGCCGTCGCAGTACGCACGGCTGCTGGGGCAGGGAGGCTGCGTGGTGGCCGAGGACGGGCAGGGTGTCCTGCTCGGGTTCGGCGTGTTTGATACCGACGCCAATGAAGTCGATGCGCTGTTCGTCGATCCGGATCGTGGCGGCACGGGCATCGGCCAGGCGCTGATGCAGCGTCTGCTGGCGATGGCCGATCGTGAGCGCGAGGTGGTGCTGTCAGCCTCGCTAAACGCCGTGCCGTTCTACCAACGGCAGGGATTCATTGCCGTGCGGGAGGAAGCCTACCCGCATCCCAGCGGCGTGGCGCTGGCTTCGGTGAGCATGCGCAGGCCGTGGTGAGCGCCCGGGGATTGTAGAGTCGAGCCATGCTCGACTGCTTCATCGCCTGAATCAAAGGCAGTTGAGCATGGCTAAACTCCACAATGCGGGTGTCACCGCCCAGCCAGCCACCCGATCACGCCCTCGGCGGCGCGCAGGCCACTGGCATAGCACGCCGTCAGCAGGTAGCCCCCCGTGGGGGCCTCCCAGTCCAGCATCTCGCCGGCACAGAACACGCCGGGTACTGCCCGCAGCATCAGGCCATCATCCAGCGCATCCAGGCGCACGCCGCCCGCAGTGCTGATCACCTCGGCCATCGGCCGTGGACGCAGAAGGCGCAACGGCAGGCGCTTGAGCGTGGTAGCCACGGCAGGCAGGTCGTGGCCCGCATCCTTGCCAAGGATCTCGAACACCAGGGTGGCCTTCACCGCATCCAGGCCGGCCTGGCGGCGCAGATGCTCACCAAAACTGCGACCCTTGCGCGGCCGCGAAAGATCGGCCAGCAGGCGTGCTTCATCGCGTCCCGGCACCAGGTCCAGCCACAGCATGGCATGGCCATCACGGTTGATGGTCTCGCGCAGGTCTGCGGCCAGCGCGTAGATCAGGCTGCCTTCGATGCCGTACTCGCTGGCTACGCATTCGCCCTGCAGCGACTGCGGTTGTCCGGCCAGGTCGAGCCAGTGCGCGACCACCGGCTTCAACGGTGCGCCTGCATTGCGCTGGGCGAAGAACGGCGTCCAGTCGATGTCGAAGCCGCAGTTGGCCGATTGCAGCGGCGCAATGTCCACGCCTCGTGCCTGCAAGGGGGCGACCCAGGCGCCATCACTGCCCAGCTGCGGCCAGCTGCCGCCACCCATCGCCAACACGCTGGCATCGGCGTGGACATCGATCTCGCCGGCTTCGGTGGCGAAGCGCAGCGCGCCGTCGTTGCCCCAGCCGATCCAGCGGTGGTTGGCATGCAGGCGCACGCCCTGTTCCTTCAGTCGGCGCACCCAGCCGCGCAGCAGCGGCGCAGCCTTGCGGTCGACCGGAAACACGCGGCCGGAGCTGCCGACATAGGTCTCCACGCCAAGGCCGGCAGCCCAGTCGCGCAGCGCCTGCGCGTCGAAGCCATCCAGCCAGCGGCCCACGGCCGTGGATTGCTCGCGGTAGCGGCTGTCGAACAGCGGCCGCGGATCGGAATGGGTGAGGTTGAGACCGCCCTTGCCGGCGATCAGGAACTTGCGGCCGGGTGAGCCCTTGGCCTCGTACAGGTCCACGTCCAGCCCCGCGGCGCGCAGGCGCTCGGCGGCGAACAGGCCGGCCGGGCCACCGCCGATGACGGCGACCCGATGGGGCAATGCGGTATTACGGCTTGACATCGAGCAGCTCGACATCGAACACCAGCGACGAACCGGCCGGAATCGGCCCGACCCGGCGGTCGCCGTAGCCGTAATCCGGCGGGATCATCAGCGTGCGCTTGCCGCCGACCTTCATGCCGGCCACGCCCTCATCCCAGCCGCGGATGACCTGGCCGGCGCCGAGCGCGAAGGTGAACGGCTGGCCGTGCTTGAAGGAGCTGTCGAAGGTCTTGCCGTGCTTGGTTTCGGTGCGGTTGTCGTAGATCCAGCCGGTGTAGTGCACGGTGACCTTGCTGCCGGGAACGGCTTCGGTGCCGGTGCCAGCGACGGTATCGATGCGCTCGAAGGTGGTCAGGGTGCCGCCCGGCGGCGGACCGGAGGGCTCGCTCGAGCAGCCAGCGGCGGCGAGGGACAGCAGCAGGGGAAGCAGCAGGCGGCGCATCGGGCGTCTCCAGAAGGGCGCAGGGCGAGGGCGGCAAGGGTAGCGCATCGGCGCCGGGTATCATGGCGGCATGGCAAAACTCCTGCTCAATCTGCGCAATGTCGGCGACGACGAATATGCCGATGTCTGCACGCTGCTCGACCAGCACGGCATCGCCTGGTACCGCACCGAACCCAGCCCTTGGGGCATTTCCAACGGTGGCCTGTGGCTGCGCGAGGACGCCGATCATCCGCGCGCGAAGGCGCTGATGGCCGGGTACCAGGCGGCGCGCGGTGTGCGCGTGCGGGCCGAGCGTGAGCAGGCGTTGCGGGATGGCACGGCGGAGACCTTTGGCAGCCTGTTCCGGCGGCGGCCGGTGTTCGTGGTGCTGGTGCTGCTGGGCATGGCCGCTGCGGCGGCGCTGGTGCTGCTGCCGTTCATGCTGTTGCGGGGGTAAGGGGCTTCTGGCCGGGTTGCACCCGGCACCCGCCGATGCAACGGCAACGGCAACGGCAACGTCAAAAGCCGGGCTTCAGTGGGAGGGTGGGGCAGTGTGGGCAGGCGGGGGACGGCAAAAGCTGCTCCTGCGTGCCTCGTAGAGCGCCATCCATGGCGCTCTGCGCCCCCGCCTGCCCACACTGCCCCACCCCTGACAGGTTCCGGGTGGCTGCCGGGGTCGGATCCCTCTGCTGCGCAGAGGGCTCTGCCCCCCCTGAATCTGTCTGTGCGGGCTGGAGGCGCTAAAATGGCAGGATGATCGCCAACACCGCTGCCTACCATTTCGCCGTCATCGACGCCCCCCAGGCCCTGTGCGACCAGCTGCTGTCGCGTGCCCAGGCGGCCGGGTTGCGGGGCACGATCCTGGTGGCGGGCGAGGGACTGAACCTGTTCCTGGCCGGCGCGCCGGAGGCGGTCGAGGATTTCTACGCCGCGCTGCATGCCGATGCGCGTTTCGCCGGGATGCGGGTCAAGACCAGCCTGAGCGAGCACCAGCCGTTCGCGCGGCTGAAGGCCAAGGTGAAGGACGAGATCATCAGCTTCCGCCGCGATGACGGCCAGCCGCTGGACTATCCGCGTGCACCGGCGGTCGATCCGGCCACCGTGCAGCGCTGGCTGCGGCAGGGCCACGATGACGCCGGCAAGCCGGTGGTGATGCTCGATACCCGCAACCTGCAGGAAGTGGAGTACGGCACGTTCAAGGATGCGCTGGTACTGCCCATCCACAAGTTCACCGACCTGCCCGAGGCGCTGGCGCCGCATCGCGAGGCGCTGAAGGACAGCACCGTGGTCAGTTTCTGCACCGGCGGCATCCGCTGCGAGAAGGCCGCACTGTGGATGGCCAACGATGGCATGGACAACGTGCTGCAGCTCGATGGCGGCATCCTCGGCTACTTCGAGGAGGTCGGCGGCGAAGGTTATGAAGGCCGCTGTTTCGTGTTCGACGAGCGCGTGGCGCTGGATGCCGAACTGAAGCCGATGGTCGACCAGCCGCTGCCGGAGCCGCGCCCCAGCGCGTTCTGACACGCTTCTGTAGAGCCGAGCCCATGCTCGGCTGCCTTTTGTTGATCAACAGCAGCCGAGCATGGGCTCGGCTGTACACGGTCCGGCAGGCCCTGAACCGGCTCCGCGGGAATCAGCATCCCGCCACCGTCACTGGCCGCTGCGCCTGGCCGACCCCATGCAGGGGAGATCCTGAGACGGAAAACCGCTGATGATCCCGTTGTCGATCCTTGACCTGGCCCCGGTCTGCGAGGGCAGTGACACCACCGCCGCCTTCGCCAACATGCTGGAACTGGCCCAGCACGCCGATGCGCTGGGCTACCGCCGTTACTGGCTGGCCGAACACCACAACATGCCCGGCATCGCCAGCGCGGCCACGGCCGTGCTGATCGGCCACGTCGCGGGCGGCACCCGGCGTATCCGCGTCGGTGCCGGCGGCATCATGCTGCCCAACCATGCGCCGCTGCAGGTGGCCGAGCAGTTCGGCACGCTGGCTTCGCTGTATCCGGACCGCATCGATCTCGGCCTCGGCCGTGCGCCGGGCACCGATCAGCCCACCGCGCGTGCACTGCGCCGCTACTTCGACAGCGCCGACCAGTTCCCGCAGGACGTGCGCGAACTGCTGCACTACTTCGAGCCGGTACAGCCCGGGCAGGCGGTGCAGGCGGTTCCGGGCGGTGGCCTGCGGGTGCCGACCTGGATCCTGGGGTCCAGCCTGTTCGGCGCGCGCATGGCCGCCGCGATGGGCCTGCCCTATGCGTTTGCCTCGCACTTTGCGCCCGATGCCATGGACGAGGCGCTGGCAGTGTACCGCCGCGAGTTCCGCCCCTCGGCCACGTTGAAGCAGCCGCACGCGATGCTGGCCCTGAATGTCGTCGCCAGTGACAGCGAGGCCGAATCGCGCCGCCTGTTCACCAGCCAGCAGCAGAGTTTCGTCAACCTGCGCCGCGGCCGGCCGGGCAAGATTCCGGCGCCGATCGACGACATCGAAGCCTTCTGGGAGCCGCACGAAAAGCTCGGCGTGGAGCGGGCCCTGGCCTGCACCGTGCTCGGTGATCCGCAGCAGGTGGCCGATGGCATCGCCGCGTTCGTTGAGCGTCACTCGCCGGACGAGCTGATGCTCACCGCCAACCTGCATGACCACCGTGCGCGCCTGCGTTCGTTCGAACTGGCGATGCAGGCCTGGCATGCCCGCCACGCGGGCTGAACAATGGCGTCACGGCCCGTTGCAGCCGCGACGGGTCTGATGGGGGCTCTTCCCATTGGAGCCTCCCATGGCGGATACCCGCGCCGAACACATCGCCCAGCTGGCCGAACTGATCAAGGACGTGGAGGTGGCGATGTTCACCACCACCGGCGTCGACGGACGACTCTACAGCCGGCCGCTGGCCACCCAGCAGGTCACCTTCGACGGTGACCTGTGGTTCGTCATCACCGCCGACAGCCCGAAGGTTGCCGAGATCGCGCTTGATCCGCACGTCAACGTGGCCTATGCCTCGCCGTCGAAGAACACCTACGTATCGGTGGCAGGGCGCGCGCGCATCGTTGATGACCGCGCGAAGATCGAGGAACTGTGGTCGCCGGCGATGAAACTGTTTTTCCCGGGCGGCAAGGACGACCCGAACCTGCGCCTGATCCACGTGCGGGCCGACTCGGCCGAGTATTGGGATGGTCCGGGCACGCTGCTGGGCAAGGCGTTGAATTTCGTGCTGTCGGCGGTGCAGGACGAGCCGGCGCAATTGGCCGACAATGGCTTCATCGATCTTCGGTGAGGATCGATGTCCGGTATTGGTAGTGCCGGACGCTGGCCGGCAGACCTGGAAACGTGGCAGCCGGCCAGCGGCCGGCTCTACCGGATTCCGGTTCAGAACCAGCGCTGGAACAGGTCCACCGTGTAACCCACCAGCTGCCCCGAACTGAAGCCGAAGAAGGCGATCGCCGCCAACGCGGCGATCCAGTTGAACAGCATCAGCGCGCCATCGCGTTCCAGCAGCGCCAGCGAGAACAGCAGCAGCTGGAAGCCGAACAGGAAATTGGTGAAGGGAATCGGCAACGACAGCAGCAGGCCCAGCAGCACCAGCAGCAGGCCGCTGAAGGCGTGGGCGGGGAGGGGCGTCAACAGCTGCGGCAGGCGTGGCCTCAGCATCCTGTCCAGGCGCCGCAGTGGGCGGTCGATGCGGTCCAGGAAACGGTGCATGGTGCCGCGCTTGGGTCCGCGGCGGGCAATGAAGCCGGGCAGCCACGGCCGGCGCAGGCAGAACAGCATCTGCAGGCCGATCAGGATCACCAGTGGGCCGCTGACCGCGCCACCCATGCCCGGGATCGGGATGAACGAGGGCAGGATCGCCACGAACAGGAACACGCCGAACGCGCTCTGCTGCAGGTTGCTCAGGATCTGGCCGAGCGGCATGTGCTCGGCGGGGTCGCCGGAAGCGAACATCTCCAGCAGGGTGCGGATGCCCTCGTTGCGGTAGGCCGGGCGCTCGGCGCCTGGACCCTGGCCGGCCTCAGGCGGTGAGCTCATCGGCCTGCTCGTCGGACAGCGTGCGCAGCAGCAGCTTGTCCACCCGCGCACCGTCCAGGTCGACCACTTCGAAGCGCCAGCCGGCCCAGTCGAAGTACTCGCCTGCGTGCGGGATGCGGCCGAAGTAGTGGATGCACATGCCGGCCAGGGTGTAGTAATCGCCGTCCTCGGCATCGGGCAGCTCGTTGCTGCCGATCAGCTCGCGCAGGTCTTCGATCGGCAGCGAGCCATCCACCAGCAGCGAGCCGTCCTCGCGGGTCACCACCAGCGCGTCTTCATCGGCATTCTCCACCGCCTGCAGGCGGCCGACCACGGCGCCCATCAAGTCGCTGATGGTCACCAGGCCCTGGATCTCGCCGTACTCGTCCACCACCAGCGCCATCGACTGCTGTTCCTCGCGGAAGATCTCCAGCAGCTTCATCGCGTGGGTCGATTCGGACACGTAAAGCGGTTCGCGCAGGGTCTGGAACAGCGCGTTGTCGCCGCGCGCCATGCGCGTGGCCAGCGATTTCAATTCAAGTACGCCGACCACGTCCATGTCGTTGTCGCGGTACACCGGGTACCGTGAGAACTCGTGCTCGGCCATGATTTCCAGGTTGCGCTCCAGCCCGGCCTGGGTGTCCAGCCAGGCAATGCGGTTGCGCGGGGTCATCAGGCTGTCGGCGGTGCGGTCGCCCAGGCGCATGACGCGGTTCATCATGTCACGCTCGTGGGCGTCGATCACACCGGCTTCGTGGCTCTCGGCCACCAGCATGCGGATCTCTTCCTCAGTCACCGAGGCGACTTCATCCTTGCCCAGGCCGAACAGGCGCAGCACCAGCTGGGTGGTCCTGGACAGGAGCCAGACGAAGGGCAGGGCCAGCTTGGCCAGCCAGCTCATCGGCATCGCGACCAGGCCGGCAATGGCCTCCGAGCGGGTCAGCGCCAGGCGCTTGGGCACCAGTTCGCCGAAGATCAGCGTGATGAAGGTGATCAGGCTGACGGCCAGCGCGGTACCGATGTTGCCCGCGTACGCAAACCCCGGCATCAGCCCCTGGATCCAGCCGGCGAAGGCCTCGCCCAGCGCCTCACCGCCGAGGTAGCCGGTCAGCACGCCGATCACGGTGATGCCGATCTGCACGGTGGACAGGAAGCTCTCCGGCTTCTCGGACAGCTCCAGCGCCTTGGCCGCGCGCTTGGAGGTGGCAGCCATCTGCTTCAGGCGGCTCTTGCGCGAGGTCATGACCGACATCTCGGACATGGCGAAGAAGCCGTTCAGCAGAACAAGCGCGAAGACAATCAGGATCATTTCAAACACGGGCGTCGTCCCCGGTTGGTGGCAGGGAGGGCGGGTGCTGGCGATGGCGGCAGGCGCTCAGGAACGGGATCCGGCGCGGCGCAGGGGGATAAGGGTCGTCGTCCATAAGGTGCGCCCGAAGGCGCGCTGGCATCTTAGCAAAGGGGCATGGCAGGGTGGCAACCGCCTGTTCAGGTTGGGGGTTCCAAGGCCTCGAAAGGGGGCGGGGATACCCGTGATGGTCATCTAGCCGTCATAATTCCATCTGGTGCCGTCCTTCCCGCGACGGCTGACAGGTTTCTCAATGTTCTCTCTGCAGACCATTTTCGGTTCCGGCAAACAGTTCTACACCCTGCTCGATGAGGCTGCCGTCGCGGCTTCCGACGCCGCCAAGGCGCTGCATTCCATGCTGCGCGAGGCCGACCGCCAGCCCGCGCTGGACGCCTTCAAGCTGGCCCGCCTGCGCGAACGCGCGGCCTCGGACAAGATCAGCCAGGCGCTGGTAGACAGCTTCATGACCCCGATCGAGCGCGAAGACATCGAAGCGCTGGGCTCGGCGCTGTACAAGATTCCCAAGCAGATCGAGAAGTTCGCCGACCGCTATTCGCTGGCCACGACGCACCTGGAGCACATCGACTTCGCGCCGCGCGCGGCGATGCTCGAACAGGCCGCCGGCGTGGTGGTGGAGATGGTGGCCGACCTGCGCCACATGAACCTGGACCGGATGACCGCGCTCAACGAGAAGCTGCGCTCGCTGGAGAACGAGGCCGACCGCCTGATGCTCGAGCTGTACCGCGACATCTATTCGGGCCGCCTGGACAACCTGCAGATGTTCCTGCTGAAGGAATTCTTCGAGATCCTGGAAAAGGCCATCGACCGCTGCCGCGAGGCTGGCGTGGTGGCGTACCAGATCGTGTTGAAGAACAGCTGACGGACGCCGCCGCATGTTGACCCTTGTCCTGGTGGTGATCCTGGCCGCGCTCGTCTTCGAGTTCATCAACGGCTTCCACGACACTGCCAACTCCATTGCCACCGTGGTGGCGACCAAGGTGCTCTCGCCCGGCTGGGCGGTGATGCTGGCCGCCTTCATGAACCTCATCGGTGCACTGACCGGTACCGCGGTGGCGCTGACCATCGCCTCGGGCCTGCTCAACACCAACGTGGTCGAGGTCACCCCGCAGGTGATCCTGTGCGCCCTGCTGGGCGGCATCATCTGGAACCTGATCACCTGGTGGAAGGGCCTGCCGTCCTCGTCCTCGCACGCCCTGATCGGTGGCCTCTGCGGCGCCGGCCTGGCTGCCGCCCACAACAACTGGGACGCGCTGATCTGGTCCGAGCGCCTGGGCAGCTGGGCGCAGAACAAGGGCCTGCTGTGGAAGGTGTTCGTGCCGATGATCACCTCGCCGATTGCCGGTTTCCTGCTCGGCATCGTGGTGATGGTGCTGCTGTGGGCGCTGATCGCCGGCCTGGCCAAGATCGGTGGTGCCATCGGCCGCCTGGCGCGTCCGCGCATCGTCAACGCCTTCTTCGGCAAGGCGCAGATCGCCTCGGCGGCCTACATGGGCTTCGCCCACGGCCACAACGACGCGCAGAAGACCATGGGCATCATCGCCATGACCCTGATCGGTGCCGAAGCCACCGGCGCATTGAACGACCTGCCGTCCTGGCTGGCCTTCATGCACCCGGACGCGCATGCCGGTGATGGCATCGCGATGTGGATCGTGCTGACCTGCGCGGTGGTGATGGCGGCCGGTACCGCTTCGGGCGGCTGGAAGATCATCAAGACCCTGGGCCACAAGATGGTCAAGCTGCACCCGATCCACGGCTTCGCCGCGGAGACCAGCTCGGCAACCATCCTGACCCTGGCGGCCCACTTCGGCATGCCGGTCTCGACCACGCACAGCATCTCCACCGCGATCATGGGCGTCGGCTTCGCCAAGAACCCGCGCTCGCTGAAGTTCGGCGTGATCGAGCGCATCGTCTGGGCCTGGATCCTGACCATCCCGGCGGCCGGTGGCTGTGCGTACCTGATCCTGAAGCTGTTCGAGCTGTTCGGCTGGACCTGATCGCCACGCCAAGGTTGCAAACGAAAAAGCCCGCCGTATCAGGCGGGCTTTTTCATGGGCAAGAATTTTCCGCACCCACCGTGTCGACCAAGGTCGACACCTGCCAGAGCAGAACCAGGGTCAGAGCCCGTTGCCAAGCAACGGGATCCGCCCCCGTGCCGACCAACGGTCGGCACCCACCAACAGCCCTCAGGAAGCCAGCTTTTGCAGTTGCCGTTGCCGTGGCTGTCAGCGGGTGCCGGGCCGCAGGCCCGGCCAAACCCCTTCAATTACGCTGGAACAACGCCTGTACATCCTTGCGGAACGCCGCCTGGCTGTCCGCCCGGCTGTAGAACATGTGCCCGCCCGGATAACTGCGCACCTGCACCCGGTCCGGATTGCTGCCCATCGTCGGCATCTGGTCCACGGTCAGGATCGAGCCCATGAACGGGCACGACAGGTCGTTCCAGCCATGCACGATCAGCACCTGCAGATGCGGGTCGATCGCCACCGCCTGGCGCAGCTGGGTCACCGCACCCTGGCGCAGTTCGCCATTGCGGTCCCACAGCCGGTTCACGTCGTAGTTCAGCGCCTGGTAGCGCGCATCTACTTTCCAGCCGACCACGCGCGTCACGAAGTCGACCATCGCCGTGGTGGTCGGCGCGATGATGCTGTCCAGCAGTGGATCGTTGGCGCGCTGCTCCGGATCATTCGGGAACGGATCGAACGCGGTCACGTTGGAGTCGTAGCGGCTGCCCAGCGTGCCCTTGTCGCGGAACACTTCACGCAGGTAGGCCTGGGTCTCCAGGCGCCCGCCAGCGCGGCGCACGAACTGCGGGTCCAGTCCGGTCAGCGCGGTGACCCGGCGCAGCATGGCTTCCGTAGCCTGCGGATCGCTGCGGCCCTTCATCAACGCGGTGGCGTAATCGCCACGGGTGTACTCCACCACCTCGCGCATCGCCGCATCGGTCAGCTTGCCCTGGCGCTCCAGGTGCGCCGCGGCGATCGACGGCAGCGTCTGCATCCACGCCATCGGCGAGACATCGGCGTTGTCTTCCAGGGTCGGGCTCAGGTAGGGCGAGACCAGCACCAGTCCGTTCATTGCCACGCCCAGCCGGGTCTGCAGGAAGTGGGTGATGCGCGGGCCGCGGTAGCCACCGTAGCTCTCGCCGGTCAGGTACTTGCGCGAGGCCATGCGCTGGTTGCGCAGCAGCCAGTCGTAGATCGAGCGCGACAGGTATTCGACGTCGGCACTGGGGTTGTAGAGCGCTTTCTTGGCTTCATCGTCGCCGATCCGCGCGCGGCTGAAGCCGGTACCGACCGGATCGATGAACACCAGATCGGTGAAGTCCAGCCAGGTGCCCGGGTTGTCGTGCAGGGTGGCCGGCGCCGATGCGCTGTCACCCTCGGAGCCGAAGGTCACCACCTTGGGCCCGATCGCGCCCATGTTGAGGTACACCGACGACGCACCGGGGCCGCCATTGAGCGCGAAGGTCACCGGCCGGTCCTTGCCCGGCATCGTGTAGGCGGTGAACACCACATCGGCGATCACCTTGCCCTTGGCATCGCGTACCGGCAGGGTGCCGACGGTGGCGGTGTAGTCCAGGGTGCGGCCGGCCAGGCGCATGCTCTGGCGGGCCGAGGCGTCGGCGGGCAGCGCAGGCGCTTCGGTCTTGTCGTCTTTCGGGTCGGGCTTGCCCTCGGCGTCGGACGCGGCCAGCACGCTGGCAGGGGCGATGAGCAGGCCGACGCAGAGCGCGGCAGTGTGCAGCAGGGACTTCATGGCACCGGTTCGGCAGCGGAAGGGGGTTCCGATGCTAGGCCGGTGGCGGGCCATGCCGTATGTGTCCAAAGGCATGGCCGTGCGTTGAGCCCGCTACTGGCCAGATTGGGTCAAGCGGGGAGGGTGGCTGCGGCGGCGTCGTCGGCCAGCAGGCCGTAGACGGCCGAGTCGGCCAGCTGCCCCTGGATGCGCCAGCGCTGGCGCAGCACCCCCTCGCGGTGGAAGCCCAGGCGTTCCAACACGTGCGCGGACGGCGCATTGCGCGGGTCGATCTCGGCTTCCACCCGATGCAGGTGCAGGGTGCGGAACAGGTAGGCCAGTACCTGTTGCAGGGCCTCGTGCATATAGCCCTGGCCCTGGCGATCGGGTGCCAGCAGGTAGCCGATCTCGGCGCGCGCCGCATCGCGGTCCACCGCGAATACCACGCAGATGCCCAGCAGCGGACCTTCCAGCGACTCGCGTACGGCCAGCTTCAGCTGGGTGCCGATGGCATGGGCGGCGAGGTCATCGTCGATCTGCTCGCGCGCTTCGGCCAGTCGCGTCCAGGCTGGATGGTTCCACCATCGCATGACATCCGGGTTGGACTGCAGCGTGAACAGCGCGGCGGCGTCGTCACGACGGATCGGGCTCAGGACCAGCCGTGCACTGTGCAGCGGCAGGCCGGGGAACAGCAGCGAGTGGCTGGCCAATACGATGGTCCACACGGGTGGACGCGCATTATGGCGCTGCCGGGTTTGCCGATGGGGGCGGATGGGGTCGGAGCGCATGGGGTCGGATCCGTTTCCTGACAGGAAACGGCTCTGACCCCACTGCCGCCAACCGGGTCAGAGCCCTTTCCTGCGGAAAGGGATCCGACCCCGCTCCGGATCAGACCTCCAGCGAGGCCAGATCGCCCTTCGACTCCAGCCAGCCCTTGCGGTCGGACGCGCGCTTCTTGGCCAGCAGCATGTCCATCAGCGAACGGGTCTGCTCGCCATCGTCCACGGTCAGCTGCACCAGGCGGCGCGTATCCGGATGGATGGTCGACTCGCGCAGCTGGTTCGGGTTCATCTCGCCCAGGCCCTTGAAGCGGGTGACGTTGACTGCGCCCTTGATCTTCTCGCGCTCGATCTTGTCCAGCATCGAACGCTTCTCTTCCTCATCCAGGGCGTAGAACACCTGCTTGCCCACGTCGATGCGGAACAGCGGCGGCATTGCCACGAACACGTGGCCGGCATCGACCAGCGCCGGGAAATGCCTGAGGAACAGCGCGGTCAGCAGGGTGGCGATATGCAGGCCGTCGGAGTCCGCGTCGGCCAGGATCACCACCTTGCCGTAGCGCAGGCCGGTGATGTCGTCCTTTCCGGGGTCGCAGCCGATGGCCACGGCCAGGTTGTGCACTTCTTCGGAGGCCAGCACGCTGTTGGACGACACTTCCCAGGTGTTGAGGATCTTGCCGCGCAGCGGCAGGATCGCCTGGAAATCCTTGTCGCGCGCCTGCTTGGCGCTGCCGCCTGCCGAGTCACCTTCCACCAGGAACAGCTCGGTGCGCGACAGGTCCTGGCTGATGCAGTCGGCCAGCTTGCCAGGCAGGGCCGGGCCCTGCGTGACCTTCTTGCGGACGACCAGCTTCTCGGTCTTCAGGCGCGCACTGGCGCGCTCGATGGCGATCTGCGCGATCTTCTCGCCCAGCTCCACGTTCTGGTTCAGCAACAGGCTGAACGCATCGTGCGCGGCGCCCTCTACAAAGCCGGCGGCCTGGCGCGAGGACAGGCGTTCCTTGGTCTGGCCGCTGAACTGCGGGTCGGTCATCTTCAGCGACAGCACGAACGACACCCGGTCCCACACGTCTTCCGGGGCCAGCTTGACGCCGCGTGGCAGCAGGTTGCGGAAGTCGCAGAACTCGCGCAGCGCCTCGGTCAGGCCGGTACGCAGGCCGTTGACGTGGGTGCCATGCTGGGCGGTCGGAATCAGGTTGACATAGCTTTCCTGGACCAGCTCACCTTCCGGCAGCCAGGCCACGGCCCAGTCCACCACCTCGGTGTCCTTCTTGAGGTTGCCGACGAACAGGTCGGCCGGCAGCGATTCGCGCTCGCCCAGTTCCAGCTTCAGGTAGTCGCGCAGGCCGTCTTCGTAGTACCAGGTATCGACTTCACCGGTGGCTTCGTCGGTCAGCTTGACGGTCAGGCCCGGGCACAGCACGGCCTTGGCGCGCAGCAGGTGCTTCAACGCGCGCACCGCGAACTTGGGCGTGTCGAAGTACTTCGGGTCCGGCCA
This sequence comes from Stenotrophomonas muris, assembly GCF_052751275.1. Classification (NCBI taxonomy): domain Bacteria; kingdom Pseudomonadati; phylum Pseudomonadota; class Gammaproteobacteria; order Lysobacterales; family Lysobacteraceae; genus Stenotrophomonas; species Stenotrophomonas muris. The sequence goes on along the minus strand of NZ_CP199879.1, from coordinate 2,108,608 downwards.
GAAGCGCACGCGGGTACCGGTGTTCTTCTTGCCGACGGTGCCGACCACCTCCAGCGGCGTGGCGCGGTCGCCATTGCGGAAGGTGATGCGGTGTTCGGCACCTTCGCGCTTGATGTGCACCTCCACCAGGGTCGACAGCGCGTTGACCACGCTGACGCCGACGCCATGCAGGCCGCCGGAGAAGGTGTAGTTGTTGTTGCTGAACTTGCCGCCTGCATGCAGGCGGGTGAGGATCAGTTCGACGCCCGGGATCTTCTCTTCCGGATGGATGTCCACCGGCATGCCGCGGCCGTCATCGCTGACCTCCACGCTGCCGTCCTTGTACAGGGTGATCTCGATCGAGCGGGCATGGCCGGCGAGGGCCTCGTCCACCGAGTTGTCGATCACTTCCTGCGCCAGGTGGTTCGGGCGCGCGGTGTCGGTATACATGCCGGGACGGCGCTTGACCGGGTCAAGGCCGGACAGGACTTCAATATCGGCGGCGTTATAGCGGGCGTTCATCTATCTTCTAAAGCGCGGAGCGACGCGCAAGTGTGCGGTCTGGACGGCGATTTTGCACGCCTGCGGTTCAGCCTCGGCGCCGGGGAGGGGGTAAAATGGCAGCCGCTGGAATCTGAACGCCGGCGGCCCCATCGGGTCGAAACATCCAAGCCATACCGCGAGGAGGACCTCATGAAGAAGTTGCTGACCGTTGCAATCCTGGCCGCTGCCGCCGTTGCAGTGCCGCTGGTGGTGGCGCAGAACGCGGGCCAGCCGGCCCCGCAGCAGGGTGACCAGGCCGACAAGGCGCAGGCCGAGGCCGATGCCAAGGCCAAGCGTCGTGCCCAGGCCAATGCCGAAATGAAGGCGCAGGGCCAGCCGGCCCCGCAGAAGGAAGAAGAGGAAGAAGCGCGCAAGAAGCGCTGATCCCGCAACCTGCCAAGCGCCCTTGCGACAAGGGGTGCGCAACGGAACGCCCCGCTCAGCGGGGCGTTTCTTTTTAGGAACGTGGCGTCTGCCCCTTGGGTTGGCGGCCATCAATCTGTAAACTATGGCTTTCCGGGAGTAAGTGCGTGTCCACCCTTTGCGAATGGGCTGGAGCGGCCAAGCGTGGCTTCCAGCATGGCGGGTCGCAGGTGACGGTCGATTTGGCCGGCACGGCCGCCCCGACCTCGCACGATGGTCCCCGTCCGGCGCCTGCCGCCGCACGGATCCGCACCTCCCTCGCTGTCCCAGCGAACCGGAAAACCCCCTCCGAGCACCATGCCCGCCCTCCGGGTGCGCGTGGTGTTGCCGTGTTCCATTTCCAGACAGGATGCTTGCAGCCATGACTCCCTTGATTTTCGTAACCGGCGGCGTGGTGTCCTCGCTCGGCAAAGGCATTGCCGCCGCGTCGCTGGCCGCCATTCTCGAAGCCCGGGGCCTGAAGGTCACGATGATGAAGCTCGACCCTTACATCAACGTCGACCCGGGCACCATGAGCCCGTTCCAGCACGGTGAGGTGTATGTCACCGATGACGGCGCCGAGACCGACCTCGACCTGGGCCACTACGAGCGCTTCGTGCGCACCCGCCTGAGCCGCAAGAACTCGGTCACCACCGGCCGCATCTACGAGAACGTGATCCGCAAGGAGCGCCGCGGCGACTACCTGGGCGCGACCGTGCAGGTCATTCCGCACATCACCGACGAGATCCGCCGCTGCATCGACGAAGCCACCGAAGGCTACGACATGGCGCTGGTCGAGATCGGTGGCACCGTCGGCGACATCGAGTCGCTGCCGTTCCTGGAAGCGATCCGCCAGGTGCGCACCGAGCGTGGCCCGGAGAAGGCGCTGTTCATGCACCTCACCCTGGTGCCGTACATCGGCGCCGCCGGTGAGCTGAAGACCAAGCCGACCCAGCATTCGGTGAAGGAACTGCGTTCGATCGGCATCCAGCCGGACGTGCTGCTGTGCCGTTCCGAGCAGGCCGTGCCGGATTCGGAGCGCCGCAAGATCGCCCAGTTCACCAACGTCTCCGAGCGCGCAGTGATCAGCGTGCCGGACGTGGACGTGCTGTATCGCATTCCGTCGGGCCTGCACGCGCAGGGCCTGGACGAGATCGTGGTCAACCAGCTGAAGCTGGCCGACAAGGCCGGTCCGGTCGATCTGTCGATGTGGGAGGACGCAGTCGATGCGACCCTGCATCCGCTGGATGAAGTGACCATCGCCGTGGTCGGCAAGTACGTGGATCACCAGGATGCCTACAAGTCGGTCGGCGAAGCACTGAAGCACGGCGGCCTGCGCCAGCGCACCAAGGTCAACCTGAAGTGGCTGGAAGCACAGGATCTGGAAGGCACCGACATGGCCGCACTGGCCGATGTCGACGGCATCCTGGTGCCGGGTGGCTTCGGTGACCGTGGTTTCGAAGGCAAGGTGCTGACCTCGAAGTTCGCCCGCGAGCAGCACGTGCCGTACTTCGGCATCTGCTACGGCATGCAGGCGGCCGTCGTCGATTACGCGCGCAACGTGGTCGGCCTGGAAGGCGCCAACAGCACCGAGAACGACCGCCAGTCGCCGAACCCGGTGATCGGCCTGATCACCGAATGGCGCACCGCCACCGGCGATGTCGAGAAGCGTGACGACAAGAGCGACCTCGGCGGCACCATGCGCCTGGGCCTGCAGGAACAGCGCCTGAAGCCGGGCACGCTGGCCCGTGAGCTGTACGGCAAGGACGTCGTCGCCGAGCGCCACCGCCACCGCTACGAGTTCAACAACCGTTACCGCACCCAGCTGGAAGATGCCGGCCTGGTGATTGCCGGCAAGTCGATGGACGACACCCTGGTGGAAGTGGTCGAACTGCCGCGCGACGCGCATCCGTGGTTCCTGGCCTGCCAGGCGCACCCGGAATTCCTGTCCACGCCGCGTGACGGCCACCCGCTGTTCATCGGTTTCATCCGTGCCGCGCGCGAGCGCAAGGCCGGCGGCAAGCTGCTTTCCGAAGCGCGCGCCTGACTTGTGAATGGGGGCTTCGGCCCCCATCCTGCATGCTTCAACCCCCAGCGCACCGGCCCGGCCGGTGCTGCGGACAACAAGGAAACGCCATGAAACTGTGTGGATTCGAGGTCGGGCTGGACCAGCCCCTGTTCCTGATCGCCGGCCCCTGCGTGATCGAGTCGATGCAGCTGCAGCTCGATACCGCCGGCAAGCTGAAGGAAGTCACCGACAAGCTCGGCGTCAACTTCATCTTCAAGTCCAGCTTCGACAAGGCCAACCGCACCTCGGGCACCGCGTTCCGCGGCCCGGGCATGGAAGAGGGCCTGAAGGTCCTGGCCGAGGTCAGGAAGCAGATCGGCGTGCCGGTGCTGACCGACGTCCATGAGTACACCCCGATGGACGAAGTGGCCTCGGTGGTGGATGTGCTGCAGACCCCGGCGTTCCTGGTCCGCCAGACCGACTTCATCCGCAAGGTGTGCTCGGCCGGCAAGCCGGTCAACATCAAGAAGGGCCAGTTCCTGGCGCCCTGGGACATGAAGCCGGTCGTGGAGAAGGCCAAGGCCACCGGCAACGAGCAGATCATGGTCTGCGAGCGCGGTGCCAGCTTCGGCTACAACAACCTGGTCAGCGACATGCGCTCGCTGGCGGTGATGCGCGATACCGGTTGCCCGGTGGTGTTCGATGCCACCCACTCGGTGCAGTTGCCGGGCGGGCAGGGCACCAGTTCCGGTGGCCAGCGTGAGCACGTGCCGGTGCTGGCCCGTGCTGCCGTCGCGGTGGGCATCTCCGGCCTGTTCGCCGAGACCCATCCGGATCCGTCCAAGGCCCTGTCCGATGGCCCCAACGCGTGGCCGCTGGACCAGATGGAAGCGCTGCTCGAGACCCTGATGGAGCTCGACGCGGTGACCAAGAAGCACGGCTTCTCGCGCTTCGCGTGAGTCGTGACCCGAGGGTGGCGCTGGAAGCCCAGCGTCATCGCCGGCACTGGAAACAGTGGCCCTGGGGCCTGATCGCACTGGGCCTGGCCGTGCTGTTCACCGTGGGCATGTTTGGCCTGGTGCTGATCGGTGCGGCGTCGGTGCGCCCCCCGGGTGATGGCAGCAGCGCGCTTGATCTGCGTGCGTATTTCATTGCGCTGCTGGTCGCGGAGCTGCTCGGTGCCGCGGGCTGCCTCGCGGCCGCGGTGCTGGCCTGGCGGCTGAATCGCGGCAAGGTGGCGGCTGGCTTTGCGATCATCCTGCTTTCGCTGTGGCTCGGCGCCCTGTTCTACGGATTGCTTTGATGAATACGAGCACGTCGGCGCGCGGCTGGCCCTGGGGCCTGGTCGCGCTGGGGCTGTCCGTGCTCGCCTGGGCGTCCCTGCTGCTGGGAGTAATGGCCTTTGCGGCCAGCTTCGGCTCGCCGGGTGACGGAAACCATGGCATCCAGGCCATGCAGTACTGGATCGTGGCCGCGCTGGTCGCGCTGGGTGTGTCTTTCGTCGGCAGCCTGGTGGCGATGGTGCTCGCCTGGCGACGCCGTCGTGGACCCGTCGCGGCGGCGGTGGCCGGTGCGTTGCTGGTGATGCTGGTGTCGCTGGCCCTGATCGTGATCGGGTCCAGCTGGGGCTGATGCCGCCCAGGCCATTTGGCAAGTGGCGGGCAGCCGGGGATAATCACGCGGCATTCGTTTTGTCGCCCCCTCTCCAGACAGGTAACCGGCCCGACCATGAGTACGATCCGCAGCATCCACGCCCGTGAAATCCTTGACAGCCGTGGCAACCCCACGCTGGAAGCCGAAGTCATCCTGGAGGACGGTTCGTTCGGTCGTGCCGCGGTTCCCTCGGGCGCCTCGACCGGCACCAAGGAAGCGGTCGAGCTGCGTGACGGTGACAAGACCCGTTATCTGGGCAAGGGCGTGCGCAAGGCCGTCGACAACGTCAACACCACGATTGCCGCCGCGCTGAAGGGCTTTGAGGCTACCGACCAGGCCGGCCTCGACCGTCGCCTGATCGATCTGGACGGCACCGAGAACAAGGGCCGCCTGGGTGCCAACGCGCTGCTGGGTGTTTCGATGGCCGCCGCGCATGCCGCCGCTGCATCGAACAAGCAGGCACTGTGGCAGTACTTGGCCGCCAGGACCGGCGTGACCCCGGCGCTGCCGGTGCCGATGATGAACATCATCAATGGCGGCGCGCATGCCGACAACAACGTCGACTTCCAGGAGTTCATGGTGCTGCCGGTCGGCTTCACCTCGTTCTCCGAAGCGCTGCGTGCCGGTACCGAAATCTTCCATTCGCTGAAGTCGGTGCTGAAGGGCCACGGCCTGAGCACCGCGGTCGGCGACGAAGGTGGCTTCGCGCCGGACTTCCGCAGCAACGTCGAAGCGCTGGACACCATTCTCGAAGCGATCGGCAAGGCGGGCTACACCGCCGGTGAAGACGTGCTGCTGGGCCTGGACGTGGCCTCCAGCGAGTTCTTCGAGAACGGCAAGTACAACCTGGTCGGCGAGAACAAGCGCCTGACCTCCGAGCAGTTCGTCGACTTCCTCGCCGACTGGGCCGCGCAGTACCCGATCATCACGATTGAAGATGGCCTGGCCGAGAACGACTGGGCCGGCTGGAAGCTGCTGACCGACCGCATCGGCAAGAAGGTGCAGCTGGTTGGCGACGACCTGTTCGTGACCAACCCGAAGATCTTCCAGGAAGGCATCGACTCGGGCACTGCCAATGCGATCCTGATCAAGGTCAACCAGATCGGCACCCTCAGCGAAACCCTGGAAGCGATCGCCATGGCCGATCGTGCCGGCTACGCCGCCGTGGTCTCGCACCGTTCGGGCGAAACCGAAGACACCACCATCGCCGACATCGCAGTGGCCACCACCGCCACCCAGATCAAGACCGGTTCGCTGTGCCGCAGCGATCGCGTGGCCAAGTACAACCAGCTGCTGCGCATCGAGGAAGCCCTCGGCGCCGGCGCGCGTTACGCCGGTCGTGACGCGTTCGTTTCGCTGAAGCGCTGAGCCGATGCGCGACTGGCGCTGGATGCTGCTGGTGCTGGCCCTGTTGCTGGGCTGGCTGCAGTACCGCTTCTGGTTTGGTCCGGGCAATTCGGGTGAAGTGATGATGCTCGAAGCCCAGGTCGCCAACCAGGAGCGGGACAATGAGGGCCTGCAGCAGCGCAATGATGCGCTCGCTGCGGAAGTGAAGGACCTCAAGGAAGGCCAGTCCGCCATCGAGGAACGCGCGCGCAGCGAGCTGGGCATGATCAAGCCCGGCGAGAAGTTCTATCGCGTGGTCGAGGATGCGCCGGTGCACCCGGCGCAGCCTGCGGCAGGTGTCAGTGCGCAGGTTGGCGACCACCCGGCGGACGTGCCATGAGTGCGGCGATCTGGGTCGTGGTTCCGGCTGCTGGCCGTGGCACCCGCTTTGGCGCGCCGTTGCCCAAGCAGTACCTGCAGGCAGGGGGGCAGATCCTGCTTGCCCATACCCTGGACGCCCTGCTGGCGCACCCGGCCGTGGCCGGGGCGATGGTGGTGATCGGCCCGGACGATGCCGACTGGCCGGGCTGGAACGAGTGGGCGGGCAAGCCGGTGCTGACCTGCATCGGTGGCGCGACCCGTGCCGCTTCGGTGCTGGCTGGCCTGCAGGCGCTGCCGGAGACGGTGCGCGCTGATGAATTCGTGCTGGTCCACGATGCCGCGCGGCCGAACCTGTCCCTGGTCGATCTCGGCCGCCTGCTTGAAGTCGGTCGTGCCGATCCGGTCGGGGCGATCCTGGCCGCACCGGTGCGTGACACCCTCAAGCGTGCGGGCGACGACGGTGGCATCGATGGCACCGAGCCGCGCGAGCGGCTGTGGCGCGCACTGACACCACAACTGTTCCGCCGCCACCAGCTCAGCCGCGCGCTGTCCGAAGCCGCCGCCGCCGGTGTTGAAGTCACCGATGAGGCCATGGCCATGGAGCGCCAGGGCCAGCGCCCGCTGCTGGTCGAGGGCAGCGAGGACAACTTCAAGGTCACCACCCCGGCCGATCTGGACCGGTTCGAATTCGTACTTTCCCGCCGCGCCGGCTGACCGTCCGCGCGGCCCTGCAGCAAGGGTTGCATCCATGAGCACCGCACCGTTCCCGCCCGTCCGCATCGGCCAGGGCTACGACGTCCATGCCTTCGGTGAAGGCGACCACATCATGCTTGGCGGAGTGAACGTGCCGCACAGCTGCGGCGTGCTCGCACACAGCGACGGCGACGTGATCCTGCATGCCCTGTGCGATGCCATGCTCGGCGCGCTGGCGCTGGGCGACATCGGCCAGCATTTCCCGCCCAGTGACGACCGCTGGAAGGGGGCCGACAGCAGCGAGTTCGTGCGCCACTGCGACAGCCTGCTGCGTGAGCGCGGCTGGCGCGTCGGCAACACCGACATCACCGTGATCTGCGAGCGGCCGAAGGTTGGCCCGCATGCGCTGGCGATGCGTGAGCGCATCGGCGGCCTGCTGCAGTTGCCGCTGGATGCGGTCAGCGTCAAGGCCACCACCTCGGAAAAGCTGGGCTTCACCGGCCGTGGTGAAGGCATCGCCGCGCAGGCGGTCGTGTTGCTGGTGGCGGCATGATCCCGCTGCCGTTGGCGTTTGGTGCGCCGTTGTTGACGGCGCGCATCCGCACCACGCCGGACGATTTCCAGGTGGATGAACTGCCGGCGTTCGAGGCGAGCGGTGAAGGCGAGCATCTGCTGCTGCACATCCGCAAGCGCGGCGCCAACACCGTGCATGTGGCCAAGGTGCTGGCAAAATGGGCGGGCCTGCCGGAAATGGCGGTGAGCTACGCCGGGATGAAAGACCGCCACGCGGTCACCACCCAGCGTTTCAGCGTGCACCTGCCCAAGCGCATTGCGCCGGACCTGGCCGAGTTGGCCAGTGACGAAATCGAAGTCATCGAGGCAACCTGGCACAACCGCAAGCTGCAGCGCGGCGCACTGGCCGGCAACCGCTTCAAGCTGGTGCTGCGCGAGGTGCAGGGCGATCCCGCCGCGATCAGCGAGCGCCTGCAGCAGATTGCCGCGCGCGGCCTGCCGAACTGGTTTGGTGAACAGCGTTTCGGCCGCGACGGTGGCAACGTGCCGGCTGCACTGGCGATGTTCGGTGGCCGCCGCATGCGCAAGGACCAGCGTTCGCTGCTGCTCTCTGCAGCCCGTTCGGCGCTGTTCAACCGCGTGCTGGCCGCGCGCGTGGAGCAGGGCAGCTGGGACCAGCCGCTCGATGGCGAAGTCTGGATGCTCGATGGCAGTCGCAGCGTGTTCGGCCCCGAGCCGTACACGGATGTGCTGGCCGAGCGGCTGGCGCGTTTCGACATCCATCCCAGCGCGCCGTTGTGGGGCGAAGGCGAGCTGCGCAGTGCCGACGCGGCACGTGAGCTGGAGCTGGCCGCGCTGGACGACGACGAGTCGAAAGCACTGCGGGCCGGCCTGGAAGACGCGCGCCTGAAGCAGGAGCGCCGCGCGTTGCGCCTGCGTCCGGCGCTGCTGCAGCACCAGTGGCTGGCCAACGACGTGCTGGAACTGTCGTTCGCGTTGCCGCCAGGCTGCTACGCCACCGCCGTGCTGCACGAACTCGGCCCCGTCGAAGACGCCTCGCAGGCCTGACATAAAAAAAGGGGACGGAGGGAATTAAGTCGTTTGTGGCACAAACGACTTAATTCCCTCCGTCCCCTTTTCAACGCCGCGCCAGCAGCACCAGTACCGCGCCGGTGCCGCCTTGTCCGGTCGGTGCCGAATGGAATGCCAGCACGTCGTTGCGCAGCCGCAGCAGGCGATCGACCAGGTTCTTCAGCACCGGTGCGCCGCCATCGGACTGCAGTCCCTTGCCGTGGATGATGCGCACGCAGCCGTACTCGTGTGCATGCGCTTCCAGCAGGAACTGGCGCAGCAGGGCTTCGGCCTGTGCGGCGGTGGCGCCGTGCAGATCCAGTTCGTCCTGCACCGAGTACTGGCCGCGCTTGAGGCGCTGGAACAGGCGTGGTGGCAGGTTGTCGCGGCGATAGCTGGCCACGTCGCCGGCTTCCAGTGGCGCACTGTCGCGCAGCAGCCGGGCGAACTCGCCGGCCGCTTCGGCCTCGTCACGTTCGGCCATGCGCGCACGCGGTTTCGGCCGGGGCGCGGCAGGTGCCGGCTCGGCATCCTTGCGCAGCGGCTTCACTTCGCCGATGGCCGCACGGAACAAGGCGGCCGGATCTTCGTCATCAGGGTGCGACATGCGCACAGGGTAAACCGCCGGCGCAGGTCTGCCTATGACGGTTCGATGTCGGCCGTGACCGCTGACAGGGTAGGACCGGCGGCCCGCATGCGGCACAATAGACGATGCCCTTGCAGGGTCGACCGCTTCCGCAGGGGAGCGCGACGGTCCCGCCCACACTGCACGGTGATGGAATCGAATTCTTGGAAAATCAAGCGGTTAAATCGAAGATGCGAATCCTGGTCAGCAATGACGATGGTGTCGACGCCGCAGGCATCCGGATGCTTGCCGCGGTCCTGCGCGAGGCCGGTCACGAAGTCACGGTGGTTGCGCCCGACCGCGATCGCTCCGGCGCCAGCAACTCGCTGACCCTGGACCTGCCGATCCGGCTCAAGCGCATCGACCATTACACCGTTTCGGTGGCCGGTACACCCACCGACTGCGTGCACCTGGCGCTGACCGGCCTGCTTGAATTCGAGCCTGACATTGTCGTGTCCGGCATCAACAACGCCGCCAATCTCGGCGACGACGTGATCTATTCCGGCACCGTCTCGGCGGCGATGGAAGGTCGCTTCCTCGGCCTGCCGGCGGTGGCGGTCTCGCTGGTCAGCCGCAACCACGATCCGAAGCACTTCGAGACCGCCGCGCGTGCTGCGGTGGAGATTGTCGCCCGGCTCAAGGCCGATCCGCTGCCGGCCGACACCATCCTCAACGTCAACGTGCCGGACCTGCCGTGGAGCGAGGTCAAGGGCTTCGAGGTCACCCGCCTCGGCAACCGCCATCGTGCCGAAGGCTGCATCGCGCAGAAGGATCCGCGCGGCAACGAGGTGTACTGGATCGGCCCTGCCGGCCGTGAGCAGGATTCCGGTCCCGGTACCGATTTCCACGCGGTGCGCACCGGCCACATCTCGATCACCCCGATCCAGGTCGACCTCACCCGCTACCAGGCGCTGGAGAAGGTCGCCAGCTGGGTCGGCGGCCTCAGCGCCGCGCTGGACCAGCCGGCATGAGCCCACGCCTGCGATTGCAGCCGGAAGCCGTCGGTATCGGCATGACCTCGCAGCGCGTGCGTGACCGCCTGGTCGACCGCCTGCGCGAAGCCGGCATCGTCGACGAGCCGACCTTGAACGCGATCCGGGTGGTGCCGCGCCATCTGTTCATCGATGAAGCCCTGGCCTCGCGTGCCTATGAAGACACCGCGCTGCCGATCGGCCATGGCCAGACCATCTCGCAGCCCTGGGTGGTTGCGCGGATGACCGAGGCAGTGCTCCAGGTCGCGCCGAAGCGGGTGCTGGAAGTCGGTACCGGTTCCGGTTACCAGGCCGCCATCCTTGGCGCGTTGGGCCTGGAGGTCTACACCGTGGAGCGCATTGGTGATCTGCTGCGCCAGGCCCGCAAGCGCTTCCGTGCGCTGGGCATGAACATCCGCACCAAGCACGACGACGGCCGCGTCGGCTGGGCCGAGCACGGCCCGTTCGATGCCATCGTGGTCACTGCGGCGGCGCCGGCACTGGTCGACGCCCTGATCGAGCAGCTGGCCGAAGGCGGCCGCCTGGTGGCGCCGGTCGGTGGCCCTGGGGCGCAGTCGCTGGTACAGCTGGACCGCAAGGCCGACGGCAGCATCGAACAACACGTGCTGGCGCCGGTCACGTTCGTGCCGCTGCTGTCTGGCATGCTCGACTAATCCACGGAGCAGGGTTGCATGAAGATTTTCGGGCCGCTGTACGAGCGGGCGATGAAGTGGGCGGCGCACGAACGCGCGCCGACCTATCTGACGGTGTTGAGCTTCTTCGAGGCGATCATCTTCCCGGTGATGCCGGAGGTGATGCTGGCGCCGATGTGCGTGGCCCAGCCCAAGCGCGGCTGGTGGTTTGCCACCCTCAGCCTGGCCGGCTCGATGGTCGGTGCGCTGGTCGGCTACGCGCTGGGTCACTACGCTTTCGAGGCGATCAAGCCGCTGTTTGAAGTGCTGGGCATGCTGCCGGCGATCGAGCAGGGCATCACCACCGTGCAGGCGAAGATGGCCGAATCGCCGTGGGCGGTGTTCACCTTCCTGGTGCTGGGCGGCTTCATGCCCATCCCGATGAAGGTCTTCACGTGGGCATCGGGTATCGTCGGCGTACCGATGCCGCAGTACCTGTTGAGCATGCTGATCGGTCGCGGCAAGCGCGTGTTCGTGCTGGCTGCGGTCATCCGTATCGGTGGTGCGCGTGCTGAAGCGGCACTGCGTCGCTGGATTGAACCGCTGGGCTGGATCGCCACCGCGTTGGTGGTGGTGCTGATCGCCTGGCTTGTATGGAGGTCGAAGTTCGCATGAGTCCTGATCGTCTGAGCAAGGGAGTGCGCATCGGCGCGCTGGCGTTGCTGGTTTCCACCCTGGCCGCCTGCGGCACCGCCACTGTGGTTCGTCCTGGTGGTGGCAGCACCGGTGGTGGCGTGACCACGCCGAAGACCTCGGTGCCCAAGCCCGGGCAGACCGTGGTGGTGCGCAAGGGCGACACCATCTATGCGCTGGCCCGCATCCATGACATTACCCCGGCCGACCTGATTGCCTGGAACAGCCTGGACAACCCCTCGACCATCCATCCGGGGCAGGTGATCCGGCTGTATCCGGCCGGTGCCAGCGGCGGCCGCGCGCCGACCACGGTGGTCACCGCGCCGCGCTCGGGTGGCAGCAGCGCCGGCAGCACGGCGCCAACTCCGGCGCCGGCCGGTCCGGTGAAGAGCAACATCGCTTGGCGCTGGCCGGCCGATGGCGCGATCGTCGGCCGCTACGTTGCCGGCGATGCGACCAAGCAGGGCGTGGACATCGCCGGTACCAGCGGCCAGCCGGTCAAGGCCACCGCCAACGGTGTGGTGGTGTACTCCGGCGCCGGCCTGGTCGGCTACGGCGAGCTGATCATCATCAAGCACAGCGACCAGTGGCTGTCGGCCTATGGCCACAACCGCAAGCGCCTGGTGAATGAGGGGCAGAGCGTGAAGGCCGGTGAGCAGATCGCCGAGATGGGCCGCACCGGTGCGAACCGCGACATGGTCCACTTCGAGATCCGCTACAACGGCAAGCCGGTCGACCCGCAGCAATACCTGCCGGCGCGCTGATCGTCGATTCATAATCCGGGCGGATCCCCGGCCCGGCGCAGCGCGCCGGGCGTTCGCCGACGGTGCGGCCCATGGGCCGCAAACACCGCCGGCTCACCCGCTACAACGGCAAGCCGGTCGACCCGCAGCAGTACCTGCCGGCGCGCTGATCGTCGATTCATAATCCGGGCGGATCCCCGGCCCGGCGCAGCGCGCCGGGCGTTCGCCGACGGTGCGGCCCATGGGCCGCAAACACCGCCGGCTCACCCGCTACAACGGCAAGCCGGTCGACCCGCAGCAGTACCTGCCGGCGCGCTGATCGTCGATTCATAATCCGGGCGGATCCCCGGCCCGGCGCAGCGCGCCGGGCGTTTGCCGACGGCGCGGCCCATGGGCCGCAAACACCGCCGGCTCACCCGCTACAACGGCAAGCCGGTCGACCCGCAGCAATACCTGCCGGCGCGCTGATCGTCGATTCATAATCCGGGCGGATCCCCGGCCCGGCGCAGCGCGCCGGGCGTTCGCCGACGGTGCGGCCCATGGGCCGCAAACACCGCCGGCTCACCCGCTACAACGGCAAGCCGGTCGACCCGCAGCAGTACCTGCCGGCGCGTTGAGGCAGTGGGATCGGGTGGCGCCGGGCAATGCTCGGCGTTCCCGACCTGTAGCGTCGAGCCGTGCTCGACTCACTGTACGCTGGCCGCCGTGGGTGGCCGTTTGCGACCTTGAGTGGCACATCTCAAGCTTCCCGACAAGCCAGGGAAGCGGCATGCTTCAACGGAACCAGCCTCCCGATCCGGTGCCGCATGTCTCGCCCAACAGCCCTTTTCGCGCTGCTCATCGTCGCGCCGTTGGCGACCGCCGCCAGCGATCCACGTGACGTGGTCACCCGCCTCTACGACGCCATCCAGGCGCCGCAGTCGAACGAAACGGCGATTGCTCCGCTGCTGGGTGATGCCCTCCGCTCAGCCATCGATGCGCAGCGTGCATATGAACAGGCCTGCACCGCACTGGCCGCGCCCGACGAGAAGCCGCACATGCTCGACCAGAGCCCGTATCTGTTGGCGCCGGACCGGCCGGAGACGATAACGGTGGGAGCGCCAGGATCGAGCGGTGACGCCACCTGGGTCCATGTCGACATGGCCGTGGGCGACTATCGCTGGACCGACCGGGTCCTGCTGCAGCGGCAGGGCCCGGACTGGAAGGTCATGGATATCCGCTGGGGGCAGGGTGGCAACCTGATCGGTCGGCTGCAGGCGTTCTCCGCGTTCCGCTGCACACCTTCGGGCAGCTAGTGCCCGGGCGCACCCGGCGGCTCGAACTCAGCCTTCCAGGATGAAGGCGGCCGCGACCTTGCGGCCTTCGCCGGCCAGAATGTTGAAGGTGCGCGCGGCGGCCGGATTGTTCATCACCTCCAGGCCGATGCCACGCGACAGACAGGCGGCCATCACCACCGCGGGCGGGAATACCTGACGGTCTCCCGTGCCGAGCACGATCAGCGCCGGATTCAGCGCCAGGATCGGCTCCAGGTCCGCCAACTGCAGCGCGGCGGCACTTGCCACCGGCCAGTGCGTGACCAGTTGGTCCGGGGTGAGGAAGAAACTGCCGCCCAGCACCTGGTCATTCACCTTGGCCGAGCGGCCATCTGCGGCACGCAGGCTGTAGGCGTAATCCGGCGGTTCGTGGTTCAGCTGCATGACGGTAGGACGATCAGCCGCGCGGCAGCACGATCTGGCGCTGTTCCTTGCTCGGGCGGTACAGCACCGCGACGTGGCCGATGCGCTGCACCAGCGCGCTTTCGGTGGCTTCGACGATCTCGCCGATCATCACATCACGGGCGTCGCGATCCTCTGCGGCGACCTTCACCTTGACCAGTTCGTGGCGCTCCAGCACTTCGTTCAGCTCCGCGATGAAGGCTGGGGTCACACCCTTGCCGCCGGTCTGCAGCAGGGCCTTCAGGTCGTGGGCTTGGCCGCGCAGGAAACGGGTCTGGGAGGCGGTCAGGGCGATGGACATGCAGGAAAACACGGTTGAATGGGACGATCAGGGTATCATGAGGACCCCATCAGCCCCTATTTTCAATGGCTACCCGCAGCAAAAGCAGCCAGCGCTGGCTCAAGGAACACTTCTCCGACCCCTTCGTGAAGAAGGCGCAGGCCGAGGGCATGCGCTCGCGCGCCGCCTACAAGCTCGAGGAGCTGCTCGAACGTGACCGCCTGCTGAAGCCGCACATGGTGGTGGTCGACCTTGGCGCGGCCCCCGGTGGCTGGTCTCAGCAGGTCCGGAGACAGATCGGCGACACCGGTCGCGTGCTGGCGCTGGACATCCTGGACATGCCGCCGCTGGCCGGCGTGGAGTTCCTTCATGGTGACTTCAGGGAAGAAGCCGTCCTATCGCAGTTTGAAGCCATGCTCGGGGATCAGCCGGTAGACCTTGTGCTGTCGGACATGGCCCCCAATAAGAGTGGTGTAGGCGCGGTCGACCAGCCGCGGATGATGCACCTGGCGGAGCTGGCCCTGGATTTTGCCGACAACCACCTGAAGACCGGTGGGGCGTTCCTGATCAAGCTGTTCCAAGGTGAGGGCTTTGACGACTACGTGCGCGACATGCGCCGCCGTTACGACAAGGTCTCCATCCGCAAGCCGGAGGCGTCGCGCAAGCGCTCTCCCGAGGTGTATGCCTTGGGTCAGGGAAAACGCGCCCACATGAAGTAAGCTCGCAACGTACGCAAGTTCGACCCCAACGCAACGCCAGCACTGAGAGGAACACCGGAGCCAATGAGGATGAACGACTTGACCAAGAACCTCCTGCTATGGGTGGTCGTCGCCGTCGTGCTGATGGTGGTCTTCCAGAGCTTCTCGCCGAAGTCCTCCGGGGCCGGCGCGCAGGGCGCGTCGTACTCGCAGTTCCTGGACCAGGTGGACAGCGGCAACGTGCAGAAGGTCGCCTTCGGCGGCGACATGCGCGGCGGCACCAGCCAGCTGACCTACACCACCCGCGGTGGGCAGTCGTCCACCATCACCGCGCCGTTCGATCGTGACCTGATCAACGTGCTGCGCACCAAGAACGTGGAGATCGTGCAGGAGGAGCCGTCCAGCGGCATCTCCCTGGGCGCGATCCTGATGAATTTCCTGCCGGTCATCCTGATCATCGGCTTCTGGCTGTTCATCATGCGCCAGATGCAGGGCGGTGGCGGCGGTGCCAAGGGCGCGATGTCCTTCGGCAAGTCGCGCGCCAAGCTGCAGGGCGAGGACCAGATCAAGGTCACCTTCGCCGACGTCGCCGGCTGCGACGAGGCCAAGGAAGAAGTGGGCGAGCTGGTCGACTTCCTGCGCGACCCGTCCAAGTTCACCAAGCTGGGCGGCAAGATTCCGCGCGGCGTGCTGATGGTGGGCCCGCCGGGTACCGGCAAGACGCTGCTGGCCAAGGCCATTGCCGGCGAAGCCAAGGTGCCGTTCTTCTCGATCTCCGGTTCGGACTTCGTGGAAATGTTCGTCGGCGTGGGCGCCAGCCGCGTGCGTGACATGTTCGAGCAGGCCAAGAAGCACGCCCCGTGCATCATCTTCATCGACGAAATCGATGCCGTCGGTCGCCACCGTGGCGCCGGCCTGGGCGGCGGTCATGACGAGCGCGAGCAGACCCTGAACCAGCTGCTGGTCGAGATGGACGGTTTTGAAGGCGGCGAAGGCGTGATCGTGATCGCCGCGACCAACCGTCCGGACGTGCTGGATCCGGCGCTGCTGCGTCCGGGCCGTTTCGACCGCCAGGTGGTGGTCGGCCTGCCGGACGTGAAGGGCCGCGAGCACATCCTGAAGGTCCACATGCGCAAGCTGCCGCTGGCCGACGATGTCGAGCCGATGGTGATCGCACGTGGTACCCCCGGCTTCTCCGGCGCCGACCTGGCCAACCTCTGCAACGAGGCGGCCCTGTTCGCCGCGCGCGGCAACGAGAAGGAAGTCCGCATGGACCACTTCGACCGTGCCCGTGACAAGATCCTGATGGGTGCCGAGCGCCGCTCGATGGCCATGAGCGAGGACGAGAAGACCCTGACCGCGTACCACGAAGCGGGTCACGCCATCGTCGGCCGCCTGGTGCCCGAGCACGATCCGGTCTACAAGGTCACCATCATTCCGCGCGGCCGTGCGCTGGGCGTGACGATGTACCTGCCGGAAGGCGACAAGTACTCGATGAACCGCGTGGCGATCCAGTCGCAGCTGTGCTCCCTGTACGGCGGCCGTGTCGCCGAAGAGCTGATCTTCGGCGAGGACAAGGTCACCACCGGCGCCTCCAACGACATCGAGCGCGCAACCAAGATGGCCCGCAACATGGTCACCAAGTGGGGCCTGTCGGAGCAGCTCGGCCCGATCGCCTATGGCGAAGAGGACGACGAGGTGTTCCTGGGGCGTTCGGTCACCCAGCACAAGAGCGTGTCCAACGACACGGCGCGCCGGATCGACGAGGAAGTGCGCAACATCCTCGACAAGGCCTATGCCCGCACCACCCAGCTGTTGACCGAGAACATCGACAAGCTGCATGCGATGTCGCAGCTGCTGCTGCAGTACGAGACCATCGACGCACCGCAGATCGACGCCATCATGGAAGGCCGCGATCCGCCGCCGCCGGCGGGCTGGAGCAAGTCGAACAAGGACGGTGGCAACGACAAGGGCGGCGACGCCCGCCCGCTGCCGCCGATCGCAGGCCCGGCCGAATCGCATTGACGGCCCGCTGCACGTAACACCAGACGAGGCCGGGGAAACCCGGCCTTGTCGTTTCCGGGCCTTCGGCCCCTTCCGAACCGAACTGATGCTGGAGCCTGCATGTCCGCCCCGAAGCCCGAACCGATTTCCCACACCGCCGAAATGATCATCGCCACCGTGGTCGGCGTGGGCGTAGGGCTGGGCGCCGACAACCTGCTGCTGGGCTGCGTGGTGGGTATCGGTGTCGGCATCGTGCTGAGCATCGCCAGAACCCTGTACGTGGACCGCAAGCGCCGCCGCCGTTGAGGGGTGTCCGCAGGGCTGCGCCCTGCACCCGCGGTAGTGCCGGCCGCTGGCCGGCAACCTCAGCAGCAACAGCAACAGCTGCATTCCGCGATTTGGTGGGGCGGTGTCGGAGGGCGGGGACGCCGTGAACCCATCCATGGGGGCTTGGCAGCCGCATCCATGCGGCTGACACCCCGCCCTCCGACACCGCCCCACCTCTGACAGATTCCGGCCGCTGTTGGTAGGTGTCGACCTTGGTCGACACGGTAGATCCACGCCATGCGTGGATGAATCTCTGTCAGATATCGAATCAATTCGGGGTCAGATCCGTTTTCCGTAGGAAAACGGATCTGACCCCACGCCATCCCTCAGTACACCTGCTGTTGCTTCGGCTGTTGCTTCGGCTGTTGCTTCCGCTGTTGCTGTAGCCCGGGCCTCTGCGGGTGCAGGGCGCCGCCCTGCCGAACTAAACTACCCGCCGTCGTCCCTGCAGGATTGCCCATGTTCGATACCTCGCCCCAGCTCGATTGCGCCGGCCGCATCCTGCGCCTCGACCGTGCCCGGGTCATGGGCATCGTCAACGTCACCCCGGACTCCTTCTCCGATGGCGGTGCGCACGACACCACCGAGGCCGCGGTCGCACATGGCCTCAAGCTGGTCGAGGAGGGCGCGGACCTGCTGGACATCGGCGGCGAATCGACCCGGCCGGGCGCTGCGCCGGTCTCGGTCGAGGAGGAGCTGCGCCGGGTGATTCCGGTGATCGAGCAGCTGGCCGCACGCACCCGGGTGCCGATCAGCATCGACACCTTCAAACCGGAGGTGATGCGCGCGGCGGTGGCCGCTGGCGCCGGCATGATCAACGACATCTTCGGCCTGCGTCAGGAGGGGGCGCTGGACGCCGCCGCTGAAACCGGCGTGCCGGTGGTGCTGATGCACATGCAGGGCGAGCCGGGCCACATGCAGGCCGATCCGCACTACGACGACGTGGTCGCCGAGGTGCATGGTTTCCTGGTGCAGCGCCTGTTCGCTGCCGAGATGGCGGGCATCGCGAAGAAGAACCTGCTGATCGACCTTGGTTTTGGCTTCGGCAAGAGCACCGCCCACAACATGACCCTGCTGGCGCGTTCGGAGCGCTTCCTGGAACTGGGGGTGCCGGTGCTGGCCGGCCTGTCACGCAAGCGCAGCCTGGGAGAACTCACTGGCCGCGACACGCCCTCCGAACGCGTGGCGGCTTCGGTGGCCGCGCACCTGATCGCGGTCCAACGTGGCGCGCGCATCGTGCGCGTGCATGACGTGGCGGCCACCGTCGATGCGCTGAAGATCTGGCAGGCAGTGGAGGCCGTGCCGACGCCGCGTGCCGACGCTGCGCCGACGATCCGCTGGCCGGACGAAGACTGATGGGCGTCGATCGGCGGCCGCTGGCGATCGCCGTGATGGGGCCGACCGCCAGTGGCAAGACCGCCACCGCAATCGCTTTGGCACAGCAACTGGACGGCGAAATCGTCAGCGTCGATTCGGCGCTGGTATACCGCCACCTGGACATCGGCTCGGCCAAGCCTGATGCGGCCGAGCGTGCACAGGCGCCGCACCATCTGCTGGACCTGCGCGATCCCTGGCAGACCTATTCGGCGGCCGAGTTCGCCGCCGATGCCGGCCGGGTCGTGGCCGACATCGTGGCACGCGGCAAAACGCCGATCCTGGCAGGTGGCACGGGGCTGTACTTCCGGGCCCTGCTGCAGGGCCTGTCGCCGATGCCGGAGGCCGACCCGGTGATGCGCGAAGCACTCAGCACCGAGGCGGCCGAGCGGGGCTGGGCGGCATTGCACGCAGAGCTGGCCGAGGTCGATCCGGCCGCCGCCGCACGCATCCATGCCACCGACCCGCAACGCATCCAGCGGGCACTGGAGGTCTATCGCCTGACCGGCACGCCCATCACTGAATGGCAGCGCCGTCCGGGCGTGGCGCCGCTGCCGGTGCGCACCCTCAAGCTGATCCTGGCCCCGCGTGACCGCGCGGTACTGCACCAGCGCATCGAGGCGCGCTTCGACACCATGCTGGCGCAGGGCTTCCTGGACGAAGTGCGGGCACTGCGCGCGATGCCGGAAATGGCCGCCGTGGAGGCCCCGTTGGACCTGCCGGCGGTGCGTGCGGTCGGCTATCGCCAGGCCTGGGAGTACTTGGACGGGGAGGGTGATGCCGCCCGTTTCCGTGACAAGGCGATCTTCGCCACCCGCCAGCTGGCCAAGCGCCAGCTGACGTGGCTGCGCGGCGAGCTTGATGCGCGCTGGTTCGACCCCCATATCGACCAGGAGCGCCTTGCCGGCGCGGTGTCGGCCTTCGTCGCACGCTGAACCCCCGCCAGCCGTGTAACATCATCGGTCGGCGGGCGGCTCGGGGGCCGTGGCAACCGTCGGCAACCCAATAAGAACAATAATCAGGAGTGTGCAATGTCCAAGGGGCAATCGCTGCAGGATCCTTTCTTGAACGCACTGCGGCGCGAGCGCGTGCCGGTTTCGGTGTACCTGGTGAACGGCATCAAGCTGCAGGGCACGATCGAGTCGTTCGACCAGTTCGTGGTCCTGCTGCGCAACACGGTCAGTCAGATGGTCTACAAGCACGCCATTTCCACGGTGGTTCCGGCACGCAACGTGAAGGTCGGTCCGGGCGGTGGTTACGTGCAGTCGGGTGAAGGTGGTCAGGCAGGTGATGAAGCAGACGAGTAATACCGGAGCGGTGAATGTTTGACCGCTCGAAAAAGGGCGAACACGCCCTGTTGATCCAGCCCCATTTCGGCAAGCTGGAAGAGGATGTGCTGGAAGAGTTCGGTGATCTGGCCCGCTCGGCTGGGGCCAGCATCGCCGCGACGATCACCGCGCGCCTGGACCGTCCGAATCCGTCAACCCTGATCGGCAGCGGCAAGCTGGACGAGATCAAGGCCGCGGCCGATGCCAGTGGCGCCGACCTGATCCTGGTCAACCATGCGCTGAGCCCGGGTCAGGAGCGCAACCTGGAACGCTTCCTCGAGCGCCGGGTGATCGACCGCACCGGTCTGATCCTGGACATCTTTGCCCAGCGTGCACACAGCCACGAGGGCAAGCTGCAGGTCGAGCTGGCGCAGCTGCGTCACCTGGCCACGCGATTGGTTCGCGGCTGGACCCACCTGGAGCGCCAGCGCGGCGGTTCGATCGGCCTGCGTGGCCCGGGTGAAACCCAGCTGGAAACCGACCGCCGCCTGTTGCAGAAGCGGGTCGAGCAGCTGCAGAAGCGCCTGGAGAAGGTTGAAGTGCAGCGCACCCAGATGCGCCGTGCGCGTGTGCGCAGCGAGCTGCCGCGCGTGGCCCTGGTGGGCTACACCAACGCCGGCAAATCGACCCTGTTCAACGCCATGACCGGCGCCGAGGCCTATGCCGCCGACCAGCTGTTCGCCACGCTGGACCCGACCGTGCGCCGCATCGCGGTCCCGGGCGGCAGCGTGGTGCTGGCCGACACCGTCGGTTTCGTCCGCGACCTGCCGCATGATCTGGTCGCCGCGTTCCGCTCGACGCTGTCCGAGGCACGCGAGGCCGATTTCCTGCTGCATGTGGTCGACGCCGCCGATCCGCACCGCGAGGAGCGCATCGCGCAGGTGGACGAGGTGCTGACCGCGGTCGGTGCCGGTGACCTGCCGCAGCTGCTGGTGTTCAACAAGATCGACCGCATCGACGGTGCCGACGTCCGCCACGATGGCCAGGATGGCGTGCCCGACGAGTCGCGTCGTGAACGTGTCTGGATTTCCGCGCGTGACGGGCAGGGCCTTGAGCTGCTGCAGGCAGTGCTGGGCAAGCGCCTTGGCCTGCAGCACGTGACCGGTGAATTGCGCCTGCCGCCGGATGCCGGCCGCCTGCGTGCGCGCCTGCACCAGCTGGAAGTGATCCGCAGCGAACAGGCCGATGAAGAGGGCTGGCTGCTGCAGGTGGACCTGCCGATTGCCGAAGCCGAGAAGCTGGCCGCCAGTGCCGATGGCGCGCCGATCCGGGCGCTGCTGCCGGAGAAACTGCCGGAGTGGTGAGCTAGCGGCCCATGGCTGGTGGTGCCGGCCGCTGGCCGGCAACGCAATCGTGCCGGAGGGGCGCGACATCCGGCTGTCATCTGCGGTACAACGGGGTTCTTCACCCCACCGTCATGCCGATGTCCATCCCCACCGACGCCGATCTCAATGCCCAGTCCGCCGCGCTCGGGCAGCGCCTGCAACAGGCCTCGCTGCAGCTGGTCACGGCCGAAAGCTGCAGTGGCGGCTGGATCGCCAAGTGCATGACCGACATCGCCGGTTCTTCGGCGTTCTTCGACTGCGGCATGGTGGTCTACAGCTATGAAGCCAAGCAGCGCCTGCTGGGCGTGCGTGCGCAGACGCTGGAACAGTTCGGCGCGGTCAGTCGCGAAACCGTTCTGGAGATGGTGTCCGGTGCGCTGGTCAATTCCGGTGCCGGCATCGCCGTGGCGGTGACCGGTATCGCCGGCCCCGGCGGTGGCAGTCCGGACAAGCCAGTCGGCAGTGTCTGGATCGGCTGGAAGCGCCGCGGTGGTTACGCCCGCGCCGAGTTGTTCCAGTTCGATGGCGACCGCGAAGCCATCCGCCGGCAAACCGTGGCGGCGGCATTGCACGGTATCGACGCCCAGCTGTGACATGCTGCTCCGGTAACCGTCCGGAGCACGCATGATGTGGGAAACGCTGGGCACGGTCCGTGACCTGGGCCGACTGCAGGAAATCGCCGTTGTCCTGATCCGCTACGGCTTCGGCGACGTGGTTCGGCGCATCGGCCTGGCCAGCACGCTGGAGCGGGCAGGGCGCCTGTTGCACTGGAACGAGGACCGGCAGGAGCTGCTGCGGATGACCGCACCGGTGCGCGTGCGCAGTGCGATGCAGGATCTTGGCCCGACCTTCGTCAAGCTTGGCCAGGTGCTGGCAACGCGCGTCGACCTGTTGCCGCCGGAGTGGATTGCCGAGCTGTCCGAACTGCAGAACGCGGTGCCGGCCCTGCCGTACGCCGAGATCCGCGGGCAGCTCGAAGCCGACCTGGGCGCGTCGCCGGCGGAGGTATTCGCCTTCCTTGACGAAACCCCGATGGCCGCCGCCTCGCTGGCGCAGGCCCATCGCGCGCGGCTGCATGATGGTCGTGAGGTGGTGCTGAAGGTGCGGCGTCCCGGCATCCGCGACGTGGTCGAGGCCGACCTGCGGCTGCTGGCGCGGCTGGCCGAGATCGTCGAGGCCCGGTTGCCGGACCTGCGTCGCTATCGCCCGGCCGAGGTCGTGCAGCAGTTCACCGTATCGCTGCGCCGCGAGCTGGATTTTGCCGCCGAATGCCGCAATGCCGAACGCATCGCGCGCAACTTCAGCGGCCGCGACGACATACTGATTCCGAAGGTGCACTGGCAGTGGACCTGCGAGAGCCTGAACGTGCAGGACTTCGTCGACGGCATTCCCGGCCGCGATCTGGCCGGCGTCGATGCGGCGGGCCTGGACCGGCGCGAGCTGGCGCGGCGTGGTGCCGGCATCGTGCTGAAGATGGTGCTGGAGGA
The DNA here is from genome assembly GCF_052751275.1 of Stenotrophomonas muris. Lineage (NCBI taxonomy): Bacteria > Pseudomonadati > Pseudomonadota > Gammaproteobacteria > Lysobacterales > Lysobacteraceae > Stenotrophomonas > Stenotrophomonas muris. The sequence continues at coordinate 2,085,837 of NZ_CP199879.1, read as the reverse complement.
CGGCAGCTTCCACGCCGATCCACACCCCGGCAACATCATCTACCTGCGTGACGGCCGCATCGGCGTGATCGATTTCGGCATGGTCGGTGCGCTGTCCGAAGTGCGCCGCTTCCAGGTCGCGCAACTGCTGCACGGCCTGGTCGAGCAGGACCCGCAGGGCGTGGCCGACGTGCTGCTGGACTGGGCCGGCGGCGTGGAAGTGGACGAGAACCGGCTGCAGCACGACATCAGCCAGTTCGTCGACCAGTACCGTGGCGTGCCGCTGAAGGATCTGCGCATCGGCCTGATGCTGGGCGACATCACCCAGCTGCTGCGCAGCTACAGCCTGACCCTGCCGGCCGACCTGGCACTGATGATCAAGGCCTTCCTGACCCTGGAAGGCATGGGCCGGCAGCTGGATCCGGATTTCGACATGGCCAGCGCCGCCCGCCCGTTCCTGGAGCGCGTGGTGCTGCAGCGTTATGCGCCCAGGGCGCTGCTCAAGCGCGGCCGGCGCAGCCTGTTGGGCCTGGTCGACTTCGCCGGCGAGTTGCCGCGCGACCTGCGCAAGCTGGTCCAGGCAGCGCGCCGTGGGCGCCTCCAGCTGAAGGTGGAGACCACCGCGCTGCAGGGCTTTGGCGAGCAGGTGAACCGGGCCGCGAACCGACTGGTGGTGGGCGTGATCACGGCCGCGCTGATCATCGGCTCGTCGATCGTGATGCACAGCGTCGGCGGGGTTTCCAGCCGCTGGTTGCTGGCGCTGGGCGTGTGCGGATTCATCGGCGCCGGCTTCTGCGGCGTATGGATCCTGGTTTCGATATGGAGAAGCGGCAAGCACACGTAGGCAGGTGCACGAAGTGCGCCTGTTGCGGTTCCACAGGAACCGCAGAATCGCGCAGCGATTCCTGTAGAGCCGAGCCATGCTCGGCTGCTCTTGCCTGGGTCGGCCCCGTCATTCGCGCGACTGCCGAGCATGCCTCGGCCCAACAAGCCCGCACCACCCCGATCGCCCCGGCACTTGCAGTCGCGCATATTAGTAGTAATACTACTAACCATGGACCTGACCGACACCCAGCAGGCGATCCTGCAGTTGATCGCCGAGCGTATCGAGAGCGAAGGCGCACCGCCGTCGCAGACTGAAATCGCACGCGCATTCGGCTTCAAGGGCGTGCGCGCGGCCCAGTACCACCTGGAAGCCCTGGAGCAGGCCGGTGCGATCCGTCGCATCCCGGGTCAGGCCCGCGGCATCCGCCTGGTGCAGGCACCGCCGGTCGAGAAGCTGGCCGAGCCGGGCCTGGCCGACAGCGTGCTGCGGCTGCCGGTGCTGGGCCGGGTTGCGGCCGGCCTGCCGATCGGCGCCGACATCGGCTCGGACGATTTCGTGGTGCTGGACCGGGTGTTCTTCTCGCCGGCGCCGGACTACCTGCTGAAGGTGCAGGGCGACTCGATGATCGATGAGGGCATCTTCGACGGTGACCTGATCGGCGTGCACCGCACCCGCGACGCCCATTCCGGGCAGATCGTGGTGGCCCGCATCGATGACGAGATCACGGTCAAGCTGCTGAAGATCGCCAAGGATCGCATCCGCCTGCTGCCGCGCAATCCCGACTACAAGCCGATCGAGGTGCTGCCGGATCAGGACTTCGCGATCGAGGGCCTCTATTGCGGCCTGTTGCGGCCCAACCGTTGACCCGTTCCGTAGCGCATTACCCCGCGGTCTTTTGTGGCGATTCTCTGGTTCCACTGAGGTTGGTACGGATGTCCGATAATTCTTTTCAGAGCGCCGGGCAGAATCTCAGCCTGTGCGATACGTCCGACTTAAAGTGAGCCCATGGCAAAGAAGACCCCCAAAGACAGCACCTCCAACGACACGACCTCTGCAAGGACCAATCCGATGGACGAGAACAAGAAGCGCGCCCTCGCTGCAGCTCTGGGCCAGATCGAAAAGCAGTTCGGCAAGGGCTCGGTGATGCGCATGGGCGACCGCGTGGTCGAGCCCGTCGAAGCCATCCCGACCGGTTCGCTGATGCTCGACATCGCGCTGGGCATTGGTGGTCTGCCAAAGGGCCGTGTCGTTGAGATCTACGGGCCGGAATCCTCGGGCAAGACCACCTTGACCCTGCAGGCCATCGCCGAATGCCAGAAGATGGGCGGCACCGCGGCCTTCATCGACGCCGAGCACGCGCTGGACCCGATCTACGCCGCCAAGCTGGGCGTGAACGTGGACGACCTGCTGCTGTCGCAGCCGGACACCGGTGAGCAGGCGCTGGAAATCGCCGACATGCTGGTCCGTTCGGGTTCGGTGGACATCCTGGTGATCGACTCGGTTGCCGCGCTGACCCCGAAGGCCGAAATCGAAGGCGAGATGGGCGACCAGCTGCCAGGCCTGCAGGCCCGCCTGATGAGCCAGGCGCTGCGCAAGCTGACCGGCAACATCAAGCGCTCCAACACCTTGGTGATCTTCATCAACCAGCTGCGCATGAAGATCGGCGTGATGATGCCGGGCCAGAGCCCGGAAACCACCACCGGTGGCAACGCGCTCAAGTTCTACGCCTCGGTCCGCCTGGACATCCGCCGTATCGGCGCGATCAAGAAGGGTGACGAGATCATCGGTAACCAGACCAAGATCAAGGTCGTCAAGAACAAGCTGGCACCTCCGTTCAAGCAGGTCATCACCGAAATCCTGTATGGCGAAGGCATCAGCCGTGAAGGCGAGCTGATCGACATGGGTGTGGATGCCAAGCTGGTGGAGAAGGCTGGCGCCTGGTACAGCTACGGTGAAGAACGCATTGGCCAGGGCAAGGACAACGCCCGCGGCTACCTGCGCGACAACCCGACTGTCGCCGCCAAGCTCGAGGCCGAGCTGCGCGAGAAATTCCAGCCGGCCGAAGCGGCCCGCGAGGAAGGCGACGACGAAGGCGAAGACGAATAAGGCTTGCTGTGGGGCAGGGTGGCGCCGTCAGTGACGTCGCCCTGTCCCGCAGGTTCGAATCGCCCAGGGATGGGCTGGGCGCCACGGATGGCGCCACCCTTGGAGTACCCATGTCCGACGCCGAAGACATTCCGACCGGCCGCAAGCGCCGGCCGCGTGAGCAGACCCCCGTGCAACGGGCGTTGGGCCTGCTGGTCCGCCGCGAGCACTCGCGCAAGGAACTCACCCGCAAGCTGACGGCCCGTGGCATCGAAGACGAAGCCGCGCAGGCCGCTGTCGCCAAGTTGACCGAGGCCGGCTGGCAGGACGACACCCGTTTTGCCGAGAACCTGGTGAGGATGCGCGCCAACACCGGTTATGGGCCGATCCATGTCCGCGCCGAGCTGGGGACCCATGGCCTGGACAGTGCCGCGATTGCCGCAGCGATGGACAGCTACGAAGGCGACTGGCAGGAAAACGCCCGTGATCTGGTCCGCCGACGCTTTGGCGAGGCCGGTCCGCAGGACCTGACGCAGCGGCGCAAGGCTGCCGATCTGCTGGCCCGGCGGGGCTTCGACGGCGACAGCATCCGCCGCGCGACCCGCTACGACCCGGATGACTGAGACTGGCGGCGCCGGGCCTGATACCCTTTAGGTTTTCGGCGGTCCCTCGCGACCCTGGCCAACGCGGCCGGTGGTCCGGGTCCGCCGGCCCGCAGACTGCCAGCCCCCAATGAACGCATCCGCCAAATTCACGACATCCCAGATCCGCAGCGACTTCCTTGAGTTCTTCAAGGGTAAAGGCCACACCATCGTGCCGTCGGCGCCGCTGGTGCCGGGCAATGATCCGACCCTGCTGTTCACCAACTCCGGCATGGTGCAGTTCAAGGACGTGTTCCTTGGCGCGGAAAAGCGCAGCTACGTGCGCGCGGCCGACGTGCAGCGCTGCCTGCGCGCGGGCGGCAAGCACAACGACCTCGACCAGGTCGGCTACACCGCGCGCCACCACACTTTCTTCGAAATGCTGGGCAACTGGTCGTTCGGCGACTACTTCAAGAAGGACGCGATCGCCTGGGCCTGGGAGCTGCTGACCCGGGTCTGGAAGCTGCCGGCCGAACGCCTGCTGGTCACCGTGTACCAGACCGACGACGAAGCCTACGAACTGTGGCGCGACATGGTCGGCGTTCCGGAAGAGCGCATCGTACGCATCGGCGACAACAAGGGCGCGCCGTTCGCTTCGGACAATTTCTGGCAGATGGCCGACACCGGTCCTTGCGGCCCGTGCACCGAGATCTTCTACGACCACGGTGATCATATTGCCGGTGGTCCCCCGGGTTCCCCGGACGAAGACGGCGACCGTTTCATCGAGATCTGGAACCTGGTGTTCATGCAGTTCGACCGCCAGCCCGACGGCACCCTGGTGCCGCTGCCGGCACCGTGCGTGGATACCGGCATGGGCCTGGAGCGCCTGGCGGCGATCCTGCAGCACGTGCACACCAACTATGAGATCGACCTGTTCCAGGCGCTGATCCGCAAGGCTTCCGAGCTGACCGGCACCGCCGACCTGGAGAACAAGTCGCTGCGCGTGATTGCCGACCACATCCGTGCCTGTTCGTTCCTGATCGTCGATGGCGTGCTGCCGTCCAACGAAGGCCGCGGTTACGTGCTGCGCCGTATCATCCGCCGCGCCCTGCGCCACGGCTGGATGCTGGGCGTGCGCCAGCCGTTCTTCAGCAAGCTGGTGCCGACCCTGGTCGAGCAGATGGGCGAGGCCTATCCAGAGCTGCCGGCGGCGGTGGACACCGTCACCCGTGCGCTGCAGGCCGAAGAAGAGCGTTTCGCCGAAACCCTCGACGCCGGCATGAAGATCTTCGAGGACGTGGCCGGCAAGGCCAGCAATGGCGTGATCCCGGGCGTTGACGCGTTCCGCCTGTACGACACTTATGGCTTCCCGCTCGACCTGACCCAGGACATCGCGCGCGAGCGCGACCTGACCGTCGACATCGCCGGCTTCGATGCCGCGATGGAACAGCAGCGCGAAACCGCACGGGCGGCCGGCAAGTTCGGCGGCGGCGTGACCCTGCCGGCCGAGCTGGTGGCAACGCTGAGCCCGACCCTGTTCCTGGGCTATGACCGCCTTCAGGCCGACGGCCTGAGCGTGCTGGCCCTGCTCAAGGACGGTCGTCCGGTGCAGTCGGCCGATGCCGGTGATTCGGTCATCGTCATCACCAACCAGACCCCGTTCTATGCCGAATCCGGCGGCCAGGTCGGTGACACCGGCGTGCTGGCCGGCAACGGCGTGCGCCTGGCGGTGGAGGACACCCAGAAGTTCGCCGGCCAGTTCCATGGCCACGTCGGCACCTTGTCCGAAGGCGGCCTGAAGGTCGGCGATGTGCTGTCCGGCCAGGTCGATGGCGAGCGCCGTGGCGCCACCATCCTCAACCACTCGGCCACCCACCTGCTGCACGCCGCGCTGCGCGAAGTGCTGGGCACCCACGTGCAGCAGAAGGGCTCGCTGGTCGCGCCGGACCGCCTGCGTTTCGACTTCTCGCACTTCCAGCCGATCAGCGCGGAAGAGCTGGCGGTGATCGAGCGCAAGGTCAACCAGCAGGTGCGTGCCAACAACGCCGCTGAAGTGCACACCATGGCCATGCAGGAAGCGCTGGACTTCGGCGCGATGGCCCTGTTCGGCGAGAAGTACGGTGAGCACGTGCGCGTGCTGAAGATGGGTGACTACTCCACCGAGCTGTGCGGTGGCACCCACGTCAACCGTACCGGCGACATCGGTCTGTTCAAGATCACCTCCGAGGGCGGTGTTTCCGCCGGCGTGCGCCGCATCGAGGCGGTTACCGGCCAGGGTGCCCTGGACTACGTGGACGCCGAAGAGGCCCGCCTGGCCGAGGCCGCTGAACTGCTCGGTGGCAGCGCTGCCGACGTGGTCGAGAAGATCCGTGCCCTCGGCCAGCGCCAGAAGCAGCTGGAACGCGAACTGGAGGCGGTGAAGGCCAAGGTCGCCGCCGGTGCCACGGCCGACCTGTCCGGCCAGGCCGTCGAGGTCGCCGGCGTGAAGGTGCTGGCTGCCCGCCTGGAGGGCTTCGACGCCAAGGCCCTGCGTGACGCCATGGACCGCCTGAAGCAGCAGCTGGGCGACGCGGTGATCGTGCTGGCCGGTGCCCAGGACGGCAAGGCCGCCCTGGTCGCGGGTGTGAACGGCAGCGCAATGGGCAAAGTCAAGGCCGGGGAACTGTTGTCCCATATCGCCGGTCAGATCGGGGGCAAGGGCGGCGGACGCCCGGACCTCGCCCAGGGTGGTGGCGAGGACGGGCCCGCCCTTGCCACTGCGCTGGCTGCAGTCGTCGAATGGGTCAGCCCCCGCCTGTGATGAACCCTGCCGTCCCCCTCCTTGTAGGAGCGGGACGGCTGACGGTACCATTGCGAATCTTTTCCCTTTGTCGTGGTAGCGCTTCTTGACGGAGCGTCAAGCCGGTGGGGGATACCCTTCCACACGGTTCCATGGAGACTTACAAAAATGTTGATCCTGACTCGCCGCGTCGGCGAAACCCTGATGATCGGTGACTCGGTGAGCGTCACCGTGCTTGGCGTCAAGGGTAACCAGGTGCGTATCGGCATCACTGCGCCGAAGGACGTCGCTGTGCATCGCGAAGAGATCTACCAGCGCATCCAGCGTGGTGATGAAGCCGGTGGCACCGGTAGCGAAAATTCTGCCGAATAACGCTTTACCTTCGCACTCGATTAACGTTATGATTCACGCCCCGCTGAGGTGCAACGCACCAGACGCGGAGAATACCCCGGAGTGATGCCCGAGTGGCCGAAGGGGCTCCCCTGCTAAGGGAGTATAGGGTCAAAAGCTCTATCGAGGGTTCGAATCCCTCTCACTCCGCCAGATACAAAGAAGCGCCTGCAGATCCTCGATCTGCAGGCGTTTTTCTTTATGGCCGGCCTTCAGAGCCGTATCGTCACGCCGACCTGGAAGCCCCGCCCCGGCAGGGGCGCGATGTACTTCAGCGGCGAGTTGTGCGGCCGCGCTTCTTCATTGAGCAGGTTGCTGCCATTGACGAACACTTCCACGCCTGCGATGTAGCTGTTGCGCACTGGAAGTTCGCGGCTGACCTGCAGGTCGACCAGGTTGAATGCGTCGAGCGGAATTTCCTCACTGACATTGCGACCCAGGTACTTCTGCGCGTCGTAGTAGGTGCTGGACAGTTGTGCCTTCCAGCCTTCGCGCTGCCACTGCAGGTTGGCGCCGTAGCGGTTGGTCGGCATGTTCGGCAGATACTCGCCGTCGTTGTGGGCGCGCAGCGAATCCGGGTGGTCGGCCTTGTTCTTCACCAGGTCGGCGAAGGCGGAGACGTTCAACGTGCCATAGCGGCCCAGGTCCAATGCCTGCGACGCGTCGATCTCGAAGCCCTTCACCGTGGTGTCGGTCTGCTTCCAGTACTTCAGCGGCAGGCGGTTGGCGGTCTGCAGGCCGGAATAGCCGAGATAGAGGTAGTTCTCGTACCGCATCCGGTACGCGGTGGCGGACAGCTCGAAACCGCCGAGGTGGAACAGGCCGGTCAGTTCCAGGTTCTTCGCGCGCTCCGGTTCCAGGTTCTGGTTGCCTTCTTCCTGTGTCATCACCGAATAGTGCGCGTTGCTGGCATACAGCTCGTTGATCTCCGGGGCGCGCTGTGAGGATGAGTAACGGACCTTGGCCGCGAACAAGGGGCCGAGCTCGACGTACGAGCCGAGGCTGTAGCTGTTGAGCCGGTAGTCGCGGTCCTGCAGTTTCGTGTTGGCGGCATTGCGCGCGGTCTTGAAGCGGCTGGGCTGTAGTGCGTGGTCGACCCGTTCGTGGCGTACGCCAGCATCGAAGGTAACCCAGCCGACGTCCACCGTTTCCTTCAGGAATACCGCATTGCTGCGGGTGTCCACGTCCGGCAGGTAGCGCTGCGAGCCGCTGCCGCTGACATCACGCGACTGGTGGCTGAAACCGACTAGGCCGCTGAGCGGGCCGACGCGTTGATGGCTGAGCAGCAACTCGGCCTGGGTGCTCTCGAAATCGTAGTCGTTTGCCCTGGTGGTACCCAGCCGCTCGCCTGAAGTGTTGTCCCGCCTGGACACGCGGAGTTCCGCGCGCTCGAACCACGGCAGCGGATCACGCAGCAGGGCTTCCAGCGCGTAGCGCTGCTGCTTGATCACCACGCCCACCGGCAGGCCATCGGCATGGTTGGAACCGAACGACAGGTTCTGCATCGAGAAGCCCGGCACGCCGTACTCGCTGTCCTTGGCATCGATGCTGACACCGACGTAGCCGCGGTCAAAGAACAGGGTCGAGCCGAAGGCCACCTGCGCGTTGCGCGCATGGCTGTTGCCCAGCCGATGATGGTAGTCGGGCGTCACATCATTGTTGATCTGCTTCTGCACGTATGAAGGCGTGCCGGCGACATAGGCAGGATTGACCGGGTTGATATAGGTGCGGCGCTGCCAGACCGAGGTCGGGTTGTTGGTGTAGAACGAGAATTCACCATCGGCCCAGTCAGGATTCTCGGTCATGAACTGGTCGATGTAAGGATGCGAGGCCTTGTTGTAGATCTGCTGTACGCGTGCTTCCTTCTGGCAGCTGTCGGCCAGCGCCGAGTTGACGCCGCCGGTCGGCGGGAACAGTCGGGTGTTGCAGACACGGGCCTTGCTGTTGCCGGGGATGTCGTAGTGCGAGATGCGCTGGCGCGAGACCTGCAGGTTGGTCGAGAGGTTGCGCTGGTTGTTGAAGTTCATGCGGAAGCCCTGCGCATCGGCGGCATTGAAGCCCTTGCGCAGGACCAGTTCCATCGACTGGTCCTTGTCTTCCATGCTGCGCGAGATCAGGCCCGAATCGATCTCGACGCTGCCGCCGATCGCATTGCCGCCATAGCGCACCGTGTCCGAGGACTTGTTGACGGTGACGCTGCGCACGAACAGTGGATCGAACGGAATGTTGATGTCGCCGCTGATCGCGTTCATGCCGAGGATGGACTGGCCGTCCTGCAGGATCTGCACGCGGTTGCCACTGAGGCTGCGGATGACCGGGGCGCCCGCGTTCGGCCCGAAGGCGGTGCTCTGCACGCCGGAGACGTGTTCGAGCAGGCCGCCGAGGGTGCGGTTCTGCGCCTGCGGATTGTCGACGGTGACCCGGCTGTCGATGCGCGAGGGCTGGGAGGCCTGGACCTGGAGGGTGGGGAGGGTGGGTTCGTCCGCGGCCTGGGCGGTGTGGACGGCGAACAGAATGGCAGCAGCAAGCAGGTGGCGACGCATGGCAGGACTCGTGAAGGCGAAGTGAAATGTTATAACGTAACTCTTTGTATCGGCAAGGACGGATGAGACCTTGCCGCCAGACCGAAATCGCGGGGGCGCGAATGAGGTTGCCGCGTGTTCAGCGCCCCGCCTTGCGCCGGGCGCCGATGCTGTGCACGATCCGAGGCGCTGCGCCCCACAACGCGTCACGCAGAATCTTCTTCACTGGAACGGAGCAACGTATGAAGCTGTTGTCCGCTGTGTTGTTGTCTGCGCTTTCACTCCCCGCCGTTCCGGCGCTGGCAGTGGAGACTTCGCCTTCTCCCCTGCTGGGGCGCTGGTCGCTGGATATCGCCACGTCTGCGCTACCCGAAGCGCAGCGCCCGAAGCACGTGGTGCTCGAGTTCAAGGACGCCGGTGGTGGCCGCTGGAGCTCGCACGTGGACATCGTCCTGCACGACGGCAAGACCATGAAATCCGACGGCAAGCTGGCCCTGGATGGCACGCCCGGCGCCCTGTCCGGCACCTATGGCGCGGACAAGGCCAACCTGAAACTGCCTGCACCGAACACGCTGGTGATGCAGCTGGTGGACCATGGCACGCCGGCCTCCACCCGCATCTACACCGTGGCGGATGACCAGGCGACGATGACCGAGACCAAGGCGTTCTACGGTCATGACGGCACGCCGATCCTGCAGACCAACCTGTTCAAGCGCATGCCGTAGCGATGCTGCATTCACCACGCCCGCAGGGCAGGCGTGGTGAATGCAACGGCCTTACACGGCGGCGGCCGGATCGCGCTTGCCGGTGTCGATGCCGTACTTGTCGATCGCGTCCTGCATCCGCGAGCGTTCGATGCGGCCTTCGTCGGCCAGCGACTTCAGGGCCGCCAGTACGATGAAGTGGCGATCCACTTCGAAGAACGTGCGCAGCGATTCACGCGTGTCGGAGCGGCCGAAGCCATCGGTGCCCAATGCGGTGAAGCGGCGGTCGTTGATGAAGGGACGGATCTGGTCGCCGACGATCTTCATGTAGTCGGTGGCCACCACCACCGGGCCTTCATGACCCTGCAGGCACTGCTGCACGTAGGGCACGCGCGGTTCTTCGGCCGGATGCAGCAGGTTCCAGCGCTCGGCGGACAGCCCGTCGCGGCGCAGTTCGGTCAGGCTGGTCGCGCTCCACACATCGCTGGCGATGCCGAAGTCCTGCTGCAGCAGGTCTGCCGCGGCTTCCACTTCGCGCAGGATCGAGCCGCTGCCCATCAGCTGCACGCGTGGCTGCAAGGCGTTGTCGGCGGCTGCCGGATGCAGCAGGTACAGGCCCTTCAGAATGCCGGCTTCGGTGCCTTCGGGCAGTGCCGGCTGCGGGTAGTTCTCGTTGAGTACGGTGATGTAGTAGTAGATGTCTTCCTGGTCGACATACATGCGTCGCAGGCCGTCGTGGATGATCACCGCCAGTTCGTAGTTGTAGGTCGGGTCGTAGGACACGCAGCTCGGAATCACCGACGACAGCACGTGGCTGTGGCCGTCATCGTGCTGCAGGCCTTCGCCCATCAGCGTCGTGCGGCCCGACGTCGCACCGAGCAGGAAGCCGCGGGTACGCGCGTCGGCAGCGGCCCAGGCCAGGTCACCGACGCGCTGCAGGCCGAACATCGAATAGAAGATGTAGAACGGAATCGTGGCCAGGCCGTGGTTGCTGTAGGCGGTGCCGGCGGCGATCCATGAACAGATCGCACCGGATTCGTTGATGCCTTCCTGCAGGATCTGACCGTCCTTGGCTTCCTTGTAATAGCTCAGCTGGCCGGCATCCTGCGGGGTGTACAGCTGGCCCAGATAGGAGTGGATGCCGATCTGGCGGAACAGGCCATCCATGCCGAAGGTGCGCGATTCATCGGGCACGATCGGAATCACCAGCTTGCCCAGATCCGGGTCCTTCAGCAGGCTGGTGAGGATGCGCACGAAGCCCATGGTGGTGGACTGGCCGCGATCGCCACTGCCCTGCAGCTGGGTGTTGAAGATCGACAGCGGCGGCAGCGGCAGCGGATCCACCTTGGCCAGGCGCGCCGGCAGCTGCCCACCCTGGATGCGGCGGCGTTCGGCGAAGTAGGCGGCCTCGGCGCTGCCCGGTTCCGGGCGCAGATAGGGCATCTCCTCCAGCTGCTCGTCGCTGACCGGCAGGTTGAAGCGGTCGCGGAAGGCGCGTACTGCATCGGCGCTCATCTTCTTCAGCTGGTGGTTGATGTTCTGGCCTTCGCCGGCTTCGCCCATGCCGAAACCCTTGACCGTCTTGGCCAGGATCACCGTCGGCCGGCCGCGGGTGTTCACCGCCTGCTGGTAGGCGGCGTACACCTTCTGCGGATCGTGGCCACCACGTGCCAGCGCCCAGATGTCGTCATCGCTCATGTGCGCGACCAGCTCCAGCAGCTCGGGGTAACGGCCGAAGAAATGCTCGCGCACGTAAGCACCGCTCTGCGACTTGAAGGTCTGGTAGTCGCCATCCACGCATTCCATCATGCGCTGGCGCAGCAGGCCGCTGTGGTCGCGGGCCAGCAGGTCGTCCCAGCCACTGCCCCAGATCAGCTTGATCACGTTCCAGCCGGCCGCGCGGAACGTGCCTTCCAGTTCCTGGATGACCTTGGCGTTGCCGCGCACCGGACCGTCCAGGCGCTGCAGGTTGCAGTTGACCACGAACACGATGTTGTCCAGCCGCTCGCGGCCGGCCAGCGAAATCGCCGCCAGCGATTCGGGCTGGTCCATCTCGCCGTCGCCGAGGAAGGCCCAGACCTTGCGGTCCTGGTGCTGCTTCAGGCCGCGGTACTCGAGGTAACGCATGTAGCGCGCCTGGTAGGCGGCGGTCAGCGGGCCCAACCCCATCGACACGGTGGGGAACTGCCAGAACTCCGGCATCAGGCGCGGGTGTGGATACGAAGACAGGCCGTCACGACCGGCTTCGCGGCGGAAGTTGTCCATCCGTGCCGGATCGATGCGCCCTTCCACGTACGCACGGCCATAGATGCCCGGCGCGGAATGGCCCTGGATGTAGATCATGTCGCCGTCGAAGGTGTCGGTACGGCCACGGAAGAAGTGGTCGAAGCCCACGTCGTACAGCACCGCCGCCGACTGGTAGGTGGCGATGTGGCCGCCGACGTTGGAGTGCTTGCCGGCGCGCAGCACCATCACCATCGCATTCCAGCGGATCATCGCGTTCAGGCGGCGCTCGATGGCCAGGTCGCCCGGGTAGGCCGGCTGGCGCTCCGGCGGGATGGTGTTGACGTAGGCGGTCCACGCGCGCGCATGCAGATCGCCGTGCCGCTGCGCATCCAGCTCGCTGAGCTGGTCGATCAGGTAATGCGCGCGTGGCCGGCCACCGGCCTGCATCACCGCCTCCAGCGATTCACGCCACTCCCGCGTTTCCAGCGGGTCGGTATCGAAGGGGGTCAGGGCTTGGTTCATGACTGTCTCCAGAGGGCGCCGACTCTGCCTGGGCGACAACACCGGCAGGGCGCACAGCACTGGAGCGGGGTCGCAATGGCGGGGCCGTGACGCGAAGGGCGACCGTGGCGGCCACCGGGGAGGCAAGCGTAGGCCTGGCCCCGCGGCTTCGATAGGCGGGCCCGGCTTGGGTCTCTGGCAAGCAAGGGTTGGCACGGTGCGCCATATCATGGGCGAATGTGCCGGGCGGAGAGTGCCTGGCATGGCCGCCTGCTGCAACGCCACTGTCATCGATGGCCGTCACCCTGCGGGGCTTTCCAGCCTCGGGGTGTTGGCCGGCCGTGAACAGCGTGAGGATCTGGGAGAAGAGCTACGCGCTGCGCCGACGGCTGCTGCGTGGCTTCTTCCTGCGTCGCGGTTCTGCCAGCGAAGACGCCGAGGACCTGGCGCAGGAGGTGTACCTGCGGCTGCTGCGGGCCACCGGCGAGAATGCCGCAGCGATCGAGAACCCGGAGGCCTACCTGTTCACGGTCGCGGCCAACCTGGCACGCGAGCACGCGCGCGCGCGCTTGTCGCTGCCGCCGCTGGAAGACGTGGATCAGCTGGCCGAAGTGCTGAAAAGCGAAGAAGACATCGAGGGCGAGTTCGAGCGCGCGCAGCGCTGGAACGATATCCGCAGCACCATCGCACGTCTGCCGGCGACCACGCGACGGGTAATGGAGCTGCATTACCGCGACGGGCTGGACTGCCCGGCAGTCAGCCAGCAGTTGCAGGTGTCGGTGCACATGGTGCGCAAGCACATCGGCAAAGGTCTGGAGGCCTGCAGGAAGGCGCTGGGCGCCAGGGAGCACGCATGAACCGGAACGCATCGCCCATGGTCGACGACACGCTCGCCTGCGAGGCAATGGACTGGTTCCTGCGCAATCGCGAGGGAGTGCTGGACGAGGCCGAGCGGATTGCGTTCCTGGACTGGATGAAGCGCTCGCCCGAGCACGTGCGCGCCTATATGCACGCCCTCGCGCTGCACCGGCAGGTCGGCGAGGCACTGCAATCGCCGTTGCCGGAAGAGGCGCCGGCGCCGCCACGGCAGGCGGCCGCCAAAGTGGTGCCTCTGTTCGATAGTGCCCCCGCCGCGCCGCACGCCGCGCCGCTGCGCCGCCGCACGCGCGGGTGGGTGATGGCTGCCGCAGCCTGCATCGCCCTGCTCGGCGTGGGCCTGGTTCCGCAGCTGATGCCCACCGAACAGCTGTACAGCGCCGACCACGGTGAACTGCGTGACCTGGTGCTGCCTGACCGGACACAGGTGCGGCTCAACGCGGACAGCCGCCTGCGGGTACGCATGGGCTGGTTCAGTCGCAAGGCGGAACTGCTGCAGGGCGAGGCGACGTTCGACATCGCACGCGACCGCCGCCCGTTCGAGGTGCAGGTGAACGGCCTGGAGATCCGGGACATCGGCACAGTCTTCGACGTGTCGCGACGCCTGCAGAGCACGCGCATCGGTGTGGTTTCCGGCGAGGTCGAGGTCTGGAGCCAAGGCGCGGGTGCCCGCCGCCTGGCCCAGTTGGGGCAGGGCCGGGTGGTGCAGGTCGACGCGCGCAGCCATGCGGTGGAGTCCTTGGACATGCCACTGTCGATGCTGCTGGACTGGCAGCAGCGCAAAGTGTCCTTCCTTGACGAACGCTTGGACGAAGTGGCTGCTGCCTTCAACCGGCACAACCAGGTGCAGGTGCGCGTGCTGGACGAGGGCGCGGCATCGGCACGGTTGTCCGGCAGCCTCGATGCGCATCGCATCGGTGCGCTGCAGGCCTTCCTCGAACGTGACCCGCGCTTCGTGGTGAGCCGCGAGGGCGACACAGTGCGGGTTGGCAGCCGCTGAGGCCGAGGTGGCAGTGGACTGTCAGAAAAAATTCATTGAATCCGCGTTCTCCACTTTGGTGGATGCGGGCTCTTACTTGGGAGAAGCCGCTGCCGATCCGCGCAGCGGCGCCTGCTGCCTTCTCTCTTCCAAGGACCCGTGATGCGCAACACGCTCTACCTGTCGATCATCCTCGCCCTGTCTCCCGGCAGCATGCCATTGGCCTTCGCCGCCGCCGCCGATGGCCTGGAGGCGCGTGTGTCCACGCCGATCGCGGCACAGCCGCTGGCGCGTGCACTGGAGCAGTTGTCACGCAGTTCCGGGGTGCAGTTCCTGTACTCGGCCGATGGCGATGCCCGCATGGCCGGTGCGGTGCCGCGCGGTGCCACCGTCAGGCAGGCGCTGGATGCACTGCTGGCCGGTACCGGCCTGGGCTACACCGTGGTGGATGGCAATGTCATCGCCATCGATCCGGCACCGGTACGCAACGCGCCAAAGCCCGGCGCACCGAAGCCGCGCGAGGCCGAGGCGGTGGTGGCGCCGACCCTGGACACGGTGAAGGTGATTGCCGCGCACGAGGTGATCGACCAGAAGAAGACCTCACCGGTGATCAAGGATTCGGTGGTCTACGACGAAATGGACAGCTACGGCGACGAGACCTTGGCCGAGAGCCTGATGGCCGCTCCAGGCCTGAGTGCGGTGGAGGATGCCGGCGAGCCACGTTACGTGACGGTGCGCGGCGTGCAGGCCAATCTCAACTACACCACCATCGATGGCATCGCGATTGCCAGCGTGGGTGGCAGTGGCTCCGGCGAACGCATGAACAACCTGCAGCTGATTCCCAGCGACATCGGCACTCGTACCGACATCTACAAGAGCTTCAGTGCGGAGCAGGCACCGGATGCGATCGGCGGCGTGATCGACATCATCAGCCGCAGTGCCTTCGACCGGTCCGGCAAGTACGTGTTTGCCGACGTGGCAGGTATCTATTCCACGGCCGAGACCAACGTCGAGCGCAGCGCTGGCGGCAACCACGAAACCCTGGGCCACTTCGGCAAGAGCGCCAAGATGGTGTTCTCCAACCAGTTCGGCGCCGGGCAGGAGTTCGGCATCGTCGCGGTGGCACGCTATGAGCAGCGTTCGCGCAACAGCGTCAAGCGCTGGGTGGAGTCGAACTACTACTACAACGACGCCGGCAAGTACCTCACCGACGGCACCACCGGGCCGGATGAGGCCAAGGGCTGGAACGGGCTGCGTGCGCCCGGCAATTTCAGCACCGGCACCTACACCAACTTCATCACCAACTTCGGCGGCTCGGCCAAGCTGGAATGGAAGCCGTCGGACGATCCGTCCTACGCATCGCTGCTGCTGTACTCGTACCGGTTCTACGAGAACTCGACGATGAACAAGACCGACCTGTACGGCAACGCCAAGTTTCCGATCCGCAACCAGACCGAGGACAGCGGCACCACCCAGATCAACAGCATCTACATCAAGAACCGACACGACCGATGGGACCGCAGCAACCGCGGCGCCATCGCCAGCTTCAACTGGGACATCGGCGACCGTTCGCGGCTGAGCCTGCGCGGCGGCCATACCGAAGAGACTTTCCACAACAACCAGGTCTACTGGGGTGTGCGCGCCTACCCAAGCAGCCTGTTCGTCGACTACGAGAACGACAGCCACGGTTTCCCCAACGCGGTGGCGGTGTCAGATTCCAGCCTGCTGACCAGCTCGGCCTTCAAGCTCAATCCGGCGCAGGCCTATGTCTCCCCGCGCGATGCCAAGGAGAGCATCGACAACCTGCGCGCCGACTTCAGCTACAACATCGACGCCGATGCGCGTGGCTTCGGCCTGGCCACCGGCGCCGAATACCGCCACCTGAAGATCTGGCAGGACATCGACTTCGACTACTTCAGGAGCAGCGCCACGCTCAACGATTACCTGTATCCGGGATCGACGCTGCTGGGCAGCGTGCCGGGCTTCCCGCTGATCGACAACCGCAAGTGGAACGAGGAACTGCTACCGAAACTGGGCAACAACAATGCGGCGTATCCGAATGCCAACTTCACCAGTGACTACAGGTACGTGGAGGACATCACCAATGCGTACGTGTCCGCGCACTACGCCTGGGACCGGCTGCTGCTGATCGGTGGCCTGCGCCATGACCACACCCGCTTCGATGCCTACAGCCCGTTCAGTAATGATGGCGGCACCACCTATACCTCCGCCTTCCGCAACACGAGCGGTGGCTACAACAACCTGTTGCCCTCGTTGAATGCGACGTTCAAGCTGAGCGAGGACCAGCGCCTGCGCTTCTCCGCCAGCCGCACGCTGGGCCGGCCGACGCCGAGCAACATTGCCCAGGCCACCAGCACCAGCTGTGGCGATGACGAGGAGGGCAGGGGCTTCTGCACCATCAAGCAGGGCAATGCGAACCTGCAGCCGCGCCGTTCCACCAACATCGACCTTGCATGGGACCTGTACTTCAACGGCAACAACGGCCTGGTCTCGGTGGCGTTGTTCGACAAGGTAGTCAAGGACGACATCTACACCCTGACCACCTTCGAGAACGTGGGCGATACCCGTTACCGGGTGACCCAACCGATGAACACCGATGAGTCCAGGCTGCGCGGCGTCGAGTTCGCGGTGGCCAACCGCAACCTGCAATGGGGCCGCCAGCGCTTCGACATGTACTTCAACGCCACGCGGCTGGAAGGCAGGACCAACTACCGCATCACCGATGGCACCGAGCGACGCCTGGACCGGCTGCTGTACCAGCCGGACTGGTCGCTCAATGGTTCGGTGATCTGGCGCATGCCGTGGAAGAACTCGCAACTGCGCCTGTCCGGAACCTACCGCAGCCGGATGCTGGTCGACTTCGGCGACACCCAGTGGCTGGACTCGTACTACGACCCGTACATGACCTTCAACATGGCCTTCAGCCACAAGGTCAGCAGGCACGTGACGCTGAAGTACGAAGCCAAGAACCTGTTCAACACCCAGCCGACCTACAGCACCGGCCCGAACGGGCGCTTCCGTACCGAGATCGACGACTACGGCCGCTTCTTCTACTTCCACATCATCTACAACTGAGGGCACAGCCGTGGAGACGATCAATCGCAGGCGATTCCTGGCCCTGGCCGGCCTGTCCGCTGCCGGCGCCTGGATGGGCACGGCACGCGCGCTGGCCTCGCAGGCCGATGCCACCACGCTGAACCCGCGCAACCTGCTGGCCAAGCCGCGCTTTGCCAGCACGCCCTTCACCCTGGGCGTGGCCTCGGGTGATCCCACGGCCGACGGCATGGTGCTGTGGACGCGGCTGGCGACCGAGCCGCTGGTGTTCGGCGGTGGCATGCCGACCCGGCCGATGGTGGTCGAATGGCAGCTGGCGGCGGACGAAGGCATGCGCAAGGTGGTACGCCAGGGTTCGGCGCTCGCGCATCCCGAACTCGGCCACGCGGTGCACGTGGAACTGGAAGGATTGGCGCCCGGACGGCCCTACTGGTACCGCTTTACCGTGGGTGGCCACGCCAGTGCAGTCGGTTGTACCCGCACGCTGCCGGCAGCCGCGGCAGCGGTGGATCGCGTGCGCTTTGTGGTGGCCGGCTGCCAGCACTACGAAGAAGGCCACTACAGCGCGTGGCGGCGCATCGCCGAGGAGCCGCTGGATTTCGTCTTCCACTACGGTGATTACATCTACGAAGGTGAAAGCCAGCCTGGCCTGCGGAAGATGAACGGCCAGCCGTTCACCAACCTGCGCAACCACGTCGGCCCGCAGACCTACACGCTGGATGATTACCGCCGCCGCTACGCCCAGTACAAGAGCGATGCCGACCTGCAGGCCGCGCATGCGTCGGCACCGTGGTTCGTCACTTTCGATGACCATGAAGTGGACAACAACTGGGCCGGCGCCGAAGACCAGGACGATACGCCCAGCGAAGTGTTCCTGCTGCGGCGCGCACAGGCGTTCCAGGCCTACTACGAGAACATGCCGCTGCGCCGTTCGGCATTCCCGCGCGATGGCCACATGCAGCTGTACCGGCGCGCACGCTACGGAACGCTGATGGACCTGCACCTGCTCGACACACGCCAGTACCGCAGCAAGCAGGTGAACATGGCGCTGCGTGAGGACGTGGAATCGCCGGAGCGCAGCATCGTCGGTGCGAAGCAGGAGCGCTGGCTGTTCGATGGCCTGGCTGATGCCGCACCGCGTTGGCACACCATCGCCCACCAGGTTGCGCTGGGCAACTACATGCGCGAGAAGGACGGCGTGGTGCAGTCGTCCGATGACCAATGGTCGGGTTACCTGGACAGCCGTCGGCGCCTGCTCGACCACATCCAGAAGGTCGGCTTCGGCAACGTGGTGACCGCCTGTGGCGACGCGCACCGGCATTACGCCAGCGACCTGGTGCAGGACCATCGTGATTCGGGCGTGGTCTCCAGCGAGTTCCTTGCCACTTCGATCACTTCGGGGGCCGATGGCCAGGGCGTGGACGCTTACGCCCGCAACCAGCTTGCGCACAGCCCCAATCTGAAGGCGACCACCGACAAGCGTGGCTATGTGCTGTGCGATGTCACCCGTGATGCGTGGATCGGCGACATGAAGACGCTGGATACGGTGATGCGACCGAACGGTACCGTGCAGAGCTGGAAGCGCTATGCGGTGGAGCACGGCCGGCCGGGGCTGCAGGAGGCCTGAATCTAGCGGTCTGCGCTGTAGAGCCGAGCCCACGCTCGGCTGCTTCTTTCGGGGCAATGCGACCGGGGCGAAAGCAGCCGAGCATGGGCTCGGCTCTACAGGGATTCTTCAATCGTGCTCGAACCGCAGCGGCTCGGTGCCCATCGCCGGGTCACTGGTGCCGGGGCGACCATCCTCGGCGCGGCCGGCCAAACGCAGCACACTCCCACCCGCGCTGATGCGCAGGTCATACCAGCCGGCGGTAGGCGTTGCATCCCACGCCAATGAAGTCTGCGCATGTGCGGGCAGCGCCAATGTCTGTTCGGGCATGTGTCCTGCATAGGCGCCGCCATGCACGCGCACCTGCTGTGCACTGTCACCCAGATTGCGCAGGTGCAGCCGCAGCTGGCCATCCGCGCGATCAATTGAAGCCTGCACGGCAGGAGCCTTGGCCGCACCCTGGAAGTGGCGGTGGAAGCCGTTCGGACCGAGCAGCCACAGGTCATAGCGGCCCTGGGCGTCCAGCGGCCAACGCTCGCGCAGCGGCATGCCCGGCAGCAGCGTGTAACGGCGCGGCACCGCCTCCAGCCGCAGCCGATCGTAGACATGCAGCACTGCCGCTGCGCCCTCGCAGGACAACGCCAGGTCAACGCCCGCGACGTCGACCGCAGCAATCGATGCCTGCGGTCGATAGGGAAGGGCGCGCGCCGGGCGTACACCGCTTTCCTGTTTCGCTGGCTTCAGCCCCTCTGGCAGCGCGGGCACGGTGCGCCCCGGCAAAGCAGCGGCGCGTGCGGCCACCGCGCTCACGTCGGGCAGGCCGCGGACGAACGGGCGGGTATCGCGCTGGGCAAAGTCGAACGCAGTGCTGAGGTCGCCGCAGACCGCGCGGCGCCACGGCGAGATGTCCGGCGCGGACACACCAAAGCGGCGTTCGATCAGTCGAATGACCGAGGTGTGGTCGTACACCTGCGAATCGACCCAGCCACCGCGGCTCCAGGGCGAGATCACGTACAGCGGCACGCGCGGTCCCAGACCGTACGGGCGGCCGCGCAGTTCGGCGAAGTCGTACTTCTCATCTCCCGGTGCCGGATGGCGGTGGTACTCGCCTTCAGTGCTGACCGAGGACGCACCCGCCCAGCCGCCGTCCACCGGCGAAGGCGGTGCCGGTGGTGGCATGTGGTCGAAGAAACCGTCGTTCTCGTCGAACATCAGCAGCAGGGCGGTGCGGCTCCACACCTGCGGATCGGCGGTCAGTGCATCCAGCACGCGTGCGGTATAGGCCGCGCCCTGGGCCGGGCTGGAGGGGCCGGGATGCTCGCTGCCGGCCGCGTCGGCGATGATGAAGCTGACCTGCGGCAGGCGTCCGTCGATGACGTCCTGGCGCAGCTGCGCCAGGCCACGCGTGCTGACCCCGCGTGCGCGCAGCTGCGGGTCATGCCCCGGCGCAGCGCGGTAGGCCTGGCGGAACGCCTCGAAGCCGGCCAGCGGGTTGTCGGTGAAGTTGTCGGCCATGTCCTGGTAGATCTGCCAGGATACCCCCGCCTTCTGCAGGCGTTCGACATAGCTGGCCCAGCGGTACGACGCAGGATGCCCGCCGTGCTCGGGGAAGTTGTCGTGCGAGTTGGCGATCACCGGGCCGCCGGCGCGGGCGGCAGCATCGTTGTGGCCGGTCCACAGGAACACCCGGTTCGGGTTGGTTCCGGCCTGCATCGCGCAGTGGTAGGCGTCGCAGATGGTGAAGGCATCGGCCAGGGCGAACTGGAAGGGCAGGTCGCTGCGCTGGAAGTAGCCCATCGAGTGGTTCTGCTTGGCTTTCGGCCATTGCCCCATGCGTCCGTGGTCCCAGGCCCGCTGTGCATCCGGCCAGGTGTGCGGCGTGCCTTCCACGCGCATGTAGCCGAAGTGCGCGGCGGTATCCAGCGGGAACGGCGCGATCGCGCGCTTGCCGCTGGCATCGGGCTGCAGCCACAGGCTGCGCGCGCGGGCGCCGGCCTGCAGTGCCTGCGCCGGAGCGACGAAGCGATCGCCGAAACCCCGCACGCCCGGCAGCGTGCCGAAGTAGTGGTCGAACGAACGGTTCTCCTGCATGAACACCACGATGTGCTGCAGGTCTTCCAGGCTGCGGGTTTGCGCGGCGGGGGCGATCGCGGCGGCCCGGGCGATGCTGGGCAGCAGCGGGGAAAGGCCGGCGGCAACGCCGGCCTGCAACAACCGGCGTCGGCCGATATCGGTCACGGGCTCCTCACAGGTCCACACGGAAGGAGATGCCGACGGTGCGCGGAGCGCCGATGAAGGCGTTGTCGCGGCCGTCCACCCCCGCAAGATACCGCTTGTCGGTGAGGTTGCTCACCACCAGGTTGGCACCCATGCCCTTCAGGCGCGGCGACAGGCCCTGCAGGTCGAAGCCGATGTTCGCGTTGAACACGGTGGCCGAGGGCAGCTTGTTGACGTTGGCGGCGTCGAGGTAGCGGGTGCCCAGGTAACGGCCGGACAGGCCGAAGTTCCAGTTCTCGCCCTGCCAGTCCGCCGAGAGTACGAGGGTCTGTTCGGGTTGGCCGATCACCTTGGCGCCGTCGACGATGCCCAGCTGGGTATCACGCGCGGCATCGCCACTGCCCAGGTACTTGGAGCGGTTGTAGGTATAGGCGGCGTTGAGGCGCCAGCCGTTGTCCCAGCCATAGCCGAACGCCGCTTCCAGGCCGTTGCTTTCCACGCCGCCGAAGTTCTCGTAGACGCCGTCGGTCTCGCCCAGGTAGTCGATGCCGCTGACGAAGCCGGCCGGCAGGTAGACGATGCGGTTGTCGAACTTGATGTTGTACAGCGTGACCGAGGCGGTCAGGGGCCAGCGGCTGATGCGCATGCCCATTTCAATGTTGTCGGCGGTCTCCGGCTCGACGTTGCGGAAGCGCTGCGGGACGGTCTCGCCGAGCACGCCGGAGGGGATGGCGGCGAAGTTCTGCGAGAAGCCCGCGAACAGCTCCATGCCTTCCACGCCGGGCGCCCAGGTGAAGCCGGTGGACAGCAGCGGATCGGACCTGGAGTCGGATGTGACGTGCTCGCTGGCACCGATCACGCGGCGGCGCGACTGGTCCACGAAGAACTGCTTCACGCCGAGGCGCGCGCTGAACGGGCCGAAGCGGGCCACGTCCTCGACGTAGTACATCTGTTCGTCGACCTTGTACTTGTCCTCGAACTGTACCCAGTACGGCTGGTGGTCGAAGGCGATGTCCTGGCCGACGTTGAGCAGGCGATGCCAGTCGCGGCGTGCCGAACGGTCCAGCTTCTCCACCCACAGGCCGCCGCGGATCGTGTTGTCGACTGCGCCGAAAGTCTGGCGCCATTCGACGTCGGCGGTCACGCCCATGCGGTCGTTGTCGTAGTGGGTGTGGCGATACGACTGCGCGCCCAGCACGTTGCCGGCGTAGCAGTTCGGATCGTACTCGGCGGTGAAGCCAAGGCGCGGGCTGCAGCTGGCCAGGCGCTGCGCGGCACTGCCATCGGGATTGACGAAGAAAATCTGGCCACGGTTGCTGCCGCCGTACACGGTCTTGCCACCGAGGTATTCCGACTCCGGGCGACCGGCTCCGTCATCGCTGACCTGCGCCAGATACGGTGGCAGCCAGTCGCCGCGGCCTTGCATGCGGTGCCCGTAGGCGGCCACCGAGGCCTTGAAGCCGTTGCCACCGTCGAAGGCCGCGCGCAGGTAGCCGAAGGTGTTCTCGCGCAGCGCACGCGAGCCGGAACGGTAGTTCTGGTCCAGGTAGGGAATGCCGGTGAGGGTACCGACCAGGTTGTCGCGATCCGGATTGGTCGCGAAGCCCTTCGGTGAGACGCTGGTGTACTCCGGCTCGTCCGCATCGTTGTAGGACAGGTAGCCGGTCAGGGTCCAGCGATCCAGTTCGGTGATGAACTTGCCGGCGATGTGGTCATTGCTGGTCTTGCCGCTGCCATCGATCCAGTCATGCACGCGCGCCGACGAGGCACTGACCCAGGCGCGGGTGTGGCCGCCGAGCAGGCCGGTGTCGTAGCGCACGTAGTACTTGCGCGCCTCGTTGTCACCGGCGCCGACCACGAAGCGCAGGCGGCTGTCCTGCAGCGGATCGCTGGTGAGGAAGTTGAGCGTGCCGCCCAGGGCCTCGTTCGAGCGCGAGGAGATATCGGCAGTGCCCTGGCTGACTTCCACCGTTTCCAGGTCGAGGGTGTCGATGTAGCGGTTGGCCAGCGAGCCGCCGCCGTAACCCGAGCCACCATTGGGCAGGCCGTCGATAGTGGTGCCGATCTGCTGGGTATCACGGTTGGTGACGAAGCCACGCATGCTGATCTGCGTGCCCCACACCGACGAGCCGGTGGCATCGGCCTCGCTGACCACCACGCCGGGCACTTCGTTGAGCGCGTCGTTGACACTGCTCATCACGGTCTGCCGGTTCAGCGTTTCCGCACGCACGGAAGTCTTGGCATAGCTGGTGGCTTGGCCGATCACCTGCACCTGGTCGAGGGTGCGGGCCTCACTGCTGCGCGCTTCAGCGGCATCGCCCTGCGGTGCTTCGGCCAGGGCGTCCAGTGCGGGAGCGATCAGCAGGGCAAGCAGCGAGACACGGGGAAAGCGCGCAGACGTTCGCATCGAGACCGGACCTTCAGAGCAGGGAAGCCCCGGAGTGTCGGCAGCGCCAATGACATCGGCATGACGTGGCGATGCAGGAATCGTGTTCTGCGACGGCCGGCACCCGCCGCCTGCTTCAGTACCGTGCGTCCTTGGGCTTCGGGTCACGCGGCCAGTCCTTGCCCTTGTTGGCGAAGTCCGGCCGCGGCTGGTTGATGAAATAGCCGGCGATGTCCACCGCATCCTGGTCCGGCATCACCTGCTGCCCCAGCGGCGGTGCGCGGGTCACTGCCGGTGGCATGTTGTGCTTGATGAAACCGGCCGCCTTGTACAGGCGCGCCATGCCGGCACCGATGTTGAAGCTGCGGTCGCCCCACAGCGGCGGGAAGGCGATGTCACCGCTGGCATCGCGTCGGCCTTCGCCGTTGTCGCCATGGCAGGCGGCGCACTGCACGGCATACAGCGCCTGGCCGCGGACCGGGTCCGGAGTCAGCGTGCTGTCGATGGGGCCCTCACTGGGCGCGGCCACTTTTGCACCCTCTGGCACCGGGCTGCTCAGCCACGCCATGTAGTCGAGCATCGCGCGCATTTGCGGTGCGTCCTTCGGCAGCGGCTTGCCGTTCATCGAGCGCTGCAGGCAGCCATTGATGCGCTCGGTCAGCCCGATCACCTTGCCCGGGCGCGGCATGTAGCGCGGATAGGCACCGCCGCCGGTATTGAAGTAGTGGTTGCCGAACGGTCGCTTGCCCTCGGCCATGTGGCACGAATTGCAGTTCAGATCGTTGCCGACGTTGTCCGGAAGCAGGCGCGCGGTCTCGTTGAGGATGCGCCGGCCGAGCATCACCGATTCGGCATTGCCCAGGCCGGCGATCTCCTCGGCACTGGGCGCGTGGTAGTGGGCGACCACCTTGCCCTGTGCTTCGAGGATATCGATCGTACTGGCTACGGCGGCATCCAGGCCCGGGTGCAGGTGACGATAGGCGAGGGTGCCCGCACCGGCCAGCAGCACCACGGTGATCGCACTACCGAGCAGCAGGCGGGAACGTTTGCGCGAACGCTTCATCGTGCGGCCTCCTGCGGAACGAAGTGCACCGGCTTGTCACGCACCACCCGGCGCATGCGTGCCACCTCGACCTCGCTCACCGCGCTGGCCTGGTTGCCCCAGCTGCTGCGGATGAAGGTCAGGATCTGTGCCAGCTGCGCGTTCGGCAGCTGCTCGAAGCCGGGCATGGTGAAGGCCATGCGGTCGTGCGGGGTGTGCGGGGTGCGACCCCCGATCAGGGTCACCTGCACCAGCGAACTGGGATCGTCGGCGAACACGATCGAGTTGCCTGCCAGGGCAGGATAGACGCGTGGCATGCCGCGCCCGTCGGCACGGTGGCAGGCCTGGCAGTGCTCGGCATAGGCCAGCGAACCGGCCACGCGATAGTCGCCACTACGCAGCGCGGCGGTGGTGGTGTCGGTACCAGGCGACCACTGCGCACTGCGTCCCTCACGCGCCGGCAGCTGCTTCAGGTAGCGCGCCATGGCCAGCAGGTCAGCGTCGGACAGGTACTGCGTGCTGTGCTCGACCACGTCGGCCATGCCACCGAAGGCTGCCGATCGATCGGTGCGCCCGGTGCGCAGGAAGTCGACGATCTCGCCCTCGCTCCAGCTGGCCAGGCCGGTCGATTCATTGCGCAGGTTCTTCGCATACCAGCCTTCCAGCACCGAGCCGGACAGGAACTGGCGGCTGCCATCGTCGGCCATCGCCTTCTCCTGGAACGCCAGCCCACGTGGTGTATGACAGGCGCCGCAGTGGGCCAGGCCCTCAACCAGCTCAGCGCCACGCTGCTGGCCCACATCCAGCGACGGATCCGGGTTGAAGCTGCGCGGGCGCGCGAACAGCAGCTGCCACCATGCCAAAGGCCAGCGCATGTTGGCCGGCCATGGAATCGTGCTGTCGGCGTTGCTTTGCTTCACCGGCTGCACCGAGCCCATGAAATAGGCATACAGCGCCTTGATCTCGGCATCGCTGGCGATCACGTACGAGGCATACGGCATCGCCGGATACAGCGGCTGGCCGTCGTGGCGGATGCCGCGGCGGACCGCGCGTTCGAAATCGGCGTAGTCGTAGGCACCAATGCCGGAGTCCGGATCGGGGGTGATGTTGGTCGAATAGATCGTGCCCATCGGCGTCTGCATGCCCAGGCCACCGGCGAACGGCTTGCCGCCCGGCGCGGTGTGGCAGGCCGCGCAGTCGGCGGCACGTGACAGGTAGCGCCCCTGCGCGATCAGCGCCGGATCGTGGATGTCGACCTGCGCAGTCTGTCGCGGTGCGAACCAGTAGGGCGTGCTGCGGGCGATGCCGTAGGCGGCGGCCACCGTGGCGGCCAGGGCAATGGCGAGCTTGAACGAGATGCGCATGGCGGCACTGTGGGCATTCCCGGGCGCGCGTTCATTGATCCGGATCAATGACTGAACGGATACAGCTTTTACACCAAACTGAATCGTTCCTGCGTTGTCATCAAGCCGTCATCCGTGCGCGATAGATGGCCGGTCTATCGGGCGTTACCGTCCCAATCTGTCTGATTCACCCCTATGACGTGATATGAAGCGCCTGCTGCTGTTGTTGCTGGCGTGCGCCGGCCTGTGGCTGGCCGCATGCTCATCCTCGATCAACGCCTCGTCCACCTCACTCGCCGATCAGCTGATCGCGCCGGGCGGCGTGTCGACCCTGCTCGATCGTCCGCGCATCGCCGCGGCCATCGCCGAACTGCCCAACCGCCATGGCTTCGCGGCGGGCCGCGATGGCGTGCCGATCTTCTGGCGCGTATTCGATCCGGGCGACTACGGCGCGCGTTACCGCTACCTGCCGCAGCGCCACGAGAACGGCCTGCCGCTGGATACCGGCCTGAGCCTGGCCGTGCCGCAGCCGTTCCGCGCGCAGGCGCCGCGCGGCACCGTGGTGCTGCTGCATGGGTGGATGATGAACGGTGATTCGATGCTGCCATGGTCGCTGCAGCTGGCCGAATCCGGCTACCGCGTGGTCACGCTCGACCTGCGCAACCATGGCCAGTCCGGCACCGGCCCGTCCGGCTATGGCACCTATGAGTCGGATGACGTGGTCGATGTGATCGGCGAGCTGCGCGCGCGCGGCGAAGTGACCGGGCCCCTGTACCTGTTCGGTGTGTCCTATGGTGCGGCCACGGCGGTGTTCACCGCCGACAAGCTGGGTGACCAGGTCGAAGGCGTGGTGGCGATGGAATCGTTCGCCAATGCCGGCGTGGCGATCCGCACCATGATCCCGCACCTGATGGGGCTCCAGCCGGAAGGCCTGAAGGCGCAGGCGGTGGCGTCGTACGCGCGCTGGCGCTACGGCGGCCAGGACATCAACCAGGTGATCGCCGCCGCCAGCCGCCGCATCGACGTCGATCTGGACCGCGTGGACGTCGCGCGTGCGTTGGCCGATACCCGCGCCTGCGTGCTGTTGCTGCACGGGCAGGGCGACCAGCACATTCCGGTCAGCCAGGGCCGCGAACTGGCCCAGGCCAATCCGCGCGCGCACTACATCGAAATGCGCGGCGAGGACCACATCACCCTGCCGCTGCGGCTGGACCTGCTGGCGGGCGTGGTCGATGACTGGATGGCGCGCGACGAGCACCATCCGCAGAGCGCGTGCCCGGCACCGCAGCTGCCGGCCCAGGCTGAGTGGCTGGCGCGCAGCTGAGAAAAAGGGGACGGAGGGGATTAAGTCGTTTCCAGGCCAGGTGTGCGGGAAACGACTTAATCCCCTCCGTCCCCTTTTTCTGTCAGGCCACGCGTCGTGCCAGTGCGCGGGCAGACGCCGCGACGCCGAGCAGCAGCGCGGCCACGCACAGGAAGGCGAAACCGAGGCTGGTGGCATGCGCCAGTGCGCCGATCGCTGCCGGACCGGCGAGGATGCCGGCGTAACCCAGTGTGGTCACCGCGGTGATGGCGATGCTCTCCGGCATCACCCGCTGCTGGCCCGCCATCGAGAACAGCGCCGGCACGATGTTGGCGCAGCCCAGCCCGACCAGTACGTAGCCGGCCAACGCCACCGGGAACGAGGGCACCAGCGTGGCCAGGGTAAAGCCCGCCGCAGCGGTGATGCCGCCGATGACCAGCGTGCGGGTCCGGCCGAGGCGCTCGACGATGCCGTCGCCGAACAGGCGCATCGCGGTCATCGCCAGGGTGAACAACGCAAAGCCGGCCCCGGCCTGGTCGCGCGGTACCTGCCGCACTTCCGCCAGGAACACCGCACTCCAGTCCAGCATTGAGCCCTCGGCAAGGAACACCACGAAGGCCAGCACGCCGATGAACAGGACCACGCCGTGCGGCAGCGCCAATAGCGGGCCTTCGTGCAGGATCCGTTGCGGACGCCAGTGCGGTGCCGACAGCACGGCAACCAGCAGCAGCGCGGCCACCGAAAGCAGCGCGGCCAGCCACAGCGGCGTGCCGAGGATCAGCAGCCCGGTCATGCAGCCGGCGCCGACGAATCCACCGATGCTGTAGAAGGCGTGGAAGCCGGACATCATCGCGCGCCCGGCGTCGCGCTCGACCGCCACGGCCTGCATGTTCATCGCGCAATCCAATGCACCGACGCCGGCGCCGAACACGAACAGCGCTGCGCCCAGCGCCACGGGCGAGGGTGCCAGCACCAGCAAGGGCAGGGCGCCCAGCATCATCGCGCAGGTGATCACCATCACCCGACGGCATCCCAGCCGTCCGGTCAGCGCACCTGCCAGTGGCATCGCCAGCAGCGAGCCGAGCCCGAGGCACAGCAGCACGGCACCGAGGCTGGCGTCGGACAGCCCGGCCTTGGCCTTGGCGTAGGGGACCATCGGCGCCCACGCGGCGGTGGCGAAGCCGGGAATGAAGAAGGCGGCACGGGTGGCGTGCTGCTGGGCACGTGGGGATGAAGGCGTCATGCGCGATGCGAAGCTCCGGGAGAGCTCCATGAAATCGTTATCAGGCCAGGTCGGCAAGTGCCATGCACGACATCAAACGACGCATACGATTGCAGTGACCCGATTGCGTCACCAGCGATTAACGCCACGCACGGGCAGTGGCTGCACAGTCGGCATTCCGCCGGCCGCTGCCGGAGACCTGTACATGAGCACGACACCGACCATCCTCCTTGTCCATGGATTCTGGGGCGGGGCCGCACATTGGGCCAAGGTGATCCTGGAACTGCATCGCAACGGCCACGACCGCGTGCAGGCGGTGGAACTGCCGCTCACCTCGCTGGCCGACGACGCAGGACGCACCCGGAAAATGATCCGGCAGATCGACGGGCCGGTGCTGTTGGTCGGCCACTCCTACGGCGGCGCGGTGATCAGCCAGGCCGGTAGCGAGCCCAACGTGAAGGGCCTGGTCTACATCGCTGCCTTCGCGCCTGATGCCGGCGAGAGCCCCGGTGGCATCACCCAGCAGCACCTGCCGGAGGCAGCGCCGAACCTGGCACCGGACAGCGATGGCTACCTGTGGCTGCGTGCGGACAGGTTCCATGAGAGCTTCTGCCAGGACCTGAGCGCCGACGAGGGCCGGGTGATGGCGGTGACCCAGAAGGCGCCGTTGGCGAGCACCTTCGGTGATGCGGTCAGCGATCCGGCCTGGAAGCACAAGCCGAGCTGGTACCAGCTGTCCCGCCAGGACCGCATGATCGCGCCGGACAACCAGAAGGCCATGGCCACGCGCATCCAGCCCAAGCGATTGCTGGAGCTGGATGCCAGCCATGCCTCGCTGGCCTCGCAGCCGAAGGAAGTGACCGCGCTGATCCTGGAGGCCTGCGCCGCCATCGGCGGCTGAGCCTGCGCGGCGCGTCGCACCGCACGACAGGATTCCACCTTCGGCGAGATCACCAACCCGGCCACGCAGGCCAAGGTGGTACATCGCACCCAACCGTATTGGTTGCTGGATGCGATGGCGCGTTATGAATTCAGTGATCGCCTGTCGGCTGGGGTGAGCCGCGCAATGTGCGGCTGGCGATGACGTACAGGTTCTGACGCGGGTCCTGTAGAGCCGAGGCCGCGCTCGGCTGGCTGTCACACCGCAGCCGAGCGTGGGCTCGGCTCTACGGAAATGCGCCCGCGATGCTTTGCGGCATCGCGGGCGTTGTGGTTACAGCGGCAGGTCGAACACCAGCACTTCGGCGTCGTTGCCGTTCTCCAGGGTCAGCTGCGCTTCGTCGCTGACCTGCAGTGCATCACCGGCTTCCAGGGTGATGCCATTGACCTGCAGCTGGCCTCGGGCAACCTGCACATAGGCACCACGGCCATTGCCGAGCGCGTGGTGCAGCTTCTGGCCGCCATCGAGGATGGTGGCGAAGATGCGGGCATCCTGGTGGATGCGCAGCGAACCGTCGGCACCGTCCGGCGAAGCGATCAGGCGCAGCTGGCCGCGCTTGGTCTCCGGGGCGAAGTGGGTCTCCTCGTAGGACGGCGTGATGTTCTCGCGGTCCGGGAAGATCCAGATCTGCAGGAAGTGCACGGTCTCGTCGGCCGAGTGGTTGAATTCGCTGTGGCTGACACCACTGCCGGCACTCATGCGCTGCACGTCGCCGTAGCGCAGCACCGAGCCGGTGCCCATCGAGTCCTTGTGCTCCAGCGCGCCGCCCAGCACATAGGAAACGATCTCCATGTTGCTGTGGCTATGGGTGCCGAAGCCCTGGCCGCCGATCATCTTGTCTTCGTTGATCACCCGCAGCGGGCCGAAGCTGACGTAGCGGGGGTCGTAGTAGTTGGCGAAGGAGAAGGTATGGCGCGAGGACAGCCAGCCATGCTCGGCCAGGCCACGGGTAGCGCTCTTGCGGATCTGCAGCATGATGGAATCTCCTTGTTCGATGGTTTCGATGGGGCGGGGTGAGGCGGTAGTTGCCGTGTTTCCCCGTTGGAGAGAAGTATCTGCTTGCGCCCGGGGTTTGAAAAACGGATAGTTTTGACGGCCATCATCGAAAAATTCGAATGCTCAAGCTCAGCCTCGATGCCCTGCAGATCCTGGATGCCATCGACCGCCGCGGCTCTTTTGCCGGCGCCGGCAAGGCGCTGCACAAGGTGCCCTCGACCATTTCCTACACTGTGGCCAAGCTGGAGGAGGACCTGGGCGTGCAGCTGTTCGACCGGGTCGGCCCGCGTGCCGAACCGACCGAGGCCGGACGCGCCCTGCTGGACGAGGGGCGCCATCTCCTGCGTGCGGCCCGCGAGCTGGAGCTGCGGGTGCGCCGGGTGGCGTCGGGCTGGGAGACCGAACTGACCCTGGCGGTGGACTCGGTGTTCCCGACCTGGCTGCTGGGCCCGGACATCGCCGCGTTTCGTGAGGCCGAGGCGCCGACCCGGCTGCGGCTGATCGGCGAGGCCCTGTCCGGCACCTGGGAGGCCCTGCTGGACCGGCGCGCCGACCTGCTGGTCGGGGCGCCGGGCGAGGGGCCCAGTGGCGGTGGTTACGTGGTCGAGCCGCTGGGCACGGTGGAGTTCGTGTTCGCGGTCGCACCGGATCATCCGTTGGCCAAGGTGCCGGGCGTGCTCGGTCGCGAGCAGCTGGTCGAGCACTGCGCGATCGCCGTTTCTGATTCGGCGCGGCGGTTGCTGCCGCGCACGGTGGGCCTGTTGATGGGGCAGGAGATGCTGACCGTGCCTGACATGGCCAGCAAACTGAAGCTGCAATGCGAAGGTGTGGGCTTCGGCTTCCTGCCCGAGCCGTGCGCGCGTGCTGCAGTGGCGCGTGGCCAGCTGGTGATCCGCGAGGTGGAGGAACACAAGCCGGAGGAAACGTTCTGGCTGGCCTGGCGCACCGGCGAGGACGGCGCGGCACTGCGGTGGTGGCGCGAGCGCCTGCGCAGGCCGGAGCTGCTGTCGCAGTGGTGGCAGGCAATGGCCAAGGGGTAGGGGTTTGGCAGGGCTGCGCCCTGCACCCGCCGAGGCCAAAGCAACAGCAACAGCAACAGCAACAGCAAAAGCGTGCATTCCGTGAGATGGCGGGGTGGGTCCGGTTGCGGGGGCCGCTGCAAGTACGTCCATGTAAGCTCGGTCGCCGCATCCATGCGGCTCACGCCCCCGCAACCGGACCCACCCCGCCTTCGACAGTTGTCCGCGATCTGTCGGAGCGGCGTACTGCTCTGGTAGGTGTCGACCTTGGTCGACACGGTAGATCCACGTCATGCGTGGATGAATTCACTCGATATCTGACAGATGCGTCGACCAAGGTCGACACCTACCAACAGCCGCGTGAACCTGTCGAAGGTGGGGCGGTGTCGGAGTGCGGGGTGTCAGCCGCATGGGCCCGAGGCATGCCTCGGGCGGGTTGGGCAGGACGCCCAACCCCGGTCTTGCCGTGTGCGCAGGAAAGCGCACACGAGCAAGCGGCTGCCAAGCCTTATCTGATCGGAATCTGGCAGCGTAGGTGTCGAGAGCCGGCGTGGGCCGCCGTGTAAGCCTGGATCTCGACGATCGCCATGTAGCAACTGTGTTGATGGAGGGGCCAAGCCCCTCCATCAACACAGTTGCTACATGGACGTACTTGCGGCGTCCCCGCACTCCGACACCGCCCCGCCAACCCCCGGAATGCCAGCTTCTGCTGTTGCCGTTGAGGTTGCCGGCCAGCGGCCGGCACTACCAGGGGTGCAGGGCGCAGCCCTGCCGAAAAACACGCATAAAAAAAACAGCAGGCCGAGGCCTGCTGTTTCGGTGTAATGGTGCGCCCGGAGAGATTCGAACTCCCGACCGCCTGGTTCGTAGCCAGGTACTCTATCCAACTGAGCTACGGGCGCCAATTACATAAACTTGTTGTGCTGACTGTGTATGGTGCGCCCGGAGAGATTCGAACTCCCGACCGCCTGGTTCGTAGCCAGGTACTCTATCCAACTGAGCTACGGGCGCGCGGTACACAATCAAATTTTACTGCATTTCCAGCGGCGGATGCTGAAAACCTGTCGAGTGGTGCGCCCGGAGAGATTCGAACTCCCGACCGCCTGGTTCGTAGCCAGGTACTCTATCCAACTGAGCTACGGGCGCCCTGCGACAGGAGCGGAATTATGCGGATGTCGGCGCGTACCGTCAACAGTTTTGTGAAAATTTTCATCCAACTGAATGAAAAAGCGGTCTGCCACAGCGTCAGGGGCCTTCAACCAGGCGAAATGATCCGCACGCGTGCCCAGTTCCTGCGCCGACAGCACGCGCAGCTGCGCGTCAACATTCGGCAGCTTGGCCAGCAATGTCTGCATCGATCCGGTCGGTGCCAACCAGTCGTGTTCCATCAACACCGCCTGCGCGCTGCCATGCACGCGCGCCATCTGTGCGTCGAGGTCTTCGTCCATGCCGGCCGCGGCATAGTGGTTGTTCAGGCCCACGCGCGCCCAGTCGGCGATCAGTCCGCGCGCTTCGGTGCCGCCGAAGCCGAGGCGCCGGCCATGCAGCACGCCTTGGCGCTGTGCGATCCACGGCAGGAAGCGGTAGACCAGTGGCAGCAGCCAGCCCCGCGGTGGCGGGAAGCCGCGCCAGAACGGTGAGCCGCTGGCCGCCAACCACAAGCGGTTGAAGTGCTGCGGATTGCGGCCGGCATGCACGCAGGCCAGCTGACCGCCGAGGCTGTGGCCACCGATGATCCAGGGCAGCGCGCCGGCCTCGTCATCCGCCGCGACAAGGACCGCCTGGCTGGTGGGCAGATCCTGTTCGAGTACCTCGCGATAGCCCCAGTCCTGCGTGCGCGACGGCCGCAGTGAGCTGCTGCCATTGCCGCGCCACTCGTGCAGGTACACCGCCACGCCCTTCGCCGCCAGCGCCTGCGCCAGCGGCAGGTAGTGGCGCGCGGCCACGCCCAGTGCCGGCAGCCACAGCAGGCGCGCGATGGGCTGTGCAGGCACGCAGGCAATCACTTCGTAGCGATGGCCATCAGCGCACTGCACGGCGAGGACGTCCGGTGTGAGGCTCATGCGTGGGGTGCCGCGCCGAAGTGATCGAGCACCAGCACCTCGCTGCGGCCGGGGGCATAGCCCTGCTGCAGGCCGCGTGCAACGTAGTCGATACCGGCTTCGCAGGCATTGGCCAGGCTCAAGCCGTTGCACAGTTGCGCGGCGATGGCCGAGGCCAGCGTGCAGCCGGTGCCATGTGCGTCCAGCGGCAGGCGGGCATGGATGAATTCTTCGCTGCTGACGCCGTCGAAGTAGCGGTCGATCACGCGGTTGCCTTCCTGCAGATGGCCACCTTTGAGCAGCACCGCACCGGCGCCCAGGTCGAGCAGGGCGGAAGCGGCGCGCTCCGCGTCATCGCCGTTGCCGATCTTCCGTCCGACCAGCAGCTCTGCTTCCGGCGTGTTCGGGGTGATCAGCGTGGCCAGCGGGATCAGCCGCTCGCGCATCGCCTGCAGGGCGCTGTCTTCCAGCAGGCGCGCGCCGCTGGTGGCGACCATCACCGGGTCCAGTACCACGTGTGGCGGGCGATGGCGCTCCAATGCATCGGCGACGGCATTGATCACCTCGGCGTTGGCCAGCATGCCGAGCTTCACCGCGTGGATGTCGAAGTCGTCGAAGCAGGCGTCCAGTTGCGCGCGCAGGAAATCGATCGGCGGCACATGCACGGCGATGACGCCGCGGGTGTTCTGCGCGGTCAGTGCAGCAATCGCGGAAAGGCCATGCACGCGGTGTGCGGCGAAGGCCTTCAGGTCGGCCTGGATGCCGGCGCCACCACCGGAGTCGGAGCCGGCGATGGTGAGGGCGGAAACGGGAGTGGTCGGGCTCATCCAGCGATTGTGCCGTGGTCACCGTAAAGGAGGTAGCGCCGCCGCTGATAGATGGGGTCAGATCCCTTTTCCGCAGGAAAAGGGATCTGACCCCCCGGAGCGCCGCCCTCAATGCCGCCAACGCGCCCACTGCTGGTACAGCACATAACCCAGTCCGGTCAGGCCGGTCAGCAGGGCGGGGGCAAGCAGGGCGTCGTACTGCCAGCGCACGAACAGCCAGGCGCCGAGGATGCCGCCGGCGAGGAAGCCGCTGATGATCAGGCCGCTGAGGGTCAGTCGCCGTACCTGCAGTGGCAACCCGCGCAGCAGGTGGCCCAAGCCGATGCCGAGGTCGGTGAACATGCCGCTGAGGTGGGTGGTGCGCACCACCGCGCCGCTGAAGGTGGTGGCCATCGCATTCTGCAGGCCGCAGGCCATGGCAGCGGCCAGTGCACCCCATATCTGGTGCCGTTCGAACAGCGGAATGGCTACCAGCAACAGTGCTGACTCCAGCGCCAGCGCCACGCCGTAGCGTCGGCCCAGCTGCAGGGTGCTGTCCTGGATCAGCAGGCCGCTGAGCATTGCGCCCAGCGAGAACGCGATCAGCAGTCCCCACAGGTGTCCGACCGCGCGCCAGTCACCCTGGGCCAGTGCCATGCCGAGCTGGCTGGTACTGCCGGTCATGTGGCTGACCGCCTGGTGCTCGAAACCGAGGAAGCCGACCACGTTGACCATGCCGGCCACGCACGAGAGCGCGACCGCGCCGATCCAGACCCAGGTGGGCAGGCGTATTCCCATCGGCGGGGCCCCTCAGGGCCCGCCGAAGCCGCCGTTGAACTGCAGCTCGCTGAAGGTGTTGCTGGCCGGGTCGAACACCGCGCCCCAGAACTGCGCGCCGCCATCGCAGACGCGGATCGCTTCGCGGGCCGGATTGATGCCGCTGTCGTCGGGCAGGTGGAAGGCATTGATGTAGATCAGCCGTCGGCCTGCGCTTTCGATGCCGACGTACTGCCGGTCAAAGTCGAGCACCTTCGGCACCTGGGCCTCCAGCGAAGACAGGTTCGCTTCCAGCTGGTCGATCTGCTGCCGGCTGGGTGCCCAGTAGCCACTGACCCGCCCGGCCTCGCGGCCGGGGCTGGGCCGCGAGCAGGTGTCGAGCACCTGCGCGGCGATGATCGGGCGGGTGACCACCCAGGACTGGCCGGTGCGCTCGGCGGTGGGCACACTGGCCGGGCCGCGCGTAGTGGTGCAGGCGCCCAGCACGGCTGCGAGGGTGATTGCAGCCGTGGGCAGCAGCAGGCGGGTGCGGCGGTTCACAACACCTCCGAAGCGTAATCGGCCAGGCGCGAACGCTCGCCACGGCGCAGGGTGATGTGTGCACTATGCGGCCAGTTCTTGAAGCGATCCACCGCGTAGGTCAGGCCCGAGGTGGTCTCGGTCAGGTACGGGGTGTCGATCTGCTCGACGTTGCCCAGGCAGACGATCTTGGTGCCGGGGCCGGCGCGGGTGATCAGCGTCTTCATCTGCTTCGGGGTGAGGTTCTGTGCCTCGTCCAGGATCAGGTAGCGCGACAGGAACGTGCGGCCGCGCATGAAGTTCATCGAGCGGATCTTGATGCGGCTGGCCAGCAGGTCGTTGGTCGCCTGGCGCCCCCACGTGCCGCCTTCCTGGTTGTGCGTGAGCACTTCCAGGTTGTCGGTCAGCGCGCCCATCCACGGCGTCATCTTCTCTTCTTCGGTGCCGGGCAGGAAACCGATGTCCTCGCCGACGCTGACCGTGGCGCGGGTCATGATGATCTCGCGGTAGCGCTGCTGGTCCATCGTCTGCGCCAGGCCGGCGGCCAGCGCCAGCAGGGTCTTGCCGGTGCCGGCGGTACCCAGCAGCGTGACGAAGTCGATCTCCGGATCCATCAGTGCGTTGAGGGCGAAGTTCTGCTCGCGGTTGCGTGCGCTGATGCCCCACACGGCGTGGCTGCCGTGGCGGAAATCATCGACCAGCGACAGCACCACCTTGCCGTCACCGACCACGCGGCTGACGCGCAGCTCGACTTCATCTTCGCCGGGCAGGTAGACGTACTGGTTCGGGTACCACTCCTCGCCGTCCTGCGCCTGGATTTCGTAATGGGTACGGCCCTTGTCGCTCCAGCTGCGCAGGTCGTCGCCGTGGCGCTTCCAGAAGTCTTCCGGCAGCTCGGTAGCGCCGGTGTAGAGCAGGCTGAAATCGTCCAGCGCGCGGTCGTTCTCGTAGTCCTCGGACACGATGCCGGCGATGGCGGCCTTGATCCGCAGGTTGATGTCCTTGGAGACGAACACCACCGGCAGGTCGGGGGTTTCTTCCTTCAGGGCCAGGATCGCGCCGAGGATGGCGTTGTCCGGGATCACCTTGCCGAAGCTCTTGCCAGCGTCGAAATGGCTGGTCTGGAAGCGCAGCTTGCCGGCGCTCTGCTTGCCGCGCAGCTGCAGCCCATTCGGGCGCTGCAGCGGAATGCCGTCGGCCAGGTTGTCCAGGCCGGAGGCCTGCACCAGCTCGTTGAGGAAGCGGCTCACCTGGCGGGCGTTGCGGCTCGCTTCGGAGGTGCCCTTCTTGCCGTTGTCCAGCTCCTCGATCACCTGCATGGGCAGGTAAACGTCGTGCTCCTCGAATTTGAACAGCGCGGTCGGATCGTGCATCAGCACGTTGGTATCCAGCACGTAGATGCGCTTGCCTCGGGTCATCGTCGATTCCTGGTTACGGACAGGGAAAAACCACCACGGCCTGCTGCCGGGCAGGGTGATGGCAGACACAGTAGGCAGTGGGACTCACTTGGACTGGGAGGCCTTCAGTTCGGCGAGAACGGCATCGGCATGGCCGGCGACCTTGACCTTGCGCCAGGACTGCACGATGCGGCTGTCGGGGGAAATCAGGAAGGTGCTGCGTTCGATGCCACGTACCTGCTTGCCGTACATGTTCTTCATCTTGATCACGTCGAAGGCGCTGCACAGCGCTTCGTCGCCATCGCTGACCAGGGGGAAGCCGAAGCCCTGCCTGGCACAGAAATTGTCGTGCGACTTCACCGAATCGCGCGAGACGCCCAGCACGACCGCGCCGGCCTTCTTGAACTTCGGCAGCAGCGCGTTGAAGTCGATACCTTCGGTGGTGCAGCCGGGAGTGCTGTCCTTGGGGTAGAAGTACAGCACCAGCCACTGGCCGGCATAGTCGCCGAGGGTGGCCTGGTCGCCACCGGACAGCGCCAGCGGCAGGGAGAGGGTGGTGCTGTCCAGGGTATCGCCGTTGTTCATGAGGTCCTTCTGTCGAGCCTGGGTTCTTTCCAAGACAATTGCATGAAACGCCACGCGCCCGTGAGAGGCGCGCGAAAAATCAGGAATTCATTCAGAACTTCATCGGGTCCATGATCGCGTCCAGGTTCAGGTGGTCGCAGAACTCAAGGAAATCGTCGCGCAGCGCGGCGATGTGCATGTTGGCCGGCACGCCGATGGTGACCTGTGCACTGAACATTTCCGCACCGGTCTGCATGGCGCGGTAGCGCGTGCTCTGCAGGTTCTCGATGGTGATGCCCTGGCGGTCGAAGAAGTCGGCCAGCTGGAACAGGATGCCCGGCTTGTCGGCGGCGATCACTTCGACGATGTACGGCAGCAGGTTGGACTGCGCCTGCTTGGCGGCGGTGCGGTACCAGACCAGCTTCAGGCCCTCCTCGCGCTCCAGCCGGGTCAGCATCGCCTCGAGCTTGGCCACCGAGTCCCAGGAGCCGGTGGCCAGGGCGGTGACCGAGACATCGCGGCCGACCGTGGCCAGGCGTGCGTCCACCAGGTTGCAGCCGCTGTCGGCGATGCGGCGGGTGACGGACAGCAGGGGGGACTCCGGATGCGTCGTATAGGCGTTGATCAGGAGGTGGTTTTCGCTCGGCGCGGGGCGCGGGGTGGTGTCGGTCAAGGCGATTCCGGGTAATGCATGCGTGAGTCTGAATGCCCGCCAGAGGCGGGGATCCACCGGTGTCCAGCATACTTGCCCGTGCTTTCGCGCCGCAAGTAACATTCAGGCCGCCCCCAGCCTTTCGTGGCGGGCGTTTCCCTTCCCAGCCAAGAGCAGCACGTCCTTGTCCCTTTCCGGCCTCATCACCGCGCTGGCGACCCCGTTCCGGGCCGACGGCGCCCTCGATCCCGATGGTTGGCAGCGCCTGCTGCACCTGCAACTGGAGGGTGGCGTCCATGGCGTTGTCGTGGCTGGCTCGACCGGCGAAGCGGCGACCCTGACCGATGCCGAGTACGACCAGCTGCTGGCCAGCGCCGTCGAACGCATCGGCGGCCGCATCCCGGTCATGGCCGGCACCGGCCTGTCGGGCACCGCCAAGACCATCGAACAGACCCGCCGTGCCGCCGCCCTTGGCGCCAGCCACGCACTGGTGGTCACCCCGCCGTACGTGCGGCCGACCCAGGCTGGCCTGATCGCGCACTATCGCGCGGTGGCCGACCAGGGCGGGCTGCCGGTCGTGCTGTACAACGTGCCCGGCCGTACCGGCTGCGACATGCAGCCGGAGACCGTGGCCGAACTGGCCAGCCACCCCAATATCGTCGGCATCAAGGAAGCGGTGGGTGACACCGGCCGGGTGCAGGCGCTGCTGGCGCTGCGCAGCCCGACGTTCGCGGTGCTCAGTGGCGACGACGGCACCGCCGCGCGTTCGATCCGGGCCGGCATCGATGGCCTGATCTCGGTCGGTTCCAACGTGCTTCCGGGCGCGTATCGCCGGATGTGCGAGCTGGCTGCCGCGCACGACCACGAAGCCACCGAGTCGTGGGACGCGCGCCTGCATCCCTTCCATGATTTCTGTGGCGTCGAACCCAACCCGATCCCGGTCAAGGCGCTGCTGCGCCGCATCGGCATCGGCCATGACCTGCGCCTGCCGCTGCTGCCGCTGTCGGCAGCACATCATCCCGCGGCCGACCACCTTGCCGGCGACATCGCCGCCCTCGAAGCCCTTTCCAGCCACTGACCTTCCGTCTTGGTCTGACCCAGGAGATTCACATGCGTCAATCCGTTTCCACTGTCCGCGTGCTGTCCTACGCCCTGCTTGCTGTAGCTGTTGCGGCCGGCACCACCGGCTGCTTCAAGCGTGGCGTCAAGGGCGACTACGCCCTGGCCCCGGAGATGCGCCCGCTGGAAGTACCGCCGGACCTGAACCTGCCCAACGCCACCACCGACAACAAGGTGCCGACACTGGCCTCGGCCACCAAGCCGGCGGCGCCGGTCGCCGCAGCCCCGGCGGTGGGCAACACCGGTTTCACCGTTGCCGGTGGCAAGGATGAAGCCTTCGCCAAGGTCGGTACCGCGCTGGAAGGCGTCGAAGGCGTGACCATCGCCAGCCGCGCGCAGCTGCTGGGCTCGTACGACGTGGCCTACGAAGGCAGCAACTTCCTGGTCCGCGTGGTGGCGGTTGATGCAGGTGCCTACATCTCCGCGGTCGACCCGCGTGGCCTGCCGGCCACCGCCGAAGCGCCGGTGAAGCTGATCGCCGCGCTGAAGGCGAAGCTGGCTCAGTAAGGGCCGCCCTGGTGGAGGCCGACCTTGGTCGGCGCTTTTGTGCCAACCAAGGTTGGCACCTACCGAGAACAGAAAAGGGCGCCATGGGCGCCCTTTTCCGTTGCCGCCGCGGGCGCTTCTCAGCGCTCCAGCAGCTTCAGCTTGTCCGGCTTGCCGTCCCATTCGCCGGCGTCGGCGGGCGGGTCCTTGCGCACGGTCAGCACCGGCCACTCCTTCGCCAGCTCGGCGTTGAGGGCAACGAAGCCTTCCTGGCCGGCGGGGACGTCGTCCTCGGGGAAAATCGCGTTGACCGGGCACTCCGGCTCGCAGAGGGTGCAGTCGATGCACTCATCCGGGTCGATCACCAGGAAGTTCGGGCCTTCGTGGAAGCAATCCACGGGGCACACTTCCACGCAATCGGTGTGTTTGCACTTGATGCAGTTTTCGGTGACGACAAAGGGCATGGGCTGGGGGTGGATCGATTCCTGAACCCGCCAATTCTAGAACAGGTTGGCCCCCGGTGTCGGGATGGGACGGAAAACGGGCGTCTGGCAGGCGCGGCCATTGGCGGCACGGCAGGGCGTGTGCGAGGCTGCGCGACAACCGGTCCTGGTGGCCGGGCTCCCTTCCCAGCAGGATCGTCCATGTCCCAGGCCCCGTCCCGCACCGCCTCCCACGGTGGTGAAAACACGGCGTTCATCGTCCTGATCAGTTGCGTGGCCACGCTTGGTGGCTTCCTGTTCGGCTTCGACAGCGGTGTCATCAACGGCACGGTCGATGGCCTGCGCCAGGCCTTCAACTCCAGCGAGGCGGCGCTGGGTTTCGAAGTTGCCTCGATGCTGCTGGGCTGCGCGATCGGTGCCTTCCTGGCCGGTTGGTTGGGCGACCGCTTGGGGCGCCGTGGTGTCCTGATCGTGTCCGCGCTGATGTTCCTGGTCTCGGCGCTGGGCGCCGGGGCGGCCCACGCGTCCTGGCTGTTCATCGCGGCCCGCGTGCTGGGCGGCTTTGCGGTGGGGGCGGCCAGCGTGATGTCACCGGCCTACATCGCCGAAGTCGCCTCGGCGCGCTATCGCGGCCGGCTGGCCACGGTGCAGCAGATGGCCATCATCTGCGGTTTGTTCGCGGCTTTCCTCAGCAATTACCTGCTGGCCCGCGCCGCCGGCGCCTCGACCGAGCCGCTGTGGCTGGGCCACGAAGCCTGGCGATGGATGTTCTGGATGCAGGCGCTGCCCTCCGCGCTGTTCCTGCTGTTGCTGCTGGTGATTCCGGAAAGCCCGCGCTTCCTGGTGCTGAAGGGCCGCCAGGGGCAGGCGAGGGCGGTGTTGTCGCGACTGTACGGCGAGGCCGCTGCCCGGGCCAAGCAGGCCGAGATCGAAGCCAGCCTGGAACAGGACCAGCACAAGCCGCGCTTCGGCGACCTGCGCAGCAGGGCTACCGGCAGGCTGCGCCCGATCCTCTGGGTGGGCATCGGCCTGGCCATGTTCCAGCAGCTGGTCGGCATCAACGTGGTGTTCTACTACGGCGCGGTGCTGTGGCAGGCGGTGGGCTTCTCTGAAAGCGACGCACTGCTGATCAATGTGCTGTCCGGCGCGCTGAGCATCGGCGCCTGCCTGCTCACCGTGCTGCTGATCGACCGCATCGGGCGCAAGCCGCTGCTGTGGGTCGGCTCGGTCGGCATGTCGGTGGCGCTGGTGCTGATGGTGGTGGCGTTTGCCAGCGGCAGCCTGGCCGGCGGGCGCCTGCAGCTGTCCGATGGCATGGGGCGG
The DNA here is from genome assembly GCF_052751275.1 of Stenotrophomonas muris. Classification (NCBI taxonomy): domain Bacteria; kingdom Pseudomonadati; phylum Pseudomonadota; class Gammaproteobacteria; order Lysobacterales; family Lysobacteraceae; genus Stenotrophomonas; species Stenotrophomonas muris. The sequence goes on along the minus strand of NZ_CP199879.1, from coordinate 2,044,112 downwards.
CTGGCGCTGGTCGCCGCCAACGTCTACGTGGTGTTCTTCAACATGTCCTGGGGCCCGGTGATGTGGGTGATGCTGGGCGAGATGTTCCCCAACCAGATCCGCGGCCCGGCGCTGGCGGTGGCGGGTGCGGCGCAATGGACCTCGAACTTCGCGATCACCGTGACCTTCCCGATGCTGCTGGCCGGCATCGGCCTGGCCGGCGCCTATGGCATCTACGCGGTCGCGGCGATCCTCTCGATCGTCTTCGTGGTCCGCTACGTACGCGAGACCAAGGGCAAGGAGCTGGAGCAGATGGAAGGCTGACGGCGACTGGCTTCGGTTGCGTTCCGTTGGCGCCTGCTTGTCCAGAGTGTGGGGGGCAGGCCGCCCTCTCCAGGACACGCAAGAGCCCATCCATGGTGCTCGATGGCGCCTTGCTCGCGTGCGCTGTCCTGCGCACTCGGCAAGACCAGGCTTGGGCTCCTGCCCAACCCGTCGGGCGCATGCGCCCAACCCATCGCGCCAACGGTCCTGGAGAGGGCGGCCTGCCCCCTCCTGACAGTTTCATGGTGCGTGCGGATGCGGCGAAGCGCTGGTCGGTTGTTGCCGCAGCTGGCGGGAAACCGTCCAGAGTCGGTGGGGTCACCCAGGGCAGGACCGTTGGCGCCAAGGATGGCGCCATCGAGCCCCCATGGATGGGTTCACGGCGTGTCCTGCCCTGGGTGACCCCACCGGCTCGAGCCGATTGCAGGGAGGCGCCAAAGCGACCAACCCGACCGCAATCACTGCAATCCCGAAAAACAGAAAAGCCCGCACAAGGCGGGCTTTTTCGGTTCCTGCTGCGGCGACTGGCGCTCCCTAGGGGACTCGAACCCCTGTTTTAGCCTTGAGAGGGCCACGTCCTAACCACTAGACGAAGGGAGCGTAACTGTGTCGCTGCCGAGGCAGGAGCGCTAGTATATGCACCTCGATGCCATTGGGCAATCCCGAAACTTCAACCGGAAGCGCCAACATCATTTCCTCTGCTACATCACCGTTCAGCCTGCGCGTCATCCCGCGCGACCAGCACACGATCTCCCGCAAGGACATCAGCCCGAACGCCCTGCGCGTGCTTTACCGCCTGCGCGATGCCGGCTTCGGCGCCTACCTTGTCGGCGGCGCGGTGCGCGATCTGCTGGTCAATGGCCAACCCAAGGATTTCGACGTGGCCACCGACGCCACGCCCGAGCAGGTCAAGCAGCTGTTCCGCAACTGCCGCCTGATCGGCCGCCGGTTCCGCCTCGCCCACGTAGTGTTCGGTCGCGAAATCATCGAAGTCGCCACCTTCCGTGCCAACAGCGATGACGGCAGCGGCGACCGCGAGATGGAAAACGGCATGCTCGTGCGCGACAACGTGTACGGCACCATCGAAGACGACGCCATCCGCCGCGACTTCACCTGCAACGCCCTGTACTACGCCATCGAGGACTTCTCGGTGCGCGACTACACCGGTGGTTTCGAGGACGTGCAGGCGCGCCTGATGAAGCTGATCGGCGACCCGGTGCAGCGCTACCAGGAAGACCCGGTACGCATGCTGCGAGCGGTGCGCCTGGCGGCCAAGCTCGGCTTCCAGATCGAAGAGGGTACTGCCGCGCCGATCCCGCACCTGGCCGGCCTGCTCAACGAAGCCGCGCCAGCGCGCCTGTTCGAGGAAGTGCTCAAGCTGTTCCTGTCCGGACACGGCGTGGCCAGCTTCGAAGGCCTTGAGCGTTACGGCCTGCTCGACGTGCTGTTCCCGGAAAGCGCCAAGGCGCTGAAAGCCAACCGCACCGGCGCGCTGCGCCGCATGCTGGTCGAGGGCCTGGCCAATACCGATGCGCGGGTGGCCAACGACGAACCGGTCTCGCCGGCGTTCCTGTTCGCGCTGCTGCTGTGGCCGGCGTTCTGCCGTGCACAGGCGACCCTGCTCAAGCAGGGCGTGGCACCGGAAGAGGCGCAGCGCCGCGCCGCCGACCGCGTCACCGTGCAGCAATTGAGCACCATCGCGCTGCCGCGCCGCTTCTCGCTGCCGATGCAGGAAATCTGGCTGCTGCAGTCGCGCTTCAGCTCGCGCCAGCGCAAGCGCGTGTTCCGCACCCTGACCCATCCGCGCTTCCGTGCCGCGTTCGATTTCCTCAGCCTGCGCCAGGTGGCGTCGTCCGAGCACGCCGCCGATGTCGAGTTCTGGCGCGAAGCGCAGGCGCAGTCCGGTCGTGAGCTGGAGTCGTCGCTAGATGCGATGCACAGCGAAGATGGCGATGACGAGAGCGGAGCGCCGCGCAAGCGCCGCCGTCGCCGCCGTCGTCCGGGTGCCGCGGCCGGTGCAGCGGGCGAGTAAGCGATGACCCTCGCCTGGATCGGCCTCGGCGCCAACCTCGGCGACGCGGCCGCCACCGTCGGCGCGGCGATTGCCGCGCTGGACGGCCTGCCCGGGACCCGGCTGCGCCAGGCCTCGCGGCTTTACGCAACGCCGGCCTGGGGCAATGAAGACCAGCCGCCGTTCGTCAATGCGGTGGCCTCGGTCGAAACCACCTTGCCGGCCGATGAGCTGCTGCAGGCCATGCTGGCGCTGGAGCAGCGCTTCGGTCGCACGCGTGATCCGGCAGTGCACTGGGGCCCGCGCGCGCTGGACCTGGACCTGCTGCTGTATGGCGCGCAAGCGCTCGACCAGCCTGGGCTGAAGGTGCCGCATCCGTACCTGCACGAGCGTGCCTTCGTGCTGGTGCCGCTGGCCGAAATCGCGCCGGAACTTACAATTCCTGGCCATGGACGCGTGCAGGATGCAGTGATGCGGGTCGATGCCTGCGGGATCGCGCCGATAGGGTGATAATGCCCGGGTTATCTCCCCCGGTTATCAGCACATGAGCACCCACGCAGACAGCAAGCCCTGGACCGTTCCCGCCCTGGCCGAGGCCAAGCGCAATGGCCAGAAGCTGGTCATGTTGACCGCCTACGACGCCGGCTTCGCCCGCACCTTCGATGCCAACGGCGTCGATCTGATCCTGATCGGCGATTCGCTGGGCATGGTCGTGCAGGGTCATGATTCGACCCTGCCGGTGACCGTGGCCGACATGGTCTACCACACCCGGGCCGTGGCCCGCGTGCTGCAGCGTGCGCTGCTGGTGGCCGACCTGCCGTTCGGCGCCGATGCCACCCCGGAACGCGCGCTGGATGCCTCGCTGCAGCTGCTGCAGGCCGGTGCCGAGATGGTCAAGATCGAAGGTGCCGGCTTCAAGGTCGACATCATCCGCTACCTGGTCGAGCGCGAGATTCCGGTCTGCGCGCACCTCGGCCTGACCCCGCAGTCGGTGCTGCGACTGGGCGGCTTCAAGATCCAGGGCCGCGGCGATGCTGCGCGCCAGCTGGTGGAGGACGCCAGGGCCGTGGCCGCCGCAGGCGCCAGCATCATGGTGCTCGAATGCGTGCCGACCCCGGTCGCTGCCGAAGTGACCGCTGCGGTGGATGTGCCGACCATCGGCATTGGCGCGGGCCCGCAGTGCGATGGCCAGGTGCTGGTGCTGCACGATTTCCTCGGCCTGGACAGTGGCCATCGCCGTCCCAAGTTCGTCAAGGATTTCCTTGCCGAAGGTGGCTCGGTGGCCGGTGCCACCCGCGCCTTTGCCGACGCGGTGCGCGACGGCAGCTTCCCCGACGAACAGCACGCCTACGCCCAATGATCCAGACCTTCAACGAGCTCGGCGCGTTGCGCGAGCAGATCGCCCAGTGGAAGCGTGAGGGCCTGCGCGTGGCGCTGGTGCCGACCATGGGCAACCTGCATGGGGGGCACCATTCGCTGGTGACCCTGGCCCGCCAGTACGCCGACAAGGTGGTGGCGAGCATCTTCGTCAATCCGACCCAGTTCGGCCCCAACGAGGATTTCAGTCGCTACCCGCGCACGCCCGAGGCCGACGTGGCCGGGCTGGAGCAGGTCGGCTGCGATGCCGTGTGGCTGCCCAGCGTGGAGACGATGTATCCGCTGGGCGTGGACAGGACCACGCGCATGCACGCGCCGGGTGTCAGTGAAGTGCTGGAAGGCGCCAGCCGCCCGGGGCACTTCGATGGCGTCTGCACGGTGGTGGCGCGCCTGTTCCTGCAGGTGCAGCCGGACGTGGCCGTGTTCGGCCGCAAGGACTACCAGCAGCTTGCCGTGATCAGGCAGATGGTGGCCGAGCTGTCGTTCCCGATCCAGATCGTCGGTGCTGAGATCGTGCGCGACGAGGATGGCCTGGCCAAGAGTTCGCGCAACCAGTACCTGAGCGACGAACAGCGCCCGGTCGCGACCACCATCCACCGCACCCTGCTGGGCATGCGCGAGGGCTACGTGGCGGGGCAGGCACGTGATCGCATCGAAGCCGACGCCACGGCCACATTGCAGGCAGCCGGGTTCCAGGTCGACTACGCGGTGCTGCGCACCCCGGAGCTGGCCGAGCCGACCTTCGACGGCGGTGGCCGCGTGGCGCTGATTGCCGCGCGCCTGGGAACCACCCGGTTGATCGACAACCTGGAGTTCTGAGTTCCGGCGGCGCCGCGCGATGCATGGGGTCAGATCCCTTTTCCAGGGGAAAAGGGTTCTGACCCCGGTTTCACCGGCTACCTGAACAGGTTGCCGGCCGTGATGCCCCGCGCTGCGCGGGTGCTAGAATCCGCTCTTTCCTTTGCCGTTGCAGCGCCCCCATGCACCTGTCCCTGCTCAAGACCAAGATCCATCGCGCCACCGTCACCCATTCCGAGCTGAACTACGAAGGCTCGATCGCCATCGATGACAACCTGCTGGCTGCCACCGGCATCCGCGAGTTCGAGCAGGTGCACATCTGGGACGTGACCAATGGTGCGCGTTTCTCGACCTATGCCATCCGCGCCGAAGCCGGCAGCGGCGTTGTCTCGCTCAACGGTGGCGCCGCGCGCCACGTGCAGGTCGGTGACATCATCATCATCGCCGCGTTCGCCAGCATGACCGAGCAGGAAGCTGACAGCTTCAGGCCGAAGCTGGTGTACGTTGATGGCAACAACCAGATCACCCACACCAACGACACGATCCCGACCCAGGCCGCATGACAACGAACAACGGATTCGACTCGCTGCATTCCCACGCCCAGCGCCTGAAGGGCGCAAGCATTCCCAGCCTGCTCGCCGCCGAACCCGGCCGTGTACAGGAGCTGGCGCTGCGGGTCGGTCCGTTGTACGTCAATTTCGCCCGGCAGAAATACGATGCCGCGGCGTTGCAGGCGCTGTTGGCGCTGGCTGCCGAGCGTGATGTCGGTGGTGCCATCACGCGCCTGTTCCGCGGCGAACAGGTCAACCTGACCGAAGGGCGCGCCGCGCTGCATACCGCGCTGCGCGGCGATGTGGTCGATGCGCCGGTGGCGGCCGAGGCCTATGCCACCGCGCGCGCGATCCGCCAGCGCATGGGCGTGCTGGTGCGCGCGCTGGAAGACAGTGGCGTGACCGATGTGGTCAGCGTCGGCATCGGTGGTTCCGACCTTGGCCCGCGCCTGGTCGCCGACGCGCTGCGTCCGGTCAGCGGTGCGCGCCTGCGCGTGCATTTCGTCTCGAACGTGGACGGCGCCGCCATGCAGCGCACGCTGGCCACGCTGGATCCGGCCAAGACCGCCGGCATCCTCATCTCCAAGACCTTCGGTACGCAGGAAACGCTGCTCAACGGCCAGATCCTGCACGACTGGCTGGGCGGCAGCGAGCGCCTGTATGCAGTCAGCGCCAATCCGGATCGCGCCGCCAAGGCCTTCGCGATCGCCGCCGATCGCGTACTGCCGATGTGGGACTGGGTGGGTGGCCGCTATTCGCTGTGGTCGGCGGTCGGTTTCCCGATCGCGTTGGCGATCGGCTTCGAGCGCTTTGAGCAGCTGCTGGAAGGCGCCGCACAGATGGATGCGCATGCGCTGGATGCACCGCTGGAGCGCAACCTGCCGGTGCTGCATGGCCTGACCGACATCTGGAACCGCAACCTGCTGGGCCATGCCACGCATGCGGTGATGACCTACGACCAGCGTCTGGCGCTGCTGCCGGCCTACCTGCAGCAGCTGGTGATGGAAAGCCTGGGCAAGCGCGTGCAGCGTGATGGTGCGCCGGTCACCACCGACACCGTGCCGGTGTGGTGGGGTGGGGCAGGCACCGATGTGCAGCACAGCTTCTTCCAGGCGCTGCACCAGGGCACCAGCGTCGTTCCGGCCGACTTCATCGGCTGTGTGCACAACGATGATCCCTACACGATCAATCACCAGGCCCTGCTGGCCAACCTGTTGGCACAGACCGAGGCGCTGGCCAATGGCCAGAGCAGCGACGATCCGCACCGTGATTACCCGGGCGGGCGGCCGAGCACGCTGATCCTGCTCGACGCGCTGACCCCGCAGGCACTGGGTGCGCTGATCGCCATGTACGAACACGCCGTGTACGTGCAGTCGGTGATCTGGAACATCAACGCGTTCGACCAGTTCGGTGTCGAGCTCGGCAAGCAACTGGCCAGTGGCCTGCTGCCGGCGCTGCAGGGCGAGGATGTGGCGGTTGCCGATCCGATGACCCGCGAGATCCTGGCGCAGCTGAAGCGCTGATGCTCTGGTAGTGCCGGCCGCTGGCCGGCATCCAGGTGATGCTTCAATCGTTCATGAGGTTGCCGGCCAGCGGCCGGCACTACCGCAGCAGATGGGTTGCCGGCCAGCGGCCGGCACTACCGCAGCGGATGGGTTGCCGGCCAGCGGCCGGCACTACCGCAGCAGATGGGTTGCCGGCCAGCGGCCGGCACTACCGCATCACCGGCTCGGGTCGCGCTCCGGGCTTGGCCGCTTGGCCAGTTTGCGCTGCAGCGAGCGCCGGTGCATGCCGAGCAGGCGCGCGGCCGCTGACACGTTGCCGCCGGTCTCGTGCATCGCCTGCTGGATGTGTTCCCACTGCAGGCGGCTGATCGGCGTCATCGCATCGGGCACTTCCATTTCGCCATCGTCGGCCGGGCCGTCGTCTTCCTCGCCGAGGGCGCGCAGGATCATCGGCACCGTGGCCGGCTTCGGCAGGTAATCATCCGCACCCAGCTTGATCGCCTCCACCGCGGTGGCGATGCTGGCGTAGCCGGTCACCAGCAGGATCCGCATGTCCGCGCGCAGCGCGCGCAGCGGCTGGATCAGTGCCAGGCCGGAATCGCTGCCCAGCTTCAGGTCGATCAGCGCGAACGCCGGTGGATGCTGCCGGGCCAGCGCCAGCGCACTGGCGGCATCCTGTGCGGTCTGCGTTTCAAGCCCCTTGCGGGCCAGGCTGCGTTGCAGGGTACGCAGGTACAGCTCGTCGTCGTCGACCAGCAGGCCCAGGGTGGAATGGTGAAGGCTCATGGGGTGTCCTCGCGTGGGGCCAGCGGCAGGCGGAAGCCGACGCGGCTGCCGGCCCCCTGGGCCGGGCGCATCCACATCTCGCCGTCGAGGCGTTCGATGGTGGCATGGGACAGGGCCAGGCCGACGCCCATGCCCTCGCTCTTGCTGCTGCCGAACAGCTTGCCCGGCAGCACGGCGGCACGGGCGTCGAAGCCATGGCCGTAGTCGCGGACTTCGCCGATCAGGTCGTCGCCTTCGATGCGCAGGTCCAGGTCCACGCGTGGCCGGCCGGCTTTCTCGCCGGCATCGGCGGCGTTGTTGAGCAGGACCATCAGCAGATGGCCTACGCCCGGGTCCAGCGGCAGCCGCAGCGGCGCATCATCGTTGCGGTGCAGGTCGATGGTCGGCCGCACCAGGCGCCATTGCTCCAGCACCTGCTGTGCGCTGGAATGGCTGCGGCCCGGTGCGTCGGCCGAGGCCGGAGCAGCCAGCGCCAGCACGCGCTCCCGGCACTGCACCAGCAGCTCGCGCAGGGTTTCCATGTCCTCGCGCACTTCCGGCTCTTCGCTGCGCTCGGCCACATCGTCGGCGAGCAGGGTCATGGTCGCCAGCGGCGTGTTCAGTTCATGCGCCACCGAGGCGGCATGGGTGGCCAGCGCGACGATGCCCTCGTTGCGGGCGAAGCGCTCGCGCAGTGCCGACAGTTCCAGTTCGCGCTCCCGCAGGGCCAGCGCCAGCCGGGTGGAGAAGGCCAGTACCACCGCGGCGGAGATCAGGAAGTTGGCGACCACGCCCCAGCGATTCAGGTCCTGCGCGCGGAAATAACCGTCCGGCAATGGCTGGCCGAAGATGCCGCTGGCGGCGTAGCCGAGCAGGCAGGCCAGTGCGACCGCCAATGCCCAGCGCAGGGGCAGGGCGAACGCGGCCAGCGCGATCAGGATCAGGAACAGCGAGCTGAACGGGTTGGCCATGCCGCCGCTCCAGCCGACCATCCAGGTCAGGATGATCACGTCCACCAGGATGTGGCCGAACGCGGTCAGCGGTGCGGTGTCAGCCGCGTCCGGACGCAACTGGGTATAGATGTTGAACAGGGCCAGCACCGCCACGCCGGCCCATAGCGGCAGCTGCGGCAACGGCAGGCCCAGCACCCAGGTGGCAACCAGGATGGTGGCGGCCTGGCCGCCTACGGCAAGCCAGCGCAGGCTGCACAGGGTACGGAGAAACGGGGCGTCGGGACCGGTCATTCACGCTCATCGTATGCGTTCACGGGCGGCTGTGCCTGCGACAATCGGCCGCAGCCGTGCCACCGGCTGAATGCGAGTCACCCGGAATGCGGGGGCGGGCGGTAGAATGCGCCCATGCACGACGCCGTCACCCGCCCGACTCCTCCCTCCGATGCCACCTCCTGGCCCCGCCGCCAGACCCATGCCGTGCAGATCGGCGGGGTCACCGTAGGCGGAGGCAAGCCGGTCGTGGTGCAGTCGATGACCAACACCGACACGTCCGACGTGGCCTCCAGCGTGAAGCAGGTGGCCGAGCTGTGGCGGGCCGGTTCGGAAATGGTGCGTTTGACCGTCAATACCGTGGAAGCCGCTGCGGCGATCCCGCGCATCGTCGACAAGCTGGCGATGATGGGCATCGACGTGCCGCTGATCGGTGATTTCCACTACAACGGCCACCAGCTGCTGACCGCCGAGCCGGCATGTGCCGAAGCGCTGGCCAAGTACCGCATCAATCCGGGCAACGTCGGCTTCGGCAAGAAGAAGGATCTGCAGTTCGCTCAGTTGATCGAGTTCGCGATCCGCTACAACAAGCCGGTGCGCATCGGTGCCAACTGGGGCTCGCTGGACCAGGCCCTGGCGGCGAAGTTGATGGACGAGAACAACCTGCGCGAGCAGCCCTGGGATGCCGGTCGCGTGCTGCGCGAGGCGCTGATCCGTTCGGCGCTGGATTCGGCCGAGCAGGCGGTGGAGCTCGGCCTGCCGCGCGATCGCATCGTGCTGTCGGCCAAGGTCAGTGGCGTGCAGGAGCTGATCGCGGTGTACCGCGACCTGGCCCAGCGCTCCGATTTTGCCCTGCACCTGGGCCTGACCGAGGCCGGTATCGGCAGCAAGGGCATCGTCGCCTCGTCGGCGGCGCTGGGCGTGCTGCTGCAGGAAGGCATCGGTGACACCATCCGCATCTCGCTGACCCCGGAACCGGGCCAGTCGCGCACGCAGGAAGTGATCGTCGCCCAGGAACTGCTGCAGACCACCGGCCAGCGTGCCTTCACGCCGCTGGTCACGGCTTGTCCGGGCTGCGGCCGCACCACCTCCGAGTTCTTCCAGGAACTGGCCAAGGTGGTGCAGAACCACGTGCGCGAGAAGATGCCGCTGTGGAAGATCCACCATCCGGGTGCGGAGAACATGACCCTGGCGGTGATGGGCTGCATCGTCAATGGGCCGGGTGAGTCGCGGCACGCCAACATCGGTATTTCCCTGCCGGGCACCGGTGAAACCCCGGCCGCGCCCGTGTTCGTCGATGGCGAGAAGAAGGTGACCCTGCGTGGCGAGAACATCGCCCAGGAGTTCGTCGCCCTGATCGACGATTACGTCGAACACAAATATGTCCGAAGCGCCGGATAAGCCTGCGATCCTCGCTGCGCCGGAGTCCGCCTCCGGTTTCCGCCACTGGATGGCGCACAATGCCTGGCGCCTGGTGCTGCTGTTCGGTGGCCTGCTGCTGCCGTTGGCGGGATTCGTCGCCCTGGCCGACGAAGTGCACGAGTTTGAATCGTTCCATTTCGATGCGCCGCTGCTGTGGCAGATGCATGGCCTGCACTCACCGCTGCTGGACCGTTTCTTCGTGCTCATTTCCAGGCTGGGCTACGAATGGTTCCTGATTCCCGCCGACGTGCTGATCATCGGCGTGCTGCTGGGCTACCGGCGTTGGCGTGAGGCCACGTTCGTGGCGGTCAGCTTCGTCGGCTCGGCGCTGCTGAACATGGGCAGCAAGCATTTCTTCCAGCGCCAGCGCCCCAGCCTGTGGGAATCGATCGCGCCGGAATCGACGTTCAGCTTTCCCAGCGGCCACGCGATGGGCTCGATGACCCTGGCCGTGACCCTGGTGCTGCTGGCCTGGAACACCCGCTGGCGCTGGCCGGTGCTGCTGCTGGCGCCCGCGTTCAGCCTGCTGGTCAGCGTCTCCCGGGTCTATCTGGGCGTGCATTACCCCTCCGATATCCTGGCCGGATGGTGTGCCGCGCTGGTTTGGGTGGTAGGGTGCTATCTGGTCATGTTCAGTCGCCGGCATCCTTGGCGACGTCAGGATTCGCCGCCAGCGACGGCCAGCGAAGCATCATCACAGGGGGATTGACGTGGATGGCCCCTCCGGGGCGTCTACGTAATAGATCAGTTGTTTCGTTGCAGCAGGTTCTGCAAGACAGGGGGCAAGCACAACGCGCGGTACTGTGATGCGCAAGGCAGAATGCCCGGGTCGCATCTCGAACGCGCTTGCAGGGGTATCGGCGCCCTGCCTAGCTTGACCTGCAATGGCCGCATTCGAAGAGGTACGTGAATGACGATTCGAGTCTACCTGGTGGATGACCACGCACTGGTCCGCACCGGGATGAAGATGATCCTGTCGGGGGAGACCGACATCGAGGTGGTGGGCGAAGCCGAGACCGGCGAAGATGCGCTGCGCGACGTCCGCCAGCTGCTGCCGGACGTGGTGCTGTGCGACCTGCACCTGCCCGGCGTGAGTGGCATGGAGGTGACCGAGCGCATCGTCCGCAGCCATCGCAACACCCGCGTGGTGATCGTGTCGGTGCTGGAAGACGGTCCGCTGCCGAAGCGCTTGCTGGAAGCCGGGGCTGCGGGCTACATCGGCAAGGGCTGCGATGCACAGGAGCTGCTGCGTGCGGTGCGCGATGTGGCCATGGGCCGTCGCTACCTGGGCACCAGCATCGCGCAGAACCTGGCCTTGTCGACCGTTGAAGGCAACGGCTCTCCATTCGACAGCCTGTCGCCGCGCGAGCTGGAAGTGGCGTTGCTGCTGACCCAGGGCCTGCGCCAGGAAGACATCGCGCGGCGCCTGAGCCTGAGTGCGAAGACGGTGAACACGCACAAGGCGCGGCTGTTCGAGAAGATGGGGATCCACGACAACATCGCGCTGGCGCGCATGGCCAGCCAGTACGGGCTGGTGGATCCGGCACGGCCGCTGTAAGGGATTCGGCCAACGGCTGAGCCCTCCGCAGGGCCACCGACAGGTTCCGTGCGCCGTCACTGCCGATAGAGGAAATGTAGAGCCGAGCCTATGCTCGGCTGCTTTCCGGCCTGCGGGCGCGGAGCCGAGCATGGGCTCGGCTCTACAGCTGTGTCGGGCTCAGTGGCCGCGTACGCGCTTGATGATCTTCGCGGCGTCGGCGGCGCTGGCGCGCACCTTGTCCCACTGACCGTCGGCGATCCAGCTGCCCGGCACCATCCACGAACCGCCGATGCAGACCACGTTCTTCTGCTCGAGGTACTCGGCGGCGGTGTTTTCGGTGATGCCGCCGGTCGGGCACAGCTTGAGGTCGGCAACCGGGCCGGCCAGACCCTTGATCATCGCCAGCCCCCCCACGGCGGTGGCAGGGAACAGCTTGCACACGCGGAAGCCGCGCGCATACAGCGACAGCAGTTCGGTCGGCGTGGCCGCACCCGGCACTACCGGCAGCGGTGCCGCCGCCAGCGCATCGGCCAGCGCCGGTGGCGTACCCGGGGTCACCAGGAAGTCCGCGCCCGCATCGATCGACTGCTGCATCTGCTCCACGGTCAGCACCGTGCCGGCGCCCACCACCACGTCCGGCAGCTCGCGCTTGAGCATCGCCAATGCTTCCATCGCCACTGGCGTACGCAGCGTCAACTCGATCGCCGGCAGGCCACCTTCCAGCAACGCCGCACTGACCGCACGCGCCTGGTCCAGCGTATGAATCGTCACCACCGGCAGGATGCCCGCCGCACGCAACAGCTCCGCCGCCTTCACCTGATGTTGTTCGATACCCATGCTTTTGCCCTTGCCTTTGCTCTTCTTGATTCAGTGGCCGCAGCGCAAATGACGCGCCGGGAATTGTCCAGGGCGCTCTACTGCCCAGGCCGGGAAGCCTGCCGCGGCTTTTCGCTTCAGGCGTCTTTTGCCTCATGCGGCGCCGCCGCCGCTGCGGCATCGTGCCCCAGCTCGTACTCCGCGTCGTATTCCCACGGCCCGCCATCGGCCGCCGCCGGCCCGCACGAAATCGAAATCGCGCCCTGATCAGCCGGCCCCACCACGCGTCGGTTGATCGCGAACAGGTTGCGGCCCAGGTCATGCGCGGCAGGCGCCGTGTTCGGGGCCAGCGGACGCGCGGCCCACTCGGCCGCGTCCACCAGCACTTCCAGCGTGCCGGCCTCACCATCGAGGCGGATCATGTCGCCCTCGCGGACCTTGGCCAGCGGACCACCGCGCGCCGCTTCCGGCGTCACATGGATCGCCGCCGGAATCTTGCCCGAGGCGCCGGACAGGCGGCCGTCGGTGACCAGTGCCACGCGCCGGCCCTGGTTCTGCAGCAGCCCCAGCAGCGGCGCGAGCGAATGCAGTTCCGGCATGCCGTTGGCACGCGGGCCCTGGTAACGCACCACCGCCACGAAGTGCTCGGGCAGCAGGCCGCCGGCATGCAGCTTGTTCAGCACCTGCGGCGCATCGACAACCACGGCCGGTGCTTCGATCGTGCGGTACTGCGGCTTCACCGCCGACAGCTTGATCAGCGACTTGCCCAGGTTGCCGCGCAGCAGGCGCAGGCCGCCCTGGTGCTCGAACGGGTTGTCGACGCCACGCACCACTTCGTCATCGGCGCTGTGTTGCAGGCCCGGCAGGTAGACCAGCTGGCCGTCGCGCAGCTGCGGCTCGCGCGCGTAGTCGGCCATGCCGCCGCGCGCCACGCTGACCAGGTCACCGTGCATCAGGCCCGCCCTGATCAGCTCGCCGAACACGAAGGCCGGTCCGCCAGCGGCCGCGAAGCGGTTCACGTCGGCCTCGCCGTTCGGATAGACGCGGGCCAGCAGCGGAATCAGCTGCGACAGTTCGTCGAAGTCGTCCCAGGTCAGCACGATGCCGGCGGCACGCGCCACTGCGATCCAGTGGATGGTGTGGTTGGTCGAACCGCCGGTGGCCATCAGCGCGATGACCGCGTTGATGATCGCGCGCTCATCGATGATCCGGCCCAGCGGACGGAAGTCGTCACCGAGCGCGGTGATGTCCAGTGCACGTTCGGTCGCTTCGCGGGTCAGCGCATCGCGCAGCGGCGTGCCCGGATTGACGAACGATGCGCCCGGCAGCTGCACGCCCATCGCTTCCAGCAGCACCTGATTGGAATTGGCGGTGCCGTAGAAGGTGCAGGTGCCGGCGCCGTGGTACGAGGCGGACTCGGCTTCCAGCAGCTCTTCGCGGGTGGCTTCGCCGGCGGCATAGCGCTCGCGCACTTCCGCCTTCTGCTTGTTGGGGATGCCCGGGGTCATCGGGCCGGCCGGCACGAACACCGCCGGCAGGTGGCCGAAGGCCAGCGCGCCGATCAGCAGGCCCGGCACGATCTTGTCGCACACGCCGAGGTAGACGGTGGTATCGAACATGTCATGGCTGAGGCCGATCGCAGTGGCCTGGGCGATCACATCGCGCGAGAACAGCGACAGTTCCATGCCGCCGCGGCCCTGGGTGACGCCGTCGCACATCGCCGGCACGCCGCCGGCCACCTGTGCGGTGGCACCCAGCTCGCGGGCGATCTCGCGGATCTGCTCGGGATAGGTCTCGAACGGCTGGTGCGCCGAGAGCATGTCGTTGTAGGCGGTGATGATGCCCAGGTTCGGCGTCACGCCGCCGCGCAGGCGGCTCTTGTCGGTACCGCCACAGGCGGCGAATCCATGGGCGAGGTTGCCGCAGCTCAGGCGGCTGCGGAACGGGCCTTCGCGCAGGGAGGCGTCGATCGCGGCCAGGTAGGCGGCACGCGAGGCGGCGCTGCGGCGGATGACACGCTCAGTGATGGCTTGCAGTTGCGGATGGAGGCTCATTGGCTACCGGCGTTCAAGGTGGCGAGAGGCAAGCGGCGGCGGGGCGCCGCCGCCGACATCAATCAGCCCAGTGGACGCGCAGGCGCGCGCCTTCCAGGTTGATCGCGTTGAGGATCGGATACTGCTGGGCGTCGTTGCTGTCCAACGCTTGGCGCAGCACCTGCAGCTTCTGCTTGCCGCGCAGCAGCAGCAGGCGCTGTCGGCACTGGCGCAGCCCATGCGGGGTCAGCGTGATGCGCAGCGGCCACTGGTTCGCACCCGGGCAGCCGGTGGCATCCAGCGCGGCATAGGGCAGGGTGCTTTCCAGTGCGCGGGCGAGGTCCTTCGAGCCCGGGAACAGCGAGGCGGTGTGGCCGTCGTTGCCCATGCCCAGTGCCACCAGGCTCGGCGGCTGGCTGTGCTGTGCCTGCAGGTTGGCGGTGTACACGCATTCGGGCAGGGGCTTGCCGATCCGCACCAGTGGATCGAAATGCGCACCCTCGGCGCGTTTCAGCAGGTGCTCGCGCACCAGCCAGGCATTGCTGTCGCGATCCTGCGGCGACAGCCAGCGCTCGTCGGCCAGGCTCACTTCCACCCGGTCCCAGTGCACGTCCAACTCGGCCAGCGCCTGGTAGACCGGCGCCGGTGTAGTGCCGCCAGACAGCAGGATGCGGGCGCGGCCCACTTCGTTGATGTCGTGGTTGAGGGTGTGCGCCATCTCGGCGGCAACGGCTTCGATCCAGCCATCGGCATCGCCATGGTTGATGAACTCGATGCGGTCGTCGTGGAAGGTGGTGGGGCTCATGCGGCAACTCCAGGTGTGTCACGTTCGGCGTCGGCGGCATAGGCGGCGGCGCCCAGCAGTCCGGCGTGGGGATGCATCACCGCCAACGAGGGCACGCGCGCCATGATGGAAGAGAACCGGCCCTTGTGCTCGAAGCGCTGGCGGAAACCGGAGTGCTGCAGCGAATCGAGCATCTTCGGGGTCAGCCCGCCGGTCAGGAACACGCCGTCCCAGGCGCCCTGGGTCAGCACCAGATCGCCAGCAATGGCGCCGAACACGGCGCAGAACACATCCACGGTGCGCATCGCCTGCGGATCGCCGTGCAGGGCGCGGGCGGTCACGTCCACCGGCTGCAGCTGGCCCGGATCGATGCCGGCCATCTCGCACACGGCGCGATGGATGTTGACCAGGCCGGGGCCGCAGATCAGGCGCTCGTTGGAGACGCGGCCGAACTGCTCGGACAGGATCTCCAGGATGCGGATCTCTTCCGGGGTTCCCGGCGGGAAGCTCACATGGCCGCCTTCGGTTTCCAGCGGATAGCAACGGCCGTGGCGCATGATCAGGCCGCCGACGCCGAGCCCGGTACCGGGCCCGATCACCGCGTAGTTGCGTGGCTGGCCGGGCTTGCCCGGTACCCAGGCAGCCCCGCCGACCTGGACCACGTCATCGGGCTGCAGCAGTGAAATCGCCATCGCCTGCGCGGCGAAGTCGTTGATCAGGTGCAGTTCGTCGAACCCGAGCATGGCAGCGGTGCGGCTGCGCGAGATCACCCACGGATGGTTGGTGATGCGTGCTTCGTCACCATCCACGCGACCGGCCACGGCGAACACGCCGCGGCTTGCCGTGGCGCCGATCTGTTCCAGATGGTGGCGCGCGGCATCACCCAGCGACGGGAACTCCGCCACCGCGTACTCGCGGATGCTGTCCTTCTGCAGCGGTGCGTCCAGCGAGGTGTCGGCCAGGGCGAAGCGCGCGTTGGTGCCACCGATGTCGGCGACCAGCACTGGCTGCGAGCTGGCACTCATGCCGACGCTCCGCTGTCGGGCGCGTCCAGGTCCTGCGGCAGGAACCCGCCCGCATTGCCCGGGCCCCATTGGCCGGCGGGGTAGGGCTCCAGCGGCAGCTTGGCGTCCTTCCAGGCGTCGGCGACGCTGTCGATCCAGGCCCAGGCCGCACGCACTTCGTCATCGCGCACGAACAGCGTGTGGTTGCCGTTGAAGGCATCCAGGAACAAGCGTTCGTAAGCGATACGGCGGTGCAGGCCGGTCGGCACCGACAGTTCCAGCTCCAGCGGATGCAGCTCCAGCGCGCCCCATTCCGGGCCTGCCAGGCTGCTCATCAGGCCCAGTTCGATGTTTTCCTGCGGCTGCAGCTGGAACACCAGGCGGTTCGGTGCGGCCTGCGCGCGCTGCGGGCGCTCGAACAGCCAGTGGGTGACCGGCTTCAGCGTGACCACCACGCGGGTGGTGCGCTCGGGCAGGCGCTTGCCGGTGACCAGGTGGAACGGCACGCCGCTCCAGCGCCAGTTGTCGATATGCGCGGTGACACCGGCGAAGGTTTCCACGTCGCTGCCTTCCGGCGGCTGGTAGGCCTGTGCCGGCTGGCCATTGATGGTGCCGGCGGTGTAGCGGCCACGGATGCTGTCACGCGCGGCGTGCCTGGCATCGAGCGGGCGCAGGGCGCGCAGCACCTTGACCTTCTCGTCGCGGATGCGATCGGCTTCCAGCGATGCCGGCGGTTCCATCGCCACCATGCACAGCAGCTGCAGGATGTGGCTCTGCACCATGTCGCGCAGCGCGCCGGAGCGGGCGTAATAGGCATCGCGGCCATCCACGCCTTCGCTTTCGGCCACCAGGATGTGCACCGATTCGATGTAGTTGCGGTTCCACACCGCTTCCAGCAGCGTGTTGCCGAAGCGCAGTGCGATCAGGTTCTGCACCGCGGCCTTGCCCAGGTAGTGGTCGAGGCGGAACACGCGGTCCTCGTCGATCCACTGGCCGATGGTGCTGATGATTTCCTCGGCGCTCTCGCTGTCGCTGCCGATCGGCTTTTCCAGCATCAGGCGTGCCGGCGCGGCGAGGGCGCCGCCCTTGGCCAGGCCTTCGCAGGTGGAGATGTACAGGCCCGGCGGGATGGCGAGGTAGCTGACGCACTTGCGGTGCACGAGGTCGGCGACCGCGGCGGCAACCGAGTCGACGTCGCGCAGGTCCACAGAGCGGTAGTCGATGCGACGCAGCAGGGCGCTGATGTCGTCCTGCGTGGCCATCGGCATGGCCTGCTGCAGGCGCGGCCGCAGGATGTCATGGAAGGCTTCGGTGTCATGCCCGGACAGGGCCAGCGCACGGATGCGGAAGTCCTCCGGCAGCAGGCCGTCGCCAAGCAGGCGAAGCAGCGAAGGGAACAGGTAGCGCTGGGCCAGATCACCTGTGGCACCGAACAGGAAGAGGGTGTCGTGCATCGCTCGAGTTTCAGATCCGGGTGACATCGTTGTCAATCGCTTCATGGCTGGGTTCGGGGGACATCCGCGCAACTGCCTGTCCGAGGTTCGTCAGGGGCGTTCTCCGGGGGGGCGGAAGACCGTTCCATTCGAAACCACTGCCTCGGCGGAACCTTCGTTCAACCGCCGACGCAGATCGGTGCGCACCGATCATCGGATAGTGCCACGTGAAAACGTTTACATGGCAGAATGGGCAACTGTATTCGATTGCAGTGCTCGCCGTCATGCGGCAAGCGCGCAATCATCACTGCCATCGGGAGGGCCGAGGCAGTCCCAAAAGACAGCCCGGCTTCGGGCGGACCGGATAGGTGATATGGCAAAAGTGCAGTTGCAGGGTGTGCGCAAGGTCTATGACAACGGCCAGGTCGCGGTGAAGGACGCCAGCTTCGAGGTCGCCGATGGCGAGCTGATGGTGCTGGTCGGCCCGTCCGGCTGTGGCAAGTCGACCCTGCTGCGGATGGTGGCTGGCCTGGAGGAGATCAGCGGCGGCACGCTGACCATCGGTGATCGCGTGGTCAACGACGTGGCGCCGAAGGATCGCGACATCGCGATGGTGTTCCAGAGTTATGCGCTGTACCCGCACATGACCGTGGCCGAGAACCTGGCCTTTGGCCTGAAGCTGCGCGGTCACGACAAGGCGACCATCGACAAGCGCATCGCCGAGGCGGCGCAGACGCTGGGCCTGACCGAGATGATGGACAAGCTGCCCAAGGCGATGTCCGGTGGCCAGCGCCAGCGTGTCGCGCTGGGCCGTGCGCTGGTGCGCGAGCCGGCGGTGTTCCTGCTCGACGAACCGCTGTCCAACCTGGATGCCAAGCTGCGCCACAGCGTGCGTACCGAGATCGCGCAGCTGCACCGCAAGCTGGGCACCACCATGATCTACGTGACGCACGATCAGGTGGAAGCGATGACCCTCGGCCAGCGCATCGTGGTGCTGAAGGACGGCATCATCCAGCAGATCGATACGCCGATGGCGCTGTACGACCGCCCGGCCAACCTGTTCGTGGCGGGCTTCCTCGGCAGCCCGGCGATGAACGTGCTGCGCGGCACGCTGCAGGGCGATGCCGGTGGCGTGACCGTGGTCGATGGTGAGTGGCGTGCACCGCTGGGCCAGGCCACCATCGATCCGGCCTGGCTGCAGAAGCCGATCGCGGTGGGCGTGCGTCCGGAGCACCTGCAGCCGGCGGCCGCCGACGATGCGCATGCGTTCGTCGCACGCATTGAAGGCATCGAACCGGTCGGTAACGAGATCTTCGTCAACCTGAGCAGTGGCCAGCACGCGCTGACCATGCGCGTGGCGCCGCAGGCGCTGCCCGAGGTGGGCGAGCAGATCCGCGTGGCGATCCACCCGCAGGGCCTGCATTTCTTCAATCCGGAAACCGGCGCGCGCCTGTAAGGGGTAGTGCCGGCCGCTGGCCGGCAACCTCAACCCTGCATGGTTGCCGGCCAGCGGCCGGCACTACCATTCCTGCACCCACCCGTGCAGGTCCCCGCCTGCTTCAGCGGGCCAGGCCATCCAGCAACGGCACGCGCTGCGCAATGGCATCGCCCACCTGCAGGTCAGCGTCGCTGGCCTCCAGTGGCAGTACCGCCAGTGCCAGGTCGCCGGCCACGCTGGCAATCGTGCCCAGCCCCGCGCCATCCTGCTGCACGCCATCGCCGGCCTGTGCCGGTGCTGCGGTATGCAGCAACTGCACCGCACGCTTGGCCTTGCCGAGGAAGTGGGTGCGGGCGACGATTTCCTGGCCGGGATAGCAGCCCTTCTTCACGCTGTAGCCGTTCAGGCGGTCCAGGCCCAGCTGTTGGGGGGTCCACACTTCGCGCTGGCCTTCTTCCAGCCGCGGCAGGCCGTAGCGCAGGTCGGCCTGGCGCCAGGCCAGGGCGAAAGCGGCCTCATCGGCTTCATTGCCGGCAGCGAACGCGTCGGCGCTGCCAACGCGCAGGGTGCGCGGCAGGGCATCGCTGCCCAGGTCCAGCTCCCAGCCGTCGCCTGCGGTCTGCGCAATCGCCCCGCCGCTGGCGGCCTCGGGCGCGGTGAACGCGCCAGCCGCCGCCAGATCGCTGCGCACCTGCACCTTCACCTTGCGGCGGAACACGAAGCGCTGCAGTTGCGACGCAATCGCATCGGCATCGCCGTCAGCCAGCACCAGCATCACGTGGTCGTCGGCCAGCCGAAGCAGCTGGAACACCGCCAGGGTACGGCCCTTGGCGCTCAGCCAGGCACTCCACTGCCAGTGCTGCAGGGGCAGGGCGGTGACATCGCTGCTGAACTGGGCGTGGGCAAAGACAGCCGCATCCGGGCCCTGCAGGCTCAGCAGCTGGTGGCCGGGCAGGCGCGGATATCCGACGAAAGCAGGGGGCAGGTTGTCAGGCACGTGAACGAGGTCTAAAATTTGTGCGTTGCGAGACCGAACATGATAGGCCAAACAACCCCCACTCCCGACGACGAATCTGAAGCCCCGCTGGTCCCCGCGGCACCCGTGCCCGTGGAACAGGAAAAAGCGGAAGAATTCGGCGGCCGCGGCGGACTTGATCCGGTGCGGTATGGCGATTGGGAGAAAAACGGACGCTGCATCGATTTCTGATCAGCATTGAGCCAACGCGGCCGTGTGCCGCCCAGCCGAGACAACGAGCCCAGCGAATGGCGACCAGACAACGCCCACTTTCCCCGCACCTTCAGGTGTATCGCTGGCAGATTCAGATGGCCACCTCGATCCTGCATCGAGCCACTGGCGTCTTTCTGTCTGTTGGTGCCCTCATCATCGCCGCCGGCCTGCTGGCCCTGATGATGGGGCCCGAGTCCTGGAACTGCTTCACCGGCCATGCCGGGGCCTGGTATGGCCGCGTGTTCCTGTTCGCGTGGACATGGTCGTTCGCCTATCACCTGTGCAATGGCATCCGCCACGTCGTGCAGGACTTCGCCATCGGCTTCAGCATCCCCGCCTTCATCCGCAGCAGCTGGCTGTCGGTCATCGGCAGCCTGGTGATCACCCTGCTGGTGTGGGCCTATGTGATGTTCGGAGGTGCCGCGTGAGCAAGTTCCGTACCCCGTTGAAGAACGTGCGCGGCCTTGGCTCGGCCAAGACCGGCACCGAGCACTTCGTGCACCAGCGCCTGACCGCCGCCGCACTGGTGGTGCTGGGCATCTGGTTCCTGGTCTTCGTGCTGGGCCTGCTGGGCTCGGACTACGCCACCGCCGCCGCCGCCGTGGCCAAGCCGTGGAACGCGGTGCCGCTGATCGGCCTGCTGATCGCCATGTTCTGGCACGCGCAGCTCGGCATGCAGGTCGTGCTGGAAGACTACATCCACGAATCGCTGCTGGCCCTGGTGCTGCAGACCGCGGTGAAGTTCGTCGCCGTGCTCGGCATGATCGTCAGTGTGTTTGCGGTGGGCCGCATCGCCCTCGGCGTTGCCTGAGCCCAGGCACCTACACAGGAATCCAGATTAGATGTCCGCTTACAAGATCACCGAACACAAGTACGACATGGTCGTGGTCGGCGCCGGCGGTGCCGGCCTGCGCGCCACGTTCGGCCTGGCCGCCAAGGGCCTGCAGACCGTGTGCCTGACCAAGGTCTTCCCGACCCGTTCTCACACCGTTGCCGCCCAGGGCGGTATCTCGGCGGCGCTCGGCAACATGGGCGAGGACGACTGGCGCTACCACTTCTTCGACACCATCAAGGGGTCGGACTGGCTGGGCGACCAGGACGCCATCGAGTACATGTGCCGTGAGGCCATCCCGGCCATCATCGAGCTCGAACATTACGGCGTGCCGTTCTCGCGCACCGCCGAAGGCAAGATCTACCAGCGTCCGTTCGGTGGCATGACCACCAAGTATGGCGAAGGCCCGGCGGCGCAGCGTACCTGCGCGGCGGCCGACCGTACCGGCCACGCGATGCTGCACACGCTGTACCAGCAGTCGCTGAAGCACGACGCGCGCTTCATGATCGAGTACTTCGCGCTCGACCTGATCTTCGACGAGGAAGGCGCCTGCCGCGGCGTGCTGGCCCTGGACATGTCCGACGGCACCCTGCACCTGTTCCGCGCCCAGGGCGTGGTGCTGGCCACCGGCGGCTACGGCCGTGCCTACTTCAGCGCCACCTCGGCGCACACCTGCACCGGCGACGGTGGCGGCCTGGCCATGCGTGCCGGCATCGCCATGCAGGACATGGAGTTCGTGCAGTTCCACCCGACCGGCATCTACGGCGCCGGCTGCCTGATCACCGAGGGTGTCCGCGGTGAAGGTGGCATCCTGCGCAACAGCAGCGGCGAGCGCTTCATGGAGCGCTACGCGCCGCACTACAAGGACCTGGCCTCGCGCGACGTGGTCAGCCGTTCGATGACCATCGAGATCCGCGAAGGCCGCGGCGTCGGCGAGCACAAGGACCACATCCTGCTCGACCTGACCCACCTCGGCCCGGGCGTGATCGACGAGAAGCTGCCGGGCATCGCCGAGAGCGCCCGCATCTTCGCCGGCGTCGACGTGCACAAGCAGCCGATTCCGGTCATCCCGACCGTGCACTACAACATGGGCGGCATTCCGACCAATTACCACGGCGAAGTGGTGCAGAAGGTCGGCGACAACGACAATGCCGTGGTGCCGGGCCTGTACGCCATCGGCGAAGCGGCCTGCGTGTCCGTGCACGGCGCCAACCGCCTGGGCTCGAACTCGCTGCTGGACCTGGTGGTGTTCGGCCGTGCCGTGGCCAACCGCTGTGCCGAGACCATCAAGCCGGGCGCTGCGCACAAGCCGCTGCCGGCCGATGCCTGCGACAAGGCGCTGGGCCTGCTGGACAAGCTGCGCCACGCCAACGGCGATACCCCGACCTCGGTCATCCGCGATCGCATGCAGCGCACCATGCAGGCCGACGCGGCGGTCTTCCGCACCAGCCAGACGCTGAAGGAAGGCTGCGAGAAGATGGACAAGATCTTCGACTCGTTCCAGGACGTGAAGGTCTCCGACCGTTCGCTGGTGTGGAACTCGGACCTGATCGAGACCTACGAGCTGAACAACCTGCTGCTCAATGCGGTGGCGACGATCAACTCGGCCGAACAGCGCAAGGAAAGCCGCGGCGCGCATGCGCACGAGGACTTCCCGGACCGCGACGACGTCAACTGGCAGAAGCACACCCTGGTCAGCGTCGACGAGAAGGGCAAGTGCAGCTTCGACTACCGTCCGGTGCACATGTACACGTTGACCGACGACGTGTCCGTGGTGCCGCCGAAGCCGCGCGTGTACTGATCCGACCCCGCCTACCATGCAATCCGCGCCCACGGGCGCGGGCCGCCTGAGCCAACGAGAGCAGCCATGGCCGAGTTTTCACTCCCCAAGAATTCCAAGATCACGAAGGGCAAGCATTTCCCCGTCAAGAACGGCGGCAAGAATGTGCGCACCTTCAAGATCTACCGCTGGAGTCCGGACGACGACAGCAACCCGCGCACCGATACCTATGAAGTCGATCTGGACGCCTGTGGCCCGATGGTCCTGGACGCCCTGATCAAGATCAAGAACGAGATCGACCCGACCCTGACCTTCCGCCGCTCGTGCCGCGAAGGTATCTGTGGTTCGTGCGCCATGAACATCGACGGCACCAACACCCTGGCCTGCACCCGAGCCATCTCGGACTGCGGCAAGAAGGAAGTGCCGATCTACCCGCTGCCGCACATGAACGTGGTCAAGGACCTGGTTCCGGACCTGACCCACTTCTACGCGCAGTACGCGTCGATCAAGCCGTGGATCCGCACCCAGACCCCGGCACCTCCGGACCGCGAGCGCCTGCAGTCGCCGGAAGACCGCAAGAAGCTGGACGGCCTGTACGAGTGCATCCTGTGCGCCTGCTGCTCGACCAGCTGCCCGAGCTACTGGTGGAACGGCGAGCGTTACCTGGGCCCGGCGATCCTGCTGCAGGCCTACCGCTGGATCATCGACTCGCGCGATGAGGACACCGGTGCGCGCCTGGACGATCTGGAAGATCCGTTCAAGCTGTACCGCTGCCACACCATCATGAACTGTGCCCGGACCTGCCCGAAGGGCCTGAACCCGGCACTGGCGATCGCCGAGATCAAGAAGCTGATGATGGAACGCCGCGCCTGATACACGGCGCAGGGTAGTTGCATGACCCCAGTAGAGCCACGCCATGCGTGGCTTTGCTGTATCTGGAGAAACACGATGGAAGAAGACGTTCTGCTGAAGAAGCTGCGCTGGCGCTGTCGCCGCGGCATGCGTGAGCTGGACCAGCTGTTCGGCCGCTACCTGGACCACGAGTGGAGCACTGCGCCGACCGAAGAGCGCGAGGTTTTCCTGTTCCTGCTCGACTGCGAGGACGATAAGTTGTGGCGCTGGTTCATGGGCTACGAGGCCTGCCCGCATGCGCACGCGATCCCCCTCATGCAGAAGATCCTCGCCCTCAAGCCTTGAGTGGCGCGCCTCGCGGCTGCAGGCCGCCGCCCAGTTGGCGGTGCTGCTGGCTGCGCCGTGGCTGCTGCGCGCATCGGATCTGCCTTCACGGCTGCTGATGCCCGCAGTGGTGCTGGCCTGGTGCACGGGCCTGGCCGAACTGGCCTGGCGCCAGCGCAGGCCGCGCGTGCAGGTGCTTCTGCCTCCGCTTCCCGAGCCGATTCGGGTGGCCGGGCAGGACGTCGAGGCACCCCGGCTGGTGGTGCGCGGGCCGTGGCTGCTGTTGCGTTGGCATCAGGACCAGCGCCGCCGGTGCCTGCTGTTCTGGCCGGATGTGCTCGATTCCGGGCAGCGACGTGAACTGCGACTGGCCGTGGCCGCACGCGCCGTTTCCCGTCAGCCCCGGACGATGGCACCATAAGCTGAATTGACCGGCGTGCCTGCATGTTCAAACCCATTCCCGTGGCCATTGGCCTGCGCTACCTGCGCGCCAAGCGCCGCAACGGCTTCATCTCCTTCATCTCGATGGCATCGATCCTGGGCATCGCGCTCGGCGTTACGGTGCTGATCACCACGTTGGCGGTGATGAGCGGATTCCAGAAGGAAATCCGCAGCCGCCTGCTGCAGATGACCGCGCACACCACCATCAGCCGCGACGGCGAGCCGATGCCGGACTGGATGCGCGTGGTCGACGTAGCCCGCAAGGATCCGCGCGTGGCCGGTGCCGCGCCGTACATCGAGATCCAGTCGATGATCAGCGGCCCGCGCGTGCAGGGTGCGATCATCCAGGGCATCGATCCGGCGCTGGAGCCGAAGGTATCGGTGATCGACAAGAAGGTCACCAAGGGCAGCTATGCCAGCCTGACGCCGGGCAGCTTCAACCTGCTGCTGGGCAAGGAACTGGCGATCTGGCTCGGCGTCGACGTCGGTGACCAGGTGCTGGTGACCTTCGCCGAAGTGCAGGGCACGCCTGCCGGTGCCGTGCCGCGGATGAAACGCTTCACCGTCAGCGGCATCTTCGAGGCCGGCTACAACGAGGTCGACCGGGGCGTCGGCTTCGCCAACATGCAGGACCTGGAGCGCGTGCTGCGCAGCGACGGCGCCACCGGCGTGCGGCTGAAACTGCACGACATGGACCGCTCGCTGGAAGTGGGCGTGGACCTGGCGCAGAGCCTGGGTGGTGCGTACCGGGTAAGTGACTGGACCCAGCAGAACGCCAACCTCTACCACTCGCTGCGCATGGAGAAGGTGGTGATGGGCATCCTGCTGTCGCTGATCATCGCCATGGGTGCGTTCAACCTGGTGTCCTCGCAGGTGATGCTGGTGACCGACAAGCAGGCCGACATCGCCATCCTGCGCACCCTCGGCCTGACCCCGGGCGGGGTGATGCAGGTGTTCATGGTGCAGGGTTCGCTGATCGGCATCTTCGGCACGCTGGCCGGCCTGATCGGCGGCATCACCCTGACCCTCAACCTGGAACGCATCCTCGGTGCCATCGAGAGCGTGTTCAACGTCAAGCTGCTGCCGGAGGATGTGTACTACATCACCGGCCTGCCGACCGACATGCAGACCGGCGACGTGGTGGCGATCACCGTGGTCGCGCTGCTGATGAGCTTCCTGGCCACCCTGTATCCCGCCTGGCGGGCAGCACGCACCCAGCCGGCGGAGGCCCTGCGTTATGAATAAGGTCTTCAACCGCGGCGATGAAGTGATCCGCGCCGAAGCACTGGGCAAGACCTATGCCGAAGGGCGCATGCAGACCCCGGTGTTCGATGGACTGGACCTGACCGTGACCGCCGGCGAAACCGTGGCGATCATCGGTGCCTCCGGTGCCGGCAAGAGCACGCTGCTGCACCTGCTGGGCGGGTTGGATATTCCGACCGCAGGCGAGGTCTACGTGACCGGCCAGCGCATGTCCGCGCTGTCGGACACCGCGCGTGGCCTGCTGCGCAACCAGGCGCTGGGCTTCGTCTACCAGTTCCACCACCTGTTGCCTGAGTTCACCGCGCTGGAAAACGTGATGATGCCGGTGCTGCTGGCCGGCACCGCCGTGGCCGAAGCGAGCAGCCGGGCCACCACGCTGCTGGAAGCGGTCGGCCTCGGCCATCGCCTGGACCACAAGCCCGGCGAGCTGTCCGGCGGCGAACGCCAACGTGCCGCGGTGGCACGTGCGCTGGTCAATCATCCGGCCTGCGTGCTCGGTGACGAGCCGACCGGCAACCTGGATGACCGCACCGCGGGCACCGTGTTCGAGCTGATGCTGGAACTCAACCGCGCGCGTCATACCAGCCTGGTGCTGGTTACCCACGACCGCAGCCTGGCGCGGCGCCTGGACCGGGTGCTGGAGCTGCGCGAAGGGCGCCTGCACGCACTGGCCCACGCCGACGTCTGAGCGGCCGGCAACGGCCGCCTCCCGGCGCCTGAACGGGTTTACCTGCCCTCGCGCCGGTCGCACATCGGCCGGCGCATGATCGCAGCAGGTTCCCCGAGGAGATCGCCATGAAGACCCCGATCCTGATCGCCGGACTCTGCCTGGCGCTGGCCGCCTGCGCGACCACCGGCCGGCTCAGCAGTACCGAGAAACTGGATCTGTACCGCGCCCACGCCGGCGCGCCGCAGAACGACATGCAGTTCTTCGGCAGCCTCAATGGCTGGACCGAACTGGGTGACAGCGCGCTGGCGGTGTGGACCCGGCCGAGCGAGGCTTACCTGCTGGAACTGAGTGGTCCGTGCCCGGACCTGTCGTACGCCACCGCCATCGGGTTGACCAGCAGCATGGGCCGCGTGTCATCGCGTTTCGACAAGGTGCTGGTGCGCGACCCGACCGGTGGCCCGCGCATGCCGTGCTTCATCAACAGCATCCGCAAGCTGGACGTGAAGGCACTGCGTGCCTCCGAGCAGGAGCTGCGCCAGGCGCAGGTGCAGGAGCGCGAGGAAAATACGAAATAGCGCGGTAGTGCCGGCCGCTGGCCGGCAACCTGGCATCTGCGCGATGCCGGCCAGCGGCCGGCACTACCTTTGGGTCAGGCTTCCGGGGTGAAGCCGGCAGGCTTTTCCGCGTCCTTCTCGAACAGGAACTTGACCAGTTCGCCCTCAAGGAATGCGCGATGCTCCGGGGTGCGCGGCGACAGGCGGTTTTCGTTGATCAGCATGGTCTGGTGCGCGAGCCACGCGGCCCAGGCCTGCTTGCCGATGTTGTTGAAGATGCGCTGGCCCAGTTCGCCGGGGTAGGGCACGAAGTCCAGGCCCTCGGCATCGCGTTGTTCGTACTGGCAGAAGACGGTTCGGGACATGGCACTCACTCGTGGTTGCGGGGTTTCTTGGAATTTCGTTTCGGCGCCTTGGTCGTGGCGCCGTCGAGCAGCTTGCGGATCGGCGCTGGCAGGCCCAGCGCGGGCAGCTCGTCGTTGGCGACCCAGCGCAGCGTGGGTTCTTCCACGCGCAGGCCGTGCACCTGCCGCGACAGTACCTGCAGGTACAGCTTGTAATGGCTGAAGGTGTGCTGCAGCACGGGCAGCTCCTCGGCGTCTTCCAGCGAACCTTCGACGTGCGCGTCGAACCAGTCCTGCAGTTCGCTGCCGGCCTCGGCCTGCGGCAGCGTCCACAACTGTGCCCAGATGCCGGTGTCCGGCCGCTTCTGCAGCAGCACGCGCTGCTGGGCGTCGCGCAGCAGCAGGGCCACGGCTTCGCGCTCGGGCAGGGTCCTGCTGGGCTTGGGCGTGGGCAGTTCGGCGGTGCGGCCTTCGCGGCGCGCCACGCACGCGTACTGCAGCGGGCAGATCACGCAGGCTGGCTTGGCGCGGCTGCACACCGTCGCACCCAGGTCCATCTGCGCCTGGGTGTAATCAGCCATTCGCCCGGCCGGCACCTGCGCCACGTGCGCCTCGGCAATCGACCACAACTGTTTCTCGATGGCCGGCAGGCCGGGAAAGCCGTCGATGCCGTGGTAACGGCTGAGCACGCGCTTGACGTTACCATCGAGGATCGCGAACGGATCGTTCCAGGCCTGGCTGAGGATCGCACCTGCGGTGCTGCGGCCGATGCCGGGCAGGGCATGCAATGCATCGAAATCGCGCGGCAGGTCGCCGTCGTGCAGTTCCACGCAGCGCTTCGCGGCGGCATGCAGGTTGCGTGCGCGGGCGTAGTAGCCGAGCCCGGCCCACTGCGCCATCACCGCGTCATTGCTGGCGGCGGCGAGGTCGGGCAGCGTCGGGAAATGCTGCAGGAACCGCTGGAAGTACGGGATGACCGTGGCTACCTGGGTCTGCTGCAGCATGATTTCCGACAGCCAGACCCGATAGGGGCTGCGTGGGTGCTGCCAGGGCAGGTCGTGGCGACCATGGTCGTCGAACCAGTGCAGCAGGCGGGCGACGAAACCGTCCCGTTCTGCAGTTTCGGCGCTGGCGTGCGGCTGGCGGGGCATTGGAGTTCCAGAGAGGCAGCCACCCGTGGGGTGGCTCTACCAGGCTGCGGTAGAGCCACGCCATGCGTGGCTGCGCGGTGTATCAGGCGCCCAGCGCTTCGGGCAGCAGGGCGTCGACGAACGCTTCCGGATCGAACACGCGCAGGTCTTCCGGGCGCTCGCCGATACCGGCAAAGCGGATCGGGATGCCGAACTCGCGGGCCAGCGCGAACACCACGCCGCCCTTGGCAGTGCCGTCCAGCTTGGTCACCACCAGGCCGGTCACGTTCACTGCGGCATTGAACTGGCGCAACTGCGACAGCGCGTTCTGGCCGGTGGTGCCGTCGATCACCATCAGCACTTCGTGCGGGGCGGTGGGGTCGATCTTGCCGAGCACGCGGCGGATCTTGCCCAGCTCGTTCATCAGGCCGGACTGGGTGTGCAGGCGGCCGGCGGTATCGGCGATCAGCACCGAGGTGCCGCGGGCCTTGCCGGCCTGCAGCGCGTCGAATGCCACCGAAGCGGCATCGGCGTTCTGCCCCTGCGCGACCACGGCTACGCCGTTGCGCTCGCCCCAGGCCTGCAACTGGGCCACGGCGGCGGCGCGGAAGGTATCGCCGGCAGCCAGCATCAGGCTGTGGCCGTCGTCCTTGAAGCGCTTGGCCAGCTTGCCGATGGTGGTGGTCTTGCCGACGCCGTTGACGCCGACGGTGAGCACCACGAAGGGCTTGGCGTTGCGATCGATCACCAGCGGCTTGGCCACCGGCTGCAGGATCGCGATCAGCTCGGCGCGCAACGCGGCCAGCAGCGCATTGGCGTCGGCGAACTCGCGCGACTTCATGCGCTTGCGCAGGCCCTCGACCAGATCGGTGGTGGCGCCCACGCCGACGTCGGCGGTGATCAGTGCGGTTTCCAGTTCGTCCAGCAGATCGTCGTCGAGCTTGGGGTTGCGCGAGAACAGTCCACCGAAGCTGCGCGCGATGACGCTGTTGCGCAGGCGTTCGCGCCAGCCGGGCTTGCCGGCAGGCGCCGGAACGGCATCGATCGAGGCGGCGGCAGGCAGGTCGTCGGTGACCGGTGCCGGGGTGGGCTGAGGCAGTGGTGCGGGTGCCGGTTCGATGGCCGGGGCCGCCACCGGGGCGACGTCGATCCGGGCGGCCGATTGCGGAGCGCTCGGAGCGGGAACGACCGGAGCCGGAACCACCGGAGCCGGAACCACCGGGGTGGGCTCGAAAGCGACCGGAACGACGGCTGCCGGCGGCGGCTCGGCCGGCGCAGGCGCGGCCGGTACGGCTACCGGTGCTGGCTCTTTGTCCTCGACCGGCGCGGCCGACGGGAACGCCGCCGCCAGCTCTTCAGCCGAGTAGTGCTGGGTCTTGGGTGCCTCCGCTGCGGGGGCATCCTGGGGCTTCTTGCGGCGGAAAAAACTGAGCATTGGCAAAAGGCGCTGAAATCAGGGGGATATGCTACCACTCGGGCCTGTCGGGCCGATGTGGACTCAAGGTCGCGGCCCGCCGGCCGTTAACCGGTCCGGAGGGCTGCGTCGTGCGGCCCGGAGACCGCCATGGACAACGTGATGGGAATTGCCCTCGGCGGGATGCGTGCGTCCCAGCAGGGCGTGCAGGTGGCTGCGCACAACGTGGCCAACCTGGCGACCCCGGATGCCCAGCGCCTGCAGCTGCAGCGCAGTGCTGCCGGGCAGGGTGGGGTGCAGGCCGCGGTGATTCCCGTCGGCGCCGATGCCGGCGCGCCGCTGGGTGACCTGCTGGCCGCGAAAGCCGAGGTGGTGGCCTTCGCCGCCAATGCCGCGGTGATCCGCCGCCAGGACCAGATGCTGGGTTCGCTGCTGGATCGCGACGCCTGAACCCCTTCGGCAGGCGCCAACCGCCGCCCCTGGTGGGTGCCAACCTTGGTTGGCACTCTCCACCCGCGCCGGTAGGTGCCAACCTTGGTTGGCACGCTTTTGGGGCGCCAACCAAGGTCGGCCTCTACCAGAGCACCGCCGGGTAAGCCGGGCCATGCCCGGCGACCACCCTGTCGATCAGGCCGACAGCTCCAGCAGCAGCTTGTTCAGCCTCGCCACGTAGGCACCCGGGTCCTTCAGGCTGTCACCGGCGGCCAGCGCGGCCTGGTCGAACAGCACCCGGCCGAGGTCGTCGAAACGCGCGCCATCGGCTTCGGCATCCAGCTTGGCAATCAGTGGGTGGCCCGGGTTGATTTCCAGCACCGGCTTGCTGTCCGGCACCTTCTGCCCGCTGGCTTCCAGGATCTGGCGCATCTGCAGGCCCAGGTCCTGTTCGCCGATGGCCAGTACCGCCGGCGAATCGGTCAGGCGGTGTGACACGCGCACTTCGGCCACGTCATCGCCCAGCACGGTCTTCAGGCGCTCGACCAGGCCCTGCTTGTCCTTCGCCGCGGCTTCCTGTTCCTGCTTGTCCGCTTCGGTTTCCAGCGCGCCCAGGTCGAGATCGCCACGAGCGATGTCGACGAAGCCCTTGCCGTCGAAATCGGTCAGGTAGCCCATCAGCCACTCGTCGATGCGGTCGGTCAGCAGCAGCACTTCCACGCCCTTCTTGCGGAACACTTCCAGGTGGGGGCTGTTGCGCACCTGGCTGTAGCTCTCGCCGGTCAGGTAGTAGATCTTGTCCTGGCCTTCGGTCATGCGGCCGAGGTAATCGGCCAGCGACACCGTCTGCGCATCGCTGTCGCCGCGGGTGGAGGCGAAGCGCAGCAGCCCGGCCACCTTCTCGCGGTTGTTGTAGTCCTCGGCCGGGCCTTCCTTCAGCACTTGGCCGAATTCCTTCCAGAACGTGGCGTATTGCTCCGGCTTGTCGGCGGCCAGCTTGTCCAGCATGTCCAGCGAGCGTTTGGTCAGCGCCGCCTTCATCGAATCGATGACCGGGCCGGACTGCAGGATCTCGCGCGAGACGTTCAGCGACAGGTCGTTGGAGTCGACCACGCCCTTGATGAAGCGCAGGTACAGCGGCAGGAACTGCTCGGCCTGGTCCATCACGAACACGCGCTGCACATAGAGCTTCAGGCCCTTGGGCGCATCGCGGTGGTACAGGTCGAACGGCGCGCGGCCGGGCACGTACAGCAGCGAGGTGTACTCCAGCTTGCCTTCGACCTTGTTGTGGCTCCACGCCAGCGGATCGCTGTGGTCGTGCGCCATGTGCTTGTAGAACTCGGTGTACTCGGCGTCGCCGATCTCGGTGCGCGGACGGGTCCACAGCGCGCTGGCGCGGTTGACGGTCTCCCACTCGACGGTGGCGCCTTCCTCGCCTTCCTTCGGCATCTGGATCGGCAGGCCGATGTGGTCCGAGTACTTCTTGAGGATGCTGCGCAGACGCCAGCCGTCGGCGAAATCATGCTCGCCATCCTTCAGATGCAGGACGATGCGGGTGCCGCGCTCGGCCTTGTCGACGGTGGCGACGTTGAAATCGCCTTCGCCGCGCGAGGTCCAGCGCACGCCTTCACCTGCGGCCAGGCCGGCGCGGCGCGAGGTCACTTCGACCTCGTCGGCAACGATGAAGGCGCTGTAGAAGCCGACGCCGAACTGGCCGATCAGCTGCGAATCCTTCTTCTGGTCGCCGGACAGCTGGCGCAGGAAATCGCCGGTGCCGGACTTGGCGATCGTGCCGAGATGGGCAATCGCCTCGGCGCGACTCATGCCGATGCCGTTGTCTTCGATGGTGATGGTGTGGGCGGCGGGGTCGAAGCTGACGCGCACGCGCAGTTCGCTGTCGCCTTCCAGCAGGGCCGGCTGGGTCAGGGCCTCGAAGCGCAGCTTGTCGGCGGCGTCGGCGGCGTTGGAGACCAGCTCGCGCAGGAAGATCTCCTTGTTGGAGTACAGCGAGTGGATCATCAGCTGCAGCAGCTGCTTGACTTCGGTCTGGAAGCCAAGGGTTTCGGTCTGGGTGGTCTCGGTCATCGATAGGGCTCCATGTGCAATGCCGCGCCAGCGCGTGCGGCCTCGCCAAGGGGTATGGCTGATTGTCCCGAAATCAAGGGGTTGGTCGGCCGGGCGGCGCCCGGCACCTGCAGAGGCCGAAGCAACAGCAACAGCAACAGCGGGCTATCCGTGGGATGGCGGGGCGGTGTGGGTTGGCAGGACACGCCGTAAACCCCCCTCCGGGGGCCGGCCCAGCCGCTGGCGGCTGTGCGTTCGGGCGCTCGCGAAGCAGTGCTTCGCAAGCAAAGCGCCCTCACCCATGGGGGCTCGATGGCGCCATCCATGGCGCCAACGGTCCTGCCACCCCACACCGCCCCGCCTCTGACAGATTTCCCGCGGCTGTTGGTAGGTGTCGACCTTGGTCGACACATCTGTCAGATATCGATACATCCAATGGGGTCAGATCCGTTTTCCGCAGGAAAACGGATCTGACCCCAAGAGCCGTTCCGACAGATCGCAGGGAACTGTCGAAGGCGGGGTGCATCCAATGGGGTCAGATCCGTTTTCTGCAGGAAAACGGATCTGACCCCAAGAGCCGTTCCGACAGATCGCAGGAAACTGTCGAAGGCGGGGTGGGTCCGGTTGAGGGGGCGTGAGCCGCATGGATGCGGCGACCGAGCTTACATGGACGTACTTGCAGCGTCCCCCTCAACCGGACCCACCCCGCCATCCCGCGGGGATGCCCGCTGTTGCTGTTGCTTCGGCTTCTGCGGGTGCCGGGCGCCGCCCGGCCGAACTACAATCCCGCTCATGCTGAATTTCTCGAATTCCTCCCGCCGGGGGCGCCGATGAGCGGCCGCGGTGGCAATGACGGCCAGGTCCGCATCATCGGCGGGCGCTGGCGCAATACCCGGCTGCCGGTGCCGACCCTGCCGGGCCTTCGCCCCAGCAGCGACCGCGTGCGCGAGACCCTGTTCAACTGGCTGATGCCCAAGCTCGGCGGGGCCCGCGTGCTGGACCTGTTCGCTGGCAGTGGCGCGCTGGGCCTGGAGGCGGTCTCGCGTGGCGCTGCCCACGCCACCCTGGTCGAGCGCGATGCGCAGCTGGGACGCAACCTGACCGCCGCCGTCGCCAGGCTGCAGGCCAGCGACCAGATCACCGTCGTGCAGGCCGATGCCCTGCGCTGGCTGCAAGGGGCGCAGGCGCAGCAGGCCGACCTGGTCTTCATCGACCCGCCGTTTGCCGATGGCCTGTGGCAGGACGTGCTGGCCCAGCTGCCGCGGCACCTGGCCGCCGACGCCTGGCTGTACCTGGAATCGCCGGCCGGCCACGTGCCGGTGCTGCCGCCGGACTGGCTGCTGCACCGCGAGGGTGGCACCCGCGAGGTGCGCTTTGCCCTGTACCGCCGTGCCACTGCTACACTTTGACCTCATCTGAACATCTGCATCCGCCCATGACCGTGGCCAATCGCCGCATTGCCGTCTACCCCGGCACGTTCGACCCCATCACCAACGGTCATATCGACCTTGTGAGCCGGGCCGCGCCGCTGTTCGAAAAGGTCGTGGTCGGCGTGGCGCAGAGCCCGTCCAAGGGCCCGGCGCTGCCGCTGGAGCAGCGCGTGCAGCTGGCGCGTGGCGCGCTGGCCCACCACGGCAACGTCGAGGTCATCGGCTTCGATACCCTGCTGGCCCATTTCGTACGTTCGGTGCAGGGCGGGGTGCTGCTGCGCGGCCTGCGCGCGGTGTCCGACTTCGAGTACGAATTCCAGATGGCCAGCATGAATCGCCACCTGATCCCCGAGGTCGAGACCCTGTTCCTGACCCCGGCCGAGCAGCACAGCTTCATTTCGTCCTCGCTGGTCCGCGAGATCGCGCGCCTGGGCGGCGACGTGTCCGGTTTCGTGCCGGCCGCGGTGCTCGAAGCCCTGCGCAAGGTCCGCGAAGCGAAGTCGGCACAGTCGTAAGCCCCGCTGTACCCGCACCCCATTACGTACACCACCACGCACCATTCCGGGAGGAAACCCATGAACACCACCATGCGCGCGATGCTGATCGCTTCGTTGGCCCTGGCCTTCACCGCCTGCAAGAAGGAAGAGGCCGCTCCGGTCGACGAGGCCAAGCAGGCCCTGGTCGCCCCGGCCAAGGACGACGATGCAGGCTGGAAGAAGTACCTGCAGGAAGTGGCGATCCAGAACATGGGCAACATCACCAACAGCCCGTTCCTGTACTACCTCTCGCCGGAATCGGACCCGGACTTCCAGGCCAAGTACGAGCGCCAGACCGAGAGCGCGACCCAGGCCGTGGCCCGTGGCGTGCAGCCGGGCAACATGCTGGCCTTCGGTTCGTCGGCCTCGGGCAAGATGGCGGACATGATCCAGGCCGTGTTCAAGGACGTGTCGCCGGATTCGATGAAGGGCGTGCGCGTCGTCTTCATCGGCCAGTCGGCCGACAACGCCCGCGTGCAGGCTGCGATCCAGCCGACCGGTGCCGAGTACATTTTCGTCGAAGCCAAGTAATACCGAGCCATGGCGGCCATGCTCCGGCATGGCCCGGGCGGCATCCTGCAAGGGCGCCGCTGATGACCTGACCGGCCCGCGCGCCCGCGCTGGCCGGTCCTTTGTCCCAGGGCGCGGGCGAGGAGTATCGCCGTGTCGCTGAAAATCAACGAGCTCTGCGTCAACTGCGACGTATGCGAGCCGGCCTGCCCCAACCAGGCCATTGCGATGGGTGAAACCATCTACGTGATCGACCCTGCGCGCTGCACCGAATGCGTGGGTCATTTCGACGAGCCACAGTGCGTGGTCGTCTGCCCGGTCGAGTGCATCGACCCGGACCCGGAGATCGTGGAAACGGAAGACCAGCTGCTGGCCAAGCTGCGCCAGCTGCAGCACGATCACCCCGAACTCTACGCGGAGCCCCCATCCGAATGAAGACGCTGATCGTCCGCCCCCTGTTGCTGCTCGGCCTGCTGCTGAGCCCCATGGCCTGGGCTGACAGCCCGGCCCGTGCCGATCGCCCTGATGGCGCGGCCATTGCCAGCGGCCACGCACTGGCCACCCAGGCCGGCATCGACATCCTGGCGCAGGGCGGCAACGCCTTCGACGCTGCAGTGGCGGTGTCGTCCACGCTGGCGGTGGTCGAGCCGATCAGTTCCGGGTTGGGCGGCGGCGGCTTCTTCCTGCTGCACGACGCGGCCACCGGCAAGGATGTGATGCTGGATGCGCGCGAGACCGCCCCGGCTGCGGCGACCCCGCAGGCCTTCCTCGACAAGCAGGGCAACCTGGACCGTGATCGTTCGGTCAACGGTGCCTGGTCGGCGGGTATTCCCGGCCTGCCCGCAGCGCTGGTCGAGCTGTCGGCCAAGCATGGCAAGCTGCCGTTGTCGGCCTCGCTGCAGCCGGCGATCCGCATCGCGCGCGAAGGTTTCCCGGTGTACGACCGCATGGCCAAGGGCTACGCGTCGCGGCGTGAAGTGATGGAGCGCTATCCCGGCACGCGCGAGGTCTACCTGCGCAATGGCAAGCCGATCGCCAGCGGTGACCTGTTCAAGCAGCCGGAACTGGCGCAGACGCTGGAGCGCCTGGCCGCGGGTGGCTTTGATGGCTTCTACAAGGGCCAGACCGGAAAGCTGTTGCTGGCGGGCGTGAAGCAGGCTGGCGGCAAGTGGACCGCTGAAGAACTGGCCGGTTACCGCGTCAAGCAGCGCGAGCCGATCGTGTTCAACTACAACGGCTGGAAGATCACCACCGCGCCGCCGCCGTCGTCCGGTGGCATCGCGCTGGCCAGCATGCTGCAGATCCTGGAAGGCTGGGACATCAGGAAGATGGACCCGGC
This sequence comes from Stenotrophomonas muris, assembly GCF_052751275.1. Taxonomy (NCBI): domain Bacteria; kingdom Pseudomonadati; phylum Pseudomonadota; class Gammaproteobacteria; order Lysobacterales; family Lysobacteraceae; genus Stenotrophomonas; species Stenotrophomonas muris. Next base: position 2,007,966 of record NZ_CP199879.1, on the reverse strand, counting down.
CCACCGCACCCACCTGGTGGTGGAGTCGATGCGCCGCGCCTACCGCGACCGCACCTTCTTCCTCGGCGATCCGGACTTCGTGCAGATCCCGCAGAAAGTGCTGACCAGCAAGGACTACGCACAGGGCCTGCGGGCGACCATCCATCCGGAGAAGGCCACGCCCAGCGACCTGCTGTCGGGCAACCCGACGCCGCTGGAAGATGACGAGACCACGCACTTCTCGATCATCGACCGCGACGGCAACCGCGTCGGCGCCACCCAGACCGTCAACCTGCTGTATGGCTCGGGGCTGATTCCCAAGGGCACCGGCGTGCTGCTGAACAACGAGATGGACGACTTCGCGCTGAAGCCGGGCACGCCCAATGCGTTCGGCGTGATGGGCTATGAGGCCAATGCGCCGAAGGCCGGCAAGCGCATGCTCAGCTCGATGACGCCGACCTTCATGGAGAACGCCGACAAGGTCGTGGTGCTGGGCACCCCGGGTGGCAGCCGCATCATCACCATGGTGCTGCTGGGCATCCTCGGCTACGACGACGGCCTGGATGCACAGCAGGTTGCCGCGCTGCCGCGCTACCACCACCAGTGGCTGCCGGACCTGATCGAAGCCGAGGACGATGCGTTCGACGCGGCGACGGTGAAGCAGTTGCAGGCGATGGGCCACAAGATCGACCTGCCGGGTGACGTCGCCGCAGGCGGCCGCGGTTCCAGTCACGTGTGGGGCAACCTGCAGACCGTGGAATGGGACCGCAAGGCGAACAAGCTGTTCGGCGGCAGCGACCCCCGCAACCCGGTGGGCAGCGCCCAGGTCGTGCCGGCACGCTGATCCGGTAGCGCCGGCTGCTGGCCGGCAATCCGGCAGATTACCGAAACCCCGCCTTTGCCGGCGGGGTTTTCTGTTTCCTTTCTAGCGATTATTTAACGGGCCGGCGCCGATAATCGACGCATGAAACTCTGGTCTATTCGTGGAAACTCGCAGCGCCTCGATGGCGGCGCGATGTTCGGCAACGCACCGCGTGCGTTGTGGGAAAAATGGGCGGCGCCGGACGAGCTCAATCGCATCGAGCTGGCCTGCCGCGCACTGCTTGCCAGTCCGCTGGAAGGCAAGACCGTGCTGTTTGAAACGGGTATCGGGGCGTTCTTCGATCCGCGCATGCGCGAGCGCTACGGCGTGCAGGAAAGCCAGCACGTACTGATCGATTCGTTGCGCGAAGCCGGCTTCGAGCACGAGGATATCGACGTGGTGGTGCTCAGCCACCTGCACTTCGATCATGCCGGTGGCCTGCTGGCGGCATGGAGCGAAGGGCGAGAGCCGGAACTGCTGTTCCCCAATGCGACTTATGTGGTCGGTGCGCAGCATTGGCAGCGCGCCGTGCAGCCGCATCCGCGCGACCGTGCCAGCTTCATTCCGGAACTGCCGGGCCTGCTGCAGGCCAGTGGCCGGCTGGAAGTGGTGGACGGGGAGTACTCGAAGGCACTTGGCCGCAGCGTGCGCTTCAGCTACAGCGACGGGCATACGCCGGGACTGATGCTGGCCGAGATCGTCGGTCACGCGCATGCCGGCGAAAGTGCGCATGGTGGCGTGGTGTTCTGTGCCGACCTGATCCCGGGGCGCTCATGGGTACACGTGCCGATCACCATGGGCTACGACCGCAACGCCGAGCTGCTGATCGACGAGAAGCGGCAGTTCCTTGAAGACAAGCTGGCGCGCAACGTGCGGCTGTTCTTCACCCACGACCCGCAGGTGGCGCTGGCGCAGCTGGGCCGTGATGACAAGGGACGTTTCGTGACCCTGCACGAACAGGGCGAGCTGAAGGCGCGCGCCCTGGGGTAATGAAAAGGCCGGGCAATGCCCGGCCTTTCACTGACGGTGGTAGATCCACGCCATGCGTGGATGGCGTTCGATCCGGACGCGACGATTATGACGACTTCAGGCAGCTGCTCATGAAGGTCTTGCGCGCATCACCGGCCAGCTTCTTCGCGCCCGCGTCAGCGTTGCACTTGCGCATCCGTTCCTGCTGCGGATTGACCGCCTTGGTCTCGGCAGCGTGGCCGCTGAGGCAGGAGCTCTGCGCGGTCTTGTAGGCATCACCCTTCAAGCCCTTGTTCTTGGCCGAGCATTCGGCCATGCGCTGCTGCTGCGGGGTTGTGGCGTTGGCAGCCAGGGGCAGGCCGACCAGCAGGACGGCGGCCAGCAGGAAAGAGGCTTTCATCGGGAGCTCCAAGGGTGGCGGGTGCGCGGAGCATTCGCTTCAGGCCGGCAAGGCCACGTGAAGAATCACGCCAGTGCCGCGCCTGCTTGCGGCAACGTTCAGACCGGCGTATTACTTAGCTATATGGGTAAGTATTATCCTGCCATTGAAGATGTCTTCCAGGCACTGGCCGACCCGACCCGTTGCGCGATCGTAGCGGCGCTGGGGCAGGGGCCGCGCACGGTGTCGATGCTGGCCGAACCCTTCGAGATGGCCTTGCCCTCACTGATGAAACACCTGGCCGTGCTGGAGCGCAGCGGCGTGGTGCGCAGCCACAAGCAGGGGCGCACACGCACCTGCGAACTGGTGCCGGCGCGGCTGGGCCAGGCCGAACAATGGCTCGCAGAACAGCGTGCGGCTTGGGAAGCGCGTTCCGACCGCATGGTCGATTTCGTCGAAACCCTTCACCGACAGGAGCAGGCCCATGGCCGTAGACGCAGGTAACAACCCCGACACCGATCTGGTGATCAGCCGTGTGCTGAACGCACCGCGCGCCGCCTTGTGGCGGGCGTGGACCGACCCGGAACTGCTGCGCCAGTGGTGGTGCCCGAAGCCGTGGACCACCGAGGTACGCGGATTCGACCTGCGCCCCGGCGGGGCCTTCCACACCTTCATGCAGGGCCCCGATGGCGGCAGCAGTGACAATCCGGGCAGTTTCCTGGAGATCGTGCCGCAGCAGCGCCTGGTGTTCACCTCGATGCTGGGTGCGGGCTGGCGACCGCAGTCACCCTGGCTGGGCTTTACCGCCGTGATCACGATGGAGGACGAGGGGCAGGGCTGCCGCTACACCGCGCGGGTGATGCACCCGGACAAGGCGCTGCGTGACCAGCATGAGCAGCTGGGCTTCTTCGACGGCTGGAACACCGCCATCGACCAGCTGGAAGCCTTCGCCGCCGGGCTGTAGGCCGGAATGCGGGGTGGTGGGGTCAGGGCCCTTTCTGCGAAAGGGGTCCGACCCCCGCGATGTTGGGGTGGGATCCCTTTCGCTGTGAAAGGGCTCTGACCCCGGTTCACCGGATCAACCGACGCGGGTACCGAAGATGCGGTCGCCGGCGTCGCCCAGGCCCGGCAGGATGTAGCCCTTGTCGTTGAGCTGGGCATCGATGGCTGCGGTGTAGATCTCCACGTCCGGGTGCACGGCCTTGACCGCTTCGATGCCTTCCGGCGCGGCCACCAGGAAGATGCCCTTGATGCGGCGGGCACCGGCACGCTTGAGCATGTCGATGGTGGCGATCAGGGTGCCGCCGGTGGCCAGCATCGGGTCCAGGATCAGCGCGTCGCGCTCTTCCAGGCGGCCGGTCAGGCGCTCGAAGTAGGGCACCGGCTGCAGGGTTTCCTCGTCGCGCTGCAGGCCGACCACGCTGACACGGGCCGCCGGGATCAGCGACAGCACGCCGCTGAGCATGCCCAGGCCGGCACGCAGGATCGGCACCACGGTGATCTTGGCGCCGGCAATACGCTGCACCGTCACCGGGCCGGCCCAGCCGGGCAGGGTGTGCGGCTCGGTGTCCAGGTCGGCGGTGGCCTCGTAGGCCAGCAGCGTACCCAGCTCGTTGGCCAGTTCGCGGAAATCCTTGGTGCTGAGCGCAGCGTTGCGCATCAGGCCGATCTTGTGCTGCACCAGCGGGTGGCGCACTTCGACGATCTTCATGGTCGGGAAGGGGGAAAAGGAGAGAGGAGGCCATTTTGCCGGATTGGCGTGTCGAACCCCAAACCGGGCCTGGATCTGATGTACATGAAATGTGCAGGCGCATGTCACGGCCATGCAACCTTGCGGACATACCGTGCAGACCCATTCTTAACAGGAATGGGGATTCCCAGTGCATATCAAGACTCCGTTGGCCGTTGCCATCACCCTGACCCTGGCGATGGGGGCCGCGGCACCGCTGCAGGCTGCCGGGCAACAGGCGGTAGCCGCTACCGGCGCCGTGGCGGCCGACGCGGTCGACCTGGACCGTATCGAAGTGCGCGCCCAGCTCGAATCGCAGATCCGCGCGGTCGACCTCAAGCGCAGCAGCGACGCCATCGAGGACGCGGTGTCCTCCGATGCCCTGGGCCAGTATCCGGACAAGAACGTGGCCGAATCACTGCAGCGCCTGCCGGGCGTCAGCGTGACCCGCGACCAGGGCGAAGGCCGCTTCGTGGTCATTCGCGGCCTGGATGCCAATCTCAACAGCGTCAGCGTGGATGGCATCGCCATCGGTACGCCGGAAGATTCCAGCCGCGCCGCGCCGCTGGACGTGATCCCATCGGACTCCACCGAGCGCCTGCGCGTGGTCAAGTCGCCGACCCCGGACATGCCCGGTGATGCCATCGGCGGCGCCGTGCTGGTGGAATCGGCGTCGGCCTTCGACCGCGACGGCCGCAGCCTGCGCGGCAAGATCGAGGGCAGCCACCAGCAGCTGTCCGGCGAGACCAGCCCCAAGGCCGCCTTCAACTACAGCGAAGTGTTCAACGACACGTTCGGCGTGGCGCTGGGCGTGAATTACCAGAAGCGCCGGTTCGAGTCGGACAACACCGAAGTGGAGTACGACGGCGAGGACGATGCCGCCCCCGGTGACGTGACCGCGATCAACCTGCAGCACCGCAAGTACGAGATCGAGCGCAAGCGCATCGGTGCCAACCTCAACCTCGACTGGCGCCCCAACGAAGACAGCACGTACTACCTGCGCACGCTGTACAGCCAGTTCGACGATGCGGAGACCCGCCAGCGCGTGATCTTCAACTTCGACGACGCGAAGATGGTCAAGACCGGCACCGACCAGTACCGGCTCGATGGCATGCCGAAGGACTCGATCGACAAGCGCATGCGCTACCGCACCAAGAAGGAGAACACCTTTGCGGCCAGTCTTGGTGGCGAGAACAAGCTGACCAACGCCGTGGTCGATTACCGGATCGGCTACACCCGTACCGAAGAGCGCGTGAACGACGAGATGGAGGCGCGCTTCAAGCTCAACGGCAAGGCCTTCAATGGCACCCTGGACCAGAGCAGCCGCCTGCCCAGCTACAGCTTCGACAATCCGCAGTGGCTGGACAACGGCAACTACGCGTTCGACCGCGTCGTGCTTTCGCCCAAGCAGGTGAACGACAAGGAACACAGCGCGCAGGTCAACGTGCGCTTCGACGGCGACAGCAGCAGCATCAAGTTCGGCCTGCTCGGCCGCTGGCGCGACCGCGACGTGAATGTCGATGAGCGCGAACTGCGCGTCGGCCCGAAGGTGGTGCTGTCGAGCTGGACCACCTCTTCGCCGGAGCATCGCCACGGCAACATGGGGGATGGCATGGACTCGGCTGCGATGCGCGCGTTCTGGGCCGCCAATGGTGGCCAGTACAGCGCCCGCCCGCAGGATGTCGGCGGCAATGCGATGACGTCGCTGGAAGAGGATTACGTGGCCAGCGAGGACATCTTCGCCAGCTATGCCATGGGTACCTGGGATGTGGGCGCGCTGCGCATCATCGGCGGCGTGCGCGTGGAGAACACCCGCTTCAAGGCAGTCGGCAACCAGGTGGACGTGGCCGCCAACGGCCGCAGCTTCACCGTCACCCCGCGCGTGGCCAACAGCAGCTACACCAACGTGCTGCCGGGCCTGCATCTGCGCTATGACGCGGCCGATGACTGGGTGCTGCGCGCCTCGGCCAACAAGACCGTATCGCGCCCGTCCTTCGGCGACGTCTCGCCGCGCGTGGGTTACAGCCGCGGTGACGAGGAAGTGCGCCTGGGCAACCCGGAACTGGATCCGTACGAGTCGAAGAACATCGACCTGTCGGTGGAGAAGTACATCGGCAGCAGCGGCATCGTTTCGCTGGGCCTGTTCCACAAGTCGATCGATGGCTACATCGTGGAGACCGTGCGGACCAATGATCCGGCCTACGGCGGATTCGACGTGACCCAGCCGATCAATGGTCGCAAGGCCACCGTGCGTGGCGCGGAATTCAACTGGCAGCAGCAGCTGGCCTTCCTGCCGGAGGGCCTGGATGGCCTGCTGATCGGTGCCAGTGGCACCTGGCTGGACACCACGTTCGATGCCGGCATCAAGGGACGTGAGGGCGAGGACTTCACCCTGCCGCGCGCTTCCAAGCATGTCTACAGCGCACACATCGGCTATGAAAAGTACGGTGTAAGCACGCGTCTGGCGGCCGTGTACCGCAGCGAGTATCTGGACAGCATCGGCAAGGGGCGTGCATTCGACATCTACGTGGCACCCAACACCCAGCTCGATTTCTCGCTGGACTACAAGTTCACCCCGCGCGTGAGCATGTACTTCGAAGCGCAGAACCTGCTGGACAAGCCGCTGGAGCTGTACCAGGGCACCCGCTCGCGCACCCTGCAGATGGAAGAGTACGGCCGCACCTATGCGCTGGGCCTGAAGGTGGCGCTGTGATGGGGCGTGGCGTCACTGTCCTGGCCGCCGCGCTGGCGGCTACGCTGGTCGCCGGCTGCACGCCGGCCACCGGCAACGATCCGGTTGCGGGAGCGGCCGCGCCGGCCGCCAATGGCGAGCGCGTGGTGAGCACCATCGCCGAAGCATTCCTGTCACCGATGACCCCGGCCGACAACATCGACTCGCCGGCGGCCTGGCGCGCGCCGGACGGCGCGCTGTGGCTGATCGCCACCGCCAAGGCCACCGACAAGCTGGTGGTCTACGACGGCAGCACCGGCCAGCACCTGCGTGACGTCGGCAGCAGCGGCACCGCACCGGGGCAGTTCGACCGCCCAAACGGCATCGCGGTGACCGACGACCTGCTGTGGATCGTCGAGCGCGACAATCACCGCGTGCAGGTGCTGAGCCTGCCGGACTTCGCGCCGCTGGCGACCTTCGCTGCGGACGACCTGCGCAAGCCGTACGGTCTGTGGGTCGACCGCCGTGCCGATGGCTACAGCGTCTACGTCACCGATTCCTGGGACAACGGCGAGGATGCGCAGGGGCGTGACATCCTGCCGCCGCTGGCCGAGCTGGACAAGCGAGTGCGCCAGTACCATGTGACCCGCGACGGCGCGAAGGTCGAGGCGAAGCTGGTGGCCAGCATCGGCGATACCACCGAGGCCGGTGCACTGCGCGTGGTCGAGTCGATCTGGGGCGACCCCGAGAACGACCGGCTGCTGATTGCCGAAGAGGACGAGCGCTACGCCAGCGAGTTCAAGGTCTACACCCTGGCGGGCCGCTTCACTGGCACCACCTTTGGCCGCGACGTGTTCAAGGCCCAGGCCGAAGGCGTGACCCTGCGCACCTGCGGCAAGGACGGCTGGTGGATCACCACCGAACAGGGCAAGCAGCGCAGCGTGTTCCACCTGTTCGACCGGCACACGCTGAAGCCGGTCGGCGCGTTCCAGGGCAATACCGTGGCCAACACCGATGGCATCTGGATGATGCAGCAGCCCAGCGCGCGCTTCCCACACGGTGCGCTGTATGCAGTACATGACGACCAGGGCGTGGTGGCCTTCGATTGGGAGAGCATCGCCAAGCAGCTGGCGTTGCCGCTGGAGTGTGGCGCATGAGCGGGCAGTGCGTAATGCGCGCGCTGGCGCTGGGCCTGCTGCTGGCGCTGCCGTCGCTGTCGTTCGCGGCGGCCGAACCGAATACCCAGGTGCCGGCAGGTAGCCGCCACTACGCGGCGACGACGGTGCCGGACCGCATCGTCGCCTCGCCGGCGGTTGATTCCAGCCATGGGTTCGCCGTGGCCTGGCGTACCGACGACAGCGTGCAGGCGCCGCTGCTGGAAATCGCGCTGGCCGCAGATTCGCCGGCCATTGAAGGCATCCGCCAGGTGCGTGCGACGACCCGCGCGCTGCAGACCGAGAACGGTCTGTCGCACCACCATCGGGCAGATATCGATGGCCTGCAGCCGGATACCCAGTACGTCTACCGTGTGCAGGGCAATGGCAGCTGGAGCGCCTGGAACCAGCTGCGCACGCTGGCCAGCGCCGATCAGCCGCTGACCCTGCTGTACTTCGGCGATACCCAGAACAAGAACGTCAGCCATGTCAGCCGCGTGGTGCGTGCCGCGCAGAAGGCTGCGCCGCAGGCGCGCATGAGTCTGTTTGCCGGTGACCTGGTCAGCGGAGGCGACAACATGGATGACAGCGAGTGGGGTGAGTGGTTCGCTGCGACCAGTTGGCTGGCGCAGGAAACGCTGGTGGCGCCGGCCATCGGCAACCACGAGTACTTCGAGGAATTCGAGGACACCCCGCAGGAGCGCCGCGTGCTGGGCCGCCACTGGCCGGTGACGTTCGCGCTGCCGGGCAATGGTGCCACCGCCGCGCAGCAGACCAGCTACTGGTTCGATGCGCAGGGCGTGCGCGTGGCCGTGGTCGATGGCACATCGGCACTCGACCTCGGCACCGCCAAGGCGCAGGCACAGTGGCTGGACAAGGTGCTGACCGGCAATCGGCAGGCGTGGACCATCGTGCTGCTGCACCAGCCGTTCTACTCGCCGCGCGAAGGGCGCGAGAACGCCGCGTTGCGTGACGTGCTGCTGCCGGTGGTACGCCGCCACAACGTAGATCTGGTGCTGCAGGGCCATGACCACACCTATGGCCGCCGTGGCGAAGGGCAGGCCGCGACGCCGCAGTATGTGGTGACCGTGGCCGGACCGAAGCAGTACCGCCTTTCCGACGAAGCGCGCAGGACGATGGACCCGGTGGCCGAGGACACCCAGCTGTTCCAGGTGCTGAACATCGACCCGCAGCACCTGCGCTATGAAGCACGCACCGTGACCGGCCGTCTTTACGATGCCTTCGAATTGCGTCGTGATGCCAAGGGTGGAAAGCAGCGCACGGAGCTGACCGAAGGCCGCATTGCTCCGCGCGACTGCCCGCGCGCGCAGACCGCCAAGGGTCGCGCCGACCGCTGCTGGGAATGAGGAGACGCCGATGACCACACCCCGCCGCATCATTCCATTGGCTGCCATCGGCGCGTCCCTGCTGTTGCTGGCCAGTGCGGTAACCGCCGCCGATACCGTGCTGCATCCCTTCCTGGTCGCCCAGCCGGCGCAGGCCCCGCAGGAGGTGAACCTGGCGGTGGAGATCCCGGCCGGCAGCTTCACCAAGTACGAGATCAAGGAAGACGGCCTGGTGCACGTGGACCGCTTCCAGTCGATGCCGGTCGCCTATCCGGCCAACTACGGCTCGATGCCGCGCACCCTGGCCGGCGACAACGATCCGCTGGATGCACTGGTGTTGACCCGCGAACCGCTGCATCCGGGCGTGATCGTGCGTTTCCGGCCGATCGGTTACCTGAAGATGATCGATGGCGGCGAGCACGACGAGAAGATCATCGGGGTGCCGACCGACAAGGTCGACCCGACCTACGCCAGTATCCGGGACCTGGCGGACCTGCCGGAGGCCGAACGGCAGCGGATCGAAGCGTTCTTCCGCGTCTACAAGGACCTGCCGGCCGGGCGCAACCCGGTGCAGCTAAATGGCTGGGGCAACGCCGCCGAGGCACGGTCAGTGATCCGCGAGGCCATGCAGCGGTTCAAGCGCTAGAACCCCGCCGTGGGTGGGTGGCCGGACGCGCGCATCACCTTCACCGCCCCTGGCTATCATGTCCGCCTTCCACATCGAAGGCGGTGCATGTGTCGGTAGCGTTGGTATGGTTCCGCCGTGATCTGCGGCTGCAGGACAATCCGGCCCTGCAGGCCGCGCTGGATGCGGGTCACGACGTGGTGCCGGTCTATCTCCACGCGCCGCACGAGGAAGGCGAGTGGGTGCCTGGCGCGGCCTCCGATGCGTGGCGCCACCGTTCACTGGGTGCCTTGGACGCCGACCTGCGCACGCGCGGTTCGTCGCTGGTGCTGCGTAGTGGTGACAGCCTGCCGGCCCTGCAGTTGCTGATCGGGCAGACCGGCGCCGAGGCGGTGTACTGGAACCGCAAGTACGAGCCGGCTACGCAGGCGCGCGACGCCACCATCAAACGCACGCTGCGCGAGCAGGGCATCGACGCACAGAGCTGCAATGGCAGCCTGTTGTTCGAGCCCTGGGACATCGCGACACAGCAGGGTCAGCCGTACAAGGTGTTCACTCCGTACTGGCGCAACGTACTCAGTCATTGGCGCCTGCCGACGCTGAGTGCCGCGCCGAAGGCACTGACCGCGCACTCGGTCGACGGCCTCGCATTGGACGAGCTGCGGCTGGCGCCCACGCTGGACTGGGATTCCGGCTTCTGGGAGCACTGGCAGCCGGGCGAGGCCGGCGCGCTGGAGGCGTTGTCCGTGTTCGAGGACGGCGCGTTGCGCGGTTACCGCGAGCAGCGTGACCTGCCGGACCGGGTCGGCACCTCGCGGCTGTCGCCGCATCTGCATTTCGGCGAGATCGCACCGTGGCGCATCGCGCATGCGCTGGAGAGATTGCGCAGTGCCGGCACTGACGCCGACATCGACGGCTATCTGCGGCAACTGGGCTGGCGCGATTTCGCCTACCACCTGTTGCATCACTTCCCGAAGACGCCGACCGACAACCTCAATCCGCGTTTCGACCGCTTCCCTTGGGCCACGCCCACTGCAGCGCAACTGCATGACTGGCAGCGCGGCAACACCGGCGTGCCGATCGTCGATGCGGGCCTGCGCGAGCTGTGGCACACCGGTTACATGCACAACCGGGTACGGATGATTGTTGCCAGCTACCTGTGCAAGCACCTGCGTGCGCACTGGCTGCAGGGCGCGCGCTGGTTCTGGGACACCCTGGTCGATGCCGACCTGGCCAACAACACGATGGGCTGGCAGTGGGTGGCAGGCACCGGCGCCGACGCGGCCCCGTACTTCCGGGTGTTCAACCCGGTCACCCAGGCCGAGAAGTTCGACCCGCAGGCGCGCTACATCAGCCGCTGGGTGCCCGAACTGGCGGCGCTGCCGGTGAAGGCGCGCTTCGCGCCGTGGCAGCATCCGCTGCTGCTGGCGGCGCATGCCCCGGGCTATCCGCGTACGCCGCTGGTGGATCTGGCCGCCGGCCGCGATGCTGCGCTGGCCGCCTACCGGCAGACGGGGGCTGGGTAAAGCGCGGGCTGAGCGTTCCAGTCAGTTAGCTGAACGCGGCCCTGTTGCCGCGACCGATCATCATCCCGACATCGCATCGGGCTGTTTATTCTCTCTGCGCCCGTAAGCCGCCGACCCGACCGGAAAACAAGGAGAACCACATGATCCGCAACACCACCCGCAACGTCGCACTGGCCCTGATGAGTGCGGCCGTCCTGTCGGCCTGCGCCACCGGCGGCTCCTATGTGCAGAGCGACCAGTACGGCAACCCGACCGAACAGCAGAACCGTACCGGCCGCAACGCGCTGATCGGTACCGCCATCGGTGTGGCTGCCGGCCTGCTGACCGGCGACAGCGCCACCGAGCGTCGTCAGCACGCACTGATCGGTGCCGGTATCGGTGCGCTCAGCGGCGCCGCCGTCGGCCAGTACCAGGATCGCCAGGAACGCGCGCTGCGCGAGCGCACCGCCAACACCGGCATCGATGTGCAGCGCCAGGGCGACAACATCATGCTGAACCTGCCGGACGGCATCACCTTCGACTTCGGCAAGGCCACCCTGAAGCCGCAGTTCTACGGCTCGCTCAACGGTGTGGCCGGTACGCTGCGCGAGTACAACCAGACCATGATCGAAGTGGTGGGCCACACCGACAGCATCGGCAGCGACGCGGTCAACAACCGCCTGTCGAAGGAACGCGCCGATTCGGTGGCGCAGTACCTGATCGGCCAAGGCGTGCAGAGCGTGCGCATCGAAACGCTGGGGGCTGGCAAGTCGTATCCGATTGCCGACAACAGCACCGATGTCGGCCGTGCCAAAAACCGTCGCGTTGAAATCCGCGTGATTCCGCTCAAGCAATAACGCGTAGCGTTGTTGCTGTTCCGGCCTGGCCGGAACGAAAATGCCGCCCTTGCAGGCGGCATTTTCTGTAGGTGCCGAGCTTGCTCGGCACGCCGATAGCGCTTCCGGTTGCGGCTTCTCCGAACGGCGCCGACCAAGGTCGGCATCTACCGAGAGCCACGCAGCCGGAACGAAAATGCCGCCCTTGCAGGCGGCATTTTGTGGGTGCCGAGCTTGCTCGGCACGCCGACAGCGTTCCCGTTCGCGGCTTCTCCGAACGGCGCCGACCAAGGTCGGCATCTACCGGACGCCCGGCGCAGTCGGAAGGAAATGCCGCAACTCATCTCCTGGTAGATGCCGACCTTGGTCGGCGCTGTTCCAACCGCAGTCGAGCATGGCTCGACTCTACAGAAGCCGGTTACACCGCCGAGGCGGCGACCTTCTCCAGGATTCGCTTGCCGCTGCTCTCCAACGCCGCGTCTTCCTGGGCCTTCTGCTGCTGTGCCAGCTTCGCACCCGGGCACTGCGCCAGCATGTAGTTGGCGTCGAAGTTGAGCTTTTCCACCAGGAAATCGACGAACGCCCGCACCTTCGGCGAGACCAGGCGGCCACCGGCGAACACGGCGTTGAAGTCCACTTCCGGGCCGGTCCAGCCGGCCAGCACACGCCGTACCATGCCGGACTCGACGAACGGCTTGGCCATCACATCACCGGTCAGCAGCAGGCCTTCGCCACAGACCAGTGCACCGTTCAGCGCAGACATGTCGTTGGCGGTCATCAGCGGGGTGACCGGGAAGTCACGCAGCTCGCCGCCGTTCTCGCCCAGCTGCCAGGTGAAGCGCGGTGAATTGCCAGTGTGATACGGCTTGCGCATCGCCAGGATGCGATGGAACTGCAGTTCTTCCGGATGCAGCGGCTCACCATAGCGCTCGATGTAGGCCGGGCTGGCGAACACCTGCGTGCGCAGGCTGCCCAGCTTGCGCGCGACCAGGTTGGAATCGGGCAGGGCGCCCACACGCAGCGCCAGATCCGCTTCGCCGGCAATCAGGTCCAGCTTCTCGTTGCCCATGTGCATGTCCAGGCGGATTTCCGGATACTGCGCATGGAACTGGCCCAGCAGCGGGGCGATCCAGGTGATGCCGATCGAATAGGGCACGGTGAAGCGCAGCCAGCCGCGCGGGCCGGACTGCAACTGGCTCACCGCGCTTTCGGCTTCTTCCAGCTCGCGCGCGATGCGCTGGCAATGCTCGTGGTAGATCGAGCCGGCTTCGGTCAGGCCGAGGCGGCGGGTGGTCCGGTGCAGCAGCCGCGCGCCCAGGCGCGTTTCCAGCTCCTGCACTTTGCGGCTGACCGTGGTCTTGGGCAGGCCGAGCGATTTGGCAGCGGCAATGAAACTGCCTTGCTCGACCACCTTGACGAAGATCAGCGTCTCGTTGAGATCGTGGGACATGGTCGGGGATCCTGGACGTCGGGGATGGGACAATCGTGACAGAACGATTGGACCGGGAGCGGGATGATTATTCCCCTTAATCAGGACTAATCAAGTAAAGGTTTGAGGTCTATCGTGGCGCCATTCGTGAAATGGAGCCCCCTCGCCATGAGCCTGCGCAACATTCTTGCCCGCTTCCGGCATGTCGGCCAGAACACCCTGGACCTGGCGATGACCGTCGAAGCCCGTCCGAGTTCCTTGGTACACAAGGACTTTCGTGAGTTTACCGCGCCCATGCGTCAGCAGCGTGGCGGTGCCATCCGCCTGGCCCCGCACAAGGGTGACCGGCTGCGCCGGATCGGGACTATCCCGGATTTGGGAGGAAATGTCCCGTGAATGGGATACTGACGCCCGAAGTCCTGGTCCTCGGCGGCACCGGTGCCGTCGGCCAGGGCGTGGTCGGCGCATTGCTGGAAGCCGGCAGCCCGGTGCTGGTGGTTGGCCGCGATCCGGGTCGGCTGGCGGCGCTGCATGAGCAGTTCGCCGACGAGCCCGGCCTGGAGACGCTGCTGGGCTCGCTCAGCGATGACGGCTCGGCACGTGCCTTGGCCGAACGCATCGCGCAGCGCCCGCGTCCGCTGGCGGCGGTCATCGCCGCAATGGGTGGCCCCTACCGTCGCGGCCGGGTGACCGACCGCAATGGCGATGAGCTGTTGGGGGCGATGCAGGCCGACCTGATGCCGCACGTGCACGCGGTGCGTCACCTGCTGCCACTGCTGCAGGACAACGTGCATGCACGCCGCTACGTGATGATCGGCAGCCCCGCCAACGCCAAGCCCTGGGCGGGCTACGGCGAGACCTCGATCACCACCGCCGCGCTGCGCATGTACGCGCAGGTGGTGCACCAGGAAGCGCAGGCACTGGGTGTGCGCGCGCAGATGCTGGAAGTCTGCAGTCCGGTGTGCACCCCGGCCAACGCGGCCAATGCGTGCATCGAGTGGCCAAGCTCGTTGCTGGTCGGTCGTCGTGTGGTCTCCCTGCTGGACGGCTGCCGCGACAACCGCGCCATCGTCCGCTGCGACAGCAGCGATGCCGAACTGCCGCGCGGCCTGCTGCACCTGGATGTCCCTCCACTGTGGCGCGATACCGCGGGCATCGCTTGACCTCGACCATGGTTGAGGTCGCAGTATGCGCCGCCGATTTTTGCAACACGTTCTCATATAGCTGTACCACCCCTCCGTACGGATGCATGCCATGACTTCCCCCAATACCACCCCACATCGTTTCGGCCATCGCATCGCGATGGTCGGCGTGTCGATCCTCGCCGCGGCCGTGCTTGCGGCCTGCAGCGGCGGCCATGCCGAAGAGGCCGGTGCTCCGCCGCCGCCGCAGGTCAGCGCCGCGCCGGTGCTGGTCAAGCAGGTCAGCCAGTGGGACGAGTTCAGCGGCCGCGTCGAAGCGGTGCAGAGCGTTGAACTGCGCCCGCGCGTGTCCGGCTACATCGACAAGGTCAACTACGTCGAAGGCCAGGAAGTGAAGAAGGGCGAAGTGCTCTTCACCATCGACGCGCGCAGCTACCAGGCCGAGTACGATCGCGCGGCCGCCGAGCTGGCCCGCGCCCGCACCCAGGCCACGCTGGCCCGCAGCGAGTCCGAGCGTGCCAAGCGGCTGTCCGAGCAGCAGGCGATCTCCACCGAGACCGCCGAGCAGCGTCGTGCCGCGGCCGACCAGTCCGGCGCCGCCGTGCAGGCCGCGCAGGCGGCGCTGGATGCAGCCCGCCTCAACCTGGAGTTCACCAAGGTGCGTGCACCGATCGATGGCCGTGCCGGCCGCGCGATGGTCACCGCCGGCAACCTGGTCACCGCCGGCGACAGCGCCAGCGTGCTGACCACGCTGGTCTCGCTGGATACCGTGTTCGTCTACTTCGATGCCGACGAAAGCACCTTCCTGCGCTATGCACAGATGGCACGCAAGGGCGAGCGCCCCAGCGAGCGTGACAGCGCGCTGCCGGTGAAGGTCGGCCTGTCCGGCGAAGAGGGCTACCCGCATGCGGGCAAGGTCGACTTCCTCGACAACCAGGTGGCCCGCAGCACCGGCACCATCCGCGTCCGTGCGCTGCTGGACAACGCCGACCGCCAGTTCACGCCGGGCCTGTTCGCCCGCGTGCAGCTGCTTGGCAGCGGCCAGTTCCAGGCCATGCTGATCGATGACAAGGCCGTGCTGACCGACCAGGACCGCAAGTACGTCTACGTGGTCGACAAGGATGGCAAGGCCCAGCGCCGCGACATCCAGCTCGGCCGCACCGCCGACGGCCTGCGCATTGTCGAGCACGGCCTTGCCGCCGGCGACAAGGTGATCATCGACGGCGTGCAGAAGGTCTTCATGCCGGGCATGCCGGTGCAGGCCAAGGCCGTGGCGATGCAGCCGCAGGCTGCGCCGGCACCAGGCCGCGATGCCACCGCCGCCCTGAACCACTGATCCGCCGGCTCCTGATCCGCGTCCCCGCTTAGCTGCCGGCGCCAGCGGCAGCCTTCCCTGCCTTCGTCATCCCGGCGAGGGGCAGGGTGGCTGTTGCCCGCCGGACGCCTTTCCCAGGAATTCCTCCATGGACTTTTCCCGTTTCTTCATCGACAGGCCGATCTTCGCGGCGGTGCTGTCGATCGTGATCTTCGCCGCAGGCCTGATCACGATTCCAATCCTGCCGATCAGCGAGTACCCCGAAGTGGTGCCGCCGTCGGTGGTCGTGCGCACGGTGTATCCGGGCGCCAACCCCAAGGTCATTGCCGAGACCGTCGCCACGCCGCTTGAAGAAGCGATCAACGGCGTCGAAGGCATGATGTACCTGAAGTCGGTTGCCGGCTCGGACGGCGTGCTGCAGATGACCGTCACCTTCCGCCCCGGTACCGATCCGGACGCGGCGGCGGTGAAGGTGCAGAACCGCGTGGCGCAGGCGCAGGCGCGCCTGCCCGAGGACGTGCGCCGGCAGGGCGTGACTACGCAGAAGCAGTCGCCGACCTTCCTGATGGTGGTGCACCTGACCTCGCCGCAAGGCAAGTACGACACCCTGTACCTGCGCAACTACGCCCGCCTGCACGTCAAGGATGCGCTGGCGCGTATTCCGGGCGTGGGTGACGCGCAGATCTTCGGCGGCGGCGACTACGCCATGCGTGCCTGGCTGGATCCGGACAAGGTGGCTTCGCGCGGCCTGACCGCCAGCGATGTGGTGCGTGCCATGCGCGAGCAGAACGTGCAGGTGTCGGCCGGCCAGCTCGGTGCCGAACCGTTGCCGAACAGCCAGTTCCTGACCCTGATCAACGCCCAGGGCCGCCTGAAGACCGAAAAGGAATTCGGCGACATCGTGCTCAAGAGCGGCACCGATGGCGAGATCGTGCGCCTGGCCGACGTGGCCCGCCTTGAACTGGGTGCCGGTGACTACACCCTGCGCTCGCAGCTGGACGGCAAGAACGCGGTCGGTATCGGTATCTTCCAGTCGCCCGGTGCGAATGCGCTGGAGATTCGTGACCAGGTCATCTCGACGATGGACGAGATGCAGAAGACCATGCCGGCCGACGTGAAGTACGAAGCGGTGTATGACACCACCATCTTCGTGCGCGACTCGATCAAGGCCGTGGTCTCCACGCTGCTGGAAGCCATCGCCCTGGTGGTGCTGGTGGTGATCCTGTTCCTGCAGACCTGGCGTGCGTCGATCATCCCGTTGATCGCGGTGCCGGTGTCGGTGGTGGGTACCTTCGCCGCGCTGTACCTGCTGGGCTTCTCGATCAACACGCTGAGCCTGTTCGGCCTGGTGCTGGCGATCGGCATCGTGGTCGACGACGCGATCGTGGTGGTGGAGAACGTCGAGCGCAACATCGAGGAAGGCCTGTCACCCACCGCTGCGGCCCACCAGGCCATGCGTGAAGTGTCCGGCCCGATCGTGGCGATCGCGCTGGTGCTGTGTGCCGTGTTTGTGCCGATGGCCTTCCTGTCCGGCGTCACCGGCCAGTTCTACAAGCAGTTCGCAGTCACCATCGCCATCTCCACGGTGATCTCGGCGATCAACTCGCTGACCCTGTCGCCGGCCCTGGCCGCGCGTCTGCTGAAAGCCCATGGTGCTCCGAAGGATGCGCCGAGCCGCCTGATCGACCGCCTGTTCGGCTGGGTGTTCCGTCCGTTCAACCGCTTCTTCAAGTCCAGCTCGGAGAAGTACGAGCGTGGCGTGGCCCGCATCCTCGGCCGTCGTGGCGCGGTGTTCGTGGTCTACGCGATCCTGCTGGTCGGTACCGGCGTGATCTTCAAGCTGGTGCCGCCGGGCTTCATCCCGACCCAGGACAAGCTGTACCTGATCGCCGGTGTAAAGCTGCCGGAAGGTTCGTCGATCGCGCGCACCGATGAAATGCTGCGCAAGGTCGCCAAGATCGCCCAGGAAACCGATGGCGTGGCCCACACCATCTCGTTCCCGGGTCTGAACGCGCTGCAGTTCACCAACACGCCGAACACCGGTGTGGCGTTCATCCCGCTCAAGCCGTTTGCCGAGCGCCATGGCCGCACCGCCGCACAGATCAATGCCGAGATCAACCAGAAGATCGCCGGCCTGCAGGAAGGCTTCGCGTTCGCGATGATGCCGCCGCCGATCCTCGGCCTGGGCAACGGCAACGGCTACCAGATGTTCATCGAGGACCGTGGCAACCTGGGTTACGGCGCGCTGCAGAATGCGGTGCAGGCAATGCAGGGCACCGTTGCGCAGACGCCGGGCATGGCCTTCCCGATCAGCAGCTACCAGGCCAACGTGCCGCAGCTGGATGCCGAAGTGGACCGCGTCAAGGCCAAGGCGCAGGGCGTGCAGCTCACCGAGCTGTTCGACACCCTGCAGACCTACCTCGGTTCGGCCTACGTCAACGACTTCAACCAGTTCGGCCGTACCTGGCAGGTGATCGCCCAGGCCGACGGTCCGTTCCGCGAGACGGTCGAGGACATCGGCAAGCTGCGTACCCGCAACGACCGCGGCGAGATGGTGCCGATCGGTTCGATGGTCACCATCAAGCAGACCTTCGGCCCGGACCCGGTGCTGCGCTTCAATGGCTATCCGGCAGCAGACCTGGCCGGTGAGGCCGACCCGCGCCTGCTGTCCTCGGCCGAGGCGATGAACAAGCTGACCGAGATCGCCGGCAAGGTGCTGCCGGTGGGCATGACCACCGAATGGACCGACCTGAGCTACCAGCAGGCGACCCAGGGCAAGGCGGCCTTCATCGTGTTCCCGGTGGCGATCATGCTGGCCTTCCTGGTGCTGGCCGCGCTGTACGAGAGCTGGTCGCTGCCGCTGGCGGTGATCCTGATCGTGCCGATGACCCTGCTGTCCGCGCTGTTCGGCGTGTGGCTGACCGGTGGCGACAACAACGTGTTCGTGCAGGTCGGCCTGGTGGTGCTGATGGGCCTGGCGTGCAAGAACGCGATCCTGATCGTCGAATTCGCCAGAGAGCTGGAGATGGGCGGCAAGGGCATCGTTGAAGCCGCGCTGGAAGCCTGCCGCCTGCGTCTGCGCCCGATCGTGATGACCTCCATCGCCTTCATCGCCGGTACCGTGCCGCTGGTGCTGTCGCACGGCGCGGGTGCCGAGGTGCGCTCGGTGACCGGTATCACCGTGTTCGCCGGCATGCTGGGCGTGACCCTGTTCGGCCTGTTCCTCACCCCGGTGTTCTACGTGGCCCTGCGCAAGTTCGTCACCCGCAACGGCGGTGGCCAGCTGGTGCAGCACGGCGAGCCGACCATCCACCACTGACATGGAACCCCGTCGCCGCCGGTCACTGGCCGGCGGCGGCTTTCCACCCACAAGGCATGCATCCATGAATACCCATCAGAACAAGATCGCGCTGGTCACCGGCGCCACCCGTGGCATCGGCCTGGAAACCGTGCGCCAGCTGGCCCAGGCAGGTGTGCATACGCTGCTGGCCGGTCGCAAGCGCGATACGGCGGTGGAGCTGGCACTGAAGCTGCAGGCTGAAGGCCTGCCGGTCGAAGCCCTGCAACTGGACGTGACCGACGCGGCCAGCATCGCCGAAGCGGTCGAGCAGGTGCGCCAGCGTCACGGCCGCCTCGACATCCTGGTCAACAATGCCGGCATCATGATCGAGAACCCGGCGCAGGCGCCGTCGGAGCAGTCGCTCGACACCTGGAAGCGCACCTTCGACACCAACGTGTATGCGCTGGTCGCAGTAACCCAGGCATTCCTGCCGCTGGTCAAGCAGGCCAAGTCCGGGCGCATCGTCAACGTGTCGAGCATGCTCGGCTCGCAGACCCTGCACGCGGATCCCTCATCGGGCATCTACCACTTCAAGATTCCCGCCTACAACGCGTCCAAGGCCGCGGTGAACAGTTGGACCCTGAGCCTGGCCTACGAGCTACGCAACACCCCGATCAAGGTCAATACCGTGCATCCGGGTTACGTGAAGACCGACATGAACGGCGGCAACGGCGAAATCGAAATCGCCGAAGGCGCGCGCTCCAGCGTGCAGATGGCGCTGATCGGCGAATCCGGTGCCAGCGGCAGCTTCACCTACCTGGGCGAGGTGCTGCCATGGTGATCCGCACGTTGGCGATGGCCGTCTCCAGCCTGGTGCTGGCAGGCTGTGTCAGCGTCGGCCCGAACTACAAGGCCCCGGTGCAGGAACCGGTGGTCCTGCAGAGCGCACAGCAGCCGGTCTTCAGCAGCGTTTCGCCGGTGGCCAGCTGGTGGGCGCAGTTCGATGATCCGGTGCTGGAACAGCTGGTGCATGGCGCCCTGTCGGACAACCTGGACCTCCGCGTGGCCGTGGCCCGCGTCAGCCAGGCCCGCGCAGTGTTCGTCGAAAGCCGTTTCGACCAGGCGCCGCACATCACCGCTGGCGGCAGCTACGACCGCCGCAAGCAACCCGATCCGCAGCTGGGTGGGCAGCGGGTGTTCAGTGAAAGCTACCAGCTCGGCTTCGACGCCGGCTGGGAGCTGGATCTGTTCGGCCGCAAGCGCCGTGCCGCTGAGGCCGCACGCGCCGACCTCGGTGCCGAGCAGGCCAACCTGGCCGATGCGCAGGTACTGGTCGCCGCCGAAGTGGCACGCAATTACTTCGAGCTGCGCGGAACGCAGAAGCGCATCGCGGTGGCCCAGCACACGCTGGAAAACCTGCGCGATACGCAGAAGCTGACCGAGGCGCGCTGGGAACTGGGCGCGGGAAGCGAGCTGGATGTGCAGAGCAGCCGCGCCCGCCTGAAGGCGATCGAGGCCGACATCCCGTTGCTGGAAGTGGCCGAGGCGCAGTCGCGCAACCGGCTGGCCGTGCTGCTCGGCCAGCGCCCGGAAGTGCTGACCGACATGCTCGCGCCGCACGACGTGCCGGCCTTCGCCAAGGCGCTGCCGCTGGGCGATACCCGCGAACTGCTGCGCCAGCGCGCCGACGTGCGCGCGGCCGAGCGTCGCCTGGCGGCTGCGACCGCACGCGTGGGCGTGGCCACCGCGGACCTGTTCCCGCGGTTGTCGCTGTCCGGCTTCGTCGGGTTCCTCGGCGGCGATGCCAGTGGCCTGGTCAATGGCAACAACAAGGCCTGGTCGCTGACCCCGTCGCTGAGCTGGGCAGCATTCGACTTCGGTACCGTGCGTGCACGCCTGCGTGCCAGCAAGGCTGAAGCCGAAGGCGTGGCCGCGCAGTACGAGCAGGCCGTGCTGCTGGCGCTGGAAGATACCGAGAACGCGCTGACCCGCTATTCCAAGCAGCAGGCACGGCTGGCGATCGTGGTCGAGCAGGCACAGGCCGCACGGCGTGCCGAATCACTGGCACAGATCCGCTATCGCGAAGGCTCGGAAGACTTCCTGACCCTGCTGGATGCGCAGCGCACGCAGTTGGCGGCCGATGACGCCCTGGCGGCGGCCGAGTCCGAAGTCAATGTCAGCGTGGTGGGCGTGTACAAGGCGCTGGGCGGCTGGGGGCAATCACCGCAGCAACCGAGCGTGGCGCAGGTGCAGTAACCGCAGGGGACGGAGGCAGTGGCTTCCGTCCCCTCCTGCTTTCAGGGCCACTGATTGGCCGGCACCTCGCGCTCGCGCATGCGCACGATGCAGAAGCGATGGCCGGTCGGTGCTTCCATCACCCACCAGCGTTTGACGAAGCCTATCCGGCGCGCGCCGAGCTTCTCCAGGCGATCGGCCTCGGCATCGATGTCGTCGCTCTCGATGTCCAGGTGCACCCGTGACGGGTGATCGACCCGCTGGACTTCCACGTTCAAGCCCGCCGGTGCACCCAGCAGGTCGGCATACTCGGCGCCCCCTTCGACACGCGCCGCCTGTGCCTGCAGGCCGAGCGCGGCGGCCCAGAAGCCGGCACCTGCGTCGGCGGGAAGGTCCTGGCAGTCGATGATGAATCCAGCCAGCCGGCTCTGGTGGGCCATGTCCTGCTCCGCAGTTCGGGGGAGGAGGCAGGGTAACGCGATGCGTTCCGCGTACATCTTCA
Source organism: Stenotrophomonas muris (assembly GCF_052751275.1). Lineage (NCBI taxonomy): Bacteria > Pseudomonadati > Pseudomonadota > Gammaproteobacteria > Lysobacterales > Lysobacteraceae > Stenotrophomonas > Stenotrophomonas muris. The sequence continues at coordinate 1,986,008 of NZ_CP199879.1, read as the reverse complement.
CCTTCGTGACGTTTCTGACTCTGCCGGAATGCCGGCCCGACGTGTAACAAGTGGGTCAGGCACTCGGGAGGACAGGCGATGGCGGATGGAAGGCGGGATACCCAACGGATGTTGTTCGGCGATCCGGGTCCACCCGGTGCGGGTCTGTCAGTGGCGGTCGTGGTGCTGCTGGTGCTGGCGACGATGGCGGCGGCGGTCGGTTTCCTGCGCCTGCAGGATTCGATGTTGGGGCTGGGCCTGATTGGCGTGGCCGTGTTCCTGGCGATCGGGGCCCGCATCTGCCAGGCGCGCGACCAGCATCAGGCGCTGTATCGCCTGCTGTCGCGGCAGCCACCGCCGTAGCGGCGGCTGCCGTGGCTGCTCAGTGCCTGGGCCAGTCCAGTTCGACCACCAGCGGGAAATGATCCGATGGCAGCACGCCACCGATGCGGCGGTCATCGGTCAGGAAGCTGCGCGCATGGAAGCCGCGCACCAGGACCCAGTCCAGCTGCACGGTGGCCTTGCCGGTGAAATCGTGGAAGGTCAGCCGCGGGCCCTGCGGAGCCTTCACCTGGGTACGGGTGTCCTGCAGCACGCGGGTGAATGCCTTGTAGGTGCCGCCGCCGGGTTCGCTGTTGAAGTCGCCGGTCAGCACGACGGGCAGATCGGCCGGCAGGTTGGCCACGCGCTTGCCGATCAGTTCGGCACCCTTGACCCGCCGCGGCTCGTCTTCGTCGCGGTAGGGCAGGTGGGTGTTCATGAAGTAGAAGCGGCGGCCGTCGTCGATGCGGCGGAACAGCGCCCAGGTGACCATGCGTGGATACAGGTTGCCCCAGGTGATGCTGCCGGGCACATCGGGCGTATCGGACAACCAGAAGTTGCCTGATTCCTCGATCGCCAGCACCTTGCTGTCGTAGAACACGCCCATGTGCTCGTCGCCGCTGCCGCCGCGGCGGCCCTCGCCGAACCAACGGTAGCCGGGGAGGTGTCCTGCCAGGTACTCGGCCTGCTCCTGCACCAGTTCCTGGGTGCCGATCACCGCCGGGTGCGCATCGAGGATGACCTTCACCATCGCGTCGCGACGGTCGGGCCAGCGCTTGCCCGGCTCGGTATCGGCCGGGGTGCGCACATTGAACGACATCACCTTCAACGGCGCGGGGGCTGCGGCCCAGGCGCTGGTCGCAGGCAGGGCAAGCGCCAGCAGCGCAGACAGTACAGGGCGACGGAAACGCGACAACATCGTGGAATCCCTCCATTCCATGAAAACGGTTTCATGGAGCATCGCACGGATTGCCTGTTCATGGCTGTGCGCGCGCTGGCGGTATCCGCCGGTCGCCGCGGCGTATTCAGCAGGGCCTTGACAGCGCATTGACCCGCCCGCGCGGGCCTGCGTGCTAGAACGGCGCTGCCGGCCACTGAACCCGGCACCGCAGCAACCATCAACGGAACCACAAGGAGCTGTGCCATGACACGATTGATTCGCGCCCTGCAGGTGTCGCTGAACCTGCGTTCGGACAATTCCACGCAGTGCATCCGTTCCAAGTATCGCTACTGGAATATCTTCTGACCGGAAGGACTCCACGTATTCGATGACATCGCCAGGGAGGGTCGATGATCTTCCCTGGCATTGGAGGCAGGGCATGGATGAGCGTGCAGCGGATGCGGAAGTGGTTTCCATCGACGACCTGCTCGAACGCGTGCGTCGCGAAGGGCCGGTACTGCGCTTCAACAATGATGTTGTCGGCATCTTTGATCCGGCCCTGGCGGTCAGGATCGACAAGGCCAACACCGACCAGCACACCGTACCGGATTCACTGATTGATTTTCTCGGGCTGCGCAGTGGCAGGGACCCTGTTGCGTGGCGCGAGGTGCGGGCGTTGCTGAGCGAGCAGGCCGGGCGGCTGGCCAGTCCCGGCCACATGCGCGACCTCTACACGCGCATGCACGGCTTCCTTGCTCAGCGCGCGGACAGGCCGCATGACCTCAGCGAACTGAGCTGGTGGACGATCTCGCAGTCGCTGTTGCCGATGCTGATCGACGGCCTCAGTCGATCCGACGTCGATGCGCTCATCGGTGAGCAGAAGACCCGATACAACGCCATCGTGCTGCAGAACTTCTCGTTCTGGCGGCGGATCATCGACTTCCATCTTTCCCGCCGCGCGGCGCGCACGGTGTCGCGGCACATCCGGCGTCGTGCGCGCCAGACCGTGCCACGCGAGGACTTCCTGCAATCCCTGCTGCCGCTGGTGCAGCGGGTCGGGGTGGACCGCGTGGCCTATCTGGTGTCGATGGTGCTGGCCGGCATGTCGGGCCTGCCGGGCATCACGGCGGCCAGCCTGCTGTACGCGATGCATCGATTTCCGCACTGGCAGGCGCGCATCCGCGAGGAAACCTCGGCGCTGAGCCTGGAGCAGTTGTATGCGCTGCCGATCAAGTCGCTGCCGTGCACGTCGCGTTTCGTCAAGGAAACCCTGCGGCTGTGGCCGGGACTGTTCGCCCTGCATCGTCCGGCCTCGCACGATATCGATATCGAGGGCGTGTGCATCCGCAAGGGCGGGGCGTACGAGTTGTCGTCCTACTTCCAGCATCATTCGCCGGAGTACTGGCAGAACCCGGACAGCTTCGATCCTGATCGCTGGTTGCCGGAGCGACGCCAGGCCAACAAGGGGGCCTACGTGCCCTTCGGATTTTCCTCGCGGGCCTGCATCGGCAGTGCGGTCGGCCACGCGCAGCTGCTGCTGTTCTGCGCATTGGTGACCCGCGATTTCGAGTTGACGGTACAGGATGAGCCCACACCGTGGATGCAGCTGGAAGGCTTTGCCATTCCGGTCGATTTCATCGGTACGCTGACGCCGCGGCACGCCTGACAGCATCTGTACTGCCTGGCTCAGTCTTCAATCTCGCCACGGCGGCCTGCCGCGCGCACCGCCTGCGCGGTGGTGGCCACGCCGAGCCGTTGTCGCGCTCGCCGCAGGTGGTTCTCCACCGTGCGTGCAGACAGCCCCAGCGTGGCCGCGATCTCCGCCTGGCGCCGTCCAGCGGCGACCCAGCGCAGCACCTCGCGTTCGCGTGCGCTCAACGCGCCTGCGCGAACATCCGCGGGCGCCTCGGCAAGCTGGCGCGCCGCACGGAAGGCTGACGTTCCGACCATTTCCAGCAGCAGGCGCGCGCTGGCGGATGCATCAATCGAGGTGCCGGCGAAACTGACCGCACCCTCCAGGCCGGTCGGGCCGAACACCGGCACCTGCAACCCATGCAGGCCATCGCCGCGCGGCTGCTTCACCACCTGATAGCGTTCGCCGCGCACGCCCTGGCGCTTGCTCCAGAAGAACGGCGCATTGCTGTCCAGTACATGGCGGTTGACCGGGCAGGCATGCAGGTAGCGGGCCAGTCCGGTATCGCTGCCGTCGCCGAACCAGTCACCCTCGATCCAGTACACGCGCTGCGCGTCGCGTTCCAGCCCGCGGGCACCAGCGCAGGCATTAGCTCAGCGCCCCGCCAGTGCATCGAGCAGCGTACGCGCGGCCAGCTTGCCCAACGCGTTGCCGGCCAGCGGACTGTCGCCGGTCAGCAGCAGGCGATCCTGCAGCACGCTGCCATCGATGCCCTCATTGACGATCTGCACGCCCTGCTGGGCCAGTCGTTCACCGAAGAACCAACGCAGCTGCCCCGGCATGTAGCCGATCTCCGGTGTCTGCCGGTCCATTGCGTCGGGGAAGGCGCAGATGCGGTAACCACGGAACAGCGAGCCACCGTCGGCTTCGTCGACGCCCGCCGCCAGCAGCGCCGCCGGGCCATGGCAGAGCGTGATGATGTGGCGCTGCCCGGCCATGGCCCACTGCAGCGTGGCCTTCACCGCCGCGCTCTCCGGCAGGCCGATCAGTGCGCCGTGGCCACCGGGAATGAAGATGGCGGCATAGTCCGAATCGGCTCCCAGGCCGGCCACCACCTCATCCAGCTGCAACGGCTGGCGGAAGCGCGCCTCATAGCGTTCGTACAGGGCGCCGATCTCGCGGTCCTCGCGCGGGAAGGCCCACCATTCGAACTTGACGGCGTTGCCGGACAGCGTCGCCACGTCGATGTCGAAGCCGGCCTTGTCCAGGTGGTACATCGGCAGCAGGGTTTCCACCGGATGGTTGCCGGTGGAGAACAGGTGGCCATTGGCGGTCGGCAGATAACGCTCGTCGGCGGCGATCATCAGCACCTTCCAGCGGCCGTCGCGGCGTGCATCCGGATAGTCGGCCCCGGACAGGTCGCTCTGGGGCGAGGTGAACTGCGACAGCGAGTACGGCGACGGGAAGAAGGCATCGCGCTCGGCCGGATCGGGGCTGGGCTGGCGGCTGGGCTCTTGCGTGTTCATGCGGACCTCCGTTGGGGGAAAGTGAGCCCAGCATAGGAGGCCGCGTGCGCAGGCGCGATGAGGGATTCCCCTCAATGGACCACCACCCGGATGCTGCATCGCGCCACCGGCCCGGTTGGACAGCGGGATTATGTCGTGTTATCTAGCCGGTGCCGGGATAATCCCGGCATAACCACACAGCAAGCAAAGGAATGAAAATGAAAAGATTCGCCCGAGCATTGCGCGTCACTCTGAATATCCATCCGAACGAGAAGAGCAGTGTGTGGAATACCTGGCCGCTCTGGGTCGAGTTCTGATCCTGCGGGGCAACCCCGCGATTGAGCGGTAGCAAGACGAAGGGACTCGTCTTTCGAGTCCCTTCCTGCCGGAGACGCACTGCATGCAAGGGATGTCGAATGAAGGCAGCGCCATTGCTGCCGAGCGCCTGGCTGCGCGGGTGGAGCGCGAAGGACCGGTGCTGAAACTGGAAACCGGCGGTATCGGGGTGTTCTGCCCAGAACTGGCCGGCAAGCTCGACAAGGAGAATTCCGAGCACCTGTTCGTGGTCGAGTCGCTGGCCGACCTGTTCCGCCGGCACGAACGCGTGCGCTGGACCGAAGTGCGCAGCCTGATCGCGACCCGCAGTGCTGAGCTTACCGGAGCGCAGACCCTGGAGGCGCTGCAGTCGCGCATGCGGCAGGCGTTGGACGCACTGTGCGGGCGCGAGCTGGATGCCACGCCAGCCGTGTGGAAGGTGATGGCGCATCCGCTGGTGCCACTGGTGATCGACGGGCTCGACGCGCGCGGTACCGAGGCCATCGAACGCGCCCTGCATCTGCGCTACACCACCCAGGTCGAGCAGGTCATCCATCGGCGTCATCTGCTGCGCAACTTCCTCATCGGTCGTGGCGAATCGCGGGCGATCGCCGCCGAACTCAGGCGCCGGGTCCGCAGCGGACGTTCGCCGCTGGACTACGCGCAGTCATTGTTGACCCTTCGCGAGCGCATCGGCCTGGACAAGGTCACCTACCTGGTCACCGTGCAGCTGATCGCCATTTCCGGGGTGCCCGGCATGATGGCCGCCTGCCTGCTGCTGGCGATGCAGATGCATCCACACTGGCGCCAGCGCATCGAGGAGGAATTCGCGCCGCTCTCGGATGCGGAGATCCATGCGCTGCCGATGGCCAGGATTCCCTGCACGATGCGCTTCCTGAAGGAAGTGATGCGGCTGTATTCCACGCCCTTCAACAACCGTCGGGTGGCCGCCTGCGATCTGCAGGTGGAAGGGCAGGCCATCGCCGAGGGCACGGTGTTCGAGCTGAGCTCGTTCATCCAGCATCGCTCGGCGAAATACTGGGATGACCCGCTGCAGTTCGATCCCGATCGCTGGCTGCCTGAGCGGCGCAAGCGCACCGCCGGCATCTATGTGCCTTATGGCTTCCCCACGCGCTCGTGCGTGGGATCGGCGGTGGGCAACGCGCAACTGTTACTGCTGTGTGCGCTGCTGGCGCGCGAATTCCGTTTCACCCCCAGCGCCGACTACCGGCCCGAGGTGCGCATGGAAGGCTTCGCGATTCCCGCGGCGCTGCACGGCACGTTCTCGCGCCATAAGGCCGGTGCCTGATCTGCAGGGGCGGGCGGCTTACTTTGCCGTACGCCCGTGTTCCTGCATGTCCTCATGCAGGATCCGCCGCAGCTCGACGATGGCCGGCGTGGCTTCCTGCACGCTGTGACCGGACACGATCACCTTCTCCGAAACGGCGTGTGGCAGGTGCGAGCTCCAGTAGGGCACCAGCCCGTCATCGGTTTTTTCCAGTGGGCCATCGGCCTTGGCGCGGGCGATGATCGAGTGGTAGTGGACCTTCGGTGACATCGGCAGGTCGGCCACGGCGCGGACGAACGGGTCGTCCTTGTCCAGGTTCTGGATGCTGTTCATCTGGTAGCCGTGCTTGCCATCGTTGCGATCGATCTGGCCGTCGTTGGCCAGCGTCGCCACGTCCTCCAGCACGGTCAGCGGCAGCCGTACCAGGCGGCCGATCCAGCGGCCGAGGCGGGTACCGGCCACGTCGGTGCCGCGATGCGGTGTGGCGATGAAAACCACCCGCGATACTTCCGGTTCCGGCAGGAAGGTCAGTACTGGCGCGCCCTTGGTGCGCAGCAGCTCGCGCTGGGCGGGCGTCATCTGCGCGGTGGCCAGCAGGGTGTCGACCAGGTGGTCGCCGGAGGAAGAGACCATCAACCGCGCGATCACCCCGCCCATGCTGTGCCCGACCAGCACCATGTCATGCGAGGCCTGCGCCTTGCCGCTGGGGTCGAAGTGCTTGAGCACTTCGGCCAGCGTGTGGCGCATCGCATCGTGGCTCATCGCGATGGGCATGTTGGTCGGGTAGTAGAACTGCCAGACCTGGAAGTCCTGGCGGATCTCGTCGTCGCGCATCAGTTCGTTGGCCACGTTCACCCAGGCCTCGGGACTGCTGGCCAGGCCATGGATCATCAACAGCACGCGGCGGTTCGGGTCGTAGGGCTGCATCATGTACAGATGCGGCGCGTCGATGCCGCCCTTGCCACCAAACAGCGAGCGCAGCGACTGGTGGCTGAAGTTGGAGCGCGCCAGCCACAGTGCGTAGCCCGCAGTGAAGTTGGCCGCCAACGGCACCTGCTGGCCGTGCAGGGTTACTTCCGAGACCTGGTAGGGATCGTGGATTTCCAGTTCCGGCTCGTCGTCGTGCAGCACTTCCCACAGGTTCTTTCCCGAGAAGCGCAGCAGCACCGTCATCGAAGGCGAGGGCATCTCGCTCCAGCTCTGCGCGGCCGGGGTGCTTGCCTGCGCGGCGGGCGTCGCTGCCGAAGGCGGGGTGGCCGTGCTGCCAGCCGGATCGTCCATCACCGCCACCAGCTCGGCACCGAAGCCATCGCGGCGATGCACGCTGCGCAGCGTACCGGTGAACGACAGCGAGGCCGCCGGTACCAGCTCGGTGGGGGTGCGCGTGTCCAGCGGCGATGCTTCGCCTGAAGGGGCCAGCACGAAGGTCCAGCGGCCCAGCTGGAAATGGCTGGCCTGGCTGTGCACGCGCCCGGTGGCGTACGCGTTGTACAGCTGCACCGAGGCTTCCTGCACAGCCAGGTTGTAGTAGTCGCGCACCTGGGTCTGGCGGTCCTCGAAACCACGCTGATTGGCGGTGCGCTCGGTGAAGAACAGATAGGCATAGGCCTGGCGCGCGACCTGCATCCACGCATCGAGGCGCGGCTGGAAGTCGGCATCCAGTTCGGTGATCGCGGTCTTGGCGCGGCCGGATGCCGAGTACTCGCGCTTCGGTGCCGGCAGGGTCATCGCATGCTGCAGCCACAACTCGGCCAGGCTGGAGCGCTTGTCTTCCTCGCGCACCACGATGCTGCTTTCCATGGCCTCGATGCAGGGCAGGCCGGGCTTGGCACAGACGCCCTCATCGAGCCCGGCCACGCGCAGGGTCTCGGTGGTCGCCGCGCTGAGCTTGCCGGAGGTGAGGATGTCACCGCGCTTGAGCGCGATGTACTGGCCGGGCGTGACCGAGGCGACCTGCACCGACGGTCCGAACTGGCGCAGCGTCGCGCAGCCCCCCAGGGTGAGCAGCACGGTGATGATGAGGGTCGTGCGGCCGATGAAGCCCATGCCCGTGGTAGCCATACGATGCTCCTGCGCGGTGGCGTCACTCTAGCGGCCGGCCTGTCAAAGCGGAATAGACCGAACGGTCGGTTTGGGCCTGGCCGCCGTGGGCGATTCAGCCATTCCCGTGTGACACTGCGGCGAATGGAAGGGACACGGTGATCGCGATGGCCTGGCTGGAAACCCGCATTCCCCCGCCCGTGGTGATGCTGCTGTGCGCCGCTGCGGGCTTTGCAGCACGCTGGCTGTGGCCCGGTTTCCACCTTCGGGTGCCGGTGCCGGTTCTGCTCGCAGGCGTGACGGTGACGCTGGGTGTCGTGCTCAATCTGCTGCCCAAGCTGTCTTTCCAGCGCGCCGGTACCACCGTCAATCCTCTGCGACCTTCGGCGTCGAGCGCGCTGGTTACCAGCGGAATCTACCGCCGCACGCGCAATCCGATGTATCTGGGCCAGGCGTTGGTCCTGCTTGGCGCCATGGTGTACCTGCAGAACCTGATCGCGCTGCTGGTGGTGCCGCTGTTCCTGGTGTACATCACCCGGCTGCAGATCCTGCCGGAGGAGCGGGCACTGATGGCCCGCTTTCCCGAGGCGTACGCGCAATACCGTCATCGCGTGCCGCGCTGGCTGTAGCGTCGGCTACGCCATCAGCGGCTGATCTGGCACTTCACCGCAGCCGAATAACCCTCGTAGTCGTCGCCCGCGATCACGTGCAGGGTGTGGCGCTTGTCGATGCGCTTCACGTACGACGGCTCTTCGGTGTTGGCATGCTCGTTGACCTCGGTCACCGACCAGGCCTTGGCCAGGCGCTTGGAATCGACGCCGTTCAAGTACACGAAGAGGCTCTTCTCGCCTTCGGCCACGTTTACATCGGCACTGGTGACCGTGCCGCCAAACAGCGCGACCGGCTTGTCCTCCGGCTCGAAGGTGCCGCCCGGTTTCTTGGCCAGGCCGGCGGCCTGCAGCGCATCGATGGCGTCGGCCGCACTGAAGTTCGAGCCGGCCTTGCAGGCCAGCAGCGCTTCCAGCGTGGCGGTGCCGGGGGGCGAGATGGCCGGCGCCGCAGCGTGCGTGGCTGAGGCTGCGGCGAGGGTGGTGAGGAGCAGGACGAGCGTGGTTGTGGCGGTTTTCATTGCAGATCCTTCTGGCGGCAGCAGGCCGGGGCAATGCAGCGATGGAGCGAAAGCTCCATCCCGATTATGCCCCACGCTTCCCGCACGACGAGCAGGCACAAAAAAGCCGGAACCCCCTCGACGGGAGATCCGGCTTCTTGCGGCCTCGACAGGCCATACAGATGGTGGAGGTGGGCGGAATTGAACCGCCGTCCGAAGGCACTCCATCCCCAGCACTACATGCTTAGCTCACCGTTGGATCTCGTCCCCGAACAGCACGGTGCGCAAAGCGCATCCGGGAACCAGCCTGTTGTGTTCTAGTGCCGGACTGACAGGCAGCCATCCAGCGCGATTCCATGATAGTGACTCTACACCGCGAGCATGGACACAAGCGGTTTCGAGGCTTAGGCCTTAAGCGGCCAGAGCGTAGTTGTCGTCGTTGGCAACTAGAGTTTTGCAGCTGGATTTACGAGGAAAGCTACCCCCTCGGCATGCGCCAGGCGACTTCACAACCCCCGTCGAAACCAATGCACCCCCGGTTTCTTCAAGTGCTGCAAGGCTTTTGGGGTCAATGCTGGCAAAAAGCTGGCACTAACCCTGCCCAACGGAACGGATAGTACGGCAATCTTCCTGAACAGTCACGGGCCAGGGGGTGAGCGTATTCAGTTTTCGACCGCAGTTCTCACACCCACCAAAGCCGCTTCCAAGAGAATCGCAGAAGGTTCTTGTTGACAAAGTCGGGTCTTTGGTGGAAATTTGCGGACACTAGGAGTGTCAACCAGTCCCTTCCAAACCAGAGGTTTTGTCAACTGATGGATACTGTTCAGATTCTGGAGCACTGTGGCGTTACCGAGCGTCACTGTGAAGCGCTGGGGCAAGCGGTCCCTGAAGCCTACGCGGCCCTGGCTAAATTGGCTGCCTCCACTCCGATGCTCGGCGGCTTTGTTCAAGGTCGAAGAGGTCTTAGCTATTTGAGAGACATCTCAGTCCAGCACGCATTGGAGGCGAAGGCAGCGGAGACGAGGCTCTTCTTCACATCTACTGCGTGGAATCGGCATCGCAACTACTGCTTCTTGCAACTCCAAGTTGGGCAGACCATCTTCACCACCCATTACGCAGGTGCCAACGGGAGCCGAGCGGTCCGCAAGGCCGCGTCGCGTGCCGAGCTTGTGATGCGCACGCCTGATCTGTTCGCGGCTACCGGGGAAGAGCCCGACATGAGTCTTGTGGAGAAGAGTGCCTACGTGCAGCTTGTGCACGCAGGCGTGACCAAGCCAAAATTTGTGTTGCTGCAGATCCCGAACCGTGATCAGCATGCATCAAGACTGGCGCCTCTGATTTTGGATATGCAGTCCCCTCTGAAGGGAGCTGTTGAAGAGGTGCAAGATAGGCTGAATGAGGCATTCAAGCGCAAGGCCGTAGAGCGCGCAGAGCAGGGCAATCGTGCAAGCTAAGTTTGAACCACGGCGTCTGAAGCAGGCCCGCGCGCTGCGTCGCATGACGCTGGCTGATCTGGGCGCGCGCACGGATGTGACGCGCCAGGGGTTGAGCCAGTTTGAGAACGGGGATCGCGTGCCCGCGCCTGAGACCTTGCTGCGAATCGCCGCAGAACTGGATTTTCCGATCGAGTTCTTCTGGAGGGGTGTGGGGCCTGTCGAGCGCAGCCCGCGCTCGTTGGTTCACTATCGTTCACTTCGCCGGACGCGTGACACAATCCTGGATCAGCAGCGTGCAGCTGCGGTCTTGGATATGGCTGCTGCGGTTATGGATGCGATGCAAGAGCATGTGGATTACGCTGACGCAGACATTCCGAAGATCTCGCCGGATGTCGACCCGTTATCGCTGAGCGGCGATGAGGTTGAAGAGGTTGCTAATGCGGTCCGCAAAGAGCTTGGCTTGGGATTGGGGCCAATCTCCGATGTAACGCTGTTGGTGGAGAACCGCTCGATACCTGTGATGCATTTTCCATTGCCCGACGGAATGGATGGGCTGTCGGCCTACTATGGTGAGAGGCCTTTCATCGTAGTTTCGTCCGATGCGACGCGGGATCGCTCGCGCTTGAACGTGGCGCATGAATTTGGTCATCTAGTCCTCCATGAGTCGATCTCTGTCGAAGGTGAGCTCGACATTGAGACATTCCGGTTGGTTGAAGACCAGGCTTGGCGGTTTGCGGGTGCCTTGATGCTGCCGGCTGAGTCGTTTCTAAAGGATGTCTATAGCACCTCTTTGGATGCCCTCCTGTTGTTGAAGAAGAGGTGGGGTGTCTCCGTCGCCGCAATCATTAAAAGGCTTCAGGTGCTCGGCATTCTTAACCAAGATCAGGTTAAGTATCTGAACATCCAGAAGCGCCAGAGGAACTGGAGTCGCGCAGAGCCGGGCGACGATGTTCAGAGGGAAACCTCGCGGCTGTTCCGTCGTGCTGCTGACTATTTGTCAGCTGAGGCGGGTATCCCCCTTCATCAGTTCGCTGCAGAAGCTCGGCTTCCTCTGCCAATCCTGGCAAGTGCTTTGGAAACGACTCCTGCAGAGTTGCTTCCTCCGCGGCTGGAGAATGTGGTGCAATTTCGGCCTAAGGGCTAATCGCCTCCACCTGGACTAGATCGGAAGAATGCCGCCGGGGGCTGGACCTCTCACACTGGGTTGGCTGCTGCAGAAGCGGTCAACCACACTTCGGCAGTCTTAGCACCAGCATCCGGAACCATTGATGGAATCCAGCGGCCGTACTTCTTCGCAGTGATCGTCCAGTCGCGGTGTCCCATCTGTCGAGCCACCCACATCACGTTCTCACCGGCGCTGAGCGCTTGGGAGGCGAAGGTGTGGCGCATCTGGTACGGGTAGCGGTACCGCACGCCGGCTTTGCGCAGCGCGCGCTGCGATTCGCCAGCGCGGATGCTCTGATCCGATCCCCAGCGGGCGTTGGTTCTGGGATCGTGGAAGACGAACTCGCCGCGGTGGCGGTGTGGGCCCGCTGAGCCTTCAGGGCGTCGATCGCCGGCTGCAGCAGCTGCACCTCGCGCACGCCGGACTCTGTCTTGGGTGCCTTCATCTTGCCCATGACCCAGGCGCGCCGGATCTTGACCGTGCCCTTGCGCCAGTCGATGTCCGACCAGCACAGGCCGATCATTTCCGAGGTGCGCAGGCCCGTGGCGAAGTTGAACTGGCAGTAGTTGCGGACCTGGTCCTCGCGGCAGGCGGCCAGGATTGCCTGGACTTCCTCCGGCGTGAAGGGATCGACCTCTTCACGTGCGTTGGCCTTGGCGCGGCGCTTCACCCTGAAGCCGTCTAAGGGGTTGCTGGGGATCAAGTCATCTGCCACGGCCTCATCGAGGGCGCCGCGGAGCGGGCCCAAGACGTTGTTGATGCGCTTGGCCGACGTCGCTTCGTCGAACGTGGCCACCAGCTCCTTCAGGGCGATACGGTCGAAGTCACGCAGCGCGATTGCTCCGCAGTGCGGCACCAGGATGTTCTCGACGATGTGCCGGTAGCCGATGAGGCTGCTGTGCTCGAGCTCGGGCTCCTTCTGCGCCAACCACCGGGTGAGCACCTGCTCCAGGTTGTCCAAGGCTGCAGGACGGGTAGCCACCTGGCGGGCACGCTTGCTGCTGGGAAAGTGGGTGGCGTAGTCGAACGTGCATTTTTCGATCTCGATCTTGATTTGGCCTAGTAGGTTTTCGCAGTACCGCAGGTTCCGTGCGGTCGGGGGCAGCTTCAGTCGTTCGCGGCAGCGCTTGCCGCGGTAGTGAAACGTTATCTCGATGCTGCCTTGTGTAACTGGCCGGACGCCACTCTGCCTTGGACTACCCACTCTTCGTACCCCTCCAGATCGATCAGGTTTCTTCCATCGGGCGCTTTGATGAACACCGCGCCTTCCAACCAGTCGCCACGCTTGATCTTCGAATTGATGGCGTCGACCGTGTAACCGGTCAACGCTTCGAACTGCTTGAGCGTGACGAATCTGACTGGTCGCAGGATCGCGGGGGATGCGACCCTCGACAATCCTCGCGCTGAGGGAGCCTGGATGCTCACGCGGCTCCGCCAGTAGGGCCGACGGAGTTCGCGAGCGTGCTTGACGGCCGAGCGAAGGCGCGTACTGTCAATCGGAAATGGCGTGCTCTACATGCGCGATGAGTAGTTTGGCTTTGCTCAGTTGCACGAGAGACGATGCCAGTCCTGCTTTCCGTGGTGACCAATGGTCTCTTCAATGGGCTATTGGCACCAACAACATGGTGACGTGGCAGAATGCTGGCCTTCTTAAGCGAGCTGCTGGAGCAGAAAAAGTCGTGGATCCGATTACTTCTTGTTTTGTACTTGAAACGGACTGGACGGCTTGGGGGGCCATTGGCTCGCTCGCCGCAGCTGCGGTTGCACTTCTCGTTGCTGGTTTCTCCGAGGTTCGTCGGAAGACTGAAGCGGAAGCCAAAGCCAAGGTGATCGCCCAGATCGTGCTTGAAGATCTGAGGGCTCGATACGTCAATGTCACGGCGGGACGCATCTTGCTCGAAACCAAGCCGAAATTTCCCTCGGATGAGGTGGGCTTGAGGCGGAATGCCATTGGCCTTCTGAAGTCGTTGGACCATGGAAGTCTCCCCGAGCTGGTCCCATACAGTCGTGTGCTCTCTGCTCGGACATGTGAAGATCTCGCCAAGTGTTACTCGCAAATCGGTGGCATAAGGCTGAGACAGGAGCTGATCGAAGCTGGTGTTGAAAAGAACGCAACGGATTCGAGTCAGCTTCAGCCCATTTTCATTGATGTAGCCGTTTCGTTGAAGGCACTGATTGAGTCTTTGCGTGATTGGATCGGTTCCAAAGAGAATGAGGACTTGGAGACGAGAGCAGACGATCGCGCTGAAAAAACTATGAAACGGGTCGAGACTGAAAGGCTTCTCGCTGAGATGAGGAAGCTCAGCGGCCAAGACGAGTGATTTCTCTGCAGTGGTGTCAGATTCCCTGCTGATTGTGGTGCTTTGATTCTTCAGCTGAGAAGACGAAGGGCGCCTGCCGTGACTGATGTTTAGATCGAGAATGCAGGGCAACATCGAAGCCGATCATGGCGTCTCTCCCGCCTGAGTGGGTGGGGTCTCGGAGGGGAGTTGGGCGGCCCGGAGGGCGGTTTGCCAAGCGGCTATCGGGCTGTGGTCGGCGGCGAGCAGCTGAAACAGCCCCGGCCGGTGGCCCGCGGCGATGCGGCCGCCGGCCTGCAGCACCTGGAGCACCTCCGACTTTTTTGTGAGCGGGTCTTGGCGAGGCAGATGGCGGACGTTGATGACCTTGCCGTCCACGATTCCCGCGACGGATGTGTGGTCCGGGCCCGTGGCCATGTCACGGCCGAAGGTCGTTGTGGGTTGTTTGGCGGTCATCGTCAACGCCTCTGGCCCGCCGGCAGCGAGGGAATCTGTTGGAGCTCGGCAACCGCCGCCATCAGGTTCCCGGTCTCGTGCGCCAACCGGATTGCGTCGAGCTCGACCTTCACCGCGCCGATATAGGTGGTGGCCACAATCGTCGAGGCCTTGGCGCGCTCGATGACCTGGCTCATCTTCTCGGTATTCAGGTTGTCGTCGCCCAGCAGTTCGAGCATGGCGACCAGGTGATCGCGGACGTCACTGACCTTGTTCTTCATGTTGTTGCTCCTTGGTTCGCCTCCTGACCCGGCGGGTGATCCGCGCCTTCAGGTGGACAAGCTCTTTCAGTTCCGGCGGGAATCGGTTGTGGTAGCTGTTGCGCCGCATGTTCTCGGCGAGGGTTACGGCCTCGAGGCGATCAGCAGTGATTTCGGCGGCGACCAGCGTTTTCAGCCCGGGCCGGAACACCACGATGTGTCCCTCCGGTACCGGGCCGTTTGCCACCTCCCAGACCAGGACGTGCACAGGGCGCCAGCGATTGACCGGGAACAGGGCAGGGTCGTCTGTGACCTTGCGCATCAGCACCTTCCGTTTCGGATCGACCTTCTCGGTCCCGATCGGCACGTAGTTGCGCGCCTCGCTGGCCGGCCGACCCTTCTTGAACTGGGTTTCCCGCATCCGGCCTGCATACCAGCCAGGTCGGCGCAGCCCCTTGTTCGCCGGTGTGGCCCCGGGCTTGATTCGTGACGCGATTGATCCCGGCTCCTGCGTCCCGTTCCACAGCGCAGCCAGCGGCTGGGTGTGGAAGTCCTTGGCCTTCTGCAGGCCCAGCACCGCTGCCCGCCGGTACACCGCGGCCCTGGGTCGCTCGAGGACGTGGGCGATCAGAAAAGCAGGGAACCGCGGCCAGTTGATCCGCAGCATTTCGTCCTCGTCGGCCGTCCATGGCCGGCGCGCGTTGGGGTGTGACTTCCGCGTCATGGCTCATGGATTCCATGGGGCTGCCGATGATGGGCATGATCATGGGAGCGCTGAACGGGATCCAGGCCACCTTCGGGGATGACGACGAACCTTGGGATGCCGAGACCGAGCTACGGGCTTTCCTCACCGGCATGCTGGGGCAGAGCGGGGCGGATCTGCTGCTGCACGGCCCTGCCGACAAGCTGACCGGCGCGAACATTTCCGGCCGTGTCGGACTGGACAGCCTGTGGATCCGCGACGCCGATCGGGAGCTCGACGGCCGCGGCATGTTCAACAACCTGCTCGAGCAGGCCGCGGGGCCGATGGGCGGTGTACTGAAGAACGTGCTGGTCGGCAAGCAGCAGGTCGACGAGGGCCACATCGTGCGCGGCGTCGAAACCATGCTGCCCAAGGTGCTCAAGGACATGATCAAGGCTGGCCGCTACGCCACCCAAGGCGTGAATACCCTGCGCGGCGATCCCGTAGTTGAGGATCTGTCGCCCTGGGAGATCCTGCTGCAGGCCAACGGCTTCGCCCCTGAGAAGGTGTCCCGCCAATACGAGACCACCCGCGCGCTGAAGAACTACGAGCAGCACATCCTCGACCGCCGCAAGTCGCTGGTGAACGCCTTCGCCATGGCCCTGCGCAACGGTGACGCCAGCGACCGTGCTTCGGTGCTCCGCAAGATCGGTGACTTCAACAAGGCAAATCCGGAGCTGGCCATCACCTCGAGCGGCCTGGAGCAGTCCATCAAGAACCGGGCCCGCTACAGCGCCAGGGCCGAGGCCGGCATCGTGCTCAACCCCAAGCTGGCCGCACGGCTGAATAAAGCCGTGACGGAGTGATTGGTGGAACGTAGTGGCCCCATCGGATCAGTCGAGATGAAAGCAATGTGAAGGCGCCGGCGCTGGTGCCGGCGTTACCGATACAGGGGTCAGTAACCGATGGACAAGAAGGACTCGCAGGTAGTGGCCATTGGAAAGGAGAGCAGGGGAAGGGCCAGCCCACGGAGACTGGTGCTGGTTTTCTTTCCCCTGCAACAGGCCTGGAGGTGGTGCCCAAGGCATCCAGGGGGCGGCACTCACGCCGCCACACGCTGGAGAAGGGCATGGAAGATGAGCGCCACAAAGCTCAGGTGGTCTCGATGGAGGCCTTCAGGGCAGGCCGGGTAGGGCAGATCTCCCCGGAGATGCTGGACATGTATGACCAGCTGACCCGTGACCAGCACGCGCTGGTTCGGACTTCGATCGTCCTCCTGGCCGCGCTGCGACGACGACTGGGCCTGCCGGACCTGTAAGGATCCACGGGGCTGCCACGGCGGCCCCATGTTGCCTGTGGCGCAGCTCTACTCTCGATGGTTTAGTTTGGTACGATTATTCAACTTGGCTATAGAAAAGGGCTGAAAATTGGTTGGTGAAAGCGGTCGGCGCAATCCTCACGGGCTCACGAAAAATCAGCATGTTCTGCCACGATCGTTGATTGCACGGCATGTTGATCGAGATGGATTCGTAGATTGCTTCATCGTTAAGCAGGCGAAGCAGTGCAGGCTTCGTCCCGATAATCCAATTTTCTGCGTGAATCGAGTGTGGTCACAACTTGGTGAGTCAGGGGCCACCACGAAGAAGGTGGAGGGTGATTTCAAGTTGCTCGTTGATCGGGTGGAGTCGCGGTCTGTTGAAAACCTATCTGGTTCCGATAGCCTGCTTGCTACACAATTTTATGCCCTAATAAGAGAGCGAGAGCGGCTAAGGGACGAGCCTCCCGCAAATATTCGGTTCGCGAGCGGCGAAGCTCTGGAAATTGAAGAGGATGAGCAGCAGCGGTTGGATAAGATGGGAATATTGTTCCAAAGTAATGGTGTTTTTGAATCCCGTATGGTTTCGAGTGTCCGGCTAATGGGTAGTGTGGTCTGGGCTACCCGCAACTTGGACGACGTTCAGTGGGGAGTGGTTCGTTCCACTCATCTCAACTTCGTGGTTCCAGATAGCATAGGTGAGCTTGGCTTTATTCCAATTGGTCCCCGTGAGATTTTGTTACAGGGATCTCGCAGCTTTGTCATGGATGCGAATCGTGTAAGAGATCTGAATTTGTGGATGCGTGCAAGCGCAAAGAAGTATGTCTTTTCCCGGGATCTATCAAAGACATAGTAAAGGGGTGTCGGGAAGGCCAGTATGTACGGCAGGCGCGCGATGTGCCTGCCTGAATAGCCATGGTTGGGCAGTCATCGAAATGGGGCTTGCTAGCTTTTTTGCTCGGATTAGCCCTGAGCGACCAAACGCCGCGCCCTGCAATGCGCCAGGTTGACAGGGCCAGTATTCTCATGTGTCTCGCTCCCAGAGGTGTGGTGCGGTGCGGTTGGCCCGCTCACAACTCACATCGTCATAATCCCGGCATGGTGTAATCCGGCCAGTGTTACTCCGCCCAGATCACCGCCGCCTATCAGAAGCTGGTCCGCATGACCGGCGCCACGATCTCCCTGCAGGAGTTCGCCGCGCTGCATGCCCATGATCCGTGGAAGAAGCGGCCGAAGACGCCGAAGGCGATGGATGATGCGTTCCGCGCCGGCGCCAGCCCGGCCGAGCTCGCGGTCTGGGCCGAGATCGAACAGTGGAACCGTGCCGAGGCCGCCATCCTGGAGCAGGAGCTCTTCGCGAACCGGAAGCGCCTGGCGGATGCCGAGCGCGCGCTGCAGGTGAAGGAGACCAAGAAGGCCTGGGAAGACGTGAGGATTGCTGGCAACAAGATCGACCGGGCCCTGGCGAAGCTGGCCGACCTCAAACGCTCCGAACCGAAGGGCCGCGACAGCCGGATTTTCCCCGGGGTCTACGCCCTGGTGATCATTTCCGAGGGCAGCAAGCTGGTCATCAAGCCCATGCGCTACCAGTGCCGCCTGGCGGGGAGGCCGGCCAACTATGACCAGCGCTTCCCGGGCACCTACAACGCGCGCCGGGATAGCCTGGAGAGATTCTGGGCGCCGGCATTCGGCTACACCCACGGGCTGATGGTGGTGGAGACGTTCTACGAGAACGTGGAAGGGCCGGACGGCAAGAACCAGGTGGTGCAGTTCACCCCGCGCACCGGTGAGCCGATGCTGGTGGCCTGCCTGTGGTCACACTGGTCGGACCCCGCGGGGAAAGAGCCCGATCTGCTGTCGTTCGCGGCGATGACCGATGATCCCGAGCCCGAAGTCACTGCGGCCGGCCATGATCGGACGATCATCAACATCAAGCCCGAGTACGTCGACGCCTGGCTCAATCCGGACCCGGCTGACCTGGCCGCGTTGTATCGGATCTTCGACGACAAACGGCACCCCTTCTACGAGCACCAGCTCGCTGCATAGGAGGGGAGCGACAGTGGCGTGGCAATAGAGTGCTCACAATCGCAGCTGCTGCGACCGCCATTCGTATCCTGCCGGCCATGCCGCTTCCCGACTCCTTCTACTGGACCACACGCTCTGCCAGCAGTCCGGGCGATCCGCTGACCGTGATCGCCTGCGAAGTCTGGATCGTCGCCCTGTCGCAGCGCGTGGACGATGGTTCCTGGGTGGTAACCCTTGATCGACACAGAAATGGTACTGGCGGACCGTGGCGCCGCTGCAGCAGCTACGATCAGGGCCGCGCTGGCGCCGAGCTCTGGGTGGCAAGGCACGAGGCTCGATTGCGGGAAGACGTCGCCAAGATCACGACCTGGCGAGCAGCCGTGCGGGCAAACAGGCTGGCCAAGGTGGGCACCGATCCACCGTTCGGGTGGATGGGATAGCGAGGCGTGGAGACCCTTCACTCTCGATCAGCGTTGAATGCAGCTCGGTTTCTTGGCAAGCACGCCTCTGCTAGAGTTCCTGAACGAAATGCAGGGAGCACTCATGTCCGGACGATGGCAAGGGATGGCATTTGCAGTCGCCGCAGTGGTGATTGCTTGCGGCACAGCATGGGCGGGATATTGGATGGGCTTTGCCGGGCATCTACCGAGCGACGCCCTGTTGCAAGCAGATCGCCACGTCGCTGGCTTGCTGAAGGCAGCAGCCCTCTTCACGCCACTGTTCGTCCTCTACTTGACGTGGAGGAACTGGCTGACCGCCCGACACAAGATCAAGGTTGATTTGTTCGATCGACGTTGGAGTCTCTGGCGCGAAGTGGAGCGAATCTACTCCGAATCAATAGAGGGGCGCGAATTCACCAGGCCGCTGCGGATGAGTGCCCTTCACGCTTCCTGGCAGGCGCAGTATCTCTTCAGTGACGCTGCCGGAGAATATCTGCGCAACAGCTTCTTCGCGGATTTAGATGCATGGTCGCTGGAAATGAAACGATCGGTTGAACCCGGCCAAGAGGCTGAATGGTCGAAACGGGTGGACGAGCTGAACGTTAGACTGGGCAAACATCCATTCCGGTTTCACGAGGTGGTTGGCCAGCAGATGACGATCCGAGAGTAGCGTCCAGAGGGCCGCGGTGAACGGCCGGAGCTTCAGGTGGGATGGCAGAAGGTCCTAGGAGAATTGAGGATGCTGGAAGCTCTCTTCGTGGCGACGGTCAGAGTCTCGTGCGCGGCCACAGGTGCCAATGATGCCTACGACTGGAAATGGCTGGTGCCGGTGATCACCCTGATCCTGGGCTTCGTTCTGAAGTGGTTTCAGGACTACCTGACGGAGAAGGGGCGAAGAAGACACGACAAGGAACTGCGACGTGAGCAGCGATATGACGTGCTGCGGATGAGGCGCTTGGAGGCTGAGCGTGCAAATCTGCTGACGCTGCAGCCCATGGTCACCCATCTTGTGCGGCAGTGTTCACTGTGTCACATGGAGCGCGTTCTGGCGGCATCCTCACCCGATTCATCAGGGTGGGAAAAGAGTCGCATTTCGAAAGATCTCAACGAAGATTTTCGAAAAGCGTTGGCTGACCTTGTTCCGCTTAGAGCACGACTTCACTCGTCGGATGTGTCGACCCTTCTTGATGCCCTCATTTCAGACGTGGTCGAAACCCAGTCGGTACGAACTGGGCAAGAGCAAGCTGAGGAAATCTGGTTCGGCCTGTCGGACAAGTACGAGGAACTGCAGAAGCTGATCGGCAATCACATCAGAGCGTTGGAAGACGAGAACCAGCAACTCGGAGATCCGCCGGCGCGGTGATCGCAGCTGGGTGCCAGCTTCAAAAGCTGGCGGAAAAGCTGGCATGTTGCTGCCAATCCATGCCCATTCCTGACCATGCGGCAGTTATGAGCAAAAAAGCCCATCAAGCTAAGGCACTGATGGGCTTCATTATTTCTGGGTTTTGGAAACCGGCGCCGATGGCGTCACGGGGACAATGCACCCCCGGTTTCTTCAAGTTCTGCAAGGTACAAGGCCTGTTTCGTGTCGCCACGGCCAGTGCCTGCCCAACGCTGCCAATGCTACGCCAAAACAGCTGAACAGTCACCGTGGCAATCCACAACATGTTGTAGAGCCAGCGGCATAGCGGATTGGTAACGTCATTGGCACGAATTTGCGACACACTGGCGGCGACCATCCGGGCCAGGACAGACACGGAGACTGTGGGTGACCGATGCAAGCCAACAACGCAGCCTGCGGCAGCTGATCGGGCCGGTCGGTGCCGACTACCAGCGGCGCGCCCTGCCGCCCGGCTGGGTCTGGGCGGTGCTGGCGGTGTTGCTTGCGGCCACCGCGCTGACCGAGCTGCCGGCGACTGCGGCCGCGGCATTGGTGGCCAGTGCGGTGGTTGTGCACTGGTCGCAGCGCGGTCGCATCCATTGGCTGGGCTGGCGCCTGCCGGGCCTGGCCGTGTTGGCGGCCCTGCTGTGGGGGCCGGAAGTGCTGTCGCAATGGTTCGAGCACGGGCTGGCCGTGGTCCTGATGTCGCTGGCCAGCCTCAGCATCGGCGTGCATGTATGGCAGGCGCGACAGATGGCGCGGCAGCTCCAGGGCGCGGCCGATTCGCTGGATGACGCCCAGCTGCTGGCCCTGCTGCCGGCCGACGCGGCCCAGCTGGCGCAGCGGTGGCGCGCCGGCGATGACCGGCATGCGCCGGAACTGGCAGTGGTGATGCACCTAGCCGTGATGCACGCAGCGCTGGCACCGCGCATGCGCGGGCAGGGCGTGCTGGCAGGGTGACCGGTCGGCGGTTTCCGCGGCCGCGGTCAGGAACCTGACAATGGCTTGCGCAGGTAGATCCGCTCGTGCCCGGGCGGGCAATCGGGCAGCCGCCCATAGACGGTGTAGCCCTGCCGCAGGTAGAAAGCTTCGGCCTGCCAGTCGAAGGTATCCAGCATCACGTTGCGGGCGCCAAGCTGGCGCGCGGCGGCTTCTGCTTCCGCCAGCAGGCGCTGGCCGATGCCTTGCCCGCGCAGTTCCGGATCCACCCACAGCACATGTACCTGCAGCCAGCCGGCACAGACGTCGGCCAGCACACCACCGCGCAGCGCGCCGTGCTCGTCATGCCAGGCCAGGCGGACTGGAGTCTCATCGAGTGAATCGCCGCCGTGGGCCTGGTTGAAGGCCAGCAGGCGCGCGCACAACGTGCGCGTTTCATCGGCGCTGGCAGTCACCATGGCGCCGATGGGGGCGGTCATGCGTCGCGGTTGCCGCGACGCATCACACGCTGCTTCTCGATCGCCCAGTCGCGGTCCTTGGCTGCATCGCGCTTGTCGTGGGTCTGCTTGCCCTTGGCCAGCGCGACTTCGAGCTTGATCTTGTTCTTGCTCCAGTACATCGCAGTGGGCACGATCGTGTAGCCATCGCGCTCGACCTTGCCGACCAGCTTGTCGATCTCGCTCCGGTGCAGCAGCAGCTTGCGCTCGCGCCGGTCATTGGCCACCACGTGGGTGGAGGCCTGGATCAACGGGGTGATCTGCGCGCCGATCAGGAAGATCTCGCCGTGCTTCACATAGGCGTAGGCGTCGATGATGTTGCCGCGGCCAGCGCGGATCGACTTCACCTCCCAGCCCTGCAGGGCCAGGCCGGCCTCGAAGCGCTCTTCGATGTGGTACTCGTGGCGGGCACGCTTGTTCAACGCGATGGTTTTGTTGGCCGTCGCGCTCTTTGCTTTATCCTTGCCGCTGTTCTTGCTCATTTCCGTATTGTCTCCGATTCGGGCCCGCCCGGTCGATTGCCGAAACGTCCTGTATTCATGCCTACTATCCGCCGCAGCGCCCTGGTCGAACATTCGGCCGCGCGCATGTTCGACCTGGTCAACGACGTCCAGGCCTATCCGCGCCGTTTCCGCTGGTGCTCGGCTGCCCAGATCCTGGAGCAGGGCGAGGACCGGCTGGTGGCGCGCCTGGACCTGGGCCTGGGCTCGTTCAGTACCTGGTTCCAGACTGAAAACACCCTGCAGCGCCCGCACAGCATCGACATGCAGCTGCGCGATGGCCCGTTCAAGCAGCTGCACGGCCGCTGGGAATTCCATGCGCTGGCCGAGGATGCGTGCAAGGTCACCCTGACCCTGGAGTTCGAACCCAGCTCGCGCCTGCTCGGTCCGGCCCTGGCGATCGGCTTCCAGGGACTGGCCGATCGCATGGTCAATGATTTCGTCCGCGTCGCCGACGAGGGCTGAGCGATGATCGAGGTCGAGGTGGTGCTGGCCTGGCCGGAGCGCGTGCTGTCGCGCCACCTGCAGCTGGAAGAGGGAGCGACCGTGGCCGACGCCATCGCCGCCGCTGCGCTGGAAGGTAGTGCCGACTGTCCGGCCGCCGCGGTGCATGGCGTGCTGGCCCGTCCACAGCAGGCGCTGCTGGACGGGGACCGCATCGAGCTGCTGCGCCCGCTGCTGGCCGACCCCAAGGACAACCGCCGGCGTCGCGCGCTCGGCGGTTGATCCCGGCAACCCGTCCCTGCGGACGGGCAGGCCTCAGCGGCCCTTCTTCTTCTTGTCCTTCGGCAGGTTGCGGCCGAACTGGCGCACCGTCTGCTGGGCCAGGGCCTTGTCGTTGCCCGGGAAGTAGTCGCCTTCCCAGCGGGTAACGGCGTCATTCTCGAAGAACACCACGAAGTTCTTCACTTCGGTGCGGCCGAGGCGGTTCACGCGCTGGCTGGAGGTGTAGTCCCAGCGCTGGGCGTGGAACGGGTCGGGGATGGACGGGGTGCCCAGCAGCGCGGTGACCTGCTGCTTGCTCTGCCCGACCTGCAGCTTGGCCACGGCATCTTCCCGGATCAGGTTGCCCTGATAGATGGGTTGCTTGTAGATGATGCCGCACCCGGTGGTGGACAGGGCGACGGCGGCGACCAACAGGAGATTGCGCATCGGGACTGGCGGTTGGGGAAATCAAACCGATGATACACTCCCGGCGTGCCACCGCGACCCAATCCGAGGCAGCTGGCGCTAAATCGCCAATGAACGGAGACCTATGGAAACCCACGACCTGCGTAAAGTCGGCCTGAAGGTGACCCATCCGCGGATGCGGATCCTGGCGCTGCTCGAACAGCGCAATGCCCAGCACCACCAGCACCACATGACCGCCGAGGACATCTACCGCCAGCTGCTCGAGCATGGCGACGAGATCGGCCTGGCGACGGTCTACCGGGTGCTGACCCAGTTCGAGGCCGCCGGCCTCGTGCTCAAGCACAATTTCGAGGGTGGCCAGGCCGTTTACGAGCTGGACCGTGGTGGCCACCACGACCATATGGTCGACGTGGACAGCGGCAAGATCATCGAATTCGAAAGCCATGAGATCGAGGAGCTGCAGCGCAAGATCGCGGCCGATCACGGCTATGAGCTGGAAGAACACTCGCTGGTGCTCTACGTGCGCAAGAAGCGCAAGTAGGCCGTTCCGGCCAGCCGCTAGCGACGAAACCCCGGGCTTGCCCGGGGTTTTTCGTTGCCGGGGTCAGGGCCCTTTCCCTCCAGGAAAGGGGGCCGGCCCCGGGCGCTCTGCGGGGTCGGATCCCTTTGCGCCAGCAAAGGGCTCTGACCCCTTGCAATCGAGCAGGATCTCCAGGTCCACCGCCTCGGCCATCGCCCGGTTGCCGGCATCCCCCGGGTGGAGGTGGTCGCCGGAGTCGTAGGCGGCGGCCATCCGTGACGGATCGGCCGGGTCGCGCAGCGCCGCGTCCAGGTCGATCACCGCGTCGAACGGGCTGTTGCTGCGCAGCCATGCATTGAGCTGTTGGCGCAGGGCCTCCTTGTCCGGGTGGTAGTAGTCGTCCAGCGGCGTGCCGGGCAGGGCGCCCGCGAACGGCATCAGGGTGGCGCCGAATATGCGTAGACCCCGCCGGTGGGCCTGTTCGGCCAGGGCACGATAGCCGGCCTGCAGCTCGGGCAGGCTGGGCCGGGGCTGCGCGCGGGCGAAGGCAGTACCGGGCCAGCTGATGTCGTTGATGCCGATCAGCACGATGACGCTGGCGACGCCGGGCTGATCCAGTGCGTCACGCCGCAGGCGGGCCAGAACCGACTCGCCCATGCCGTCGCTCAGCAGCCGATTGCCGGAAATGCCCGCGTTGACCACCGCGACGCCGCGCGGTGCCAGACGCGCGGCCAGATGGTCGGTCCAGCGCTGGTCCTGGTCGAGGCTGGCGGTGGCGCCGTCGGTGATCGAGTCGCCAATCACCACCACGCTACGCGCACTGGCGGCGGCCTCGACCTCGATCCCGGTGAGGAACAGGCGTGCGGTAGTGGAACTGGCACCCTGCAGGTCGCGCGCCCGGGCCTGATTGCCGCCGGCGATCCAGCTGGTCTGGCGGCCGTCCCAATGGAACGCCTGCACCGGCGTCGGCCCCGGCACGAAGACGCTGACCTGCAGCGCCTGGTGGTCTTCCGTGGCCACCGCCAGCGGATCGCTCAGCCGTTCCTGACCGGCACCGATCAACACCCCAGGCTGGCCGTCGAAGCTGAGCGGTTGCGGGGTGGCGCCCGCGCCCGCGGCCACGCTGGCCGCCCCGATCCGCAGCGGCTGGGTGCCGTAGGCATTGCTCAGCCGCACCCGCAGCCGGGACCCGCCCAGGCTGATGCGCGCGGTCTGGCGGAAGGTCTGGTCCTGCAGCGTGGCCGGAACCAGGGTCGGGAACAGGAAATCCGCGTCCCAGACCGGTTGCGGGCTGGCCTGCCAGCTGGCGACCCAGTGCGGGGCGGATGCGGCACTGGCGACGCCGGACAGGGCGAGCAGGGCGGTGGCGGTGAGCTGGCTCAAGCGGTTCATCGGGCAATCCAGGTGGGAGGGAACGCCATGGTGATTCCGGGGTCATCTGTGAACTAGACTGCGTATGGACAATCATCTGTGAACTGGATTCATCGCCATGGCGCGACCCGACATCAACCGATCCGGCGAACTGGAAGTGTTCGTGCGGGTGATCGAGACCGGTGGCTTCTCCGCCGCCGCACGCACCCTGGACATGACGCCGTCAGCAGTGAGCAAGCTGGTGGCCCGGCTGGAGCAGCGGCTGGGTACGCGCCTGCTGCAACGCTCCACCCGCCAGCTGCAGCTGACCCCGGAAGGCTGCGCGTTCTACGAGCGCGGCCTGCGCGTGCTGGCCGACCTGGAGGAGGCCGAGCGCTGTGCCAGTGCCCATGCCGAGCCGCGCGGACGGCTGCGGGTAAACTCCAACGTGCCGTTCGGCCAGCATTTCCTGCTGCCGCTGCTGCCGGCATTCCTCGAACGCAACCCGCAGGTAGGCGTGGACCTGACCCTCAATGACGAGGTGATCGACCTGCTTGAGCAGCGCACCGACGTGGCGGTGCGGGCCGGTCCACTGAAGAGCTCCAGCCTGGTGGCGCGGCGGCTGGGTGCGACGCGGATGATGATCGTGGCTGCACCGGCCTACGCGCAGCGGCACGGGCTGCCACGCACTGCCGAGGAGCTGCAGTCGCACAACCGGTTGGATATCGGCCATGCGCGCGCGATGCAGGGCTGGCCATTGTTGCAGGACGGGCGCGAACGCATGCTGCTGCCCAGTGGCAACGCGCGCGCCAGCAACGGCGATGCGCTGCGCCAGCTGGTGCTGGGTGGGCTGGGCATGGCGCGGCTGGCAGCATTCCAGGTGCAGCAGGACATTGCCGCCGGGCGCTTGCTGCCGGTGCTGGAGGACGCCAATCCCGGTGACCTGGAAGAGGTGCACGCGGTGTTCCTGGGGCAGGGCGGCTACCTGCCGCTGCGGGTGCGCGCGTTTCTTGATTTCCTGGTGGAGAACGTCGATCTGACGCAGCCACAGGGGTAGTGCCGGCCGCTGGCCGGCAACCTCATGATCTTCATCCACCCGCATCAGGGTGCCGGCCAGCGGCCGGCACTACCGTGCGGAAGCCGAGCCAATGCTCGGCTCGGCCGGCGTTACACCTGCAGCAGCTTGCGTGCGGCGGCGCGCGCTTCCTTGCTCACTTCCACGCCGCCGAGCATGCGCGCCAGTTCTTCCTCGCGCGCCTTGCTGTCCAGCTTTTCCACTGCGCTCTGGGTCATGCCTTCCACCGGGGCCTTGCTGACCCGGTAATGGGCATGGCCCTTCGAGGCGACCTGCGGCAGGTGGGTCACGCACAGCACCTGGCGCTTCTCGCCAAGGGCGCGCAGCTTCTGGCCGACGATGTCCGCCACCGCGCCACCGATGCCGGAGTCGACTTCGTCGAACACCATGGTCGGCACTGCATCCAGGTCCAGCGCGGCCACTTCGATGGCCAGCGAGATGCGCGAAAGTTCGCCACCCGAGGCCACCTTGCGCAGGGCACGCGGTGGCTGCCCGGCATTGGCCGCCACCAGGAATTCCACGCGCTCGGCACCCTGCGGGTCGGGCTTGCCGGCGTCCTGCGGTTCCAGCTCGATCAGGAACTGGCCGCCGCCCATGCCCAGCTCGGCGATGATGCCGGTGGTGGTGGCCGACAGCTCGGCAGCGGCGGCGCGGCGGCTGGCGGTCAGCAGCCCGGCCTGCACGCGCCACGCCGCAGCGGCCTTGTCGATCTCGCCGGCGAGGCGCTGCAGGCGTTCGTCAGCACCACGCAGCTGTTCCACTTCGGCGTGCATGCGCTCGCGCTGCGCGCCCAGCTCGTCCATCGGCACACGGTGCTTGCGGGCCAGGTCGTGCAGGCGGCCGAGGCGACGCTCGTTCTCCTCGAACTGTTCCGGGTCGGCGTCGAGGTCGTCATGCACGCGGTCCAGCAGCGACAGGGCTTCGTGCAGCTGGATCGAGGCATTCTCGATCAGGCCGTCGACCTCGCCCAGGCGCGGGTCGTGTTCGATCAGGCGCGACAGCTCGTGGCGCACCTGCTGCAGCAGGTCCAGCGCGGAACTGCCGTCGTCGCCATTGAGCTGGTTGCTGGCCGCCTGGCAGGCACTCAGCAGGGCACTGGCATGGGCCTGGCGGCGGTGGCTGGCGCCCAGCGCGGCAATCGACTCCGGTTCCAGGTCTTCGCGGTCCAGTTCGCGCAGCTGGTGCTCCAGGAAGCCGATCCGGTCACTGACGTCGCCCTGCTGCGACAGCGCCAGCGATTCATCGACCAGCGCCTGCCAGGCCGCAGCGGCGCGGCGCACCTGGCGGCGCTCGTCCTCGTTGCCGGCATAGGCGTCCAGCAGGGCCAGCTGCGACGGGCGCGTCAGCAGGGCCTGCTGTTCGTGCTGGCCGTGGATCTCCACCAGCAGCGAGGCCAGGTCGGCCAGCTGGGCCAGGGTCACCGGGCGGCCGTTGATCCAGGCCCGCGAGCCGCCATCGGCACGGATCACGCGGCGCAGCTGGCACTGCTCCTCGTCGTCCAGCTCGTTGTCGGCCAGCCACTGGCGCGCGGCCTGCAGCTGGTCCAGCGCGAACTCGGCCGACAGCTCGGCGCGCGCGGCGCCGTGGCGGACCACGCCGCTGTCGGCGCGCAGGCCGGACAGGAAGCCCAGCGCGTCGACCATCAGTGACTTGCCGGCGCCGGTCTCGCCTGAAACCACGGTCATGCCTGGCCCGAACTCCAGTTCGGTGGCGCGGACGACGGCGAAATCCTTGATCGAAAGATGTCTGAGCATGGGTAAGGGGGTGTCAGCAGCCGCGCAACGCTAGCACGCGGGCGCGGGAGGTCCAATGACTTGCCAAGGTGATCCGCCGCCATTATCTAGTGTCCGTGTCTCACAGGTTGATTCCATGCACGGTTCTCCCGACCAGCTTGCCCCGCGTGCGCGCCATCTGCTGCGCACGCTGATCGCGCGTTACATCCAGGACGGTGAGCCGGTCGGCTCGCAGACGCTGGCGCGCGTGGCCGGGCTGGAGGTCAGTCCGGCCACCATCCGCAACATCCTGGGTGACCTGGAAGACCTGGGGCTGCTGGCTTCGCCGCACACCTCGGCCGGGCGCGTCCCGACCGCACATGGCTACCGGGTGTTCGTCGACAGCCTGCTGCAGATGCAGCCGCCGGGCGAAGGCGAGCTGGCCCGGCTGCGCCAGGAACTGGCCGGCGGCGGCAGCACCCAGGCCCTGCTTGGCAGCGCCTCGGAGCTGCTGTCGGCGATGAGCCACTTCGTCGGCGTGGTCAGCGCCCCGCGGCGCGAGCAGTTCGCGTTCCGCCAGATCGATTTCGTGGCGCTGGACGGGCGCCGGGTGCTGGCGATCCTGGTGTTCGCCGACAACGAGGTGCAGAACCGGGTCATCGAGACCCGCCAGGAGTTCGCGCCGGGCCAGCTGGAACAGGTCGCCAACTACCTCAACGCGCATTTCGCCGGCCTGCCGATGGCCGAGATCCGCACCCGCCTGCTGCTGGAACTGCGTGATGCCCGTTCGGAGCTGGAGCAGCTGCTGGCGCACAGCATCGAGCTGGCCGAGCAGGCCCTGCAGCCGGCGGCCGACGACATGCTGGTGGCCGGGCAGACCCGTCTGATGGGGGTGCAGGACCTGTCCGACCTGGAGCGGCTGCGCGAGCTGTTCGAGCTGTTCTCCAGCAAGCGCGAGATCCTGCAGCTGCTGGAGCGGACCATCCAGGCGCCCGGCGTGCGCATCTTCATCGGCGAGGAGACCGGGATGATGCCGCTGCAGGGCGTCTCGCTAGTCACTGCCCCTTACACGGCCAATGGCCAGGTGCTGGGCGTGCTGGGCGTGATCGGCCCCAAGCGGATGGCCTACGACCGGATGATCCCGCTGGTCCAGGCTACTGCCGATGTACTCGGCGCGGCGTTTTCGCCAGCCGGGCGCACTCCTGGAACATCCGACGCTTGAAACGCAGCATCCCGCCCACACTAGGGTGGGTGGAGGCGGAGACTGACCGCCAGGGACCCAGACATGAACCACGAACATCCAGATATCGAATCCCAGCAGACTGCCGCCGATGCGGCCGCCGCCGCCGGCGTCAACGACGAAGTGGAGCGCCTGCGCGCCGAGGTCGAGCAGATCAAGGCCGATGCGCTGCGTGAGCGCGCCGACCTCGAGAACCAGCGCAAGCGCGTTGCCCGTGACATCGAGCAGGCCCGCAAGTTCGCCAACGAGAAGCTGCTGGGCGAGCTGCTGCCGGTGTTCGACAGCCTGGATGCCGGCTTGAAGGCGGCCGGCGATGACCCGCATCCGCTGCGCGAGGGCCTGGAGCTGACCTACAAGCAGCTGCTGAAGGTTGCCGCCGACAACGGGCTGGTCCTGCTGGACCCGATCGGCCAGCCGTTCAACCCGGAACACCACCAGGCCATCAGCCAGGTGCCGGCCCCAGACGCCGCCCCGGGCAGCGTGGTGACCGTGTTCCAGAAGGGTTACCTGCTCAACGAGCGCCTGCTGCGGCCGGCGCTGGTGGTGGTGGCCGCCGACTGACCCCTCCAGGGCCGGAAGGCGGGAATGTCCCGTCACCCGGCCCGACGCTGAACGCGCCGGGCGACCGGAAACACAGCGTTCGGGAGATGGCTTGAATGTTCCACGAGCCTCCCCCACATCGTATTCATCCACCGGCCGAACGGCCGGACTGACCCCAACAAGCATCCTCAGGAGTCTCCCCCATGGGCAAGATCATTGGTATCGACCTCGGCACCACCAACTCGTGCGTGGCGATCATGGACGGCGGCAAGGCCCGCGTCATCGAGAATTCGGAAGGCGATCGCACCACCCCGTCGATCGTCGCCTACACCAAGGACGGCGAAGTCCTGGTGGGCGCCTCGGCCAAGCGCCAGGCCGTCACCAACCCGAAGAACACCTTCTACGCGGTGAAGCGCCTGATCGGCCGCAAGTTCACCGACGCCGAAGTGCAGAAGGACATCGCCCACGTCCCGTACAGCATCCTGGCCCATGACAACGGCGATGCCTGGGTGTCGACCAGCGATGGCAAGAAGATGGCCCCGCAGGAAATCTCGGCCAAGGTGCTGGAGAAGATGAAGAAGACCGCCGAGGACTTCCTCGGTGAGAAGGTCACCGAAGCGGTCATCACCGTGCCGGCCTACTTCAACGACAGCCAGCGCCAGGCGACCAAGGATGCCGGCCGCATCGCCGGCCTGGACGTCAAGCGCATCATCAACGAGCCGACCGCGGCCGCGCTGGCCTATGGCCTGGACAAGGGCGACAACAAGGATCGCAAGATCGTGGTGTACGACCTGGGCGGCGGCACCTTCGACGTCTCGGTGATCGAGATCGCCAACGTCGACGGCGAGAAGCAGTTCGAAGTGCTGGCCACCAACGGCGACACCTTCCTGGGCGGCGAAGACTTCGACAACCGCGTCATCGAGTACCTGGTTGAAGAATTCAACAAGGACCAGGGCATCGACCTGCGCAAGGATCCGCTGGCCCTGCAGCGCCTGAAGGACGCTGCCGAGCGCGCCAAGATCGAGCTGTCCAGCGCCCAGCAGACCGAAGTGAACCTGCCGTACGTCACCGCTGACGCCTCGGGTCCGAAGCACCTGAACATCAAGCTGACCCGCGCCAAGCTGGAAGCACTGGTGGAAGACCTGATCAAGAAGTCGATCGAGCCGTGCCGCGTCGCCCTGAACGATGCCGGCCTGCGTTCGAGCGACATCAGCGAAGTGATCCTGGTCGGTGGCCAGACCCGCATGCCGAAGGTGCAGCAGGCGGTGACCGAATTCTTCGGCAAGGAACCGCGCAAGGACGTCAACCCGGACGAAGCCGTGGCACTGGGCGCTGCGATCCAGGGCGGCGTGCTGGGCGGCGACGTCAAGGACGTGCTGCTGCTGGACGTGACCCCGCTGTCGCTGGGTATCGAAACCATGGGCGGCGTGTTCACCAAGATCATCGAGAAGAACACCACCATCCCGACCAAGGCCTCGCAGGTGTTCTCCACCGCCGAGGACAACCAGTCGGCCGTGACCGTGCACGTGCTGCAGGGTGAGCGCGAGCAGGCCCGCTTCAACAAGTCGCTGGCCAAGTTCGACCTGTCCGGCATCGAGCCGGCTCCGCGTGGCCTGCCGCAGGTGGAAGTGTCCTTCGACATCGACGCCAACGGCATCCTGCACGTGTCGGCCAAGGACAAGAAGACCAACAAGGAACAGAAGGTCGAGATCAAGGCCGGTTCGGGTCTGTCCGAGGAAGAGATCGCACGCATGGTCGCCGACGCGGAAGCCAACCGCGAAGAAGACAAGAAGTTCCAGGAGCTGGTGCAGGCCCGCAATCAGGCCGATGCCCTGATCCACGGCACCCGCAGTGCCATCACCGAGCACGGCAGCAAGGTCGGCGGCGATGTCATCGGCAAGGTCGAGGCGGCCCTGGCCGACCTGGAAACCGCGATGAAGGGTGACGACAAGGCACAGATCGAAGCCAAGTCGAAGGTGCTGGAGGAAGCCGGCCAGTCGCTGTTCGCCGCTGCTTCGGCCGACCAGGGCGGTGCCCCGGGTGCCGACGCCGGCAACGCCGGCAAGGCGCAGG
Organism: Stenotrophomonas muris; assembly: GCF_052751275.1. Classification (NCBI taxonomy): domain Bacteria; kingdom Pseudomonadati; phylum Pseudomonadota; class Gammaproteobacteria; order Lysobacterales; family Lysobacteraceae; genus Stenotrophomonas; species Stenotrophomonas muris. Next base: position 1,953,923 of record NZ_CP199879.1, on the reverse strand, counting down.
ACGACGTGGTCGACGCCGAGTTCACCGAAGTCAAGGACGACAAGAAGTCCTGATCCGGACCGACACGGGACGCTGGCCATCAGCGTCCCGTTGTCGCATCAGGGTCCTGACCGCCCACCGGCGTGTCGGGGCGCCCGACGCAAGAGCGGACCTGGTTCCGCTCTTCCGCTTTGACGAATCCCGACTTTCCGGAACCAGATTCACCATATGAGCAAGCGCGATTACTACGAAGTGCTGGGCGTTGCCCGCACCGCCACCGACGACGAGCTGAAGAAGGCCTACCGTCGCTGTGCGATGAAGTTCCACCCGGACCGCAACCCGGGTGATGCGGCGGCCGAAGCCTCCTTCAAGGAGTGCAAGGAAGCCTACGAAGTGCTGTCCGATGGCAACAAGCGCCGCATGTACGACAGCCACGGCCACGCCGCGTTCGAGCACGGCATGGGCGGTGGTGGTCCGGGCGGCCCGGACATGAACGATATCTTCGGCGATATCTTCGGCAACATTTTTGGCGGGGGCGGCGGTGGGCCGCGCCAGGCCCGTCGCGGCGCCGACATCGGCTACGTGATGGAGCTGGACCTGGAAGAAGCGGTACGCGGCGTCGAGCGCCGCATCGAGATCCCGACCCTGGCCGAGTGCGGCGACTGCGATGGCAGTGGCTCCGAAGACGGCAAGGTCGAAACCTGCAATGTGTGCCATGGCCGCGGCCAGGTGCGCATCCAGCGCGGCATCTTCGCCATGCAGCAGGCCTGCCACAACTGCGGCGGCCGTGGCCAGATCATCGCCAAGCCCTGCAAGACCTGCCACGGCAACGGCCGTGTCGAGGAAGACAAGGTGCTGTCGGTGAAGGTGCCGGCGGGCGTCGATACCGGCGACCGCATCCGCCTGCAGGGTGAAGGTGAGGCCGGTCCGGCCGGTACGCCGCCGGGTGACCTGTACGTGGAAGTGCGCGTGCGCGAGCATGCGATCTTCCAGCGCGATGGCGACGACCTGCACTGCGAAGTGCCGATCCGCATCTCGCAGGCAGCGCTGGGCGACACCGTACGCGTGGCGACCCTCGGCGGCGAAGCGGAAATCCGCATCCCGGCCGAGACCCAGACCGGCAAGCTGTTCCGCCTGCGTGGCAAGGGCGTGCGTTCGGTGCGCAGCCGCAGCGAGGGCGACCTGTACTGCCGCGTGGTGGTGGAGACCCCGGTCAACCTCACCAACGAACAGCGCAAGCTGCTGGAGCAGTTCGAAGCCACCTTTGTCGGCGAGGAAGCACGCAAGCATTCGCCGAAGTCGGCGACGTTCATGGATGGCGTGAAGGGCTTCTGGGACCGGATGACGTCCTGAGTTTTTCAACCGAAGCGTTGAGCGGTAGCGCCGGGCCATGCCCGGCGTTTTCGTTTGCGATCAGCGGAAAAACGCCGCGGGCGTCTGCCCCAGTTGGCGCTTGAACATGCTGGTGAACGCGCTGGGGCTGTCGTAGCCCATCGCCAGCGCCACATCGATGACCTTGTCGCCGACTGCCAGCCGCTCCAGGGCGGCCAGCAGGCGCGCCTGCTGCCGCCACTGCCCGAAGGTCATGCCCAGTTCGCCGGCGAAATGGCGCTGGATGGTCTTCACGTCCACCTGCAGCGCCTGGGCCCAGTCCTGCAGCGTGGCGTCGTCGGCGGGATGCTTCTGGATGTGCTGGCAGATCCTCTGCAGGCGCGGGTCGGTGGGCGAGGGCAGGTGCAGCGGCAGCACGTCCATGCGGTGCAGCTCGTCCAGCAGCAGGCGCACCACGCGACCGTCGCGGCTGTCGTCCACGTGCGCGGACTCGATCAGGCTGGCCGCCAGCAGTAGTTCGCGCAGCAGCGGCGCCACCTGTACTGCGAACGCCCCATCCGGCAGTTGCGGCGCGAAGTCCGGTTCCACGTACAGGCTGCGCATGTGCACCTCGGCGATGCAGTCCACCGCATGCACCATACCGGCCGGAACCCAGATCGCGCGGGTGGAGGGCACGACCCAGCGGCCACCGTCCGCGCGCACCACCATCAGGCCGGACATGGCGAAGACCAGTTGGTGACGGCGATGCCGGTGTGGCGCGATGTGGGTACCGGGCGGGTAGTGCCGGGCGCGGCTGGTCACCGGGCGGTGTACCGGCACTTCGTTCCACGGCGCGGTCTCGCGGATCGGGCAGGGAGTGTCCTTTTTGCGATAGGCCATGACCCGAACGCGGCAGAAGGGAGTGGGGGCCCACCGTAGCATGCGTGGCTCGCCCCCAACCTGACTGTGTCCATGTCGACCCTGGCTTCTCCCGCAACGACCTCACGCCCGGTGGCTCCCGGCGTGCTGGCCGCCATCTCCACCTCGCATGTCGTCAACGACATGATGCAGTCGCTGATCCTGGCCATCTATCCGGTGATCAAGGGCGGCTTCAACCTCAGCTTCACCCAGATCGGCCTGATCACGCTGACCTACCAGCTCACCGCGTCGATCTTCCAGCCGTTGATCGGCATGGCCACCGACCGCCGCCCGGCACCGTACTCGCTGCCGATCGGTATGGCCTCGACCCTGTGCGGCATGCTGCTGCTCGGCTTTGCGCCGAACTACGCGGTGGTGCTGATGGCTGCGGCGATGGTCGGCATTGGTTCGGCCATCTTCCACCCGGAGGCCTCGCGCATCGCCCGGCTGGCCTCGGGCGGTCGCCATGGCTTCGCGCAGTCGGTGTTCCAGGTGGGTGGCAACTTCGGTACCGCGCTGGGGCCGTTGATCGCTGCGGCCGTGATCGTGCCGTATGGCCAGCGTGCCGCATCATGGTTTGCCGGCGCCGCGCTGATCGGCATCGCGCTGCTGACCTATGTTGGCCGCTGGTATGCACTGCACCTGGGCACACCGCGTCCGGCCAGCACCGCGTCTATGGCCCCGCGGCATTCGTCGCGCACCGTGGCCAAGGTGCTGGCGATCCTGCTGGTGCTGATCTTCAGCAAGTACTTCTACATGGCCAGCATCGGCAGCTACTTCACCTTCTACCTGATCCACCACTTCGGCATTCCGGTGGCACAGGCGCAACTGCATCTGTTCGCGTTCCTGGTGGCGTCTGCCGCCGGTGGTTTCCTCGGCGGCCCGCTGGGTGACCGCATCGGCCGCAAGCCGATCATCTGGACCTCGATCCTCGGCGTGGCCCCGTTCGCGCTGATGCTGCCGCACGCCGATCTGCTATGGACCACAGTGCTGGCAGTGCTGATCGGCTTCGTGCTCTCCTCGGCGTTCTCGGCCATCGTGGTGTACGCGCAGGAGATGATGCCGCACCGCATCGGCATGGTGTCCGGCCTGTTCTTCGGCTTTGCATTCGGCATGGGCGGGCTTGGCGCGGCCGTGCTGGGCATGCTGGCAGACAGGACCAGCATTGAATTCGTCTATCAGCTGACCGCGTTCCTGCCGCTGCTCGGTATCGTCGCAGCGTGGCTGCCACCGTCGCGGCCTGCTGCTCACTGAGGGGGTTGGGTTGCAGGGCTTGCAGCCCTGCACCTGCCGAAGCAACGTCAACAGCAGAAGCGGGCCATCCGTGGGTTGGCGGGGTGGGTTCGGTTGCAGGGGACGCCGTAAACCCATCCCTGGGGGCTTGGCCGCGGCATCCATGCCGCGGACACCCCTGCAACCGGACCCACCCCGCTTTCGACTGTTTTCCGCGATCTGTCGGAACAGCTCGTGGGGTCAGATCCGTTTTCCGAAGGAAAACGGATCTGACCCCGATTTATTTCGGTATCCCACAGATGTGCCGACCAACGGTCGGCACCCACCAAAAGTCGCGGGAATCTGTCAGAGGCGGGGCGGTGTGGGTGGGCAGGACCGTTGGCGCCATGGATGGCGCCATCGAGCCCCCATGGGTGAGGGCGCTTCGCTTGCGAAGCACTGCTTCGCAAGCGCCCGAACGCACAGCCGCCAGCGGCTGGGCCGGACCCCGGAGGGGGGTTTACGGCGTGTCCTGACCACCCACACCGCCCCGCCATCCCACGGAATGCGGCTCTTGATCTTGCTTCGGCTTCGCCTTCGGCAGGTGCAGGGCTGCAAGCCCTGCCGAAAACTCCCTTGGGCGTAGAATGCGGCCATGAGCGAATCCCTTGATAACCACCTGGTCCACGGCCGCCGCCAGCGGCCGGATGGGCCGTCGCCGATCGATGTCATCTCGGTCCAGTCGCAACTTGTGTACGGCCACGCCGGCAACAGTGCCGCCGTCCCGCCGATGTGCGCACTGGGCGTGCGCGTCGCCGAAATCCCGACCGTGCTGCTGAGCAATGCGCCGTTCTACGACACTACGCGGGGCCGCGTGCTGCCCGCCGACTGGTTTGCCGACCTGCTGCTGGGTACCCACGAGCGTGGCCTGCCGCAGCGGGCGAAGATGCTGGTGTCCGGCTACTTCGGCAGCACCGCCAACGGTGCGGCCTTCGCCGACTGGCTGGACAACATCCTGCCGGCCTGCCCACAGCTGCGTTACTGCCTGGACCCGGTGATCGGTGATACCCATACCGGACCCTACGTGGAACCGGGCCTGGAAGCGATCTTCGCCGAGCGCCTGCTGCCCCACGCCTGGCTGGTGACGCCCAATGCCTTCGAACTGAATCGCCTGACCGGCATGCCGGCACTGGCCGAGGCCGATGCCATCGCCGCCGCGCGCACGCTGCTGGATCGTGGCCCGCACTGGGTGATCGCGCACAGCGTAGGCGGCAACCCGGGTGAGCTGGTCACCCTGGCGGTCGGGCACGAGGAAACCTGGCGCTGGACCTCACCGCTGCTGCCGGTGGACGTGGCCGGTACCGGTGACGTGCTGATGTCGCTGGTGGTGTCGTTCCTGCTGCGCGGTGAGTCGATGCAGCAGGCGATTTCGCGCGCGATTGCCGGCACCCATGCGGCGCTGGAGGCGACCCTGGACAACGGCTTCGAGGAGTTTGACGTGATCGCTGCCGCGCCGGCGGCGCTGGCCGAAGGAACGCGCTTCCGCGCTGAACGCGTGGCATGAGCGGCCTGGATCCACGCACGCCGCGCACGGTCGGCATCGTCGGCAGTGCTGGTGCCTATGGGCGCTGGCTGTGCCGCTTCTTCCAGCAGCACCTGCAGCTGCAGGTGATCGGCCATGACCCGGCCGACCCGGACTCGCACACGCCGGAACACCTGCTGGCGCAGGCCGATGTACTGGTGTTCTCGGCACCGATCCGGCACACGCCGGCGTTGATCGCCGAGTACGTGCGGCAATCGGCGGGCCGCGAGCAGGGCAGGCTGTGGCTGGATGTGACCTCGGTAAAGGAGGCACCGGTGCAGGCGATGCTGGCCTCGCAGGCCGAAGTGGTCGGACTGCACCCGATGACCGCGCCACCCAAGGCGCCGACCCTGAAGGGGCGGGTGATGGTGGTCTGCGAAGCGCGGCTGCAGCACTGGCGGGCATGGGTCGATACGCTGTGCACCGCGCTGCAGGCCGAGTGCGTGCGCGCGACGCCGCAGCACCACGACCAGATGATGGCGCTGGTGCAGGCGATGGTGCATGCCACCCACCTGGCGCAGGCAGGCGTGCTGCGCCAGTACCAGCCGCAGCTGGGCGATCTGGCCGCGATGATGCCGTACCGTTCGGCGTCGTTCGAGCTGGGCACGGCGATCATCTCGCGCATCCTGTCGCTGAATCCGGCGATCTACGAAGACATCCAGTTCGGCAACCCGTACGTGGCGCCGATGCTGGAGCGGCTGGTGGGGCAGCTGCAGGCCCTGCAGGTGCAGGTCGGACAGGGCGACGACGGCGCACGGGCTGCATTCCGTGAGCAGCTGCTGTCAGCCAATCGCAGTGCCTTCGGCGAGCAGGCCCTGGCGGATGGCAACTACACGTTCGAACGCGTGGGGTATCTGCTGGCCGATCTGACCGAGCGCAACGCGCTGTCGGTGCACCTGCCGGAGGACCGGCCTGGCTCGCTGCGCGAGCTGTTGAACGTGTTCGAGCAGCATGGCATCAGCCTGGCTTCGATCCATTCCTCGCGCACGCCCGGCGGTGAAGTGCACTTCCGCATCGGATTCGTGGCCGGCAGCGATCCGGCGGCGATCACCCGGGCCGCGGCCGACGTGGACGCCAGCGGCATCGGACGGGTGCTGGGCTGAATTCATCCACAGGCGGTGTGGATGGTTTCTGAGCAAACGTGTGGATAACCCTGCGCAGCCCTTGTCAGGCAAGGCTGTCAAGATGCTTGGTGAAAAATTGATCACGCCTTCTTGTGGAGTCGAGCCTTGCTCGACTGCCCTTGGCAAAGCGCGTGTCGACCGAGGTCGACACCTACCAGAGCAGGGTGACACGGCCAGTGCCCACCAAGGTGGGCAGCGCTAGATCATCAACCGCAGTTCGCCACCGCTGGTGGTGAATTCGCGGCCATTGCGAACCAGATGACGCCCGTCATCCAGCTCGTAACGCGGCGTGGATTCAGAGTGATGCCCGCTGCCATTCGCCTCGGGCTTGAACTCGATGATGATGTGGCTTTCGCCATTGCTGTCGACTGCAGGGAACTGACGGAACGACATCGCGTACCTCCTTCAGCGGATGCTGCTGATGCGAGGCCAGCTTGGTCCGGCCGATGTTAGCCGGCCGTCATCAATCGATGAACTGCAGTCGTGCCAGTTCAGCGTACAGTCCGCCTTCGGCCAGAAGCTGGGCATGGGTACCTTCGGCCACGATGCGGCCCTGGTCCATCACCACGATGCGGTCGGCCTTGAGCACGGTGGCCAGGCGGTGGGCGATGACCAGCGTGGTGCGACCGGCCATCAGCCGCTCCAGCGCCTGCTGCACGCTGTGCTCGCTCTGTGCGTCCAGCGCGCTGGTGGCTTCATCGAGCAGCAGGATCGGCGCGTCCTTCAGCAGTGCGCGGGCAATCGCCACGCGCTGCTGCTGGCCACCGGACAGGCGCGCACCACGTTCGCCCAGCTCACTGTCGTAGCCCTGCGGCAACGCGCGCAGGAAGCCATCGGCCTCGGCCGCACGCGCGGCAGCTTCGACCTCGGCGTCACTGGCCTGCAGGCGGCCATAGCGGATGTTGTCGCGCGCACTGGCCGCGAACAGCGTCGGCTGCTGCGGCACCAGCGCCAGCTGCGCGCGCAGCTCGGCCGGATCGACCTGGCGAACGTCGATGCCATCCACGCAGATGCGGCCGCTGGCCGGATCGTGGAAGCGCAGCAGCATCGACAGCACCGTGCTCTTGCCCGCGCCCGACGGGCCGACCAGGGCCACCGTCTCGCCCGGGCGGACATGCAGGTTGAAGTGGTCCAGCGCGGCCTGGTCCGGACGTTGCGGATAGTGGAACACCACGTCGTCGAACTGGATTTCGCCGCGCAATGGTTGCGGCAGAACGTGCGGCTGCGCCGGCGCACGGATCTCGATGTCTTCCTGCAGCAGCTCGCCAATGCGGCCCATGCCACCGGCTGCACGCTGCAGTTCGTTCCACACTTCGGCCAGCGCGCCCACCGAGCCGCCGCCGATCAGCGCGTACAGCACGAACTGCCCCAGCGTGCCGGCACTGAGGCGCCCGTCGATGACATCGTGCGCGCCCAGCCACAGCACGCCAACGATGGCGCCGAACACCAGCAGGATGGCGCTGGCGGTGACCAGCGACTGCGCACCGATGCGTCGGCGCGCGGCGCCGATGGCATCGCCCAGTGCCTTGTCGAAGCGTCCGCGCTCGTAAGGCTCGCGTGCATGTGCCTGCACCGTGCGCACGGCGCCCAGCGTCTCGCTGGCCAGGCTGTTGGCATCGGCGATGCGGTCCTGGCTGCTGCGTGCAACCGTGCGCAGCTTGCGCGCGCCGATGATGATCGGCAGTACCGCCAGTGGGATGCCGAGCAGCGACCATGCCGCCAGCCTGGGGCTGGTGACGAACAGCATGGCCAGGCTGCCGACCACGGTGACGCTGCTGCGCAGGGCGACCGACATGGTCGAGCCGACCACGCTGCGCAGCAGTTCGCTGTCAGCGGTCAGGCGCGAGACCAGTTCGCCGCTACGGCTGCGGTCATGGAAACCGGCACCGAGCTGGATCAGGTGTGCGTACAGGCGGCTGCGCAGGTCGGCCACGACTTTTTCGCCAAGCAGCGACACGAAGAAGAACCGTGCGGCCGTTGCCAGTGCCAGCACCACCGCCACCAGCATCAGCAGGGCGAAGGCACGGTTGATCTGGCCACCGCTGGTGAAGCCGTGGTCGATCATCTGCTTCACGGCGGGGGGCAGGCTCAGCGTGGCGGCCGAAGAGACCGCCAGCGCCAGCAGCCAGGCGGTGAACAGCCCGCTGTGGCGGCGCACGAACGGCCACAGCGTCCTCAGGCTGCCGAGGCGGCGCAGCGGTGGGGCCGAGGCGGGGGCGTCGTCCTTGTCAGTCATCCTGGTCGTCGTCTTGTATGCGGATACGGTCACGGGTGGCGTCGCGCAGGCGGATTTTCAATGCATCGACCTGATCGGCCGGCAATTCGACCCGCAGGCACACGCCGTTGGCATCGAACTGTTCATCGCGCTTCACGGCGCCGAAGCTGGGAAGGGTGGCATGCAGGGTGCCCAGATCCTCGAAGCCGGCCAACAGCTGCAGCCGGGCCATCGCCACCAGCGGCAAGCGCGGGGCGGTACGCAGGCATTCGGCGGCGGCGCCACCGTAGGCGCGCACCAGTCCACCGGCGCCCAGCTTGATGCCGCCGAACCAGCGCGTCACGACCACCACCACCCGGTCGAAGCCCTGGCCGTCGATCGCAGCCAGGATCGGCCGCCCAGCGGTGCCGGCGGGCTCGCCATCGTCACTGGAGCGGTAGTCCTGGCCGTGCCGGTAGGCCCAGCAGTTGTGGGTTGCGTCGGCTACGGCCACCTGTTGCAGGAACGCCAATGCTGCCGCGGCGCCATCGATCGGCGCGGCATGGGCAATGAAGCGGCTGTGTTTGACTTCCAGCGTGTGGCTTACCGGCTGGGCGAGGGTATCGGGCATTCCCGCCATTCTACGGGGTCGCCAGAGGTCACTGCCCGCTTCAGTCGTCCAGCAGCGGGCGCAGGTCGCGCGGCAGGCGTGCTTCCGGATACTGCTGCACATAGCGCTCCAGGCTGGCGCGGGCCAGGTCGCGCTGGCCGTCATCGCGGCGCGCGCGGATCTTCTGCAGCCACTGCCGTCGCGGCAGCTGTGCATCGGCGTCCACCTCGGCCTGCACGGCATCCGCACTGAGCCGCGCGTCGGCGCCGCGGCGCATGACGCCGGGCGCGGAGCGGCTCGGGGCCTGCCGCTTCATCGAGGTGATCTCTACCCGATCCAGTGCCTGCGCCCGTTCCGCATCGGCAGCGTTGGCCACTGGCGCCTCGGCGCTGCGTGCTTTCAGCGCCCCTGCCGGGGCCGGCGCCAATGCCGGTGCAGGTGCCGAATAGGCAGCCGGTGCGGGAGGCGCGGGCGGTGCCGCTGCCGGTGCGGTGGCCGGACCAGGCGGGAGCGCGGCAAAGGACGTATCGGCGGCCGCATCCGCCGCCATCGATCGTGCAGCCTGGGCCGGAGCTTCAGCAGTCTCGGTCGGCGCAGGCTTGGCTACCCGCGCGACGGACGGCGCCGGGGGAGCGGCAACAGGGGCCGCCTCGGGTGCTGCAGGTTCGGTGGCCGTTTCCGATGCGGCAACCGCGCTGTCGGCTGGACTGCTCCCAGCGGCCCGATCGGCGGCCGCGACGTCTGCCGCAGCGGGCGCCGCGGCAACAGCGGCCTCGCCTGCCGGAACCGGCGGCGGTTCCGGGCGCAGCTGCCAGGCGATGCCGATGGCGAACACCATCGAGGCGGCGATGCCGAACACCGCCGGCCAACGCGGACGTGTGCGCTGCCTGCGCGGCGCCTCGGCGGAGACAGCAGCATCGGCCGCCGGTGCGTGCACGGCAGCGCGCGCCGCGGCCAGGATGGTGGCGTCCAGCGCGGCCGGCGGGGCCTGTTCGACGCGACGGCCGAGCAGGCGCGCCAGCTCGCGTTCTTCCGGCGTCAGCGGTTCGTCTCGGTTCATGCGTTCAATCCCGCACGCAGCTTGTCCATCGCATAGCGCAGCCGCGATTTCACGGTTTCCCGGCCTACGCCGGTGATCTGGCCGATCTCCTCCAGGCTCAGTTCCTGATCCAGCCGCAGCTGCAGCACTTCGCGCTGCTCGGGCGGCAGTTGCCCCATCGCCAGCTGGATGCGGCGACGTTGTTCGAATTCGGAAAGCTCGGCTTCCGGGGTCTGCCCGTCCTCGATCGCGGCCAGGCGCAGGTCGGCGTCGGCCGGTGCGGCAGGGCGATGGCGAGCGGCCCGCCAGTGGTCGTTCAGGCGGTTGTGGGCGATGCGGAACAGCCAGGTGCTGAATGCAGCGTCAGGCTGCCAGCCCGCGCGCGCGCTGATCACCCGCTGCCAGACATCCTGGAAGATCTCCTCGGCCAACGCGTTGTCGCGCAGTTGCCGCAGCAGGAAGCCGAACAGGCGCTTGCGATGGCGTGCATACAGGCTTTCGAACGCGCGCAGGTCGCCACCGGCCCAGGCCAGCATCAAGGCTTCATCGGTTGGCAGTGCGCTGGCTTCCACGGCGTACAGGGTAAGGCCTGCAGGCGGTGGCGCATAGCCGGTGACGGGGGCGGGCAGGGCGAGGTTCATGGCGTGGAAGCGGCTACGGGCAGGAGGAAAAACGTACGGGCGCACGATTCGGGGTTTACGGGCTTCCATTGCCCCCCGGGTGGCGCGCTATGCTCGGCGGCTCAGGGGAGGCGACGCACAGACGGCGCCGAGAGATTGTCATTTGTCCACGCACGTTGAACCGGCGGAAGAGCCACCACACGAGGCCGTGCTGAGCACGGCGCTGGTGCGCGCATTGCATGCGCTGCTGCCGGACTCGGCCGTGGTCCGCGTTGGCTGGGATGACCCGCAGCTGGGCCGCGGACAGGGCGGCTGGCCGGCTGTCGCGGCGGCCGACGCGTTGACGGTGCCCGGCGTGGGCAACGGTTGCCATGGCTGGGAATATGACGGTGCCCGCCTGCAGTTGTCGGTCGAAGGTGCCGTGCCTTCAGCGGCGTGGTGGGGGCTGGCCCGGCAGGCCATGGAGCTGGCGCTGCAGCGCGGTCGCCAGGCCGGGCAGATCAAGGCGCTGGAAGAAGCTGAACGGCTGCAGCAGGCGCTGTTCCAGATCGCCGATCTGGCTGGCGCCGACCTCGAGATGTCGGAGATGCTGCGTCACGTGCACGGCGTGCTTGGCACGCTGATGTACGCGGAAAACTGCTACATCGTCGAGTACGACGATGTCCGCGACCAGATCCGCTTCCTGTACTTCGCCGACCAGGTCGATGACTTCGTCGCCGATCCGTCGCAGAGCCATGACGCCGATGAGATGCCGCGCAGCCTGACCGTGGCGTTGCTGCGCCACGGCAAGCCGCTCAGCGGCCCCTCGCGCGAGTTGCTGGCGCGCGTGGTCGAGCAGGAGCACGACCCGCAGCGTGGACCGGAGAGCCTGGACTGGCTGGGCGTGCCGATGCTGCGCGATGGCCGGGTATGCGGCGCCATCGTGGTGCAGAGCTATGAGCTGGCGGCCCGTTATGGCGAGGCCGAGCGGGCGCTGCTGGGTTTTGTCGCGCAGCACGTGCAGACCGCGATGGACCGGCGCCAGGCGCAGGTCCGGCTGGAACAGCAGGTGGAGCGGCGCACGCTGGAGCTGCAGCGTGCCAACCACAGCCTGCAGGATGAAGTGGCCGAGCGCCGCCGCGCAGAGCAGCTGCAGACCGCGCTGTACAACATCGCCGAGATGGCGATGTCGGCCGACAGCCTGGCCCAGTTCTACGGGCAGGTGCATGGCGTGGTCGGGCGCCTGCTTGACGCGCGCAATTTCTACATCGCGCTGGTGAACGGGGCCGGCAGCGGCCTGGACTTCGTCTACTCGGTGGACGAGCACAACGCCAGCCGTGCGCCACGCCCGTTCAGCCGCGGCCTGACCGAGTACGTGGTGCGCAACCGGCGTCCGTTGCTGGCTTCGCGGCAGCAGATCGACGCACTGCTGGTCAGCGGCGAAGTGCGCGAATCGGGCGCACGTTCGCATTGCTGGCTGGGTGTGCCGCTGCTGCGCGATGACGAGGTGGTCGGCGCGATCGTGGTGCAGAGCTACAGCGAGAACAGCACGTTCAGCGTGCACGATCAGCGCTTGTTGACCTTCGTTGCACAGAACATCGGAACCGGGCTGGCGCGCCAGCGCGACCAGCAGCAGCTGCGTTCGGCGCATGCCGAGCTGGAAAAGCGCGTGGAGGAACGTACCCGCGAGCTGGCCGAGGTCAACGAGAAGCTGCTCGGGCAGATCGGCGAGCGCCTGCGTGCCGAGCAGCGCCTGACCCATCAGGCCATGCACGATGCGCTGACCGGCCTGCCCAACCGCCTGCACCTGCTCGATCGCCTGCAGGATGCGCTGGCGCTGGCCAAGCGCGAGGGTGGGCCGGTGTTCGCCGTGCTGTTCCTCGACCTGGACCGCTTCAAGCTGGTCAACGACAGCATCGGCCACGCTGCCGGCGATCGCATGCTGGTGGAGGTGGCCAAGCGCATCGTATCGATGGCCGGCACCGATGACGTGGTGGCGCGGCTGGGCGGCGATGAGTTCGCGGTGCTGCTGCAGTGTCCGCAGGGGCTGGCACAGGCGCTGGAGTTCGGCCAGCGGCTGTTGCTGGCACTGCAGGAATCGATGTGGATCGCCGGGCGCGAACTGTTCCCGTCCGGCAGCCTGGGCATCGCCTTGTGGAACCCGCGCTACCGGACCGGTGAAGAACTGCTGCGCGACGCAGACGCGGCGATGTACCGGGCCAAGGCGCAGGGTCATGACCGCTGCGCGATCTTCGACGAGGACATGCGCGAAGAAGCGATGCGCAGCCTGGACCTGGAAGCGGATCTGCGGCGTGCGATCAACAACCGCGACTTCGTGCCGTTCTACCAGCCGATCGTGCGCCTGTCCGACGGCGAAGTGGTGGGGCACGAGGCCTTGCTGCGCTGGCGCCACGAGCGTCGTGGCCTGTTGCTGCCCGGGGCGTTCCTGGAGCTGGGCGAGGAAAGCGGCCTGATCGAGCAGGTCGACTGGCTGATCTACGAACAGGTCATCGCGGGACTGGCCGAAGGCGGCCACGGCTATGTCTCGGTGAACGTATCGCCACGCCATTTCCGCTCGGCCGAGTTCAGTGGCCGCCTGTTCGGCCTGCTCGATGCATGCGGCGCCGACCCACGCCGGCTGCGCCTGGAGATTACCGAGGTGGCGCTGCTGGATGATGGCCCGCACACGCTGCGCATCCTGCAGGGCCTGCGCGAGCGTGGCATCCAGGTGCAGCTGGACGATTTCGGTACCGGCTTCTCGGCGCTGTCCTACCTGCACCGCTTCCCGATCAGCACGTTGAAGATCGACCAGAGCTTCATCGCCGGCCTGCATGGGCCGGAAGTGCAGAGCACGCGCGCGCTGGTCGAGGGCGTGCTGTCACTGGCCCGCACCTTGGGCATCGAAACCATCGGCGAAGGCATCGAGACCGAAGCGCAGCGGCAGACGCTGCGCGAACTTGGTTGCGACTACGGCCAGGGCTACCTGCTGGGCCGCCCGGCGCCGTGGGACGGCGCGGTGGCCTGAGCCACCGCGCCGGGTCGCCTCAGCGCAGGGCGGAGCGACGCTTCTCGTCGATCCACTTGGAAGCCTGGGCCGGCTGATAGTTCTGCATCCACTCCAGCATTTCCTCGATGTCCGAGCCGTACCACAGGTCCTGGCGCTGGTCCGGATGCAGGAAGCGCTCTTCCACCATGCGATCGATCATGCCGATCAGCGGGGCGTAGAAGCCTTCCACGTCGAGGAAGGCGCATGGCTTGTTGCCGATGCCCAGCTGGCGCCAGGTCAGCATCTCGAAGATCTCTTCCATGGTGCCGAAGCCGCCGGGCAGGGCGACGAAGCCATCGGCGAGGTCGAACATGCGCGACTTGCGCTCATGCATCGAACCGACGATCTCCAGTTCGGTCAGGCCGCGGTGGGCCACTTCCCAGTCGGCCAGCTGGCGCGGGATCACGCCGGTCACCTCCCCGCCGGCGGCGAGCACGGCATTGGCCACGGTTCCCATCAGGCCGACGTTGCCGCCGCCATACACCAGGCGCAGGCCGTCACGGGCGATGCGATCACCCAGGGCAATGGCGCGTTCGGTGTAGGCCGGCTTGCTGCCAGCGTTGGAACCACAGTACACACAGATCGATTTCATGGATCTTCCTGTCTCTTGGCCGGAAACGAAAACGCCCCGTCGCCAACCGCAGGGCGGTCAGGGACGGGGTGTCGGTGGATTATGAGGCCTTGACAGGCCTTCTGTAGAACCGAGCCACGCTCGGCTGCGCTTCGTTCAGATCGCGGCAAAGGCTGAGTCGAGCATGGCTCGACTCTACAAACGCCAAGCAGGCTTACGCGGCAGCCGCCTGTTCGCGACGCGGGCCTTCACGCAGGGCGCGGCCCACCATGCCGACCAGCAGGTCCAGCTCATCGCTGTCCATGCCGAAGTGCGGGGTGAAGCGCAGCGAATTCTCGCCGCCGTGGATCACGTTGATGCCGTGCTGGCGCAGCCATTCCTCGGTGGAATTGGCGCCGTAGCACTTGAACTGCGGGGCCAGCTCGCAGGAGAACAGCAGGCCGGTGCCCTGCACCTTGGTGATCAGGCCACCCAGTTCGCTCTTGAGCTGTTCCAGCTTGCGCACGGCCTCGGCACCGCGCTCGGCGATGTTGGCACGCACCTGCGGGGTCAGCTGCGCCAGGGTGGCACAGGCCACGTCCAGCGCGCGTGGGTTGCTGGTCATGGTGTTGCCGTAGATGCCCTTGCGGTACAGCTGCGCGGCGTGCTCGGTCACCGCCAGCACCGACAGCGGGTACTGCGCGGCGTTGAGCGCCTTGGAGTAGGTCTCCATGTCCGGCGGATCCAGGCCTTCGAAGCCCGGGTAATCGACCACCGACAGCACGCCATGCGCGCGCAGGCCAGCCTGGATCGAGTCCAGCAGCAGCAGGCTGCCGTGCGCACGGGTCAGCTCACGGGCCACGGCATAGAACGCCGGCGGCACCGAACGGCCCGGGTCGCCTTCGCCCATTACCGGTTCCAGGAACACCGCCTCGATGAACCACTGGTTGCGTGCGGCGTCCTCGAACACATTGCGCAGGCCGGCCTCGTCGTACGGCGCCACGGTGATCACCGAATCCTCGCCGCGGTAGCTGGCCAGGTGCTGCATGTAGCTCTTGCGGCTGGAATCGGAATACAGGGCAGGGCGGTCGGTACGGCCATGGAAGCTGCCCTTGACCACCACGCGCTTGATCGTGGCGCCGGCGTGGCGCGCGCCCGGGTCGGTCTGCAGCTTGGCGTTGACGTCGGCGATGCGCGCGGCCAGGCCAACCGCCTCGGAGCCGGAATTCAGGCACATGAAGCGCGCGAACGGGCAGCCGCCACGGCGGTGGCCGATCTCGGCGCGCAGGGCCGTGATGAAGCGCTGCTGCGACAGGCTGGGGGTCATGATGTTGGCCATCACCTGTGGGCGTGCCATCGCCTCCAGCACGGCATCCGGGGTGTGCCCGAAGCCGAGCATGCCGTAGCCGCCGGCGTCGTACAGCACCGCGCCCTTCAGGGTGACCACCCAGGGGCCACGCGCGGCCAGCGCCACGTACGGGGTCACTGCATCATCGGCGTAGAAATTGACGAAGCCGTCCTGCATCGCGTCGATCTGCGCCTGTTCGTCCTGCGCCAGCAGCGGCCCCAGGTCGGCCTGCACGCGCGCGAACTCCTCGGCGGCGGCATCCACTGCGGCGATCAGCTGCGGGTGGCGGACGGACAGGGCGGTCAGGGTGGCGTCGTCCAGGCCGGTGGTGAGGCGGATGCCGGGCTGGGTGCGCAGGGGGGCGAGGCGTTCGATGAAGCTCATTGCAGATCTCCTGAAACGATGGGTCGCACGGGCCTTCAAAAGCAAAACGCGCGTCAACGCGCGCTTGGGGGCAGGCTCGTGCAGCGGACTTCCGACTCGATGCTAGCACTTGTTTTTTTGCGCGATAACCCCGCAAAAACCTGCTGCATAGCAGCATTTTGCGCGACGTTCGCCGCGAAGCACGCCGGCTCGCAGACGCTGGACGTACAATGCGCGCCATTGTCGACCTGTTGCCGCCCACTGCCTTGAAGAAGTCCGATTTCAACTACGACCTGCCGGCCGAACTGATCGCGCAGGCGCCCCTGGCCGAGCGCTCCGCCAGCCGCCTGCTGCTGGTGCCGCAAGCCCCCGCCGCGTTCACCGACCTGCAGGTGCGTGACCTTCCGTCGCTGCTGCAGCCGGGCGACCTGCTGGTGTTCAACGACACCCGGGTGATCCCGGCGCGCCTGTTCGGGCAGAAGGCCAGCGGCGGCCGCGTGGAGATCCTGATCGAGCGCTTGCTCGGCGGCCAGCAGGCCCGTGCCCAGGTGGGCGCCAGCAAGTCGCCGAAGGCCGGCAGCCGCATCGCGCTGGATGCCGGTGGCGAAGCCGAGGTGCTGGGCCGCGATGGCGAGTTCTACGTGCTGCAGTTCCACGTGCCCGAGTCGCTGGAGCAGTGGCTGCTGCATGCCGGCCGCCTGCCGCTGCCGCCGTACATCCAGCGCGAGCCGGGCGTGGACGACCGCGAGCGCTACCAGACCGTGTTCGCGCGTGAAGTGGGCGCGGTGGCGGCACCGACCGCGGGCCTGCATTTCGACGAACCGTTGCTGGCCGCACTGAAGGAAAAGGGCGTGGAGTTCGGCCACGTCACCCTGCACGTGGGCGCGGGCACCTTCCAGCCGGTGCGTGCCGAAGACCTGAAGGACCACGTGATGCACCGCGAGTGGCTGAATGTCGGTGCCGAACTGGTGCAGCAGGTGCGGCGCACGCGCGCCGGCGGCGGCCGCGTGATCGGCGTCGGCACCACCGTGGTGCGCGCGCTGGAAAGCGCGATGCGCGATGGCGAGCTGCTGCCGTTCGCCGGCGAGACGCAGATCTTCATCACCCCCGGCTACCGCATCCGCAGCGTGGACGCGATGGTGACCAACTTCCACCTGCCGGAAAGCACGCTGCTGATGATGATCTCCGCGTTTGCCGGCAAGGAGCGCGTGTTCGAGGCCTACCAGCACGCGATCGAGCAGCGCTACCGCTTCTTCAGCTACGGCGACGCGATGCTGCTGTTCCCGCAGGCGGGGTAGCGCGCCCCGGGAGGGCAGGGGCCCCCTGTGGGTGCGCACCTTGGTGCGCACGCCTTCTTGGGAGACAATAGGCAACTATTTGCCCCAATGACCGCTCCATGTCCCGATTGCAGTTCCAGCTCCAGACCCGCGACGGCCGTGCCCGCCGTGGCCGCCTGACCTTCCCGCGTGGCACGGTGGAAACGCCGGCCTTCATGCCGGTGGGGACCTATGGCTCGGTCAAGGGCATCCTGCCGGACCAGGTGCGCGCGCTGGGCGCCGAGATCATCCTCGGCAATACCTTCCACCTGTACCTGCGCCCGGGCCTGGACATCATCGCCGACCACGGCGGCCTGCACGGCTTCTGCCGCTGGGATGGCCCGATCCTGACCGACTCCGGCGGCTTCCAGGTGTTCTCGCTGGCGCACCGCCGCAAGATCACCGAGCAGGGCGTGACCTTCGCCTCGCCGACCGACGGCGCACGGGTCTTCCTCGGTCCCGAGGAGAGCATGAAGATCCAGAAGGTGCTCGATTCGGACATCGTGATGATCTTCGACGAATGCACCCCGTACCCGGCCACCGAGGACGTTGCCCGCCGTTCGATGGAGTTGAGCCTGCGCTGGGCGCAGCGCAGCCGCAACGCGCATGACGAACTGGGCAACGACGCGGCCCTGTTCGGCATCGTCCAGGGTGGCGTGCATACCGACCTGCGCAGCCGCTCGGCCGATGCCCTGCAGGCGATCGGCTTCGACGGCTACGCCATCGGCGGCCTGGCCGTGGGCGAGCCGGAGCACGAGCGCAACGCCATGCTCGACCACCTGGACCCGGAGCTGCCGGGCGACCGCCCGCGCTACCTGATGGGCGTGGGCCGGCCGGAGGACCTGGTCGAGGGTGTCGCACGTGGCGTGGACATGTTCGATTGCGTGATGCCGACCCGCAACGCCCGCAACGGCCACTATTTCACCTCGTTCGGCACCGTCCGCATCCGCAACTCCCAGTACGCGCGCGACATGGACCCGATCGAGCCGGGTTGCGGCTGCGTGGCCTGCACCGGCGGCTACACCCGTTCCTACCTGCGCCACCTGGACCGCTGCAACGAGATGCTGGCGCCGATGCTGGGCACCCTGCACAACCTGTTCTACTACGAAAAGCTGATGGCCGACATCCGCGCGGCGATCGAGGCGGGAACCTTCCTGGCCTTCCGTGAGTCCTTCTACGCGGCACGCGGGGCGGTGGCCCCGCCGCTGTAACCCGAACGCCCCCTGCCAAACGGCCCAAGGACGAACGCCCGGGGCCGTGGCATACTTCAAGGCTGACCCAGATCCGCGGTCGACACCCCCGTCCCTGAAGGGACGGGAGCGCCGCCCAACCAAAGGACCAACGATGAACCTGCTTGCTTTCCTGATTCCCGCCGCCCACGCCCAGGCCGCCGGCGGCCAACCGCAGGGCATGGGCCTGACCACGCTGCTGTTCCCGATCATCCTGATCGCCATCATGTACTTCCTGATGATCCGCCCGCAGATGAAGCGGCAGAAGGAACACAAGTCCATGCTGGAGAAGATCAAGCGTGGCGACGAAGTGCTGACCAACGGTGGCATCGCCGGCAAGGTCACCGACATCGGCGACAACTTCATCACCATCGAAGTGGCCGAGAACGTGCGCATCCGCGTGCAGAAGGGCGCTGTCGGCAGCGTACTGCCGACCGGCACCCTGGATTCGGCCAAGTAAGCCACTCCCTTTCCGAAGCACAACCGCGGCGCCGGGGATGGCGCCGCGCGGGACCCAAGCAATGCTCGAATTTCCACGCTGGAAGTACGTCGTCATCCTGATCGTACTGGCGCTCAGTGCGCTGTACGCGCTGCCCAACATCTACCAGAAGGACCCGGCCATCCAGATCACCGCCAACCGTGGCGGGCAGATCGACGATGCGCTGCGCGACCGTGTGCTGGCCGACCTGAAGAAGGCCGGGGTCACTGCCATCGGTGCCGAAAAGGAAGGGGAAAGCCTGATCGTCCGCCTGCCGGACCTGAAGTCGCAGTCTGCGGCCAGCGATGCCCTGCGCGACACCGTCGGCGAGAAGTACACGGTGGCCCTGAACCTGGCCTCGACCGTGCCGGACTGGCTGGCCCGGCTGGGCGGTCGCCCGATGGTGCTCGGCCTGGACCTTCAGGGTGGCGTGCACTTCGTGCTGCAGGTCGACCAGAAGGCCGCCCTCGACAAGCGCCTGGATGCCTACACCGAAGACGTGCGCGGCACCCTGCGTGACGCCCGCATCGCCTACCAGTCGGTGGAGCGCCGTGCGGACAACAGCATCGTGGCCAACCTGAGCCCGTCCGCCGGTGACGACGCCGCGCAGCGTGCCCGTGCCGCCCTGGTCAAGGCACAGCCGACGCTCGGCTATGACGTCAGCGGCAACCGCATCACGGTCACCGTGCCGGAGACCGAGATCACGCAGATCGCCAACGGCGCCATCGAGCAGAACATCAACACCCTGCGCAACCGCGTGAACCAGCTCGGCGTGGCCGAGCCGATCATCCAGCGCCAGGGTGCCGACCGTGTGGTCGTGCAGCTGCCGGGCGTGCAGGACACCGCCGAAGCCAAGCGCATGATCGGCGCCACCGCCACCCTGGAGTACCGCGCGGTGGTCGAGGGCAATGCGCAGGACGCCATCAATTCCGGCCGCATCCCGCCGGAAGCGAAGGTCTACCAGCAGCGTGATGGCCGCGGCCCGATCCTGCTGAACAAGCGCGTGATCGTCACCGGTGACCAGATGGTCGGCGCGCAGGCGGTGACCGATTCGAACAGTGGCTCCCCGGCCGTCAGCGTGACGCTGAACAATGTCGGCGGCCAGCGCATGTTCGACTTCACCAGTGCCAACGTGAACAAGCCGATGGCGGTGGTCTACACCGAACGCGTGCCGACCGTGACCGTCGTCGACGGCCAGGAAGTGCGTGGCTTCAAGGTCAACGAGGAAGTGATCTCGGTGGCCAACATCAACGGCGTGTTCGGCAAGAACTTCCAGACCACCGGCCTGCAGAAGAAGGAAGCCGAGGACCTGGCCAAGCTGCTGAAGTCCGGCTCGCTGGCCGCGCCGATGGACTTCGTCGAAGAGCGCGTGGTCGGCCCGAGCCTGGGCGCCGAGAACGTCAAGAACGGCATGCGCGCGGTGGTGTTCGCGTTCCTGTTCACCCTGGTGTTCTTCAGCATCTACTACCGCATGTTCGGTGTGATCACCTCGGCGGCGATGCTGTTCAACCTGCTGATCGTGGTGGCGGTGATGTCGCTGTTCGGCGCCACCATGACCCTGCCGGGCTTCGCCGGCCTGGCGTTGTCGGTGGGCCTGTCGGTGGACGCCAACGTGCTGATCAACGAGCGTATCCGTGAAGAACTGCGCGCCGGCGTGCCGGGCAAGACCGCGATCGTGACCGGTTACGAGCGTGCCTCGGGCACCATCCTCGACGCCAACCTGACCGGCCTGATCGTCGGCGTGGCGCTGTTCGCATTCGGTACCGGTCCGCTGAAGGGCTTCGCGCTGACCATGATCATCGGTATTTTCGCCTCCATGTTCACTGCGATCACCGTGTCGCGTGCGCTGGCGACGCTGATCTACGGCCGTCGCAAGAAGCTCCAGAACGTGGCCATCTGACGGGACGACACGCACAATGAAACTGTTTCCGCTGCACATCCTCCCGAACGACACCAAGATCGACTTCATGCGCTGGCGCCATGTCGCCATGGCAGTCACCATCGTGGTGTTCCTGGCCTCGGTCGCCATCATCGGCATCAAGGGCTTCAACTACGCACTGGACTTCACCGGCGGCACCCTGATCGAAACGCGTTTCGAGAAGGCCGTGGACGTCGAGCAGGTCCGCGCCAAGCTGGAGCAGAACGGCTTCGACGGTGCCCAGGTGCAGAGCGTCGGTGGCAATACCGACCTGCTGATCCGCCTGGCGCCGCACGGCGAGCATGCGCCGGGCACCGGTGATGCCGCTGCCGAGGACAAGGCCACCGCCGCGGCCGTGGTGAAGGTGCTCTCCAGCGCCGACAACCAGGCCACGGTGATGAGTACCGCATTCGTCGGCCCGCAGATCGGCAAGGACCTGGCGAAGAACGGCCTGTACGCCACCATCTTCATGCTGGCCGGCTTCCTGATCTACATCGCGGTGCGCTTCGAATGGAAGTTCGCGGTCACCGCCAGCATCGTGGCGATGTTCGACCTGATCGTGACGGTCGCCTACGTGTCCCTGCTGGGCCGTGAGTTCGACCTGACCGTGCTGGCCGGCCTGCTGTCGGTGATGGGCTTTGCGATCAACGACATCATCGTGGTGTTCGACCGCGTCCGCGAGAACTTCCGCAGCCTGCGCGTGGACTCGATGGAGGTGCTGAACCGTTCGATCAACCAGACGCTGTCGCGTACGGTGATCACCGCGGTGATGTTCTTCCTGTCGGCGCTTGCCCTGTACCTGTACGGCGGTGCGTCGATGGAAGGCCTGGCCGAGACGCACATGATCGGTGCGGTGATCGTGGTGCTGTCCTCGATCCTGGTCGCGGTGCCGATGCTGACGATCGGCTTCCTGCGCGTCAGCAAGCAGGACCTGCTGCCGAAGGCGAAGGACGTCGAGGCCCTGGCCCGTCGCCCGTAAGCATCTGCTGCATGCGGCACACAGAGAACCCCGCGCAAGCGGGGTTTTTTGTGTGCAGGGCTTGCAGCCCTGCACCCGCGGTAGTGCCAGCCGCTGGCCGGCAACAGCAACAGCAACAGGGTGCATTCCGTGGTTGGGCGGGACGGTGTCGGAGTGCGGGGACGCCGCAAGTACGTCCGTGTAGGCTTGGCAGCCGCATCCATGCGGCTGACACCCCGCACTCCGACACCGCCCCGCCTCTGACAGATTCCTGCGGCTGTTGGTAGGTGTCGACCTTGGTCGACACATCTGTCAGATATCGATAATCAAACTGGAATCAGATCTACCGTGTCGACCAAGGTCGACACCCACCAGAGAAGAATGCTGTCCCGACAGGTCGCGGAAATCTGTCGAAGGCGGGGTGGGTCCGGTTGCGGGGCGTGAGCCGCATGGATGCGGCGACCGAGCTTACATGGACGTACTTGCAGCGCCCCCCCGCAACCGGATCCACCCCGCCAACCCACAGGAACCCCGCTTTTGACGCTGCTGTTGAGGTTGCCGGCCAGCGGCCGGCACTACCGCGTGTGCAGGGTGCAACCCTGCAAAGAGAAACCCCACCCTACGCCAGCGTCGGTTGTGCAATCGTCCCCCGCGCACTACGATCCTGCGGTTCGCGCGCGCAGGCGCGCGTCCGTATTCCTGCTGAGCGCCCCGTGCGCCGCATCTGCCAACCCGAGGTATCCATGGTCATCAAACCGCGCGTCCGCGGCTTCATCTGCGTCACCACCCACCCGACCGGCTGCGAGGCCGCGGTCAAGCAGCAGATCGACTACATCCGCGCGCGCCCACCGATCCAGAACGGTCCCAAGCGGGTGCTGGTGATCGGTGCCTCGACCGGCTACGGCCTGGCCGCGCGCATCACCGCTGCCTTTGGCAGTGGCGCCGCCACCCTCGGCATCTTCTTCGAACGGCCGGGCAGCGAGACCAAGCCGGGCACGGCGGGCTGGTACAACTCGGCTGCGTTCCACAAGTACGCCGACGAAGCCGGCCTGTATGCCAAGAGCATCAACGGCGATGCCTTCTCCGATGAAGTGAAGGCGAAGACCATCGAAATGATCAAGGCCGATCTCGGCCAGGTCGACCAGGTTGTCTACAGCCTGGCGGCGCCGCGCCGCAAGCATCCGAAGACCGGCGAGATCATCAGCTCCTCGCTGAAGCCGATCGGCGAGCCGATCACCCTGCGTGGCCTGGATACCGACAAGGAAGTGCTGACCGAGACCCACCTGCAGCCGGCTACCCCGGAAGAGATCGCCGGTACCGTCGCGGTGATGGGCGGCGAAGACTGGCAGATGTGGATCGACGCGCTCGCCGATGCCGGCGTGCTGGCCAACGGCTGCACCACCACCGCCTTCACCTACGTGGGCGAAGAGATCACCCAGGCGATCTACTGGAATGGCTCGATCGGTGCGGCCAAGAAGGACCTGGACACCAAGGTGCTGGGCCTGCGCGAGAAGCTGGCCAAGATCGGTGGCGATGCACGCGTATCGGTGCTGAAGGCGGTGGTGACCCAGGCCAGCTCGGCCATTCCGACCATGCCGCTGTACCTGTCGCTGCTGTTCAAGGTGATGAAGGAAAAGGGCACCCACGAAGGCTGCATCGAACAGCTGGACGTGCTGTACGACATCCTCTACGGCGGCAAGGCCGAGGGCGTGGCGATCGATCGCCTGCGCCACGACCTGGTCGATGGCGATGGCCGCACCGTTGCGCTGATCGATGAGGAAGGCCGCCTGCGCGCCGATTACAAGGAAATGGCCGCAGATGTGCAGGGCAGGGTGGTCGCGCTGTGGCCGCAGGTGACCAACGAGAACCTGTACGAGATCAGCGATCTCGCCGGCTACAAGGCCGACTTCCTGCGCCTGTTCGGCTTCGGCGTGGAGGGCGTGGACTACGAGGCCGACGTCAATCCGGACGTGAAGATCGAAAATCTGGTCGACATGACCTGATCAACGAAAAGGCCGGCGAACGCCGGCCTTCTCGTTTGTGTAGAGCCGAGCCATGCTCGGCTGCTCTTCGCTTGAGTCCCGCAGCCGAGCGTGGCTCGGCTCTACAGAGAGGCGTCACCCGAACTCGAAGCCCATCTCCGGCAGCGCCGGGCCGACGAAGTCGCCCTGCACGTAATCCACGCCGGCACTGAACAGCAGCGTCATCGAGTTGGCATCGCTGACGAACTCGGCAATGGTGCGGATACCCGCTTCCTGTGCGCGCGCGGTGATCTGGCTGATGCGGTCGATGTTCTCGCGCGTGGCGGCCAGGTCGCTGGTGAAGCCCCGGTCCAGCTTGAGGAACTGCGGCTGGAAGTGGGCCAGCAGCTGGAATGAATCCAGCCCCGAACCGAACTGCTCCAGGCCGATGCGGCAGCCCAGCGGCGCCACTTCGGCTAGGAACTGCTGCGCACTGCGCAGGTGGGTGAAAACCTTCGCTTCCGGCGCATGCAGCCACAGCCGTTCGCCGGGCACGCCCTGTGCCTGCAGTTCGCGGCGCAGCGTGGCGATCATCTGCGGGTCCTCGAACGATTCCGGCGTCACCTTCACCAGCACCTGGGTGGCGTTGCCTTCGCGTGCCCGCTGGCCGAGCACCGCGATGGCCTGCGAGACCACCCAGCGGTTGATGTCGGCCAGCAGGCCGTGTTCCTCGGCGATGCCCAGGAACGCGGTCGGGCTCAGCAGCTCGCCATTGTTCTCCAGGCGCAGGTAGGCCTCGTACAGCTCCAGTGGCTCGCCCTGCAGGTTCAGCACCGGCTGGTAGTGCAGCTGGAAGCCGTCGCCGGACAGCGCCTCGCGGATGCGCGCAACCCAGCGCTGTACGCGTTCTTCCTCGACACGGTCGGCGGCAGCCGGGTCGAAGATGCGGCAGGTGTTGCCCAGTTCGGCGGCGGCCTGGGTGCAGTCGCTGGCGCGCGCCAGCACCTGGCCGATGCTGGCGATCTTCTCGCCCACCTGCACGCCACCGATGCTGACCGTCACCGTGGCCGAGCGTGCGCCGATGCTGAAGACATGTGCGGCATAGGCTTCGCGGATGCGCTCGGCCAGCGCCACGGTCTGCGCGTAGGGCCCGGCCTGCAGCACGGCGAAATTGTGTTCGCCGAAGCGGGCCAGTTGCGCGTCCTCGCCGACCACCTCGGCCAGCAGGGCGGCGAGAGCGCCGATCAGGATGTCGGCCGACGCCAGGCCGATATCCGGCAGCAGGCGCGCGTAGTGGTCAGGCTCGATCAGCAGCAGGCCGAACTGACCCTCGCTGCGCCCGGCCTGGGCCACCGCGCTTTCCAGCTGCAGCATGAAGGTCGGGCGATTGAGCAGGCCGGTGACCTGGTCGCGCTGGCGCAGGTCCTCGACCTCGCGTGCCAGCTCGGGGTCGAACTCCATGCGGCGGCGGAGCACCACCTGCAGGCAGGACTCGCCCTCGTAGGTGGCCGCGGCAAATTCCATCGTCGCCGGGAAGGAACTGCCGTCCTCGTGGCGCGCGTCGAGCTGGTACTGCGGCGGCGGCGCCTCGCCACGGCTGAGGCCTTTGAGCAGCTGTTTGAAGCCCTCCACGTGCTGGGCGGCGACCATGTCCAGCAGCGAAATGCCTTCGATGTCCTCGAAATGATCGTAGCCGAACATCTCCAGGTAGGCGTCGTTGGCGCGGATGTGCATGCCTTCATGCACATAGGCGATGGGGTCGCGCGAGGAGGCGATCAGCGCGTCGCAGCGGCGCTCGGTCTCGCGCATCTGCGCCTCGATCCGGCGCAGGCCGCGACGCGCCTGCAGGTCGACCCACTGGTCGCGGACCACGGCGAGCAGATGCTCGGGGCGCTGGCGCAGGGCGAGGGCGCGGATGCCATGGCTGCTGGCCTGCACCAGTTCGTCCTCGTCGATGCGCTCGGCCAGCAGCACCAGCGGGATGTCCTTGCCGCTGGCGGCGATGTGCTGGGCCGCCAGCTGCAGCGGGATGCCCTGCGAAGGCGAGGCCAGCACCAGGTCGATGGCCTGGCTGGCCAGCACCTGGGCCAGCTCGGCCGCATCCTGCGGACGCCACGGGCGTACCGCGATGCCGCTGTTGCGCAGGGTGCTGACGATGGCTTCGGCATTCTCGCCGCTGTCATCGACGATCAGCAGGCGGATGGTGATGTCGTTCGCGTTCTGCATGCACTGCTCCCCAATCTGCGAATCTAGATACACGATGCGCGGCGAACCGTCCATGCGCGCACCCCTGGCGCGCGTCGAACGGCGAAGTGGTTCACACCACGCCGCCGGCTGCGTGGCCGCTGGCCCAGGCCCATTGGAAGTTGTAGCCGCCCAGCCAGCCGGTCACGTCCAGCACCTCGCCAACGAAGTGCAGGCCGGGCACGCGCTTGGATTCCATCGTCGAGGATGACACTTCGGCGGTGTCCACGCCGCCCAGGGTGACCTCGGCGGTGCGGTAGCCTTCGGTGCCGCTGGCCACCAGCGGGAATGCGCCCAGCAGCTGCGCGGCCTGGCGCAGCACCGGCTCGTCCAGCTGGCGCACGGGCCGGTCGGGCAGCCAGTGCTCGCACAGGCGTTGCGCCAGCCGCTTCGGCAGTACCTCGCCCAGCACCGTGCGCAGCTCGGCGGCCGGGCGGTCGCGCTTCATCTGGCGCAACCACTCGCCGGCATCCTGGCCCGGCAACAGGTCCAGCTCCAGCGCATCGCCGGGCTGCCAGAACGACGAAATCTGCAGGATGGCCGGGCCGCTTACGCCACGGTGGGTCAGCAGCATGAAGTTCTGGAAACTCTTTCCGTTGCAGCGCGCCTCGATCGGCAGTGCGACGCCGCTGAGGTCGGCCAGCCGCTCCTGGTGCTTGCCGCTGAGGGTCAACGGCACCAGCCCGGCGCGGGTCGGCAGTACCTGGTGGCCGAACTGGCGGGCCACCTCATAGCCAAAACCGCTGGCCCCCATGCTGGGAATCGACAGGCCACCGGTGGCAACCACCAGCGAGGCGCAATGGAACAGGCCCTGGGTGGTGTGCACGCGGAAACCATCGCTGCCGTGCTCGATGCGCTGCACGCTGCAGTCGGTACGGATCTGTACGCCGGCCGCCTGGCACTCGTCCACCAGCATCTTCACGATCTGCTTGGACGAGATATCGCAGAACAGCTGCCCCAGTTCCTTTTCGTGATAGGCGATGCCGTGCTTGTGCACCAGCTCGATGAAATGCCAGGGCGTGTAGCGGGCCAGCGCCGACTTGCAGAAGTGCGGGTTGGCCGACAGGAAGTTGGCCGGGGTGGTGCCGGTGTTGGTGAAGTTGCAGCGGCCACCGCCGGACATCAGGATCTTCTTGCCGACCTTGTTGGCATGGTCGATCACCTGCACCTGGCGGCCGCGCTGGCCGGCAGTGATCGCGGTCATCAGCCCGGCTGCGCCGGCACCGATGACCACCACATCGCAACGGATGGTGCTCATGCCTTGGCGCGCTTGCGCCAGTCCGGGATCACGTCGAGCTGGATCTGGTCGTTGAGCAGCTGCACTTCGCCGTCCTGGATCAGCACGCTCCAACGCATGGCACGCTGGATCTGCTGGCCCCAGCGCTCGACGAATTCGCCGTCCAGAGCGACCACCGAAAGATTGTCGAAGCGCGCCAGGCCCTTGCCCTGCTTGCTCCACCAGATCTCCGAGGCGTTGCCGCCGTAGTTGACCACCTGCACCTGGCGGCTGCGATTGCTGGCCTTGCGGATGCGCGATTCGTCCGGATGGCCCAGGTCGATCCACTGCAGGATGTCGCCGGTGTAGTCGTGTTCCCACAGATCGGGCTCGTCATCGGTACTCAGGCCGCGGCCGAACTCCAGGCGATCGCCGGCGTTCAGCGCGAAGGCGAGCAGGCGCACCATCAGGCGCTCGTCGGTCTCGGACGGATGCTGGGCCAGGGTCAGGTTGTGGGTCGCGTAGTAGCCGCGATCCATGTCGCTGATCTGCAGTTCGGCCTTGCGGATGGTGGCGGTAAGAGCCATGGGGGATCCGTGGACTAAAGAGGACAATGATAGAGGTTTGCTCCGGGGGTGTCCGTGGCCGGACTGTCTGCGCACCGTCAACGGTGGCACTCTTGCGCTCTTTCCCGTGGCCGGAGTGGACGCCATGAGCTTGATGAGCTTGCCCAGCCGGTTGCAGCTGCCGCCCGGCCCCTGGGCCACCCTGCTGGATGGCCTGTGTGCACGTTTTCCGCGCATCGCGCGCGCGCAATGGCAGGATCGCTTCGCGCGCGGCCGCGTGCTGGACGCACAGGGCAGGGCGCTCACTGCGGACATGCCCTGGCAGGTCGGGCTGGACATCCAGTACTTCCGCGAGGTGGCCGACGAACCGGTGATCCCCTTCACCGAAACCATCGTCCATCTGGATGCGCACCTGCTGGTGGCCGACAAGCCGCATTTCCTGCCGGTGACACCGGCGGGCGGGCATGTACGCGAGACGCTGCTGGCGCGGCTGGTCGCCCGCACCGGCAATGCCGATCTGGTGCCGCTGCACCGGCTGGATCGGTTGACGGCCGGGTTGGTGCTGTTCTCGACCCAGCGTGCGTCGCGCGATGCTTACCAGCGCCTGTTCCGTGAGCGGCGCATCGAAAAGACCTATGAGGCCTTGGCACCGGCGCTGCCGGGGCGGGAGTTTCCGCTGCAGCGGTACAGCCGCCTGGTGCCGGGCGAGCCGTTCTTCCGCATGGCCGAAGTGCCCGGCGAAGCCAATGCGCGCAGCCGGATCGAGCTGATCGAGGCCGAAGGGCCGATCTGGCGCTACCGGCTGCTGCCGGAAACCGGCCGCAAGCATCAGCTGCGCGTGCACATGGCCATGCTGGGGGCGCCGATCATGGGTGACGACCTGTACCCGCAGCTTCGGCAACGGGCACCGGACGTAGCCGAGGCGCCGCTGCAGCTGCTGGCGCGGGCCCTGGCTTTCGATGACCCGTTGAGTGGTGCACGACGGATGTTCAGCAGCGGCCGCAGCCTGAGCCTTCCGGCTTAGGGCGGCCAGGCGCTCAGCGGGCCGGGCGTCGCGCCAGCCAGCGGTCCAGCTCGGCGGCGAACAGCTGCCGGTCGCGGGGGGCCAGGGGCGGCGGTCCGCCGGTCTGGACCCCGGCGCCGCGCAGTTCCTCCATGAAATTGCGCATCGACAGTCGCTCGGCCATGTTGTTCGGTGTGTACAACTGGCCGCGCGGGTTCAGCGCGACGGCCTGCTTCTCCAGCACCAGCGCGGCCAGCGGGATGTCCTGGGTGACCACCAGGTCCCCCGCGGCGACCCGCTCGACGATGGCGCTGTCGGCCACGTCCAGCCCCTGCGGCACCTGGATCGAGCGCAGCCAGCGCGAGGGCGGGGTGCGGATCCACTGGTTGGCGACCAGGGTCAGTTCGATCCCGACCCGTTCAGCCGCACGGAACAGGATGTCGCGGATGACGGTGGGACAGGCGTCCGCATCCACCCAGATGCGGGGAGAGGCGTGTTCAGCGGGGGTTTCAGCTTCAGTCATTTACCCAGTGTAGGGTAGGAAAAACCTGAATGGGGACTCGGAGTTAGCCGCGAGAGGCTGCCAACCCTTGTCACGCCTAGCGGGTGACGTATTCCCATGAACGTCGGGGCTATCGCTTTTTGCAGAAAACACGCGTATCGTGCGACCCACTGTGTTTGCTAGGGTCACCGTGAATCGTGGCCTGGTGCAGTTGATCTCACGATCCGCTCATCGATCCGCTTTACCAACGCCTGCAACTCAGTCTCGGCCCCGATACCCGGTGGCTGCGATTTTTTTCAACATGTGTTTCAGGAGTTAGTAAAAATGTCTGAACGTCAGACCGGTACCGTCAAGTGGTTCAACGACGCCAAGGGCTTCGGCTTCATCACCCCGGAAAGCGGCCCGGACCTGTTCGTGCACTTCCGCGCGATCCAGGGCACCGGCTTCAAGACCCTGCAGGAAGGCCAGAAGGTTACCTTCATCGCCGTCCAGGGTCAGAAGGGCATGCAGGCTGACCAGGTGCAGGCGGTCTAATCCGTCTGCTACCGTTGGGTAGCCAGAACGCCGGAAGCGAAAGCTTCCGGCGTTTTTTATTGCCCGCCGTTTTTTTGTAGAGTCGAGCCATGCTGGACTGCGCCCAAAGACAGTCGAGCATGGCTCGACTCTACAAAGGACATGCAGCCGGCGCGGTACGATGCGCGTCTCCCCAAGGGATCACCCCCATGCGCATCGTCCACCACCTGGAAAACTCCCGTTCTCTGCGCGTGCTGTGGATGCTGGAGGAGCTGGGGTTGGACTACGAACTGCGCCGCTATCCGCGCGATCCGAAGACGCTGCTGGCGCCGCCGGAACTGCGCAGCGTGCATCCGCTCGGCAAGTCTCCGGTACTGCAGGATGGTGAGCTGGTACTGGCCGAGTCCGGCGCGATCCTCGACTACCTCGCTGACCGTTACGACACGCAACGCCAGCTGTCGCCGTCACCAATGCCGGCAGACGGGGCCGAACGCATCGCTTACCGCTACTGGCTGCACTACGCCGAAGGCTCGGCGATGCCACCGTTGCTGCTGACCCTGGTGATGGGCCGCATACGCAACGCGCCGATGCCGTTCTTCGCGCGCCCGATCGCACGCAGCATTGCCGACAAGGCCGAGCGCGGCTTCATCGGCCCGCAGCGGCGCCTGCACCTGGACTGGATGGAGCGCCGTCTGGCCGAAAGCCCGTGGTTTGCCGGCGAGCGTTTCAGTGCGGCCGACATCCAGATGAGCTTCCCGATCCAGGCCGCTGCCGCGCGCGGTGGTGGCCTGGACGACAAACCGGCACTGCGTGGCTTCCTCAAGCGTATCGGTGAACGCCCGGCCTACCAGCGTGCCGAGGCCCACGGCGGCCACCTGCAGGCGCTCGGCGGCAATTGAGGAGGGCGGCCGTCGCCCTCATCTCCAGCACCATGGATACCGACACTCCCCGTTTCGACAACCGCCTGCTGCACACCCTGCCGGGCGACCCCGAATCCGGCCCGCGCAGGCGCGAAGTGCTGGGCGCCGCCTGGTCGCCCGTGATGCCGACCCCGGTGACGGCGCCCACGCTGTTGGCCTGGGCGCCGGACGTCGCCGAAATGCTTGGCTTCGATACCGCTGAAGTCGAAAGCGAAGGTTTCGCGCAGGTATTCGGCGGCAATGCGCTGTACGCCGGCATGCAACCGTGGGCAGCCAACTACGGTGGCCATCAGTTTGGCCACTGGGCCGGCCAGCTCGGCGACGGGCGTGCGATTTCGCTGGGTGAGCTGGTTGCGCCGGATGGCCAGCACTGGGAGCTGCAGTTGAAGGGGGCCGGCCCAACGCCGTACTCGCGGGGGGCCGATGGACGGGCAGTGCTGCGCTCATCGATCCGCGAATTCCTGTGCAGCGAGGCGATGCATCACCTTGGCGTGCCGACTACGCGCGCGTTGTCACTGGTCGGCACCGGTGAGGACGTGGTGCGCGACATGTTCTATGACGGCCATCCGCGTGCCGAGCCAGGCGCCATCGTATGCCGGGTCTCGCCGTCGTTCCTGCGCTTCGGTTCGTTCGAACTGCCGGCCTCGCGCGGTGAAACCGCCCTGCTGCAGCAGCTGGTGGATGCCTGCATCGCCCGCGACTTCCCCGAACTGCAGGGGCAGGGCGAGGCGCTGTACGGCGACTGGTTCGCGCAGATCGCGGTGCGCACGGCCGAGATGATCGCGCACTGGATGCGTGTCGGCTTCGTGCACGGCGTGATGAACACCGACAACCTGTCCGTGCTCGGTGTGACGCTGGATTACGGCCCCTATGGCTGGGTCGAGGACTTCGATCCGGACTGGACGCCGAACACCACCGACGCCCAGGGGCGCCGCTACCGCTTCGGCACCCAGCCGCAGGTGGCGTACTGGAACCTGAGCCGATTGGCGCAGGCGCTGTCGCCGCTGTTCGCCGATGTCGCACCGCTGCAGGCAGGCCTGGCGGCTTACCAGTCCACGTTCGTGGCCTGCACGCGTCGCGATGCTGCAGCGAAGCTGGGGCTGGCTGCTGCCGACGATGATGACCTGCAGCTCTACCAGCGCTGGCAACAGCTGATGCAGGAGGGCGCAATGGACATGACCCTGGCTTGGCGCGCACTGATGCGCATCGACCCGGCGGCAGCAGATGCGACGGTTCTGGACGCGGTGTACTACGACGAGGCGCGGCGACAGGCAGTGCAGGCACCGCTGCGGCACTGGCTGCAGGACTACGCAGCGCGCCTGCGCCGCGATCCGCTGGCGGCCAGCGAACGCCAGGCGAAGATGGCAGCGGCCAACCCGCTGTACGTGCTGCGCAACTGGCTGGCCCAGGAAGCGATCGACCGCGCAGAGCAGGGGGATCTCGGCGGCGTCCATGCACTGCAGGACGTGCTGCGCGACCCGTACACCGAGCGTGCCGGCCTGGAACACTTCGCTGGCAAGCGCCCGGCGTGGGCCGACAATCGCGCCGGTTGCTCGATGCTGTCCTGCAGTTCCTGAGGGGGGGGTCGGCAGGGCTGCGCCCTGCACCTGCGGAGGCCAGATCAACAGCCAGAGCAAAAGCGGATTCCGTGGTTTGGCGGGGCGGTGTCGGAGTGCGGGGACGCTGCAAGTACGTCCCTGTAAGCTTGGCAGCCGCATCCATGCGGCTGACACCCCGCACTCCGACACCGCCCCACCTCCGACAGATTCCCGCGGCTGTGGGTAGGTGTCGACCTTGGTCGACACATCTGTCAGATATCGAATGAAATTCCGGGGGTCAGATCCGTTTTCCTTCGTAAAACGGATCTGACCCCATGAGCAATTCCGACAGATCGCAGGAAACTGTCGAAGGCGGGGTGGGTCCGGTTGCGGGGGCGTGAGCGCCATGGATGGCGCGACCGAGCCTACACGGACGTATTTACGGCGTCCCCCGCAACCGGACCCGCCCCGCCATCCCCCGGAATGCAGGCTGTTGCTGTTGCCGTTGCTGTTGAGGTTGCCGGCCAGCGGCCGGCACTACCGCAGGTGCCGGGCGCAGCCCGGCCGGACACCACCAGCAGGCAGGCGGCGCCCGGAACAGGTACCCTATGCCGCCATCAGATAGCCAATGTGACATGACCGACGCCATCGTCGCTCCGCAGTGGGCCTCCCGCCTGCGCGACATCGCCGACTTCCCCAAGCCCGGCATCCTGTTCAAGGACATCATGCCGCTGCTCGCCCATGGCGAGGATTTCCGCGGCGCGATCACCGCGATGGCCGACCGTTGGCGCGACCAGAAGCTGGACGCAGTGGTCGGCATCGAATCGCGTGGGTTCATCCTCGGTGCCGCGATGGCGCTGGAGCTGGGCGTCGGCTTCGTGCCGGTGCGCAAGCCGGGCAAGCTGCCGGGCCAGGTCCTGCGCGAGGAATACACGCTGGAATACCGCAGCGACTGCATCGAAGTGCATGCCGATGCGCTGCCGGCCGGCGCCCGCGTGGTGATCATCGACGACGTGCTGGCCACCGGCGGCACGCTGGTCGCTGCGCTGTCGCTGGTGCGCCGCCTGGGCGTTGAAGTGGTCGGCGCCGGTGTACTGGTCGAACTGGACGGCCTCGGAGGTCGCGCCCGCTGGGAATCGGACCTGCCGCTGCACACCGAACTGGTGTTCTGACCGAAGGGTGGGTGCCAACCAGGGTTGGCACCTGCCAGCGCGAATGGCCGGGAGCCGGTCGTTGCCAACCTTGGTTGGCAGCACTTTTCGCGACGGGTGCCATGGACGGGCCAACCAAGGTTGGCCGCTACCAGGCCAGATCGTTACCAACCGTAGTTGGCAACGCTGCTTCAATCACATCATCCGCACGCGGAAACGACGGCCCTTGATCTTGCCGGCTTCCAGCTTGGCCACGGCCTTGTTGGCCTGCTCACGCGCGATCGCCACATAGGAGCGGGTCGGGAAGATCGCGATCTTGCCGATGAACTTGCTCGACAGGCCGGCATCACCGGTCAGCGCACCGAGGATGTCGCCCGGGCGCAGCTTGTCGGTCTTGCCACCGTCGATGCGCAGCGTGCGCATCGCGGCCTGCGGCAGTTCGGCCGGGCGCGAGGTTGCCAGCGGCGTCTTCTGCCAGTCCAGCGGCTGCCCCATCTGCGCTTCGATGGCGTCGGCGCGGGTCTTCTCGCGGCCGGCCACCAGGCTGATCGCCAGGCCGCTGGCACCGGCGCGCCCGGTACGGCCCACGCGGTGCTGGTAGCTCTCCACGTCGGTCGGCAGTTCGTAGTTGATCACCGCCGCCAGCTCTTCCACGTCCAGGCCGCGCGCGGCGACGTCGCTGGCGACCAGCACGTTGCAGCTGCGGTTGGCCAGCAGCAACAGCACTTCCTCGCGGTCGCGCTGCTCCATGTCGCCGTGCAGGGCCAGTGCGGAGAAGCCGAACTGCTGCAGCGAGTTGGCCACTTCGTCCACGTCCTTGCGGGTGTTGCAGAACACGACCGCCGATTCCGGCGTGTACTTCAGCAGCAGGCCGGCCAGCGCCTTCTGGCGATGCGCCGGTTCCACCTCGCAGAACAGGTGGCGGATGGCCGGTGCCTGGTCGGCGCCTTCCACGGTCACTTCCACCGCGTCGCGCAGCAGGTCACGCGCCATGGCGCGGATGCTGTCGGGGAAGGTGGCGGAGAACAGCAGGCTCTGGCGGTCCCTATGGGTGCGGCCGGCGATCTCGCGGATCGGCTCCTCGAAGCCCATGTCGAGCATGCGGTCGGCCTCGTCCAGCACCAGCGTGCGCACCGCGCCCAGGTTCAGCGCGCGCTTGCGTGCCAGCTCCTGCACGCGGCCGGGCGTGCCGACCACCACATGCGGATCGTGGCCTTCAAGCGAGGCCAGCTGCGGGCCCAGCGGCACGCCGCCCACCAGCAGCAACAGCTTCAGGTTGGGGATG
The DNA here is from genome assembly GCF_052751275.1 of Stenotrophomonas muris. NCBI lineage: Bacteria > Pseudomonadati > Pseudomonadota > Gammaproteobacteria > Lysobacterales > Lysobacteraceae > Stenotrophomonas > Stenotrophomonas muris. The sequence continues at coordinate 1,919,250 of NZ_CP199879.1, read as the reverse complement.
CCGGTGGCCAGCTTGCGGATCTGCTTGCCGACCTGGTCGGCCAGTTCGCGGGTCGGGCACAGCACCAGCGCCTGCACGCGGATCAGGCTGGGGTCGATGGACTGCAGCAGGCCAAGGCCGAAGGCGGCGGTCTTGCCGCTGCCGGTGGGTGCCTGTGCGATCACATCACGGCCATCGAGGATGGCCGGCAGGCTCTGCGCCTGCACGGGGGTGAGGGTGGTGTAGCCGAGGGCATCCAGGCCGGGCTGCAGGGCCGGGCTCAGCGGCAGGGTCGAGAAGTCAGTCATGGCGCATTGTACCTGCCTGCGCGGCCGGTCCCGCCTGATCGGATGGGGTCGAATCCCTTTCCGCAGGAAAGGGCTCCGACCCCATCGGAGTCGTCATCCACGCAGGGCGTGAATATACCCGGGGGGCGTCCACGCATGGCGTGGATCTACGGGTGGATGCCGACCTGGGTCGGCACGCTCCTGCTCAGCCAAGCACCGCCAGTACACCCTGATGGATCGCCAGGCCACCGAACAGCAGCCAGGCGAACAGGATCAGCGCCAGCAGCAGCGGCTTCAGCCCGGCCTGGCGCAGCGCCGAGACGTGGGTGGTCAGGCCCAGCGCGGCCATCGCCATCGCCAGCAGCACGGTATCCAGCTGCACCAGCCCCGCCTGCAGGCCCGCCGGCAGCAGATGCAGCGAGTTGAACCCGGCCACCGCCACGAAACCAAAAGCGAACCACGGCACCACGATGCGCGCCTTGCTGCCGTCGGCGCTGGCCTTGCCGCCACGCGCCAGCCACAGCGACAGCGCGACCAGGAACGGCGCCAGCAGCATCACCCGCACCATCTTGGTGATCACCGCCGTGTCGGCCGCTGCTTCGTTGACCGCGCGGCCTGCCGCCACCACCTGTGCCACTTCATGCACCGTCGCACCGGTGAACAGGCCGTACTGCCGCGCGTCCATTGCCAGCCAGCCGTGCGATTGCACCAGTGCATACAACGCCGGGTAAAGGAACATCGCCAGCGTGCCGAACACCACCACCGTAGAGACCGCGACGGTGACCTGCGCAGCGCGGCCGCGCACCACCGGCTCGGCGGCCATCACCGCCGCCGCGCCGCAGATCGCGCTGCCGGCGCCGATCAGCATCGCCGCTTCGCGCTCCATCTTGAACACGCGCATGCCCAGCCAGCAGGCCAGCCCGAAGGTGCTGGCGACCACCAGCACGTCCATCAGCACGCCGGCCACGCCGACGTGGCCGATGTCCTGGAAGGTCAGGCGCAGGCCGTACAGCACGATGCCGGCGCGCAACAGCCAGTGCTTGGAGAAGCCGACACCGGCCGCGCTGCTCGGCGCCAGCCGCGGGTAAAGGGTGTTGCCGACCACGATGCCGGAGACGATGGCCACGGTCAGCGCGCTCAGGCCATGCGCCTGGAGCCAGGGAAGCTCGGCCAGGTACAGCGACGCCGCCGCGATCAGGCCCACCAGCAGCAGGCCGGGCAGGCGAGGCTGCCAGCGTTGGCGCAGGGCGGGCAGGGACCAGGAGGAGAGAGCGGTGGCGTTCATGGCGCGACAGGACTGGAGTGATGGGCCAAGCGTGCGCCTGTGTCACTGACCTGTAAAACGAATAATATGGGTGAAACCTACCTATAAAGCGGGTACATTCGATGCGCCTGACCTTGCGCCAGCTGCAGGTCTTCGTCGCCATCGCCGACCATGGCACCACCACTGCCGCCGGCCAGGCCGTCGCGCTCTCGCAGTCGGCCAGCAGCGCCGCCCTGCAGGAGCTGGAGGCGCACTTCGGCACCCCGCTGTTCGACCGCATCGGCCGCCGCCTGGCGCTGAACGGGCACGGCCGCGCGCTGCTGGAGCCGGCGCGCACCTTGCTGGTCAACGCCGCCGATCTGGAGCGGCAGCTGGCCGCCGGCGGCGACCCGTCGCAGGGCGCACCGCTACGGCTGGTGCTGGCCGCCAGTACCACCATCGGCAACTACCTGCTGCCGCCACGCATCGCCGAACTGCTGCGGCAGGCGCCGCAGGCCGAGGTCGATCTGCGCATCGACAACAGTGCCGGCGTGGTCGCCGCGGTACAGCGCCTGGACGTCGACGCCGGCCTGATCGAAGGCCCGTGCCATGAGCGTGGCCTGCAGGTGACCGCCTGGCAGCAGGACCCACTGGTGATCGTGGCTGCCGCCGATGCCCGCGCACGCTGGTCGCTGGATGAACTGCGCCGAGCACGCTGGCTGCTGCGTGAGCCTGGCTCCGGCACCCGCGAAGCCGTGGAACAGGCCCTGCTGCCGCACCTGCGTGGCTTCGCGCAGACCCTGCAGCTGGGCAATACCGAAGCGATCAAGCAGGCCGCCATCGCCGGCCTCGGCCTGGCCTGCCTGTCGCGCCACGCGCTGGAAGAGCCGCTGGCCCTGGGCCGCCTGCGCGTGCTCGAGACTCCGCTGCCGGCCCTGCAGCGCACCCTGTGGCTGGTGCGCCACCCCGGCAAGCAATGGCTGTCGGGGTTGCAGGCGTTGCTGGGGGAGGTGGGGTAGACATCAGATTTCCAGTCGATTCCATCCATCGACCCTTCTTGTAGCGCTCATCCACGCATGGCGTGGATCTACCGTGTCGACCAAGGTCGACACCCACCAGAGCAGAATGTAGTTCCGACAGATTGCAGGAATCTATCGAAGGCGGGATGGGTCCGGTTGCGGGGGTGTCCGCGGCATGGATGCCGCGGCCAAGCCCCCAGGGACGGGTTTACGGCGTCCCCCGCGACCGGACCCATCCCGCCATCCCACAGGAAACCAGCTTTTGACGTTGCCGTTGAGGTTGCCGGCCAGCGGCCGGCACTACCGCGGGTGCCGGGTGCAACCCGGCCGACGCCCCCAACCCGTACAATATCCGGATGCCTCTGATTACTCTGCAGAACGTCGACTTCAGCGTCGGCGGCCCGTTGTTGCTGGAAAAGGCCGAACTGTCGATCGAGCCGGGCGAACGCATCGCCCTGATCGGCCGCAACGGCGCCGGCAAATCCACCCTGCTCAAGCTGCTGTCGGGCGACCACAAGCCCGATGACGGCGAAGTCCGCGTGCAGCAGGGCGTGCGCGTCACCCGCCTGGAGCAGGAAGTGCCACACGGCGCAGCCGGCTCGGTGTTCGACGTCGTTGCCGATGGCCTCGGTGAACTGGGCCAGTGGCTGGCCGAGTTCCACCATCTCAGCCATGCCGAGGTCTTCGATGGTGAAGCCCTCGGCAATGTGCAGGCCAAGATCGATGCCGCCAACGGCTGGGGCCTGGACCAGCGTGTCAGCGAAACGCTGACCAAGCTCGACCTGGACGGCGATGCCGAATTCGGCCGCCTGTCCGGCGGCATGAAGCGCCGCGTGCTGCTGGCCCGTGCACTGGTCTCCAGCCCGGACGTGCTGCTGCTGGACGAACCGACCAACCACCTGGACATCGAAGCCATCGACTGGCTCGAAGCGTTCCTGAAGGGCTGGAGCGGCAGCGTGGTGTTCGTCACCCATGACCGCCGCTTCCTGCGTGCGCTGGCCACCCGCATCGTCGAGATCGACCGCGGCCAGGTGACCAGCTGGCCGGGCGACTGGGCCAACTACGAGCGCCGCCGCGAGGAACGCCTCAACGCGCAGGCGCAGGAAAATGCCCGCTTCGACAAGCTGCTGGCGCAGGAAGAAGTCTGGATCCGCCAAGGCATCAAGGCGCGCCGTACCCGCGACGAAGGCCGCGTGCGCCGCCTCAAGGCGATGCGCACCGAACGCTCGCAGCGCCGCGACCTCAGCGGTAACGTCAAGATGGAAGCTGCGCAGGGCGTCAGCTCCGGCAAGAAGGTCATCGACGTCAAGGACATTTCGTTCGCCTTCGGCGAGCGCACCATGGTCCGCGATTTCACCACCACCATCCTGCGTGGCGACCGCATCGGCCTGATCGGCCCCAACGGCAGCGGCAAGACCACGCTGCTGAAGCTGCTGCTGGGCGAACTGCAGCCGGCCAAGGGTGAGGTCAATGCGGGCACCAACCTGCAGATCGCCTATTTCGACCAGTACCGCGCGGTGCTGCGCGAAGACTGGAGCGCGATCGAGAACGTGGCCGAAGGCCGCGATTTCCTCGAGTTCAACGGCAAGCGCAAGCACGTGCATGCCTACCTGCAGGACTTCATGTTCACCCCCGAGCGCGCGCGTGCGCCGATCACCCGCCTGTCCGGTGGCGAGCGCAACCGCCTGCTGCTGGCCAAGCTGTTCGCGCAGCCGTCCAACCTGCTGGTGATGGACGAACCGACCAACGACCTCGACGTGGAAACCCTGGAGCTGCTGGAAGAGCTGCTGGGCGAGTACACCGGTACGCTGCTGCTGGTCAGCCACGACCGTGACTTCATCGACAACGTGGTGACCTCCACGCTGGTGATGGAAGGCGACGGCGTGATCGGCGAGTACGTCGGTGGCTACAGCGACTGGCAGCGCTATGCGGCCAGCGTGGCTGCGCCTGCCGCGGCCCCGGCTGCCAAGCCGGCGACTGCTGCACCGGCCGCTGCTGCGGCCGCGACTCCCGCAGCCCCCAAGCGCAAGCTGGCGTACAAGGAAGCGCGCGAGCTGGAGCAGCTGCCAAAGACCATCGAGAAGCTGGAAGGCGATGTCGAAGGGCTGACCTCGGCGATGAACGACCCATCGTTCTACACCCGCAGCAGTGCTGAAGTGACGGCGCACACCCAGCAGCTGGCCAAGGTGCAGGCCGAACTGGATGCCGCTTACGCGCGCTGGGAAGAGCTGGAAGGCTGAGCGTTGACCGGCGCCAGCGATCGCGCCGATTGATGTAGAGCCGAGCCCACGCTCGGCTCAGCAGATCCACGCCATGCGTGGATATCCGGAATCTGTGCGGACCAACGGTCCGCACCTACCAACCGACGGTCCGCACCGACCGGGGGGCCGGCCGTCATTTGACCCCGTGCAGATCCCGCAGCTGGCTCGGCCGGCTGCCGAAGTACGCCGCCAGATCGGCGATGTCCTGATCACTCAGGTCCTTCGCCTGCGGCGTCATCAGCGCATGCTGGCGGTCACCGGCGCGGTAGGCCTGCAGCGCGTGCGCCAGGTAGTCACCGTACTGCCCACCCAGTTTCGGATAGGTCGGATCGATCGGCGCATTGCCGTCGGCCCCATGGCAGTCGATGCAGCTCTGGTTGGTGGCCTTGCCCTTCACCTTGGCGCGGGCTTCACCGGCGGCCTCGCGGCCAGCGGGCAGGCCGGCGGAGGACGATGAACCGTGCTCGCCGCTGGCATGGCCCGGGTCGGCGGCCGATTTTTCGCTGTTTTCCACCTGCGACTGTGAGCAGGCGGCCAGCAGCAGGGCAACGGACAGGGCGATGGCGTGACGCATCGGATGCGCGGCTTTCGACATGGGCGGGCCTTACTTGACGGTGGACAGGTAAACAGAGAGATCGGCGATCTCCTGTTCGCTGAAACTCATCGACTGCGCCTGCATCGTCGGATGCCGGCGCTTGCCCTGGCGGTACTCGGTCAGGGCCTGGGCCAGATACTGCTGGGTCTGGCCGCCGATCTTCGGCACCCGGTAACTGGGGTAGGCGTTCTTGTAGCCGGTGATCCCGTGGCAGCCTTGGCAGGTGTAGGCCAGGACGCGGCCATTGTCGAAGTTGCCGGTGGGTGCGGCAGGCGCTGGCGCAACGGCGGGAGCCGGGGCCGGGGCGGGTGTGGCAGGAGCAGGAGCGGGCTGTGCGGCGGCCCCAAGGGGCAGGAGGACGGCCAGAGCGAGACAAGCGGCGAGCGGCTGCGGGCGCATGGTGTCGTTTCCGGGGATTCGGGTCTGGTCGTTCCGGCGTGGGGTACGGAACGACCCGAGTATAGCCTCAGGTTTCATCTAGCTGAAATGGGGTCGGGCCGACCGGCGGCGTGAAGGCACCATGACCTTTGGGATATGGTGTTGCCGTGAAGTGGTGCATTACTTTGCTACCACACCTGTCCACGCATCCTTCAGGGACCCGACGATGTCGCACCCAACCTTCCTGTCCGGCCGTCGCAGCGGAATCTGCGCTGCCGCACTGCTGATCTCCACCTCCCTGCTGCTGGGCGGTTGCGCCGCAGGGCCCAATTCCGAAGCCAAGGCTGCCGAAACCAAGGAGGAGAAGAAGGTCGACGCAGTCCCGGTCGAAGTGGCGGTGGCCAGCCATCGTGCCGTCGCGGCCAGCTACACCGGCACGGCCGCGCTGGAACCACGCGCCGAGTCGCAGGTGGTCGCCAAGACCTCCGGCGTGGCGCTGGCGGTGCTGGTCGAGGAAGGGCAGCGGGTCACCGCCGGCCAACCGCTGGTGCGGCTGGACCCGGATCGTGCACGGCTGGCCGTTGCACAGAGCGAAGCGCAGATGCGCAAGCTGGAAAACAATTACCAGCGCGCACAGAAGCTGGTCGGCCAGCAGATGGTCAGCGCCGCCGATGTCGACCAGCTGCGCTACGACCTGGAAAACGTCCGCGCGCAGTACCGGCTGGCCACGCTGGAGCTGTCCTACACCACGGTGGTGGCGCCGATCTCCGGCGTGATCGCATCGCGCTCGATCAAGACCGGCAACTTCGTGCAGATCAACACGCCGATCTTCCGCATCGTCGACAACTCGCGGCTGGAAGCCACCCTCAACGTGCCCGAGCGTGAACTGGCCACCCTGCGCGCCGGCCAGCCGGTGACGCTGGCGGCCGACGCGCTGCCGGGGCAGAGCTTCACCGGCACCGTTGATCGCATCGCGCCGGTGGTGGATTCGGGCAGCGGCACGTTTCGCGTGGTCAGCGCCTTCGACGGCGCCGCACACGCGCTGCAGCCCGGCATGTTCGGTCGCATCCGCATCGACTACGACCAGCGTGCCGATGCGCTGGTCGTACCGCGCCTGGCGTTGCTCGACGACGGTGAGCCGGCGGTGTTCCGCGTGCGCGAAGGCAAGGTCGCACGCGTTCCGGTCAAGCTGGGTTACGCCGAGGGCCCGTGGGTGGAGATCCGTGATGGCCTGGCGGCCGGTGATCAGGTGGTCACCGCCGGCAAGGTCGCCCTGCGCGACGGCACCACGGTGCAGGTGATTGCCGATCCGAAGGCGAAGACGGTCGCTGCGGCCGCCAAGCCCGCAGACAAGGCCGGGAGCAAGCAATGACCGCCCCGGGCCACGACCACGGTGCCTCGCCGGCGAGCGACGGCGCCGCCGCCGGCATGCGCGGCGGCCTGGTGGAGTTTGCCACCCGCCGCCGCGTGACCATCGCCATGTGCACGGTCACGCTGCTGCTGTTCGGCCTGATCGCGCTGGGCAATCTCAAGGTCAACCTGCTGCCCGACCTGAGCTACCCGACGCTGACCGTGCGCACCGAATACACCGGTGCAGCGCCGACTGAAATCGAAACCCTGATCACCCAGCCGGTCGAAGAAGCGGTCGGCGTGGTCAAGAACCTGCGCAAGCTGAAGTCGGTCTCGCGCACCGGCCAGAGCGACGTGGTGCTGGAATTCGCCTGGGGCACCAACATGGACCAGGCCAGCCTGGAGGTGCGCGACAAGATGGAAGCGCTGAACCTGCCGCTGGAGGCCAAGGCCCCGGTGCTGCTGCGCTTCAATCCGTCAACCGAGCCGATCATGCGCCTGGTGCTGTCGAACAAGACGGCGCCGACCAGCGATGCCGATGCGGTGCGCGAGCTGACCGGCCTGCGCCGCTATGCCGATGAAGACCTCAAGAAGAAGCTGGAGCCGGTCACCGGTGTGGCGGCAGTGAAGGTGGGCGGCGGCCTGGAGGACGAGATCCAGGTCGACATCGACCAGCAGAAGCTTGCCCAGCTGAACCTGCCGATCGACACCGTCATCAAGCGCCTGAAGGACGAGAACATCAACATTTCCGGCGGCCGCCTGGAGGAGGGCTCGCAGCGCTTCCTGGTGCGTACCGTCAACCAGTTCGCCGACCTGGAGGAGATCCGCAACCTGCTGGTGACCACCCAGGCCGCCAATGGCAGCGCGGCGGACTCGGCGCTGCAGCAGATGTTCAACATCGCCGCGTCGACCGGTTCGGCGGCCGCCATCGCGGCGGCGTCGGCGGCACAGAGCGCATCGTCCGGCGGTGGCTCCAGCGTGGTTGCCAACGGCGTGCCGGTGCGCCTGAAGGACGTGGCCACCGTGCGCCAGGGCTACAAGGAGCGCGAAGCGATCATCCGCCTGGGCGGCAAGGAGTCGGTCGAGCTGGCCATCTACAAGGAAGGCGACGCCAACACCGTGTCCACCGCTGAAGCGCTGCGAAAGCGCCTGGAGCAGATCAAGGGCACGTTCCCGTCCGATGTCCAGCTGACCACCATCGAGGACCAGTCGCGCTTCATCGAGCACGCCATCGCCGACGTCAAGAAGGATGCCGTGATCGGCGGCCTGCTGGCGATCCTGATCATCTTCCTGTTCCTGCGCGATGGCTGGAGTACGTTCGTGATCAGCCTGTCGTTGCCGGTCTCGATCATCGCCACGTTCTTCTTCATGGGCCAGCTCGGCCTGAGCTTGAACGTGATGTCGCTGGGTGGCCTGGCATTGGCCACCGGCCTGGTGGTGGATGACTCGATCGTGGTGCTGGAGAGCATCGCCAAGGCCCGTGAGCGTGGCCTGGGCATCCTGCAGGCGGCGATCGCCGGCACCCGTGAAGTGAGCATGGCCGTGGTCGCCTCGACCCTGACCACCATCGCGGTGTTCCTGCCGCTGGTGTTCGTCGATGGCATCGCCGGGCAGCTGTTCCGCGACCAGGCGCTGACCGTGGCGATCGCCATCGCGATCTCGCTGCTGGTGTCGATGACCCTGATCCCGATGCTGAGCTCGCTGAAGGGGCGGCCGCCGCTGGCGTTCCCGGAAGAGGCGCCGAACGCAGCATGGCAGCCGCAGAAGCGTTGGCAGAAGCCGGTTGCACTGGGCCGCCGTGGCGTGCTCGCCAGCGTGCGCTGGAGCTTCTATGCGCTGGCCTGGCTCGTGGTGCGCCTGTGGCGCGGCGTGGTGGCGGTGGTCGGCCCGGTGATGCGCAAGGCCAGCGACCTGGCGATGAAGCCCTATGCAGGCGCCGAGCGAGGCTACCTGCGCCTGCTGCCGAGTGCGCTGGCGCATCCCGGCAAGGTGCTGGGCGTGGCAGCCATCATTTTCGTGGCGACCATGGCGCTGGTGCCGATGCTTGGCGCCGACCTGATCCCGCAGCTGGCGCAGGACCGTTTCGAAATGACGGTGAAGCTGCCGGCCGGCACGCCGCTCAAGCAGACCGATGCACTGGTGCGCGAGCTGCAGCTGGCGCATGGCAAGGGCGAAGGCGTGGCCTCGCTGTATGGCGTCAGTGGCAGCGGCACCCGGCTGGATGCCAGCCCGACCGAAAGTGGCGAGAACATCGGCAAGCTGACCGTGGTGATGGAAGGTGGCGGCAATGCGCACACTGAAGCGGCGATCACCGAGCGCCTGCGCGGCACCATGAGCCAGCACCCGGGTGCCCAGGTCGACTTCGCGCGGCCGGCGTTGTTCAGCTTTTCCACGCCGCTGGAAATCGAACTGCGCGGGCAGGACATGGCGACCCTGGAAGTGGCCGGCCAGCGCCTGGCGGCGATGCTGCGCGGCAACGCCCACTACGCCGACGTGAAGTCGACGGTGGAAGAGGGCTTCCCGGAAATCCAGATCCGCTTCGACCAGGAGCGCGCCGGTGCGCTGGGCCTGACCACCCGCCAGATCGCCGACGTGGTGGTGAAGAAGGTGCGTGGCGACGTCGCCACCCGCTACAGCTTCCGTGACCGCAAGATCGACGTGCTGGTGCGCGCCCAGGAAGGTGACCGCGCCAGCGTGGAGAGCATCCGCCGGCTGATCGTCAATCCGGGCAGCACCCGCCCGGTGACCCTGGACGCGGTGGCCGACGTGGTCGCCACCACCGGCCCCAGCGAGATCCATCGTGCCGACCAGACCCGGGTGGCGGTGGTGTCGGCCAACCTGCGCGACATCGACCTGGGCGCCGCCATGCGCGAAGTGCAGCAGATGGTGGCCGAACAGCCGCTGGGCGCAGGCGTGGGCCTGCACATCGGTGGCCAGGGCGAGGAGCTGGCGCAGGCGGCGAAGTCGCTGATCTTCGCCTTCGGCCTGGCGATCTTCCTGGTCTACCTGGTGATGGCCTCGCAGTTCGAATCCCTGCTGCACCCGTTCGTGATCCTGTTCACCATCCCGCTGGCGCTGGTCGGCGCGATCCTGGCGCTGATGCTGACCGGAAAGCCCATCTCGGTGGTGGTGTTCATCGGCCTGATCCTGCTGGTCGGCCTGGTCACCAAGAACGCGATCATCCTGATCGACAAGGTCAACCAGCTGCGCGAGGCCGGCGTGGCCAAGCATGAGGCGCTGGTGGAGGGTGCGCGTTCCCGCCTGCGCCCGATCATCATGACCACGCTGTGCACGCTGTTCGGCTTCCTGCCGCTGGCGGTGGCGATGGGCGAGGGCGCCGAAGTGCGTGCACCGATGGCGATCACCGTGATCGGTGGCCTGCTGGTGTCGACGCTGCTGACGCTGCTGGTGATCCCGGTGGTGTACGACCTGATGGATCGTCGCGGCGACACCTACTACCGTGAGCGCGGCCGCAAGCACGCCGGTGAGGGCCTGCATGGCGACGAGGGCGGCACAGCGGGTGTGGAGGAACCGGCATGAGTGTTGCCGAGTTCTCCATCCGCCGTCCGGTCACCACCATCATGTGTTTCGTGTCGCTGGTGGTGATCGGCCTGATCGCTTCGTTCCGGCTGCCGTTGGAGGCGCTGCCGGACATCTCCGCGCCGTTCCTGTTCGTGCAGATTCCCTACACCGGCTCGACCCCGGAAGAAGTGGAACGGACCATCATCCGTCCGGTCGAGGAATCGCTGGCGACGATGACCGGCATCAAGCGCATGCGCTCGTCGGCCACCTCCGAGGCGGCGCTGATCTACATCGAGTTCAGCGACTGGGACCGCGACATCGCCATTGCCGCGTCGGACGCGCGCGAGCGTATCGACGCGATCCGCAGCGACCTGCCCGACGACCTGCAGCGCTACAACGTGTTCAAGTGGTCCAGCAGCGACCAGCCCGTGCTGAAGGTGCGGCTGGCCAGCACCACCGACCTGACCACCGCCTATGACATGCTCGATCGTGAGTTCAAGCGGCGCATCGAGCGTATTCCCGGTGTGGCCCGCGTCGATATCACCGGTGCGCCGCCGAACGAGGTGGAGATCGCCATCGATCCGAACCGGCTCAACGCGCATGGGTTGAGCATCAACGAGCTGAGCGAGCGCCTGCGCACGCTGAACTTCTCGATCTCGGCCGGGCAGATCGACGACAACGGCCAGCGCGTGCGCGTGCAGCCGGTAGGCGAGATCACCGACCTTCAGGAGATGCGCGACCTGGTGATCAACGCCAAGGGACTGCGCCTGGGTGATATCGCCGATGTCCGCCTGAAGCCGGCGCGGATGAACTACGGGCGCCGCCTGGACGGCAACCCGGCGGTGGGCCTGGACATCTTCAAGGAACGCAGCGCCAACTTGGTGGACGTTTCGCGTGCGGCGCTGGCCGAAGTCGAGGCGATCCGCGCGCAGCCGTCGATGCGCGACGTGCAGATCAAGGTGATCGACAACCAGGGCAAGGCAGTGACGTCCTCGCTGCTGGAGCTGGCCGAGGCCGGCGCGGTCGGCCTGATCCTGTCGGTCACCGTGCTGTTCTTCTTCCTGCGCCATTGGCCGTCGACGCTGATGGTGACGCTGGCCATTCCGATCTGCTTCACCATCACCCTCGGCTTCATGTACTTCGTCGGGGTGACACTCAACATCCTGACCATGATGGGCCTGCTGCTGGCCGTCGGCATGCTGGTCGACAATGCAGTGGTGGTGGTGGAGAGCATCTACCAGGAGCGCGAGCGCATGCCGGGGCAGCCACGGCTGGCCTCGATCATCGGCACCCGCAACGTGGCCATCGCGCTCAGCGCCGGCACGCTGTGCCACTGCATCGTGTTCGTGCCGAACCTGTTCGGCGAGACCAACAACATCAGCATCTTCATGGCGCAGATCGCGATCACCATCTCGGTCTCGCTGCTGGCCTCGTGGCTGGTGGCGGTCAGCCTGATCCCGATGCTGTCCGCGCGCATGGCCACGCCCAAGCTGGTGCACTCGCAGACCGGCCTGATCGCGCGCCTGCAGCGACGCTATGCGCAGCTGCTGGACTGGTCACTGCATCACCGCGGTTGGAGCCTGCTCGGCATCCTGCTCGTGGTGCTGGTCAGCCTGGTGCCGATGAAGCTGACCAAGGTCGACATGTTCGGTGGTGAGGGTGGCAAGGACATCTTCATCGGCTACATGTGGAAGGGCGCCTACACCTACCGCCAGATGTCCGAGGAAGTGGCGCGGGTGGAGAACTGGATCGACCAGAACCGCGAGCGCCTGCACGTGAAGCAGGTGTATTCCTGGTACAGCGAGCAGGAAGGTAGCTCCACGGTGGTCACCCTGGACGAAAAATACGCCAAGGACATCAAGTCGCTGCAGGAGGAACTGCGCAAGGGCCTGCCGAAGTCGGCACGCACCGATTACTTCGTCGGCAACCAGGGCGGCGATGGCGGTGGCGGCAGCAACCAGGGCGTGCAGGTGCAGCTGGTGGGTGATTCCAGCTCGATGCTGCAGGAGATCGGCCAGGAAGTGGTGCCGTTGCTGGCGCAGCGTGCCGAGCTGCGTGACGTGCGCATCGACAACGGCGAGAAGGGCGGCGAGCTGAAGGTGCGCGTCGACCGCGAGCGTGCCGCAGCGTTCGGCTTCAATGCCGAGCAGGTGGCCAGCTTCGTCGGCCTGGCGCTGCGCGGCGCGCCGATGCGCGAGTTCCGCCGCGGTGACAACGAAGTGCCGGTGTGGGTGCGCTTTGCCGGCGCCGAGCAGAGCAGCCCGGAAGACCTGGCCGGTTTCAGCGTGCGCACCGGCGATGGCCGCAGCGTGCCGCTGCTGAGCCTGGTCACCGTGGACGTTGGTTCGTCGGCCACCCAGATCGGCCGCACCAACCGCCAGACCACGTTGACCATCAAGGCCAACCTGGCCGAGAAGGTCACCGCGCCGGACGGGCGCAAGGCGATCGAAGCCGTGCTCAAGCCGATGAACTTCCCGGCCGGCTATGGCTTCACCTTCGACGGCGGCGACTACGGCAACGACGACGAGGCCATGCAGCAGATGGTGTTCAACCTGCTGATCGCACTGGTGATGATCTACGTGGTGATGGCGGCGGTGTTCGAGTCGCTGCTGTTCCCGGCGGCGATCATGAGCGGAGTGCTGTTCTCGATCTTCGGCGTGTTCTGGCTGTTCTGGATCACCGGCACCTCGTTCGGGATCATGTCCTTCATCGGCATCCTGGTGCTGATGGGCGTGGTGGTGAACAACGGCATCGTGATGATCGAGCACATCAACAACCTGCGGCGCAGCGGCATGGGCCGCACCCAGGCGCTGGTGGAAGGCTCACGCGAACGCCTGCGCCCGATCATGATGACCATGGGCACGGCGATCCTGGCGATGATCCCGATCTCGCTGACCGATACGCAGATGTTCGGCAATGGCCCGGAGTATTCGCCGATGGCGCGCGCGATTGCGGGCGGCCTGGCGTTCTCGACGGTGGTCAGCCTGCTGTTCCTGCCGACGATCTATGCGGTGCTCGATGACCTGCGCAATGCCGTGACGCGGTTGATCCGCCGTGCACGCGGGCTGGAGAGGATGGAGCCGGGCGCTGCCCGGCTGTAATGCGCGCCAACGTGTTGTGGTGTGGGGGAGGCCGGTCGTAGTGGGGCGGTCTCCCCCTTTTTTTCTGCTCGCCGCGTCGCGGCGTCGCCCGAGCATGGGCTCGGGCGCTACAGATTCTGTGGCCGGTTGAGAGGCTTACCCCGCCACCTTGCCCCACACCTTGAAGGTGGTCAGCCACAGGCCGAGCATGCTGCCGATGTTGGTCAGCATGAAGGTCAGCACCACGCGGGTAACGCGATTGCGGTACCAGCCCTTCAGGCTCTGCGCATCGTCGCGCAGCTTCAGGAAGTCTTCGTAGGCCGGCTTGCGCAGGCGCGCTTCCACCAGCGCCGAGAATGCGCCGGTCGGGATGCTCAGGCGGAACGGCTTGAACGGGGCCACCGCGATCGCGGTAAGAATGCTCAGCGGGTGACCGCCTGCCAGCAGGCAGCCCAGGCCCGCCAGGCCGCCGGTATACATTGCCCAGGTCGCCAGCAGCTCGGTGCCCACGCCCAGGCCGCCGCGGTAGAAGCCCACACCGATGCCGGTCGCCACGATCGCCAGGATGCCGAGCGTGAACCACGGGATGTTGCGCTTCTTCGGCACCGCCTCCAGCTCGGCGCGCAGCGGCGCCGGTGCCTCGGTATCGGTTTCCAGGTAGCGCGCCAGCCCGGCCAGGTGACCGGCACCGACCACCGCCAGCACTTCACGCTGCTGCGGGGTGTGCTCCTCGCGCAGGCGCGTGGCCATGTAGCGGTCGCGCTCGCCGATGATGGTTTCGTACAGCGCCGGGCTCTCGCTGGCGAACTCACCGAAGCTCGATTCCAGCATGTCGCCCTGCTTGAGCTTTTCGATCTCGTTCTCGCCCACTTCCTCGGACGAGAACAGGCCGGCGCCCAGCCCGGCAACCAGCTTCAGCTTGCCGAAGAACCCAAGCCGCTGCGACGCCCGGCGGAAGGTCAGGCCGACCTCGCGGTCGATCAGGTGCACCGGCAGGTCGCGTTCGCGCGCCAGTTCCACCGCGCGTTTCAGTTCCGCGCCTGGCTCGATGTCGAGCTGTTCGGCCAGGCGGCGCTGGTAGGCGGACAGGGCCAGGTTGGCGGCGAACAGGGCGACGCGGCCCTTGCGGATCACCTCGACTAGGTCGAGCTTGGCCAGCGTGTCCGGGTCGCTCAGCGCCTGCAGGCGCTGCGGGTCCAGCTCGACGGCAACCGCATCGAAGCGGCCGCTGTCGATGGCTTTTTCCACGGCCTCGACGCTGGCGCGGGAGACGTGGGCGGTGCCCAGCAGGGTGTAGCGCACGCCGTCGCGTTCGACGACGCGCACCGGCTGGCCGGCGAACAGGTCGTCACCGGTCTCGGGAAGGGTTTCGGTCATGGGTTCATTCATTGGAAGGTGCGGTGTCGGCGCCATCGCCGAGCGCGCGCTGCATCTGCACGGTGTCCAGCCAGCGGCCATGCTTGCGGCCGAGGCCACGGAACACGCCCACCAGTTCGAAGCCGAAGCGTTCGTGCAGCTTGATTGAAGCAGTGTTGGTCGGCTCGCCGATCACCGCCACCATCTGCCGGTAGCCACGTGCGATGCAGGCGTTGATCAACGCCTGCAGCAGGCCGGTGCCGACGCCCTGGCCCTGGAAGCGGGCATCGACGTAGACCGAGTTCTCAACGGTCCACTGGTAGGCGACGCGGGTGCGGTAGGTGTTGGCGTAGGCATAGCCGGCGACCTGGCCGTCGATCTCGGCGACCAGGTAGGGGAAGCCGCGATCGACGATGTCGCGCATGCGGCGCAGCATCTCGGTCGCGTCCGGAATGTCGTACTCGTAGGTGTTGACGAAGTCAGTCACTTCCACCGCATAGATCGCGGTGATCGCGTCGATGTCGGCCGGGCCGGCATCACGGATGAGGACGGCCATGCGCGGGCTCCGGCTCAGTCGATGTAGCGCTTGAGCAGGTCGCCGTAGGCATCGATGCGGCGATCACGCAGGAACGGCCAGATGCGGCGCACGTGCTCGCTGCGCTGCAGGTCGACGTCGCACAGCAGCACGGTGGCCTCGGTGCCGGCCTCGGCCAGGAACTCGCCCTGCGGGCCCAGCACGTGGCTGTTGCCCCAGAACTGGATGCCCGACGCGCCCAGCGGCGAGGCCTCGTGGCCGACGCGGTTGCAGCTCAGCACCGGCAGGCCGTTGGCCACCGCATGGCCGCGATGGCTCAGCACCCAGGCGTCGCGCTGGCGGGTCTTCTCGTCCTGCACGTCGTCCGGATCCCAGCCGATCGCAGTCGGATACAGCAGCAGCTCGGCGCCGGCCAGCGCCATCAGGCGCGCCGCTTCCGGGTACCACTGGTCCCAGCACACCAGCACGCCCAGGCGGCCCACCGAGGTATCGATCGGCTTGAAGCCGATGTCGCCCGGGGTGAAGTAGAACTTCTCGTAGAAGCCCGGGTCGTCCGGGATATGCATCTTGCGGTACTTGCCGAGCAGCGTACCGTCCTTCTCGAACACCACGGCGGTGTTGTGGTACAGCCCGGCAGCGCGGCGCTCGAACAGCGAGCCGACCAGCACCACGCCATGCTTCTTCGCCAGCGCGCCAAGGCGCTCGGTGCTCGGGCCCGGAATCGGCTCGGCCAGGTCGAACTCGTCCACCGATTCGTGCTGGCAGAAGTACGGGCCGTTATGCAGTTCCTGCAGCAGCACCAGCTTGGCACCCTGCGCAGCCGCCTCGGCCACGCGTGCTTCGATCACCGCCAGGTTGGCGGCGGCATCACCGTGGTTGCGCTCCTGGATCAGGGCGACGGTAAGGGGGCTGCGCGAGTTCATGCGGGGCGTTCCTGCGGGGGAAAACCAGCATGTTAGCGCGGATGGGCGGCGACGGCGTGTCGCGCGCTGAATGGCGCAGCGGGTAGTGCCGGCCGCTGGCCGGCAATCCCGTGGATCCATCAGGCATTGCAGGGTTGCCGGCCAGCGGCCGGCACGACCGTTACGCCTTCAACAGCCCGGCCGGCAGCTGCATGGTGATGCAGTGCAGGCTGCCGTTCTGCCAGATCAGCGAGCGGCAGGGCACCTGCACGATCTCTCGGCCCGGGTGCGCCTGTGCCAGCACGTCGCGGGCCAGGTCATCGGCCGGGTCGCCATAGGCCGGCATCAGCACCGCGCCATTGACGATCAGGTAGTTGGCGTACGAGGCAGCCAGGCGACGGCCTTCGTCGATCACCGGCCGGGCCCACGGCAGCGGGAACAGGCGGTACGGCTGGCCATCCCTGGTGCGTAGCGCGGCCAGCTCATTGCCCATCGCCTGCAGTTCGGCGTAATGCGAGTCGCTCTCGTCGTCGCAGGCCTGGTAGACGATGCTGTCAGCGGAGGCGAAGCGGGCGAGGGTATCGATGTGCGCGTCGGTGTCGTCGCCTTCCAGGTAGCCGTGGTCCAGCCACAGCACGCGGTCCTGCTGCAGCCAGTCGGCCAGGTCGGCGCTCAGGCTGGCGCGGTCGCGGTCCGGGTGGCGCTCGTGCAGGCACTTCCAGGTGGTCAGCAGGGTGCCTTCACCGTCGGTCTCGATGCCGCCGCCTTCCAGCGCGAACGGAATGCTGCGGACCGGAGCATCGTTGAATACGCCGGCCTGGTCGAGCACGCCCACCAGCTGGTCATCCAGGGTGGCGTCGAACTTGCCGCCCCAGCCGGTGAAGCGGAAATCCAGCAGCTGGAAGCCGCCGTCGGCACGGCGCAGGGTGATCGGGCCGGAGTCGCGCAGCCAGGTATCGTCGTAGGCCGCCGTGGTGAAGTGGACCTTGTCCATGTCGATGCGGTTGGAGCGCAGTCGCATCTCGGCGTAGGTCTCCACATCGTCGTCGGCCACGCAGATCAGCACCGGCTGGAAGCGGGTGATGGCCGCGACCAGGGCGATGTAGGTCTCTTCCACCTGGCCCAGGCGGTCGGCCCAGTCGGTATCGGCGGTGGGCCAGGCAATCAGGACGCCGCTCTGGGCTTCCCATTCGGCAGGAAAACGAAGGGTCTGGTTCATGGTCTCGCTACACAGGCCCGCCCACGGCGGGTAATGGGATCAACGGATCGGCGGTTTCGGGCCGATTTCGTTCGGGTCCGCCTGGTTGGCCACCACGTCGATCACCTTCTGCTTCTCGAAGTAGACGGTGAACTGCGGGTACACCCAGCGGTTGATGGTCGGCCATTGCCGCTTCTGCCCGCCACGCGGCTGCAGCTGCTCGCTGGGCGCGCCGAACTGCGCCTGCACCTGCTGCATGCTCTGGCCGCGCACGGGCAGGGCACCGGCCGGCTTCTCGCGGGCGCGGTCGACAAGCAGGGTATCGGCCAGTGCCGGTGTGGCGGCGGCCAGGGTGGCCATCACGGCCAGGGCGGACAGGTAACGCTTCATCTCGATCTACTCCCCAGTGGTCAAGAAAGGCGATTACAGCAAAAACGGCAGGAAAAAGCCGCATAAACAAAAAACCGCCCGAAGGCGGTTTCTTGCATCGGGTCGGCCCCGCGTAGGGCCAGCCGCAGCCGGAAGGCTGTGAGGCTTAGCGCTGACGCGCCTTGAAACGCGGGTTCGACTTGCAGATGACGAAGATCTTGCCACGACGACGCACGACCTTGCAGTCACGGTGACGGGCCTTCGCCGACTTCAGGGAGGACAGGACTTTCATGGCATACCTCGGCGTAAACAGTAGTTGTTCGGGTGGAGCGTGGCCGCGATATGCGAAAGACAATCGGCAGTTGACGCTCGTTCAAGCCCGCCATTCTACCGGGCTTTTCCTCGTGGTTTCAAGTGGTTGCACAAAAGATCCCGCTGGGGGCGTCTGGCAGGGGCTAGAATGGCCTCTTCACACGCTCTGGGACCCCCATGAATCCACTCGCTCCCGTCCTGACCATCGACGGCCCATCCGGGGCCGGCAAGGGTACCATCAGCCGCATCATCGCGCGCCGGATGGGCTGGCATTACCTGGATTCGGGCGCGCTGTACCGGGCGGTGGGCGTGGCCGCAAGCTGGGCCGACATCGATACCTCCGACGCCTCGGCGCTGGTGCGTTGCACCTTCGACACCCACGTTCAGTTTGTCGAGCAGGGCGATGCCATGCGGGTCATGGTCAACGGCACCGATGCCACCGACGAGCTGCGCCTGGAGACCACCGGTGCGCTGGCCTCGGCCATTGCCGCCATTCCCGAGGTCCGCGCCGCCCTGAAGGAGCGCCAGCGCGCATTCAGGGAGCTGCCGGGCTTGGTCGCCGACGGCCGCGACATGGGCACGGTGATCTTCCCGGACGCCTCCTACAAGGTCTTCCTGACCGCCAGTGCCGAGGAGCGCGCCGAGCGCCGGCATAAGCAGTTGAAAGACAAGGGGGTTTCTGTTAACTTTGATGACCTCCTGCGCGAGATCATGGCCCGCGACGCCCGTGATGCCCAGCGTACCGTGGCGCCCCTGAAGCCGGCAGACGATGCTGTCCTCATCGACACCACAGGCATCGGCATCGATGATGTCGTTGCCAGAGTGATGGATCTGCTTCCGGTTCCGGCTGCCTGATCCGTTCGCGCGGGAGCGCTGCCAGCAGCATCGGCGGTGGTCGCGCATAGCAGTGCTGTACCAGCTCCGCCGCGCAATGATGCGTGGCGGTTTTCCTACTACACACGACCTGCGTTTCCGGGGTCGACCAACAGGCGGGCGGTCGCCATTCCCCTGAAGGGGACGCCACCGACCCATGTGTCCAACAGAGTAAATCTAATGACCGAATCATTTGCCGAACTGTTTGAAGCCAGCCAGGCCAATCTGGCCAAGCTGAAGCCGGGCGCCATCGTCAGCGGTACCGTTGTTGAAGTCCGCGGCGACGTCGTGGTGATCAACGCTGGCCTGAAGTCCGAAGGCATCGTGCCGATCGAACAGTTCCGTAACGACGCTGGCGAAATCGACGTCGCCGAAGGCGACATCGTCAAGGTCGCCCTCGACTCGATCGAGAACGGCTTCGGCGAAACCGTCCTGTCGCGCGAGAAGGCCAAGCGCGCGATGGTGTGGGACGAGCTGGAAGAAGCGTTGGAAAAGAACGAAACCATCACCGGCCGCATCAGCGGCAAGGTCAAGGGTGGTTTCACCGTGGACATCAAGGATGTCCGCGCCTTCCTGCCGGGTTCCCTGGTCGATGTGCGCCCGGTGCGCGATCCGGCCTACCTGGAAGGCAAGGAACTCGAGTTCAAGCTCATCAAGCTGGACCGCAAGCGTAACAACGTCGTGGTCTCGCGCCGCGCTGTCGTCGAAAGCGAGCACTCGGAAGAGCGCGAGCAGCTGATGGACAAGCTGCAGGAAGGCGCGATCCTGAAGGGTGTCGTCAAGAACCTGACCGATTACGGCGCGTTCGTGGACCTGGGCGGTATCGACGGCCTGCTGCACATCACCGACATGGCGTGGAAGCGCGTGCGTCACCCGTCGGAAGTCGTGAACGTCGGCGACGAGCTGGACGTCCGCGTGCTGAAGTTCGACCGCGAGCGCAACCGCGTTTCGCTGGGCCTGAAGCAGCTGGGCGAGGATCCGTGGGACAACATCGGCCGTCGTTACCCGGCCAACAGCCGCGTCTTCGGCAAGGTCTCCAACGTCACCGATTACGGTGCGTTCGTTGAGATCGAGCCGGGCGTCGAAGGCCTGGTGCACGTCTCGGAGATGGATTGGACCAACAAGAACGTCAACCCGTCCAAGGTTGTCCAGGTTGGTGATGAAGTCGAAGTGATGGTGCTGGACGTCGATGAAGAGCGTCGCCGTATCTCGCTGGGCATGAAGCAGGTTGCCGCCAATCCGTGGGAAACCTTCGCTGCCACCCACAAGAAGGGTGACAAGGTGTCGGGCCAGATCAAGTCGATCACCGACTTCGGCATCTTCATCGGCCTGGACGGCGGCATCGACGGCCTGGTCCACCTGTCCGACATCAGCTGGAACACCACCGGCGAAGACGTCGTTCGCAACTTCAAGAAGGGCGATACCCTGGACGCCGTCGTCCTGGCTGTCGATCCGGAGCGCGAGCGCATCTCCCTGGGCGTGAAGCAGCTGGAGCAGGATCCGTTCGGCCAGTACATGGCTGCCAATCCGAAGGGCTCCAAGGTTGAAGGCGTGGTGAAGGAAGTCGACGCCAAGGGCGCGATCATCGAGCTGGCTGACGGCATCGAAGGTTACGTCTCGGCCCGCGACATCGCCAACGAGCGCGTTGACGACGCCACCCAGCACCTGAAGGTCGGCGACAAGGTCGAAGCCAAGTTCGTGGGCATGGACCGCAAGGGCCGTACCCTGCAGCTGTCGATCAAGGCCAAGGACGACGCGGAAATGCGCGAAGTGCTGGAGGAATACCAGTCCTCTTCGGCTTCCAGCGGCACCACCCAGCTGGGCGCGCTGCTGCGTGCACAGCTGAACGGCAACAAGTCCGAGTAATCGGCCTTACGCTGTTCGTTGTTTCCTGGACGGCCCGGGCATTGCCCGGGCCGTTTCAGGCTGAGATGCCCCTGATGTGAGCCGGTAATGACCAAATCCGAACTGATCGAAATCCTTGCGCGCCGCCAGGCGCACCTGAAGGCCGATGATGTCGATCTGGCGGTGAAGTCGTTGCTGGAAATGATGGGCGGATCGCTGTCCGCCGGGGATCGCATCGAAATCCGTGGATTTGGCAGCTTCTCACTGCACTATCGTCCGCCGCGCCTGGGTCGCAACCCGAAGACCGGCGAATCGGTTGCCCTGCCGGGCAAGCATGTCCCCCATTTCAAGCCGGGCAAGGAACTGCGCGAGCGGGTCAGCAGTGTGCTGCCGCTGGACGCCGATCCGGCCTGAGCCTTCCGTCGCGCCACCGCGTGCGAATCCAGCCGCGAGTCGGATAAGCTACGGACTCCTGCCACTGGAGCTGTCGCATGAAGGTTTTTCGTCTGCTGGTCCTGCTGGCGGTACTCATTCTTGGGTTGATCATCGGTGCCATGAACATGGACGAGATGACCATCAACCTGCTGTTCACCCAGCTTAAGACCTCGGTCGGCGTGGCCATCATTGCCGCGTTGCTGATCGGCGTCATCGTTGGCGCTGGCCTGGTGCTGGTGAGCGTGGTCATTCCGCTCTACAGCCAGCTGCGCCGCGCCAACAAGTCCGCTGCCGCCACGCCGGCACCGGTTGCTTCCCCTCAATCTTTTGATGGACGCTGATCGAAGATGGATTTCGTCACCGAGTGGTTCTGGTTCTTCCTGTTCGTTCCGCTGGCCGCCCTGGCTGGGTGGGTGATCGGGCGGCGCGGTGGTCAACGCCACGGTGACAGCCAGGTCAGCCGCCTGTCGAGCACCTATTTCCGTGGCCTGAACTACCTGCTCAACGAGCAGCCGGACAAGGCCATCGAGCTGTTCCTGCACATCGCCGAGCTGGACAAGGAAACCTTCGAGACCCAGGTCGCGCTGGGCCACCTGTTCCGCCGCCGCGGCGAAGTCGACCGCGCCATCCGCCTGCACCAGGGCCTGGTCAACCGCCACGACCTCAGTGATGCACAGCGCGTGCAGGCCCTGCTGGCGCTGGGCGAGGACTACATGAAGTCCGGCCTGCTGGACCGTGCCGAGACCGTGTTCACCGAGCTGGCGCAGCTGGATCAGCGCGCACCGCAGGCGCTCAAGCACCTGATCGGCATCTACCAGGCCGAGCGCGACTGGGAAAAGGCGATCGACAACGCGACCCGTTTCGAGGACGTCACCGGCGAGCCGATGGGCAAGCTGATCGGACAGTTCGAATGCGAACTGGCCGAACGTTTCCGTGGCGCCGGCAAGCTGGAAGAGGCGAGGGCAGCGATCGCCCGCGCCTACCAGGCCGACGCGATGTCGGTGCGCGCCGGCATCATCGAGGGCCGGCTGGAAACCGACGCGGGCAATCCAGAGGCCGCCGTGCGCGCCTTCGAGCGCGCCGCGCGCAACGACCCCGAATACCTGCCGGAACTGCTGCCGGCACTGATGCAGAACTATCGCAGGGTCGGCGATCTGGCAGGTGCACGCGCGTTCCTGTCGGAGATGACCGAGCACTACCGCGGCATCGCCCCGGTATTGGCGCTGACCCGGTTGATGGAAGAGCAGGAAGGTGTGGCGCCGGCCCGTGCCTACCTCGGTCGCCAGCTCAAGGATCGCCCGTCGGTACGTGGCGAATCCGCGCTGATCGATCTGACCCTCGCCGAGGGAGCCGATTCCACCGCCACCCTGCATGACCTCAAGCACATCACCGACCAGCTGCTGGTGCGCAACCCGGCCTATCGCTGCACGCGCTGCGGCTTCGGTGCGCGTACCCACCACTGGCAGTGCCCGAGCTGCAAGGAGTGGGGGACGGTCAAGCCGCTGCTGAACTACGCGGTGCTCTGATCCATGCCCTGGCTTGTGATGGGCGCGCTGCTGGGGCTCGCCCTGCTCAGTGCGTTGCTGACCTGGGCTGCGCGGGGCTATGCACTGCGCCAGCAGTTGATGGACCAGCCGGGCGAGCGTCGCAGCCATAGCGTTGCCACCCCGCGCGGTGGCGGCATCGCCATCGTCATCAGCCTGCTGGTGACCGCCGGCGTGGCCATCTGGGCCTGGCCCGAAAGCACGCCGACGGTGCTGGTGGCCAGCCTTGGGCTGGTGCTGGTGGCCGGTATCGGCTGGTGGGACGACCACAAGCCCCTGCCGGCGATGCGTCGCCTGCTGGTGCATTTCATCGCCGCAGCGCTGTTGGCCGGCCTGGTCAAGGTGAATGGTGGCAGCTGGCTGTTGGCGGTGCTGGTGCTGCTGTTCACCGCGTCGCTGATCAACATCTGGAACTTCATGGACGGCATCAATGGCATCGCCGCCAGCCAGGCCGTTGTGGCGATGCTGGGGCTGGCGCCGGTACTGCCGTGGCCCTATTCACTGGCCGCCGTGGCGCTGGGCCTGGCCTGCCTTGGATTCCTGCCGTTCAACTTCCCTCGCGCCCGGATCTTCATGGGCGATGTTGGAAGCGGCGCGCTGGGGTATGCGGTCGCAGTGGTGCTGGCGATCGCCAGCGTGCGTACCGATATCAACTGGATCCTGCTGCTGGTACCGGTTTCGCCGTTCCTCGTGGACGCGGGCTTCACACTGCTGGCGCGCATCATTTCCGGACAACGCTGGATGGAACCCCATACCCAGCATGTCTACCAGCGCGCGGTGCAGGCAGGAGCCAGTCACCCGCAGGTGACAGGGATGTACTTTGCTTTGGGTCTGTTCAGTATTACAGTGTTCAATGTCTGCTCCAATTTGCAGCCGAGGTGGGAGGCTGTCGTGGCGATCGCGTGGTTCATCGCGCTGAGCGTCCTCTGGCTCCTCCTGCGCAATGGAATGCGCCACCGACAAGGAATTACCTGAATTATGGCTTCACCCTGGCGGGACAGAATCCTCGGCCTGATGCCGCGTTCGGCCATCGTCTGCCACGACCTCTTCATGGTCTGGGCATGCTGGCAGCTGCTCCATGCAGGGCGTTACTCGATCCTGCCCAACGCCCCGGCGCTGCCCCTGTGGAACGTCGATACCACCCTGGTCCTGCTGCTGCAGGGCCTGGTGTTCTGGCGCGTGGGCCTGTACCGCGGCCTGTGGCGGTTTGCCAGCGTCAGCGACCTGCTGAACATCTTCAAGGCCAGCTTCATCGGCATGGTGGCCATCATCCTGGTGCTGATGTGGAAGCGCTTCGACGGCGTACCCATGTCGGTGCTGGTGATCTACCCGTTCGCGCTGTCGGCACTGCTCGGCGCGCCGCGCCTGCTGTACCGCGCCTGGAAGGACTACCAGGCACTGCAGTCCGATTCCAGCGCCCGCCGCGTGCTGATCCTCGGCGCCGGCCAGGCGGCCGAGACCCTGGTGCGCGACCTGCGCCGCTCCGGCAACTTCGAGCCGGTCGGCCTGCTCGACGATGCACCGCACCTGCGTGGCGCCAAGCTGCAGGGCCTGCCGATCCTGGGCACGCTGGATGACGCGCCGACGGTGGTCCGCGAGACCGCTGCCAAGCTGCTGGTCATTGCCATGCCGTCGCTGGACGCCGCAGGCATGCAGCGCGTCGTCGCGATCTGCGAAAGCACCGGCGTGCCGTTCCGTACCGTGCCCAAGCTCAGTGACATCCTGCAGGGCCAGTCGCTGCCGGGCCAGCTGAAGGAAGTGGCGATCGAGGACCTGCTGGGGCGCAAGCCGATCATGCCGGACTGGAACCTGATCCGCGGCTGGTTGGGTGGGCGCACCGTGATGGTTACCGGCGCCGGTGGTTCGATCGGCTCGGAGCTGTGCCGCCAGTGCGCGCGGCATGGTGCCGGTCGCATCATCCTGCTGGAGATCAGCGAGCTGCTGCTGCTGACCATCGAGGGCGAGCTGCGTCGCAGCTTCCCCGATGTCGAGATCGAGGCGGTGCTGGGCGACTGCGGTGACCCAGCGGTGATCCGCCACGCGCTGTCGCTGCACCCGGTCGATACCGCTTTCCATGCGGCCGCCTACAAGCATGTACCGGTGCTGGAACGCCAGCTGCGTGAAGCAGTGCGCAACAACATCCTGGCGACCGAGAACGTCGCGCGCGCCTGCCTGGAAGCCCGCGTGGAGCATTTCGTGTTCATCTCCACCGACAAGGCGGTCGACCCGGTCAATGCGCTGGGCGCGAGCAAGCGCTACGCCGAGATGATCTGCCAGAGCCTGGACCAGAAGTCCACGCATACCCGTTTTGTCACGGTGCGCTTCGGCAACGTGCTGGCGTCGGCCGGCAGCGTGGTGCCGCTGTTCCGCGAGCAGATCCTGCGCGGTGGCCCGGTCACGGTCACCGACCCGGAAGTCAGCCGCTACTTCATGACCATTCCCGAGGCCTGCCAGCTGATCCTGCAGGCGGCCGCATCGGCGTCGCATGGTGCGATCTATACCCTCGACATGGGCGAGCCGGTGCCGATCCGCGTGCTCGCCGAACAGATGATCCGCCTGACCGGCAAGCAGCCGTACAAGGACATCCAGATCATCTATACCGGCCTGCGTCCGGGCGAGAAACTGCACGAGACGCTGTTCTATTCGGACGAAGATTACCGCTCCACCGCGCACCCGAAGATTCTTGAAGCCGGCGTGCGTACGTTCTCGCGCGACCTGGTGCTGGGCAACGTTCCGCGCCTGCGCGAGGCGATTGCCAGCTACGACACCGCCCGCATCCAGGAAATCCTGTTTGCGACGATGCCGGAATTCTCGCCAATCGAACAGGATGCTTACATTTCATCCGCTAAAGTCGTGCCTTTTCCGGCACGTGAGGCCAACAGGCACCAATGAGCAAGCGAATTCGCAAAGCAGTTTTCCCGGTGGCAGGATTGGGGACGCGTTTTTTGCCAGCAACCAAGACTGTGCCGAAGGAGATGCTGCCGATCATTGATCGGCCGCTGATCCAGTACGCGGTGGATGAGGCGATCGAAGCCGGCTGTGACACGCTGGTGTTCATCACCAACCGCTACAAGCACGCCGTTGCCGACTATTTCGACAAGGCGTACGAGCTGGAGCAGAAGCTTGAGCGCGCTGGCAAGCAGGAGCAGCTGGAATTGATCCGGCACGTGCTCCCCAATGGTGTGCGCGCGATCTTCGTGACCCAGGCCGAGGCGCTGGGCCTCGGGCACGCGGTGCTGTGTGCCAGGTCGGTGATCGGTGACGAGCCGTTTGCCGTACTGCTGCCCGACGACCTGATCTGGAACCGCGGTGCGGGCGCGCTGAAGCAGATGGCCGACCTCAACGAAGCCAGTGGCGCCAGCGTGATCGCGGTGGAAGACGTGCCGCACGATAAGACCGCCAGTTACGGCATCGTCGCCACCGACGCGTTCGATGGCCGCAAGGGCCGTATTTCGCAGATCGTCGAGAAGCCGAAGCCGGAGGACGCGCCGAGCGACCTGGCGGTGGTGGGCCGTTACGTGCTCAGCCCGAAGATCTTCGAGCTGCTGGAACAGACCCAGACCGGTGCCGGCGGCGAGATCCAGCTGACCGATGCGATTGCCGAGCTGCTGAAGACCGAAGAAGTCGATGCCTATCGTTTCGAGGGCACCCGCTTCGACTGCGGCACGCACCTGGGTCTGGTGGAGGCGACGATCCGCTTCGCGCTGGACAACCCGAAGCTGGCTGGCCCGGCGCGGGAGAAGCTGGCGGCGATGCTGGCGGAATAAGGGTTTTATCAAGCGCTCCGTGCGGCGCCTTGATTGATACGTGGGGGAGGGGGCGGGTGGCCCTCTCCAAAACACGCCAAAGCCCTTCCATGGTGCTCGATGGCGCCATCCATGGCGCCAACGGTTTTGGAGAGGGCCATCCGCCCCCTCTCGACAGTTTCCGTGTGGCGCGGACGGGAAGGGCGGAATCAAAGGCAGAAGCAAAAGCAAAAAGGCAGCCACTGGCTGCCTTTTTTCGTGGGCTGGGGTCAGATCCCTTTGCGCAGCAAAGGGATCTGACCCCAGCCTTTGACCCTGCCTTTGCTCATCCCTCCGCCGCGGGGAGGCTGGAAGGGCCGGGTTGGCAGGGCTGCCCGGGACCGTTGGCGCCATGGATGGCGCCATCGAGCCCCCATGGAAGGGTTCACGGCGTGTCCCGGGCAGCCCTGCCAACCCGACCCACGCCATGAAGCCCAACGAGGCAACGCCTTGAACCTTACAGCGCCTCGAAAATACCCGCTGCGCCCATGCCGGTGCCGATGCACATCGTCACCATGCCGTACTTCTGCTGGCGACGACGCAGGCCGTGCAGCAGGGTTGCGGTACGGATCGCGCCGGTCGCACCCAGCGGGTGGCCCAGGGCAATCGCGCCGCCCAGCGGGTTGACCTTGGCCGGGTCCAGGCCGCAGTCACGGATCACCGCCAGCGACTGCGCGGCGAAGGCTTCGTTGAGCTCGATCCAGTCCAGCTGGTCCTGGGTCAGGCCGGCCTGCTTCAGTGCCTTCGGGATCGCGGCGATCGGGCCGATGCCCATCACTTCCGGGCGCACGCCGGCCACCGAGAAGCTGACGAAACGGGCCAGCGGGGTCAGGCCGTAATCCTTGATCGCCTGCTCCGAGGCCAGCAGCACGGCGCCGGCGCCGTCGCTCATCTGCGACGAGTTGCCGGCGGTGACGGTGCCGCCGAACTGGCCGTTGCGGAACACCGGGCGCAGCTTGGCCAGGCCTTCGGCCGAGGAGTCCGGGCGGGGGCCTTCGTCGGTGTCGGCGATCTTGTTGCGGGTGATGATGCGCTGGCCGTCGGCCAGGTCCGGCAGGTGCGAGACGATCTCGTACGGGCTGATCTCGTCCTTGAACTCGCCGTTCTGGATCGCGGCCATGGCCTTCTGGTGCGAGGCCAGGGCAAAGGCGTCCTGGTCTTCGCGCGAGACCTTCCACTCTTCGGCGACCTTCTCGGCGGTGATGCCCATGCCGTAGGCGATGGCAACGTGGTCGTTGTCGAACACGCTCGGCGCCATGGCGATCTTGTTGCCCATCATCGGCACCATCGACATCGACTCGGTGCCGCCGGCCAGCATCAGGTCGGCGTTGCCCAGACGGATCGCGTCGGCGGCCTGCGCCACGGCCTGCAGGCCGGAGGAGCAGAAGCGGTTCACGGTCTGTGCGGCGATGGTGTTCGGCAGGCCGGCCAGCAGCACGCCGATGCGGGCCACGTTCATGCCCTGCTCGGCTTCCGGCATGGCGCAACCGATGATGGCGTCATCGATGCGGTTGACGTCCACGCCCGGGGCCTGGGCGACGACGCTGCGCAGCACGTGCGCAAGCATGTCGTCGGGGCGGGTGTTGCGGAACATGCCCTTGGGCGCCTTGCCAACCGGGGTACGGGTGGCGGCGACGATGTAGGCGTCCTGGATTTGCTTGGTCATTGCAGTGATCTCTTGAATTTTTTAGCCGGAGTGCCGACCAACGGTCGGCACCCACCGGAAGCAGGGATGGGCGATCAGTTACGCAGCGGCTTGCCGGTCTTCAGCATGTGCGCGATGCGGGCCTGGGTCTTTTCCTGCTGGGCCAGTTCGACGAAGTGCTTGCGCTCCAGGGTCAGCAGCCACTCTTCGTCGACCAGGGTGCCGCGGTCGACCTTGCCACCGCACAGCACGGTAGCGATGCGCTCGGCGATCTCGTAGTCGTACGGGCTGATGAAGCGGCCTTCCAGCATGTTGACCAGCATCATCTTGAAGGTGGCGATACCCACGTCACCGGCCACCTGGATGCGGCGTGCCGGCAGCGGCGGGCGGTAACCCGCTTCGGCCAGGGCGCGTGCTTCGGCCTTGGCGATGTGCAGGGCCTCGTAGCTGTTGAACACCACCTTGTCGGTGCTGCGCAGCAGGCCCAGTTCCTTGGCGTTGACCGCCGAGTTGGACACCTTGGCCATCGCCACGGTCTCGAAGGTCTTCTTCAGTTCGGCGAACACGTCGCCGCCCGGGCCCGCGGCCTGCGAGGCGCGCACGGCCAGTTCCTTCAGGCCACCACCGGCCGGCAGCAGGCCGACGCCGGCCTCGACCAGGCCGATGTAGCTTTCCAGGAAGGCCACGGTCTTGGCGCTGTGCATCTGGAACTCGCAGCCGCCACCCAGGGCCAGGCCGCGTACGGCAGCCACCACTGGCACCAGCGAGTACTTGATGCGCTGGCTGGTGCGCTGGAAGTTGGCAACCATTTCTTCGAACTGGTCGACCTTGCCGGCCTGCAGCAGGCCCAGCGCGCCGGCCAGGTCGGCACCGGCGGAGAAGGGTTCCTTCTGCTGCCAGATCACCAGGCCCTGGAAGTCCTTCTCGGCGCGGCTCACGCATTCCTGCAGGCCGTCCAGCACCTGGTCGGACACGGTGTTCATCTTGGTCTTGAAGCTGACCACGGCGATGCCATCACCGTCGTGCCACATGCGCAGGCCGTCGTTCTCGAACACGGTCTCGCCCGGCGCGAACGTCTCGCCCAGCAGCGGATCGGGGAAGCGCTGGCGCTGGTACACCGGCAGCGACGAGCGCGGCAGCTTGGCGTTGCGCGACGGGCTGTAGCTGCCTTCGGCGGCATGCACGCCGTCGCGGCCATCGAACACCCAGTCCGGCAGCGGCGCGTTGCTCATGCTCTTGCCGGCGACGATGTCATCGGCGATCCACTGCGCCACCTGCTTCCAGCCGGCGGCCTGCCAGGTCTCGAACGGGCCCAGCGACCAGCCGTAGCCCCAGCGGATGGCCAGGTCGACGTCGCGCGCGGTCTCGGCGATGTCGGCCAGGTGGTAGGCGCTGTAGTGGAACAGGTCGCGGAAGGTCGCCCACAGGAACTGCGCCTGCGGGTGCTGGCTCTCGCGCAGCTTGGCGAACTTCTCGGCCGGGTTCCTGATCTTCAGGATCTCGACCACTTCCGGCGCGGCAGCGCGATCGGCCGGACGGTAGTCCTGCTTCTCCAGGTCCAGCACCACGATGTCCTTGCCGACCTTGCGGAAGATGCCGGCACCGGTCTTCTGGCCCAGCGCGCCCTTGGAAATCAGCGCGTCCAGCCACTTCGGCGACTTGAAGAATTCATGCCACGGGTCATTCGGCAGGGTGTCGCCCATGGTCTTGATGACGTGGGCCATGGTGTCCAGGCCGACCACGTCGGAGGTGCGGTAGGTGGCCGACTTCGGGCGACCGACCAGCGGACCGGTCAGGCCGTCCACTTCATCGAAGCCCAGGCCGAACTGCTGGGTGTGGTGGATGGTGGACAGGATCGAGAACACGCCGATGCGGTTGCCGATGAAGTTCGGGGTGTCCTTGGCGTACACCACGCCCTTGCCCAGGGTGGTGACCAGGAACTCTTCCAGGCCTTCCAGCACGGCGGCGTCGGTGGTGGTGGCCGGGATCAGCTCGGCCAGGTGCATGTAGCGCGGCGGGTTGAAGAAGTGCACGCCGCAGAAGCGGTGGCGCAGCTGCTCGGGCAGCACGTCGGCCAGCTTGTTGATGCCCAGGCCCGAGGTGTTGGAGGCCAGCACCGCGTGGTCGGCCACGAACGGCGCGATCTTCTTGTACAGGTCCTGCTTCCAGTCCATGCGCTCGGCGATGGCCTCGATGATCAGGTCGCAGTCCTTCAGCTGCTCCAGGCCGGACTCGTAGTTGGCCGGAGTGATGGCTTCGGCCAGCGACTTGCTGGCCAGCGGTGCCGGGCTCAGCTTGCCCAGGTTGGCGATCGCCTTCAGCACGATGCCGTCGGCCGGCCCCTCCTTGGCGGGCAGGTCGAACAGCACGGTGTCGACGCCAGCGTTGGTGAGGTGGGCAGCGATCTGGGCACCCATGACGCCGGCACCCAGCACGGCGGCGCGGCGGACTAGCAGGGAATTGGACATGGTGTAGGGCCTTTGTTGGTCAGCAGTTACTGGGTGGAATCAAAGGGAAGCGGGCAGGGCGCTGGCGCGAGCGGCGGCGCGGAACCCGGCTTCGGCGAAATGGATCAGTTCGTGGGCGGCATGGGCACGATGCGCCGCTTCAGTGACACCGGCGGGACGCTTGATCAGCCCGAAGTCGGCCATGGCATAGGTGAGCGAGCCGGCCAGGAAATCCAGGCGCCAGTACAGCTCTTCCTTGCTCAGGTCGGGTACGCACTCGCCGATGGCCTTGCCGAACGCACGCAGCACGTGGCCGTAGTGGTCGGACAGGAACTTGCGCAGGTTGTCGTTCTTCTCGGCGTAGGCGCGGGCGATCACGCGCACGAAGGCACCGCCGTTCTGGCGGTCCTGGGCCAGCGCCAATGCCGGCTCGACGAAGGCGGCCAGCACCGGGCGCAGCTGCCCGGGGTGTTCGCTGCGGGCGCGTTCGAGCTGCGACAGGCGGGCGCCGGTCATCTCGTCCATGCGGCGGCGGAACACCTCGTTGACCAGGTTTTCCTTGGAGCCGAAGTGGTAGTTGACCGCTGCGATGTTGACGTCGGCCTGGCTGGTCACCTGGCGCAGCGAAGTGCCGGCGAAGCCGTGCTGTGCGAACAGCTCCTCGGCCGCGCCGAGAATGCGGTCCTTGGTCGAGAAGTGGGCGGGTTTGGCCATCGGCGGGCGGACCTTAATCAAACGATTGTTTGATACTAGGACCAGACGGTAGCGTATGGCATTTTGCAGTGCAGCAAAAATGGCCCGGACGGTCAGAATCCACTCAGCTGGGTGAATGGGGTAGGGGTCGGATCCCCGCAGGGGCTCCGACCCCGACACTGGGCCGGAATGGGGTCAGAGCCCCTGTGGGGATCTGACCCCTGCCATGAGGGTTTGCCGGCCGGCGACCGGCACTACCATGCCGCCGCTTTATCTTTTACAATTCGCCTACGTTTATCAGGCTAAGCCCGCGTCCCGACGCGGGTTTTTTTCATGTTACCCTTCGGGCCATCAGCGGCCCGATTCCATTGGAGACATCCCATGGCGCTGGAGCGCACCCTTTCGATCATCAAGCCGGACGCCGTTGCCAAGAACGTCATCGGCGAAATCTACGCCCGCTTCGAGAAGGCCGGCCTGAAGGTCGTGGCCGCCAAGTACAAGCAGCTGTCGCGCCGTGAAGCCGAAGGCTTCTACGCCGTGCACCGCGAGCGTCCGTTCTTCAACGCGCTGGTCGAGTTCATGATCTCCGGCCCGGTGATGATCCAGGCCCTGGAAGGCGAGAACGCCGTCCTGGCCCACCGCGACCTGCTGGGCGCCACCAACCCGAAGGAAGCCGCGCCGGGCACCATCCGCGCCGACTTCGCCGAATCCATCGATGCCAACGCCGCCCACGGCTCGGACTCGGTCGAGAATGCCGCGATTGAAATCGCCTACTTCTTCGCCGCCACCGAAGTCGTTTCGCGCTGAGAGTAATGCCGTGAACGAGGTCGTACAGTCCCCCGCCATCCAGCCGCTGCCGAAGTCGGCACCCACGGCTGGCAAGCAGAACCTGCTCGACCTCGATCGCGCGGGCCTGGAGAAGTTTTTCGTCGAGGTTCTCGGCGAAAAGAAGTTCCGTGCCCACCAGGTGATGAAGTGGATCCACCATCGCTACGTCACCGATTTCGATGAAATGACCGACCTCGGCAAGGTCCTGCGCGCCAAGCTGCAGGCCCATGCCGAGGTGCTGGTTCCGAACATCGTGTTCGACAAGCCCTCCGCCGACGGCACCCACAAGTGGCTGCTGGCGATGGGCGTGGATGGCAAGAACGCCATCGAGACCGTGTACATCCCGGACAAGACCCGCGGCACGCTGTGCGTGTCCTCGCAGGTCGGTTGCGGCCTGAACTGCACGTTCTGCTCCACCGCCACCCAGGGCTTCAACCGCAACCTGACCACTGCCGAGATCATCGGCCAGGTGTGGGTTGCCGCGCGCCACCTGGGCAACGTGCCGCACCAGATGCGCCGCCTCACCAATGTGGTGATGATGGGTATGGGCGAGCCGCTGATGAATTTCGACAACGTCGTGCGCGCCATGAGCGTGATGCGCGACGACCTGGGCTACGGCCTGGCCAACAAGCGCGTGACCCTGTCGACCTCCGGCCTGGTGCCGCAGATCGACCGCTTGTCCGCCGAGAGCGACGTCTCGCTGGCGGTGTCGCTGCATGCGCCGAACGATGCGCTGCGCGAAACCCTGGTGCCGCTCAACAAGAAGTACCCGATCGCCGAGCTGATGGCCTCGTGCGCACGCTACCTGCGCGCCAACAAGCGCCGCGAATCGGTCACCTTTGAATACACCCTGATGAAGGGCATCAACGACAAGCCCGAGCATGCCCGCGAATTGGCCCGCCTGATGCGCCAGTTCGACAACGCGGTGCAGGCCAAGGATTCGGGCAAGGTCAACCTGATTCCCTTCAATCCGTTCCCGGGCACCCGCTACGAGCGTTCGGAAGAAGCGCACATCCGCGCCTTCCAGAAGATCCTGCTCGACAGCAACGTGCTGACCATGGTCCGCCGCACCCGTGGCGACGACATCGACGCCGCCTGTGGCCAGCTCAAGGGCCAGGTGATGGACCGCACCCGCCGCCAGGCGGAGTTCAACAAGACGCTGCAGGCGGGGAAGGGGAGCGATGCCGCGGCCTGACCGCCTCTGGCTGGCGCTTCTCGCAGGCGTGCTGGCCGTTGCGGTCGGCGGCTGCAAATCCCATCCCAAGGCCAAGCTCGGC
Source organism: Stenotrophomonas muris (assembly GCF_052751275.1). Taxonomy (NCBI): domain Bacteria; kingdom Pseudomonadati; phylum Pseudomonadota; class Gammaproteobacteria; order Lysobacterales; family Lysobacteraceae; genus Stenotrophomonas; species Stenotrophomonas muris. The sequence continues at coordinate 1,885,492 of NZ_CP199879.1, read as the reverse complement.
CCGAGCCAGGCGCCGGTCTATTCGGTGGGTGACCCGGAAAGCGTGCGGCGCGAAGTGCGCTGGCGCGACCTGTTGACGCTGGCGACCCGCGACATGCAGGTCGGCAATCTCGATGCCGCCGAGCGCAAGGTGCGCGAAGCACTGAAGCTGGCGCCCGAGGCGCCCGATGCGCTGGTGCTGCAGGCCGGCATCGATGACCGTCGTGGCCGCACCCGCCAGGCCGGTGAGAACTTCCGCAAGGCCGCCGAATTGGCGCCGCAGCGCGGCGACGTGCTCAACAACTACGGTGCCTGGCTGTGCCAGCAGGGCCAGCCGGCCGAATCGCTGGTCTGGTTCGACCGCGCGTTGCAGGCGCCGGGCTATGCCACCCCGGGCGAAGCCCAGGCCAATGCCGGCAGCTGCGCACTGGATGCGGGCCAGCTTGAACGTGCCGAACGCGACCTGCGTGCGGCGCTCGTGGCGGCCCCGGCCAACCCGGTCGCGCTGGAGTCGATGGCCCAGCTGAGCTACCGCCAGGGCCGCTACATGGAGGCCCGGGCCTTCGCCGAACGTAGGATTGCGGCTGCACCCGCAACGCGTTCCGTGTTACAACTTGCGTCTCAAATCGAAGTGAAGCTGGGCGATCGGGCGGCATCTGATCGTTATCTGCAGCGGATTCGACAGGAATTTCCGCAGGACGCGGGCTCCTAACTCCAGGGTTGATGCATTGTGATTGATGACCAGACTGTGAGCGCTCTCGAGACTGCGGCCGGCTGCGGCACCCGCCTGCGCCAGGCCCGCGAAGCGGCCGGACTGACCCTCGAAGATGTCGGCTCGCGCCTGCGCATGCCGGTCCAGGTGGTCAAGTCGCTGGAAGAGGAACAATGGCAGAAGCTGGGGGCGCCGGTGTTCGTGCGTGGCCAGCTGCGCAGCTATGCGCGCCTGCTCGACGTGGATGTCAGCCAGCTGCTGGAACAGGCCCAGGTCGGCCCGGTGGTTCCGCCCACCCTGGTCAGCCATACCCATACCCCGCGTGCGCGCCGCATCGCCGAGAACCTCGGCCGGCGCGTGCTGTATGTCGGCATCACCGCCGTGCTGGCGGTGCCGGTGTGGTTCGCCACCCGTGGCCACTTCGACGGCAGCGCGACCCCGTCGCCGAGCACCGCCTCGCTGGATGTGATCCCGGCCGCCGTGCCGGTCACCCCGTCCACGGCCGGTGCCGAGGCTGTCGCGCCGGCCGAAGCGGCCACCGCCCCGGCCAGCAAGCCGGCGGCCACCCCGTACGTGGCCTCGCTGGCCCCGGTGCCGCGCCCGGCGCCGGCTCCGGCGGCTGCCGGCAACGCGCTGGAAATGCAGTTCAGCGGCGACAGCTGGGTCGACATCGGGGGGCCGGACGGCAGCACCGTCGAGAAGGCGCTGATCAGGTCCGGCGAGACCCGCAGCTTCACGCCGGGCCAGGTGACCCGGGTGACCCTGGGCAACGCCTCGGCGGTCCAGGTTCAGCAGAACGGCGCTATCGTCGATCTGACCCCCTACCAGCGAGCCAACGTGGCACGCTTTCAGGTATCCTCTGAAGGCTCCGTGGTCCCGGTTTCGCACTGAGGCGCGGTTTCACCACCTTCGATAATCCCAATGGTCCCTCCCGACGGGCGGGGCGAGAGTACGCATGGCGATCGACGATCTGCTCGACGAGCACGAACAAAGTGAACGCGTCCGCAGCTGGCTGCGGAAGAATGGCGCCAGCATCCTCGGTGGCGTAGTCATCGCCATCGGTGCCATTGCTGGCTGGCAGTGGTACCAGAAGGATCAGGGCGGCAAGCTGGCCTCGGCCAATGTCGAGTACCAGAAGGCCCTGCAGGGCCTGCAGCAGAACAAGCTTGACGACGCCGCCAAGGCGGTCAAGGCGCTCGAAGCCGGCCCGTCCAGCATCTACGGCGACCTCGCGGCGCTGCAGCTGGCCAAGGCCCAGGTCGACGCCGGCAAGAATGAAGAGGCACTGGCAACCCTGCGCAATGTGAAGGTCGAAGGTGACCTGCAGCGCGTGGTCGACCAGCGTGTGGCCCGCCTGCTGGTGGCCACCGGCAAGAGCGACGAGGCCATCAAGCTGCTGGGCAGCGCGACCGACAGCAGCAGCCTGGAAATCCATGGCGATGCGCTGATGGCGCAGGGCAAGCGCGATGACGCCCGTGCACAGTACGAGAAGGCGCTGAAGACGCTGGACGTGGCAGCGCCGCAGCGGCGCCTGCTGGAAACCAAGGTTATGGACGCCGGCGGCACGGTCGCCGCCCCTGCGGAGTCGGTTTGATGAGTCAGAAGGTCATGATCACCCGCGTCGCCACCGTGCTCCTGATGGGCATGGCCCTGACCGGCTGCAGCACCATGAAGGGCTGGTTCGCCGGCAAGGACGCGGCCGCGAAGAAGGCACAGGAACCGGCTGAGCTGGTCAAGTTCGAGCCGACCGTGAAGGTCAGCAAGGCCTGGTCGGTCAACCTCGGCAAGGGCGAGCGCCGCATCGGCGTGCGCCAGGGCCCGGCGGTCGCCAACGGCCACGTGTTTGCTGCGGCGATCACCGGTGGCGTGCACGCCATCGACCTGCAGACCGGCAAGAAGGTCTGGACCTGGGAGCCGAAGAAGGAAAAGAAGAAGGCCAAGCTGCGCCTGTCCGGCGGCCCGGGTGTCGGTGAGAACCTGGTCGTGATCGGCACGCTGGATGGCCAGGTCATCGCGCTGGATATCAACGATGGCAGCGAGAAGTGGCGCGCCCGTGTTCCGGGTGAAGTCATTGCCGCGCCGGCCGTGGCCCAGGGCATGGTCTACGTGCGCAGCAACGACGGCCGCGTTACCGGCTTCGATGCCGGCAACGGCACCCAGAAGTGGTTCAACCCGAGCGAGCTGCCGGCGCTGACCGTGCGTGGCAACGCGCCGGTGGTGACCGGCCCGGGCGTGCTGTTCATCGGCAAGGACGAGGGCGCGGTTGCGGCCCTGGCCCAGCAGGATGGCCGCACGCTGTGGGAACAGAACCTCGGCAACGGCGAAGGCCGCACCGAGCTGGAGCGCATGGCCGACGTCGACGGCGCTCCGGTGCTGGAGGGCAACACCCTCTACGTGAGCAGCTTCAAGAACCAGACCATGGCCATCGAAGGCCCGACCGGTCGCCCGCTGTGGGCGCGCGACCATGGCGGTGCCGGTGGCGTGGCGGTGTCGTCGGGCAATGTGTTCGTCACCGACAACAAGGGCGGCGTGTTCGGCCTGGACAAGGCCAGCGGCGCGGCCATGTGGTCGCAGACCGCGCTGGCCCGTCGATCGCTGACCGGCCCGGCGCTGCACGGCGACTACGTGGTGGTCGGCGACTACAAGGGATACGTGCACTGGTTGCAGGCGTCCGATGGTGCGATGGCGGCACGGGCAAAAAGTGGCGGCGACGCCCTGCTGGCCCAGCCGGTCGTCGCAGACGGGGTGCTGCTGGTGCAGAACGTTGATGGCAAGCTGACCGCCTTCCGGTTGGCAAATTAAAAATTGGAGTAATCGCGATGCTGCCTTTGGTCGCCCTGGTTGGACGGCCGAATGTCGGCAAGTCGACTATTTTCAATGCGCTTACCCGCACCCGTGACGCGCTGGTCCATGACCAGCCCGGCGTCACCCGCGACCGCAACTACGGTGTCTGCCGGCTGGACGAGGACAATCATTTCCTCGTCGTCGACACCGGCGGTATCGCGGAAGAGGAAGAGGGTCTGGCAGGGGCTACCACCCGCCAGGCCCGCGCCGCTGCGGCGGAAGCCGACCTGATCCTGTTCGTGGTCGACGCCCGTGAGGGCACCTCGGCGATGGACGACGAGATCCTGGCCTGGCTGCGCAAGCTGTCGCGCCCGACGCTGCTGCTGATCAACAAGATCGACGGCACAGACGAGGACACCGTGCGTTCGGAGTTCGCCCGCTACGGCTTCGGCGAGATGCTGACCGTGTCGGCCGCGCATCGCCAGGGCCTGGACGACCTGCTGGACGAAGTGATCCAGCGCCTGCCGGAAGAAGGCAGCGGCGAAGAGCTGGACAACGATCCGAACCGCATCCGCATCGCCTTCGTCGGCCGCCCGAACGTGGGCAAGTCGACCTTGGTCAATCGCATCCTCGGCGAGGAGCGCATGATCGCCTCCGACGTGCCGGGCACCACCCGCGACTCGATCGCGGTGGACCTGGAGCGTGACGGCCGCGAGTACCGCCTGATCGATACCGCCGGCCTGCGCCGTCGGTCGCGCGTGGACGAGGTCGTCGAGAAGTTCTCGGTGGTCAAGACCATGCAGTCGATCGAGCAGTGCCAGGTGGCCGTGCTGATGCTCGACGCCACCGAAGGCGTGACCGACCAGGACGCCACCGTGCTCGGTGCCGTGCTCGATGCCGGCCGCGCGCTGGTGATCGCCATCAACAAGTGGGATGGCCTGACCGAGTACCAGCGCGAGCAGGCTGAAACCATGCTGTCGCTGAAGCTGGGCTTCGTGCCGTGGGCAGAGTCGGTGCGCATCTCGGCCAAGCATGGTTCGGGCCTGCGTGAGCTGTTCCGCGCGGTGCACCGCGCGCACGAATCGGCGAACAAGACCTTCACCACCAGCGAAGTGAACAAGGCGCTGGAAGTGGCCTACGAGACCAATCCGCCGCCGACCATCCGCGGCCATGTCTCCAAGCTGCGCTACGTGCACCCGGCCGGTTCCAACCCGCCGACCTTCATCGTGCACGGCACGCGCCTGAAGGAACTGCAGGAGTCGTACAAGCGCTACCTGGAGAACTTCTTCCGCAAGCGCTTCAAGCTGATCGGCACGCCGGTGAGCTTCATCTTCCGCGAGGGTACCAACCCGTACGAGGGCAAGAAGAACGTCCTCACCGAGCGGCAGGTCAAGGCCAAGCGGCGCTTGATGAAGCACGTCAAGGGCAAGTGATTCACGAGAAGGCGGCCGCAGGGCCGCCTTTCTTGTTTGTGGTCGCCCTGAGAGCACACCTGCCCCAAGATGGCACCCAAACGGGGCCATCATTGCGAATCAGCAAAGGCTCGGGCCAAGTTCTTCTGTACAGGGCAGGGTCTTCTGTGCTCGCTGACTCGAGCTAGGAGTGCGCGACTCCAAGGATGCGGTGACGCAACACCCTCGCGGCCGGTCTCCGCCTAGCGAGGGGCGGTTGAGGCCGGCGCAGCGAAATGCTCTAAAGGATGGGGAGGTTGCTGGAAAGGGAGTCCCTGGCGTTCACGCAGAGGTCAATGGTGTCAATAGTGCAAGAACAATGGGCCTCACTCCAACGAGCGTTTCTCCGAGCAGGCCTGCGTGTCTTGGATGTCAGTCTGCAATGAAGCAAGAAAACGTAAAAATTATCGATAAGTGAAGAATGGAAAACTATCCAGCCACGCCATCCTTAGCATCGGACTTCCTCCTTCTTTCCAATTGGCAGCGATTGGCATTTATGGCTAGCTGCTGCGAGAGGATGATTCCAAACTATCGCAGATTTAGTGCCCAGACTTCATTTGGGGATGTAAACATTCTGCGTAACACCCTTGATTCTGTCTGGCTTGAGGTCATTGGGGGGAGTCGCAATCTCGAAAGTCTTTCCAAAGGCTGCGAGGCACAGGCTCCGGATCCATCCAGTTTCAGTTCAATTTATGCGTCTTCCGCGCTGGATGCTGCAGCCGCAATTTCAATAACCGCCTCAGCCGCAGCTACTCATGCCGAGGTCACGGCCGTGATGGATGTGGTTGAATTGGCTAGAGACTCAGTGGATTTGTTTGTTCAGATTGTTGAAAATCTGGATCCAAATGCTCCTGAATTTGAAAATAGAATACTAAGAAGCCTCTTGATGCAGACTGAGCTGAAACGACAGAGGCGTGCCTTGGAAATTCTCAAGTCTACCGGAAGAGAAAATAAAGTGGCACGGGCTGAAATCGTTAAACGATGGGGGCGCGTGGAATTGCCGAGCCTTGCTGCAACCCCTGAATCCTAGGGTGACTTGAGCATGCCATTCCATTGATTTATGCAAGGGGGTGGAATTGGCGCGGTGTACTCAAACTCTCTGCTGGAGGTGGCGGACGCGACGCGCTATGAAATCGAAGAAAGTACTGACCGCGCCAACTGGTCGCTGATTGCGGGGGATCGAGCCGTTTCCCTGAATAAGGGCGGCGGAGGCAACTTCTACTACCGTGGTAGTGCCTGCAATCCCGCAGGCTGCAGCCCCAGTTCTGCTGCTGGCCTGGTTGCGATTTCCAGTGCGCCGGCCGTACCTACGGGTGTGAGGATCGTAAAGAGCGGCCCCAACATCTGCTCGGTCATCTGGAATGCGTCGCCGGGTGCCACCTACTACAACATGCGTTCAAGCAGCGGCGGCGCGACCCATAGGGCAGAAGGCATCGGCTACGACCTCGATACCCGCTGCCAGGGTGGTTACAAGGTACGTGCCTGCAACGCGCAGGCGTGCTCGGCCTGGTCGAACTGAGGTGGATATGAACACACGGAAGACAAAGCAGGTCCCCAAGTGGCTGGCTGCCATCGCCATGGCTGTGACGACGTTTGTAGGGACTGCAACAGCACAAACGGTCACCTATATCCACACCGATGCCTTGGGCTCGCCGGTGGCCGAGACCGATGCATCCGGCAACGTCATCAAATGATTCGCCTATGAGCCCTATGGAGCCGTCGTTGGCGGGGAAGTGACTGATGGGCCGGGCTATACCGGGCATGTGAGCGATGCTGCAACGGGCTTGAGCTACATGCGGCAGCGGTACTACGACCCCGCCATCGGGGCATTTCTCTCTGTTGATCCGGTCGCGGCGTATGGAAACGGCGATTGGCGGTTCTTCAACCGCTATGCATATGCCTTCAATAACCCTTACAAGTTCAGTGACCCGGAAGGTCGTTGTCCGGTATGTCCTGTGGTCATTTTCTTTGTTCTCGCAATGACTCATTCGGAGCCTGCCAACGCCCCGAGGCCAGGTGATGAAATTCAATCCACGTCAATTGGCGAAGCTGTTGCTGATGCAGTGCCAGGAGGGAGGGCTCTCGGGCCGTTGAAGAGTGCGGTAAATATGGTTGAGACGGGCAGAAAAAAACCTACACCACCTATACTCGAGATCACCCTGAAAAACCGACCTATTCAGGAAAGACGAGTGGAAAAGGTAAACCTGAACAGCAAGTAGCGAAAAGAACCAGTCAGCCGGATCATCAAGCCAAGACAGCTGAGGGCTATGGCCCAGTCAAGGTAGATAGGAATTCTGCAAATCCGGATGCGATAAGTGGACGCGAGCAGCGTCTTATTGAGCAGAATGGCGGAGCGCAATCCCAAGGCGGCTCGTCAGCCAACAAGATTAATGCAAGCTCTCCAAGCAACCCAAGACACGAAGCCCGCATGCAGGCGTGCAGAAAAGAGTTTGATTGCTAGCAGTCAGGACTGCATCGCGTCCTGGTTGAAACGGGAATCCTGCTCCAGTAGGTGGAGTTCTGGCTTCGCTAATTCCCAGGCGGCATCATGTTCCATCTCGTATTCCCATTCGCGCAGCGGGGTATCTTCTTTGGAGAGTGTTTGAAGTATGTCATTAGCCGCCTCGGGGTCGTGTACGCGATATAGCAATACTCGTTGTTTCCGTGCGGTGATGCGTGCTAGGAAGATGGCGTTATGGGTGGCTTGGAGTGGCGTTGCGACGCTGACTTCCAACTTGTGAAGGGCTTCAGTTTCTTCAGTTGTTGGCATGCCATTTTTATCTTGTATTTTGCAGTCGATGCAAATTCTTAGGTGCCATGGGAAAGCTGCAAGGTCCTTGAAATTTCGCAATGCCGAGTTGACGACGACAACTGCGGGATCATTCCCGATCGATGTATCGATGAGCGTGTAATAAGGCTCGGGTGTGATCTTGTTCTTCACTTCACGGTTCTATGGATGGGCCGAAGTCAAATGATAGCTCATGCGCGACTTAAGGAAGCCCGTTTCAGTTGCCGATAAGAGGGGCTGCCTCAACTCGGCAATTTTGTTTGTGCCGCTGTGAATAGCTTCGGTTAATGTCCGGCAACGCTTTGCCGTTGGGCTCTGGTCCGAGGCGCAACTTCAGGCGCAGGGTTTGCGCGATAATGCGGCCATGAGCATCCAAGAGATTTCCCCCGCGCAGGCACGCGAGCGCCTGGCCCATGGCGCGGTGCTGATCGATGTGCGCGAGGCACACGAACGGGCCGGCGGCATGGCCGAGGGCGCGCGCGGCGTGGCCAAGGGCGAGCTGCAGGCCGACCCGGCCGCACACCTGCCGCGGCACGACCAGGAGATCCTGCTGATCTGCCAGAGCGGCAAGCGCTCGGCCGACGCCGCGCAGTTCCTGCTGGAGGCCGGCTACACCCGCGTCGCTTCCGTGACCGGCGGCACCGTGGCCTGGCGCGAGCAGTCGCTGCCGCTGGTGCAGCCGCTGGCCAGCGCCGCCGACCGCGACTTCTACGATCGCTATTCGCGCCACCTGCTGCTGCCACAGGTGGGCGAGGCCGGCCAGCGCCGGCTGCAGCAGTCGCGCGTGCTGGTGCTGGGCGCGGGTGGGCTGGGCGCACCGGCTGGGTTCTACCTGGCCGCCGCCGGGGTAGGGCACCTGCGCTTCGCCGACCACGACCGCGTGGAGCGCAGCAACCTGCACCGCCAGATCGTGCATACTGAAGCCAGCGTCGGCCAGTTCAAGGTCGATTCGGCGCGCGAGCGGCTGCTGGCGTTGAACCCGTCGATCGACGTCGAGGCGGTGCCTGAGCGGGTCACTTCCGAGAACGTGGATGCGCTGCTGGAGGGCGTGGACGTGGTGCTGGATGGGTCGGACAACTTCCCGCTGCGCTACCTGCTCAACGACGCCTGCATCAAGCACGCCAAGCCGCTGGTCTACGCCGCCATCGAGCGCTTCGACGGCCAGGTAAGCGTGTTTGACGCTGGCCGCCAGCGTGGCGTGGCGCCGTGCTACCGCTGCCTGTTCCCCGAGCCGCCGCCGCCGGAGTTCGCGCCGAACTGTTCCGAGGCCGGTGTGCTGGGCGTGCTGCCCGGCTTGGCGGGCGTGCTGCAGGCCACCGAGGTGCTGAAGCTGCTGCTGGGCATCGGTGAGCCGCTGGTTGGCCGCCTGCTGCGCTTCGACGCGCTGGGCATGCGCTTCCGTGAGACCGGCATCCGGCCGGACCCGCATTGCCCGGTGTGCGCGCCGGGCGTGCCGTTCCCGGGATATATCGATTACGCCGCGTTCTGCCGGGGTGGGTGAACCCGGCCGGGCGTCATCCACGCATGGCGTGGATCCACGGCGGGGAACCTGGCCGGGGATTCATCCACGCATGGCGTGGATCTACTGTAGAGCCGAGCCCATGCTCGGCTGCTTCTGGCCTCGGCACGAAGAGCAGCCGAGCGTGGGCTCGGCTCTACAGGTTGTGGTTGTGCCAACCAAGGTTGGCACCCACCGACGCGGATGCATGGTTTCGGGATGATGCTGGGGGTCACTCCCGGTATCGTTCCATCTCCAAGACAATCCGGCGCAACATGCGTGCTATTGCCGTCATCGGCATTGCTCTATTGTTGAACGCGATTCTGGATCTTGGGGAAAGCACCGCATGGCGGTAGAAGCAGCGACCAGCGAGCTGGTCAAGGTCGTCGCCCTGTTGGGCGCGGCGGTGGTGATGGTGCCTTTGTTCCGCCGGGCCGGCCTGGGCTCGGTGCTGGGCTACTTCGCCGCTGGCCTGGCGATCGGACCGTTCGGGCTGGGCTGGTTCTCCGACCCGCAGGCGATCCTGCATACCGCCGAGCTCGGCGTGGTGATGTTCCTGTTCGTGATCGGCCTGGAGATGCGGCCCTCGCACCTGTGGAGCCTGCGCAAGGAAATCTTCGGGCTGGGCACGCTGCAGATCGTCACCTGTGCGCTGGTGCTGACCAGCATCGCCAAGCTGTTCGGGTTGCCGTGGCAGGTGGCCTTCATCGGTGCCACCGGCTTTGTGCTCACATCCACCGCAGTGGTGATGCAGCTGCTGGCCGAGCGCGGCGACATCGCACTGCCGTCGGGGCAGAAGATCGTTTCGATCCTGCTGTTCGAAGACCTGCTGATCGTGCCGTTGCTGGCGCTGGTGGCCTGGATGGGCCCCAGCGCGGGCAGCGCCGATGGTGAAGGCTCGCGCTGGCTGTCGGTGGCGATCGGCGTCGGCGCCATCGTCGGCCTGGTGCTGGTCGGCCGCTTCCTGCTCAATCCGCTGTTCCGCGTGCTGGCCGAATCGAAGGCGCGCGAGGTGATGACCGCCGCCGCGCTGCTGGTGGTGCTGGGCGCGGCGCTGCTGATGCAGCTGTCCGGCCTGTCGATGGCGATGGGCGCGTTCCTCGCGGGCGTGCTTCTGAGCGAGTCGACCTTCCGCCACCAGATCGAGGCGGACATCGAACCGTTCCGCGGCATCCTGCTGGGCCTGTTCTTCCTCAGCGTGGGCATGGCGCTGGACCTGGGCGTGGTGGCTGGCAACTGGCAGCTGATCCTCGGCCTGGTGCTGGCGCTGATGGTGGCCAAGGCGCTGTGCATCTACGTGGTGGCGCGCATCATGGGTAGCGACCACGCGCAGGCGCTGGACCGCGGCGTGCTGATGGCGCAGGGTGGCGAGTTCGCCTTCGTGCTGTTCTCCGCTGCCGCCTCAGCCGGCGTGATCAACCTGGAGATCAATGCCAACTTCACCGCGGTGGTGGTGTTGTCGATGGCGCTGACCCCGCTGGTGGTGCTGGTCTACAAGCGCATCGCGCCGAAGCCGACGGTGAACATGGACGGCGTGGACGAGGCCGAGGGCCTGTCCGGTAGTGTGCTGCTGATCGGCTTCGGCCGCTTCGGCCAGGTCGCCAGCCAGTCGCTGCTGGCGCGCGACGTGGACGTGACCATCATCGACAACGACGTGGAGATGATCCAGAGCGCCGCGCGCTTCGGTTTCAAGATCTACTACGGCGACGGTACGCGACTGGACGTGCTTCATGCCTCGGGCGCGGCCACCGCGCGTGCGATTGCGGTGTGCGTGGACAAGGCCGAGGCCGCCGACCGCATCGTCGAACTGGTGTCGCACGAGTTCCCGCAGGCCAAGCTGATGGTGCGCTCGTTCGACCGCGAGCATTCGCTGCGGCTGATCCATGCCGGTGTCGATTTCCAGATCCGCGAGACGTTTGAATCGGCGGTGTTGTTCGGCCAGGCCGCGCTGGTGGAACTGGGTGCGGATGAAGACGACGCGGTGGAGATTGCCGAGCAGATCCGTCGCCGCGATGCCGAGCGTTTCGAGCTGGAGATTGCCGGTGGTGGCTTGAATGCCGGCGCCAAGATGGTGTTCGGCAATTCAGCCCAGGGCGTGCCGACGCCGACGCCGTTCACCGCGCCGAAGCGGGCAAGCAAGACGTTGAACCCGCAGGACGTGCCGGAAGAGGGAGAATAACGTTTGCGGGTCGGATCCCTTTCCAGCGGAAAGGGCTCTGACCCGCTACGTCGTGCTGGGGTCAGAGCCCTTTGCCTGTGGCAAAGGGATCCGACCCCATCAGGACCCCATCCTGCGGTGGGCGAGGGGGCCTGAATCAGGGACAATAGCGTCCCCGCCGCCCCACGCCTGCTCCCGATGACCGATTCCGCCCCCCAGCACCCTGCCCGCATCCTTGATGGCCGCCGCATCGCCGAGGACCTGCTCGACAGCCTGAAGGTGCGCGTCGACGCCCGCGTGGCGGCCGGTGGCAGCCGCCCGGGCCTGGCCGTGGTGCTGGTCGGTGGCGACCCGGCCTCGACCGTATACGTGCGCAACAAGCGCCGTGCCGCCGAGAAGGTCGGCATCGAGGCACACGACTACGATCTGCCGGCCGGTACCACCGAGGCCGAGCTGCTCGAGCTGATCGACCAGCTCAACGCCGATCCGAAGATCAACGGCATCCTGATCCAGCTACCCCTGCCGGGCATCCCCGATGCGCGCCGGCTGATCCAGCGCATCGACCCGCGCAAGGACGTGGACGGTTTCCACCCGGAAAACGTCGGCCACCTGGCCCTGCGCGAGTTCGGCCTGCGCCCGTGCACCCCGCGCGGCATCACTACGCTGCTGGGCCACACCGACCAGCCGGTACGCGGCCGCAACGCCACCATCGTGGGCGTGAGCAACCATGTCGGCCGTCCGATGGGCCTGGAGCTGCTGATTGCCGGCTGCACCGTGACCAGCTGCCACAAGTTCACCCCCAAGGAGGTGCTGGAACAGGCCGTACGCAACGCCGACATCCTGGTGGTGGCGGTGGGCCGCCCGGGCATCGTGCCGGGCGAGTGGGTGAAGCCGGGCGCGGTGGTGATCGACGTCGGCATCAACCGGTTGGACGACGGCCGCCTGGTGGGCGATGTCGGGTTTGAGGCGGCTGCCCAGCGGGCCAGCTGGATCACCCCGGTGCCGGGTGGCGTGGGCCCGATGACCGTGGCCACGTTGATGCAGAACACCCTGGAAGCGGCGGAAGCGCTGAGCTGACCTTTTGGGGTGGGGGCAACCGTTGGCCTGCTCCTGGTAGGTGCCAACCTTGGTTGGCACACATCCATCGGGGCCATCGGCCCGTCTGGGGTGCCGGTGCCGGACGCATCGTGCCAACCAAGGTTGGCACCTACCAAAGGCGCTCCAGGGCGGCCCGAGTGATCCTCTTAAGGTGGGTGCCGACCGTTGGTCGGCACAATGCTGGGGCACAGGTGTCTGAAGGGTAGTGCGGACCAACGGTCCGCACCCACCAAAGGCAGCATGCCGCTGGCCCGGATGGCCCCCTGAACCAATCGCCGCCGGCGCGACACTGCGTCGCATCTACCCCCTGCCACGCGACGCGAAAACAGGGTAAAATGTCGCGCTTCCCCACATCTCGGGTATGCCGATGCTGCGCATCCAGGCTGAAGCACTCACTTACGACGACGTCTCGCTCGTCCCCGCCCACTCGACCATCCTGCCCAAGGACGTCAACCTCGAAACGCGGTTGACCCGAGACCTGAAGCTCAAGCTTCCGATCCTGTCCGCCGCGATGGACACCGTCACCGAAGCCCGCCTGGCCATCGCCATGGCCCAGCTCGGCGGCATGGGCATCATCCACAAGAATCTCAGCCTGGAACAGCAGGCCGCGGAAGTGGCCAAGGTCAAGAAGTTCGAGGCCGGTGTCATCCGCGACCCGATCACCGTCGGCCCGGAAACCACCATCCGCGACGTGCTGGCCCTGACCCAGGCGCACAACATCTCCGGCGTGCCGGTGGTGGGCAGCGACGGCCAGCTGGCCGGCATCGTGACCCACCGCGACATGCGCTTCGAGACCGAGCTGGACGATCCGGTCCGCCACATCATGACCAAGAAGGATCGCCTGATCACGGTCAAGGAAGGCGCCGCGTCCGACGAAGTGCTGCAGCTGCTGCACCGCAACCGCATCGAGAAGGTGCTGGTGGTCAATGACTCGTTCGAACTGCGTGGCCTGATCACCGTCAAGGACATCCAGAAGAACACCGACTTCCCGAACGCCGCCAAGGATCTGTCGACCCGCCTGCTGGTCGGCGCTGCCGTCGGCGTGGGTGGCGATACTGACCGCCGCGTGGAAGCGCTGGTCGCCGCCGGCGTGGACGTGATCGTGGTCGATACCGCGCACGGCCACTCGCAGGGCGTGCTGGACCGCGTCAGCTGGGTCAAGAAGAACTTCCCGAACGTGCAGGTCATCGGCGGCAACATCTGCACCGGCGAAGCCGCACTGGCGCTGCTGGACAGCGGCGCGGACGCGGTGAAGGTCGGCATCGGCCCGGGCTCGATCTGCACCACCCGCGTCGTCGCCGGCGTCGGCGTGCCGCAGGTCACCGCCATCGACCTGGTGGCCGAAGCGCTGCAGGACCGCATCCCGTTGATCGCCGACGGTGGCATCCGCTACTCGGGCGACATCGGCAAGGCGCTGGCCGCCGGTGCCTCGACCATCATGGTCGGTGGCCTGCTGGCCGGTACCGAGGAATCGCCGGGCGAGACCGAGCTGTACCAGGGCCGTTCGTACAAGAGCTACCGCGGCATGGGTTCGCTGGCTGCCATGGAGAAGGGGTCCAAGGACCGCTACTTCCAGGACGCCGCCACCGCCGACAAGCTGGTGCCGGAAGGCATCGAAGGCCGCGTGCCGTACCGCGGCCCGGTGGGCGGCATCATCCACCAGCTGATGGGCGGCCTGCGCGCCACCATGGGTTACGTGGGCTGCGCCACCATCGAAGACATGCGCAGCAAGCCCAAGTTCGTGAAGATCAGCGGCGCCGGCCAGCGTGAGAGCCACGTCCACGACGTGACGATCACCAAAGAGCCGCCGAACTACCGCGCCTGATGCGCTTGCGAACTGCTCTTGCGATTACGGGCAGCCTGCTGATGGCAGGCTGTTCGTTGTCCGAACCGCCGCCGCGCTCCGGGTCTCCGGGCGCGGCGGTTTCGCAATTGCAGCACGTGCAGGCGTGCCAGAACGCGTTCTCGCTGCCGAAGGGTTGGCAGGTGCAGGCCGCCGGCGAGCAGCGCTGGCTGCTGAAGGGCACCGGCGAGCGCCCGCTGCAGGTCACGCTGCAGTGCATTACCGAGCTGTGGGCTGGCCCGGAAGATCCGGTGACCGATTCGGTGCTGGGGCCGTTGGAGCCGAAGCGGATGAGCGCCGCGATGGCCGATTGGGGTACTGCGAAAGCATCTGGCTACCCGATGCGCGCCTTTCAACGGCGCATCGTACCCGGCACCGAAGTGCAGGAAATCGCCGAGCTGCCGCGCGCTGACCGGGCCAACCCCAACGCACCGCATGGCCTGCTGATGCTGCGCTGGGATGAGGAAGACCCCTCACATATTCAACAACGCGAGGCGTTCATCGCCACGCTGACGCAGAGCCTTGAAGCGCCAGGCGCTGCGAAAAACACCACTGGAACGGCACCATGACCAATATCCATAACGACAAGATCCTCATCCTCGATTTCGGCGCGCAGTACACGCAGCTGATCGCCCGCCGCATCCGCGAGCTGGGCGTCTACTGCGAAATCTGGGCGTGGGACCACAACCCGGCCGAGATCGCTGCGTTCGGCGCCAAGGGCATCATCCTGTCCGGTGGCCCGGAATCGACCACGCTGCCGGGTGCGCCGGTCGCGCCGCAGGAAGTGTTCGACAGCGGCCTGCCGATCTTCGGCATCTGCTACGGCATGCAGACCCTGGCCGCGCAGCTGGGCGGTGCCACCGAAGCGGCTGACCAGCGCGAGTTCGGCCACGCCGAAGTGAACGTGATCAACCCGGATGCACTGTTCAAGGGCCTGAGCGACCACGGCGGCGAGCCGAAGCTGAATGTCTGGATGAGCCACGGCGACCACGTCTCTGTTGCGCCGCCGGGCTTCACCATCACCGCCACCACCGACCGCATTCCGGTGGCCGCCATGGCCAACGAAGAAAAGCGCTGGTACGGCGTGCAGTTCCACCCGGAAGTGACCCACACCCTGCAGGGCCAGGCGCTGCTGCGCCGCTTCGTGGTGGACGTGTGCGGCTGCCAGACCCTGTGGACCGCCGCCAACATCATCGACGACCAGATCGCCCGCGTGCGCGAACAGGTGGGCGATGACGAAGTGATCCTGGGCCTGTCCGGCGGCGTCGATTCGTCCGTGGTGGCTGCGCTGCTGCACAAGGCCATCGGCGAGAAGCTGACCTGCGTGTTCGTGGATACCGGCCTGCTGCGCTGGCAGGAAGGCGACCAGGTGATGGCGATGTTCGCCGAGCACATGGGCGTAAAGGTGGTGCGCGTGAACGCCGCCGACCGTTACTTCGCCGCGCTGGAAGGCGTGAGCGACCCGGAAGCCAAGCGCAAGATCATCGGCAACCTGTTCGTTGAGATCTTCGACGAAGAATCGAACAAGTTGAAGAACGCCAAGTGGCTGGCGCAGGGCACCATCTACCCGGACGTGATCGAGTCGGCCGGCAGCAAGACCGGCAAGGCGCATGTGATCAAGAGCCACCACAACGTGGGCGGCCTGCCGGAGCACATGAAGCTGGGCCTGGTGGAGCCGCTGCGCGAGCTGTTCAAGGACGAAGTGCGCCGCCTGGGCGTCGAGCTGGGCCTGCCGCGGACCATGGTCTACCGCCATCCGTTCCCGGGCCCGGGCCTGGGCGTGCGTATCCTGGGTGAAGTGAAGCGCGAATACGCCGAGCTGCTGGCCAAGGCCGATGCCATCTTCATTGATGAGCTGCGCAAGGCGGACCTGTACGACAAGACCAGCCAGGCGTTTGCCGTGTTCCTGCCGGTGAAGTCGGTGGGCGTGGTGGGTGATGCGCGGGCTTATGAGTGGGTGATTGCGTTGCGGGCGGTCGAAACCATCGACTTCATGACCGCGCATTGGGCGCATCTGCCGTATGAGTTCCTGGGGACGGTGAGCAATCGGATCATCAATGAGTTGCGGGGGGTGTCGAGGGTGGTTTATGACATCTCGGGGAAGCCGCCGGCTACTATTGAGTGGGAGTGAATTGAAAGAACGAGGGCGCCGAGAGGCGCCCTTGTTGTATGTGAGTACTGTGCACCGCTCAACTCTGCAGGCCACTGTGTGCGAACAGTTGGATCCTATGTTTCAATGCGATTGTTAGGGTGGAACGGTTCGCTTCCATCCCGGTTCGGTAAGATGCACGGCATCTGTTTCGCTTGCATAATTTTAGGTAAATCATGATTAGTCCGACGCTCAACGATCTGGATGACCAGAATCAGTTCGAACAGGAGGAGGCTGTTGATGGGGGCTCCGACGGTGCTCTGGCGCGACCGTACGATCCCACTCAGATTCGCGTCGAACCTAAGATGTTCTCACTACGAAACATCCTTGACATGATCGATGAGGGGGAGATTGATCTTGCTCCCGATTTCCAGCGCCTAAAAGTTTGGTCACCGCGACAAAAATCACGGCTTATCGAATCTGTTCTTTTGCGGATTCCGTTGCCGGCTTTCTACTTTGCTGCCGATAACGAGGGGCGGCTGCAGGTTGTGGATGGAGTGCAGCGCCTTTCAACTATTCACGACTTTGTTCGAGGGAATAAGGGTTTCGCGCTGGTGGACCTCGAATATCTTTCTGATGAAGTGGGCGGGAGAAAGTTCGATAATTTGAGGAGTACACTTTGGGCTAAGCGAATAAATGGCACGCAGATTGTTGTTAACGTCATTGATCCGCAGACGCCAACTCCTGTCAAGTTTGACATTTTTAAGAGAATTAATACTGGCGGTACTCCTCTGAATTCTCAAGAGATTCGCCACTGTATGAGTAAGGCGCCATCGCGCGAGCTGCTCCGGGAGTTGACCGCAACGCAGGAGTTTAGTTGTGCCACGGGAAATAGTCTCGCAACTAATGTTCGGATGGCGGACAGAGAGGTTGCACTCCGAGTTCTTGCATTCTCCATGTTTGGTCTCGACAAATATTATCAGTGCGAGGGGCTGGATCAGTTTTTGAATGATGCAACTCAGCTTATTGATAACAATCTGAGTGCTTCGCAGATTAGACAGTATTCATATCATTTCACGCGTGCGATGCGTGTTGCCTACGACATATTTGGAGAATATTCGTTTCGCAAGTGGCCCTATGAGCATGATCGAAGAATGCCGATTAATAGAGCGATCTTTGAGGCGGTGGGGACTACTCTTCTCATAACACCTGAAGAGCGCTTGAGGCCACATTCTGAGATAAGAAACGAGTACAGAGTGCTGTGCTCTGAGGACCATGATTTCATTTCATCTGTAACTCAGTCTACTGCCTCGGCCGGTAGCGTAGCACTCAGGTTCTATAAAATTGGAAAGGTGTTTGTGGCATGATCAGAGATCTGCGCATTCAGGGATTTAAGTGTTTCAGTGATTTGAGTTTGCGGCTTGCTCCAATGACTGCGTTATGTGGCCCGAACGCTGGTGGGAAAAGTACAATTCTTCAGGCTATTCTGCTGCATCACTGTGGTATGGCAAAATCAACCATACCTGTGAATGGTCCTTTTGGCCTTCAGTTCGGGGATGCTGACTCTCTCTTCAATAGAGATTTGCATGGTGATTTGGAGGGTAAGTTCACCATCAGTATTCAGCCGGGCGCAGTTGTCGAATTTTCTAGCAGTACGTCTGCCCGCGTTCTAGACGTAAATTCCACTCGCACATCCGATAGCCAGAGTTCGATGATCTATCTCGCGGCGGAGAGATTCGGACCGAGGTTGGTTCAACCAGAATTCTCAGGCCAAGGAGTGGGCGAATTTGATGTCGGATTCGCTGGTCAGTACACGGCGGAGGTACTCGGTTCACATGAGCGAGATCGCATGAGAGAAGAGTTGATCCCTAGTGCTGATTCCGTGCCGGGACTTCTTCTGCCTCTGGTTGAGTACTACATGAGTCAGATTTTTGGGCCGATTGAGGTCCAGGTTCGTGCGAATGGAAATGCACCGCCGTCAATGTATTTCAAGCGTCCAGGTGTGCAAGAGGACTGGGTTCTTTCTACGCACACTGGCTTTGGAATTACGTACGCGCTGCCTGTTGTCGTTGCGGGGCTGACGGCTGAGGTTGGCTCAACGTTCATTATCGATAGCCCTGAAGCTCACTTGCATCCCTCTGCACAAACGGCAATTTCGAGATTTTTATCAATGCTTGCCGCGACTGGTGTAAATGTTTTGATTGAGACACATAGTGATTATATCGTTGATGGAATCAGGATCGCGGTTACATCAAAAGAATCGAATGGACTGTGCAAGGAAGACTGTCTTCTTGTCGCGATCAACTCTGAAGGTGATGGTTCTAGTTCCATTGCGGAGCTAACCATAGGTGATGACGGTCGGCCGTCGGACTGGCCGCGTGGGTTCTTTGATCAACACATCGCGAATATGCGATCCCTCCATATCAATACTAGTTCGTCTCGTAAGGAGTGATCGTGGGATCTCTTCTCGTTGATCTCGAATATTTCAAAGGGGCGACGTGTTCTGAAACATCTCCCAGAATATTTGACCGAATTTCTCGAATACTGACTAAAGCTGTTAATGATGGATTTGCAGTACATACACCGGGCAGCCTATACAACATGCTTTGTGGAGAGACGCCCCTGTGGAGTGTTCTTTTCGAGCGTGCGGCTGAGTTCGGACTTGATATGGGTGACGTTTCCGGGCTGTTGACTTTGATTGATAGATGCTTGGTGTGCGACGCCGGTTTAGAATTGGAATACTCTGTGAGAAATCCGGATGCGCCGTCTTCATCTAGTGCGTATGGGGGCGCGTATAGAATGGATTCCCGCTTGGCCTGTGGAGTTCTGGCTGCCCCCATGCACTCAGGTGGAATTATAGAGATAGAGTATAGGGGCTCGGATCCCAGAAGCTCGTTCCTGGTCTGCGAAGAGCGTGACTTGCTGGGTCTTTATAGATTTCATTTGGCGAGAAATATAAGCTGCGCAAGGGTTTTTACAGAATTTTCGGCTCTTGCTTTTCCGGATATATTGTTCGCGCCGTCTGTCAGTCCTGCTGACTTGGGCGTTGACTTACATGAGTCAGGCGGAAAGGTTGTTGCGCATCTCTCATTTTTGAATGATGACTATATTGATGTGTGTGGAGAGTGTGCTTGGGATCTTCCGCGAGTTCAGGCTGCGGCGCGCGCGAGGGGGGTAGACCTCAGCGATGAGAGTTCGAATACTAAGGCGGACTATAGGAAGATGCGCCAGCGCAACGTGTCAGTTGTAATGGATGGGCATGCTAGATTGGTCTCATGCACGCTGCATACTAAATTGAGTGGGCAATGCGGTCGGATTCACTACTCAGTAGAGAAGGTTGGCGCAGATGAACGCCAACTGGTGGTCGGAATCATGCATGCACATCTCCCGATCTAGATGCTATCTGGAATGTTTGGCTGCACGGGCTAACGGCAGCCTAAAACTGGCTCTTCACCCAACTCCGGGGAAGGTAGGCGACGCGCTTGATGACCTTGATCTTGTTGTTGAACCCTTCGACCAGATTCGTTCCGAGGGGCCATCGGCAATGAGTCAAAATGCCTGGTGGATAGGTCTGTAGGACGACGGGCAAATGTTCGTAGGGGCTCCAGGTAGCTACGCAATGCGCGCTGCCGCCAGTTATTCCACGCTTTTGCTGCCCAAGCATAGCTACGGTAGCGATGGCCCTCGGGGATCGCGTATTCGCCCATTGAATGAATACGGACCCCGGAGAGATTCACCGGCCCGAGCGTCTGCTGCATGTGGCTTAATTGGAGAATTCAAGCGATCTAGGAATGCGACATGCGAAACGAACTCCGTCTCGAAGCGTGTATAAGAGTCTTTTGAGTTTTACTCGTATCAGGTCCGCGCGTCCGCCGAGTGATCCCTCTGCATCTTTGAGGACTTGGCGCGCCTCAACGGCTTCGCATAATCGAAGTACTCCCGCGGGTCTTTACGGCCATCCTTCTTGGAAGCCGCCGTAAGCTTCGCCCACCCCTTTACAATCCGCTCGTCGCTGGATGTCAGTGGCGCACGGGCCCACTCGCGTTTCAAGATGCCCTTGAGCACTTCACCGTGCAATTTCGTAAACGCGGGCGGGACGGCCTCGCCGATCATCTCGCGCACATTGGTGTGGCCGAGCTTCTTGAGCGCGTCGCCCCACTTGAAATCAATCGGGAACGTTTGGAGTAGCGAGCACTCCAGTGGGCTAAGTAAACGATTCTGCGTGGGATGAATCGTGTAGTCGCTGCCGATGTGACCACTAGCAGTCGTCACTGTGGCTGCAGGCCGGTCAGCGTGCATCCGGCGATAGCTGCTCTTGAATCCCTTGACCAATCGATAGCCGCCACCGTCTTCTCGCACGATCGGTCGGGGTAACGGTTCAGCACATTTCGGGCAAGTTACTGATTCGGGAAGCACCTTTACTGGTCCGCAACGACGACAAGCGTCATTGTCCCATGCGCTGCGGCCTGATCCGCTGGGAATGGCCGCAACCATGGAGTAGATTCGTTCATCCCAAACCGGTACCGAATGGAAACCTGCGTACTCCTCAGCGTGAGCGGTCTCGGGCGTGGCTGCGTCCAAGTATGGCAACGCGAAGGACGCGAGCGCTTCTATCAGCGACACTGGCTTGGCGCTGCCCACATCTGGTGCATGCGTTGCGCGCGGGAACGGCGTCCGACCCATGTGGAGCAATTGCCTGAGTCCAGGTAGGTCCTTGCGCACGAAAGTGAGGAATGCTCTGTTGCGCGACTGGGGAACGCCGAAGTCGCAGAGGTCAGCGATTAATGGGAATGCCACGTAGTCTTCGGCAAGTGAAGTGATGAGGTAGTTCGCGGCTGAGACCGGCTTCTTGTCCTTGGGGTGATGCACTTTCCGCGTGAAGAATGCGGGAACATTCTCAACCACGATGAGGGAGGGCATCAGTTTCAGTGCAACGCGGGCAATTACAGTCACCAAGAGATTTCGCTCGTCCCTGGAGCCTGCCTCTGCATCATCATGACTGCCTTTCCCGGAGCGCGCGGAGCTCATGCCTTGGCATGGTGGGCAAGCACACAGAAGGGCGGGGCGAGCTTGCCCTGCGCGAGAGCGGTACTTTTTGATCACGGTCTGCCATGTATTGCGCAGATCACCAGGCACACCCTCTGCTCCCGGATGATTGAGTAGACAGACTTCCAAACGTCGAGGGTCCAACTCGGCCATCACATCAAAGCGAAAGCCAGCCTCGCGGTAGCCGACATCTCCGGCGCCGCAGTTGGAAAAAAGACTTACGGCGCGCAGCCTGCTCATGCCATCTTTCCTTCTCGGCTCTCGGCACCCAGATCATGCACATCAAGGAATTGCTCGTGAACTTTTTTTGCACGGGTCAGGAAGTCGCGCCATGACATGCGCTTCAGTTGGCCAGAATCTACGAATCTGCTGAACGCATGCTTGTTGGAACTCTTCTTCAGCTTCTCGCCATCTGCGACGAGGTCGATGCGCCAAGCTCTGTAAAACTCAACCACGGTCTCTTGATTCTCTTTGAAAAATAAGTCAAAAGCATCGACATAATTGATCAGGCGATCAAAGTCTGTGTCGTCGAAGGCATGTCCAGCTTTCTTGATTTCCACGATGTGCAGGAGCCCATCGATGCTGACCAGAGTGAAATCGGGCCGCTTGGCCTCTTTGTCGATGGCCAGCACGACATCAGTGCCGTGCGTCATCTTCCAGAATTTCTCGAATGCATGCTTGAAGTTCTTCAAGCTTTGGTTTTTGGTGATGACGGTCCAAGACGGTTCGATAAGCCATGGCGCTTGCGCAATCAGGGCCTGAAACTGGTTCTCGTCCATCGATACGTCAATGATTTGCTGAAGGTCTTTGATTACCCTCACGCGTTGCGCCGCGATCTGAGCGTAAGAAGCCAGTTCTGCGATTTGTGCCTTGCTGAAGATATCGAGCATTTGGTCGATCGAGGCTTCACCCTTGGTCACTTGATTGGTGAATTCGTGGAACGCTTCCATCAACGCTTGGTGTGGGGCCACCGATAGGATGATTTGCGAGAGATCTTCGACGTAGACGTCATCGCTCAACTCATCTTCTGCCGCAAAGCCACCAAATTTCTTGGCCAAGTCGATTGCAACTCTGGCAACCTGCTTGTCGCCAAACCTCTGCCGTGCGCGTTGCTCGATGCCAGACTTCCGCAGGAATTCATCGCGAACCCGCACGCGACGCGGCTCGCGTGAAATGCGAGCGATTTCCTTGATGAGCTCCGCTCCCCAGCGCCGGAGTAACTCACCGTAGTCGGAAGACCAGAGGATATCTTGACGGTCTGTCCTCACGAGGTCGTCGCCGTTATCAAGGTCCAGCCACTCTGCCTCAACATGACCCACCAAATAGGAGCGCATCGCGAATTCGCCAGTGAAGCCGGCTGGCTGGTTAAAGTCTCGCGTGACGCCTGCGATCTTGCCGCGGGCATAGATGCGGACGCCCATCATCTCTTCGTTCTTGTAGGCTTCCTTTGCCATCCCGAGCCACCCGGAAACAGGCAGCGCCGTGTCATCGTCGGTCATGACAGGTCGACTGGCCAAATCAATCCTTGATCCGGGTAACAACGGAATGTCAAGCGGGTTGACCTTGATAGGAGCGGCACCAGGCGTGGCCACATCGACAATCATGATCTTGAAATCTGGCTTCGCGAATGTGAACCGTACCGCTAGTTGTCGCAAGAATGTTTCTTGGTCTGGAACGCGCTTGGCCAAGAAGGATGTCAACCTAATACGAGTCCCGGACTTCTTACTCCAGAGACGGTCCTCACTGCCGACAACAAGTGGTACAGCCTCGTCATCATCGGTGACGATCTTGTCGAAATCCATGAAGAAGTTCGTGATGGCATAGCCGTCCTCGGTTTTTGGACCGCCGGCCGACCATACCTCGATGCGACGACAGATGCCGAAAGGTGCAAGCTTCCCGATGCCTTTACGGCCCATGACTGGCCGCTTCTTCTCGCGTGACCTGCTGCCATCTTGGTCCTTGCGGGTGCGGCGATCAGCGCCAACGCGCAAATAGAAGCCGATTGCCTCCTCTGGCGTCATGCCGTGACCGTCGTCTTCGACTTCGATCTCGAACCCAAGGTCGTTCAACTTGCCCCCAGCCTGAGACGCCAACTGGCGGTTCAGGGGAAGGCGAACGGTGACCGTTTCGGCATCCGCGTCATAGCCGTTGGCGATCAGTTCAGCGACCACGGCGCTGGCTTTGTCGTATAGCTTGACGCCGAGCTTATCGACTGTCAGTCGAGAGATGCGCAGCTCATATGGTGCATGTCCGGGCGAGATTGGTTCTGCGGCAGGGGTTTGCTGACCTGACTCGCTGCCGACGGCCGCAGCTGCCTGGCGAGAAGGTTTGGCCATACGCAATCTCCGGTTTGGGGCGGCTTGGTCCGTGCCGCATATCCTAATGCTGCTGCCTATGTGCCTGCACAGGCCGGGCGATATTGTCGCATCATCCTCGCATGGACGCGATGATGTCCAGCGGGGCAACGACGGCTATCGGCAGACTCCGATAGGCCGGGCCAGTTCATTGGCTAGGAGGCATCACCTCGACGCACGACATCGACGCACAGCTAACCGAAGCGCTAGCATTCTGCGGCGCTCGATGCTCTCAAAGGCTCGGTAGCAGGCGCCGGTACGGTCACGATCCTGACCACTGTAATCGGGCTCGGAGTCTATCGTAGCAGTCCTGTGAGCTTATTGACGGTACCGACAGTCACTCCGGCCTAATCTCCCGACAAGCCCACTCAGCCAACCCCCGGCAAGCCAGAAATAGCCCATCCACAACCCCCTCATCCAGATGCCGCTCCGGCTCCGCAGCGACCCGGCAGCGGTCCGCCGCATGCAGCAGCTCCAGCGCCGTCAGCAGCCCCACCAATGCCCGCTCGGTCCGCGCCAGGCTCACACGTCGGCCGGGTGACACGTCGGTTTCCGGCCAGGGGTGCCCATCTGCACCCTCGCAGCCGCGCATGCGCTTGAGGATGCCGAGGAGGTAGTTCAGGTCGGGCAGGGGAGTGCCGTCGTTGATGGGTTCAACAACGGTGTACGAAGAGAAGGTGTCGGATTCGTTCATGGCGTCGGCTTCCGTGGCTGTGCTTAACAGCGCCACCGCGAAGAGGTGGCGGACGATGCGTGGCTGCAAACCGGGATGAAATAGCACCATAGACCGGTGGGCCCGAGGGCCCCCACGCACCGCCCGCCAGAAAGGCCGACGGATTGCCCGCCGGCACCGGTTAAGGACGGTGCCGACGGGCAAGCGCAAACTACAGGTGCATCTCTCATCACGGGTTTGCAGACCCGCTGCCACCCTTTTTCGATGGCGCGCCATGGTGTTTACGCAGCCGCTCCGAATGCCAATAGAAATTCGCGAAGGAATCGTTGAATCCGAGAGCGAAGAACTATTGTTGCACGCACCATTCGTGCAGCACGCGACGCCAGCAGGCGCATTCGCGCAGATGCTCTGTCGATTGCGAATCACGGTGGCGCAATCGCCCATGCCGCCAGCGAATAGCGCGACAGCCTTCTTTGCAACAGTTCTTAGTTCGCCTCGCCAAGCAACGGCACGCGATCAGCCGCACATCCCGAAAAGCGGTTCAAACCCGACACCGCCAACGAACCTCGCACCCTCAACCAGCGCCATCCTCAGCCGCGTTCCCCACCAGCAACTCAATCATCGCCCGCGCCGCCGCCGACTGCCGCCGATGCGGCGCATAGATCACCGAGAACGGCCTCGACCGCCCCCGCAGCTGCGGCAGCACTTCCACCAGCTGCCCGCGCTGCAGTCGCTCGCGCACGATGAACTCATAGCTCTGGCAGATGCCAATACCCTGTTCGGCTAGCGACACCACGCCCAGCACATCGTCGGAGGTCTCGATGGACGAACGCGGCAGCCAGTCCACGTCGCGCCCGTCGTCGCGGAACGCCCACGGCGCCAACCGCCCCGTGCGCGGCATCACAAAGGGCAGGCACAGGTGCTGCTGCAGGTCGTCCAGCGTCTGCGGCGTACCCCGACGCTGCAGGTAGTCCGGCGAAGCCACGAGCAGCAGCGGCGCATCTTCCAGCTTTCGCCCCACGAGCCCGCTGTCCGGCAGCTGGCCCAGGCGGATGGCCAGGTCGAAGCCTTCGGCCACCAGGTCCACGTTGCGGTTGGTGATGTTCAGTTCCACCTGCACCTGCGGGTACTGCTGCGCAAAGCGCGCCAGCACGGGCGGCAGCCGGTAGTGGCCATAGGTGGTCGGCACGCTCAGGCGCACGCGGCCGGCCAGCGCACCGTCCTGGGCCAGTACGTCGCGCTCGGCGTCGTCCAGCAGGCCGAAGGCGGTGCGCACCTGTTCCAGATAGAGCCGCCCGGCGTCGGTCAGGCCCACGCGGCGGGTGGTCCGCTGCAGTAGCTGCCGGCCCAGCCGCGCTTCCAGGCGGGTGACCGCACGGCTCAGCACTGAAGGTGTGGTGGACAGCGCCACCGCGCCCGCCGTGAACGAGCCGTGCTCGACCACCGCCAGGAACACCTCCACATCGCCCAAGTAGTCGAACTTGCGGCTCATTTGGCTCTCCGGGGAACAGATGTTTTGCGACGGGGCCAATTTATCGCCGCTGGGGCGATGAATAAAGTGGCGCCATTCCCCGATAGGAGCTCTCCATGAACCTGATGACCCGGCTGGCCGCAGCGCTGGCCCTGACCCTGGCCGCCAGCGGCGTACATGCCGCCAACGTGCTGGTGGTGCTGTCCGACGAAAACCACCTGGACCTGAAGGACGGCAAGGTGCTGTCCACCGGCTTCTATCTCAACGAGCTGATGCAGCCGGTCAAGCTGCTGCTGGACGCGGGCCACGAGGTGACCTTCGCCACGCCGCACGGGCGGGCGCCAACGGTGGACGCGTCCTCGGTGACGCCGGCGTACTTCGGCAACGATGCCGCGCAGCTGACGCTGCACAAGGACCTGCTCGAGAAACTGGCGCTGACCTCGCCGACCGCCTCGCCGGTGGTCAGCCTGGCGCGTGTCGAGCAGCAGGGCTACGCGCGCTTCGATGCGGTCTACATTCCCGGTGGCCACGCGCCGATGCAGGACCTGCTGAAGAGCCCGGCGCTGGGCCGGCTGCTGGCCGACTTCCACCAGCGCAACAAGACCACCGCGCTGGTCTGCCACGGGCCGATCGCGCTGCTGTCCACGCTGCCGGATGCGGCGGGTTTCGTGGCGAAGCTGGAAGCGGGTACGACGCCGGCTACGCCGAAGTGGATCTACCGCGGCTACCAGATGACGGTGATCAGCAACCAGGAAGAGGAGCAGGCCAAGCCGCTGCTGGGCGGCGGTGAGATGAAGTTCTACCCGCAGACTGCATTGCAGCGGGCGGGTGCGAAGTTCAGCAGCAACACCACGCCGTGGACCGGGCATGTGGTGGTGGACCGCGAGCTGATTACCGGGCAGAACCCGGCGTCGGCACTGGAGGTGGGGCAGCGGTTGGTGGAGCGGTTGAAGTAAGGCGGTTTCTGCATCGCATGCGGTGCCGTGGCACCATGATGGGCTGGCCTCGCCCTTCCGGGCGGGGCCGTTTTCCCAGGGAAGCCCTCGAACACGACATGCGAACGTCTTTTTTCATTCTCTCCGCCCTGTGCCTTGGCTTGCTGTCCGGCTGTGCCAGTGGCCCGGAGGAGCACGCCTCAAGCCGCGAGATCACCAGTGCGTTCGTGGCCGACGACGGCCAGCTGTACCTGTTGCCGCACTATGACGAGCCGATGCGCTTCAATGCCGCGCCGTTCCGCGAGTACCGCGCGCTGATGGACAGCCCGCTGCGCGAGGCGGTGGCCTGCGCGCAGATGTACTTCCATGAAGACTGGCGCGACCCGGCGAACAAGGCCAAGGTGCACGGCAGCTATGCGCTGCTGCTGCGGCCGGAGCAGGTGACGGCGCAACAGGCCGCGCAGTTCAAGCTGGAGCGGATTGAGGTCGCCCCGCGTGAGGCCAAGGCCGTGGAGGAGCGGGCGCGCTACTACCTGCCGATGGACCGGACCCGTTACGCGCTGGCGTTTGATCGCGCCTGCAATCTTTCAAGGAAGGGCGGCAGCTATTACAGCGCGCTGTTCGAGGGCGACGGCGAACGGGTGCAGTTGTCGGATGCTGCGGTGCTGGCGGAGAAAGGGAAGCTTGCACAGCCGATCAATGCGCGGGCGCAGCGGATCCTGCCGGAGAGGGAGGACAAGCCGGGTGCGGGTTCGGCGGCGGGCAAGGTGCTGGGGGCCGCGTTGATCCCTGTGGCGGTGCCGGTGTTTGTGTTGAGCCTGCCGTTCCTGGGGCCGGATCATTGGAAGTGATGAGGCGTTGAGGCGAGAGCCAGCCGTGTGGCGTGGACCTACCGGGGATGGCCGTCAGGTGGAGCGCTTAGGCCTCCACCTCAACCGACTGTTCTGCGGCTGCCTGTCGCTGCAGCCGGGCCCTGAAGTAGGCGGCAACCTGCGGGTCGGTTGCGTAGACGTAGCAGCCCTTCATCCCTCGGGTCATCAAGGTGCGGTAGGTGTTCCTGATGATGGTGTCTGCAAGCTCGGCGGCATGGGCGGGATGGGACTTTGACAGCTTTACGAACCCCTTCATGGTCTTGTCGTGCCGGTCCCGCGCGCGAGGTACGGTCTTGAGCTCGCCGTCTTCCACGACCAGGTCCGGCCCGATGATCACCCCAATGTAGTCGACTTCCAGCCCTTGGCAGGTATGGATGCAGCCGACTTGGTCAATCGAGTCTGCGGAGACGATCCAGAGGCTTCCGTCCTTGTCCAGGTTCCATTGCCGCCGGTAATTGCCGATGACAATGTCCATCTCCTTGCTGTTCTTCTTGCTGTTCCAGGGCCAGCAGTAACCTGCCACTACGCGTGCGCGGTTGCCGGTGTTCTTTGATTCAATGGCAGCATGCAGCGCGGTCGGGTCGTCGAATATTTGGAAGTCGTAATTGATCCCGTCCAGTGTAGGGTTCGCGGTTGGGCGGATCTGCAGCACGTCATCCAGCCATGCCAGGTAGCCGTCCGAGCCCGCGCAGCGGAACTGCGATGACAGGGCGTACTCTTCCACGGTAGCGCCGCGGGCAATCGCAAATTCCCGGATGGCTTCCTTGGTGCCGATATCCTTGAGCGTGACTCGTTGATCCTCATCAATGAAGAACACGCTGCACAGGGCAGCGTTGATCAGCTCCATGATCTGGTTCTTGCCCTCGTTTCCGTAGAATCCGCCTTGCTCGGTAAGCCGGTGTGCTTCGTCGACAATCAGCGCGTCGAATTCGTTCTCAGGGGAATCAATGAACGCCCCGGAACCGCCAAAGAAATGGTGCAGGCGCGCACTGTCCTTCGATTTTCCAAGCGCATTGCTGTAGACCGCACGCGGTGCAGCATTCTTCGAGACGTACTTTACGTTCAGGCCATCGCGTAGCGTGGCCAGAAGATTCACAGCGACGACTGATTTGCCCGTACCTGGGCCGCCTTCAACGATGACGACACGGGGTTTCCTGTCTGCGTGGGCCTGAGCACACGCTGCCTTGGCTGCTTCGAATACATGCTTCTGCTCGTCCAGCAAGGTGAACGCGCTATTTCCCGACAGCAGCCGATACACTTCGTCGGCGAGTGCCTTGGAGGGTCGAATGCGCCCGCTGTCCAGTTCGGCCAACACAGGCAGGCCGTTACCCTTGCTGGTGTACTGGCTAATGAAAGTGCGCAGATCCTCGAGGTCAGATGAGCCTTTTAGAAAGAGCGGCGCACGCTGGATATAGGGCTGGTAGTGCGGCGAGTCGATTACGCTGTCCCGCACATAGTTGTGCAGATAGGCACAGGGGTGAAGCTGGAGCCTGCCTTCATAGACAGCTTCGTTGAAGCCTTCCAGGAAGGCAGCATAGGACCACGCCTGATAACTGGGGTGGACGCGCATGTCTCCCGGGCGCAGCTCGATCATGGCGTCGCGTGCGGAAGGCTTGATCGCCGACCATTGCTTGAGTTCTACGATGATGACGTGAGGCGACTCATCTGCGGCGTGACCGGTCAGGACAACATCGATGCGCTTTCGCGATTTCGGAAGAATGAACTCCACCGCCACGCCGATGTCCCCAGGAATGGAGGGGTGGTTCAGCGCGCGAGCGACGTATCCCAGTGAGGAACGCCAGGAATTGACCTCAGAATCGCTGACCTTGGTGCTCGTCGCTGCCTTGTAGCTGGCGAGGATGACTTCTTCGATCTCCTCATTGTTGCAGTGGCGAAGGAAGGCGTCCTTGTCCGCTTGATAGACGATCATGGCTGCGCCAGCTTGTTGTACTTGGTGCTGACGCCACGCGAGAGATCGACCGGGTACTTGGCGGCATTCATGACCAGCTTGCTGCTGACGGCTTCATTCAGATCGATGCCGAGCACGTCCGACAGCCGGATGAGGTACAGGGCTACATCGGCGATCTCATCGCGCACGGCCTTGGCGGTGGCTTCTGAGGACGCTGCCTTGAAGGAGTCGGCCTCGGTCATCCACTGGAATATTTCGTTCAACTCTCCGACTTCACCAGAGAGGGCCATGACAAGGTTCTTGGGGGAGTGGAACTGCGCCCAATCGCGGGCTTCGGCGAATTCCTTGAGCGCTTGGGCAGCGCCCTGAACCTCGACAAGAGGGTGTTCCATGGCATGGCCTTATACGACACGATATGGCCAATTCTACCCATCCCGGCGGGGCGTAGGCGACATTTCACGCTGTGGCATCGGGAGAAGCGACGGGGATCTGGAGCAGATCTGGTGAGTCAAGGGTTGCGTTGCAACAGCGTCAGTAGGGCCGACGACAGTAGATACAATGGCTTTCTGCACCCGATGAAGCCCATCATCGTTGAAAGTAGTGGGGCGATAAGGCGATAGCATCCACGCATGGTGTGGATCTATTAGCCCCGGCGAGCGGGTCGTCGCCCATGTTGAACGTTCATCCAGGAGATCTGTGTGCCCGGCGCACTGGAATCTGTTTTGAAGGCTGTTGCCCTCGTTGTCCTCGCGGCACTTCCGTTGGTGATCCTCTGGTTCATTCTTCGGCGAATGTCAGCGACCGCACGTTCTGCATTGGGATCAGGGCTGCTTTTGACTCCCCCTCGCCGGATTTCTGGTAAGTCCATGACCCTGGTGATGGTGGATGGAAAAGAGGATCGGGAGCACTACTTCTTTGATGCGGAGTCCTTCTACCTGCGGCGTGGCCCGGTGCCTATGGCGGTTCCGCTCTCGGAGATCACCTCAGTCACGCGAACGTCCGATGTCATCTACGGACGTTATGTCTGGCAGGTGTGCTTCAGTAAAGCATCGGGCCGAAAGTGCGTGACGTTCACCAACAACCTGACGCTGTTCAATCGCGATTTCCTGCTCTTCCTGGAGGCGGTGCGCAAGGCCAATCCGTTGGCGACCGTTGAGCGAGCGGGTCTGTTCTTCTGATTGTACAGCGACATCAGCGGCGCTGATTGGTGAACAGAGGGGGCGGGAGGGCGGGTTGTCGCCCACTCAACCCATGGCGGCTGCGCAGATCTGAATATCATGTTGAATGCGTTGATCTTCGAGATACTGCTCAAGTTGGTTGGCGATGGCGCGCACCTGCTGATAGATGGCTTGATCGGGATGGGCGGGCTGGGTGGCTGGATGTGATCGTCCACCAAGTGCAGTTTCGCCAAAGCTGAACAAGTTCAAATCCCTTCGCGCGTGCCTACGTGAAAGGCGACTAGCTCTCTGTCCCTGTGAGAATTCTTCATGGTCGGACCAAGGCGATATCGGTGTAGTCTCTTGGACAGCAATGGACTAGGCCCTCAGCGATCTGGCTTAGACGGCGCTGAACCAAGACATCTCCGCACCGCTCTCCCGGGATTTGGAGGCTCGGCGTCACCAGCGAGAAGAAGGCACGTACTGAGTCTTCTGGATCACGGGATCGCCTTGGCGGATCAACTGACCAGTCCAGCCCGGATATCACTTCGATGACCTGCGCTGCCTGCTCGTTGCCAGGGGCTTAAGGCCGATCTCCTGATCGCTGACCATGATTGCGGCGAGAGGCCCTCTGAGCGACCCGAGACGCACAGAACTTGATTGGTCGACGGTAAGCGAACCCAGCCTCGACGATGGCTTAGTGTTTCGATCGTAGGCGATGGCAATCAGGCCGTGGGCATTGAACACCAGTGCACTGGCTCCGATGGCCGCGCAACCGGTTGGCGCCTTCTCGGCGCCTGCGTCTACCATGACAAACTGAAAGCCGTTGACCGTCTCGTCCGCACTGACATGCCAGCCCACTGCGTTCGCTGCGTTGGCTTGAGGCGAGAGCGTGCCCAATGCGGGGCGAGGGCACTGCGTATCTGCTTGAGTTGGCTGCTTTGGCGACGGCAGTTGAACGGTGGGCACCAAGCGCAGGGTGCCCACCCGAACCGTCGAGAGAGCGGGTGTTACCCCATTCAACGTCGGCGGTGCCGATGCTGCTACTGCACTTTCTTTTCGGATCGCATAATTTGGCATGGACTTTGCATCACTTGCGGTGCGCGCGAGCAAAGAGGTCACCAAAATCAGGATCACGGCGGCAGAAACGGCCAAAGGGGCCCAATCCGCGAATCCTCGCGGCGCCCAGACTGGTAATGAAGCGGTGGAGGGGTGCGTGACCATGGCCCATCATAGATTGGGTTGGACGGCGGAGCTATGATGGCACTTCCAGTTAGTGGACAGGGAAATCCAGCGTCATGAATGATTTTGATCAAGTGCCTTTCGGAGCCAGCGATTTTGCCGAGAATCCGGAAAACCGCTGTGCTTGTTTGCTTCTGTTGGATACCTCTGGGTCGATGGGAGGCAAGCCGATTGAGGAGCTCAACGCCGGACTGCTGCAGTTCCAGGAAGAGCTGAACTCCGACTCGCTTGCAGCTAAGCGGGTTGAGGTGGCCATCGTCACGTTCGGGCCCGTTCAAACGGTCACAGACTTCGTTACGGCTGATAGCTTCTATCCGCCGGTCCTGTCATGCACGGGAGACACCCCGATGGGCGCGGCGATCGAGCAGGGGCTGGAGATGGTTCGGCAGCGCAAAGAAGTCTACAAAGCCAATGGTGTCTCCTACTATCGGCCTTGGGTGTTTCTGATCACTGATGGAGCGCCGACCGACTCTTGGCAGCGTGCAGCTGCTTTGGTGCGAGAAGGGGAGGCGACAAAGAACTTCCAGTTCTTCGCAGTTGGCGTGAAAGGCGCGGACATGGATATCCTCAGCCAGATCTCCACGCGTGCGCCGCTCAACCTCAAGGGTCTTCAGTTCAGGGAGTTGTTCAAGTGGCTCTCTAACTCCATGGGCGCGGTTTCCCATTCGACCCCAGGTGACAATGTGACTTTGGTAAACCCCACGGCGCCAGATGGCTGGGCCAGCGTGTAATGGAGTTGCAGGACTGGCGCGTCGCCGCAGCGTCCTCCATTGGAACGTCCCACATCAAGTTTGGGACGGATTGTCAGGACGCCTGTGAGCAGGAGGTCTTCCAAGAGCACGGTGCCGTGCTCCTGGTGGCGTCGGACGGTGCCGGCAGCGCTTTGCGATCGGCGACAGGAGCGAAGCTGGCGACGGCGGAGATTCGGGACTGCGTACGCAATCATTTTGACGACGGCCAAAGCATTGAACAGGTCACCCGGGACGTCGTACTGAACTGGCTTGCCGGCGTAGCTGCCCGCATTGCCCACAGGGCAGCTTCCGATGGGCTGGAGGTCAGGGAGTATGCGTGCACCGTGGTGGCCGCTATCGTGTCCCCAACCCATGCTTGTTTCTTCCAAGTGGGCGACGGCGCCATTGTTATCCGCCCCCGTGGCGACGATTGGGCCTACGTGTTCTGGCCCCAACACGGGGAATACATCAACACCACAGTCTTTGTTACGGATCCAGTGGCCGTCCTGAACGCCGAGTTTTCTTGTAGTGCAGGCCCCGTCGATGAGGTCGCTGTGTTCACTGACGGCATTGAAGCGCTAGTGCTTCATCAAGCCACCCAAAGCGTGCATTCGCCTTTTTTCGACAAGATATTCTCACCGGTGCGAGCGCTAACAAGTCTGGGTTATAGTGAAGAGTTGTCCTCCAAGCTGGAGGCATACCTCGATTCCCCTCTGATCTGCGAGCGGACGGACGACGACAAGACGCTCCTGCTTGCCAGTCGGCTGGGGAAGGTGCCTGAGGCATCGGCGTCAGCAGAGGAGGCCTAAGTGGCTCTGCCTGTTCTGGTTGGCAAATCCGGACCGGTCCGCCTAGGGAAGCAGCTGGGCAAAGGCGGTGAAGGAACAGTCTTCGAGGTCGAAGGCAAGCCCGATTCGGCAGCCAAGATCTATTCGACAGCGATCAGCAGTGAGAGAGCGGACAAGCTGCTGGCCATGGCCGCTCTCCGGACCACCGCACTGGATCAACTCACGGCCTGGCCCATCGATGTGCTGCGACAATCCGATGGCAAGGTCTGCGGCTTTGTCATGGCCAACCTTCGCGCATCGAAGGACATCCATAAGCTCTACAGTCCCAAGAGCCGGTTGGCGGACTTCCCGCAAGCCGACTGGCGGCTGGTGGTCCGCGCAGCGCTGAACACGGCAAGGGCGTTTTCCGTTCTTCACCAGGCCGGCCATTTGGTTGGGGACGTCAACCATGGTGGCGTACGGGTGTCGCCTGATGCGACGGTGAAGCTGATCGATACCGACAGCTTCCAGATCACGCATCAAGGGCGGACTTTCCTTTGCGAGGTTGGTGTCCAGGATTTCACTCCCCCTGAGCTCCACGGGAAGGCGTTCAAGCAAGTTGCGCGAACGGCCAATCATGACAACTTCGGATTGGCCGTCCTGATTTTTCAGATGCTCATGAACGGTCGTCACCCGTTTGCCGGACGCTACAGTGGTCCGGGAGACATGCCAATCGAAAAGGCAATCCCGGAGTTCCGCTACGCTTACGGCAAAGACACTGCACGGTCCCGAATGAGCCCGCCGCCGCTGAGCGCCCATCCGGCTGCAGCGTCGCCTTGGGTTGCAGACTTGTGGGAAAAAGCGTTCGGCACTGAAGGGGCTAGGCCGAACGGGCGTCCCAAGGCAGAGGATTGGGTTCAGGCCCTGACCAAGCTAGAGCAGAACTTCAAAAGGTGTACTTCGAGGCCTTCCCATTTCCATTTCAATGGGCTGGCCGAGTGCCCTTGGTGTCCGATTGAGCGCGCCGGTATTGCGCTATTTGGTGGTGCTGCAGTAGTTATTCCCAAGCTCGCCTCTGGTCCGTTCAACCTTGAAGCTGTTTGGCGAGATATCGCGACGGCGACGCTGCCCCCGATACAGGCCATCCCTCAGCTGAAGGTCGTGCCGGCCGCTCCCCAGATGCAAGCGTGGGGCCGACGTCGCGCTTTGTGGCAAACCTCGGGGTGGCTTGTGGGCTTGGCAATCTCGGTGCTGGGTATTGCGCTCTCGGCCGTGCTCGCGCCTCTGTGGGCTTGCATCGGGTGGGCAATGGGGGCGTGGGTTAACAGCCGTGGACGGTCGGACTCGGCGCCTTTGGCGGCCAGCTATCAGAAGGCCAAGGCCCACTACGACGGCCTCGCGGCGCGATGGGCCCAAGAGCAAGCCGACACGCAGCTACAGGCCAAGCAAAGCCACCTTCGCCCATTGCGCGACGAGCATGCCGGCCTGCTCGCAGAGCGAGAAAAGCGTTACCGCGCGCTTTTCAACAACCGCCATCAGAGCGCGCTGAAACAGTTCTTGGACAAGTTCGAGATCGAGCGTGCCTCCATACCTGGAATCGGCGCAACCAAGAAGGCAATGCTGGAGTCCTTCGGCATAGAGACGGCAGCCGACGTCAGTCACCAAGCGGTCCTGAACGTACCGGGGTTTGGGCCAGCGTTGACCGACCGCTTGATGAAGTGGCGGCAGGGCATAGAAGCGCGATTTCGCTTTGACCCGAACTCGGCGATCGATCCCCGGCAGGTCGCAGATCTGGATCGAACCATCCAAGGACGGCGGGCTCAAATCGAGTCTGATCTCGTGGCTGGCCGATTGGCCATTCTACAAATGCGACAGGCCGCGATGGCTCGCCGCCGATCCTTGGAGGAGGCTATGCGCGCTGCAGTTGATGTTCTGTCGCAGAAAACCGCTGATGCCAAGGCGGCTGGAATTTTCTAGATCGCAGGCGCTGCTCCGGCCGGATAGAGAAGCTAGAGCGCCTTGCAAAATACGACGGGGGTGAAATGCCTCCGGATATCGGCGGGACTGAATCTGTCGGGGCCAGGGAGCATCGCAGTAGCTCCACTGCTCTCGGGGTAGGTTCGCTCGAACGCTACTATTGCTGCCAGCGGCCAGCCGATGACGTTGTCGCCTTGCTATCGAGGTCCAACCACTCTTGGATTCTGCATACACAGAACGAACAAGGACCTCAGAAGAAACCCTTGTCGTTCCACCATCGTCAACCTCCCGAAAACCGACGCGTAGAGCCATGTCGGAGTAGTCTTCGCCGTCGAACGCGAGTCCGCTTCACCGTCAGGCATTACTTGTCCTATTACTGCGACCCTGGCGTCGAGTCAGCACCCGCGTCTGCCGCCAGTCCAAGCGGCGCGCGAATCTCAATGCTGTCCCTGGAAATGGTGCGCATGACCTTGCTGTCCATGTCGTAGAGGGCGATGAGATCTGCACCGGTAACAATGATCTCGCCTCGCATCTGTCGCTGGTCGTCCTTCCACAGCTCTGAAATGGCTTTGAATTCGCCACGTTTTAGGCGCTCGACGTGTATGGTTGCCTCCGAAGTGCCGAATCGCTCGCCCACAACGCCTGGCATCGTGCTGCCGAGCAGGAGCAGTGAGCCAAAAGCCGCCGCACTGGCGAGGATGGCCACCAAGAAGAAGTACACGACGAACGGTTGGCGGACCCAGTAGGGAATTCGCATTAGCAAATGCCGTAGGCGGGGACTCTGCTTTGCGGGTGCTCCGGCGATAACAAGTGGGAGCGTTACGATCATCAGCACCACTGCGATGCGTTTCAGTGGCATATATTCCACGAACCATGCGCTTTGGTCGAGGGCTACAAAAAGACCATGGATGATCTTCCAGTCTGCCGCTTGGGGAAATGAGGAGGGCTGTATTCCCATGTGGGTGAGGTAAGTAGAGTAGGCAACTTCACCCGCAAAGTGCAGCGCAAAGCCGACAATGGTTGCAACGGTTAATACACCGCCGGCCAAGGGTGGAAGAAGGTTGGCAAGGTGGGATGCTCGCAATGAAGTCGGGGAAGGCGGGGCGCTGGAAATTGATTCGGCGGGTAGATCGGTCATGAGTTGTTTCTAGTTTGTTGAGTGCAACGAGTCGTCTTCGAAGTAAATGTGATGTTAGGGCGGATGGAGATAAGAAACGGCACCTCATTTTGAGGTCTGTCAGCTCGATGATTGTTTGAGGTCTAAGTGCTGCAACGTTCGATTATGTTGCAGCTGAACCGTGCCTCGCGTTTTGCGGGAATCCATCAGCCCATGCTGGCTGCGCGGATCTGGATATCCTGCTGCACGCGCTGATCTTCCAGCTGCTGCTCAAGCTGGTTGGCGATGGCACGCTGATGCGCTTCGCGGCTGACGAGGTCAAACTGCTGCATGGATTCTTCCACCGTGGTCTGCGCAGCCAGTTCGGTCGGCATTGCGGCGCGCTGGTGTGCGGGGTCGTTGGGCTCGCCCTGGACCACGAACAGAGTATGACCGGCGGGTTTATCCGCGGTGGCGTTGCTCAGCAGCACGTGGTCGACGCGGTCCAGGTCGTTGTCCTTTGCCAGCACCAGCAGGCTGGCAGTGATGCGCTCGCTGGCTTCGTCGAACGTGCGGCCGTGCTTTGCATCCAACGTGGCTACGCCTTCGCGCACCTGTTGGTAGAGGGCGTGATCGGGATGCTCAGGCTGGGTAGGCAGCAGGGGGGCGGGCGGCGCTTCGGGCTCTTGCTGGGCCGTTGCGCTTGAGGGTGCCGCCGCCGGTGCTTCCACGGGTGGTGGCGCGTAAGGAGGCTCGTGCTCCGAGACCTTGGGGGCGGCGCCTGTCATCTGCGGGGGCGCAGCTGGCTCGGCTGCGGCGAGGGTGGCTGGAACGTCTGACTCAAGCTGGACTGGCGCTGGCGCTGGCGCTGGCGCCGGCGTTGATTCGGCTTCGTGTAGGCGGACAGTAACCGACACGGCTTCAGCAACTTCGGTCTGGATCGACGGGGCCGTGGAGTGGGTGTGAGTCGCAACGGGCTCCTGCGCAGAAGCGGGGCGCCCGACATCCGGCGTAGGCACCGCACTCGCTTCCGCCTGTGCAGGAGATCGCTCAGTGGATGGAATGCCGGGTGACGGCACCGGGGCTGCCGGCATCGTGTGCGCAGGAGGGTTTGCCTCGGTAGGCGCTCGCGGCTCGCTTGACTCTTCCCGCGCAGGCTGCGTTGCAGAGGCTGCTGTGGGCTCTGGTCGTCGTGCCTCGCGTCGAGCCGGTTCCTGTACGGATTCCACAGGATCCGATGGCGTTGGCGCCGCAGGCGTAGGAGCGCGATGCTCCTGTACCAAGGGTGATGTGTTGGGCGATAGTGCAGCGCGTTCAACGCTGTGCGCATCGATCACGGCTTGTGGCGTCAACCGTTCTTCGGCGTGCTCGCCGCGAACCTCAGCCACGGCAGCGGCGGCCACCTGCTGCGCCTGCGGTGCAGCGACACCCAGTCGATTGGCTTCCTGCATGGCCTGGTCGCGGGCTTCGCGTTCGTTGACGGTCAGTGCCTCGATACTGCGGTCGTGGGCGCCGGGTACGGGCGCCTCCATCTGTTGGATGGCGCGGATCTGTGAGTAGGTTCCGTTCAACTCGTCGCGGATGTTGCCCTCGGTCAGCGAATCGTAGATCCAGCCGTCATGCAGCCATTCGCCGTCGCCCTGTTGCTGATAGGTGCGTCCATCGGATGCCAGTACGTGATCGGGATGGTCTTGGGCCCAGATCACTTCATCCGGAATCGGTCCGTACTGGGACCAGCCTTGTGCGGTGTAGGCATGCTCGTACTGCTTGGCAAAAGCCGCCGAGCTGCGGGCGGCGTTGAAGGCCATGATGCCCCGTGCGGCGTCATCAAGCTGGGCAGCCTTGGTGGCGTCGGCTACTTCGACCGTGGTGTTCTTGATGCCGTGCTCGAGGACCTGATGGACGATCTCGCGCCGCCATTCGCCATTCTCCGGGTTGCGCTCCCAGGAGCGCGGAAGGGCGCTGGGCGTTTCGCTGGCATCGCCGGCGATGCTGAAGGGGTTGATCGGTTGATCAGGCTCGGACAGCCGCAGCCCGACGGCCCGGCTTGAGGCCTGGTAGTTCAGTTGCTGGGTCAATTCGGCGTCGGCCGTGAGCAGTGTAGTCGCGCCGTAGATCGGGCGATCGGCCAGGGTGCCGACGGTGCCTATGATCTCCCGCTCGCTGTGCGTCCAGCCCTTTTCGGGATGCGCCGGGTCAAACGTCCAGACCCTACCGGTGCTGTCGGCCTGGTTGTTGATCTGGTATTTTTCGATCCAATCGACGATCTCACCGCCACCCCAGGCGCCCAACCCGCCACCGATGATGCCGGTGACAATGGCGCCGGGGCCGGACTCGATGCCCAGCAGGGTACCGACCTTGGCGCCCACCGCTGCGCCGGTCCAACCGCCGACGCTGCGTGCACCGAAGTCCAACAGCGCAGCTTCTGCGCCCGTCCGGTTGTCGCGTGCGTACAGATCGGCGATCTTTGTTCCTTCTGAGGCAGCTTCAACAACCGTCGCAGCGGTGCCACCGATGACGGCGCCCCGCACCATGTTTGGGTGCACGCGGATGGTGTGGTCGACGCTGCGTGCTTCCTGGATGTTGGGCGTAATGCCTTCAACAACCTTGAGCGTTGCGCGCTCATCGAGAACGGCTGCCGCTGTTGGTGGGCTGACCTTGTCGTTGAGGGGCAGGGTGTCCGTAAGCTCGGCGTGCCAGCGGCCTTGTGCGCGCCAGCCATCGCGCAATGATTGGGTGATTCGGGGGTCTTTCAGCCGAGCCTCGCGTTCGGCTTCCAGCGCTGCGCCCGGTAGACGGGTATCGCTATGGCTGTCGTAGACCTGAGCGCCTTCGCGTCCGTAGAGTCGAATCTGGATGCCGGTCTCGGCCTGGACCTTGTCCAGATTTCCGGGCAGGGCATCGTAAACGTGCTTGCGCACGTCTTCGGGGACGTAGCGGCCGAAGCCTTCGTCGTCCAGCTTGTCAGTAAACCTTCGGTCGACACCAAGCTCGCTTTCCAACCGATGTGCGACAACTCCCCGAATCTCCACTTCGTAGCCCTTGGCCTGGAGATTCTTGATCAGATTAACTGCGGCGTCGCCATTTCCTAGTGTCGTATCGAGGATGAGATTCCTGTGGCCCTCGACTGCCAGGGATCGCAGCTCTTTTGCCCATTGGCTGGCATCGCTGTGAGTATGCCCTGACCAGGTGTATGGATGCTGCTGGACAAGCTGCGGAGCGTCACGGTGCATCTCCCGCAGCGCGTCGGGATCGATGGGAATGGCATCACCAGCAAGCTCTCGAATCGCAGCACCGGCAACCCCGCTCTTACCTGCGCCTGGCTGTCCAGCGAGTACAATTGCCTTGGGGTGCTGCTGAGGAGTGGTACCGTCCAGACCACTATGGGGAAGCACCTTCTCCGCAAACACCTGCGCATGCGCCTGGGGCGCGAGGCTCCAATCGGCTGAACTCAACGCTCTAGCTCCTGAAAATAGGAGTACATCGACTCATCTCCTATCCATTGGCTTTGTAGGCGCGCCCTAAGCATTAACCGTTCTTTTTCAAGTGCATTGGCAATATCCTGGGGATTCCCAGCCGCTTCAGCAGCGGCAAGCTCACTCCGTGCCTCCATGATGAACGTTCCGAGCCTGCCTTCCAATGCAGAGATCGCGTCGTCGAACGGCATTAAAGGAATCTGTCGTGATCGTTCGGCTGATCGATTCAGTACTTCCTGCAGCCGTTCGATATGTTCCGGATAGTCCTTGAGCATTTCCCGGAGTTTGGCTGGAACGGGCGGAGAGGAAAGGGTCAAGATTGTCACCTTTTGGGCAGATCCACGTAGATTCGAGAATATCCCCACATGCCTTGGTGGGTCCAATGCTATTTGCGACAACGTATAGGCAAATGGGTTGTGTCGATTTGGCCCACGAGTCAGATCATTGGGTCGCCATTCCTCGTGGGCTGGAGGAATGTACGGCATTGCGCATGCATAATCCCAATGGGGCGAACGGATGCCCGCAAACAGGAAGGAAGCCTGCGCCATGACGAACATGCCAACCCAGCTCACAACTGACTTCGATGCGGTGCTCGACCGTGGTGACATTGCCGAGGCGCGGCGGCTGTTGGCCCCGCAGCTTGCACGCGGTTGTGCTGAAGCGTTGTTCCTCTCTTCCTCGATGCCTGTGGGGGAGGACCACGCCCATGCCGAGGCGGACAGCTTCGCGGCCCTCAAGCGGGCCGCAGAGAAGGGCTATATCCCGGCGATCCATGCGGTAGGGCTGTGCCTGCTGACCGGTGACCGCGTCGAGCAGGACGTCATGCGGGCGGCCGCGCATTTTGAGCGGGCATCGGAGGCCGGCTATCCGTCGGCCATGTACGAGTTTGGCCTGGCGCTGTTCCATGGCAAGGGTGTCCCCAGCGACGTGCCACGTGCGGTGTACCTGATCCGCGCTTCGGCGCAGGCTGGGAATGAGTACGCCAGGGAGTTCCTGCTGGCGTACTCGTTGGACGTGGGCACATAGGAGGAGGGTGCGGAGGCCGATAACGCTACACTGGCGTCCTACCCCCGATGGAAACTCACCCATGTTCAGTGGAAAGGTTGCGGTGGTCACCGGCTCCACCAGCGGTATCGGTCTTGGCATTGCCACCGCGCTGGCCCGGCAAGGCGCCGATATCGTGCTGAACGGCTTCGGCGATGCGGCGGAAATCGAACGCATCCGTTCCAAACTGGAAGCCGAGTTCGGCGTGCGCGTGGCGCATGACGGCGCCGACCTTTCCCATGGCGAGGCGGTGCGCGGGATGATCGATCGCGCCGTCGCGACGATGGGGCGCATCGACATCCTGGTAAACAACGCGGGCATCCAGCACACCGCGTCGATCGAGGAATTCCCGGTCGAAAAGTGGGATGCGATTCTGGCGCTGAATCTCTCGGCGGTGTTCCATGCAACGGCGGCGGCCTTGCCCCACATGAAGCAGCAGGGCGCCGGCCGCATCATCAACATTGCGTCGGTGCACGGGTTGGTGGGCTCGGTGAACAAGTCGGCCTACGTGGCGGCCAAGCATGGCGTGGTGGGCTTCACCAAGGTGACCGCGCTGGAGAATGCGGGCACGGGCATCACCGCCAATGCGATCTGCCCGGGCTGGGTGCGGACGGCGCTGGTCGAGCAGCAGATCACCGCGTTGGCCGAGCGCGAAGGCACGGATCAGGAGACCGCCGCGCGTGCGCTGTTGGCTGAAAAGCAGCCGTCGTTGCAGTTCGTGACGCCTGAGCAGCTGGGAGAAATGGTGGTGTTCCTGGCCTCGGACGCCGCTGCGCAGATTACCGGCACAGCGCTGCCGGTGGATGGGGGCTGGACGGCGCGCTAGCTGGCTGGCTGCGCCTTGCGCTGCAGCATCGGCAGCGCCACCAGCGTGGCGAGGAGGGTGAACAGCACCAGCGACGAGCCCACCGTGCCGAAGCCCAGGCCGCCCTTTTCCAGCGGCTTGGTGAGCAGGTCGCCAAAAGTGGCGCCAAACGGGCGGGTGAGTACGAAGGCGATCCAGAACGGGATGACCCGGTTGATGCCCTTGATTCGGCTGGCCAGTGCGGTGAGCGCGATGAGGCTGCCGATCAGCAGCGCGCCACCGGTGAAGCCCAGTCCGGAATCGTCGGCGAGGAAATCACCCAGCGCGGTGCCGAGCGTGTTGGAGAACAGCACGGCGGTCCAGTAGAAGCCTTCGGCGCGGCGCGATGCGATGTTGCTGACCGAGATCGACTTTTCCGACATGCGCCAGGCCAGCAGCACCAGCGCCAGGCAGCCGGCCAGCAGACTGGCGCCGGTGGCGTAGCCCAGGCCGAGCGTGCGGTCGATCAGGTCCGACAGGGTCGTGCCGGCGGTGCTGGTGGCCAGCACCACCGACCAGAACAGCACCGGATGGAAGCGCCGCGCCGACACCTGCATGCCCAGCAGGCCGGCAAAGATCGCCAGCAGGATGGCCGAGCTGGCCACGTAGCCGAGGTTGAGCGTCATCGACAGCAGGTCACCCGCAGTCTCGCCGAGGGTGGTGGCGGCGATCTTCATCACCCAGAAACCGAGGGTGACCGCCGCCACTTTGCTGTGCAGGGAATCTGCGTCTGAAGCGCGCATCGAACGTCGCCCGGGGAGCCTGCCGGTGATGCTGCGGCGCGCGGCGTCGGAGCCCGGTCGGAACCCGGTTCGGCGAGGGTGAGCGTGGGGGCGGCGTTCAGCCGGCGCTGGCGGGGGCCGAAAGGCGCGGCAGCAGGGCGCCCCAGTCGGCCACGAAGCAGCCGTCGCGGCCGCGGTTGCATTCGGTGATCCACGCATCCAGCGATTCGCTCCGTGCGCGGTAGGCGCTGACATCGCCCAGGACGGCGAAGTGCAGGCGGTAGTTCACCAGCATCTGCAGCCATTGCCCGGCCATGCCGGAGCGCAGCTCGAAGAAGTCTGCCGGAAGGCGCTGCACAGGCACGGCGATCCACTCGGCCTGGTGCCCAAGGGCATCGCCGGCCAGGTCGCGTAGGGCGCCGGCATCGAGCATCGGGCCCTGCGGGTCGACGCGCAGGATGCGGGTGGTGCCGATGTGTTCCAAGTGTGGGTGCATGACGCTCTGAAGTCCGTATCGTCCTTCCAGTATGGCCGTGGAAGGGGAGCGACGGCGAGCGGTTGCAGCATGAATCTGGCGAACGAACGCGCTAGGCTGCGCCCGGCACCTGCACGACGCAGGTTCATCGAAACGGGGAAGGGCATGGCAGGGTGGAGGAGTCGTTCGTTGTTGAGCGCGGTGCTGGTATGTTCGGGGCTGCCGGTTGCAGCCGCCGAGCTGTGCACGGTCAGTGCCTACGGTGACGGCCAAGGCAACATCGTGGTGCTGGGCGCACCCGCTGCGGCGCCGGCCACAGGCCAGCGCTATCTGATGCTGGACGGGCGACGTGGCGCCACCGGTGATGCCAGCGCGCCGGTGAGCTGCAGCGACGATGTGGTCAGCTTCAGGTCGTCTGCTGGGGCCACGCAGCGCTGGCAGCGCCTGCCGACCCGTGATACCGATGCAACTTTCATCAGTGCGGGGACCAAGCTGGTCGGGCAGCTGATCGAACCAGCCGGCCCGGCCGACCCCAAACGGCCGTTGGTGGTGCTGGTGCACGGCTCGGAACGCACGATGGCGGTGGCGGCGATCTACCAGCGCATGCTGGTGGCGCAGGGTATTTCGGTGTTCGCTTACCAGAAACGTGGCACCGGCGATTCGGAAGGCGAGTACACGCAGAACTTCGAGCTGCTTGCCGACGACGCAGCGGCGGCGCTTGCCAAGGCGCGCGAACTGGCGAGAGGCCGGTTCGGCCGCGCCGGCTACTTCGGTGGCAGCCAGGGCGGGTGGATCGCGCCGCTGGCGGCGACCCGCTCGCAGGCGGATTTTGTGGCGATCGGTTTCGGGCTGGTGGTGTCGCCCATCGAGGAGGACCGCGAGCAGTTGTTCGATGAGGCACGGCGCATGCAGCTGGATGCGGCGGCGTTGGCGCAGGTCGGACAGCTTTCAGACGCAACCGCGCAGTTGATGCGCACGCATTTCACTGAAGGGTTCGAAGCGCTGGCCAGGGTGCGTAGCCAGATCGGTGCCGCGCCGTGGGCAAAGA
Source organism: Stenotrophomonas muris (assembly GCF_052751275.1). Lineage (NCBI taxonomy): Bacteria > Pseudomonadati > Pseudomonadota > Gammaproteobacteria > Lysobacterales > Lysobacteraceae > Stenotrophomonas > Stenotrophomonas muris. Next base: position 1,841,254 of record NZ_CP199879.1, on the reverse strand, counting down.
CGATCAACGGCGAGTACAGCGGCGACATGCTGCGTATGAGTGACGCCTACCTGCGCCGGATCGGCCGAGCGCGCTTCGACAACCTGGAGCTGATCTGGGACTACGACGCCGAGGCCGCGCTGCGTCGCCTGAAGCTGCCGTTGCTGTGGGTGCTGGCCGAGCAGGACCGGGCCGCGCCGATTGCAGCCACCCGCAGCATCCTGGGGCGCCTGCGCGCATCGGGGCAGCCGATTGATACGTACCTGTTCCCGGATACCGACCACGGCATGGTCGAGTTCCGCACCGATGCCGAGGGCAACCGGGCGTCGACGCGGATCACCGACGGCTACCTGCGCCTGCTGGCCGATTGGATCAAGCAGGATGTGCATGGCAGTTATGGACGTTCGCGCAGATTGAGCGATTGACCGGATGGGGAGCGCTGGCGGCGGATGGCGCGCCGCCGCCGATTGCGGCACGACTCAGTTCGGCTTCGCAAACACATCCAGCCCCTTGCCCGTCTCCAGCAGCGACTTCAGGCTGGACAGCACGATCGGCCAGCCCTGGCGGATGCCGGTATCCATGCCGCTGCCGGGTTCCAGTTCCTCATGGGTAACCGTCAGCCGCACCATGTCCTGGTAGGGCACGATGTCGAAGGTGACGCGGCTGTAGGCGTCCGGGTTGTCGGCCTGCGAGGCGGCTGCCCAGGTGATGACCAGGCGCGAGGGCGGGGAGCTTTCCACCACTTCGCCGACCAGCTCGACCGAGCGCGTTTCATTTGCACGCACGTGCTGCCAGCGCGAGCCCGGTTTCCAGTCCGAGACGTTCTCGTGGCCCCAGTAGCGACTGGCGATCTCGGGGCGGGTGATGGCCTCGAACACTTTCTGTGGCGTGGAGGCGATGTAGATCACGTGGATGAAGCGGGTTGACTCTGCAGACATCGTCATTCTCCTTCCAGTTTGCGTTTCAGGTCATGCAGCAGGCTCAGGCGCTGCTGCTCGAACTTGCGTACCCAGCGTTCGTAGACTTCATGCAGGGGCACCGGGTTGATGAAGTGCAGCTTCTCGCGGCCACGGCGCACGGTGCTGATCAGGTTGGCGTCTTCCAGCAGGCCCAGGTGCTGGGTGACCGATTGCCGGGCCATGTCCAGGTGTTCGCACAGCTGGCCCAGCGTCTGCCCGTTGTCCTTGCAGAGCAGATCCAGCAGCGTGCGGCGCGTGGGATCGGCCAGTGCCTTGAACACCTTGTCTGCGTCGCGTACGTGGTCTACCGCCATGGGGAGGTCTTCAATTCCAGTTGTCGATCCTGACGTCGTGTGGGTTGGGCTGGCCCTTGCCGGTTTCCAGCAGTGCCTTCAGGCTCATCAGGAACACCGCCCACTTGGTGCTGCAGTGGGAGGTGAACTCGACGCGCTCTTTCCAGCCTTCATGGGTGAACAGGACGATGCAGTAGTCGCCTTCCTGCTTCAGCGCGAAGCGCGCGTGGGTGCCGATCCATTCGGCGGGGCCGGCGAGGAACCGCCACAGCACGAGCTCGCCTGGAACAAGCTGCTCAAGCTTCATCTCCATGGCGCCGATTTCCTGGCCGTTGTTGGTGAAACGGACCTTGACCGTGCCGCCGGCTTCGCGGTCGCCGTGCGCGTCTTCGGCCCACCAGGCGGCCACGCCTTCGGGGGTGGCCAGCGCCTGGTACACCTGGCTTGCGGGGGCCTTGATGCCGACCCTGTGTGCGATATCCACCATTGCAGGTTCCTCGCGATGGGCCGGCAGGCGCCGCCCTTGAGTGGACTATATGCAGGTAAATGCCTGCATGTCAAACCCCGCCACGAACGCCCGGGCGTGGTAGTGCCGGCCGCTGGCCGGCATCCCGGTGGCGTTGGGTGCGTGCAGTTGCCGGCCAGCGGCCGGCACTACCGGGGGCGATGGCTCAGTTCTCCGCGTCCTGCAGGGCGGCATGCAGTTTGTCGGTGATCCGCTGCAGTGCGGCACGATCATCCGCGGAGAGATGGTCGAGAAAATACCGGCGGACACCGGCGGCGTGTACCGGCCGTGCCGCGCGCAGCTGCGCGTGACCTTCTGTGGTCATGCGGATCACTACGACGTTTTCGCTGTCGGTATCGCGTTCGATCAGGCCACGGCCCGCCATGCGGGTCAGCTGGTGCGAGAGGCGCGTCTTGTCCCATTCCAGGTAGTCCAGCAGTTCGCGCTGGCGGCGGCAGCGATCCTTGGACTGGTTCAGCTCCATCAGCACGATGAAGTCGGCCCTTGAGAGCCCGGTGCTGCGGGTGATGTCCTGGACGATGCGGCCGGAGGTGATTTCTGCCATGCGCCGGAAGCCGCGCCAGGTGGCCCATTCGTCGGGTGTGATGCTGGGGGAGGTCATGGCCGAACGTTGCCGGGCAATGGTTGACATGTCAACCCTTGCGGCATACGGTTGACGTATCAACTAACCTGGATCGCGCCATGCAGCACCCTCCCCGTATTGCCGTCATCGGCGCAGGCCCCGCTGGCCTCACCGCTGCGCTCATCCTGCATCGGGGCGGTCACCGCGTGAGCGTGTACGAGGGCGAAGCATCCGGGCAGCAGCGCACACAGGGCGGCACGCTGGATCTGCACGACGATTCCGGGCAGGTGGCGCTGCAGCGCGCGGGCCTGCTGGAGGCCTTCCGTGCGGTGGCGCGGCATGAGGGGCAGGAGGCGCGGATGGGCGACCCGTGGTCCGGGGAGATCACCACCGGCGGGTTCGGGCCGGAAGGGAGCAAGGACAAGCCGGAGATCGACCGCGGCGACCTGCGCCAGCTGCTGCTGGACGCGCTGCCGGCGGACACGGTGCAGTGGGGTCACAGCCTGACCGCGCTGGTATCTGCACAGGCGAACGGCCACGGCCTGCGATTCGCCAACGGCGTGCAGCGCGAGGCGGAGATCGTGATCGGTGCCGATGGTGCGTGGTCGAAAGTGCGCGCGGCCTTGAGTACGTGCCAGCCGCTGCCCACCGGCATTACCTTCTTCGAAGGTTGGATCGCACAGCCTGCTGCGGACATCGCAGCGATGGTCGGGCAGGGCAGCCTGTTCTGCTTTGGCGGCGAGGAGGCCCTGTTCGTGCAACGCAACAGCCGCGATCGGCTCTGCGTGTATGCGGCGCTGAAGCGCTCTTCCGAATGGCTTGATGCACAGATCGCGCAGCACGGCATACGGACGCTGGTGACAGGCTGCTATACCGGGTGGGCCACGAACCTTCGGCGCCTGCTGGAGGCCTGCACGGACTTCGTGCGGCGGCCGATCTACAGCCTGCCAGCGGATTTTTGCTGGGCCCCGCGCGATGGCGTGACCTTGATCGGCGATGCGGCGCATCTGATGCCGCCGGTGGGCGTGGGCGTGAACCTGGCGATGCTGGACGCGTCGGATGTGGCGATGGCGTTGTGCGCGCGGCCGGATGCGATCAGCGCGATGCGCGACGCCGAAGTGCTGGTGCGTGAACGCGCCCGCGCCCTGATGCCGGATGCGATCGAGGGGTTCCAGCGCTGGTTCACTACCGGAGGGGATGCTCCACGCGGTTGATGAAGCATCGAGTCTGTACGCACCTGCGACGCTGGGAACAGCAGCAGATTCCTGGCGGCGCGCTGGAAGTCACATGGACTTCCGACTGCTTTGGTCCGGTACAGGTGGCCACGCTGGGGCACGCGCTAGACTGGTTGAACCGGCCGACGCTCCCCCTGTTTTCCAGGGTTGGGGAGCGTGGTATGACAGGAGCGGAACGCATGACTGAAACCGGAAAGGACCCCTTGAACATCCGCCGCGCCAGCGCGGCCGATGCCCCCGCAGTGTTGGGGCTCTTTGACGAGGTGATCGAGTGGTTCGTGTCGATCGGCAATGTGCAGCAATGGGGCAGCGAACCGTGGTCGACGATGCCGCGCCGGATTGCCCAGGTCACCGAGGCGTGTGCACTGCCAGGCGCATGGGTGGCGCAGAACGAGCAGGGCGACGTGCGGGCGTTCCTGGCACTGGGCGAGTCGATGCCCTATGTGCCGGCCCCCACCGGGCCGGAGCTGTATGTGCGGGTTCTGGTGGCCTCGCGTGATGTGCGCGTGCGTGGCATCGGCCGCCGACTGATGGCGTTTGCCGACGAGCAGGCGCGCGCTGCCGGTGTCGACCATCTGCGTGTGGACTGCTACGCCGGAGGCAGCGGCGACCTGGTGCGCTTCTATGAATCCTGCGGGTATACGCGCATCGCGCCGTTCAACGTGGACGGCTGGCCAGGCATGCTGCTGGGAAGGACGCTCTGACGCGGCTGCGTCATTCCGTCGCAGCCTGCGTGCAGGAAACGATACACCGGTTCGGCGCTAGAGTAGGGTCATGACCTGCATCGGATGGCTGTGTCATTCCGCTGCCGGTTCCTGATGATCCCCTCCAGGAAGGTGCAATGCATGTACTACAGCAGTGGCAACTACGAAGCTTTCGCGCGCCCGCGCAAGCCGGCCGGTGTGGATGGCAAGCGCGCCTGGTTTGTGGGCTCGGGCCTGGCCTCGCTGGCCGGCGCCGCGTTCCTGGTGCGCGACGGCCGCATGGCCGGTGAACGCATCACCATCCTTGAACAGCAGCAGATTCCTGGCGGCGCGCTGGATGGCCTGAAGGTGCCGGAGAAGGGCTTCGTGATCCGCGGCGGCCGCGAGATGGAAGACCACTTCGAGTGCCTGTGGGATCTGTTCCGCTCAATTCCGTCGCTGGAGATTGAAGATGCCAGCGTGCTGGACGAGTTCTACTGGTTGAACAAGGACGACCCGAACTATTCGCTGCAGCGTGCCACCATCAATCGCGGCGAAGATGCACACACCGATGGCCTGTTCACGCTGACCGAGCAGGCCCAGAAGGACATCATCGCACTGTTCCTGGCCACCCGGAAGGAGATGGAGAACAAGCGCATCGACGAGGTGCTGGGCCGCGACTTCCTGGACAGCAACTTCTGGCTGTACTGGCGCACCATGTTCGCGTTCGAGGAGTGGCACTCAGCGCTGGAGATGAAGCTGTACCTGCATCGCTTCATCCACCACATTGGCGGCCTGCCGGATTTCTCGGCGTTGAAGTTCACCAGGTACAACCAGTACGAATCGCTGGTGTTGCCGCTGGTGAAGTGGTTGCAGGAGCAGGGTGTGGTGTTCCAGTACGGCACCGAGGTGACCGACGTCGACTTCGATCTGTCGGTCGGCCGCAAGCAGGCCACCCGCATCCACTGGACGCGCGAAGGCGTGGCCGGCGGCGTGGACCTGGGGGTGGATGACCTTGTTTTCATGACGATCGGTTCGCTGACCGAAAACTCGGATAATGGCGATCACCACACCGCGGCGCGTTTGAACGAAGGACCGGCGCCGGCCTGGGACCTGTGGCGTCGCCTCGCCGCGAAGGATGCGGCGTTCGGTCGCCCGGACGTGTTCGGCGCGCATATCCCGCAGACCAAGTGGGAATCGGCCACGGTCACCACGCTGGATGGACGCATTCCGGCCTACATCCAGAAGATCGCCAAGCGCGACCCGTTCAGTGGCAAGGTGGTGACCGGCGGCATCGTCAGCGTGCGCGACTCGCGCTGGCTGATGAGCTGGACGGTGAACCGCCAGCCGCATTTCAAGAACCAGCCCAGGGACCAGATCGTGGTCTGGGTGTACTCGCTGTTTGTGGATACGCCGGGCGACTACGTGAAAAAGCCGATGCAGGAGTGCACCGGCGAGGAGATCACCCGCGAGTGGCTGTACCACCTGGGCGTGCCGGTGGAAGAGATTGATGCGCTGGCCGCGACCGGTGCGAAGACGGTGCCGGTGATGATGCCGTACATCACGGCGTTCTTCATGCCACGCCAGGCCGGTGACCGCCCGGACGTGGTGCCGGACGGCGCGGTGAACTTCGCCTTCATCGGCCAGTTTGCCGAATCGAAGCAGCGCGACTGCATCTTCACCACCGAATATTCGGTGCGCACGCCGATGGAAGCGGTGTACACCCTGCTGGGGATCGAGCGCGGCGTGCCGGAGGTGTTCAATTCCACGTATGACGTGCGCTCGCTGCTGGCCGCCACCGGTCGCCTGCGCGATGGCAAGGAACTGGATATTCCCGGGCCTGCGTTCCTGCGCAATCTGCTGATGAACAAGCTGGACAAGACCCAGATCGGTGGCCTGCTGCGCGAGTTCAAGCTGGTGCAGGAAGACTGAGCGGGCAGGGGGACGCCGCCGGTGAGGGCATCGGCGGCCTCAAGATCTCACGCTACGCCGTCGGTCGAACGGCTCAGCTGTTCCCACGCGTCGATGCTACCGGCCATCGATGCCAGCTTTGCCCTCACCAGCTGCAGCGCATCACTGCCCAGCAGCAAGTGGCGGGGAGGAGCGTCGCTGTCGATGACCTGCAGCATGGCCTGCGCAGCCTTCACTGGATCACCGGGCTGGTGGCCACTCTTCGCCTCACGCGCGCTGCGGATGGGATCGAACAATGCGTCGTAGTCGTCAATGCTGCGCGGTGCCCGCACCATCGAGCGGCCTGCCCAGTCGGTGCGGAAGGAACCCGGCGCGACGGCCGTGACGTGGATACCAAACGGCGCGACTTCCTTGCCAAGCACTTCACTGATGCCCTCCAGCGCGAACTTGCTGCCGCAGTACCACGCGATGCCCGGCATCGTGATGAAACCGCCCATGGAGGTGATGTTGAGGATATGGCCGCGGCGCCGGGCGCGCATGTGCGGCAGCACGGCCTTGATCAGCGCGGCTGGAGCGAATACGTTCACCTCGAATTGCTGCCGCAGCTCGGCGAGCGTGGATTCTTCGAGGATGCCTTCGTGGCCGTAGCCAGCGTTGTTGACCAGCACGTCGATGCTTCCGATGTTGGTTTCGATATCGGCGACGAGCGCATTGATGGCGGCGGTATCGGTTACGTCCAGCAGGCGACCGAATGCGCGGCCGGGAGCGAGCGCTTCGAGTACCTGGCGGTCGGTTTCGTTGCGCACGGTGCCGACCACGCGGTGGCCGGCCAGCAGGGCCTGCTGGGCAAGGGCGCGGCCGAATCCACTGCTGACACCGGTGATGAGGAGAAAGCGGGAAGGGGGCATGAGGGGGCGTTCGTGGTGGGCAGGGCTTGCACGTTAGTTCTTGAACGACCGGGGTCACAGGCCTAGGATTCGGCCATTCTTGCCTATTCCTCTGGAGTGCCTGTGGTCGATTCCCTGCAACGGCAGGTGCAGGCGCGCATGGTCGGCCTGCTGAAGACGCTGGCGGTGGAGGAGGGCTATACGCTCACGCGCCTGCCGGGGGTGCGGTTGCTGCGATCGGACCGGCCACTGGCGCGCACGCCGGTGTTGTACGACCCCGGCATCGTGATCGTCTGCCAGGGGGTGAAGCGTGGCTATCTGGGCGGGCAGGTCTACCAGTACGACGCCCAGCACTACCTGGCAGTGTCGGTGCCGGTGCCGTTCACGATGGAAACCGATGCGTCGGCCCAGGCGCCGCTGCTGGCGATCTACTTGCACCTGGATCTGCAGCTGGCGGCGGATCTGCTGATCGAACTGGGTGAACAGGAGGGCACCCCGGAGACACCGGCGCAGGGCATGATGTCCAGCCCGATGCAGGCGCCGATGCAGGCCACGGTGCTGCGCCTGCTGGAGGCACTGGCTGAACCGTTGGAGGCTGCCGTGCTCGGCCCTGCGTTGGTGCGTGAGGTGTACTTCCGCGTGCTGACGGGTGCACAGGGCGGCGCAATGCGCGAGGCGCTGGCCATGCGCGGGCGCTTCGGCAGCATCGGCAGAGTGCTGCGGACGATCCATGCCGGATATGCCACCACCCTGGACGTGGGGCAACTGGCCACCGAAGCGGGCATGAGTGTGGCGACCTTCCACGACCACTTCCGCGCGATTACCGGCACGTCGCCGATGCAGTACGTGAAGTCGACCCGCCTGCACCAGGCACGGTTGCTGATGCTGCGGCAGGGGATGACTGCCGAAGCGGCATCGCTGGCGGTGGGGTATGCCAGCCCGTCGCAGTTCAACCGTGAGTTCAAGCGCCTGTTCGCGTTGCCGCCGGCGGCCGAGGTCGCGCGGATGCGGCGCAGTTTCGCGCTGCCACCTCCGCCAGCCGATGCGGTGTACGTATCTTCGCATTGAGGGGCAATCAAAGGTCACGTTGCCAGCAAGCCGGCCAGCGGCCGGCTCTGCCGGGAATGATGCCTGGCGGGTGCAGCAGAGAGGGGTTGACAGGGTGTCTACCTACTAGTAGGTTTAACTGCCATGAAAGAGTCGCTCTCGCCCAAGGCCCAGGAAATCCTGGCCCATGCCCGTGCGCTGCTGGAAGCCGGTGGCTACAACGGCTTCAGCTACGCCGACGTGTCGGCGCGGGTGAACATCAGCAAGGCCAGCATCCATCACCACTTCCCCAGCAAGGCGGATCTGGTGCGCACGGTGGTCGAGCTGTACCGGGCCGAAGCGCGCGAAGGCCTGGCGCTGCTGGACCGGCAGTTGGCCGACCCGCTGCAGGAGCTCAACGCCTATGTGGAGTACTGGTCCAGCTGCATTGCAGGGGGTACGTCCTCGTTCTGCATCTGCGCGATGCTGGCCGCCGAAGCGCCGATGATTCCGGCAGAGATCGCTGAGGAAGTGCGCGGCCATTTCGAGGACCTGAGCGGCTGGCTGGCAGTGACGCTGGAGAAGGGCGTTTCGATGGGCCAACTGCAGTTGCAGGGCTCGGCGGCCGATGAGGCCAAGGCGTTCATGTCATCGGTGCACGGCGCGATGCTGGCCGCGCGCGGTTTCGGTGATGCGGCGACCTTCGCGGCACTGGCGCGGTTGGCGATTGCGCGGGTGAGCGCGGCGTCCTGAGAGATGTGTGGTGGGCCTGCGGCGACGCGGGCCTTCTTTTTGAACCCAATGCCTACCTACTAGTAGGTTCATCTTGTCCCTGGAGATGTCCCATGTCCCACCCTCTGTCCACACTTGGCGTGATCCATACCGCTGTCAGCCTGATCCCGGTGTTGAGTGGCCTGTATGCCTTCATTCGCCATCGCGCAATCGATCCCGCCAAGCGCGCGGGCAAGCTGTACCTGGTGGGGCTGGTGCTGTCGGTGGCCACCTCGTTCACCGTGTCCAGCACGGGCGGGATCAACCCCGGCCACGCATTCGGGGTGATCGTGCTGCTGGTGGCATTCGGCGGCATGCTGGCCGCGCGGCTGCGCTGGCTGGGGCGCGCCGCGCGTTACCTGTCGACCTTCGCACTGTCGTTCAGCTTCCTGCTCTCGTTGGTGCCCGGCGTCAACGAAACGCTGACCCGCTTGCCGGCGGCGCATCCGATTGCTGCGGCACCGATGGCCCCGGTGGTGCTGCACACACTGCTGGCCTGCCTGGTGGTGTTCGTGATCGGCTTTGCCGCGCAGTGCTGGAGGCTGCGAAACCGTGCCTTGGCAGGACGATCCTGAGACGCCGCCGGTCACCCCGGCGCGGCAAGTGCGCCCAGCAGTGCCGCCGGTTCGATCAGTGCAGCCGAGCGCGCCGGATCGAGTTGAATGTGCCGGCTGCAGAAGCAGAACGATTGGCCCGCTGCAGGCTCGGGGGTGTTCGCGCTCGCGTCCGGCGTCTCGATCTCCAGCACTTCGTCCACGGCCAGCGCCAGGGTTGCGGTGCCGGCGTTGATCAGCAGCATGGCCGGGCTGCCACCCTCGAATGCCGGTTGGCCGCTCATGCGGCGCAGGTCGACGACGGGTAACGGTTGCCCACGGACCTCCAGGGTCGGCCTGCCGTTGCGGTCTGCAGGGCCGAATGCCTCCGGACCGCGGATTTCGACCGCCGCCTGGATGTCGATGGCGAACAGGACGGTGCCTGCACGCATGACGACGATCTCGAACAGGTCGGCAGGCGATGCGCGTGTTTCCGTTGCAGGGTGAGCGGGTACGGGCATGCGATGGGCGTGGCGAAGACGATGGGAAAGGAGATCTGGATGATGACGCCTGGACGCAACGCGCGGCCACGTCGGCGTGCGCGTGCAAGGCGATGGTTCAGTGTCTATCAGGCGGCTGCGCGTGGCGCGCCGACGCTGCCGACGCGTGGAAAATGCGGACGCAGCAGGCCGACGAGCTGGTCCATGCCCGGAATGGAGTGGCCGAACTCGTCCCAGCGCGCATTCACCAGGCCGGACACCACGATCTGCCCGGTCTCGATGTGGGTCATTGCCCAGTACGGAACTGCACGCGCGCTGATGGCCATGTCCAGTACCGGCACGACGGCAGCATGCGAGCGGCTGTCATGGATGCGGCGCTTGACCGCTTCCAGGGCGTCGGGCGGGCCTTCGATGTACTGGAAAAACCGCTGCCCGTCGACGATCAGCGCACCGGTAACGTCCACCCGGCGATTGAACGTGGCAGATTGCGAGACGATCTGGTGGAGGGCTTGATTGGACAGCCCAGCCGACATGCGGCTGGAGTAAGCAAATGCATGGAGCATGGAAGGGGCTTCTTGTGACGCACGTCACTATACGCACGCAAGCCCGGACCGTCGTGAGGCTTTGCTCACGCCACGCCTGGCTCCGCGCACTGGATCAACAGCCCACCAACCGGTCGGCACCGAGGCCGCCGCGATGCTGGCTGCGGTACTCGGTAGGGCTCGCGTCGACCTGACCGCGGAAGTGCCGACGGAACGATTCCTGCGAACCAAAGCCGGCCTGTTCTGCAATCCACTGCAGCGGCCGGTCGGTGGTTTCCAGCAGCTCGCGCGCGAAAGCCACGCGTTCGCGGATCAGCCAGTCGATGGGTGACAGGCCGGTGGCCTCCAGGAACTGCCGCTGCAGCGTGCGTTGGCTGAGCGCGGCCTGCTCGGCGAGGCTGCCCAGTGAGTGGGGCTCGCGCAGGTTGCGGCGCATCCATTCCATCAGCTTTGCCAAGCGGGTGGGCTCGCCGTGGGGAATGGCGCGGCTGACGCGCTGGCTGCGCCCGGCATCACGCCATGGTGCCAGGACCAGCCGTTCGGCCACCAGGTTGGCCACGCGCGCGCCGTAATCCTTGCGCACCATGTGCAGCATCATGTCCATGCCGGTGGCCGAGCCGGCCGAAGTGATGATGCTGCCGGTATCCACGTACAGCGCATCCTCGCGCACATCGATGCGTGGGAACTCGCGTGCCAGCGCTTCGGTGAGGCGCCAGTGGGTGGTGGCCTGGCGGCCATCGAGCAGCCCGGCCCAGGCCAGCACGAAGGCACCGGAGCAGATCGAGGCGATGCGCGCGCCACGTGCGTGGGCACGGATCAGTGCATCGAGCAGTGCCTGCGGTGGGCGCTCGCTGGGTTCGCGCCAACCGGGGATGACGATGATGTCGGCGTCATCAACCGCGCTGAGATCGTAGGGAAGCTGCACCTGCGCATTGCCGAGCATGCGCAGCGCACCGGGTTCGCCCGCGCACAGCTGGGTGCGGTACCAGGCCACGCCGAGTTCCGGCCGCACCGGCGCGAACAGGCCGACCGCGCAGCCGAATTCGAACAGCCCCTGGCCGTGGCAGGCGACGATGGCAACGAGCGGCGCGGTGGGATCGGCGGGTGGGCTGGGCATGGCCTGATGCTACGGGTGGCGGTGCGTGGCGTTGCGTGATGCGCGGGCATGAGGTGATGCCGGGCGGGCATATGGGAACCGGGGTCGGATCCCTTCCGCAGGAAGGGCTCTGACCCCGTGGTGGGGAGGCGTGCGTGGGGTCAGAGCCCTTTCCTATGGAAAGGGATCCGACTCCGTGGGGGACCCTGTGCGTGTGCGCCGCCTAACGTCATTACCAGCGGTCATGTGGGTGGCCGGATGTTACGGCTGGGTGACGCGATCGCGCCTGTCGCACCAGGTGAACAGGCCCTTGAATGGAAGCGTGTTTCCGGCCCCCCCCACGAGCCCCCATGCCTGCCGCCCACGCCCCTGTCCTGAGCACTCTCGCTGTTCTGATCACAGCCATCCTTGCCGCCTCGCCCAGCCATGCGGCTGAAGCAGGCGCAGATCCTGCTGCCACCGCCACGACGGCCAACGTGGCAGCGTCCACGCTGGATGCGGTGGTGGTCACCGGCTCACGCACCAGCACGCGCACGGTGAAGAACAGTTCCACGCCCATCGATGTGATCTCTGCAGAGGACCTCGCCGCCACCGGGCAGGGCAACCTGCTGGAAGCGCTGCAGCGCAGCCTGCCGTCGCTGAGCCAGATCGGCGGCTACCAGAGCGACCAGGAGAGCCTGATCCGTGGCTACCAGCTGCGCAACCTGTCACCGGGCTACACGCTGGTGCTGGTGAACGGCAAGCGCCGCAATGCCAGCGCTTACGTGAGTGGCGCAAACGGTGGTGGCTTTCCGGGCCACGCCTGGGCCGACCTGGCGTTGATTCCGGTCTCGGCCATCGACCACGTGGAAGTGCTGCGCGATGGTGCGTCGGCCATCTATGGCTCGGACGCGATCACCGGCGTGGTCAACGTGATCCTGAAATCGCAGGCGCACGGTGGCGATGTGTCGGTGGAGAGCGGGCAGAGCATCGATGGTGATGGTTCGCGTACCAGCGTGCGCGCCAATGTCGGCCTGCCGTGGGGCCAGGATGGCTTCGTCAACCTGTCCGGCGAGAACACGCGGCAGCACCACGCGATCCGCACCCGTCGCTACATCGATGGCTACCTGAGCTATCCGGCAGTAGATGCCAACGGCAACCGGGTCGCACTGCGCCCGAACAATCGCTTGCCGACGGGTGCATCGCCGAACCCGGCCGAGGCCAACCGCGATGCCGAGGCCAACACCATCCTCAGTTCGCCGTCGTACGCGTTGAAGGCTTTCGCAGTGAATGCAGGCCATGGCCTGGGCGAGAGCGCGCAGTTCTACGCCAACGCCACGGCCAGTGACCGCACCGCGCAGGCGATCCAGAACTTCCGCCTGCCGGCGACCATCTTCACCACCTACAAGGCACCCGGCGTGCTGAGCGTGTTTCCCGATGGCTTCCTGCCGGTGCTGGAGACGAAGGAAAAGCAGTACACCGGCACTGCGGGCGTGAAGGGGCAGATCGCGGGCTGGGATTACGACGCCAGCCTGACCGGCAACCGCAGCACGGTGCGCACCTATACCCGCAATTCGGTGAACTACTCGCTGCCGTATCCCGGTTCGCCCACTGACTTCTATGACGGCAAGCTGGACTACCAGCAGGGGATCGCCAACCTCGACCTGCGCCGTGGCTTCGAGGTGGCGGCCTTTGCGTCGCCGCTGGAAGTGAGCGCAGGCGCCGAGTACCAGCACGAACAGTACGAACGCGGGGCCGGGCAGTGGGAGTCGTACACCGGCTTCGGTGCAGCCGCGTTCGTGGGCTACTCCACCGCCGATGCGGTGAAGGCGACGCGCAACAGCAAGGCGGTCTATGTGGGCGCGGCCAGCAACATCACCTCGCGCTGGTATCTGGATGCAGCGGCGCGCTGGGAAGATCATTCCGACTTCGGCAGTGTGTCCACTGGCCGCCTGACCACGCGCTTCGACTTCACCGACGCGTTGGGTGTACGCGCGACGGTCAGCAACGGCTTCCATGCGCCCAGCCTGGGCGCACAGTTCTACCAGGCCACGGGCAGCTGCCCGTGCGGGACCACGCTGGTGGCGCAGGTGTCTTCACCGGCGGCGGTTGCGCTGGGTGCTACGCCGCTGAAGCCCGAGAAAGCCACCAACTACAGCCTGGGCGTGACCTGGGACCCGAGCCCCGCATTCCATCTGGCCGTGGATGCGTACCAGATCGACATCCGTGGCCAGCTGGGCCAGTCCAGCCAGATCGGCTACAACGCGCAGGATCCGGCGCGCATCACCGACAACAGCGGTACGGTGTTGAGCGCGGCGCAGAAGAACACCATCGATGCGCTGCTGGGTTCGGCCGGCATCAGCATCCTGCCGGGTGATGCGTTCTACGCCAGCTACTTCACCAATGTGGGCAATACCCGCACGCGCGGTGTCGAGCTGACCCTGGAAGCCAACCAGGACACTGCGTGGGGCAAGCTGCGCTGGAGCTACGCGGCCAACGTCGGCCGTACCACCATCCAGAAGGTGAGCGACATTCCGGCGGCGCTGCAGGGGCTGCCGAACATCAACCTGCTGACCAAGAGCAGCGAATACGCGCTGCGCTTCCGCACGCCCAGCTACACCCAGGTAGCCGGGCTGGGCTGGCAGAACGGGCGCTGGCGCTCGAACGTCGATTTCACCTACTACGGCCCGATCAAGCGCCTGAACAACGGCGTGGAGTACAAACAGCCGCCGGTGCTGGTGACCAACCTGTCCGGCGGCGTGGAGCTGGGGGCGGGCTGGAGCGCGGCGCTGGGGATCAACAATGTGTTCGACAAGCGCACGCGCAAGGTGCCGGAGTACGCGCGCAGTGCTACCGATGTGGCCAGCATCGAGACGACCTGGGACAACGGCGACGTGTTGGGCAACGTCGGGGCGTATTGGTATGGGCGGATCAGTTACCGGTTCTGATCTGGGGCAGCCGAGCATGGCTCGGCTCTACAAAGGCGGGAAGCAGCCGAGCATGGCTCGGCTCTACAAAAGACGAAGGGCGGCCGGAGGTAGTTCGGCATTATCGAGGAGCAGTTCATGTCTTCTGCATTGAAGGTGGTTGCATTGGTGGGGTCGCCGACCAGTTCGGCGACATCGCGCACGTTGCTGCTGGTGCGACATCTGCTGGCGTCGCTGCAGCAACGCGTGCATGCCAGCGTGGAGCTGGTGGAGCTGGCGCCGATCGCGCGCTCGCTGGGCCAGTCGTTGTCGCGCGATGAGGCGGGGCCGGAGGTGGAGCAGGCGCTGCAGAGCATCGAGGCCGCAGAGCTGCTGGTGGTGGCCGCGCCGGTCTATCGCGGCTCGTATCCCGGGTTGTTCAAGCACCTGGTCGACTTCGTCGGGCTGGAGGCGCTGGTGGATACGCCGGTGCTGCTGGCAGCGACCGGTGGCAGCGAGCGCCATGCGCTGGTGATCGACCACCAGTTGCGGCCGTTGTTCAGTTTCCTGCAGGCGCACACGCTGCCGATCGGGGTGTACGCCACGCCTGCCGACTTCGACGGCGAGCACATCAACAGTGCTGCCTTGCAGGCACGCATCGCGCTGGCAGCCGAGCGTGCGGCCGGCCACCTGGCGACGCAGGCGCTGGCGGTAGCGGCGCCGCTGCGACGCATCGCCTGACGCCATAACCGGCGGCGCTTTGCTTATGGCCACGCTGCATCTGCATGGCCGGATCTGACCGCCGATTGTCGCCAGGCGTCGCTGCCGCAGCCGCCGGCATCTCTAGCATCGATATCGAAGCGGCATCGCATTGCCGGCCCAGATGAGGACCCCATGCTCGACGCAGCAAGCAAACCCATCCTGTTCCTGCTCGATCGCGAGTTCGAGGACGGCCAGATTCCCGGCCAGCGCTTCTTCTGCCGACACAGCCTGTTGCTGGAAGGTGCACTGTCGAGCATCGACGGCCTTGATGCGCAGCTGGACGTACGTCGCATCGGCTTCGCGCGGCCGCGCCGCGAGGTGATCGCCGAGATCGGCGAGCAGGACCAGTCGTTGCCCAAGCTGGTGCTGCCGCAGGGCGTACGCAGCGACCTGGCCAGTGGCGCGCACCAGGACCGGCAGTACATCTCCGGTGCCGAACCGATCCTGGCCGCACTGAACGGATTGCTCGGCATTCCCGTGGCCCACCCCTGAGCGAGGACGCGACCGTGAGCTATCAGATCAGCGTGCTGGACAAGAGCCCGGTGGCCGAGGGCGCTTCGCCGGAGCAGGCGCTGCGCAACAGCCTGCAGCTGGCGCAGCGCGCCGAACAGCTGGGCTATCACCGCTACTGGTTTGCCGAGCACCATGCCGCACCGACGTTGGCCAGCCCTGCACCGGAAGTGCTGGCGGCCTGGGTGCTGGCGCAGACCCGGCGCATCCGCATCGGCAGTGGCGGGGTGATGCTGCGCCACTACGCGCCGTACAAGGTGGCGGAGAACTTCAACCTGCTGGCGGCGCTGGCGCCGGGGCGCGTGGATCTGGGCGTGGGCAAGGCCCCCGGCGGCCTGCCGGCCTCGACTGCCGCGCTGGCAGCCGGGCGTCCGCCGTTCGCTGATTTCGACC
The DNA here is from genome assembly GCF_052751275.1 of Stenotrophomonas muris. Taxonomy (NCBI): domain Bacteria; kingdom Pseudomonadati; phylum Pseudomonadota; class Gammaproteobacteria; order Lysobacterales; family Lysobacteraceae; genus Stenotrophomonas; species Stenotrophomonas muris. Next base: position 1,825,201 of record NZ_CP199879.1, on the reverse strand, counting down.
AGCAACTGCGCGACCTGGAGGGTTATCTGGCCGGCGCCGAAAGCGAGGCGCTGGCGCGGCCGCTTCCGCAGCAGGCGCCGGAGCGTTTCCTGCTCGGCGCAAGTCCACAGAGTGCAAAGCAGGCGGCCGAACTGGGCTGGCGCTTCGTCTACGCCGCGCACTTCGATGGTGACCCGAAGCACATCGAGGCCGCGTTCGACGCCTATCGCAGCGTCGCCTCGCAGCCACCGCTGCTGGCCACGGTGGCCTTCGCCGCACCGACTGCGGAAGCCGCAGCGCGTCACATCGGTGCGCTGCGCGTCTACAAGCTGCACCTCGGTCCCGGGCAGGCGGTGAACCTGCCCAGCGCCGAGGCAGCTGCCGAGTACGCGCGCCAGGTGGGGGTGGCCGACTTCCGCATCGAGGAAACGCGCCCCAGCGTGCTGTCCGGTGATGCGCAGCACGTGCGCGGCGAACTGGATGCGCTGCACCGGCGTTTCGGCGTGGGCGAGTTCATCCTCGATGCGCCGGTGGCCGACCTCGACGCACGCCTGACATCCCTTGAACTGCTGTCGCCCGCGCCGCGCGCGGCGGTGGCCTGACCTGCAGGAGCGTTTCCCATGAGCACGACCCCGCGCCACATTCCGTTCGGCATCATGCTGCAGGGCCCCGGCAGCCACATGCATGCTTGGAAGCACCCGTCCAACCCGGCCGATGCCAGCGTCAACCTGCAGTTCTACATCGACATCGCGCGCACCGCCGAAGACAACGGCATCGCCTTCGGCTTCGTGGCCGACGGGTTGTACATCAACGAGAAGTCGATCCCGCATTTCCTCAACCGTTTCGAGCCGATCTCGCTGCTGTCGGCGCTCGCTACGGCGACGAAGAAGATCGGCTTGGCCGGTACGCTGTCGACGTCCTACAGCGATCCGTTCACCGTCGCCCGCCAGTTCGCCTCGCTGGATCTGCTCAGCGGCGGCCGCGCCGGCTGGAACGTGGTGACGTCGCCGTTGGAGGGCTCGGGTCGCAATTATGGCCGCCCACATCCCGAGCATGCACTGCGCTACCAGATTGCCGACGAGTACCTGGAGGTGGTGCAGGGGCTGTGGGATTCCTGGGATGACGACGCCTTCGTGCGTGAGCGCGACAGCGGCACCTTCTTCGCACCGGAGAAATTCCGCCGCCTCGAGCACAAGGGCCGCTTCTTCCAGGTGGAAGGTCCGCTCAACATCCAGCGTTCGCCACAGGGCCAGCCAGTGATCTTCCAGGCCGGTTCGTCCGACGACGGCATCGCGCTGGCCGGCAAGTACGCCGATGCGGTGTTCACCCATTCGCCGTCGCTGGAAGAAACCCGCGCGTTCACCCAGAAGGTGAAGAACTCGGCGATCGCGCATGGCCGCAGCGGCAACGACGTGAAGATCTTCCCGAGCATCGGCCCCATCGTTGGCCGTACCGGAGAGGAGGCTGAAGCCAAGTACCAGGCGATCGCCGCACTGGCCACGCTGGAGGATGCACTGGCGTACCTGGGACGCTTCTTCGATCACCACGATTTCAGCCAGTACGATCCGGACGCGCCGTTCCCGGAGCTGGGTGAGATCGGCAGCAACTCGTTCCGTTCCACCACCGATCGCATCAAGCAGGATGCGCGGGAGAAGGGGCTGAGCCTGCGCCAGGTGGCACTGGAAGCCGTGAGTCCACGACCGAACTTCATCGGCACGCCGGAGCACGTGGCCGATGAGTTGATCCGCTGGTTCGATGCCGGTGCCAGCGACGGCTTCATCCTCGGTTTCGCGGCGCAGCGCGAAGGCCTGGACGATTTCGTGACCCAGGTGCTGCCGATCCTGCAGGCGCGCGGCTACCACCAGCGCGAGCTGGAGGGGCAGACCCTGCGCGAACATCTGGGCCTGCCGTACAAGGCCAGCCGTCATTCGACCGATGCCGAGCCGGCGCGGAAGGCGGGGTAGGGCAATGAGCGGAGACACTGCGGCAGCACCGGGGCATGCCCGGCGGATTTCCCAATCGACGGGCATATTGCCCGAGATCGCGGCACGCGCCGAGGCCACCATCGCGATCCGCCATGACCTGCACCGCCACCCGGAGCTGGCCTTCGAGGAGCACCGCACCAGCGCCCGTGTGGCCGAGTTGCTGCAGCAGTGGGGCTATGAGGTGACCACCGGTCTCGGCGGCACCGGCGTGGTCGGCACGTTGCAGCGTGGGCAGGGCAGCCGTCGGCTGGGGCTGCGTGCGGACATCGATGCCTTGCCGATCCACGAAGACTCGGGGCTGGCCTACGCCAGCCAGACCGACGGCCTGATGCATGCCTGCGGCCATGATGGTCACACCGCCATCCTGCTGTCCGCCGCGCATTACCTGGCCCATCACGGCACTATCGACGGCACCTTGCAGCTGGTGTTCCAGCCAGCCGAGGAAACCGGCTCGGGTGCATCGAAGATGATTGCCGACGGCCTGTTCGAGCGCTTCCCGGTGGATGCGATCTATGGGCTGCACAACTGGCCCGGCGTACCGGTCGGCCACTTCGGCTTCGTCGACGGCCCGGCGATGGCGTCGGTCGACTGGGCGCGGCTGAAGGTGATCGGCAAGGGCGGCCACGGTGCCGAGCCGCAGGGCAGCGTGGACCCGATCCTGGTCGCCGCGCACATCATCACTTCATTGCAGAGTGTGGTGTCGCGCAATGTCGACCCGCGGCAGATGGGCGTGGTCACCGTCGGTTCGATCCACGGTGGGCAGGCCGCCAATGTGATTCCGGACGTGGTCGAGCTGAAGCTGACCGTGCGCGCCTACCTGCCCGAGGTGCGCGACACGCTGCGCCGCCGGGTGACCGGGATTGCCGAGCAGACCGCTGCCGCTTTCGGGGCACGCGCCGAAATCGAGTTCCCGCGTGGCTTCCCCAGCGTGATCAACCACCCGCAGCAGACCGCCTACATCCGCGACGTGGCCGTGCAGGGCTTCGGCCACGAACAGGTGGTGCCGGAGTTCGCGCCGCGCACCGCCAGCGAGGACTTCGCTTTCCTGTTGCAGGCGCGGCCCGGGAGTTTCGTGTTCGTCGGCAACGGCGACAGCGCGCCGTTGCACAGCCCGCGCTATGTGTTCAACGACGCGGCCATCGCACCGGCCGCCAGCCTGTGGGCGCGACTGGCCGAAGACTATCTGGTGAAGGACGTGGCATGAGCAGCAACGAACGCTTCCTCTATACGTCGGTGGATGATCCATTGGCGCGGCCGCTGTTCGATGGCCTGGAGCAGGAGTACGACAGCCGTTACGCCGACGTGCGCCGACGCATCGGCGGCAGCGCCCGCGAGGAGCTGCAACGCTATCCGGCGCAGGCCTTCGCGGCGCCGGTAGGGGCGTTCGTGCTGCTGCTGCGCGATGGTGTGGCGATCTCCGGCGGCGCCTTCATGCCGCACCGCGATCCGGACACCGCCGAATTCAAACGCATCTGGACGCTGCCCGGGCTGCGCAGGCAGGGCATCGCGCGTCGCGTGCTTCAGGAACTGGAAGACCAGGCGGCGCGGCAAGGGTACCGGCGGGTGTTCCTGACCACCGGCTTCCGCCAGCCTGAAGCCGTCGGCCTGTACCTCAGCCACGGCTATACCGCGCTGTTCGACTTGCAGGCCGACCCGGAAACCATCGCGCATCTGCCGTTCGAGAAGCACCTGAGCGTATCGGCGCCGGTCGTTGTGCCATCACAGGCCATGCTGCACGGAGCCCACGCATGAGCACGCCTTCGACTGCGCTGGATGGCATTGCCGCACCCCCCGCGCCAGCACCGGCGCTGAAGATCGTGCCGGCCCGGCATCCGCTGCAGGTCTTCGGCACGGTGCTGGCACTGGCGCTGATCCTGATCGGGCTGCAATCCGTGCTGGGCAATCCGCGCTGGGGCTGGGGCACGTTCGCCGAGTGGTTCTTCGCGCGCCCGGTGCTGGAAGGCCTGGGTCGCACGCTGCTGCTGACCGCACTCGGTACTGGCCTCGGTTTCGCGCTGGGCACCTTGCTGGCGTTGGCCCGCGTGTCCGGCTCGCCGCTGCTGTCGGCGGTGTCGTGGGGCTATGTATGGCTGTTCCGTTCGATCCCGCTGCTGGTGCTGTTGCTGCTGCTGAACAACCTGGGCTACCTGTACAGCACCATCGAACTGGGCGTGCCGTTCACCGGCATCAGCCTGTTCTCGTACCCGACCACGCAGCTGATCGGCGTGTTCACCGCCGCAGTGCTGGGCCTCACCTTGAATCAGGCCGCGTTCTCGGCCGAAGTGATCCGCGGTGGCATCCTCTCGGTCGACCATGGCCAGTACGAGGCGGCAGCGGCACTTGGCCTGCCGCGTGGCCGCCAGGTGCGCCGCATCATCCTGCCGCAGGCGATGCGTTCGATCCTGCCGGCCGCGTTCAACGATGTGATCGGCCTGGCCAAGAGCACCTCGGTGGTCTACGTGCTGGCGCTGCCGGAGCTGTTCTACACCGTGCAGGTGATCTACCGCCGCAATCTGGAGGTGGTGCCGCTGCTGATGGTGGCCACCGTCTGGTACCTGGTGATCCTTACCGTGCTGTCGCTGTTGCAGCGGCGCGTGGAGCAACGCTTCGCGCGCGGCCAGCTGCAGCGCGAGCGCTCGGTGTCGCGGGTGTCATCGCCCCCGCGTGTGCAGGGCGAAGCCGCACCGCGCGTAGCAAGCCGCCCGCGTATCGCCACCCAGGTTGAAGCGGGCGAGGGCGCGGCGGTGTCGCTGCATGGCGTAGGCAAGGTGTTTGGCGACCAGCCGGTGCTGGAAGACGTGAACCTGGACCTGCGCGCCGGCAGCGTGACCGTGCTGATCGGCCCTTCGGGCGCCGGCAAGTCCACGCTGCTGCGGCTGATCAACCACCTGGAACGCGCCGACGGCGGTTACGTGACTGTCGGCGGCCAGCTGATCGGCTACCGCCGCGAGGGCGACACCCTGTACGAGCTGCCCGAGCGCGAGATCCGACGCCGCCGTGCAGAAGTGGGCATGGTGTTCCAGGGCTTCAACCTGTTCCCGCACCTGACCGCGCTGGAGAACATCATCGAGGCACCGATCGCGGTGCGTGGCGTGCCGCGCGCGCAGGCTGAGCAGCAGGCGCGCACGCTGCTGGAACGGGTCGGCCTGGCCGACAAGGCCGATGCCTTCCCGCGCCAGCTGTCCGGTGGCCAGCAGCAGCGCATCGCAATTGCCCGCGCGCTGGCCCTGCAGCCGAAGGTGCTGCTGTTCGACGAACCGACGTCGGCGCTGGACCCGGAACTGGTGGCCGAGGTGCTGAGCGTGATCGAGGAGCTGGCCCGCTCCGGCACCACGCTGGTGATCGTCACCCATGAGCTGAGCTTCGCCCGCCGCGTAGCCGACCACGTGGTGATGATGGACCAGGGCCGGGTGATCGAGCAGGGCACGCCCGAGGTGCTGTTCGAATGCCCGCGCCAGCAGCGCACCGCCGATTTCCTGGCCAAGACCCTGTAACCGAGAAGGGAACACCATGAGCCCTGCAGCACCGCGTCGTCCCTCACGCAGCACCCTGTTGATCGTGGGCGTGCTGGTCATCGGCATCACCGGTATCGTCTATTCGCGCGTGCGGCAGGCACCGGATGCCGGCACCGTGGCCGCGACCAGCCTGGCCGGTGCGAACACGGCGGTGTTGAAAGGCACGTTCGATCCAGAGGCGCAGTCATTGATCCCCAAGGGGTATCGCTTCGTCACGCCCGGGTCGTTCACCGTGGCCACCCATCCAGGGCAGCTGCCGCTGGCCGACTACGGGGCCGACAGCAAGGACGTTGTGGGCATCGAGCCCGACATCGCGCGCCTGATCGCCGATGCGCTGGGCCTGAAGCTGGTGATCGTGCCGGTGGCCTGGGCCGACTGGCCGCTGGGTCTGGAATCAGGCAAGTACGATGCGGTGCTGTCGAACGTGACGGTTACCGAAGAGCGCAAGAAGAAGTTCGATTTCTCCAGCTACCGTTTCGACCTGCTGGGCATCTACACGCGCGCAGACGGGCCGATCCAGAAGATCGAGAAGCCGGCCGATGTGGCCGGGCTGAAGGTGGTGGTGGGTGCCAGCACCAACCAGGACCAGATCCTGCGGCAGTGGGACCAGCAGAACATCGCGGCGGGATTGAAACCGGTGGAGTACCAGTACTTCGATGACGCCGTGGTCGGGCGGCTGGCGGTGATCACCGGCCGTGCCGATGTGTCGTTCGAGCCCAACGCCACCGGCGCCTATTCCGCACGCGACGGTAAGGTGCGGCGCGTCGGCCTGTTCCCCGGTGGCTGGCCGAACGCTGCGGCGATCTCGGTGACCACGCGCAAGGGCAGCGGCCTGGCTGATGCAGTGACGCAGGCGCTGAACACCCAGATCGCCAGTGGCACCTACGCGCAGGCGCTGAAACGGTGGAATGTGGCCGAGGAAGCCGTGCCGCAGTCGCAGACCAACCCGCCGGGATTGCCGACGTTGCAATGACACCGGGCGTGGCCCGGCGCGACCTCCGCTTCTGTAGAGCCGAGCCATGCTCGGCTGCTTTACCAACGCGCCTCCAGCGTTCTGAACGGTTTCGCCAGGCGCACGCCCTCGGCGTCGAAGTCGGAAACGCTGCGTCCGTCCACACGCACCGTCTTCGGCATCGTGCGCGCCGGCCACCAGACCTTCACCGCCGTTCCGCCGCGCAGCCCTTTGCCAAGCCCCACCTTCAGCACCCCGTCGCGCTGCCGCGCCTGCATCTGCAATGCGCCATACGCCGTCGGCAGGCGTTCCACCGCCAATCCATTCCCCGCCACCCACGAAGGCGGTGTGCCCGGCAGCAGCGAGAGCGCATCATCGTCTTCGCGCATCAGCATGCCGAACAGGGTGCGGCCGTACTCGGCACCGATCCAGGTATGCGGCATGTCGCCGAGGTAGCGCGGGAAGCGCAGCCGTGAATGCACTACTTCGGCCAGCACCTGCCATTCAAGCGGGCGCCGGTCGTGAAGCAGGCCCTGCAGCAGCTCGTCAGCCACGTCTGGCTGGCCGAGGTGCACATAGCTCAGCACGTTGCGGATCTCGTACGGCGTGTAGGCATACAGCGCACCGGGCTGGCTGCGCTTGCGCACGTCTTCCAGGTAGCGGGCGAAGGTGGTCCGCAACGCCTCGGCCGGCAACACGCTCTGCGCGCCGGTCGGGTCCAGGGCGATCGACACGCCGGTGGGGTCACCATCGCCAAGATCGGCCGATGACGGAATGAAGTCGATGCCCTTCCACGCCATCGTTGCGCGGATCGAGGCACGCAATGCGTCGTACAGCGCTTTGTACTGCTCGCGCGCCCAACGGGCGGTTTCGTGGTCGCCCAGCGCCTCGGCCAGCCACGCGCCGTCGTGCCACCCCTTCAGGCCCCAGTAGTCATCCCAATAGCTGTGGGTGGGTGATGGATAGCCCTCATGGCTGATCGATGGTGCAAGGATGCCCGCAAAGCGTTCCGGGGCAGGCTGGTCAGCCTTGTATCCGGGCACCAGCGTGCGCTCGCGCAGTTCCTGCAGGAAGTGCAGCGCGGCCTTCACCTTCGGCAGGTAGTCACGCACCGACTCGGGTCCGCCATCCAGCCGTGCAACGTCGGCGACCAGCGCCACGTACTGGCCCTGGCTGTCGTACTCGATGTCCGAACCGAAGCCGGTGTTGACGCTGCCATCGTCATTGAGGATCGGCGAGACCAGGCCGTTGGCATGTACGCCGTGTTCGCTGTACCAGGCCAGGTAGTCGCGCGCGACCTTGGCCTCGCCCATGCGCAGCAGCACGGCCGAGGTGGCCATGCCGTCGCGGATGAAGGAGCGGTTGTAGTTGCGCGGGCCGGGCTGCATCGCCGGGCCGGTCTGGTTGATCAGCATGTAGGCGGCCTGCGCGCGCAGCATGTCCACCAGTGATGGGTCGGGCAGGCGCAGGCCGACCTGGCCCAGCCGTGCCTGCCAGTCCGCGGACGCCTGCGTGGCCAGTGAATCGAACGCCGCATTGGCATCGCGGGGAAGCGTGGCCAGATCCAGCGCAGGCGCTTCGGGCAGCACGCCATTGGCATCCGCGGCGGCGGTGCCCAACGGGAACGCGACCACGATGGCATCGCTGGTTCCCGGCGCCAACGAGACGCGGTAGTCCAACGCAGCCGAGGCAAGACCCTGGTCATCATGCGCCTGTTGCGCGGAAGGCAGTTGGCCGGCAGCGATGTCCGCGGTGATTTCCGTGGCGCCATCCCTGCCGAACGGCGCCGCGCCGGACGCAGCCACTGGCGTGAGCGACTGCAGCAGCGTGCGGCCATTGATGCGCACGGATTGCCTGTCGATGGCCACATCGCGGATCGGCGACAGCCCGCCGTTCTGCCATGGCGGGTTCATCTGCATCGGGCGCACGACCAGGCTGAGCGTGCCGTCGATCCGGGTTTTTCCGGTGTTGTGCAGGCGATGACGCAGGAACGTTACCGGCTGGCCGTTGCGCTCGATGGCGAATACCTCGCTGCGCAACTCCAGCCCGGGCTGCGGTGACCACGTAGCGGAGGGCATCGGCTTCCAGCCATCCCGCAGCGCGTGCTGTATCGGCTGTCCTGCCGCGCCAGCGGCGCGGCCGTCAGCACTTCGCCAGATCGGCTGCACCAGTGGCGCGCCCTTGAAGGCTTCCAGATTGCCGTATTCGTCGAAGATCGACTTCTGCCGGCCCGCATGCACGCCCACTGCGGTCCAATAGGTCTGCTGCATCTGCAACGACGCCGGGAACAACGCGCGCTGCGCGCCGCTGGCAGTGATCTGGTAGCGCTTCATCGGCGTCATCACGGCTTTCGGGCCGAGCAGGCGCAGGCGCGCGATCTGCGGTGCAGCGCCGTCCACGCTCAGGCGGAATGTACGTAACGGTTGTGCTGCAGTGGCGGCCAGCCAGCTTTGTCGATGATTGGCCGCTTGTGCATCGTGTGCGAGGTCCTGCCAACGGCCCTGTGCATCCTGCACCTGCAGTCGCGCGGCGCCGCGCGCGCCATCGGCCCAGTCGACGACCAGGCCAGCCGTTGATTGGGCCCGCGGCAGCGTGATCTCGAACGTATGGGATCCATTTGCCCCGGCCGGCATCGCGACGGTGCCGCCGCCTTGCCAGAGCGCCGCTGCCTGCGTTGCATCGATACCGCTGATGCGTGCGCTGAGCGTGCTGTCCAGTGGCTCCATCTCGAAGATCGACACGCCCCAATCGGAGGTGCGCTGCGGGCTGGCCAGCCGCAGGTAGCGTGCCTGCCGCGGCGCGAAGTACAGCGTTTCCACGTCGCCCAGCGAATCGGCCATCGTGTACGCGGTCTGCCACTGCGTACCGTCCAGCGAGGTCTGCAGTGAATAGCCTTCCGGGTTGGAGACATCCCAGGTAAGGCGCGCACCGGCCAGCAGGGTGGGCGCGCCCAGATCGATCTGGAACCAGTGGCCGGGGCTGAAGGCGCCGCCGGTCACGGTCTTCGGGTCGCCGTCGATCAGGTGGCCGATCGCCATCGCCGGTACCTGCTGCGAGGAACTGCTGGCCTGCCATTGGCTGCGCGGGGGGAGGGTCTGTGCCTGTGCGCTGGAGGCCAGGGCGGCCAACAGCAGGGCGGCGGCAGATCGCCATGGGATAGCTGAGCGGGAGACCTTGGAGCGTTCGGCGCGCAACGTCATTACGGACTGCCTCGCAGGTTCGACCGGAATCGGGCGAGCGCTACGCTAGCAAGGGATGTAATCGGTTACATGACGCACTGCAGCGCCGCAGGCCGCTTCCGTGGTTGACGCAGCCGAGCATGGCTCGGCTCTACATGGCTTCCGGCAGGTCAAACGGCATCCCCCGTTAAAGCTCCACCGTCTCCCACCATCGCGTACCCGCCTGCGGCGCCTGCATGTCCAGTGCTTCGCCCATCGTCGGCGTGGCCACCGGCACATTCTTTGCGGCGGCCAATGCAGTGATGCGCTCGAACGGCTGCTGCCATGCGTGCAGGGCCAGATCGAAGGTGCCGTTGTGGATCGGCAGCAGCCACTTTCCGCGCAGGTCCAGGTGCGCCTGCAGGGTCTGTTCCGGTTGCATGTGCACGAACGCCCAGCGCGGATCGTAGGCGCCGGTCTCGATCATGGTCAGGTCGAACGGTCCGTACTTCTCGCCGATGGCCTTGAAGCCATCGAAATAGCCGGTGTCGCCGCTGAAGAAGATGCGGAAGTCGCCGTCCTGGATCACCCATGACGCCCACAGGCTGCGGTCGCTGTCACCCAGCCCGCGGCCGGAGAAGTGCTGGCCCGGGGTCGCGGTCAAGCGCAGGCCACTGGCTTCAGTCGACTGCCACCAGTCCAGCTGTTCCACCTTGCTGGCGTCCACACCCCATGCAATCAGCTGGTCGCCGACGCCGAGCGGTGCGATGAAGCGCGCGGTCTTGCCGGCCAGCTGCATTACCGCGGCATGGTCGAGATGGTCATAGTGGTTGTGCGAGAGGATCACGCCGGCGATGGGCGGCAGTTCGTCGATGCTGATCGGCGGTGCGTGGAAGCGCGCCGGCCCCATCCACTGCACCGGTGAGGCGCGCTCGGAGAACACCGGGTCGGTCAGCCAGTACTGGCCACGCAGCTTCAGCAGGATCGTGGAGTGCCCAAGCCGGAACAGGCTGCGATCCGGCGCAGCATCCAGGGAGGCGCGGTCCAGCGGCTGCACCGGAATCGGGTGGGCTGGCACGGTGCCCTTGGGCTTGTTGAACAGGAACGTCCACCAGATCTCCGCACCGTCGCGCAGGCCCATCGCCGGACGGGGCAGGACATTGCGGAACTTGCCGTCGCGGTACTGCGGCGAATCGGGGAAGTCGGGGAGGGACCAGGACTTGCAGAAGGTGTAGGCGGTCACGGCGAGGATTCCAAGCAGGAGGACAAGGAGCAGGCGCTTCATGGGTGACGTCCGCTGGGTACACTGCACAGTGTAGTTTCGCATTTTTCAAAAGTACACTACTGGGTGTAAAATGGTGGCGTCCGTTCAGCTATCCGGTCTCCGCCATGCCCCGTGCCCCACAACGCCTGACCGACCGCAAACGCGAGGCCATCGTGCGCGCGGCGGTGGAGGAGTTCCGTGCATCGGGCTACGAGGCGACCAGCATGGACCGCATCGCCGAGGTGGCCGGGGTCTCCAAGCGCACCGTCTACAACCACTTCCCGAGCAAGGAAGCGCTGTTTTCTATGATCCTGGAGGAGCTGTGGGAACGCAGCGTGGCCAGCGACGCACTGCCGTATCGCGCGGACCAGCCGTTGCAGGCGCAGCTGCTGCAGTTGCTGGGCCAGAAGCTGGAACTGCTCAGCGATGCCAACTTCATCGACCTGGCACGGGTGGCGATGGCCGAGGTCATCCACTCACCGGAGCGGGCGCAGGCCATCGTCTGCCGCATGGGCGAGAAGGAAAGTGGCGAGAGTGCGTGGATCCGCGCAGCGATCGCCGATGGCCGGTTGCGAGAGGTTGATCCGGAATTCGCCGGCCACCAGCTGCATGGGCTGGTGAAGAGCTTCGCGTTCTGGCCGCAGGTGACGATGGGGCAGCCACCATTGACCGCGCAGGAACGCGCACGCGTCGCCGAATCGGCGGTGGCCATGTTCCTGGGTTTCTACGCGGTCTAGCTGGCGGCGAAGCGACGGAACTCGTCGGCCGGCAGCGCCGCCGAGTACAGGTAGCCCTGGCCGACATCCACCCCGAGTGCGCGCAGCTTCTGTTCCTGGGCCAGGGTCTCGGTACCCTCGGCCACCACGATCGCGCCGCAGCGGTGCGCGACTTCGACGATGAAGCGAACGATCGACTGCGACTTGGCGTCGGACAGCGTGGCGATCAACGCCTGCTCGATCTTGACCTCGGCGATGGCCAGCTGCGAAAGCAGGATCAGGGTCGAGTAGCCCGCGCCGAAATCATCCAGCGACAGGGTGACTCCGGCCGCCAGCAGCTGTGCGATGTTGGCATCGACCAGGTCACGCTCGACGATCTCGGTCCACTCGACGATTTCCAGCCGCAGCATCGCGCCGGGGATGTCGTGCAGCTGCAGCAGTTCCTGCAGGCGCAGGCCGAAGTCGGGCAGGCGCAGGGATTCGGCTGACACATTGACTGCGATGGTCAGCGCCGCGCCGTCCTGCCGGCAGTGCTGCAGGAAGTGCACCGCCGACTGCAGCGTGGCCCATTCCAGGTCTGCCAGCCGGCCCTGCCGGCGCAGCAGCGAGATCACCCGCATCGGTGCGATCGGCCGGCCTTCGCCATCGCGCATGCGCAGCAGCGCTTCGGCGCCGACCAGCTGGCGGTCCTGCAGGCGATGCTTGGGCTGGTAGCACAGCGGTGCGTCGCCCTGCTGCAGCCAGCGTTCGAGGGCGAATTCGATCAGGGCGTCGATCTCGCCGTCGCGCTGGATCGGGTCGTCGAAGAACACGACGCCGGATTCGATCGCGCTCAGTGCCACGGTGATCGCGCGGAACGGAAGATGTCCTTCGTCGGCATCAACGGGGGGCTTCAATTCAACCACCGCACAACGGAACAGTGGCCGGAAGCCAGGCCAATCGCGGCCGACCCGATCGGCCAGGTTGCTGGCCAGCTCGGTGATCTGCGGTTGTATGCGCAGTTCGGACAAGGTCATGCCGCGCACCAGGATCGCCAGCGCGGCATCACCGAACTGGTAGACCTCCACGTCGTCCACCGCCAGCGATGGCAGCAACCGGTGGACGTCGGCCGGTGTATCGCGCTGCCACAGGCCGTTGTCCTGCAATGGCCCGTAGCGCAGGCGCAGATCGCGCAGGTTGCCCATCTCGGCCACGATCAGGCAGGCCTTGCCGATGCCGTCGTTGTCGCGCCAGTACCGCTGCAGGCGTTCACCGAGCGCACGCATGTTGGGCAGGCCGCTGATCGGATCGATGCGCAGCCACGCCTGTTCGCGCTGGCGCTGCGCATCGATCTGGGCATCGTTGTAGACCAGCGCGAACACTGCGCCGAGTACCAGCAGCGAGACCGGCAGTGCCAGCACGCGCTGGATCGCCAGTTCGGCCACCGGTAGTTGATCGGCCCCAATGATCGCCACACCCAGCGCCAGGCCCAGAGCGGTCATCCCGATACGCACGGACCACGCCTGCAGGATCATGCGTGGCGAGAGGTCGTTGAGCATGCGCGGGTGCAGGCGCCTGCGCAGCCAGACGCCGGCCACCATCTGCAACACGGCCTCGAGGCTGGCAGGCAGGAAGAACTGGGTGCCGACGAACTGGTAGCGGGCGAGCAGGGCGGCGGCCAGGCAGGCCAAGCCGCCGCGCCAGCCACCGAGCAGGCCACTGACCAGCAGGATGTCGAAGCCGAGGTGCAGCTTGACCACACCCTGGGTGTAACGGGCCACGAACCAGGAATTGAACAGGTAGATCAGGCCCAGCGCTACGCCGACATACAGGCGCCGTCCTTCAATGGCGTGCCCGGCGCGACGGGTGGCGATCAGCAGCACGCCGATCATGCCGATCACCGCCGTGGCCTGCAGCAGGTACAGCGGCAGGCTGGGCAGGGCGCTGTCCAGGACCTGGGCCGAGACCCGTGAAAGCGCATCCATAGCAGGTTCCCGCCTGTGACCGACGGCCAGTGACGAGCAGGGTAAACCACAGGCGCCTGTGCGGCCACCAAGGGCCAGGCCAAGGTCCCTGCGGTCAGTAGCGTGGGTCGGCGATGGCGGGCAGCACCAGTTCGCGCACGAAGGAGGACGGTGACAGCTGCAGCAGGGTGCGTACCATCGCCACGACATCATGGACCGGCACCAGTTCGCCGTCGCCGCGCGCTGCGGCGTCCGCTACCGGCACTGACAGTGCATCGTCGGTGTTGAGGTAGCCCAGCTGCAGGCTGGTTACCGCCAGGCGCCGATCCCGGAAGCCTTCGCGCAGCGCATCGGCGATGCCGTTGAGCGCGAACTTGGATGCGCCGAACGCCACTTCCGGGCGGCCGCTGCGCGGCAGCGCCGAGGTCGAGCCGGTCAGCACCAGCTGTGGACGTGCTGCGCCCAGTACCCTCGGCAGCAGGCGCCGCAGCAGCACCAGGGTGGCGGTGATGTTGACGTCGACCAGCTGGGCAAGCGCGGCATCGCTTTCGTCGAGGAAGGCGTACCCGTCGCTGAAGGCCGTCTCTTCCCAGATGCCCAGGTTGTGGATGAGCACATCCAGATCGGCCGGCGCCTGCGCTGCGATGTGATTGGCAGCAAGGGTGGGCTGGGACAGATCCGCTTCGATCCACTGCAGGGTGACGCCCTCGGGGCATTCGAGGTCGTGCGGGCGGCTGCGCGAAACGCCGATGACGGTGTCGCCTGCACTGCACAGGCCTTCGACGAACGCTCGACCGAGGCCCCTGCTGGCGCCGATGACCATCAATTTCATGTGGCTTCCTTGTTGTGCTGCGGCGGCCTCAGTCGGCCGCCAGAATGGTGTCCCAATCGGCGAACGCGCGCAGGCCGCTGCGTCCGGCGGTGATGATCGAGGCGGTGTTGTCGAGCTGGCAACGGTATTGCGGCTGCAGCCCGGACGCCCGCGCGGACACGGCCATGGCGTGTACCAGCTGTCGCGCGTGACCGCGACCGCGGGCCTCGGGCAGGGTCAGTACGCCCATATCGGCGAAGGCTGGATCCAGGCTCCAGGGGTACATGCTTCCCGCAGCGACCAGGCGCTCGCCGTCGAAGGCACCGAACACCTGCCAGTGATCCAGCTCGACCCAAGCGGCATCGAGATCGTCCTCGCTGGCGGTGGCCTGGAACGCGCTGAACGCTGCCGCGTCGGTCGCGCCGAGGCGGCGGATATGCGGTGGGGCAGGGTGTTCGGCGAGGGCGGCGAGTGTTGCGGTGGGGAAGTAGAAGACACGATCCGCGCCGTGCGTATGCTGGCCGAGCTGCTGCAAGCGCTGTTGCAGCTGCGCCAGTGTCCAGTGCGGTTGCGCACGCAGTTGCAGGCGAGCGGCCAGGGCAGGACGCAACAGCGCTCGGGCGGGGCCCGCGACCGGCTGTAACAGCATGCCGTCCTCACCCTCATCGACATCATCGCTGCACGCCAGGTGCAGCTGCGGCCCCTGCTGCAACGTGCGCTGGCCGGCGAACACGCGCTTCCAGGCAGCATCGATCAACGGGGAAATCGCATCATCCATGACAAACGGTTCGCTCAGTGTCGGGGCAGTTCAACCTGCAGGCCTGCGGCCTTCCATTCGGGATAGCCGGCGGCCAGTCGCTGCGCGCTGAGGCCGGCTTCGCGCAGCATCATCACTGCATCGTTGGACAGCACGCAGTAGGGCCCGCGGCAGTACGCGACAATGTGGACGGCGCGCGGCAGTTCGTCCATCCGCGCGTGCAGTTCCGTAGCGGGAATGTTCAGCGCGCCGGGCAGGTGGCCCAGATCGAATTCCTCGCGCGGCCGCACGTCCAGCAGTACCACGCTGTCGCGTTGCTCCAGCAGCTGCTCGACGGTCAGCCCTTCCAGTGCATCGCGGCGCTGCAGGCTGTCGGTGAGGACGCCCTGCATTTCGCTGCGCTGGTGGTCGGCATAGTCGCGCAGCGCGGCCAGCAGGTTGGCCAGTGGGCCGTCAGCGCTGCGGTAGAGGATGCGCTTGCCGTCACGGCGGGTCTGCACCAGGCCGGCACGACGCAGCTGCTGCAGGTGCTGGGAGGTATTGGCCACCGACAGGCCGCTCAGTTCGGCCAGGCGCTCGACCGCACGCTCGCCCTGGGCGATGTGCTCCAGCAGGGCCAGGCGGTGCGGGTGGCCCAGGGTGCGGGCGATCTCGGCCAGCGCTTCCAGCGTGGACGGCGGCAGCTCGGTTGCAGCGTTCATGCCGGGCACGCTAGCATCGCTCCATCATTCAATCAAATAATTGAAGGTTGGCGGAATGAGTGGCTGGGCGACGACATTGGTGATCGATGCGGTAGTGATCGGCGTGGGCGCGACCGCGCTGATGGATCTGTGGGCGTTGCTGCAGCGCAGGCTGCTCGGCATTCCGTCGCTGGATTTTGCGATGGTCGGCCGCTGGCTCGGCCACCTGCGGCGTGGGCGCTTGCGCCATGAGGGCATTGGTCGTTCGCTGCCGGTGGCCGGCGAGCGCGCGCTTGGGTGGACCGCGCATTACGTGATCGGTGTGGTCTTCGCCGCGTTGTTGCTGGCCGTGGTCGGGAACGGTTGGGTGCAGGCACCGACCCTGTGGCCGGCGCTGGCCTTCGGCATTCTCAGCGTTGCCGCGCCGTTCTTCATCCTGCAGCCGGGCATGGGCGCCGGCATTGCCGCTTCGAAGACCCCGGCGCCTGGCAAGGCGCGGCTGCGCAGCCTGGTGGCACACAGCGTGTTCGGCGCAGGCATGTACCTTTCCGCGCTGCTGTTGGCCGGGGTCCGTGCAGGATGAGCGAGAATCCGTGGGGTCACCGGCAACAGGAACATCCCCGCATGGAAGTACCCGATCCTTTCACTGATGGCATGCCGCTGCCGTGGGCGTGGCGGGAAACATTGGCCGATGCGCGCATCGAGCGACAGTCGATCGGCGTATCGCGCGCAGACGTCGCCCGTGTGCATCGCCCGGGACAGGCTGATGCCTTCCTGAAATCGGAAGTGATCGATGCCTTCAGTGAGCTGGGCGATGAGATCGCGCGCCTGCGCTGGCTGCAGGCGCAGGGCCAGCCGGCACCAACGGTAATTGCCACCGCCGAAGAAGCGGGCCGGCGCTGGTTGCTGATGAGCGCGCTGCCCGGCCGCGACCTGGCCTCGTCGCCTGAGCTTCCGCCCCAGCGCCTGGTGGAACTGCTGGCCGATGCGCTGCGGGGCCTGCATGCCATACCGGTGGCGGCCTGTCCGTTCGACCAGCGGCTGGCCTCGCGCCTGCAGGCCGCGCAGGCACGGGTCGAGGCGGGCCTGGTCGACGCCGATGACTTCGATGACGAGCGCCTGGGGCAGAGCGCACAGCAGGTGTTCGCCGAACTGCGCGCTACCCGGCCCAATCACGAGGATCTGGTGGTCAGCCACGGCGACGCCTGCCTGCCGAACCTGCTGGCAGCCGAAGGCCGTTTCAGCGGTTTCATCGACTGTGGCCGGCTGGGTGTGGCCGATCGCTACCAGGATCTGGCGCTCGCCGCGCGCAGCCTGGTCCACAACTTCGGCGACACGCGCTGGGTCGCGCCGCTGTTCCGGCGCTATGGCGTTGTGCCCGACGAACGGCGGCTGGCGTTCTACCGTCTTCTCGACGAGTTCTTCTGAAACCTCGGAGGGCAGCGTAGGCAGGGCTGAACGGTGCCCTGCCGGCGGATCCGGGCGCCCTTAAAAGTGGACGAACGTTCGTTCACTATTTGTGGCATGAACCGAGCCGACCGCAACGAGCAACGCATCGCGCAGATCCTGCAGGCCGCCCTGCAGTGCTTTCTCGTGAAGGGCTTCCACCAGACCAGCATGCGTGACATCGCGCAGGCGGCCGGCGTCAGCCTCGGCAATCTCTACAACCACTTCCCGGGCAAGGAGGCGATCATCCTTGCGGTGGCCGTGGCCGAAGGCGAGGAACTGGCACCGTTGCTGCAGCGACTG
Source organism: Stenotrophomonas muris (assembly GCF_052751275.1). Classification (NCBI taxonomy): domain Bacteria; kingdom Pseudomonadati; phylum Pseudomonadota; class Gammaproteobacteria; order Lysobacterales; family Lysobacteraceae; genus Stenotrophomonas; species Stenotrophomonas muris. Next base: position 1,807,692 of record NZ_CP199879.1, on the reverse strand, counting down.
GCCGCGTCCGATGGCGAGCGCGCACGGGTGCTGGTTTTCCTTCAGGACTTCCACGCACTGTGCCGGCAACCGGAGTGGGCAACGCTCGCCGTCGAAGTGCTGGCCGAGAGCGCACGCAATCCGGCCGTGGCCGAGGCATTTGCGGCCAATCGCAGGCAATTGCAGGCGACGCTGGCCGAAGCCCTGCAGCAGGTGGCACGGCGCGAACGTCGGCGCCCCGTGCTGGCCCCGGCACTGCAGGCACAGGTGCTGCTGGATGCCATCGAAAGCGATGCCCTGCGCCGAGGGCTGGGCGAAGCCGGGGGCACCGATGAGGCATCGCTGGATCTCGGCCTGCTTGCGCTGCTGCTGGGCGCACGCGCATGAGCGCCGTCGACCGGCGACTGCACGGCGTTGATCTGGCGCGTTACCTGGCCTTGGCCGGCATGGTGCTGGTCAACTTCCGCCTGGCGATGGCCGTGCCGGCAGAGGGCGCCGGATGGTTGGCAGGCGTCTTCCACTTTCTGGAAGGCAAGGCTTCGGCGACGTTCGTTACGCTGGCCGGGTTGGGCCTGGTACTGGGCACGCATCGGCAGGGGTGGTGGCCGGCCAGTGTGCAGACCTGGCGGCGCGCACTGTTCCTGCTGGTGCTGGGCCTGCTCAACCTGACGCTGTTCCCGGCCGATATCCTGCATTACTACGCGGTGTATTTCGCGCTGGCCGTGCTGTGGCTGCGGGCCTCGCCGCGGGTGTTGCTGGCCAGCATCGTGGGGATCGCGGCCTGTTCGTTCTGGGCGTTGCTGCACTGGGACTACAGCCAGGGATGGAACTGGCAGACGCTGGAATACGCCGGTCTGTGGCAATGGCCGGGCGCGGCCCGCAACCTGCTGTTCAACGGGTTCCATCCGCTGCTGCCGTGGCTGTGCTTCTTCCTGCTGGGCATGCTGCTGGCGCGGCTGCAACTGTCGCAACCGCGGGTCCAGCGCGCGCTGCTGGTGCTGGGCCTGATGCTGATCGTGGCTGGACATGGCGTGCAGCAGCTTGCGCAGGGAACGCCCTGGCAGGCGTGGCTGGGAACGCAGCCGATGCCACCGGGACCGGCCTACGTACTCACAGGCGCGGGCGCGGCCTGCAGTGTCATTGCCGCCTGCCTGTGGCTGACGCGTGTACGACCGGGTGACTGGCTGGAACCGTTCACCGCGGCCGGGCGCATGACCCTGACCCTGTACGTCGGCCATATCCTGCTGGGCATGGGCACGCTGGAAGGCCTGGGCCTGCTTGATGGCAGCGCGTCGCTCGCGTCGGTGCTGCTGTGGGCATTATTGTTCCTGATGCTGGCCACGGGCGCAGCGTGGCTGTGGTCCTGGCGGTTCGCGCGGGGCCCATTGGAAGCGGTGATGCGACGCGTCGCCGGCTAGCACTTTGGTCGCGCAGGCACGATGTTGTGACGGACATGTCTGTGTCGCGGCCCGCGCATCTGCGATAGTGGCGGCAGGTAATACTCTCCGCTTGCATCCATGTCATTCGCTTCGGCGCAGCATCTCGGCGAAGTCCTTCAGCAGTCCTATGGCATCACCGCCAATGCCGTGGTGCCACGCCCGGTTGGCGCCGATGCCAACGCCAGTGTGTATCGCATCGATGCACGGCGCGGGCAATGGTGGTTGAAGTGCCGCAGTTACCAGGTTGCCCCTGCCGTCTGGGACACCCTGCATTGGCTGCGCGGCACGCTGGGCATCGAGGAAATCGTCGCGCCCTGGCCGGCCCTGACCGGTGGAGCGTCAGTGCAGCGCTGGGGCCTGCAGTTCACCCTGTTCCCGTATGTGGAAGGCCAGTCCGGCTTCGAGGCGGCGTTGAGCCGCACGCAGTGGCAACGATTGGGCGAGGTGCTGCGGCGCCTGCACGAGGCGTGCCCGCCACCGGCGCTGCAGGAGGCGCTGCCGAGCCTGCGGATGGAAACCGCGGCGCTTGATACGGTCGGGCAATGGCTGGCCGGCGAGGGCCTGGCGGCCGCCAGGGATGGGCTGGGCCGCGCCTTCGTATCCGTCTGGGACCAGCAGCATGCGCGCATCGCGGCGCTGCATGCGCAGGCACTGCAGCTGCACGCTGCGTTGCAGGATGTCCCGGTGCGGCTGCACCTGTGCCACACCGACCTGCATGCCGGCAATCTGCTGATGGGCAATGACGGCAGCCTGCACCTGATCGATTGGGATGGCCTGTCGCTGGCCCCGCGCGAGCGCGACCTGATGTTCATCGGTGGCGCGGTCGGTGGGCGCTGGGGGCGCGAGAACCCGTTGGGATTCGAGGAAGGCTATGGCAGTGACCGCGGCGATCCACGCTGGATCGCCTGGTACCGGCACTGGCGCATCCTGCAGGACCTGATCGAGTTCCAGCAGGTCCTGCTGGGCAGTGATGGAGAGGACCGTTCGCCGCAGCTGCGCCGGCAGTCGCTGCATTTCCTCAGCGAACAGTTCGCACCGGGCAATGTATTCGACGCGGCAGAGCGGGTGTATCGCGCGCTGTAGATCCACGCCATGCGTGCATGGCATTTTCTACGATGAACCCTCACGCTGCGCGATGAGTCGAGCATGGCTCGGCTCTACAGGGGGCCGCGGTGTCTGCGCGGGGTGTGGATCTACTCTGCGGGCTTGGCCGCTGCAGAGGCCGCCGCGCTTGCAGCGCGGCGTGACAGCACGGCTTCGCGGTGGGCGATGTAGGCGTTGGCGGCGAGGATGATGCCGGCACCGATGATCGTCCAGCGGTCCACCGTTTCGTTGAACAGCAGCCAGCCGAACAGCGTTACCAGGGGCAGCTGCAGGAAGCTGATCGGGGTCAGGGCGGAGACTTCGCCCAGCCGTAGCGCGCGGGTCCACAACAGCTGGCCGACGGTGCCGAGCACGCCGGTGGCCAGCAGCCACAGCCAGGCCGACCCGGTTGGCCAGGCCCAGACGAACAGCGCCGGCACCAGCGACAGCGGCACCCAGAACACGTAGGTATAGAGCACCACGGTATCGGCACTGTCGACGCGGGTCAGCTGCTTGATCTGGATCGCCACCAGCGAGCTGAGTACCGCCGCACCCACCGCGACCAAGCTGCCGGCGGTGAAGCCGGCGGTGCCGGGACGCACGATCACCAGCACGCCGATGAAGCCGACCACGACCGCGGCCCAGCGGCGCACGCGCACGGTTTCACCCAGCCACAGCACGGCGGCAATCGTGACGAACAGCGGCGTGGAGTACGACAGCGACACCGCCTGCGCCAACGGCAGGTGGCCCAGTGCCCAGAACGCGCACAGCATCGAGCCCAGGCCAATCGCACTACGCACGAAATAGCGCGGCAGCTGCTGCGTCTTCAGCGGCGCACGGCCCGGCCGCAGCAGCATCGGCAGCAACGCCAGCAGGCCGAAGGCATTGCGGAAGAACGCCACTTCCTGGGTCGGAACGTAGCGTGTGGCATAGCGGATCGCTACCGCCATCAGGCCGAACGCCATCGTACTGCCGAGCATCAACAGCGCCGCCCGCATCGGAGTGGCGCCGGGGGAGAGGGCGAGAGTGTTCACCACTGTGCGCCGAGCAGGCGGGGCTCCGGTTCGATCGGCACGCCGAACTTCTCCAGCACCGAGGCCGAGATGCGGCGCGCCAGCGCCAGCAGTTCAGCGCCGCTGGCATTGCCGTGGTTGACCAGCACCAGCGCGTGGCTGGGAGCCACGCCGGCATCGCCGTCGCGGAAGCCCTTCCAGCCGCAGGATTCGATCATCCAGGCCGCCGAGACCTTGCGCTTGTCGTCCTGCTCGGCCGGGAACACCGGCAGGTCGGGGAAATGCTGCAGCAGCACGTCGACCTGCTCCAGCGGCAGCACCGGGTTCTTGAAGAAGCTGCCGGCATTGCCGAGTACCTCCGGGTCGGGCAGCTTGCGGCGGCGGATCGCGATCACCGCATTGGCCACGTCCACCGCGCCCGGCAGCACCACGCCCTGCGCCTGCAGCTCTTCGCGGATGCCGGCGTAGTCCATGCGCAGATCGTGCAGCAGTGGCAGTTTCAGTTCGATGGCGGTGATCAGGTAGCGATCGGGCTGTTGCTTGAACACGCTGTCGCGGTAGGCGAAACCACACTGTTCGTTATCCAGGCGCACCCAGGCCTGTTCCTGGCAGTCCCAGGCTTCGACCGCCTGGATGAACTCGCCGACCTGCGCGCCATAGGCGCCGATGTTCTGGATCGGTGCGGCACCGGCGGTGCCGGGAATCAGCGCCAGGTTTTCCAGGCCGGACAGGCCTTCCTGCAGCGACCACATCACCAGGCCATGCCAGGGCACGCCGGCGCCGGCGCGGATCACGGCATGGTCGGCGCGGTGTTCAAGGAAACTGATGTCGCGGTTGCCGAACACCAGCACGGTACCGGGCAGGTCCTCGGCGATCAGGACGTTGCTGCCGGCACCCAGCACCAGCAGCGGGCCGTTGGCCACCTCGGGCAGTGCCAGCACCTCCGGCAGCAGCGCGGCATCGTGCAGTTCCAGCAGCTGTTCCGCATTGGCCTGCACGTGGAAGGTATTCAGTGCCTGCAGCGGCGCATTGCGGGTGAGTGTCCAGCGCAGCGGGGCGTTGTCGTCGGTGGTGTCCATGGGCGCGCTCACAGTGGGGCCACCGCGCCGCGGCTCGGCGCTTCGCGGCGGCGACGGATCGCCTCCACGCATTCGGAAACCAGCGCCGGTCCACGGAAGATCAGGCCGCTGTAGCACTGCACCAGCGCGGCACCGGCCGCCATCTTGGCCACGGCATCGGCACCGGACAGGATGCCGCCGACGCCGACCAAGGGCACCGACTCGGGCAGGCGCGAGCGCAGGCGGCGCAGCACCAGCGTGGACTGCTCCAGCACCGGCGCACCGGACAGGCCACCGGCCTCGTTGGCCAGCGGATCGCCGGCCACCTTGCTGTGGTCGATGGTGGTGTTGGTGGCGATCACGCCGTCCACCTGCAGCTCGCCCAGCACGCGGGCGGCGGCATCGATGTCGCGCTCGCTGAGGTCCGGCGCCACCTTCACCAGCATCGGTACGCGGCGGCCGTGGCGGGCCGCGAGCTCTTCCTGGCGGTCACGCAGCTGGCTGACCAGCTGGCGCAGCGCGGTTTCTTCTTGCAGTTCACGCAGGCCGGCGGTGTTGGGCGAGGAAATGTTGACAGTGATGTAGTCGGCCAGCGCGTACACCTTGTCCAGGCAGGCGATGTAATCGTCCACGGCCTGTTCGTTGGGGGTGTCCTTGTTCTTGCCGATGTTGATGCCGAGCAGGCCGCGGCGGTTGCGCGCGCGCTCGACGTTGCGCACCAGTGCGTCCACGCCTGCATTGTTGAAGCCCATGCGGTTGATGATCGCGTTGTGTTCCGGCAGGCGGAACAGGCGCGGCTGCGGATTGCCGGCCTGCGGGCGCGGGGTGATCGTGCCGATTTCGACGAAGCCGAAGCCGAGCGCGAACAATGCATCGATGTGCTCCCCGTTCTTGTCCAGGCCGGCGGCCAGGCCGACCGGGTTGGGGAACGTCAGCCCGAACACCGTGCTGGGCATCGGCGCGATGCGTGCGGCCAGCAGCGGCGTGGTGCCGGTGCGATAGGCCAGGTCCAGTGCGGACAGGCCGAGGCCGTGGGCGCGCTCGGCGTCGAGCGAGAACAGGAAGGGGCGGGCAAGCGAATACATGCGTCGGTTCAGTCCAGCGTGCCGAGGAAGGCTCGGGTTCGATATTCAAAAGCAACCTGGCCGTCGACCGCGTGGGCGGCGAACAGGTGCTGCAGAGCGTCGATCATCGGTGCGTGGCGCGGATGACCGGGTTGAGGGGCGTAGGAGGAGGAGAGCAGGCGCCCGCGCAGGGCGTCGAAGTCCAGGTGCTGCACGTTCGGCAGCTCCACCCTGCCGCGCAGGCCAGCGCCGAACCAGGCCTGCATGGTGGCGTCGTCCTGGTAGCGCTCGGCCACGGCGGTGTAGTCGGTGCCGTAGTCCAGCAGCAGCTGTTCGTACCCGATCAGGAACGGGCTCGCATCGAGCAGGCGAGAATTCCAGTAGATGAGGGCCTGGCCGCCGGGGCGCAGGATGCGCTGCCACTCGGCGCGTACCGCCACGGTGTCGAACCAATGGAAGGCCTGCGCGACGCTGACCAGATCGATGCTGGCATCGTCCAGCGCGGTGGCCTCGGCGCGGCCGTCCACCGCACGGAACTGCGGGTACTGCGGTGCCAGCCATTCTTCCGCCGCGCCCCGCATGGCCGCATTGGGCTCAACCGCGACAACAGGATGGCCGCTGGCCAGGAACAGGCGGCTGGAAATGCCGGTACCGGCGCCGATGTCAGCCACACGCGCCTGCTGGCTGACACCCATCGGGCCATGCAGCCACTCCAGCAGCGCGGGTGGGTAGTCGGGCCGGTAGCGGACGTAGTCGGCGACGCGGCTGCTGAAGCGTTCAGTGCTGTCGGAGGCGGTCATGGCGTCAGTTCGACACCGCCGCCAGCCACGCCAGGCCGCCGAAGAACAGGATGAAGACCACGATGGCGGCAAGTGCCGCGCCGACCATGACCCAGCCCAGCACCAGGCCGGTGACGGCCAGGCCATCGCCTTCCAGTTCGTGCGGGCGGCGGCGGATTTCGGCGCGGGCCATGTGGCCGGTGATGATGGCGACGATGCTGGCCACGAAGGGCAGGACGGTCCAGCTGGCGATGCCCATGACCAGGCTGACCACGGCCAGGGCGCTTGTCTGTCGGGGTGCCACGCTCATCGGGGTCCTCCTTGGCAGTGTGCACATGATAGTGCCTCTGCCCCGGCAATCCCATGCCCGGCGGATGCGATGGCAGGCGTCGACCCTGGCCGACGAATGGGATTTCGGCCCTGGTAGGCGTCGACCTTGGTCGACGAAAGGCATGCCAACCAGGCTTGGCGGCTACCGAAGTGCCGGTATCAGCCCATCAACACCTGGCCGCCATCCACATTGAGCACGCTACCGGTGACCCAGCGCGCCAGCGGCGAGCACAGGAACAGGGCGGCGTCGGCGATCTCGCGCGGGTCGCCGAAGCGGCCGAACGGAATCTTCGCCAGGGTGCCGTGGTACAGCGCGGGGTCCTCGACCCGACGACGGTCCCAGAGGCCGTCATCGAACTCGATCGAGCCCGGGGCGATGGCATTGACCCGGATCCGGTCCTTGGCCAGCGCCAGCGCCTGTGACGTGGTGTAGTGCGAAAGCGCGGCTTTGGCCGCGGCGTACGGCGCGCCACCGGGGCGCGGCTGCTGCGCGGCAATCGACGACAGATTGAGGATGCAGGCGTCGCTGGAGGCACGCAGCCATGGCAATGCCAGGCGCGAGGCACGCACGGCCGCCATCAGGTCGATCTGCAGGCTGGCGGCCCAGCCGTCCTCGTCGTCGGCCATGCCGTAGCCGGTGGCATTGTTGACCAACACATCGATGCCACCGAGGGCGTCGGCGGCGGCCTGCAGCCAGGCCTGGATCTGGCCGGGATCGGCCAGATCGGTGGAAAACGCGTGCAGTTCGAAGCCCTGCGCCCGTGCATCGGCACGCAGGGCATCCAGGCCGGCCTGGCCGCGGGCGCAGACCGAGACCTGTGCGCCGGCGCCGGCAAACGCCAGCGCCATTTCACGGCCAATGCCCTTGCTGCCGCCGGCGATGAGCACGCGGCGGCCGCTGAAATCGAGGGTCGGAGCCCCTGCGGGGATCCGACCCCTCGCTGGGGCCAGGTCCCCGGAGGGGCTCTGGCCCACGGACGTGTCCGCGTCGTTTGCCATCACAGGTCGAACTTGATGCCCTGGGCCAGCGGCAGCGAATCCGAATAGTTGATGGTGTTGGTCTGGCGGCGCATGTAGACCTTCCACGCATCCGAACCGGACTCGCGGCCACCGCCGGTGTCCTTCTCGCCACCGAAGGCGCCGCCGATCTCCGCACCGGACGTGCCGATGTTGATGTTGGCGATGCCGCAGTCGCTGCCGGCGGCCGACAGGAACTTCTCGGCAGTCTTCAGGTTCTGGGTGAAGATCGAGGACGACAGGCCCTGCGGCACGCCGTTCTGCATGTCGATGGCTTCATCGAGGGTGTCGTACGGCATCACGTACAGGATCGGTGCGAAGGTCTCGTGCTGGACCACGGCGTCGCTGTTCTTCAGGCCGGAGACGATGGCCGGCAACACGAAGTTGCCCGGGCGGTCGATGCGGCTGCCACCGGTCTCGATGGTGCCGCCGGCCGCCTTGGCCTGGGCGATCGCATCGAGGAACTGCTGCACGGCGCCTTCGCTGTTCAGCGGGCCCATCAGGTTGGCCGCATCGGTCGGGTCGCCGATCTTGCCTTCCACCTGCTTGTAGGCCTTGACCAGGGTGGCCAGCACGTCGGCGTAGATCGAGCGGTGCACGATCAGGCGGCGGGTGGTGGTGCAGCGCTGGCCGGCGGTGCCGACAGCGCCGAACACGATGCCCGGCACGGCCAGCTTCAGGTCGGCGGTTTCGTCCAGGATGATGGCGTTGTTGCCGCCGAGTTCCAGCAGGCAGCGGCCGAGGCGGCGCGCGACCTTCTCGTTGACGGTGCGGCCGACCTGGGTCGAGCCGGTGAAGCTGATCAGCGGCACGCGTCGGTCATCGACCATCTTTTCCGACAGCGCGGTGCCGGCATCGTTGATCAGGAAGAAGATGTCCGGGAAGCCGGCTTCGCGCAGGGCGTCGTTGCAGATCTTCAGCGAGGCGATGGCGGTCAGCGGCGTCTTGTTGGACGGCTTCCAGATGCACACGTCGCCACAGATGGCGGCCAGGAACGAGTTCCAGCTCCACACCGCGACCGGGAAGTTGAAGGCCGAGATGATGCCGACCAAGCCCAGCGGGTGGTACTGCTCGTACATGCGGTGGCCGGGGCGCTCGGAATGCATGGTGTAGCCGTACAGCATGCGGCTCTGGCCCACGGCGAAATCGGCGATGTCGATCATCTCCTGCACTTCGCCATCGCCTTCCGGCTTGCTCTTGCCCATTTCCAGCGCAACCAGCGAACCCAGGGCGTCCTTGTGCCTGCGCAGTGCTTCACCGCACAGGCGCACGGCTTCACCGCGGCGCGGGGCCGGCGTGGTGCGCCAGACCTTGAAGGCTTCCTGGGCGCGGGCCACGACGGTCTCGTACTCGGCCTCGGTGGTCGCGCGGACCTGCGCGATCGGCTCGCCGGTGGTCGGATTGACCGGGGTGATCAGCTCACCGCTGGTCGCGCTCGACCACTCCCCGTTGCCCAGGTACGTGCCAGCGTTGATCGCGTCCAGGCCAAGGGACTTGAGCAGCTCGGAAGACATGCAGACTCCTGTATTTCGTTACGTTGTTTGGTGCCATCGCGGGCAGGTGGGGGACGCGATGAACTGAATCGCCGATGGTAGCAGAGCGCCCCGGCCGGCCATGGTGCAACGCGCCAGCCAGGCCTGGCCGAACATGAATGCTTGGAGGGCAGGGCACGTTGCCTGTAAACTTCCCGGCTGCATGGCCCCGTAGCTCAGCTGGATAGAGCGTCCCCCTCCTAAGGGGAAGGTCGCCCGTTCGAATCGGGCCGGGGTCACCAGAATCAATAACTTAGGCAGGCTCAGTGGTGCGCATTTCCCACTGTTTCCCGCATATCCACAGGATTTGGTCCCAGTGGTCCCAGCGGCGTGGATCAGTACTTGAGCTTCGCTACGGCGCCATCGTCGCCCTCAGGCGTTAGGTGGGCGTAGAACTTCTCGGTCGTGGCGTAATCGGCGTGCCCGGCCAGAATCTGCACCCTTCGCAACGGAACCCCGGCGATCACCATGTGGGCGCAGAAGGTGTGCCGTAGCCGGTGGAGGCTGCCACCGATTCCCGCACGCTTGGCATCCGAGGCGAACCAGTCGGACAGCGTGTCCTTGTGCACGGCGACCAGCGGATCGGGTAGGTGGCGAAGCGCCCAGCGCGCATACCGGTTCAGCGGCACCTCGCGCCACTTGCCCGACTTCGTGCGTCCCTGGCCATCTTCGTCTGGATCGCTTTCGACCCTGAGCCTGCACCCGGCCACCGAATCCTTGCCCAGCCCAACCAGCTCACCACGGCGCAGCCCCGTGTGGGCCATGAACAGCCATAGCGGAGCCCGGCCGGGGTTCGCACGGTACAGCTTGCGCATCGCGGCCCGGTCGTAGAACCGCACCGCCACGCTACGAACGCCCCGCGGTGCCCGGGTTTCCTCCAGCGGGTTGAAGTCCAGTTCTTTCCACTGCACCCCACGCCGGAACGCGGCCTGCAGCCTGCGCACTTCCTTCCCCACAGTCTCCGGTGAAACCCTGTCTTTGGTCAGGCGGTCCGTCTTGTAGGCCTCCATTTCCATCGGGCGCAGCGTATCGATGGGGCGATGGCCGAAGCGGGCCATAAACAACCGAACCTCGCTTTTGGCCTTGCCGTGCGTGGTTGGATGCTCGGCCTTGTACCACTCCAGGTAGGGCTCCAGGAAGTCGCGGACCGTGGGCAGCCGGGGAAGGATGCGCACTCCATGGGTCAGTTCCGCTTCTTTCGCTGCTCGTACGCCCTCAGCCTCGCGTGGGCTGACGCGACCAATGGCGACACGGCTTCGCTTGCCGCCTTCCCGCCAGTTGAGGTACGCGGCGCCATCGCGCCAGAAGACTGTGACCTTGACCATTGCTTGGAGCCGTAGATTGCAGAGTAAAGGGCAGCCTTCTCGTAGAGCTTCTTGCCCATGAAATTTCGTGGTTCGATGCCGTAGTCGGCGATGTTCGAATCGAACTGGCTTCGTGATACGCCGCAGTAGTGCGCGGCCTCGTCCACGGTCAGCCAGTCCTTTCCGACGATGTCCAGCTTTTCAGCAGCACCCATCGGGTCCTCCTTCAGTTCGCCGCCAGCGCCGCGCGCTGGGCTTTTGGTTTGCGCTCGGCTAGGCCGAGCTGGAACTGCAGAACGTTGTCGCTCGCCTCAGGCACCGCTGCGGGCCGCGCGCTGCGCGCGGGCCGGTTGAGCCGGCGCCATGCTGCAATGGCTGCAGCGGGATCCGCATGCTTACTGGTTGACCTGCAGGCGCACTCGACTAGGTGGCCACCGCCGGCGGACGCGCAGCGCTTGTCGTGGATGTGGCGCGCGCGGTGGCCGGCGGCGCAGTTCGGCAATCCTTCCGGGTGGCTGATATGTTCCTGGGTCATGGCTTCTTGCACTCCTCAATGTGGGCGACCAGCTTTTCCAGCAGGAAGGCGGCTTGCTCGGCGCGCCTGCGGCGTTCGTACTGATTGAGGGTTGGGCGGGCGTCCCTGAGCCATTCCAGCGGCTCGACCAGCCACTGCGGGTCGAACGGGAGCAGGGTGCGCGGGTCGACCTTCTTGTCGGGCGGGAAGCAGTCCGGGCCGGCCCAGTCCTCGCTCTCACCGCAGCGGACGCACACGCGCCGCTGGAAGTCGTGGACCTTCTCTGGCTGGATCACGCGCGGGCTGTCGAACAGGGCGCGGACAACGAGGCCGCGCTGGTGCCCGCCGTAGACGTGGCCGGCGTCGGCCTGCATCCAGCAGCCCGGCGCATGATCGTCCTTATGGCGGTACTCCCAGCGCACTGGCTGCGCGGTATAGAGCGCAGCCATCAGGGTGTCGGCCCAAGCGCGCACCTGGTTGGCGGCAACGCCGCCGCCGGCGGGATCGACGCGCCGCATGGCAGAGACGACCGCTGCGACAGACGACGATGCCTTGGTGGCCTCGACAACGGTGGCCGGGGAAATAGGCAGTGGTGCGGTCATGCGAACAGGTCCAGTTGGGCCGGCAACGGCGGCGGCAGGGTGGGGGTGGGCGACGGCACCGCAGCAGTACGGCGTGTCTTTGCCGCAGGCGGTGCGCGGTGCACCAACTGCAGGTAGTCGCCGTCTCCGCGCATCTGCCAGGGACGCCCCTTGATCGGGCAAACGTCGTGGTAGCCCGCGTCGTAGTGGGTGGCGGGCGGCCCTTCGCGATACCTGAGCTGCACCTGGTAGTGCGATCGACCGGCGAACTTTGCCGGTTCGAGGTGTGGACCCGTCACGCTCTTGACGGTGAAGAGCGGAAAGCACCGACTCCAGCGTGTGTCATCGCCCGGCTGATCGGGTTGGCCATAATCAGCCCTGGGCTCGTCCTTGTACCAAGCCCAGACCTTGTCACCGACCTGGAACGGCTGCAGATCTTCAGTACCTGCATGGGTGCGATATGGAAGCGGCGGGAACAGGTCGCGGATTGAGTACCAGTACCCGCGACCGTTCATATCGCTTAGCTGCGTCATCGGGAAGAGGGCGACGACGATGACGCCACCGCGCATCAGGTAGAACGCACGCCCGCATGGCGAGGAACCTCCCTCGACGCTGGATAGGATGGCTTGGCGTGACCATCCCTTGACCAGTCTCCGCGAAATGATGCCGTCGGCGATCTTGAATGCCAGGTCTTGGTCGATGACGCCTTTGCCTTTCCATGGTGCAGCGGTGAGTAGCTGGTCAGGCATCGAGCGGCACCGTTTGTTTTGTCGGCGTGGCAAAATGCCCGCCAGTGCACGGGAGGGTTAGGCAATGGAGTTTTTCGAGGCGTTGAGCCGCTGTTGGTGGCTTGGAAAGGAATGCGTTCCGGAGTGGAACGCTTGGGCCGCCGGCGCTGGTTTCGCAGCAGTTGTAGCAACTGTGATTCTCGGCGTAGTCACCTATCGGCTTGGAAGAGCAGCGAACAGTGCTACGTCGTTGGCAACGGACATTGCTTTGCATCAGGTCAAGAGGGAAGATTTCCGTTCCGAGACCGAAGAGTTGTTGGTTCTCATCCAAATCACTGGCGAGGTGTCGACCAATCGGCAGCGAATTTCCGATCTTCTTGGTGAATTGCATGGCGGCGGAGTTGGCGAGGCGCATTTCGTTCTCGACGAGCACACTCGAAGGAACGTCTTTACCCAAATCGAACGCATTCGCTTTCCATTGACTGCAGCCGTTACAGATCGTCTCCACTTCTTGGATAGGAAGATTGCAGCCTGCCTTCTCCGCGCAACTTCTATCATTGCCCTTGTGCAGGATGGTTGTGCGAGTGCTAGCCCTGATGACACTCGAGAAGAGCACAAGGACGCGCACAATGCTCTTCTGAAGGTACTGCCAATGGTCGTCGCAGACCTGGAAGTGGTTCGTGTCGCATGCGAGCAGTCGGTCAATCGACTGGGTATTGCCAACCCGGATTTCGCCCGGGATGGGATGGCGATGGCTAACATGGGTGAATAGGTGCAGGTCTCTCGGTAGATCAACCATTGCCCACCGCCTGCGTCTCGATCGGCGCCATCGCCGCAGGCTCCTTGTTATCGTTGCTCATGCCTGCATGTCCTTGCTGTTGGTGGAGCGCGCGCTGTGTGCGGCGAGGTGTTTCCAGCGTTCGGCTTCGCCCAGGTAGTACTCGTGGCGTTCCTGCCGGACGGTGGCGGTGAACTGCACATCGTGCAGTGCACGTTCGGCGGCGGCGCGGTTGGCCGCTGCCATGCGGGCCGGGTCGTGATCGAAGATGTCGAGCTGGTTACGCACGCTGGACTCCTGGGATGGGTTGCCGGCTGTTGGAACCCGGCCGGCGCGGGTTCCCTGCGCTACAGGGGGCGAGCGCAGGGCAGGGGGTCAGTGGGTGTCGTCGGCGGGCAGCGCCGTGCGCGCTCTCTCTGCCGAGCGCTGGCGCATCTCCTCGCGGAAGGCGGGCCAGTTGTTCCGCAGGTCGCGCACGCCGCACCAGGTGAAGAAGACGACGCCGGCACCAAAGGGCGGGAGGAGCGAGCCGGCACCGGTGTAGATGGCGCGCGCGAGCAGCGCCAGCAGCAGGCCGACGACGACGGCGCAGTAGAAGGGCAGGGCTAGGTGGCGCATTACTCGCTCTCCTGTTCGGTTGGGGGCTCGGCCTGCGCCGGCGCCGGGCCGACGGGCGCGGTGATGAGCGGGATGCCGACGGCCATGGCGGCGCAGAAGTCGTTGTCGGTCACGAGGCAACTCCGTCGGCGATGTGGCGCTCGACCCATGCACGCATGCGCGTCCATCGCTGCTCGGGCGTTTCGTTGTCCCAGCGCCACTCGCCATCGTTCTCGTGAACGATCTCCGCCGCCATCGCTTCGGCGATACCAAACGCCTTGCTGACGGCCGTGCGGTCGTTGGGGTCGAGGCCAGCCATGTCCAAGCCGCGCTTGGCGCCGATCACCCCCAGCGTGCAGTGGCAGCCGGTGGTGTCCTGTAGCTGCTCGGCAATGAGACGCTTTTCTGGCATCGCGTCGAGAGCGTCGCGCAGCTCGATCAGGAAGTGCTGCCCGCGCTTGCCTCGTAAGGCGGACGAAACCGCGCCGCGCCAGCAGATCAGCGGCCAGGTGTCGCAGTCGTCGCTGTAGCCGCTGCGGCTCATGCAGCACCTGCCTGTGCGCGCGCTGCGCGGCGCGCGGCGGCGACGGCGCCGGCTGCGCTCTTGCCCTTCCGCAGGACGGCATTGGCGGCGATGCTGGAGGCGATGACGACCTGGTAAGGGAGGAGGCCCCAGCGGCGCCCGGCGCGGGCGACGATGCCGGCGGCTGCAGCGGCGCGCTGACCGTTGGAGTGGTTGACGAGGGCGGCGCTCATGCGGCGGCGTCCTGGCTTTCGCCGCGCAGCTGATGTGCGGCGTGCTGGATCTCCACCGAGAGGTGGTCGGCCTCTTCCAGTTCAATGTAAAGGCTGGCAGCGCCGACCTTGATGGCGACCATGCCTACTGCGGGCATAGCGACTACGGTAGGTGGCGCCTTGCTGACGCCAAGAGAAAGGGTAGCCATTGCGTGATCTCCTGCGCCCGGCCCCGAAATAGGGCCTCAACTGGCGGCACGCGTAGACTACGGAATACCGTATTTTCCTGTCAAACGGAATTCCGTATAGAAGTATGAACGTACGGAATTCGGTTCATAAAAAAGCCCCTCGCTATGGAGGGGCTACCGGGCTGGAGGCGCTCGACTCTGTAGAGGAGGCCATCTATACGGGCATTCAATCGGGGATGGTTCGCCCACCAACTGTTCTGCACTTTTCAGCAAACGAAGCCTGGAACTTGGCCTGTATAGCCGGGTCATCGCTGCCGTTGAATATTGCAAGCCCTCGTCCATCTCGGTTGAAGCTGACTACAACCGCTTGCGTGACGTTGTTTAACGCCAAGGGGCCGTCGCCTGGCCGGTTGAGGGTGGCCTTGCCACAGACGTGATAGTGCGCGCCATCATCAAAGGCTCTAAAGGAGAACGGTTCCATTTCAACTTGTATGTCGGAAGCCACCTGTCCCCTAATGATTGCCATGCCGGTGGCGACAACCTGCTGTTGGTTCGGCTTCTTGCGGACTGTGAACGCCAAGGCAAGAAGGGTAACGAGGACTGCCACGATGATCGCTGCCACCGAAAGGGGCGTGAAAGTCTTCGCCTTCGTCGGCGAAGAAGCGACTACCGGTCGGCGCTGGGGCGCTCCGCAACCTGGGCACGCGCTCGCTTGATCGCTGATCTCTCGCTTGCACTCGGCACAATCAATCAGGGCCATTCCACGTCTCCATACAAAGGAAGGTTTGTCTAGAACTTGCGCAGCCCTGCATGAATCAGCGCTTTGCCCAAGATGCTCACATCACCAGGATCTGGTCGGTAGGCAGGGAAGTCCGTGTTGACGCTCACCACATATAGGCCGTCCCCGCGCTTCTGGAGCATCTTGATCTGGGTCTCACCTCCGATGTTGATGAGGTAGTAGTCGTCGCCGTCGAAGTAGTCACAGCTTGTGTCGATCCAGACGATGTCGCCGTCTTCCAGCTTAGGCCGCATAGACGGGCCGCGACCGGTAATGATCTGGATCCGGCCAGGCTTGGGCAAAAAACCGAGCTTCCGCCGCACCTCCCACTCCGCAACCTCGATGGTCTTCACAACCTCCGGATAGTCCTGGTTGACCATGCCGATACCCATTCCCGCACCCCCTTCGAACAAGTCGAAGCGAACGTATCCGGGTGGCGTCTCAGTCTCCGAGATCGATGCGACTGACCTGCCTTCGCCTTCCTTGGGCCCCCGGCCTGTTTCAAGCCAGTCGGTCTGAACGCCCAGTCGCGCGGCAATCTTGTGTAGTGCGGTCGTCGACTTTGAAAGGCCGAGCTCTAGATTCGACAAGGTCGTCGGGGCGATCCCCGCAAACTTCGCCAGTTCGCCCCGGCTAATGCCAAGTGACTCGCGCTCGGCTCTGATCCTGCTGCCAATGGTATTCATCACTGGATTTGAACGGAAAACCGTAACGGAATGCCGTTGACACGGAGCTACGGAATCCCGTAGTGTTGCGGACATGGACAAACCTTGGGCTTCCATCATTGGTGAGCTGCAGTCGGCGGGCATGACTTATGCCCAGATCGGCGAGGCAATTGGCGCAGCTGGTTCCACCGTCGGTGATCTCGCATCGGGCCGATCACAATCGCCTCGGGCGACTACCGCGTTTGCGCTGTTGAGGCTTCACGCGAGTCGCCTCACCGAGACTCAATCGGGAACCTCGGACGCTGTCCGCATCGTGATCGATAGCCGGATGAGTAAGCGCGCGCTGCGCGCCCGGCTCGGCCTCGCAAGCGACAAGCACCTGGCGACCTTGCTGCAGCTCCCCGCAGCGCAGGTCGAGGGCTGGCCGGAGGAGGGCGTCCTGCCTGCTCTCCCGCAGATCCAGCGCCTGCTCGGCGGCGAGGCGAAGCCGCCGGATCCCGTAGCGCCCACCGATTTCGACCACGACCGCATTGTCCCGGTCGATGCGGCCTGACATGCCGCGCGCTGTAGCAGCCCGTTCCACCACTCCCTCCTGAACTTCTCATACGGATATGTACGCAGATCCTTCGAACCTTCGTGACAACCCGATCAAGGTCCGGTTCAACGACACGGAAAAGGCATTGATCGATGCGGCGGCGAACTTCAACGGTCGCCAGCCTGCGGTTTTCGTGCGCGACCTGGTGCTGGCCGGCCTTGCCGCGTTGGAACAGCGTAGCCCCGACCGTGATGCGGCCTGAAGGACCCAACGAGTCCCTGGGGAGGGTCCATGGAAATCCAGCTGTCGCGCGACCAGCAAAAGCAGCTTGAGCAGTACGCGGCCTCACGCGGCATCACGCCCGAAGAGGCCGCCACAGAGCTGGCGCGCGGCGAACTTGGGCGCCGCTACCGGCTTCCGCGAAGTAACGGCGAAGTTGTCCCTTTTCAGGGCCTGAAACGTCCCGAAGACTCCACGAGGTAGTACCGATGAGCAGCACGCTCGCGCGCTCCACCGATCCGCACACCAGCCATGCCGCCGCTGCCGACCTCGTCGCCAGCGGAGCGCTGCGCGTCCAGCACGCCAAGACCGAGGCTGCTGTGATTCGCCATCCTGGCCAGAGCAGCCTGCATCTGTCGACGCTGACTGGCCTTGATCGCCACATGTTGGGTCGCCGACTGCCTGAGCTGGCCCGCGAGGGACGCATTTGGCGCGGCCCGACCGCGCCGTGCGCAACCACCGGCAAGCCCGCATGCACCTGGTGGCCGGTTGCGCCGGGCGAGAACCTGACGCTGGGGCTCTGACATGTCGACCATCATCATGTCGCAGTGCTGGCCACTGCAGGGGCTGAGCGTCACGCAGAAGGCTGTGCTGATCTCGCTGGCTGATCAGGCCAACGACGACGGTGTGTGCTGGCCGGCGGTGGGCACCATCGCCGCGCGCTGCTGCATGTCGGCGCGCGCTGTGCGAACGGCAATGGATCATCTGGAGGCCGTTGGCCTGCTGACCCGTGACCGCCGGTTCAACAGCAGCACGGTCTACAAGGTCACTCCGGCCAACTTCGACAAGGCCGCTGCGCCGTCGAAGGCTGGCCGCAAGTCTGGAAAAGCAGGTGCTGCACCGGGCGCAGGGGCTGCGCCCCATGCAGGGGGTGCGCCCGCTGCAGGAGGGGATGCGCCCGATGCAGGGGGGGATGCACCGGGCGCAGGTCTGGGGGTGCGCCCCGTGCCGCCTAACCGTCATATAACCCTCAATGAACCGTCAGGAGAACCGTCATTTCCGGCGGGCCTGCCGGCCGCGCCGTTGGCGTTGGATTCCGAGACCGACCTGCAGGCCGCGTGCCGTGCCACCTGGGCGGCATACGCCACCGCTTACCGCACCCGCCACGGTGTGGCGCCGGTCCGCAACGCAAAGGTGAACAGCAACGTCCGCCAAATCGTGCAGCGGCTCGGCCACACCGAGGCGCCGTTGGTCGCCGCGTGGTTCCTGACCGTCAACGAGCGCTACGTGGTCCAGAACATGCACGACCTGGGCGCCCTCCTGGGGAAGTGCGAGGCATACCGCACGCAGTGGGCCACCGGCCGTCAGGTCACCGAAGAGGCCGCGCGGCAGACCGACAAGACTCAGACCAACCTCGGCGCCGCCGACGCGGCCAAGGCTCTGCTGGCACAGCGGAGGGCGGCACATGCTCGGTAATCAGGAGCAGGATCGGCTGGTCGATCTGCTGGTGGCCACCGCCGAGGTGATTGGCGACCAGCTCAGCCCGAACGCCGCGGCCTACATGGTTTCGGATCTGGCGCAGTACCCGCTGCCGATGCTGGAGCGCGCGCTGGCGTCGTGCCGCCGGGAGCTGAAGGCGCGGCTTTCGCTGGCGGCGATCCTCGAACGCATCGAGGACGGCCACCCGGCACCGAATGAGGCATGGGCCAACGCGATCCGCGCCGCCGACGAAGGTGCGACCGTGGTGTGGACTGAGCAGACCCGCGACGCGTGGGCGGCGGCGCTGCCGCTGGTGCAGGCGGGCGACAAGATCGCGGCCCGGCCGGCATTCCTGGAGGTGTACACCCGGCTGGTGAAGGAAGCGCGCGCTGCACACCGCACGGCCGCCTACCAGCTATCCCTCGGCGGCGACGTGTCCGGTCGGGACAGCGTACTGCGGGAAGCGGTGGCCGCTGGCCAGCTGTTGAAGGAACAGGTGGCAGAGCACCTGGCACTTCCGCCCGCCACCCCATCCTTCAACCCGGTGGCGCTGCTGGCCGGAACGGTTGAGGCATCGCCGACAGCGGACGACCGAGCCCGCGCGCGCTTGGCCGAGATCGTGGCGCTGCTGGAGGGCAAAGCCGCATGAGCCCCGATCACTTCAACGTCGAAGTGCGTCCTGTGAGCGAGCCGGTTGCGGAGGCGGGTTGGTATCTGGCCTACGGCTACGGGATCAAGCCGCTGGTGATCTACGCGACGCGCGGGATGACTGTCTGGCGCGACGGCATGCGGCGGATCCCTATCACCCGCTATGCCGGCCCGATCCCGGAGCTGCGCTGATGTGGTCGAACGCACCACCGCCGACCAGAGAAGAAGCGGCCCGGATCGAACTGGCCAAGACGGGCCCGTGCATGGCCTGCCTGGCGCTGCAGATGCAGGGCCTGCTGGACCCGGAGTTGGTGGTGTACGGCTGCGACTACAACCACGCCAAGAGCGGGAACCTGCGGCGCGGTCACATGGAGGGCTACGGCCTCTGTAAATGGCACCACATGCGGCATCCGATGGAGGGGAACACCTTCGCGACGATGCGCCAGATCTACGGCCCGAGCCTGCTGGATGGCTCGCGGACGTTCCACGAGACGTACGGCTCCGACGACGAGCTGATTGCAAACCAGACCTACATCAACGAACTGAGGGCGGCAGCATGAAGAAGACGACGGCCATGGCGCCGAAGATCAACCCCCAGCGTGCGCCCCGCGAGCGGCGGATGGACCACAACACGGTGTCCCGGCCCAAGCGAGCCAAGGCACGTGTGCTCGCCGATGGCCCGGCCGAGACGGTGGAGCAGTTCAAGGCGCGCGGCGGAAAGGTGCAGCACCTGACGGCCAGCTGGGAGCAGCGAGCATGAGCGCGCTTGAGCACGCCGCGCGAAGCCTCCTGTGCAAAGCCATGAGGTTGCCACCGGACGGCGTCACTGCCGAGCTGATGATGGATCTGTCGATCCCACAGCTTGGCATCGTTCCAACGGCCGCCGCGCTCTGCGCGATCCGAGCGGCCTTGGCCCCGAACTGGAAGCCGATAGCCGAGGCGCCGCAGGACGGCACAAGGCTGATGCTGTGGGACTCGGTGAGCAACCGGCCGGTGTTCGGGAGCTGGCGGGGTGACAACCCCAAGATCACGCACTTTGCGGCCGAGCCGGCCGGCCCGGAGGTGCCTTCTTGACGGGCCACAACCGGACAGAGAAAGAGGCCCTCAAAAGGCCCGCACTGAATGACCACGATGCGCGATCGCGCGCTGCACGAGCAAACCACCAAGGGGAAGGCACATGGGAATGAACGAGGCACGCGAACTGCTGTCGAGCCGGACGGGGCCGAGGGCACTGAGCTTCGACGGAAGCATTGGTGGACCGAGCACTGAGGAAATCTTGGCCGCCTTGGCGTACGTCCCGGCCGGCCTTGGTCGCGAACTGCTGGAGGCGCTGTGGTGGCCGGAGAGTGGTCAGCGGAGACGCGAGCAGCTGCGCCAGGCGGTCATCTCCCTGGTCGCGCCCGAGTTCACCCGCCAGATGCACGCTCTTGCCGACGCGCGCACTGACTACGGCATTGCCAAGGCCAGCATGGGCTGGTGCGGTGGGTCGATTACGGAGGCGCAGCGGCGGGAGCTGCTCCGTACGGAAAAGGCTCTGGACGACGCGCGCGCTGCTGCCTGGCCGAACAACACGATGGAACAGTTGGGAGTTCTGGCCGGGGCGGTGATCGCTGAAATGGCCGGCGCGCGAGAGTGCTCGCACTGCTGTGGCAAGCGGGTTCTGCTGGACCCGCGCGTCGCAGGTGTCGTGAACTGCGTGGAGTGCGGTGGTAGCGGCCATGAGCCACTGAGCGGTCGTAAGCGTGCGGCTTCCATCGGTGCCGATTGGTCCGCCTATAGCAGGTTCTGGCGACCAGTGTACGAGTGGATGCTGGCCAGCTTCCGGGCCGCCGAGTCGCGCGCTGCAAGGAAGTTCAACAGGGCGCTTTCAAAGGCCTCGTAGCGATGACTTCCAAGGTCATCGAAAACAGGTGCATTCTTTCCACCGTCCAGACGCAAGCCCCGGCCAAGCCGGGGCTTTTGTTATGCCGGTCACGCAACATCATTGCCACCCGCCTCAATCCCGCAACAAACAGAGCGACGCCCCGATGCCTGCAAGCACCGGGGCGCCGCCGCCGTACACGCGTTTCAGCCGCGTGCCATTGGCTCAAGCCCTGCCGCTCTCCGGAGAGCGAGTGAAGCTTGCTTAACTAATGTCGCAACAGCTGAGACATGGATACCTATCCTACTAATGGTGGCCAAGGCGATGCCTTGGTCACCTTTGTCGTACATGAGTTCCGCGAGCAGCGGCACAGGCTACTCGAGGCAGAAATCAAGCTCTCCGTCTGTAGGTACTGGGTCGAGCATGAGCGCAGCCCAAGTCGCGCGCGCCGCGAGGCTTTACATGCCGCCGGTATCGAGCTGGAGAGCGTCAGACGACGTCTCTGGCCGAAGAGCGTGCTGGACATGCTTGCGACGATCGAGCGAGCTGTTCAATGTGAGGTTTCGGAGCGGCCCTTGTGCAGCAACTGCAAGGGCAGCGGCATTCGGTCGCATGAGCTGCGAAAGAGTCTCTGCCCAGCGTGCACAGCAATAGGCACTGCCGGTCATAGTGATCGAAAAAGGGCGGCATCGATCGGCCGCGACGAGTCCACCTACAGGGCGAAGTGGCGAAAACCTTACGAATGGATCTATGAACGAATGCAGGGATCTACGTCGTTCTGAGAGAAAGGATTCGCCTTCAACTAACAGCGGTCAGAAGAGTGCGGGATTGAGAGTCCCGCGGATCAATTTATAGCTTCTCCATCATCGCGGGACGCTCTCAACAGAGAGGTCTATTCAGCACTCTTCGCGATGAGTGCGCTGCGCACGCGCAATCGAATCGCGTGCGACCGAGCTGGAGAAAAATGATGACTAGCACTACTAACCTCCCCGCCATCAACGTGTACCCCCCGAAGGGCGGTGGTTCCGCAAATTCTGGCTACTGGGGGGGCGCGCTTGCATCTGCGGGCGCTGGCGATTTCGCCGGTCCGCGGGAGGACACTGGAGAGCCTATCGAAGACGTCCCCGATCCGGAATGGGACGAAATCTACTTGTTCCTTGCTTGGAATCCTCAGCTCCTGAAGCTGGGGCAGAACGTCATCAACGTCGTTCTGTCCGACCGAGCTTTCTCCAAAGACCTGAAGCAGTTCCTGGAGGCCGGCGGGATGATCCAGCCCACGCCTGGTCTGACCCACCAAGCGGACTTCTACAATGGAGTGATCCGGATTCGGCAGGATTTTGTCGACAGCGGCATGGCGGATTTTCAGGAATCGAAGTACACCGCCACGCTCCTGATTCACGAGGTCGGCCACAGCAGGGACACGCGTCAGTACGTTCCCCCGGCGTCGCCAGATGAGATGGCTGAGTGGTATCTGCATGGCGAAGTGCTCGCTGGTCTCTATCAGCTGTTGCATTGGCACATCAGTCGCGGTGAGACCGGAGTGACTGCTGGCGACTACAACAATGGCTACACGGCGATGTACCTGAACTTCATGAGCCACGGCAACCTCGATCAGCTGCTCAATGAAATGAAGGCTCAGTTCCGCCAGCACCAGCCGCAACAGATGCAGGCCTGGCGCGATCTGTACCAGTAAAAAAAGTGCCCCCCGCATTGAGCGGGGGGCTTTGCGCGCCAGGAATAGTGGAAACGTCTGTTCCCTCGGCAAATCAATCGTCTTGCCTCAACCACTGTGAGGCTGACAGCTAGGAGAAGTTGCTATGGCGCAGATCACCGCACAACAGGCAGGCGGCGTGAACGTCGTGGCCTTCCTCGACATGCTTGCCTGGTCCGAAGGAACGGACAACTGTAAGCAGCCCACCAAGGATCGCGGCTATGACGTGATCGTCGGCGGCCAACTGCTCAAGAGCTATGCCGACCACCCGCGCGTGCTGGTGGACCTTCCGAAGCTCAAGATCCAGTCCACCGCAGCCGGCCGCTACCAGCTGCTGCGCCGCTACTACGACGCCTACAAGAAGACGCTCGGCCTGAAGGACTTCTCGCCTTTGAGCCAGGACCTGATTGCGCTGCAGCAGATCCGGGAGCGCCGCGCGCTGCCGCTGATCCAAGCGGGGAAGATCGAGGAAGCCATCAGGGCCGTCCGCAAGACCTGGGCGAGCCTGCCTGGCGCGGGCTACGGCCAGCACGAACACAAGCTGGCCGACCTGCTGGCGGTGTACTGCAAGGCCGGCGGGACGGCGGCGCCATGATCGGGGTCGACGTGGATTGGCAGGCAATCGGCACGGCCGTCGGCGGCCTGATGGTTGGGGCTGGCGGTGTGGCGCTGTGGTGGCGCAAGCAGTTCGTAGAGACAGCCAGAGAGGGGGCCGAGGTCAACGTGATCCAGCTGATGCGCGAGGAAGTGACCCGGCTGGGCGAACGGGTTGGCCGCATGGAGGCCAGGGAACTGCGCCTGATCCGCCACATCTACCGGCTGGAAGGGTTGATGCGCGCGGCCGGCTTGGAGCCACCGCCGTTTGACCCGGACAGCGACACCATCAAGGCAGGAGGGTCCGAATGAACCGAATCACCATCGCGGTTGCTGCGTTCGTCCTGTGGTCAGGCGCAATGTTCGGTGCTGGCTGGGCCTGGCGTGGCGACCGGGCCGATGCCAGCAACGCCACCCTGCGCGCCGCCGGCGCATCGGCAGTCGCCGACCAGGTGAACCAGACCCGCGCCACCGAGCAGAGCAAGGCTCTGCAGCTGGCCGACATTGGAGCTAAGCATGAAGAAGACCGGACTGCGGCCGCGACCGTCCCTGCTGCTGTTGTGGCTGACCTGCGCGCTGGTCGTCTCCAGCTGCGCGACGACCTCGCCACCTGCAATACCGCTCGCCTGTCCGAAGCCGTCGCCGGCGCCGTCGAACGTGATGCGCATGCCCAACTACGAGCAGAGGTCGCGGGAGATCTTGTTCAGATCGGGCGCGATTCCGACGACCAGGTCCGAGCCTGCCAAGCGGTGATTGCGGCTGACCGCAAATAGTCGGGAAACCGAATTCCAACCCAGAACACATTGAGACCCGGCCAAGTGCCGGGTTTCTCGTTTCAAGCGCGGCCTAGGTTCGCTACCGAACGTCTGCCGTCCTGCCCGACAGGCTGGCCGCGCTTCCTCTTCAGGCAGATCCAGTAGGAGCAGGTAATGAACATCGACTCCATCCAGGACATGGTGATGCTGGCCGGCGGGCAGCCAATGACCGACAGCAGGCGCATTGCCAAGTATTTCGGAAAGCGGCACGACAACGTTCTGCGCACGATCCACAAGGCCGTGGAGGACGCGCCGGACGAATCGGCAAAACTCAATTTTGAGGTTTGTCATGAAATCAATCACTTACAGAACGGCAAGCCGCAGCGGTACTACCTGATGACCAAGGACGGCTTCATGGCCGTGGCATTGGCCTTCACCGGCAAGAAGGCTGCGGAGGTTCGCTGGGCCTTCATTCGTGCATTCAACCGGATGGCCGAGTTCATCCGCACCCAGGCATCGGGTGCGATGGAGCGCTGGAACGTGGCCTATGTGGAATACCGCCAAGAGCGGGAGCACGTCTCCAACTGTGCCAAGGACATGAACCGCTGGAAGCGCCGAAAGGTGGAGCACCAGCAGCGACTCCAGCAGCTTGACCCGCAGCTGAGCCTGACGTTCTGTGGCGAGGTGAGCCCATGATCCGGTTGACCGACATTCACGGCCGCGCGCTGTTGGTGAGCCCTGGCCAGATCGCCATGATCCAGCAGGCCGGCCCGAGCCAGCGCTGGCACGGTGTGGCGGCGAACGTGCAGATGGCCGTGGACGGCAAGTGGGTAGAGGTGCGCGAGAGTGTTGCCGATATCGAACAGCAGCTTGGGGCGCAGTGATGGCGGCTAAGACCGGAGCCGCGCGTCGCTTGCTGGCGCTTGGCCGGCTGAAGACTGGCGAGATGAACAAGACAGAGGCCGCGTATGCCGAGCGGCTGCGCGCGCTGCAGGCCGCAGGCGGGGTCCAGTGGCACCGGTTCGAGGGCATGAAGCTGCGCTTGGCCGACAACACGTTCTACACCCCGGACTTTGCAGTCATGGCTGCCGACGGTGTCATGGAGTGCCACGAGGTGAAGGGGCACTGGCAGGACGACGCCCGGGCCAAGATCAAGATCGCAGCAGCCACGTACCCATTCCGCTTCATCGCCGTGAAGCTCAGGCGCAAGCGCGACGGCGGTGGCTGGGAAGTGGAGGAGTTCTGATGGCTCGCCTGCACACCGTCCCGGGCCGGCTGAAGCCGGTCCCGGCGCGGCTCAAGAACGTTGCACCAGGTAGTTGGCGCGGCCCGGACAAGAGCAGCACGCAGCGCGGCTACGGCTATAAGTGGCAGAAGTATCGAGAGCGGTTCCTGCAGGCGCATCCTCTCTGTGTCATGTGCCAAGCCGCAGGCGTTACCACCGCCGCGTCTGTGGTCGACCACGTCGTCCCGCATCGGGGCGACCATCGATTGTTCTGGGATCCGAAGAATCACCAGTCGCTGTGCAAGTTGTGCCACGACGGTGCGAAGCAGCGGATGGAGCGTACGCCCTGACCGCGCCAATGCGTTTCACAGGTCGTGTCCCACGGCGCGACCCCTAAACATACCGAGGGGGCATTGAAAGTATGGATCGGATCCAGACCTAGACCGGTCGTCTCCCCATTCACAGAAAAAATTCCCGCCTGGAATAGGAAATCAGCAAATGGCAGGCGTCAAAGGCAAGAGCGGCGGCCCACGAAAGAACGCGGGCGGCGCAAGGCCTGGCGCAGGTCGGAAGCCTAAGCCGCCGATCCCGGTTCCACCAAAGAAATCAGCAAATGCCAAGGCATCGGCAGTGAAGGTCTCGCTGGAGGCTCAACCCGGCGGTGGCGCCCTCAAGCGCACCAAATCTGTGCCGGTTGAGCAGGAAGAAAAGGACATGCTGACCCTGCTCCAGGACATTGCACTGGGGCGCGTGGCTGCAACGGCGCTCCAAGTGAAAGCGGCCTCGGCCGCATTGCCCTACACCCACACAAAGAAGGGGGAGGGCGGAAAGAAGGAGGAGCGCCAGAAGAAGGCACAGGCCGTCGCAGGTCGCTTCGCACCCTCCGCCCCGCCACGTCCGCGGATGAACTGAGATGGGAATCGCCTACACAACGGCCTGCCTGGACTGGGCAGATCGACTGCGGACGGGAAGGAGCATCATTCCGCCGCCGATCTACCCCGACCAGGCGGAAGAGGCGCTGAGGGTGTTCAAGCAGCTACGGATCGTGGATGCCCCTGGTAGTCCGACGTTCGGGGAGGCCTGCGAGCCATGGGTATTCGACTTTGTGGCGGCCATCTTTGGCGCGTACGACGCGGAGACCGGTCGTAGGCTGATCCGCGAAGTGCTGATGCTGATTCCCAAGAAGAACAGCAAGTCCACGCTGGCGGCTGGGATCATGGTGACCGCCCTGATCCTGAACTGGCGTGTGTCGGCGGAGATGATCATCCTGGCGCCGACCGTGGAAATCGCCAACAACGCCTTCGCACCTGCCCGCGACATGATCAAGGTCGATGAAGACCTGTCCGAGCTGTTCCACGTCCAGGACCACGTGCGCACCATTACCCATCGGACGATGGGGGCTACCTTGAAGGTGGTGGCCGCCGATAGCGAAACAGTTGGCGGCAAGAAGGCCAGCTGGGTACTGATCGATGAGGAATGGCTGTTCGGCAAGAGGCCCAACGCCGAGGCCATGTTTCGCGAAGCGGTGGGTGGGTTGGCGTCACGCCCAGAGGGGATAGTCATCAAGCTGACGACGCAGTCTGATGAACCGCCGGCCGGGGTGTTCAAGCAAGACCTGCAGCGCATGCGCGATGTGCGCGATGGAAAGATCGTGGATCCGCAGTCGTTACCGGTGCTCTATGAGCATCCGCCTGAGATGGTAGCTGCCGGCGACCACTTGAAGCTGGAGAACATGCCGCTGGTCAATCCCAACTTCGGGGTGTCGGTGGACTCGGAGTTCCTGCGGCGAGAGTACGAGAAGGCTGACCAGGCTGGTGAGCACTCGCTACGAGGCTTTCTGGCCAAGCACGCCAACGTCGAGGTGGGGCTAAACCTACGTTCGGATCGCTGGGCCGGCGCGGACTTCTGGCAACAGCAGGCCCGTCCGGAGCTTGTGGCCACGCTGGATGATCTGCTGCAGCGTTGCGAGGTGATCACCACTGGGATCGACGGTGGTGGGCTGGACGATCTTCTGGGCCTGGCAGCGGTAGGGCGTGAGCGGGAAACGCGCAAGTGGCTGGCCTGGGTTCACGCCTGGGCGCACGAGATCGTGCTGGAGCGGCGCAAGGATATCGTCATCATGCTTCGCGAATTCGAGCGGGTCGGTGATCTCACCATCGTCAAGCTTCCCGGCCAGGACGTGGATCAGCTGGCCGACGCCATCTGCAGGATCAAGCTGGCGGGGCTTATGCCGGAAGAGAATGGCGTCGGCGTAGACCCGGCAGGCATCGGGGCCGTCGTTGACGAGTTGACCACAGAGGATCGGGGCATCGACCTCAAGCAGATTGTGGCCGTCTCCCAAGGCTGGAAGCTCAACGGCGCCATCAAGACGACCGAACGCGCATTGGCCGGCGGCGACCTTGTTCACGCAGGGCAGCCGTTGATGGCTTGGTCAGTGGGCAATGCAAAGGTGGTTCCGACCGGAAACGCCATCACGATCACCAAGCAAGTCAGCGGAACAGCAAAGATCGATCCGCTGATGGCGTTGTTCAATGCGGTCTCGTTGATGGCGCTCAATCCCACTGCTCGCGGTATCTCTGTTTACGAGAGCCGCGGCATCCGATTCCTATAAGGAACCTCATGTCTCGTTTCAATGCCGATGATCTGGCGTCCCTGGACCGGTACTGGAACCCTCCGGCCGTCCTTGATTCGCCTCCTCCACAAAACGCGCGGGCTGAGGCCGGCCAGTTCACCGGAATGGATGACCCGGCCCTACTGGAATTCATCCGATCGCAGGCCGGCCATGGCGGTGGCGGCTACCAGCTGCGCAATATGGCGGTACTCCGCTGCCTGTCTCTGATCTGCGGGACCATCGGCATGCTGCCGCTGAACCTGGTTGAGTCGGGTGGGAAGAAGCGGATAGCCGTTGAGCATCCCGCGCACCGCCTACTCAAGATCAAGCCGAATCCGTGGCAGACGCCGCTGGAGTTCAAGCGGCAGATGGAGCTGGCCCGGCAGCGGCATGGCGATGGTTACGCGAGAATCGTGTGGTCCGCCGGCCGGCCAATCCACCTCATCCCGATGGATTCCCTCGCGGTTCGCGCTGAGCTTGGCGACGACTGGCGGATGATCTACCGGTACAACAGCAAGAAACGCGGCGAGGTGATCCTGAAGCAGGAGGAAGTGCTGCACATCCGTGACCTATCCGTGGACGGCGTGACGAGCCTGTCCAGGATGAAGCTGGCAGATCGGGCCATCCGCCTGGCTCTGGATGCGGAACAGGCAGCAAGCCGGATCTTTGAGACCGGCAACATGGCCGGCGGCGCCATTGAGGTTCCGCAGGCGTTGAGCGACATGGCCTATGGCCGGATGCGTGGGTCACTGGACACTGAGTACGCTGGAGCGACAGCAGCCCAGAAATGGATGCTTCTGGAGGAGGGGGCCAAGGCCAACAAGTTCGGCAGCACCGCCCAAGAGGCCCAGCACGTCGAGAACCGCAGCGCACAGGTGGAGGAGGTGGCCAGGCTCTACGGCGTGCCTCGACCGCTCCTGTTCCTGAGCGATACCAGCTGGGGCACCGGCATCGAGCAGCTGGGCATCTTCTTCCTGCAGTACACGATGCTGGAGCACTTCACCAACTGGGAGCAGGCGGTCGCGCGATCGCTGATCGACGAGCGTGACCTGGAGCGCTACCAGCCCAAGTTCAACGTGCGGGCGCTGATGCGCGGCACGCTCAAGGATCAGGCCGAGTTCTTCAAGGCCGCTCTCGGTTCTGGCGGTACGGCGCCGTTCCACACACAGAACGAGGTCCGCGACCTGCTGGACTATCCGGAATCGGATCAGCCAGGGGCCAACGACCTGATCAACCCCATGACACAGAAGGGAAAGAGCAATGAGCCTCCGGCAGCTGCCTGAAATCCGTGCCGAGCGACGGCTCGGCGCCGCCCAGTTCGACATGCGTCCCGATGCGCTCGAACGCTGGGAGCCCGAAGTACGCGCCGCCGGCAACGACGCGAACAGCATCTCGATCTATGACTCGATCGGCGAAAACTGGGAGGGGACCGGCGTCACCGCCAAACGGATCAGCGCCGCCCTACGCGCCATCGGCGCCAAAGATGTGGTGGTGAACATCAACTCGCCCGGTGGCGACTTCTTCGAAGGTGTCGCGATCTACAACCTGCTGCGCGAGCACCAGGGCAGGGTGACGGTCCAGGTCATGGGCCTGGCCGCGTCGGCGGCCTCGGTGATTGCGATGGCCGGAGACGAGATCCTGATGGGCGACGGATCGTTCCTGATGATCCACAACGCTTGGGCGGTGGCCATCGGCAATCGGCACGACATGGCTGACGCGGCAAGGCTGCTGGAGCCCTTCGACACGGCCATGGCCAAGGTCTACGCGGCCCGCTCGGGCGTCACCGAGGCCGAGGCGGCTCGGATGATGGACGAGGAGACCTGGATCGGTGCCACCCAGGCGGTGGAGGACGGCTTTGCCGATGGTCTGCTCGATGGGGCTGCCGCCACCAAGGATGCCAAGCAGGCATCGGGTGGGCGCAAGGCGTTGGCCTTGGTCGAGGCGGCGATGGCCAAGGCCGGCCACTCCCGATCCATGCGACGCGACACCCTGAAATCGCTGTTCAACGGCAAGCCGAGCGCTGCCGGGTCCGCTACGCCGAGCGCTGGCGGCAACGAAACCTCGGCCCTGCTGCAGGGCCTTCTCGACAACATCAAAGCCTAAGAGGCCAACACATGACCAAGATGACCCACGGCCGCGTCCCGCGCGGCCTCGTTTCCGTGCGCGCCGATGGTGGCAGCCAGCCCGACGTGAAGGCGCTGGTGGAGTCGCTGAACAAGGCATTCGCCGAGTTCAAGGCCGAGCACACCAAGCAGCTCGAAGAGATCAAGAAGGGCAGCGCCGATGCACTGCAGGCCCTGAAGGTCGACAACATCAATGCCGATATCACCCGCCTGCAGGCTGCGGTCGACCAAGCCAACACCCAGATGGCCGCGTTCCAGATGGGCGGCGGTAGCGCCGGCAGCGGTGTCGCCGATGCCGAGTACACCGATTCCTTCCGTGCCCACTTCCGAAAGGGTGAAGTGCAGGCGGCCCTGAACAAGGGCGCGGCCGATGAAGGTGGATACCTGGCCCCGGTCGAATGGGATCGTTCGATCACTGATCGCCTGGTCATCGTGTCGGATATGCGGCAGTTGGCCAACGTGCAGCCCTGCTCCGGTGCGGGCCTGACCAAGCTCTACAACACCGGCGGCACTTCGTCGGGCTGGGTGGGCGAAGAAGATCCCCGCCCGGAGACCGCAACGGCAAAGCTGCGTCCGCTCAGCTTCGGCTGGGGCGAAATCTACGCCAATCCGGCGGCGACCCAGCAGCTGCTGGACGATGCCGAGATTGACCTGGAGGCATGGCTGGCCGGCGAGGTCGAGCTGGAGTTCGCCAAGCAGGAGGGCGACGCGTTCTTCTCCGGCAATGGCGTCAACAAGCCGTTCGGTATCCTGACCTACGTGGAAGGCGGCGCCAACGCGGCCAAGCACCCGTTCGGTGCCATCAAGGCCGTGAACAGCGGGCTGGCGGCCGGCATCAACGGTGACAGCATTCTGGACCTGGTCTATGACCTGCCGTCGGCATTCACCGCGGGCGCCAAGTTCGCGCTCAACCGCAAGACCCAGGGTGTGGTGCGCAAGCTGAAGGATGCCCAGGGCAACTACCTGTGGCAGCCGTCGCTGGTGGCGGGTCAGCCGTCGACCCTGGCCGGCTTTGCGGTGCAGGACGTGGCCGCGATCCCGGATGTGGCAGCAAACGCCATCGCCGCGCTGTTCGGCGACTTCAAGCAGACCTACACCGTGTACGACCGCAAGGGCGTGCGCGTGCTGCGCGACCCGTACACCAACAAGCCCTACGTGATGTTCTACACCACCAAGCGCGTGGGCGGCGGTGTGCACAACCCCGAGCCGATGCGCGCCCTCAAGATCGCGGCTTCGGCCTGATCACCCACCCGTCGGGCGGCCTCGCGCCGCCCGGCATCCCTCCTGTGATCGAGGAGCCGCAATGGCAAAGTTCATCAAGCCCTTCCGTGGAGTGCCGGAAGGCGAGATCTATCCCGTCCAGTTCGTTGCCGGCAATGACTGCCCGCCCGAGCTGGAGGCCGGCGCACTCTCTGTCGGTGCTCTCAGCCTGATGGCAGATACGCCGCCCGCGTTCCTGCTGGGCTCCAGTGTTCAGCCGGAGAGCTTCGAGCTTTCCGACGGCAGTGTCCTGTCGTTGGGCGACGTGGTTGGCCGCGCACACGTAGCCTCGGGGCTGTCGGTGGAGGACTGGAACGCGCTCGAGGACAACGCACGCGAGGCGCTGATCGCAGAGACCGTCGACAAGCTGTCCGGCGAGGACGACAAGGGCCAGGTCGCTGCCGAAGACAAGCCAGCCTTGATGGCGCAGCTTGAAGCCGCAGGTATCCCGTTCGACAAGCGCTGGGGTCCTGAAAAGCTGGCCGCGGCGCTGGCCGACGGCAAGAAGGAGTGAGCCATGCCCCTGTTGACGCCTGAGCAGTGCCGCGCCCAATGCAGGGTCGATGGGGATTACGCCGATGCAGAGCTGGCGGCGCTGCTCGCATCGGCCGAAGATGCGGCGGCGGCATACCTCAACCGATCGTTATTCGCCGACCAAGCAGCACTGGACGGCGCCTTGGACGCGTTCCCGGCTGCAGCTGCGGCAGCTGCCTCGGCCTACTCTGCGGCCATGACGGCAGCTGATTCTGAGCCTGATGCGGACAAAGCAGCGGCGATGCGTTCCGTCGCCAGGCAACGCAAGGCGTCGGCCGATCTGGCCTTGTCGCGGAACCTGGCTGGAATGGTCGTCAACCCGAGCGTGGTTGCAGCCGTCCGGTTGACCTTGGCGCACTTGTGGGACAACCAGGCGGCGGTGGTGATCGGAGCAACCGCCGTCGAACTACCGATGGGTGTGATTCCGCTTCTTCGGCCCTACAGGCGGGTGATGACGCCATGAGAACGTCAGATCTCAACCGGAGGATCAGAATCGAGCGCCCAGCCGAGGGAACCGATGACTGGGGCCAGCCTGTTCAGGGCTGGGAGCTGGTTGCGGAGGTATGGGCGGGAATCGCCAATGAAACCGGACTCGGCGCCATTCGCGCAAGCTTGGCCGGCGGCGTGCCGGCGTCGATCGCACGCTACAGCTTCATGGTCCGATTCGCCACTTTGCAGTCGTTCGCGGTCGATGAGTCCATGCGGATCGTTCACGAGGGCCTGATCTTTGAGGTCAAGGGCGTAATTCGCGACCTAAAAGATCGTGCCAAGGGCTTCATCATCACTGAGCAGGGAGGCAACAGCGGATGAGCATCAAGGCCAATGTTGACTTTTCCGACGCGGTGAAGGGACTCGACGCGCTTCTCGACTCCCGCGTCAGTCTCGCGCGCTCCATGGGCGTTGCAGGTGGCCAGGTCATTCGGGATGAGGTGAAGCTGCGGGCACCGGTCGGCACGGAGGAAG
This sequence comes from Stenotrophomonas muris, assembly GCF_052751275.1. Lineage (NCBI taxonomy): Bacteria > Pseudomonadati > Pseudomonadota > Gammaproteobacteria > Lysobacterales > Lysobacteraceae > Stenotrophomonas > Stenotrophomonas muris. The sequence continues at coordinate 1,775,012 of NZ_CP199879.1, read as the reverse complement.
GTGGCAGCCTGCGCCCCGGCAGTCTCCGCGACGCAATCTACTTGGCATACCGGGATGGCCGATCCACCGACAGTCGGCAGGTGTACTCGATCTCGTGGAACGCCAAGAAGGCGCCACACGGGCATTTGGTGGAGTTCGGGCACTGGCAGACGCATGCGGTCTACCAGGATAAGGACGGCTCCTGGACACTGGGTGCACCGCTGGCGCAGCCAAAATGGGTCCCTGCTAACCCCTTCGTCAGGCCGGGGTACGAGGCGTCCCTGTCGCGCGCGCAGGCGGCGATGGTGGAAAGGGGCAGGGAGCGGCTTCCTGAGCTGCTGCGTGAGGCGCGAGGAGGCAGCGGATGAGCTACGAACCGTCCCTCCATGCCCTGATTGCGCCCTTGGTACAGGGACGCTTCTATCCCGACGTTCCGCCGGACCAGCCGGTCTTCCCGTTCGCGCTCTATCAGCAGGTCGGAGGCCAAGCCCTGTGGTTCCTCGAAGGATCAATGCCGGACCACAAGCATGCGCGGGTGCAGATCACCATCTGGTCCAAGTCCAGGCCCGAGGCCAACACGCTGATCCGTCGTATCGAGGATGTGATCTGTACCGGCGTTCCGCATTCCGAGCCCTATGGCGCCGCAGTCGCTATGTACGAGGCGCCCATCAAGGCATACGGCGCCCGTCTCGATTTCGGGCTCTGGTTCCCTGACCCGTAAGTGACCCACCAACCCCGTATCAGCCCGGCCATGCGCCGGGCTTTTCGTTTTCAACCAGAGGAAGACAACACATGGCACTCAAGCTCCCGAAGGGCACCCAGTTCGGCTTCGCGCCGGTGCTGGCCACCAAGATCGCAACCACTGGCATCTCCAAGGCGGCGCCGGCATTGGCGAGCATTGCGGCCAATGCAGTCGACACCGACGACGTGGTGGTGCTGGAGATCCCGGGCTGGCCGGCCCTGAACAACCGCACGACCCGCGCTGGCGCCGAATCCACCGGTGCAATCGAATTGCTCGGCACCGACACCACCGATACCACCCTGTACCCGGGCACCAGCGGCGCCGGCTCGCTGCGAAAGGCGGCCGCCTTCATCGACCTGGACCAGCAGGGCGATCCGACCACCGCCGGCGGAGAACAGCAGTACTGGAGCGGGATCCTGCTGGAGGACCCGACCGGCCGCCAGATCCAGATCCCGACCTTCAAGAACGCCAAGACCATCACCATCCCGCTCTACTACGACCCGTCCAAGCCCTGGTATCCGGCGTTGAAGACGGTCGACGCCAAGGGCGAGCCGGTGGTGCTGCGGGCCAAGCTTGCCGGCGGTGACGTTCTGTACTGGTATGGCTACCTGAGCTACGACGGTGACCCGACCATGACCGCGAACACGCCGATGGGCACCACCGCGACGTTCACCGCCCTGGCCGATTCGATCCTGGTGGAGGGCGCCTGATGTTCAAGGTAAAGGCCCCGGAGACCTTCAAGGCATCGTTGACCATCATCGGCCACGGCCGCGAGCAGAAGCTCAACCTGATCTATCGGCACCTGACACAGGAGGCGTACACGGCGCTGTTGCAACGCCTGGCGGGGCAGGAGATCACGCCGGCTCAAGCGATCCTGGACATGGTGGCGGAATGGGATGCGGACGTGTCGCTGGATACCGCCGGCGTGGATGAGGCCCTGCAGCAGCAGATCGGCCTGGATGCGGTGATCATCACCGGCTATGCGCAGGCGATCCAGGTGGCCCGCAAGGGAAACTGATCGAGGCGGTGGGGGCGCTGTACTGGCGCGCCCCCACCGAGGCCGAGCTTGCCCAGGTCGGCCTCAAAGCGAAGCACTACCAGCCGCCGGACGTGCAGCTGTGGCCCGAGTGTTCGCTGCCTATCGAGATCTTCTCGCGGGTCTCCACCCAGTGGCGTGCAAGCGCCGGAGGTCCGTTTGGGCTGGACTACAACGTCGTGTTCCAAGAGCTTGACCGCGAAGGGTTGACCGGTGATCGCCGGGCCGAGGTGATGGCCGCGATACGCATCATTGAGGGCGCTGCCCTAACCGAAATTTGCAAGGGCTGACCATGACCGACCAATCAATTGGCGCGGCTCGAATCGACCTGGTCGTCGATACGCAGCAGTTCGACAGTGCGATCACTGCAGCAAAACGCGGTGTCGCCGACATGTCGGGCAGCGCACAGCAGCAGTATCAGCAGCTGTCGCGCGCTGAGCGCTCGCGCGTCGATACGCTGGTGCGCCAGGCGGACACCCTGGGCATGACCCGGTCCCAGCAGTTGGCCTACAACGCTGCCTTGCGCACGAGTGGGCCGGTGCTGGACGAGATCGTACAGAAGTTGGCCCGCGCTGAAGCTGCGGCCAAGCGCTCCGGAAAGGAGCTGAATGCATACGGTGTCAGCGCGGCCCAGCAGGCAGCGGCAATGCGCGGCGTGCCCGCGCAGATCACCGACATTGCTGTGAGCCTGCAGGGTGGGCAGAACCCGCTGACTGTCTTCCTGCAGCAGGGCGGACAGCTCAAGGACATGTTCGGCGGCATCCGGCCAGCGGCCGCCGCCTTGGCGTCGCAGCTGCTGTCGATGATCAACCCGCTCACAGCCACAGCCGCGGCGACTGCAGCGCTTGGCGTGGCTTGGTATCAGGTCGGAGAGGCGCAGCGGCAGGCGGAACTGGCGCTGATCACGACCGGAAACTATGCCGGAACCAGTGCCGAGCAGATTGCGGCGCTCGCTCGGCAGATGGACAACCTTGGCGGTGTAACACGGGGCAAGGCCCTGGCGGCGCTGACTCAGGTTGCGGCATCAGGCCGGTTCACTGGCGAACAGTTCCGCTTGGTGTCGGAATCAGCGGCCGAAATGGAAGGAGCGACTGGTCAGAGCATCGACTCCACCATCGACAAGTTCAAGGAGCTGGCGAAGGACCCGGTAGAAGGCCTGCTAAAGCTGAACGAGGCCGAGCACTTCCTCACGCGCGCGCAACTGGACCGGGTGACCGCGCTTCAAGAAGAAGGGAGGCAGCAAGAGGCGGTAACGGAGGCGATCCGGATCTATCACGCCAGCCTTGGAGATGTTTCTGCAAAGGCGCGTGAGTCCCTTTCGGGCGTCAGCCAGTGGTGGAAGGCAGTAAAGGACGACACCTCATCGGCCTTCAATGAGCTTGGGCGGTACATCGATCTCACTGATCGCCTCCTCACGCGCACCACGGGGGTGAAACGAGGTGCGGTGGCGGAGACGGCATCATTCTTCACCCCGATAGCAGGCCAGGCAAAGCTCGCGGGTGGGTTGCTTGGCGCGGCGAATGACTTCGCCGAGAGGTACTGGGGCCTTGGCCCCAAGCCCACCGTCACGATGGCAGGGATCTACGGCAATGGCGCAGAGGAATCGATCGACAGCGCTGGGGAGCGGAAGCGCCTAGAGCAGCGGAAGAAGGACCAACAGGAATGGGATCGTCTGGCCGGGCAGAACCTGTCCAAGCGCCAGAAGCAGCTCGCCGAAGAGGCGCAGATCGTCGCCCTGGGCAAGAAGCTCGGCAAGGACCAGGCTGATATCGACCGGGAAGTCGCAGCGTCGCGGAAGCAGTTCGCTGAGGCAGAAGCGCGCCGGGGCGGTGGCTCCAAAACAAACCCGGCCACGTCTATCGTTGCCAGAATTCAGCAGCAGGTAGCTCTGAACAAAGAGCAGTCAGGCACCGAGGAGAAGCTCACTGTCAGCCAGCGCCTGCGGGTGCAGGTGCTGGAAGAACTGGACAGGCTGGGGTCCAAGATTCCCGAAGCGGATCGGAAGCGCATCGGGACGATGCTGGAGGAGTTGAAGACGACCGGCGACCTGGTGGAGGCCAAGGATAAGCAGAAGAAGACCTTGGAGGCGCTAACCCGCCAGCAGGCCATCTTCGACCAGCAGACCGAGTCACGGCGTCGGGGTAATGAGCTGGACTTGATGAGCTACGGCCGTGGCCAGGACGCGGTCGCCCAGCTGCGCCGGCAGATGGACGTGCAACGGGAGTACGAGGACGAACTGAAGCGCTTGGGCGACCGAAAGGTGGCCACCGATCAGGACCAGTGGGACCAGCTGGCGGCGAATGCGGCTAGGCACAGGGACGAGCAGTTGCAGCTGGAGATGGACTACCAAGCCCGCCGGCTTTCCGCGATGGGAGACTGGCGCAACGGCACCCGAGCCGCCTTCGAGGATTACGCCACGGAGGCGAACAACGCGGCTGGCCAGGCCCATTCCGCGCTGACGAACGCATTCCAGGGCGCGGAAGACGCGCTGGTTCAGTTCGCCATGACCGGGAAGCTGTCGTTCCGCGACCTGGCCAACTCGATCATTGCCGACCTAGCACGTATTGCCGCAAAGCAGGCCATCGTCGGCATTGCCGGGATGATCGCCAGTGCCTGGGGCGGTGGGGTCACTGCTGCGGGGAACGCCGCGGCTACCAGTGGGACGCAGCAGATCAACTCCGACCTTCTCGCGAACATTGGCCGCAATGCCAACGGTGGTGTCTACACATCGCCAAGCCTGTCGGCGTATTCCGGCGGCGTCTACAGCTCCCCGCAGCTTTTCGCCTTCGCGAAGGGAGCGGGCGTGTTCGGTGAGGCCGGGCCGGAGGCCATCATGCCTCTGCAGCGTGGACCAGATGGTCGCCTGGGCGTCGCTGCACATGGCGGCGGCTCAGGGTCGTCACAGGTGAACGTGAACGTCGTGGTGAACAGCGACGGATCGACCGATGTGTCAGCCGACACCCCGTTGTGGCAGCAGTTCGGCAAGGAGATCGGGCAGCTGATCGACATGAAGATCAACGATGCGCAGCTCCGGTCCATGAAGGACGGCGGCGCTATGAGGGTGATGGGGAAAGGTTGATGACCGACACATTCAGTTGGAAAGCCACCAGCCAGAGCAGCGGATCAGCGACTGCGTCGGTGAGGCGTGCAAAGTTCGGGGATGGTTACTCACAGCAGGTCGCGGAGGGCATCAATTCCGTTGCCAGAAAGTACCAGGTGAGCTTCGTTGCGCCCAAGGCGGTGATCACCGAGATCATTGCCTTCCTCGATGCACACGCCGGCATGTCCTTCTGGTGGGCCGCCCCGTGGGGAACGGGCCTCTACTACTGCGACACCTACACGGACTCCCACCTTGGTGGCCTGACCTACAGCGTCACGGCCACCTTCGAACAGACTTTCCAGCCGTAAGGAGAGAACATGGCACTTCAGCCAATCAATATCGAGACAGTCCAGCCGAACGGCAAGAAGGGCGATCCAGCCAGGATCGCCTTCGGGAAGGTCAACGATAACGACGCGTACCTCGATGGTCGGATCAGTACCGTCGCCACAGCTGCGGCCACCGCGGACACGAAGGCGACCAATGCGGGTGCTGCAGCTGCGGCGGCTGTTCCGAAGTCTGGCGGTGAAGCCGGTGCCATGACGGGGACGCTCGTCATGCGAGGCGGCGGAACGGCAGTTCGTCGCGCGAACTTCTTCCACAATGCGAATGCTACGAGCGATTTCGGAGCCAAGCTCACCCTGTCCTACAACGCCAGCAACAGCGATCTGGCCGGTGTTTTCCTGGTCCCTACGGGGCCCAACGGATTCGAGTCCCAATGCCAAGTCTGGTTGAAGGACGGCGACTTCTTCAATTCGGCCTATGTCCAGGTGCTTACGATCACCCGAACGGCTGTCACCTTCAGGGGCAGTGCCTTGTGGCACGCGGGAAACACGACGGTGGATGCAAACAACTTCATCAAGAGAGCATGAACATGGAGCTCACCTGCACTGCAGCGTTCAACATCCAGCCTGATGGCGGGATCGTGCTCGACGGAGACCATGCTCCTGGCACAAGCATCGGTTGCTCGTTTGATGCTTTGGGCATCGCGTGCGCTCGTGTTGCGACTGGTGTGTATCGGGTAGCTGGTCCGGGGATCAAGCCGGCTACCGGGTGGCGCGCGAGCGTATACCGTGACGAGAACGACGAACAGACCATCCGTCTGGCCATCCAGCAGGAGGCGGGTGCGGTGCTCTACACGTGTACCGATCCGGCGACCGGAGAGGCAAGGGACATTGTCTACTTGCTGACGGTACGTGTCGTCGTTGACGCTCCGGAGCTCGAACAAACCGAGGATGCGGAGGTCGATGCGGCATGATCACCGCAGATGCCCAGCAGCTCGAGCCAGGCGGCCGCGTCACGGTCTATGAACTGGACTGCACCAGCTTCGGTGCAGATCAGCTCTGGTTTCACCAGCACCTGCAGTCGGAGGTGATCTGGTGGCAGGGCCAGGAATATGGGCCATGGCCGATCAGCGCTACCGGCTTCGAGCGCACCAGCGAGCAGCAGCCCAACCCGCGGCTTAGGGTCAGCAACATCGACGGCCGGATCGGCGCTCTGTGCCGCATGTTCCAGGATCTAGCCGGCGCCAAGCTGATCCGCCGGCAGACGCTGGTGAAGTACCTGGACGCGGCCAACTTCCCCGCGGGGAACCCGTTGGCTGATCCGGGCGAACACTTCCCGGATGAGATCTGGTACATCGAGCGCAAGGTGGGCGAGGACGACGAAACGGTTGAGTTCGAGCTGACCACGGTGGCCGACTTCAACGGGCGGGAGCTGCCCGCGCGGCAATGCACGAGGATCTGCAGCGCCCTGCTGCACGGGGGCTATCGAGGTCCCTACTGCGGCTACACCGGCTCGGCCTACTTCGATATCAACGACCAGCCGGTCGACGACCCGGCAAGGGACGTGTGCGCCGGACTGGTCCGGAGCTGCCAACTGCGGTTCGGCCAGGACAAGCCGATTCCGCACGGTGGATTCCCCGCCGCCGGCCTGCTGCGGACCTGACGATCCGCCATACCCCAGCTCCAGACCATTCGCGCTGCACCAGCAGCACCACAGGGCTCGCCAGGCGCGGGCCTTTTCTATGGGCGAGATCCATGCAACAGAGCACCCTGCAGGCCATCCAGGCACATGCCGTGGCCGACTACCCGCGCGAGTGCTGCGGCCTCATCGTGGCCGGCTGCGATGGGGAGATATACGTCCCGTGCCGCAACCTGGCCACAACTCCCAGCGAGCACTTCCGGCTGCCGGCAGAGGACTTTGCCGACGCCGAGGACAACGGCGAAGTGCTGGCCGTCGTGCACAGTCACCCGAACGCGTCTGCGGTTGCCTCTGATGCCGACCGCGTCATGTGCGAGGCCAGCGGCCTGCCGTGGCACGTCGTGAGCGTGGGGCAGTGCGTTGGGGCTGACCCCGAATGTGGCGACCTGCAGACCATAGTGCCCTGCGGCTACGAGGCGCCGCTGGTAGGCCGGCAGTTCGCCCACGGCGTGCTGGATTGCTACAGCCTGGTGCGTGATTTCTACGTCCGCGAGCTGGGCATCCAGCTCAGCCAGTACGAGCGGGAGGACGACTGGTGGGAGAAGGGGCAGGACCTCTACAGCCTGGACCGGCTGCAGGCGGAGGGCTTCGCGGTCATCCAAGGCGAGCCGCGCCGCGGCGACATGATCCTGATGCAGATCCGCTCACCTGTACCGAATCATGCCGGCGTCTACCTGGGCGACGGGAAGATGCTGCACCACATGCACGGGCGCCTGTCTGAAACGGTGGTCTACGGCGGCATGTGGGCCGAGCGCACCCGCTACATCGTCCGCCACAAGGAGGCCGGCAATGACTGAGCGCCTGCGCACTGTCCGGCTGTACGGGCGCCTCGGCGCTCGCTTTGGCCGCAAGTTCCAGCTGGTGGTGAACAGCCCGGCCGAGGCCATTTTCGCGCTCGGCATCCTGCTGCCCGGCTTCCGGCAGTTCCTGACAGGCTGCAAGGACCAGGGCGTCGAGTTTGCCGTGTTCATCGGGCGGGAGAACCTGAGCAAGGCGCAGCTGCACGATCCGCCGGGTGCCGACGATATCCGCATTGCACCGGTGCTGGTCGGCTCCAAACGTGGGGGTGCCCTGCAGACCATCGTCGGTGTGGCCCTGATCGTGGTGGCCTCCATCTACGGCGGTCCGGGCGCCGGCGCCGCAGCGGCCAAGTTCTGGGGCGCTGTCGGCGCGGCCGGCTGGAGTCTGGCGATCGGCGGCGTGGCGCAGATGCTGTCGCCCCAGCCCCGTGGCCTAGGGACGAAGGAGGCCGCCGAGAACACGCCGAACTACAGCATGAACGGGCCTGTGAACGTGCAGGCCCAAGGCAACCCCGTGCCCGTCGCCTACGGCGGCCACGACACAAAGGGGATGGTCGTCGGATCCGTGGTGATCAGCGGCGGCATCTACGCGGAGGACCAGCAGTGAACCGAGCCGTCAGCTCTCAACACGATCCGCTGGCCCTGGCGTGCGTTGATGTGATCGGCGCAGGCGGCAAGAGCAGCACCAATGCCCGCACGCCGGTGGAGACCCCGGACAGCCTGCACTCGATCTCCTATGCCAAGGTGCTGGACCTGGTCAGCGAGGGCGAGATCCGGGGTTTGGTGGCCGGCAACCAGTCCATCTACCTCAATGAGGTGCCGATCCAGAACAGCGACGGCAGCTTCAACTTCAATGGCGTGAAGGTCGAGACGCGCTCGGGCACTCAGGACCAGGAGTACATCCCGGGCTTCCCGTCGGTCGAGAACGAGATCGGCGTAGGCGTCGAGCTGCGCGACACACCGGTAGTGCGAGCAGCCTCCGGGCAGGATCTGTCTGCGGTTCGGATTCGGTTTGGTGTTCCCGCCCTGCAAAGGCAGAACACCGAGAACGGTGACACCGAGGGCTATGCCGTCGAGTACGCCATCGATCTGTCCACTGACGGCGGCGCCTTCAGCACGGTGCTGAGCAACGCCTTCCGCGGCAAGACCACCACCGAGTACCAGCGCAGCCACCGCATCGACCTGCCGCCGGGCAATCAGTGGCAGGCGCGGATCCGCCGCCTTACGCCGAACGCGAACAGCTCCACCGTGGCCGACACCGTGAACGTGATCTCCATGACGGAGATCATCGACGTGAAGCTGCGCTACCCGAACTGCGCACTGGCCGCGATCCAGATCGACGGCAGCCAGTTCCAGGGCAAGCCGACCACGGCTTACCGCATCTGGGGTCGGATCATCCGCGTGCCCAGCAACTACGACCCGATCGCGCGTACCTACAGCGGGGTGTGGGATGGCACCTTCAAGTCGGCCTGGACGAACAACCCGGCGTGGGTGTTCTTCGACATGGTCACCAACGACCGTTTCGGTCTGGGCGACCGAATCCCGCTGGACTGGGTCAACAAGTGGCGCCTGTACGAGATCGCGCAGTACTGCGATCAGCTGGTCAGCGACGGCATGGGCGGCATGGAGCCGCGCTTCACCTGCAGCCTGTACCTGCAGACCCGGGAGTCGGCCCACAAGGTGCTGCAGGACATGGCCAGCATGTTCCGCGGCATCAGCTTCTACGCGGCGGGGCAGATCATGGCCTCGGCCGACATGCCGAAGGACCCGGTCTATACCTACAGCCAAGCCAACGTGGTCGACGGGAAGTTCACCTACATCGGCAGCGGCGGCAAGGCTCGTCACACGGTGGCGTTGGTGTCGTGGTCGGATCCCGGTGACTTCGGCCGGCAGAAGGTCGAGCCGGTCCAGCTGCAGGAAGGCATCGCCCGCTATGGCGTGAATCAGATTGAGGTGACGGCCTTCGGCTGCCACTCCAAGTCGCAGGCCCAGCGCGTGGGGCTGCACATCCTCTACAGCGAGAATCTGGAGACGGAGACCGTCAACTTCGCCGTGGGCCTGGATGCGCTGAACTGCATGCCTGGGGATGTTATCCAGGTCGCGAATGCCAAACGTGCCGGCCGGCGCAATTCTGGTCGCATCAGCGCGGCATCGGCGAGCAGCCTGACACTGGATGTGGTGCCGCCCTCGATGCAGGTCGGGGACCTCCTGCGCGCCACGCTGCCGAGCGGGAAGACTGAAGCACGCACCATCAGCGGGGTCAACCCGGGAACGCGCGTGGTGGCCGTCTCGGCGCCTTGGAGCGCGGTGCCTGTGGCGCAGTCGATCTGGGCAACCGAATCGACCGACCTGGTGATGGAGCAATTCCGAGTCATCAGCGTCACGGAGGAGGATGGGCTTACCTACCGCATCACGGCGCTGACCCATCGGCCGGACAAGTTCGCTGCGATCGATGACGGCACCCGGCTGGAGCCGCCACCGATCAGCATCGTGCCGCCCAGCGTGCAGCCGCCACCGACCAACGTGCGCATGTCCTCGCATGTGGTGATCGACCAGGGCATTGCCACGCCGGTGCTGACCATCGAGTGGGACGCCGCCGACAAGGCGATTGCCTACGACGTGGAGTGGCGCAGGGACGACCTCAACTGGGTGCGTGTCGGGCGCGTCGGCACAGCCAGCGCGGAGGTGCGCGGGATCTACGCGGGCAAGTACCTGGCCAGGGTGCGTGCAGTGAACGCGCTCAATGCCGTGTCGCAGCCCGCCCTCAGCGTCCTCACCGACATTCAGGGCAAAACGGAGCCGCCGCCGGCGCTGACCTCGCTGACGGCAGCGTCGGTGGTGTTCGGCATCCAGCTGGCCTGGGCGTTCCCGCCCGGGGCAACCGACACCGAACGCACCGAGATCTGGCGCAGCGCTGGCCCGAACCTGGAGAACGCGACGAAGCTGGGCGATTTCGCTTATCCCCAGAACCGGCACCGGCTCGATGGCCTGGCCGCCGGCGCGAAGTTCTACTTCTGGGGTCGGTTGGTGGACCGCAGCGGCAACATCGGACCGTGGTATCCCGCTGGCGCTGGTGTCGTGGGCGAGTCGAGCACCGACGTGACCGAGTATGACGCCTATTTCTCTGGCCTCATCAACAAGAGCGCGCTGGGGCGGGAGCTGCTGTCGGAGATCGAGAGCATCAGCAGTATCGCGCCGTTGATCTGGGCCGCAGATGCCACGTACGAATCGGGCCAGACGGTGGTGCACAACGGCAAGATCTGGTTGTGGACCGACGCCGCCCCCGGCAACGAGGAGCCCCCGGGCACGAAGTGGAAGAGCGTCGGCGATGCGGTGGCCGAGGCCGGTGCGTTGGCTGGGCGGATCGATCAGCTGGAGCTGGATGTTACGGAGGTGGACGGCAAGGTCACGGCGGTGGGCAACCGCGTAGATGGCTTGGTGGCGCAATACAGCGCGGAGCACGCCGGCGATGGGGACTGGAATGCGGGTGATGAGGACGCGTTTGCCGGCACGATCACCACGCTGACAGTCATCGCCAGCGGTGACTATGCGCTGGGCCGGCGTGTGGATACCACCGAAGCAGCGGTAGGCGAAACCAGGGCGATGGTGCAGGCCACCTCGCAGGCTCTGGTCGACTTGGACGGACAGATCAGCGCCTCGTACAGCCTGAAGCTGCAGATCGCGGCCGATGGCCAGTACTACGCAGCGGGCATGGGCATCGGCATCGAGAACCAGCCGGACGGCGGTTACCAGAGCCAGGTGCTGTTCACTGCCGATCGCTTCGCGTTCGTCAACCTGGTCAACGGGCAGCTGACCTCGCCCTTTGTGATCCAGGGCGGACAGACCTTCATCAACCAGGCCCTGATCGGCACCGCGTGGATCACCAGCGCCAAGATTGCCGATGCGGCGATCACCAACGCGAAGATCAGCGGGGCGATCCAATCCGATGACTACTTGCCTGGACAGACTGGCTGGCGGATCAACAAGGCTGCCGGCGGCGGGTTCGAGTTCAATGCCAGTGTAGCCGGCGGGTATCAGCTGAACATCACGAACCAGGGCATTTACATCCGCTACCCGAACGGCAATCTCGCCGTGGAGCTTGGAGTGCTGCAGTAATGGTCGACATTGGGCTGAGGGTTCGGACCGAGAGCGGGTACGTGGAGACTTCGGTTACCACCAAGCTGTCGAAGAGGATCGGGTCCTACACGTTCCCGCTCTACAACCCTGTCAATTCCAACAACAAGTGGGTCGCGCCACCCGAGGCAAATGGAGGGCTCGTCGTCAACGACTTCCTTGGCGGCGAGCCTTACTACTACTTCACCTGCGAAGGCCAACGATCGGTGTACGGAATGCTGGTCCCTTCGGTGACCATATCGGGGAACAGCATCAACTGGAGCTGGGATCCTGACGTGGTGAACTTCCACGTCAGGATGGAGATGTTTCCGAGCAAGCCCACGACGGACACCGTCGGCGGCATCACCCTTCATTACGGGGTATACAGCTGATGGCCGTCGGACTACGCGTGCGGAACCAGGGAACCGGGCAGATCCAGATTGGGGCTGGCTATCAGAATCTACAGTTGGCCAAGTCAGGGACGCTCAACACCGGAACTTTCTCCGGCGGCGGGACCGGCGGCTCGCCGCCATTTGCCTCATGGTCGCCGAGCGGGGTCCTGGCCTCAACGAGCGGGACATCGAATCTCCATGTCTGCCGCTACATCAATGACAGCGTGGCAACTACGACGGGATTCACTCTGGTTCAGACCGGTGTGACGTGTTTCGTCTACGCTTCCAACCAAGCGCCGAACAAGACGCTGGAGTACTACACATTCAATGCCACCGAGCGTGCGGCCAGTGGACCGGTTGGTCTGCGCATGCGTGGCGAAGACGGCACGGTCTTCTACGACTCCCGACGCAAGGGTCTGCGGGTACTCCAGGTGGTGGCGCTGCCAACGGTCCCCGGGCCTCCCGTAGAGATCGGCCAGTTCTTCCCAGGGACAAAGATCGGCATTGCCATCCCGTCGCCGCGCTTCTACTACTTCTCGCAGTCACAGGATCGGTGCACCATGAATGCCGACCATTTCCACATGACCAGCGACAACCGGATCTTCCTCTCGCGATTGCAGGTGACTCAACAGACCCTGATCACCAACACGTTCCCGGTGGGCGGCGTGACGATGGGGCCGCAGAACGCCACGATCTTCATCGTGGACCTGACCGAGGTGCCGCTGGGGTTCGGATGAAGAGTGCGGCGTGGCCGAATTTCAATTCAATGCCATCCGCCTAAAAGATGATTGAGGGTGATCGACGTGAGCGCTGTCACATTGTGGGCTCGCAAGACTAGATAGGATCGAGCGGCGAACAAGATGTTCGCGATTGAAGAAATGGAGCATTTCGTGAAATCGAGTCTTCTGAGTATTTCTTTGCTTCTCGCAGTTGGCGGCGCGCCCGTCGCCCATGCAAGCGGGACTGACCTTGCATCCGTGGCGAATGCGGCGGTACAGATGGATCCCAGTCTTGCTGTGCCGGCTGGTGTCACGCTGGCAGAACTCCACCGCATCTATCAAGGCAAGAACAACACCCACAGGATTCTTCACTACGATATTGCCTCGTGGGTGCGGTCGGGCTGGATGGACGAAGGGGTCATCGGGTTTATCTCCACGACACCCTTTGAGAACAGTCACCCGATTAGGGAGTGTTTCAGTCACACCCCATGGGATGGCTTCACCTCAACTGACATGAATTGTGAGGGGCAAGTCATTCCTCCCAATCAAGGGCCGATCGGCTATGTATCGTCGGTGCAGCTGCCAGGAACCGCGCCACTGTATCGATGTGCTTACACGTGGAAGGGAAAGCTCCGTCATTTCGACACCCGCGATGTTGGCTGCGAGGGAATCTCGGGCGCCCACAACGACGGGCCGCAAGGCTACGTCTTCATGTGATGTGGTAGCCGCCTAGCCTGTGGCTGGGCGGCTTCACCGTGGCACGACACTTTCCGCGGTGAGATGGTGCGCATGTGCTATTCCGCCCGGATCACCGCCGCCTCCCTTAGGACGGCCATGGCCATGTTAGGAATGACCGGCTATTGAGACATGGGAGCGGGATTGGCGCAAGGCTGTGGGGGTTTGCCAGATGGTGGATCCGAGTATCGTGGAGGATACTCAAACCGACTATAAGCAAGAGGATCAACCGTTGAGCGCTTCCATGCTTCCGAGAATTGTCGGTTTCGATGTGCCGCAGCTACATGAGCGCGTCGATTCCTCTACTGATGAGGCCATCATTGCGTTGTTGGATCTTGCGCCGGGTGCCCGCTGGACTGAACTATTCGTGAGGAAGTGCGAGGCCCTGGCATCTCAGCTCTCCTTGGCAGAAGTCCGGGTTGAAGGCTCCCGTATCTATTTTTACGGGTCAATCAGCGACTCAAGAGCGCTCGCCGATGCGGTCATGTCCATCGTTCACGTGCTGAATGATCAGCTCATGCGAGAAGGGAACGACGCAGCCTCGCGGGAAGAAAACTCCTAGGAGCAAGAGAGGCGCGACCAGCATTGACCTGCGATTTCCGCTGCGCCAGGGTGACCACGGAGACTGGATCGGGCCGCAAGTCTGCCCTTGAGGTCGTCCAGCCATTCTGCGCGTGTTCCGTGCGGGTCTCTGGTGTAGATGTCACATGCGAGTCGGATGACCGGGTCAACTTCATGGCGGAAGCTAATGGCGGGTAGCGCACCAGAGTTGAATGCCAATCCCCAATGCGTGAGTTCACGTTCGACGTCAACGAAATCCTTGTTCCTCTTGCGTTCCATGTTCTTCTCCTCTTAGAGCTGCACTGTACACCCTTGGAGGCGGCGACCTGTTCATGGCGCTTGTTCATACTGGTGCCAATCGGGCACGGCTGCGTAACAGGCTGAGGGCCATTGTGGGTTGGCAGCAGATGGCTGCATCGGAGTGAGAAATGAACAATTCCCCCCAGAACCAGAACGACCGTCCCAATTCGGATGGCGAGAAGAAGCAGCCAGGCCAGCAGGGTCAAGTGGACGGAAACGAGCTTGGCGGTGAAGACCTCGCCGGAAAGCAAGGTCAGCAACAGCAACAGCAGCAGCCGGGAGGCAAGGAGCGTGAGCAGTCGACCCATGGCCAGGACCAAAAGGGCAGTGAGGGTCGCAATAGCCGCCGTTGACGTCTAAGGAGTGGCCGCGCCCAGCGCGGCTCCTTCTGTATCAAAAGGAACGTTGATATGTCGTCCCATGCTCAAGCTGTGAACTTGATGACGAAGATCATGTATCAATCGCGCCCGGCGACCACGACGACGATGGCTCAGTGCCGGACCTGCCAAGGGCAAAGCCCTGGTGGAATGGAGTGTGCGCGGTGTTTGACTGAAAAGTTGGGAAGAGTGATTGCGAATAGAGGCGCTGCTCTTTGCTGGCTTGAGTCGTTCCTGAAAGTTCAGCGAGACGAAGCACACGTGTTCATATGTGCAAAGAGAGTTGATGCGTCAGCCTTGTAGGAGTCGCATTCTGGCCTGACATTGCGCAAGCGTATGCTCGGTACATCTAGGAGCAACGCTATGAATTTCCCGATATACATCTACGATCGAACGGGTACTGGGCTCCGGCTTCCTTCCGAGTGGTGGATCGATCTGCAGTCAGATCTCCCCGCGCTAGTGAACGGTAGTGAGCGCATAGATCTGCCACGTTCCTCTAAAGATGAGCGCCCTCGCCTGGACCCTGAGGTTCTCAGTGATCTATCCAGACGAATCCGGGGATCGCAATGGCTAGAGTAGATCCAGCTCAACCGCCAGGCGTGCGTTGGCTTTTCTTCCGACTCCGCAATGGTCAGTCGATCAGCCCGGCTAGGCTAATGTCTGTCTGGTGCGAAGCTACCGAATCAACCGAGTGCGCAGTCCGCCGCGAAATCATTGACGGCGCCGGCTACGTGTATGCTCTCTATGCGCCGAATGGATTGCGCTCTCCCCGTCGTGTGGAGTTGCGCATGAGGGCACTGCTGGAAGAAGCCGGGTATGCCTTCACGATGGGGAGCTTGGCTGGGAGGCACCCAGCCGACGGCTGAGGTGGAACGCTGACTATGTCACCCGACTTGGCCACGAAGACCGGTCTGGGCAGCATGTGTTGCTGGGTCGTCGTGCCTTAAAACGTGGTCGCATTCGACCAAGCGCGCGTTACTGACCGCTTGCCGCTTGCGGCATCCTGCGCATGCGAGCAGGGTGCCTCCTGGCATGGTCTCCAAGCCAGGTGTTCTGGAATGCGTGATGTGCCGGCAGTGGTTGCAGCGTACGCTGATTGCGTTCACGCGTTCGATATTGCCTTCATCGCGACGCACCACATCTATATCCAGAACGTAGAAAAGGCCAGTGTCGGGCATTGCTTAGTACCTAGAACTTTCGTGCATGGTGCATGTAGCTGGGCCTGCATCATGTGACGAAGTTCCGAATTCAGCAATACGCGAACCTGACGCGTTCAGGGCGCGTCCGCCACCTCGCGCTGACATGAACCCGTTGCTGGTAGGCTGGTCCCCGTCAAGGAGGTGTGCCATGCCCATCAGGGCGGTTGTATACGTTAGCAGCGCCGGCGAGGACATTGCCAGCGACAAGCTAGGCCTGTCCAGCGGAAAGCTGGACCAAGTTGTGGACGACGCGGCCCGGTTCAACCGTAACGCTGGAGTTACGGGGGTGCTCCTCTTTGATGGTGAGCGCTTCCTCCAGTACTTGGAGGGGCCAGAGGATGGATTGTCAGTTGCCTATTCCCGCGTGTTGGGTGCGAGTAGCCATAACGGGATCGTAGAGCTGCAGCGGGGCAGGGTGGGCCAGCGTCGCCTGCCGTTCTGGCCGATGAGATGGCTGCCCGTTGAATCGGATGAGCTTGGGCGTGTGGCCCATGGGGACTGGACCCGATTCAATCAGCGAGGCGATCACCAGGCACCCTATGCGACTGCCATGGATCTGTTGGTCGGGCTGGTGGAGCCGTACGCCATCGCAGTCTAGCCTCTGTCGGCGGGCTCTCCGATTTGCTCGGTCAGAACCGTTAGCGATTGCTGGAAGGCGGCGGCGAAGAGAGCGCCGCCATCGTGTTTGTGCTTCGCCGCGATGCTGGGTAGCAGGCGCAACCAAGTATCGGTCAATTGCTCGGGCGCCGGGTGGGTCAGGACAGATACCCGCAGCGCATACTCCATTGCCTTGAGATAGCCGCGGTGAACCTCGATCGCAACTTCGCAGCAGTGGAGACGGTCCAGCAGTTCGGAGATTTCATCGGTCATTTCGGGTCCTCGATATCGAGTTGATCATCGCGCTCGGGGTCGAACAGCGCCAGGAGTCGTTCGCGACGGCACTGCTCGAGCCAGTGATGCCAGATCTCCATTTCGTCCATCAATCCTGTAGCTCCGCAAGCGGGGCACGTAAGCGTGGTTCCCGTTCGGTCCTTTTGAAAGCCTGTACCCTCAGTCATCGACGACCTGAGCCCACAGTTTTTGCAGGTTGATCGCACCTGCTCCAGGCGGATGATTGCGCCATTTAGCGCAAGCAGAGGCAGGATCGAATGGATCCTGAAAGCGTTGGGAGGGTGCATAGCCGTGCCGCTTGAGGGGCTGGACACGGGAGCAAAGGATTCTGCGCCGGAGAAGAGCCGTGAGACCGTACTGTGCTCGCCCTAAGGTGAACGCTTCATCACAGCGGGCTGAGCGGTGGCGTACCTTCGCAGGATCTGCGACGGCCGGTCGTATCCTTCCGGCCATGTATTCCTCCGCCGGCTTCCGCACCGCCCCAATCCCCTCTGGCTGGGTCCAGACCGGTGAGCGCTGGGCGCTCTGGTACAACGGCCGCGAGACGGCGAGCGTCACGCCCGACGGCGGTCCTGGGGTCCGGCTATGGATGGAAGGCCAGAAGATGTGGCAGGTGAAGGAAGTGCGCGCGGCCAACGTCCGGCAGGCGAAGCGGTACGCCGAGCGCTGGTGTGCGGCCAGGCTGTACCCCGATCTGCCACTGCGCCAGGCGGTGGCCCGCCTGACCGACAGCACGCCGATCCCGCCGCCGCTGCCACTTCCCGGCCTGCCGCCGACCCGGGAGCAACAGCAGCAGGCCCAACGTCTGGACGAGGCAGCTGCGACGGCGTCTGCGCGGGTGATGGCGGCGCTGGAGCCAATCCGGCCGCCGGCCGTAACCAAACCCAGGGCGCGGGATCCGATGAAGGCCTGGGTGAGGGGGGCAAGTAGCCATCTTCGCCCCACCGTTTGACCGCTTACCCTCCAGAAAAGTACATGGTGCCCTTGCGGCCCAAGGGCAACGGCCTGCCCGCTCCAGAAATCAGTCCAAAGCAAGTCTTTGATTCGCTTCTAGAGTCAGGCAGACTTTTCAAATTATCTTAGAACGGGAAGTCCACCCAGTCAGCATACTCACGCAGAGCAGTAGCATGGTCGGCGTTGCCCCGCCCCTCTTGCAGACTGGCAAGACGCAAGAGGTGTTTTTTTGCGCTTGGCTTTACATCCTCATGAAGATGGAGTAGCTCGACGTTGAGATGGCCCTGCGCTGCTTTAGACGGACGGGCCGACAGAGCGCTTCGAAGAATAGGAGCTACATAGTTCTGGAAACTCTGTGAAGTGAGGAAAGGGCCAATCCCCGACACCTGAGAGTAATCATCACTGAGGTGCGGAATGACGTTGTCAATTAAATAATCGACAACGGCGGCCCGTTCCGAGGGCTCCAAATGCTGTATTTCAGGGGCACGGAAGAACGCTTGACCGTAGCGAAGGATCTCCGATGAATCGCCATTTAGCATCAGCCGGTAGAACTGCTTTGCTGCTGCTTCTGCGAGCTGCGGGGAGTCGTTGAGCGTGAGCCGGTACGCTTCTGCGATGCGTGGAGGAAGTGTTGCATCCCAATACTCATCGTCATACGCGCTGTGTTTCGCATGCGCCGCAGGCAGGATCTCCAGAAGAAGTCGAGCCTTTTCTTGATCCCGCATGTCGCGGAGGATGTGTGGCACTAACGCCATTGCACCGGCATCACATTCCACTTTTCGAAGCAGTTGCTCCGCAGTGAACCCCGCTCGCGCGTTCCGCTTCGCAGCGATCTCCTGCGTGACCTTCCCGACCAGCGCCGTGACGATCACGGCGTTGTTCTGATCCGGTGGAGGCAGGCTGTCTCGCGCAACTTTTCCAGGATGGATGAGATTTCGGTAGTCCTTCACCGCGCTGCAGAGCTTGGCGGCGGTCTCGCTGAGTTCGCCGAGCGCCTCGCAACGCTTGATGGCTTCATTAAGCATGATCTTGCGCAGCGCTTCTTCGTCGCCCGGCGACCCTAGATTCTCCAAATGCTCGACAAGTATGGCCTCAATCAGGCTGCCGGCCATGACCATGGCGGCCTTCCACGCACCCGCCTGAAGGCACATCTGCATCTCCTCAAAATCCCTCTCAAGGATCGAGCGGTAGGGTTGAGCGGTGATGTAGTCAAAAGGCGGAGCTTGGGTGTTAGTTGCCATATTGTCCCCTGGGCAGCCGGAAAAATTGTCAGCTGAGCATAGGGCAATCAGAGGTTTCGCGGTGACGCCCCGGAAAAATGGGGAGATCAAGTGATTGAATTTAAAAGGAATGAGCCGGTGCCTTTTGATCTATTGCTCGACTTCGAAGCGGCATTTTTTCAGGTCCCTGCAATGACAGCGTCTACCTCATGCTCGAATCGCACCAGGCCGATGCTCTCGATGAGCGGGGTTTGCAGCACCAACACTGCCTGGGACCGCCGCTGCCGCCGCTGCCACTGCCACCGACCCGCGAGCAGCAGCGACAAGCCCGTCGCTTGGCCGAGGCCGGAGCGAAGGAGATCGAGCGGATCAAAGCAGCGCTGGAGCCGCGCCGACCGCCGAAGGAAACCAAGCCCAGGGCGAGGGATCCCATGAAGGCGTGGGTCAGGGTCGGGCATGCGTACTGCAGACTGGGCCGCCGATGATGACGCAACTGGTCGCAGCTTGGGCATGCCCTTGTTCTGGCATACTCCGCCCAACGGAGCTATACCACAGGGGAAGGAAGTAGTGCCTAAACAGATCGCCAAGACCGTCTACGCAAAGAAGATCCGTTTCAAGGCAGGACGGCACAAAGATTTTGAGCCGGAGCCAATCGAAGAACTGTTGGCGCGCCTCCAGCAGGTCGCGCCGACGTGGTCAAAGAGACATTGGCCAGTGGTGCCTGATGGGGGCCGTTTGGAGCCTGGAGTCGCTTGCGCGTTCATCCGGCGCATAGTTCGCCGACATCACGGTGACGAGAAGGGTCTCTATTTCGAAGTTGGCAGCTACACAAATGGCCACGCGCCAGACCAAATGGAGCTCGACTTCAACGCAGATGAGCCGGATATTACGACCGAGCCTGTGCGCGACGCGCAGGGCAGAGTCCGCGAAATTGTGACCATCTGTAGATGCGTCGCGCTTGGTGAGACCCTCATTGTCGAGAATGTGATGGGCAGCGGAGGAGTCGGCGGAGTTCAGAAACTGTTGAGTCGCCTGTTCAGTCACTTCCTGACCTATGGCGACGCACGCAGAAAGTACCCTACGATTGAGTTGCTCGATGTGACGTCCGCCGACCTGCGAACAGCCATTATGCGCGGCCGCGGCGTCAGAAAAGTTTTCCTGCGGATGGTGGAAGGGGCGGACCCCGGCGATGATGGCTGGGCTGCCCCACTTAAGAGTTCAAAGCGCCGATTCCGGAATGCGGAGAAGTTTGCTGCGATTTGGGAATCATCTGACAATGAGGTTTTGAATACCGATGACGTCGTCGCCGCCGTTGACGACTCAATGGAGGAAGACTCGGCGCTCGATAAAATTACGCTCGAGCTGAACGATGGCAATAAGCTGACCGGACTCGGTAGTTACAAGGCCCGTTCACAGGTGCATGTTACAATGGATAACGCTGGCCTGCTTCACTACAGCGAATTGATCGAAGGATTGTGGAGCTATTTGGATGAGCTTCGGATTTCGCGCAATAACTGGCGCCTTATCAACGATGGCGGGTTCTTCAATGCAGACGCGCCGGTCATTATTCAAGACGCTGGCTAGTCATATAGTCGAGCGGCTTCCCTCCGAATGGGCGACCTGGGGGGAGGTGGCCGAGGAAATGGGGCGATTCCGAAGTCCAGATCGCCGGGAAAAGTTGCGAAACCGCTTTTTTTCCGTATTTGTTTTTGCGCTAGGAGCTATTCCTGGAGCCCTCGCTTCTCCTTCCGTTATGAAACTATCGGAAGGAGCGCTTGGTGCGGTCTTTGGCGGGGTTCTTGCATTTTGCGGGCTGCTTGTGGGTTTTTTGGTGACGCTAATGTTGTTCACCGGGCGTCTCGGGACGGTTCAGAACCTCAGTGTTGAAGATCTGCGTAGCTACGGTTCTCGACTGCGATACTTGCTTGTGTCACAGGCCGTGACTCTGGCTTGCGCCATGATTTGTGCTGTCCTATGCATCGTTTATTTGGTCGTGTATTTTTTGGGAGCGCCGCTTTTACTGCACTCCGCATCGCTGGCGATGCTGCTTGGTTCTTTGATTCTTTGCTTGGCGCGTTCTGCACTTTTGCCTATTCAAATATTTGAACTTCACGATGCTCACTTGAGCGATGAGCTCTCGGCAAAAGCTGAGGATAATAATAAGAGGTATAGATAGTTTTGATAGTGCGGGCGATCCTTCCGGGTAGGGGGGGGGGCTACTCTTTTCTGGGCCCATCGGCATCGGCTGGTCCATCCGGCTTGCCGTTCCGCAATGTATGCCTTGGCGGCTTCCCAGACCGTTGGGGCGCTGGCCGTAGCGAGCGTCGTCGCTCGCTTTCCGGCGAGTGGACCTTGACCGGCCTTTACAGTCTTCCTCGCGGCCCCGCTGCCTCGCACGCCTCGGCAGGGTTTCAGCAGCTGCAGCGGGGAGTTTTAGCGGGATGGTCCCACTGCGGTCCCATTTGCCGTACAAGTCATTGATTGGACGCGCAGTGGAAGCCCCCTCCTAAGGGGAAGGTCGCCCGTTCGAATCGGGCCGGGGTCACCAGAATCAATGGAACAGGGCGAGCGGCGTCGTCGGGCTTGAATGGGTCTACTTCGGACGGACCGGGATGATGGGTTTCACCGTGACAACCCCGCTGCCACCTCCTCCGCAGCTTCCATAGCAGCCTCCGCCAGGGTTAAATCCGCCGGTTCCACCAGCACCTCCGCCGCTGCCACCGCCGGCACCTCCACCGCCACGGCTGGGCGGCTGCTGAGTTCCCGGCAGGGGCTGGACGCAAGGGCTTCCAGTGAGGCAAGTAACAGCGGCTTCTTCGACGGACCCGTCACCCCAGGTCACCTTGATCCTGCTGCCGACAGGCAAAGACGCAATGCCATGCGTGATTCGGTACATGCCCGCCAAACCGACAAGGCCGGCGCGTCGCAGCTCCACCATTTCGTAGGCGGACAAATTCTGCGCAACTGCAACCTGGTTATACGGATACGAACTGGCGTTGATCGATACTGTTGCAGCAACGGCGGCAAAGGCCGTGAAAACCAGCCCGGCGATACTCCACTTCGTTCTTCCGGAGATTCGATTCACTGCGGCGTCCTTTTCAAGATGGCTTCTTCCCAACTGCTCTGTTTACTTCTACTATTGCTCTATCAAGCGACTCTTGCTGTCCAGCAGGAACCACCCTGCTCCTGATGGCGTCTTCAAAATTCTCTGATCCGCACACGCCCGAATTGACACATAGTGAATCCATGCGGAATGAGCCGGCTCCGCAATCTGCCCCCATTCGGCAGGCGACGATGCCCCAGGCATAGTTGGCGTATGGGCCCGTAGCGCTTGCATTGAAGGCACCGAGATCGGTTCCCTCTGGCGCGAGCGCTAGCAGATCTCCCAGTGCAAAAATTGCCTCCGGGTCTGCAGAATTGACCGCATCGCGTGCCAGTAGCTGATAGTCACCAGGTTTGAGGCTGGTCCACTTGCTGGATGCCATGTAAATCCTGGCGTAAGGATCGCCGTGATCTGCTGCGCGTTCAAACCATTTTGTATAGTGCTCTTCGAGTATCACGTCGCCGCCGTCAACGACCGAGCAGGTCGCTGCGAAGCGCTTCTTGATGTCATCGTATGCGCCTTGCGTTTTCCCGCTGAGGCGCGCGTATGCGTCCAACGTCGCATACATGTTCGAATGGGAAATGCTGAAAACGGAGCAATGCTGATAAATCTGCCCCAGCTTGCGCTGTGCTGCTACGTCCCCGGCTTCTGCACGTGAACGAAGTTCAAGAAATCCGGCTGCTGCATCCTGTGTGTTGGAACTCAACTCAGGACCTGTGAGGGATGAGGCGGTATGGCTAGAGTTGGCCTGATCCTTGGAGTTTGGCTGATTGGTTTGAGAATCAGGTTTGCGCTGTTGTGTGTCCGCTTTGGTTGGGACATACCAAAAACTGACTCCCGCCAAGACGATCAGTATCAATGCAGAGAAGCTCAGGACTTTGACTCGTGGAGACATGGCGTTCCTTCATGACCGATCAGCGCGGTACGCGTGCAGGGATTGTCACGGTGCCCAATCAGGGGCTGGGCTCCGACCGCCGCGCACTTTGGCAGGTCCCATGCCTACAAAACGGGATGGGGCGACGCTCCCCCCATCAGGCCATAGGTCTAGTTCAGTATTTGTTTATGTACTGGACGCTGAGTGGAAGCCTGGACACGCCTAATCCTGGTTCAGGCCGAGCCCCACCTTCGCTGGGGTGGATCTTTGACGATAGAGGGCACTTGTTCGAATCGGGCCGGGGGCGCTATTGCATGCACCGCGCGTGATGCCGCTTCGCGCAGGCTACAGAGCAACTCCAGGCCTCGCAGCACCTCCGCCACGTGCGCCTGCTCTTCGCCTCGCAACCCAAGCAGCGGCCGCGGCAGGCAGTCGTAACTGCACAGGCCCATCAGTGCCGCCGCGCATGCCATGACGCGGACGCCGCCGAAGCGGTTGTACAGCGCCCAGAGCGGCGCCGCCGGATCCCGAGGGCAGAAGGAAAAAAGGGATTGTCAGGTGTGGCGGCGGTGGACGATCGGCATTGCTTATTGCCCTGGTACAAAATTCAAGCGCTGCCGTGCAACGTGATTCGGCCGCCGGGATCGCGCACCATGGCGGCCATCCTTCCTTGCGCGCACGCCATGACTGAGTACCTTCGCCCCGTGCAGCCTCCGCACTTCGCCGCCATCGGCGCGTGGCTGGATTCGGCCAGCGCAACCCGGCGCTGGGCCGGTCCCGGCGTGGCGTATCCGCTCGTGCCGGACGCATTCGCGCACGCACTGCAACTGCAGCAGCGCCCGGGCTGGGTGCTGCTGGATGCGCATGGCCACTGCCTTGGTTTCGGCCAGTACTGGCCAACGACCTCCGGCACGCTGCACCTGGGCCGCATCATCGTTTCGCCGCGGGCACGCGGGCGTGGACTGGGACGTGTACTGATGCAGGCGCTGATGGCGCAGGCGTTGCAGTCGCCCGGGGCGGAGCGGCTGACCCTGCGTGTCTATCGTGACAACGTCGCGGCGGTGACCCTGTGCCGCGACCTGGGCTTTCAGCCGATGGAAGACGCTTCGACGCCGGAACTGCTGTTCATGCAGCACCGTGCCGGCTGAGTGGTGATCACGCGCGCAGCACGGAAGCCTGTTGCGCCTGCCATTGCTCGCGGGTGATGCGGCTGATGTGTTCGGTGCGGTAGTCGCCGAGGAAGCTGTTGAACTTGTTCACTTCGGTATGGTGATGCTGGAAACCGCATTTGCTCTGTACGCTCAGGGACTGCAGGTTGTCGGCGAAGTAGCCGCACCACAGTGCGTCCAGGCGCAGGCCGAGGAAGGCGTGCCGCATCACTTCGCGCACTGCTTCGGGCACCAGGCCGCGCCCCCAGTACGGTACGCCGATCCAGTAGGCGATCTCGCCTTCGCGCTCGCCGATCTCGAAGTTGCTGTCGGCACCGATCAGGATGCCGACGCAGCCGATGGCGCGGCCATCTTCGCGGCTCTGCAGGGCATAGACCTCCGGCCGGTTGAACACGGTGCGGATGATCTCGGTACTTTCCTCGACGCTGGTGTGGGCTGGCCATCCGGCGATGGGCCCGACGCGCAGGTCGCGGGCGTATTCGTACAGGTCGGCGGCGTCGGTGTCGCGCCAGGGGCGCAGGATCAAGCGTTCGGTATGCAGCGGCATGGCCGTTCCAGGGGCAGGGAGAGAGCGCACAGGCTAGGCCGCGTCGGGCGGAGGGCACAGGGCGGGACCTTGATGGTTTCGGTACTTTTCACAACTCCCCGGCGTTGCCCGGTATGCTGTGCCCCGGAATGCAGCCGGATCGGCCAATGGACCGCATACCCCAGCTTCTGGATCAGGACGAATCGATGCGCCTGGAGGTCAGTACGCTGGCCGAGGGGCAGGGGGTTCCGCTGTCGTTCGGGCACGCATATCTGGCGGTACTGGTGTGCGTGTCCGGGCGTGCGCGCTTCGCACTGAACTTCCGTGAGGTGGCGGTGCAGCGGCACGACATGCTGGTGCTGGCCGAGGACACGCTGGCGCTGCTGCGGAAGCGATCGCGTGGCTTCCTGGCGGTGGTCTGCCTGATGCCGAAGGCGCTGGCGTCGGAGGTGGCCTACGTACTGCCCAACGCGCTGTTCAAGTTCCTGCATGAGCATCCCCATTGCGTGCCGTCGCCGCTGGAGGTGCCGCTCCTGCAGGGCTGGCTGCAGCAGCTGATGGACGCGCAGCATACTGGGGGCCGCTATCGGCACGTGATGCTGCGCAATCTACTGCAGACCTTTTTCCTCAAATTCGCCACGCTGTTGCCGGCACAGAAGGGGGCCGCAGCGTCGGTCAGCCGGCGCGAGCGCCTGGCCTGGAATTTCTGGGAACTGGTCGGCCAGCGCAGTACCCGCCAGCGCGACGTGCAGTCTTATGCCGATGCGTTGTGCATCACGCCGTTCTATCTTTCACAGCTGACCCGCGAGTGCTTCGATGAAACACCCAAGGCGTTGATCGACCGCCAGGTGGTGCTGGAGATCAAGGCGCTGCTGAGCTACAGCGAGCTGCCGATCGGGCGCATCGCCGAGCGATTGTGCTTCGAGGATGCGTCCTACCTGTGCCGCTACTTCCGGCGGCACACCGGGCAGTCGCTGACCGGCTACCGCCGTGCGGGGCAGGGCGGCCCTAGTGGGATACGAACAGCGGTGCCGGCACTTCGGGCAGCAGATCCTCGGTAACCCCGCCGAGCATGCGTTCGACCACGCAGTCGCGGCGGTAGGGCCCCGGCACCCGTAGATCGGCTTCGCCAGGCCTGGCGAAAGGTCAATCCTGCTTCAACAGCTCGACCAGCTGGCGCAGGCGATAGGGCTTGGGCAGGAACTCCACCTGCTCCGGCAGCGGCGGCAGCTGCGAGCGCGCATAGCCGGAGGACAGGATCATGCGTGCCTGCGGCTGTTCGCGGGCGACGTGCTCGCTCAGTTCGATGCCGGACATGCCGTTGGGCATGCTGACATCGCTGAACACCACGTCAAAACGCGCCTCGCCCTTGAGCAGCTCCGCCGCCTCGTGGCCATCGGCGGTGGTGGCGACCTCGATGCCGAAATCGCGCAGGGCCAGGCCGATCATCTCGCGCAGATCGTTCTGGTCCTCCACCATCAGTACGCGGATGGGTTCATCGGTCATGGGTTGCTTCCTCTGATGCGGGTAACAGCAGGCTTACCGTCGTGCCGACACCGGGCGTGGTGGACACATCGACGAAGCCGCCGCTCTGGGTAGTGAATCCGAACACCTGGCTCAGGCCCAGGCCGCTGCCCTTGCCGATGTCCTTGGTGGTGAAGAAGGGCTCGCTGGCGCGCTCGGCGATGTCGGCCGCCATGCCATGGCCTTCGTCACAGACGCTGAGGGTGACATAGCCGCGTTGCAGCGTAGTGTCCGCATCCGGGTCGAGTCGATGTTCCAGCGCGGTGCCGATCAGGATGCGCCCGCCATCGATGGTGGCCTCTACGGCATTTGCCACCAGGTTGGCCAGGGCAGCCTGCAGCTGCATCGCGTCGGTGCACACCTGCGGCAGGCCCGGCGTGAGGCAGGCGTCCAGCGTCACCGTGGGTGGGCAGGCGCGCTGCAGGCCCGGCAGCCATTGCTGTACCAGCGTGTTGATGTCCAGCGGTTCGCGGATCAAGGTCTGGCCCGTGCTGAAGGCCAGCAGCTGGCGGGTCAGCAGGGCGCCGCGGTCGGTGGCCGCCTGCGCAGCGTCCAGCAGCTCGGCGGCGCGTGCATCGTCACCGCGGACGCGTAGCGACAGCAGGTCCAGTGCGTTGCCGATGGTGGTCAGCAGGTTGTTGAACTCGTGCGACAGGCCGCGGCTGAGCCGGCCGACCGTCTCGAACTGCTGGGTGTTGCGCAGCGCACGCTGGGCATCGCGCAGCAGTCGCTGTGCCTGCCATTGCTCGGTGATGTCGCGGGTGATCTTGACGAAGCCAAGCAGTTCGCCCGCTTCAACGACCGGCTCGATGACCACGCTGGCGCGGAACGAGGAGCCGTCGCGGCGTACCCGCCAGCCCTCGCTGGCAACATGGCCCTGCTGCGCCGCGAGGCGGAGCAGGCGCTGCGGTTCGCCGGCCTCGCGCTCGGTGGCCAGGTAGAAGCGACCGAAGTGCGTACCCACCACTTCATCGGCTGAATAGCCCTTGATACGCTCGGCGCCCGGGTTCCAGCTGCAGACGATGCCTTCAGGATCAAGCAGGTACAGCGCATGGTCGCGCACGCTGTCGATCAGCAATCGCAGTTGTCGGGAAGGGTCCGTCAGCACGGACGTCGTAGAGGCAGCTGCGTCCACGTGTAGATAAGTGTTACCCCTGTGAGGGACGTGAAGCTAGGCATTCAAGTGTGAAGGATGCGTGCACACCTGACACGTGCCATTTGTCCTGTGCGGCTGAATGCGACACGGAGTACCATCTTCCACCCTTTGCCTTCTGGAACCGACCTGCATGCGTCCTGGTGCGACTACGCGTGACCGCTGGATCTGGATGACCTCTGCCGTATTGCTGGCGGCGACCATCGCGCTGGAACTGGTGGTGCCGCTGGGATACGCGGTCTGGCTGGCCTATTTCCTGGCCGTGGGCGTCACGGTGTTCCAGCGCAGTGCGCGCGCGCCGTTCGTGGTCGCGATGATCGCCTGTGTCCTGCTGGTGATCGGCTTCAACGTGGCGCCCGCCAGCAACAACTCGTCGTTCTCGTTCGTCAACCGCACCATCGGTGGCTGCGCCTTCCTGATGATCGCGCTGATCGTCTCGCGCGCCATCCAGGCCCGCCGCCAGGCCATGCGCGCGCTCTGGCTGCAGGAGGCCGAGAACGCGGTGGCGTCGAGCCTGCGCGGTGACCTGGGGCCGGAGCAGATCGCCGAGGCGGCTGCGACGAGCCTGGCCGGGCAGCTGGACGCGGAGGTCGGTGCGGTCTATCGGCTGGAAGGCGGACGGCTGCAGCTGACCGGTGGCATGGCGCTGCCTTCGGGCGCGCCGGCCTCGCTGGCCCTGCACGAAGGGCTGGCCGGGCAGGTCGCTCGTGATGAACGGATCCGCCACCTGCATGGCGACGATGCCGCCGTGCTTGAACTGCAGACCAGCCTGGGCCGGCTGCCGGTGCGCGAGCGCATCCTGGCGCCGCTCAGCAGCGACGGCGCCGTGGTCGGCATCATCGAACTGGGCCGCGCCCGGGTCGGTGAACAGCGTGATCTGGATCGCGAGCTGCTGGAGCGCTGTGCCGAGACCATCGGCATGGCGCTGCGCGCATCACTGTTGCGTGCGCAACTGGTGGTGCTGCTGGAAGAGTCGCAGCGCCAGGGCGAGGAGCTGCAGGCCCAGCAGGAAGAGCTGCGCGTGGCCAACGAGGAACTGGAAGAGCAGAGCCGCAGCCTGCTGCAGTCGCAGAGCCACCTGGAAGAACAGCAGGCCGAGCTGGAACAGAGCAACGTGCAGCTGGAAGAGCGCACCCACGAGCTGGAGGCGCAGAAGCAGGCGCTGCTGGTCGCGCAGAGCCAGCTGGTGCGCAACAGCAACGAACTGGCCGCGACATCGCGCTACAAGTCCGAGTTCCTGGCCAACATGTCGCACGAACTGCGCACGCCGCTGAACAGCTCGCTGATCCTGGCCAAGCTGCTGGCCGACAACAAGGACGGCACGCTCACCGAGGAACAGGTGAAGTACGCCCGTGCGATCCTTTCGTCCAACAACGATCTGTTGGCACTGATCAACGACATCCTCGACCTGTCGCGCATCGAGGCCGGCCATGTCGAACTGTCCGATGAAGTGGTGGTGGTCGACAGCGCGCTGCAGCGCCTGCGCGAGACCTTCGAGCCGATGGCGCGGCAGAAGGGCCTGGCCCTGCAGATCGAAGCCGATGCGCTGGCACCGAGCCAGCTGGTGGTCGACAGCCAGCGGCTGCAGCAGATCCTGAAGAACCTGCTGGCCAACGCGGTGAAGTTCACCGAGCACGGAAAGGTCAGCCTGCACGTGCGTGCGGCCGGCAATGGCCGCATCCGGTTCGAGGTCTGCGACACCGGCATCGGCATCGCCCGCGAGCAGCTGGACGTCATCTTTGAAGCCTTCCGCCAGGCCGACGGCAGCACCCGCCGTCGCTACGGCGGTACCGGCCTGGGCCTGTCGATCTCGCGCGATCTGGCCGAGCGCATGGGCGGCCAGATCCAGGTCGACAGCGAGCCCGGGCGCGGCAGCTGCTTCATCCTGGAGCTGCCATTGCAGGGCGCCCCCGCGGCGAGCGCAGCCGAGGCTGCCGAGGCCCCCGTGGCAGTGCCGGCGCCGGCACGGACACCGGCCGTGCTGCCGCCCGCGCCGGTGCGCGCTGCCACTGCGTCGGCGCCGGCCACTGCGTCGGCCGGCGTGGCCGACGACCGCGGCCGCCGCCAGCGCGCCGGGCGCCTGATCCTGGCGGTCGAGGACGATGCCACGTTCGCCGAGGCACTGGTGGCCCTGGCCCATGAACTGGACTTCGACTGCGTGGTGGCGGGTACGGCGGAAGAAGCGCTGACGCTCGCCAGTGAGCTGCGTCCGAACGGCATCCTGCTTGATATCGGCCTGCCGGACGTGTCGGGCCTGAGCGTGCTGGAGCGCCTGAAGCGCAACCCCGAAACCCGCCACATCCCGGTGCATGTGGTCTCGGCAACGGACCGCAGCCAGGTGGCGCGCGAGCTGGGCGCGATCGGCTTCGCGATCAAGCCGACCACGCGCGAGCGGCTGGTGACGGCCATCGAGCAGCTGGAACAGACCAGCCAGCGCGACGTGCGGCGCCTGCTGATCGTCGAGGACGACAGCGAGCTGCGCAGCAACCTGGAACTGCTGCTGGGCCGCGACCAGCTGCAGATCGTCGCGGTGGGCACCCTGGCCGGCGCACTGGAACAGCTCAGCACGGTCACGTTCGACTGCATGGTGATGGACCTGTCGCTGCCCGACGGCAGCGGCTACGACCTGCTTGAACACATGGCCGGGAACGATGAGGTCGGTTTCCCGCCGGTGATCGTCTATACCGGCCGCGCGCTCAGCCGCGAGGAAGAGCAGCGCCTGCGCCGATATTCCAAGAGCATCATCATCAAGGGTGCGCGTTCGCCGGAACGCCTGCTGGATGAAGTGACCCTGTTCCTGCACAGCGTCGAGGCCAGCCTGCCGACCGACCAGCAGCGCCTGCTGCGCGAAGCGCGCCGGCGCGACACCGTGCTCGATGGCCGTACCGTGCTGCTGGCCGAAGACGATGTCCGTAACATCTTCGCGCTGTCCAGCGTGCTCGAACCGCTCGGCGTCACGCTGGAGATCGCGCGCAATGGCCAGGAAGCGGTGGATCGCCTGGCCGAGCGCGAGGTCGATCTGGTGCTGATGGACATCATGATGCCGGAGAAGGATGGGCTGGCCGCGATGCGCGAGATCCGCGCGCAGCGCCACCTGCAGGACCTGCCGATCATCGCGCTGACCGCCAAGGCCATGCCGGACGACCGTGAGCGATGCCTGCAGGCCGGTGCCAACGATTACATCGCCAAGCCCATCGATGTCGACAAGCTGGTCTCGTTGTGCCGTGTCTGGTGCTCGCGGCAATGAACGAGCAGGCGCTGTTCGACCTGGAACTGAAGGTGCTGCTGGAAGCGCTGTACCAGCGCTACCACTACGACTTCCGCAGCTACGCGGTATCGTCGCTGCGGCGGCGCATCCGCCAGGCCATGCAGCGCTACGAGTGCGAGCGGCTGGCCGACCTGCAGCACCGCCTGCTGCACGAGCCGGACCTGTTCGCGCAGGCGATGCAGTTCTTCACCGTGCAGGTCTCGGAGATGTTCCGTGACCCGGCCTATTTCCGTGAGCTGCGCGAGCAGGTGGTGCCGGTGCTGCGCACCTATCCCTCGGTGAAGCTGTGGGTGGCTGGCTGCAGTACGGGCGAGGAAGTGTGGTCACTGGCGATCCTGCTGCACGAGGAAGACCTGCTCGAGCGCAGCATCGTTTACGCCACCGACATCAATCCGGCAGCGCTGGCCACCGCCGAAGCCGGCGCCTATGGCATCGACCGCATGGCCCAGTTCAGCCGCAACTACCTGGCGGCCGGCGGCACCGCTTCGCTCTCCGACTACTACGCCACGGCCTACGATGGCGCGGTGTTCAACCGCCAGCTGCGCCGCAACGTGGTGTTCGCCGACCACAGCTTGGCCACCGACACCGTGTTCTCCGAAGTGCACCTGGTGTCGTGCCGCAACGTGCTGATCTATTTCAACCGCGACCTGCAGGATCGCGCGGTGGGCCTGTTCCGTGATGCGCTGGTGCATCGCGGCTTCCTTGGCCTGGGCAGCAAGGAGTCGCTGCAGTTCGGGCGCCACCACGGTGCGTTCGAGGTCTGCTCGCGCGAGCATCGCCTGTACCGGAAAGTCGCCTGATGAGCCTGCCGATACGACCGGCCGTGCTGGTGATCGGGGCCTCTGCGGGTGGGGTCGCAGCGCTGCAGACGGTGCTTGGCGCGCTGCCTGCGGCACTGCCGGCGCCGGTGCTGGCAGTGCTGCACCTGCCACGCGATCGCAGCAGCCGCATCGCCGAAGTGCTGGCGCCGTACTGCGCGCTGCCGGTGCGCGAGGCCGAAGACAAGCAGCCGCTGCAGCCTGGCACGGTGACCTTTGCGCCACCGGACTATCACCTGCTGGTGGAAGACGCCGGTTCGCTGGCGCTGTCGGTCGACGCCCCGGTGCTGTTTTCGCGCCCGGCCATCGATCCGCTGTTCGAGTCGGCGGCGGCGGTGTTCGGCGCGCAGGTGCTGGCCTTGCTGCTGACCGGTGCCAGCAGTGATGGCAGCGAAGGCGTGGCCGCCGTGCGCGCCGCTGGTGGCCGCGCCTGGCTGCAATGTCCCGAGGAGGCCGAGGCATCGATGATGCCGGCCTCCGCCCTGCAGCACGCTGGCGCCGATGCCGTGCTGCCCCTTGAACTGATGTGCCGTCGCCTGAAGGAGTTGTTTGCATGAACCTGTTGCCACCGGACCCTGCGCAGTCGCAGACCCCGGTCAACCTGCTGATCGTCGATGACGTGCCGCAGAACCTGGTAGCCATGCAGGCGCTGCTGCAGCGCGAGGGCGTGAACCTGCTGCTTGCGGGCTCGGGTGCGCAGGCGCTGGAGCTGCTGCTGGAGCACGAGGTGGCGCTGGCATTGCTGGATGTGCACATGCCGGAGATCGATGGTTTCACCCTGGCCGAGCTGATGCGCGGTTCGCACCGCAGCCGCGATGTGCCGATCATCTTCCTGACCGCCTCGCCGGATGATCCGGTGCGTGCCTTCAAGGGCTACGAAACCGGTGCGGTCGATTTCCTGCACAAGCCGGTCGCACCGCAGGTGATCCTGAGCAAGGTCAACGTCTTCATCGAGCTCTACCAGCAGCGCCAGCTGCTGAAGGCGCGCAACGAGGCGCTGGAACGTTCGCTCAAGCTCAACGAGACGATGGCGGCCGTGCTCACCCATGACCTGCGCACGCCGCTGTCGGCGATCCTGCTGTGTGCCGACAAGCTGGCGCTGGAGCTTCCAGAGGACAATGCCGGTGCGCAGCAGACCCTGAAGCACCTGGAAGCCAGCACCCTGCGCATGGCGCGGATGGTCGAGCAGCTGCTGGACTTTTCGCGGATCCGCAGCGGCGGCCTGCGCCTGCAGGCAAGTGCCTGCGATCTTGCGGAAGTGACGCGTGCCGTGGTGGCCGAAGCGGGCAGCGCCCACGGCCACGCACGGGTGCATCTCGACATGCAGGGCGATACCCGCCTGCAGGGTGATCTGGATCGGCTTGGCCAGGTCGCCGCGAACCTGGTCGGCAACGCGCTTACCCATGGCAGCGAGGCGAGGGTGGAGGTGGACGGCCGAGATCCGCGCAGCGTGCTGCTGCGGGTAAGCAACGCCGGGCGGATCGACGACGCGCTGCTGCCGCGATTGTTCGAGCCGTTCAAGGCCAGTTTCCACCCCAGCAATGGCCTGGGGCTGGGCCTGTACATCGTTGATCAGTTCGTCCGCGCGCACGGCGGCCACATCGGCGCGCGCAACGAGGCGGGGCAGGTGGTGTTCGAGGCGACGCTGCCACGGCGCTCTGAAAGCCCGGCAACGGCGGCCAGCTGAATCCTTCAGCAAGCGACGCGTGGATCTGAGACGGGCTCGTCCGCAACTGCTACCGTGGCGGCAGATATTGCCAAGGAAGCACCATGCCACTGCGTGCGATCGCCTATGTCAGCCGGGCGCTGCCGGATCTCTCCGCTCGACGGCTGCAGGCGCTGGTCGACGATGCGGCCCGCTTCAACAAGATGGCCGGCGTGACCGGCGTGCTGCTGCACGACGGCGGGCGTTTCCTGCAGTACATCGAAGGGCCGCCGGATGGCATCGGTTCGGTCTACGAACGCATCCTGCAGGCCGGCAGCCATATCGACATCATTGAACTGGCGCGCGGCCGCCTGGGCCAGCGCCAGTTTCCGTACTGGTCGATGCGCGCGCTGCCGGTGGAGGAGGCGCTGTTGCGCCAGCTGTCATCCAGTGACTGGTCGGGCTTTACCCGTACGCTGCAGGGTGATCGCTCCGCGCCGACGCCGGTGGACCTGCTCGATAACGTTGTGCAGCCAGCACTGCACGCCGGCTGAGCGTCAGCCCGAGGCGCCGCCGCCGCAATAGGCGGCATGCAGCGCCTGCAGCACGCCCAATGCGGGCCCTTCCTGCATGCGGTAGTGGATGGCCTGTGCTTCGCGCCGGGTCGCCACGATGTCCATATCGCGCAGCACAGCCAGGTGCTGCGACAGCGCGGACGCACTCAATCCGGTCAGCGCCTGCAGCTCCGGTACCGGCGCTTCGCCTTCGACCAGGCGGCACAGCACGCGCAAGCGGGCAGGATGGGCCAGGCGCTTGAGCAGGGCAGCGGCCTGCGCGGCGTGCTTGGCCATCGCGGCACTGTCGAGCGGGGTGCTGGGCATGGTTGACCTTTTTGTTTAGATGTGTCTAATTTAGATAAATCTAAATAAAAGGGCAATCCCATGAAGGGCGTGAATGAGGGCGGGGCATGAACCTGCCGTGGACTGCGGTAGCCGGCGGTGGGTTGATCGGCGCCGCCGCAGTGCTGTTGCTCGCCACCCTCGGGCGTGTGGCCGGTATCAGCGGGATCGCCGCAGGCAGCCTGCGCGCAGCGGAAGGCGAGCGCGGATGGCGCTGGGCCTTCCTGTCTGGCCTGCTCGCGGCGGCCGGGCTGGTGCTGTGGTGGCAGTCGCTGCCCGAAGCGTTGCCGCGGGTACAGTTGCGCAATGCCTTGCCTGCCTGGCAGTTGATCGGCGCCGGCCTGCTGGTGGGCTTCGGCACCCGCTTGGGCAGTGGCTGTACCAGTGGTCACGGCGTCTGCGGCATGGCTCGCGGCTCGAAGCGCTCGCTGCTGGCGGTGCTGGTGTTCATGGCCTGCGCGATGCTGACGACGTTCCTCATCCGCCACGGCGGAGGCCCGGCATGAGCCGCGCGACAGGGGCCGCGGCAGCGGCGGGTGCGCTGTTCGGTGCGGGGCTGGCGCTTTCGGGGATGACCGACGCGCGCCGTGTGCTCGGCTTCCTCGACATTGCGGGTGATTTCGATCCCACCCTGGTGTGGGTGCTGGGCTCGGCGCTGCTGGTCAGTGCGGTCGGCCAGCGCTGGGTGCTGCGCCGCGCGCAGCCGTGGTTCGC
This sequence comes from Stenotrophomonas muris, assembly GCF_052751275.1. Taxonomy (NCBI): domain Bacteria; kingdom Pseudomonadati; phylum Pseudomonadota; class Gammaproteobacteria; order Lysobacterales; family Lysobacteraceae; genus Stenotrophomonas; species Stenotrophomonas muris. The sequence goes on along the minus strand of NZ_CP199879.1, from coordinate 1,740,221 downwards.
GGTGCGCTTCCAGCTGCCCAGTGCGCGTGATGTCGATGCGCGCCTGCTGCTGGGCGCCGCACTGTTCGGTATCGGCTGGGGATGGGCTGGCTATTGCCCGGGACCGGCCATCGCCGGGCTGGCAGTCGCATCGCGTGAAGGGCTGTGGTTCGTGCCTGCGATGCTTGCAGGTTTCTGGCTGCACGATCGGGTCGTACGCTGAGGCTTCACCCCTGTGTCACCCTGCGTGCGGTCAGATCCGGGGTTCACGGGGAAAGGAGCACAACGACATGGTACGGATGAAGTGGACGGGCAGGGCAATGCTGGCGGTCGCACTGGCCGCTGCGGTGGCACCGGCGCTGGCCTGCACGCGCGCGGTGTACCTGGGTGACAACGGTGATGTGATCACCGCACGCTCGATGGACTGGAAGGTCGACGTGGCCACCAATCTCTACGTGCTGCCGCGCGGCATCGCGCGCACCGGCCAGGCCGGACCGAAGTCGCTGGCCTGGACAGCGCGCTATGGTTCGGTGGTGGCCACCGGCTACGACGTGTCGACCACCGATGGCATGAACGAGAAGGGCCTGGTGGCCAACCTGCTGTGGCTGGTCGAATCGGAGTATCCGCAGCAGCGCGGCAACAAGCCGGGACTGGCGATCTCGCTGTGGGCGCAGTATGTGCTGGACAATTTCGCGACCGTGGATGAGGCAGTGGCGGCGCTGAAGCGCGAGCCGTACTCGATCGTCACCGACAAGGTGCCGGGCGAGGACCGCCAGGCAACGCTGCATCTGTCGCTGTCCGACGCGAGCGGCGACAGTGCCATCGTCGAGTACATCGGGGGGCGCCAGGTGATCCACCATGACCGGCGCTACCAGGTGATGACCAACTCGCCGATCTTCGAGCAGCAGCTGGCACTCAACAGCTACTGGCAGCAGATCGGTGGCACGGTGATGCTGCCAGGTACCAACCGCTCGTCCGACCGCTTCGCGCGTGCGTCGTTCTACATCAACGCCATTCCCAAGGCCGAGGACCCGGTGGAAGCGCTGGCCAGCGTGTTCAGCGTGATCCGCAATGCGTCGGTGCCGTACGGCATCACCACGCCGGGCGAGCCGAACATCTCATCGACGCGCTGGCGCACGGTGGCCGACCACAAGCGGCGGTTGTACTTCTTCGAATCGGCGCTGACCCCCAACACCTTCTGGATCGATCTGAACAAGGTCGATTTCGGCGGCCAGGTGCTCAAGCTCGACCTTGGCAAGGACCAGCGCAACACGTTCGCCGGCGATGCATTGGGTCACTTCGTACCCAGTGCACCGTTCGCCTTCCTCGGCGTGGACGGCTAGCGCGAGGCCTGGTCCGGCGCGTCCTTCGGATAGACCGCCAGCACGCTGCAGCCCGGGCGGGCGAAGCGCGGCGTGCTGGCGCGCATGTCGCCGGGGATTCCGGACGGCGTCTCCACGATGCGATCGCCCGGATTGCCACAGATCAGGCCGTTCTGGAAACCGGACTGGAATTCCACCGAGGTCGCCCCGGCCAGGATCGAGCAGCTGCCGGCCAGTTCGACGCGGTAGTAGCGATTGCCGCCATTGCGGCGCGGATTGGTCTCCACCACCACGCCTTGCGGATCCTCGTTCCAGCTGCGCACATGGCGGGTGGCGAAGCAGAACGCTGGCGAGGCCTGGAAGGTATGGCGCGGGCTGCTGCCGCCACGGCTGGGCTTGCCTGTGGCGGTCACGTTCACCGGCGGCAGGGTGGCCGCGTACAGGCGGCTGCTCTGGCGTGCGGTGCTGGCGAACTCCCGGTTGTCGATGGGGGTGACACTGCCGACGCCGCAGCGGCGGCCATCCACCATCACCTGTTCACTGGGGCGGCCGCAGGCCCAGCCCGAAGGCGCCTCCAGCCGCAGTGCGCTGGCTTCGTTGACACCCGGGCAGGCTGCGCTGAAGTCGATGCGGAAGGCCTGGCCCCTGCCATCACGGACCGCGATGGCGGTCGGTGTCTCCTGCTCGACCTGGCGTACGTCACGTGCGTCCAGGCAGTGCGGTGCAGGTGCGATGCGCTCGGCGGCCGATGGCGCGGATGGCGCCTGGGCCAGGGCGGCCAGGGGTAAGGCGCTGGCCAGTGCCAGCGGAAGCAATCGGATCATGCTGTTCATCCTGCCATCCCTGCGTCTGTAACTGGCTGGAACATAGCATGGCCGGTGCCGGGGCCGCGTTGCAGGGAAATGCCAGCACGCGCACACTCGTCATATGGGCGCGATCTTCCACCTGCGGCACTACGGCCAGGCCACCGGCCTGGACCGTCATGACTACGCGCAGTGGGTGCTGCCGCTGCAGGGCGAACTGCAGTTCGAGATGCAAGGCCGCGGTGGTCGCCTGGACCTGCTGCAGGGGGCCTTCGTCGCGGCTGGCGAAGCACACGACCAGATGGCCGATGGCCCGAATGCTTTCGTGATCGTCGACTGCCCCCCGGGTGTGCTCGATGACGGTACCCAGGAACACCTGTGCCGCCAGCGCTGGCTGCATCTGCCACTGGCGCTGCGACAGCGCCTGGCGCAGGTGTGTGAGGGCCAGGCACTGCCGGCCCTGTTGCCGCAGCTGCTCCAGGTGTTCGCACCGGCGGGCAGTGGTGCGCGCCTGCAGGGCCTGTGCGCGGCGGTGCAGGTTGATCCTGGCCAGGCGTGGCCGGTAGCACGCATGGCCGCCTTCGTCGGCGTCAGCGAAAGCCGGTTGCATGCGCTGTTCCAGCGGGAGTTCGGGCTGAGCCCGCAGGCCTGGCTCAGTACAAGCCGGTTGCGTTGGGCCAAGCACCAACTGCGTACCAGTGCGGCGCCGATCAGCGATATCGCGCTGGCGGCAGGCTATTCCGAGCAGAGTGCACTGACCCGTGCGCTGCGTCGTGAGTGCGGGCAGACGCCGGCCGCCTGGCGCAGGGGCGCCATCTGACCTGTAGAGCCGAGCCCACGCTCGGCTGCCCTTATCTGCACAGCGGCCAATCGCAGCCGAGCATTGGCTCGGCTCTACAGAGATGACAAGGCAATAGCCTCGGTCAAGAGCGCCCGCTGGCCAGCGCTTACACTGCGCGGCCCGTTCTCTTCCCCCGAAGAACCCGAATGCGCAACAACCCGATGGCCCTGGGCATCGCCAATGGCGTTGCCGCTGGCGCGCTGTGGGGCGTGGTCTTTCTCGCGCCCGCCGTGCTGCAGTCGTTCAATGCCCTGCAACTGTCCGCCGGTCGCTACCTGGTCTATGGCCTGATTGCCATCGCTCTGCTGCTGCCGCGCTGGAAGCGGCTGGCACCGCGGCTGCGCCGCGCCGAATGGTTCGGGCTGCTGTGGCTGAGCCTGGCCGGCAACCTGGTGTACTTCCTGCTGCTGGCCACGGCGGTGCAGTGGGCCGGTGGCGCGGCGGCGTCATTGATTGTCGGCCTGATTCCGGTGGTGGTCACTGTGGTTGGCGTGCGCGAGCAGGGCGCGGTGCCGTTGAAGCAGCTGCTGCCGGCGCTGGGCCTGTGCGTGCTCGGCGTGGCGCTGGTGGGCTGGGAAGCATTGATGTCCGAACACCTCGCAACACCGTGGCGGCAGCGCCTGATTGGCCTGCTCTGTGCGTTCGGTGCGCTGTTCTCGTGGGCGCTGTACTCGATCGGCAACAGTCGTTGGCTGGCGCGCCGGCCGGACCTGTCCAGCCACGACTGGTCGTTGCTGACCGGCGTCACCACTGGCGGCCTGGCCCTGCTGCTGGTGCCGATGGCCTTCATCGGCCACAGCGGTACCCACACCGCGGCGCAGTGGAGTGGCTTCTGGGCGATCAGCGCCGGCGTGGCAGTGGTGGCCTCGATCCTCGGCAACGCGTTCTGGAACCGTGCCAGCCGCCTGTTGCCATTGACCCTGACCGGGCAGATGATCGTGTTCGAGACGCTGTTCGCGCTGGCGTATGCCTTCGCCTGGCAGCAGCGCTGGCCCTCGCTGCTGGAGGCGCTGGCGATCGTGTTCCTGGTGGCCGGCGTGATGCTGTGCGCGCATGCCCATCGCTCGCCACGGGCGATCGCCGAACATGCAGGCTGAATGTGGGCGTCAAGCGTGCTGATGCCGGCTTTGTCTCAGATGCAACCAAATGCCGGCACGTTGGCCGATGATCGCCGCAATGATTTTTTGCATCGCAGCACTTGACAGCGGACCGGCGCACAGTGTTTTCTGTGCGTCATGGTCCTTGATGCCGCCCACGCCAGCCTGATCGCCCCCGCCATTGCGGGCCGTCCGACTGCGCCGGTCGCCACCACCACCATTACCACCACCACCGTCACCACTGCCCTGGTGCGGCCCGTCGTCTTCGTGTAACTCCCGAAAACCACGGCCCCGCACCATCCAGGTGGCGGGGAAACTCGACACCTGCATGCGACGGGGCCTCCTACCGAGGTCTGCATGTCTTCCCACGCCCCCGCCCATCCCGTTGCCCCGGCCGATCTGGCTGCACCGTCCACTGTCGTGCACAAGTTCGGCGGCACCTCGGTGGCCGATGCCGAACGCTATCGCCATGTTGCCGGCCTGCTGCTGGCCCGTCCTGAGTCGCTGCAGGTCACTGTCGTCTCGGCGATGAAGGGGGTCACCGACGCGCTGATCGATCTGGCGCAGCTGGCGGCAAAGGGTGACCAGGGTTGGCGCGAGGCCTGGCATGCCCTGCGCGCGCGCCACCGTGGCGCCGCCGTGGCGCTGCTGGGCGAGCAGGTCGGCGAGACGGTCGAATGGATCGACGCCCGCTTCGATCAGCTGGCCGAAGTGCTGGCGGCGCTGGCGGTGATCGGCGAGCTGCCGCGCGAGGTGCTGGACCGCGTGCAGGGCCTGGGCGAAGTGTTCTCCGCGCAGTTGCTTGGCACCCACCTGCGTGCATTGGGCGAAGACTGTGCGGTGCTCGATGCGCGCGATGTGCTGGTGGTCGGGCATGGCGAGCTGGGCGTCGATGTCGACTGGGAAGCCAGCGCCGACCGCCTCGCGCAATGGCGCCTTCAACATCCTCAGCCGCGCCTGGTCGCCACCGGTTTCGTCGCGCGTGACCGTGATGACCGCATCACCACCCTGGGCCGCAACGGCAGTGACTACTCCGGCGCGATCTTCGCCGCGCTGTTCAATGCCGATGAACTGCACATCTGGACCGACGTCGACGGCGTGCTGTCAGCCGACCCGCGCCTGGTACCCGAAGCCGTGCAGCTCGAATCGCTCAGCTACGACGAGGCCTGCGAACTGGCCTACTTCGGCGCCAAAGTGGTGCACCCGCAGACGATGTCGCCGGCGATCCGCCTGGGCCTGCCGATCTTCATCCGCAATACGTTCCAACCGGCGCATCCGGGTACGCGCATCAGTGCCGAGCGCTCGCCGCGTGGGCCGGTAAAGGGCCTGACCCTGAGCCCGGGCCTGGCCCTGTTGAACCTGGAAGGCACCGGCCTGATCGGCGTGCCAGGCACTGCAGAGCGCGTATTCGCTGCCCTGCGCCAGGCGCAGGTGTCGGTGGTGATGATCTCGCAGGGTTCGTCGGAACATTCGATCTGCTGCGTGGTGCGCGCCGCCGAAGCTGCACGTGGCCGCGAGGCGCTGCTGCATGCGTTTGCGCATGAGCTGTCGGTGGGCCAGGTGCAGCGCGTGCAGGTCAGCGAGGGCGTCAGCGTTCTGGCGGCGGTGGGCGACGGCATGGCCGGCCAACCTGGCGTGGCGGCGCGCCTGTTCGAGGCGCTGGGCCGCGCGCAGGTGAACATCCTGGCAATCGCGCAGGGCTCGTCCGAGCGCAACATTTCGGTGGCGGTGGACAGTGCCGATGCCACCCGCGCCCTGCGCGCCGCGCATGCCGGCTTCTGGCTGTCGCCGCAGACCTTCGCGGTGGGTGTGATCGGGCCTGGCAACGTCGGTGCCGCGCTGCTGGACCAGCTGCTGGCCGCGCGCCCGCAGTTGCTGGCCAAGGCCAATGTCGACCTGCGCCTGCGCGCACTGGCCTCGCGTTCGCGCATGCGGCTGGATGCGGATGGGCTGCATGCCGACTGGCGCGAAGCCCTTCAGCAGGCGGGTGAGCCCAGCGATCTGGATCGCTTCACCGAACACCTGCTGGCCGCGCACCTGCCGCATGCGGTGGTGATCGACTGCAGTGGCAGTGCCGAGGTGGCCGAGCGCTATGAGGGCTGGTTGGCAGCCGGCATCCACGTGGTCACCCCGAACAAACAGGCCGGCGCCGGGCCGCTGCCGCGCTACCAGCGCATCCGCGCCGCGGCGGCGGCCAGTGGTGCGCGTTTCCGCTACGAGGCCACGGTGGGCGCAGGCCTGCCGGTGATCACCACGCTGCGTGACCTGGTCGATACCGGTGACGAGGTGCTGGCCATCGAAGGCATCTTCTCCGGCACGCTGGCCTGGCTGTTCAACCGCTTCGATGGCAGCCAGCCATTCTCGCAGCTGGTCGCGCAGGCGCGGTCGATGGGCTACACCGAGCCGGACCCGCGTGACGATCTTTCGGGCGTGGACGTGGCGCGCAAGCTGGTGATCCTGGCCCGCGAAGCCGGCCACGCGCTCAGTCTTGAGCAGGTGGAAGTGGAAAGCCTGGTGCCGGCGCTGCTGCGCGAGGGCAGCGTGGATGACTTCATGGCGCGGCTGGGCGAGTCCGACGCCAACCTGCTGCAACGCCTGCAGGATGCGCGGGCGCGTGGTGCGGTGCTGCGCTATGTGGCACAGCTGGGTGCCGACGGCGCCTCGGTGGGGCTGCAGGAACTGCCGGCCGATCATGCCTTCGCCAACCTGCGGCTGACCGACAACGTGGTGCAGTTCCGCACCCGTCGCTACTGCGACAACCCGTTGGTGGTGCAGGGGCCGGGTGCGGGTCCGGAGGTGACGGCAGCGGGTGTGTTCGCGGACCTGCTGCGGGTCGCCGCCGGTGAAGGAGCGCGGCTGTGATCGCACGTGCGTTCGCGCCTGCCTCGGTGGCCAACGTGGCAGTGGGCTTCGACATTCTCGGCCATGCCATTGCCGGTATCGGCGATACCGTGAGCGTGCGCCGCATCGACGAGCCGGCGGTGCGGATCGATGCGATCCGTGGCAGTGCCGTCGCGCTGCCACTGGACGCCGCCGGCAACACCGCCGGGGCTGCGCTGATGTCGCTGCGCGAAGGCCTGGGCCTGGATTTCGGTTTCGCGGTCGAGATCGACAAGGGCATCCCGTTCGGTTCCGGCATGGGCGGTTCGGCAGCGTCGAGTGTCGCGGCGCTGGTCGCCGCCAATGCGCTGCTGCAGGCCCCGTTGCCGCGCGAAGCGCTGTACCCCTACGCGCTGGACGGTGAGGCGGTGGCCAGTGGTGGCCGTCACGGTGACAACGTCGGCCCGCTGCTGCTGGGTGGCCTGGCGCTGTGCACGGCCGATCGCCTGTTGCCGGTCCCGGTGCCTGCCAGCTGGCACAGCCTGCTGGTGCATCCGCATGCGGTGCTGGAAACGCGCCGTGCCCGCCAGGCCCTGCAGGGCAGCTATGCGCTGGGCGAGTTCGTGGCCCAGAGCGCGAACCTCGCGCTGGTGCTCAGTGGTTGCCATCGCAGTGATGCGACGCTGGTACGCGCAGGACTGCGCGACGTGCTGGTCGAACCGCGACGGGCCGGATTGATTGCCGGCTTCGAGGCCGCCCGTGATGCAGCGCTGTCGGCCCATGCAATGGGCGCGGGCATCTCCGGTGCCGGACCCAGTGTGTTCGCCTGGTTCGAGGACGCCGACCAGGCCCGTGCCGCCGTGGCGCCGGTGCAGGCAGCGTTCGCTGCGGCCGGCTTCGACAGTGACGCCTGGGTATCGCCGCTGGATGCGCCGGGAGCCCGGCTGTGCTGAATCCTTCCCCTTCTCTGGAAACCGATCCCATGCAATTTGTTTCGACCCGCGGCCAGTCGCCCGCCGTTGGCCTCAGCGCCGCGATCGCCGCCGGATTGGCGCCCGATGGCGGGCTGTATGTTCCCGCGCATCTGCCGGCCGCGCGCGAGCTGCAGGCCGGGGCGACCCTGGCCGATACCGCCGCCGATCTGCTGGCACCGTTCTTCGCGGGCGATGCACTCGAGACTGCGCTTCCGGGGATCTGCCGCGAAGCGTTCGACTTCCCGGTGCCGCTGCGTGCGCTCGGCGAGGGTGACCATGTGCTGGAGCTGTTCCATGGGCCGACGGCGGCATTCAAGGATATTGGCGCGCGCTTCCTGGCCGGTACGCTGTCGCGGCTGCAGGTCGGCAAGGATCGCGATCTGACGATCGTCGTCGCCACGTCCGGCGATACGGGTGCCGCCGTTGCGGCGGCCTTCCATCGCCAGCCGGGCGTGCGCGTGGTGGTGCTGTATCCGGAGGGTCGCGTGTCTCCGCGCCAGGCGCATCAGCTCGGTTGTTTCGGCGACAACATCCAGGCCCTGCGCGTGACGGGCGCATTCGACGATTGCCAGGCGATGGTCAAGCAGGCGCTGGCCGACCGCGAACTGCAGGCGCAGGTGCCGTTGAGCTCGGCCAACAGCATCAGCCTGGGCCGACTGCTGCCGCAGATGAGCTACTACGCGCATGCAGCGTTGACCCACTACGCCGCGCATCGTCGCCGGCTCAACCTGGTGGTGCCGACCGGCAATCTGGGCAACGCGATGGCAGCCGTGCTGGCGCGCGCGCTGGGCGTGCCGATCGGCCAGGTCGTGCTGGCCACCAATGCCAATGCCGTGCTGCCGGCGTACTTCAATGGTGGCGACTACCAGCCGCAGGCCAGTGTGGCGACGGTGGCCAATGCAATGGACGTGGGTGCGCCGAGCAACTTCGAGCGACTGCGCTGGCTCTACCACGGCGACGACGCAGAGCTGCGTGCAGCTTTCCGCGCGTTCGCGGTGGATGACGTGACCATCCGCGCGACGATTGCCGCAGCGCATGCCAGCCGCGGCGAGCTGTTCTGCCCGCACACGGCGACGGCGGTGAAGGTGCTGCAGGATCTGCGCGCGCGCGGTGCCAAGGGCGACTGGGCGGTGGTGGCTACGGCGCATCCAGCCAAGTTCGAGGCTGTGGTCGAGCCGCTGATCGGCGAAACGGTGGCGGTGCCGCCTGCGCTGGATGCGTTGCTGCAGCGACCGGCGCACGCCGAACCATTGGCGGCAGATTACGCGGCGTTGCGCGAGGTGTTGCTGCGTTGATCGCAGATGGAGGCGGTTGCCGGCCAGCGGCGGGCACTACCCGTGTTGCATCCGTCCGGTAGTGCCGGCCGCTGGCCGGCAACCCAACCAACCGCGATGCGGTCAGATCAACCCTTCACCGGCCAGCGTGCGCAGCCCATCCTCGTCGAGGATCTCCACCACGTTCAGGTGGGGCAGGGCGATGAGCCCCTGCTGGCGCAGCTTGGTGAAGGTGCGGCTGACCGTTTCCATGGTCAGGCCCAGATGGTCGGCGATATCGCCGCGGCCCATCGGCAGCGACACGCGCAGGCCGTCGCCCCCCAGCTTGGCCTCGCGCGCGGCCAGGCGCAGCAGGAAATCGGCCAGCTTCTCGGCCGGCTGCAGGCGTGCCAGCGCCAGCGCAGCATCCTGTGCGGCATCCAGTTCCTGGCAGGCGCGCTGCAGCAGCTTGCGCTCCAGGTGCGGGAAGCGGCTGCGCAGGGCCTTCATCTGTGGCAGCGCGACACGGCACACGCGGCTGTCGGCGATGGCCTCGATGTCGTAGCGATGGTGGTCGCTGCCGCTCAGGCCCAGGTAGTCGCCGGGCAGCACGAAACCGTTGATCTGGCGCCGGCCGTCGGCCAGGGTGCGCACCAGGCGCAGTGCGCCTGCGGTCAATGTATAGACATGGTCGCGCTCTTCGCCGGTGCGTGCCAGCGTGCTGCCCATGCTGACCTGCTGCGAGACGGTGACCTGTTCCAGCGCCTGCACTTCGTCTGGCGACAGCGCCGAGCACACCGCAAGGTGCCGAACCGAGCAGTGCAGGCAGTCCAGCGTGGTGCAGGACGGCGAGGCGGGATCGTTGGTGGCGGGCGGAGCGCCGGAAGGCCGTGACATGTTGCGGGGGGCGTATCGCGGGCGGGGAGGGCCTTATGATACTTCAAGCGGCCGTTCGACCCTGCCCGAGGCGGGGGCGCTAGAATGTTGCCCCCTCCCACGTCCCGTTCCAGCAGGAGTTCCGCCCGTGATCAAGCCCCGTACCCCGCCCGGCACCCTTGAGCTGCTGCCGCGCGAGCAGATTGCGTTCCAGCGCATGCTGGACGTCATCCGCCGCAACTACGAGCGCTTCGGGTTCCTGCCGGTGGAGACGCCGGTGTTCGAGCTGTCCGACGTGCTGCTGACCAAGTCCGGTGGTGAGACCGAGCGCCAGGTGTATTTCGTGCAGTCCACCGGCGCGCTGGCCAACGCGGCCGAGTCGGGCGACCGTTCGCTGCCGGAAATGGCGCTGCGCTTCGACCTGACCGTGCCGCTGGCACGCTACGTGGCCGAGCACGAACACGAACTGACCTTCCCGTTCCGCCGTTACCAGATGCAGCGCGTGTACCGCGGCGAGCGTGCCCAGCGCGGTCGTTTCCGCGAGTTCTACCAGTGCGATATCGACGTGATCGGCAAGGACAGCCTGAGCGTGCGGTACGACGCTGAAGTGCTGGCGGTCATCCATGCGGTGTTCTCGGAACTGCGCATCGGTGACTTCAGCATCCAGCTGAACAACCGCAAGCTGATGCGCGGCTTCTTCGAGAGCCTGGGCGTGGCTGAAGGCGAGCGCCAGCTGGCAGTGCTGCGCGAAGTGGACAAGCTGGACAAGCGTGGCGCCGATTACGTTCGCGAGACGCTGGTGGGCGAGGGCTTCAACATCCCGGCAGAACAGGTCGAGAAGATCCTGGCCTTCGTCGCTGTGCGTTCGCAGGGCCATGCCGATGCGCTGGCGCAGCTGGCCACGCTGGAAGCCGACGCCGCTTCTTCGGAGATCCTGCGTACCGGCGTCGCCGAACTGCGCGAAGTGCTGCAGCTGGTGCAGGCGCTGGGCGTGCCGGAAACCGCATACTGCCTGAACTTCTCCATTGCGCGCGGCCTGGACTATTACACCGGCACCGTCTACGAGACCACGCTGACCGACCACCCGCAGATCGGCTCGATCTGTTCGGGCGGCCGTTACGAAGACCTGGCCAGCCACTACAGCAAGTCGAAGCTGCCGGGCGTGGGTATCTCCATCGGCCTGTCGCGCCTGTTCTGGCAGCTGCGCGAGGCGGGCCTGATCGACGGCATCGAAGCCAGCAGCGTGCAGGCGCTGGTGGCGCTGATGGACGAGCAGGGCATGCCGCAGTCGCTGGACATCGCGCGCCGCCTGCGCGCCGGTGGCATCAATACCGAAGTGCAGATGGAGCCGAAGAAGATCGGCAAGCAGTTCCAGTACGCGGCCAAGGCCGGCATCCGCTTCGTGGTGCTGGCCGGTGAAGACGAGCTCGCGCGCGGCGTGGTGGCGGTGAAGGACCTGCTGCGTGAACAGCAGTTCGAAGTGTCGCGCGACGAGCTGGCCAGCACCCTGCTGGTGGAGCTGGAGCAGTCCAGGGCGATGATGTGAAGCCGGCCGTCGCAGGGGTACTCACCGTGCTCCTGTTGGCGGGCTGCCAGAGTGACCCGGTGCTGCGCAGTGATCGGCTGGGCCCGGCGCAGTACCGGCTGCAGGTTGATCGCTGTCACGTGATCGACCGCGCGCAGCTTGAGGGCGACCTGCGGGCCCTGGCCTCGCGGAAGTGCCCGGCGGGTGCAGGGGCGTTGCAGAACATCCAGTCCCTGCCGAGCCGGCAGGGCAGCCTGTTCGGGGAGTGCCTGCGGCGCGGGACGCTGCAGGCGGAGGTGCGTTGCCTGCCCTGAGTCGAGCCAGGTTGTTGATTTGAAAGCAGAACGCCCGCCCTTTGGTGGGCGTTCTGCATTTCCGGCATCCTGTCCAGGGGTCAGATCCGTTTTCCTTTGGAAAACGGATCTGACCCCATCAGGCTCCGATTTGACGCACTGCGCAAGAATGCGCTAATGTACTAACGCGCTATTACATTGATGCATGGACCCGACCCCGTGAAAGCCCGCCCCGAGATTGCCGCCAAAGACCCGAAGGCCGACCTGGAAGCCCTGGCCCGGGCCTTTGCCGCGCTGCGCGAGCCGGAGCAGGTCGAGGCATTCCTGCGCGACCTGTGCACCCCGGCCGAGCTGGAGGCCATGGCCGACCGCTGGAAGGTGGTGCCGCTGCTGCAGCAGGGCGTGCCGTACCGCGAGATCCACGAGCGCACCGGCGTCAGCGTGACCACCACCGGACGGGTGGCACGCACGCTCGAGCACGGCCATCGAGGCTATGCCGCCGCCATCGACCGCCTTGCTTCGCGCTGATCCGCGCCCCGTTCCGAACTTCGAGACCTCCCCCATGAGTGCATCCCAGGCAGCGCCGGCACGAGACCGGCTGCGTATCGCCATCCAGAAGAGTGGCCGGCTGGCCGAGCCCGCCCGCAACCTGCTCAGCGCCTGTGGCCTGAGCTGGCGCGAAAGCCGCGACAAGCTGTTCTGCTACGGCGAATCGCTGCCGGTGGACCTGTTGCTGGTGCGCGACGACGACATCCCCGGCCTGATCGCCGATGGCGTCTGCGACCTCGGCATCGTCGGTCGCAATGAACTGGACGAGCAGGCCGCGGCACGCCGCCAGATCGGCCTGCCGGACGCCTACCAGGCGCTGCGCGGGCTGGGCTTCGGCCAGTGCCGGCTGATGCTGGCGGTGCCCGAGGAATGGCAGTGGCAGGGTCCGGCGCAGCTGGCCGGCACCCGCATCGCCACCAGCTACCCGGCCATCCTCAAGCAGTGGCTGGCGGAGCAGGGCGTGGACGCGCAGGTGGTCGAGCTGTCCGGGTCGGTGGAAATCGCCCCGCGCCTGGGTACCGCCGACCTGATCTGCGATCTGGTCTCCAGCGGCGCCACGCTGCGTGCCAACCAGTTGACCCCGGTACACAACCTGCTCGACAGCGAGGCGGTGCTGGCTGGTGCGGTGCGCGTGCCGGATGACGCACGTGCATCGCTGCGCGCGATGCTGCTGCGCCGCCTCGACGGCGTGGTGCAGCGCCAGGACCGCAAGCTGCTGATGTTCCGTGCCAGCGAAGATCGCGTCGACGCGCTGGCGCAGCTGCTGGCCGATGCCGAGCCGCTGGTGCGGCTGCCGGCCGATGGTGGCGCGCTGCGCCTGCAGACCATGTGCCCCGGCCCGCTGAGCTGGCAGCGCATGGAAGAACTCGAGCGCGCGGGCGCGCAGGGCCTGATGGTACTGAGCGTGGAGCGATCGCTGGCATGAACCGTCTGATCTGGTCCCGACTTGATGAGGCCGCGCGCAGCGCGGCATTGACCCGCCCGGTGCAGGCCGTGGCGCAGCAGACCCGCGATGCCGTAGCGGCCCTGATCGCGCAGGTGCGTGCACAGGGCGACGATGCGCTGCGTGCGATTACGGCGCGTTTCGATGGCGTCGAGCTGGCCTCGTTTGAAGTTTCCGAAGCCGAATTCGCCGCTGCCGAAGCCGCCGTGCCCGCCGAACTGCGACAGGCGATGGTGGACGCCGCCGAACGCATTGCGCGCTTCCACGCCGCTGGCATGGGCAAAGGCTATGCAGTTGAAACCGCGCCGGGCGTGGTCTGCGAACGCATGCTGCGCCCGATCGGCCGGGTGGGCCTGTACGTACCGGCTGGCAGCGCGCCGTTGCCGTCCACCGCGTTGATGCTGGGCGTTCCGGCGCAGCTGGCCGGTTGCCCGCAGGTGGTGCTGTGCACCCCGCCGCGCGCCGACGGCAGTGCCGATCCGGCAGTGCTGGTAGCCGCCCGCCTGACCGGCGTGCAGCGCGTGTTCAAGCTGGGCGGCGCGCAGGCGATCGCGGCGATGGCCTATGGCACGGCCAGCATTCCGGCCTGCGACAAGCTGTTCGGGCCGGGCAACAGCTTCGTTACCGAAGCCAAGCAGCAGGTCGCACAGGACGGCGCCGCCGCCATCGACATGCCTGCCGGTCCTTCGGAGGTGCTGGTGATTGCCGATGCTGGCGCCAATCCGGCGTTCGTCGCCGCCGACCTGCTGTCGCAGGCCGAGCACGGTCGGGATTCTCAGGTGCTGCTGCTGACCGACGACGCCGTGATGCTGGCGGCGGTCGAAGCCGAGGTTGAGCGCCAGGTGGCCCTGCTGCCGCGCCAGCAGATCGCGCGCCAGGCACTGTCGGCATCGCGGCTGGTGCAGGTCGATGCGCTGGACGAGGCGTTCGCGATCAGCAACCGCTATGCACCAGAGCACCTGATCCTGGCCCTGCGTGATCCGCGCGCATGGCTGGACAAGGTGCAGGCGGCCGGCTCGGTGTTCCTGGGCGATTACACCCCCGAAGCACTGGGTGACTACTGCAGCGGCACCAACCACGTATTGCCCACCGCCGGTGCCGCGCGTGCCTACAGCGGCGTGAGCGTTGCCAGCTTCCAGAACCTGATCAGCGTGCAGAGCGCCAGCGCCGCCGGCCTGGCCGCGATCGGCGGCTGCGCGCGCATCATCGCCCGTGCCGAAGGCCTGGATGCGCACGAGCGTGCCGTTGCGTTGCGCATGGAGGTGGCGGCATGAGCGCGGCGATCGATGAGGTGCTGGCACTGGTGCGCCCGGACCTGCAGGCCTTCGCCGGCTACAGCTCGGCACGCAGCGCGGCGGTGCAGGGCGAGGTCTGGTTGAATGCCAATGAGTCGGCCTGGGCCAATGCGGCCGATCCCGCAGGCAGCAGCCGGCGCTATCCGGAGCCGCAGCCGCTCGCGCTGCGCGAGGGACTGGCGGCGCTGTACGGCGTGACGCCACAGCAGCTGCTGATCGGTCGCGGCAGCGACGAAGCCATTGATCTGCTGGTGCGCGCGCTGTGCGTGCCGGGTCGCGATGGCGTGCTGGTCACGCCGCCGGTGTTTGGCATGTACGCCGTCTGCGCACGCCTGCAGGGTGCCGCCTTGATTGAAGTGCCGCTGGTGGACAGCGAGGATGGACTGCGCACCGATCTGGATGCGGTGATCGACGCGGCCAAGGCGCAGGGTGCCAAGCTGGTGTTCCTGTGTGCGCCGTCGAACCCGGCCGGCAGTGACATCGCCCTGGATGAGGTCGAGCGCGTGGCGGTTGCGCTGCGCGGGCAGGCGCTGGTCGTGGTGGACGAGGCCTATGTCGAGTATGCACAACGGCCGTCGGCGACCACGTTGCTGGCCGCGCACGCCAATCTGGCGGTGCTGCGCACGCTGTCGAAGGCGCACGCGCTCGCGGCCGCCCGCGTTGGCACGCTGATCGCTGCCCCGGAGCTGATTGCCCTGCTGCGTCGCTGCCAGGCGCCGTACCCGGTGCCGACGCCGTGCGCGGAACTGGCCGTGCAGGCACTGCAGCCGGCCGCGCTGGCGCGCACCGCCGAGCGCGTGACCACGGTGATCGCCGAGCGCGAGCGCCTGCGTGCAGCCCTGGCCGGCCTGCCCGGCGTGTGCCGGGTGTATGCCTCGGCCGGCAACTACCTGCTGGTCCGTTTCGCCGATCCCCAGTCCGCGTTCGATACGCTGCTGGCTGCAGGCGTGGTGGTGCGCGACCAGCGCGCTGCGCCGCAGCTGGGTGATGCGCTGCGCATCAGCATCGGCAGCCCCGAAGAGAATGACCGCGTGCTTGCGGCCCTGTCGGCGCGGAGGGCCGCAGCATGACCCCGATCCTGTTCATTGACCGCGACGGTACCCTCATCGAGGAGCCGTCCGACTTCCAGATCGACGCCTACGAAAAGCTGCGCTTCGTGCCGCAGGTGATCCCGGCGCTGCTGAAGCTGCGTGATGCCGGCTACCAGTTCGTGATCGTCACCAACCAGGACGGCCTCGGCAGCGACAGCTACCCGCGCGCCAGCTTCGATGGCCCCAACGACCTGATGCTGCAGATCTTCGAGAGCCAGGGCATCACCTTCCGTGACGTGCTGATCGATTCCAGCTGGCCGCAGGACAATGCGCCGACCCGCAAGCCGGGCATCGGCCTGATGACCGCCTACCTGCAGGACCGCAGCATCGACTGGGCACGCTCGGGCATGGTCGGTGACCGGATCACCGACCTGCAGTTTGCCGCCAACCTCAACATCCGTGGTTTCCAGCTGCGCACCGCGCAGTTTGGTGGGGAGTGGGACTGGCCGGGCATCGCCCATGCGCTGGCCGACGCGCCGCGCACCGCCGTTGTCCAGCGCAACACCAAAGAAACGAAGATCCGCGTTGAGCTGGACCTGGACCGCGCGGGCGATGCACGCATTGCCACCGGCCTGCCGTTCTTCGACCACATGCTGGAGCAGATCGGCAAGCACGGCGGCTTCGCGCTGGACATCCAGGCCGAGGGTGACCTGCACATCGACGAGCACCACACCATCGAGGACACCGGGCTGGCCCTGGGCCAGGCCCTGCGCGAGGCGTTGGGCGACAAGCGCGGCATTGGCCGTTACGGCTTCACCCTGCCCATGGACGAGACCCTGGCCAGCGCTGCGCTGGACTTCAGCGGCCGTCCCTATTTCGTGTTCGAGGGCGAGTTCAAGCGCGAGCGCGTGGGCGATATGCCGACCGAGCTGGTGCCGCACTTCTTCCGTTCGCTGTGCGATGCCAGCGGTTTGAACCTCAACCTGCAGGTGCGCGGCGACAATGATCACCACAAGGTGGAGGCCTGCTTCAAGGCGCTGGCGCGCGCGCTGCGTCCGGCGCTGGCCCGGCAGGGCACGGCACTGCCGAGTACCAAGGGGGCGTTGTGAGCGATGTTGCGCTGATCGATGCCGGTGGCGCCAACCTGGGCTCGGTGCGCTACGCACTGGAGCGCCTGGGCGCGACGGTGCGGCTGGTGCGCGATGCGGACGGCCTGGTTGGTGCGCGGCGGGTGATCCTGCCCGGCGTCGGCGCCGCCGGTCCCGGCATGCAGCGCCTGCACGCTCAGGGCCTGGTGGAACCGCTGCAGCGACTGGAGGTGCCGTTGATGGGCATCTGCCTTGGCATGCAGCTGCTGTTCGAACGCTCCGAGGAAGCGGGCGTAGAGACACTGGGACTGATTCCGGGCGTGGTACGCAAGCTGGTGCCGGCCTGTGGCATCCGCGTGCCGCACATGGGCTGGAACCGCCTGCTGCCGCTGCGCGAATCGCTGTTGCTGCAGGGCGTGCCGGAACGCGCCAGCGCCTACTTCGTGCACAGCTATGCGGCGCCGCTCAATACCCACACCGTCGCTGCCTGCGACCACGGTGGCCTGTTCACCGCCGTGGTGGAGCAGGGGCGCTACTACGGCGCACAGTTCCATCCCGAGCGCTCCGGCGAGACCGGCTCGCTGATGCTGCGCAACTTCCTCGAGGGCACTGCTGCATGAGTTTCATCGTCTACCCCGCGCTGGATATCCGCGACGGCCGCGTGGTGCGGCTGCGCCAGGGCGACTACGCGCAGGAAACCTCCTATGGGGATGACCCTCTGCCGCGCGCGCAGGCCTTCGCCGCGCAGGGCGCGCAGTGGATGCATCTGGTCGACCTGGATGCCGCACGGGCCGGTGGCTACACGCTGGCGCCGCTGTTGGCATCCATTCGTGCGCAGACCCCGCTGCAGGTGCAGACCGGCGGTGGCGTGCGCGGCCGCGACGATGTGGCGCGCATCCTCGACGCTGGCGCCGGCCGCGTGGTGGTGGGTTCGCTGGCGGTGCGTCGTCCCGATGAAGTGGTCGGCTGGCTGGAGGAATTCGGCGCCGATCGCATCACGATTGCGCTGGACGCGCGCCAGGACGCACAGGGGCAGTGGCAGCTGCCGGTGCACGGATGGACCGAGAACGCCGGGGTGACCCTGGATGACCTGGCCCGGCGCTACGCGCGCGCCGGCATGCGCCATCTGCTGTGCACCGACATCGCCCGCGACGGCATGCTGGCCGGGCCCAACATCAGCCTCTACCAGCACCTGTCGGCGCTGTTGCCGGGTGTGGCGGTGCAGGCGTCCGGTGGCATCCGTGACGTGGCCGATGTGGCCGAGGCGCGTGCCGCCGGCTGCGGAGGTGCCATCCTCGGCAAGGCACTGCTGGAGCAGCGCATGGACCTGAGCGAGGCGTTGGCATGTTGAGCCGCCGCATCATTCCGTGCCTGGACGTGCGCGATGGCCGCGTGGTCAAGGGCGTGCGCTTCCGCGATCACGTCGACATGGGCGACATCGCCGAGTTGGCACAGCGCTATCGCGACCAGGGCGCGGACGAGCTGGTGTTCTATGACATCGGCGCCAGCCCCGAGGCACGGTCGGTTGACGTCGCCTGGATCGAGCGCATCGCGCGCCTGATCGACATTCCGTTCTGTGTGGCCGGTGGCATCGACAGCGTGGAAACCGCGCGCCGCGTGCTGTTCGCCGGTGCCGACAAGGTGTCGATCAATTCGCCGGCGCTGGGCCGGCCGGAGCTGATCACCGAGCTGGCGGACGAGTTCGGCGTGCAGTGCGTTGTGGTGGGGGTCGATTCGGTGCGCGAGGCCGACGGACAATGGCGGGTGCGTCGTTTCAGCGGCGATCCGGACAAGACCCAGGCGGTGCCGCTGCGCACGCTCGACTGGATCGTCGAAGCGCAACGGCGTGGAGCCGGTGAGATCGTGCTGAACTGCATGGACAGCGACGGTGTGCGCCGTGGCTACGATGTCGTGCAGCTGCAGCAGGCGCGGGCGCTGTGCCAGGTGCCGCTGATTGCCTCCGGTGGTGCCGGAGCGATGGAGCACTTCGCCGACGCCTTCGACCAGGCCGACGTCGACGGTGCGTTGGCGGCCAGTGTGTTCCACAGCGGCGCCATCGCCATTCCAGAATTGAAGCGCTACCTGCGCGGACAGCAGATCGAGGTGCGGGATGTCTATTGAAGTGAGGCCATCGCTGGATGCGCTGCAGGCGCTGGACTGGGGCAAGGGCGACGGCCTGCTGCCGGCCGTGGTGCAGGATGCCGATACCCTGCAGGTGCTGATGCTGGGCTATGTCAGCGCCGAATCGCTGGCGGCTACGCTGGCCATCGGCCACATGACCTTTTTCAGCCGCAGCAAGCAGCGGTTGTGGACCAAGGGCGAGCAGTCCGGCAACGTGCTGGTGGTGCAGTCGATCCGTGTCGACTGCGACGCCGATACGCTGCTGGTGATGGCGCGCCCGGCCGGGCCGACCTGCCACACCGGTGCCGAGAGCTGTTTCGACCAGGCGCCGAAGGATTTCCTGGGTGGGCTGGGCCAGCTGGTGGCCATGCGTGACGCGCAGCGCCCTCCCGGCAGCTACACCACCAGCCTGTTTGAAGGCGGCATCCGCCGCATCGCGCAGAAGGTGGGTGAGGAGGGCGTGGAGACCGCATTGGCCGCCGTGGCGCAGGATGATGAGGCATTGCTGGGCGAGGCGTCGGACCTGCTGTACCACCTGCTGGTGCTGCTGCGCGCGCGCGGGCTGTCGCTGGATGATGCGCGCGCGGTGCTGGAAAAACGCCATCGTTGAGGAAGGCGTACGGACCAACGGTCCGCACCCACCTCTGCAATGCAGCCGAGCATGGCTCGGCTCTACAATAGGTGGTCTTCTTCTTTCCCGGACCGCCCATGAAACTGCCTGCCGCCTGGCTGTGCTGCCTGTTGCTGACCTCGCCGGCCTGGGCCGCGGACACCGTGGTCAGCGGCAAGGTCTATCTGGAGCGTGACGGCAAGCCCGGCCGCGGTGCGACCGATCCGGGCCTGGCCGGGGTGCAGGTTTCCAACGGCGAGACCATCGTCAAGACTGCCGCTGACGGCAGCTACAGCCTGCCGGTGCGCGACGGCCAGACCGTATTCGTGATCAAGCCCGATGCCTACGCCTTCCCGAAGGCGGCGGACGGCCTGCCTTCGTTCTGGCGCCACTACCGCCCGAACGGCTCGCCGGCGCTGAAGTACGGCGGCATCGCCGCGACCAGCGACGTCACCCGCAACTGGGACTTCGCCCTGCAGTCGGATCGGCATGACAGCCGTCGTGGTTTCCAGATGCTGGTATTCACCGATTCGCAGACCGCCAGCCTGAAGGACATCGGCTACTACCAGCAGTCGATCGTGGCGCCACTGGTCGGCCAGACCAGGGCACGCATGGGCACCACCCTGGGCGACATCGTCAACGACGACCTGACCCTGTACCCGGCGATCAACAAGGTCACCACCGAACTCGGCGTGCCGTGGTTCCACGTGCCGGGCAACCATGACCTCGACTTCGATGCGGCCAGCGACGAACACTCACTGGACAGCTGGCGCAACATCTACGGCCCGGACACCTACGCGGTGGAAGAGGGCGGCGCCAGTTTCGTGTTCCTGGACGACGTGGTGTACGACCCCAAGGCCAGGCCGAAGTACATCGGCGGCCTGCGCGAAGACCAGTTCGCCTTCCTCGCCAGCTACCTGAAGGGCCTGCACAAGGACCGCCTGCTGGTGCTGGGCATGCACATCCCGCTGTTCGACGCGGCGCCGGGGCGCGAGACCTTCCGCCATGCTGACCGCCAGCGCCTGTTCGACCTGCTGAAGGACTTCCGCAACGTACTGGTGCTCAGCGGCCACAGCCACACCCAGCAGCACGTCTACCACGGCAAGGCCGAGGGCTGGAACGGCGACAAGCCACTGCACGAATACAACGTCGGTGCCAACTGCGGTGCGTTCTGGTCGGGCGTGAAGAATGCCGCTGGCGTGCCGGACAGCACCATGAGCGACGGCACGCCGAAGGGCTATGCATTGCTCGACGTGGCCGGCAACGGCAGCTATCGCCTGCAGTACCGCGTGGCCGGCAGGCCGGCCAGCGAGCAGATCGGCCTGCACGCGCCGAAGGTGCTGCGCCAGGGGGCCTACCCGGCGTGGGGTGTCTACGCCAACGTCTACATGGGCGAGGATCGGAGCGTGGTCGAGTACCGTGTCGATGGCGGCGCCTGGCAGCCGATGAAGCAGGTCAGCCAGCCCGACCCGCGCCTGATGGTGGAGAACGTGGCCGATGATCTGGCCAGCAGCCTGCGCGGCTACGACCGTTCGCCGGAGGCCACTGCGTCGCCGCACCTGTGGCGTGGCGCGCTGCCGACCGATCTTGCAGTGGGCAGCCATAAGGTCGAGGTACGCTCCACCCAGCCTGATGGCGCAGTGTTCACCGCCACCACCAGCTACAGCCTGCAGACTGCCCAGCCCTGACCCCCGCGCACCAGCGCTCCAGCGAAAGGACCCCGCATGGATATCCGCTTCATGGCCGGCACCACACCGGTGACCCTCAGCCGCCACTGGTTCACCGGCGCGATGCTGCTGCAGAGCGCCACCGAGAAGGTCTGGGTGCAGCACCCGCTGCATCCGGGCACCCACTTCTCGTTCTCGCTGGTACAGTCGTGGCTGCGCCACATCGCCGGCCACGAAGTGCTGGTCGAGCGCACCCGGCCGCTGTTGTTCGCCGGCTTCCGCCCACAGCGCCTGCGCGTGCTGGTGGATGGGGTGCAGGTGGCCGAACAGGAAGGCATGTAGGTTCACCTGAACCACCGGCGCGCTAGGCAAAGCCGTCCCGATGCCTGAGAATCGGGGCGATTCAATCGATCCAAGCAGGCCAGCGTGACCATCGCAGCAGCGTCAACGGTTTCCTCCGACTCCGCCCGCGGCGGTCTTCCGCGCCGTCTGGTCGTCGCCGATGTCGGCGGCACCTTTGCCCGGCTCGCGCTGGCGGAAACCCGACCCGGCCAGACGCCGCTGCTGGGCAGCCACCGTACCTATGCCTGTGCCGAGCATTCCAGCCTGGCCGCAATCCTGGCCGATTTCACCGCCGGCCTCGGCCACCCGGTGCAGACCGCGGTGGTCGCCATCGCTGGCCTGCTGGATGGCGATGTGCTGATCAACTCGAACCTGCCGTGGACGGTCTCGCTGTCGGCCACCCGCGCGCAGTCCGGGCTGCACGAACTGCAGCTGATCAATGATTTCGAAGCGGTGGCGCTGGCCATCCCCTACCTGCAGCCGGAAACCCTGGTGCCACTGAACGGCGACGCCGATCCGGCGCAGGCCTTCCCGGCGCTGGTACTGGGCGCGGGTACCGGGCTGGGCGCCGCGCTGCGTTTCGCTGATGGCGAGCGTCCGGTGCTGGCCAGCGAGATCGGTCATGCCGCGCTGGGCGCCGGCAACGCGCTGGAACTGCAGGTGCTGGGCCGTCTGCTGCAGCGTTGGCCGCACGTGGACAACGAGCGCGTGCTGTCCGGCAGCGGCCTGATGAACCTGTATCCGTGCCTGTGCGAACTGCGCGGCGTCACCCCGGTGTGGACCAGTACGGAGGCGCTGATCGGCGCCGCGCGTGGCGGTGAGGATGCACTGGCGGTGGAAACGTTGCAGGTCTTCTGTGCGTGGCTGGGCAGCCTGGCCGGCGACGCGGCGATCGCCGTCGGCGCGCGCTCGGTGTACCTGGCCGGTGGCATTTCCGCGCATGTGCAGGATTTCCTGGCCGATGGCCGCTTCCGTGAGCGCTTCCTCAACAAGGGCGTGCTGACCGAGGTGCTGCGCCAGGTGCCGGTGTGGCGCGTGGAGCATGGCCAGCTGGGCGTGCTCGGCGCAGCGGTCTGGCACGCCGCACGGCAGCCCACGCACGACTGATCGGCAGGGTTGGCATCGGGCCGGCCGTGCATTGCAGACTGGGAGGGGAAAATGGTGGATCGCAGGCAGTTCCTGCAGGCCGGTGCACTGGCCGCAGGCATGGCGGCATTGCCGGGCGTGCAGGCGCGCACGCAGGGTGGGGCCCGGGTGGTCTCCACCTGGGACTTCGGCGTACCGGCCAACCAGGCCGCATGGAAGGTGCTGGCGCAGGGTGGCAGCGCGCTGGATGCGGTGGAGGCGGGCGCACGCTGGGCCGAGAGCGAGCTGTGCAACCCTACCGTTGGCCATTGCGGCAATCCGGATCGCGACGGCGTGCTGAGCCTGGATGCGAGCATCATGGACGGCGATGGCCGTTGTGGTGCAGTGGCCGCGCTGGTGGACATCCTGCATCCGGTGTCGGTGGCCCGCAAAGTGATGGAGAACAGCCCGCATGTGCTGCTGGTCGGCGAGGGCGCGCAGCAGTTCGCGGTGCAGCAGGGGTTCGAGCGCAAGCATCTGCTGACGCCGCAGGCCAAAGCGGCCTGGCGCGAGTGGCTGAAGACCGAGAAGTACCAGCCGCAGATCAATGCCGAGCGCCGTGGCATTCCCGGCAACAGCGACAACCACGACACCATCGGCATGCTGGCACTGGACGCCAAGGGCCAGCTGGCCGGTGCCTGCACCACCAGCGGCATGGCGTGGAAACTGCACGGTCGCGTTGGCGACAGTCCGATCATCGGCGCCGGTCTGTACGTCGACAACGACGTCGGCGCGGCCACTGCTTCGGGGGTGGGTGAAGAGATGATCCGCAACGCGGCTTCGTTCCTGGTGGTCGAGCTGATGCGCCAGGGGCGTTCACCGGCGCAGGCCTGCCGTGAAGCCATCGACCGCGTGGTGCGCAAGCGCCCGGAAGCGAGCAGAACGTTGCAGGTGTGCTTCCTGGCCATGAACAAGCAGGGCGAGGTCGGTGCCTACGCGCTGCATCGTGGCTTCGTCTATGCGGTGTGCGATGCGCAGCGCCAGGATGACCTGCGTGACTCGCCGTCGATCTACACGAGCACCCAGGCGTGAGTACGCGGCTGACCCTGGAGATCGCCAGCAACTCGCTGGCCTCGGCGCTGGCCGCGCAGGCTGGCGGCGCCGACCGCATCGAACTGTTCGACAACCTGGCCGAGGGCGGCACCACGCCGTCGTTCGCCAGCATCGCGATGGCCCGCGAGCGCCTGTCGATTCCGCTGTTCGTGCTGGTGCGGCCACGCCCGGGCGACTTCCACTACGACGCGCTGGAAACCGAACTGATGCTGCGTGACATCGCGCAGTGCCGCGCGCTGGGTTGCGATGGCGTGGTGATCGGCGCGCTGGACGTGCAGGGCGGCATCGACCTGGCGCTGTGCCGGGAACTGGTGCAGGCCGCCGGGCCGTTGCAGGTGACCTTCCATCGCGCCTTCGACGCCGCCCGCGATCTGCCGGCGGCGCTGGAGCAGGTGATCGGGCTGGGCTGCCAGCGCGTGCTGACCTCGGGCGGGCAGGCCAGCGCCGAGGCCGGTGCCGATGTGCTGGCGGGCCTGGTCACCCAGGCGGCGGGGCGCATCACGGTGATGGCTGGCGCCGGATTGGCCGCGGGCAACATCGCAACCGTCGCGCGGCAGACCGGCTGTACCGAACTGCACGCCTCCGCAAAAGGCCTGCGCCGCTCGGCGATGCAGTTCCAGAACCCGGCGCTGCGCGGTCTGGACCCGGACTGGAGCCAGACCGCCGCCGCTACCGTGGCCGCGCTGCGGCAGGCGCTGGACGGCTGATCGAATCCGTCGGGCATGGCCCGGGGTCAGATCCCTTCTGCGAAGGGATCTGACCCCTGTCGCAACCCCGGCCGCAGGCACGCGACGGACAAAACCGTTCCGCGCGCGGTTGTCGTGATCGTGTCACTACTTCGTGCGCCGTTCTCTCAGCGATGTTTCGCAACTCTTTGATTGTTCTGGACACCGGCAGCCGATAGCGGCATCTCGCCGGCTGTTGCTGCGTTGCCGCATGCCGGGCGTGGTTCAGCTGTGCTTTAGTTTGGATCGATCCACAGGGGAGGTGCCATATCGGTCGTGAACCGATCCAAGCGCCTGGATCCGTCGTAGTGCCGCGCCACCGTCCGCCCGTGCGTCCACATCTTCGAAGAGCAACCACCCATGGCTCAGATCGTCCACAAGCGTCGCCACCTGCTGTCCCAGGCCCTGATCCTGGCCCTGTTGCCGCTGGCAGCCAGCGCGCAGGAAGCTGCCAGTTCGTCCACCAAGGATCTGGACGCGGTCACCGTCACCGGCTCGCGCATCAAGCGCGCCAGCGTCGAGGGCCCGGCGCCGGTCAACGTGATCACCGCCGCGCAGATCCAGAAGGAAGGCTTTGTCAGCGTGTACGACGCGCTGAAGACCCTCACCGAGGCCACAGGCACCGTTGAAGCCGCATCGCAATGGGGCTCGCATACGCCCAATGCCA
Organism: Stenotrophomonas muris; assembly: GCF_052751275.1. Lineage (NCBI taxonomy): Bacteria > Pseudomonadati > Pseudomonadota > Gammaproteobacteria > Lysobacterales > Lysobacteraceae > Stenotrophomonas > Stenotrophomonas muris. Next base: position 1,715,222 of record NZ_CP199879.1, on the reverse strand, counting down.
GCGGCCTGAACCTGCGCGGGATGGGCCCGAACCGCTCGCTGCTGCTGGTCAATGGCCGTCGTGTAGCGGATTACCCGCTGCCCTACGGTGGCGAAACCAACTTCTCCAACTACGGCAACATTCCGGCCGCGGCGGTGGAGCGCATTGAAGTGCTGACCGGTGGCGCCTCGGCCATCTACGGTTCGGATGCGATCGCCGGCGTGGTCAACGTCATCCTCAAAACCAACTACGACGGCGACGAAGTGCGCGTGCGCGGCGGCACTTCCAGCGAAGGCGGACGTGATACCTGGGATCTGTCCTGGGCCGGTGGCAAGACCGGCGAAAACTGGAGCGTGACCTACGCGCTGCAGTACACCAAGCGCGACCCGCTGTTCGGGCGTGATCGCCCGCAGATGGACGATGCCGACGATGCGCCGTACCCGTCCTGGAACATGGAACAACGCAAGGTCGGCTTCCGTCCCACCGCCGGTCTGGCGCTGATCGATCCGACCACGGGCCAGCGCCTGGCGCCGCCCACCGGCACCTGCGAAAAATTCGACGGCGAGTATTACACCGCCGATCGATTGGTCTACAACTACGCCGCCAACCGCATCACCAACACCGGCCGCCTGTGCGGCATGAGCGCCGACTACGCCAACTGGCTGCTTACCGGCGGCGCCGAGAACGTGTCCGGAAACCTGTACGCCACCTTCGATTTCAGCAATGACCTGCAGGCCTGGACCAACCTGGCGGTGTATCGCTCCGAAGCGATCTGGGGCACCAATCCGCCCGGCGTGTCGCTGATCGACGATGACAACGGCTATTACTGGGATGCCAACCGCAACCGGCCGATCCTGGGCGTGCGCCAGTTCACCCCGAACGAAGTCGGGGGCCTGGATACGCTGCGCAACACCAACCGCGAACTGTCCTGGGACTGGAGCGCGGGCCTGCGCGGGCGCCTGGCCGACCGTTTTGACTGGAGTGCCACGGTGGGGCGTTCCTATTACCGCGTGGAAGAACGGCAGAACGTGGTCGACAAGCAGAAGTCGTATGACTACTTCCTTGGCCCGCGCCTGGGCACCACCGCCGATGGCGAGGCGATCTATGCGTTGAACGAATCGCGCTGGTGGAACCCGCTGACGCCGGACCAGTACTGGCAGATGGGGACCGTGGCGAAGAACCGCGCGGCGTCATGGGTCAACCAGGCGTCGGCGGATATCACCGGCGAGCTGTTCCAGGGCTGGGCCGGCCCGATTTCGTTTGCGGCGGTGGCTGAAGTCGCGCAGCAGGGCTATCACCTCAGTCCGGACCCGCGCGCTGGCATCGACTTCGACCTGCAGAATGTCGATCGCGGCGGCGGTGAGCGTACCCGCTACTCGGCCGGCGTCGAGTTCAAGATCCCGCTGCTGGACAGCGTGACCGCCACTGCGGCCGCGCGCTACGACCGCTATGGCAACTACAAGGCCGATGACAGCAGCGAAGCGCTGGACATCGGCAGCCAGAAGGAAACCACCTGGAACGTCGGCCTGGAATGGCGCCCGGTCGAATCGCTGCTGGTGCGTGGCTCATACGCCACCAGCTTCCATGCGCCGGACATGCATTACCTGCTGGGCCAGCCGAGCAGTTCGGAAGTGCAGACCTATGACCGCCTGCGCTGCATCCAGAGCGGCGCGTACCTGGTCAACAACTGTGGCGTGGGCAACACCGACGTCTGGTACACGTTCGACGTGAACCGGCGTGGGACGCCGCTGCTGCGCTCGGAGACCGGTGATTCGTGGACGGTCGGCTTCGTCTGGGACGTGCTGCCGAACCTGTCGGTCAGTGCCGACTACTGGGCGATCAAGCTGGAAGACATGATCGTCGACGTCGGCGCCGATGAGGTGCTGGCCAGCGAGGCCGGCTGCCTGACCGGCAAGAACATGGACGGTACGCCATGGGCCAACCCGGCCGGTGGCGAGTACTGCGCCGGCATCCTGGCCCGCGTGAACCGTGACAGCAACGGTCGCCTGGTATCGATCGAGCGCGGCCCGTTCAACCTGGCCAGCCGCGAGGTGCGCGGCATCGACCTGACCGCGCGCTATCGCCTGGAAACCGCGCGGTGGGGCAGCTTCCAGCTGGGCGTGAACTACACCAACCAGATCTCGACCAAGGAGCAACGCTACGCCGCCGACCCGAATCCGGAACGCCGCGATCGTGACCTGCGCAGCAAGCTGCGCGCGAGCCTGGCCTGGCAGCGCGGCAACTGGAACGCCAATGTCTATGCCGACCGCATCGGTTCGGTGCCGGGCGTGCGCTACCACTGGGGTACCGACCGCCTGGACAACCCTGGTGGCTGCCTGCCGTTCGCCGATGGCTACGTGCCCAGTGACAGCCCGTCACTGAACTGCCTAGAGCCGGCACGGCTGCCGGATGGTTCGGTGAACCCGAACCCCAACGCCGGGCAGCAGACGGCGCGCTACTACGGTCGAGTGGGGCCGTTCATCACCTGGAACTTCAACGTGGGCTACCAGCTGACCGAACACGCGAAGGTAAACGTGTACGTCAACAACGCCTTCAACGCCGCCAGCTGGAACCACAAGGACCCGTACAAGCTGGATTACGACTTCGCTCCGACCCGCCTGCTGGGCGCGGTCGGCCGCGAGTTCGCGTTGGAGTATGTGTTCACCTTCTGAGGTGACCTGCCTCCGCCGGTAGGTCCACGCCATGCGTGGATATGGACACCCGGGTGCCCATTCAGGAACTGCGGACAGGCTGGATTTGACCTTCCCACGATGGCAAGGTTTAGCCTGTCCGCATCCAGAAGGAGCCCCGGGAATCCGATCATGAGCACGCCCCGCGCCACTGCAGCCCCCGCAAGCCCTGCCACCATCAGCCTGCCCATCGAGGGCATGACCTGTGCCAGCTGTGTCGGCCGGGTCGAGGCGGCGCTGTCCAGGGTCGAAGGCGTGGGCAGTGTTTCGGTCAATCTGGCCACCGAGCGCGCGGATATCCGCCCGTCCGGTCCGGTCGATCGGGCCGCGTTGATCCAGGCGGTGGAGCGGGTGGGCTACGACGTGCCCGCTGCCACCACCGAGCTGTCGGTCGAGGGCATGACCTGTGCGTCCTGCGTGGGCCGAGTCGAACGTGCGCTGTTGGCCGTGCCCGGCGTCAGCCAGGCCAGCGTGAACCTGGCCACGGAGCGCGCCACGGTGCGTGGCGTGGCGGAAGTTGCAGCGCTGGTCGCCGCGATCGACAAGGCCGGCTATGACGCACGCGTGATTGAAGCCGGCGTGCAGTCCGATGACGAGGCCGCGGAAAAGAAGGATGCCGAGCGCGCCGAACTGAAGCGCGACCTGATCGTGGCGTCCGCGCTGGCGCTGCCGGTGTTCGTGCTGGAGATGGGGTCGCACCTGATCCCCGGCATGCACGAATGGGTGATGTCCACCATCGGCATGCAGGCCAGCTGGTACCTGCAGTTCGTGCTGACCGCGCTGGTGCTCGCCATCCCGGGCCGCCGCTTCTACCAGAAGGGCATCCCCGCGCTGCTGCGGCTGGCGCCGGACATGAATTCGCTGGTGGCGGTGGGCACTGCCGCAGCGTTTGGCTACTCGGTGGTGGCCACGTTCCTGCCGACGCTGTTGCCGGCGGGCACGGTGAACGTCTACTACGAAGCAGCGGCGGTGATCGTTGCGCTGATCCTGCTCGGCCGCTTCCTTGAGGCCCGGGCCAAGGGCCGCACCTCCGAGGCGATCAAGCGACTGGTCAATCTGCAGGCGAAGGTTGCCCACGTGGTCCGTGACGGCCGGACGGTGGATGTCCCGGTCAATGAAGTGCTGAGCGGCGACGTGGTGGAAGTGCGCCCGGGCGAGCGCGTGCCGGTCGACGGCGAGGTGGTCGAGGGCCGCAGCTACATCGACGAGTCGATGATCAGCGGCGAGCCGATCCCGGTCGAGAAGCAGCCGGGCAGCAGCGTGGTGGGCGGTACGGTCAACCAGAAGGGCGCACTGACGGTACGTGCCACGGCGGTGGGCGCGCAGACCATGCTGGCGCAGATCATCCGCATGGTCGAACAGGCGCAGGGCTCGAAGCTGCCGATCCAGGCGGTGGTCGACAAGGTCACCCTGTGGTTCGTGCCGGCGGTGATGCTGGCCGCGCTGGCGACCTTCGCAGTCTGGCTGATCTTCGGGCCCTCGCCAGCGCTGAGCTTCGCGCTGGTCAATGCGGTGGCGGTGCTGATCATTGCCTGCCCGTGCGCGATGGGGTTGGCGACGCCGACCTCGATCATGGTCGGGACCGGCCGTGGCGCCGAGATGGGTGTGCTGTTCCGCAAGGGTGAAGCGCTCCAGTTGTTGAAGGATGCACAGGTGGTGGCGGTGGACAAGACCGGCACGCTGACCGAAGGGCGCCCGCGCCTGACCGATCTGGAGATTGCTGCCGGCTTCGATCACAACACGGTGCTGGCGGCAGTTGCCGCAACGGAGTCGCGCTCGGAGCATCCCATCGCCCGCGCGATTGTTGATGCCGCGACCGGCCAGGGCATCGCGTTGCCGGGCATGGTCGACTTCGAATCGGTCACCGGCATGGGCGTGCGGGCCAGTGTCGAGGGTGCACGCGTGGAGGTCGGTGCCGATCGCTTCATGCGCGACCTGGGCGTGGACATCACTGTGTTTGCGACGCTGGCGGCAGAGCTGGGCATCCAGGGCAAGTCGCCGCTGTATGCCGCCATCGACGGCCGCCTGGCCGCAATCATCGCGGTATCCGATCCGATCAAGCCGAGCACGCCGGCCGCAATCGCGGCACTGCATCAGCTTGGCCTCAAGGTGGCGATGATCACCGGTGACAACGCTGGTACCGCGCAGGCGATCGCGCGCCAGCTCGGCATCGACGACGTGGTGGCCGAGGTGCTGCCGGAAGGCAAGGTCGAGGCGGTGCGCCGCTTGAAGGCCACACATGGCCATGTCGCCTTCGTCGGCGACGGCATCAACGATGCGCCGGCGCTGGCCGAGGCCGATGTCGGCCTGGCCATCGGCACCGGCACCGATATCGCGGTCGAGTCGGCCGATGTCGTGCTGATGTCGGGCAACCTGCAGGGCGTGCCGAATGCCATTGCACTATCGAAGGCGACGCTGGGCAACATCCGCCAGAACCTGTTCTGGGCCTTCGCTTACAACACCGCATTGATTCCGGTGGCGGCCGGCGTGCTGTATCCGGTCTGGGGCGTGCTGCTCTCGCCGGTGTTCGCGGCCGGTGCGATGGCACTGTCCAGCGTGTTCGTGCTGGGCAACGCGCTGCGCCTGCGCCGCTTCCAGCCGCCGATGGCGGACGCCCCCGCCGCGATCCATTGAGGGAGAACCGCATGAATATCGGTGAAGCCGCCAAGGCCTCCAGCGTGTCGGCGAAAATGATCCGCTACTACGAACAGATCGGCCTGATTCCTGCGGCTGATCGCACCGAGTCGGGCTACCGGGCGTACTCGCAGGCGGACATCCACCGCCTGCGCTTCATCCGCCGCGCGCGCGATCTCGGCTTCCAGGTTGCCGAGATCACCGATCTGCTGGGCCTGTGGAACGACACCTCGCGGCACAGCGCCGACGTCAAGCACCTGGCCGAACAGCACATTGCCGACCTGGAGCAACGCATCGAGCACATGCGGCAGATGGCCGACACGTTGAAGTCGCTGATCAGCTGCTGCGCGGGTGACGAGCGCCCGGAATGCCCGATCCTGGAGCGGTTGGGCGAAGACCATGATGCCCCGGTGCCGGTCGTCGCCGCCAAGACCGGCGCGGTGCGGCGACGCGCACAGAAGCAATGAATCGATATCGCGTGCACTGAAAAGCCCGCCCTGTGACAGTGCACGGGGCGGGCTTGGTTCTGGATGCAGTTCAGGGAATCAGGCAGTGCGAGGCGGGAAGCCGGCATCGTTCACCGCGGCGAACACCTGTTCCTGCGACGCGGTGGTCTGCACCTTGACCAGCCCGGTCGGCGGATCGGCCACCACGCTGGCGTTGGGATCGATCTGCTGGATCGCACGGGTCACGCTGCGCGCGCAGCCGCCGCAGGTCATGCCGTCGACATGGAATTCCATCTGTAGCTCCTTCGCTGCTCTTGGGATGGGACCAGTGTGCACCTTCCAACGATGGCAGGGTCAAGCGTCGGGCTTAACGACGAACAAGGCGCGGACAAAAAAAACGGCAGCCACCTGTACCAGCGCGGCTGCCGTGGAGGAACGTCCCCGCCAGGGCAGGGCATGGGTTGCACCGGGACGTGCCCGGCCAACCCGGTGCGGGCTTAGAACTTCCAGTTCACGCCGAAGTACAACTGGCGACCGGCGTACAGGTTGGACAGCAGGCGGGCCTGGCTGTCGTTGCCGATGTAGCTGCGCAGCTCGGACTTGGTGGCGTTCAGCACGGCAGCCGTCACCGTCCAGTCCGGGGTCAGGTTGTAGGCCACGTTCAGGTCAAGCTGGCTGTACGGCTTGGTGTAGGTGGTCATGCCATTGTTCAGCCCGCCGACCACTTCACCGCGACGGTTGTACGAGGCACGCGCCAGGAACTTGTCGTTCTCGTAGAACACGGTGACGTTGGCCTGGTTCTTGGCGCTGCCGACCAGCGGCGATGAGCCGATTTCCTCGCCGTCCAGCACGATCGAGGCCAGGTTGGTGTCGTTGTAGGTGTAGTTGGCCTGCACGCCCAGACCGAAGTCGAAGGTGTACTGGCCATACAGCTCCACGCCCTGCGAAACGCCATCGCGGCCGTTGGCCTGGGTCTCGTACTTCTGCACGGTGACCGACTGCCCGCCGACGTTCATCTGCTGGTCGCGCACCACCGGCACGGTGAAGTTGTCCACGTTCTTGCGGAACAGCGAAACACCTGCGACCGCGCCCGGCTGGAAGTACCACTCCAGGCCCAGGTCGAACTGGACCGCCTTGAACGGCTCCAGCGCCTTGTTGCTGCCCGAGCCGTACCAGCCGGGCGTGTCGGTGCCGCCGGTGACACGGCGATCGTTGGCGTACTCCTCGCTGATGTAACGCAGGCCACCGGGATAGGCGATGCTGGTGTAGCTCGGGCGCGCGACCACCTTCGACGCCGCACCGCGCAGCACCAAGTTGTCGGTGATGTCCCAGGCAATGTTGAAGCTCGGCAGCACGTCGGTATAGGTCTTCTCCAGCGACGACAGGGCGTACACCTTGTCGCGCACCTGGGCGTCGGGCAGGCGGACGAAGCCACCCTGGCAGCGCAGGTTCGGATCGGCGGCCGGATCATCGCAGCTCATCGGCGCGCCGCTGGCGTTGTCGACGAAGTAGTCGTTGAAGCGCTCGACCGAGTCGCTGGACTGGGCGAACTGCTTGGTGCGCACCACGCGCACGCCGACGTTGCCGCGCACGCGCTCGGTGCGGAAGTTGGCCTGGAAGTAGCCGGAGTAGATCTTCTCGTTGACGTCGTAGACGAAGTCTTCTTCGGTGCGGTTGTGCGAGCCGCCGTAGGTCTTGTTCAGGTAATCGATGTAGGCCGGGTAGTTGATGCCCGGGAACACATTGGCGTTGAAGGCGCCGGTGATGTTGCTGATCGGGTTGGACAGGAAGAAGCCCGGCTGCGCGTTGCCAGCGGTCGGATCGCAACCGGCCTGGTAACGGTTGTTGTCATAGTCGGACGGGTCCAGGCCCGGGCACACCCAGTAGGTGTTGCCGGTGTTGCGGTGGACCTTGCCGTCGCGGTACTTGGCACCGAACTGGATCGAGTCCAGCCAGCCGGCCTCGAACAGCTTGGTGACGTCTGCCTGGAAGTAGTTCTGCTTGACTCCGGTCTGCATCCACGACGAGTCGGTGGAACCGGTATCGACTTCGGCGACGCCGGCCATCAGCTGCTGCTGCAGGTCGGGAGAGAACTGCACCGACGGCGTGCCGGTGAGGTCCCACGCGGTGTACTGGTTGCCGGACTGCCACTGGTTGCCCACCTTGCGGCGCGGCTTGGCCGACATGCGGAAGTTCATCGACGGACCACCTTCGGACCAGGTGCGGCCGCCGGTGAACGAGGCTTTCCAGAGGGGGCTGATGTCCCAGTCAATGGTCAGGTCCGCGGTCTGCGACAGTGCCTTTTCCTTGCTGTAGCCGCCGGTGAGCTGCGGGGTGGGGATGGTGCAGTCGTCCGGGCCCCAGCCACCGGGCTTGAGGCCGGCGGCAGCCGCTTCATCCTCGCTGCAGTAGTAGGTCTTACCGGCCAGCTTCTGGTACTGCGCGCCGGTGACGATGCTGCCGCTCGGATCGAAGTCCAGGCCATTGAGCAGGCGGCCGCCGGCCCAGTTGCCGTCCTGGTTGTAGCGGGCCAGGTTCCACTCCGGCACCTTCAGCATGTTCTGGGTGTAGTCACCCTGCAGCTCGAAGCGGAAGTAGTTGGCCGTCATCGTGACGTTGTCGACCGGCTTGAACTGGAAGGTCAGCTGCCCGCCCTTGCGTTCGCGCTTCTCTTCCTTCACCGCGAAGTTCACCGAGGTCGGCATGAAGAACTCACTGTAGTTCTTGCCGGTCTGGTTGTTGAAACCGGACTCGCCCCACCAGTAGTGGATGCCATCCTGCTCCAGCAGGTTGCCGTTGGCATCGCGGGCGGTGGTGCCGTTGCCGTACCACTGGTAGTCCTCGGTGCTGGCCTCCATGGTGCGGGTAGTGCGTTTCTGCTGGGTCACGCCGACCAGCACGCCGAAGCGCTCGTCCTTGCTGTGCCAGGAATACAGCGCCGACACCTGCGGATCGACGTCGTGGCTGGTGTCGGAGGTGGTGCCCTCCAGGTTCACGTAGCCGGAGTTGGATTCCATGTCGAGCGGACGGCGGGTATGCAGGATGACCGTGCCGCCGATGCCGCCTTCGTCGATGCGTGCTTCCGGCGACTTGAACAGCTCGGCGCTGGACAGCATGTTCGACGGCAGCAGGGTGTAGTTGAAGGAACGGGTGGCTTCGTTGTTGGTTTCCGAGGAGGCGACGAAGTTGCCGTTCAACTGGGTCAGGGTCAGGTCCGGTGCAAGGCCGCGCACGCTGACGCTCTTGCCTTCGCCACCGCTGCGGGTGATGACCACGCCGGGCACGCGCTGCAGTGCGTCGGCCACGTTCTTGTCGGGGAACTTGCCGACGTCTTCGGCGGTGATCACTTCGACCACGGCGTTGGCATCGCGCTTCTGCTCAAGGCTCTTTTCAATGGCATAGCGGTAGCCGGTGACCTGGACGCTGTCCAGAGTCGTGGCGTCCTGCGAGCCGGTGGTCGTGGCCTGCTGCGCGGCGGCGCCTGCCGGAATGACGGCGGCAGCCAGGGCCAGCGCGATGGCCAGCGACAATGCGTCCTGGCCGTGCGTACGTGTTGAATGCTTCATTCCCATCTCTCCCTCTCTCCTGGATTGATCCGGTGACGTGGCACGGACAACTTGAATCGATCTAATTTGAAGTGAATTTGTCGCTGTCGCCATGCAGTGGCAGTAGCACCGCACGCGTGGCCTGGTGTACGTCCTGTTGCTGCTCCCCCAACTCCCGGCCATCGCAGCGTCGTCTTGGATCGATCTAAGCGATGGGCGGGCGATTTTTAGCATGGGTCGCCCTTGGGCGCATGCTGCTCCGCAATATGGTACTGGCGTGGCGTAGGGATGACGGTTTGCTGAAATCAGTGAAATCGTTTTCGTGCGCAGGGAGGGGGGCGGCAGGGCTGCGCCCTGCACCTGCGGGTAGTGCCGGCCGCTGGCCGCCAAGAGCCAAAGCCAAAGCGGCTCTGGGTTGTCTGGGTTTGGCGGTGCGGTGTGGACCGGCAGGACACGCCGTAAACCCTTCCATGGGGGCTCGATGGCGCCATTGACAGTTTCCCGGTGACGGTTGGATTGATCCTGGAGCGACATGGGGTCATGGGGTCAGATCCGTTTCCCGTTGGAAAACGGATCTGACCCTGGATTGATTTCGATATCTGACAGAGATTCATCCACGCATGGCGTGGATCCATCCACAGATCGCGGAAATCTGTCGAAGGCGGGGTGGGTCCGGTTGCGGGGGTGTCCGCGGCATGGATGCCGCGGCCAAGCCCCCAGGGATGGGTTTACGGCGTCCCTCGCAACCGGACCCACCCCGCCATTCCACGGATCGCCGGCTTTTGCTGTTGCTTCGGCTGTTGCTTCTGAGGTTGCCGGCCAGCGGCCGGCACTACCGCGGGTGCAGGGCGCAGCCGTGCCGAATACACCCTCATGCTGCGCCGCAGAATGCATTCGGCTGAACCTGCATGCTCTACTTGAATCGATCTAAATCCACGGTCACGTGGGTCGGGCGTCATTCCAGGGGGAGCCTTCTGCCGGTCCAGGCAGAGCTCAGCGGAACGGTGCCGGAAGGCCCGGGCCGTCTGTCTCTGCGTCATCGACTACAGGAACCCGACATGCGTCCAGTGCCGTCCGCTCCCGCCGTCCCATCATCCTCGCGCCCGCTGGCGCGCCTGGCCTGCCTGCTTGCGCTGTCGGCGGCGCCGATGCTGCTGCAGGCCGCGCCGGCAGCGCTGGAGCGCGAGGTCAACACCTTCATCGGCAGCAAGGACGACGGCAACACGTTCCCGGGTGCGTCGGCACCGTTCGGCCTGATCCAGGTCAGCCCGATCGGCAGCCACTATTCGGGTTGGCGCTATGACGACGAGAAGATCCGTGGCTTCGGCCACTCCTTCATCTCCGGTGCCGGCTGCTGGGAACAGGGCGGCCAGGTGTCGGTGCTGCCGGTCACGGGCTCGATCGGTCCGGGCGGCGATTTCGATACCGGCAACGCCAGGCAGTTCGACCACAAGGCCTACGCCGCGTCCTACACCCACGATGGCGAGGTCGGCCAGGCCGGCTACTACAAGGTGCGGCTGACCAGCTACGGCGGCATCGATGCCGAGGCGACCGCGCGTACCCGTGCTGCGGCCGAGCGCTACACCTTCAGCCAGCGCAGTGGCGATGGCCACGTGCTGGTCAATGTCGGCCAGGCCAACGAGCGCCATTCGGTGATCGGCAGCGTGGTCGATGTGGTCGGCGACCGCGTGGTCGAGGGCAAGCTGGTCACCAAGAGTTTCTGCGGCGGCCATCAGTACACCACCTGGTTCCGCATCGAGTTCGACCGTCCGTTCAAGGCGCATGGCACCTGGGGTGAGGGCGGCGGCCTGCCGGGCGCGCGCCACAGCATGGAAGGCGAGCAGAAGCCGAACGGTGCCTGGCTCAGCTTCGACCTGGCCAAGGGCCAGTCGGTGACGGCGGTCAGCGCGATCTCGCACGTGGATGCCGAAGGCGCGCGCACCAACCTGCGTGCCGAGGGCATGCAGGGTGGGTCGCTGCTCGGTTTCGACCGCATGCGCGCGCTGTCGCAGCAGGCCTGGCGTGAGCAGCTTGGCCGTGTACGCGTGCAGGGCGGCACCGCCGATGACCGCACCGTGTTCTACAGCGCGGTCTACCACGCGCTGCTGCAGCCGATGACCGGCAACGATGCCGATGGCCGCTACCGCGGCTATGACGATGGCATCCACCGTGCCGAAGGCTGGACCTATTACGAGTACTTCTCGCTGTGGGATACCTACCGCGCGCAGAACCAGTGGCTGGCACTGACCCGCCCGGACGTGGCGCGCGACATCGGCCGCACCCTGCTGGCGATCGATGAGCAGGGCGGTTGGCTGCCGCGCTGGGGCTATGCCAACTTCGAAACCAACATCATGACCGGCGATCCGGTCACCCCGTTCATGGTCGACCTGTGGCGGTTCGGTGCACTCAAGGGCCGTGAATCGCAGGCGTGGGATGCGCTGCGCCGCAATGCCTTCGGCACGCCGCCGCTGAATTCGCGCATGGCCGGCCGCTCCGGCAACCCGACCTACCTGGACAAGGGCTACGTGGCCTATGACCGTGCATTCCCGTCCAAGGGCATGGACGTCGATCCGCACCACGGTGGTTCGGCCACGCTGGAGTACGCGCTGGCCGACTGCGCGCTCTCGCAGATGGCCGACGGCCTGGGCCATGCCCAGGATGCGGCGACGCTGCGCGAGCGCGGCCGCAACTGGCGCAAGGTGTGGGACCCGCAGGTGCGCGACGCCGAGACCGGCTTCACCGGGTTCCCGCGCCCGCGTACCGAGGACGGCCAGTGGTACACCCCGTCCGACGGCCATTACAGCCCGCGTTCGCACCACGGTTTCCACGAGGGCACGGCGTGGCAGTACCAGTGGCTGGCGCAGCAGGACGTGCCGGGCCTGGTCGAAGCGATGGACGGCCGCGAGCAGGCGGGCCGCCGCCTCGATGCGTTCTTCGCGATGGACGCGCTGCAGGCCGATCCGCTCAATGCCGCCCGCAAGGCGTGGGTGGTCGGGCCGTACAGCTACTACAACCAGTTCCGCTACAACCCGAACAACGAGCCGGACCTGCACTCGCCGTGGCTGTACACGCTGATCGGCCAGCCGTGGAAGACCGCGGCCGTGGTGCGTGCGGCGCAGCAGCTGTTCACCAATGCCCCCAACGGTGTGACCGGCAACGATGACCTCGGCACGATGTCGGCCTGGTACCTGTTCAGTGCCATCGGCGTGTACCCGGCGGTGCCGGGCAGCGGCCAGTTCCTGCTGCACACCCCGCGCTTCAGCAAGGTGGAAGTGGACATGGGCAATGGCCGCACCCTGCGCATCGACGCGCCGGGCGCCGATGGCCGCCGCCTGCAGTATGTGCAGGGCGTGCAGGTCGATGGCCAGGCGCATGCACCGGTGTGGCTGGACTGGAACCGCCTGCAGCAGGGCCCGCGCGTGCGCTTTGCGCTGGATGCGAAGGTGCCGGAGCAGGGCTGGGGCACGGCGGTGAAGGATCTGCCGGTATCCTGGTGCGCGGCACCGGGCAGCCAGCTGCGCTGAGCCGGACTGTGCCGTTCGCGGTGACCCAGCGAACGGCACGGCACGACACGGCCCTGATCCATTAGGCTTGAGCTTCCAGCGGAGTCCGGGAAGACGATGAACGACAACGGCAGCAGTCCCAGCAAGCGCGCCGGCAAGGCGGTGACGGTGACCGACATCGCGCGTGCGATCGGCGTGTCACGGGCAACCGTGTCGCTGGTGCTGCGCGGCAGCCCGCTGGTCAATGTCGATACCCGCGCCAAGGTCGAGGCCGAGCTGCGCCGCCAGCGCTATGTCTACAACCGCGCGGCGGCCAACCTGCGCCGGCGCACCTCGTCGAGCATCGCGCTGGTGATCAACGACCTGTCCAACCCGTTCTTCGCCGAATTCGCGTCAGGCGTGGACGAGGCGCTGGGCGGGCGCGGTTACGTGACGTTGCTGGGCAGCACCGGGGAATCGCCAGAGCGCCAGCAGGCCGTGCTGTCCACGCTGATGGAGCACACCCCGGCCGGCCTGATCCTGTCGCCTGCCGAGGGCAGCGACACCGCGCAGTTGCGGCAGGCGCTGGGCGCCAATGCCAACGTGCTGCTGTTCAACCGCGAACTGGCCGGGGCTGACTGGGACTTCCTGACCCTGGACAACCAGCACGGCGCCTATCTGGCCACGCGCCACCTGATCGAGCGCGGCCATCGCCAGATCGCCTTCTTCGGCGGCCACGCCGCATCCAGTTCCTGCCACCAGCGCCGCGCCGGTTTCCAGCAGGCGCTGGCCGAGGCCGGGCTGTCGCTGCCGCCGGGTTGGATGATCGAGTCGGCGCCGAACCGCCTGGAAGCAGCAGCGCGCACCGATGAACTGTTTGCCGATGGCCATCGTCCGAGTGCGGCGGTCTGCTACAACGACACCGTCGCGCTGGGCCTGATGCTGGGCTTGAACTCGCGTGGCATCCGTCCCGGTGGCGACTTTGCCGTTACTGGTTTCGATGACATTTCCGAGGCTGCGGTGGCGGTGCCACCGTTGACCACGCTCACTGCCGACCCGCGCGAGCGTGGCCGGCAAGCGGCCGCGCTGCTGCTGCAACGGCTGGACGAACCGGATGCGCCGCCACGGCGCACGGTCGCGCCGGTGCAGCTGCGCATCCGCGAAAGCAGTGCTGCGCGACCGAACTGATTCCTTTCATACACCCCTTCCACGCAACAACGACCTTCCGCGCATCGAGGCGCGTACCGCATGCCGATTTCCGCAACGCCCCGTCCATCGGGTTCCTCGGGCAACGCACCCGCCGTCACCAACGGCAAGGCGTTGGCTGTCGTCACCACGATCTTCTTCATGTGGGGCTTCCTGACCTGCCTCAATGACATCCTGATCCCGCACCTGAAGGCGGTGTTCGAACTGAACTACGCCAAGGCGATGCTGGTGCAGTTCACCTTCTTCGGCACCTATTTCCTGATGTCGCTGCCGGCGGGGCGGTTGGTGGCGGCGCTGGGCTACAAGAAAGGCATCGTCGCCGGCCTGGTGATCGCCGGCATCGGCGCGCTGGGCTTCTGGCCGGCGGCCGAACTGCGCGTCTATGGCGCCTTCCTCGGCGCACTGTTCGTGCTGGCCACCGGCATTACCGTGCTGCAGGTGGCCGCCAACCCCTATGTCGCGCTGCTGGGCCCGGAGCAGACCAGCTCCAGCCGCCTGACCCTGGCGCAGGCGCTGAACTCGCTGGGCACGGCCATCGCCCCGATCTTCGGCGGCATGCTGATCCTGTCCAACACGGTCAAGAGCGCTGACGACATCGCGGCGCTGCCGGCCGCCGAGCAGCTGGCCTACCGTGCCGCCGAGGCGCAGGCTGTGCAGGGTCCGTACGTGGGCCTGGCGGTGGCGCTGGTGCTGCTGGCGCTGTTCGTATTCCTGTTCCGCCTTCCGGCGCTGAGCGACGCCACCGAGCAGGCCGACCAGGGCCACCACCACAGCTACCTGGATGCGCTGCGCAAGCGCCACCTGCTGCTGGGCGTGCTGGGCATCTTCTTCTACGTCGGCGCCGAAGTGTCGATTGGCAGCTTCCTGGTCAACTACCTGTCGATGCCGAACATCGGTGGCTTCAGCGAGCAGCAGGCCACGCATTACGTGTCTGCCTACTGGACGATGGCGATGATCGGCCGCTTCGCCGGTTCGGCGCTGCTGGCGCGCTTCTCGCCCAGCCGTCTGCTGGCGATCTTCGCGCTGGTCAACGTGGCGCTGCTGGTCACCACCATGCTGAGCTCCGGCAACGTCGCGCTGTACTCGGTGGTGGCCATCGGCCTGTTCAACTCGATCATGTTCCCGACCATCTTCGCGCTGAGCATCGAGCGCCTCGGCCCGCTGACCAACAAGGGGTCCAGCCTGCTGATCATGGCCATCGTCGGCGGTGCCGTGGTGCCGTACCTGCAGGGCGTGCTGGCCGACCACATCGGCGTGCAGGCCAGCTTCATCCTGCCGCTGCTGTGCTACGGCTACATCATTTTCTACGGACTGGTCGGTGCGCGTACGCCGGCCTCCGCAACGCAGGGAGGCTGAGTCCGGAATGGGTGCCATCGTTTGCTTCGGCGAAATTTTGATCGATCTACTAGCACAGCCGCCGGCCTCGGCCGACACCCCGCGTGCGTTCCTGCAGTACGCCGGTGGGGCGCCGGCCAACGTCGCGGTGGCGGCTGCGCGGCTGGGTGCGAAGACCCAGTTCGTCGGCATGCTGGGCCGTGACATGTTCGGCGACTTCCTGGCCGACAGCCTGGTCGAGCACGGCGTGGGTACCGATTACATCGTGCGCACCGACGCGGCCAAGACCGCACTGGCCTTCGTGGCCCTGGATGCCAATGGCGAGCGCAGCTTCAGTTTCTACCGCCCGCCGGCGGCTGACCTGCTGTTCCGTGACAGCGACTTCCAGGCGGCGTGCCTCGACAGCGCGCAATGCTTCCACGTCTGTTCCAACAGCCTGACCGAGCCGGCCATCGCCGAGGCGACCTTTGCCGGCATGGACCGTGCCCGCGCTGCTGGTGCGGTGGTCAGCCTGGACCTCAACCTGCGTCCTGCCCTGTGGCCGGCGAACGAGGACCCGACGCCGCGCCTGTGGCAGGCGCTGGAACGCGCCGACCTGGTCAAGCTGTCGCGCGAGGAGCTGGACTACCTGGCCGCGCCGCTGGGCGCCGATGGCGAGGCGGCGGTGCTGCGGCGCCTGCTGGCCGCGCAGGCGCGCTGGGTGATCGTCACCGATGGTGCAGCCACGCTGCACTGGTACACCCGCGACAACCACGGCACGGTCACCAGCTTCCGCGTGGCCACGGTCGACACCACGGCGGCCGGTGATGCCTTCGTCGGCGGCGTGCTGGTCGGCCTGCTGGAGCGCGGCGGGGCCGGTGCCGGTTTTACCGCCTTCTGCCAGGACCCCGAGGCGATCACCGCCACGCTGCGCTTCGGCGCTGCGGTCGGCGCGCTGGCTGTTACCCGCAAGGGCGCGTTCGCCGCGATGCCCTCGCTCGATGAAGTGCAGCAGCTGCTGCAGGCACAGGACATTACCGCATGAGCACCTCGCCCGATTTCCGTTCGCCCGCGTTCCTGCGCGCGCACATCGCCGACACCATGGCGTTCTACCACCCGCGCTGCATCGATCCCAATGGTGGCTTTTTCCACTACTTCCGTGATGACGGCAGCATCTACGATGCCAGCCATCGCCACCTGGTGAGCAGCACCCGTTTCGTCTTCAACTACGCGATGGCCTACCGCGAGTTCGGCAATGCCGAGTACCGCGACGCGGTCGAGCACGGCGTGCGCTACCTGCGCGAGGTGCACCGCAACCCCGCCACCGGCGGCTACGCCTGGACCCTGCGTGATGGCAAGGTCGAGGACGACATGAACCACTGCTACGGCGTGGCCTTCGTGCTGCTGGCCTACAGCTGCGCGCTGAAGGCAGGTATCGAGCAGGCGCGCGCGTGGATGGACGAGACCTGGCAGCTGCTGGAAGCGCGCTTCTGGGAGCCGCAGCACGGGCTCTACAAGGATGAAGCGGACGGCCAGTGGAACTTCACCGGCTACCGTGGACAGAACGCCAACATGCACATGTGCGAGGCGATGCTGGCCGCGTTCGAGGCCAGTGGCGAGCAGCGCTATGTGGAGCGCGCGCTGCAGCTGGCCGACAACATGACCCGCCGCCAGGCGGCCAAGGCCGGCGGGCTGGTCTGGGAACACTACGATGAGAACTGGGAGATCGACTGGGACTACAACCTGGACGACCCCAAGCACCTGTTCCGCCCGTGGGGCTTCCAACCGGGGCACCAGACCGAGTGGGCCAAGCTGCTGCTGATCCTCGATCGCCACGTGCAGGCCGACTGGCTGGTGCCGACCGCGCAGCACCTGTTCGACGTGGCCGTGGCGCGCAGCTGGGACGAAGCGCGAGGTGGCCTGTACTACGGCTTCGCACCGGAATCGCGCCGGCAGCCGGGCATGGATGGCGCGCCGATCGGTGGCGACAGCTTCGTCTGCGACGACGACAAGTACTTCTGGGTGCAGGCCGAAACGCTGGCGACCGCCGCACTGATGGCCAAGCGCACCGGCGATGACCGCTACTGGCAGTGGTACGAACGCATCTGGGCGTATTCGTGGGAACACTTCGTCGACCATCAGTTCGGCGCCTGGTTCCGCATCCTCGATGCCGACAACCGCAAGTACAGCGACGAGAAGAGCCCGGCCGGCAAGGTGGATTACCACACCATGGGCGCGTGCTACGAAGTGTTGAACGTGGTGCGTTGAGGCGCGTGTCGCCATACGCATGATGAATCGGAATCAGTAGCGCCGGGCCACGCCCGGCGGAAAAACAGGAGCTCCGCGTGCATCGTCTTTCCCTCGTTGTCCGTCTGCTCCTGCTGCTGGTCGCAACGTCGGCCTTCCCGGCAATTGCAGCGCCTCTGCAGGCACAGTGGGAGTTCCGCATGCTGCCCGGCGACGCGCAGGGCGCCGCCCACCCAGGCCTGCAGCAATGGCGTGCGGCAACGGTGCCGGGCAGCGTGCACACCGACCTGCTGGCGCATGCGCTGATCCGCGACCCGTACGTGGGTGCGCCCGAAGCGGAGCTGCAATGGATCGGCCTGGCGGCCTGGGAGTACCGCGCGCGCTTCGACGTGGACGCGGCGATGCTGGCCAAGCCCCATGCCGAACTGCGCTTCGACGGGCTGGACACTTATGCCGAAGTCAGCCTCAACGGCAAGCCGCTGCTGCGCGCGGACAACGCGCACCGGACCTGGCGCGCGCGCGTGGAAGGGCATCTGCGCGCCAGGGGCAATGAACTGCAGATCGTGTTCCGCTCACCGATCCGCACGCTGCTTCCGGGCGTACAGGCGATGCCACACAGGATCGCTGGCAACTACCCGTCGCCGTATGGCGATGAGCCGAAGGACGCGATGGTCGGAAACTTCGCGCGCAAGCCGGCCTACCACTTCGGTTGGGACTGGGGCCCGCGTTATGTCACCGCCGGGGTCTGGCGCGGGGTCGACCTGCAGGCCTGGGATACGCACCGCCTGACCAGTCTTGCCGTGCGCACCGATGCATTGAGCGCGGAGCAGGCGAAGCTGGCGGTGCTGCTGCAGGTGGAGCAGGGCAGCGCCACCGGTTCTGCGGTCGTCAATGTGGAAGTCCTCGATCCGCAGGGTCGCAGCGTGGCCCAGCAGCAGCGCACCGTACTGCTGAAGCCCGGGCAGAACAGTGTTGAACTACCGATTGAACTGGCGGAACCGAAGCGGTGGTGGCCGGTCGGCCATGGTGCGCAGGATCGCTATACCGTGCAGGCGCGCTTGGATGGCGGTGCCGACGCAACGCTGGTGCGCGAGCAGCGCATCGGCCTGCGCACGGTCGAACTGCGCCGCGAAGAGGACGGCAAGGGCGGGCAGGGCTTCGCCTTCGTCATCAACGGCGTGCCGATCTTCGCCAAGGGCGCCAACGTCATTCCGTTCGATGCCTTCCCCGCACGCGTCGACGCAGCACGTCTGCGCCAGGTGCTGACCGCCGCGCGCGACGCCAACATGAACATGCTGCGCAATTGGGGCGGTGGCTACTACGAGGACGACGCGTTCTTCGACATCGCCGACGAACTGGGCCTGCTGGTCTGGCAGGACTTCATGTTCGGCGGCGGCATGCAGCCGGGCTACGATCCGGCCTTCCGTGCCAGCGTGGTGGCCGAGGCGCGCGACAACGTGCGCAGGCTGCGCCATCACCCCAGCATCGTGCTGTGGTGTGGCAACAACGAGGAAGAAACCGCCTGGAAGGACTGGGGTCACGGCCGCGACCTGAAGGCGGCCGACCCGGCATTTGCGGCGAAGGTCTGGCAGGGCTATGTCGACCTGTTCGGCAACGACCTGCGCCAGGTGGTGGGCGAGGAAGGACTGGGCGTACCGTACTGGTCCAGTTCGCCCAGCAACGATCTGGACGAGAAGGCCAACGATTCCACCCGCGGCGACAAGCACTACTGGCAGGTCTGGGGCAATCCGGCGCTGCCGGTGCAGGCCTACCTGCGTGAGACGCCGCGCTTCATGTCCGAGTACGGGCTGCAGGCGTGGCCGTCGGTGGCGACGGTGGACCAGATCGCCACCCGCGCCGAACAGCGCATCGACAGCCCGGTGATCCGCGCGCACCAGAAATTCATGGCCGGCGAGGGCAACAGCCGCCTGCTGCACTACATCGAACAGGGCTATGGCACGCCGAAGGACTTCGAGGACTTCGTCTACCTCAGCCAGGTCATGCAGGCCGATGGCATTGCACTGGCGGCGCTGCATCATCGCGCCTCCCGGCCATACACGATGGGTTCGCTGTACTGGCAGCTCAACGATGTCTGGCCAGGCGCCTCGTGGTCCAGCGTGGATTACTTCGGCCGCTGGAAGGCGCTGCACTTCGCCGCGCGGCGCTTCTTCGCGCCGGTCACGGTAGCCGCGCTGCGCGATGAGGGCAGCACGCGGGTACGCCTGATCAATGACGGTGCGGCGCTGGATGCACGTTGGCGGCTGCGGGTGATGGACGTGGAAGGGAAGGTGCTGCGCCGTCGCGAGGATGCGGTGACGCTGGCGGCGTCGGGCGTCACCTCGATCGGTGATTTTCGCGATGCCGAGTTGCTGGCCGGTGCCGATCCGAAGCGCACGGTGGCGGTGTTTGAGCTGCTGCAGAACGGGGCGGTGAGCGCACGGCAGGTGGTCGGATTCGTCGAAGCCAAGGACCAGGTATTGCCGCGGCAGAAGCTCAAGGCCACCTTGTCCATCGAAGGCGACCACTATCGACTGCGGCTGGAAAGCGCGGCGTACGTGCGCGCGGCGTGGATCGACTTCGGCGCGCTGGACGTGCAGGTCGAAGAAAACCTGCTGGATCTGCTGCCGGGCGAAACCCGCGATATCGCGGTGCGCGGCCCGGTGGATCTGGTTACCCTGCGCGAGGCGCTGAGGGTGAAGACCCTCAACGACCGTTGAGCAAAAAAGGGGACGGAGGGGATTAAGTCGTTTGTGGCACACATGGGCCACAAACGACTTAATCCCCTCCGTCCCCATTTTCCTGCTTACAGCTGGATCTGCTGGAAGTTCTCGACCCGCTCGTGGCCGTTGGCGGACTGGCCGGTACGCGGCATCGGGTAGTCATCCAGGCGATCGATCAGCCGGGTCTGCAGGCCGGCTTCGCGGGCAGCATCCAGTTCTTCGACCACATCGGACAGGAACAGGATCTCGCCGGCCGGCACGCCAATGGCCTGCACGATGCGGCGGTAGCTGTCGGCCTCACGCTTGCCACCCATCTCGGTATCGAACCAGCCCGACACCAGCGGGCTGAGGTCACCGGCATCGCTGAAGCCGAAGAACAGCTTCTGTGCCGGCACCGAGCCGGAGGAGTACACGTACAGCGGCAGGCCGGAGGCATGCCAGCCCTTCAGCACCGGTGCCACTTCCGGGTAGAAGTGCGCGGTGTAGTCGCCGCGACGGTAGCCCTCATCCCAGATCAGGCCCTGCAGCGCCTTCAGTGCGGTGTGCTTGCGGTCCTGGTCAATCCAGCCCTGCAGCGTCTCGGCCACCAGGCTGTCCTGGCAGGCGCCGCCGATCTCGGTAGCCACCGCGTCCAGCCAGCGGCGGACCTCCGGCTGCTGGCCATGTTCGGCGACGAACGCGGGCAAGGCCTTGCGGGCATAGGGGAACAGCACGTTCTTGACGAACGAGATGCTGCTGGTGGTGCCTTCGATGTCGGTCAGGATGACGCGGGGCTGCATGGATCAGGACGCCTGGGTAGGTACGTAACGGGGGAACTTCTGCGCGATGTCGG
This sequence comes from Stenotrophomonas muris, assembly GCF_052751275.1. NCBI lineage: Bacteria > Pseudomonadati > Pseudomonadota > Gammaproteobacteria > Lysobacterales > Lysobacteraceae > Stenotrophomonas > Stenotrophomonas muris. The sequence goes on along the minus strand of NZ_CP199879.1, from coordinate 1,694,127 downwards.
TGCCGGTGAAATGACCCACCCAGCCGTCCGGCTCGGTGAAGAAGCGGATCGCCACGAAGCTCGGTTCATCGCCCATGTCGAACCAGTGGGTGGTGCCATCGGGCACGGCGATCAGGTCGTCCTTCACGCACTCGATCTCATAGACCTTGTCACCCACGTGCAGGGTGAACAGGCCCGAGCCTGCGACGAAGAAGCGCACCTCGTCTTCCTTGTGGAAGTGCTCGTCGAGGAACTTCTTGCGCAGCTCGGCGCGGTTCGGGTTGTCCGGGGCGATCGAGGCCACGTCCACGCTCTTGAAGCCGCGCTCGGCGACCAGGCGGTCGATGTCCGCACGGTAGGCGGCGAACACTTCCTCCTGGCTGGCGCCCGGCGCGACTGGCGCGGTGGCCTGCCAGCGCTCGAAGGTGACGCCGATCTTCTGCAGCTCGGCAGCGATGACCGCGCCGTCCTGGGTGTCCAGCAGCGGCGATTCGGGGCGGGTGTCGTCGTAGATGCGCAGTCGGCTCATGGCGGCAGCTTGAACGTCTCGGGGGGAAGACAGGGTAGCAGGGTGGGGGCGAGGCGCAGATTCCGGATCGGCATCTGCACCTGCGCGCGGGCTCAGCCGCGCAGCTTGCGCAGCTCGAGCTCGCAGTGGAACAGGAATTCGAAGGCTTCCAGGTGCCGGCGCGCCTCGGCCATGTCACGGCCCCAGGCATACAGGCCGTGGCCGTCGATCAGGTAACCCCACAGGTTCTGCCGGTCGAGCAGGTCGTCGACCTGCGCCGAGAGCACGTTCATGTCCTGGGTGTTGGCGAACACCGGCACGTCGATGGCCATTTCATGGGTGCTGTTGCCGGCGAAGGCCTTCAGCAGCTCGTAGCCTTCCAGGCGGATATGGCCCTGCGGCGCGTACAGGCGCGAAGCGATGGTCTGCACCGGCGAATGCGTATGCAGCACACAGCCGATTTCCGGGAAGCGGCGGTACAGCCGGGTGTGCAGCAGGGTCTCGGCGGACGGGCGCAGCGGGCGACCGACGGCCAGGCCGTCGAAGTCCACCACCATGATGTCGTCCTCGATCAGCCGGCCCTTGTCCTTGCCGGACACGGTGATCGCGGCGTGGCGGTCATCCAGGCGGTGGGAGAAATTGCTGCTGGTGGCCGGGGTCCAGCCGGCGTGCGCCAGTTCGCGGACGTTGTCGATCAGCAGCTGGGCCAGTTCGCTCAGGCGCGCGGTGTCGTACGGGAAGGTGGGGGCGTTCATGCCGGCGATTTTACTGGATTCGGCCAACGGCTGAGCCCCTCGTGGCGGGTCGTGTAGAGCGGTTCATGGGCGGGCGGGGCGGGTGGGCCGTGCAGGGGACGCTGCAAGTACGTCCCTGTAAGCTCGATGGCGCCATACATGGCGCCAACGCCCCTGCACGGCCCACCCACCCGCCTCGGACAGGTTCCGGCGTGCGGCCAGCCACGGAGTGAAGAAGGAAAAGCGAAAAGCGGGTCGCGGCGCTGGGCTTGCTCGGAGCCGAGCATGGCTCGGCTCTACAGGGGATTCATCGACCGGAGAGAATTCATCTCTCAGACGCAATTCATCCACGCATGGCGTGGATCTACCGGACGTGCCAGGAGACTGTCGGAGGCGGGGAGGGGGGAGGTTGCGGGGGCGTGAGCCGCATGGATGCGGCGACCGAGCTTACAGGGATGTACTTGCAGCGTCCCCCGCAATCTCCCCCCTCCCCGCCAAACCCTCAGCCCAGCTCTTGCCGTCGCTCCGGCTTCAAAGGCGGGTGCAGGGCCGCAGGCCCTGCAATACAAAAACCCCTTACTGACCCCGCAGGCGGCTGTGCCGGAACCCGTAGCAGAAATAGATCACGAAGCCGACGAACGTCCATACCCCCATCAGCATCCAGTTGTGCATCGTCATCGCCGACAGCAGCGCCAGGCAGCTCAGCACGCCCAGGCTGCAGATCAGCCACGCCATCGGCATGCGGAACGGGCGCGGCAGGTCCGGCTGGGTGCGGCGCAGGATCAGCACGCCGGCACAGACTGCGGCGAACGCGATCAGCGTGCCCATTGAGGTCAGCTCGCCCAGGATGTCCAGCGGGAACAGCGCCGCCAGCAGCGCGATGCCGATGCCGGTGATCACGGTGTTGATGTGCGGGGTGCGGTACTTCGGGTGGATCCTGGTGAACACCGGTGGCAGCAGGCCGTCGCGGCCCATGATCATGAAGATGCGCGGCTGGCCGATGATCATCACCAGCACCACCGAAGACAGGCCGACCAGCGCACCGACCTCGACCACCCAGCGCAGCCAGCCCAGCTGTGGGTGCGCGGCCACGGCAGTCACCACCGGCTCGTCGGTGCCCAGCAGCTGGAACGGCACCAGGCCAGTCATCACTGCGGCCATTGCGATATACAACACGGTGCAGATCACCAGCGACAGCATCATGCCGATCGGCATGTCACGCTGCGGGTTCTTCGATTCCTGCGCCGCCACCGATACCGCCTCGAAACCGATGTAGGCGAAGAACACCATCGCCGCGCCACGCAGCACGCCTTCCATGCCGTACTTGCCCGGGCCTTCATTGGCCGGAATGAACGGGGTCCAGTTGCTGGTGTCCACGTATTTCCAGCCGACCACGATGACCAGCACGATCAGGCCGGTCTTGAGCACGACCATCGCCATGTTCATCGCCGAGGACTTGCTGATGCCGACGTAGCACAGCCAGGTCAGCAGCAGCACCAGTGCGGCGGCGGGCAGGTTGGCGATCGCGCCGGTGGGGCGCAGCTGCGCGTCCAGTGGCGCGCTGACCAGTGCCGCCGGTAGATGGATGTCGAACTGGCTGAGCAGGCTGAGGAAATAACCGGTCCAGCTGACCGCCACCGCCGAGGCGGAGACGCCGTACTCGAGCACCAGCATCCAGCCGATGAACCAGGCCGAGAGCTCGCCGAAGGTGGCGTAGGTGTAGGTGTAGGCGCTGCCGGAGACCGGCACCATCGAGGCGAATTCGGCATAGGCCAGCGCGCAGAAGGCGCAGCAGATGGCGGCCAGCACGAAGGACAGCATGATCGCCGGGCCGGCGTGGTTGGCGGCGGCCTGGCCGGTGATGACGAAGATGCCGCCGCCGATCACCGCGCCGATGCCCAGGGCGGTCAGCCCCCAGGGGCCAAGGTGGCGACGCAGGCTCAGGCCGTTGGCGTCTTCATGGGCGGCATGCGGATGCTTGGTGGCCCACAGTTGCTTGAACATGTGTGGTGGTCTTGTCGAAGCGCGCCATGGGCGGCGCGCGGGAAAACGGACGGGCCGGCGCGAGGCCGGCCCGAAGGCGGATCAGGGCGACTTGGCGAGCTTGCTGTTGCGGATGCCGTAGCCCAGGTAAATCAGCAGGCCGAGCAGCGTCCAGCCAACGAACAGGTGCCAATGCACCACGAACGCCTGCCAGAACAGGAACAGGCAGGTGGCCGCGCCGAGCGGGCAGATGATCCAGACCATCGGCACGCGGAACGGGCGGTGCAGGTCCGGCTTGGAATAGCGCAGCACCAGCACGCCGATGCAGACCGTGGCGAAGGCCAGCAGGGTGCCCATCGAGACCAGCTCGCCCAGCACGTTCAGCGGCACCAGGCCGGCCAGCGCGGCGGCGATCACGCCGACCACGATGGTGGCGACGTACGGGGTGCGGAAGCGGGCGTGGACCTTGCCGAAGAACTTCGGCAGCAGGCCGTCGCGGGAGATGGTGTAGGCGATGCGGGTCTGGCCCATCATCATCACCAGCACCACCGAGGACAGGCCGGCGATGGCGCCGACTTCCACGAACGTCTTCAGCCAGGACAGGGTCGGGTAGGGCTCCAGCGCGGTCGCCACCGGCTTGTCGGTGCCCAGCAGGTGGTACGGCATCATGCCGGTCAGCACCGCACAGACGATGATGTAGACGATCGTGCACACGGCCAGCGAGCCGAGCAGGCCGATCGGCATGTTGCGTTGCGGGTCCTTGGTCTCGCCAGCAGCGGTGGAGACCGCATCGAAGCCGATGTACGCGAAGAACACGATGGTGGCGGCGCGGAAGATACCGCTCCAGCCGAACTCACCCGGCACGCCGGTGTTTTCCGGAATGAACGGGTGCCAGTTGGCCGGGTCGATGTGGGCCGCGCCGATGCCGATGAACAAGCAGATGACGGTGACCTTGATCGCCACGATGATCGCGTTGACGAACGCCGACTGGGTCACGCCCACGTACAGCAGGCCGGATACCGCCGCCACGATCAGCACCGCCGGCAGGTTGAACAGCTTGCCGGAGGAGACGAACTCGCTGCCGGTCCAGGCGATGGGCGCGGCGCTGAGCATGTCCGGGAAGGGCATGTGCAGCGTGGTGGTGATGAAGCTGATCAGGTAGGCCGACCAGCCCACCGCGACCGAGGCCGAGGCGAACAGGTACTCCAGCACCAGGCACCAGCCGATGAACCAGGCCATGCCTTCGCCGAGGGTGGCGTAGGAATAGGAGTAGGCACTGCCGGAGACCGGCATCATCGCCGCGAACTCGGCATAGCACAGGCCTGCCAGCGCACAGGCGAAACCGGCCAGCACGAACGACAGCATCACCGCCGGGCCCGCGTGGTTGGCTGCGGCCTGGCCGGTCAGCACGAAGATGCCTGCGCCGATCACCGCACCCACGCCCAGCAGGATGAGGTGTTTAGCCGTGAGGGTCCGTTTCAACGTGGCTTCGCCGTCCAGGCTGCCTTCGATGGGTTCGCCGGCATCGACGTGCCCGGCCGGCTCGACCGGCTTGACCCTCAACAGAGCTTTCAGCATGCAGTACTTCCTAGTGATCGGATGGGGTGGGCGGCCGATACGTTGCCGGCTGCCTTGATGGTGAAGGCCGTGCGAACGGCCCGCTGTACCTTAGCCAAAGCTGAAGCCAACGCACAAGCGCAATCGCAACAATGAACGGCGATAATGAGCAGTATTTTTCCGAACCGCCCCCATTCATGAGCCAGACCGCCGAAACCCTTGCCGCGCTTGACGATCGCCTGCGCGGCCTGCTCCGGGACTACGCGCGCCGCGAACCCGCCCACGACGCCCTGGCTGCCGAATTCGGCACATTGCTGGATGATCCGGAAGATCCGTTCCGCCGCGAGCGCTTGGCCGGCCACTTCACCGCCAGCTGCTGGCTGGTCAGCGCCGATGGCCAGCGCCTGCTGCTCACCCACCACCGCAAGCTGCAGCGCTGGCTGCAGCTGGGCGGCCACGCCGACGGCGACCGTGACCTGGCCCGGGTGGCGCTGAAGGAAGCCGAGGAGGAGTCGGGCCTGAGCGGCCTGGTGCTGGAAGACCCGGCCATCTTCGATCTGGACAAGCACTGGATTCCGGAGCGCAAGGACGTGCCGGGACACTGGCACTACGACGTGCGTTTCGTGATCCGGGCGCTCGGTGGCGAGGCATTCGTGCTCAGCGAGGAATCGCTGGACCTGGCCTGGCGGCCGGTAACCGAGGTCGCGGCCGACCCGGCGTCGGATGAATCCATGCAGCGCATGGCGCGCCGCTGGCTGGCACGTTGATGCTCTCGGACGGCTGTGCCGCGTTTGTTGCGGCTCATGCCTGTGGCGAGGCGAAGCACGATGCTGCCCTTGCGATGATCAAGGCTGCATTGCCAGTCATCACATCCATCGACTGGGAGCGCGTGCCATCGCGCCTGGAGGTCCCCGGGGTGGGGCGGGAGCGGCTGGCGCAGGAGTTGAGCGCCATTGCAGATGCTGTTGGCTTGCCAAGCGAGGCTGCGTTGACGGTTGTCCAGGTGGATGGGGCGGTACCTTCGCTGGGCAGCCGCCTGCAGGACTGGCTGGTTCATGCCGAGGAGCTGGATTTCGTCGATACGCTGTTCCTGTCGATGGAAGACAGGGTTCTGATCCATTGGGACTTTTACAAGAACCTCCACGCCGTAAGGTTCTGAGGTGTTCCATCCACGCATGGCGTGGATCTACTGCGGGATAGCGCGAAACGCCAGTAGATCCACGCCATGCGTGGATGGTGCGACGCCGGAAGCAATCCGCCGGGGCATGCCCGGCGACGCCTTGCTCAATACAGGATGCGCGTCCGCAGCGTGCCTGGAATCGCGGCCAGTTCGTCGCGGACGGCGGCGGCCTGCGCCTCGCTGGCGGTGATGTCAATCACCACGTAGCCCACCTTCGGGTCGGTGCGCAGGAACTGGCCGTCGATGTTGACGTTGTGGCGCGAGAAGATCTCGTTGACCCTGGACAGCACGCCCGGCACGTTCTGGTGGATGTGCAGCAGGCGCAGGCTGTCTTCGTGTTCGGGCAGGGTCACTTCCGGGAAATTGACCGCCGACAGGGTGCTGCCGTTGTCGCTGTAGCGCACCAGCTTGGCCGCCACCTCCACGCCGATGTTGTCCTGCGCTTCCAGCGTGCTGCCGCCCACGTGCGGGGTCAGGATCACGTTGTCGTGGCGGGTCAGCGGCGATTCGAAGATATCGCCATTGCCCTTCGGTTCGACCGGGAACACGTCCAGCGCGGCACCACCGACGTGGCCGCTGGCCAGGGCCGCGTCCAGTGCATCGATGTCGACCACGGTGCCGCGCGCGGCATTGATCAGGTGCGCGCCCTTGCGCATCTTCGCCAGCTCGGTGCTGCCGATCATCCACTGCGTGGCCGGGGTCTCCGGCACGTGCAGGGTGACGATGTCGGCGCGGGCCAGCAGATCGTCCAGGCTCGCCGCGGCACGGGCATTGCCCAGCGCCAGCTTGGTTTCCACGTCGTGGAAGATCACCTGCATGCCCAGCGATTCGGCCAGCACGCCGACCTGGGTGCCGATGTGGCCATAGCCGATGATGCCCAGGGTCTTGCCACGCACCTCATGGCTGCCGCTGGCCGACTTCGACCAGCCGCCGCGATGGCATTCAGCGTTCTTCTGCGGAATGCCGCGGGTCAGCATGATCGCCTCGGCGATCACCAGCTCGGCCACGCTGCGGGTGTTGGAGTAGGGCGCGTTGAACACCGGGATGCCGGCCAGCTCGGCTGCGTCCAGGTCGACCTGGTTGGTGCCGATGCAGAAGCAGCCCACCGCGATCAGGCGCTTGGCCTCGGCCAGCACCTCGGCGCTGAGCTGGGTGCGCGAGCGGATGCCGACGATGTGCGCCTCGGCGATGCGCGCCTTCAGTTCGTCCTCGGGCAGCGCCTTGGTGTGCGCCTCGATCTGGCTGTAGCCGGCGGCGCTGAACACCTCCACGGCGGTCTGGCTGACCCCCTCCAGCAACAGCACGCGGATATCCTGCTTCGGGAACGAGGTCTTCTTCGGCGACATGGGGCAACACGGCCAGTGGGACAGGGGCTGACCACTATGCCAGATCGAAGCGCCCATGGTGCAGTGCGCAATTGGTTGCATCCGTAGCTATCTGTATCGCTGCGGGGCTGGACGCTGGCGCGTACCGCTGGCACGCTTGCCCGTCTTCACGCACCGCGTTGGACCGTCATGACCGATTCCCGCATTGCCTCGCTGCAGCAGGCCTGTCCCGGCCTGAAGCTGAAGACCGACCCGGCCGACCTGGAGCATTACGGGCGCGACTGGACCCGGCGCTGGACGCCAGCGCCGCTGGCGATCGCACTGCCGGCCACGGTCGAGGAAGTACAGGCGGTGATGCGCTGGAGTGCGGGCGAGGACGTGGCCGTGGTGCCGTCCGGCGGACGTACCGGCCTTTCCGGTGGCGCGGTGGCCGCCAACGGCGAGCTGGTGCTCAGCCTGGAACGGATGAACAAGGCACTGGCCTACGACGCGGTCGATCGCACTCTGGTGGTGCAGGCCGGCATGCCGCTGGAGGCCGTGCACAACGCCGCGCTGGACCACGACCTGATCTACCCGGTGGACTTCGCTGCGCGCGGGTCGTGCACGATCGGCGGCAACATCGCCACCAATGCCGGCGGCATCCGCGTGATCCGCTATGGCAATACCCGCGAGTGGATCGCCGGGCTGAAGGTGGTTACCGCCAGCGGCGAACTGCTGGAACTCAACAAGGGCCTGATCAAGAACTCCAGCGGCTATGACTTCCGCCAGCTGCTGATCGGTTCGGAAGGCACGTTGGGCGTGATCGTCGAGGCGACAGTGAAACTCACCGATCCGCCGCCAGCCAGCAACGTGATGCTGCTGGCCGTGCCCAGCTTCGAGGTGCTGATGCAGGTGTTCGCCGCGTTCCGCGCGCGCCTGCAGCTGCAGGCCTTCGAATTCTTCACCGACCGGGCGCTGGAGCACGTGCTGGCGCATGGCGCGCAGGCACCGTTCGACGAGGTGCATCCGTACTACGTCGTCACCGAGTTCGCGGCCAACGACGAGGCACAGGAAGCCGCGGCGATGGCGGCCTTCGAGGACTGCATGGGCAACGGCTGGGTCAGCGACGGTGTGATCAGTGCCAGCGATGCCCAGGCCGCCCAGCTGTGGCGCCTGCGCGAAGGCATCACCGAGTCGCTGGCGCGCTACAAGCCCTACAAGAATGACGTCTCGGTGCGGATCTCGGCGATGCCGGCGTTCCTGGCCGAGACCCAGGCACTGATCGGGCAGGCCTACCCGCACTTCGACGTGGTCTGGTTCGGCCATATCGGCGATGGCAACCTGCACATCAACGTGCTCAAGCCGGACGACACCAGCGACGCCGACTTCGTGGCGCAGTGCGAGCACGTGACCAAGCTGCTGGCGCAGGTGCTGGCCCGCTTCGATGGCAGCATCTCGGCCGAGCACGGCATCGGACTGGTCAAGAAGGGCTACCTGGACAGCACCCGCGGCCCCGCCGAGATCGCGCTCATGAAGGCGGTCAAACGCGCGTTCGATCCCCAAGCGCGGCTGAATCCCGGCAAGCTGTTCGACGCCTGAGCCGGGCAAATCCTTCACGTACCCGTTACGCTCCACGCACCTTCACAACCGGCTTCGAACCGATGACCCGTCCGCTTCTGCTGCTCGCCCTGCTGTCCCTGCCGCTGGCCGGCTTCGCTTCCAGCTTCGCTGGCACCTCGGCCGGTTCGGCGACCGGTGCCTCCTCCGGTTCCTCGGGCAGCAGCTCGGGCGACGACAAGGTAGTGCAGGCCGCGCGCGCCGATGCCGCTGCGTTCGTCGCCAGCGACGGCCAGATCCGTGGCGCCCGCCTGCAGGCCGCGCTGGTCCACCTGCGTGAGCAGAGCGCTGCCGCACAGCAACAGAGCGACCTGGAACTGGCCCGCGCGCTGCTGGCGCGTTGATGCGGGCTGCATGACCTCGGCGTCATCGCTTTCTGCAGAGCCGAGCCATGCCCGGCTGGATGCCCGGCGCACCCGGATCGCAACAGCAGCCGAGCAAGGCTCGGCTCTACGGAAGCACAGCGGGCGGTGCGGGTGGATCGCCGCATTGGCATGGCTGCTCATCCCTTCCGTCCACGCGGCTGATCGGCTGCAGCTCGATCCCTCCGGTCTCGATCCGGCGCAGCAGCAGCTCGCCAGCCAGACCCTGGCCGACGTGCAGTCCCTGCTGCCGGAAGGCCTGCTGCGCGCTTTGCCGGCTCAGGTGCAGGTGCGCTGGAGTGATGACCTTCCCGCCGAGGTGCACGGGCGCGCTTTCGCCGGCCGCATTACGTTGCGCCGCACCCTGCTGGATGACGGCATGCCCGGCAACCGCCGTGCGCGCCGCAGTGCGCTGGTGCATGAACTGACCCACGTCGCCGACCGTGGCGGTGCGAACTGGTCGCAGAGCGTGCGATGGCGTGACCTTGCGGGCTGGCAGCGCAGGCCCTGGCACCTCGGCCGGGGCGACAACGATTTCCGTGATCGCAGCCCGGATGTCTATGAACTGGCGAACCCGGCCGAGTACCTGGCCGTGAATGCCGAGCATTTCGTCCTCGACGGCGAGTTCGCCTGCCGGCGGCCCGCGTTGGCGCAGTGGTACCAGGCGCATTTCGGAACACCACCGTCGCTGCCACGGCCGCGGTGCGCCACGACGCTGCCCCTGCTGCAGGCCGAATCGGAGGAGGGCGCTGCATCGCTGCTGCAGCTCGACCCGGCGCGCGTCTACGCGGTGGACTACCTGTTCGCCGAAGGCAGTGCGCAGCCGATGAGTCGCTGGGGCCACAGCATGCTGCGGCTGGTGGTCTGCAAGCCGGGCCGCGTACCTGGGCCGGACTGCCGCCTGGACCTGGAGTACCACCGCGTGCTGTCGTTCCGCGCGTTCGTGGGCGACGTGCAGATATCCAACTGGCGTGGCCTGACCGGCGGCTATCCGTCGCGGCTGTTCGTGCTGCCCCTGCAGCAGGTGGTGGACGAGTACACCAAGGTCGAGCTGCGCGGGCTGCAGTCGCTGCCGCTGCAGCTGGGCCGCAGCGAAATCGCCAGCCTGCTCGAGCGCACCGCGCAGGTGCACTGGAGCTATGACGGGCGCTATTACTTCGTCAGCAACAACTGCGCGGTGGAAACCGCCAAGCTGCTGCAGGCCGGGGTGCCGCGTCTTGGCGAGGCGGGCCTGGCCCAACTGAGTCCGCGCGGCCTGAAGCGGCGACTGGTGCGGCTGGATGTGCTCGACGAGAGGGTACTGGCGGACCGCACTGCAGCGCAGGCGCAGGGCTACTACTTCGCCTCGGCGCGCGACCACTACCAGCAGTTGTTCGCAGTGGCCGCGGCCCAGCTGGCCTTGCCCGCTCGTGATGTGCGCGGCTGGTTGAAGCTGTCTGCACAGCAACGCGCACCGTGGCTGCTGCAGGGTGACCTGCGTGCCAGTGCCGGCCTGTTGCTGCTGGAACAGGCCGCGCAGCGGCGCGCCGAGCTGCGCGCACGCGATGTGCTCAAGCGGCAGCTGCTGGCCGCACCGGACAGCGCTGAAACGCGCAGCCTGCGCGGGTTGCTGGAGCAGAGCGGGCAGTGGCTGCGCCCGGGGACGCTGCTGCAGGATGACGGCTATGGATTGCCGCTGGGCGACGAGCAGGCGCTGCTGTCCGCAGCCGTGGCCACTGCCAGTGCGCAGGCGGTCCCGGCGTGGCAGGCATTGCGCGGCCAGCTGCGCCAGCAGCTGCCGATCCGCCAGCGCGAGGAAATGGATGCGATCGACGCCAATCTGGCCGCACTCGGTGCACACCTGCGTACGCAGGCAGCCCGCCCGGCTACTGGCGCGGCAGTTCGATGACGAAGCGGCTGCCGCCGGCGCTGCCCGGGATGCAGTAGACGCGGCCACCGTGCGCGTCGGCGATGGCCTTGACCACCGCCAGGCCGAGCCCGCTGCCGCCGCCCTGTCGCGAACGCGAACCGTCGCCACGCATGAACGGGGTGAAGATATCCGCGTGCAGTTCCGGGTCGATGCCCGGACCCTCGTCTTCGATCGCCACCTGCACGTGGCCGGGCGTGTCATGCACTGCAATCCGCACCTTGCCCGGGCTGGCATAGCGCCGCGCGTTCTCCAGCAGCGCCAGCAATGCCTGGCGCAGGCGGGTCGGGTCGCAGTGCGCGTTGTGTTCCTCGCGGCTGGTTTCCAGCTCCAGCACGAAGCCGGCGGCGCGGAACTGTGGATCGACCAGGGTCATCACCGAATGCACCTCGGCCACCACGTCGGTGCGCGCGCGACGCACGTCCAGCCGCGCGTTGTCGGACAGGCTCAGCACGCGCAGGTCCTCGATCAGCCGTGACAGCCCTTCGACCTGGGCCAGCAGGCTGCGGAACTGCGACTCGTCTGGCTGGAACACACCCTCTGCCAGCCCCTGCAGGCGGCCACGCAGGATCGTCACCGGCGTGCGCAGCTCATGGGCGATGGCCGCGTGCCACATCGCGCGCTCGCTCTCCACGTGCTGCAGGCGGCGCGCCATCGCATTGAAGTCCTCGACCAGGGTCGCCACTTCGCCCGGCGAATTTTCCTCGACGCTGGCGCGTGCACCCAGGTCGCCGCCCGCGAGCGCACGCACGCTGTCCACCAGCGAATTCAGCGGCGACAGGATGCGGTGGGCGAGGCGGAACGAGGCGGCGATGGCCAGCGCCAGCCCGGTCAGGATCACGCCCACCATCCATGCCAGTTCCGGGCCGGTCGGCAGCCAGCTTTCCGGCTCCTCGGCACTGCCGGGGAAGAACTCGACCAGCACCGCGTACAGCAGCCACGATGACAGGATCATCATCACGATGACGCCGATCACCATCAGCGACATCGAAACGATGATGTGGCGGCTCAGCCCGGAGCGGCGCAGGGAGGGCATCAGCGATCGGCCATCAGCCGGTAGCCGACGCCACGCACGCTGGCTGGGACGTTGACCATGCCCACTTCATCCAGCTTGCGGCGCAGCTTGCTGACATGGCTGTCGACGGTGCGCTCCAGTGCTTCGCTTTCCGGCAGGCATTCGTGCATCAGCTCGCTGCGGCTGAAGATGCGCGTCGGCGCCAGCGCCATGCAGTGCAGCAGCTTGAACTCGGTGAGGGTGAGCAGCACTTCGTGGCTGTAGCCTTCGCCCTCCACGTGCACCGCGTGGGTGGCCGAGTCGATCAGCAGCGGGCCGACACGCAACGCGGTGGGTGCGTCCACGCGCGCGGCGCGCAGCGTGCGCCGCAGTACGGCGCGCACGCGCGCGGCCACCTCGGCCGGGTTGAAGGGCTTGACCACGTAGTCATCAGCGCCCATCCGCAGCGCGGTCAGCTTGTCCAGGTCCTGGTCCAGTGCGGTCAGCATGATCACCGGCGTCTCGCCGCGCTGGCGCAGCTGGGTCAGCACGCTCCAGCCGTCCAGGCGCGGCAGCTGCACATCGAGCAGGACCAGGTCGGGCCGGGCGCTGCGGTGCAGGTCCAGTGCGCTGTGGCCATCGGCGGCGCGCAGCGTGCGCAGTCCTTCGCGTTCCAGGTAGGCAGTAAGGATGTCGGCGATCTCGGCCTCATCCTCGACGATCAGGACGAGGGCGGCGAGGGCAGGGGAGGCATGCATGCAGGGGCGGGGCCGTAAGGTGCTTGCCTCCATCGTATCTCCACAGTTCCTCCATCGAAACCCCATCATCGCCACGCAGACTGCGCGCTTCAGAACGTATCCGCCGCCTGCGCGGCATTGTGCACAGCAATGAGAACCTTCAGGACTCCGGTCGCGTTGATCGCGGCCCTCGCCTTGGCCATGACGGCCTGCTCCACTCCCGAAGCCACCCCCGAGGCGGCGCCGCGCGTCAGCGTGATCAGCGTCGGCCCGCAGGCGGTGCAACGTGACGACGAACTGCCAGGCCGCGTCGCGGCGGTGCGCACCGCGCAGATCCGCGCACAGGTGGGCGGCATCGTGCAGCGGCGCCTGTTCGACCAGGGGGCGGAAGTCAGGGCAGGCCAGGCCTTGTTCCAGATTGACCCGGCAGCGTTCCGGGCCGACGTCGATTCGGCGCTGGCCGCACTGCAGCGCAGTGAGGCGGCGTTGGGCCGCAGTCGCGTGCAGTCGCAGCGCCTGCACGCCCTGGCTGCCGCGCAGGCGGTCAGCCAGCAGCATCGGGACGACGCCAGCGCCGAGTACGAGCAGGCACGCGCGGCAGTGAATGAAGCGCGCGCGATCCTGTCCCGTCGCCAGCTCGACCTGCGCTATGCCACGGTCAGCGCACCGATTGCCGGTCGTATCGATCAGGCATTGGTGACCGAAGGTGCGCTGGTCGGCGTGGCCGATGCCGAGCCGATGGCCGTGGTACAGCAGATCGACCAGGTCTACGTGGATGTGCGCCAGCCGGCGGCGCAGCTGGAGTCGCTGCAGCGCAGTGCGGCCGGCGGCGACAAGCTGCCGGTGACCATCATCGGTGCCGCCGGCAAGCCGCTGCCCGAGCGTGGCCAGCTGCTGTTCTCCGGTATCAATGTCGATGCACGGACGGGTGATGTGATCCTGCGCATCCTGGTGGACAACCCGCGGCGGCAGCTGCTGCCCGGCATGTATGTGCGCGCGAGGGTGCCGCGGGGTGCCCCGGCCAGCGCGTTGACCGTGCCACAGCAGGCGGTGCTGCGCAGCGCCGGTGGCCAGGCCTATGCCTGGGTGATCGGCGCCGACGGCAGGGCGGTGATCCGCACGCTGGAGGTGGACGGCAGCGTCGATCGCCAGTGGCTGGTGCGCGCGGGCCTGAAGGCCGGCGAGAAAGTGGTGGTCGAGGGCCAGGAGCGCCTGCAGGAAGGCGTGGTGGTCGATGCGCGCGACTGGCAGAAGCCGGTCGCCAGCGCCGGTGCGGTGCAGGCCGGCAGCAAGGGCTGAGCCTTTACCGGGACAGCCCCTCCAGGAAAATCCAACATGGCACGTTTCTTCATCGATCGCCCGGTGTTCGCCTGGGTGCTGGCGATCTTCATCATCCTGGCCGGCGCGCTGGCGATTCCGCGCCTGGCCGTGGAGCGCTATCCGGCGGTCGCGCCGCCCAGCGTCAGCATCTATGCCAGCTACCCGGGTGCGAGCCCGCAGACGTTGAACGATGCGGTGGTCGGCCTGATCGAGCGCGAGCTGTCCAGCGTCAAGCACCTGCTGTACTTCGAATCGTCGGTGGACACCTCCGGCGAAGCCTCGATCACCGCCACCTTCAAGCCCGGCACCAATCCGGAACTGGCGCAGGTGGACGTGCAGAACCGGATCAAGGCGATCGAGCCGCGCCTTCCGCGCAGCGTGCGGCAGAACGGCCTGTTCGTGGAGGCCGCCGATTCCGGCTTCCTGATGCTGGTCGGCCTGCGTTCGCCGGATGCCAGCGTCAGCGAGGCCGCGCTGGGCGATTTCATGGCGCGCAACATCATCGAAGAGCTGCGCCGCATCGATGGCGTCGGTCGCGTGCAGTTGTTCGGTGCCGAGCAGGCGATGCGCGTGTGGCTGGACCCGACCCGGTTGACCGGGTACGGCCTGACCATGGGCGATGTGGCCACTGCCATCGAGCAGCAGAACCTGGAGATCTCGCCGGGGCGCATCGGTGATTCGCCGGGTGTTCCAGGCCAGCGCATCACCGTGCCGCTCAGCGCCGACGGCCAGTTGTCCACGCCGGAACAGTTCGCGGCGATCGTACTGCGCGCCGGGGCCGACGGTTCACGGGTGGTGCTGGGTGATGTCGCCCGCGTCGAACTGGGCGCGCAGAGCTATGCCTGGGGCACCCGCGAGGACGGCCATCCGGCCACCGCCGCCGGGGTGCAGCTGCGGCCGGGCGCGAATGCGGTGCGCACGGCGTCGGCGGTCCGTGAGCGCATGGCCGAGCTGGCGCCGCTGTTGCCGCGCGGCGTGGAGGCGAGCATCCCGTTCGACACCGCGCCGTTCGTGAAGATCTCGATCCAGAAGGTGGTGCAGACGCTGCTGGAGGCGATGCTGCTGGTGTTCGCGGTGATGTACCTGTTCCTGCAGAACTGGCGCTACACGCTGATTCCGGCGCTGGTTGCACCGATCGCGCTGCTCGGTACCTTCGCGGTGATGCTGGCACTGGGCTTCTCGATCAACGTGCTGACCATGTTCGGCATGGTGCTGGCGATCGGCATCATCGTCGACGACGCGATCGTGGTGGTCGAGGGCGTGGAGCGGATCATGGCCGAGGAGGGCCTGCCGCCGCGCGAGGCGACCATCAAGGCGATGCGCGAGCTGACCGGCGCGGTGATCGGCATCACCCTGGTGCTGACCGCGGTGTTCATTCCGATGGCCTTGGCCAGCGGCTCGGTGGGCGCGATCTACCGCCAGTTCACCGTGGCGATGGCGGTGTCGATCCTGTTCTCGGCGCTGCTGGCACTGAGCCTGACACCGGCGCTGTGCGCGACCCTGCTGCGCCCGAACACCCACGGCCATCATGGTCGTGGCGGGCTGTTCGGCGCCTTCAATCGTGGCTTCGAGGCGTTGACCGGGCGCTACCAGCGTGGCGTGGCCTCCGTGCTGCAGCGAAGCGGCCGGGTGATGGGCGTGTTCGCCGCGCTGGTGGCGGCGCTGCTGCTGGGCCTTCACTGGCTGCCGGGCGCGTTCCTGCCGGAAGAGGACCAGGGCTATTTCATGACCTCGATCCAGCTGCCGGCCGAAGCCACCGCCGAACGCACGCTGGCGGTGGTCGAAGCCTACGAACGGCACGTGGCCTCGCGCCCGGGCATCGGCTCCAACCAGTCGATCCTCGGTTACAGCTTCTCCGGTTCCGGCCCGAGCGCGGCGCTGACCTACACCATGCTGAAGGACTGGGGTGAGCGTGCTGGCGCCACCGCGGCCGGCGAGGTGGAGGCCGCGCAGCAGGCGATGGCCACGGTTGCCGAGGGTGAGGTGATGAGCGTGATGCCGCCGGCGATCGACAGCCTGGGCCGTTCGTCCGGGTTCTCGCTGGCCCTGCAGGCGCGTACCGGGCAGAGCCAGGCCGAGCTGCGCGCGGCCCTGCAGCAGCTGCTGAAGCTGGCCGAGGCCAGTCCGCTGCTGTCGGAGGTGCATGCCGATGGCCTGCCGGCAGGTATCAGCGTGCGGCTGGACATTGATCGCGCCAAGGCCGAGGCGATGGGCGTGGGCTTCGAGCACATCAGCAGCACGCTGTCAGCGGCGATGGGCTCGCAGTACGTCAATGATTTCCTCAACAAGGGCCGGTTGCAGCAGGTGATCCTGCAGGCCGACGCGCCGCATCGCATGGAACTGGAGGACGTGCTGAATCTGTACGTGCGCAACAGCGAGGGCGGCATGGTGGCGTTGTCGGAACTGGTGACCCCGCACTGGACCGAGGCGCCGCTGCAGCTGCAGCGCTACCTGGGCTTCCCGGCGTTGAATCTGTCCGGCGCACCGGCCTCCGGCGTGTCGACCGGCCAGGCCATGGCGGAGATGGAGCGGTTGGCCGGGAAGCTGCCGTCCGGTTTTGCCCTGCAGTGGACCAGCCAGTCGCTGCAGGAGCGTGAATCGGGGGCGCAGGCGCCGTGGCTGCTGTTGTTGTCGATGCTGGTGGTGTTCCTGGTGCTGGCGGCGCTGTACGAGAGCTGGTCGATTCCGCTGGCGGTGATGCTGGTGGTGCCACTCGGCCTGCTCGGTGCGGTCGCCGCGGTGCTGTTGCGTGGCATGCCCAACGATGTGTTCTTCAAGGTCGGCATGATCACCGTGATCGGGCTGTCTGCGAAGAACGCGATCCTCATTGTCGAGTTCGCGCGGCAGCTGCAGCAGCAGGGGCGCGGCCTGGTCGAGGCGGCATTGGAGGCAGCCAGGCTGCGCCTGCGCCCGATCGTGATGACCTCGCTGGCATTCGCGCTGGGCGTGGTGCCGCTGATGCTGGCGCAGGGCGCGTCGAAGGAAACCCAGCAGGCGATTGGAACCGGTGTGTTCGGCGGCATGGTCAGTGCGACCGTGCTGGCGGTGTTCTTCGTGCCGGTCTTCTATGTAGTGGTGCAGGGCGCGCGGCAGTGGATCGCGCAGCGCCTGCGCAGGCGCCGGCCGATGCCGGGAGGAACCGTGGATGGAACGGAACATCGTTGAAGACCTGCATGAGCAGCAGTTGATGGCGCTGGAGCAGCGCCTGTGCGCTGCGCTGCTGGAAAATGACCACGATGCGTTGAACGCGCTGGTATCGCCGGCCTTGTTCATGATGGAAGGCCACGGCGGCCGCATGCTCGATCTGCCATGGCTGGGCGATTGGCTGGCCGGCAGCCTGCAGGTGCGAAGCCTGCAGCTGCACGCGGTGGAGGCGCTGCTGTGTGGCCGCCTGGCGTTGCTGTCCAGCGACGTGCGGTTGTCCGTGTCGCGGCAGGGCCGGGAGCGTGAAGTGAAGCTGCGCCTGCTGCGGGTCTGGGCCTGCAGTTCCGCCGGCAGCGGTGCGCAGCTGTTGTCGATGGCGGTACTGGCCGCGTGAGTACGGTCAGGCCGCTTTCAGGCCGCGCTCACCGGCAGGTGGTAGGGTCGAAGGTCTCTGTAGTGTCGACAAGGAGTCGAGCCATGCGTGTAGTTCCCAGTCTGTTGGCAGCCTCGCTCGGGTTGGTGCTGGCCGCGTGCCAGCCGGCCCAGGCACCCGCTGCGGGCGGCACCGATGCCGCGCCGCCGGCGGCGCCCGAACCGGCTGCCAGCACCAGCGCCGGTACCGGCAGCGAGACCACGTACCAGTGTGGTGATCTGGGCGTGCGCGCGACCTTCAATGGCGAGGATGCGGCCACGGTGGTGATCGGCGAACGTACCTTCGCCATGACCTCCGAACGTGCGGCGTCGGGTGCCAGGTACGGTGATGGCCAGGGCAACAGCTTCTGGACCAAGGGCAGCGATGACGGCCTGTTGAGCCTGAAGGGCGAGGCGGACCGCGAGTGCCATGCGGTCGAAGCGACCGAAGGCGATGGCAGCGCGGGCACGGCCGCGTTCCGCGCCACGGGCAACGAGCCGGGCTGGTTGGCGGTCGTCGATGGCGACGCGCCGGGCCTGCGGGTGGAAGTTGACTATGGCGAGCGTCGCTTCGACGTCGCCACGCCCACCGAAGGTGCTGACGGTTGGAGTGGCAAGGCGTCCGACGGTACCGACGTCAAGCTCAGCTTCCAGCGCACCACCTGCCAGGACGACATGAGCGGCGAGGCGTTCGATGCCAAGGTGAACCTGACCATCGGCACCCGCCAGTACCACGGCTGCGGCAACTTCGGCGCGAAGCAGCCGTAAGCCTTCTGTAGAGCCGAGCCCACGCTCGGCTCTACACGATCGGTACATCCGATGCGCTGCCCGCTGTCTGCGGCGAGCACGCCGCAAGCAGGGACAGGCAGCCGATCAGCGCAAGGCGCTTAGTCGGCACGGCCAGCGAATTCGCCGGTGGCGGTGTTCACCAGCACGCGTTCGCCGTTGACGATGTACTCCGGCACCATGATCTCGATGCCGGTGTTGAGCTTGGCCGGCTTCGGGCGCTTGGTGGCAGTGCCGCCCTTCAGTTCCGGCGGGGTCTCGATCACTTCCAGCACCACCGAGGCCGGCAGCTGGATCGCCACCGGCTGCTCGTCGATCACCTGCACGTAGATGCCGGTCAGGCCGTCGGTGATGTAGCCGGCGTCGTCGCCGATCACGTCCGCGTCCAGGGTGTAGGGCGTGTAGTCCTCGTCATCGAGGAACACGAAGGCATCGCCGTCCTTGTACGAATAGGTGGACTGGCGGCGCAGCAGTTCGACCTCGACCAGGTTGTCGTCGGCATCGAAGCTGGCGTCGAGCTTGTTGCCGCCCGGCACGCTGTACATGATGAAGCGGAAGCGGACGTTGCCGCCGCGACCCTGCGGCGAGCTGCGCTCGATGTCGCGGATCTGGTACACGCCGTTGTTGTACTCGACGACGTTGCCCTTCTTGATGTCGTTGGCTTTCATGGTGATCTAGGTCGTTGGGGGAGGGCGCCGTCCCGGCGCCCGGGGGGGAATCACTTCGGAGCGAGGCGGGTAGCGCCGTCCAGGCGGATGGTCTCGCCGTTGAGGTAGGTGTTGCCGAGGATGAAGCCGACCAGGCTGGCGAAGTCTTCCGGCTTGCCCAGGCGCGACGGGAACGGGATCGAGGCGGCCAGCGACTGCTGCACGGCTTCGGGCATGCCATCGACCATCGGCGTCCAGAACACGCCAGGAGCAATCGTATTGACGCGGATGCCGAAGCGCGACAGTTCGCGCGCCATCGGCAGCGTCATCGACACCACGCCGCCCTTGCTGGCGGCATACGCGGCCTGGCCGATCTGTCCTTCATAGGCAGCGATGCTGGCGGTGTTGATGATCACGCCGCGCTCGCCGTCTTCGCCGGCGTCGTTGTGCTGCATGCGGTTGGCCGCGGCCTTGGCGACGTTGAAGCTGCCGACCAGGTTGACCATCACCGTGCCCTGGAAGCCGGCCAGCGGCATCGGGCCTTCCTTGCCGAGCACGCGACCGGCGCCGAGGATGCCGGCGCAGTTCATCGCCACGTTCAGGCCGCCGAGGAAATCGTGGGCCTGGTCGATGGCTGCAGCCACGGCCGCCTCATCGCTGACGTTGACATTGAAATAGCGGGCCTTGTCGGCACCCAGCCCGGCAACGGCAGCTGCACCCTTGTCGTCGTTGAGGTCGAACAGAGCCACCTTGCCGCCCTGGGCGACGAGGTGCTGGGCCACGGCCAGGCCGAGGCCGGAGACGCCGCCAGTGATCACGGCACGTACGGAAGACAGCTGCATTGAACGGTCCTGCAGGTTCGAGAACCGCCGATTCTAACGGAAGCGGCGACCGTCGCCGTTGTGCGCTGCGCCGCCCGAGCGGGAGCGGCGCAGCGGGGTGCTCAGCCGGTCGCTGCGAGCGCCTGGCCGGTGCGGCTGGCGGTGGCGCGGCCGAGCAGGCCGGCCAGCCAGCGGCCGGTCTCGGCCAGTGCCGGCAGGTCCACGCCACTGTCCAGGCCCAGGCCCTGCAGCAGGTAGACCACGTCCTCGCTGGCGACGTTGCCGCTGGCCCCCTTCGCGTACGGGCAGCCACCGGCGCCCGAGACTGCACTGTCGACCACGCGCACGCCTGCTTCCAGGCAGGTGGCGATGTTGGCGATGGCCTGGCCGTAGGTGTCGTGGAAGTGCACGGCCAAGGCTCCCATCGGGATCTCGGCAGCGACCGCCTGCAGCATCGCCCGTGCCTTGCGTGGGGTGCCGACGCCGATGGTGTCGCCCAGCGAGATTTCGTAACAGCCCATCTGGTGCAGCGCGCGCGCCACCCGCACCACGTCGGCCAGCGGCACCTCGCCCTGGTAGGGGCAGCCGAGCACGGTGGAGACGTAGCCGCGCACGCGCACGCCATCGGCGGCGGCGCGGCGCAGGATCGGCTCGAACCGGGCCAGCGATTCGTCGATGCCGGCATTGGTGTTGGTGCGGTTGAAGGCCTCGGACGCAGCGGTGAACACCGCCACTTCCTCCACGCCCACCGCGCGGGCGCGGTCGTAGCCCTGTTCGTTCGGCACCAGTACCGGGTAGTGGATGCCCGGCCGGCGCTGGATGCCGGCGTAGACCTCGGCGGCATCGGCCAGCTGCGGAATCCACTTCGGGCTGACGAAACTGGTCGCCTCGATGCTGCGCAGGCCGGTGGCCGACAGGCGGTTGATCAGTTCGATCTTGTCGGCGGTGGACACCGACTGCTTTTCGTTCTGAAGGCCGTCACGCGGGCCGACCTCGACGATGCGGACGTAGTCGCTCATGCAGCCACCTCGCCGATGGGGCGATGGCAGACCGCTTCGATGTTGTTGCCGTCCGGGTCGAGCACGAAGGCGGCGTAGTAATCCGGGTGGTACCACGGGCGCAGGCCCGGCGCGCCGTTGTCGCGGCCACCGGCGGCGAGGGCGGCGGCGTGGAAGGCGTCCACCTGCGCGCGGCTGGCGCAGGCGAAGGCCACGTGCACGCCGTGGCTGGCGGTGCCGCCATTGCCGAGCCAGAAGAACGGCTTGCCGTCGCTGCCGAAGCCGATGTGGTCGTGGTCGCCGGTCTGTTCGGCGCTCACTTCCATCACCACGCCGATCTGCAGCGGCGCCAGCGCCTGCAGGAAGAAGGTCTTGCTGCGCGCCAGGTCGGCGCTGGTCAAACCAAGATGATCGAGCATGTTCAGGCTTCCGTGACCCAATGGGGGGCGCGCTTGTCGAGGAAGGCGCCCAGGCCTTCCTGGCCCTCGGCGGACACCCGCAGGCGCGCGATCAGGGCGGCATTATCCCGATCCAGCGCGTCGCGGTCATGGCTGTCGCGGACCTGCCGGACCAGCTGCTTGGCGGTGGACGAGGCGATCGGGCCGGCCTTGTCGAGCAGGGCCAGCTGGCGCTCCAGCGCTTCGTCCAGGCGCTCGGGCTCGACCAGCTGGTGGACCAGGCCGATGCGCAGTGCGGTATCGGCGTCGAAGTGCTCGCCGGTGGCGAACCAGCGCCGCGCCTGGCGCGGGCCGATGGCCTCGATCACGTAAGGCGAGATCACCGCCGGCAGCAGGCCAAGGCGGCTTTCGGTCAGGCCGAAGCGGGCCGAGGTGCTGGCGATGGCAATGTCGCAGCAGGCAACCAGGCCGACGCCGCCACCGAAGGCCGCGCCGTGGACCCGGGCCAGGGTCGGCTTGGGCAACTCGTCCAGGGTGCGCATCAGCCGTGCCAGTGCCAGCGAGTCCTCGCGGTTGTCGGCCTCGCTGGCCGCCGCCATGCCGCGCATCCACTGCATGTCGGCACCGGCCGAGAAGGAGGCGCCGTGGCCGGCCACCACCACGGCCCGGACCGAATCATCGCGGCCGGCGGCTTCCAGCGCGGCGGTCAGCCGGGCGATCAGGCTGGCGTCAAAGGCGTTGTGCAGCTCCGGCCGGTTCAGCCAGAGGGTGAGGACGGCGCCACGGCGCTCGATCTGCAAAGCATCGTTCATGGGATTCCAGGGTCACTCCATACCTGTATGGATCATAGCGGGCCATTGGTCATGGGCCATGACGCGACGCGGGAATGTTAGAATCGAGAACCATTTACATCCAGCAGAGAACACGCTAGATGACGCTGTCCGAACTGCCGCTGCACACCTCGGCCGTGGTCGAGTCCGTGCAGGACCTGCATGCCAACGATGCCATTGCCCGGCGCCTGCGCGAGCTGGGTTTCGTGAACGGCGAGGAAGTGCGCCTGGTGGCCAAGGGCCCGGTGGGCGGCGAGCCGCTGCTGGTGCAGGTCGGGTTCACCCGGTTCGCGCTGCGGATCAGTGAAGCCAAGCGGGTCGTGGTCGACGCCGCCAGCCAGGAACGACGTGCATGACCGCAATCGCCGCCACCGCCCCCCTGCGCATCGCGCTGGTCGGTAACCCCAACAGCGGCAAGACCGCGCTGTTCAACCAGCTGACCGGCAGCCGGCAGAAGGTCGCCAACTACACCGGCGTCACCGTCGAGCGCAAGGAGGGCCGCCTGCGCGCGCCGTCCGGCCGTGAATTCGCCGTGCTTGACCTGCCGGGCGCCTACAGCCTGCATCCGGCCAGCCTGGACGAGGCGATCACCCGTGACCTGTGCCGGGGCTTCTACCCGGGCGAGGCCGCGCCGGACGTGCTGCTGTGCGTGATCGACGCCACCAACCTGCGCCTGCACCTGCGCTTCGCGCTGGAACTGCGCGAGCTGGGCAAGCCGATGGTGGTGGCCCTGAACATGGTCGACGCGGCCCAGCGCCGCGGCATCCAGGTGGATGTGGCCGCGCTGGAACG
Source organism: Stenotrophomonas muris (assembly GCF_052751275.1). Lineage (NCBI taxonomy): Bacteria > Pseudomonadati > Pseudomonadota > Gammaproteobacteria > Lysobacterales > Lysobacteraceae > Stenotrophomonas > Stenotrophomonas muris. Next base: position 1,671,119 of record NZ_CP199879.1, on the reverse strand, counting down.
CGAGCTGGGCGTGCCGGTGGTGGAGACCGTGGCGGTGCGCAAGCAGGGCGCCAAGGCCCTGGTCGAGCGCCTGGACGCCATGGTGCCGCACCTGGATGCGCCGGTGCCGGGCCCGGAAGGTGGCATCGATTACCACGCCAAGGTGCGCGGGATCCTGTCGGTCGCCGTGCGCATGCCGGCACGGACCGCGAAGATCGACGACGCGCTGGACCGCTGGCTGCTGCACCCGGTGTTCGGCCTGGTCAGCCTGGCGGTGGTCATGTTCCTGATCTTCCAGGCGGTGTACGCCTGGGCGACGCCGCTGATGGACGGCATCGAGGCTGGCTTCGCCTGGCTCGGCACCTTTGTTGGCAGCGTGCTGCCGGAAGGCCCGCTGGCCAGCCTGCTGACCGACGGCATCATCGCAGGCGTCGGCGGCGTGGTGGTGTTCCTGCCGCAGATCCTGATCCTGTTCTTCTTCATCCTGGTGCTGGAGGAGTCCGGCTACCTGCCGCGTGCGGCGTTCCTGCTCGACCGCATGATGGCGGCCGCCGGCCTGTCCGGCCGCTCGTTCATCCCGCTGCTGTCCAGCTTCGCCTGCGCGGTGCCGGGCATCATGTCCACGCGCAGCATCCAGGACCCGCGTGACCGCCTGGCCACGATCCTGGTGGCGCCGCTGATGACCTGCTCGGCGCGCCTGCCGGTGTACGCGCTGCTGATCGGTGCGTTCATTCCGCAGAAGACGGTGTGGGGCGTGTTCAACCAGCAGGGCCTGGTGCTGTTCGGCCTGTATGCGGCGGGCATTCTCAGCGCGCTGGCGATGTCGTGGATCATGAAGAAGTGGCGTCGCGACAAGAGCGAGCACCCGCTGATGCTGGAGCTGCCGTCGTACCGCCTGCCGCATGTGCGCGACCTGGCCGTGGGGCTGTACGAGCGCGGCATGATCTTCCTCAAGCGCGTCGGCGGCATCATCCTGGCGCTGACCATCCTGCTGTGGGTGCTGCTGTCGTTCCCGGCGGCACCGGCCGACGCCACGATGCCAGCCATCGACTACAGCTACGCCGGCCAGATCGGCCATGCGATGGCGGTGTTCTTCGCGCCGCTGGGCTTCAACTGGCAGATCTGCATCGCGCTGATCCCGGGCCTGGCCGCGCGCGAGGTGGCGGTGTCGTCGCTGGCCACCGTGTATGCGCTGTCGGCCGCCGATGACGATGCCGCCAGCCAGGCGCTGACCCCGCTGATCAGCGATGGCTGGTCGCTGGCGACCGCGCTGTCGCTGCTGGTCTGGTACATCTACGCCCCGATGTGCATCTCGACGCTGGCCACCATCAAGCGCGAGACCAATTCGTGGAAGCAGATGGGCTTTGCCGCGTTCTACCTGTTCGCAGCGGCTTATGTGGCCGCACTGATCACCTACCAGGTGACCAGGGCGCTGGGAGGCGGCTGATGGATACCGGCCTGCTGATCCAGTACCTGATCATCGCGGTGGCTGTGCTGGTCAGTGCCTGGGTGGTGCTGAAGAAGCAGTTCCCGGGCACCGTGCGCACGCTGCGCGGTGCGTTGGCGTTGGCCCTGTTGAAGCCGGGCCGCGCCGCCTGGCTGCAGGCGCTGGGGCGGAAGATCGCGCCGCCGGCAACGGGCGGTGGTGGTGCCTGTGGCGGTTGCGACAGCTGCGGGCCGACCAAGAAGTAGCGTCGAGCCATGCTCGACGGCGGCCGGCCGGTGGGTGCGAACCTTCGGCCGGTGGTGCGGGCCTTCGCCCTGTGGGTGCGAACCTTGGTTCGCACGCTCTCGGGATTCAGACCTCTCTGCGGATGATCGCCCGGAAGTTCCCGTCCCGGTTCAATCGCCGCACCGATTCCCTGTTCCCATGGGCTGCCGCGAAACCTGCCACGTCGGCCAGGGCATCGAGCAGCAGGGCCTTCAACGCGTCGCGGTTACCGGCCTCCAGCAGATCTTCAAGATCCTGCTGGATGAAGGTCCGGCGCAGGCCCGGCGTTTCTTCGATCCGCCAGTCGACATGGGGCGTGGGGATGCTGGAGCGGTACCGGAAAGCCGTTTCAAGATCGTCAGGCGCGAGGGGATACGTGAGCAGTTCCGGAAAGTAGAGTCCAGCATTCACATAGAAGCCCCGGCTTTCGCTGGCGCGCTGGTGATTCACGACAAGCAGCGCGGCGTCCAGCAAGCGGTAGCGGGTCGTCGACGTCCCGGCAAAGCCGGTCTTCCTGGCGCACTTGCTGAAGACAGTCGAGGATTTCATGGGCTTTGCCTGGGCCGTAACAAGGGCCCACAGCCTTGAGGCGCAGTGCCTGACGGTCAATTGGCAAACGCGACACCCGCAACGAGCGCTCCAGGTGGGTGCGAACGCTCCAGGTGGGTGCGAACCTTGGTTCGCACGCTCTTCCAGCTAGTTGGCCCGTGAGCCCAGCTCCGCTGCCAACGCCAGCCACCGGTTGCGTTGCTCCGGCGAGCTGCTGCGCACCGCACCGAGTCGGCTGACCCGCACCGGGCGGATGCCGCAGAATTCCAGAATAGTGGCGCGGATCTGGGTGATGCCCGGGTCGCGGTAGATCCAGCGGTAATACCAGGGCGGCGTATCCAGCGTGGTGATCACCCGTGCGCTGCGACCGGCCAGCAGCCGGTCCCACCAGACTGAATCGCGCCGGTAGCGGAAGGCGTACCCCGGCAGCAGCACGCGATCGAAGAAGCCCTTCAGCAGCGCCGGCATCGCGCCCCACCAGGTGGGATAGACCAGCACCAGATGGTCGCAGGCCTCGATCGCATCCGCAGTGTCCTGCAGGTCGGCTTCCAGCGGCTGGATCTGGCGGTAGCCATGGCGCAGCACCGGATCGAACTCGAGTTCGCCCAGTGCGATCAGGCGCACCCGATGGCCAGCATTCTCGGCGGCGGTGGCGTAGCGCTGGGCGAGGGCACCGCACAGGCTGTCGCGGTCGGGATGGCCGAGCAGGATCAGGATGGAACGGGACACGGCAACCTCGGGCAATGGAAAGTGCGCGAGGTTGGGCTATGCCCTTGGGGCAGAGTCAACCACCAGCGGCGCAGCCGCTGGGTTCCAGGATGCAGTCACCGCTGCCGGAGTGCAGCCACTGCCGCAGTTCGTCGCTGACCTGCTGCAGGTCGAGCTCGACCTGCGCCAGCCGTGCCCGCTCGCTGGCGATGCGGCTGCGTTGTTGCTCAAGCAGGGCCAGCACCGCGGGCCAGTCGAGCCGTCCGTCGCGGCCCTGCAGGCGGGAGATCGCGGCCAGGGTGATGCCCAGCGCCAACGCCTGGCGGATCAGCTGCACCCAGGCCACATCCTGTTCGCCGTAGTCGCGATAGCGGTTCAGCCGCGGCACCGGCGGCAGTAGTCCGCGCGCCTCGTACAGGCGGATGGCCTTGGCGCTGGCGCCGGTCAGGCGGCTGACCTCGGAAATGCGCATTGGCTCAGTCCCGCACCAGCCCGCCATCGACCACCAGGTTCTGCCCGGTCACCGCGCGCGACCAGGGGCTGGCGAAGAACAGCGCGGCATCGGCGAATTCTGCTGGCGTGGTAACGCTGCGCAGTGGCGTGTTGGCGGCGATGTAGTCGAACACTGCCTCCGGCGTGGCAGCGCTGGCATCGGTGGTGCGCAGCAGGCCGCCGGACAGCATGTTCACGGTGATGCCATGTGGGCCGAGGTCGCCGGCCAGCGTGCGCGTGAGGGACAGTAGCGCGGCCTTGGCGGCGGTGTAGTCGTGGTAGGGCACGACCGGGTTCTGGAACAGGTTGGTGCCGATGTTGATGATGCGGCCGAAGCGGCGGGCCTGCATGCCGGGCAGGGCGGCCTGCACGGTGTTCAGCGCGCCGCGCACGCTGCCCTCGAACTGCGCCTGGAACGCCGACCAGCCGATATCGGCGGCGCCGTCGCGGGCATCACCATTGAACGAGAACGCGGCGAGCGCGTTGTTGACCACGGTGGTGACGCCCTGGCCGAAGTGGGCCAGGGCGTGCTGCAGCATTGCATCGACCTGGCTGCGGTCGGTGACGTCGGCCGGCAGCGCGATCGCCTGTCCGCCCAGCTCGGCGGCCAGCGCCCGTGCGGGGCCTTCGCTGCGGTGGTAGTTGACGATGACGCGCGCACCCTGCGCCGCGAACGCGCGGGCGATGTGCTGGCCAAGGCCGCGGCCGGCGCCGGTGACCAGCACCAGCTGTTCGCTGATCTGCATGAAGGGGCTGCCATCCATTGCATGAAAGGGCATGCAGCGTAGCAGTGATGGCGCTTGCCGGAGCAGGCGTGCTGCCGCTAGCCTGCAGGCATGAACCAGACTCCCCTGCGATTGCTCATTCACGGCGCCTCCGGGCGCATGGGCCAGGCCCTGCTGCGGCTGGCCGCCGAACATCCCGAAACCCTGCAGATCGTGGCCGCAGTGACCGGCCGTGCGCCGGCACAGCGCGTGGTCGACGGCGTGCCGTTCTTCGGCGCCAGTGAGCTGCCCGGCGCGCCGGTGTTCGATGTGGCGATCGACTTCAGCCTGCCGGAGGGTTTCGACCCGATGCTGGCGTTGTGCGTGGAACGCCGCGCGGGGCTGGTGTCGGGCACCACCGGTATCTCCAGCACGCAGCGGCAAGCGTTGGAGGCCGCGGCGGCGAAGATCCCGCTGGTGTGGGCCTCGAACTTCAGCCTGGGCGTGGCGGTACTGGACGAACTGGTGGAGCGCGCGGCGCAGGCGCTGGCCGGCTGGGACTGCGACATCGTCGAATCGCACCACACCCAGAAGAAGGATGCGCCATCGGGCACCGCGCTGACCCTGGGCGCGGCCGCGCAGCGGGGCGGGGCGGAGCCGCACTACGCCAGCCTGCGTGCCGGTGACATCGTGGGCGAGCACATGGTGCAGTTCACCGGTCTGGGCGAGCGCATCGAGCTGGTGCATCGGGCCACCAACCGCGACATCTTTGCCCGCGGCGCCCTGTTCGCCGCCCGCCAGCTGCAGGGGCGGGCGCCGGGCAGCTACCGGGTGCGGGACCTGCTGCAGTAGGGCGGGCTGATTCCTGGGGTCGGATCCCTTTCCTGCGGAAAGGGCTCTGACCCCATCCGAGGGCGCCTGGGGTCAGAGCCTTTCCCATTCGGGAAATGGATCCGACCCCGCCTCCGGCCCGCATACGCCATCGGATTGAAATGAATGCGCAATCGCCTGTTCATGAAGCGCGATAACCGCTGGCGCGAGCGCCCCGGCAGCGCTACAATTCGCACTCGCCGAATCACGAAAGCCGGACCGGTCCCAGACCGTACGTCCGCGCTTTTTTGCAACCGGATTTCCGTGAAGCGCAGGCGTGACTTCGGCAGCCCCCTCGGTAGCCAAAGTGAGATTCCCGTGACCCAAGCCGCAATCCTCGTCCTCGAAGACGGCACCGTATTCGAGGGCGAATCCGTAGGCGCGCCCGGCCTGTCCGTCGGTGAGGTGGTGTTCAACACCGCCATGACCGGCTACCAGGAAGTGCTGACCGACCCGTCCTACGCCCGGCAGATGGTCACGCTGACCTATCCGCATATCGGTAACACCGGCATGACCGACCAGGACAACGAAGCGTCCAAGGTGTGGTCGGCCGGCCTGATCGTGCGCGACGTTCCGCGCCGCCCCAGCAACTGGCGCAGCCAGGTGTCGCTGCAGGACTGGCTGATCCAGCGTGGCGTGGTCGCCATCGCCGGCATCGACACCCGCAAGCTGACCCGCATCCTGCGCGAGAAGGGCGCGCAGAACGGTGCGCTGATGGCCGGCGACATCGACGTGGAAAAGGCACTGGAAGCCGCCCGCAAGTTCCCGGGGCTGAAGGGCATGGATCTGGCCAAGGTCGTCACTACCGAGAAGACCTACACCTGGACCGAGGGCCAGCTGGACCTGGATGCCAACGCTTTCGTCAGCGTGCCGGCCCGGTTCAAGGTCGTGGCCTACGACTTCGGCGTGAAGACCAACATCCTGCGCATGCTGGCCGAGCGTGGCTGCGAAGTGACCGTGGTACCGGCGCAGACCCCGGCCGCCGAAGTGCTGGCCCTGAAGCCGGACGGCGTGTTCCTGTCCAACGGCCCGGGTGACCCGGAGCCGTGTGACTACGCCATCGAAGCGATCAAGACCTTCATCGATGTGAAGATCCCGACCTTCGGCATCTGCCTGGGCCACCAGCTGCTGGGCCTGGCCTCGGGCGCGCAGACCATGAAGATGGGCCATGGCCACCACGGTGCCAATCACCCGGTGCAGGACCTGGACAGCGGCCGGGTGATGATCACCTCGCAGAACCACGGCTTCGCGATCGATGAAGCGACCCTGCCGCCGACCCTGCGCGTGACCCACCGTTCGCTGTTCGACGGCACCAACCAGGGTGTCGCCCGCACCGACGTGCCGGCGTTCTCGTTCCAGGGCCACCCGGAAGCGTCGCCGGGCCCGACCGATGTCGGTCCGCTGTTCGACCGCTTCGTGGTGCTGATGGAGCAGGCCAAGGCGTGATCAGTACGCCGCCGGCCCCCCGGTGGCGTCGCGATGGACCGTAAACCCCGCATCGCTGCTGCCCCCGGCGCGGCGCTGCGGATCAAGATTCCTGATCGACAGCGTGCGATCACTCCCCCTTGTCACGCTGTACTGACTTAGAGAAGAAAATGCCCAAGCGCACTGACCTCAAGACCATCCTCATCATCGGTGCTGGCCCGATCGTCATCGGCCAGGCCTGCGAGTTCGACTACTCCGGCGCCCAGGCCTGCAAGGCCCTGCGTGACGAGGGTTACCGCGTGGTGCTGGTCAACAGCAACCCGGCCACGATCATGACCGACCCGGAGATGGCCGACGCCGTCTACATCGAGCCGATCAACTGGCAGACGGTCGAGAAGATCATCGCCAAGGAAAAGCCCGATGCGCTGCTGCCGACCATGGGTGGCCAGACCGCGCTGAACTGCGCGCTGGACCTGGCCGACAACGGCGTGCTGGAGAAGTACAACGTCGAACTGATCGGCGCCAAGCGCGAAGCGATCCGCATGGCCGAAGACCGCGAGCTGTTCCGCGTGGCCATGGGTGAGATCGGCCTGGAATGCCCGACCGCCGCCGTCGCCCACACCCTGGACGAAGCGCTGGAGATCCAGACCCGCGTCGGCTACCCGACCATCATCCGCCCCAGCTTCACCCTGGGCGGCAGCGGTGGCGGCATCGCCTACAACCGCGAAGAGCTGGTCGAGATCGTCAGCCGCGGCCTGGAACTGTCGCCGACCACCGAGGTGCTGGTGGAAGAGTCGGTGCTGGGCTGGAAGGAATTCGAGATGGAAGTGGTCCGCGATACCGCTGACAACTGCATCATCGTCTGCTCGATCGAAAACCTTGACCCGATGGGCGTGCACACCGGTGACTCGATCACCGTGGCGCCGGCGCAGACCCTCACCGACAAGGAATACCAGCGCCTGCGCGATGCCTCCATCGCCGTGCTGCGCAAGATCGGCGTCGATACCGGTGGCTCGAACGTGCAGTTCGGCATCAACCCGAAGACCGGCCGCGTGGTCGTCATCGAGATGAACCCGCGCGTGTCGCGTTCCTCGGCGCTGGCCTCCAAGGCCACCGGCTTCCCGATCGCCAAGGTCGCCGCCAAGCTGGCCGTGGGTTACACCCTGGACGAACTGAAGAACGAGATCACCGGCGGCCTGACCCCGGCCTCGTTCGAGCCGTCCATCGATTACGTCGTCACCAAGATCCCGCGCTTCGCCTTCGAGAAGTTCCCGGCCGCCGACGCCCGCCTGACCACCCAGATGAAGTCGGTGGGCGAGGTGATGGCGATGGGCCGTACCTTCCAGGAGTCGGTGCAGAAGGCCCTGCGTGGCCTGGAAACCGGCAAGGTCGGCTTCGACCCGACCGGCCTGGACCTGGCCAACGAAGACGACCTGCAGACCCTGCGTCGCGAGTTGAAGGCGCCGGGCCCGGAGCGCCTGTTCTTCGTCGCCGACGCGTTCCGCGCCGGCATGAGCGTGGAAGAGATCTACGCACTGTCGTTCATCGACCACTGGTTCCTGGACCAGATCGAGGAAATCATCGCTGCAGAAGGCGAAGTCGCGGCCGGTGGCATCGACGCGCTGGATGCCGCACGCCTGCGCAAGCTGAAGCGTGCTGGCTTCTCCGATGCGCGCCTGGCGCAGCTGACCGGCACCAATGAAGCCGCCATCCGCGCGCTGCGTCGTGCGCACAAGGTGCGCCCGGTCTACAAGCGCGTGGACTCCTGCGCCGGTGAATTCTCCACCGGCACCGCCTACCTGTACTCGACCTACGAGGACGAGTGCGAGGCCGCGCCGAGCAACCGCGACAAGATCATGATCCTGGGCGGTGGCCCGAACCGCATCGGCCAGGGCATCGAGTTCGACTACTGCTGCGTGCACGCGGCACTGGCGCTGCGCGAGGATGGCTATGAAACCATCATGGTCAACTGCAACCCGGAAACCGTGTCGACCGACTACGACACCTCCGACCGCCTGTACTTCGAACCGCTGACCCTGGAAGACGTGCTGGAGATCGTCGAACTGGAACAGCCGAAGGGCGTGATCGTGCAGTACGGCGGCCAGACCCCGCTGAAGCTGGCGCGCGCGCTGGAAGCCAATGGCGTGCCGGTGATCGGCACCAGCCCGGACTCGATCGACCTGGCCGAAGACCGCGAGCGCTTCCAGCAGCTGGTCGACACGCTGGGCCTGAAGCAGCCGCCGAACCGCATCGCCCGCAACGACCAGGAAGCCCTGCTGCTGGCCCGCGAGATCGGCTACCCGCTGGTGGTGCGCCCGAGCTACGTGCTGGGCGGCCGTGCGATGGAAATCGTCTACGGCGAAGCCGACCTGGCCCGCTACGTGCGCGACGCGGTGAAGGTGTCCAACGATTCGCCGGTGCTGCTGGACCGCTTCCTCGACAACGCCGTGGAGTGCGACGTCGACATCATTGCCGATGCCCAGGGCAACGTCCTGATCGGTGGCGTGATGGAGCACATCGAAGAAGCCGGCGTGCACTCGGGCGATTCCTCGTGCTCGCTGCCGCCGTACTCGCTGTCGGCTGAAACCCAGGCCGAGCTGCGCCGCCAGGTGGTGGAGCTGGCCAAGGCCCTGAACGTGGTCGGCCTGATGAACACCCAGTTCGCGATCCAGACCAGCGACGAGGGTGCCGACACCATCTACCTGCTGGAAGTGAACCCGCGTGCCTCGCGCACCGTGCCGTTCGTGTCCAAGGCCACCGGCATGCCGCTGGCCAAGATCGCCGCCCGCTGCATGGCCGGCAAGACGCTGGCCGAGCAGGGCGCGACCAAGGAAATCGTGCCGGACTACTACTCGGTGAAGGAAGCGATCTTCCCGTTCGCCAAGTTCCAGGGCGTCGACCCGATCCTCGGGCCGGAGATGCGCTCCACCGGTGAGGTGATGGGCGTGGGCCGCACCTTCAACGCCGCCTTCGCGCGGGCGCAGGAAGCCGGCGGCATCAAGGCCCCGCCGGTTGGCAAGGCCTTCGTCTCGGTGCGTGATCCGGACAAGAAGCGCGTGCTGCCGGTGGCCAAGGCGCTGCTGGCGCGTGGCTACAGCCTGGTCGCCACCCGTGGCACCGCCGCCTGGCTGCAGCAGCACGGCATGGACTGCGAGATCATCAACAAGGTGGTCGAAGGCCGTCCGCACATCGTCGACTCGATCAAGAACGGCGAGATCGTCTACATCGTCAACACGACCGAAGGTCGTTCGGCGATCAACGACTCGTTCTCGATCCGTCGCGAGGCGCTGCAGCATCGCGTCACCTACTCGACCACCATTGCCGGCGCCAAGGCGCTGGTGGATTCACTGGAATTCCGCGGCACCGGTCCCGTCTGGTCGCTGCAGGAGCTGCACAAGGAGTTGAATGCATGAGAGCCCCCATCACCATGAAGGGCGCGCAGAAGCTGCGCGACGAACTGGATCACCTGAAGTCGGTCAAGCGCCCGAAGGTGATCGCCGCCATCGCCGAAGCGCGTGAGCATGGCGACCTGAAGGAGAACGCCGAGTACCACGCCGCGCGCGAGGAACAGGGCTTCATCGAAGGCCGCATCAAGCAGCTGGAAGGCGAGCTGTCGCACGCCGAGATCATCGACGTGAGCAAGCTCAACGCCGGCTCCAAGGTGGTGTTCGGCGCCAGCGTGACGCTGGCCGACGTGGAAACCGACGAAGAGAAGAAGTACCAGATCGTCGGTGACCTGGAAGCGGACATCAAGCTGGGCCTGATCGCGATTTCCTCGCCGGTGGCGCGCGCGATGATCGGCAAGCTGGAAGGCGATTCGATCGTGATCGACGCCCCGGCCGGCCAGCGCGAGTACGAGATCGTCAGCGTCAGCTACGTGGACTGACACGGTGGCAACGGCGACCCTGCTGTTGCCGGCCCGCAGCCGCTTTGCCGCGGCTGCGTTGCCGGACGATGTGGCACGTGCGCTCGGCCGTGCCACGACCGTGCAGGTCGCGCCGGGCGAACGCGCGCAGCTGACGCGCCATTTTGCGGTTGCCGCGCCGCACTGGCCGGTGGCCGCGTTGACCCGCCAGCGCGACGTCGGCGATGCCGCCGGCGCCAGCTGGCTGCGTGCCGATCCGGCCTGCATGGTGCCGGACATGCATGGCGCGCGGATGATGGCCTACGGCGAAACGCTGCGGCCGACGCTGGCCGACAGCCTGGCCCTGCTGCCGGTGCTGCAGCCCTTGTTTGCCGATGCCGGGTTCGTGCTTGACGCACCGGACCCGTCGCGCTGGTACCTGCGGCTTCCAATCGACCTGGTGCTGCCGGACTTCAATAGTCCGGACGAGGTGCTGGGCGATGACCTGTTCTCGCATCTGCCGGAGGGCGAGGGCGGCCGTCGCTGGCGGGCGCTGATGACCGAAGCGCAGGTACTGCTGCACAACCATTCCTGGAACCAGCAGCGCGCCGCTCAGGGACAACAGCCGATCAATTCGCTGTGGTTCTGGGGCGGTGGCGTGATGCCGGTGTCGGTCAGCACGCCGCACGCACAGGTGCGCAGCCGCGATGCCCTGCTGCAGGGCCTGGCCCTGGCGGCTGGCGTAGCCGTCGATGGCGAACAGGCGGTGGATGCACTGGTCGACCTGCGCCAGCTGCGTTCGCTGCAGCAGCTCGGCAATGATGCAATCCGGCCGCTGCTGGCCGCGCTGAAGCGTGGCGAGCTGCAGCGGCTGGTGCTGGATTTCGAGGACGGCCTGCAGTTCCAGCTGGACCGCGGCCAGCGCTGGCAGTTCTGGAAGAAGCCGCGGCAGCTTCACGATTGATCGGGGTCGACCGATCGGGGTCGGATCCGTTTTCCATCGGAAAACGGCTCTGACCCCCAGGGTTTGTCGGGGTTGCCGACCAGCGGCCGGCACTACCGCAGGTAGCGGCGCCTCAACGGACCTCGCTGACCACCGTCGGCAGTGTCCAGTGCCCGCCGAGCATATTGCGACACTGGCCCGTCGTGAAATCGCTGCTCTTCACGAAGCGCTCCCCGTCCCACACCCAGTCATTGGCGGAGATGCAATCGCCGACACCGCGGCCTCGGGAGCGGCCTCGCAGCGTAGCGTCATCGCGGTCAAAATCTTCGGCCAGGTTGGTGACAAAGGTCGCTTGGTAAGGCGATCTGTCTCGCACCACCCAGTAGGCGTTGCTCATGTTGTAGGCACCCACGAAGCAACTGGTGCTTGCCAGTACATGCTGGGCGTCCAGTCGCTGGATCTCGATCTCATCTGCCCCGCCATCGCTCAGGCGGCCGCACTCATCCGGCTTCGGCAGGCTGGCGATCAGCGCCTTGCGCAGGCCCGGTGCCTTGGCCAGCGCCGCGTCCGAGGCGCGCGGTGCCATCAGCGTGCCGCGCACGATCACTGGCACCGGCAACGCCGCAGGCACGCTCGCTTCGGGCTTGTCGCCACGCCGCACCAGCGCACCGGGCGTGCCCAGCCGGCCCTGGGCCTCGTCCATCTTCAGCAGTACGGCCGCTGCGCCGCTGTCGGAGATCGGCCACGCCTTGCCCTTGCCGTCGATGATCTCGATGCGTGCCTGGCGCGGCAGTGCGGCGACCAGTGCATCGGTCTGTGCCTGCTGCAACAACACGTTGTCCCCGTCGCCGGTGTCGTGCACCGGGCCCAGGTCCTTGCCGTTCAGGCGCAGGCGCAGCGCCCCGGTCGGCGTCGGGCTTTCGCCATCCTCGCCATTGCGCAGCCGCGCGAGCACCTTCGTACCCGGGCCGCCCGCGCGTTCCAGCATCAGGCTGAGCAGATTGCCGGGTTCTTCCGGGCTGTAGCCGGCGGCGCGGCAGGTGCGGGTGTTGTCACAGGCCAGCGACCAGTCGTTGTGCTGGAACTGCACGCCGGCCTTCGGTTCGGGCGTGGCGGCGTGGGCGGCCGGGGCCAGGGCGAGGCCCAGCAGCGCGGGAAGCAGCGTGCGATGCATGCGTTGAAGTCCATTTCAGGGCCGACAAGCATGGAAGATATGCTGGCAGATTCCAAATGCTCGCGATCAGGGGGGGGGAGCCTCCTGCGGGCAGAGAGATCCGACCCCGCGCTATCATGGGGATGTCTTCCGCAACCCGGCGATGCCGATGTCCCTTGCCGCCGATGCTGTGCAGCCATTCCCTGATACGCCGACGATCCGCCGCCGCGATGCGGTCGCGCCCGGCAGCTGGCCGGAGGGCACGCTGCCGCTGCTGGCGCGTCTCTATGCCAACCGGGGCGCCGGTACACCGGAGTTGGCGCAGCCGAGACTGGGCCATCTGCACGCCCCCGAGCTGCTGACCGGCATCGATGATGCGGTGGGTCTGCTGATCGAGGCCATCGCCAATGACAAGCGCATCCTGGTGGTCGGCGATTTCGATTGCGATGGCGCCACCGCCTGTGCGGTCGGCGTGCGTGGCCTGCGCATGCTCGGCGCGCAGCATGTCTTCCACGCGGTGCCGAACCGAATGGTGCACGGCTACGGCCTGTCACCCTCACTGGTGGAGGAGCTGGCCGAGCTGCAGCCGGACCTGCTGGTCACGGTCGACCACGGCATCGCCTGCCATGCGGGCGTGATCGCGGCCAAGGCGCGGGGCTGGCAGGTGCTGGTCACCGACCATCACCTACCCGGGCCGCAGCTGCCGCCGGCCGATGTCATCGTCGATCCCAATCTCGACGGTGATGCCTTCCCCAGCAAGTCGCTGGCCGGCGTCGGCGTGATCTTCTACGTGCTGATGGCGCTGCGCCGGCACATGCGCGAGGCCGGCGTCTTCGCCGATGGCAAGGGGCCGGACCTGACCACGCTGCTGGACCTGGTGGCGGTCGGCACCGTCGCCGACCTGGTGGCGCTGGATCCGAACAACCGGGCACTGGTCAGCGCGGGCCTGCGGCGTCTGCGCGCGGGGCAGGGCTGTGTCGGCCTGCGTGCGCTGATCGAAGCCAGCGGCCGTGATGCCGCGCGGCTCACAGCCACCGACATCGGCTTCGCGCTCGGCCCGCGCCTGAATGCCGCGGGCCGGCTGGAAGACATGGCGCTGGGCATCGCGCTGCTGCTGACCGAAGACCCGCGCCAGGCGCGCGAGATCGCGCAGACGCTGGAGCAGATCAATTCGGAACGGCGCGCCGTGCAGCAGTCGATGACCGATGACGCCGAGCAGGCGTTGACCCGGGTAGTGCTGGACATGGCCGGTCAGCGACCGGTGGCGGCCTGCCTGTTCGATGCCGACTGGCATCCGGGCGTGGTCGGCCTGGTCGCGTCGAAGATGAAGGACCGCCTGCATCGACCGGTGATCGCCTTCGCGCCGGCCGAACCTGGCGCCGACACCCTGCGAGGCTCGGCGCGCTCCATTCCCGGCCTGCACATCCGTGACGCCCTGGCGCTGGTCGATGCGCGCCATCCGGGCCTGATCGAACGCTTCGGCGGCCACGCCATGGCGGCCGGGCTCAGCCTGCGGCGTGACCACGTCGATGACTTCAAGGCCGCCTTCGTCGCCGTGGTGCTGGAAATGCTCGATCCGGCGGCACTGCAGCAGCAGGTCCTCAGCGACGGTGAGCTGGCCGCCAACGAACTCGATCATCGCCATGCCGATGCGCTGCGTCTGGCAGGCCCATGGGGCCAGGGCTTCCCCGAGCCGCTGTTCGACGGCCACTTCGAAGTGGCCAACTGGCGCGTGCTGAAGGAGCGTCACCTGAAGCTGGAGCTGCGCCTGCCGGGCGTGCCCGGCACCATCAACGCGATCCACTTCGGCGGCTGGCACGGCAACGCGCCCGGTCGCCATGTGCATCTCGCCTATCGCCTCGCCTGCGACGACTATCGCGGCGGCAGCGCCATCCAGCTGATCGTGGAGCACTGCCTGCCCGCATAGAAAAAGGGGACGGAGGGGATTAAGTCGCTTGTGCCTTGTTTGCCACTTGCGACTTAATCCCCTCCGTCCCCTTTTTGGGGGCGCCAACCCCATTACGGTTGCTGGTGCGTTCAAAGGTTCACGATCCCACTGGAGTCCGCTCATGGTCTTCGTCCGTTGCTGCACTGTGTTGTTGCTGGCCCTCGCGGCCTGGCCCGCTGGCGCGCAGTCGCCGCCGATCTCCCGGCCGCAGGCCAGCATGCCTTTGCTGATTGCCCCGGCCGCCGAGCAGGCGGTGCAGCTGCGACACGCCCGCATCGAAGGCGAAGTCCAGGCCGGCATCGCCCAGACCCGGATCACACTGGAATTCCACAACCCGAACCGGCGCGTGCTGGAGGGCGAGCTGCAGTTCCCGCTGGCCGACGGTCAGCAGGTCAGCGGCTTCGCGCTGGATATCAACGGCGAGATGCGTGACGCGGTGCCGGTGCCCAAGGATCGCGGCCGCCAGGTGTTCGAGGAGATCGCCCGTCGCGGGGTCGACCCGGGCCTGCTGGAACAGACCGCCGGCAACCAGTTCCGGTTGCGCATCTACCCGCTGCCGGCCGGCGGTAGCCGGCGCGTGGAGCTGGTGATTCGCGAGCCGTTGGCCTTCGCCGGACAAGGCTGGCAGTGGACGCTGCCGCTGCAGTTCGCCGCCGGCGCGGCCTCGGTTGAACTGAAACTGCAGACACCCGGCGCGACCACTGCAGGTACGGCACCCTTCCGCATCAGCGCGGGCCAACTGCTGTGGCAGGGCAAGGGCGCGCAGTTGCCGCAGCAGCTGCAGTCGAACCTGCCGGCAGCACGTCAGGCGCAGGTCCAGGTGGCGCCCTGGCAGGATGGGCACTACCTGCTGGCACAACTGCCGGTGGCGGCCAGCAGTAAGCCGCGCACGCTGCCCAGCGAGATCGGCCTGCTGTGGGACGGCTCCGGATCGGCGGGACAGCGCGATCGCTCACGGGAGTTCGCCCTGCTGGATCGCTACTTCGCTGCGCTGGGTGACGGCACCGTGGCCTTGACCGTGCTGCGGGATCGCGCCGAGCCGGTAAGGCGCTTCCGCATCCGCGCCGGTAACTGGAGTGAGCTGCGTGCGGCACTGCAGGCCGTACGCCCGGACGGTGCCAGCGCGCTGGCGCAGTGGCAGCCGCAATCGAGCGTGAAGGAATACCTGCTGTTCAGCGATGGCCTGCTGACCTATGGGCCGGAACAGCTGCCGGCGATGGCGCCGGACCAACGCCTGTTTGCGGTCAGCAGCGCCGGCGCGCGCACCGATGCCGTGCGACTGCGTGGATGGAGCGAAGCGCATGGCGGTCGCTTCGTAGCGCTGGGGAAGGATGTCGAATTGGCCGCCCGTGAGCTGCTGTCGTCGCCGCTGGATGTGCAGGTCGATGCAGGGCGCGGCGTGCAGGACGTGGTGATCGATCGTCGCAGTGAAGCCCAGGGCTGGTTGTGGCTGCATGCACGACTGGCGGCCGACGGCGTGCCGATGCGGGTGCGCGTGGGTGGCGGCGAATGGCAGGCGCTGCCCGCCACGCAGAAGAGCAAAGACGGTGAACTGCTGGCAGGCTTGTGGGCGCAGGCGCGCCTGCAGCAGCTGGCCGCCGACCGCCGTGGCAACCGTGAGGCGATGCAGCGCCTGTCACAACAGTTCGGCCTGGTCGGGCCGGATACCTCGCTGATCGTGCTGGAGACGCTGGAGGACTACCTGCGCTATGCGATCCGCCCTTCGGGCACGTTGCGCGCCGAGTACGACGCCAGGTTTGCAGTGCAGGTAAGTGATCGCGCCGCAGCCGATCGCCAGCGCCTGGATGAAGTGGCCGCTCGCTGGAAGGAGCGCCAGCAGTGGTGGAACCGCAGCTGGCCGAAGGGTGTGCCGCCGCAGCCGAAGGGCGGGGCACTCGAAGTGGCCTCCGCGGACTACGCGATGGAATCAGCACCGGTGGCGATGCTCGCCGCGCCGGCGCCGGCGGCACCACCCGCCCCGGCACCGATGGCCGCCGCCGCCGAGCAGCGCATGGAAGCCAGCAGCGCGCGTGCGCGTCGCTCAGCGCCTGCATCGAACAATGCCCTGGATTCAATCACGGTCACTGGTGGCCGTGTCGCTGCGCCCGCTGCTGCCAACGACGGCCAACTCGGCATCCAGCTGGCGGCCTGGCAGCCGGACTCGGCCATCGCCCGGCGCCTGCGCGAGGGCCCGCCGTCGCAACTCTACGACCGCTATCTGGCCGAGCGCGATGCCCACGCCGACAGCAGCGCGTTCTTCCTCGATGTGGCCGACCTGCTGCTGGAGCAGGGCCAGCGCGAACTGGCACTGCGGGTACTGTCGAACCTGGCCGAGATGGATCTGGACAACCGGCATCTGCTGCGCGTGCTCGGCTACCGGCTGATGCAGGCTGATGCCCCGGCACTGGCGGTGCCGGTGTTCGAGCAGGTGCTGGCGATGGGCCAGGAAGAACCGCAGAGCTTCCGCGACCTGGGCCTGGCGCTGGCAGCGGCCGGCAAGCCGCAGCAGGCGCTGGCGCCGCTGTACCAGGTGGTGGTGCGGCCGTGGGACAGCCGCTTCGATGGCATCGCCCTGATCGCATTGGATGAGCTGACCAACCTGGTGGCGCGCAGCACGCCACGGCTGGATACCTCGGCCATCGACCCGCGCCTGCTGCAGGCAATGCCGCTGGACCTGCGCGTGGTGCTGTCCTGGGATGCCGACAACAGCGACATGGACCTGTGGGTGACCGACCCGAACGGCGAGCGTGCCTACTACGGCAACCGCCAGACCTACCAGGGCGGGCGGATGTCGCAGGACTTCACCGGCGGCTATGGCCCCGAGCAGTTCTCGCTGCGCAACGCCAAGCCGGGCAAGTACAAGGTCGAGGCGAACTATTTCGGCAGTCGCCAGCAGCTGGTGACCGGTGCGACGACGCTGATGCTGCGCCTGACCACCCATTGGGGCACGGCCAAGCAGAAGGACCAGATGGTGACGATGCGGCTGAAGGATCGCGCCGAAACCGTGCTGGTGGGCGAGTTCGAGGTGCGTTGATCGCTCGGGCACCCGTGTAGAGTCGAGCTGGCTCGACTGCCTCAATGTAGAGCCGAGCCTGCGCTCGGCTCATGGCAGAAGCAGCCGAGCGTGGGCTCGGCTCTACACTACTGCGGTGCGCGCCATTGGCGCCGCCGGCGGATTCGCACGCAGGCCGAACAGGGGCCGCAGCCAACGCACGCGACGGATCAGCAACTCATGGATCAGCAGGCAGCCGCCGACAGTACCGGCCAGCAGCAGGGCCGGTTCCATCCACGGGCCCAACTGAAGTGGCTTGAGCCAGAACAGCAGCACGATGATCAGGCTCTGGTGCAGCATGTACCAGGGATAGATCGCCTCGGTGCAGTACGGCAGCCAGCGGAACGGGCGATCGAGGAAGACCTTTCCCCAGCCGAGGATGGCCAGCAGCGCGGTCCATACGTAAAGCGACTGGCTGGCCCGGCCCTGCAGGTCCCAGAACGGTTCGGGCCATTGCCGCAGCGGGGAATCGGCGGGCAATACCTGGCCGAGGATGCGCAACCCCAGATACCAGCCGACGGCAGCCAGCGCCAGCCATAGCGTGGTGCGGCGCAGGGCGACCACGCGCTCCCAGAACACCGGTTCACGACCCAGCAGGTAGCCGGCCAGGAACACCGTCGCGTACTTCGCGTGCTGGTACCAGTCGCCGAGCAGGGCATTGGTGGACGGGTAGATCGGCTCCAGCCAGATCACCCAGGCCAGCAGCAGGGCGGACGGAAGGCCGATCAGCAGCATCGGCGATGCTGCGCAGAGCGCCATCGCGCGGCGAACCACCGCCGTTCCCAGCAATGGCATCAACAGGGCCAAGGCCAGCGTGTAGTTCCACAGATAGGCCAGGTACCACAGGTGGTTCCAGGTGATGCCGTACTGCCAGCCGGCGAAGCTGCCTTCCGGCCACGGCCGCACCTGCCAGTAGCGCAGCAGGAAGTGGCCGAAGCCGGGTGCCACGTGGCCGTTGGCCACGCCTTCGCAATAGGGCTGGATCGGCACGATCACGAACATGCCGAACAGCAGCGGCAGCAGCAGCCGCCAGGTGCGCAGGCCGGCGAAGCGCAGCAACCTGCCTTCCGGCCGCATCAGCGCGATGGCGATACCCGAGATCAGGAACAGCAGCGACATCCGCCAGCGGTTGACGAACAGCATCGGCCACTGCAGCCATTCGGCGGTATGCACGCTCTTGAGGTGAAAGCCCCAGTCGTCCACGTAGGCCATGGCGGTGTGGTAGAGGATCAGCAGGGCGAAGGCGAACACGCGCAGGGCGTCGATGTCGTAGCGTCGGGTCATGGTGGTGGTGTGCCGGAGAGTCGAGCCAAGGTGACGCCGCCCGGTCCGTGCGGCGACTGGCAAGGGGCCGCTGGAACCGACGCAGTGACCAATGGCGGGGGTGGTGGGATCAATGGAGCCGCTACCCTTTGTCCCTTGAGGCAGGCTGGAGCACCGCAACGACATGGATGCAGCAATGACTCAGGGCCGACCATCGCGCTGGCGTACTTCAACCCGGCTGCTGGTATGGGCGGCGATCCTGTCGGCCTCGGCAGTGACCAATGCGCTGGTGGAAGTGATGGACGCCAGTCGCCGCGGCGCCGATCTCGGGCTGTGGGAGCCGATGATCTGGGAGTTCAGCAGCCTCGGCCTGGTCCTGTTGACCCTGCCGCTGCTGTGGTGGGGCTGCGAGCGCTGGCCGCTGCATGCCGATACCTGGAAGCGGCGATTGCCGCTGTATCTGCTGGCCAGCGTCGGCTGGTCGCTGCTGCACGTGGTGGGGATGGTGCTGCTGCGGCACCTGGCCTACGGGTCGCTGGGCCATCGCTACCAGGATGATGCCGGCTGGCTGGAGCGTTTTGCCTACGAATACCTGAAGGATGTACGCACGTTTGCGATGTTCGTGGCACTGGAGCACTTTGCCAGCTGGTTCGGCCGGCGCAGGCAGGGCGAGGCGAGCCTGCTGGCCGAGCCGGACGTCGGCCCGCCGGTGGAGCCGGTCGAGCGCCCCCAGCACTTCCTGGTGCGCAAGCTGGGCAAGGAGTTCCTGGTCGCCACGGCGGACGTGGAGTATGCCCAGGCCGCGGGGAACTATGTGAACCTGCGGGTACGCGGCCACGACTATCCGCTGCGGATCACCATGGCGGTGCTGGAGCAGCGGCTCGACCCGGGCGAGTTCCTGCGCCCGCACCGCAGCTGGCTGATCCATCGGGGCCAGCTGCGCTCGATCGAGCCGCTGGACGGTGGCGAGGCCCTGCTGCACATGGCCGACGGGGCGAAAGTGCCGTGCAGCCGGCGCCAGCTGCCGCTGCTGCGGCAGGCGCTGGGGGCAGGGTGAGGCCCTCATTCCGGGCACCCGCAGCCTGCGGT
This sequence comes from Stenotrophomonas muris, assembly GCF_052751275.1. Lineage (NCBI taxonomy): Bacteria > Pseudomonadati > Pseudomonadota > Gammaproteobacteria > Lysobacterales > Lysobacteraceae > Stenotrophomonas > Stenotrophomonas muris. The sequence continues at coordinate 1,651,389 of NZ_CP199879.1, read as the reverse complement.
ATCATTACCAGTCATCTTTTGAATGCACGACCGCCGACATGATCGAACTGAATCCTGTCCGCCAGCGCATCACCGATCTGACCGATCGCGTGCTGTCGCTTCGGGGGTATCTTTGACTACGACGCCAAGAAAGAGCGTCTTGAAGAAGTAACGCGGGAGCTGGAAAGCCCCGACGTCTGGAACAACGCCGAATACGCCCAGAACCTGGGCCGCGAGCGTTCCAGCCTGGAAAAGACCGTGGGCGGCATCGCCTCGGTGCTGGATGGCCTGAACGACGCCACCGAGCTGCTGGAGCTGGCCGAGTCCGAGCAGGACGAGGACACCGCCCTGGCCGTGGTCGCCGACCTGGACAAGCACCAGGCGCACGTGGAGAAGCTGGAGTTCCAGCGCATGTTCTCCGGCGAGATGGACAATGCGGCCGCGTTCGTGGACATCCAGGCCGGTGCCGGTGGTACCGAAGCCCAGGACTGGGCCGAGATCCTGCTGCGCATGTACCTGCGCTGGTGTGAATCGCGTGGCTGGAAGACCGAGCTGATGGAAGTCTCCGGCGGCGACGTTGCTGGCATCAAGTCGGCCACGCTGCGCGTGGAAGGCGACTATGCCTATGGCTGGCTGAAGACCGAGACCGGTGTGCACCGCCTGGTGCGCAAGTCGCCGTTCGACTCGGACAACCGCCGCCACACCAGCTTCACCTCGGTGTTCGTGTCGCCGGAAATCGACGACAACATCGACATCACCATCAACCCGGCCGACCTGCGTACCGACGTGTACCGTTCGTCCGGTGCCGGTGGCCAGCACGTGAACAAGACCGAGTCGGCGGTGCGTATCACCCACATCCCGACCAACATCGTCGTGGCCTGCCAGACCGGCCGCAGCCAGCACCAGAACCGCGACAACGCGATGAAGATGCTGGCCGCCAAGCTGTATGAACTGGAGATCCAGAAGCGCAACGCCGAGAAGGACGCGGTGGAAGCCACCAAGTCCGACATCGGCTGGGGCAGCCAGATCCGCAACTACGTGCTCGACCAGAGCCGCATCAAGGACCTGCGCACCGGCATCGAACGGTCGGACACGCAGAAGGTGCTGGACGGCGACCTGGACGAGTTCGTCGAGGCCAGCCTGAAGGCCGGCCTGGCCGTGGGCTCCAAGCGCGTCGATGCCTGATCGGCGCGCCTGCGCGGATATCGTCACCCTCGTGCGCAACGCCGAGGGTGGCTGATCACGCTTCCGATGTGGGGCCGAGCCCATGCTCGGCTGCTGTTGGCGCAGTAGCAGATGCGTCGAGCATGGCTCGACGCTACAACGGGTACGGCGGTAGCGATGATGCGCAGCGAAAGTGAACGCAAGGAACTCGGCGGCTTTCTCAAGGCCTGCCGCGCCCGTGTCGATCCTGCCACGCTCGGCCTGCCGGCCGGGCGCCGGCGTACCCCGGGCCTGAAGCGCGAGGAAGTCGCGCTGGCGATCGGGGTGAGCGTCAGCTGGTACACCTGGATCGAGCAGGGCCGTGAAGTGCGCGCCTCGCCCGAGGTGCTGGAGCGCCTGGCGCAGGTGCTGCGCATGAGCGACGACGAACGCGCCTACGCGTTCGCGCTGTCCGGCTACGGCGTGCCGCTGGAATCACCGGACGAGAGCGTGACCGACGGCTTGCGCCAGCTGGTGGAGGCGATGCAGCCGATCCCGGCCTATGTGCGCAACACCCGCTTCGACATCCTGGCCTGGAACCCGGCCATCGCCGATCTGTTCGTGGACTACAGCCAACTGGCGCCGCATGAGCGCAACACGCTGCGGCTGATGTTCCTGTACCCGCCGTACCGCACGCTGATCCTCAACTGGGAAGAAATGACCCGCGGCCTGCTGGCAGGCTTCCGTGCGGCGATGGCGCAGGCGCCGGACAAGGCGCCGTTCCTGGCGCTGGTGGAGGACATCGCGGCGCATAGCGAGGAGTTCCGCCAGTGGTGGCCGGAGCACGACGTGCGTCGGTTCGATGAAGGGGCGAAGAAGCTGAACCATCCCACGCGCGGGTTGCTGGACCTGCAGTACGTGGCGCTGGTGCCGGAGAGCCGGCACGATCTTTCCCTGGTCACTTACCTGCCGCGTAGGTAGGTTGGTCGGCAGGGCTTGCAGCCCTGCACCTGCTCAATGCAACGGCCAAAGCCAGAGCCAGAGCTAGAGCTGGATTCCGTGGGTTGGCGGGGCGGTGTCGGAGTGCGGGGACGCCGTAAACCCGTCCCTGGGGGCTTGGCAGCCGCATCCATGCGGCTGACACCCCGCACTCCGACACCGCCCCACCTTTGAAAGGTTCACGCGGCTGTTGGTAGGTGTCGACCTTGGTCGACACATCTGTCAGATATCGAAAGAAATTCCGGGGTCAGATCCGTTTTCCTATGGAAAACGGATCTGACCCCAAGAGCATTTCCGACAGATCGCGGAAAACCGTCGAAGGCGGGGTGGGTCCGGTTGCGGGAGTGTCCGCGGCATGGATGCCGCGGCCAAGCCCCCAAGGACGGGTTTACGGCGTCTCCCGCAACCGGACCCACCTCGCCATCCCACGGATAGCCCGCTGTTGCTGCTGCTTCGGCTGTTGCCGTTGCCTCTGCGGGTGCAGGGCGCAGCCCTGCAAGAGCCCCCATTCAGACAGGTAAGTGCAGGTCACAGGATAAGCAGACGCCTTGTTGCCTCCGCCAATCGGGTCCACATTCCTGTGCCGGAGACGGGCCGCCGCCCGTCGTCGAGACACCAGGAGACCTGCATGTCCGCTGCCCCCACCACCGCCATTTCCCGCGACCCGGCCACCGGCCAGCAGATCGCCAGCCATCCCTTCGCTACCGACGCCGAGCTGGAAACAATCCTGGATCGCGGCCAGGTCGGCTTTGCGGCCTGGAGCGTCAAGAGCCTCGAACAGCGCTCAGACGTACTGCGTGCGATGGCCGCGGTGCTACGCCGTGACCGTGAAAAGCTGGCCGCGCTGGCTACCGCCGAGATGGGCAAGGTGCAGGCCGAAGCACTGGCCGAGATCGAGAAGTGTGCCGTGCTGTGCGACTGGTACGCCGACCACGGTGCGCAGTTCCTGCGCGACGAGCCGACCCAGGTGCCCGACGACAAGGCTTACGTGTCCTACCTGCCGCTGGGCGTGGTGCTGGGCATCATGCCGTGGAATTTCCCGTACTGGCAGGTGATGCGCGCGGCGGTACCGATCCTGATGGGCGGCAACGGCTTCCTGCTGAAGCCGGCCGAGAACATCGTCGGCACCGCGCAGCTGCTCGATGCCGCCTGGCGTGATGCCGGGCTGCCGGAAGGCACCTTCATCGCCGCCAACATCAGCCGCGAGGGTACCAGCCGTGCGATCGCCGATGACCGCATCGCCGCCGTCACCCTGACCGGCAGCGTGGCCGCAGGCCGCAGCATCGCTGCCCAGGCCGGGCAGGCGCTGAAGAAGGTGGTGCTGGAACTGGGCGGCTCGGATCCGTTCATCGTGCTGGCTGACGCTGACCTGGATGCGGCCGTCGATGCGGCGGTGACCTCGCGCTTCCAGAACACCGGGCAGGTCTGCATTGCCGGCAAGCGCATCATCGTTGAAGACGCGGTGTACGGCCGCTTCGTGGCGCAGTTCTGCCAGAAAGTGCAGGCGCTGACCATCGGTGATGGCCGTGAAGCGGGCAATCGCGTTGGTCCGATGGCACGCCAGGACCTGCTGGAACAGTTGGACGCGCAGGTGCGCGCCTCGGTGGACGCAGGCGCGAAGCTGCTCGTCGGCGGCCATCAGCTCGATCGCCCGGGCGCGTTCTACGCGCCCACCGTACTGGCGGACGTGGAGCCGGGCATGCAGGCCTTTGACACGGAAACGTTCGGGCCGGTGGCCTCGATCAGCCGCGCCCGCGATGCCGACCACGCGGTGGAACTGGCCAACCAGAGCGAGTTCGGCCTCAGCGGCAACCTGTGGACCGGTGACCGCGCGCGGGCCATGCAGCTGGCGCGCCGGCTGCAGACCGGCGGTGTGTTCGTCAACGGCTTCTCCGCTTCCGACCCTCGCGTGCCGATCGGCGGTGTGAAGAAGAGCGGCTTCGGCCGCGAGCTCTCGCACTTCGGCATCCGTGAATTCGTCAACGCGCAGACAGTGTGGTTCGACAAGCATTGACGCGCGGCTCTCATCCTTCCTGCAACGATCCACCATCAGTCCAGCACAAAGGACGGCATCCGATGTCCAAGGGTTCAGATCTGCTCGTCGCCGCACTTGAGAACGAAGGCGTCGAGCGCATTTTCGGCATTCCCGGCGAAGAAAACCTCGACGTGGTCGAGTCGCTCCGCCATTCCAGCATCGAACTGGTCATCACCCGCCACGAACAGGCGGCGGTGTTCATGGCGGCCACTTACGGCCGCCTGACCGGCAAGCCGGGCGTATGCCTGGCCACGCTCGGCCCGGGCGCGCTCAACTTCACCACCGGCGCCGCCTATGCGCTGCTGGGTGCGTGGCCGGTGATCATGATCACCGGCCAGAAGGGCATCGTCGCCAGCAAGCAGGCGCGCTTCCAGATCGTCGACATCGTCGGCACGATGAAGCCGCTGACCAAACAGGCGCGGCAGATCGTCTCGGCACGCACCATTCCGACCATCGTCCGCGAGGCGTTCCGTGTCGCCCAGGAAGAGCGCCCGGGCCCGGTGTTGCTGGAGCTGCCCGAAGACATTGCTGCCGATGAGGTCGAGGGCGTGGCGCTGATTCCGCCGCACGCGGTGGACCGTCCCATTGCCAGCCCGGAGGCGCTGGATCGGGCAGCAGAGCTCATCCGCAATGCAAAGCGGCCGCTGCTGATGATCGCTTCGGCGGCCTCGCGGCCGCAGTCCAGCGACGCGCTGTCCGCGTTCGTGCTGCGCGCCGGCATCCCGTTCTTCACCACGCAGATGGGCAAGGGCGCGGTGGCCGGTGGTTCAGGCCTGTACATGGGCACCGCGGCGCTGACCGAGCGCGATTACGTGCACATGGCGATCGACCAGGCCGATGTGATCGTGACCATCGGCCACGAGGTCACCGAGAAGCCGCCATTCGTGATGCGCCCGGGTGGGCCGACGGTGATCCATATCGGGTACTCGCAGGCGGCGGTGGAACAGGTGTATTTCCCGCAGGTGGAGGTGATCGGCGATATCGGTCGTTCGCTGACCCAGCTGGCCGACCGCATCGAGGGCGCGGTGCCGGATGCCGCTGCGCTGCTGCCGCTGCGCGCGACCATCCTCGAACACCTGGCCGACCGGGCCGAAGAGGTCGGGTTCACCCCGCAGCGGCTGGTGCACGACGTGCGCCAGGTGATGCCGCCGGATGGCATCGTGGCGCTGGACAACGGCATGTACAAGATCTGGTTCGCGCGCAACTACCGCACCCAGGTGGCCAACACGCTGCTGCTGGACAACGCGCTGGCGACGATGGGCGCGGGCCTGCCGTCGGCGATCATGGCCTCGATCCTGTATCCGCAGCGGCGGGTGCTGGCGGTGTGCGGCGACGGCGGCTTCATGATGAACAGCCAGGAGCTGGAGACGGCCCGCCGGCTGGGCCTGAACCTGGTGGTGCTGATCCTCAACGACGGTGCCTACGGCATGATCCGCTGGAAGCAGGCCGTGGACGGATTCACCGACTACGGCATGACCTTCAGCAACCCCGATTTCGTGAAGTACGCCGAGGCCTATGGCTGCAAGGGCCACGAGGTGACGGCCATCGAGCAGTTCATCCCGACCCTGGAAGCGGCCTTCAACGAGGGCGGGGTGCACCTGGTGTCGGTGCCGGTGGACTATTCGGAGAACCAGCGGGTGCTGGTGGATGAGTTGCGCCAGGCGTTCCCCGGCAACAGGTAGACATCCAGGGTCCAGGCGGGGTCCCGGTCGGGGTCAGATCCCTTTGCGCAGCAGAGGGATCTGACCCCTCTCCCGGCTGGGGCTGGGCGGTTTTGGTATGCTGGGCAACCGGCTGTGCCGGGCGCTGCATCCCCCCTCACTACACGATTCCCGCAGATCCATGAGCGAAGCTACCGATACCCCCCCCGTCGACGAAAACAAGTTGATCGCCGAGCGCCGTGAGAAACTCAAAGCGCTGCGTGGGCAGGGCATCGCGTACCCGAACGACTTCCGTCGCGAGGACTTCGCCGGCCGCCTGCAGGAAGAATTCGCAGATGCCGAAACCTGGACCGCCGAGGCCCTGGAAGGCAACGGCCGCCAGGTGAAGATGGCGGGCCGCCTGATGGCCAAGCGCATCATGGGCAAGGCCAGCTTCGCGCAGATCCAGGACGAGTCCGGCCGCATCCAGCTGTTCCTGCAGGGCGCGGTGCTGGGCGATGCCTATACCGCCTTCAAGGGCTGGGACGTGGGCGACATCATCGCCGTCGAAGGCGGCCTGACCCGTACCAAGACCGGCGAGCTGTCGGTCAAGGCCGAATCGATCCGCCTGCTGACCAAGTCGCTGCGCCCGCTGCCGGACAAGTGGCATGGCCTGGCCGACGTCGAGCAGCGTTACCGCCAGCGTTACGTCGACCTGATCGTGACCCCGGAGTCGCGCGCGGTGTTCATCAAGCGCTCGAAGATCATCCGCGCCATGCGCGCGTGGCTGGACAACCGCGACTTCCTGGAAGTCGAGACGCCGATGATGCACTACATCCCCGGCGGCGCGGCGGCCAAGCCGTTCACCACCCACCACAATGCGCTGGACCTGGACCTGTACCTGCGCGTGGCGCCGGAGCTGTACCTCAAGCGCCTGACCGTGGGTGGCCTTGAGCGCGTGTACGAGATCAACCGCAACTTCCGCAATGAAGGCGTCAGCACCCGCCACAACCCGGAATTCACCATGATGGAGCTGTACGAGGCCTATGCCACGTACAACGAGATCATGGACCTGACCGAAGGCGTGATCCGTGACGTGGCCAAGGCCGTCAACGGTGGCACCGAGGTCGAATGGGACGGCGCGAAGATCGACCTGGGCCCGGCATTCCGCCGCTGGCGCATGGACGAGGCAGTCCGCCACCACAACCCGGAAATCTCCGTCGCCGATTGCACCGACCGCGATGCGCTGCTGCGCCATTGCGAGCGCCTGAAGATCCGCGTCAAGCCGTCCTACGGCTGGGGCAAGCTGCTGCTGGAGATCTTCGAGGCCACCGTTGAGCACACCCTGATCCAGCCGACCTTCATCACTGACCATCCGGTGGAGGTCTCGCCGCTGGCCCGTGCCAACGACAATGACCCGGGCTACACCGACCGCTTCGAGCTGTTCGTCAACGGCAAGGAGCTGGCCAACGGCTTCTCCGAGCTGAACGATCCGGAAGACCAGGCCCAGCGCTTCCAGGCCCAGGTGGCGGCGAAGGAAGGTGGCGATGACGAGGCCATGCACTACGACGCCGACTACATCCGTGCGCTGGAGTACGGCATGGCACCGACCGGCGGCCTCGGCATCGGCGTGGATCGCCTGGTGATGCTGCTGACCGGCAGCAGCTCGATCCGCGATGTACTGCTGTTCCCGTACATGCGTCCGGAGCAGTAAGTCGCCTTTTTGACTCCCGATTGTGCGCGCCGTCCCGAAACGAGACGGCGCGATTGACGCGTCCCGCACTCGGCGTATCGTAATTGCACTACCTTGACGCCTGTTATGGCTTGATCGGCGCCAGGGGGAGGGCACGGTGTGGGGAGTCCGCTTCACATTGTGATGACGATCATGAATCGGGACGCATGACACGGGAGTCAGGCCGATGCAGGGTGCGAGCGTTCGCAGCGGCAGAGTATCCTCGCCTGCTGATGATCCAGCGTGGTCGAGAAACCAGGCAGAGTACGCGTTGAACATCGTCATCGTTGACGACCAGACTTCGGCCCGGACGATGCTGCGTCACGTCATCGAAGACATCGCGCCGGAACTGAGCGTGTATGACTTCGGAGACCCGCTGACCGCATTGGCCTGGTGCGAAGCCCATCCGGTCGACCTGCTGCTGCTCGATTACCGCATGCCGGAGATGGATGGGCTGGAATTCGCCCGTCGTTTCCGTCGCCTGCCCAAGCACCGTGACATTCCGGTGATCCTGATCACCGTGGTCGGTGACGAGCCGATCCGGCAAGCGGCACTGGAAGCAGGCGTCATCGACTTCCTGGTCAAGCCGATCCGCCCGCGCGAGCTGCGGGCGCGCTGCTACAACCTGCTGCAGCTGCGCCAGCAGACCGAGAACGTGAAGCAGCGGGCGCTGTCGCTGGAGCAGCGCCTGCTGGCCAGCATGCATGAGGTCGAAGAGCGCGAGCGCGAGACGCTGTCGCGGCTGGCACGCGCGATCGAGTTCCGTGATGCCGGCACCAGCGCCTACCTGGAGCGCATGGCGCGCGTGGCCGGACTGATCGCCGAACAGCTCGGGCTGCCCGAAGAGGAGGTGCGCCTGATCGAAATGGCTGCACCGCTGCATGACATGGGCAAGATCGCCATTCCCGATGCGGTGCTGCTCAAGCAGGGCAAGCTCAACGAGGAAGAGCTGGCGATCATGCGCCGGCACCCGCGGATTGGCCATGAACTGCTGAGCGGCAGCCAGAATCGCTTCATCCAGGTTGGCGCGTTGATCGCACTGCGTCATCATGAGCGCTACGACGGCAGTGGCTATCCCGATGGGCTGGTCGGCGACGCGATTCCGCTGGAAGCGCGCATCGTGGCCGTCGCCGATGTCTTCGACGCCCTGATTTCGCCCCGTCCGTACAAGGAAGCATGGACCATGGAAGCCACCCTGGCTTATCTCTACGCCCAGCGTGGCCGCCTGTTCGATCCCCGATGCGTGGACGCGCTGCTGCGCGGCCGCGAACAGCTCGACCAGATCTGCGCCGAGCATTCGATGGCGTCCGCGCGCCCGGGGCTGGGCGCGTGAAACGCCTGTTGTCGCAGCTGCGGCTGCGCCTGTCCCAGCGCCAGGACAGCGAGCACGGCCAGCAGATCGTCCGCATCGTGCTGATCAGCCTGATCCTGGCCTACGTACTGTTGCCGGCACCGCGCCACGATCTGCCGCACACCCAGTACGTCGGTGTGCTGGCGATCGTGCTGACCGGCCTGAGCCTGTCACTGTTGCTGTTCGGCTGGCTGCTGTGGCGGCCGGCGCGTTCCGATCCCCGCCGCGTGCTGGGCATGTTGGCTGACTACGGCCTCATTGCTGCCGGCATGGTGCAGATGGGTGAGCCGCTGGCCTGGGTCTACATCGTGGTGATGTGGGTGACGGTCGGCAATGGCATGCGCTTTGGCAACCACTATCTGTACGTGGCGGTGGCCATGGCGATGGTGAGCTTCGGCTGCACCGTGATGCTGACGCCTTACTGGCAACAGAATTTCCGCCTGGCCATCGGCCTCTGGCTGGGCCTGGCAGCGGTGCCGCTGTACTTCTCGACATTGCTGCGGCAGTTGACCGAAGCGATGGCCGAGGCGCGCCGCGCCAGCGAGGCCAAGAGCCGGTTCCTGGCCAACATGAGCCATGAGTTCCGCACGCCGTTGAACGGTCTCAACGGCATGACCGAAGTGCTGGCCACCACGCGCCTGGATGACGAGCAGCGCGAGTGCCTCAACACCATCCAGGCGTCCTCGCGCAGCCTGCTGGCACTGGTGGAGGAAGTGCTGGACATCTCGGCCATCGAGGCCGGCAAGCTGCGCGTGGTGGCCGAGGACTTCGCCGTGGCCGACGTGATCCAGGCGATCGGTCTGATCCTGTTGCCACAGGCCAAGGCCAAACGGCTGGATTACCGGGTGAAGGTGGCCGATGGTGTGCCGCCACGCGTGCGCGGCGATGTCGGGCACCTGCGGCAGATCCTGCTGAACCTGGCGGGCAACGCGGTCAAGTTCACCGACCATGGCCGGGTCGAGATACGTGTCGGCGTGGTGCAGGCCGATGCCAGCGGTGCGGTGCGGTTGCGCTTCGACATCCTCGACACCGGCATCGGCGTGCCACCTGCCATGCGTGCACGGCTGTTCGACGCGTTCGAGCAGGCCGATGTCAGCATGGCGCGCCGCCACGAGGGGACGGGGCTGGGCACGACCATCGCCAAGGGCCTGGTCGAGGCGATGGACGGTGACATCGGCTATCTGGAAAACCCGCCGCGCGGCAGCCACTTCTGGGTCGAGCTGCCGTTCGCGCCGCCGCAGCCGCAGGTGCCGGGCGCGGTGCCGAGCCTGAGCGGCGACGAAGACGCGGGCCCGGGCGGCAACGTGATCGCTTTTGCCGATCCGTTCCTGCGCCATCGCGCCCGCGTGCGCAGCATGCAGATCCTGGTGGCCGACGACCACGAGGCCAACCGCATGGTCCTGCAGCGCCTGCTGCAGAAGGCCGGCCATCGCGTGCTGTGCGTGGACGGCGGTGAGGCGGTGCTGGATGCGCTGGCCGACAGCGAGTTCGACGCGGTCATCGTCGATCTGCACATGCCGGGCATGAGCGGGCTGGACATGCTCAAGGAACTGCGGGTGATGCAGGCCGGCGGCGGTCCGCGCACGCCGGTACTGGTACTCAGTGCGGATGTAACGCCCGAGGCGATCCAGCGCTGTACCCAGGCCGGCGCACATGCCTTCCTGGCCAAGCCCGTCGTTGCGGTGCGCCTGCTCGATACGCTGGCCGAGATCGCCAGCAATGCCCAGCTGAAGACCATGGCCGCACCGGTGGTGCGACCGGCGGCGCCGCTGCAGGATGGCGTGCTCGACAGCAGCGTGCTGGACGAACTGGCTTCGCTGGGCATGGGCGAGGGCTTCGAACGTGAGTTCATCCGCCAGTGCCTGGAGGACGTGGCGAGCTGCATGGGCAAGGCCGAGCAGGCCGGCGAGGCCACGCAGTGGGATGTGTTCCGCGAACAATCCCACGCGATCAAGGGCGTGGCCAGCAATCTCGGCCTGATGCGCGCGTCCAACCGTGCCGGCGAGCTGATGCGGATGGCCGACTGGCAGCTAAAGACCGAATGGCGTCAGCGCCTGGGCATCCTGCAGGAGGCGATCAAGGAAGGCCGGCGCGCGCTGGACGCGCGGGCCGAACGCCGCATGCGCGGCGCCGCCGATGATGGTGAAGCGCGCTGAGGCGTGGCGTGAACCCAAAAAAAGCCCGGTGGCGAGCCGGGCTTGAACCCATCCTGGGGGAGGGGAGGAATCAGGCCGCGTCGAGACTGGCGCGACGGGTCTGGGCCTTGATCAGGCGATCCATGGTGCGCAGCGAGCGGTCGCCGAGTGCGAGGGCGGAATCGACCCATACCTTGGTGATCTCCAGCAGTTCGTCGTAGCTGACCGGCTGGGCGATGGCGCGTGCGGCATTCATCGCCAGATAGGACTGCGGCGTGCGCTGCTGCTGGCGGATCAGTTCCTCGACCGCCGCCCGGCCTTCGCCCTTCTTCACCAGCACGTCGACCACGCCCATGGCATGCATCTCCTCGGCACTGTAGACCCGGCCGTCGAGGATGATCTTCTCGGCCAGATGGGGGGACACGCGCCGGCACAGGAAGGAGTACGCACCCATGCCCGGGAACAGGCCGAACAGCACCTCCGGCAGGCCCAGTCCGCTGCCTTCCTCGGCGACGATGGTGTGGCAGGCCAGGGCCATTTCCAGGCCGCCGCCGAGGGCGTCACCCTGGATCAGCGCGATCGAACGGACGTCGCCGCCGAACCCGGTATGCAGGTGGTGCACGCCCTCCACGCAGCGCTGGGCGTAGTTCAGCAGGAGGTCGCGGTTGCCTTCGCGGATCAGGCGGGTGAACAGGTCCAGGTCGCCGCCCAGGTTGTAGGCGACGGCATCGGAGGCCAGCACGAAATGCCGCAATGTCCCGTTGTGGCGTTCGGCAGGGCTGCGGGTGATGGCCGCCATGTAGCTCCACATTTCGTCGAGCATGTCCTTGCGGCAGCAGGGACGGATCCCGGTGGCGGCATCGGCGTGCATGAACAGCCAGTGGGCAGCGCCGTCGGCGCTGTCTTCGGTACGGATGGTGGCGAACGGTGAGCCGCTTGAAGGCAGCTTTTCGATGGTACTCATGGAAGGGTCCTCGGCATGCGGCCCGCAGTGTCAGGTGGGTGGCCGGCGGGCCGAACGGTCCACACACGCGGCGATGCTACACCGCCTCAGCGGCGTCGCATGCGAAAGGGCCCGGGACGTTTCCGCCCCGGGCCCTGCACTGTCCAGATTGCCGCAAACCCTTACTGGGCGGGCGTATCGCGGAGTTCGCGACGGAGGATCTTGCCGACGTTGGTCTTCGGCAGCTCCTTTCGGAATTCAACGATTTTGGGGTGCTTGTAGCCGGTCAGGTTGGCCCGGGCATGCTCCTTGACCATTTCGGCGGTCAGGTTCGGGTCCTTCTTCACGATGACCACCTTCACCACCTCGCCGGACTTGTCGTCCGGGACGCCGACCGCGGCCACTTCCAGCACGCCCGGCATCATCGCGATCACGTCCTCGACTTCGTTCGGGTACACGTTGAAGCCGGACACCAGGATCATGTCCTTCTTGCGGTCGACGATGTAGAAGAAGCCGTGTTCGTCCATCTTGGCCATGTCGCCGGTATGCAGCCAGCCGTCCGCGTCGATGGCCTTGGCCGTTTCCTCCGGGCGCTGCCAGTAGCCCTTCATCACCTGCGGGCCCTTGATGCAGAGCTCGCCGACCTCGCCCAGCGGCAGGATGGCACTGTTGTCATCCTTGATGCAGGCATCGGTGGAGGGGATCGGCAGGCCGATCGAGCCGTTGTACTCGGTCAGGGTAAGCGGGTTGATGCAGGCTGCCGGCGAGGTCTCGGTCAGGCCATAGGCCTCGACCAGGGTCACGCCGGTGACCTTCTTCCAGCGCTCGGCGACGGCGCGCTGCACCGCCATGCCGCCGCCCAGGGTGACCTTCAGCGAGGAGAAGTCGACCGTGTCGAAACCGGGGGTGTTGAGCAGGCCGTTGAACAGCGTGTTGACGCCGGTGATGGCGGTGAAACGCACCGACTTGAGCTCCTTGACGAAGCCCTTCATGTCGCGCGGGTTGGTGATCAGGTGATTGCAGCCACCGAACTTCATGAAGACCAGCCCGTTCGCGGTCAGTGCGAAGATGTGGTACAGCGGCAGGGCGGTGATGATCCACTCCTTGCCCATCTCGATGCCGGACGCACTGATCCAGGCCGAGGCCTGCTGCATGTTGGCGATCAGGTTGCGGTTGGTCAGCATCGCGCCCTTGGCCACGCCGGTGGTGCCGCCGGTGTACTGCAGGAACGCGATGTCGTCGTGGTCGATCTCGACCTTGGGCAGGCTGTGGCGGCTGCCGAGCTTGAGCGCCTGGCGGAAGCGCACCGCGCCCTTGAGATGGTAGTTGGGCACCATCTTCTTGATGTACTTCAGCACGAAGTTGACGATCACGCCCTTGGCGCCGAGCAGGTCGCCAAGGCCGGTGGTGACCACATGCTTGACCGGCGTATCGGCGATGACCTGCTCGACGGTGTCGCCGAAGTTGTCGACCACCACCAGCGCGGTCACGCCGGCATCGACCAGCTGGTGCTTGAGCTCGCGGGCGGTGTACAGCGGGTTGACGTTGACCACGGTCAGGCCGGCGCGCAGCACGCCGAAGGTGGCCACCGGGTACTGCAGGCAGTTGGGCATCATCAGGGCGACGCGGTCACCCTTCTTGAGCTTGAGCTCACCGAGCAGGTAGGCCGCGAACTGTTCGACCAGCGCGTCGGTCTCGCCGTAGGTGAGGACCTTGCCGAAGCTGGAGTAGGCGGGACGGTCGCGGAATTTCGCGACGGAAGCGTCGAAGACCGAAGCTACCGAATGGAACTCGTTGACGTCGATCTCGGCGGGAACGCCTTTCGGATAGCTCTGCAGCCAGGGACGATCCAGACTCATATTCCCCCTCCAGGAATCGTGATGTATTAGGTCCGGCCCTGAGCGTATCGACAACGGCCGGTCATTGCAGCATACCCCGCCGTAGGGAAAACGCGAAGAGGCCCCGAAGAGCCTCCTTGCTGGGTAGTGCTGGCCGCTGGCCGGCATCTGCGCTGGACGGACCATACGATGGATGCCGGCCAGCGGCCGGCACTACCGTGGCCCCAAGCGGGCCGGCTGCGTCAACCCTGCTTGCGAACGGGTGCGCCGTTGGCCTTGTAGTACGGCGCGGTGCTACGGGCGAGCGGGGTGCGGCCGCGGATCACGTCGGCCAGCTTCTCGGCCATCATGATGGTCGGCGCGTTGAGGTTGCCGGTCACCACCTGCGGCATGATCGAGGCATCGACGATGCGCAGGCCTTCCAGCCCGTGTACGCGGCCCTGGCCATCGACCACCGCCATCGGATCGTCGGCATGGCCCATCTTGTTCGAGCACGACGGGTGATAGGCAGTCTCGGCGTGCTCGCGCACGAACGCATCGATCTGCGCGTCGGTCTGCAGCGCGCTTCCCGGCGAGATCTCGCGGCCGCTGTACGGGGCCAGCGCCGGCTGCGCGAAGATCTCGCGGGTGATGCGGATCGCCGCACGGAACTCGCGCCAGTCCTGGTCGTGCGACATGTAGTTGAACAGGATGCTCGGATGTTCGCGCGGGTCCTTCGAGCGCACGTGGATGCGGCCGCGGCTGGGTGAGCGCATCGAACCGACGTGCATCTGGAAGCTGTGCGCCTTGATCGGGTTGGAGCCGTTGTAATTGATCGCCACCGGCAGGAAGTGGTACTGCAGGTTCGGCCAGTCGAATTCGGCGTCGCTGCGGATGAAGCCACCGGCCTCGAACTGGTTGCTGGCGCCGATGCCGGTGCCCAGGAACAGCCACTCGGCACCGATCGCCGGCTGGTTGTACAGCTTCAGTGCCGGCGCCAGCGACACCGGCTTCTTGCACTCGTACTGCAGGTACATCTCAAGGTGGTCCTGCAGGTTGGCGCCGACGCCCGGCAGGTGGTGCACCAGGTCGATGTCCAGGCTGCGCAGCAGGTCGGCCGGGCCGACGCCCGAGCGCTGCAGGATCTGCGGCGAGGCGATGGCGCCGCCGCACAGCAGCACTTCGCGGCGGGCGGTGGCGCGCTGCGGCTGGTCGCTGTGCAGCCACTGCACGCCCACGGCGCGCTTGCCCGAGAACAGGATGCGGTCGGTCAGCGCGTGGGTGACGATGGTCAGGTTCGGGCGCGGCTTGGCCAGGTCCAGGTAGCCGCGGGCGGTGCTGGAACGACGGCCCTTCGGGGTCACCGTGCGGTCCATCGGGCCGAAACCTTCCTGCTGGTAGCCGTTGAGGTCGTCGGTGCGCGGGTAGCCGGCCTGCACGCCGGCTTCGACCATCGCAGCGAACAGCTCGTTGTTGCCGGCCTTCGGCGTGGTAACGCGCAGCGGGCCGTCGCCACCGTGGTAGTCATTGGGGCCGATATCACGGGTTTCGGCCTTGCGGAAGTAGGGCAGGCAGTCCAGGTAGGTCCAGTCTTCCAGGCCCGGCATGCTGGCCCAGTTGTCATAGTCCATCGCGTTGCCGCGGATGTAGCACATGCCGTTGATCAGCGACGAGCCGCCCAGGCCCTTGCCGCGGCCGCAGTCCATGCGGCGGTTGTTCATGAAGGGCTCCGGATCGGTCTTGTACGCCCAGTTGTAGCGCTTGCCCTGCAGTGGGAAGGCCAGTGCCGCCGGCATCTGGGTACGGAAGTCGAGCCGGTAGTCCGGGCCACCGGCTTCCAGCAGCAGCACGCTGACATCGGCATCTTCGGTGAGGCGGGTAGCCAGCACGTTGCCGGCCGAACCGGCGCCGATGATGATGTAGTCGTACTCGTTGTGGGTGCTCATGGGTGTCTCCTGCAGGCCGGGGCGCGCTGCATGCAGGCGTCCCGGCGGGATGTCGGATCGGCGCGGTGGCCGGACGATGGGGCGTGCTGGCGGCGCGCCGGTCAGAACACGCTGGCGTAGTCGCCCAGCTCGACCTGCACCGACTTGATGCGGGTGTAGTGGCCGAGGGTCGAGATGCCGTTCTCGCGGCCGACGCCGGATTCCTTGTAGCCACCGACGGGCATTTCGGCCGGCGATTCGCCCCAGGTGTTGATCCAGCAGATGCCGGCTTCCAGGCGGTGGATGATGCGGTGGGCGCGGCTGACGTCCTTGCTGACCACGCCCGCGGCGAGGCCGAAGGTGGTGTCGTTGGCACGACGCACCACTTCGTCTTCGTCGTCGTAGGCGAGGATGCTCATCACCGGCCCGAAGATCTCTTCCCGGACAATCGTCATGTCATCGCGGCAGTCGGAGAACACGGTCGGCAGCACGTACGCGCCATTGGCCAGCGCGCCTTCGGTGGCACGGCCGCCGCCGGTCAGCAGGCGGGCGCCTTCGGCCTTGCCGCTTTCGATGTAGCGCAGCACGTTTTCCATGTGCGGGAAGCTGGTCAGCGGGCCGAAGTTGGTCTCGGCGGCCATCGGGTCGCCGATGCGGATGCGCTTGACGCGCTCGACAACGGCGGCCTCGAACGCGGCCAGCATGCTGCGCGGCACGAACACGCGGGTGCCGTTGGTGCAGACCTGGCCGGAGCTGAAGAAGTTGGCCATCACCGCGATGTCGGCGGCGCGGTCCAGATCGGCGTCATCGCAGATCACCAGCGGCGACTTGCCGCCCAGCTCCATGGTCACTTCCTTCAGCGACGAGGACGCCGCGCTGGCCATGACCTTCTTGCCGGTGGAGACGCCGCCGGTGAAGGAAATCTTCTCGATCACCGGGTGCTCGGTCAGCCACTGCCCGATCTCGCGGCCCGGGCCCTGCACGACGTTGAACACGCCGGCCGGCACGCCGGCTTCGGTGTAGATCTCGGCCAGCCGGATCGCGGTCAACGGGGTCACTTCGGACGGCTTGAACACCATCGCATTGCCGGCGGCCAGGGCGGGGGCCGACTTCCACATGGCGATCTGGATCGGGTAGTTCCAGGCGCCGATGCCGGCCACCACGCCCAGCGGTTCGCGGCGGGTGTAGAAGAAGCTCGATTCGCGCAGCGGCAGCTGGATGCCTTCGATGGCGGTGGCCAGGCCAGCGTAGTACTCGACCACGTCGGCGCCGGTGACGATGTCCACGGTGGTGGTCTCGGCCAGCGCCTTGCCGGTGTCCAGGGTTTCCAGGTGGGCCAGTTCGTCGTTGCGCTCGCGCAGGAGCTCGACGGCGCGGCGCAGGATGCGCGAGCGCTCCATGGCCGTCATCGCGGCCCACACCTTCTGGCCTTCGGCCGCGCTCTGCACGGCGCGCTCGACGTCGGCCTGGCTGGCAACCTGCACTTCGGCGATCACCTCACCGGTGGCCGGGTTGACGGTCTTGAAGGTCTTGCCGCTGGTGGCATCGACGCGCTGGCCGTGGATGTAGAGCTGTTGGACGGGCAGGGTGGTCATGGGGCGTACTCCTTGGAAGGGGGCGGGTGCTGAAGCGCTTATAGCGCGGCAGCCTGCAACTGGAAGTCGATGTAGCCGTAGGCGATGCGCCGCGACTTGTCGGCGTTGAACTGGCCGCCGACCAGGCTGCCACGCAGCCACAGGCCGTCGATCATCGCGGCCAGGCCACGGGCGGCCATGCGGGCCTGCGGGTGGGGCAGCAGGCGGTTGAACTGGTGGCACAGGTTGGAGAACAGGCGCTGGTCGTTGGCGCGCTGCAGCCGGGCCAGTTCCGGCTGGTGCATGCTGGCGGCCCAGAACGTGAGCCAGACGCGCATTGCGGTACCGTTGATCTGACTGTCGTCGAAGTTGCCATCGACGATGGCACGCAACTGCTCGCGGGGGTCATCGCTGGCCTCGGCGCGGTAGCGGGCGACGGCGTCCTTCAGCTCGCGCAGGATCTGCCGCATTGCAGCATTGAGCAGGCCGTCCTTATCGCCAAAGTAGTGGGCGACGATGCCGCTGGACAGCCCTGCCTTCTTCGCGATGGTGGCGACGGTCGCGTCGGCCATGCCGATCTCGTCGATGGTCTGGAAAGTGGCCCGGATCAGCTGTTCGCGCCGTACCGGTTCCACGCCTTTCTTCGGCATTGTCTCTCCACGGATTGCGACCCGAAGGATCGGCTGCCCGCCATTATGCTTTTTATTGATTGAACGTTCAATCAATAAACCCTAGGATGCGCTCGCGCCCCACGCCATGGGCCCGGTTTACCGGTCCGGCCCCGCCCATGTGCTCCCCCGGACTGATGAGACGATCCCATGTCTTCCCTGGCTCATCCCAAGCGTTCGCCCCTGCGCTTGAACCGTTTTGTCTTTCTCAGCTCCTCGGTGTCGATCGGCATCCTCGGGCTGCTCACCGTTCTCTATCCCGAAGGCAGCGAGCACTGGCTGCAATGGGCGCAGGCCGAGGTGTCGGCCGCGTTCGGCTGGTGGTACATGCTGCTGATCGTGCTGTGCCTGGGCTTCGTGCTGTGGCTGGCGTTCTCGCCGTATGGCCGCATCCGCCTGGGCCACAACGAGGAGTCACCGGCGTTTGGCTACGTTGCCTGGGTCTCGATGCTGTTCTCGGCCGGCATCGGCATCGCGCTGCTGTACTACGGTGCCTACGAGCCGCTGGACCATTTCCTGCATCCGCCCGGGCAACCCGGCGGGACCGTGGCCGCCGGCCGCGAAGCGATGGTGCTGACCTTCCTGCACTGGGGCCTGCACGGCTGGGCGCTGTACGCGCTGGTCGGCGTGGCGCTGGGCTACTTCGCGTACCGCCGCGACCTGCCGCTGGCGCTGCGCTCGGCGCTGTACCCGATCTTCGGTGAGCGCATCCACGGCCGCATCGGCGACATGGTCGATGGTTTCGGCATCCTGGCCACGCTGATCTCGATGGTGACCAACCTCGGCATCGGCGCGCTGGTGGTGCAGTCCGGCCTGGTCTACCTGTTCCACATCCCGGATACGCCGCAGGTGCTGGTGGCCATCGTGCTGGTGATGATGGTGGTGGCCACCATCGGCGTGGTCGCCGGTGTGGAAAAGGGCATTGCCTGGCTGTCCAACCTCAATGTGCGCCTGCTGTGTGGCCTGCTGCTGTTCGTGCTGGTCACCGGCCCGACCCTGCACCTGTTCGATGGCCTGATCCAGAATACTGGTGATTATCTCGGCGCGTTCGTGCGCAAGAGCTTCGACATGTACCTCAACGACCCGAAGGGCCGTGAGTGGATGGGCTCGTGGACGCTGTTCTACTGGGCCTGGTGGATCGCCTGGGCGCCGTTCGTCGGCCTTTTCGTGGCACGCATCTCGCGCGGCCGCACCATCCGCGAAGTGATCATGGGCGTGCTGCTGATCCCGCTCGGCTTCACCCTGGCCTGGCTGTCGATCTTCGGCAACACCGCCATCGACCTGGTGCTCAACCACGGCCAGGCGATCCTGGGTGAGGTGGCCCAGCACGATGCGGCGATGACGCTGTTCAAGCTGCTGGAATACCTGCCCGGCGCGCCGTACGTGGCCGGTGCCGCAGTGGTGATCGGCTTCGTGCTGTTCCTGACCCCGGTCGACTCGGGCACGCTGATGATCGCCAACCTGTGCACCCGTCGCGTTGACGATGGTGTGGAAGACGGCCATGACGCGCCGATCTGGCTGCGCGTGTTCTGGGCGGCCGGCATCACCGTGGCCAGCGTCGGCCTGCTGCTGGCCGGCAATTTCAGTGCGATGCAGACGGCGGTGGTGCTGTGTGGCCTGCCGTTCTCGTTCACGCTGGCGTTCTACATGTGGGGCCTGCTGAAGGCGCTGCGCACCGACCCGGACGCACCCCGCCGCTGAGCGCCTCTGTAGAGCCGAGCCCACGCTCGGCTGCTGTTGGCGCAGAAGCAGACGAGCGCAGGCTCGGCTCTACAGGGGGGCATCGCAGACGGAAAGGGCCGGACCCGCAAGGATCCGGCCCTTTTCCGTTACTTGGCTGCCAGCTGGCGCAGCACGTACTGCAGCAGGCCGCCATGACGGAAGTACTCGACTTCCTTCGGGGTCAGCAGCATCACCGAGACCTCGAAGGTCTTCTTCGTGCCATCGGCCTTGGTCGCGGTGACCGTGGCGCGCTTGCTGGCACCGTCCTGCAGGCCGGTGATGTCGATCACTTCCGAGCCGTCCAGGCCCAGGCTCTGCGCGTTCTCGCCGTTGCGGAACTGCAGCGGCAGCACGCCCATGCCGACCAGGTTGGAGCGGTGGATGCGCTCGAAGCTTTCGGCGATGACCGCCTTCACCCCCAGCAGCAGGGTGCCCTTGGCCGCCCAGTCGCGCGACGAACCGGTGCCGTATTCCTTGCCGGCCAGCACCACCAGCGGCACCTTGTCGGCCTTGTACTTCATGGCCGCATCGTAGATCGCCAGCTTCTCCGGCTGGCCACCGCCGGCGGGGTAGTACAGGGTGTTGCCGCCTTCCTCGCCACCGAACATCAGGTTCTTGATGCGGATGTTGGCGAAGGTGCCGCGGACCATCACGTCATCGTTGCCGCGGCGGCTGCCGTAGCTGTTGAAGTCGGCCGGCTGCACGCCGCGTTGCTGCAGGAAGCGGCCCGCCGGCGAGTCCTTCTTGATGTTGCCGGCCGGGGAGATGTGGTCGGTGGTGATCGAATCGCCGAACAGGCCCATCACGCGTGCGCCGTGCACGTCGTCGATGCTGCCGGTCTGCATGGTCATGCCATCGAAGTACGGCGGGTTCTTGATGTAGGTGGAGGCATCGCTCCACGCGTACAGGTTGCCGTCCGGCGAGGCGATGGTGTTCCAGCGGGTGTCGCCCTTGAACACGTCGGCGTAGTTCTGCTTGAACATCTCCGGGCCGATGGTGGCGGCGATGACATCGCCGATTTCCTTGTTGCTCGGCCAGATGTCGCGCAGGAACACCGGCTGGCCATCGCTGCCGGTGCCCAGCGGCTGGGTGGTCAGGTCGATGTCGGTGGTGCCGGCGATGGCATAGGCCACCACCAGCGGCGGGCTTGCCAGGTAGTTCATCTTCACTTCGGGGTGCACGCGACCCTCGAAGTTGCGGTTGCCCGACAGCACCGAGGTGACGACCAGGTCGCCGGTGGCGATGCCGGCGCTGACTTCGGTCGGCAGCGGGCCGGAGTTGCCGATGCAGGTGGTGCAGCCGTAGCCGACCACGTAGAAGCCGATCTTCTCCAGCTCCTTCAGCACGCCGGCCTTTTCCAGGTAGTCCGTGACCACGCGCGAGCCCGGCCCGAGCGAGGTCTTCACCCACGGCTGGCGGTTCAGGCCCTTGGCGGCCGCATTGCGGGCCAGCAGGCCGGCACCGATCATCACCGCCGGGTTGGAGGTATTGGTGCAGGAGGTGATGGCGGCGATGACCACCGCGCCATCCTTCAGCCGCACCTTGCGGCCTTCGATCTCGATGTCGGCGAAGCCCTTGGCCAGCTGCTCGTTGCCGACCGCCGCGCCGCCGCCTTCATTGACGAACGAGGAAACATCATCACTGCGCTTGTCGCGGTTGCTGGTCATGCCAACCAGTGCTTCGCGGTAGTTCTTCTGCACGTCCTCCAGCAGCACGCGGTCCTGCGGACGCTTCGGGCCAGCCAGCGACGGCTTCACCGTGCCCATGTCCAGTTCCAGCGTGGTGCTGTACTGGGCATGCGGGCTGCCCGGTTCGTGCCACAGGCCCTGTGCCTTGGCATAGGCTTCGACCAGGTCGATCTGCTCTTCGCTGCGGCCGGACAGGCGCAGGTAGTTCAGCGATTCGGCGTCGATCGGGAAGATGCCGCAGGTGGCGCCGTACTCCGGGGCCATGTTGCCGATGGTGGCACGGTCGGCCAGCGGCAGGTGCTGCAGGCCGTCACCGTAGAACTCGACGAACTTGCCGACGACGCCCAGCTTGCGCAGCATCTGGGTGACGGTCAGCACCAGGTCCGTAGCGGTGGCACCCTCGGGCAGCTTGCCGGTCAGCTTGAAGCCGACCACCTGCGGAATCAGCATCGACGACGGTTGGCCGAGCATGGCGGCCTCGGCTTCGATGCCGCCCACGCCCCAGCCAAGCACGCCGATGCCGTTGATCATGGTGGTGTGGCTGTCGGTACCGAACACGGTATCGGGGTAGGCGACCGCCTTGCCGTCCTTGTCGGCGGTCATCACTACGCGGGCCAGGTTCTCCAGGTTCACCTGGTGGACGATGCCGGTGTTCGGCGGCACCACCTTGAAGTTGTCGAAGGCCTTCTGGCCCCAGCGCAGGAAGCCGTAGCGTTCCTGGTTGCGCTGGAACTCGATCTTGCCGTTGAGGTCCAGCGCGTCCGGCTTGCCGAACACATCGACCTGCACCGAGTGGTCGATGACCAGTTCGGAGGGGATCTGCGGGTTGATCTGCTCCGGCGAGCCGCCCAGCTTGACGACCGCGTCGCGCATCGCGGCCAGGTCGACCACGCAGGGCACGCCGGTGAAGTCCTGCAGGACCACGCGCGCCGGCATGAAGGCGATCTCGGTGTCCGGCTCGGCCGCCGGGTTCCAGCGGGCCACGGCTTCGATGTGGTCCTTGCCGACGGTGATACCGCCGTCCTCGTGCCGGAGCAGGTTCTCCAGCAGGATCTTCATCGAGTAGGGCAGGTGGGAGATATCGAAGCGCTGGCCCAGCGTGGGCAGGCTGAAGTAGTCGTAGGTCTTGCCGCCGACGTTCAGCTGGCTGCGGGTGGAGAACGAATCGCTCATGCGGGGTAACTCCTTCTTGCGGATGGCTTGCAGTGGCCCGCGCATGGGCGGGCCTGCTTGCGGTCGCCGCGGGCCTGACGGCCCCGGTCGTCCCAGTATGAACCTCAGACTGAATGGATTCATCCGGGCCGGGTCCCGGCCTGCGGCATCGGTTCCAGACTACAGGGGAAGGTGTATGGCGTATGTCACGTTTGTGGCCGATCCTTTGCGAGGCAAGGGCTGGCGGGGCGCCGGTCCTGTTCAGGGTGGAAGTATGCCCGGGGAAGTATGTATAATTTGTGCATACTCTGGAGGGCCTACCGATGGAAGCCACTGTTGCAGAACGCGGACAGATCACCCTGCCCAAGGCGGTGCGTGATGCCCTCGGCCTGACCAAGGGCACGCTGCTGAAGGTCGAGCTGGACGGCAGCCGCATCATCCTGCGCAAGAGTGTTGACGATGCGATTTCACGGGCGCGCGGCAAGTTTGCGCTGGACGGCTTCGAATCGTCCGACGCAGCGGTACGCGCGGTGCGTGACGAGGAATAAGCCGTGATGATCGCCGTCGATTCACCGGTGCTGGTCGAGCTGCTCAGCAATGGTCCGCAGGCCGATGCCGTGGAAGCCATCCTCCGGCAGAGCCTGGTCGGTGGCCGCGTGGTGGTCTGTGGCGCGACCCTGGCCGAGGTCTGCGCATCGCTGCGCGGCGGCGCCGAGGTGCTCGAAGCGCTGGAAGAAATGGGCGTGCACTTCAACCCGATGGAAGCCAAGTCGGCGCTGCGCGCCGGCGAGATGCACCGCCGTCATCGCCAGCGCGGCGGCAGCCGCCGCAGCCTGGACGAATTCATGGTCGGCGCCCACGCACTGCTGCAGTGTGACGGCCTGATCACCTGGAACGACACGTTTTACCGCGACTACTTCAAGGGCCTGAAGCTGATCGTGCCGCACGCCTGAGCCCACTTTGTTATTTCAACCTACGCATTACCCGGGAGTTGTCATGTTGGAAGCCTACCGCCACCACGTCGCCGAGCGCGCTGCGCTTGGCATCCCGCCGCTGCCGCTGAGCGCGCAGCAGACGGCCGATGTCATCGAACTGCTGAAGAACCCGCCGCAGGGCGAGGCCGAGTTCCTGCTCGACCTGCTGACCCATCGCGTGCCGGCCGGTGTCGATGACGCGGCCAAGGTCAAGGCCTCTTACCTGGCGGCGATCGCCCTGGGCAGCGAGCAGAACCCGCTGATCAGCCGCGAGCGCGCCACCGAACTGCTGGGCACCATGCTCGGCGGTTACAACGTCGCCCCGCTGGTGCAGCTGCTGGACGACGCCAGCGTCGGCACCATCGCCGCCAACGGCCTGAAGAAGACCCTGCTGGTGTTCGATGCGTTCCATGACGTGCAGGAAAAGGCCAAGGCCGGCAACGCCAACGCCCAGGCCGTGCTGCAGAGCTGGGCCGATGCCGAGTGGTTCACCAGCAATCCGGAAGTGCCGCAGAGCCTGACCGTCACCGTGTTCAAGGTGCCGGGCGAGACCAACACCGACGACCTGTCGCCGGCACCGGACGCGACCACCCGCCCGGACATTCCGATGCACGCCCTGGCGATGCTGAAGAACAAGCGCGACGACGCGCCGTTCACCCCGGAAGAAGACGGCAAGCGCGGCCCGATCCAGCAGATCCTTGACCTGAAGGACAAGGGCCATCTGGTCGCCTACGTCGGCGACGTGGTCGGCACCGGTTCCTCGCGCAAGTCGGCCACCAACAGCGTGCTGTGGTGGACCGGCGATGACATTCCGTTCATCCCGAACAAGCGCGCCGGTGGCGTCTGCCTGGGTTCGAAGATCGCCCCGATCTTCTACAACACCATGGAAGATGCCGGCGCGCTGCCGATCGAGCTGGACGTGTCGAAGATGGAACACGGCGATGTGGTCGAGCTGCGTCCGTACGAAGGCAAGGCGCTGAAGAACGGTGAAGTGATCGCCGAGTTCCAGGTCAAGTCCGACGTGCTGTTCGACGAAGTGCGTGCCGGTGGCCGCATTCCGCTGATCATCGGCCGTGGCCTGACCGGCAAGGCGCGCGAAGCGCTGGGCCTGGCCCCGACCGATCTGTTCCGCCTGCCGGTGCAGCCGGTCGACACCGGCAAGGGCTTCTCGCTGGCGCAGAAGATGGTCGGCCGCGCCTGTGGCCTGCCGGAAGGCCAGGGCATGCGCCCGGGCACCTACTGCGAACCGAAGATGACCTCGGTGGGCTCGCAGGACACCACCGGCCCGATGACCCGCGACGAGCTGAAGGACCTGGCGTGCCTGGGCTTCTCGGCCGACCTGGTGATGCAGTCGTTCTGCCATACCGCCGCGTACCCGAAGCCGGTGGACGTGAAGACCCACCACACCCTGCCGGAGTTCATCTCCACCCGTGGCGGCGTTTCGCTGCGCCCGGGCGACGGCGTGATCCACAGCTGGCTCAACCGCATGCTGCTGCCGGACACCGTCGGCACCGGTGGTGACTCGCACACCCGTTTCCCGGTGGGTATTTCGTTCCCGGCCGGTTCGGGCCTGGTCGCCTTCGCCGCGGCCACCGGCGTGATGCCGCTGGACATGCCGGAGTCGGTGCTGGTGCGCTTCAAGGGCAAGATGCAGCCGGGCGTGACCCTGCGTGACCTGGTCAACGCGATCCCGCTGTACGCGATCAAGTCGGGCCTGCTGACCGTGGCCAAGGCTGGCAAGAAGAACATCTTCTCCGGTCGCATCCTGGAAATCGAAGGCCTGCCGGAGCTGAAGGTCGAGCAGGCGTTCGAACTGTCCGATGCCTCGGCCGAGCGTTCGGCGGCCGGTTGCTCGGTGCGCCTGAACAAGGAACCGATCATCGAGTACCTGACCAGCAACATCACCCTGCTGAAGTGGATGATTGCCGAGGGTTACCAGGACCCGCGTTCGCTGCAGCGTCGCATCGAGAAGATGGAAGCGTGGCTGGCCAACCCGCAGCTGCTGGAGCCGGATGCCGACGCCGAATACGCCGCCGTCATCGAGATCGACCTGGCCGACATCCATGAGCCGATCGTGGCCTGCCCGAACGACCCGGACGACGTGAAGACCCTGTCCGAAGTGGCCGGCGCCAAGATCGACGAAGTGTTCATCGGTTCGTGCATGACCAACATCGGTCACTTCCGCGCCGCTGCGAAGCTGCTGGAAGGCAAGCGTGACCTGCCGACCCGCCTGTGGGTGGCCCCGCCGACCAAGATGGATGCTTCGGAGCTGACCAAGGAAGGCGTGTACGGCACCTTCGGCGCTACCGGCGCGCGCATGGAAATGCCGGGCTGCTCGCTGTGCATGGGCAACCAGGCGCAGATCCGCGAAGGCTCCACCGCGATGTCGACCTCGACCCGCAACTTCCCGAACCGCCTTGGCCGCAACACCAACGTGTACCTGGGTTCGGCGGAACTGGCGGCGATCTGCTCGCGCCTGGGCCGCATCCCGACCAAGGAGGAGTACATGGCGGACATCGGCGTGATCAACGCCAATGGCGCGGAGATCTACCGCTACATGAACTTCGACCAGATCGAGGAATACCAGGACGTGGCCAAGACGGTCGCTGCCTGATGCGGTAACTGAAAACCCCCGGCTCGCGCCGGGGGTTTTTTTGTGAGCGGATGACGCATGGTAGTGCCGGCCGCTGGCCGACAACCCGTTGAAACGAAGAACCTCCGGTGAAAGCCGGGTTTCTATTGTGCCCGGCCAGGTGGCCTAGCCCATGCGCATCGCGGTTCGGGTCTGCTCCTGGGCGTGGTCTTGCTGACCGACCTGCTGTGCCTGCGCAATCTGTTCGGCCTTGGCGATCGACTGCTCCACCGGCGTATTGATTGCCTCGCTGATCGGAACCGACGCCCGCAGGTGTGCCGGATTGCCCGGTGCTCCCTGCACAACGAACATGCGAGGGCCCGAGCCATCGCTGGGTGGACTGCCCAGGACCACATGATCAACGCGTTCGAGGCCGCTGCTCTTGGCCGTCGCAAGCAGGCTGGCCGTCATGCGCTCACTGGTTTCATCGAAGTTGCGCCCGTGCCTGGCATCCACGGCGGATACACCATCGCGGATCTGCTGGTAGAGCGCATGGTCTGGATGGCCTTCCTTCCTGGGATCCAAGCCTGCCTTGTCCAAGGTTGACTCAATGCTCTCCTGCAATGGACTCCTGGGAGAGAAGCCGGGATTGCCGAGAGAGGGCGAGCCCTTGTCGGTTGCATCCTGGGTCAGTTGCTCCCCCGGCCTGAGCGCATTCCGGGCCCGCTGCTCCGCTTCAGCCTCGCGGCGGGCATATGCACCGGCTTCCTCAATACCGCGCAGGTAATTGACCCCGTCGCGCAGCAGGCCAGGTCCGCCGCCGACAAGCATGGTCGCGCCTGCGCGCAACTGATGAACATCACTGCGGTAGTCGGCAATCCGGCGCAGGTCTTCGGGATCTGTGATCCGGGCCTGGGGATTGTCCAGTACAGACGGCACCGGGCCCTTGCCGGTCACGCGATCAAGGAAATGAACCAATCGATGGGAGTCGCCCAACTGGACCGCCACCGCGGCGGACATGACATGGCCGCTTTTCATCCCAGGTGTTCCAAGCGAGGCGATGCGCTGGCCGTGCTCGGCGTTGCGCAGGACCTCCAGTTCCCTGGGCAGCGCATACATCTCGACCTTGCCGTAATGAGGACCGCCCGCGCTGACCAGGTCGCCTGCCATCACATGGTTGGTGAAGGGCGCCGCGTTGGCCGGCTGGCCCTCAGGAAGGCGATACGCCAGCCCGGCAGCACCGTAAGGATTGAATGCGTCGCCGGGGAGGTTGTAGTGGTGTGCAGTGATCTGGGCGAGCGCGCCGCCCAGCGAGTGGCCGGTGACGTACACCGGACCATACCCATTCTCTTTAGCCAGATCGATCGCCTGCTTGGTGAGTGCGAGGGCATCGCCGAGTTGTGCGTTGACTCTTGACGCCTTGGTAGCCGATGGCAGAGTTTAGGCTGGCCAGTACACGATATTCCGTCCCGGCGATGGTAACAATGGCCTTGGGCGCAGGGAGCGGATCCTTGTAGACATGATCTGAGAGGGCTGCATTTGCTCCAGGATTCATTGGGCTGTTCCTTCAGTCCGTGTGGAGATTTCGATTGGGAAGTAATCCTTTCGCTTATCTTGAGGCATCTTCTCGTACCAAGTCGAAGGCTCGGTAGGCGTCCACTCTGGCGATCCCCCTGAAGTCATGGGGCGTAAGGCGCGATGTACGTAGGTAGTAGCGAGTTTCTCGGTTTCAAGCTTTGTGAATGAAGTCCATGCGGTTGCTTGGATAGGGCGATCATCGATGATGAAGGCGAATGAAGCTTCCACGAGCACGGGTGTCCAAGTGCACGGGCCGCGACCGTAATAGTCGGCAACTTCCATGCCATCGTTGAATACAACACTGCTGAATTCAGTGGCACTGAGGCGCTGTGCCTGAAGCTCAACCTTGTGCTGGTTCGGCTCGTACTGCACCCCCTCCCAATTGTTGACCGGAGGGAGACAGAGTGGGTCTATCTCATACGTGACAAAGACCGAAGGAACGGGGACATCCACGGGTGCATCGTGGACCCGAATCACAATCGGCAGCGCATCCCTGGGTGCAGGATTCTCGCGATAGACCGGATGTGAGCGTTCCTTGTTGCAGCCCGGAACGGCCAGTGTGATCGAGGCGATCAACGCAACGTGAGCAAGGGGCGGGAGAACTTTCAGCATGAGCGGTCCATGTCGCTGCAGGATTTTCCTTGATCCCTGGAACATGCGGTCTCATCACGAACGACGGCGCCGCATCCGGGCAAGTGCGACAGGTTGCGCAGTGGGTATTGCCCGCTATCCGGACCTCCCTCCCTGCGTACCCGAGCAGCGCGGCCTTGCGGGGTAACGTTCATCGGCGTTCCATTGCTGTGCGATACCTGACTATACGACCCGCTCCAGCCGCGCTCCAAGTCGGTGTCCTGCGGGCCTCCCGTTTGGCGCGCATGGCTTGCGGCAGGATCAAACCTCGATCAGCGTCGTTGAAACATCAATGGTCGAAAGTGCTGGCGGCGGATCGGCAATGGAGCCTGACGTCTCTTGGAGGTGTCCAGCAGGGTGCAGAGCCGAGCATGGGCTCGGCTCTACAGGGACCTGTCAGCCGCGGGCGAGGGCGAGCAATCGCTCGGCGATCCGCTCCAGCGGCACCTGTTCCTCGGCCGCGCCCAGCTTGAACGCGGCACCCGGCATGCCCCAGACCACGCTGGTGGCTTCGTCCTGCACCAACGTCGGCGCGCCGGCCTGGCGCATTTCCAGCAGGCCGCGTGCGCCGTCGTCGCCCATGCCGGTGAGGATGGCGCCGATGGCGTTGCCACCGGCGTTCTGCGCGACCGAACGGAACAGCACGTCCACTGCCGGCTTGTGGCGGTTCACTGCCGGGCCATCGTCGACGCGGCAGCGCCAGCGCGCACCGTCGCGGATGATCCGCAGGTGCTTGCCGCCCGGCGGCAGGTAGGCGTGGCCGGGCAGCACCGCTTCGCCGTCGCTGGCCTCACGTACCGCCATCGCCGAGTGGCGGTCCAGGCGTTCGGCGAAGGCACTGCTGAAGCTGGCCGGCAGGTGCTGGGTCATCACCACGGCGGGCGCGTCGGCAGGCATGCCTTCCAGCACCACGCGCAGCGCTTCGGTGCCGCCCGCCGAGGAACCGATCGCGATCAGCCGGTCGGTGGTGCGGAACTGCGGCGCGGCCGGGCGTATCGCGGGCGCGGCGTCCAGCATGAGCTTCGGCGCGGCAGCGCGCACCAGCGGACGTACCCGCGAGCGCGCCGCCATCTTGACCTTGGCGATGATCTCGTCGGCGTAGCCCTGCAGGCCGCGGGCCACGTCCAACTTCGGCTTGGACACAAAATCCACGGCGCCCAGCGCCAGTGCCTGCAGGGTGGTGTCGGCGCCGCGCTCGGTGAGCGAGGAGATCATCACCACCGGCAACGGGTGCAGGCGCATCAGGTTTTCCAGGAACGCCAGCCCGTCCATGCGCGGCATTTCCACGTCCAAGGTGATCACGTCCGGGGCCAGTCGCTTGATCTTTTCACGGGCCAGCAGCGGGTCGGCGGCGGTGCCGACCACGTCGATGGCGGGATCGCTGGACAGGATCTCGGTGAGCATCTGGCGCACGACGGCAGAGTCGTCGACGATCAGCACCCGGCAGGGGGCGTTGCCGGTAAAGGTCATTCGAACAGCTCCACGCCACCGGTGACCGGCGCCTTGGACAGGCGCGCACGCACCGCCGATTCGGTGGCGGCCACTTCGGCCTCATGCGCATGCGGCAGGCGCTGCACCACCACGCGGCCGGTGTCAGCGAAGAACCAGATCTTGCGCGGATGGATGCCGCACAGGTCCTCGGCGATGATCGGGATGTGCTCGGCCTGCAGGTACTGGCGCACGAACTCGGCGTTGCGGGTGCCCACTGGATTGCTGGTGAAGCCCTTGAGCACGTTGGCGCCGCCGAACACCTTGGCTTCGATGCGCTTGCGGTGGGCGCCCCGCTTGAGCATGTCGTTGATCAGCAGTTCCATCGCATAGCTGCCGTAGCGTGCGGGTGCGCCGTCACCGGCGTTGCCCTCCGGCAGCAGGAAGTGGTTCATGCCGCCGATCTTCAGCACCGGGTCGCGCAGGCACGCCGCCACGCAGGAGCCCAGCGTGGTGGTCAGCGCAGTGGTGTCATCGACCACCAGGTATTGGGTCGGCAGCAGCTTGGCGGCGATGGTCTGGAAGCGCGCATCCTGGTAGCGCATCACATCGTCGGTACGCAGCGAGGCATTCATGCGCCGGCCTTTGCCGCACGGCGGTACAGGGTGCGGCCGCAGGGCTGGATCAGGTCGGCGGCGTGCAGGTAGTTCTCCGAATGGCCGGTGTAGAGCAGGCCGTCATCGGCCAGGTGCTGGACCAGGCGACCGAGGATGGCGCGCTGGGTCGGCTTGTCGAAGTAGATCATCACGTTGCGGCAGAACAGCGCGTCGAACGGGCCGCCGACGTCGTAGCGCGGGGCGAGCAGGTTCAATGGGCGGAACTCGATCAGTTCGCGCAGCGCCGGCAGCACGCGGCACTGGCCCTCGTTGGGGCCGCTGCCGCGCTGGAAGTAGCGGCGGCGCAGGTCCGGATCGAGGCTGGCGACGCGATCGATGTTGTAGACGCCGCGGCCGGCGGTGGCCAGCACCTGGGTATCGACGTCGGTGGCAATGATGCGTACCGGCGGCTTCAACGTGCCGAAGGCCTCGCAGGCGGTGATCGCCATCGAATAGGGCTCTTCGCCGGTGGACGCCGCGCACGACCACAGCAGCAGTGGGGCGCGGCTGGAGCGCTGTTGGAGTTCCTCGCGCAGCTTGTCGAAGTGATGCGGTTCGCGGAAGAACGAGGTCAGGTTGGTGGTCAGCGCGTTGGTGAACGCCTGCCATTCGTCACCATCTTCCTGCTCCAGATGGTCCAGGTACTGCTGGAAGCTGCGCATGCCCAGCGTGCGCAGGCGGCGCGACAGGCGGCCATAGACCATGTCGCGCTTTGCCGGCGCGAGGGCGATGCCCACGCGCTGGTAGATCAGGTCGCAGACGCGGCGGAAATCGCGGTCGGCGAACTCGAATTCGCGCGGGCCGGTGACGATGGGGGTAGGACTTTGCACGGGGGACGTGTCCATCGGCAGAGGCGGCGGCCGCAGCCGCCGCGGGTGGGTCTCAGAATTCCTGCCAGTCGCTGTCGCTGGCGGCGAAGGTGCTGGCGTTGCTGCTGCGGCGGACCGGAGCGGGCGTGCTGGTCGGCTGCGGGCGTGCCACGGTGGTGATACGGGCCGGCTCCGCGCGCGCGGCCACGGCCTTCACTGCGGCGGACACCTGGTTGTCGAGGCGGAAGATCGCCACGGCGTCAGCCAGCTGGCCGGCCTGGTCCTCCATCGCGCGTGCCGCAGCAGTGGCTTCTTCCACCAACGCAGCATTCTGCTGGGTGG
Source organism: Stenotrophomonas muris (assembly GCF_052751275.1). Lineage (NCBI taxonomy): Bacteria > Pseudomonadati > Pseudomonadota > Gammaproteobacteria > Lysobacterales > Lysobacteraceae > Stenotrophomonas > Stenotrophomonas muris. Next base: position 1,619,897 of record NZ_CP199879.1, on the reverse strand, counting down.
TTTCGTCCATCTGCACCACGGTCTGGTTGACCTGCTCGATGCCCGCCGACTGTTCCTGCGAGGCCGCAGAGATCTCGGCCATGATGTCGGTCACGCGCTGCACCGAGGCGACGATCTCGCCCATGGTCGCGCCGGCCTTGTGTACCAGCGCCGAGCCTTCGGCAACCTTGCCGACCGAGTCGTCGATCAGGCCCTTGATCTCCTTGGCGGCGGCGGCCGAGCGCTGGGCAAGGGTGCGCACTTCGCTGGCGACCACGGCGAAGCCGCGACCCTGTTCACCGGCACGGGCGGCTTCCACTGCGGCATTCAGTGCCAGGATGTTGGTCTGGAAGGCAATGCCGTCGATGACCGAGATGATCTCGGCGATCTTCTTCGACGAGGCTTCGATGGCCGACATGGTGGTGACCACCTGGCCGACCACGTCACCGCCCTGCGAGGCGACACCGTGCGCGCCGATGGCGAGCTGGTTGGCCTGGCGTGCGTGCTCGGCGTTCTGGCGCACGGTGGAGGTCAGTTCCTCCATCGAGGCGGCGGTTTCTTCCAGATTGGCGGCCTGCTGCTCGGTGCGGCGCGACAGGTCGCTGTTGCCGGAGGCGATCTCGCCGGCGGCCAGGGTGATGCTGGAGGCGCTGGCCTGGATCTGGCCGACGATCTGGGTCAGCTGTGCAACGGTGGTGTTGGCATCGTCGCGCATGCGTGCGAACACGCCCTGGTAATCACCGTGCATGCGTGCGGTCAGGTCACCTTCGGCGATGGCCGACAGCAGCTGCGAGAGCTTGCCGAGGTTGTCATCGCTGACCGCCATCATCGCGTTGAGGTTCTCCAGCATCAGGCGGAAATCGTGATCGAAGCGCTGCGCATCGCCACGGAGGCTGAAGTCGCCGGCGGCGGCGGCGCTGGCCAGCTGCTTGATCTCGGCATTGATGCGGCCGAGGTTGGCCTTGACCGTATCAACGGTGGTTGTCATCGCGGCCTTTTCGCCCGGGTAGCGTGCAATGTCGCGGCTGAGATCGCCAACCGCGTACTGCTGCACCACGTCCAGCACGTCGTGCAGGGTCTGCACGTGGCCGCCGACCAGGGCGTTGGTTTCCTGCACCATCAGCCCGTACTCGCCGGGGAAGGCGCTGGCGTCGATGCGGTAGCTCAGTTCGCCGCCGTCATGACGGCGCGCCATTTCGCGCTGGCCGGTGATGACTGCATGCAGCTGCTGCTGCATGCCGGCCATGGCCTCCAGCAGGCGGCCGGTTTCGTCGTGCGGCTGCGGGCCGATGTGGCTGTCCAGCTTGCCGCCGGCGATGCCTTCGGCCACGGCGGTGGCCTGCTTCAGCGGCACGGCGATGCGGTTGCCGATGACCCAGCTCAGGGCCAGCACGATCAGCACCAGTACGCCACCAGAGACCGCCATGATGGCGGTGAACACCAGCGCCTGTTTCTGCACGTCGTCCATGTAGACGCCGCTGCTGACCACCCAGTTCCAGGGCGCGAACAGGCCGGCATAGGCGACCTTCTCGACCTCGCCCTTGCTGCCCGGCTTGGCCCAGCGGTAGTTGACGAAGCCGCCGCCGGCGCGAGCCGCTTCGACCTGGTCGTAGTAGATCCGTACGCCGTCGTCGGTGCGGAAGTCCTTCATGTCCTTGCCGACCAGGTCCTTGCGGAACGGGTGCATCAGCAGGCGGTAGCCGGTGTCGTAGATGTTGAAGTAGTAGGTATCGTTCCCGGCGCGCATGACCTCCAGCGCCTGCAGCGCGGCGCTCTTGGCGGCCTCTTCGCTGAGCTCGCCGGTACCGGCCAGGCGGTGGTAGTGCAGCAGGATGCCGTAGCTCAGTTCGACCTGGGTCTTCAGCGCGCTCTTGCGGGTTTCGGTCAGGTCCAGGTACTGCATGCGGGCGGCGATCACCGAGAGCGCGATCACGCCGAGCGCGATGAGCAGCGTCAGCAGGTTGAGCTTGCGCCGGACGGAAAGATTGCGGAAGTAGTGTTGCCAGCGATGCAGGAGATTCATCGAGCAGGACCAGGTCGAAGCGGGCGGGCGGCGCCGTGCCGGTCAGCGGCGGGATACGCCGTGACAACCCCGTTATCGGCCGCGCGGGCGGGGGATTGAGGTGCGGTGTCCGAACGTATTCAGGTTTCCTTGCAGCGGCGGCTGCGGCGCTGCCTGCGGCAGGCTTTTGAAGCAACGGCAACGGCAACGGCAACGGCAACGGCAGGTCATGGCGATGGGTAGCTACGGGTTGGCCGGGTCGGGGTGGGCAGGCAGGACACGCCGTGAACCCATCCATGGGGGCTCGATGGCGCCATCCATGGCGCCAACGGTCCTGCCTGCCCACCCCGACCCGGCCCTCCCGGCATTTCGGTGTCGGACGGCAAGAGCGTTGAGTTTCCAGGTGGAAAGAGGGGTCAGATCCGTTTTCCTGCGGAAAACGGATCTGACCCCGGAAGTGACCTGGCTTTTGTCTTTTGCTCTTCTTTCTTCAATCCGGGGTGGACGCGCACGGGAAGTGTCCGTGGCCGGGAGGGTGGGTTGCGCAGGGGCGTGAGCCGCATGGGGTCGAGGCATGCCTCGGGCGGGTTGGGCAGGACGCCCAACCCCGGTCTTGCCGTGTGCGCAGGACAGTGCACACGTGCAAGCGGCGACCGAGCTTACAGAGACGTACTTGCAGCGTCCCCTGCGCAACCCATCCTCCCGGCCCAAACGAAGGAAGTCCGCCGCTCTCAGCGACCACCCCGAGGGGCTTCGCCGTTGGCTGGATAATCAGATAGCCCATAAACAAAAACGCCCCAGCACAGGGCCAGGGCGTTCTCGTAACTCAGGTCAGGCAGGCATCAGAACTCCTGCCAGTCCCCGTCGGCCAGTTCGGTGGCCATCGGGCGACCACCCGCCGTGCGGCGGGCCGGCGGGGCAGCCGGGGCCGGGGCAGCCGGTGCAGCGGCGCGCGGCGCCGGGGCGGTGACGCGCGGGGCGGCGACGACCTCGGCTTCGTCCACCACGAAGATCGACACGGCCTCGCTGAGGTGGCTGGCCTGTTCTTCCATCGCACGTGCGGCGGCGGTGGCTTCTTCCACCAGCGCGGCGTTCTGCTGCGTGGTTTCGTCCATCTGCACCACGGTCTGGTTGACCTGCTCGATGCCGGCGCTCTGTTCCTGCGAGGCGGCGGAGATCTCGGCCATGATGTCGGTCACGCGCTGCACCGAGGCGACGATCTCGCCCATGGTCGCGCCGGCCTTGTGCACCAGCGCCGAGCCGTCGTTGACCTTGCCGACCGAGTCGTCGATCAGGCCCTTGATCTCCTTGGCGGCCGCGGCCGAGCGCTGGGCGAGGGTGCGCACTTCGCTGGCGACCACGGCGAAGCCGCGGCCCTGTTCGCCGGCACGCGCCGCTTCCACTGCCGCGTTCAACGCCAGGATGTTGGTCTGGAAGGCGATGCCGTCGATCACCGAGATGATCTCGGCGATCTTCTTCGACGAGGCTTCGATGGCCGACATGGTGGTGACCACCTGGCCGACCACGTCACCGCCCTGCGAGGCGACACCGTGCGCGCCGATGGCGAGCTGGTTGGCCTGGCGTGCGTGCTCGGCGTTCTGGCGCACGGTGGAGGTCAGTTCCTCCATCGAGGCGGCGGTTTCTTCCAGGTTGGCGGCCTGCTGCTCGGTGCGGCGCGACAGGTCGCTGTTGCCGGAGGCGATTTCACCGGCAGCGGAGCTGATCGCGCGGCTGGACTGCTTGATGCGGGTGACGATCTCGCTCAGCTGCACGGCGGTGGCGTTGGCGTCGTCGCGCATCCGGGCGAACACGCCCTGGTAATCGCCGTGCATGCGCACGGTCAGGTCGCCCTGCGACAGCGCGGCCAGCAGGCCGGAGATCTGCTCGATGCTGCCGGCATTGGCGTCCAGCAGGCCGTTGATCTGCTGGGCCAGCTGCAGGAAGAAGCCTTCCTTGTCGCTGGCATCGATGCGGCCGGACAGGTCGCCAGCGGCGGCCTGGGCGATCACGCGGGCCACTTCGGCTTCGACCTGCGCTTCCTGGGTACGGTCGCGCCATTCCACCACGTAGCCGACGGTGTCGCCGCCTTCATTGCGGATGGTCGAGACCACCTGGGCGAACTGGGCATCGCCGTACTGCATCGGGCGACGGGCGACGCCGTGTGCCTTCAGGTTGCCCAGCAGGGTCTGGTCCATCTCGCCGCGGTGTTCGAGCACGGTGACCGGCTTGCCGATCAGCGAAGCCTGCGCATCGAAGTCCGGCAGGTCGCGGCGCAGTTCGTCCTGGTACTGGCTCAGGGTCTGCTGCAGGGCGCGGTTGCTGTAGACGATGGTGTTGCTGGTGTCGGTCAGGTAGACGCCGGTCGAGCTGTAGTCCAGCGCGGTACGGATGCGCAGGTTCTCGCGGGCGATGGCCTGGTCGGTCTCGATGCGCTCGCGCAGGTCGCGCTGCATGCGCTGCATGGCCTGCATCAGTTCGCCCACTTCATCCTGGCGGCTGACGTCGATGTGGCCATCGAGCTTGCCGCCGGCCACGTCGTTGGCCACCGAGACGGCGCCACGCACGCTGCCGACCAGGGCGCGGGCAAACAGCCACACCAGTACCAGGCCGAGCGCGGCGCCGCCCAGCAGGGCGATCACGGTCAGCACGGCCGAGGCGGAGTAGGTGGATGCGGCCTCTTCGCGCGAGGCGCGGGCGAGGCGGTTGTCTTCGGCGATCAGCGCCTCCAGCGCGGAGGCGGCCTTGCGGTGCTTGGTGCGGGTTTCGCCGACGAAGGTATCGATGGCGTCGTCCGGGAGGTCCAGTTCCAGCATCTCGGTGACGCTGTCATAGGATGCCAGGGCGTCCTTCCATTCCTTGGCGAAGGCGTCGAACAGCTTCTTCTGCTGCGGGTTGTCGACCAGCTTCGGATACTCCTTGATCGACTTGTCCATGCTGGCGCGCAGGTCGACGCCCTGCTTGCGCGCATCGGACTTGACGTCATCGCTGGCGCGGATCAGCTGCTGGTAGGCGGCATTGCGGTACTCGCCCAGCATGCCGCGCATCTCGCCGGCCATGCGGATGCTCTCCATGCGTGAACCGGCCAGCTCGGTGGTCACGTTGTTCAGCGAATGCAGGCCGCGATAGGCGACGATGCCCTGCAGCAGCATCACCAGCAGGAGGACGCCGAAGGTCAGCAGCAGTTTCGGCATCAGTTTCAGGTTGTTGATCCACGGCATGGGCGTTGCGAGCTCCTAAGGCAGACGCGCCCGGGCATCGGGCCCGGTTGCAGCAGAAACCACGCCAGGACCAGGCCCGGCGTGGTCCGACGAACGGCGGATTACTTGATGTTGGCCAGCTTCAGCCCGGCCGGCGAGCTGACTTCGATTTCCGCACGCGAGGCGTCGCGCTGGATCTTGCCGATCACGCACACGGTCTTGCCTTCCAGGGTTTCCAGCGGGAAGGAGAACTTGCCGCGGTTCTCGCCGGCGATACGCGCCGAGAAGGTGTGGCGCGGGAAGGCGCCGCCCATGTACAGGAAGGTCGGCTGGCCTTCGGAGCCTTCTGCGTAACGGGCCTTTTCGACCTTGCCACAGACCATGCCGTCCTTGCCGACCGAACGCGGCGCCATTTCCGGCGGGATCATGTCGGCCGACTGGGCGAAAGCGGAGGCGGCGGTGGTGGCCAGGACAGCGGCCGAGACGAACGCAAACAGGGACTTCATCGAGGGTATCTCCGGGGATGGTAACGATCGGGCCGGTCCTGCGCGCTCCTGCGCGACCGGCTTCTGTCCCCCTATCGGCACCGCCGAAGGGAACTGAAGGGTTTTGTGACTGGAACGTGAAGCAGTTCCGTTTGCTCAGGCAGCGACGTCTTCGGCGAGGTTGGCCTGGCCCATGTCGGCGCTGTCGAGCAGGGTCTCGATGTCCAGCAGGATCAGCATGCGATCGTCGTGGGTACCGATGCCGGAGATGAAGCGGGTGTCGACGGCCGCGCCGAATTCCGGGGTCGGGCGGATCTGCTCGGCCGACAGCGGGATCACGTCGGAGACGCTGTCGACGACGATGCCGACCACGCGGTCTTCCACGTTCAGCACGATCATCACGGTGAAGGCATCGTAGCGGGCGTTGTCCAGGCGCAGCTTCAGGCGCAGGTCGATGACCGGGACGATGGTGCCGCGCAGGTTGATCACGCCCTTGATGTAGTCCGGGGCGTCCGGCACGCGGGTGACGGCGTCGTAGCCGCGGATTTCCTGCACCTTGAGGATGTCCACGCCGTAGTGCTCATCACCAAGGGTGAAGCTGAGAAATTCGCCACCGGCGCTGGCGGCGGAGCTGGTCTTGTCGTTCATCGAGGGGTCCTGGTTCTGCCGGAAGTCCCGGTGTCAGGCTCGATATCGGCCCCGCCGGGGGGGACTTTAGGTGCCGGGCAGTGCCGTGGATGGGATCAGATCCCTTTTCAGGGAAAAGGGATCTGACCCCGGCACGCGTTCCAGGGTTGCCGGCCGGCGGCCGGCACTACCGGTCGGACGGCCTCAGAGCTCGCCGTTGCGGCGGGCCTTGCGCTGGCGGTCGATGCGGAAGATGTAGCGCTGGATGGCGCTGTCGGCGCCGCGTGGCAGGCATTCAAAGCGCATTCCCACGCGCTTGACCTCGATGCCATTGGGCTGACGCTGCGGCAGCAGGTTGCAGACCACCAGTTCGATATCCAGGTCGGGGCCGTCCGGCAGCGACAGCCGCGCCGGATAGCGCTTCTGCAGACCAAACACCGCGCAGTCATTGGGCACCACCACGGCCAGGCCGCCACCGCTGATGTCCACTACGCGCATCGACAGGGCTTCGGCGCGCGCTTCGCCAGGCGGCAGCAGCAGGTGGGGTGAGTCGGTGACCGGCGTCTCCAGCCGGTACAGCTCGCGGCGCTGCAGGTGCACCAGTTCGTCAGGCAGGGGCGCACGGAAGGCCACATGGCCGTCGTTGTCCACGCGCTGCAGTTCGTGCAGCCGGAACCGTACCAGCACGCGTTCGAGCTGGGCGAAGCACAGCAGGTGATCGGCCTGCTCGGCGGCGCGGTTGGAGGCTTCCTGTGGGCTGCCATCGAGCAGCAGGAAGTCCTCGTCTTCGTCGAGGTCGAGCAGGGCGGTCGGGAAGGAACGGTCGCGGCCGTCGATATGGGCGTTGATCAGCGATCGCTGGTCGATCAGCGAGCGCAGCAGCTGGCGCAGCTGGCGCGGGTTGCGGACCAGGAATCGTTCGTCCGCGGCATCAGCCGCGTGGACATCATGCACTGCAGTGTCGTTGCCGTCGGACATGGAATCTACGGTCAGGGGCGGGCGCCAGCACGCATTGGCGCGAGGCTCGATGGGGATATCGGCTCCTGCACCGGATTATGAAGTGGGATTTGCATCACTTTCCACGTGTAAGGGGTCAGATCCCTTTCCCGCAGGAAAGGGATCTGACCCCGTGCTTCTGTCAGAATTCCTGCCAGTCGCCGTCCGTGGCCAGCGCCGGCTGGGCCGTTGCCGTGCGCAGCGCACGTGCCGGGGCCGGCTTTGCCGCAGGCGCGGCGGCTGCGACCTGTCGCGGTACCGGTGCGGCCAGCGGGCGTGCCGGGATGGCCATCGTGCCCTGCGATGCCAGCCGGAAGCGGGCCACGGCTTCACCCAGCTGCACGGCCTGGTCTTCCATCGCGCGTGCCGCAGCAGTGGCTTCTTCCACCAGCGCAGCATTCTGCTGGGTGGTTTCGTCCATCTGCACCACGGTCTGGTTGACCTGCTCGATGCCCGCCGACTGTTCCTGCGAGGCCGCGGAGATCTCGGCCATGATGTCGGTCACGCGCTGCACCGAGGCGACGATCTCGCCCATGGTGCTGCCGGCCTGGTGGACCAGGCTGGAGCCTTCGGCAACCTTGCCGACCGAGTCGTCGATCAGGCCCTTGATCTCCTTGGCGGCGGCGGCCGAGCGCTGGGCAAGGGTGCGCACTTCGCTGGCGACCACGGCGAAGCCGCGGCCCTGTTCGCCGGCACGCGCGGCTTCCACTGCGGCATTCAGCGCCAGGATGTTGGTCTGGAAGGCAATGCCGTCGATGACCGAGATGATCTCGGCGATCTTCTTCGACGAGGCTTCGATGGCCGACATGGTGGTGACCACCTGGCCGACCACGTCACCGCCCTGCGAGGCGACACCGTGCGCGCCGATGGCGAGCTGGTTGGCCTGGCGTGCGTGCTCGGCGTTCTGGCGCACGGTGGAGGTCAGTTCCTCCATCGAGGCGGCGGTTTCTTCCAGGTTGGCGGCCTGCTGCTCGGTGCGGCGCGACAGGTCGCTGTTGCCGGAGGCGATCTCGCCGGCGGCCAGGGTGATGCTGGAGGCGCTGGCCTGGATCTGGCCGACGATCTGGGTCAGCTGTGCAACGGTGGTGTTGGCATCATCCCGCATGCGCGCGAACACGCCATTGAACTGGCCTTCCATGCGCGCGGTCAGGTCGCCGGCGGCGATCGACTGCAGCAGCTGCGAGAGCTGGCCGAGGTTGCCGTCGGCCACCTGCATCATGGTGTTGAGATGCTCGATCATCAGCTTGAAGTCATGCTGGAAACGCTGTGCGTCGCCGCGCTGGCTGAAGTCACCGGCAGCGGCCGCCGCGGCCAGCTGCTGGATCTGCGAATTGATCGCCAGCAGGCTGGCCTTGGCCGCGTCCATCGATTCGTGCAGGATCGCGCGGCTGCCGGGCAGGCGGCGTGCATCCGGGGTGAGATTGCCGATGGCGTACTGGTTGAGCACGTCGATGGCATCGCGGATCGCATCCAGGTGCTCGAAGATCACCGTATTGATGCCGCCGGCCAGCTGGCCATAGACACCCGGGAAATCTTCCGGAATGCGATGGCTGATGTCCGGTCCCGCGTGCATCTGTGCCATCAGCTGGGTCTGCTCGCTGAAGCGGCGGAGCATTGCGGTCATCTCGGTCGTGGCGGCCAGCATCCTGCCGGCTTCGTCCTTGCTGGTGGCCTGGGTGCTGACGCTGAGGTCGCCGCGGGCAACCGCCTGGATGGCATGCACGGCCTTGCCCAGCGGGCCGGTCACTGCACGCGAGATGACGATGGCCAGCGCGGCGGCCACCAGCGACAGCAGCACGATGCAGCCGATGATGGCGATCATGCTGGTGCGATGGGTGGCGTTGGCGTCGGCGATCTTGCCGTCCATCTGCCCGGCGATGTGGGTGCCCAGTGCCTTCATCGCAGCGAACAGGTCGCGGCGCGCCGGGCGTGACTGCTCATCGGAGATCTGCTGGGCCTGCGCGCCATCACCGGCGGCCACGGCGTCGCGCATCGCCTTGTTGGCGGCGAAGTAGCGATCCAGCTGGATGCTGGCGGCGCGATACAGTTCGCGCTCCTTGTCCAGCGCCGGCAGCGCCGCGTACGCCGCCAGTTCGTCATGTACGGCCTTGGCGGTGTCGTCCATGCGCTTGTTGTAGTCGGCGACCTTCTCCGGCTGGTCGAGCATGCTCAGCTGGGCCAGTTCGTAGGTGCGGAACTCACCGAGCTGCGAGCGCGCCTCGCCCAGGTGCTGGACCGAGGGGATATCGTTGCCGGCCATCTCGCGCAGCTGCGCGTTGGCTTCGCTCAGTCGCAGCAGGGCGAACGCGCCGAGGACCAGGGTCATCAGGGTGGTAAGGGTGAACCCCACGGCCAGCTTGCGGGCGATGGGCAGATCTTGGAACCACTTCATGCAGGGTGCTCCAGGTGGGCAGAGTGCCGGCGTCTGTGCGCCGGTTTGGGGGTGGTTGCAGAGCGAACGGTGGTGCCCGGTGGGGTTCGGTGACGGCCGTCAAAGCGAAATAGCGGCGCAGTCCGGATGGACTTTATGGACGCATGTCACATTCGGTGGCGTAGGGATGACGGCGCGGAAGTGCTGCAACGGCGGGGCGTTCGCTTGCATGGCGTAGTTGCATGCGAAAGCACGGCGCCGACGGAGTTCACGGAAGAGGTGGGGTCAGATCCCTTTCCGCAGGAAAGGGATCTGACCCCACCGCCGGGGAGCGCGCAAACAAAAACCGCCGCCCCGAGGGGCGGCGGTTCAGTGCACGCTTGCTGTGTAGATCAGGCGGCCTGCGGTACCCGCAGCGAGCGCACCAACCCGCCGATGTCGACGATCAATGCGACGCGGCCGTCGCCGAGAATGGTCGCACCGGACACCCCGCCGATGCGGCGGTAGTTGTTCTCGATGTTCTTCACCACCACCTGCTGCTGGCCGACCAGTTCGTCCACTTCCAGGGCGATCTTCTGGCCATCGCCTTCGACCACCACCACCAGCGATTCGCTGCCGGGTGCACGGTTGCCGTAGCCGTAGTACTCGCTCAGCGACAGGATCGGCAGGTATTCACCGCGCACGCGCAGCACGCGGCCTTCGCCGGCCATGCTGCGGATGTCCTCGGCTTGCGGCTGCAACGCCTCAAGCACATAGGCCAACGGCAGGATCAGGGTCTCACCGGCTACCGCCACGGTCATGCCATCGAGGATGGCCAGGGTGAGCGGCAGGCGGATCAGCGTGCGGGTGCCAGCGCCGAGGCTGCTTTCAATCTGCACCTCGCCCCCCAACGCCTGGATGTTGCGGCGGACCACGTCCATGCCGACGCCACGACCGGACAGGTCAGTGACTGCATCGGCCGTGGAGAAGCCGGGCTGGAAGATCAGGTCCCAGACCTGCGAATCGGTCGGGTTGTCCGGCACCGCCAGGCCGCGCTCGGTGGCCTTGGCCAGGATCTTGGCGCGGTCCAGGCCGCGACCGTCGTCGCTGACTTCGATGACAATGTGGCCGCCCTGGTGCGAGGCCGCCAGGGTGATCGTGCCGGTTTCGTCCTTGCCTGCACCGCGGCGCACGTCGGGCATTTCCAGGCCGTGGTCGATCGAGTTGCGCACCAGGTGCACCAGCGGATCGGCGATCTTCTCGATCAAGCCCTTGTCCAGCTCGGTACCTTCGCCGACGGTGCGCAGCCGCACCTGCTTGCCGAGGCGGCTGGACAGGTCGCGGACCAGGCGCGGGAAGCGACGGAACACCGCATCGACCGGCAGCATGCGCACGCCGATCACCGCTTCCTGCAGGTCGCGGGTGTTGCGTTCAAGCTGGTCCAGGCCAGCGAACAGGCTCTCGGCGTGAACCGGGTCCAGCGCATGCGAGACCTGCTTGAGCATGGCCTGGGTGATGACCAGTTCGCCGACCAGGTTGATCAGCGCGTCGACCTTGTCGACGCTGACGCGGATGGAGGTTTCCGCTTCCTGGCTGGCGCCACCGCTGGCGGCAGGCGCGGCGGGTGCCGACGGCGACGCTGCCGCCGGAGCGGGAGCAGCCGCGGCCGGCGCCTGAGTGGCCAGGCTCGGCGGTGCGGCCGGACGGATGTCCAGCTCGCAGTCGTCCAGTACCCACGCGAAGGTGTCTTCGATCTTGCTGCGCGGCACCTTGCCGACCAGACCCAAGTCCCACGCCAAGTGGGCTTCGAGCGGATCGAGCTGCGCGAAGCCCGGCAGGCGGTCCATGCGCGCGGCGACCTGCAGCGAACCGAGGTGTTCCAGTTCGCGGATGATGCGCAGCGGGTCGTTGCCGCTCATGAACAGCGACGGCGCCGGGGTGAAGCCGATCTGCCAGGCTTCCGGCGTATCGTCCACCTTGGCTGCGGCGGCCGCCGGGGCGCTCGCTGCGGCCTGGCCGGACAGAACCGCTTCCAGGCGTGCCTTCACCGCAGCGACGGCAGCCGGATCGGCAGCCTGGCCATGTTCGGCTTCGCGCAGCAGGGCGCGCAGCACGTCCACCGAAGACAGCATGGCGTCGACGGCGTGGCCTTCCAGTGCCCGTTTGCCGGCGCGCAGCTCATCGAGCAGCGTTTCCAGCACGTGGGTCAGGCCGGCGATCGCGTCGAAGCCGAAGGTGCCGGCGCCGCCCTTGATCGAATGGGCAGCGCGGAACACCGAATTGATGATCTCCGCGTCCTGCTGCCCCGATTCCAGGGCCAGCAGGCCAGCCTCCATCGCGTCGAGGCCTTCGCGGCTCTCCTCGAAGAAGGTGGCGTGGAAGCGTTGCAGGTCCATGCTCATGGCAGTGGTGGTCCGGAAGCGAAGAGGGGGAGCGGTGCCGGGCGATCAGCCCAGCACTTTCTGCACGGTGGCGACCAGCTGTTCGGGATTGAACGGCTTGACCAGCCAACCCGTGGCGCCAGCGGCCTTGCCTTCGGACTTCTTGTCGGCGGCAGATTCGGTGGTCAGCATCAGCAGCGGGGTGAACTTGTAGTCCGGCAGCTGGCGCAGTTCGCGGATCAGCGCGATGCCATCCATGTTCGGCATGTTGACGTCGGTAACCACCGCATTGAAGCGCTGGCCCTTGGCGCGACCGAGCGCGACCGCGCCGTCTTCAGCTTCTTCGACGGCAAAACCGGCCGAGGTGAGGGCGAAGGACACCATCTGGCGCATCGACGCCGAATCGTCCACCACCAAGATACGTGCGCTCATGCAGCGTTCTCCACAGATTTCAGGTTGTCATGGGTTACGTCCAGGCCGAGGGCCTGGGTGACGCCCAGCAGGCGCGCGGCGTCACGGAAGGTTGCAGTGCAACCGTGGAAGCCGGTGCCCAGGCCTGCCTCGCGGCGGGCCTGCACGAACGCACACAGCACCTGCACGGCGGCCGTGTGGATGCGGGCGACCTGGCTGGCATCCAGGGTCAGCTCGCCTGCCTGCTCCACCAGGGGGGCAAGGCGGTTCTTGAGCTCGGTAGTGCTCTCGATGCCGAGATCCCCACCCAGTTCGACAGTGCTCATCGTTGCTCCGGACAAACGGTTCCGTGATCCATAACGGCACCCCGGTGGGGTTCTTTAGAAGAATCGACGCGGTGCGTCGATGCGGTCGCTGTTGAAAAGGGGACGGAGGGGATTAAGTCGCAAGCGACCTGGCTCTGCCGCAGCCCCTCGGCAACGTCGACCGCGCAGTGGGGATGTAAGGTGTTGATCCAACGGATCGACTCCTTGCGTCCCCGACAGGCACCGCTTCGGCGCCAAGCGCTGAGCCACTTGCGACTTAATCCCCTCCGTCCCCTTTTTGGGGTTCAGCTCAACAGCCGTGTGGCGTCGAGCAGGATCATCGGGCGCTGGCTGACCCGGGCCACGCCGCGGAACAGGTCGTTGGAAATCTGGCAGATGCGTGCGGTATCGGGAGGTTCGATCTGCGAATCGGTGAGGTTGGCGACATCTTCCACTGCCGACACGCGCAGGCCGATGGTCTCGCCGTCTTCTTCCAGCACCACGATGCGGGTCTGGGCGTCGTCCTCGGCGGCAGCCGCGCCCAGGTGCAGGCCCAGGTCCATCACCGGGACCACCTGGCCGCGCAGGTTCATGATGCCCAGCATGGCGGCAGCGGTGCCGCGCAACGGCAGCAGCGGCACCGGCAGCACGACCTCCTGGACCTTCAGCAGTTCCAGCGCATAGGCCTGGGTGCCGCAGCGCAGGCGCAGCCAGCGCGAGGTGCGTTCACCGGCGCGACGGTTCTGCGGATGCGGGCTGCGGGCCGGTTGGTGGGCCTGCGCCTGCAGCTCCTGCCAGGTGCCGGGGCGGTTGCCTGCGGGTGCATCGACGGCGACGCGCGGCGGCGGCGTGGCGGCGCGTGCGGCCGGGGCCGGTGCAGGGCGTGCCGCCGGGGGTGCCACCGGCGCTGCGACCACGGCGGGCGCCGGCGCAGGCACGTCTTCGCCACCAGCGGCTGCCTCGAAGGCGGCCTGCAGGCCGGGGCTGTCGGTGTGGGCGAGACGATGGCTGTCCGCCGGGTCGGTCTCGTAGATCACTTCGTCCGGCAGATCGTCCCAGGTGGGTTCCGGGCCGGTGTTCGCAGCGGCCGCAGCGGGTGCCGGCGCGGTTTCGTGGATGACCTCGTCGGGCAGGTCATCCCAGGTCGGCTCGCGTTCGGTGGACCCGGCGCTGGCCGGCGCGGCGGCGGCCTCGAAGGCGGCCTCCAGTGCAGCCTCATCCTCGGCCGGGGCCGCGACGACGGCATCCGTTTCGTTGACCACTTCAGCGGGCAGGTCGTCCCACGTGGGTTCGCGTTCGGCATCGATCACGCTGACGGGCGCGGACGCGGCATCGAAAGCGGCTTCCAGTGCGGCATTGTCCACGGCAGGGGCAGCGGCAACGCTCTCGGTTTCGGTTTCGTAGATCACCTCGGCCGGCAGGTCATCCCAGGTGGGTTCGCGTTCGGCGGCGGCTTCGGTGGCCGTGGCCGGGGCGGTGCTGATCGGCGCGGGGAGGGGAGCGGCGGCCGGGGCGATCGCCTCGCCCAGCAGTTCGTCCAGGTAGTCGTCGAGGATGCCGGTGCTGTTCATGCGGCCTGCTCCAGGGCGCGGGCATCCTCGCCGAGGATCCAGTTCAAGGCGCGCCGGTAGGCAGCCAGGCCACGCCCCGGGTAATCTTCGCCGACGCTCGGCAGGGTCAGCCCGGCGGCGTTGCTGATGCGGGTGTCGATCGGAATCGCGTCTTCCCAGACGCGGCTGCCATGGCGGTCCTGCATGGTGCGCAGCGATTCGTTGCCGGCGCGGGTGCGGCGGTCGAACAGGGTTGGCAGGATCGAGATCGGCAGCGGCCGGCGGCGCGAACGCTCGACCATCTCGCCGGTGCGGACCATGCCATCCAGGCCGTGCAGCGCCAGCGGCTCGGCCTGGGTCGGAATGATCAGGCGATCGGCGGCAGCCAGTGCGTTGATCATCAGCAGGCCGAGCGTCGGTGCGCAGTCCAGCAGGATGTAATCGTGCTGGCCCTGGTGGCGCGCCAGCGCGTTCTGCAGGGCCAGGCCGAGGCCGGGTTGGTTGGCGCTACGGCGTTCAAGCGTGGCCAGCGCGGACTGCGCGCAGACGTAGTCCAGGCCCTGGATGTTGCTGGCATGGCACAGGCCGGACAGGTCCGCCGGCGGTGCGCCGAACAGCTCCAGCACGCCGGCCGGCGGCGGGTCCACCGGCACGCCGAAGGCGCGGCTGAGCGAAGCATGCGGATCGAGGTCGATCAGCAGCACGCGATGGCCGAGCGCGGCCAGGCCGCGGCCGAGGGCGAGGGTGGTGGTGGTCTTGCCGACTCCGCCCTTCTGGTTGGCGACTGCCCAGATGCGCATCGGATTACTCCTTCATTGCCGGGGGAACGGCGGCGCCGACGCGGCTGCCAGCCGGCACCGGTGGCAACGTCACCGGTGCGATGGGGGAGGTGGGGGCGCTGGCCGGCGTTGCGGCGGCCTGTTCGGTGACGGTGCTGCCGGTGGCGCCGGTGGCTGCGTTCAGGCGCTGGCCGAGCGGGTCCACCGAATGCGAGGTGTCGGCCAGGATGATGACCATCACCCGGCGGTTGCGGTTGCGGCCCTGTGCGCTGTCGTTCTCTTCGCGCGGGCGGAACTGGCCATAGCCGACCATCGCCAGCCGCGACGGCTGCACGCCCTGGTCGGCGAACAGATGCACCACGCTGGCGGCGCGTCCGGCCGACAGCTCCCAGTTCGACGGGAAGGTGGCGGTAGCGATCGGCACGTTGTCGGTGTGGCCTTCCACGCGCACGCTGTTGGGCACGTCGCGCAGCACCTCGGCCAGGCTGGCCAGGGTCTGCCGTGCATGTACGTCCAGTGCGGCCGAGCCGGTGGGGAACAGGATGTCGCTGTTGATCTCGACCTCGATCCACAGTTCCGTGCGGCGCACGCTGATCATGCCGCGGTCGATCAGCGGCGCCAGGGCGGCGGTGAGGCGGTCGGCAATCGTGTTGAGCTGGCGCTCGGCACGGGCGATCTGCTCCTGGTTGTGCACCGACACCGGCATGCGCATCTGCGAGGCCATCGACGGCAGCAGCGTCGGGTCGTGCGAGGGCGCCGGCGCGGATGGTCCGATCTTGGTGCCGGACTTGATCACCGACGGGCTGTCCCAGCCGCCACCCTGCACCTGCTTGTTGCCCACCTGCACCGGATTGATCGTGCGCGGCGCGCCACCGAAGGCATCGGTGAGCGCGTCGGCCATGATCCGGTACTTGCCCTCGTTCACCGACGAGATCGCGTACATGACCACGAAGAAGGCGAGCAGCAGCGTCATCAGGTCGGCATAGGGGATCGCCCATGCCTCGTGGTTGGCGTGCTCTTCGTGGTGCTTGCGGCGGGCCATGTCAGTGCAGGAAGCCGGAGAGGTTGGTTTCGATGTTGCGCGGGTTCTCGCCCTGGGCGATCGAGATCAGGCCTTCGATGACCATTTCGCGGTCGCGCGTGTTGTGCGAGATCACGCTCTTGAGCTTGGCGGCGATCGGCAGGAACAGCAGGTTGGCCGAGGCGATGCCGTAGATCGTGGCGGTGAACGCCGCAGCGATGCCGTGGCCGAGCTTGCTCGGGTCGGCCAGGTTCTTCATCACCGCGATCAGGCCCAGCACGGCGCCGATGATGCCGAGCGTCGGTGCGTAGATGCCCATCGCTTCGAACACCTTGGCGCCGGCCTGGTCCTGGTGTTCCTGGCTGCCCAGTTCGATTTCCAGCATGTGCCGCATCGATTCGGGCTCGACACCGTCCACCAGCAACTGCAGGCCCTTGCGCAGGAACGGGTCCTGCTGCGCCTCCACCTGCGATTCCAGGCCGAGCAGGCCCTGGCGGCGGGCGATGTTGCTCCACTCGACGATCTGCTGGATCAGTTCGCGGCGATCGCTGTGCGGCGGGCGCACGACCCAGCGCACGATCTTGAACGCATGCTTGAACACCGCCGGCGAGGTGTGCAGCAGGATCGCGGCAACGGTGCCGACGATGACGATCACGAACGCCGCAGGCGACCACAACGACGCCAGGCCGGCGCCCTTGAGGATGCTGCCACCGACCAGCGAGGCCAGGGCGAGAAAGAGTCCAATGAGGCTGAGTCTATCCATGGATCCGGTATCGGCTTGTATGAATGGGACTTGAGACACCGGTACGGGCTACTGGTGCGACTTCACGGTTTTACGGGTTCAGCAAGCGGGTCAGTCGTGCGGGCTGCGCAGGCCATCCACATCCAGGATCAGCGCCATGCGACCATCGCCGATCAAGGTTGCACCGGCGTAACCGCGCAGGCCGCGCAGGGCCTTCGGCAGTGGCTTGATGACCACTTCCTCGCGCCCACGGACCTGGTCCACGACCAGGCCGAAGCGCGCTTCGCCGGCCTGCAGCACCACGATGGTCAGCAGGGTCGATGCGGCCGGGGTCACATCCAGCCACTGCCGCAGATCGACCAGCGGCAGCGTGTGCGAACGGCGGTCGAGCACGGCACGGCCATCGAACCAGCCCAGCGAGGTGCGCGGCGCGTGCAGTACCTCCATCACGCGCGCCAGCGGCAGCGCATAGACGTCCTCGCCGGCCTGCACCAGCAGGGTCGGCAGGATCGCCAGGGTCAGCGGCACGCGGATCAGGAAGCGGCTGCCGCGGCCCAGCTCCGACTGGATCTGGATCTGCCCGCTGAGTTCGCGGATGCGCGACTGCACCACGTCCATGCCGACGCCGCGTCCGGAAATATCCGTGACCTGCTGCTTGGTCGAGAAGCCGGGCAGGAACACCAGGTGCAGGCACTCCTCGCTGCTCAGGCGGGCGGCGGCTTCCGGATCGATCAGGCCCTTCTCGCGTGCCTTCGCGCGCAGCTTTTCCGGATCGATGCCGGCGCCATCGTCCTGCACCTCGATGCTGACGTAGTCACCTTCCTGCTGCGCCGACAGCCGCACATGGCCCATCCGCGGCTTGCCCTGCGCTTCGCGCAGGTCGGGCATTTCCACGCCATGGTCGATGGCGTTGCGGACCAGATGCACCAGCGGGTCGGCCAGCGCTTCGACCAGGTTGCGGTCGAGCTCGGTCTCGGCGCCGATCAGCTCCAGGTCCACTTCCTTCTTCAGCGAGCGGGCGACGTCGCGGGCGACCTTGGGGAAGCGCGAGAATACCTTGCCCACCGGCTGCATGCGGGTGCGCATCACCGCCGACTGCAGGCGCGCGGTGGCGATGTCCAGGGTGGACACGGCGCGGTCCAGCTCCTCGTCGCGCAGGCGCGCACGCAGGGTCTTGAGCCGGTTGCGCGACAGCACCAGTTCGCCGATCAGGTTGACGATCGCATCCAGGCGCTTGGTGTCCACGCGCACGGTGTGTTCGGCTTCGGCCAGCGGCTTGGCGGCCGGCTTGGCCACCGGTGCCGGTGCGGTGGCCGGGCGCGGGGCGGCGATCGGTGCCGGCGCCACCGCAGCCGCGGGCCTGGCGCCGGGTGCGGCGCCACCGTGCAGCTGGTCGAGCAGGGCTTCGAACTCATCTTCGCTGATCTGGCCGTCGTCGGCCTTCTTTGCCGGCGCCACCGCAGTCGGTGCGTTGCCACCGTGCAGCTGGTCGAGCAGCGCCTCGAACTCGTCGTCGGTGATCAGGTCGCCGGCACCGGCCGCCGGTGCGGCGGCAGCGGCGGCAGGCGCTGCTGCACCGCCATGCACGTCGAACTGGGCGATCAGGTCCGGCGGTGCATAGCCCGGCTCGGTGCCGGAAGACACGGCATCGAGCATCGACTGCAGGTAGTCCAGCGATTGCTGGGCGGCGTCGAAGTGATGGGCCTGCAGCACGGCCTGGCCGGCACGTGCAGCGCCCAGCGCCTCTTCAGCGGCGTGGCACAGCTCGACCATGGCGGTGACACCGAGGAAACCCGCGCCGCCCTTGAGCGTGTGGTAGCCCCGGAACACCGCGTTGAGCTGTTCGGTGTCCTGCGGTGCCTGCTCCAGCGACACCAGCTGTTCGCCGAGGCGATCCAGGATTTCCTGTGCCTCGATGATGAAATCGGCAGTGATGTCGTCGGATACCGCGCTCATGCTTACAGCCCCAGATCCGACAACAGGTCGTCGGCGTCGTTCTGCGAGACCGCGTGGCGGTCCAGTCCCTTCAGTGCCGGCCCGGCCAGTTCCGGGTCGGTGCGATGCTGTTCCGGCGGCAGGCCGAGCGCGCCGAAGCCTTCATGCACGCGGCGGACGATGCCGACCACGCGACGGATGATCTGCCCGGTCAGGTCCTGGTAGCTCTGGGTCAGGGCGATCTCGGTCAGGTTGTGGCGGATGCGCTCGAGCTGCACGTCCTGGCCTGGCTGCAGGCCTTCGGCGCGCAGCTGCTCGGTCAGGCTGCGGCATTCCTCGGCCAGGTCCAGGGTGCGGTGGGTAGCCTGTTCGGTCATCGCCACCACGTGGTCCAGACGTGCGCACGCATCGTCCAGTTCGCCGGCCTCGCTGGGCACGGTCGGCAGTTCGCCCAGGGCCTGCCCCAGCTCGCGGGCCAGCCGCGAGAGGCCACTCATCATCGGCTGCGTGCGCAGCGCGACCAGTCCGTCGATGCGTTGCCGCCAGGCGGCTTCGTCACCGGACTCCAGGGCATCCAGGGCTTCCTGCAGGCGCAGGGCGAGGGCGTTCTTGTCGACCGTGGTATCCATCAGGCGCTGGCCGCCAGGCGTTCGAAGATCTTGCCCAGCTTCTCTTCCAGCGTCTGCGCGGTGAACGGCTTGATGATGTAGCCGTTCACGCCGTTCTGGGCCGCTTCGATGATCTGCTCGCGCTTGGCTTCGGCGGTGACCATCAGCACCGGCAGGGTCTTCAGCTTGGCGTCGGCACGGATCGCCTTGAGCAGTTCGATGCCGGTCATCACCGGCATGTTCCAGTCGGTGACGACGAAATCGAAGGGCTGGCTCTGCAGCAGCGACAGCGCGGCATGCCCGTCCTCGGCTTCGGCGGTGTTGGTGAAGCCCAGATCGCCCAGCAGGTTCTTGACGATTCGACGCATGGTCGAGAAGTCGTCGACGATGAGGATGCGCATGTTCTTGTTCAAAGCAGAGTTCCTTTGTTGTTCATTCCGGGCGGCCGGGGGCAGTCGCCTCGGGGATGTTCATTCTTCCAGGCCGGCGTCGACGGCCTCGAAAATCTTCAGGCGGCCGCGCAGGCGCAGCACGGCCTGGCCATGGATCTGGCAGACCCGCGACTCGCTCACGCCGAGCACCGCGCCGATCTCCTTCAGGTTCAGCTCCTGCTCGTAGTACAGCGAGAGCACCAGCTGTTCGCGCTCGGGCAGGTGGCCGATGGCCTTGCCCAGCTCACGGCCGAACTCGCCGCGCTCCAGCACCTGTTGTGGAGTCGGGCCGCCCTGGGCGACAGTATCCAGTTCGCCCTGGTCTTCGATGCGCGACTCCAGGCTCAGCACCTGGCCACGTGCGGCGTCTTCCATCAGGCGCAGGTATTCGGGCAGCGGCATCTCCATCGCGGCGGCCACTTCGGTGGCGCTGGCGGCACGGCCCGTGCTCTGTTCCAGGCGGCGGATGGTGGCGGCGGCATCACGGGCACGGCGGTGCACCGAGCGCGGCACCCAGTCGCCACGGCGGATCTCGTCGATCATCGAGCCGCGGATGCGGATCGAGGCATAGGTCTCGAACGAGGCGCCCTGGTCGGCGTCGTAGCTGCGCGAGGCTTCGATCAGGCCCATCATGCCGGCCTGGATCAGATCATCGACTTCGACGCTGGCCGGCAGGCGCGCGGCCAGGTGGTGGGCGATGCGTCGCACCAGGTCCGAATGCTGGGCGATGACCTCGTTGGCCGCCGAGCGCTGGACTTCCCTGTACTGGTGGGCGGCGCCTTTCATGCGGCCACCCCACGCTGCTTGAGGATGCGTTCGAGGAAGAACTCGACGCCACCGCGCGGTTCGGTCGGTGCCTGCCAGCGCGCGGTGCGGCGTGCGATCTCGGTGATCGCCAGCGCCGACGGGCTGGATGGATAGGCCTTCACCACCGGCTGCTGGCGCTGCACCGACAGGCGCAGCCAGTCATCCTGCGGCACGCAGCCCAGGTAGTTCAGCGAGACATCGGCGAGGAACTTCTCGCAGACGCGGGTCAGCTTCTCGTACAGCACACGGCCCTCGTTCGGGTCGCGCACCATGTTGGCCACCACCTGGATGCGGTCCACGCCGCGCTCGCGCGACAGCACCTTGATCAGTGCGTAGGCGTCGGTGATCGAGGCTGGTTCGTCACAGACCACCACCACGGTGTCCTGCGCGGCCTGGCAGAAGGTCAGCACGCCGTCGGTGATGCCGGCGGCGGTATCGACCACCATGATGTCCAGCTCGCGTTCCAGTTCGGAGAACACGTTGACCAGGCCGACATGCTCGGCCGGGGCCAGCTCGGCCATGTGCCGGCGGCCGGAAGCGGCCGGGACCACCAGCACGCCGTTCGGGCCTTCGACGATGACGTCGTCCAGCGAGCAGCGGCCGGCCACCAGGTCGGCCAGCGTAAAGGTGGGGTTCAAGCCCAGGATCACGTCGATGTTGGCCAGGCCGAGGTCGGCGTCCAGCAGCAGCGTGCGCTTGCCCATGCCGGCCAGCGCCACCGCCAGGTTGGCGGACACATTCGTCTTGCCCACGCCGCCCTTGCCGCCGGTCACCGCGATGGTGCGCACAGGGCCGAGCGGCTCGCTGCGGGTGGCCGACAGCGGGAAGGTCTTGGTCAGCTTGGCGTACTCACGCGACGGCATGGTTCAACTCCGGGTTGCAGGGCATATCGGCCGCTCGGCGCAAATCTTCAAGGCGAAGTACAAGATTGGCTGCACTGGCCCGGTGCAGGTCCTCCGGGACGTCCTGGCCATCGGTCACCCAGGTGATCGGCAGGACGTGGTCCACGGCCACCGACAGGGCGTTGCCGAAGCGGCCGGTCTCGTCCAGCTTGCTCAGCACCAGGCCCTGCAGGTTGGCCGCACCGAAGCGGCGCACCACCTCGTCCATGTCGCCGAAGCTGGTGTTGGCCGGCAGCACCAGCAGGGTGCGCACCTGGCGCGCGGCGCGCAGCCACTGCAGCTGGGCGGCCAGGGCACGGTCGCGCGGGCCCAGGCCGGCGGTATCGATCAGCACCAGCTTGTAGTCCTTCAAGCGTTCCAGCAGCTGGTCCAGGTCGGTGCCGCTGTTGGCCTCGTGCACGGCGATGCCGAGCTGGCGGCCGTAGCCATACAGCTGTTCACGGGCGCCGATGCGGGTGGTGTCGGTGGTGACCAGGGCGACGTCACGCGGGGCGTGCTTCTCGGCGAAGCGCGAGGCCAGCTTGGCGATGGTGGTGGTCTTGCCGGCGCCGGTCGGGCCGACCAGCGCGATCACGCCGCCTTCTTCCAGCGGGTCGACCGGGGCGATCGGCAGCTTGCGCGAGATCAGCCCCAGCATCAGGCCGCGGCCACGATGGGCTTCGGTTTCCAGCGGGATCTGCATGGCCACGTCGCGGGCCAGCCCGGCGTCGAAACCGTACTCGTCCATCAGGTCCAGCGCGGTGGCGCGCACCGGGCTGCCACGCAGGCGCTCATCGGTGAAGCGGTTCATCTCGCGCTCGATCACCTGGCGCATGCCGGCCACTTCCTGGCGCAGCTGGCGGATCTCGGCGTCGTCCTGGGCAACCACGGTCAGCGTCGGTGCCGGGGCCAGCATGGGGGCCGGGCTGGCCTCGATAGCGGCTTCGACCGCTGCCGGTTCGCTGGCGGCGATCCCGGGCTGCGCGTCGATCACGGCAGCGGTCGGCAGCGGCGGCGGCAGCACGGCCGGGGCCACGCTTTCGTGATGCGCCTCGTGCGGCGGGTCGATCTGGAAGCGCGCGCGGTTGGCCGGCACGGTGGCGGCCGGTGCAACGATGGCCTCGGCGAACGGGGCGAAGATCTGGTCCGGCGGTGCCGGTTCGTTGACGGCGGCGCGGGCCAGGGTGGCGGCGAAGCCGGTGCTGCCCCGGGTCGGCACGATCTCGTCGGCGCTGTCCAGGGTGCGGCCGGTGGCACCGACGGCGGCGCGGGCGAGGGCGGCCACTGCCGAGGTGGTGGCCGCGACCGGTTCCGGCGCCGGGGTGCTGCTGCGGCGGCGGGTGACGGCGGCGATCACCGCGTCGGCGGCGGTGCGCGGCTTGGGTGCCGGCGGCGGTGCGACGTCACGGCGCGAGGCTTCCAGTGCACGCTGCACGGCGCTCTCGTCGTAGTTGGCGGCGGCGACGATCTCGATGCCTTCCTCGATCCGGCGGTTGGACAGGATCACGGCGTCAGGACCATGTTCCTTGCGCACCAGGTTCATGGCCGAGCGCATGTCGGCGGCGACGAATCGTTTGATTTTCATGCTGTGGTCACGGGGCGAAGACGGCGGGGTGGCGGTCGGAGAACTCGGGTGGTCGGTGGTCTGCACGGTGCGGGTTCCCCTTGGTATCTGTCTGTTGCGTTGGTTCGAAAGTGGTGTCTGTTTTCTGGCGCATCGCAGGGCGGCGTCAGCTGATCGTTCCGACCAGCTTCAGGCGCTTGTCCTCCGGCACCTCGCTGTAGGCCAGGACCGACAGCGACGGAACGCTGTGGCGGACCAGGCGGGCCAGCGCGGCGCGCACCGGGCCAGGTACCAGCACGACCGCGGGCTCGTTGCGGGCTTCCTGCTTGCTGACACATTCGGCCAGGCTCTGGTGCAGTCGCTCAGCGAGTCCGGGTTCCAGCGCGGCGCCGTTGCCCTGCGTGGACTCCTGCAAGACACGTTCCAATTGCGGGTTGAGGGTGAATACCGGCAGCTCCGCCGACATTCCGGCGATCTCCTGCACGATGAAGCGGCCCAGTGCGGTGCGAACAGCGGCGGTCAGCACGGCCGGGTCCTGGCTGCTGGGCGCATGTTCGACCAGTGCCTCGGCGATCTTGCGCAGCTGGCGGATCGGAATGCGCTCGACCAGCAGGTTCTGCAGCACGCGCACCACCGCCGACAGCGGCAACGCCTTCGGCGTCAGATCTTCGACGAGCTTGGGCGCGCTCTTGGCCAGGTTGGCCAGCAGGTGCTGCACTTCTTCGTGGCCGAGCAGTTCCGGCGCGTGCTCACGGATCAGGTGCGACAGATGGGTGGCGACCACGGTGGCCGGATCGACCACGGTGTAGCCCAGCGTTTCGGCCTGGGCGCGCTGGTGCGGCTGGATCCAGGTGGCGTCCAGGCCGAACGCGGGGTCCTTGCCGGCGATGCCTTCCAGCGCGCCGAGCGCGCTGCCCGGGTCCAGCGCCAGCTCGCGGTCGGGGTGGATCTCGGCGGTGGCCACCGGCACGCCGTGCACCAGCACGCGGTAGCCGTTGGCCGGCAGTTCCAGGTTGTCGCGGATGTGCACCGACGGGATCAGGAAGCCGACATCCTGGGTGAGCTTGCGGCGCACGCCCTTGATGCGCGCCATCAGTTCGCCGCCCTGGTTGCTGTCCACCAGCGGGATCAGCCGGTAGCCGACCTCCAGGCCCAGCGGATCGACCGGGCGCAGTTCGTCCCAGCTCAGTTCGGCAGTCGGTGCCGGTGCGGCCGGGCGGCCGAGTGCGTTGAGTGCGGCGGCATCGGTGCCACCGCCTGCCGCATCGGCAGCCGGCGCCTTGCCCTTGCGGTACAGCTTCCAGGCGATGAAGCCGAGGATCGCGGCCAGCGTCAGGAAAGCGACGTTGGGCATGCCCGGCACCAGGCCGACCACGCCGATGATGCCGGCGGTGATCGCCAGCGCACGGTACTGGCCGAACACCTGGCCGGTCATGGCCTGGGCCATGTCCTGCGAGCGCGAGGCGCGGGTAACCAGCATGGCCACGGCGCTGGAGACCAGCAGGGCCGGCAGCTGCGCTACCAGGCCGTCACCGATCGACAGCAGGGTGTAGGTGGCGGCGGCTTCGCCGAACGGCATGCCATGCTGCAGCACGCCCACGGCCAGGCCGCCGAGCATGTTGATGAACAGGATCAGGATGCCGGCAATGGCATCGCCGCGGATGAACTTGCTGGCGCCGTCCATCGCACCGTAGAAGTCGGCTTCCTCACGCACTTCCTCGCGGCGCAGCTTGGCTTCTTCACGCGTCAGCAAACCGGCGTTGAGGTCGGCGTCGATCGCCATCTGCTTGCCGGGCATCGCGTCCAGGATGAAGCGCGCGGTCACTTCCGAAACGCGGCCGGCACCCTTGGTAATGACCACGAAATTGATGATGGTCAGGATCGCGAACACCACGATGCCGACCGCATAGTTGCCGCCGATCACGAATTCACCGAAGGCGGCGATGACCTTGCCCGCGGCATCATGGCCGTTCTGGCCGTTCAGCAGGATCACGCGGGTGGAGGCCACGTTCAGCGCCAGCCGCAGCATGGTGGTGATCAGCAGCACGATCGGGAAGATGGTGAAGTCCAGCGGGCGCTTCACGTAGACCACCGCCAGCAGCACCATCAGCGAGATGGCGATGTTGAAGGTGAACAGCGCATCGAGCACCGGCGCGGCCAGCGGCACCACGACCATGGCCAGCAGGGCCAGCACGATCAGCGGCGCGCCAAGGCCCTGGCGGATCATTTCCAGGGCGCGGCGGGTGTTGAAACCGGCGGAGGGCTGGGCGCTCACGGGCGGCCTCCCTTGCCGAATTCATCCACCTGGATGTGCGGGGCGTCCGGCATCGGGCCAGTGCGCCAGGCGCGCAGCTGGTAGACGTAGGACAGGACCTGGGCGACGGCCGAATACAGTCTCACGGGGATTTCCTTTCCGAGTTGGCCTTCCCGATACAAGGCGCGTGCCAAAGGCGGGGCGGAGACGATCGCCACCTTGTTGCCGTCGGCCACTTCACGGATGCGCAGGGCGGTTTCGTCCACGCCCAGCGCGACCACGGTGGGGGCGTTCATGGCGCCGCCCTCGTACTTCAGGGCCACCGCGTAGTGGGTGGGGTTGACCACCACCACGTCGGCAGTGGGCACCGCCTCCATCATCCGGCGGTTGGCCATCTGCTGCTGCAGCTGGCGGATGCGGCCCTTCACCTCGGGGCTGCCCTCGCTTTCCTTCATTTCCCGGCGCAGTTCCTCGCGGGTCATCTTCAGCTTGCGCATCCAGTTCCAGCGCTGGTACGGCGCATCGATGGCGGCCAGCACCAGCATCGCGCCGGCGGTGGCCAGCAGCAGGCGAAGGGTGAAGCCCAGGCCATCGGTGATGGCGGTTTCCAGCGGGTGGTGGATCAGCCCGCGCAGGGTGTCGAAGCCGGTCCAGACCACCAGCCCGGCGGCGACGCCGACGAAGGCCACGCGCAGCAGCGATTTGGTGAATTCGGCAATCGCCTCCGGGCCATACAGGCGCTTGAGCCCGCTCATCGGGTTCATGCGGTTGATGTCGGGCAGCAACGCCTTCTGCGACCAGCGCAGGCCGCCCATCACCAGCGGGGCGACGAAGCTGGCCAGCAGGCAGACCAGCACCAGCGGTGCGATCACCAGCATGAACTGCAGCAGCAGGTCGCCGAAGTGGCCGAACAGTTCCTTCGGGTTCTGCCGCAGGCTCTGTTCGGGGCTGAGCGCGTGCTTCATCCAGGCCGTGGCGCCACGGCCGATCGAGCCGCTCATGGCCATCACCGCCAGCACGCCGGCGCCGAACACGGCGGCGGTGCCAAGTTCGCGCGAGCGCGGCAGGTTGCCCTGTTCACGGGCGTCGCGCAGGCGTTTTTCGGTTGGTTGTTCGGTCTTTTCGCCGGCGGATTCGTTCTCGGACATCACGGGCACTGCGGCAGGGGGTGCCGGGGTGCGTGCAAGAACCGTTCCACGCCTGGCGTGGATCTACCGACGGCCCGTTCTGTAGAGCCGAGCCCACGCTCGGCTACGGTTGGGGCCAGGCGCGAAGCACAGCCGGGCATGAGCTCGGCTCTACAGCAGAGTGCCGCAGGAATCGTTCCGTGATGGCGGGCGCGCGTGGCCCGGTGTCAGCCGGGCGGGTATTGCGGCGGCGGGCTCTGTGCCAGTTCCACCCGCGGCCGGGGCAGGTCGTGCAGCTGCATGAAGCGCGCCGCATCCACCGGGCGGCCCAGCAGGTATCCCTGCAGGAAGTCGCAGCCCAGGCGTTCCAGATAGGCGCGCTGCGCGGCGGTCTCCACGCCCTCGGCGACGATGTCCATGTCCAGCGCATGGCCCAGCGCCACGATCGCCGAGACGATCACCACGTCTTCGGCACTGTGTTCCAGGTCGCGCACGAACGCATGGTCGATCTTGATCTCGGTGGCCGGCAGCCGCTTCAGGTACAGCAGGCTGGAATAGCCGGTTCCGAAATCATCGATGGAGATGCCCACGCCCAGCGCCGACAGCGCCTGCAGCAGGCGAAGACTGGTATCGGTATCGCGCATGACGGTGCTTTCAGTGATCTCCAGCACCAGGTGGCGCGGGGCAATGCCATGGCGCTCGATCACCTCGCGCACATCCTGCAGCAGGTGCGGCGAACTGAACTGCACCGGCGACAGGTTCACCGACATCGACCAGCTTTCATGCCCGGTGTCGTGCCAGCGCCGCAGCTGCTGGCAGGCCTGGTCCAGCGCCCAGCG
Organism: Stenotrophomonas muris; assembly: GCF_052751275.1. NCBI lineage: Bacteria > Pseudomonadati > Pseudomonadota > Gammaproteobacteria > Lysobacterales > Lysobacteraceae > Stenotrophomonas > Stenotrophomonas muris. Next base: position 1,592,626 of record NZ_CP199879.1, on the reverse strand, counting down.
CCCGATCTCGTTGATCGCACCGCTGCGCTCGGCCAGGCGGATGAAGCGGTCGGGGGGAATCAGGCCGTGTTCCGGATGGCGCCAGCGGATCAGCGCTTCGGCGCCGGCCACCTTCTGCGTGGCCACGCGGATCTTCGGCTGATAGTGCAGGAACAGCTGCTCGCTGCCGATGGCGCGGCGCAGGTCGGCCAGCAGCCGGAACTGCTGCTCGGCACTGTCGTTCATCCAGTCGGCGAACAGCACGAAGGCGTTGCGACCGGACTCCTTGGCCTGGTACATCGCCGCGTCGGCGAAGGCCATCAACTGGCGCTCGCTGGCGGCGTGGTCCGGGCAGATCGCCACGCCGATGCTGGCGGTCACCTGCAGTTCGTTGTCCGGCAGCAACGGGCCGCTGCCCACCGCCTGCAGGATGCGCCGGGCCAGGGTCGGCAGGTCCTCGTCGTGCTCGATGCGCACCACCAGCACGAACTCGTCGCCGCCCAGCCGTGCCAGCATATCGTGCGGGCGCAGCAGCTGGCGGGTGCGTTCGGCCACCGCCACCAGCAGCGCATCACCGGCCTGATGGCCGTAGGCATCATTGACCTGCTTGAAGCCGTCCAGGTCCATGAACATCACCGCGAAGCGGTTGCCGCCCTGTTCGGCCTCGGCCAGTGCCTGCACGATGCGCCGCTGCAGCAGCAGGCGGTTGGGCAGGCGGGTGAGCGGATCGTGCAGCGCGGCCTGGGTCAGTTCCTGCTGCGCGTCGGTCAACGAGGTGCTCAGCATCGAATTGCGCAGCCGCAGCAGTTGCGCTTCCACGCGCTGGTCCAGCCATGAGACCACCAGCACCACGGCCAGGATCGCCACGGTCAGCACTACCACCAGCATCGCCAGCCACTCGTTCTGCAGGCCATCGCCGACCGCCGCGCCGCAGACGCTGCCTTCCGGGAAGCGCGCAGCGGCCATGCCGGTGTAATGCATGCCGACGATGGCCAGGCCGAGCAGGCCCGCCGCCGCCAGTCGATCACCGATGCGGGTGCGCTGGGCGCGCAGCCGGAACGCCACGTACAGCGCGGTCCAGGAGGCAGCCACCGCCACCATCAGCGAGAACAGCAGCCAACCCGGGTCGTAGTCGATGCCCGGCTGCATGCGCATTGCAGCCATGCCAACGTAATGCATGCCGGCGATGCCGGTGCCCATCAGCAGGGCGCCGACCGCCAATCGCGGGTGGGGCAGGGTGCGCAGCGAGACCAGCCACAGCGCGAACACCGATGAGGCGATGGCAAGCGCAAGCGAGAGCAGGGTGATGGGAAGGTCGTAGCCCAATGGAATGGGCAGGTCGAAAGCCAGCATGCCGATGAAATGCATCGACCAGATGCCCAGGCCCATGGCGAAGCCGCCGCCCAGCCGCCACCACCAGGCCGCGCCCCTGCCCGGTGCGGTCACCGTGCGCCCGGCCATCGCCAGCGCGGTGTATGAAGCCATCACGGCGACCAGCAGCGAGATCGCCACCAGCCACGGGTTGTACGTGCCTACCAGCATTCGTCAGTCTCCCGGACCTGCCTGTCGACGGAAACCACGGTGGGGCATGCATGAGGCAGGCCGACGCACGACGCCGGCCATGTGCGGCATCCCCCCGGTTGCCGCGCATTCACTCTAACGCGCAGACCGGGGGGGACTTCAAGCGGCAATACGTGAAATTGCGCCTCTGTAGAGCCGAGCCCATGCTCGGCTGCCTTCGGCAGGAGCGGCAGCCGAGCATGGGCTCGGCTCTACAGAAACAAATGCATGGCAAGCAGTAGAACGTGATGATCGGGTCAGTGTGTGACCGCGTCCGCAGCCTGGAAGGCGGCGTCGAACAGGCGCTGTACCGGCGGCCCCATTTCCCCTGCCAGCAGGGCCAGCAGGAACAGGCCCAGCAGCAGCGAGACCGGCAGGCCCAGCTGGATCGGATTCAGCGCAGGGGCGGCACGCGCCAGTACGCCGAAGGCCAGGTTCACCGCCAGCATCGCCACGGTGAGCGGAATGGCCAGCGTCAGCGCGCCGCGCAGCACGGTCAGCAGGAAGGTCGGGGCGATGCTGAAGAAGGCGTGCGGGTCCGGCAGCGGGGCGCCGATCGGCAGTGCGCGGTAGCTGTCGACCAGCAGCGAAATCAACGCCAGGTGGCCGTTGGCGGTGAAGAACAGCAGGCCGAACAGCAGGTAGAACCACTGGCCGATCACACCCGAAGTGCCACCGCGCAGCGGGTCGCTCATCTGCGCGAAGGCCAGGCCGGTGCCCTGCGCGATCAGTTCGCCGGCCATCGCACCGGCTTCGAATACCAGCCGCAGCATGAAACCGATGGAAACGCCGATGGCCAGTTCGCGCGCGATGGTCAGCACCGTAGCCGCGTCGAAGCCGGTCCAGTCCGGTACCGGTGGCAGCAGCGGCGCCAGTGCAATGGCCAGGGTGCCGGCCAGTACCACGCGCACCCGCGACGGCACCGCACGCGTGCCGACCATGGGCATGGCCATGGCCACCGCGCCGATGCGCAGCATGGTCCACAGCACGGTGCCGATCATGCCGAAGGCCTGCAGGCCGTCGGCCGCCATCTGTGTCGCGGCGTCCATCGAAGCGCGTGTCCTAGCCGATCAGGTGCGGAATGCGCTGGAACAGCAGCGTGGTGAATTCAACCAGGTGGCCGATCAGCAGGCTGCCCAGCGCGAACAGCACCGCGGTCAGCGCTGCCGCCTTGGCGACGAAGGCGATGGTCGGTTCATTGAGCTGGGTTGCAGCCTGCACGACACCGACCACCACGCCCACCACCAGTACGGTGAGCAGCAGCGGGCCGGCCACCCACAGCACGGTGATCAGGCCGCCACGCAGTTCGGTCAAGGCAAGTTCGGGAGACATTCGGGTTCCACCTTCTTATATAGAGTCGAGCCATGCTCGACTGTCTTTCAATCGCGCCGGATCGCGTCACGCAGGATTGAAGCTGGCCGCCAGCGTGCCCACGGTCAGCACCCAGCCATCCACCAGCACGAACAGCAGGATCTTGAACGGTGCCGACACCAGCATCGGCGACAGCATCATCATGCCCATGGACATCAGCACGCTGGCGACGACCAGATCGATGATCACGAACGGAATGAAGATCAGGAAGCCGATCTCGAAAGCGGTCTTCAGTTCGCTGGTGACGAACGAAGCGACCAGCACCGGGAACGGGATCGCATCGGGGCTGGCGTAGGTGCCGTGCCCGGCGATGCCGGCGAAGGTCATCAGGTCGGTCTCGCGGATCTGCGCCAGCATGAACCCGCGCAGCGGCTGCGTGGTCAATGTCCAGGCGGTCTGGAAGTCAATGTCGCCGTTGAGATAGGGCGCCATGCCCGTGCTCCACGCCTTGTCCCAGGTCGGCATCATCACCATCGCGGTGAGGAACAGGGCCAGGCCCAGCAGTACCTGGTTGGACGGCGTCTGGCCGGTACCCAGTGCCTGGCGCAGCAGGCCCAGCACGATGATGATGCGGGTGAACGAGGTCAGCACCAGCAGCATCGACGGGATCAGGGTGATCGCGGTCATCAGCAGCAGGGTCTGCAGCGGCAGGCTGACCGGCTGGCCGCCGATCTTGCCGACGTTGACGTCCGGCAGCGGGGTGGCCGGGGCGCCGGGCGCGGCGAACGCCAGCACCGGCAACAGGCACAGGGCAAGCAACAGCAGCCACGGCATCAGGGTGGCAACACGGGTACGGGTGACACGCATGTCAGGGGTCCTTGCGCAGCCGCTGCTGCAGCAGCTGGGCGAAATTCGGCAGGTTCTTGAAGTCCGGCACGCGCACCGGCGCCGGTGGCGGCAACGGTTCGGGCAGGGTATGCAGGGTGTTGATGCCGCCGGCAGTGACGCCCAGCAGCAATTGCTGGCCGTTGACCTCCACCACCACCACGCGCTCCTTGGCGCCGACGCTGAGGCTGGCCACCAGCCTCATGCCTTCGGCCGGGCGGAAGCCGCTGCCGGGCATGCGCTTGAGCAGCCAGCCCAGGCCGATCACCAGCGCCAGCACCGCCAGCAGCGCCAGCACCGCACCGAACAGGCTGGGTGCGGCGGCCGCGTGCTGGCCGACCTGCGGGCCGATCGGCGCTGCGGTCTTGCCGACCGCCAGCAGGGTGGAGGCCAGCAGGCTCAACGCAGTCTCCGGATCCGCTCGCTCGGGCTGACCACGTCGGTCAGGCGCACGCCGAAGCGGTCATTGATCACCACCACTTCGCCGTGGGCGATCAGGGTGCCGTTGACGAACACGTCCAGCGATTCGCCGGCACCGCGCTCCAGTTCCACCACTGAACCCTGGTTGAGCTGCAGCAGGTTGCGGATCGGCAGGCGGGCACGACCGACTTCCAGCGACAGGGTCACCGGCACATCGAGGATCACGTCCAGGTTCAGGTCCGGACCGTTGGCCTCGTCGGCCTGCAGGCTGCTGAACTGGGCCGGGGTCGGTTCGAGGGCGTCGATATCGTTCATTGCGGGTCTTCCTGGATGACGGGTACGCGCGGGCGGGTGCCCGGCGGATGGGTAGCGGTGATCTTCACGGCGTTCATGCCGTTGGCGATGCCGAACTCGCCGGTGAACACAGGGATGTTCTCCACGCACAGCGGCACCTGCGGGCTCAGCTCGATCGGCAGGATGTCGCCGACCTTCAACTGGGTCAGGTCGCGCAGGGTCATGCGCTTGCTGGCCAGTACGCTGGACAGGGTGACTTCGGCGATGTTGAGCTGCTCGCGCAGGGTCTTGCCCCAGCTCTCGTCGCGGTCGTTGCGGTCGCTCTGGATGCCGGCGTCGAGCAGTTCGCGGATCGGTTCCAGCATCGAGTAGGGCAGGGTGACGTGGATGTCACCGCCGCCGCCGTCGAGCTCGACGTGCAGGCGGCACACCACCACGTACTCGCGCGGGGTCACGATGTTGGCGAAATGCGGGTTGATCTCCGAGTTGATGTACTCGAAGTCGACGTCCATCACCGGTGCCCACGCTTCGCGCAGGTCGGCGAAGGTCTGCTTCAGCAGCAGGTGGATCACCCGCATTTCGGTGGCCGTGAATTCGCGGCCCTCGATGCGGGTCGGGTAGCGCCCGTCGCCGCCGAAGAAGTTGTCGACGATGGCGAACACCAGGGTCGGCTCGAACACGATCAGGCCGGTACCGCGCAGCGGCTTGAAGCGGATCAGGTTCAGGTTGGTCGGCACATACAGCGAGTGCATGTAGTCGTTGAACTTGATCAGTTCGATGCCGCGCACCGACAGCTCGGCCGAGCGCCGGATCAGATTGAACAGGCCGATCCGCCACAGGCGCGCGAAGCGCTCGTGGACCATTTCCAGGGTCGGCATGCGACCACGGATGATGCGGTCCTGGCTGGCGAAGTCGTACGAGCGCGCTTCGCCTGACGGGGGTTCCGCATCGGTCTCGACCGCGCCGCTGTCCACGCCGTGGAGCAGGGCATCGATCTCGTCCTGGGACAGCAGATCATTCATCGGGGGGGCCTTACTGGGTCACGAAGCTGGTGAACAGCAGATCGTCGGCGCCGTTGCTGCCGGTCTCGGCCTTGAGCACCTTCTGCACCTCGGCCAGCGAACTGGCCTGCAGCTTCTGCTTGCCGGCGACATCGGCGATCTGGTCCGGGCTGACCTGCGAGAACAGCATCAGCAGGCGCGCGCGGATGGCCGGGGCATGGGTCTTGATCGCTTCCAGCGCGGCCGGGTCGCGGGTCATCAGCTGGACCTCCAGCTGCAGGTAGCGCGGGCCGTCGACCGGGCCATTGAGGTTGACCACGAACGCCGGGTCCAGCGCGAAGTACTGTGCCGGGGCCGGGGTCGCGCTCTTCTTGGGCGCCTGCGCGGTCTTCTCTTCGTGCTTGGACTGGGTGAAGAACCACACGCCGCCACCAGCGGCAGCGGCGGCCAGTACGGCCACCAGTGCGGTGATCAGGATCGGACTACGCGGCTTGGCGGCCTTGTCCTTCTCGGCGGTCTTCTTGGTTTTGTCAGCGGCTGCGGCCACGGGGTGAAGCTCCTGAGGGTTGCTTCACCGGGATATGCAAGGGGTGTGCCGAAGGCTGGGCCCGCAGGGTGCGACGGAATTCCGTCGGGGTGCAGGTAGGGCCGTGCGGAGCAAGCTCAGCACCCACCAACGCAATACGGGGAGGTGCCAACCGCCTGCCCTGGTGGGTGCCAACCTTGGTTGGCACACCTGTCAGGCGTAGGCGTCCAGCAAGCCGCGCTGGCGGATCAACTGCGCGGACGACACGCTGGCATCGCCCGGCGTCGGTTCTCCGTCGCCGGTCATGCCGCCGCCACCGGGTTGTCCCGACGCATTGCCGTCACCACCAGACGCGTGGTGGCCGACATCGGCGTGAGCCAGCTGGAAGCCCTGTTCGCCCAGCAGCTCGCGCAGGCGCGGCAGGCTGCTTTCCAGTGCCTGGCGCACGTCCACGTGCGGGCTGCTGAAGCTGGCATGCACCTTGTCGCCGTTCAACTGCAGGCGCACGTCGACCGGCCCCATGTCGTCCGGGCTCAGGCGGATGTGGGCATGGCCGATCTTCTGGTCGGCCAGCCAGCCCAGGCGTGCGCCGATGGCCTGGTCGAAGCCATCGTCACCCAGCACGGGCTTGGGCGTGGGTTCGCCATTGAAGATCGCGTTGCCGGTGGCGAGCGCCGCCTTCAGGTCCTGCACGGCGGCGGCTGCCGGTGCGTGCAGCAACGGTGTATTTGCGCGGTCGCCAACGGCGGCCACGTCACTGCCTTCGCCGCGCTCGCTGCGCTTGCCGGGCAGGATCATCGCCGGCAATGGCAGCGCGGTGGCATCCTCCGCGCTGGTCGCCGCCGGTTTGCCGTCGGCCGCCACGGGGGCTGCGGTTGCCGCTGCCGGCGCGGCTGCAGGCAGTGTCGGGGTCGCGGCGGGGGCAGTGGTGGGTAGCGCCGTACCGTCGCTGGCCAGTGACGGTGCAGCGCTGCCCGCCAGAGCGACGGCCGGATCGGCAGGCGTCGGCATCGCCAGCACCAGGCCGGCCAGGCCGATCGGTGGCCACGGGGCGTCCTCGGTCGCGGCGGGCTTGTCCTTGTCGGTGCCGGGTCCAGCCGGGGGCAGGGCAACGGGCGGTAGCGGCGGGGTTTCGGCAGTTGCCGCTTCCGCGTCCGCGCTGCGTTCGCCCGGTGCCTGGCCATTGCTGTCGGCGGTCGATGGCTGGCTGGGCGGGGACGGCGTCGGTGTGGTAGCGCTGCCGGCAGGCGCGGGCGCGGAGGGCGCACCGCCCTGCAGCAGCTGGCTGAAGTCCTTTGCGCCTTCGCTGCGCGCGGCGCGCGCGGCACTGTTGCTGGTGGCGGGCGTGGCCGGGTTGGCGCTGCTGGCGAGCGGGGCGGGCATCACGGGCGGCCTCCCTGCTCGGAGCCGTCCTGGTCTTCGGCCTGCACCAGGCGCGCGCGCCGCGCGCCAATGTCGTCCATCTCGCGTTGGTCGCGGCGGTCGGTCACCACCTTTTCCTGCGCGCGGTAGCTGGCGGCCAGCTGCTCCAGCACCGCCTTGTCACGGCTGGCCAGGATCAGCCGCGCGCGCTCGGCCTCCACTTTTTCGCGGTTGCCGTTGACCGTGGCCTGCTGCTGCTCGACCGCACTGTCCAGGCGATCAAGGAAGGCGCGGCGGTTCAGCAGCTGTGCCGGGCTGGTCGCTGCCATCTGGGCGTTGGCGTACTCCTCGGCATAGCGGCGCAGTTCGTCCAGGCGCGACAGATGGGTGTCGAGCACGCGCTGGCGTTCGGCCAGGTCGCGGGCGACCGCGTCCTCGTGTTCCTGGGCCCGCTTGAGCAGGGGATCGATGCGCTTGGACTGGTTCATGGCTTAACTCTCTTGTTCCACCAGGCGCTGCAGCGCCGCCTGGCTGTGCGGGAGATCTGCGGCCTTTGCAACGTCCTGGCCGAGGAACTCCATGATTTCCGGCCAGCGCTCCAGGGCTTCGTCGGTGGCCGCGTCGTTACCACGCTGGTAGGCACCGATCGCGATCAGGTCACGGTTGGCCGAGTACGCCGAGACCAGTCGCTTCAACTTGCGGATGCGCAGGCGCCACGGCTCGTCGGCGATTTCCGTGACCACGCGGCTGACCGACGATTCGACGTCGATGGCCGGGTACAGGCCGCTGTCGGCCACCCGGCGCGAGAGCAGGATGTGCCCGTCGAGGATCGCGCGTGCGGCGTCGGCGATCGGATCCTGCGGATCATCGCCTTCGGTCAGTACGGTGTAGAACGCGGTGATCGAGCCGCGGCCCTTTGCGCCGTTGCCAGCGCGTTCGACCAGCGCCGGCAGCTTGGCGAACACCGAGGGCGGGTAACCGCGGGTGGTCGGTGGTTCACCGACCGACAAGCCGATCTCGCGCTGCGCCTGGGCGAAGCGGGTCAGCGAGTCCATCAGCAGCAGCACGTTCAGGCCCTGGTCGCGGAACCACTCGGCGATGGCGGTGGCACGGTAGGCACCGTGCAGGCGCGCCAAGGGTGGCCGGTCGGCGGGGCTGGCCACCACCACGGCGCGGCGCAGGCCTTCCTCGCCCAGCGTGGTCTCGACGAAATCGCGTACTTCGCGGCCTCGTTCACCAATCAGGCCGACCACGATCACGTCGGCAGCGGTGTAGCGGGTCATCATGCCCAGCAGCGTCGACTTGCCGACGCCGGAACCGGCGAACAGGCCGACACGCTGGCCGCGGCCGATCGGCAACAGCGCGTTGATCGCGCGCACGCCCACGTCCAGCGGCTGGGTGATCGGTTCACGCGCCAACGGATTGATCGACACGCCGGCCATGCCGACATGCCCTTCTGCGCGGATCGGGCCCTTGCCATCCAGCGGCACGCCGTCGCTGTCGATGACGCGGCCGAGCAGGCCTTCACCCACTTCCACGCCGCCACGCCGCGCCGACGGTACCACGCGGGCGTTGGGCAGCAGGCCGTGCAGTTCGGCGCTGGGCATCAGGTAGGTGCGCTCACCGGCAAAGCCGACCACTTCGGCATCGACCCAGCCACCATCGACCACTTCCACCTTGCAGCTGGCGCCCAGCGGCGCCTCGCAGCCGACCGCTTCCAGGGTGAGCCCGACCGCGCGGCGCAGCACGCCCTCGCGGATCAGCCCACGGCCATGCGCGGTATCCACGCGCAGGCCGTCCAGGCGCCGGGCCAGGCGCAGGTTGCGGGCCACGGCCCAGTCGGCCGGCGGTGGCGTCGTTTGCGGTGCGGCGCTCATGCCGTCGCCCCGGTCTGGCGGATCACCGCATCCAGCGCACCGCGCAGGCGGGCCTCCAGGGTGCCGTCGATGCGTACGGCTTCGGCGTGCACGCGCAGGTCGCCACGGCTGAGGCTGGTATCCGGTACCAGGCGCTGCGCCGGCGACAGGTTCAGCAGCGGGGCAAGCGCGGCGATGTCATCCGGGTGCAGCCGCACTTCCACCTCGCGGGTGCTGCCGCCCACGGCGTCAATCGCTTCGCCGACCAGCTGCGCCAGCAGTGCCGGCTCGGCCTCGTAGGCGCGGCCGACCAGCGCGCCGGCGATGCGCACCGCCAGTTCACCAAGGGCGCCGACCACTTCGTTCTCCAGCCGCACCAGCGGCCGGCTGAAGTTGTCGAGGATGCCTTCGATCTGCGCGGCGAGGCGACGCACCTCCGCCTGGCCCTGGCCGTACCCTTCGGCATGGCCCTGATCGAATCCTTCCTTCTCCGCGCTGTCCTGGATCGCCTGGATTTCCTCCAGGGTCGGCAGCTGCAGCGGCGGCTCCGGTTCGTGTTCCGGGTCCGGCTCGGTGAGTTCGAACGCGTCCTCCTGCTCCAGCGCCGGTTCGGGCTGGGCCAGCAGGTCCGGGGCAAGCCAGCGCACGACGTTGCTCACAGCATGGCCTCCGCGCTGCCGCCGATGGTGACGGTGCCTTCATCGGCCATGCGCTTGACGATGGCCAGGATCTCGCGCTGCGCGCCTTCCACGTCGGACAGGCGCACCGGCCCGCGGGCTTCCATGTCTTCCAGCAGGATCTCGGCCGCGCGCTGCGACATGTTGCGGGTGATCTTGTCGCGCACCTTGATGTCGGCGCCGCGCAGGGCCAGGCCCAGGCGCTCGCCGCTCACCTCGCGCAGCACCAGCTGCATCTCGCGGTCGTCCAGGTCGACCAGATCGTCGAACACGAACATCAGGTCCTGGATGCGGTTGCTCAACGGCGCATCGATGCGGGCGATTTCGCCCAGGATCGCCTGGTCCTGGCCGCTGTCCATGAAGTTCAGGATGTTGGCCGCGCACTGCACGCCACCGATGTTCGACGACTTCAGGTTCTGGTTGCCGGCGAACTGGCGCTCCATGATCTCGTTGAGTTCATTGAGCGCGTTCGGCGGAATGCCGTCGAGGGTAGCGATGCGCAGCAGCACGTCCACGCGGGTACGGTCCGGCAGCAGCTTCAGCGCGTCGGCGGCCTGGTCGGTTTCCAGGTGCGCCATCACGATGGCGATGATCTGCGGGTGCTCGTTGCGCACCAGGTCGGCCACCGCACGCGGGTCCATCCACTTCAGCGCGTCCAGGCCGGTGGTGTTGCGGCCGAGCAGGATGCGGTCGATCAGGTTGCCGGCCTTCTCGCTGCCCAGCGCCTGCACCAGCATGTTGCGGATGTAGTCGTCCGAGCCAACGCCGAGTGAGGTCTTCGAGCCCAGCTCCTGGCCGAACTGGTCCATCACCCGCTCTACCTGCTCGCGGGTGATGTCGGTCATGGTGGCCATGGCGATGCCGATTTTCTGCACCTCCTTGGGTTCCATGTGGCGCAGCACTTCGGCCGCGTCCAGCTCACCCAGCGAAAGCAGCAGTACGGCGGCGCGCTGCACGCCACTCAGTGCGGCCTCAGTCATTTGCCACCCAACCCTTGACCACCTGGGCCACGCGCTTGGAGTCGGTCTTCACGGCTTCACGCGCCATCCGCAATCGTTCCTCATATGAATCCACCGGCAGGGCCAGTGCTTCCGGCCCGCCCAGGCTGGCCCGGTCAGCGCCCAGCGCCGGCAGCGGCATGCCATCGTCATCGACCAGCTGCACGTCCGCGGTATGCGGCTCGAGTGCCTGTTCGTCGTTCTTCCTGCTCTGGCCGGTGATCGCGCGCAGCGCCGGACGCAGCACGCCGAACAGCAGCGCCAGCACCACCACCGCGCCAAGCAGCATGCGGCCGGCATCGTGCACCCACGGCAGCTCCCACCACGACGGGCCTTCGACCGGCGTGGTGTCACGCACGAACGGGGCATTCATCACCGACACGGTGTCGCCACGCTCGGCGTTGAAGCCGACGGCCTGCTTGACCAGCGCTTCGACGCGGGTCAGTTCGGCAGCCGACAGCGGCTGCGGGCTCATCTTGCCGTTGGCGCCGGCGCGCGGCACGTTGTCCACCAGCACCGCCACCGAGACGCGCTTGATGCGGCCGGCCGGCTGGCGGGTGTGCTGCAGGGTGCGGTCCAGCTCGTAGTTGCGGGTCGCGTTCTTGCTGCTTTCGGTCGGGGCCTGCGCGGTGGCCGGTGCGGCCTGCTGGCCCGGCGGGCTGTTGCTGGTCGCACCCGGCACGCCCTGCGGGCCCGGCGTGCTGGTGGTGTTCTCGCTCATCTGCTCGCTGCGCAGCTTCTGCGGCTCGCCGTTGTAGAGCTCGCGGGCTTCCTCGGTCACCGAGAAATCCATGTCCACGCTCACTTCCGGGTTGACGCGGCCGGGGCCGGTCATCGGTTCCAGCAGTTCGCGGATGCGCTGGTTGAACGAAGTTTCCTGGCGGCGCACCTGCTCGAACTGGGCCGCGTTGACCGCCGCCTCGCTGTTCGGGTCGGTAATGCTGAGCATGCGCCCGCTCTGGTCGACCACGGTCACCCGTTCCGGCGCGAGGTCCGGAATGCTGGCGGCGACCATGTGCACGATGGCATCGACCTGGCTGCGTTCCAGCTGCTGGCCGCCACGCAGTTCCAGGGTGACCGAGGCGCTGGCCACGTCACGCTGGCGGGTGAACGCGCTGGGCTTGGGAATGGCCAGGTGCACGCGCGAATCGCGCACCGGGCGCAGCGTGTTGATGGTGCGCGACAGCTCGGTTTCCAGCGCGTGCTGGTAGCGCGCGCTTTCCACGAACTGGCTGACACCAAAGCCCGGGTCGCGTTCCATCAGCTCGAAGCCCAGCTTGCCGCTGTCGGTCAGGCCGGAGCCGGCCAGCTTCAGGCGGGCATCGTGCAGGTTCTTTTCCGGCACGGTGATGCCACCGGTGGCCGGGTCGAGCGCGAACGGGATCTGCGCGGCGCGCAGCAGGTCGGTCGCTTCAGCGGTCGCCTTCTGGTCCAGGCCGGTGTACAGCGGGACCATGCCCGGCTTCTGTGACCAGAAGAACACGGACAGGCCTGCCGCCACCGCCACTGCGATCATCGCCATCAGGCCCAGCCGACGGGTGATCTGCAGACTCTGCAGGCGGTCGAACCATTGCCCGGCCTTCTCGGCGTTCAGGCTGTCCTTGGAGAGCGTCAGTGCCATGCGTCAACGTTCCTTACAGCGGCATGTTCATCACGTCCTGGTAGGCCTGGACGAGACGGTTGCGGACTTCCACGGTGGCGCGGAAGGCGATCTGGGACTGCTGCGAGGCGACCATCACCTTGGCCAGGTCGGCGCTGGGGTCGCCCATTTCGAAGGCCTTGGCGAGGGCGCCGGATTTCTGCTGCGCGTCGTTGACGCCGGCAATCGCACCACGCAGGGTTTCGGTGAAGCTGGCCGGCTGCACCTGCGGCGCATCCAGCACCGTGCCCGGCAGGGCATTGCTGCGCGGCGTTTCGCCCAGCGGGTTGAGCGCCGGCTGTCCCATCTGGGTCTGATAGGAGCGGATCTGCGAAAGGATCGAAGTGACGGAGTGGGACATCTGCAACGGTTCCAGAAACAGGGATGGGGTTGTCTGCTGGAGCCAGTGCAAGTGCCGTGCCGAAACCGGTTTTCGATTCAGTGAAGTGAGGAGGTTGGGTGTGCGTGCGGGGTTGCACCCCGCGCCCCGCGGTAGTGCCGGCCGCTGGCCGGCAACCTCAACGGCAACGGCCGAAGCCGAAGCCGGAGCCGGAGCAACAGCAGAAGCGGGTCTACTGAGGGATGGCGGGGTGGGTCCGGTTACGGGGGACGCCATAAATCCGTCCATGGAGGCTCGGTCGCGCCATCCATGGCGCTCACGCCCCCGCAACCGGACCCACCCCGCCTTCGACAGGTGGCCGCGATCTGTTGGAACCTGCTGTTGATGGTGGATGCCGACCGTTGGTCGGCACGGGGCCTGACCCCATTGGCGGCGCCATTTAACCGGCGTCGGTTTTCTGGCCTATGGCTGCAGGGTCCATCGGCCGGAATTCTGGCGCTGGCGCGGGGCGATGGGGCCGTCATGCTGGGTGTAGATGAAACGGCCCTGGCGGTCGCTCTGGCAGGTCAGCAGCAGGGTGTGGTGGGCGAGGCCGGCCGGATGGGCCTCGGTCATCTGGATTTCCGCGATATGCGGGGCCAGGCGCTGGTAGCGGTAGCTGCTGCCGATGCGGAGGTCGGTGCCGAGGATGTCCAGCACGTACTGGCCGCCAGCAAAGCTGAGCTGCACCATGCGTCCGGCGTTGGGGTTGTCCGGCGCGTACAACGGGTCGCTGAGGTTGGTGAACTGGCGTTGGTCGAGCGCGGCGGCCAGGGTGCAGTTGGCCGCGGTGGCCAGGGCCGGGCAGAGCAGGACGGCGAGCAGGATCAGGTGATGCATGGTGGGACCTCCTTGGGATGTCCCTGCCATGCTCCGCAGTGCGGCCGCGTTGTTTCTGGGAAAACGTGCAAATGCAGTAGGGTCAGATCCCTTTCCTGGGGAAAGGGATCTGACCCCCGGTCGACCGCGGGCACCACAAACACCAACGCCCGGGCAAGCCCAGGCGTTCGTGCCCCCTTCATGCGGGTCGCGCGCTTCAGCCGGCCAGTTCGGCCTGCTCGCGCTCGATGCCGTACTTGCGCAGCTTTTCCACCAGGGTGGTGCGGCGCAGGCCAAGCAGCTGGGCGGCGTGGGCGACCACGCCCTGGGTGCGTTCCAGTGCTTCGTTGATCAGCCCCAGTTCGATGTTGGCCATGTGGTTGCGCAGGTCCAGGCCATCGTCGGGCAGTGCCGCCGGTGCCGCCGGGCGATTGACGGCGATGCCGTGCTCCAGCGCCGGCTGGTTGCCGCTGCCGGGCGTGTGGAACGAGAAGCTGCGCAGGTCCAGGCGTTCTTCGCTGGCAACCGGCGCTGCAGGTACCGCTGCGGCCACCGCTGCCAGCGCGGCATCGCCACGATAGCGGGCCGGCAGGTCCTGCACGCGCACCGAACCACCCGGATGCAGCACGGCCAGTCGTTCGACCAGGTTGGTCAGCTCGCGCACGTTGCCCGGCCATTCGTAGCCGGCCAGGGCCTGCAGGGCTTCCGGGGTGAAGCGCACTTCGCCACGGCCGGTTCGCGCCAGCTGCGCGGCGATGGTTTCCACCAGTGCCGGCAGGTCTTCGCGACGCTCGCGCAGCGCGGGCACGTCGATCGGGAACACGTTGAGGCGGTAGAACAGGTCCTCACGGAACTTGCCTTCAGCAATGCGCGTTTCCAGATCGCGGTGGGTCGCGGCCACCACGCGCACGTTGCAGCGGATGGTCTGGTTGCCGCCAACGCGCTCGAAACTGCGTTCCTGCAGCACGCGCAGCAGCTTCACCTGCATCGGCAGGCTCATGTCGCCGATTTCGTCGAGCAGCAGGGTGCCGCCCTCGGCCATTTCAAACCGGCCCTTGCGCGCGGTCAGTGCGCCGGTGAAGGCGCCCTTCTCGTGGCCGAACAGTTCGCTTTCCAGCAGGTCGGCCGGAATGGCGCCACAGTTGATCGCCACGAACGGGCCATCACGGCGCGGCGAGCGCTGGTGGATGGCGCGCGATACCACTTCCTTGCCGGTGCCGGATTCGCCCAGCACCAGCACGGTGGTGTCGAACGCGGCCACCTGCTCGATCATGGTGCGCAGCGCGGTGACCGCCGGGCCGTTGCCGGTCGGCCCCTGGTCCTGCGCGGCGCCGGCCTGGTGCTCGGCATCCAGGCGCTTGAGGCTGGCGCGGCGCAGCAGGGCTTCCATCTGCGCATGGCGCAGCGGCGTTTCCAGCGGCCAGATGTTGGCTTCGTGCAGGCCGTGCTGCTGGGCAAACGCAGCGGCATCACCGTCGGCCAGCAGCACCGGCGGCGGCAGGCTGCTGCCTCCCAGCCAGTGGTACAGCGCGGTACTGGCAGCGCTGTCGTCCAGGCTGCCGACGATCACCGCCATCCAGTCGTTCTGGCGCTGGCGGCCCAGGTCGAAGTCGGCTGCGTCGGAGACCCAGCGCGGGTTGAAGTCCATGAATTCCAGCAGGGCAACGGTGCGCTCTGCGCGCACGGCGTCGTTGTCCAGCACCAGGATGCGCGATTCGCTCACGATCGATCCTCCCTGAGGCCTTCCAGGATCGGCATGACTTCCTGGATGTAGGACAGCTTGCTGACAAAGTTGTCGGCGCCGGCGCGCAGCGCGTGTTCGCGGTGCTCGGCGTCGTCGAAGTGGCTGGCGATCACGATGTACGGTGCATCGTCCTGCGACTTGATCAGGCGGGTGGCCTGCAGGCCACCCATTTCCGGCATCGCCAGGTCCATCAGCACCACCTGCGGGCGCAGCGTTTCCGAGCGCTCGATCGCTTCCAGGCCGTTGCCGGCACTGCCGACGATCTGCAGCCAGTCGATCTTGCGGAAATGGCGCATCGCCGCGTTGATGAAGCCCTCGTGGTCATCGACCAGCAGGACCGTGAGCTTGTTCATGTCCAACATCCTTTTCAGCCCACCCGGGCCAGCTGGGGTTGCCTGGCGCTGAGCCGGCGCCGTTCGCGGGCCGGGGCGATATCCAGTTGTTCTCGGTATTTTGCGACGGTTCGGCGGGCAATGTTCACCCCCTGGCGTGACAGCAGGCCGGCAATGGCCTCATCGGCCAGCGGGCGGCCGGCCGGTTCGGCGTCGATCAGGCGGCGGACCATGGCCTTCACCGCCTGGCCGGAGACGCTGGCGCCTTCCAGGCGCACGGCGAAGAAGTGCTTCAGCTCGAAGGTGCCGCGCGGGGTCTGCAGGAACTTGCCGGTGGTGATGCGCGAGACGGTGGACTCGTGCATGCCGATCTCCTCGGCCACTTCCTTCAGGGTCAACGGCGCCATGGCCTCTTCGCCACGGACCAGGAAGGCGGCCTGGCGCTCGACGATCACCCGCGCGGTGCGCAGCAGGGTGTCGTAGCGCATCGACAGGCCGCGGCTGAACCAGCGCGCCTCCTGCAGCATTTCGCGCAGTGCCGGGGCGGCGTCGCTGGTCTCGGCCAGGGCCTGTTCGTACTGGCTGTTGATCGACACGCGGCGGCTGGTGGCCGGGTTCAGTGCGACCTTCCACTGCCCATCAGCGTGCCAGGCGACCACGTCCGGCACCACCACGGCGTTGCGTTCGGGCAGCAGGCTGTCGCCGGGGCGCGGCTGCAGCGAGAGGATCAGGCGCACCGCCTCGCGCACGTCGTCGATCTCGGCGTCGTGCTGGCGGGCGAGGGCGGGGTAGTCGTGGGCCGCGAGCGCGTCGAGCGCGCCATCGAGAATGCGTGCGGCCAGGTGGCGGGCCGGCACCACGCCATGCAGGCTGCGCAGCTGCGCCTGCAGGCCTTCGCGCAGGTCCTGCGCGGCCATGCCGGCGGGCTCGCCATGTAGCAGCTGCTGGCGGATGGCTTCCACGCCGTCGGCAGCGATGTCGAACTGGGCGCTGGCCAGCAGCTGCAGCTGGGCCAGCGGCGCCTGCAGGTAGCCGGCTTCATCGCAGTGGTCCAGCCAGAACGCGGCCACCGCCAGCTGGCGGTCGTCCATGTCCAGCGCCAGGCGCTGCAGCACGCGCAGCTGCGGGTCGGTCGACTCGCCGGCGGCGATGCGTGCCATGCGGTCGTCATCACCGTCCTGCCAATTGGCACCGGCCACATCCCACATCGACGGCTCGGGCAGCTCGTCGAAGGCGGCGGTGTCGAGGGTGGTGGCACTCGCTTCGGTGGCTTCAGCAGCGGGCGCTTCGGCCTCCTCGATCTCCAGCAGCGGGTTGGAGTCCAGCAGGCGCTGGATTTCCTGCTCCAGGTGCAGGCCATCGAGCTGCAGCAGCCGGATCGACTGCAGCAGTTGCGGGGTGAGGTGGAGTTGCTGGCCCAGCTGGGTCGAGAGTGCAGCCTTCATCGTGGTTCCCCGGCACCGCTCCCCGGCGCCTTGTGGAACGCATCTTGCTTTTGATCCGGCGGGGGCGGAATCGGGGGGTTCCTGATGCATTTCGTGGAACTCCCGACAGGGTGTAGGGGAATTCCCTACACCGACGCGGGAAATTGACGAAATGCGTCGCCAAGTCATTGATTTGTGGTGGCGAAGCCGCTGGGCGCGCGGCGGTCGGGGCACGGATTCCTGTCAGGGAATGTCGGGGTGACGGGATGTCGTCGCCAACGCAGGGTGTCGCGGGGTCAGATCCGTTTCCACGGGAAAGGGATCTGACCCCGATACCGGCGCCTACTCGAGCTCGTGCTGATGGCGCGCGGCCAACAGCAGCAGATCGTTGGCGCGACGGCAGCCCAGTGACTCCATCATGCGTGCGCGGTGGGTCTCCACCGTCTTGACGCTGATGCCGAGATCGGCGGCGATTTCCTTGTTGCTCTCGCCCTTGCCGATGCGGCGCAGGATCTCGCGCTGCCGTGGTGAGAGTGCGGCGATGCCGGTGGGTTTCTCGCGGCCCAGCATCGGCGCCAGCATCTTGGCCGAGATCTGCGGGCTCAGGAACACCTGGCCGGCGTGCGCGGCCCGCAGTGCCAGTTCCAGTTCCTGCGGTGCGGCGTCCTTCACCACGAACCCGACCGCGCCACGATCCAGTGCATCGCGCACGTGGGCGGCATCGTCGTGCATGGTCATCATCACCACCCGGGTGCCGGGGGCACGCAGGCGGATGTCGCTGAGCGCTTCCAGGCCGGTGCGGCCCGGCAGCGAGAGGTCCATCAGCACCACATCCGGTGCGTGCTGCAGGGACAGTTGCAGTGCCTGTTCGGCGTTGCTGGCCTCGGCCACGAGCTGCACGTCGGCAAACCCCTGCAGCAGCCGCGCCAGGCCGGCGCGGACAAGGGTGTGATCGTCGACGATGAGAACTCGCACAGGCACGCAGCAGATCCGTGTAGGGGCATCCACCTTAACTTAGCTGAACGGGCGCGCCAAGGGTCGGCCGTACAGCGCCAAGGGGGCGGGTTTCAGCGTGCGCGGCGTGCCTCGGCCACCTGGCGGCGGTGCAGGCGGAACAGGTGCCGCTCCATCGCCATCTCCAGGCCATCGCCCAAACGCTGGAAGCGCAGCCACAGGAAGTGCCCGCCGCTACCGTCGGCGGCTTCTGCGACGACCTCCACCGGCAGGTCGATGTGGTCGGGCAGCCAATCGCTGGGCTGCAGGCGCACCACGCCGGCCTGGCCGGGGCTTGCGCCACTGCGCGGGCCCAGCTGCAGGCGGATGCCACGGCGCGACCAGCGCACCGGGCGCAGGGTCAGCTCCTGGCCCTGCTGGCGCACCAGCCGGCCGAGCAGCACCATCGCCAGGTCCAGCTTGGCTTCCAGGCGCTGCAGCTGCAGGCTGGCTTCGTTGCGTTCGTCGTGCTCGTCGCCGCGGCTGTCCTCGACCAGTGCCAGGCTGCGCAGCAGGCCTTCGGCGCTGCTGGTGCGGCCGGCCGCGCTGCCCGCCTGGAACTCGGCCGGCAGGGCCAGTTCGCAGCTGAGCGTCTCGTCGAACAGCTCGCTTTCGGCCGGGTGATGCAGCGAGGTGGTCGGCAGCGAGGTCATGCCAGCGATTCTGCCTGCAGATAGGCATGCGCCGCGCGAAGGGAGCGCTGGCCGTCGTTCATCAGTGCGGCCACGGCATCACGGCGCTGGCGCAGCAGGCCGAGCAGACTCTGCTGGCGCTCGAACAGGGCGCTCAGCGGCGCGTGGTCCGCAGCGGTCAGCGGCTGGCTGAGCAGGGCGTGCAGGGTGCTGTCGTGGCCGTCGAGCAGGCTGTCTGCCTGGTCGAGGGATTCTTCGCCCAAGGCTCTCTCGAAGGCATCCAGCTGCGCATGCAGTTCCTGCAGGCTCATGGCGCCACCGCGGCCGGGCGGCGCTGTTCGTGCGGGATCGCGTTCCAGGCGCTGTCGATCTCGCCCAGCAGCTGCAGCGATTCATCCAGCGCGGCACGGTCGTTGTGCAGGTTGGCCTCGGTCAGGCGCTGCAGCACGTAGTCGTACAGCGCAGACAGATTTCCGGCGATCTCGCCACCGGCCTCATGGTCCAGCGAGCCGTTGAGGTGGCCGACGATCGCGCAGACTTCGCCGATCGCCTTGCCCTTGCCGGCCTGGTCACCGCGTTCAAGGCTGGCCAGGGCGCGGCGCACGCGCTCCAGCGCGCCGGCCAGCAGCATCGCCACCAGCTTGTGTGGATCGGCATCGGCGACCGCACTGGTCACCCCCACCTGGCGGTACTGCTCGGCATATTGACGGCTGGAACCGTACATTCGTGATTCTCCTTGCGCGGGGTGCCGTCGGGTGATCGCGGGGACCGGTGCCGACGGCGCGGCGATGATTGCTGTTGCGTCCGTTATCGGTGCATTGCGCGGCAAACTTGAGTGCCGTGCATGTCCGTCAGCGGTTCAACTGGGCCAGCTGCTGCTGCAGCGCGGTGTTGCTCTGCTGCAGCTTGCCCATCAGGCTGTCCAGCGCCAGGAACTGCTTCTTGTAGCGCTCTTCCACGCTCTTCATGCGCGTGTCGAGGTCCTTGCGGCGCTTGTCGATGTTGTCCAGCGTGGTGTTCAGGCCCTTGGTGCGGGCAACGAAGGCGCCTTCCTTGCCGACCGTGGTGCTGACATAGCCGTCGACCAGCGTGTACAGCTTGCCGGCACCGCCGGTATCACCGGTGATCGCCTGGCGCATCTTCTCCGGCTGGCTGGCCAGTGCGGCGGCGAACTTGGTGGTGTCCAGGATCAGCGTGCCGTCGGCATTGGGATAGCCACGGGTATCCAGGCCGATCGCCTTGGCATCGAGCTTGTCACCGGCCAGGTCCTTGAGCACGCTCGACATCACCGAGCGCAGCTGGCTGGTGGCGCCGCGCATCTGCGCATCGCCGGTCAGCGTGGAGGCTTCCTTGGTCTTGGCGTCGTACTTGGTTTCGGTGTTGATCGCCGCCAGTGCAGCGTTGTAGGCGGTGACGAACTCCTGCATCACCTTGGCGGCTGCCGCAGTGTCCGTGCTGATGGTCACCGTGCTGGTGCCCGGCATCTTCAGGTTCAGGGTCAGGCCCGGAACCGCATCGGCTACGGTGTTGCTGGCGCTGACGACCTTCACACCATCGATGGTCAGCTCGGCGTCGGCGGCGGCGGTGTTCTGCTTGAGGCTGTTGACCAGGCCGCCCAGTTTGGCGTCGCTGCCGGCGTATTCGAGCTTGATCGCGTTGGCGGCACCGGTCTTCTCCTGGGCGATCGACAGGTACTGGTTGTCGCCGGAGCTGATCAGGGTGGCCTGCACGCCTTCCTTGCGGCCGGCCGCATCGATCTTGTTGCGGATGGTGGTCAGCGTGTCGCCGTCCTCCACCTCCACGTTCATGGTCTTGGCCTTGTCGCCCACGCCAACGGTCAGCGTCAAGGTTCCGGCAGCAAACGTGTCGGTCTTGGGTACCGAGGTATCGGCGATCAGTTTGTGCGCGGTGGCCAGCGAGGTGACATTGACCACGTGCGTGCCGTTGGAGGCCGCAGCCTTGGTGGTGCCAACGTCATACAGCGCGACCGACGCCGTCAGGATCTCGTCGGTGCCCTTGTCGCCGCCCTTGCTGGCGGTCACCGTGCGCGTGTCGAACGCCGTGGTGGCCTTCAGTGCGGTCAGCGCCGTCTTCAGCTTGTCGAAGGCAGAGGTGATGGTGCCGATCGACGACAACTGCATCTTGGCCTTGGACTGCTGCAGGTTCAGCGCATTGTCGGCGGGCTTGCGGTCAGCTGCGACCAGCTGGTTGACGATGCTGGAAATATCCAGTCCCGAGCCAATGCCACCGTATCCAAAGTCTGCCACGTCGTTTCTCCTGGTATCCGGGCCCGGCCGTCGTGCGGTGGCCCGTCGTCAACAAAAATAGCGGCCTGCGCCGCTGGGTCTTGAGGACTTCGTCGATGCACGTGCCGTGCCAATCGCCTGGCGCGGGTTCTGGCACGCGGGTTGCAGGAGGGCTGGGGCAGGGTGCGGGTAGGTTCACCGCGGGCTGCCGGGAGTCTGCAAAAAGCCCTCCCCCAATGCAGGGGAGGGATCAGGCTACTGACAATCGGGGGGAGACGAAGCCGCCCGGTACGTACAGTCAAAGGTACAGCGCTGAAAGAGAGGTCCGCAGGAGCGGGCGATGCCAAGCCGGTTCGGGAGTGATCCCGGGCCGGGCATGGCCCGCGCCTTCGTGCATCGTGGCTTCCCGGTTGCCGCTACCGTCGGTTCGACCCGACGGTAGCGGCGCCTTCTTGCCGTGGATCAGCGCAGCAGGCTGAGCACGCCCTGCGGCACCTGGTTGGCCTGGGCCAGCATGGCCGTACCGGCCTGCTGCAGGATCTGGGTGCGGGTCAGTTCGGCGGTTTCCTTGGCGAAGTCGGTGTCCTTGATGCGGCTGCGGGAAGCCGACAGGTTTTCCGACGAGGTCTGCAGGTTGGCCACGACCGAGGTGAAGCGGTTCTGGATCGCACCGAGGTCGGCGCGGGTGCTGTTGATTGCACCCAGGGCCTTGTCGACCACTTCCAGCGCCTGCTGGGCGCCGAGCACGGTGCTCACGTCCAGCTTCTGCACGTTGGCCGAGGTATCGGTGCCGGCAGTGTAGGCGCCCGCAGCTGCCGCGGTGCCCCAGGTCTTGGCGGTCGCGTCGTAGTCGCTGCGCATCAGGGCGATATCGGCGGCGGCGACAGCCTTGCCTTCCTTCACCGAGCTCAGCTTCAGCGTGCCGTCGGCATTGGCTTCGGCGTAGATGCCGGCCTCGCCGATCTTGGCGTTGATGGCGGTGGCGACGGCCTTGGAGGCATCGGCCGTGGTGGCGCCGGCCTTCACTTCAACCGTGCCGATGTCCACGCCCATCACGGTGCCGGAGAAACGGGCGCCGTCGGTGCTGGCAGCCAGGGCAGCGGTCGCGCCGGTGGCGAAGGTCGAGGTGCCCAGCGAGCCGGCCTTGGCATCGATGGTCTTGTCGATGGCGATGGCCTGGCCGGCATTGGCGCCGACCTGGAACAGCTGGCTGGAGAAGGTGCCGTCCAGCAGCTTGGTGCCGTTGAAGTCCGACTGCTTGGCGACGCGGTCGATTTCCGAGACCAGCTGGGTCACTTCGGCCTGCAGCGCCTTGCGGTCGCTGGCCGAGTTGGTGGCGTTGGAGGCCTGCACCGACAGCTCGCGAACGCGCTGCAGGTTGTTGCCGATTTCGGTCAGCGAACCTTCGGCGACCTGGGCCAGCGAGATGCCGTCGTTGGCATTGCGGATGGCGACGTCGGTACCGCGGATCTGCGTGCCGAAGCGCTCGGAGATCGCCAGGCCGGCGGCGTCGTCCTTGGCGCTGTTGATGCGCGAACCGGAGGACAGGCGCTGGATGGTGGTAGCCAGCGAGCTGCCGCTGGTGCTCAGGTTGCGCTGAGCATTCAGGGACATCGTATTGGTGTTGATGACTTGTGCCATGGTGCTTTTCCTTTGGCGAAGGTGGAACGTGTTTCAGGATCCGGGCGCCGCGTCATGCGGCGCCCGGAGGTCGATCAGCGAGCGGATCAGCGCAGCAGGCTGAGCACGCCCTGCGGCACCTGGTTGGCCTGGGCCAGCATGGCCGTACCGGCCTGCTGCAGGATCTGGGTGCGGGTCAGTTCGGCGGTTTCCTTGGCGAAGTCGGTGTCCTTGATGCGGCTGCGGGAAGCCGACAGGTTTTCCGACGAGGTCTGCAGGTTGGCCACGACCGAGGTGAAGCGGTTCTGGATCGCACCGAGGTCGGCGCGGGTGCTGTTGATCGCACCCAGGGCCTTGTCGACGATTTCCATCGCCTGCTGGGCACCCTTCACGGTGCTGACGTCCAGGTCGCTGGCGTACTTGGCGGCCGGCGCGGCCGTCGAGGCGGTGAAGGTCGGCGCGGTAGCGCCGGTCCAGGTGCCCGGGGTCGCGGTGATGGCCTTGAACGAGCCATCGGCGTTGACGCTGTCCTTGACCGAGGTCAGGGTCACGCCAGCGGTGCCGTTCACTTCCGCGAACACGCCGGTCTCGCCGATCTTGGCGTTGATCGCGGTCACCAGTGCTTCACGCGAGGCCTTGCCGGTGGCAGCGGCGTCGGCGCCCTGCTTGACCGAGACATCGGCAATGGCAACGCCATTGATCTGCAGGCCGCTGGTGCTGAAATCAGCGTTGGTGCCCGGGTCGGCCAGGGCCAGCGCGTTGGTGTCGAACTTGGCGCCGCCCAGGGCGTTGGCCTTGGCATCGATGGTCTTGTCGATGGCGATGGCCTGGCCGGCGTTGGCACCGACCTGGAACAGCTGGCTGGAGAACGAACCGTCCAGCAGCTTGGTGCCGTTGAAGTCCGACTGCTTGGCGACGCGGTCGATTTCCGAGACCAGCTGGGTCACTTCGGCCTGCAGCGCCTTGCGGTCGCTGGCCGAGTTGGTGGCGTTGGAGGCCTGCACCGACAGCTCGCGGACGCGCTGCAGGTTGTTGCCGATTTCGGTCAGCGAACCTTCGGCGACCTGGGCCAGCGAGATACCGTCGTTGGCATTGCGGATGGCGACGTCGGTACCGCGGATCTGCGTGCCGAAGCGCTCGGAGATCGCCAGGCCGGCGGCGTCGTCCTTGGCGCTGTTGATGCGCGAACCGGAGGACAGGCGCTGGATGGTGGTAGCCAGCGAGCTGCCGCTGGTGCTCAGGTTACGCTGAGCATTCAACGACATCGTATTGGTGTTGATGACTTGTGCCATGAGGAGAGGTCCTTGAGCGGTTGCACGTGAGTTGGGTTAGACGCCCCCGACGTGCCCCGGGGGCGGCTCATGTCAGCGCTGCAACAGGCTGAGCACGTTCTGCGGTACCTGGTTGGCCTGGGCCAGCATGGCCGTACCGGCCTGCTGCAGGATCTGGGTGCGGGTCAGTTCGGCGGTTTCCTTGGCGAAGTCGGTATCGCGGATGCGGCTGCGCGATGCGGACAGGTTCTCCGAGGAGGTCTGCAGGTTGGCGACCACCGAGGTGAAGCGGTTCTGGATCGCGCCGAGGTCGGCGCGGACGCTGTTGACCGATTCCAGGGCCTTGTCGACGATCGACATCGCCTTCTGTGCGCCTTCGGCGGTGGTGACGTTCAGGTCCTTGACGAAGCTGGCCGCTGCACCGGTCAGGGTGCCGCCGTTGGTGCTGGTCTCGGTCAGGCCCAGGCCGGCGAGGGTCGCGGCGGTGGCGCCGGCCGGCGGAGTCGCCGCGCTGACACCCAGCGCGAAGGTCTGGCCATCCTTGACCGAGGCCAGGCTGACGACGCCGGCATTGACCGAGGCAACCACGCCGGTTTCGCCCAGCTTGTTGTTGATCGCCGCGGCGGTGGCCGAGGTGATCGATTCGCCGGCCTTCACAGTGAAGTCGCTGATGGTGACCGTGGTGGCGGTGCCGCCCGGCGGGGTCACCGAGACCTGCAGGCCGGAGTAGGTGGTGTCGGCCGTCGCCTTGTCCACCGCCAGTGCGGTGCCGGTATAACCGTTGGCGAAGGTGGCCGCGCCCAGCGAATCGGCCTTGGCGTTGACCACGCTGTTGATGGCGATGGCCTGTCCGGCGTTGGCACCCACCTGGAACAGCTGGCTGGTGAAGCTGCCGTCCAGCAGCTTGGTGCCGTTGAAGTCGGCCTGCTTGGCGACGCGGTCGATCTCGCTGACCAGCTGGGTCACTTCAGCCTGCAGGGCCTTGCGGTCGCTGGCCGAGTTGGTGGCATTGGAGGCCTGCACACCCAGTTCGCGGATGCGCTGCAGGTTGTTGCCGACTTCGTTCAGCGAACCCTCGGCGACCTGGGCCAGCGAGATGCCGTCGTTGGCATTGCGGATGGCCACGTCCAGACCGCGGATCTGGGTGGTGAAGCGCTCGCTGATGGCCAGGCCGGCCGCGTCGTCCTTCGCGCTGTTGATGCGCAGGCCGGACGAGAGGCGCTGGATGGTGGTGGCGAGCGAGCTGCCGCTGGTGCTCAGGTTGCGCTGAGCGTTGAGCGACATCGTATTGGTGTTGATTACCTGTGCCATGGGGTCGTCTCCTCTTATATGGAACCCGTTGGTGAATGAAACGAAGCGCCGCCTGTTTTTTTTGTGTGGCTGTGTGCTTCGCCGTTGCCAAATGAATAACGGCGCTTTGTCAACAACCTTTAGCCGTGAATTCCGTTGAAGCCAGAATTCGTTGCCTGAAGCTGTTTTCCCGGGGTTTTCAGCCCTGTTGCCAGGGTGGAAGCGGCCCCGGGAGGGGCGGTCGGGCAGGGCCTGACCAGCGCTGATGAAGGTATCGGCGGGGTCGGGCCGGGCTTGATGGAGAATCACGGAAAATCGGTCGGCGACGGCCAGGTGGCCGCGCAGCGGCGGGCAGGCGCGCAAACGAAAAAGGCCGCGATGCAGGGCATCGCGGCCTTTCGGGACTGACGCGGGCGGGGCGTCAGCGCAGCTTGTTGAACAGCGACATCGACTGCATCTGCGAGAA
Source organism: Stenotrophomonas muris (assembly GCF_052751275.1). Lineage (NCBI taxonomy): Bacteria > Pseudomonadati > Pseudomonadota > Gammaproteobacteria > Lysobacterales > Lysobacteraceae > Stenotrophomonas > Stenotrophomonas muris. The sequence continues at coordinate 1,566,902 of NZ_CP199879.1, read as the reverse complement.
GATCGTCTGCGCCGCCTGCAGCGCGGTGCTCTGCAGCTGGTACTGGCTCAGCGCATCGGCGTAATCCAGGTCGCGCATCTGCGACAGCGTGGTCTTCAGGGTCACGCCATTGGCCTCGCGCATGTCGGCGGCATTGTCCAGCGCCTTCAACTGCGCACCGCCTGCGGCACGCGAATCGATCATCCGCTCGGAAGCGCGCGCCACGTCGCGCAGTGCGCTCTGCAGCTGGTTCTGCTGCGCAGTCATCTGCGCGGTGGTACCGGTGTCGGCACCCAGCGCCGCCACCAGGTTGTCCATGGTGGAGAAGATGTCGCGGCTGCTGGCGGCCTGTACGCTGAAGCTGTCACCCGCCGCCGGTGCGCCGGTGATGCGCAGGCGCACACCGTTCACTTCCAGATCGTCGCCGGCCTTGTAGGTGCCGGTTCCGGTCACGTTGCCCGCACCATCCACCACCTCGTACTGGTTGCCAGTGGTGAAGCGCACGCTGAAGCCCTGGCCGTTCCAGCTGTCGCTGCCGTCGCGGGTGATGTTGGTGAGCACGCCGTTGCCGGTGTTGCCGGCCGCGGCGCTGCCGTCGACGAAGCCATCGCCGGTGGGAATGCGCATGAAGATCTCGCTGCCGGGCAGCGCGTCCTTCACGTAGGTATCCGGACCGACTTCGACCTGGCGCTGGGTCTGGTCGCCACGGTAGACCACTTTGCCGTTGATCTTGGCAAACGGCGGGTCGCCGTCGTTGGTGCCACCGAACACGTAGCGGCCGGTGCCATCATCGGCGTTGGCCAGCGACAGCAGGCCGTCGCGTATCTGGTTGACCTCGGTGATCAGCGTCTTCTTGTCCGCCGCGCTCAGCGCCGGGTTGCTGGCCTGGATGGTCAGATCGTTGACGCGTGCCATCAGGTCGTTGACCTGTGCCAGGGTGTTTTCCTGCACGCCCAGGCGGTTCTGCACGTTGCCGGCATTGAGCTTCATGCGGTCCAGTGCAGCCAGGCTGCGGTCAAGGCCGACCGCAGTGCCGGCGGCAACCGGATCGTCCTTGGCGCTGACGATCTTGCTGCCGGTGGCGATCTGCTGCTCCAGGTGGCTGAGCTTGGCCTGCTTGGCCATCATCAGCGACACCGACTGGTTGAACATCATGCTGGTGGAGATGCGGCTGCTCATCGGCGGACGGCTCCCAGGATGGTCTGGAACATGCTGTCGGCGGTCGAGATCAGCTGCGAGGCGGCCTGGTAGGCCTGCTGCAGGCGCAGCATGTCCGCCGCTTCCTCGTCCAGGTTCACGCCGGAGACTTCGTCGCGGGCTTCCTGCGCCTTGTCATTGATCACCAGCTGCGCGTCGAGCGAGTACTCGGCCGAGCGGGCGGCGGCGCCGACCTGGGTGGTCAGGCCACCCAGCGCGCCGTTCAGTGTCACCGTTCCGGCGTTGAACGCCTTCGCGCTTTCCACCTTGGCCAGCTTCGACGCGTTGCTGTTGTCCGACGAACCGGCCGGGGTCGGGGTGATGTTGAAGGTATCGCCCACCTTCGGTGCACCGTCCAGCACGAAGCTCCAGCCGTTGGCGCTGATGGTCTGGCCGGGCGTGTAGGTCTGCGGCGGCCCACCGTCGATGGTGTAGGTGGTGGCCGAGGTGAACACGATCGCCGACGGATTGCGCAGGTTGGCGTCGGTCGAATCGGTGACGGTGACACCGCTCAGCTTGCCGGTACCGGTGTTGGCGGTGGCGGCCGCGCCCTTCACCGCTGCAGCGGCGGCGATGCGCGACGGATCGGTGATTGCCACTTCCATGCTGCCGGCCACGCCCGCGGTCGGCTGCAGCAGGAAGCGGTCATTTGCAGCCGGCGTACCGCCGACGACCAGCTTGACGCCGTTGATCACCAGCGGATCGGCGGCGGTGCCGGTGCCGGTCAGCGGGATGCTGGCGCCGGTGTCGGCGCGGCTGGCCTTCCAGTTGGTGCCATCGAACTGCAGCACCACGTTCTGCGCGTCCAGCTTGCCCAGGTCGCCGTAGGTTGCGCTGAGGCTGGCGGTGCCGGTATTGCTGTTGTTGCCGGTGACGCGCGGGTTGCCGATGGTGAAGAAGTCCCCGCCCAGCTGGCCATACAGGTCCACGCCCTGGTGGTGCGCCTGGTTGAAGCTCTCGGCCAGGCCCACCGCCAGCTTGCCCAGTTCAGCCTGGGCAGGGGTCAGCACGGTGTCGCGGAATTCCAGCAGGCCACCGATCTGGCCGCCGACCGCCTTCGGGTCGAGGCGGATGGTGTTGCCCTGGGTCTCCAGCGCCAACTGCAGGCGCTCGGGCTGGTACGGGTCGGCCACGGTGGTGACCTTGGTCGCCGTGGTACCCACCACCAGCGCGTTGCCGCCGGCGGTGTAGACATTCATGATGCCGCCGTCCTGGATCACGGCCGTGCCACCGGTGTAGCCGATCAGCTGGGTGATCAGCTGGTCGCGGCGGTCGAGCAGATCGGGCGCCGCGGTGGCGACGTTGGTGCCGATGGCGCCGTTGATCTGCGCGATTTCCTGCGCCAGGCGGTTGACCTCGGTGGCACCGGCCAGCAGGCCGTTGTTGACCTCGCTGTTGAGGTTGTTCAAGTGCGTGTTGAGCTGCACGAAGCGGTTGGCCAACGCCTTGCCGCCGTCGAGCATGTTCTGGCGGTCGGCGGTGCCGGCCGCGTTGGACGACAGGCCACTGACCGAATCGAAGAAGTTCGACCAGACGCCGGCCACATTGGTGGCCGCATCGGAGAACAGCGCGTTGACCCGGTCGGCCATGCCCGAAAGCTGTTTCAGGCGCGCCAGTTCACCGCTGCTGTCGAGCAGGCGCGAGATCGCCAGCTGGTCGGCCGTGCGGCGGATGTCAGTGATCCGGGTGCCGTTGCCGACCGTGCCATAGCCGTAGTTCTGCGGGTCGGCGGTAGCGAAGTTGACCTTCTGCCGGCTGTAGCCGGGCGTATTGAGGTTGGCCACGTTGTGGCTGGTGGTCGCCAACGCACGCTGGAAGGCGAGCAGGGCACCGGTACCGGTGGAAAGTACGCTGGACATGGGGTTCCTCAACGACGGGTGATACCCAGCGCCGCGGTCGCGGTGCTGGCGAAGGTCTGGCCAAGGCGCGCGCCGGCGTCGGTCACGGCCGCTACGGCACGCTCGATGGTCGGGCCACCGGCGATCGCGGCGATCTTGGCCGCATAGCGTGGGTCGGTGGCATAGCCGGCGCGCTGCAGGCCACGGGCGAAGCCCTGCACGTCGGTGCCGGCCTGCAGGGCCTGCTGGTAGCGCGGGCTGGTCTTCAGCAGGCGCACGTAGTCGGCGAAGCTTTCGGCCGGCGAGCTGTAGGCGCGGAAGCTGGCGGTTTCGTTGCGGCGCACGCCATCCACGTATTCGTGGGTGCCGGCTTCAACGCGCTGGCCGCTCCAGCCGGTGGCCTTGATGCCGAACAGATTGTGCGAGGTACTGCCGTCGGACTGGCGGATGTGGCGCTTGCCCCAGCCGGTTTCCAACGCGGCCTGGGCGACCAGCGCACGGGCATCCACGCCCAGTTCCCTGGCCGCGCTCTGCGCGTGCTGCCAGATGCTGGCGACGAAACCTTCCGGCGTGTGCGGCCCCAGCTGGGCCACGGCGGTGCGGGTAGCCATCGCATCGGCCTGGCTCATGGCCGTACCGCGGTTGCTGGCCGTCGCCGACCACTGGTCGTTGTTGGTGGACCAGTCCTCGCCCTGCAGGTTGCCGATGTACGGATCCTCGGTGCCCAGCGAGCGGTGCAGGCTGCTGCTCTCGCGACCGGCGATCAGGTCCAGTGCCTGTTCCATCGGTGCCAGCGCGGCCTGCGCGCCGTGCTGTGCGCCGGCCGCCATCTGCTGCAGCATGCGCACGGCCTGGCTGCCATCTTCCAACGGCAGCGACGGTGCCGGCTTGTCCGGCGCGTTGAGCTGGTAGGCGCGGCTGGCCTTGGCCGGATCCACGCGGGTATCCAGCGCGGGGCCGTCGGCGGCCTGGCCGGACAGCTGGCGGCTGATCATGCCGGACAGGCCCAGCCCCTTGCCGCGGGTCATCGCCTCGGCGATCTTCTGGTCGTACATGTCGCGGAACATCTTGTTCTCGCCGGGAAACAGCGAGTCGCCGAAACTGGCATCACGCATGCTCTTGACCAGCATCTGTGCGAACTGGCCTTCCAGCTGGCGTGCGACCTTGTCGATCTTGGCCGGGTCGTTCTGCTGCGCCGGGTGCAGGTCGAATGCGGGATTGATGCGCATGTCAGATCACCTCGAGCTCGGCACTCAATGCGCCGGCCTGCTTCAGGGCTTCCAGGATCGCGATCAGGTCGCCCGGCGCCGCGCCCACGGCGTTCACCGCGTGCACGATCTCGTCCAGGGTGGTGCCGCCGCTGAACTTGAACATGCGGCTGCCGTCGTTGGTGGCGGTGATGGTCGACTGTGGGCTGGCCACGGTACGGCCACCGGACAGGGCATTGGGTTGGCTGACGTTGGTGTTCTCCTGGATCGTCACCGTCAGCGAACCATGCGAGATCGCGGCAGGGCCGACCCGCACCTGCTGGCCGATGACCACGGTGCCGGTGCGGGAATTGACCACGACCTTGGCCGGGGCGCTGCCCGGGGTCAGCTCCAGGTTCTCGATGCGGGCCAGCAGGCCGATGCGTGCGCCCGGATCGGTCGGCGCAGTCACGGCCACGGTCACGCCGTCGACCGCACGCGCGGCGCCTTCGCCGAACGCGTTGTTGAGTGCGGCGACCATGCGCGAAACGGTGGTGAAATCGTTGTTGTGCAGGTTCAGCGTGATGTCGCCGCCATTGGCCAGCGGGTCGGGCAGGGCACGCTCGACCGTGGCGCCATTGGGAATGCGGCCCACGCTCGGTACGTTCACCGAAACCCGCGAACCATCCTTGCCCTGCGCACCAAAGCCGCCGACGATCAGGTTGCCCTGCGCGATCGCATAGATCTGGCCGTCGGCGCCGCGCAGCGGGGCCATCAGCAGCGAGCCGCCGCGCAGCGAGACGGCGTTGCCGATCGACGACACGGTGATGTCGATCGGCTGGCCCGGCTTGGCGAACGGCGGCAGCTCGGCATGGATCGCGACGGCCGCAACATTCTTCAGCTGCGGATTGACGTTGGCCGGTACGTTCACGCCCAGCTCGCCGAGCAGGTTCTTCAGGCTCTGCACGGTGAAGGGCGCCTGGCTGGTGCGGTCGCCGCTGCCATCCAGGCCGACCACCAGGCCGTAGCCCACCAGGGCGTTACCACGCACGCCGCCGACCTGGGCCAGGTCCTTGATGCGCTCGGCGCTGGCCGGGGCTGCCACGACGAGCAGCATCAGCGCGACGAACGACGCCACGCGGCGCTGCCAGGAAGAAGAGGGGAGGAGTTTCATGGCCATACTCAGAACGGCGTCAGGCCGGAATTGAAGAAGCGGCTCAGCCAGCCCATCGCGTTGGACTGCGCGACCGGGCCGCGGCCGCCGTAGACGATGCGGGCTTCGGCCACGCGGCTGGAAGGAATGGTGTTGTCCTGGCTGATGTCGCCCGGGCGCACGATGCCCTGCACCTGCACCAGTTCATCACCCTGGTTCAGTCGCAGGTTCTTCTGCCCCTGTACCACCAGGTTGCCATTGGGCAGGCGCTGGATCACCGTGACGGTGACACTGCCCTGCAGGCGGTTGCTCTGCGCGCTGTTGCCCTTGCCGGTGAAGTCACGCGCGCCCTTGGCCGTCGCACTGAGGATGTCCTTGCCGCCCAGGGTGACCGGCGCACCGAGGATGGACGGCGTGCCCAGGCTCAGGTTGGATTCCTTGTTGGTGGCCGTGTTGGCGCTGGTCTGCGCGGTGGTGTTTTCCAGCAGGGTGATGGTCAGCAGGTCGCCGACATCGCGTGCGCGGCGGTCCGAGTACAGCTGCAGGGTCGGGCCGGCAGCGTAGATCGCACCGGCGGTCGGCGCGGCCTGCGGCGGCATGATCGGCTGGATCGGTGCCATCGCCGCGTAGGGGCGCACGTCGCCGGCGATCACGCAGCCACCGAGCAGGGCGACCACGGCGCAGGCGAGGGCAGTGCGGGTGAATCTGGAAATGGGCGACATGGCGGTTTCCCGGTTGGGCCGGTCAGAGCTTGTTGTTGAGATAGCCGAGCATCGAATCGGTGGTGGAGATCGCCTTGGCGTTCATTTCGTAGGCGCGCTGGGTTTCGATCATCGACACCAGCTCTTCGACCACATTGACGTTGCTGCCTTCCAGCGCGCCCTGCACCACGGTGCCGAGGCCGTTGAGCCCGGGATTGCCGTTCTGTGCCGGACCGGAAGCGGTGGTTTCCAGGAACAGGTTCTCGCCGCGCGCCTGCAGGCCGGCCGGATTGACGAAGTCGGTCAGGGTCAGCGCACCCACTTCCACTGACGCCGCGCCGTCGGCCATCTTCACGCTGATGGTGCCGTCGGTACCGATGGTCACCGACTGTGCGCCCTCGGGAATCTGGATGCCCGGCTGCACCGGGTAGCCGCTGTTGGTGACCAGCTCGCTGTCCTGGTTGATCTTGAACGAGCCATCACGGGTGTAGGCCGAGCTGCCGTCGGGCATCTGCACTTCGAAGAAGCCGCGGCCGTTGACCATCACGTCCAGCGCACGGCCGGTCTGCTGCTGGCCACCCTGCTCGAAATTCTTGGCGGTGGCGACCACGCGTACACCGGTACCCAGCTGCAGGCCGGTCGGCAGCTGGGTCTGCGCCGACGAAGAGCCGCCGGGCTGGCGCACCTGCTGGTACAGCAGGTCCTCGAAGCTGGCACGGTCCTGCTTGAAGCCGGTGGTGTTGGTGTTGGCGAGGTTGTTGGAAACCACCGACATGCGCATCTGCTGCGCATCCAGTCCGGTTTTCGCGATCCACAATGCCTGGTTCATCTTCGGTGTCCTGTCTGGGTAAAGCCGGCCGCGCGATGCGGCCCCTGGTAACGGGTGTGCAAGGGGTGTGCCAGCGCCGCGCCCGGGCGGCGCCGGAATTCCGTCAGCTGCCCAGGCGCAGCAGGCTGTTGGCACTGCGCGAGTTGTCGTCGCCGTGCTTGATCACCTGCACCTGCATTTCGTACTGGCGCTGCAGCTGGATCATCTGCACCAGTGCACCGGCGGCATCGACGTTGCTGCCTTCCAGCTGGCCGCTGTGCACGGCCGTGCCCTGTGCCGGTGCGAACGGCTGCAGTGGGTCGGTGTTGCGGAACAGGCCATCCAGGCCACGCTCGAGGCGCTCGTCCGGCGCCTGTACCACCTTGATCCGGCCGATCTGCGCCATGGTCTGCGGGCCTTCGCCCTGCGGGATGATCGAGAGCGTGCCGTCGGCACCGATTTCCATCGCCTGGTAGGGCGGAATGGCGATCGGGTTGTTGTTGTCATCCAGTACCGGACGGCCGCTGGAGGTCACCAGCTGGCCGTTCGGGGTGACCGACAATGCGGCGCCGCGCGTGTACGCCTCACTGCCGTCGCTGGACTGCACGGCCAGCCAGGTGCCGGTCTGCAGGGACAGATCCAGCGGCTTGCCGGTGATGTGCTGCGAGCCGGGAGTACGGTTGAAGCCGGCGTCGACGTGCAGCGCATCCACCCGCGAGGCAAAGCCCGGGCCCTTGATCGGGAACGCTTCGGTGTTGGCCAGCGCTTCCTTGAAGCCAGGGGTGTCCGAGTTGGCGAGGTTGTGGCTGAGCGTTCCCTGCGCCTGCAGGGAGGCGCGGGCACCGGTCATCGCCACGTAAAGAGCTTTATCCATGCGGGGAGTTCCGTGACAGGGTCAGCAGCTCATCAACGGATGTTGATGACGGTCTGGGTGATCTGGTCCTGCGTGGTGATCATCTGCGCGTTGGCCTGGAAGTTGCGCTGCGCGGTGATCATGTTGACCAGTTGCTCGGTGAGATCGACGGTGGACGCTTCCAGCGAGCCGGCCTGGATCTTGCCGAGGTTGGAGGTGTCCGGCATGCCGGTGCGCGGCGTGCCCGATTCGAAGGTCTCCACCCACAGGTTGTTGCCCTTCGATTCCAGGCCCTGCGTGTTGTTGAAGGTGGTCAGGGCGACCTGGCCCAGCGGCTTGTCGTCGCCGTTGGAATAGCGGGCGTAGACCACGCCGGATTCGGACACGGTCACTTCGTTGAGCTTGCCGGCGGCATAGCCGTCCTGCTGGGTGTTGCGCAGGGCGAACTTCTCGCCGTACTGGGTGGAGCCGCTGATATCCAGCGTCATGTTCAACTGGCCGGCACCGGTGGTCGGGGTGAAGGTGCCGAGGCTGACCTTGCCGTTGGCAGGTGCGACCAGCTTGCCGCTGTTGTCGAAGGTGACCGGGGTCGGTGCGCCGGCCGGCTGGCCATCGACGTAATTGCGCACGGTCCATTCGTTGGGGTTGGCGCCCTTGACGAAGTACGAGACCTGGATGTGGCTCACGCCCAGCGAGTCGTACACGGTGATGCCACCGCTGGAGTGGTTGTAGCTGTTCGAATCGGCCGGGTCGAAGGTCGCCACCGTCGGCTGCTTGGCGTTGGCCGGCAGGGTGAAGCCAACCTTCACTTCGCTGGTCTGCTTCGGCGGGCTGTCGGTGGTCAGCAGCTGCAGGTCGACCAGGCGGCCTGCATCGAAGTTGGTGCCATCGGCATTCGGCGCGAACACCTGCAGGCGCGCACCCTGCGGGTTGACCACGTAGCCGGCCGAGTCGGTCTGGAAGTTGCCGGCGCGCGAGTACACGCGCGAACCATTCATGTTCATGGTGAAGAAGCCTTCACCGGAAATGGCCATGTCCAGGCTGCGCCCGGTCTGCTCGTTGTGGCCCTGGATGAACTGCTGGGCGACGTTGGAAACGCGCACGCCCGAGCCGGTCTGGTTCTTCGACAGGCCGTAGCTGGTCGAAGCGAACAGGTCGGCGAACTCCGCGCGTGACTGCTTGAAGCCGGTAGTGTTGACGTTGGCGACGTTGTTGGCGGTGACGCTCAGGTCGGTGTTGGCGGCGTTGATGCCGGACAGCGAGACATTGAAGCCCATGGGATGCTCCTGGTTGATGCGGAAGGTGCGGCTCAGCTGACGCGGAGCACGTAGTCGATCGGGGCCGTGCCCAGGCCCTTGAGGTTCAGGTACAGGCCGTCGGAACCAACGGTCACGCTCTCCACCGGCGCCTGTACGTAGGTGGACAGCTTGGTGCTCTTGCCGGCGGTGTCGACATGGTTGGCGACGATGGAGTACTTGCCCGGCTCCATGCGCTTGCCGTTGGCATCCTTGCCGTCCCACTGGAAGGCGGTTTCGCCGGCAGCCTTGGCTTCCACGCTCAGCGAGGTGACCTTGGCGCCGTTGGCGTCGGTGATGTCCACGGTGATGATGCCGGCCGACGGTGCAGCCACCGTGCCTTCGACATTGCCTTCCTTCTCCAGCACCAGCTTTTCCGACGGCACCAGCACCTGGTGGCCGACCAGCGCAGCGCCACGCAGCACCTGGTCGCTGGCCATCGACTCCTGGAAGCCCTTCACCGTCTTGTTCAGATCGGTGATGCCCTGCACGGTGGACATCTGCGCCATCTGCGCGACCATCTGCGTGTTGTCCATCGGCTTCAGCGGATCCTGGTGCTGCAGCTGCTCGGTCATCAGGCGCAGGAAGTCGGCCTGGTCCAGCGTGTTCTTCTTTTTCGTGGCGTTGCTGTTGGGGGCGTTCAGGCCCAGCGCGGAATAGACGTCCTGGCTGGTCTGGTTGTTGACGGCGGTGGTCATGGCGGTATCCGGTGCTGCGGGCCTCAGCGGCCCATGGTCAGGGTGGCCAGGGCCAGTTCCTTGGCGGTGGTCAACATCTCCACGCCGGCCTGGTAATTGCGCGAGGTCGAGATCAGGTTGACCATCTGCGCCACCGGATCGACATCGGGCTGGTAGATGTAGCCATCGGCGTCGGCCAGCGGGTGGCCCGGCTCGTAGCGCTTGATCGGCGCGGCCTCGCTCTGGGTGATCTCCTTCACCTTCACCGAGGTGATGTTGGGATCGTTCTTGCTGGTGACGGCCTGGAAGATCGGTTCCAGCGGCTTGTACACGGCGTCGGCGGAACCGGCGACGGTGTCGGCATTGGAGAGGTTGGAGGCGATGGTGCTCATGCGCACCGACTGCGCCTGCAGCGCGGAGCCGGCGATGTCGAAGATCGGCAGGTTGCTCATGGCTTATTGCCCCGTGATCGCGGTCAGCATGGAACGCACCTTGCTCTCGACGAAGCTGAGCGAGGCGCGGTATTCCAGTGCGGCGCGGCCATAGGCGGCACGCTCGGCATCGGGGTCGACGGTGTTGCCGTCCAGGCTGGGCTGCACGCCTTCGCGCGCGATCTGGAACGGGTTCAGGCCACTACTGATCTCGTAGTGCTGCTCATGGGTGGTGGCCATCAGGCCATTGGCATCCTGCCCCTGGGCGTGGCGCAGGGCGGCATCGAAGTCCAGGTCCTGGGCCTTGTAGCCGGGAGTGTCGGCATTGCCGAGGTTGCTGGCGATCAGCTTCATCCGCTGTTCGCGCAACGGCATGGCCTGGGCGTGGACGCCCAGGTAGTCGGTAATCAGGTTGCGCACGGTGCACTCCCACGGGAACGTTGCCCGGGAAGCTGCAAGGGGTGTGCCAAATGGAGAGGGGGTCAGATCCCCGCAGGGGCTCTGACCCCGTGGTTGACGCGTTGCGATGCGGGGTCGGAGCCCGTTCCGGGATCCGACCCCTCGGCGGGCCTTACGCCGCCAGCGCCACCTTGCGCAGGCGGTCCAGCACGAAGTCGGCCAGCTCGTGCGGCGAGTACTTGGCGACGAACGCATTGGCGCCGACGCGCTCGACCATGGCGTTGTTGAAGACGCCCGACAGTGAGGTGTGCAGCAGCACGTACAGGCCGGCCAGGCCCGGGTGGCGCCGGATTTCCGTCGTCAGCGTGTAGCCATCCATGGCCGGCATCTCGATGTCCGAGATGACCATGGCATAGCGCTCGGCCGGGTTTTCCCCCGAGGCGTGGACCTGCAGCAGGTGGTCCAGCGCCTGCTTGCCGTCGGAAAGCAGGGTGGCACCCACGCCCAGCTGGTCCAGCACGCTGCGGATCTGCTGGCGGGCCACGCGCGAGTCGTCCACCACCAGCACCTGCAGCTGCGGGCCGTCGGCGGGCATGGCCATTGCCGGGTCGAGTACCGCTTCTCCGCGCAGCTGGGCGATATCGGCCAGCACGCTCTCAACGTCGATCACCTGGATCAGCTCGCCCTGGAAGCGGGTCACCGCGGTCAGGTAGCTCGACTCGGCGCCCAGCTCCGGTGGCGGGTGGATGTCTTCCACCGCGATGTTGACGATGCGTTCGACGCCACTGACCAGGAAGCCCTGGATCGAGCGGTTGAATTCGGTGACGACCAGGTAGCCGGGCGAGGTGTCCGCGTCCGGTTCGCGCTCGGGGTGGCCGATCGCCAGGCCCAGGTCCAGTACCGGCACCGAGCGGCCGCGCACGTCGGCCACGCCGGAGAACTGGCTGGGCAGGCCGGGCACCTGGAACAGCTCCGGGCGGCGCAGGACTTCCTGCACCTTGAAGACATTGACGCCAAAAAGCTGACGTCCGCCGAGGCGGAACAGCAGCAGCGCCAGGCGGTTGTGGCCGGCCAGTCGGGTCCGCTGGTCGATCCGGTTGAGCAGGTCATGGGACATGGCTGCTGTATCGGCGTGGTGGGGGCGGAACTTGAGGGCGCTCTGTCGTCCGCGCGCTCCACATCGCGTTTGTAGAGTCGACTGTCAGTCGACTGCTCTTCGATCCGATCACGGGAAACCCCGCGCTTCGCGCGAAAGTCGACTGGCAGTCGACTCTACCCATCCGGTCGAATCCCCATCCCGGATCCGATCAACGGGACCCGGTCTCTGGCACACCCCTTGCACGCTGCTGGGCCAGATCCCATCGACAGGAGGCGCCATGCGCCGGGTCACATCGCTGTTCGCCATCGCGCTCGCCCTGGCCGCGCCGTGGGCGGGCGCCACGGACTGGCAGCCGGTGGCCAGCATCCGCACTGCGGCGCTGTCGACGCTGCCTGCCGGCAGTGAAGGCGAGGCGCAGGTGGCCGATGCGCTGCGCCTGCCGAAATGCGGCAGCGCGTTGCAGGTGCAGCCCACCGCCAACACCACGGTGGAGGTGAGCTGTCCCGATGCGGGCGGCTGGCGCCTGTTCGTGCCGGTGAAGGTGCGGCGCAACCAGACCGTGCTGGTGCTCAACCGCGGAATCGGCACTGGAGAAACCCTCACGGCCGCCGATATCACCACTGCCCAGCGTGACGCTGCCCGGATTGCCGGCGCGGTGCTGTCCGATCCCAATGCAGCGATCGGCCGCATCGCCCGCCGTCCGTTGCAGGCCGGAGCCCTGCTGTCGAACAACGATCTGGTGGTCCAGCGTCTCATCAAGCGAGGAGACAATGTAGCCCTGGTGTCGCGTCGCGGCTCGGTCGAGGTGCGCATTGCCGGCCGTGCGATGGGTGATGCCGGTGAGAACGAGCGGGTCTCGGTCGAGAACCTGTCCTCGCGGCGGATCGTGCAGGGCACGGTCGACGCCGCAGGTGACGTAATCGTGGCGCGTTGATTTACCGCAAAATATCCCTAAAGATCACGGCCCTGCGGCCGTTATCCCTTGTGAACGGCAACTCCAGGACACCCCATGAGCCAGAAAATCGACGGCAACCTGCAGGTCCCCCAGGCACTGCGCAGCGTGACGACCCCGGCCAGCAAGCCCGGCGTCAGCACCGATGCGGCGGCGCGCCCGGTCGAGGCGGCCGACAGCCTGCGCCTGACCGGCGAGGCCACCAATCTGCAGGCCATCGAGCGTGAGCTGACCACCGCCCCGGCGATCGACGCCCAGCGCGTGGCGGCCGTGCGCGAGTCACTGCAGAACGGCACCTACAAGATCAATCCGGACGCGATCGCATCGCGCATGCTCGATCTGGACCAGCAGCTGCACGGATGACTGCGGCGATGAGCGAGCCGCTGCAGCGCCTCGCCCAGGCCCTGGACGTTGAGCGCCAGGCCCTGGTCGAGCACGACGTGCACGCCCTGATCCGGGCCACCGGCGCCAAGCTGGAAGCGCTGCGTGCGCTGGAAGGCGCGCCGCCGGTGGGCGAGGGCGAACAGCTGCAGGAACTGGCCGAGCGCAACCGCGCCAACGGCGTGCTGCTGTCGCGCCGTCGCCGCGAGGTGAACTGGGCGCTGCGCCAGCTCGGCCGTACCGAAGATGCCTCGGCCTACGATGCCAAGGGCCAGTCGCACACGGTCAGCATCGGCCGGCCACTCGCCGTCGCCTGACGCGACGGCGGTCGCACACCCCCTCCCGGTGGGCTGAAGCCCGCTGCATGACCGCGTATATTGGGCGCCTGTTCGAACGCCCCGAGTCGCCGTGTCCGCTGCCAACGCCCTGGTTACCGCCCCCCTTCCGCCGCAGCCGGTGCTGCAGGCCCTGCTTGAGCGCCTGCGCGAAGGCCTGCTGCTGTTCACTGAAGACGGGCAGGTGGCCCTGGCCAACCCGGCCGCGCAGAACCTGCTGGCCAGTGGCTCGGACGGCGGATTGCCGCCGCCGCAGCGGCTGCGCGAGCTGCTCCCCCCTGATGCACTGGAGCAGGCCCGCCAGCATGGCCACTGGAATGGCAGCCTGCCGCTGGGCGAGGGCGTGGTCATCGCCCACCTGTACCACCATGGTCCGGTCGGCGAAGGGCATTTCCTTGCATTGTTCCGCCACATCGAAGGGCAGGAAGACTACGAGCGCGAACTGCAGCAGCGCCACGCCGAGCTGCGCCAGGCCTACCTGCGCCTCAATGGCACCCAGGAAAAGCTGCTGCAGTCGGAGAAGATGGCCTCGATCGGCCAGCTCGCCGCCGGCGTCGCGCACGAGATCAACAACCCGATCGGTTACGTGCACTCCAACCTGGGCAGCCTGCAGGAGTACCTGCGCAGCCTGTTCACCGTGATCGAAGCCTACGAGCGCGCCCTGCGCGCGCCGGACCCGAAGGCACTGATTCCGGAAATCGATGACATCCGTGACCGCCTGGACATCGACTTCATCAGCCGCGACCTGCCGCAGCTGATGGCGGAATCGCGCGAAGGCATCGAGCGCGTTACCCGCATCGTGCGCGACCTGAAGGACTTCTCGTATTCCGGTCGCGACGAATCGTGGAAGCTGGTCGACCTGCACGCGGGCCTGGAATCGACCATCAACATCATCTGGAACGAACTCAAGTACAAGGTCACCCTGGTACGCGAATTCGGCCAGTTGCCGCTGGTGGAGTGCCTGCCGTCGGAGTTGAACCAGGTCTACATGAACCTGTTGCTCAACGCTGGCCATGCCATCGCCGAGCGCGGCACGATCACCGTGCGCACCGGCGTTGATGGCGATCACGTGTGGGTTGAATTCGAAGACACCGGCGGCGGCATCTCGCCGGAACTGCGCCAGCGCATTTTCGATCCGTTCTTCACCACCAAGCCGGTCGGCAGTGGCACCGGTCTGGGCCTGTCGATCTCCTACAGCATCATCAACAAGCATCACGGCCGCATCGACCTGGACAGCACCCCGGGCGTGGGCTCGCGCTTCCGCGTGGTGCTGCCGGTGAAGCAGCCGCGCTGACCGCTTCCGAAGTGGAACCGGACACCCAGAGCAGCCGGCCAGCGGCCGGCTCTACCGGGGCCTATCGATGGTAGTGCCGGCCGCTGGCCGGCAGCTTCATTGAACCCGGCCACCCAGAGCAGCCGGCCAGCGGCCGGCTCTACCGGGGCCTATCGATGGTAGTGCCGGCCGCTGGCCGGCAACCTCATTGAAACCGGACACCCAGGGCAGCCAGCCAGCGGCCGGCTCTACCGGGGCCTATCGATGGTAGTGCCGGCCGCTGGCCGGCAACCTCATTGAAGCCGGGCACCCAAGGCAGCCGGCCAGCGGCCGGCTCTACCCGATCATCACCGCAGCGGCCGATCCTCGCCACCATCCCCGGTTTCCACCGGTGCCGGGCCGGCATTGCTACGGCGCTGTTCTTCGTACGTGCGGAATGCCTGGTGGATGTGCTTGCGCAGCTCGTCGTCGTTCCACGGCTTGGTCAGGAAGCGATAGATCGCGCCGCGGTTGATCGCATCGGTCACCGTGTTCAGATCGGTGTAGCCCGACAGCACCAGGCGGATCGTATCCGGATACAGCATCTTCACCCGGCCCAGGAACTCGGTGCCGCTCATGTCGCTCATGCGCTGGTCGGACAGGATCACCTGCACGTCGTTGATCGCCAGCAGATCAAAGGCGTCACGCACGTTGCCAGCGGCCAGGATGCGGTAGCCGTCGCGGCGGAACAGGCGCACCAGCGAGCGCAGCACGTTCTCCTCGTCATCCAGCAGCAGCAGCGTCCGGTCCGGGCGCGTTTCGGCGAAGGCTTCCGGGCGCAGGTAGCGGCGGCGCAGGGTCATGCCGGCGGCATCGGCCGACATCGGCTCGCCGAACAGGTAGCCCTGGAACACATCGCAGTCGTTGCGGCGCAGGAACCCCAGTTGGGCCTGCGATTCCACGCCGTTGGCAATCACGGTCATGCCCAGCTGGTGGCCCATGGCAATGATCGCGCGGGCAATGGCTGCTTCGCGATTTCCAGCCGGTGCGCTCTTGATGAAGCTGCGGTCGATCTTCAGCTTGTCCACCGGGTAGCGCACCAGCGCGCTGAGGCTGGAATCGCCGGTGCCGAAGTTGTCCAGGCTCAGGCTGATGCCTTCGTTGCGCAGGTTGGCCAGCGTTTCATGGACGAAATTGACGTTGTTGGTCAGCGCGCTCTCGTTGATCTCCAGCGTCAGCATGTGCGCCGGCACGCCCGCGGCCTGCAGCAGGGACATCACCTCGGCGAAGAAGTTCGGCCGCAGCAGCTGCAGGGTGGACACGTTCACCGCGATGGTGAAGTCATCAAAGCCCTGGTCGCGCCACAACCGCGCCTGCTTCAATGCGCCTTCCAGCACCCAGGTGCCGATCTGCACGATGATGCCCAGGCGCTCGGCGGTGCGCATGAAGCGCTCCGGCACCAGCATGCCCAGGGTCGGCGACTGCCAGCGCAGCAGCGCTTCCATGCCGACCACGTGGCCGTCGCGGGCGCTCACCAGCGGCTGGTAACGCAGCTTCAGCTCGCCATTGGGAATGGCATCGACGATCTGGCGCGCGATGATGCTCTCGCTGTGCGCGCTCGGCGGGGTATCCACGGCATGGATGCGCACGGCATTGCCGCCTTCGCGGGCGGCCTGGTACAGCGCATCTTCGGCATGGTCGAGCAGGCGCGAGGCGCTGCTGGCATGTTCCGGGCACAGGCTCACGCCCAGCTTGCCGGTCATGAACAGCGTGTATGGAAGCACCGACAGCGGCAGTTCCATCTGCTGGCGGATCTCTTCAGCGAAGTCCTCCGGCAGCGGCAGGTCCGCGGTGCGGGGCACCGCGATCAGGAACTCGTCGCTGCCATGCCGCCACAGCTTGCCACGCCCGCGCAGGTAGGACTGCAGGCGCTGCGCCACCAGTACCAGCGCCTGATCGCCCACTTCGGCACTCATGTTCTCGTTGACCGATGCGAAGTGGTCGATGTCCACGTGCATCAGCATCAGCGCAATGCCGCCGGAGGCCGCCTCGGCAACCATCGCCTGCAGCTCGGGGTTGCCGGCGCCAAGGCGGTCGGGGGCATCATCGATGCTGACCGGGGGCAGGTTGGGATTCCACATAGGCTCAGTATTCCGGTGAATCGACGGCGGCCATGCTGGTCGCCTGGTAGGGGAGGTGGACGTCGATCAGGGTGCCCTCGCCATGCGCGGATTCGATCCGCACGTGGCCACCGACGCTCTGCGCGCGCTCGCGCATCACGATCAGGCCGAGGCCGCGCGGGCCGTCCGGATCGAAGCCTTCACCATCATCGCGGATCTGCAGGTGCAGGCCACGCTGGCTGACGTCGCGCAGCTGCAGCAGGACCTGGCTGGCGCGCGCATGGCGCAGCGCATTGGTCAGGCTTTCCTGTGCGATGCGGAAGCAGGCTTGTTCGATGCTGTTGTCGGGGCGGTGCGGCAGCGGCTCGATCTCGGCCAGCAGCTCCACCGGCGAAGAGCGGAACAGCACCCGCGCCTGCCAGCTCAGCGCCGCCTCCAGGCCCAGTGCATCCAGCTGCGGCGGGCGCAGCAGGGTGGAGATGTCGCGCAGCTTGGCCACGGTGGTGTCGGCCAGGCTGACGATCTGCGCCAGGTCCTCGCCACGACGCTTCGGATCGTCCTCATCCTGCGCCGCATGCGCCGACAGCTTGATCGCGGTAATGGCCTGGCCGATGTCATCGTGCAGGTCGCGCGAGATCGCGCGACGCTCGTCCTCCTGCAGCGAGAACAGCCGCCCGGCCATCGCCTGCAGCTCGCGATTGCTGGTTTCCAGCGCCCTGCGGGTGCGTTCGGAATCGCTCAGGTCGCGTACGATCAGCAGCTTGCAGTCACGACCGCCGTAGCGCACTTCGCCCACCGCCAGGCCGGCATGGAAGCTGCGGCCGTCCGCACGCTGCATGGCCACCACGCTGCTGTGGCCCGGCCCCAGGTGGGGCTGGCCGGCGCGCAGCTGGCTGCGCACCCGTGGCAGGTCGGCGGCAGCGACCAGTGCCGACAGCGGCTCGCCCAGCAGGGTGTGGCTGCCGTAGCCGAACAGGCCGGCGGCCCAGGCGTTGGCGTACAGCACGTGCTCGTCGGAGAGGATCACCACGCCGTCGGGCAGTACCCGCACCAGCTCGCGGAACTGTTCCTCGCGCTCGCGCAGCAGGCGCCGCGACTGCTCGCGCTCGGTCACGTCCTGCAGCGTCCCCAGCACGCGGCTGCGGCCGGCTTCGTCGATACCGCTGGCCGCCCGCAGGTGCACCATCAATGCACGGCCGTCCATCGACAGCAGCGGCAGCAGCACGTCCACCTGTACCGGCTCGCCGGAGCACAGTTCGGCCAGCAGCTGTTCGGTCTGGGTGGCGGTGGCCGGGTCGGCCGGCACCAGCAGCTCATCGAAGCGGTGCCAGCGCCGGGCCTCGGGCGGGCGGCGGCCGAGCAGGCGATAGACCTGGTTGGAATAGCGGCCCAGCCCGGTGGACGGGTCCAGTTCCCAGGCGCCGATGCGGGCCAGCTCATGGGCTTCCTCCACCCGGGCCAATGCCTGGTCGCGGCGCAGCTGGGCCAGATCCTCGGCGGTGCGGTCGATGGCGATCAGCAGGCGGGCGTTGTGGCCGTCGTAGCTGATGGCGTTGGAGCGCAGCTCCATCTGCCGCAGCGCGCCATCGCGCAGCTGCAGCTGAGCGCGCAGGATGCACAGCTCCTCGGGCGCCTCGCGGATCGCCTCCAGCTTGGTCTGCAGGGCCTGGTCCTGGCCCGGCGGCCACAAGGCGTCGATGGTCTGTTCCAGCAGCTCGTCGCGGTCCCAGCCGAAGGCGCTGCAGGCGGCGGGGTTGGCATCGAGGATCGCCAGCGTGTCCAGGTCGTAGACGAGGATCGGCCCGGGGTTGCCCTCGAACATCTGCCGCAGGCGCAGCTCGGAGGCCTGCTGGCGCGCATGGGTATGCAGCACGTGTTCGGCCAGCGGGCGCAGCAGCAGATAGAGCAGGCCCGCGCTGGCCAGCGCGAAGAACGAGCCCTTCAGGCCCTGCCACAGGGCCGCCTGCTGCGGATCGGGCACCAGCGCCTGCACCACGCTGTCGGTGGAGATCATCCAGGCCAGCGCCATCACCAGGTAGCTCAGCACCACCCGGCGCCGGTCACGGCTCAGCGCCTGCGCCATCCGCGGGTCGGGAACTGGGGCGTTGCCGGTCGGTTCTGCGGGCATGGACGGGGCGGGTGACAGGGGCGCCGGTCATCTTACCCCGCAGCGTGCCGTGACCACTCAATTATCCGCCGCAGGCGCCGTTAACCACTGCGTGCCCCGCTGACGGGCGTGTCATCCGGAGCAAGATCGCGTGGACCAAGGGATCATCGCCAGCCTGCTGCAGCACCCGCTTGCGTCGGCGCTGGTCATCGTCGACCGTGCCGGGCGCCCGCTGGCGGCCAATCCGGCCGCGCGCGAGCATGGCCTGCCGGCCACCGTGGCGGCCTATGCGCCGATGCTGGAAGATCTGCGCCTGATGGCCGCCGATGGTGGCATCGTTGCCTGCACGCTGCCGGGCGGCCCGCGGGGGCACTACGACGGTCACCTGCGTGCGGTGCACGACGGTGCCGGCAACCTGCTGGCGTTCACCCTGAGCATTCCCGAGCCGGTGCCGGTCGATGCGGGCGGGCGCTGGGAGCTGGCACTGGACAGCGCCGGCCACAGCCTGTGGGACTGGGACATCCCCAGTGACCGGGTGGCGCGCACGCCGGCGCTGGGCGACGAGACCGCCACTGAATTGCTGTCTCGCGTGCACGGCGAGGACATCGCCCAGGTGCGCGCCGCGCTCGACGAGCACCTGCGCGGGCACAGCGAGCAGTACAGCGCACAGTTCCGTTTCCGCCAGGCCGATGGCCAGTGGCGTTGGGTGCTCGATCGCGGCCGCGTGGTCGCTCGCACCGCCGATGGCCAGCCCCTGCGCATGGTCGGCACGCATACCGATATCGAGCAGCAGAAGCAGCTCGAATCGCTGCTGCAGGAACAGCAGCTGCACCTGAGCGAGGCCCAGCGCATCGCCAGCATGGGCAGCTGGTCGTTTGATCCCAACAGCGGGCATTTCTGGTGGTCGCCGGAACTGCGTTCGCTTCTGGTACTGGAGCAGGGCGCCGTTCCGGGCCAGCGGCGGTGGCTGAAGCAGCTGCATCCACGCTCCCGCGGCGCGCTGCGCGCGGCATGGCGGCGGTTGTGGCGCGATGGCCGCGCTGCCAACCTCGAGCTGGAGCTGACCCGCGGCCATGAGCCTTCGCAGCACCTGCGGCTATGGATGCAGCCGCTGCTGGACATGGACGGGCAACCCAAGCGCCTGCTCGGCCAGGTACAGAACATCACCGAACAGCACCAGACCGATGCGTTGATCCGCTGGCGCACCGAACTGCTGAACCGGGTCTCCGCGCTGGGCCGCATCGGCGGCTGCGAGATCGAAGTGCAGACCCGCAGCATGCAATGGACCGAGGAGTGCTACCGCATCCATGGCCTGCGCAAGGAACCGATCACCCTCGACCAGGCGCTGGCGCTGTACACGGAGGACTCGCGCAACGCGTTCGAGGCGGCGCTCGCCCGTATCGCCAACGGCGGCCTGCCCGAGCAGCTGGACCTGTGCTTCTACCGCCAGTCCGGCCTGCGCGTCTGGGTGCAGGTGCTGATCGAACTGGACCGCCGGGACGGCCTGCCGCCGCGGTTCGTTGTCCTGTTCCGTGACATCACCCGCGAGCGCGAAGCCAACGAACGCATCGAACTGCTGGCCCACTACGACCTGCTGACCGGCCTGCCCAATCGCGTACTGCTCGGCGAACAGACCGCCGAAGCCATCGAGGAAGCACGCGACCGCGGAACCTCGCTGGCCATGCTGTTCATCGACCTGGACGGCTTCAAGACCATCAACGACAGCTTCGGCCACGCCACCGGCGATGCGCTGCTGAAGGCCGCAGCCACCCGCCTGCACCAGAACCTGCGCAACAACGACCTGTTCGGCCGCTTCAGTGGCGATGAGTTCATCGTGGTGCTGCGCGACCTGGCCGAGCCGGAAGATGCCGGTCATGTCGCCCGCAAGCTGATTGCCTCGCTGGCTGAGCCGCTGCGCCGTGGCGAGACCACGTTGAAAGTCGGCGCCAGCGTCGGCATCGCGATGCTGGGCGATGCGCAGACCGATTTCGACTCACTGCTGCGCGCGGCCGACGCCGCGATGTATGCGGCCAAGGAAGCCGGGCGCAACACCTACCAGTACTACAGCCAGGACGCCCTGGCCCGCATCCAGCGCCGGCTGGACGTCGAGCATGCCCTGCATGGGGCGATCGAGCGCGACGAGTTCAGCCTGGCCTACCAGCCGCTGCTGCACGCCCACCACGGCGAGCCACCGGCGATCGAGGCACTGTTGCGCTGGCACCGCCCCGGCATCGGCTACTGCAGCCCGGCCGAGTTCATTCCCATTGCCGAAAAGTGCGGCGAGATCGTGCGCATCGGCGACTGGGTGCTGAACGAGGCCTGCCGCCAGGCGACCGCCTGGGACCGTGCCGGACTGCACTTTGATCGCATCGCGGTCAACGTGTCGGCGGTGCAGCTGCGTGATCGCGGCTTCGCCGAGCGCGTGATCGAGATCTGCCATGCCCATGGCTGGCCGCCGCAACGGCTGGAACTGGAGCTGACCGAGTCGGCGCTGATCCGTGATACCGACATCCTGCGCCATTGCTTCGACGTGCTGGAACGGCATGGCGTGCCGCTGGCGGTGGATGACTTCGGCACCGGCTTCTCCAACCTCAATTACCTCAATCGCTTCCCGGTGGGGCGCCTGAAGATCGACCGCAGTTTCGTGCAGGGCATGCTGCATGATTCGGGCACGGCCGAAGTCACCCAGGCCATCGTCCACCTGGGCCACGCGCTGGGCATGAAGGTGGTGGCCGAAGGCGTGGAAACCCACCAGGAAGAAGACATGCTGCGCCGCCAGGGCTGCGACGAGATCCAGGGCTACCTGTACTCGCGCCCGCTCAGCCCGCGTGATCTGGCGCAGTGGCTGCGCCAGCAGCGCCCGGCGCCAATGCGCACCGACGCCAGCGGCGAAGCGGTGCTGGTGCGCTGAGGGTCTGCGCTGGCGGATGCCGGCGCGGTGTGGCCTGACTCTGGTGCGCCCAGCCCTGGTGGGTGCCGACCGTTGGCCGGCACGGATGCCCTGGCGCTCGCGATCATCCACGCATGGCGTGGAACTACCTGGGAAACTCCGCCTTCAACTGCATGCGCAGGGCCTCGACGATGGCCGCATAGCGCCGCTTCTGGACCAGGTAGCTGGCCAGGAACAGCGGCAGCACCAGCAGCATCGGTGCCACCATCGGGCGCATCGCCACCAGTGGCAACAGCAGCAGTGACAGGATTGCCACGAACCAGCTGCACAGGCCGATCACCCGCACCTCGTGCCGTCGCGCGTTGAGAACGATGCGTCCACGCATCACCGGGAAGTAGCGCAGGCCGAAGCTCGGTGCGAAGCTCTCGCGGAACGCCATGCTGCCATCGGGCAGCGCATGGAAGGCCAGTCGCAGCCACTTGTCCTGCGGCAGGTCACGTTCCAGGCTGCCCAGCGAGAGCCGGGCCTGCATGGCCGGTGACGCCGCGATGCGTTCGTTGAACAGGGTGATGCCCCAGCTGAAATAGCCGGCCACCCAGGCCATCAGAAGGACGGCTTCGAACAGGAGCACTGCGATCAGGGCGATGGCCATCGGTCTTCCATGAACGGGACCGGTGGATCATGCCATGCGGGACGGCCCATCCACGCAGGACGTGGATCTACTTCAGGGCTTCGCCATCCAGGCCCAGGTCCCATGCCAGGCCCAGCAGTTCATCGTCGGCTCGGGAGGGGGTGGGGCGCGCATCGGCCAGCTGCTGCAGTTCGAGCAGTTCCTCGCGGGCCACGTCTTCCAGCCGCTGCAGCTGCTCACGCACGCTCGCGTTGCGCGGGCGCTCGGTGTCGGTGAGGGCGGGCAGGGCGCGGATCAGGGTCATGGTGCGCGTACAGGATGCATCCAATGGCAGGTTACAGGCAAAGGCCCCGGACGAACCGGGGCCTTGCGGGCTGCCGGCGAGGGCAGCGGACATCAGGATCAGAACAGCTCGACGGTGCCGGCGCCCATGCTCTGCTGGGCGACGGGCTTGTGCGGCGGGCGTTCCCATTCGCTGCGCAGCTCGCGCAGGCGGTTGCCGGTGCGCTGCAGCGCGGTGGCAATCTCTTCGTCGAACACGCCGCCATTGCGGTGCAGCAGTTCCTGCAGGGCCACCGCTTCGCGGTTGATGGCAGTCAGGCGGTCCAGGTGGGTGTGCACGCCGCCCAGCGCCTGGGTGGCGATGTCTTCGAACTGCAGGGCACGCACGGCTTCGGCCACGCTGCCATCGATCGCACGGGCGCACTCGGACACTTCGCGCATGCCGTCGCCCAGCGAGGCGTTGATCTGCGCGACGTTGTCGAGCATCGCTGCCGCTTCCTGGCGGGCTTCGCGGGAGCGGTCCATATCGCGCGAGGCCATGTGCGAGACCGTCTCGCGCACCTTGGCAATGGCGTCCTTGGAGCTGTGCGCCAGCTTGCGGATCTGCTCGTTGAAGGTGGTCGAGCGCTCGGACAGGTTGCGCACTTCGTCGGCGACCACGGCGAAGCCACGACCGGCTTCACCGGCGCGCGCCGCTTCGATGGCCGCGTTCAGCGCCAGAAGGTTGGTCTGGTCGGCGATCGACTTGACGTCTTCCAGCAGCGCGAAGATGCCATCCAGGTGCTGCGCCATCTGGTCGATGTGCTGCACGGTGGTGCTGCTCTGGCCGCTCACCTGCTCCAGCGCTTCCACCAGCTGTTCCATGCGGTGGCTGGCGTGCTGGGCGAAACGGGCAACGTCGAGGCCGGCATTGCCTTCATCACCGGCGCGGTCGACGATGCGCGACAGGGCCTGGCTCTGCTGGCGCGACTTGCGGTTCATGGCATCGAAGCTGCCGCCCAGGCTGGAGACGGCCTGGCGGATCAGGTCACGGGCGCGTTCCACTTCGCCACGCGAACCGTCGATCTCGTTGCCGACGAAGTTGCGCAGCTCGGTCAGCAGCTGGTCCTGTTCGCGCAGGACACGGGCGTGCTCGGGGGAACGATGTGCCTGGGCGCGGGTGGTCCACCACGCAAAGCCGAGCCAGCTCAGCGTCATCGTGGTCAGGATCGCCCAGCGCAGGGCGGCCGGCCATTCGAAACCGATGGCGAAGGGGAGCAGCAGGGTCAGAGCCAGGGGGGCGGCCAGACGGATGAAAATGCGTGAGTACATGGACGTTCTCGGGAGGTGCACGGAGGATGTATCGGCCGTACCCCCTTTCTCTTTAACGTCGATGTGCCTCGAAGTGCATTCTGAATGCGCCGGTTTTCCGGCGCCTTGGCGGCCTCGGGGTCAGAGCCCTTTCCGTGCCGGAAAGGGATCCGACCCCTTGGGCAGGCGCAACGGGGTCGGATCCCTTTTCCATGGAAAAGGGCTCTGACCCCACACCCTCAGGCCAGCAGGCGGTCCACGGCCTCGATCATCGCCTTGCGGCTGAACAGGAAGTCCCAGTAGCTGCCGCCCAGCTGGCGCCACAACACCGCCGAACGCACCGCGGCCAGCAGCAGGGCACGGATCTCCGCCACCACGCCGGCCTGGCCCAGGTAGTGCGGGTTGCCCTGCACCATCACCCGCGGTTTCAGGTGGCTGATGGTGTCGGCATACAGGCCGCCGAGGTTGGCCAGTACGTCCGGGTGGCCACTGTCGCCCAGTTCGGTGGCCTGGCGCTGGGCGCGCTCGATGCCCGAGGCGACCTTGTTCACGGTCGCCCCATCCTGCACGAAGCGGCGCTCCAGCTGCAGCACCGACAGGGCCAGCTTGGGCAGGATCGGGTCCTGGCCCTGGCTGCGGAAGTAGTTGTGCAGCAGGCGCAGGCCGGACTTCAGTGCATGACGGTCACCGAACACCGCCTGCGGCGAGGACGCATCGACGCGGAACACGCTGTCCACGGCGGTGCGCACGGCGGCGGCGTCGGAATGGCCGGTATCGGCGATGCGGCGCACCTGCTGCAGGGCCTGGGCAATGCCGGCCAAGGCCAGGACGCGGTCGTCGACAGTGAAACTCATGCAGCGATTACCTCAAAAGGGGAGGGGGTGGTGCGCAGGCGTTGTTCCAGCGGCGCATCGGTGGCGGCGATCACCGCGCCGCCCAGGCACACATCACCGTCATACAGCACCAGCGATTGACCGGGGGTAACGGCACGCTGCGGGCGCGCAAAGGTGACCAGCACGCTGCCATCGTCCAGCACCTGGACCGTACACGGCTCGTCGGGCTGGCGGTAGCGGGTCTGGGCGGTGCATTCGAAGCGCCGTGCCGGCGGTGAGCCGGCGATCCAGTGCGCGGTTTCCGAACGCAGGCGGTCGGACAGCATCCACTTGCTGTCGCGGTCTTGGTCCACGTACAGCACGTTGCTGGCCACATCCTTGCCAACCACGTACCACGGCGCGGCCGGGCGGCCACGCACGCCGCCGATGTTCAGACCCTCGCGCTGGCCCAGGGTGAAATAAAACACGCCCGGGTGTTCGGCAATCACGCTGCCGTCGGCCGGGTCGAGGATCTGGCCGGGCTTGGCCGGCAGGTAGCGGCCGAGGAATTCGCGGAAGTCGCGCTCGCCGATGAAACAGATGCCGGTGGAGTCCTTCTTGGCGTGGGTCGGCAGGCCGACGTCGCGCGCGATCCGGCGCAGGTCGCTCTTTTCCAGGTCGCCGATCGGAAACAGGGTGGCCGCCAGCTGTTCCTGGCCCAGTTGATGCAGGAAGTAGCTCTGGTCCTTGGATCGATCGGCGCCGCGCAGCAGCAGCCACTGGTGGCCGCGCTGGGTCACCCGTGCGTAATGGCCGGTGGCGATGCGCTCGGCGCCCAGCTCGCGGGCGGCGTCCAGGAAATGCTTGAACTTCACTTCACGGTTGCACAGCACGTCCGGGTTCGGGGTGCGGCCGGCCGCGTACTCGGCCAGGAAGTGCTCGAACACGCCCTGCCAGTACTCGCTGGAGAAGTCCCGGAAGTGGAACGGGATGCCCAGCAGGCCGCACACGGCCACCGCGTCGCGACGGTCATCCTCGGCACGGCAATCACCGCTGCCATCGTCGGCCCAGTTCTGCATGAACAGGCCGGCCACGGCCTCGCCCTGCTGTACCAGGCGCCAGGCGGCGACCGAGGAATCGACGCCGCCGGAGACGCCCACCATCACACGCGGAGTGCTCATGCGACCTCCCGGACCAGCGAAAGCGGGTGGCGCTGGCCACCCAGGTAATCCGCCACCACCTGCCACACCAGCGGGCTGCGCTGGCGCTCGCCGGCGGCCTGCAGCTCGGCCGGGGTCAGCCACAGCGCGCGGTCGATGCCGGTGTCCAGCGGCTGCGCCGGATCGTGCGAAACCGGGCGCGCCGCGTAGCAGAAGCGCAGGAAGGCCGTGCCGTCGCCGGCAGTCCACTGGTAGCAGCCAATGAAGTGGGTCAGCTGCACCGTCCAGCCGGTTTCCTCGCGGGTCTCGCGCAGGGCGGCCTCGGCCAGGCTTTCGCCCGGCTCGAGGTGGCCGGCCGGCTGGTTCAGCACCTGGCGGCCGTCAATGGTCTCCTCGACCAGCAGCACGCGGCCGCCGTCGATCACCACGGTGGCAACGGTGGCGTGCGGTGCCCAGCGCGGGTCCGGCGTGGCGTTCAACTCAGAACTCGTCCTTCTTGGTCAGTTCCAGCTCCATCGCGTCGGCGGTGCGGATGGCCGCATCGATGGCGTCGCTGAGCTGGTCGGCGGTGGCATCGGCGTCGATCTTCACCACGAACATGGCGGTGGTGTCCTGCTTTACCCAGCCGCCCATCTTGGCGTCCTGCGAATCTTCCAGCAGGCGGTTGGCCACGGCCACCGGGAACTGCTTGGTCTTGGCGCTGTAGGCCGGCGACCAGATCTCGCGGATGTTGTGGCTGCCGAAGTCTTCCACCGCCGAGCGCACGTAGACCATCTGGGTGCGGTCACCCTCGACGTCGAAGACCATGCGGTAGTCGCCATCCTCGTCGACCTCGTAGGTGTAACCCAGCTTGTCCAGGTGGCGGGCCACGGACTTGTCGGCCTGGGGCGCGGCGGTGGCAGCACCGGCAGCGGCCAGGGTGATCAGCAGGGCGGGCAGAAGGGTCCTTTTCATGAAGATCCTGTGAAGCAGTGTTGAAAGAAGCTGCAATTGTGACGTTGGGCGTGCGTGCCGTCCAATCCGCGGCGGGCCGACGCAGGCGCGGTGCAACCTCTATAATGGATGGATGCCCCATGAGTCCTCCCCCGATTCCCATCACGAGCACGGCGTTGCCGTGGAGCCCGCGCGCCCGGAAGTGGCGCCGCCGCCGTTCTACCAGGTGATGCTGCTCAACGACGACTACACCCCGATGGATTTCGTGGTGGATGTACTGCAGCAGTTCTTCAGCATGGACCTGGACAAGGCCACGCAGGTGATGCTGCACGTCCATACCCGCGGCCGCGGGGTCTGCGGCGTGTTCACCCGCGAGGTCGCCGAGACCAAGGTTGCCCAGGTCAACGAGTATTCGCGGATGAACCAGCACCCGCTGCTGTGCACGATGGAAAAGGCCTGACCGGCTGCCGATTCTCGTCCGGGCACATCGACTCCGAACACGGCGTGCCCACCAAGGTGGGCACCTACCAAGGCAGAAGCCTGTAGAGCCGAGCCCATGCTCGGCTGCTTTTCGTCCCGGCGCAATGATCCCGGATGGAGTGCGCCCACCACGCGCGGAGGTCACGCCTCCGCCAACGCCTCCAGCGCCATCCGCGCCACCGCCTCGTCGATGTCGGCGGGGTCGCCATCGTCCCGGAACCACACCGCCGACAGCGCAGTGCTGGCCGCGATCCAGCGCAGCAGGCGCGTGCGTTCCAGGCCGGCCAGTGCGCTTACCTGTTGCAGCCGGGCGGCAAACCGCTCGGGCCGGGTGGCCACATGGATGCCCGGGCCACAGAGGTCCGGGTTGCTGAACATCGTCGTGTAGTCGAACGCGCGGTCGCCCAGCAGCCGCTTCGGGTCGATCGCCAGCCAGCCACGCGCGCCGAAATCCAGCACGTTGTCGTGGTGCAGGTCGCCGTGCAGCGGCCGGATCTCACGTTCTTCCTGCAACACCCGCTCCGCCAGTGATCTGCACTGTTCCAGCAGTGGCGGCAGCGCGGCCCTTGGCTGCAGCAGGTCGGCGAACCATGTACGCAGGCAGACCAGTTCCGCTGGCGGCGCGCTCCGTGGCCGGTGCAGCTGCCGCAGGACCTGGCACAGGATCGTGGTACAGGCATCATCGTCGCCCTCGATCGAACGTTGCCGCAGCGAATCGCCGTCTGCACGCTCGATCAGGATCGCCGGCCCCTCGTGGGCCAGCAGGCGGGCGGCACCATCGCCGTCCCACCAGCGCAGCAGGCGATGGCCGTTCTGCTCCTCGGTTTCGCTGCTGACCTTCAGCATCGCCGGTTCGCCGTCGGCGGTCAGCACCGGCCAGAGCTGGGCGTGGGGCGTCTCGATGGCCGCGCCATCACGCCGCAATCGCCAGCGGCTCAGGTAGGGTTCGCTCATGCTGGGTGGGCTGTCCTGGAGTGAATGAAGATCAAGCGATCTGCACTGCTAACGCCATCTGAACGCAGCAATCCGCTAGGGTGATGGAAATCGCGTAGTCAGGCCGCATATTGTCCCCATCTGCCGCCGGAGTAATCCATGTTCAGCAAAGACCTCGAACACACCATCGGCCAGTGCTACAAGCGCGCCCGTGAGGCCCGGCATGAATTCATGACGGTCGAACACCTGCTGTTGGCACTGCTCGACAACCCGTCCGCCCAGGCCGTACTGAAGGCCTGTGGTGCCGACGCCGAACGCCTGCGCCAGGAGCTGGAGCAGGCCATCGAGGCTTCCGTGTCCCGCCTGGCCGAAGATGACGGCCGTGATACCCAGCCGACCCTGGGCTTCCAGCGCGTGCTGCAGCGGGCCGTGTACCACGTGCAGTCCTCGGGCAAGAAGGAGGTCACCGGCGCCAACGTGCTGGTCGCCATCTTCGGCGAAAAGGACTCCCATGCCGTCTATTACCTCAACCAGCAGGACGTGACCCGTCTGGACGTGGTCAATTACCTGTCCCACGGCATCGCCAAGCTGGGCGAGGAAGGAGAGCAGCCGTCCTCCTCCTCCGAGGGCGAAGGCCGCATCGAAGGCGGGGAGGGCGAGCCGAAGGGTGATGCCCTGACCGAGTTCGCCAGCAACCTCAACGAACAGGCGCGGTCCGGCCGCATCGATCCGCTGGTCGGCCGTGCCGACGAGATCGAGCGCACCATCCAGGTCCTGTGCCGCCGCCGCAAGAACAACCCGCTGTACGTGGGCGAGGCCGGCGTGGGCAAGACCGCGATTGCCGAGGGCCTGGCCCGCCGCATCGTCGAGGGCTCGGTGCCCGACGTGCTGGCCGACGCGGTGATCTACTCGCTCGACCTGGGCGCGCTGGTGGCCGGCACCAAGTACCGCGGCGACTTCGAGAAGCGCCTGAAGAGCGTGCTGACCGCACTGAAGAAGGTCCCCAATGCGGTGCTGTTCATCGACGAGATCCATACCATCATCGGTGCCGGTTCGGCCTCGGGCGGCACCATGGATGCGTCCAACCTGATCAAGCCGGCGCTGGCCTCCGGCGAGCTGCGCTGCATCGGCTCGACCACCTTCCAGGAGTACCGCGGCATCTTCGAGAAGGACCGGGCGCTGGCCCGCCGCTTCCAGAAGATCGACATCGTCGAGCCGACCGTGGGCGAGACCTACGAGATCCTGCAGGGCCTGAAGTCCAAGTACGAGCTGCACCACGGCGTGACCTATTCGGACGAAGCGCTGCAGGCGGCGGTGGATCTGTCGGTGAAGCACATCGGCGACCGCCTGCTTCCGGACAAGGCCATCGACGTGATCGACGAGGCCGGTGCCCGCCAGCGGCTGCTGCCGGAAGGCCAGCGCAAGGAGCTGATCGACGTCGAGGAAGTGGAGGCGATCGTGGCCAAGATGGCGCGCATCCCGACCAAGCAGGTCAGTGCCACCGACAAGGATGTGCTGCAGCACCTGGAGCGCAACCTGAAGATGGTGATCTTCGGCCAGGACCCGGCCATCGAGACGCTGTCCTCGGCGATCAAGCTGGCCCGCTCGGGCCTGGGCAATCCGGAAAAGCCGATCGGCAACTTCCTGTTCGCCGGCCCGACCGGTGTTGGCAAGACCGAGGTGACCAAGCAGCTGGCGCTGCAGCTGGGCATCGAGCTGGTCCGCTTCGACATGTCCGAGTACATGGAGCCGCATTCGATCAGCCGCCTGATCGGTGCCCCTCCGGGCTATGTCGGCTTCGACCAGGGCGGCCTGCTGACCGAAAAGATCGTCAAGACGCCGCACTGCGTGCTGCTGCTGGACGAAATCGAAAAGGCGCACCCGGACATCTTCAACATCCTGTTGCAGGTGATGGACCGCGGCGTGCTGACCGATACCAACGGGCGTGAGGCCAACTTCAAGAACGTGGTGCTGGTGATGACCACCAATGCCGGCGCGGCGCAGGCCTCGCGGCGCTCGATCGGCTTCACCAAGCAGGACCATGCCACCGACGCGATGGAGACCATCCGCCGCAGCTTCACCCCGGAATTCCGCAACCGACTCGATGCGGTGGTGCAGTTCCAGGCGCTGGGCTTCGAGCACATCCTGCGCGTGGTCGACAAGTTCCTGATCGAGCTGGAGATGCTGCTGCAGGACAAGCACGTCAGCCTGTCGGCCACGCCGACCGCGCGCGACTGGCTGGCCCACCACGGCTTCGACCCGCTGATGGGTGCGCGCCCGATGGCCCGCGTGATCCAGGACAAGATCAAGCGTCCTCTGGCCGACGAGCTGCTGTTCGGCAAACTGGTCAACGGCGGCAAGGTGAACATCGATGTCCGCGACGACGAGCTGGTCGTCGAGACCCAGGCCGAGCCGGAGCGCCTGCTGCCGGTCACGGTGGAGTGAGCTGACGCCGGGCCTGGCCCGGCGGACCTGAAATGACAAGGGCGGCTTCGGCCGCCCTTGGTTGTTTTGGGCCTGTCGCCTGCGGCCTTGCTGAGAGGTACGGAGGCATCAATGCTGTTCCGTGAGCGCGATGGGGCATTGCTTCATGTGTATCGCGCAACGATACGGGATACAGTGATGTATCATCGGTTTTCGCCACAAGGGCCTCGAGCGGCTCTACCGTTCCGGTAGCAGTAGCGGGGTCCGGCACAGTCACACCAGCAGAGTGCTGATGATCCTGTCGATCCTGGATGTGGCGTCAGGTCCCGAGGATCTCGCCACGCCTGGATTGCGCCTCCACAAGCTGCGCGGCGACCTGAAGGGGCATTGGTCTGTGTGGGTCAATGGGAACTGGCGGATCACCTTCCGTTTCACCGGTGGCGACGTGGAGCTGCTGGACTACCTGGACTATCACTGAGGCCGCGCATGATTCATCATCATCCACACCCAGGGCAGACGATCAAGGCAATGGTTTTCGATCCGATGGATCTCTCGGTGACCGAAGCGGCCGAGCGCTTGGCAATGTCGCGGGTGGCATTGTCGCGGGTGTTGAACGGGAAGGCGGGCATCAGCCCCGATCTGGCCATTCGCTTGGAAATGGCCGGGGTCAGTACGGCGGCTTTCTGGATGGGGCTGCAATCCAGCTACGATCTCTGGCTGGCGCGGCAGCACGAGCAGCCGCGGGTGCTTCCACTGGTTGCGCCTGTGCGGTGACGCCCTTCATGACAAGGGCGGCTTCGGCCGCCCTTGTCATATGCGCCATCAACGGCCGCGCTGGCGGGCCTTCTTCTGGAAGGTGGCTTCGTCGATCGGTTCGATCTGCGCCACCCGGCAGTGGTCGGCATCGGTGCGCAGCTGGCTGCGGCCGGCGCTGCACAGCAGGCCCTGCTGGCCTTCGGTGATGAAGCTCAGTTTCCGCGAGTAGCCGGCAGTGGAGCAGTCGTTCTGGAAGTGCACCACATAGTGGTCCTGGCCATTGCGCAGCAGGATGTTCCGCGAAACGCCGGCGCGCACGATCTGCTGGTCGCTGCCCAGCTGGATGCAGTCACTGGCCGTGGAGGGGGGCTCGGCGGCGCGCACAGGCGATGCGCTGGCGGACGCGGCAACGGCGACGAGCAGGGCGGTCAACGTGAGCATGTTCATGGCGGGGCAGGGGAATGGCGATCCGGACTGGATCGGGCCCCACGATGCGGCCACGGATGAAGATGCGAATCTGCCGCAAGCAGGGCTGACCGACGCCACGGTGCGTTCGGTCACGATGACCTCCGGCAGGGCCGGATTGCAGGCATGACAAAAGGCCAGCAACCAGGGCTGGCCTTGTCGCAGTGGCGCAACGCGCCGACCGCTTACTTCATGCGGTAGGTGATACGACCCTTGGTCAGGTCGTACGGGGTCATTTCAACCTTGACCCGGTCACCGGTGAGGATGCGGATGTAGTTCTTGCGCATGCGGCCGGAAATGTGGGCGATGATTTCGTGCCCATTTTCCAGGCGAACGCGGAAAGTGGTGTTCGGCAGCGTCTCGCTGACGGTGCCCTCGAACTCGATGGAATCGTCTTTCGACATGTAGTCCTGTGCGGTTCAGAAAACGGCCACGCTGGGCCTAAGGCGCAGTATTTTACGCGTGACCGGCCCAGCTTGCAAAGTTTGTGTTAACCCCCGGCCAAACGCTGTGCCGGCAGGCGTCCGACCGCCTGCGTCCAGGGGCCTTCACGGCCGTCATGGCGCACCGCGTGGCGCACGTGCTGCAGGAACGCCGCGCGCGGCAGGTGCTCGGCGCCCATCCGCAGCAAGTGCGGATTCTCCACCTGGGCATCGATCAGCGCCCAGCCCCAGCCGTGAAGCGTGGATGCCAGCGCGGCCAGGGCGATTTTGGAGCCGCCGCTGGCGCCACTGAACATGCTCTCGCCGAAGAACATCGTCCCGATCGCCACCCCGTAGATGCCGCCGACCAGCGTCTGCCGGTCCCAGACCTCGAAGGAGTGGGCAAAGCCGAGGTCATGCAGCTGGCTGTAGGCCTCGACCATGTCGGGGCTGATCCAGGTGCCGTCCTGGCCGGGCCGCGGTGCCGCCGCACAGGCGCGCATCACCCGGCTGAAGGCGGTGTCGGCGGTGACCTCCCATGTGCTGCCGCGCAACTGGCGCCGGAAGCGGCTGGACAGATGCACGCCATCGGTACGGAACACCATGCGCGGGTCGGGCGACCACCACAGGATCGGCTCGCCCTCGCTGAACCATGGAAAGATGCCGCCCGCATACGCGTTGAGCAGGCGCGCCGGGTGCAGGTCGCCGCCCACGGCGAGCAGGCCGTCGGGCTGGCGCAGGGCAGTCTCGGCCGGCGGGAAGGGGGCGTCCGGCGCGTCGGCCAGGCGCCAGGGCAGCTGGCGGGTCATGCCGCCATT
Source organism: Stenotrophomonas muris (assembly GCF_052751275.1). Classification (NCBI taxonomy): domain Bacteria; kingdom Pseudomonadati; phylum Pseudomonadota; class Gammaproteobacteria; order Lysobacterales; family Lysobacteraceae; genus Stenotrophomonas; species Stenotrophomonas muris. Next base: position 1,533,842 of record NZ_CP199879.1, on the reverse strand, counting down.
GTATTCGCCGTGGTGATGGATGATGTCTGGCACCATCACGCTTCACCGGCAAGGAGCCTGCGAATGAGCGACCCGATCTCAGCCATCCTCGACCTGCATGACACCCCGCGCACGCGCAACGACAGCCAGGGCATGCTGCTGTCGCTGGCCACCGAGCATCCGCACCAGCTGGGTGAGTTGATGCTGCAGGCCATGGCGCGTCGCTCGCCGGGCTCGGCCTTCCTCGATATGGCGCTGGACCTGCTGCCGGACGAGGCGGTGCCAGCAGTCGCGGCCGAGGCCTGGCGCCGCTATCGCGAGGGCGAGCGAGGTGAACTGCTGGCCAGCGTGATGGAGTTCGCCAGCTACCAGGCGCCGCAGGTGCTGCAGGACGATTGGGAGGCGTTGCTGGTGGTGGCCCATGAGGATGAGGTGCAGTTGGCCTCGCAGGTCTGGCGGGGCTTGCCCGGCGCGATTGCCGCGCACTGGGCGCAGTTGCTGGCCGAGGCCGGGGACGATCGGGAGATGGTGCGCGCGAGCGTGCTGCTGCTCGCTGCTCAGCCCGAAACCTATGCCGTTGCCCGGGGCTGCCTCGTCGACTGGGGCCAGCTGGATGCCGACATCTGGGCGCACTGGGCTGGCGTGGCCAACGGTCCGCGGCCGCGTCGCCTGCACGGCGAGAAGCCGCTGCACATCCGCTTCGGCCGTGAGCAGCACCGCGCGCAGTTGGCCGACGAGCCAAGCTGGCGCAAGCGCATCTGGCACCTGCACCCGACCTGGAATGGCGGACAGGTGCAGCACGCCGGCCACATGGGCGGACCGCTGGAAGCGCTGTGTGGCAGCTGCCATGCGCCGCTGCAGCGCCTGCTGCGAACCGATGCTGCCGCGCTGCAGCCGGGCGCGGCGGGTGAGATCACGCTGGGCCTGTGCCTGGACTGCTGCGGTTGGGAAGATCCGCCTGTGCGTTTCTATCGCCACGATGCTGCCGGCCTGCCCAGCTGCCACCCCAGCCAGCGTCTGGAGGTGCCGGCCACGCCGACCGACAGCGGTGATCTGATGCAGGCCGAGGTGGGTCTGGCCGCCATGGACGGTGCGCGCTGGCAGCAACAGGACTGGGGCCAGTCCAACCATCGGCAGAACCTGTCGCGTGTGGGCGGCGCGCCCAGCTGGGTGCAGAGCGCCTGGTATCCGGCATGCATCGACTGTGGCGAGGAGATGCCCTTCGTGATGCAGCTCGATTCGACGCTGCCGACCACGGGTGAGGGCACCCTGCTGTGGGGCAGCGGCGGCATGCTCTATACGTTCTGGTGCGCGACGTGCCGGGTGAGCGGGCACTTCTGGCAGTGCACCTGAGCGTGGCGCGCGCCATTGCTCTGGCAGACGCCAACGTTGTCCCCGCCCAATGCACTGGTGGGTGCCAACCTTGGTTGGCACGCCTTCCCGCTACGGCTCTACGCGGAACGGCCCATGCCCCTGCAGCTCCTGCTGGTAGCGCCGCACATCGCGCCGTTCCTGCCGGCACCAGTCCTGCAACGCCTCGGCGAACTCCGGATCGGCTACCCAGTGCCGGCTGCGCACCAGTGTAGGCAGGAAGCCGCGCGCCAGCTTGTGCTCGCCCTGTGCGCCGGGTTCGAAACGACTCAGGCCTTCGCGCAGGCAGTACTCGATGCCCTGGTAGTAACAGGCTTCGAAGTGCAGGCCGGGCAGGGTGGCGCCGCCCCAGTAGCGGCCGTACAGCGTGTCACCGCCGCGCAGGCACAGCGCGCCGGCAATCGGCTGGCCTTCCTGCTCGGCCAGGAACAGCACCAGCCCGCGTCCCAATGAAATGGCCAGATGGCGCAGGAAGGGCTCGGTCAGCGCCGGGGCATTGCCGTATTCCAGGAAGGTCTGCAGGTAGAAGCGGTACATCGCCTGCAGGTCGGCGCGGCTGGCGTCGTCGCCGTGCACCACGCGGAAGGTGATGCCCTGGCGGGCGACCTTGGCCCGTTCCTGGCGGATGTTCTTGCGGTGCTTGTGGTTCATCGCGCCGAGGAACTGGTCGAATGTCGCCCAGTCACCCGGGTTCTGCCACTGGAACTGCACGTCCTCGCGCAGCAGCCAGTCATCGCCGAACAGCGCTTCGTCCGCTGCGGTGTGGAAGTTGATATGGGCCGATGACACCTCCAGTGCCGGCAGTGCATCGCGCAACGCCGACAGCAGCGTAGTGCGCTCTGAATCGTGACGGGCCAGCAGGCGCGGCCCGGTGACCGGCGAGTACGGCACCGCGCCCAGCCACTTCGGGTAGTAGTCGCGGCCATGGCGGGCATAGGCATTGGCCCAGGCGTGATCGAACACGAATTCGCCGTGGGAGTTGGTCTTCAGGTAGCCCGGAATTGCGCCGATCAGGCGCTCGCCCTCCCACAGCGTGAAGTGCCGGGGTTGCCAGCCCCAGTCCTCGCGCAGGCAGCCGTGCTCTTCCAGGCCTGAGAGGAAGGCGTGGCTGATAAACGGATTCTGGCCGTCGTGCAGGGCATCCCAGTCGGTGGCGGGAATGGACTGAAGGGAGTGGAGGAAGCGGGTGGAGGGCATGGTTGGCAAGGATAGGTCAGGTGGATCGCGAACGGTGTTGGCGGAGCTGGGTTGGTTTGTTTCGGTTGGAGGTGAGGAAAATTTGAATTCTCCATCCGTGTGCGCTGTGTTGCGGAATCGCCGTCGCGCGGCTGGGCAGGGTGGCGGGACGCCGCATGAGCGGCGTGTGTCCCACCACATGGAGGAATCAACAATGAAGGGATTGAAGCTTGCAACTGCCGCGGTCGCGTGCGGCCTGATCTTTGTGCCGCCCGTGTTGGCTTCTGGAGATCAGCCGGCGAAAGTGCTTGAGGATGCAGGTGCTCACGCGGAGGCGGTTGCGCTGTTGGAGCGTGAAGCTTCGAACCAGCTGACGCGTCATTTGCAGGAGAGGGGTGAGCTGCGACAAATCAGCGTCAGCATCCGTCTGGATGTGAAGGCAAGATCGATGGTGATCAGCTTTGGGCCTGGATACCTTCCCGGCCCGGATCGCGGTTATGACGAGCTCTTCCTGATTCCGATGGCGTCTACGTTGAGGTACTACGCCGAGAAGTCGGGACTGGATGTGAATGATATTGACTTCCTGTTTGACGGAAAAACCCTTGAGGAATACTACCCCGAGGATCTGGCCGTTCCGCCGAAGACGAACGAGAAGTCGACGCATACATCAGCTTTGGTGTCAGCAAGCCATGGCTACATCAGCTTGCATCCCAGCAGAGAATGGAAGTTTCAGCGCCCAGCGCCTCTCGGCATTCAGGAAGACACGCTGAGTCCACTGTTTGGTGACGAACTGCAAGGATTGATCGAACAACGTAGCGGTTTGACGGTGCACCGGGCACGCAGCCGCTCCACGGAACTCCATCCGGAGTCCGGGAAGCCATGGGAGCACATGTCATCCCGCTACCACCTCAAGGCGCTTTTCCCCGAACGCACCGACATGTGGAATGAGTTTCCGAACAGCCCAGAGTCTGCTCGCGAAAAGGAAGAGGACATACGGGCTCGCCCCAACTACGCAAACCATCTGGGTGTGGATGTGATGCTGAGCCTGCACACCAATGGCAGCGATTCAGCCAGTCTGCGTGGAACCGAGGTCTACTATCATCAGGACAAACCGCAGGACAAGGCGCTGGCGGATAGCATTCTCTGTGGGATGCGTGAAATCATCCGAGCGCAACCGGGCTATCGGGATTTCCCGATTCGCGAGAGTTCGACCTCGGCCAGGCACGGCGAGAACCGCATCGGGAAGATGCCCTCGGTGATCATCGAAACCGCCTAGCACTCCAATCCTGACGATGTGGCCGCCTTGCAGGACCCCGTCTTCCGCTCGGCGTCGATGAAAGGGGTGGAGAAGGGCTATCGCCTGTGGGCAACGGGAAAGTCGTGTGAGCCGCTGTCCGGGCAGCCGATCGCAGATGTCGACGTTCCATCCGGCGACTCGCGCGAGGTGGACGTGGCGTTTGCGGGCCATCCGCAATTCCCGATCAGCCTGATCACCCGCAATACGCTGTGCCCATCAGGGTGGAGCTGCAGCGGACGGACGGTGGTCATCGATTCGCCTGACCAGCCCAGCAGGATGCAACTCAGCTGCGGTCGCGACAGCGTGGGGACGCTCGGCTGGGAGACGCATGTGTTGGATGCGGATGGGGTCAAGTCGCAGCCCGTGCCTCACACCGTTCGTTGTGTTCCCGATGCGGCCGGCCCTGATCGAAATGGCTTGCCTGAGAATACGGCTGCCGCAGGGATGTAACGAGAAAGGCCGACGCTTTCGCGTCGGCCTTTCTCCTGAGTCGAGCATGGCTCGACTCTACAGAGCATAATCAGCGCTTCAGCTGGCCTTGCCCTGCGCGTCCAGATAGCGCTCGGCGTCCAGAGCGGCCATGCAGCCGAAGCCGGCCGAGGTGATCGCCTGGCGGTAGTGCTGGTCGGCCACGTCGCCGGCGGCGAACACGCCTTCCACCGAGGTCTGGGTAGCGTTGCCGCCCAGGCCCGAACGGATTTCCAGGTAGCCGTTGTTCATCGCCAGCTGGCCGTCGAACAGGGTGGTGTTCGGGTGGTGGCCGATGGCCACGAAGAAGCCGTGGGCATCGATGTCGCGGGTGCCGCCGTCCAGGGTGGACTTCACGCGCACGCCGGTCACGCCGGCGTCGTTGCCCAGCACTTCCTCCACCTGGTGGTGCCAGACGGTCTCGATCTTGCCTTCGGCCACCTTCCTGAACAGCTTGTCCTGCATGATCTTCTCCGCCTTCAGGGTGTCGCGGCGGTGGACCAGGTAGACCTTGCGGGCGATGTTGGACAGGTACAGGGCCTCTTCCACTGCGGTGTTGCCGCCGCCGACCACGACCACGTCCTGGTCGCGGTAGAAGAAGCCGTCACAGGTGGCACAGGCGGACACGCCGCGGCCCTTGAACTCGTCTTCGGTCGGGATGCCCAGGTACTTGGCGGTGGCGCCGGTGGCGATGATCAGCGCGTCGCAGGTGTACTCGTGGCTGTCGCCGATCAGCTTGAACGGGCGCTGCGACAGGTCGGCGGTGTGGATGTGGTCGAAGATGACCTCGGTCTCGAAGCGCTCGGCGTGGGCCTGCATGCGCGCCATCAGGTCCGGGCCCATCAGGCCGTGGGCGTCACCCGGCCAGTTGTCCACCTCGGTGGTGGTCATCAGCTGGCCGCCCTGCTGCAGGCCAGTGATGACGACCGGCTTCAGGTTGGCACGGGCGGCGTAGACGGCGGCGGTCCAGCCGGCCGGTCCGGAACCGAGGATGACGAGGCGCTGGTGGCGGGAGGGCAGGCTGGTGCTCATGTAGACTCGCGAAAAGGTAGATGGGACAAGGCGCTGGCGATGTTTGCGCAGCATCCGTGGCTGGTCATAGAGTGGCGGCTGGGGCAGGGCGATTCAAGCCGATGAACAGAACGCCGTCATCCAGCGGTGGTTTCACCCCTGTCCGGGCCCGGTCAGAAGTCGCATAACTGAAAACTGACGCCGTCTCATTTATTATCAATCACTAACAGCGCATTCCAAAGGTATGGTCTAAGGTGGCGAAGCAGGTCCCTGAACGCTCCAAGTCGGACGACAGCAAGGCGTCACGTCGCACGGCCGCGGCGGCGACGACCGACAATCCACGCCGCCAGCGCCTCTGGCGCGACCTGGGCCTGATCGCGATCGCGCCGGCCCTGCTCTATCTGGCGGCGAGTCTTTTCACCTATTCAGCGACGGATCCGGGCTGGTCGCACACCGGCAGCGTGGTCGCGCCGGTGCACAACCTCGGTGGTCGCGCGGGCGCCTGGATCGCCGACGTGCTGCTGCAGTTGTTCGGCTACATCGCCTTCCTGCTGCCGGTGGTGCTCGGTGCGCTGTCGTGGATTGCCATGTTCGGCCTCAAGCGCGAGAGCAAGGGCGAGAACGACCTGGACCCGGCGCTGCGCCTGGTCGGCCTGGTCGGATTCCTTATCGCCGGCACCGGCTTCCTGCATGTACGCCTGTTCAGCGGCGATGTCTCCAGCGCCGGCGGCATTCTCGGCAAGCTGGTTGGCAATTCGCTCACGGTGGGCTTCGGTGCGCTGGGCGCGAACCTGTTCGTGCTGGTGTTGCTGCTGGCCTCGATCACCCTGGCCACCGGGCTGTCCTGGTTCACGGTGATGGAAAAGATCGGCCGCGGCGTGATGTCGCTGGCACCGTTGCTGGCGCGCAAGAAGGAAGAAGTCACCGAGTGGCAGCAGACCCGGGTGATGCGCGAGGAGCGCCAGGAGGTGCGCAAGGCCGATGCCGAGGTCCGCGCCAAGCGCGAGCCGGTGAAGATCGAGCCGCGCCCGGAACCGGTGATCGAGAAGAGTGATCGGGCCAAGCGCGACACGCAGATCCCGATGTTCCGTGGCGTCAACGGCGACGGCTCGGACCTGCCGCCGTTGGCCCTGCTGGACGACCCCAAGCCGCAGCCGGTGGGCTACGACAAGGAAACCCTGGACGCGCTGTCACGGCAGATCGAGTTCAAGCTGAAGGATTTCCGCATCGACGCCCAGGTGGTCGGCGCCAACCCCGGGCCGGTCATCACCCGCTTCGAGATCGAGCCCGCGCCGGGCATCAAGGTCAGCCAGATCAGTTCGCTGGACAAGGACATCGCGCGCGGCCTGTCGGTGAAGTCGGTGCGCGTGGTCGACGTGATTCCGGGCAAGTCGGTGATCGGCCTGGAAATCCCCAACGTCACCCGCGAGATGATCTACCTGTCCGAGCTGTTGCGCTCGAAGGAATACGACAAGTCGGCCAGCGTGCTGACCCTGGCGCTGGGCAAGGACATTGCCGGGCGCTCGACCGTGGCCGATCTGGCGCGCATGCCGCACCTGCTGGTGGCCGGTACCACCGGTTCGGGCAAGTCGGTGGCGGTCAACGCGATGGTGCTGAGCCTGCTGTTCAAGGCCTCGCCGAAAGACCTGCGGATGCTGATGATCGACCCGAAGATGCTCGAACTGAGCGTCTACCAGGGCATTCCGCACCTGCTGGCACCGGTGGTCACCGACATGAAGGAGGCCGCCAACGGCCTGCGCTGGTGCGTGGCCGAGATGGAGCGCCGCTACAAGCTGATGAGCGCGGTGGGCGTGCGCAACCTGGCCGGCTTCAACAAGAAGGTGAAGGAAGCGCAGGATGCCGGCCAGCCGCTGATGGACCCGCTGTTCAAGCCGAACCCGGAGCTGGGCGAGGCGCCGCGTCCATTGGAGACGCTGCCGTTCATCGTCATCTTCATCGACGAATTCGCCGACATGATGATGATCGTCGGCAAGAAGGTGGAAGAGCTGATCGCGCGCCTGGCACAGAAGGCGCGTGCGGCCGGCATCCACCTGATCCTGGCCACGCAGCGCCCGTCGGTGGACGTGATCACCGGCCTGATCAAGGCCAACATCCCGACCCGTATCGCGTTCCAGGTCAGCTCCAAGATCGACTCGCGCACCATCCTCGACCAGTCCGGCGCGGAGACCCTGCTGGGCCACGGCGACATGCTGTACCTGCCGCCGGGCACCGCGCTGCCCGAGCGCGTGCATGGTGCGTTCGTGTCCGATGACGAAGTGCACCGCGTGGTCGAGCACCTCAAGGCGATGGGCCCGGCCGACTATATCGACGGGGTGCTGGACGAGGTGCAGACGATGGGCGACGGCGTGGTCGTCGGTGCCACCGGCCTGCCCGAGACCAGTGCGGCCGGCGACGAGTCCGACCCGCTGTATGACGAAGCGCTGCGGGTGGTCACCGAGACCCGCCGCGCCTCGATTTCCGGCGTGCAGCGCCGGCTGAAGATCGGCTACAACCGTGCAGCGCGACTGATCGAGGCCATGGAAGCGGCCGGCGTGGTCAGCCCGCCCGAGCACAACGGCGACCGCACGGTGCTGGCACCGCCGCCGCCGAAGTAAGGCCCGACGTATCCCCCACGACGTCCAAGGAACCGACGCATGCTTCACCCCGTACCAAGCGCGCTGGCGCTGGCGCTGGCAGCCTTCCTGGCTGCCGGCCCGGCACTGGCAGAATCCGCCACCTCCGCGCCCGCCACGGCGCCGCCTTCCACCAGCGGCGATACGGAAGCCAGCAATAATTTCAGCATTGTCCGTTACCGCGCCGACTACCAGGTGCGGCCGGATGCGGGCAATGTGCAGACCGAAACCTACGAAGTCCTGCTCAAGACCAAGGCCTCGGTCGAGCAGTTCAGCCAGGTGCGGCTGAGCTACAGCGAGAAGATGGAAACCCTGGAGGTGCTTGGCGCCTACACCATCACCGCCGACGGCCAGCGCCGCGACGTGCCGGCCGATCGCATCTACACCCAGGAGAGCTACTCCAGCGCCTCGGCGGCGATGTATGCCGACCGCAAGGTGCGGGTGATCGTGTTCCCGAACCTGGCCCCGGGCACGCGCCTGTACTACCAGGTGCGCCGCACCCAGGCCACGCCGTACTTCCCGGGCTATTTCGGCCTGTGGGAGACCTTCAACGTCTTCACCGAGTACGAAGACGCCGAGGTCACCCTGACTGCGCCGGCCAACCTGCCGATGTTCGTCGACAGCCGCGGCGTGCAGGGCAGCGATCGCCCGACGGTGAAGAACGGCCAGGCACAGTGGCGCTGGCGCTACCAGCGGCGCGAAGCCATGCCGGCACAGAACTGGTCGGCGGCGGGCTGGGAGTTCGGCCCGAACATCATGGCCAGCACCTATCGTGACTGGTCGCAGATGGGACGCGCCTACCAGCTCAAGGCCGGCCCGGCGGCCGACGTGACCCCGGCGCTGCAGGCGCTGGCTGATGAGATCACCGCTGGCATCAGCGACCGGCGCGAGCAGGCCGATGCGCTTTACCGCTGGGTGGCGCAGAACATCCGCTATGTGGCGGTGTACCTGGGCAATGGCGGCCTGGAGCCGAACAGCGCGCAGAGCATCCTCGACAACCACTACGGTGACTGCAAGGACCATGTGACGATCCTGGAGGCGCTGCTGGCGGCCAAGGGCATCGCCAGTTCGCCGGTGCTGATCGGTGCCGGCGGTGGCCCGACGCTGCCGAAGATTCCGGTGCTGGGCCGCTTCAACCACGCTATCACCTACATCCCCGAGTTCGATCTGTACCTGGATTCGACCACCGCGTGGGCCCGCTTCGGGCAGCTGCCGGAAGGTGACCTGGGCGCACCGGTGATGCGTACCCGCGACGCCTCGTTGGCGCGCACCCCGGCCAACACGCCGCAGCGCAACGCCACCTCGATGGAGGTGCGTTTCACCTTCGACGCCAACGGCAACCTGCGCGGCGAGACCATTCCGAAGCTTGGCGAGAACGCAGAGATCGGCATGCGCGCCCAGTTCTCCCAGCTCAACGCGCAGAACCGTGCGCGCGCCGAGGAGCAGATCATGGCCGCGTCCGGTTTCGACGGGCGAGGGCAGCTGCAGATCCAGGGCGTGCCGGTCGACCTGACCCGGCCGTTCGGCTATCGCATGGCCTTCCAGGCCGAGGACTACGCCGACTTCAGCGTGGCCGGCGGCATGGCCGTGCCGGATCCGCCGGGCGGCGAGTCGGTTCGTGGCCTGTACGCCACCGCTTCTGCGCCGGCCAACGAGACGCCGTTCTACTGCAATGCCAGCCTGCGCGAGGAAACCTATCGCCTGCAGTTCCCTGCCAATGCGCCGATCATCGCCATCCCGGCCAACCAGCGTTTCAGCAACGCCGCTGGCGAGTACCGCGTGGACTGGAGCCGCGAGGGGCAGGACGTGATCGTGCGCCATCGCCTGCAGCAGAACGCGGTGCGTGGCCCGGAGGCGCTGTGCCAGCCGCAGGACTACACCGCATTCCGCGCATTGTATCGCGAAGTGCGGCGTGGCTTCCGTGGCCAGGTGCTGTACGGCAAGCTGCCGGGCTCGGGCGGCTGAATCGCCGATGGACGTTCAGGGCGGCATAATGTCGCCCTGATCGCCCATTCATCTTTCCCCGGGCACACTGGCAACCACCTTTCCTGGCGCCCGCGCCCACAGGATTCCCGCATGAACTTCCGCTTCCGTCGTTTCCTTGCCACCACCACCCTGGCCGTGGCCTGCGCCGCCGCCGGCAGCGCCTGGGCAGGCGCCCGCGATGACCTGAAGACCTTCACCAGTGGTCTGAAGGGCCTGGATGGCCAGTTCAGCCAGCAGGTGTTCGACAGTCGCGGCAAGGTGAAGGAATCGACCAGTGGCCGCGTGGCCCTGTCGGCGCCGCGCCTGTTCCGCTGGGAATACGTGCGCCCGCACGAGCAGTTGATCGTGGCCGACGGCAAGAAGGTCTGGATGTACGAACCGGACCTGGAGCAGGCCACCGTGCGCGAGCAGGGCAAGGAAGAGCAGAACAGTCCGCTGACCGCGCTGATCAACCCAGCGCTGCTGGAACAGCAGTACGACGTCAGTGAAGAGGCTGCGCAGCGCGACGGCCTGCAGTGGCTGTCGCTGTCGCCGAAGCGCGAGACCGAAGCCAGCTTCCAGTACGCCGCGCTGGGCTTCAATGCCCAGGGCCTGGCCAAGATGGAAATCACCGATGCGGTTGGCCAGCGCACCGTGATCAGCTTCAGCGGCTGGAAGCGCAACCCGGGCTTTGCCGCCGGTACCTTCAGCTTCACCCCGCCGAAGGGCACCGACGTCATCGGTAATTGACCTGTGGGCGGAGGCGCTTTGGTGGGTGTCAACCTTGGTTGACACGCTTTTGATCTGCCGGCCAGCGGCCGGCACTACCGATCCTGTGGCCTGATCTGCCGGGCAGGGTTCGGTGCTGTCTGCTCTGGCGGGTGTCAACCGGCACCGTCATGGTGGGTGTCAACCTTGGTTGACACGCTATTGATCTGCCGGCCAGCGGCCGGCACTACCACCCGTGCGGCCTGATCGCCGGCATGGCCCGGCGCTTTCTGCTCTGGTGGGTTTCAACCGGGACCGCCTTGGTGGGTGTCAACCGTTGGTTGGCACGCTTGGGATCTGCCGGCCAGCGGCCGGCACTACCAGACATCGCGTCCCGCCGCCGGGCACGGCCCGGCGCTACCGTTGGGCGGCGCGGTACAATGACCGGGTGGCAAGACATCGTTCAACTTCCTTCCCTGGTCCCGATCTGCTGAGCGTCGATCGGGAACACCTGCGCCCGCTGGCCGAGCGCATGCGGCCGCGCACTCTCGACGAAATGGTTGGGCAGAAGCGCCTGCTGGCGCCGGACAGCGCGCTGCGTCGCGCGGTCGAATCCGGTCGCGTGCATTCAATGATCCTGTGGGGGCCGCCAGGCTGTGGCAAGACCACGCTGGCGCTGTTGCTGGCCGAATACGCCGACGCAGAATTCCGTGCCATCTCCGCCGTGCTCTCCGGCCTGCCGGAGGTGCGCCAAGTGTTGGCCGAGGCCGCGCAGCGTTTCGCCGAAGGCCGGCGCACCGTGCTGTTCGTGGATGAGGTGCATCGCTTCAACAAGGCGCAGCAGGACGCCTTCCTGCCGCACATCGAGCGCGGCACCATCCTGTTCGTCGGTGCCACCACCGAGAATCCGTCGTTCGAGTTGAATTCCGCATTGCTGTCGCGTTGCCGCGTGCATGTCCTGGAAGGCGTTTCGCCCACCGACATCGTCGAGGCGCTGGAACGTGCGCTGGGTGATCGCGAGCGCGGCCTGGGCGAAGAGGGTATCGAGGTCGCCCCCGAACTGCTGCTGGAAATCGCCACCGCCGCCGATGGCGACGTGCGCCGTGCGCTGACCCTGTTGGAGATCGCCGCGGAACTGGCGGGCGGGGAGGGGGGACGCATCACCCCGCAGACCCTGGCCCAGGTGCTGGCCGACCGTACCCGTCGCTTCGACAAGGGTGGCGAGCAGTTCTACGACCAGATCTCGGCGCTGCACAAGTCGGTACGCAGCTCCAACCCGGATGCCGCGCTGTACTGGCTGACCCGCATGCTCGATGGTGGCTGCGACCCGTCCTACCTGGCGCGCCGGCTGACCCGCATGGCCATCGAGGATATCGGCCTGGCCGATCCGCGCGCGCAGAGCATGGCGCTGGAAGCCTGGGACATCTACGAGCGGCTGGGCAGCCCGGAAGGCGAGCTGGCGTTCGCCCAGCTGGTGCTCTACCTGGCCAGCACCGCCAAGTCGAACGCCGGCTATGCCGCCTTCAACCAGGCCAAGGCCGACGTGCGCGAGAGTGGTACCGAAGAAGTGCCGCTGCACCTGCGCAATGCACCGACCAAGCTGATGAAGGAGCTCGGCTACGGCGCCGAGTACCAGTACGACCATGACGCCGAGGGTGGCATCGCGCTGGACCAGACGGGTTTCCCGGATGCGATGGGCGAACGGGTGTACTACAACCCGGTGCCGCGTGGCCTGGAAATCAAGCTGAAGGAAAAGCTGGACCGGCTGCGTGCCGAGCGCGAAGCGGCGAGGGCGGCAAAGGGTCGCTGACCCGGCTTATGTAGCGTCGAGCCGCGCTCGACTCCGCTCTGGACCGGGCCAGCAGCGCCTGCGGCAACGGCAGCCGAGCATGGGCTCGGCTCTACAGGGCCAATGGCAGCCGAGCATGGCTCGGCTCCACAGTGTTCCCGGCGGCGGTCTTTGGCACACTGCGCGGCCACTTTTTCAAGGATTGATGCCGTGCAGGAAATGATTCTGCCGTTGAAGCGCTACGCCCAGTTCGAGGGGCGTGCCAACCGTCGTGAGTACTGGATGTTCCAGCTGTTCATGCTGATCGTCTCCGCCGTCCTGATGGTGCCGCTCGTTGCCGGGCTGGTGATGCAGTCCGACGTCCTGGGCATCGCGTCGATCATCCTGTTTGTCGTGTTCTGGCTGGCCACGTTCGTGCCGGTCATCGCCGTCACCGTGCGCCGCCTGCACGACTGCAACCAGTCGGGCTGGATGTACCTGCTGGCCTTCGTTCCGTTCGGCGGCCTGGTGATCTTCGTATTCGCGCTGCTGCCGGGCACGCCGCAGGAAAATGCTTATGGTCCGGTGCCTTCGGGGCCGTGACATTTCGCGAGTCGGGCATGGCTCGACTCCACAAGAGGCAAAGAAAAGAAGCCGGCATTTCGCCGGCTTCGTCTTTACTTGATGGTGCAGTCGCCGAAGGACAGGTAGTCCGTGCCGGAACTGAACTGCAGCGTGCAGCTGGCGGTGAACGTCGCGCCTTCTTCCAGTGCGCCCAGCTTGGCCGCCTGCTGTTCGTCGTCGCTGGTCAGTCGGGCCAGGACATTGCCCTGGTCGTCGCCGGCCTCGATCAGCGGCTCGCCCGCCAGGTTGCTGGAAACGCTCAGGGCTACGGCAGTGAATGTCACCGTCTGGTTGAGTTGGTCCATGCCCAGTGACGAATTACCGGCTTCTTCAAAGGCCTGGTAGAGCGTTGGCAGGTCCTGTGCGGCATGGGCGGCCAGCGGCGCAAGCAGGCCGAGGGAGAGGGCGATCAGGGTGGTGTGCTTCAAGGGAGTCTCACAATCATGGGATCCAATCCCATGGCGGTTGTGTGCAGATGAACGCGACCCGGATGGCGGCAAGTGCCCGCCATCCATGGCTGCGCTGGAAGCGGGGCGATCCAATGCCCCGATGGGCGGCAAAATAGGGGAATTGCTGCCCCTTGCGCAACCCGGGCATGCGCGCGCGTGATACACAGCGTGACGTTTGATCGATGTGATAATCATTCGCGTTTAAGGTAGACTGCGGTCCCTTGTGAACCGGCGGCCCTGGGCCGCTTCTGCCGCCGCTGATGAAGCACTTTGTTCCGCCTTCGCGCCGTGGTCCGCTGGCCCGCGGCCTGGTCGCCTTGATGATGGGTCTGCTCCTGGCCACCCCATATGCCCATGCACAGCAGCGCAACCCGCTGCAGAAAATCGGCCACACCGTACTCGACGAGCCGGCGGCCAGCTATCGCTTCGAGCATTTCGTGGTGGACAGTCCCGACCAGCAACGCCGCTGGCGGGTGAACCTGGCGATTCCGGCCAAGGCCGGCAAGACGCCATCCCCGGTGCTCTACGCGCTGGACGGCAACGCCGTCGCGATGGTCCTGGATCAGCCGTTACTGGCCGAGCTGGCCGCGCGCAAGGCGCCACCGGTGCTGGTGCTGATCGGCTACGACAACGACCTGCGCATCGATTCCAAGGCGCGCACCCGCGACTACACCGCATGGATCGACCGTGCCGACGATGAGAGCGGTACGACCCAGGCGGTCGGCGGTGGTGCTGCGGCCTTCCTGGATGTGATCGAACGCCGCATCAAGCCGGAAGTCGAGCGTCGCGCACGCATCGATACGCAGCAGCAAGCGCTGTGGGGCCACTCGCTGGGGGGATTGTTCGTGCTCAATGCGCTGTACACGCGTCCGGCCGCCTTCCAGTCCTATCTGGCCGCCAGCCCGTCGCTGTGGTGGAGCCAGGGTGCGGCGCTGGGGGATCCGGAACAACAGTTCGTGCAGAACGTGCACGGCCAACCGGCAAGGCTCTGGCTGATGCTGGGCGGTGCCGAGCGTGTCGGTGATCGCGGCAAGCGCGACATGAACAATCCGCGCGTGGTCGCGCACCTGCGCCGCATCGGTGGCGCCACCCCGGATGCGGCGATGCAGCTGTCCGAGCGCTTGGGCGAGGTGCCGGGCCTGAGCGTGCAGTACCGCGAGTTCCCCGGCCTTGGCCACGGCCCGATGCTGCCGGCGTCCTTCCATGCGGCGCTGCATGAGCTGTACGGCGTGACCGATCGCAGCGCCGGCGATGGCGCGCCCAATGGCGGTGACAACGCCGCCGAATGAATCCCTTCGCACGCGCTGCCGTGCGACTCCACTACCCAGGCGAGGCTGCCGACGTGCAGCGGCCCAGGCAACCGATGACCCCCGCGCCACGTGGCGCGACCTACGTGTGCAAGGAGCCTGCCATGTCGTTCCGTCCGTCTCTCCGTCTTACCTCTCTCGCTGCCGGCCTGCTGCTGGCAGTGACCGCCACCGCGCAGCCGGTGTTCGACCAGCCGGCCAACGCCACCTTCAAGGGTGAGGTCGTCTCACGCGGTGAGAACGTGGTTCCCGGCAGCACCGCCGACGTGGTCGGCCGTGGTTTCGTGCCGGGCCAGAAGGTCAGCCTGCTGCGTGGCGACAGCGTGCTCAACGCACAGCCGGTGGTGGTCGATGCCGATGGCAACTTCAAGACCCAGCTGAGCATTCCGGCCGACGCGGTGCCGGGCACCCACCCGGTGGTGGTGCGCGCCAGCCAGCCGGCTGCGGCCACGGTGCTGAAGCTGCGCGTGTCGCCGCAGTTGCCGCTGTCCGGCCAGGCGCAGTTCGCCACCCGGTCCAGCAAGCTGGTGCCGGGCCTGTACCAGTCCGCCTACAGTGCCGCCAGCAACGCAGTGTTCGTGACCTCGGCGGTGGGTCGCCCGCCGGTGACCCAGTCGCAGCTGCTGAAGCTGGACCCGACGTCGCTGAAGGTGACCAAGGCGATCACCCCGGCGCAGGTGCCGGGCAGCACCAATGGTGCGGTGTACGCGGTCTACGGCGTGGGCGTGGATGACACCAACGGCAATGTCTGGGTGACCAACACCCGCCAGAACTCGATCGCGGTCTACCGGCAGAAGGACCTGTCGCTGGTCCACCAGTTCCCGGCCGACACTGTGCCGCACGCGCGCGACGTGGTGGTCGATGGCACCCGCGGCAAGGTGTTCGCCTCGGCAACGGGCGAGGACCACCTGTCGGTGTTCGACGCCAGGACCTTCAAGGAGCTGCCGGCAGTGACGCTGGAATCCGGCGTGGACGACGGCACGTTCACCCCGATGAGCCTGGTGCTGGACGAGAAGGGCGGCAAGCTGTTCACCGTCAGCATCGGCACCCCGGAAGCGGCGGTGATCGATGTGGCCAGCGGCAAGGTCGAGAAGGTCATCGATCTGGGCAATTCGATCAGTGCCTCGGGCGTGGCCTTCGATGCGGCACGCAACCGCCTTTACGTCGCCTCGCAGGGCACCGACAACCTGCTGATCGTCGACGTGGCTGCCGGCAAGGTGCTGCATGACGTGCCGGTCGGCGCCGGTGCGCTGAACGTCGCCTTCGATGATGCCTCCGGCCTGGCCTATGTCAGCAACCGTGGCGCTGGCACGGTCACCGTGGTGAATGGCGACGGCAAGGTGGTCGCCAATCTTGATGGCGGCACGCTGCCGAACCACGTCCGCGCCGATGGCAAGGGCAACGTGTTCGCGGTGAACAAGTCGCGCGGCGCTGAGGACCCGAAGGGTGACCGCATCACCCGCATCACCCCGAAGCAGTAAGTCACACGGTGGGGCGGCGTGCGCGCCGCCCTGCCAGCAAGGAGAACGAGCATGAACATCGCGTCCCGTCTGCGCCTGTGTGCGCTTCCGTTGGCTGTTTCGCTGGTACTGGCCGCCTGTGGCGGCGCGTCGACACCGCCTGATGGCCAGAAGGCCGCCGAGCCGCCCGCCGCACCGGCCGCTGCCGAAACCGCGTTGCCGGCAGGCTGGCAGCGCGTGGCCGGTGCCGAGCTGCCGGCCGTGCATGACCAGAAGGCGATGCTGCCGGCCAAGGTGCATTCCGATGACGGCGCCGATATCGAGGTGACCGATACCAGCCGGATCATTGCCGGTGGCGACGACGTCATCGCGGTGATCGAAGCACTGGGGCTGGGCACGCAGGTATTCGCCGCGCCGACCAACACCACCACCCAGGCCGGCCTGGCCGCGCCGCACCAGTTCCTGTTCAACCGCACCACCGGCGTGGAGGGCGTGCTGAGCCTGCAGGGCTCGCTGTTCCTCGGCAACAGCCTGCGCCGCCACACCGAGCTGGCCAAAAAGCTGCGCGAAGTCGGTGAGCCGGCGGTGGTCATCGATGATCTGCAGCCGGCCCCGGACAAGGTGCGCAAGGTCGCCGCCGCACTAGGGCTGGCCGAAGCGGGGCAAACATTGGCCACGCAGGTGCAGCGCCAGCTCGACGAGGCTGCAGCGATTGGCAAGGGCCTGGGCCATGCGCCACGACTGATCCACGTATCGGCCACCGGCGCTGGCGGCTCGCCCACTGTTGCCGGTGCCGACAGCGCGTCAGCGCAGCTGATCGCGCTGGCCGGCGGCATCAACATCGGCACCGAGGCCGGGGTGAAGAACTACTCGCAGCTGAGCAACGAGGGGGTGGTCGCCGCGGCACCGGAGGTGATCCTGGTGACCGAGCATGACCTGCGGCTGTTCGGCGGTGCCGAAGGCCTGTGGAAGGCGTACCCGACGCTGAAGCAGACGCCGGCCGGGCAGGCCAATCGGGTCTGGGTGATGCCGGATGTGCAGCTGAAGTACACCAGCGTGGGTTCTGGTGCGGGCGCGCTGGCGCTGGCCAAGGCCCTGGCGGCGTTGCCGGAGGCATGAGTCCGGCGGATCGGCGCCGCCGTCGCGGGCGGACGATGTTGATGGTGGCGTTGCTGGCGCTGCTGGGGGCAGTGCTGGCGTCGTTCGCCGTGGGTCCGTTGCGGTTGCCGCCGCTGGAGGTGATGCAGGCGCTGGCGGTGAAGCTGGGCCTGCTTGACCCAGGGGCAGTCAGCAGCCGTGATCTGGCCGTGGTCTGGCAGCTGCGCATTCCGCGCGCCCTGTTGGGCGCGATGGTCGGTGCGTCGCTGGCGATGGCCGGTGCCAGCCTGCAGGGCCTGTTTGGCAATCCGCTGGCCGACCCCGGCATCGTCGGTGTCAGCCAGGGTGCTGCGCTGGGTGCGGTGGCTGCCATTGTTCTCGGCGCTGCCGGTGCGGCCGGCTGGCTGGTGCCGGTGGCAGCCTTCGTCGGCGGCGCGCTGGCGATCGGCCTGACCTATGCGCTGGCCCGGCCCGGCAAAGGCAGTGGGAATGCCACGCTGCTGCTGGTCGGCATCGCGATGGCCGCGTTCTGCTCGGCGCTGATCGGTTTCCTTACTTACATCGCCAGCGAAAGCGAGCTGCAGTCGCTGGTGTTCTGGCAGATGGGCTCGCTGGCGCGCGCCAACTGGGCCGACGTGGCCGCGGTGGTGCCGCTGTTTGCGCTCGGCGTGTTTGCGCTGCAGCGACTGGCCACGCCGCTGGACATGCTGGCGCTGGGTGAGCGCCAGGCGCAGCACCTGGGGCTGGACGTGACCCGTACGCGGCGTCGCCTGGTCGCGTTCAGTGCGCTGCTGGTGGGCGCAGCGGTGGCGTTCGCGGGCTCGATCAGCTTCGTCGGCCTGGTGGTGCCGCACGTGGCGCGACTGCTGGTCGGCCCGGGTCATCGCTGGCTGCTGCCGTTGTCCGGGCTGCTCGGTGCGCTGCTGATCGTGGTGGCCGACACCGCCGCACGCACGCTCGATCCACCTGCGGAGATTCCGCTGGGCCTGTTCTCGGCCGCGCTGGGTGCGCCGTTCTTCCTGTGGCTGGTGCTGCAGCAGCGCCGCAAGGCGGCGCCATGAGCGTGCTGCTGAAGCTGCACCAGGTGGTGGTGCGCCGCCAGCAGCGCGAGATCCTGCATGGCATCTCGCTGGCGTTCGAGCCGGGCACGGTGACCGCGCTGGTTGGCCCGAACGGCGCGGGCAAGTCTACGTTGCTGGCGGTGGCGGCCGGTGACCTGCGCGCCGATGCGGGGGAGGTGAGCCTGCTGGGCAAGCCGTTGGCCAGTTACAAGGCGGGGCCGCTGGCACGCGAGCGCGCGGTGATGCCGCAGGAACATGGCGTGCGCTTCGCCTTCAGCGTGGAAGAAGTGGTGGCGATGGGACGGTTGCCGCATTCGCCGGATCCGCGTGTGGACGATGCACGGGTGGAAGCTGCCATCGATGCCGCAGAACTGCAGGCGCTGCGCCTGCGCGAAGTGCAGCAGCTGTCCGGTGGCGAGTCCGCCCGGACCACGTTCGCGCGCGTGCTGGCGCAGGACACGCCGCTGCTGTTGCTTGATGAACCGACCGCGGCGCTGGATCTGCGCCACCAGGAGCGTACGTTGCGCAGTGTGCGTGCCTGTGCCGAAGCCGGTGCGTGCGTGATCGTGGTGCTGCACGATCTGAACCTGGCCGCCGGCTATGCCGACCGCATCGTGTTGCTGGAACAGGGCAGGGTGGCCGCCGATGGCACGCCGCTGCAGGTGCTCACCGAAGACAACCTGCAGCGGGTCTATCAGCAGGATGTGGTGGTGCTGGAGCATCCGCGGCGCGGGGTGCCGTTGGTGGTGGTGACGTAGTCCGGATCTGCTGCCGTCGCCGCGTATCATGTCTGACCGGTATTCCCTCAATGGACTGATGCAATGATCTGTAGCATTTCGCGCGGCACGCTGCTGGCCGTGTTGGTTGGCTTCGCAGGCGCTGCGACTGCGGCTTCCACCTCTCCGGTTTCGCTGACCGATGCGGCGGAGAATGCCTCGCTGATCGAGATACGGCATTCCGCTGGCGCGGGTTCCCCTGTTGCGTCCATCCGGACGCAGTACTTCGCCAGCGAGGAAATGTCCGTGAGTTGGGATGACCAGCGGGTGCTGGTGCTTTGCAAGGAGGCGGCATACCTGCAGATTCCCCCTGCCAAGCTCAAGGCCGCTGCGTTGAGCACCGAGCAGCGGCAGATGATCGTCTACCAGGCGCTGATGTCCGGCCTGGGTGCTGTCGCGGGCGTGGTCGGGCCGGCGGGCGAGGTGGTGGCTGTGGCGGATGACGGAAGCGAGACCCGCAGCATTGGTGAAAGCCATTGGGCGTACGGTATCGAGCGCTACGACGTCACCACCCAGCGCATGCCGGGCGGCGCGCTGCGTGTGCATTCCCGCAAGACCGAGGCCGTGAACACGACGCCCCCGGCGAGCCCGGACGACACGTTCAGCACCGAGGATGACCAGGCGGCACGCCTGTCCGAACTGGCGCCGGTGGGGAGCTGGACCGAGGTGCTGATCCATGGTGGCCCGCGGCTGCCGCACATTGACCCGGCGACGTCGCTGAAGGGGTGGATTTCGATGGGGGATGACCAGGCGGCGACCGTGGCCGAGGCGCGCACGCTGCACGGCTGCAAGTAAAGGCTGAGAGGAGGCAGATCCCTTTGCCCAGGGTCAAAGGGATCTGACCCCGATCATTGTCGGCCTCATCGTTCCATTTATGTTTGCAATATTCACTTGCGCGCCAGATTGGCAGGTCTAGAATGCGCCCCATGAACCGGATGCCGCTCCTGAAGTTTTTCACCCTGACCCGCGCCAACGCGGAACGGGCGTGTCTGCCTGGAGCCCCACGAGGCCGTTGAAGCGGCCATCGCTGGACCTTCGACAGAGCGCCCCCCGGGGCGCTCTTTTTGTTTTTGTTAGTCGACTAACAGTCGACTCTACCCAGTCGACGCTACCCAGCCGACGCTACCCAGTACTGCAAAGGAGAACGTGCCATGCACCAGATCGCCGAGACCGAACGCTAGCCGCGCACCCTGTCGCCAACCGGGGGGCGCGGCCCCTGAAGTTGGCTTTGCAGGAACCTCTATATGAACACCCAAGTCCTTTCCCGTCGTCGCAACCTTGGCATCATTGCCCACATCGACGCCGGCAAGACCACGCTGACCGAACGCCTGCTGTGGAAAAGCGGCGAGATCCACCGCGTCGGTGAAGTGCACGACGGCAACGCGACCACCGATTTCTCGGCGATCGAACGCGAACGCGGCATCACCATCGGCGCTGCCGCCGTGCAGGCGCAGTGGGCGCCGCGCGACCTGCCGCCGCATCGGCTGACCCTGATCGACACCCCCGGCCACATCGACTTCGCGATCGAAGTCGAGCGTTCACTGCGCGTGCTCGACGGCGCCGTGGCCGTGTTCTCGGCCGTGGATGGCGTGCAGCCGCAGTCCGAAACCGTGTGGCGCCAGGCGCGTCGCCACCGCGTGCCGCTGATCGCTTTCGTCAACAAGATGGACCGCGTCGGCGCTTCGTTCGAGCGCGTGCTGGAGCAGCTGCAGGACAAACTGCGGGCGCGGCCGTGGGCGCTGGGCGTGCCGTTGGGCAGCGAAAGTGGCTTCAACGGCTGGGTCGATCTGGTCGATGAGCGCGTGCTGCAGTGGCAGGATGGTGCCGCAACCACGGTGACCCCGTGGGACCAAGCGGCGCGGGCCCAGTGGCAAGCCCAGCGCGATGCGCTGGTCGAGGCCGTGGCCGATCACGATGAGCAACTGGCCGATGCCTGGCTGGAAGGTCGCGTGATCGATGCCGGGCAGCTGCGCGCGGCGATCCGCCGGGCGACGCTGGCGGGTGCGGGCGTGCCCGTGCTGGCCGGTGCTGCGTTCAAGGACAAGGGTATCGAGACGCTGCTGGACGCCGTGGTCGATTACCTGCCGTCGCCGCTGGATCGCCCTGCCGTCAGCGCCGAAAGCGATGAGGGCGAGGTCGTGCTGCCGCCGGACCCGGACGGTCCGCTGGCCGGCCTGCTGTTCAAGATCACCCACCAGCAGCACGGCGCGTTGAGCTTCGTGCGGCTGTACTCGGGCACCTTGAAGGTGGGTGATGCGGTGGCCAGTTCGCAGCATCCGCAGGGGCGGCGTGTCAGTCGCCTGGTGCGGGTGCAGGCCGACCAGACCCACGACATCGAACAGGCCGTGGCCGGTGACATCGTTGCAGTGCTGGGCTGGAAGGATGCGGTCAGTGGTGAAGCGCTGAGCGGTCGTGCGCAGCCGCTGCGCCTGGAGAACATCCAGGCACAGGCACCGGTGCTGGCGTGGCGGTTGGAGCCGGCGCGTGCGGCCGACCTGATCCGGATGGCACAGGGTTTGGCCAGCCTGGCCCAGGAAGATCCCTCGTTCCGCGTCGAAACCGATCGCGACACGGCGGAGACCCTGGTCTGGGGCATGGGCGAACTGCACCTGGAGGTGATGGTCGAGCGCCTGCGCAGCGAATGGAAGGTCGACGTAGGCGTAGGTGCGCCGCGCGTGGCCTACCAGGAGACGCCGATGCGTGCGATGACCGGCGTCGTCGGGCGGCTGGTCAAGCAGACCGGCGGCCAGGGCCAGTTCGCGCACGTGGTGCTGGATGTATCGCCGCGCGAGGACGACCAGGTCGTATTCAACGACCGCATCGTCGGTGGCGTGGTGCCGCGCAGCTTCATCGCGGCGGTGGAGAAAGGTGTGCGTGCTGCGCTGTCGGAAGGCCCCCAGGGCCATCCGGTGGTCGGCATCGAGGTCAGTCTTGTCGATGGCCAGACCCATGCCAAGGACTCCTCGGAGATGGCGTTCCATCGCGCAGGCGCCGAGGCGATCAAGGCGGCGCTGGCCGAAGGCGGCACGCAGCTGCTGGAGCCGGTGATGGCGGTGACGGTGCATTCGCCGTCAGCGTCGGTGGGTGATGTGGTCGGCGACCTCAACCGCCGCCATGGTCGCATTGCCCGCATCGACGATCAGGATGGTCGCGCCGAGGTCAGTGGCTTCGCACCGCTGGCGCAGCTGGTGGGCTATACCACCTCGCTGCGTTCGCTCAGCCAGGGGCGGGCCAGCAGCGAGGCGCACCTGCATGGCTACGAGCCGGTGCGCGCTGCATGAAGAAGGTGAGGGGAGCCCGTTCGCGGGCTCCCTTTTTTGTGGGTTCGGGTTTCCGCATCCATGCATGGCGTGGATCTACCGGGTGATCGGGTCGCGAGCTCTGCACTAGATCCACGCCATGCGTGGATGGGGCCCTCGCGATGCGTTTTTTTGCATTGCGATGCAACAAAACTGCAGAAAAAGCTGGATTAAAGTGATGCCTCACGATAAATTGCGCACCCCCCGTTGCTCGCCGCCGCCCGCACCCCTCTCATGCGTGATGACAAAGACCCCGGAACCCTGGAGCTGACCCTGCCGCGCAAGCGCGGTCGTCCGCCCAAGTTCGGGTATGCGATGAGCGATGCGCAGCGGGCCGCACGCTATCGTGCGCGCCGGGCAGGGCAGGCCAACCACGCCGATGTGCGCTCCTGCAGCGACATGGTGCTGCTGGACAAGATCCGTGCAGCGGTGAGCGCGCGCGACACCGAACTGGCCGGATTCCTGGTCCACGTGCTCTGGCAGCGCTACCCCCTGCAGCTGAAATAGTTCGCTGGCGGGGTGGCCGTTGTCATCGAGCTTGTTGATAATGCGGGATTCAGGTTGTTCCCGCTGGCGTGCCCGGGATGGCAGGCGCGCATGATCGAACGGTTCCCAAGATGACCACCACCAGCGACACCACCACCGAAGCGGCGCCGAGCGGCGCTCCCCTGTTCTATACCCGTCCGGTGCCGCTGCAGGCCGATGTGCACGCCGATCTGCGCATCCTGCCGGGCAAGCTCGAGTTCGCCGCCGGCAACAACGCCATTCCGCTGGTGCTGGGCGAGTTCTCGCTGGCGCTGCATCATTTCCCGATCCTGTTCGCCGGCCCCGGTGGGGTTCCGATGGCTGCCGTCGGCGTGTCCGACCAGAACCTGTTCATCAAGGACGGCCTGTGGGAAGACGAGGCCTATATTCCGGCCTACCTGCGCCGCCACCCCTTCATCTTCATCGACACCGGCGCGGAGAATGACTTCCTGCTGGGCATCGACGAAGAAAGCCCGCGCGTGGTCAAGGGCGGCGAGGAAGGCCAGCCGCTGTTCGTTGACGGCAAGGCCACCGAAATGGTGCAGCAGGCGCTGGAGTTCTGCGGCCAGTACACCCGCGAGCACGAACAGACCTTGGCCTTCTCCAAGGCCCTGACCGACAACGGCCTGCTGGTCGAGCGTAACGCCACCGTGCGTACCCCGGATGGCCGCGAGTTCAACCTCAATGGCTTCCTGGTGGTGGACGTCGAGAAGTTCGTTGCGCTGCCGGAAGCCACCGTGGTCGAGTGGCACCGCAGCGGCTGGCTGGCACTGATCCACCAGCACCTGATGTCGCTGGGTCGCTTCAATGACCTGACCCGTCGCCAGGTCGAGCGCCTGGCCGCCTGATCAAGGCATTGGCAGGGTTCCCGCTGGGCGGGAGCCCTGTCCGGCCTTCAGCACGTCCAGCAGGCGCCGCGCATCGGCCCAGTCCGGCGCGGCGTCATGCGCCAGGTCGACCAGCTCCGCCGCGATGGCCGCATGCTCGCATTGGCCCAGCATCTGCAGCGTGCCCTGCAATCGGTGCGCGTGATGGCCCAGTGCCGATGCATCCGCTCGATCAATAACCCGCTCCATGTTGCCGAGCTCATCGTGGATGTCGGCGATGTAGGCCGCGTCCATGTCAATCGTCTGCGCGGCTGCGCCCGGGCCCTCTGGTCGCGCAATGCCGAGCGCAGGCAGCAGCTGGGCGGCGCGCAGTGGCTTGGCCAGCACCGCGTCGAAGCCCGAGCGGTGGCAGCGTGCGCGATGACGCCGTCCGGTGCGGGC
The DNA here is from genome assembly GCF_052751275.1 of Stenotrophomonas muris. Lineage (NCBI taxonomy): Bacteria > Pseudomonadati > Pseudomonadota > Gammaproteobacteria > Lysobacterales > Lysobacteraceae > Stenotrophomonas > Stenotrophomonas muris. The sequence continues at coordinate 1,509,599 of NZ_CP199879.1, read as the reverse complement.
AGACAATGCGATCAGGCGAACGGTGCGCCCGGCAGACCCGCGTAGCTCGCGCGCCAGCACGTGACCATCGGCGCCAGGCAACCCAATGTCGATCAGAGCAACGGAGCGGGGCTGTCGTGCCTGTTCGGCCAGGGCACTGGCCGCATCTTTCACGGCGCACACCTCTGCGCCCCAGCGCCGCAGCTGTTCGGCGATCACGTGGCGATTGAGCTCGTGGTCCTCGACCAGCAGCAGGTGCAGTCCGGCCAGTGGCGTATCGCCCACGGGCATGTCCTGGGCATCCACGCCGGTGCCAGCCGGGCACACCGGCAGGCGCAGGATGAAGCGACTGCCACGGCCCAGCACGCTGTGCACGGTGAGGTCGCCGCCCATTGCGCGGGCCAGCTCGCGCGCGATGGAAAGCCCCAGCCCACTTCCGCCACGCCGCTGTCCGCTGCTGCCTTGCTGGAAAGGCTGGAACAGGGTGGCTACCTGCGCCGGCGCGATGCCGATGCCGCTGTCGATCACCTCCAGCAGCAGCGCCCGCGGACGCGCTGCCGGCATCAGTTGCAGGCGCAGCTCGATGCGGCCGGAATCGCTGAACTTCACTGCGTTCGCCAATAGATTGCTGGCAATCTGGCGTAGCGCATCGGCGTCCACCAGGATGTTCGACGGGGATGCGCCCTGGGCATCGAGATGCAGCTGCAGGCCTTTCCGCTGGGCCTGTGGCCGGATCGCCTCCAGAGCCTGCCGGCACAGCTGGGTTGCATCGCAGGGTTGCGCATGCGGCTTGAAAGCGCCGCTCGCAAGGCGCGAAAAATCCAGTGCGCGATTCAACAGGCTGCGCAGGGATTGGCTGGCGCTGCTGGCAGCGGCGAGCAGGTCACGCTCGCCCTTGGGCAATGTCGATTGCCCCAGCAGCTCGATCGAGGTCAGCACGGCCTGCGCCGAGTTGCGCATCTCGTGGCTGATCACGCCGATGGCATGCGCGCTGCTTCGGTCACCGCGCGCCCGCAGGTGGCGCATTGCGAGCCACAGCAGCGGCAGGGCAATCAGCAGTGGGGCCAGCAGCAACCATCCGCGCGGGGGCGACGCCTGCATCCAGTCCAGTGCATTCCCGGCCGCGGCAGGCAGGGTCTGGCCTGCCCACAAGTGGAGCAGGCCTGCGTGCTCTTCCAGAGTGATCTCCCGCAATGCCTGTTCGATGCGCCCAAGCAGTTGCTGGTCTTCCCGGCGAACCAGCAGGTAAAGGTCGGTGGAGAAGCCGCTATCGAACGGCTGCAGGCGCAGGCTGCCATTGAAATGGCGTCGAACCAGGGGGCGCAGCGTGGGCTCCAGGCCAATCGCCACGTCCGCCAGCCCGCTTTCGACTGCCGCCAGTGCTGCATGCCGGTCTGGCAGCTGCCGCAGCCGGACCTGCGGGTGATGCGCGTGCAGCCAGCTGGCGTAGGGTCCGCCTTCAACGACGGCGATGACCCGGCCGTCGAGTTCGCGCATCTCCCGTGGCAGCCACTCGCCGGCGCGTCCGGCCAACAGGGTGGCGCCGCCACGGAACGGGGTGGACGCGGCAAGGCCGGGGCAGGGCAGCGCCTGGTGCCTTGCGCCGCCAAACACCATGACCAGGTCAGCCTCGTGATGGCATACAGCGAGGATCGATGCGGCGGTTGTCGGGTAGGGGTGTTCCAGGAAACGGAATTGGGCGTGCCGCGCCACCAGGTTGGCATAGCCATGGGCGAGCGTTGGCGGTGATGACGGATCGGCCAGGGCCGCGGGCAGGGGGCGCAGGGAGGGAGTCGTGGCGACCCGTACAGTGCTGCCCGGCAGCCAGCGTGGCGAGCGGATATCTTCGGCCGAGGCAGCCGGCAGGAGAAGGAGCGCCAGCAGCCCCGTGGACAGGAAGCGGCGGCGCAACGGCGGCTGGCGCCTCACGGTGTCTCCAGTCGTTCGCGCAGTGCGTAGATTTCCACGTCGCTGCGCAATCCCAGCTTGCGCAGCACAGCAACCTTCTGCGTGCTGACAGTCTTGATGCTGCGGTGCCGCCGCAATGCGATCTCGGAGACCGTCAAGCCTTCCAGCAGCAGGCCCAGCACTTCGCGCTCGTTGCGGCTGAGCTCGCCGCGGTCGCCGGCCAGCCTGACGTCCGGTGGAACCCGGGTCAGGCCCTGGGAAACACGTACGATGGCGTCGGACAATGCAGCAAGCGGTTCGGCCTTGCTGACGAATCCGTTGAGTCCGGCATCGATCAGGCTGTTGAGGTTGGTGGTGGGGCAGAGCGTGGCGAAGGCCAGCAATGGCGTGCGCGGAAATTCCCGGCGCAGCAGCGCAACCAGCTCGAGGCTACCCAGGTCGTCACGGGCAAGCGTGAGATCGATGATGGCCACATCCACTGGTGTGCGTTGCAGGCTGCAGAGCAGTTCGTTGCTGCAACCGTGGCTGGCGACGATGTCGAAGCGGAGATCGCCTGACAGGTGCAGGGCGGTGCCGCGACGGACGACTTCGTGATCGTCCAGGAGCGCCAGGCGAAGCCGACGCGGTGCAGGAAATCCATTCATGCGCGGGAGGTGGTCGGCGCCCATGGGCGTGGCCGCCATTCTGGCGCCGCTGTCGCGTCGAACATCGAATTCGTTGCGTTTTTACGACTATTCCTAAAGATCGATGGACGCAGTTGATCGGCCGGGGCTTACGCATTCGTGACGTAAATGGATGGGGTGCTGCAGGCGTCCCGTCGTGGCTGCCGGAACCATTAATGTGACGCGTCACGCTGGCGTGACCCTGCGCCCCTGACCTGACTGGTTGACGCCGTCAGGGCAGGGCAGGGCTATCGAGTCTGCACGCGGGGGATCGACATGCGACCCAGGAACTGCGCCGGGGTGATGCGGGGCAACTGTTTGGCATGGGCGTCTGAGAAGTGGCGCAGGCCGCCCCAGAGTGCGGTGTCTCCGATCAGGAAGCAGCGGTGCTGGGCACGGGTGACGGCGACGTTGAGCAGATTGGGCTTGCTGGAGGCCCAGTGCGCCGCGCCCACCGTGTCCGTGTCGCAGCCCAGGACCATCCAGACAATGCTTTCCTCCTTGCCCTGGAAGGTGTGCACGGTGCCGACGCGCTCCCTGCACCACGTGCGCAGTTCGGTGGTGCGTGGCGCCTGCGTGCCGGGTGGGGCATCCGGGCCAAGCCAGGCGTCCTGGCTCCGCAGTCGCTCGAGCAGGGCATTCTTGATGCGCTTGAAGGGCGAAATGATGTAGACCGGGGGAAGGCTTCCGGTGCTGTGGTAGAGCGCGGCCAACGCCTGCTGCACCAGGTCGATCTGGCACGGCACGACCTGCTTGTCGCTGGTGCGGCCGGGGGCGTGTACCCAGGCGCTGCTGCCGATGTCCAGGCTGTCGGCGGGTGGCCGCGCCGCACTGGGTTCCCAGGGGTTGGAGAAGATCATCTTCCCCTCGTAGGCAATCGTGTTGGCAATGGAGAACATCGGTTCGACGCAGCGACGATGCACGCGCAGCGGACTGCCGATCCAGAGCGGCGAGCCGCCGGACTCCATGCGGGCACCGAGCGGGTTGGCCTCGTCGGCCAGTACCTGTACGGAGGTTTTGTCGGGCGAGACGTTCACGCCTGCGGGCAGTGCGCTGGTTCGGCCCAGCGCCTGCAGCAGTTTGACCGGCACGGTGAACACCGGCTCGATCTGCAGCGGATCACCCACCACGACCGCGCGCCTGGAGCGCAGCAGTGCACCGACTGCCGCCTGCGGCACGGCCTGGCCAGCTTCATCGATGAACAGCCAGCCGATCGAGTCCGGCCCCAGATGTCGGAACTGGCGTGCGACCGAGGCGAACGTGCTGGAGACAACCGGCACGATCATGAACAGGCTCTGCCAGATGGCCAGCGCATCGCGTGGCTCCTGCAGCCGCTTGCCACTCAGCAGGTGGCACAGTGCAATGACGTTCTGGGCGAAGCCGCCGCCCTTCTGCACGACTTCGTGCAGCCAGGCCTGGTGAAGCTGCAGTGCCGCCACGAAGAGGTTGGCGCGCTGCTCGTTGAGCTGCTCGCTGTTCCAGACTCCCTTGATCTGCCAGTCCTGATCTTCCAGTTCGGCCGCGTCGGCGGGATGGGACGCGGTGCCGAATTCGGCTTTCAGTTGTTCGAGCTGTTGCGTCATTCCAGCCCATTGCTGCGCCCGTGCCTGCGCGGCGGCCGATGCCTCGGCCAGGGTGCTCGCGGTTCGGCCCAGGTGCTGTTGCGCCGTATCACATTGCGTCCCGAGTTCGAGCCCGCGCTGGGTCCATCGGTGCTGATGATCTGCGTTCTGCACCATTGCGGCCGCATGGCTGTGCGCGCGCTGCCGGTCGAAGATGCGGGCCCACCAGCCAGGCTTCTCTTCCCTGAGCAGGATGCGTTGCGCCTTGAGCAGGGCGAGCTGTTCATCGGATCTGCTGCGCTGGCCCTCGAGTGCACGGCACTGCTGTGCAGCTTCCTCATGCGCGCGCTGTGCATCGCGAAGCTGAGAAGTCGTTTGCCGGCAGAAGCTCTCCTCATCGTTGCCGCTGATCTCACGGCTGAGCGAGGCGAGCCGATCAAGCTTTTCGACCAGGCCATTGACGATCGCATCGGCCTTGCCGAACGCCTGCCTGGCCTGCTGGAAGCTCATCGCTGCTGGGTTGTCCCGCCACTCCCAGAGCGACTGGTGGCGGGCGCGGTCGTAGCCCTTCGGTGCGGGGGTTTTGCCATCTTTTGGGGCGCTCCTGCTGATGGCCCGCACAAGTGCCTCGCGGTTGGCCTTCCTGCCCAGCGCGCAGCTGATCAACCCCCAGGCATCGCTGTCTGCCGCCGGTCGTTCATAGGCGCCCCTGCCGTTCCATTCGAGCAGGTTGCGGGCCAGTGGCCGCAGGTAGTCGAAGGTCACGTCCCCTGTGCTGTTGCGCCAGCGCGACCCTCCGGGCTTGCCCAGTGACCGGCTCTTCGGCAGGTCACGCGAAATATTCTCCACGGCGGCATTGTTCGACGATGCGACCACCATCTCGAAGCCGGTCAGGTCGGCCTTCAGTGGCGAGACCCTGCACGGCTTCTCACCTTCGAAGTTCACTTCGCGGGCTGGGCCGAGCGCAGCGGCTGGCGTCGCGTACTGTGACAATGCACGTGCGCGCCGCACGATGTTCTCAGCGAAGACCTCACGCAACAGCGTGGTCTTTCCGGTTCCGGGCGGGCCATTGACCGAGAACATGCCTGAATCGCGCACCTGCTCGAAGATGCTGTTCACAGCGAACTGCTGCATCAGGCTCATCGTGTGTGCAGGATCGCCGGGCCAGTGGCCCCGATTGATGTGGCGCGGGCGCAGCCGGTCGGCAATCAGCGCATGGCCTTCTGGGGTGTAAAGGTCTTCGCGTCGGCTTTCAGGCAATGGGCTCAGATAGGCGCGTAGGGGCGCACTGGCCTTGCCCTGGTCGAGTGCGCCGATGGCCCGCGCGATATCCTCGACGAAGAAACTGTTGAGGATGCTGATCTCCGCGTCCTCTTCGGGCTGGGCCTCGTCGTCCTCGGCGTCGTCCGCTTCCGCCGTTGGCTCGTTGTCCGGCCCTGGGGGTGTGGCTTTTGCTGCCCGTTCCGGCTTCGGCTTGTCTTCAACGCTTTTCGCCCGGATGACCAGCAGCGGAGCGGACGCGTCGCCCGCGGAAGGGTCATGACCCGACCAGTTGCACAGGATGTCGAGCAGGCGCAACAGGTCGTCGGGGCTGCAGGGCGTTGGGCCCTCACCCTGTCCGGCGGGGGTGGCAGCGCCGCTGCGGAACGTTGCTACGTCGCGCTTGAGTGCTTCAAGGCTTGCCTGGAAGGCGTCGAAGTCCAGGCCCTGCAAGCCACGCCTGGAGATCGTGCCCAGTGCCCACGGAACGGTCGATACCGAGATTTCACCCAGCTGCAGCACGCCCTCGGCGCTTGCCCGCAGGCTGGCCGCGCAGGTCAGGCCTTCCAGTTCGGCCCGTTCGTCCTGTTCCAGCGACTCGTCTCCGCTTGGCGTCTCAGCCAGTACCCGCTGGGTGATATCGGCCAGCTGGGCTTTGTCGAATATGCCGAGGTAGACATCGAATCCGCTCAGCCTGCGACCGAATGGCAGGGGTGGGGACCACAGATCCTTCGGGTCCAATCGCTCGAGCTGATCCCTGGACAGCTGCCGTACGCTCCAGTCCGCGTCCTTCGACTCAAGGACCTGGCCCTGCAGATCGTAGGGTATGAAGAACTCAACCCTGTGCCAGAAGCTGAGGATCGAGCGATGACTGGCCTGCAACGTGTTGCGTCGTTCTTCCTTCAACTGCCTGTTCCTTCCATTGTGAAATCGGCCACGACCGGAATGCACCCTTCGTCGGCCATTGTGGCCGGCGCGCACAGCCCTGCATTGGCCATTAGCGGCCGCCGCGGTCGAGTCTTGAGTGTTCGCGACCCCGGCGCCAGCTACTGCAGGCAGGGCAGGGGCGGCGTCGCTGTACGCTCGGGTCCGGCAGCGGCTGCGCGCGTGCCGGATGAACAATGCGGCAGCGGTGATGAATGCGACATCCGGCGCAAGCAGATGTCGACACGCCCTGCCGTCAGCAGGTGCTGCGTGGGGATGACCGATGGCTCAGCGCACCGACTGCGGCACGCGCCTCAGCTTTGCGGTGTCGTAACCCATGGCCGCGATGCGCTGCACGGCCTGCTGGTAGTCGCTCTCGGACACCTGTGGCGTGCGTGCCATGTACCACACGTAGTCCCGCTTGCTGCGCGCGACGATGGTCTGGCCGTAGTCATCGCGCAGCCAGGCAATCACATACTCGGCCTGGATCGGCCAGATGAACTGCATGCCCCAGATGGCGCCGTTGCCGTCCTTCTCGACCCGTCCAACTGGGTGCATCGACTTCTGGGGGGCGTCGAAGCTGCCCTTGCGATAGGTGAAGGTGGTCTGGATGCGCCCGTCGGGCTTCAATGCGTAGCTCTCCACCGCGTCGAAAGCTTTGCGCTCCGGCCATGAGGGGATGTGGGCGATCACATACCAGTCGCCCATGAAGCGTGGCACGTCCACTGAGGGCGGGCGGGGCAGGGGACGGGTATCGGTGGAGCTGCAGCCGGAACCAAACAGGCTCAATGCCAGCAGGGGAAGCAGCGAGCGCATGCGCATGTCACACCTCAACGGGGGCGGAACAGATAGTGGGCGACCAGCCACTGCTGGCCGTCGTCGTAGCCGAACAGCTCGGCGCATGCCATCCAGAACATGCGCCAGCGCTGCCACCAGATCTTCGCGGCGGCCTGGCCGTAGGTCGCGACCAGCACCGGCATCACCGCCTCGCGTGCTGCATCCTGGTTGGCCAGCCAGTGGTCGGCCGTGCGCTGGTAGTGGGTGCCGTCCAGCAACCAGCGCTGGTCAAGCCGCAGGTCGCGCTGGAAATGCAGCAGCGTGTCGGCCGCCGGCATCAGGCCACCAGTGAAGAAATGGCGGCCCATCCAGTTGTCGCCGCCCTCGGTCTCGAACGGGTACATCAGCGTGCGGTGGGCGAAGATGTGCACGAACAGCGCGCCGTCGGGCTTCAGCCACTGGCTGATGCGCGCCAGCAGGCGCTCGTAGTTGCGCACATGCTCGAACATTTCCACCGAGACGCAGCGGTCGAAGCGTGCGGTTGGCAGCTCGAGCTGGTTGACGTCGCGGGTGATCACCTCGACGTTGTGCAGCCCCCGGGCCTGGCACTGCGCCATGATGTGCTGGCGCTGGCTGTGCGAATTGGACACGGCGGTGATCGCGGCGGTGGGATAGCGCTCGGCCATCCACAGGGTCAGCGAACCCCAGCCGCAGCCCAGTTCGAGGATCTGCTGGCCATCGGCCAGTCCGGCGCGCTGGCCGTACAGCTCCAGCATGGCGTCCTCCGCCTGGTCCAGCGTTTCGCGCCCGGTGGGGTAGTAGCAGCTGCTGTACTTCAGGCGCCTGCCCAGGCAGGCCTGGAAGAAGGCCGCCGGAACCTCATAGTGCTGGCGGTTGGCCGCGTCGGTATGCAGCGCGAGCGGGCTGTCGGCCAGCTCGGCGATGCGACGGCCGAAGCGTGCGGACTGTGCTTCGATACCGCCCAGCATTTCCTCGTGCAGGCGTTGCGCGCACAAGCGACGGATGCCGGCGCGCAGCGCGGCATCGGGAACCAGGCCGCGTTCGGCCCAGGCGATCAGCCCGGCTTCCGCGTCGTCGGCCGGGGTCAGTGACGGAATCGCGCTCATGCGGAATGCTCCTTGGAAGGACGAGGGAACCAGGGGAAGAACATCGGCGTGCTGCGCTGGTAGGCGCGGTAATCGTCGCCGCGGCTGCGCAGCGCCTGCTTTTCGGTGAATGGAATGCCGCTCAGGTAGCGCAGGAACACATACATCAGCAGCGGGCCGGACCACGCCAGCCACCACAGCGGCGAGCCGACCGCGAGCAGGACATAGCTGAACCAGTGCAGCCACTCGAAGAAGTAGTTCGGGTGGCGGGAGTAACGCCAGAGCCCGTCGCGGCAGGTGCGACCCTGTTTTGCAGGATCCGCGCGGAACCGGGCCAGCTGATGGTCGGCCAGGCTCTCGCCGCCGACGCTCAGCAGCCAGACGAGTGCGGCGGCCACGACCCACAACGTCATGCTGGTCTGTGGATTGGCAGCCACCGCGACGAAGGGCAGGGCGAACAGCACGACCAGCAGTGCCTGGGCCATGAAGAAGCCGAAGATCTTGGCTTGATGCCCTTGCCAGTACTCGCGCAGATAACGGTAGCGACCGTCTTCCTGTTCATGGCGGACCCGATGCCACAGGTGCAGTGCCAGTCGGCTGCCCCACAGGCCACCGAGCACGCCCAGTGCAATCCGTGGCGCCGCCGCACCATCGCCGAGCCAAGCCAGCAACAGGGCCGAAGCACCCACGCCCTTGGCCCAGAGCACATCGACCACGCCGATGTTGCGGTGGCGCCGCTGCCAGGCCCAGCCCCAGCTCATCACAAGCACGGCATACAGCAGTACCCACACCAGATTGATCATGACGGCGCTCCGGCCAAGGGCGGCGGGATGGTGCGGGAGCCGCGACGAGCGGCCATGCACAGCAGCGAAAGCGCGATGCTCCAGCCCACCCCCAGTACCAGCAGGCCTTGCCACAGCGGCGTAGTGAATCGAACCGCATCGAAACCGCGCGCTGCGGAGAGATAGGCCAGCGGGGCCAGCAGCAGGCCGAACGCGGCTGGCAGGGCAGGGTGGCGCAGCAGGAAGCGCATCGAAGTGGTCAGCGTCATCGCAAACGCGGCCCACAACGCCATGATCCAAAGGGGTGGCGTCCAGCCCAGCGGGGCCGCGGCGTAGCGTACGGTGCCGCTGGCGGCGGCACTGGCGTCGACCAGCCACGCGCAGGCCAGCGCCAACAGCATCAGCCGAAGATCCAGCCGAGGTTGCGGCGAGGTCAGCAGCTGGCTGCCGATGTAGAGCGACGCTGCCAGCAGCGCCGGCCATTGCCAGCCGCGCCCGGCGCCGGCCACGGCGCACAGCCAGACCAGCTGGTTGCCAAGCAGATTGGCCCAGAACCGGCGCACCTCAGCCGCCTTGACCCGATGCGCCAGCGGGACGATGCCCGGGGCGCGCCAGCAGCAGATGCGAAACGCCGATCGAACGCTCCAGGAAGCCGCCCTCGCAATAGGCCAGGTAGAACTCCCACATCCGGCAGAAGCGCGTATCAAAGCCCTGTGCCTGCACAGCGGGCAGCTGGGCAAGGAAGCGTTGGCGCCAGGCGCGCAGGGTCAGTGCGTAGGAGTGGCCGAAATCCTGCTGGGCGACCAGCTGCAGGTCACTGGATCGGGTCTTGGCCGCCATGATCGCGTTGATCGACGGAATGAAGCTGCCCGGAAACACATAGCGCTTGATGTAGTCGACGCTGCGCCGTGCCTGCTCGTAGCGGTGATCTTCGATGGTGATGGCCTGCAGCAGGGCGACACCATCGGGCTTGAGCAGGCGCTGCAGCGTTGCCATGTAGGTGTCCAGGTATTCGGCGCCGATGGCTTCGATCATCTCGATCGATACCAGCTTGTCGAACTGGCCCTGCAGGTCGCGGTAGTCCTGCATCAACAGCGTGACCTTGTCCTGCAGCCCGGCTACGCGGACGCGCTCGCTGGCCAGTGCATGCTGCTCGGCGGAGATCGTGGTTGTGGTGACGTGGCAGCCGTAGTGCTGCGCCGCGTGCAGCGCAAAACCACCCCAGCCGGTACCGATCTCCACCACGCGGTCGCCCGGCTTGAGCTGCAGCTGCTGGCAGATGCGGTCCAGCTTGCGCCGCGAGGCGGATTCCAGCGACTCGCCCTCTTCGGCGAACAGGGCCGAGGAGTACATCAGGTCCGGTGACAGGAACAGGGCGAAGAAGTCGTTGCCGAGGTCGTAGTGCGCGGCGATGTTGCGGCGGCTGCCTTCACGGCTGTTGCGGCGCAGGCGGTTCCAGCCGCGCAGCAGCCAGCCTCCCACGCGCGCCGGGCCGTGTTCCATGCTGTCGAGCAGATCGCGGTTGCGCACCAGCAGCCGGATCAGGGCGACCAGGTCGTCACAGCGCCATTCGCCATGTATGTAGCTTTCGCCGGCGCCGACGCTGCCCTGGGCCGCCACCTTGCGATAGAACGCCGGGTCCTCGATGGTGACGGTGACATGCAGCTCACCGCGGGCATCGCCCAACCAGACTTCGCCCAGCGCGTCGCGCACGCACAGGCGGCCGTCGCGCATCGGGGCGAGCTGGGCCAGCAGGCGGCGGCGCAGGAAGGCATCCAATGCGCCGGGGCGCGGCAGCGCGACCGAAGGAATCATCGAATTCATCGCGGTTTCTCGGCAAGGGTAGGGTGGTCGTGTACGGGATTGCGTTTCAGCCACAGCCGCAACGCATGCCAGTGGATGGCGGCCACCACCTGGGTGGTCATCAGTGGATAGCAGGCCAGGACGCGGGCCAGCCCGCGGCCATCCAGGGGGTGTCGTTGCATGACCTGGGTGGCATCAAACTGGCGCGCGCCGTCGCGCCAGACCTGCATGTGCACGCGCAGGTCCTCATCAGGGCAGTTGAACCGCCAGTCGTAATGACAATCCATCGGCATGAAGGGCGAGACATGGAAGCATTTGTCGAACCGCCAGCGCAGCGAGGTGCCTTCCTGCGTGGCCGTTGCGACCGGCAGCACGTAGGCGTGACGTTCCTTCCAGGGTGTGTTGGTGATCTCGGCGACGATGCAGTCCAGCGTGCTGCCATCGGCCCGGTAGCAGTAGTAGAAGCTGACCGGGTTGAACACGTGACCGGCGAAGCGCAGATGGGTGAGCAGGCGGACCGGGCCGGTGGGCCGGTAGCCCAGGGTTGATGCAGCGTGGTCGCGCACTGCATCGGCCAAGGGCCGCGCGGGATCGCCGAAGTAATCGCTGCGACGGAACTCGGCCAGATTGCGGCGATTGATCGACCACAGCCAGCGCCCGGCGAACACGCTGTCGAGTTCATCCAGGTCGAGCAGCAGCTGTGCGATCGGATAGCGGAACGCATGCGGGTGTGGCAGGTGCCTGCGGTGCGCCACCTGCCCGAAGTAGAGCGCACTGGCGCTCATGCGGCCACCTCGCCGGGAGCCGCCATGACGTGGTGCGGTTCACAGGTGCGCAGTGCATCGACCACGCGGCGGGCGCTGCGGATGCCGTCCTCATGGAAGCCCCAGCCCCAATAGGCGCCTGCGAACCAGGTGTGGCGGCGGCCCTGCAGCTCGGCCCAGCGCTGTTGCGCGCGCACTGCGGCATGGTCGTGCACCGGGTGCGCATAATGCAGGGTGCGCAGCACCTTGCCGGGGTCGATTGCTTCGCTGCGGTTGAGCGTGACCACCAGGGGCGTGCTGCCGGGCAGGCCCTGCAGCTGGTTCATGCAGTAGCTGACCGTGCAGGGCGCAGCAGGGTCGCGGGGCACATGGGCATTCCATGCCGCCCACGCCTTGCGGTTGCGCGGCAGCAATGACGCGTCGGTGTGCAGCACCGCTTCGTTGGCCTGGTAGCGGATGGCGCCGAGCACGTCGCGTTCGATGGGGTCGGCGTCACGCAGCAGCGCCAGGGCCTGGTCGCTGTGGCAGGCCAGGATGACCTCATCGAAGCCTTCCACGCCGGCCGCGCTGTGCACGCGAGCGCCCCACGGCATGCGCTCGACCGACTGTACCGGGCACTCCAGCCGCTCATGCACCCGCCAGCGGGCGCGCAGGGCGTCGACATAGCGGGCCGATCCACCGCTCACCACCCGCCACGGTGCACGCCCGGTCATCTGCAGCATCTGGTGGTTGGCCATGAACTGGGCCAGATAGCGCGCCGGGAAGTCCATCACCGTGGCCGTCGGGGACGACCACAGCGCGGAGGCCATCGGCAGCAGGTGCTCGTCGATGAAGGCATCGCCGTAGCGCTGGCTGCGCAGGTACTGCCCCAACGTTGGGCCCTCGTCTTCTGCCAGCAACAGGGGGGCATCGCGGTAGAACCGGCGCAGGTCGGCCAGCATGCCCCAGAACCGCGGCGACACCAGGTTGCGGCGCTGGCAGAACAGGCCATCCAGCGAGGTGGCGTTGTACTCCACGCCGCTGCGCTCGCTGTGCATCGAGAAGCTCATCGTGGTCGGCTGCGAGGCTACGCCCAGCTCGTCGAACAGTGCGGTCAGCAGCGGGTAGTGCTGGGGATTGAACACGATGAAGCCGGTGTCCACCGCCATGCGGACGCCATCCACCTGCACGTCGTGGGTGTGGGTATGGCCGCCCAGATAGTCGTTGGCCTCGAACAGCGTGACGTCGTGTTCGCCGTCCAGCCACCAGGCGCTGGCCAGTCCCGCAATGCCCGAACCGATGATCGCGATGCGCATGTCAGTACCTCGCCTTGGCCAGCACCCACTCGGGAATCGGCTTGAGCCCTTTGACCAGCCCAAGCGCCGCCATCGCGCGCAGTCCATACCAGGTCAGGTCCACTTCCCACCAGCGGAAGCCCTGGCGGACGGTGCCCGGGAAGAAGTGGTGGTTGTTGTGCCAGCCTTCGCCGAAGGTGAGCAGCGCCAGCCAGAGATTGTTGCGGCTGTCATCGCGGGTCTCGAAGCGGCGGCGACCGAAGCGATGGGCCAGCGAATTGATGGTGACCGTGGCGTGGAACAGCACGATGGTGGAGATGAAGAAGCCCCACACCAGCAATTGCGAGCCGGAGGTATGCAAGCCTGGCGCCCAGCGCTCCAACCCGGCGCCCAGTGCATACAGCGCTGCGGCCAGCAGTACCGGCACAGCCGTATCGAAGCGGTCCAGCCAGCGCAGCTCCGGGTAGCGCGCCAGGTCGGGCACCCGCGACAGGTCGGTGGCAAAGGCCTCGCGGGTCAGGAACCAGCCCATGTGGCTGCGCCAGAAGCCGCCCTCACGGGGGGAGTGCGGGTCCAGCGGCTGGTCGGCGTGACGGTGGTGGTGGCGATGGTGGGCGGCCCACCACAGCGGCCCGCGCTGTACGCTGGAGGCGCCTATCACCGCGAACACGAACTGCACCGGCCGCGATGCCTGGAAGGTGCGATGCGAGAAGTAGCGGTGGTAGAACGCCGTGATGGCGAACATGCGCACCGCATAGAGTGCTGCAGCCACGATCACCGCTGTCCACGAGATGCCCACCCAGATCACTGCGATGCAGGCCAGGTGCATCAGCACGAAGGGCACGGCGCGCACCCAGTCGATCCGCCCCGGCCGCTCGCCGGTGGCCTCTGCGGCGTTGCCGGTATCGAACCAGCGCTGCAGCGTGCGCAGCAGACGCCAGCGTCGACGGGGGAGGGGCGCTACAGAGGCCATGGCGGATCTCGGCGGGTTTCGTGTCTTCCTCTACGCGGCAGAAGGCCCACTGGATGCGGAGCGCGGCAGGAAATTTAGATTTCACCTGGCCGTAACGGTGCAGCGATCTGTCAGCGGCTGCGCCCAGGCCTGCTGCCATTCGCTGGCGGGGCGACCAGCCGCTGCGGCGATGAAGCGCACCGTCACCTGTGGATAGGCACCGCGTTGATCGCGCAGGTTGCTGGTGCCACGGAACTCCAGCAGGCGCTGGTCAGCGCTGGCATATACCAGCGCAAGGCGTGGCGCGATGCCGCCGTACCAGGTGTCCAGGCTGACCTCGATCGACTGCGCATCGATCCCCTGCCAGCGCTGCGGGCCGGTGCGCCTTACCTGTACCGGGAAGTAGCGCTGCCGCGCTGGAACCAGGAAGGGCAGGGTCACACGCTCGCCGCGCATGAGCGCCTGCCAATGCAGGCGCACCGCCGCGTCGAACCCTGCGTCGATGACCGCGCCGGTCGGCAGGTCGAGCTCGCGCTGCACCGGTGGGCTGCCGGCATCCTCCTTCCACGCGATCGAGACCCTGCCGCTGGCGGCCTCGACGTCGGCCTTCTGGCCGCTGCGCCGGTCCTCCAGGGTATAGCCGCGCGCCTGTGGGTCCGCGCTGGCCGGCAGGTGCTTGCGGGCGAAAGGCCGCCCGTCCGCGCATTGGTACAGCACCCAGCGCTCGGCACCCTCGGCCGCATCGCGTCGCCAGTGCACCTCGCGGTAGAGCAGGTCGCCGCGCGACGACGTTGCTACCCCCTCGCTTCGCAGCCAGGGCGCGGCCAGCGCGGCATGGGGCAGGCACAGCAGCAGCCAGGCGGTACGCATCGCGTTCATCCGGGAAAGGAGGGCTGAGGTCATACGGCGGGGATGGGCGGTTGGATGCGTCTGCAGCGGCTGCATCCAATCACGGCCCCTGCGCGTACAGAGGACAGACCTTCACCCGCCCGCCGCGAACGCCGATGTACCCTGACGCCGCCAGCAACCCCCTCAACTTCGATACCGCACGCATCGTGTCCAGTTCCCAGCAGCCGAGCAGCGAGCCGACGAACTGGGCCGGTGACATGGACGGCGTGGCACGGCTTCGTGACCGCGACTGTTTCATGCGGATCTATGATTACTTCATGCCGCGGCTGTGCGTATACCTGCGGGGCCTGGGCGTGCCTGACGCGGTGGCCGAGGAACTGGCGCAGGAGAGCCTGCTGCGGCTATGGCTGCGCGCGGCCGACTTCGATCCCGCGCAGGGTGCGCTGAGCACGTGGCTGTATCGCATCGCCCGTAACCTGCACATTGACCGCATCCGCCGCGAGCGCAGCTGGATGCAGGTGCAGGCTGCCGTCGAGGACGCAGCAACCCTGGATGTGATCGAACGCAGCAGCGCCGAACAGTTTGCCGACCAGGCCCGGCTGCGCCAGCGCATCAACGAACTGCCTGCCGTGCAGGCGCGCTTGCTGCGCATGTCCTATTTCGAGGCCAAGAGCCACAGCGAGATCGCCGAGGCGATCGGCATGCCCTTGGGCACGGTCAAGTCGCATCTGCGGCGCGCGTTCCTGCAGCTGCAGGCCAAAGTGGGAGGTGCGCTGTGAACCCGCGCCACCACCTGCACGAATCGACGTTGATGAGCTACGCCGCAGGCGCGCTGCCCGCGCCACTGAGCGTGGTCGCTGGTACGCATCTGGAGCAGTGCCCGCACTGCCGCCAGCGCCTGCGCGAGGCCGAGGCGATCGGCTCGGTGCTGCTCGAGCAGACCCAGCCGCCCGCGCCTGATCCACGCCGCGAACAGCTGCGCGAGGCCATGCTGATGCAGCTGGCTGCGGAAATGCCGATTGCCATGGACCAGGCCGCGCGTCCCGTGCCGAAGGAGCGGCCCGAGGCCGACCCGGACCATCTGCCTGCCTCGCTGCACCCCTACTTCGGGGCATCGCTCAGTGGGTTGCGTTGGCGCTGGATGGCACCCGGCGTGCACTGCATCCGTGCCGAGCAGATGCCTTCGCTGATCATGCTGAGGATCGCCCCGGGCAAATGCCTGCCCATGCACAGCCATGGCCGCAGCGAGCTGACCCAGATCCTGCGCGGTTCCTACAACGATGCGCTGGGGCTGTTCGCACCCGGCGACGTGGCGGACCTGGATGAAGACGTGGAGCATCAGCCGGTGACCGCGCCGGGGGTGCCGTGCATCTGCGTGTCGGCGCTGGATGCACCGCTGGTGTTCAGCGGGTGGCTGGCGCGCAAGATCCAGCGGTTCGTGAAACTCTAGTGCGGCCCTGGCCATGGCTCAGGCACGGACATTGCGGATTCTCCTGACCGGCGCTGCAGGCTTGGTGGGGCAGGGCGTTGCCCTGGCCTGCCAGCGTTCGCCGCAGGTTGCCGGCTTGACCGCGCTGGTGCGGCGCCCGGGCAGCCTGCGCGGACCCGGCAGCGAACGGGTGGTCCCGGACTTCCTGCATATCGACGCGCAGCGTGATGAACTGGCCGGGTACGACGCATGCTTCTACTGTGCCGGTGCGCCACCGGTTGGCACTGCCGAGGCCGAGTACCGGCGCGTGACCCTGGACACCACACTGGCAGTGGCCCGCGCCTGGGCTGCGGTGAATCCGCAGGGGTCCTTCCTGTATGTCTCCGGCGCAGGCGCGGACCCGCAAAGCCGGCTGATGCCGCTGCGGGTGAAGGGCGAGACCGAGCGGGCGTTGCAGGCGCTGCCGCTGCGCGCGGTGATGCTGCGTCCGGGCGGGGTCCGGCCGGTGCCGGGGACAGGTACCCGGCATGCCCTGTTGAAACCCCTGTACTGGGGCGGCGCACCGTTGATGAAACTGGCCGGTGCGCTCGCGCCCTCGCTGATGACCAGCAACCTGGCGCTGGGCATGGCCATGATCGCCCTGGCCGGAAGAGAAAACCCGCCGGCCACGATCGAGTGCGCGGATATCAACCGGATCGCGGCAGGCATGCGCGATGCGTCCGCCTGACCTCAGCGCGGCGCAGCCTCCAGCGCGGTGCGCACTGCCAGCGCAAGGTCACTGCGGGTAAATGGCTTTGGCAGCAGGGCGGCTGCACGCCCCTGCGCGCCAACCGCATCGTGGTCGCGTGGATAGCCTGACGTGAACAGGACCGCGATTGCCGGCCAGCGTTCACGCACCTCACGCACCAGCTCCCAGCCGGACATGCCCGGCATCACCACGTCCGAGAACAGCAGGTCGACCTTGGTGTCCGGCCGTTCCAGCAGCCGCAACGCCGAGGGGCCGTCGTGCGCTTCCAGCACGCGGTAGCCCAGCAGGCGCAGCGCATCGACTGTATGCGCACGGACATCGTCGTTGTCCTCGGCCACCAGCACGGTTTCCTCGCGTGGCGAGTAGCCGGCCAGGCCCGTCTGCGGGACGCGAGCCTCGCAAGGCAGCGCCAGAGGCGAGCGCGGGAACATCATGGTGATGCTGGTACCGCCGCCTTCCACCGAATCGATCAGCACGTGGCCACCGGACTGCTTCACGAAGCCGTGCACCATCGACAGGCCGAGCCCGGTGCCGCGGCCGACCTGCTTGGTGGTGAAGAACGGCTCGAACACGCGCGCCAGGGTGGCCGCGTCCATGCCGTGGCCGTTGTCGCGCACCCGCAGCATCACATACTCGCCGGGGGAAGCATCCGGGAACAATGCGGCGTAGTCGTGGTCGAGGTGGCTGTTGTCGACTTCGATCACCAGGCGGCCGCCGTGCGGCATCGCGTCGCGCGCATTCACCGCCAGGTTCAGCACCGACGCTTCCAGTTGGCTGATGTCGATCTCCACGCACCAGATGTCCTCGGCGGTGCGGATGTCCAGTTGCACCAGTTCGCCCAGCGCCCGCCGCAGCATGTCCTGCATGTCCAGCAGGCACTCGTTGAGGTTGGCTGCCTGGCTGTGCAGCGGCTGGCGCCGGGCAAAGGCGAGCAGGCGCTGGGTGAGGCTGGCGGCACGGCCAACCCCCTTCAGGGCATTGTCCAGGGCACGGCTGGCCATCGCGCCGGCTTCGCCGGCCCGTTCGCTGAGCAGCATGGCGTGCTCGATGTTGCCCGAGATCACCGTCAGGATGTTGTTGAAATCATGCGCGATGCCGCCGGTGAGCTGGCCGACCGCCTCGATCTTCTGCGACTGGCGAAGCGCATGCTCGGCCTGCCGCCGCGCAGTAGTTTCCACCGCCTCCGATACCACGGCAGTGGCCACGCCGTCGGCGTCCAGCAGCGGGCGCAGCGAGACGTCGAAGCTGCGCCGGCCGGTGGGCAGTTCCAGCTCGAGGGAATGCAGCGAGTTGCGACCCTGCGCCGCCGCGGCGACGGCCTGGTCAACCACCGCGCCGACGCCGTCGGTGTTGGCGAACCACAGGGATTCGCCGAAGCGCTGGCCGACAATGTCCCTCTTGTCCGCCAGCACGGCGGCCAATGAAGCGTCATTGGCATCGACCACGCGCCCGGACAGATCCAGCAGCACCTGATGCTGGAAGCTGGATTCAAAGATTGCCTGCAGCCGCCGTTTGCTGGCCCGCAGTTCGGCGGTGCGCGCCTGCACCTGCTGCTCCAGGGCCTGGTTGTCCTCACGCAGGGCCAGTTCGGCCTGCTTCAACACCGATACGTCGCTGCCCATGCAGATGTAGCCGGCCACGCTGCCATCGGCGGCATGCTCCGGCACGCAGTCCATCTGCACGAATCGTGACTGGCCGCTGCGATGCACGAGCTCGACCTGGAAGCTGGTGCGCTCGCCCTGCAGCACGCGTTCCAGGCTGGGGAGGGCACGTTCGAAGGCGCTGATGCCGCTGACATCGCGGGCAAGGCGTCCCAGCAATTCGGCCTGGCTCACGCCATGCCAATCCAGGAACGCCTTGTTCGCGAAGCGGTAGCGGTGGTCCTTGTCGAGCCGGGCGATCAGCGCCGGAACGGCGTCGGTCACCTGCTGCAGCTGCGCCTGGCTCTCATTGAGCGCAGCCTGCGCCTGCACCAGCTGGTTGCGCTCGTGGGCTTCCTGCCGCGCGCGACGGATGGCATCCGGCAAGCGCTGCAGGCGCTGCTTCACCACATAGTCGCGTGCGCCGCGGGTCAAGGCCTGCACGGCCAGCTCTTCGGTCAGGGTGCCGGAGACGAAGATGAAAGGCGTGTGCGGGATGCGCTCGCGCGCCAGCGCAAGGGCGGCATCGCCATCGAATCCGGGCAGTACATGGTCGGCCAGGATGATGTCGAAGGGGCGATTGTCGATCGCCTCGATGAACGCATTGCGGGTCCACAGCCGCTCGGCCTCGAAGTCGAGGCCTGCGCGCTGCAGCTGTGCGCTGATCAGCTCCGCGTCAAGCGCGCTGTCCTCCAGCATGAGGATGCGCAGGCGCTCACTGCGGCGCGATCCATCACGCATGGTGCTGCCCCGAACCGTTGGGCCGGTGCGGCGGTGGCTGGTTGGTGATGCCCCAGAACATGCCCAGCCCCTGGATGGCATCGAAGAATTCCTTGAAATCGACCGGCTTGACCACGAATGCATTGACGCCCAGTTCGTAGCTCCGCACCAGGTCCTGCTCCTCGCGCGAGGAGGTCAGCATCACGATCGGGGTGCTGCTCAGCTGCGCGTCGCCACGGACCTGTTCGAGCACTTCCAGGCCATTGACCTTGGGCAGCTTCAGGTCCAGCAGCACCACGACCGGGCCGCCGTGCATGGCGCCGGCGAACTTGCCTTCGCAGCGCAGGTAGTCCAGCGCCTCGGCGCCATCGCGCACGTGGATGACGTCGTTCAGCAGCTGGCAGCGTGACAACGCGGCCATCGTCAGTTCGGCGTCTTTGGGGCTGTCCTCGACCAGGAGGATCGGCCGCAGGTCCCTCATGGGTGATCTCCTGTGGAACGGGGTAGGGTGAAATGGATCGTGGCGCCCTTGCCGGGTTCGCCCTCGGCCCAGGTGCGGCCGCCGTGGCGGCCGATGATGCGGCGCACATTGGCCAGGCCGATGCCGGTGCCTTCGAATTCCTCGACGTGATGCAGGCGCTGGAACACGCCGAACAGCTTGTCCACGTAGCGCATGTCGAAGCCGCAGCCGTTGTCGCGCACGAAGAAATGGTCTTCGTCGTCGTTGCGTTCGTGGCCGACCTCGATAACCGCCTGCTCGCGCTCGCGGGTGAACTTGATCGCGTTGCCCAGCAGGTTCTGCCAGACCAGGCGCAGCATGGTCGGATCGGCCTCGACTTCCGGCAGCGGCGCCAGCGTCCACTGCACCTCGCGGCCGGCATAGTCCAGGGCCAACGTCCTGCGTACGTCCTCGGCCAGCGCAGCCATGTCCAGCCGCACCCTGCCCACCGTCGAGCGGCCCATCTGCGAGAAGCTGAGCAGGTCATCCACCAACGTGCCGGCAGATTTCGCCGATTCCACGATGGTGTCGAGGAAGCGGCGTTCGGTGTCGTTGAGGCGCTCGCCCGCAGAGCTGCCCAGCAGCTCCGAGTAGCCGACGATGTGGCGGAAGGGAGCGCGCAGGTCGTGGCTGACCGAATAGGAGAACGCTTCCAGTTCCTTGTTGCTGCGCACCAGCTGTTCGTTCAGCTCCGCCATTTCCTCGGCCTTGCGCAGCACGATGTCGACAATGGCGGTGCGCATTTCGTGCGCGGCATCGCAGTCGGCATCACTCCACGGCAGGCTGCGCTGCTGCACGGTCTCCTTCCACGCCTCGAACGAGTTGCGCGGCGACAGGGCCACGCCGGGTGCCTCGGTCTTGCGCGGGTCGCCCCCCCAGCGCACGGTGCGCACGACCTCCGGCCGGAACCACATCAGGTAGCTGTGATGGAGCTGCGAGATCGACACCGCCAGCAGGCCACTGACCACGTCGGTCAGGTGCGCGGCAGGCGACCAGTCGCCGGCGAGATGATCGGTGCAGTACATTTCCTGCCCGGCGTGCAGGTTGGCCAGCCAGTCGGCCAGGGCCAGCACCTCGCTGGGGGGCGGGCACTGCCCCACGCGCATGCAGTCCCCCTTGTGCACGATGGCCGCGCCGGCCGCGCCGGTCAGGGACAGCAGGCTGGCCTCATCGTGGCGCAGCGCCGCCATGAACTCTTCGTCCCCGGCCATGCGTGCCAGCAGCTTGACCAGCACCGAGCGACGGGCCACGCGTTCCTCGATCGCGCGCGCGCGCTCCTTCAGCGCGATCTGCAGCGACAGGATCTGGCCCATGAACTCACAGGCCGTACGCACGTGGTACGGCAGGCGGCGCGGCTGCACCGCGTGGCAGGACACCAGGCCCCACAGCCGCCCTTCGTGCACCAGCGACACGGACATTGATGCCCCGGTGCCCATGTTGCGCATGTACTGCAGGTGCACGGGCGAGACGCTGCGCAGCACGGCCAGGCTCAGGTCGGTGGGCGGCGCGTCGCGATGCGCTTCCGCGCGCAGCAGCGGCGCAGGGGTGTAATCGCTGTCCGCAATCAGGCGCACCCGGTTGCGGCGGTACAGCTCACGCGCCTGGGCGGGGATGTCCGATTCGGGGAAGCGCAGGTCCAGATAGGATGGCAGCAGGCCGTTGCCATCCTCGGCCACCACCGTGCCATTCCAGCCGGCATCGAACTGGTAGACCAGGGTGCGGTCGAAGCCGGTGAGGCGTCGCACATGCGCGGCGGCCAGCCTGCACAGGTCTTCCACCGTCGTGGCGGTCTCGATGCCGGACATCAGCTCGCGGATCGCCGGGTACAGCTCTTCCAGCGAACCGGGCTGGCCCGGAACCGGCGCCTCCAGTTCAACCAGAAGGTCGGTTGCAGACCGGTGCACGAGCAGCTGGTGGCGGCCATGGCCATCCAGATGCACCGCGCCCACGTGTGCGCTGCTGCCGACCGTGGCCTGCTGCAACACCGCCTGGAACGGCGCCAGCACGCCACCCAGCACCTCGGCGACGTGTTGCATCAATGGCTCGCCGAACTGCTGCAGCAGGGCGGGGTGGCTGATGGCGCGCTCACGCACCTGCAGCGAGTGCGGTTCCACCACCAGAAGCACACCGTACGGCTGGATCGCGCCGGGGGTATGGATCGGTTCGCGCGCGCAACGCGACAGGGCCGCGTCGTGCGTGGGCTCAGCAGAAGGCATCAAGGGCGGGACTCATGATTCGTGAAGGGCAGGAACGACCCAGCGGTGTATCCGGTAACCATGGATGGTGAAGCAAAAGAGCGTATCCGCCTACCTCCCTGTGCATGTGGCGTGTCCTCCATCTGAAACTGAATTCTTCATACAAGCAGCGATGCGCATGCGTCAGGCGTCTCTGCCGGCTTCGCGGCCAGTGCATCTGCGCTGCACGCCGGCTCGACAGCGGCTGCCCTAGGGTGGCTCGACTTCCGTCGGATACCACGCCCGTGAACCTGCAGACCCTGCCTTCTACGCCGTACCGCATGCTGGCTGACAGTTGCCAGTTCGAACTGCTGGATGTGGATGCACTGCAGGACCCCGCCAGTGGCCGGTTGCTGCACCTGTATTCGCTGGTGGCCCGTTGCCTGTCCTGCGAGACGGTGTTCAAGGCCGAAGAAGGACAAGGCCTGGTCAGCCATTCGTCGGCGCGTGTGGTGCGTTGCCCCGCCGGCTGCGGGCAGCAGGCGTTCAAGCCGGCACTGTTGAGGAACTGGCGCCCCCAGGTCGTGGCCCAGGCGTAAGCGATGCGGCGCGCTATCACAGCAGCCCGGGGTTGGCACGCCAGACTGCGAAGTTGAGCGCCGAGGCGAAGCAAATCCAGGCCAGATAGGGCAGCAGCAGTACGGCTGCCATCGTGCGGACGCGCACGAACGCGAGCATCGTCGCGCACACCAGCGCCACCAGCACCAGGATGTCGGCGAAGGCGAGGGCGCCCAGCTTCCAGCCGAAGAACAGCCAGCTCCACAGTGCATTGATGGCCAGCTGCACCAGATAGAGCCACAGCGCAGGCCGCGCGCCGCGCCAGCCGCGCTCCCGCCAGACCAGCCACGCCGCAATCGCCATCATGGCGTACAGCAGGGTCCATGCCGGGCCAAACACACCGGCAGGCGGCGCCCATGCAGGCAGGACGAGGGTGGCATAGAAGCTGGCGGCGGACGTCGAGGCCCACGCGCCCAGTGCGGCGGCAGCGAAGGTGATCGCCACCCATCCCAGAAGGCCATAGGCCTGTGTGCGCTTGTTCATTGCGTGCAACTCGTCAATTGGGGCGTCGGTGTATACGCACCGGGGCCGGCAATGGATGCAGACGGTTGCCTTCAGTGCGACGAGCCTGCAGCACCCGTGCCCTGGCCCGCTGGCAGCAGCGAAGGCTGCTGGTCAAACCACTCGCGTGCCTTGGCCAGATGCCATTGGCGCTGGTCGCCGTCCAGCTCGATGCCCGCACCCAGCAGCCCCCACCGTAGATAGAGATCACCGCGCTTGCGCTGTTCCAGCAGATCCAGCCGCGCGCGTACCGACAGGCGGTCGTTCTCGGCCTGCAGGCCATCGATGACCAGATGGCCAGGGCGCCAGCGCAGCGTCGCCTGCGCCTGTACCTGTCCGGAATCCAGCAGGGACAAGGTCCAGCGCGGGTAGTCGGTGCGCTCTGCGAACAGCGCCAGCAACGGTCGCGCATCGCTGAGATCGAGGTCCGTGGTGGCATCCACCTGGAACGGCGACTGCGCATCGATGCGCCCACGCCTGAAGTCCACGCGGCCTTTCCATGCCGTCGAGCCCTGCGTGCCCGCCACCTGCACGTTGCGTAGCTCGACCGTGGTGCCGGACAGATCGAAATGACGCTGGTTGAAGTCTCCCCGGCGCAGTGTTGCGTTCACGTCGATATCGCCGCCCATGTCCAGCCCTGCCACCTTTGCACTGGCGTTGCGCCCCAACAGCCGGGCCGTGCCATGGCCGACGCGCCCGTCGGTATCGAGGGTCGCATCACCACTCACGGTGCCGGTGCCACGGAGTAGTCGCACCTCGGGCGAACCCAGGTAGCGGTTGTAGGCGGTCAGGTCAGGGATGGTGGCTTCACTGAAGCGCAGCTGCGCGCGGACGCCTTTGCGCAGTTCCTGCAGGCGGCCATCGCCGGTCAGGTCCAGGGCCAGATCCCGGCCGTCGAACAGGCGTACGTCCTTGGCATCGCCTGGCCGCGCGGTGAAGCGGGGCAACCGGACGGCCAGCCGCGCCTGGCTGGGCGTGCCGGCCTTCAGTTCGCCGTGGGCACTGGCCGTGCCCGCCAAGCGCACACCCGCCACCTCGGCCACGGCTTCGGCTGCAGGAATGTCAACGGTGCTGCCTTCGGTCAGCTCGCCGTTGCGAAGGCGCAGGTCCGCCTTCAGCGTGCCGCCGCCATCCAGCTGCAGCCACGGCTTGCGCACGAACAGGGCAGGGATCCAGTTGAGCGAGGTGAACGTCCATTCGCCGCGCACTGTGCCAGAACTGCGTTCCAGCAGCTGTGCGGGCTGTTGGAAGGGAATGTCCCGGCCACTGATATGCAGATCGGCATCCACCTCGCTGCCTGAACCGGACTTTGGCGGCAAGCGGGCCTGCAGGCGCACGTCCCTGGCCACATTGAGTTGCAGCGCCAGCATGCCGCGATCGGGGGCGCCGTCGCCCAGGTAGAGCGGCACCTGCCACAGCGCGTGGTCGCCGGGCTGCAGGCGGCCATCGATCAGGTGGAGTGCGGCCTGCAGCCGTCCGGGCACTGGTGCGCTGGAGATCTTCGGCGTTGTGGCATTGGTGTCCATGCGCAGGCCCTGGCTGCGGGCATCGACCTCGAGCTGGGCATGCAGCAGCTTCAACTTGGCCAGGCCGGGCGCCTGGTCCCGATAATGGCGCGGATAGCTGAAGCGCGCGGTGAGATCCATGTCGCCCAACAGCTGCACGCCGTCAAAACTGGTGTCGGCATCGCTGAATGCAACCTCGGATTCGAACAGTTCCGACGGCCCGCCGCGCAGCTGCTTGAGGAAGCCCACCGTGCCCTGGCCCTGGCCGATGATCAGCAGCTTGCCGAAACGTGCGCTGCGGATACTGTCGCTGTGGATGGCATCGAAGCGCAGGGTCCAGCCGCGGTCGCTGCGCGGCGGTGGCGGGATGGCCTCTTCCACGCGGCTGATCTCGGCCGAAACCCCTGTGGCCTGCAGCCGGGGCACCCGCACCTCGCGCTGGAACAGGGGCAGAACCGCCAGACGAGCGCTGGCGCGGTCGGCGTGCAGCACGTAGACCGTGTGGTTCACATGGCCGCGCATGTGTACATTCCAGGCGATCACGTGGCCTGGCAGCACGGTAATGGCCGGCCCAGTGGTCATCACGAACTTGTGCGGCTTGCGGTTGGTGACCTGGTCGAACAGGGGTGTGTTGAGGAAGATGTTGCCGGCCAGCAGGTACAGCAGGTAGATGCCCAGCAGGACGCAGGCAGGAACACGCCACCGTCGAAGCCGGTGCGGGATGTGCGCGGAAACAGGGGGCATCTACTGCTCTGAAGGCCGGAATATCTGCAACTATTGCCGAGCCGATGGCGGTGGCGCGTGAAGCAGCTACGGAGCAGGCGTTGGATTCTGGTAGTGTCCGGCTTGGTCACCACCACAGATCTGCAGGAGTCGCATGGATATCCGGCCCGCCCGTGCAGGCGATTTCGACGTGATGTGGGGCATGTTCAAGCAAGCCATTGCGACGCAGGATGCACTGCCCTTTGCTGGCTCTTTCGCTGTCGAGACGTTTCGCGCGCATTGGTGCCAGGCCGAGGCACCTCATGTAGCTGTGCTGGAGGGCCGGGTTGTGGGCATGTACAAGATGGGCCCGAATTTCCCTGACCTTGGGGCGCATGTGGCCAGCGCCACGTATGTGGTCGACGCCGCGACACAGGGGCGGGGCGTGGGCCGAGCCCTGGTGGAACACAGCCTGGAGCTGGCGAGGGCGGAAGGGTTCCTGGCCATGCAGTTCAATTACGTGGTCAGCACCAACGGCCCGGCGGTGGCGCTGTACCGGAAGCTGGGGTTTGCGGTGGTTGGAACGCTGCCAGAGGCCTTCCGGCATGGCAGGCGCGGGTTGGTCGATGTCTTCGTAATGCACAGGTTCCTGTAGTGCCGTCGCCAGGTCGGCCGCATCAATCAGCATTCTTCGGGAGTGTGATGACGAATGAGGTGCGGCCATCACGCCATCGTCCACGAACAGTGCCGCGGTGCGCGTGGCAGATTTCCCGCACCAGGAACAGGCCGAGGCCAAGGCTCGCGTGTTCTCCCTGTGACGCGTTGTGCGAGCCTCGGCGCAAGGGATCGAACAGGCTGTTGAACGCTTCGTCCGACAGTTCGGCCCCCGCGTTGCTCACCGTGATCAGGGTCTGGTCGGCGAGGCTCTCAAGGCTGATCCGCACATCGGTGCCGTGTTCGCCGTACTTTGCGGCGTTGGTCGTGAGGTTGTGAACCGCCTCGCGCAACGAAGAGGCATCGAAGCAACCGCGGGCATCGCCTTCAACCTCATACGTGATAGGGACGTGGGGCAGGGCAGCGCGAAGCAATTCGACTTCCTCGCCAAGCGATTGGGCAAGATCGCAGTCCACCAGATGAATGGCCATCCCATCGCCCAGCTTGCTGCGGCTGTAAGCCAGCAGGTCGTCCAGCAGCTTTTTCATGCGCATGCTGCCGTTGATGATCCGCTCGGCCTGCTTGGCCAAAGCTGGGTCCTGCAGCCCACTGGCCAGGGTGTCTGCCGAGAAGATGATCGCTGCCAAGGGGCCTCGGAGATCATGCCCGAGCGCCGCGAGGAAGATCTGCCGCCAGGATTCGACCTCGGCAGAGAACTGAGCAAGGGATTCGGCCACCGCCTGGTCGATGGCCTCATTGAAACGAAGGATGTCATCGATCGATGAAGTGACCAGCCGCTGGTCGGATGCCCATCGCCGAAGTACCGAAGCCCGAAGCGCTCGATACTCAGCCACCATCTGGTTGAGGCCAAAGCCGGCGATGGCGCGGGTTCGGCCATGATAGGACGCGGCGGACTCGGGGCCGGGTTTCAACGGTGCAAGCCCGTGGGACTTTGCGAGCTGCTGGGAGTCTGTCTGCGGCGATCTGAGATCGTCTATGACCGCCTGAAGAATCTGGGGAAGATGATTCCGAAGTTGCTTTGCGCTGAACTCGACGGTATCGGGTGCCTGCGTTTCGGCGAATGCCACCGCGTCGTCGAGGATTTCCCGCGCATTCTGTTCGATAAAATCAGCCAGGCGCATCGCCAAACCCGTCCTTAAGTGGTGCGCCGAGCCTACACGACGGCGTTTGGATACGGGGTGAGAAAGGCTCGGCCTGTGGGGCGCGGTTCTGCCGGTGTTGGGGCGGCCATTTGAAGGGGGAGCCTGCAGCGCGGGTTGGGCCCGGGCGGCGGTCGCCCGGGCCAGTCTGGCTAGAACATAATATACATTATGCGAAATGATGTATCGGGCTGTGGCGGCGTTCGTGTCCTCCGCATGGCAATGGCTGGGCCTCTGGCTCGGCTCTTGCCTGCGACCTCAGACTCCGGCCAAGGCCGTATTGACTTGACCGGCCCTTGGGCCGGTTTCGGATTCAAATGTGGACACTTTTCACACCCGAAGGTCATCAGCTGGAGCCGTGCGACATGCCTTGGTGGGCCCTGACTTGCAACATTGCCCGGGAATGGCGACTGATGATGGCGGAGGCTGTCCCTCCGGGCTTCGGCCACCCGGAGAGTCTCGTCCACGGCGAAATCTAGCGTCATCTACCTTGCCGATGCCCTCAGAATCCGCAGAGAACGGCAGTTGGGCATGTGTGCGCGTCCAATGTGGTCTACATGACTCGTGGGCCGAGGTCACGCCAGCGCGTGTAAGGCGCTCTCGTGCGGCGACGCCCCTACACCCCAGGAGACGCGGCTGCAGCCCGGTTTGGCGTAATCTTTCCAAAATTTCTTTTGGGGTGCCCATGGACAGGCGGAATTTTCCATCGACGGTAAACGGATATCTGAATCAATACGTCCAGTTGATGGATGTGAAGGCAACGGCGGTGGCAGCTGCGGCGCTTGTGCTTATCGGGTTGGGTCTTTCCGATCAGGCAAAGAGCGCCGATCCAATCCTGCGGATCGTGGGGGTTTCATTCGCTGGGGTGGCATCGTTCTACGCGCTGCATACAGTGCTTCCCAGAACGCCTCATAGCGGAAATGGGCATATCTTCTGGACTGATGTCTCGGGCTTTAAGAGCGCAGAGGACTACTGGAAATCAGTTGAGAAATTGACAGACGAAGACATCGGGCGGGAGTACGCGCGCCAGAATTTTGAGGTGAGTCGGATTCTCATCAGGAAGACGCTCCATGTTCGACGAGCGATAGTCTGGTTCGGAGCCGCCTGCGCTTCAATTGCCCTCGCAGTTGCGGTGAACTGACATGAGCCCTCGCCTTTCATTTGCGGACTACAGCGGCTATGTCTCAGCCCTCGCAAATAGCGTCCCGACGACGATTGAGCGCCTGAGTGATATCACCAGCGGGCGTGTAGCGCCATCCGTAGAGGATCTCTCTATCGGTTCAGCGCGCAGTGTAACGGCTGCCGTGATCTTCTTCGACATCCGCGGCTTCACTAGAAGGACGTCCTCGTCGCAAATTGATGAGCTAAAGAAGACTCTTTTCATGCTGAACTGCGTGATTCCTTCCATGATGCGCGTCCTTTTCAGGCACGGCGCTTACGTTGAGAAGAATACTGGTGATGGCTTGATGGCGGTGTTGGGCGTTGGTGAAAACGCTGCCTCGATCGCATCTAAGGCGCTTTCCGCATGTAGCGAAATGTTGTTCGTGCTGGAGGATGTTGTGAATCCAGTCCTGAAGCAGCACGGGATCGAGCGAGTGGACGCTCGAGTCGGTGTCGATCTAGGCGACATTCTTCTCGCCCGTATTGGGGTGCCGCGAGGGGCTGCTAGTCACGATCGTAGCTCACTCACAGCAGTGGGGCCCGCGGCAAATATTGCATGCAAGCTGCAGGGCTTGGCCGGCACCAATGAAATATTCTGCGGGGACCGTCTTCGCGCAGGAGAATCATTGCTGGGTCAGGCATTCTTTGTCGATGTTACACCCCCGGACTGGACATGGGTCTATGGCGGCGGCGGACGCTACTCATGTTGGAGGTATACCCGTAAAACGGTGAGACCTACTTCACCGACAATATTGGGCGGAGGGCTTCTAAGAAATTTTGTGCCGACGGATGGGCCACGGTAATTTGAGAATGGCCGGATGCGGCGGGCCTTCTGGGAACGTGCAGAAGGGCATTTGCCAACGTACGATCAGGCCGTTCCCATTTGCCGCGGCGGCAGCCGGCCGTGTCTCGCTCGCGCTCGTCACAGACGTCCCGCTGCAGCCCTGATGCGCTCGGCGGTCGAAACAGACTGCTCATCAATCGGCCGCCGAAAGCTCATCTAGGCTATTCATTTACTCAGTACTCAAGTAGATTCATGAATGCACGCTGGGCAGCCACCTTCCGTACGAACGCGCCTAGCACCAGGGCGAAGAAAATGTCTGCGTGGTGGCGCACCTCTTCGTTCAACCTGATGGTGTCTACTGCGTGCCCTTGGTAGTAATCGCTACGCTCGCCGTCAACGCTGAATGTGCAGACGATATCCGCCTCGTCCATCTGTATCACGTGTCGTGATGACACTTCCTGCCCCCCTGTGGCGTGTGTAAAAGTCACGGACGTAACCCAAGAGTCGTTCTCTCGAAGCGGGCTGCCCGCCATCATCGACGGAACGAGTTGCTGTGATTCGCTAAGCTCTCGAATACGCTGCTCAAAGGCAACAGCGGCCCCTCGCATGGACATGAGGACGATGTGGCGCTGTGCCGTCTCGTGCTCACTCATCATTTCCTGATATCGCGCCACCGATTCCGCCATGTCGACGGGTTGAGCGGTCTGGCGAGGGTGTTGAATCTCATCAATGCGCTCGATTAGATTGTCGATTGATTGGAAGCGCAGATTTGGCGCAAGCTGGAAACCGACATCAAAGATGCTGGTTAGCCTATCCATCCTGGGGTCATCTTTAGTTGTAGTCGGAAAAGAATTGCGCAGGCGCTTATGGGGTGGTTCGCCGCCCCCGCCGAACGACAACGTTCGCGGGTATTCGTTTGTCAGAAGGTAGAAAAGTATTGCAACCACGAAGGTAACGTCCGATCTGGGGTCATTGCGCAGCTGGCCAGCGGTCATCTCCGGCAGGCGCACAAAGCGATTCCCGAGTTCCTGCCCTGCTCGCGTATGCCACCCGTCCTCGCGATCTTCGAGGGGGAGCCAGGCGATGCCGAAGTCGACCAGATGCAGCTTCCCTGCTGTGTCAACAATAATGTTCTCTGGCTTGATGTCGCGATGCAGGACGCCATTGGCATGACATCTTTCAACAATGCGCGCTAGTGACAGTGCAATTTCCAGCGATTCGTCGATGGGCATGGGCGCTGTCACGTACTGCTGCAGGTTATTACCGTCAATCCAGGCCTGGACGAGGTAAAGCTCTTCGTCATCTGCGGCTTGGCTAACGTTAGATTCAAAGATTTGGGGGACGCCGTCCCCTTGAACTTTTATTAGTCCCGCAACCTCTTGCTTCATTCGCCTCCGGCGCTCGTCACGATCTTGTGGATCTGGGAGCATTTCTTTCAGTGCGCCAAGCCGTCCACAGACGTTTCCGCGAACTTGCGTAATGGAGCCCTGTCCGCCGCCACGTTTTTTTACGCCCTCGACGGCGGTCCATCTGTCATTCCAAAGGAGAGGCTGAGCCTGAGTTTTCACGAGATTTCCAATTATTTAAAGGGTTCTTGCTGCTAAAATGCAGGTGCCTTTTTTTCCATCTAGCTAGCTGAGAGAGGTGCGGTGCTGAGTATCTCCAAGGATCAACTGACCACCCTGCGTTGATCTCGAGCATCTGCGGCCATTCACCACCTCAGATAGAAATTCCTCATCACGATTGGGTTGACTTGACAGGCATCACACGCTTTTGCGCGATCTCCAGCTTATTGACGTCCTCCGCAGGCACAAGAAGCACAACTTTCCCCGCTGGCTCCCACAGCACGTAACTATCACCTAAGCGACCCGCAAGTCCCAGGCCGCCTTGTACTTTGCCATCAATTGTCACACTCACCGTGGACGGGTTTCCGCTGGCAGTGATCTCCTTGGCGCGCCGCGATCCAAGCCAACTCGAAGAAATCGACACGTAGACAAGCATTACGAGAGCATAGATCAGCCACGGCGAGTCCTTTACGGCGGTTGGGAGCACTGGTGACAGGCGCACAGCTATTGCATATATGCCCACCGAGGCTGCACCTATCAGAAGGGACCATCCGTTCGACCACCAAAGCACTGCCACCAGACCCACAAGACAAAGCACCATCGCCAACCACGCCAGCAGGCTGGATTTAGACTTGCTCGCCGTCACCTTTCCTTCGATCCAGCCACCAAGTAGCAACGCAACCGGCAGGAACAACAACACCATGCCAATGCTCGCAAGGCCCGCCAGCGCAAGCTCGCTTACGGCGACAAACTGAAAGGGATCCAGTCCGAAATGGCCCCAGTACGCCTTCAGATAGAAGGCGCCTTGAATCAATCCAAAGGTGACGAGCGCCGAACCCCATCCAGCAACATCGGCCATCGTCAGTGTCTTTTTCGTACGCTCCATGTATCCCCTTCCATCAATGCAGCTCGGCCACATAGTGGCATGCTGCGCTCCGCTCTGCAGAATCCACTCTATTAACGTGACGCGTCACGTCCGATCACCCCGCCCATTGGCGCCCCACCCCTCCCCCACTATAGTTCCACCCCTCACAAGGAACGAGGCGGCACACATGCCCTATATCGGAATCGGACTCCACGTACTGGCGGCCATCTACTTCGCGGTGCACGCCATCCGCTCGGGCCAGAGCCTCTATTGGCTCATCCTGCTCTTCTCCTTCCCACTGCTAGGCAGCATCGTCTACTTCCTGGCGATCTACTTCCCGGAAGCCCGCAACTCGCGCGGCGCGCGGCAGGCAATCCGCTCCGCCAAGCAGCTCATGGACCCGGGCCAGGACCTGCGCAACGCGCGTGCCGAACTGGCGCGTACGCCCACCGTGCAGAATCGGGTTCGCCTGGGCATGACGCTGCTGGATGCCGGCCAGGCCGAGGAAGCCAGAACCCTGCTGGAGCAGGCGGCCAGCTCGCCGCTGGGCGACGATCCCTACATCCTGACCGGCCTTGCCCGTGCCCGCCTCGATTCCGGGCAGCCCGCGCTTGCGGCGGAGACGCTGGACGGCCTGTTCGCCCGCCATCCGGATGTGCGCCGCAAGCCGGAACAGACCCTGCTTTACGCGCAGGCACTGGCGGCTGCCCAAGCGCCCGGCACCCGTGCCGCGTTCGAGCGAGCCGTGGAATGCGGAAACGATGCCGCCGCCCGCTGCCTGTACGCCGAGTGGTTGATGGCACAGCCGCAGCCCGCCGATCGTGAGCAGGCCCGCAGCCTGTTCGCCAGCATCATCGATGATGCCCAGCACTGGTCGCGTCACGCACGCAGCCACAATGCCGCATGGCTGGAGCGGACCAAGGTCGCGTTGAAGGGCTACTGACGCCTGGCGGCCTTTGGCAACCCTGTCGCATCCGCCTCGTTCACGGCCTCGCCGGGCGGATGCCGACACTCGTCAGGCGTGCACCACCGACATCGCCGATAGCCTTGCAGTGCAAGGCTCCGGCCTCATTGCGCGGTATACAACGATTCTGAAAATGTTGAATGTGGTGACGGCATCAGCCTTACTGCATTGGCATCGCGCACAACCGGGCGTATTCCTTTGCGTGCCACCGGAAACGGGTGGCCGGGATTCGAAACCCCGGTTCTACGCTGAAGTAAACGCTTGCCAGCCGGCATCACCCCTCAGGTGGTGCCGGCTGGCAATCCGTCGGCCGACTATGGCGGGCGGTGCGTGGAGGCCTTGTGCCTGCCGGTTTAGCGTAGACCGGGTTTCGAACCTCGCACCGCCCGCCACCTTTATCGGTGGCGGCTTCTGCATGCACGCAAGGAGCCCAGCCATGACCCAGCCCCACTCCCCTGCCCCGCACCCGATCCACGACGCGCCCGCCAACGGCCCTGCCTTGGACCCGAACACCCTCATCGCCCTGCTGCACAGCATCGGCTCGGGCGCCGCCTCCGATGGCCAGCCCTGGCCAGAGCGCCATCAGATGCCCGGCCGACGCATCGCCCTGGCGGATACCGATTGCTCGCTGGCCGGTCTGCGCGTGGTGCTGGAGATCCTGCTGGCCGCGCAGCGTGCCCGCGAGAACGGTGAGCTGGAGCAGTACGTCGGCCCTCGCGTCATGGAGGGCCTGATCATGGCTGGCATCGGCCTTACCGCACACGCCAGTACGCGCCTGCATCCGGAGGGGTGAGTGGCGTGGTGCCGCTGGGCGGCCAACGCGCTCTGTCTTGTGGTGGTGGTTGCGGCACAGGCGCAGTGGCCGGCGACGCTAGTGCCCTCGCCTGTCGCGTTCCAAAACATCAACGACGATCGATTCTCACAACTGCGCCGCCAGGCGATGCAGTTCGTGGACTCTCGGCCACGACAGGGCTTCCAGTTCGTAGAGCGGCACCGAGATGCCGAGTTCGAGGTTCATTGCCGGGGCATACCCGTGCTGTGGCTGGAGGGGCGCTCGCACCATCTGCTGTTGCAGGTCTCACTGGACGCGGAGCAGCGGGCGCCCGCCGTTCTGCAGCTTGGCACGCTACTTCAATGGCAGCTGGAGCCGGTGGGCTATCTGGAGCAGGTGCTGGCTGACGTGCCGGAACCTGTTCTGTCGGACCGGGTGCTGCAGATGTTCGGGGGCGGGGTGCCTGAGGGTGCGCGATGTGGCCCACACTGGTCACCTGCGCGACAGGCATTGGCCAAGTGACCACGCGGGTCACCTCCCGGCATCGATCCAGCCCGCATCGCGCGCACGCGCAAGATCTTCTGGCGTATCAATATCCAGGCCCAGTTCCGGTGCCTGAAGGACATGCACCGTATCGACAGGAAGTTGCCGCAGGCGCGCTCCGAAGCCGCGGTCACCGGCTGCACCGACAGGGGTGAACCAGGCGCGCGGCACGACTGCGGGAACGCCAAGCGCATTTCCGTGGCGGGTGCCCGCGCACGTTGACGCTGCGGCGCGGGCACCGGAAAGCAGCGCCTGCAGATGGGAGCGCTCGATTGCGGGCTGGTCGCATGCCACGATCATCACCGCGGTCACCGTGGGCAGCAGGTGTGCGCCGGCAACCTGCAGGCTGCTCGCCAGGCCACGCTCCCAGTGGTGGTTGGTTACCGGAGTGGCATCCAGCCCGGCAACGCTGGATGTCACGGCCTGTGCGTTCGCGCCCACCACGACCAGGACTTGCGCTGGCGCGAGCTCCAGCGCTAGCCGCACTACGCGGTGTACCAGGGTCTCGCCCTGCCGGGTGAGGAGCTGCTTGGGCTGGCCAAGTCGGGTGCTCCCGCCGGCAGCAAGCACGACGACCGCATGCGCGTCAGTCACCTGCCGTGCGCGCTTCGCCATTGCTGCAGCTGTGCGGCGATGCTGAGCGAAATCGCCTCCGGCCCTCGGCCGCCGATGTTCAGGCCGACCGGTGATCGAAGTCTCGGGGAAAGCCGGTGGCGCTGATCCGGTGTCAGCAGCTTGAACAGGTCCTCGCGCCTTCGCCGCGGACCCAGCAGTCCAATGAACGCGACGTTGGTATCAGCCAGGGCCACCAGCGTCTCCCGGTCCAGTTCGAAATCGTGATGCATCACCAGTGCCGCGTCGCAACAGTCGCCATGAAGGGCCTCGGCCGGGCTGGTCTGAAGATGCGCATCCGCGCACTGCCCGGCTGGGGCCCAGCGCGCTCGCCGTTCGGCCACGCTGACCCGCCACCCCAGGCCGCGCAGCAGCGGAACCAGGAAGGGCGTTTCGGGACCGCCCCCCAACACCAGGGCCCGCGGAAGCCGGGGCAACGGCAAACGCCACGCGCCCTCGCCAAAGGGCTGTGTACCCTCCATCGGATGCAGCTGCCATGCCTGCTCGCGATGGCCGGCACGGAAAACGACCTGCCCCGACCTGCGAAGGTCGCGCTGGAGTGACACGCCCTCGCGGAGCCAGACCTCGATGACGTCGTCGACGCCGGACATGGCACGCAACGGCAGAAGTGCAATCCGAAGCCGGCCGCGGCAGCCGAGCGCGGATCCGCTCAACAGGTCGTCGTCACTGCGGGTGTCGATCTCGATCCAGTCGACCCGCCCTGCCGCGCTCACCTGCTCCGCGCGTCGCGCGAGCTCGGGCTCCAGGCATCCGCCGCTCAGCCAGCCGACCTGGCTGCCGTTGCAGAACAGCACCATGTCGCCGGCACCGGCGTAGGTGGAGCCATCGGTTTCCAGCACCAGCGCGAGCACGGCGTGCTCCCCCGCACGCACGCGCGTCAAGGCCGTCTCGAGCACGCCGCGCGGGCTGCCTTCGGCGAGGAAGCCTGGCGCTGCGGACAGGTCCTCGGCAAGATCGCCGGGCTCCCCTCCGCCTGCCGCTGAAGCCTCCAGCGCGGGTGAGGCTGCGGATCGGTCCATGCGCACCGTCAGCCTATGTCGGGCAAGCCGGGCAACAGCTTGTCCAGGGTGATGGGATAGCTGTGCACGCGCACGCCGGTTGCGTTGTAGATCGCATTGGCGATCGCGGCGCCAACCCCGCAGATGCCCAGTTCACCCACACCCTTGGCCTTCATCGGCGAGATCACCGGATCCAGCGTGTCGAGGAAGACCACTTCCTGGTACGGAATGTCGGCGTGCACGGGAACCTCGTAGCCGGCCAGGTCGTGGTTGATGAACAAACCAAGCCGTTTGTCGACCACCAGCTCCTCCATCAGGGTCGCGCCCGCGCCCATCACCATCCCGCCGATGACCTGGCTGCGTGCTGACAGCGGATTGAGGATCCGGCCGCCATCGCATACGGCAAGCATGCGGCGAATGCGCGTCTCTCCAGTGTAGGCATGCACGGCGACCTCGCAGAAATGCCCTGCATACGTGCCGACGTCGTAGCCTTGTTTGAAGTCGCCGAAGGCAATGCCGTCCTCCGCCGACAGTGCCCCCGCTTCCGCCAGCGTGATGGTCCGCCCATCCGCCTGGATGCGGCCACTGGCGAAGTCTGCGGTGTCGCCGTCGAAGCCGAGTTTCTCGCCCACCTTGCGGCGCAGGCTGACGCACGCCGCGTACACGCCCGCGGTGGAGCTTGCCGCGCCCCACTGGCCGCCGGAACCGGCGGAGGCGGGATGACGGGAGTCGCCGAGGGTCACCTGGACCTGGTCCAGCGGCACGCCCATGGTCTCGGCTGCCGTCTGCGCGATGATCGTGTAGGAGCCGGTGCCGATGTCGGTCATGTCGGTCTCGACAACCACCCCGCCCTGGCCGTCAAGCCGGACCCGCGCCGCCGACTTCATCGTCGGTGCGCCGCGGTAGCCCGCGGACACGCCCATGCCGACCAGCCAGTGCCCTTCCCTGACCTGCGCCGGCCGGGCGTTGCGCTTGTTCCAGTTGAAGCGCTCCGCGCCTTCGCGCAGGCAGCGCACCAGGTTGCGGTCGGAGAATTTCTTGGACGGATCGCCGGGCACGACCTCGGGCTCGTTGAGGATGCGGAACGCGATCGGATCGAGGCCCAGCTTCTCGGCCATTTCGTCCATCGCCACTTCCAGCGCCATGTGGCCCGGTGCTTCACCCGGTGCGCGCATCGCATTGCCTTCGGGCATGTCGAGCGTGGCGATGTAGTTGGCCACCAGGCGGTTGGCGCCTGCATAGAGCTTGGGCGTCTGCAGGGTGCCGTTTTCGCCATCCTCGCCGTTGATGTTGCCCGACCAGTTCTCATGGGCGATGGCGGAGATCCGGCCATCCTTTCCGCAGCCGATCCGCACGCGCTGGAGGGTGGCGTGCCGGTGCGTGGTGTTGTTGGGCATCAACGGGCGTTGCAGCGCGATCTTCACCGGTCGCCCGACCTGCTTGGCCGCCAACGCGGCCAGCACCGCGTCGGCGCGGATGAACAGCTTGCCGCCGAAGCCGCCGCCGATATAGGGCGAGTCCACGCGCACCTTGGCAGGGTCGATGCCGAGGATCGCCGCCATGCCCTGCCTGGCCCAGTCGATCATCTGGTTCGCCGTCCACAGCGTGAGCGTGTCACCCTCCCA
The DNA here is from genome assembly GCF_052751275.1 of Stenotrophomonas muris. NCBI lineage: Bacteria > Pseudomonadati > Pseudomonadota > Gammaproteobacteria > Lysobacterales > Lysobacteraceae > Stenotrophomonas > Stenotrophomonas muris. Next base: position 1,472,737 of record NZ_CP199879.1, on the reverse strand, counting down.
GGCGGCGATGGTGGCGTGCGGCTCCATCATCGAATGACTTTCGTCGGAGGTGTGATAAGTCTCGTCGAGCTTGACCGCGGCGCTCGCGTAGGCGGTGTCGAAATCGCCCAGCGCCTGCCGGTCGGGCTTGCCGTCACGCCCCTTTGCCAGCGGCGCGGTCGGTGCCAGGGCCGGGAAATCGAAGCGGCCCTTGCTGCGCTCGTAGCGGGTGCGGATCAGCGCCGCGGCGGCGCGGGCCTGCTCGAAGGTCTCTGCCACCACGCAGGCGATGGCCTGGTGGTAGTGGGCCACTTCGGGTCCACCGAACAGCGGCGCATTGTTCCAGTTCGATTTGCCGACCGGCTTGGTTTCCGGTGCGGTGATGACCGCCAGTACGCCGGGCGCGGCACGCGCGCGGGAGGCATCCATCGAAATGATGCGCCCTTTGCCGATGCCCGCACCGACGATGTAGCCGTAGGCCTGGTTCGGCGCCACGTCGTGGCGCTCGTAGGCATAGGGGGCGGTGCCGGTGGTCTTGCGCGGACCGTCGATGCGCGGCGTCGGTTTGCCGACGACCTTGGCCTTGTCGAACAGGTTGTCGCCGGCGGGGGCGTTGAATTCAAGGGGCATCAGCGCTCTCCTTCCACCAGCACGGCCGCGAGGGTGCGCTCGGCGAGCGCGATCTTGAATGCGTTCTCCGGCGTCGGACGGGCGCCGGCGAACACCTGCCCGGTCGCGGCCTTTACGCCGTCGCGCAGCAGCGGTTCGGCTGCCTCGACGCGCCACGGCTTCGGCGCAACTCCACCGAAGGCGAACCGCGCCGAACCGTCTCGCTGCACGACCGCAGCGACCGACACCAGTGCGAACGCATAGGACGCGCGGTCACGTACCTTGTGGTACACGTGCCGACCGCCCAGGGGCTTCGGCAGCGTGACGTGGGTGATCAGCTCACCGCGCTGCAGCACGTTGTCCTGCTGCGGCCTGTCGCCGGGGGAACGATGGAAATCGGCAATCGGGATGCTGCGCGTACTGCCGTCACCGCTGACGGTCTGGATCGAGGCGTCCAGCACCCGCAGGGCCACCGCCATGTCGCCCGGATAGGTCGCGATGCAGCTGTCCGAGGTGCCGATCACGCCCATCTGACGGGAAAACCCCTCGAGTGCGCCGCACCCTGATCCGGGCAGGCGCTTGTTGCAGGGCAGATGGGGATCGTAGAAATACGGGCAGCGCGTGCGCTGCAGCAGGTTGCCGCCGGTGGTGGCTTTGTTGCGCAGCTGCCCGGAGGCGCCTGCCACGATCGCGCGGGTCAGCACCGCGTAGTCGCGGCGCACGCGCTCATGCGAGGCCAGCGCGGTATTGGTGACCAGCGTGCCGATGCGCAGGCCGCCCTCGTCGGTGGGTTCGATCCTGTCCAGGCCGATGTCCTGCACATCGACCAGGTGCGCTGGCGTCTCGACCTCCAGCTTCATCAGGTCGAGCAGGTTGGTCCCTCCGGCCAGGAACTTCGCGCCCTCGATACCGGCGACGGCCTTGGCGGCCTCGGCCGGGGATCTCGCGCGTTCGTAACTGAAGGCCCTCATGCGCGCCTCCCAGGGGTCACGCCTGCAACCTCTTCCATCGCCTCGGCAATATTGGAATAGGCTCCGCAGCGGCAGAGGTTGCCGCTCATGCGTTCGCGCATCTCCATGTTGGTGGCCCGGGGCCGTGCGCTGACGTCTGCCTGCACATGGCTGGGGACACCCCGCTTGATCTCGTCCAGTACCGCCACCGCCGAGCAGATCTGCCCCGGCGTGCAGTACCCGCACTGGTAGCCGTCATGCTTGATGAAGGCGGCCTGCATCGGATGCAGGTCATCGGGGGTTCCGAGTCCTTCGATGGTGGTGATGGCATCGCCCTGGTGCTGCACCGCCAGGCTGAGGCAGGCATTGATGCGCTCACCGTTGACCAGCACGGTACAGGCACCGCATTGACCGTGGTCGCAGCCCTTCTTGGTCCCGGTCAGCTTCAGATGTTCGCGCAGGGCATCGAGCAGCGTAGTCCGCGTGTCGAGCTCAAGCTCCCGCCGCTTGCCGTTGACGGTCAACGCCACCGTGCTGACGACCGGCGGCCTGGGCGGCGGGGGCGTCGCCAGTTCGGCGGCGAGCGATGACGCCCCCGGTGCGGCGGACATTGCCACGGTCGTGACGCCGCCGGCGATCACCTGGCGACGCGTCAACTTCATTCCTTCATCACAACTTGGCACAGTGACCTCCTGGCGTTCGGGAAAATCCCGTGGCTGGATGGACGCGCTCACACTACCCAAGGGGCACTATGCCCATCTGCGGGGTACAGGCCTGTGAAGTCGGCGACATGTACGATCCGACCAATGCAGGCAACCGCGACTTTTACTCTTCAGCGCGGCACTCTTGAGCCATGCGTATGCTTCACTGGATGGCTCACAGTTCTGTTTATCCCTCACGGCGCTGGCTTCGAGGGTTCGGGCTCGTGGATAGAGCCCTCCAACAATGCCACGTAGGTATCCAGCCTGGTGCGAAGGCCGATCAGCATCCAGCCCAGCAGGTACAGCAGCACCATGGCGAAGATAAGCAGTGCGCCTAGCAATCCAACATCGAAAGCGCCCGCCCAGTCGCCCCATTTCCATCCGCGGAACTGCAGGTAGAGGGCAATCAACAGCGGGAATGGTCCAAGCCGCTGCAGCCCGCCATACATCATGCCCATGCGCTCAATCATGTTTGTGCGCAGGTGACTGACGTACTTGAGGCGCCGCTCGCGCTGGACGCGCGGAAATCCGCGAAGCTCGGTCACCACCGCTTGCCAGTGCGCGAAATCGCCATCCATCTCCCGCGCGTGCGAGAGCCGAGGCTGGCTGAACTGGCGAATGCCCCTGCGGGCGGCCAGGACGCCCCCGGCAATGAACCCTCCAATTTCGATTGCCAGGCAGGCAACAACCACCTGCAGCACTGCGCCGACAGGCAGCCATCGATCCGGAAGCTGGCCAGTGAGAATGCCGACGATCGCCGCACCCATGCCGATGCGAAACGCCCACGTCTCCACCCTGCCCGCCTTCGGATAGATGCTGTGCTCAACCAAACCCTGCACCCGCTGATAGAGCCAGTGGAATGTCAGTTCCTGCGAATCGGTCGTTGCCGGCGGATCGACTCCGCCCCTTGCCTGCATGTCCATTGCGCCCCTGCCCCGGCCGGCGCAGATGCCGGCCGCCCCCTCGTGCCTGAGCGCGCTTCGGAAGGCGCCTCAGCGGGAATCACATACCCAGTTCCGACAACCCCGGATGATCGTCCGGGCGACGCCCCAACGGCCAATGGAACTTGCGGTCGCTTTCCTTGATCGGCAGGTCGTTGATGCAGGAGAAGCGGCGCTGCATCAGGCCATCCTCTCCGAATTCCCAGTTTTCGTTGCCATAGGAACGGAACCAGTTGCCGGAGTCGTCGTGCCATTCGTACGCGTAGCGGACCGCAATGCGGTTTTCGGTAAAGGCCCAGAGCTCCTTGATCAGGCGGTACTCGAGTTCCTTGTTCCATTTGCGTGCCAGGAACTGCCGGGCTTCCTCCCGGCCATTGGTGAATTCGGCACGGTTACGCCACTGGGTGTCGAGCGAATAGGCAAGCGACACCTTGTCGGCATCGCGGGAATTCCAGCCATCCTCGGCAAGGCGCACCTTCTGCGTGGCCGATTCGAGGGTGAACGGAGGAAGCGGCGGACGGGGTTGTTCTGCGGACACGGGGAGACCTCCAATAGAAATGGATATACGGGTTGCTTCAAAGGATCTGGCGTACCCAGGCGCTAACGCTTGGCCTGTTCCAACAACAGCTTTGCAACGTCCTTCGCGGTGTCTGCGGCGCCGTAATCACCCATCACGCGCGACAGGGTGATGGCGCCTTCCATCAGGATCAGCAGCTGACGGGCCAGGTCCGCCGGCTGCTCAACATCCAGTTGTTCGGTAAGTTCCCGCGTGTAATCGAGCAGCTTCTGCTTGTGATTCCGCGCGATTTCCCGGATCGGATCGGCAGGGTCGCCGACCTCCCCTGCGGTATTGATGAAGGCGCAACCGCGATAGCCCTCGGACTGGAACCAGTTCTTGAGCACGGTGAACATGCCGAGGATGCGTGCTTCCGGGCTGTCCGCCTTCTCGCACTCATGCCGGAACCAGGCGAGCCAGCGCACGTCGCGCGCCTTCAATGCAGCGGCGGCCACGTCGTCCTTGTTCTCGAAGTGGCGGTAGATGCTCTTCCGCGCCACGCCCGAGGTCTTCACCAGAAGGTCCATGCCGGTGGCGTGGATCCCGTTCTGGTAGATCAGCGCCTCGGCCGTGGCCAGGATCTTCTGTTGGGTGTCGGTGGTGAGCTTGCTCATGGCTGCAAGGTAGAACGGTCGTTCTACCTTGTCAACAGGCGATCGCGAGCGATTGGTGTGCGCACATCCATGCAAGACGATCTATCAAGAAATCCGGACACTTCATCACCCGGACGCCTGATTGCAGGCGCAAAGTACGTCTCACCACCCACCCATGAGAGTTTCCGCATGAACACCTTCGCCCGTACCCTGGCCGTTGCCGCCCTTGCCCTCTCGGTCCAGGCCGGCCTGTCCGCGCAGGCCGCCGAACCAGCCAAGCCGGCTCCGGTCACCGCCATCGCGCGCACTGCCAGCTACATCACCACCGCCGACGGCGTGCAGCTGTACTACAAGGACTGGGGCCCGAAGGACGGCCCGGTCGTGACCTTCAGCCATGGCTGGCCGTTGAATTCGGACAGCTGGGAGTCGCAGATGATCTTCTTGGCCAACCATGGCTACCGCGTCATCGCGCATGACCGTCGCGGCCACGGGCGCTCCAGCCAGCCGTGGGACGGCAACGACATGGATCACTACGCCGATGACCTGGCCACGGTGATCAACACACTGGACCTGCACGATGTGACCCTGGTGGGCTTCTCCACCGGTGGTGGCGAAGTGGCGCGCTACATCGGCCGGCATGGCACCGGCCGGGTCAAGAAGGCCGTGCTGATCAGCTCGGTGCCGCCGTTCATGCTGAAGACCGCCGACAACCCCAACGGCCTGCCGATCGAAGTGTTCGATGGCATCCGCAAGGCACAGATGGATAACCGCGCGCAGCTGTACCGGGACATTCCGTCGGGCCCGTTCTATGGCTTCAACCGCCCCGGTGCGAAGGTGTCGCAGGGGCTGATCGATGCGTGGTGGGCGCAGGGCATGCAGGGCGGCCACAAGAACACCTACGATTCGATCGCCGCGTTCTCGGCCACCGATTTCCGCGCCGACCTGAAGAAGTTCGATGTCCCCACCCTGGTGATCCACGGTGACGACGACCAGATCGTGCCGATCGATATCTCTGGCCGCCAGTCAGCGAAACTGATCAAGGGCGCCAGGCTGATTGTCTACCCGGGTGCGCCGCATGGCCTGACCGACACCCACAAGGACAAGGTCAACCAGGACCTGCTGACGTTCCTGCAGGAAAAGTGAGTGGCCAGGGCTCCGGCGCGGTGCCGGAGCCCTTCTGTTGCCTGGCGCCCACCTTCATGGACGCGCCGCGGTCGGCATCTGGAATGTGAACACGGTGCCGTCGCTCTCACTCGACTGCACGTCCAGTGTGCCGCCGTGGGACTTGGCAATTTCCGATGCAATGTAGATGCCCAGGCCAAGCCCTGGCTTGGGCAGCTCGCCCTGCTCACGCGAAAACGGGCTGAAAATCGTCCCCAGCCGCTCAGGCGCAATGCAGCCGGCGTTATGCACATCCAGCGTGAGGCGATGGGATGCGGCCTGAACCCTCAGCGTGACTGGGGCGGAGCGCTCGCCGTGCTGGGCTGCGTTGGTCAGCAGGTTGGCCAGCAGCTGCGACAGCCTGCCGGTGTCGCAGACCACGCCACCTTCGATCCGCATCTGGACGTTGATGTCCTGCCGACCGGTAGCGATCGCCACTTCTTCTGCAACCTGTTCAAGCGCCGCCTGCAAGGTGTGGCTTTCCTGGAGCGAGACCGGAATGCCTCCTCCCAGCCGCCCCCTGGCGAAATCAAGCACATCACCGATGAGGCCATCCATCCGGGTGACGCCGGCGGCGATGTGCGCGAGCATCCGCTGCTGGCGCTCGGAAGTTGCCTCACGTTCCAGTGAATCGGCGGCCACGCTGATGGCCTGCAGCGGGCTGCGGAGGTCATGGCCCAGCACCGCGATGAACTGATCGCGCAGATCGGAAACACGCTGTGCCGTTGAAAGGGCTGTCTCTGCCTCCAGCAGCTGATCCTCTTTGTCGAGGTAGTTGCCAACGAGGTCGGCAAGCAGCTCCATGGATCGTTGGACATGCGCCTCATCGAAGTTGCCCGGCGACGAATCAATGGCACACAGGGTGCCGAAGAAACTGCCATCCGGCCGATGGATCGGCACGGAGGCGTAACTCTCCAGCCCATAGATCCTGGGCGTATGGTGTTTGGAATACAGCGGATGTGCACTGGCGTGCGCGAACACCACGGAGGTCGATGACTGCCTGATCTCGTCACAGAGGGTGGTTTCGAGGACCAGCTGCCCGCCCGGAACGAGCCCGAACCCCAGGGTGTCCAGGGTGGCGCAGGCGGTCCACGTGGTTTCTGTCACCCGGGCAATCGCGGTGAATCTTGAGCCTGTGATATGGGCGACGGTTTCAAGGATGCGCGGCACTGCTTCAATACGGCCGATCTCAGCGATGTCATTCAGCAGGTGGGGATCGGTCAGTGTGTGCATGTAGTGGCAGTCGGGCGCAGTGGTGCATCATCCCATGAATCCAGCCATGAACACTCAGTCCGCCCCGCCCCGTGCGTTGCGCCGCAGCGATTGCGGCGGCTGGCCGAAGGCGCGCAGGAAGGCACGTCGCATGCGTTCGGTATCACCGAAGCCCGTTTCAGTCGCCACTTCATCCATCGTGTAGCGGCTCTGCTCGATCAACACGCGAGCGGCCTCCACCCGCAGGCCCTCCACTGCCTTGGCGGGGGATTGTCCGGTTTCCTCGCGGAACGCGCGACTGAACTGGCGGGTGCTCAGATGCGCGGCCTGCGCCAGTTCTTCAACCGACAAGGTGGCGCGCAGATTGCGGCGTGCAAAGGTCAGCGCGTTCTGGATGCGATCAGACCGGGCATCCAGCTCGAGCAGCACCGAATGCTGGGACTGCCCGCCTCCGCGCCGATGGTAGATCACCAGCTTCCGGGCCACCGCCCTGCACAGATCCGCACCGAAGTCCTGCTCGATCATGCCAAGCGCCAGGTCCAGCCCCGCGCTCATGCCGGCGGAGGTCCAGATCGGGCCATCGGTGATGAAGATGCGGTCTTCCTCCACCTGCGCGGCGGGAAAGCGCTGCCTGAGCGCACGTGCGTGGAACCAGTGCGTAGTGGCGCGGCGCCCGTCCAGCAACCCCGCTTCGCCGAGAAGGAACGCGCCGGTGCACACCGACGCGGTCCTGCGCGTGCGTGCGGCCGCATGACGGATCGGATCGATCAGCGCGCCGCTGGACGGGGCTGGCTCCAGCAGGCCGGCCACGATCATGGTATCCAGCGGCTGCTGCGCAAGCGGCGCTGTCTGCATGGCCATGCCAAGCGAGCTGGGCACCAGCCCGCCCTGTTCGGACAGCATGTGCAGATCGTAAAGGCGCGCGCCTTCGGTGGCATTGGCCAGTTCGAAGGCGGACGCCGCGGCGATCGCCATGGTCTGGAATCCGGCGGGCAGGACAAATCCAACACTGGGCATGACGGTTTTTCAGGGGCGGCCGTAAACGAGGTATATACGACATTTACGACACGTACAAGCCGGCCTAGATTTCCCCTGACCCCGGCGACGTTCGCCGGTTCGGACTGACCTCTGTGAACGACCCTACCCATCACGGCACCGCACTCATCACTGGCGCATCGTCCGGCATCGGGGCGATCTATGCTGATCGCCTGGCCCACGCCGGCCATGACCTGATCCTGGTCGCGCGACGCGCCGACCGCCTGCGCCAACTGGCCGAAGCGCTGGCCCGCAGCACCGGCCGCACGGTGGACATCGTCGCCGCGGACCTGACCACCTCCGACGGGCGTGCCGAAGTTGAAAAGGTCATTCAAGGCCGAGCGGATATCCAGGTGCTGGTCAACAATGCCGGTATCGGCGCTACGGCGCCCCTGCTGCAGTCGGACATCGGCGAGATGGAGCGCATGATCACGCTCAACGTGAACGCCGCGATGCGCCTGGCCTATGCTGCAGCGCCGGTGTTTGTGGCACGTGGCCGGGGCACGATCATCAACATCGCCTCCATCGTCGCGCTGGCACCGGAGCTGCTCAACGGGGTCTACGCGGGAAGCAAGGCGTTCGTGCTGGCGTTCTCGCAGTCGCTCCACCATGAGCTGGCCGACAAGGGCGTGCGCGTCCAGGTCGTCCTGCCGGGTGCCACCGCGACGGACTTCTGGCACCTTTCCGGCCTGCCGGTGGAGCACCTGCCACAGGGCATCGTGATGAGCGCCGAAGACATGGTGGATGCGTCCCTGGCCGGGCTGGCGCAGGGTGAGCTTGTGACCATTCCCGCGCTTCCGGACATCGCTGAGTGGGACGCCTTCGAGCACGCACGCAAGGCGATGGCACCGGGCCTTTCGCTCGCGCAGCCGGCGCCGCGCTATGTGAGCGGCGCCTGATCGGCGAACGGCTTGCAGCTGCCCGGCGTGGTGGAGTGCGATAGCCGGGGATGACGTCGCTACAGCGCCAGTTCCCTGGCAAGGAACGGCGCCGTCCTGCTGTCCTTGGCGCGGGCCACCTGGCGTGGCGTACCCTTCGCCACGATGGTTCCACCTGCGCCGCCTGCGCCCGGGCCGACGTCAATCACCCAGTCGGCCTGTGCGACAGACCGCATGTCGTGCTCGATCATCACCACGGTGTTTCCCGCGTCCACCAGCCGCTGCAACTGCACCAGCAGCCTGTCTGCGTCCAACGCATGCAGGCCGGTGGTGGGTTCGTCCAGTACATAGAGCGTGCGGCCGCGTTGGCTGCGCTGCAGCTCGGTCGCCAGCTTGATGCGTTGCGCCTCGCCCCCTGAAAGCTCCGTGGCCGGCTGGCCGAGCCTGAGATAGCCCAGGCCGATCTCCTGCAGCAGCTGCAGCGGCCGCGCGATGGCTTCCTCACCGGCGAAAAATGCCTGTGCCTGGTCGACCGTCATCTGCAGGACTTCGGCAATGTTGCGGCCGTTCCACAACACCTTCAGCGTGGCCTCGTTGTAGCGGGCGCCATGGCAGGCGGGGCATGGCGCATAGACACTGGGCATGAACAGCAGTTCGACGCTTACGAAACCCTCGCCTTCGCAGGTCTCGCACCGGCCCTTGGCTACGTTGAACGAGAAGCGACCTGCATCGAAGCGGCGGCGTCGCGCGTCGGGGGTCGCGGCGAACAGCTTGCGGACGTGATCGAACAGGCCGGTATAGGTGGCCAGGTTGGAGCGTGGCGTGCGGCCGATCGGTTTCTGGTCCACCTGCACCACGCGCTGGATGGCATCCACGGCTCCGGCAAGCTGGCCCCGCGTCGCTTCGATCACGGTTGGCCCGTCCTCGGGCGTACTGTCGGCGCTGTCGTCCACGGGCTCGTGCCCCAGGTGCAGCAGCATCAGCTCGGGCAGCGCCTGCGCCATCAGGCTGGACTTGCCCGATCCGGAAATGCCGGTCACTGCGGTCAGCACTCCCAGCGGCAGCTGCGCGTCCACGCCCTGCAGGTTGTGGCGGTGGATGCCCTTCAGCTCCAGCCAGCGGTCGGCGCTGCGTTGCCGGCTGGCAGGCGCAGGCACCTGGTCGAACAGGTACCGCGCGGTGCGCGAGTCCTCGATGCGGCGCAGGCCGTCGGGCTCGCCACTGTAGAGAACGCGCCCGCCGTGCTCGCCCGCTTGCGGTCCCACGTCCACCAGCCACTGTGCACGTCGCATCAGCTCCAGATCGTGTTCAACGACGAACACCGAGTTGCCGCCATCGCGCAGCCGGTCCAGCGCGTCGTACAGCGCCTGGCTGTCGGCCGGATGCAGGCCGGCCGAGGGCTCATCGAGCACGTACAGCACACCAAACAGCAACGAGCTGAGCTGTGTGGCCAGCCGCAGGCGCTGCAGTTCGCCGGCCGACAGCGTGGGCGTGGCGCGATCCAGCGAGAGATACCCCAGGCCCAGCTCGCGCAGCTGCCGTACCCGCGCCATGACCCCACCCGCCAGTCGCTGCGCGGCCAGGCGTTTTTCCTCCGACAGGGCCGAGGTCAGCCGCACATCGGGCGCGCCTTCGTGGGTCGCACGGCCAGTGGCTGCCCGCTTGGCGCGATCGCGGGGCGTCGCACTCCTGCGGGTGCGTGCGCCGTGGCTGTGTGCACTGAAGTCACCCTGCGCGATGGGCTCGAGCAGCCCGGCCAGTTGATCCAGCGGCAGCCGCATGAACTCGCCGATGTCCACACCGGCAAAGGTGACCGAAAGCGCTTCGGGCTTCAGTCGCTTGCCCTGGCAGGCGGGGCACAGCTTGCCTTCCATGTAGCGCGAGACACGCTTGCGCATCAGCGCGCTCTGGGTGTTGGCGAAGGTGTGCAGCACGTAGCGGCGGGCGCCGGTGTAGGTGCCCATGTAACTGGGCTCCAGCTTGCGCTTGAGTGCGGCACGCGTCTCGGCAGGCGTGAAGCCTGCATAGACGGGCACGGTCGGCGTGTCCTCGGTGAACAGGATCCACTCCCGGTCCTTCTTCGGCAGCTTCTTCCACGGCACGTCGATGTCGTAGCCCAGCGTGACCAGGATGTCGCGCAGGTTCTGGCCATGCCAGGCCGGCGGCCAGGAGGCGATGGCGCGCTCGCGGATGCTCAGCGACGGGTCCGGCACCATCAGCGCTTCGGTCACTTCGTAGACGTGGCCCAACCCATGGCAGGTGCTGCAGGCCCCCTGCGGCGTATTGGGCGAGAAGTCCTCGGCGTACAGCATGGGCTGGTGGGCCGGGTACGCGCCTGCACGCGAATACATCATGCGTACCAGGCTGGACAGCGTGGTCACGCTGCCCACCGATGAACGTGCGTTGCTGGCACCGCGCTGCTGCTGCAGGGCCACCGCCGGCGGCAGGCCGTCGATGGCATCCACGTCGGGCACGCCCGCCTGGTCGATCAGGCGGCGCGCATACGGTGCGACGGATTCAAAGTAGCGCCGCTGGGCCTCGGCGAAGACCGTGCCGAACGCCAGCGAGGATTTGCCCGAACCCGATACCCCGGAGAACACCACCAGCGCATTGCGTGGAATGGAGACGTCGACGTTCTTCAGGTTGTGCTCGCGTGCGCCGCGGACCTCGATGCAGCCGCTGGCCGCGGCTGCGCATGACGACTCGCCAAAGGGGGTGTTGGACATCTTCGCGATCCTGCTGCCAATCAGTGGAATACGTGCATGCGCACACGGGCGGTTATTGTCGCTGTTGCAGGGTGAATGGAGTGAGGGGATGTGTGATTGCGTGCAGCGTCGGAACACCAGGTGGCCGACGCCAACCGCGCCACGCGGCTGATTGTTAACCTGCATTGGCTGAAGGCTTGACGCCACGTTGCCGCACCCTTGATGCAGCCGCTCACAGTGCGGCTCCTATGCTGGGCCCGCCACTACGGCAGTGGGACCCAACCTGGAGATTCACCATGCAACGCGATCAGAAAGACCTGCCCCACCCGGACCCGGAAGCACAGCGCACCGATCCGGTCAGCCCGCTTCAGGCCAAGCTGCATAACCATCGCAATCATGAAGAGGCGTTGCAGGAGACGTTCCCGGCCAGTGACCCGATCTCGCCCTTCGTCGCAGCCCCGACGCCCGACGAGCAGGCCGCGCGCCTGGGTGAGCGGGTCAAACTGCCAGACCGCGAAACGGATGAGGAGGCCGGCGGAGGTGAGCAGTGATCCGGCGCGGCTTTGCACGCGTCGCGGCGGCCACGGCGCGGTTGTCCGGCAGTCTTGGGGCGTTCGTCGCGGCACTGGGGGTGATCATCGCCTGGGCCGCCAGCGGGCCGGCCTTCCACTTCAATGACACCTGGCAGCTGGTGGTGAACACCGGCACCACCATCGTGACGTTCCTGATGGTATTCCTGATCCAGCATACCCAGAACGCTGACACCGCTGCGCTGCACATCAAGCTGGACGAGCTGATCCGGGTCAGCAAGGACGCCAACCAGGAGCTGCTGAACTTGGAATCGATGGAGCCGGCCCATCTTGAAGAGATACGCCAGCGCTACGAGGCACTGGCGAAGACCGCTGCAGACATCAAGTCCAAGAAGGAGCGCTGCATGCCCTGCGAAGCGGATGCAACCGCCGAAGCCTGAGGTCACCTTTGCGGCGGCGGCCTACAGCGCCGCCGGTGTGAGGCCCTGCCTGGCGGGGCCCTCCAGCAGGGCCCCGGTGGCGGAAAAGCGGCTGCCGTGGCACGGGCAGTCCCATGTGCGTTCATGGCCATTCCATTGGACGACGCACTTGAGGTGCGGGCACAGCGCCGACATTGCGTGCAGCTGGCCATCATCATCGCGGTAGATCGCGGTGCGCTCTCCGCCCACGTCCAGCAGCGCACCGCACCCGCGGCCCAGCTCGCTGGGAGCGCGCGACGACGCGGTTCCAAGGCGATCGCCCACCATGTGCCGCGCAACCGTGGCGTTGGTGCGGGCCCAGCCTGCAGCCGAGCGCAGCGGAGTAAAGCGCATGGGGCTGAGCAGCTGCTCGATCTCGCTGGTCGTTCCCGTGATTCCCTCCGTGATCGCGCGCGCGGCCACGCCCGCCCAGGTCAATCCGTCCGGCCCATAGCCGGTAGCGACCCATACATTGTCGTGCGCGCTGCTGCCGATGTAGGGCAGCTGATCCGCGGCCCGGAACTGCTGCGCGGACCAGCACAGCGGCTCGCCCTGCACGCTGAAGTTGCGACGCGCGTCGGCGACCAGATGCTGGGCCGGATCCATCGCCGGGGTTTCGCCAGTGCGATGTGTCTCACCGACCAGCACCAGCCAGTCGCGGCCATCAGCGCCATGCACCCCGCGCAGCGAGCGGTGCCGGTCGGCGATCCAGTGAATGCCTGCCTCTGGCGGATTGGCCACCGGTACCGCTACGCCGTATTCGCGGTACACCTCCATCTCGGCCTGCACCAGGTTGAATCCTGCTGGCGAGTGGGTGGCCAGCACAAAGTGCCTGGCATGGATGCGGGCACCAGGGGCCGTCGCCACTCCGGCTGAAGCCTCGATGCGGGTGATCCGGGTCCAGTCGTGGATGCGCACGCGGCCCACCAGATGACGGGCCAGTTCCCTGCAGAACGCCGCCGGATGCAACTGCGCCTGGTCGGGAACGCGGAAAGCGTGGGCCAAGGTGAACGGCAGCCCGGATTGGCGGTGCTCGCAATGCAGGCCAACGCGTTGGTAGGCCTGCAGCTCGCGTTCGAACTGCGCCGTGGCCTCGCGCGAACGCTCCTGCACGCCGTACTGCATGGCCACGCGCTCGAAGCCACAGTGCAGATCGTAGCGGTGGACCAGTGTTTCGATGGAACGCAGCGCGTGTTGCCGCCACTGCACGACACGACGTGCCGTGTCACCGCCCCAACGCGCGATCAGGTCTGCCATCCGGGACACGGGAGCGTAAAGATTGCCGGTTGACATCACCGTGTTGCGCCCGCCGATGGGGCCGGCATCCACCACCACCACATCCAGGCCGCTGTCGGCCAAGCGGGCGGCGGTCAACAGGCCGGTCATGCCTGCACCGACCACGAGCACGTCCGCGCGCGTGGCCCCGGCGAGAGGGCGGAAGCCGTGCGGATCGGAGTCAGCTGACCATAAGCTGGCGCGCGGGGACGGGTCGGCCATGAAAAGGATCCTTGCAGGTTCATCGGAGAGCCTTCCCTGATACGCCCTGCCGGGTGAAACGACGGTGGCGTGCCCGTGCAGGAAATCCTCACGTGCGTGGCAGTGCCGCGGTGAGGATCAAGACGGGGTGAGTGCCGCATGGACACGATGCCTGCGTCGCCTGTGCGAACCGCGACCCTCTGCTTGCAGCGTGGTTGCTAACTTGGCTGCATGGAGGGCCAGGCAGTGAGCACGCACCTGGAAATCGACCTGATGATCGCGCAACTGGAGGAAATGCTGCCCACCTGGGCGGCGTTCTATCCCGAGCCGCAGTTCATCCGCATGCTCGCCGAGGCGCTGGACTACATCGCTGCCAGTGCGGACCCGGATGCCCGCCTGTACTGCGTGATGCGCACCGGGCACCTCGATTCGTGCAGCGGCGAGATCCCCTGGGCGGCGCGGTATGGAGACCGCTAGGCAGATCGATCACGCCGCGACGGCATAGGGTTCCACCAACCTGGCCAGGACATCCATCGCCGTCTCGGTTGGCGCATCGTCACCGGTCCGCTGGGCGAACCCTGACCAGTCTGCGCGGGCAAGACTCTTCAACTGCTCGGGTTGCGTCGGCAGCCAGCGCATCGGCCAGAACGGGAGACGCCGGTTGCCTACCCTGCCGCGCTGCAGTTCGATCAGTCCCGTGTGGCTTGTAGCACCGAGTACCCGCGAGTACGCCACATTCAAGCCATCTTCGGGTCCTTCCATGTACTGCAGGAAACGGGCGCCATCGAACAGCAGTACGCCGGTAACGCCGGCATTCCGGTTGAAGCGGGAGGCATCATCGACCAGGTCGTCCAGCTTCCCGCTGCGCAGGCCCAAAGGATCACCCGCAACGGCCGGGCCCGCTTCACTTATGTATGCGACTGCCCTGATCGGCATTGGCTGCTCCTGTAGCGAATCCCCCCAGATTCCGTATCGCAAGCATAGGCCAACCGCGCCGACGATATGTTCCGGCCCTGTGTATTCTGCGAATCAGTTGGGTTCGGGCTGACAGACGGTACGCAGCACGGGCCTGGCCTACGGGTCTGCCCGGGCCCATCGGGCGAGATTCTGCTTCACTTCCGCGATGCCGGCCCAAGGGTCCTTGCGGCGACGTCTGAGCTTTGCGGGCACGTCCTTGATCGTGAAGGCGTCGGCGCGCTTGAGTTTCGCCAGATCACCCCAGGCGATCGGCAGTGCCACCGGTGCGCCCGGCCGGGCGCGCAACGAATAGGACGCGACCGCCGTTGCACCGCGCCCATTGCGCAGATAGTCGACGAAGATCCGCTTGTTGCGCAGGCTCTTGGTGGCGGTTGCCAGGAACCGCTGCGGTTCGGACTGTGCCAATGCATCGGCGAAACCCTTCGCAAAACGCTTGGTCAGGTCCCAATCGCACCCTGGGTTGAGCGGCACGACCACGTGCAGGCCCTTGCCGCCGGAGACTCGCAGGAACGATTCCAGCTCCAGCTGCGCCAGCAGTTTCCGGATGTTGGTTGCCGCTTTCTTGACTTCGGCAAAGGGCACATCCGGTCCGGGATCCAGATCGAACACCACCCGGTCGGCCCTGTCGGGCGCCTCGGCGTGGCTGCCCCAAGGGTGGAACTCCAACGCGTTGAACTGCACCAGTTCCAGCAGGCTGGCTGCGTCCCGCACCACCAGGTAATGGGCGTTGATGCCGCTTTCCTCCTTCAGCCTTACCGAATCGACCAGCGCCAGCCCGGCTGTATGGTGTTTCTGGAAGAAGCAGGGCTTTGCGGTGCCACTGGGGCAGCGGATGATCGACAGCGGACGATCCACCACCTCGGGCAGGAGGTGCTCCATCACTGCTGCGTAGTAATCCCACACGTCCTGCTTGGTGTAGCCGTCGCCGGGAAACAGGATCTTGCCTGGGGACGACAGCACGGGGGGCGCGCGATCCGTTGCCGGCGCCCTTTCCACCCGGCGCCCACGCCGCGCGGGCGCTTGCGACCGCGCAGCGGCCGGGGCCGCTCCGGCGCGATCGGAATCGGCGAGGTCGGCGATATCCTTGTCCGCCCGCACCGCCTTCAGCGACGCCTGGCGCAACAGTTGCTGCCCACCGATTCCGCGGTAGAAGACCTCCACCACGAAACGCGGTTCGAACCAGGTCGCAGCGCGCAGATCGGTGTCTTGCGTGGGCACGTACGCGGTTGGCTTGCGGCTGCCGCCGCCCTTGATGCGCTTGCTGATGTCGCCAATCAGTTCATCCGAGAACCCGGACCCGACGCGCCCTGCGTAGAGCCAGCCATGCGTTGCGTCTGGCCGGGCCAGCAGCAGCGAACCAAAGCCGGTGCGGCTGCCTTTGGGTGCGGTGTAGCCCACCACCGCGAACTCGTCGCTGGCCAGCTGCTTCGTCTTGCGCCAGTCCTCGCTGCGGCCGCTGTGGTAGCTGCGATCGGCGCGCTTGGAGATGATGCCTTCGAAGTGCCGCTCACCGGCCAGTCGGTAGGCCTGGTCGCCATCCCCCTGTACATGCGAACTGAAGGCCAATGGGCTGCCCTGCCCCTCCAGCACCGATTGCAGCAGGGCCTTGCGCTCCAGCAGGGGCGCATCGGCGACATCCACGCCATCAAGATGCAGCAGATCGAACAGCGCATACGTCAGGACGCCTTGCTTCTCGCCGGAAAGCGTGGCCTGCAGCAGGTTGAAGTCTTCCTTGGTGCCGGCGCCGGCGATCAGCTCGCCGTCCAGTGCCGCCGAAGTCAGGCCCAGGGCCGCGATCGCATCACGTATTTCGGGAAGTTTGGCGGTCCATTCCAGCGCGTTCCGTGACCACAGCTGCACGTTGCCCTCAACCACCGTAGCAAGGATGCGGTACCCGTCCCATTTGATCTCATGCACCCACTGCCCGCCCTGGGGCGGCGCTTCGCCCAGCTTGGCCAACTGCGGCTCAAACGGCCCGGACGGCGCTGCCGCCCTTTTCGCCTTGCTGAGCGCCAGGGCCTTCTTCGCCCAGTTCTTTCGCCGGGCGCGTCTGGCAGGTACCGCCGTCAGCCGCTTCTTCGCGGCCTTGCCACCGCCGGCACGCTTCAGATCCTCCGGTGGCGCTTCAGCGACGTCCCCCAGCAGATCGTCTGCCTCGATATCGCTGGCAAATCCGTCGTCGTCCTTGAACAGCAGCCACTGTGGCTGGCGCGCGGGCTTTCCCGACCGGACCAGATGCCAGCCGCCTTTCAACTTGGTACCGAACAGCTCGAAGCGCAGATGGCCCTTGGCGAGCTGGGCTTCCGGATCGCCCTGCGTGGCCCATACACCGTGGTCAAACTGGGCGACATGGCCGCCGCCGTACTGGCCCTTGGGAATATCACCCTCGAACGCCGCGTAGTCCACCGGGTGGTCTTCCACTTCCACCGCCATGCGCTTGACCTTCGGGTCGTAACTGGGGCCTTTGGGCACCGCCCAGCTCTTCAGCGCATCGCCAACCTGCAGGCGGAAGTCATAGTGCCTGCGGCTGGCATGATGCAGCTGCACCACGAAAATGGCGCGCTGGCCTTTCGGCAGCGCCTTGCCCGGCTCGGGCTCCTTGGTCTGGTCAAAACGACGCTTGCGGCGATACTCGACCAGGGACATGGCCAGCTCCGCGCTATTTGCCCAGGTGCTTCCGGACAGCAACCGCCGTGGGCCCGACTGCCGCGACGGCCGCGCGAAGTTCGTCGGCGGACACGCCCAGCGTCGTGGTCCAGTACCGCAGTTCGTAATCCTCATTGACGTTGATGCGGTCCCGGTCCGGGCTGCCGGCGTTGTTCTTGTCATCGCTCATGGGAGTCTCCAGCGTGATCGGGGGTGAACTGACCGTACCGGCCATTCCATGGGCACGGAGCGATGCCACTGTGAAGCCATGGCGAAGGCCGCCGGCACGGCGTCCTGCCGATGCGCGAAAGACGCTGCTTCGTGAAGGCAGCGCGCAGGGTCCGCGTGGGAATTCACATGCCGCCTTCACTCCTTCCCCGCCTGATCGCAACCGGACGGGACCTACTCTGAGCACTCCATTCACAGCGGAGCCCAGCATGGCTATCAAGACGGCGGAAGATCTGTTCATCCACGAGCTCTCGGACATCTACAGCGCCGAGAAGCAGCTGACCAAGGCGCTTCCGCGCCTGGCCCGTGCGGCCGAGAATCCGGATCTGGCCGCAGCGTTCGAAACGCACCTGGAAGAAACCCAGGGGCAGATCGAACGCATCGACCAGGTGGTCGAGGTGCTCGGCATCCGCCTGAAGCGCATCAAGTGCGCGGCGATGGAAGGCCTGGTCGAGGAAGGCAAGGAGGTGATCGACAGCATCGACAAGGGGCCGGTGCGCGATGCTGCCCTGATCGGTGGCGCGCAGAAGGTCGAGCATTATGAAATAGCCTCCTACGGCACCATCGCCGCGCTGGCCAAGCAGCTGGGCTACAAGGATGCCCTGCCGTTGCTGCTGGAGACGCTGGAGGAAGAAAAGGCGACCGATGAGAAGCTGACCCTGCTGGCCAAGGGCGGCGGCAATGCCAAGGCCGCGCAGGCCGCCTGAGTCGAATCGCATGCCCCTCGGCCGCCATGGAAGGCGGCCTCAGGGTGGGTAGAGCACCTGATCGTTTGAGCAGAAGAACGTGCGTCGCCGCGTCGTACCCATGTACAGCTTGCTGATGGGGCCACCGCAGAGCGGGCACACCTTTCGCGTATGCACCTGCCAGTGCTTCTTCAATTCGAAGCGCCGTTTCCATTCCAGGAAGTCGAAGCTGTAGGCACGGGCCTGGTTGATCAGGGCGGTGAGCTTGCGCGGTGGCAGGTCGCCCAGTCGCGTGGCCGGATGCACGCGGATGCGGAACAGCACCTCATTCTTGATGATATTGCCGACGCCCGCGAAGATCGTCTGGTCCAGAAGCGCATCACAGACCAGGGTGTCCGGCAGTGCCTTCAGCTTGCGCCGGGCCAGTTTTGGATCCCAGGCGTCGTTCATCACGTCCGCCCGCCAGTCGTAGACGTCGTCCAACGGCTGGTCGATCAGTCGGACGGAACACGCGTAGAAATTCAGTTCCCCGTTGTCGAATGCCAGCGACACCCGTGCAGGAGCTGGCTTCCGTTCGTCGATGCGCCAGCTGCCGAACATCATCAGATGGATGCGCAGCGTGTGGTGGCTGAACTCCAGCAGGAAGTGCTTGCCCCAGCTGCGAACCGCCTTGACCCTGCGTCCCTGCAGCGGTGACAGGTCGATGTGGCTGTTGCCGGAGACGCCGCGCACGACGTGACCCTTGAAGCGGCTGGCGGCTTCGCGCAGCAGGACAATGGACGGGCCCTCAGGCATGCGCGTTCTCCTGCAGCAGTGCCTGCAGGTGCAGGGCGTTGCCGGTCGCGTGGCCCAGCGCGGTGTTGTCCAGTACGCACCAGGCGCGGCGCTGCGCAGCGGCTTCACGCTGCAGGTGCTGGGCCAGCCCCGCCAGCGCCTGTTCGCTGTAGGGGCTGCGATAGATCTGCGGCTGCCCGTGCCAGCGCCAGTAGCTCCACGTGCGGACACCGCCCGGGACAGCTGCTGCCGGTACCCGGGCCGGGTCAGCCGCGACCCGTGCGATGCCATGGTCGCTCAGCAGCGTATCGACGTCTGCGGTGAACCAACTGGGGTGGCGCGGTTCGCAGGCGACATCAACCGAGGTGCGTGCGCGCAGTCCGTGCAGGAATGCCTTTACGGTTGCCGGCTCATACGCCAGGCTGGGCGGCAGCTGGAGCAGCAGCGGCCCCAGCCTGTCCCCCAGCGCGATCACGCCATCAAGGAACAGCGCCAGCGGCTGCATCGCGTCGCGCAGCCGGCGTTCATGGCTGATCACGCGCGGCAGTTTCACCGCGAAGCGGAAACCCGCGGGCACGCTCGCCGCCCACCGGGCGTAGGTCGCCGCCTGGTGGGGGCGGTAGAACGAGGAATTGATCTCGACCATCGGCAGGCGGGTGGCATAGCGCTGCAGTACGCTGTCGCCTGCGCCGAACGCCGCCTGCGCCGCGCGCGACAGCGACCAGCCTGCGCAGCCGATCCGTACACGTCCTGGCGTGCCCGGGGCGTCGGCTGCGCTCATCGTGCTACCGGTCCGTCCGGCTCCAGCAACCGGCCATCGCCGGCGCCTGGCGGCGCCTGCGCCACCGATTGCAGTCGATCAAGCGCACTGGTGCCAGGAGCGAGCGCGGAGGCGCTGCGCACGAAGCCGGTCCAGTCGGAGATCGCGATCTTTCCCAGCGCCAGCTCATCCACGCGCACGCTGTGCATGCGCCAGTGCGGGAACTGCCGCCGCCCCACCCTGCCCCGGTTGAGTTCGACCAGACCGTTGTGGCTGTCGGCCGCCAGGATGCGGGTGTACGCCGCGCTGACACCGGACTCCGGACCTTCGAGATATTGCAGGAAGCGCGTGCCGTCGAACAGGAGGACGCCGGTCACATCAACCGACTCGTTGAACAGCATCGCGTCCGCGACAAGCTGCTGCAGCCGTTCTTCAGTCAGGTTTCGGGTGGCTTCACTTACATATGCAATGGCACGAAGAGGCATGGCAGCACCGGGTTGTTGCAGATGGCTCTACCTTAGCGGTGCGGATCAAACGCGCGGTGACACCGGCGTGGAGGCGGCGTTGAACCTGTACGTGCCAACGCCGCGCTGCGTTGACACCCGGCTCGAGCACCACGACCGGCATGCCGTGTCTTCCGCCGATGGATTTGCTTTCGTGGAGAATGCATGAGGAAGCGCGTGCCTGCGCATGACATCACGTTGGCGGTGGTGCCACCGCCGTCTAGCGGCGGATCTGGAAGATGGTCGCTGCCGCCAATCGGGCGGCTCACTCCAAGGAGACTTTCCATGGCCAACCAGAACCAGAACCAGGGCAGCAGCAACCGCGGCTTCGCTTCGATGGACGAAGACAAGCAGCGCGAGATCGCCGCCAAGGGCGGCCGCGCCGCGCATGAGTCGGGCAACGCCCATGAATTCAGCTCTGAAGAAGCGCGCGAAGCCGGTCGCAAGGGCGGCGAAGCGGTGAGCCAGGATCGCCAGCACATGGCCGACATCGGCCGCGAAGGCGGCCAGAACAGCCATGGCGGCGGCAACCAGGGTGGCAACCAGGGCGCTCGTCAGCAACAGCAGGAACGTGGCGGCAACAACAACCGCGGTGGCCAGCAGCGTTGATCGAGACTGACCGGTTGCACCCCATGTGGGCGGACAGCGTGTCCGCCCACTTTTTTTCACGCGAAACGTGGGGCGGAGGCCCGCCCCGGCCTGTCCCGCGTCAAGGCTCCCGTGGCGGCAGGTCGAGCGCACCGGCGCCCGGCCCGGCGCCCAGTTCGGCACCGGTTGTCGGCCGTGCTTCGGGATCGGAAAGCGTTCGCAGGGTCATGGCCTGCACCGCCGCCTGCTCGCGTGGGTCCAGGCCCACCGTGGCGCTGCCGTCACCGCCGTCCACAGCGGCCTGGGCCTCGCGGTCGCTGACCCGCTCCCACAGCTCGCCGCTGTTCCAGCTGCCCAGCAGGTCATCGGCGCCGTCGCCCTGCGACATGTCCATGTACAGGTCGGTAAAGACGGGGTCACCCGGCTGCTTGCCCGGCGGGAAGTTGGGCTGGATGCTGTGCAATGCCTTTTCGAAGGACTTCTGGTGGGCGATTTCGCGCGTCATCAGGAAGCGCAGTGCGTCCTTGATGCCTGGATCATCGGTCACCGTGATCAGTCGTTCGTAGACCAGCTTGGCGCGGGCTTCGGCGGCGATGTTCGAGCGCAGGTCGGCGGTGGGCTCCCCGATCGAATCGACGTAGGCCGCCGTCCACGGCACCCCGCTGGAATTGACCAGCGCCGGGCCGCCCCCATACAGGATCTGTTCGGTATGGCTGGTGCTGTTCTGGCCCAGCAGCCGCATGTCCTCGGCTTCGGCAAGACCCTCGGACTGGATGGCCTTCGGGCCGCGGTTGAGCATGGCGATGATGGTGCCGATGATCTCCAGGTGGCTGATCTCTTCGGTGGCAATGTCCATCAGCAGGTCCTTGCGGCCCGGATCGCATTCACCGAGTCCCTGGGTGAAGTAACGCATTGCAGCCGCCAGTTCGCCTTGGGGGCCGCCAAACTGTTCCAGCATGAGGCTGGCAAGCTGCGGGTTGGATTCGCGCACGCGCACGGTGTACATCAGCTTCCTGTGGTGGAAGAACATGGGACTGTCTCCTGTGTATGGCAGGCGGGATCGGGATCAACGCTTGGCTTGGGCGCCAGGCGTTTCGTCACGGTTGAGGAAGGCGCCGACCAGGCTGTCCTGGTGCTCTTCCAGCCAGCGCGCCATGGCGATCTCTTCCTGCAGGATCTGGCCGCACACGGCCGCGATATCCGGCGCGGCGGCCCGCTCGGCCGCGATCACCAGTGCCCGGTAGGTGGCGATCTCGGTGTTCTCGAAGCCAAAGGAGATGCCGATGCTCTTGACGACCTCGTCCTCCATCAGGGTGTTGCCGGCGGCGTGGATCGCTGCGGTCATGCTCGCGAACAGCCCCTTGGCGGTGGGCACGCTTCCGCCGAGCGCTTCAATGCACTCGCGCAGGGAGGCGGCCTGCTGCTGCGTCTCCAGCACGTGCTGGCCGATGCGTGCGGCAAGATGGGGATAGTTCTGGATGCGCGAAGCCATGGCCTTCATCATGGTCTCCGCCTCCTGCTCCATGGCGTAGGCATCCTGCAGCCATTTCAGCAGGCGCTCGCTGCGGACGGTGTTCGGGTCTGCCATCACGGTCTCCGGTAGTGGGGCGACATGCCTCCGGAGACCATGGTGGCGAGGCAGCAATCACTGCCCCGTCGGCCGGCGTGAGCCGGCGGGCGTGCGCGCTGCACCTGGCGCTGATGCGGCCATAACATCCGCTGTTGCGTGGCAACGCCTGCCGCGAACTCAGGCGGGCATCGCGCCGGACACTACAGCGCTGCCGGCGTCGCGACGGGGGCTTGCTGCGGGTGCGCGCGCGCCTGCGGACGCCTTCAACGCCTGGATCACCCGGTGCTGCGCACGGTGCGCGCCCCCTTCCACGCCCACGACGTAGACAAAGCGGCCATCGAACTTGGCCTGGGCACCCTCCAGCACGTCATCCTCCTGCAGGGCGCGCTTGAGCGACTTCATCCATGCCCGTTCGGGGGTGCGATCCAGCTCCACGACGATCGCAGCGCCGCCGCAATCCAGGGACATGCACTCCACGCGCAATGCGCAGGGGGCGGTGGGGTCGGTGGCGGATCGAGGCATGGTCATGGCTCCAGTGCTGGGGGACGGCGGCAGTATCCATGGCCGCCGCCAACGCGCCGTCAAAAAAGGCGCACCGCCTTCCACGCCGCATCGACGGCATGGAGCACCTGCGCGGGGCGGCTTCGCGCTGGGCTGACACGGCCCACGCGCGCCGTTGATGCAATACAGCACACACTGCAGTTCCCAAGGCAACACAGGCATGCGCGCATGCAATCGGAAATGGACCAGCGCAGGTGCAACCTGCTGCTGGTTGAAGACCAGCTCGACCTGGCTGCACTGATGGAACAGGCGCTGGAAGACGGCGGCGGCCGGGTGACCCACGCCTACAGCGTGTTCGATGCGCTGGGGCTGCTGGATACGCAACGTTTCGATGGCGCGGTTCTGGATGTGGAGCTCCGCGATGGCGTGGTGTTCCCCGTGGCCGATCGACTGGCGGAACTCGGCATTCCCTACCTGTTCGTCTCTGCGGTCTATGACCAGCTGGTGCCGCTGCGCCACCGCCGCGCAACCTTCGTGGCCAAGCCGTTCCACATCGACCAGTTGCAGGAAGCCGTCCAGCAGGTCGTGGGAGACGCATGCGCGCCCCCTGCCACGCATTGAGCGGCAGACGCCGGGATTACGCCAGGTGTGGGGCTACCACCTGCCCCAGCTGGCGCAGCGCACCACCGCGGGAGAGCCCGCTCCAGTTGCCACGAGCGACGCTGCGGATGTCGGCAGGGTCGGTCCAGAGCAGCCGCATCGACCAATAGGGAAAGAACCGGCCGGACACCCTGCCCCGGCCCAGCTCAAGCAGTTCGCAATGGCTGCGGGCACCGAGGATACGGCTGTACACCACGTTGATGCTGTCTTCCGGCCCCTCGATGTACTGGAGGAAGCGGTGCCCATCGTAAAGAAGCACACCCGTCACGCCTGCTTCGAAGTTGAAGCGGGCAGCGGCCCTGGCGAGGTCGTCCACAGGGTCCATGGAAAGCCCCGGTATCGCCTCACTTGCGTAAGCGATTGCGCGGAGGGGCACGTTGATTCCTTCTGACGCAGGAAGTGTCCTGCCCTTCCATGATGCTGCCCTTGCCGTAGAGCCAAATGAGGCGGTTCACAACCTGCCTCGCTCCATCCTCTCCCCTGCGGCACACTGCAGTAACAGGTTTCCGGCTCAGGCGGCCTTTGCGTAGGGCTCGACAATCAGCAGCAGCTTGTCCATCGCCGTGGCATCGGCCTGTCCGGTCGCTGCCCGCTGGATGAAGCTGGTCCAGTCGGCACAGGCGATCTCGCGCAGCTCATCTGCAGTGACGGACAGGCAACGCATGGGCCAGAACGGCAGCCGCCGCTGGCCGACACGCCCCCGCGCAAGTTCGATCAGGTGGATGTGACTGCTGGCGCCGGCGACACGGGAGAAGGCCACATCCAGTCCATCGGCAGGGCCCTCCATGTACTGCAGGAAGCGTTCGCCGTCGAACAGCAGCACCCCGGTCACCCCTGCGCCCCGATTGAAGCGCGCGGCATCGTCCATCAGCGCTTTCAGACGTTCCGGCGAGAATCCACTGACGGCCTCGCTGACGTAGGCGATGGCTCGATTCGGCATGGTGCCACTCCTGCTCTTCCAGCGCTTCACTCTAGGACGGGCATCGTGGCGAAACCGTAAACGCCAGCCGGGAAAACATCACATCATGCCCAATTCAGCGTGGTTTCCGAGGCGCTTCCAGGTACCGCCATCCGCCGATCTGCCGCCGTGGCGGGGCGCGCACCCTCCATTCCGGCCAGGTAGGCCGAGAACCCTCCGGTCGCGCGTCCCACCAGGCGGGCACTGGTCATGACGATGGGAGCGCCGGCCCACCTTACGTCAGCGCCGAGGCGTTGCAGCCTCCTCACCAGTGCAACATCCTCTCCACAGCGCAGGGGAGCAAATCCCCCTGCCGCCAGATAGGCCTGGGCGGAGACGCCGAAATTGGCACCGTGGATGCGCCCATGATCGTCGCCCCACTGCTGCCGTTTCTGGAACGCGCGTCGCAGGCGCTTCTCCGTCCTGGAGGTGGTTGCTATGTCCACCAGTCCGCAGAAGGCGTCGCACCGGCCCTCAAGCTGGGCAACCAGCCATTCGGGAGGTACCTCGCTGTCGGCATCGGTGCTCGCCAGCCATCTCGCACCGCGTCCGAGCAGCTCAGCGGCGGCCGCTGCCCTGGCAACGCCGACGCAGCGTGCTTCCAGGCGCACCGTATCGACCCGCTGCTGCTGGCAGATGGACGCGGTGGCATCCGAGCAGCTGTCCAGTGCAACCACCACCTGCACTGCTTCGCCGTGCAGCTCGGGATGCAGGGCTGCCCTTCGGATCGATTGCAGGCAGCGCTCCACGCTGGCTGCCTCGTCATGGGCCGGAACCAGGATGCCGATCATCGCAGGCCCTCGTTGCGGGCCAGCGATAGTGCGCTGCGCGTCCAGCCCTGCAGCACGAAGTCCGCATCACGATAGTGGAAGGCTTCGTGCAGGCCTTGGCCAAGGCACCGATGCACGACGTCGGTGCGACTTGCGCGCCCATGGAACGAAGGCAACCAATGGCAGGCGACCAGCAGTCCGTCGTCGCGAAGGGCCGAATCGATGCCGGCGCGCAGCTCGTGCAGCGCTGCTGCACCCAGGTAGTAGCCCATTTCCCCGCAGACGATCAGGTCGAAGCGGCCCGGCGGCCATTGCTCGGGATGGCTGGCGCAATGGACCTGCACATGCGGCAGGTGGGCCAGATTGCGGCGGGCCCGGAACGCTGCGCGTGGGCTGATGTCGGTGGCCAGCAGGCGCTCGCAGCGGGCGGCCAAGGCCTCGGTCAGCACGCCGTTGGAGCATCCCAGCTCCCAGCCCCGAGTGAACTGGCGCTGGCTCAGGCTGGCCAGCAGCAGCGCACGCTTGCGTTCTTCATACCATCGGCTGCGATAGCCGAAGGGATCCTCCTGCTCATGCAGTTCATCGAAGTACGGTTGCGCGCTCATGCCAGGAATACCTCGTAGTTCCGGAAGAATCGGGTCAGTACATGTGCGGGCAGCACCGGCGGGCTGTTCAGTTCCGGCACCTCGCCGGTCTGGGTCCGGAAGTGCGCGATGGCGTTTCGTTTTGCGGCAGCCACTGCTGAAATGTCGATCAGCCTGGGAACCTCCCACGCCATATGTGCGCAGGCGGGGTCAAGCCAGTGCCAGCCCCACACCGGGTACTCCAGGCGTCGGCAGCCCACTGCCCGCACCGCCCTGCAGGCAGCACGCCCTGCGGCTTCATGATCGGGATGCCCATCAAAGCGCCAGGGTGCCAGGACCAGGTCGCTCGGCTGGAGGTGCTGCTGCAGCCAGTCTTCCAGGCCCTGTTCGTGCGCACTGACCGCGCCGTCGGCGATGCCGAGATGAAACGCGGATCCAGGCCGGATACCGAGTTCGCCCAGCGCTGCGGCAAGCTCGGCGCGTCGCGCCGAGCGCAGGCGTTCTGGCGTCCACCAGTGCTCGTCCGGATAGCACGCTTCGCCATCGGTCACGGCGACGACGCGTACCTCCATGCCCTGCTCCGCAGCGTGACGGAGCAGTCCACCACAGCCGAGGATCTCGTCGTCTGGATGGGGTGCGACCACCACGACGCGATCATGGCCGGCGCAGAGGGCATTGGCCGATGTTGCCGGCCGCTGCCACAGCCAATCGCAGCGCAGCCATGCCTGCTCCTGCGTTCCTTCCCCCTGCAGGGGTGTCCTGGCTACAGCGCCCATGTCGCCTCCTGGCTCGCCCGCTGGCCGCCCAGCCATTCCCAATCGCGATCTGCGTGGTTCTGCCGAAGGAACACGGTCAGGTCCGCGCAGCGACGGGCGTGGGCATCCTCCAGGCACATCGGCGCCGGGCCCAATGCGCGCCCCGCCAGATCCAGGACACGCGTCGCCGCGCGCTCGACCACGCAGCGCAGGCGCACGACCTCTTCGCGATGCGCCGATTCCGGCGCGGCGTCGATGCGTGCCGCCACTTCGCGAAGCAGCGCCGCCGCCGGGCCCAAGGCGAGGTCCACTTCACCCAGTAATCGCGCGCGATTCCCCTCGCTGCAGGCTGGCCGCATGCGCTCGGCCAAGGCGGCCGCCGCGCCGAACCAGACTGCCGCGATGCCCGCACCGCCGTGCCAGAAGCCCGGTCGCTGCAGGTACTCATCGCGCGTTCCCAGAAGCGCCATCGGCGCGCCGTCGAATCGCACCGTGGTGGACGGAACGCCGGCCATGCCAACGGCCGGCCAGGGCTCATCTGCAAGCGTGCGCCAGTGTTTCGCCGCGACCTGGCACAGCCACACGCCCTGCGCGTTGCGGACGGTTACCAATGCCGCATCCACCCACGCGCTGCCGGAACACCAGGGCTTGTCACCATGGAGCTGGCCGTGGGCATCGAAGCGGAGTGTGTTGGCTGGACCTTCCGCGGCCCAGACCGCCAGTAGCTGGCCTTCAGCCAGGGCGGGCGCGTTCAGTTCGGCGATGATCGCCTGGGCGTCGTAGTGCGCCTCAAGCACTTTGGCCAGGCACAGGTCTTCCGCCCCCCATGCCGCCAGCGCCTGCCACCGCCGCAGCGTGCGGCCGCTTCCGGGCAATGGCAGGTCGGGCCGCTGGACCACTACCTCGCGAGCGCGGCCCTCCAGCGGGGATGGCGACGTCACATGCTGCATGAAGGAGCCTGAAATGGAGAGACATGTCGAACGTAGGCGGCAAGCGGTCACATCACTGTCTGGGAGGCGTAGCCGGCGCATGAATTCTCTGCGCGATCATCCTCACGCGCTCGCTTGCCGGCGCTGCCGCCGTGCGCGCAGGCACTGCCGCAGCTCCCACAACCATGGCAGCACGACCACGCCCAGCGCCGGCAGCAGGACCAGCCACCAGACGCCCGGTGCTGCAGGCTTCACGTCGAGCGACCACCGGGGGTGGACCTGCCAGCCCACCCAGCCCAGCAGGACCCACGGCGCGGCATCGAGCACGCTGTGCACATGCTGCTCTGCCGGGCTGATGCGTCGTCTGCCGTCCGCGCTGACGGTGTCGAAGTAGCCGGCGATTGCGTGCGCGAGGACCAGAAGTGCCAGAAACGTGACGAGCGACAGCGTGTTTTCCAGCAGGAGCCATGCGAGCACTCCGCTGCCGATCAGCAGCAACTGCACCCCATGCAACAGGCTTTCGCGCATCGCGGAGGTGTGTGGAAGGTCGGTCCGCCGGTGAAAATGGAAGTCCAGCCAGCCGGCAGCCAGCCACAGTGCGTAGACACCGGCGGCAATCGCGCTCATGGCAGCATGCTCAGGGTGTCAGCACGATCTTGCGGCAGTCGTCATCCTTGGCATCGAATATCGCGTAGCCCTGCGCAGCGTCGGCCAGGCGCATCCGGTGCGAGATGATGTCACCCGGATCCAGCTTTCCTTCCATGATTGCGTCGAGCAGTTCCGGCATCAGCCCCTGCACATGGGTCTGGCCCATCTTGAATGTCAGTCCTTTGTCGAACGCATCACCCAGCAGAAAACCATGGATGAAGCCGGCATAGACGCCTGGAATGCTGACCACGCCGCCACGGCGCGTTGCCGCGATGCATTGCCGTATCGCCACGCCACTGCTGCCTTCCAGCTTTACAGCGGTCAACGCTGACTCCAACGCACTGCCCTCGGCCTCGAAGCCTACGGCCTCGATGCAGGCGTCTACGCCCCGCCCACTGGTCTGGGTAAGGATGTAATCGGCCGGGTCTTCTATCTCCTTGAAGTCGATGGGGGTCACGCCGTAAGCACGGCGTGCATAGTCCAGGCGGTAACGGAGGTGGTCGACCATGAAGATGGTCTCTGCTCCCAGCAGTCGGCAACAGGCCGCGCTCATCAGCCCAACCGGACCGGCGCCGAAGATGGCCACCGTCGAGCCGGGCTTCACACCCGCGTTCAGCGCGGCCTGATAGCCGGTCGGGAGAATGTCAGACAGGAACAGCACCTGCTCATCGGCCACGCCTTCCGGAATGCGCAACGGGCCCACGTTGGCCTTCGGCACGCGTACGAATTCGGCTTGGCCACCGGCTACGCCGCCATACAGATGGCTGTATCCGAACAAAGCAGCTGGAGGCAGCAGCCCTTTCTGGTTGAGCGCCGCGCCCTTGCCAGGATTGGTGGTCTCGCATGCGGCATATTCGGCCAGCCTGCAGTGGAAACACTCGCCACAGGCGATCACGAAGGGAATCACCACGCGATCGCCCGGCTTCACCTGGGTCACGCCGCTGCCGACCTCTTCCACCACGCCCATGAATTCGTGGCCCAGTACATCGCCATCGTGCAGATCAGGAATCTTGCCGCGGTAGAGGTGCAGGTCTGAACCGCAGATGGCGGTGGCGGTCACCCGCAGTATCAGATCGTCATCCGCCGCCAGTACCGGGTCGGGCACAGTCTCGACGCGCACATCCCCGCGGCCGTGATAGGTCAATGCCTGCATCGTGCTGCTCCAGGAGCTCGGGCCTTCAGCATCGCAAGGCCGCCATCCGGCTGCAGTGACATCCCGGTGTGCGCGGCGTTCATTCTGCAGCGTCGTGGCGTTAACCCGGCGCGGCGCAGGCTTCACTCTCTCGCCGCAGGAGCTGCCCATGAACGACAAACTGCCCTTCAATCCAACGACGGATGCGGACGATCAGTCAAAGGCGCACACGCCGGACAAACGACGCAATGATCGAGCCAGATGGAAGGAGCACGACATGCCCGACGACGGCGATGGCCCCAAGGCGGTACCGGAGGACTACGAGCGCCCTGATCCCGATCCGACGGGGAAGCGTTGAGTCCGCCTCACATTCCGGATGCGCAGCAATCACGAGGCATGGCTCTTTGTCGGCGCAAGCTTCATGGACGGTCTTTGGAGCAGCCTCAACGAGGTCTTGCATGTGGAAACGCAACGGTCTCTCGCTGGTGCTGCTTGCGCTCACGTTGGTGTTCATTGTGGGGCAGGCAGTTGCGGGGCATCACGTGCACAACCAGGAACTGGTCGAGCACGGACGCATGCCGATCGATTTCTCGCACTACCTGGCTACCGGGCACTTCGTCAGCGCTACGTTCGAGAACTGGGAGAGCGAATTCCTGCAGATGGGGATGTACGTTCTGCTGACGGTCAGCCTGCGCCAGCGCGGTTCGGCCGAATCGCGGCCGCTGGACCCCGCGCAGGAACAGAATCGCATCGAACCCGGCCGCACGCCCTGGCCGGTCAGGCGCGGTGGCCTGTGGAAGGTTCTTTACGGTCATTCGCTGGCGATTGCGTTCGGGCTGTTGTTCCTGTTCAGCTTTACGCTGCATGCATTGGGAAGCTGGCGCGCCGAGGAGGCCGAACAGCAGTTGAAGGGATTGCCGCCGCCAGGCTTTGTGGAGCACCTCGCCAGCAGCACATTCTGGTTCGAATCCATGCAGAACTGGCAAAGCGAGTTCCTGGCCGTGCTGTCTCTGGTGGTGCTGACGATCTTCCTGCGCCAGAAAGATTCGCCGCAGTCCAAGCCGGTCGAGGCGCCGCATACCCAGACAGGAGATTGAACCATGGCAGATGATCCGTCGACGGCCTTGCTGATCATCGACATGTTCAGCCGTTTCGATTTCCCGGGCGCGCAGGAGCTGGCGCCCGCGGCAGAGCGGGCGGCCCGGCAGATCCGGCGCCTGAGGGATCACTTCGACGAACGCGGGTGGCCGGTCATCTACGCCAATGACAATTTCTCGGATTGGAAGCGCGATTTCCGCCAGCAGGTGGAACAGTGCCGGCGCGACGGCGGTCCGGCGGGACGAATTGCCAGCCTTCTCTCGCCCTTGCCCGGTCATTACTTCGTGCTCAAGCCCAAGCACTCGGCGTTCCTGGCCAGTCCCTTGCCGATTCTGCTGGCCAAACTGGGCGTGCGCCGCCTGTGCCTGAGTGGCATGACGGGCGATTCGTGCGTTCTGGCCACCGCGCTGGATGCCAACGCCAGAGAGTTCGACGTCGTGCTGGCATCGGAGGTCGTGGCGGGGCTGCCATCCCGGAAGCGGCGCGCACTGGCGCTGCTGGCTGATTCGGGTGCAGCCCGGATCGCGCGGCTTTCTTCGCTTGTCTCTGGGCAGGAAGCAGGAGGGCGCTGAAGGCAGCTCAGGCCCGGTCGGATATACCCTGTACGCCGGCATGACCGGCGCAATGTGCACAGCAGAAGATCTGGCCATTTCCTTCAACGCCATGCCCAATGACGGCGCATTTGCAGTGTGCGCAGCGGGGTGCGAATGCGTGGATCGCGCACTCGAACGAATCGAACGTGCCGCTGCGCCCGCCCTGCTGCAGGGTAAAGCTCTTGTCGTAGTTGTTGCCGCAGACATCACAGGTAGCCATGGGGCACCTCGTGCTGTGGAAGGAACATGCAGTGTGGCGAGCGCGAATGTCGGTGGCCGTGAATGCACCGTGTCGCGAGGGTGTAGGACGTCCGCATCGTCGCCAAGCGGGCGCGGCGTGCTTCATTGGTCATTGCCGGGCTCGGCACTGTTGCCACGTGGTGTGCCGCGACCACAGGGAAACGCCGTGCGCAGCCCTTCGACAACCAGTGGCGACGCATCCTGCTGCAATCGCTCGCGGGGCAGTTGCCGGAGATGGGAAGACACATGGTCGACCAGTTCATGCGGAAGGATCTGGCGCTGCCCGCACCACTGTCCGCGGCTGGCATCGGCGACGCCCAGGATATAGCCGCTGGCGCGAGCGCTGGACAGGCTCCGGCACTGTTCGCCGTCGCAGAACCCGTCATCGCCTTTCCCCTGCAGGAGGGTAATGAGTTCCGTGCCGCTGACAAGCCAGGTCCGTACCGGCTGCATTGTTCCGGCCAAAGCGGACCCAGCCAGCGCGCAGAGGCCAAGTGCGAGGAGCCGACGCATGACGCGGCGCGCCTGGGGTTGGTGATGTCTCTTCATGTTGAGGCCCTGGCTGTTGCTTTCATGGACGCCACGCGGCAGAGGTCAAAGCCGATCAAGCTGGTTGCGCGGACGAAACTCCGGGTCGTCCTCGGCTTCCAGCATGGCCTCCACCAATGTTTCGAAGGGCTCGGTGGCGGCATCCAGGTCTGCGGATGACAGGAATCCGGATTCCCCGGGGCCGGCCAGCCCAATCGCAGCAACCGTCTCCTGCTCACCTTCCTCGGCCCAGAGATAGTCGTGGATCAGTGCCACGCCTTCGTCGCCCCCCTTCAGGAAGTCGGCGGCGCCTCGTGCCACGGCAAGAAACGCGATGAGATCGTAAAGGCTCTCCGAATACGTCAGCGATCCCGCGACAAAGTGCGTAGCAGTGCGGTCATAGGCGGCAATCTGGATATTCCCGGCCTGTGCAGAGGCAAGGAAAGCCTTCAATGCGGCGCGATTGTCGGGGTAGCGGGCCAACAGCGCCTGGCAATCCGCGAGCAGGTGGTCCAACGCCTCGTCGCTGCACGAGGCAAGGTATTGACCGTTTTCCATGCGCCACTGCCCGGAGATGCCTCGCCAGTCGGACCAACGGGATGATGAAGGCACGGGCGCTGCCAGCCATCTGGAAAGATCGTGGTGGGAAATCTTCAGGCGGAGCAGTGCTGAATAGGGCTCTGACAAGGCGATCCTCCACTGTGTCTGCGTACAGTTGGCTTGTAGCAGACAACGCATGACCCGCCAACATCTGGCGGCTGCCGCAGGCCGGTGCCGGACTATCGCCCAGCCGTCGACCCTCTCACCACGCACCTTCCCGTCATCACCAGCCTGCGCACGGGCAGCTCCGGCATGCGCAGGCGTTCCAGCAACAGCGACATCGCAGCGCGCCCCATGTCTTCAACCGGCTGCTCGACCACGGTAATGCCAGGTTCGACCAGCTCGGTCCAGCGCTCGTTGTCGAACCCTGCCAGCGCCAGCTCTCCTGGAATGGCGAGACCGGCGCTACGTGCCGCCTTCAATGCACCCATGAGCAGCAGGCTGTTGCTGGTGACCAGCGCGTCGGGACGCGAAGGGCCGGCCAGCCATTGGTCGACCGTTGCGATGGCGGCCTCGGCCGTTGGCTCGACTTCACGGTAATCCGGCTCCAATCCGTGCGTGCGCATCGCAGCAAGATAGCCGTCGCGGCGCTCGGCCGCCGTGGTGCTGGTGCTGCCGAACAGGCCGCCGATGCGGCGATAGCCACGCTCGACGAGATGCTCGACCAGGGCGCCCATCGCCGCGGGATTGTCCAGCACCACGCTGTCGATCGACCCGCTGGCCGCGGCGCGGTCCACCAGTACCGTCGGGAAGTCCAGCGTGAGCCGTTCCAGCCGCCCCACCGTGGTCCGTGTGGGCGCAAAGATCAGTCCACTGATGCGCTCCTCGTGCATCAACTGCAGGTACAGCGCCTCGCGCTCGGGGTCTTCGTCGGTGTTGCAGAGCGTGACGCGCAGGCCTTCGCGATAGGCGACCTCCTCCACCGCACGGATAAGCGCAGTGAAGAACGGGTTGCGGATATCCGCAACGATCAACCCGATGATGCCGGTGTGCCGGGAGCGCAGCCGCCTTGCCTGCAGGTTCGGCCGATAGCCGGTCTGGCGGATCGCCACCTCGACCCGGCCGCGAACCTCTTCGCTGACCGGGCCGCCCCCGAGCACCCGCGACACGGTGGACTTGGATACCCCCGCTACACGCGCGACGTCATTGATGCTGATACTCATTGGAAACGTTCCCGGAAAAGTGCGCCTGCCATGGCCCGGCGGCTGTTCAGGACAATGCTAACGCCAAAGAGCTATTGGCATTTTGTGCAGTGCACATTGAAATAGGCGGTGGGAACGTTCCCAATATGCCCAGCCATCCTTTTGCCGGAGCCGCCCTTTGTCGCCCCAGACCTTCCCCTCCCCCGTCAGCCGGGAACTGATCCGCCTGGACGCGCGGGCGCAGGACAAGACCGATGCGATCGCCCAGGTCGCGCAGATGCTGGTCGCGGCCGGCTGCGTGGCGCCGGGGTACGAGGCCAGCATGGGACGGCGCGAAGCGCTGGCCAACACCTTCCTTGGCCATGGCGTGGCAATCCCGCACGGGCTTGGCGAGGACCGCCATCTGGTGCGCCGCGATGGCATTGCCGTGCTGCAGTTGCCGGAAGGCGTGGAATGGAATCCGGGGCAGGTCACCCGCCTGGTGGTTGGCATCGCTGCCCAGTCCGATACCCACATTACCCTGCTGCGCCGCCTGACCCGGCTGATCCAGGATGAGGCAACGCTGCAGCGCCTGTTTGCGACCACCGATGCGGGTGAGATCGTCAACGCGCTGACCGGCGACATTGCGATCACGACCGCCCAGGTACCGGCCACCGATCTGGCCGAGCGCTTTGACTGGACCATTGCCTACCCCAGCGGCCTGCACGCGCGCCCGGCCACGCGCTGGGCAGAGACGGCGCGCCGCTTTGCGGCCCGCGCCCAGGTGCGTGCCGGCGACCAGGCAGCGGACGCCAAGAGTCTGGTCGCGCTGCTGCAACTTGGCCTGCGTCATGGCGATGCCGTCAGCGTGTCTGCCGAGGGGGCGGATGCCCCTGCCCTGCTGACCGCGCTGCGCAGGGTCATGGAGGACCTGGTGGCACAGGAAAAGGCCGACGCCGAACGCGCAGCACAACGCAAGGCCACGCCGGTGGCAGGCTGGAATCCGCCCGAGGCACAGGCTGCCATCGTCGGCATCGGTGCCAGCCCTGGGCTGGCAATCGGCCCGGTGCATGTATTGGCCAGCACGCAGGCCGAGGTCGCCGATCGCCCGGCCCCGCTCGGCGAAGGCGGGGCGCGTCTGCAGGACGCGCTCGCACGTACCCGCCAGCAGTTGGCCGCGCTGCAGGATGACACCCAGCGCCGGCTTGGCGCCTCGGACGCCGCCATCTTCAAGGCCCATGCCGCGCTGTTGGACGACACCGACCTGATTACCCGTACCTGCCAGCTGATGGTCGAAGGCCATGGCGTCGCATGGTCCTGGCACCAGGCCATCGAACACATCGCCTCGGGCCTGGCCGCGCTGGGCAACCCGGTGCTGGCCGGGCGCGCCGCCGACCTGCGTGATGTTGGCCGCCGAGTGCTGGCGCAGCTTGATCCGTCGGCCGCCGGTGGCGGCCTGGCCGACCTGCCCGCGCACCCGTGCATCCTGATCGCGGCGGACCTGTCGCCGTCCGACACGGCCAACCTCGACACTACCCGCGTGATTGGCCTGGCCACCGCGCAGGGCGGGCCGACCTCGCACACCGCCATCCTCTCGCGCACCCTCGGCCTGCCGGCGCTGGTCGCCGGGGGGGGCGAACTGCTCGCGATCAGCGCCGGTCGCGAGGCGATCATCGACGGCAGCAGCGGGCGGCTCTACCTGTCTCCGTCCGAGGCCGACCTCGCCTCGGCGCGCGCGTGGATCGCCGAACAGCAGCAGATCCGCGAGCGTGAAGCGGCGCAACGCGCGCAGCCGGCACAGACGCCGGACGGCCACCGCATCGACATCGGCGCCAACGTCAACCTGCCCGAGCAGGTGCCGCTGGCACTGGAGCAAGGCGCGGAAGGCGTCGGCCTGATGCGCACCGAATTCCTGTTCCTTGAACGTGGCAGTACGCCCAGCGAGGATGAGCAGTACACCACGTATGTGGCGATGGCCAAGGCACTCGGCGGCCGCCCACTGATCGTGCGTGCGCTCGATATCGGTGGCGACAAGCAGGTGGCGCACCTGGAGCTGCCGCATGAGGAAAACCCGTTCCTGGGCGTGCGCGGCGCGCGCCTGTTGCTGCGCCGGCCGGACCTGCTGGAACCGCAGCTGCGTGCGCTGTACCGCGCGGCGAAAGACGGCGCGCGCCTGTCCATCATGTTCCCGATGATCACCTCGGTGAGCGAGCTGGTCGCACTGCGCGCCATCTGCGAGCGCCAGCGCGCAGCACTGCAGGCGCCCGGGGTACCGATCGGCATCATGATCGAAGTGCCGGCCGCTGCGGCGCAGAGCGATGTGCTGGCCCGCCACGCCGACTTCTTCTCGATCGGTACCAACGACCTGACCCAGTACGTGCTGGCGATCGACCGCCAGAATCCGGAGCTGGCCGCCGAGGCCGACAGCCTGCATCCGGCCGTGCTGCGCGCGATCCGCGCCACGGTGGAAGGCGCACGACTGCATGGGCGCTGGGTGGGCGTCTGTGGCGGGCTGGCCGGCGATCCGTTCGGCGCACTGCTGTTGGCCGGCCTGGGCGTGGACGAACTGTCGATGACCCCGAACGACATCCCGGCCGTGAAAGCACGCCTGCGTGGCAGCGCGCTGGCCGATCTGCGAACGCTGGCTGCGACGGCGCTGGACTGCGAAACCGCTGAGCAGGTGCGTGCCCTCGATGGAGTGCGCGCATGAGCGCCCGCGCCGTCACCATTACCCTGAACCCGGCAATCGACCAGACCGTGCGGCTGGCGCACCTGCAACCGGGTCACGTGCATCGCGCCCGCAGTTCCCGCGACGACGCCGGC
Organism: Stenotrophomonas muris; assembly: GCF_052751275.1. Taxonomy (NCBI): domain Bacteria; kingdom Pseudomonadati; phylum Pseudomonadota; class Gammaproteobacteria; order Lysobacterales; family Lysobacteraceae; genus Stenotrophomonas; species Stenotrophomonas muris. Next base: position 1,436,280 of record NZ_CP199879.1, on the reverse strand, counting down.
GGCAAAGGCATCAACGTGGCCGCTTGCCTGGCAGACTGGGGCGTGCCGACCACTGCGCTGGGCGTGCTCGGCGATGGCAACGACGGCGTGTTCAGCGCACTGTTTTCCGATCGGGGCATCGCAGACGCGTGTCTGCGCATTCCGGGCCGTACCCGCACCAACATCAAGCTGGTGGAAGATGCCAACGGCGAGACCACCGACATCAACCTGCCCGGCCTGTCACTGTGCGACGCCGATCTGGACGCGGTATCGCGCCGACTCGACGCACTGCTCCAGCCGCAGCTGCCGGTGGTGCTGTCCGGCAGCCTTCCGTCCGGGCTGCAAGCCGATGCATGGGCCCGACTGCAGGCGCAGGTGCGCGCCGCCGGCGCGCGCGTACTGCTGGATACCAGTGGCGACGCGCTTGCCGCCGCGTTGAGTGGTGCACAGGGTGCACTGCCCTACGCGGTCAAGCCCAACCGCCATGAACTGGAGGCCTGGGCCGGCACGCCGCTGCTGGATCGCAGCGCCCTGCGCGCCGCGGGCCGGGCCCTGGTCGAACGCGGAGTTGCACTCGTAGCGATCTCGATGGGCGCCGACGGCGCGCTGTTCATTGATCGCAGCGGCGCCCTGGTTGCACGGCCGGCGCGACTGGCGCAGGGCAGTACGGTCGGTGCCGGCGACGCCATGGTCGCCGGCATCGCCGCCGCCTTGTTGGAGCCCTCCCCCGATCTGGCCGATTGTGCGCGACTGGCCACGGCGTTCTCGATGAGCCGGCTGGAGAGTGGCGACGCGCGACGGCTGGACCCGGCGCAGGTGCGCGCGTGGGCCGGCGATGTACTGATCGAGCGGTTGGATTGAAACCCCTGCAGAGGGAGCTGCGGCTGGCCTTGGGCCACCGATGGCCCCTGCTGCAAGGACGAACCCGAAGAATTCCAGGAGTTGCCATGCAAGCTTCCACCGTAGTCATCGCCGCTGGCGAACGCAGCATCGAGGCCGTTCTTGCCGCCGAAGCGCTGCGCCGCGCCGCACGCCAGCAAAGGGTCGAATTGGCGATCGAAATCCACAGCGATCAGGGCGTGACCGGGGCACTGCCCGACGCGCAGGCTGCCGCCGCAACGCAGCTGCTGCTGGTGGGTGACGGCGAGGCGGACAGCGCCCGCTTCGGCAATGCCCAGATCGTGCGCGCCGGCCTCGGTGAAGTGCTGGACGACCCGCTCGCCGTGCTGGCGCAGCTCGCCGCAGCATCGGCACCCCCTTCCAGGGATGACGCGGGCAAGCGCATCGTCGCCGTCACCTCCTGCCCGACCGGCATCGCCCACACGTTCATGGCGGCCGAAGGCCTGCAGCAGGCGGCCAAGGCACTGGGCCACGCGATCCGGGTGGAAACCCAGGGCTCGGTCGGCGCGCAGGATGCGTTGAGCGACGGCGAAATCGCTGCCGCCGACCTGGTGCTGATCGCCGCCGACCGCGAAGTCGATCTGTCGCGCTTTGCTGGCAAACGCCTGTTCAAGAGCGGCACCAAGCCGGCGATCAATGACGGCCAGAACCTGATCCGCAAGGCGCTGGCCGAGGCTGGCGTGCAGACCGGCACGGTGGCTTCAGGTCGCACCACCGAGAAGGCCAGGGTCACCGGCCCCTACAAGCACCTGATGACCGGCGTGTCGTTCATGCTGCCGTTCGTCACTGCCGGCGGCCTGCTGATCGCACTGGCGTTCGCGCTCGGCGGCATCTATGCCTTCGACGATGCACACAAGGGCACGCTGGCCTGGTCGCTGTTCCAGATCGGCGCCAAGTCCGGCTTCATGCTGATGGTGCCGGCACTGGCCGGCTACATCGCCTACTCCATCGCCGATCGCCCGGGCATCGCCCCGGGCATGATCGGGGGATTGGTGGCAGTCAACATGGATGCGGGCTTCATCGGCGGCATCCTGGCCGGTTTCATCGCCGGCTACGGCGTGCATTGGATCAACCGTGCGCTGCGGCTGCCGCGCAGCCTGGAAGGCCTCAAGCCGGTGCTGATCCTGCCGGTGCTGGGCACGCTGCTGGTCGGCCTGTTGATGATGTATGTAATCGGTACGCCGGTGGCTGGGCTGCTGGCCTGGCTGACCGACTGGCTGCGCGGCATGCAAGGCAGCAGCGCGATCCTGCTTGGCCTGCTGCTGGGCGGCATGATGGCGGTGGACATGGGCGGACCCGTCAACAAGGCGTCCTACGCCTTCTCCACCGCATTGATTTCCAGCCAGGTCTACACGCCGATGGCGGCGACGATGATCGGCGGCATGACGCCGCCGCTGGGTATCGCACTGGCGACATGGCTGTTCAGTAGCCGCTTCACTGCCGAGGAGCGTGGCACGGCCGGTGCCGCTGGCGTGCTTGGCCTCAGTTTCGTGACCGAAGGCGCGATCCCCTTTGCCGCGCGTGATCCGCTGCGCACCATTCCGGCGCTGATCCTTGGTTCTGCCGTGGCCGGTGCGATCTCGATGGCCGCAGGCGTCGAACTGAAGGTGCCGCATGGCGGCGTGTTCGTGCTGCCGATCCCGAACGCAGTCACCCACCTTGGCATCTACCTGCTGGCACTCGTGGCCGGCGTGGCCGTCACTGCGGTCGCGCTGCGCGTGCTCAAGAAGCCGGTCACGGCTCCCACCCTGTAAAAGGAACCCGCCCATGACCTCCCCTTCCCGCCGCCTGCTGCCGACAGTGATCCTGCTGGCCCTGCCATCACTGGCCGCAGCCGCCGACGCGAGCGACGTCTTCGCTCCGAAGCTCGCCTACACCGGCGAAGCGGCCGCCACGCTCGACGGTGGCAAGCGCAGCGGCACGGCCTATGCCGGCCAGCTGATGTTCGGTGCCGACGTGGACCTGGACGCGGCGTTTGGCTGGCGAGGTGCGACGGTCAAGGCCTACGGCATCAACCGCCATGGCACCAATCTCGCCAACAGCAGTACAGGCAACAGCACCTCGGTGCAGGAAATCTACGGCGGCCAGGGCACGCGCCTGGCCAACCTGACCCTCGAACAGAAGCTGTTCAACGACCGGTTGGTGCTGGAAGCAGGGCGCAGCGTCGCCAACATCCACCACCTGGGTTCGGACCTGTGCCAGTACTTCCAGGGCAACTCGGCCTGTGGCAACCCGACCTACGTATTCCGCACCAGCAGTTTCACCTGGTGGCCGGTGTCGAGCTGGATGGCCGATGCCACGGCCTGGGTGACGCCCGATGTCTATGTCCGCGTCGGCGCCTACCAGGTTGATCCCAGCCAGGCCGAGGATGGCCAGCATGGCCTGAAGTGGAATACGAACCAGGCCACCGGCTGGATCGTGCCCTACACGATCGGCTGGCGCAGCCCTGCTTCGGCACGACTGAAAGCCCGCTACGAACTCGGTGGCTGGCAGGACAACTCGACCTATCGCGATCCCCTGCGCGATGCCAATGGCATTCCCGCGCTGCTCAGTGGCCAGGAGTACGCGACGCGTCACGGTCGCTCAGGCGCGTTCGCCCGCTTCGAGCAGCAACTCACCAGTGATGGTGCCGGCCGCGGCCTGACCCTTTTCGGTGCGGCGCTCAAGGGCACCTCCGGCCAGTTGATCGAGGATCATTTCCTGCAGGCCGGGCTGGTGCAGAAAGGCACGTTCGCCCGGCGGCCGCAGGACAGCATCGCTTTCGTCGTGACCCAGCAGAAGTACAGCAGCATCGCGCTGGAAGACCTGCGCCTCGCCCGCGCCGCAGCCGGTGGCAGCGGCACCCCGCACGGGAGCCAGGTGATGATGGAGCTGAGCTACGGCATCCAGCTCACCCCGCAGCTTCGTGTTGCACCGAACCTGCACTACATCGTGCACCCCGACCAGTTCAATGAGCCCGCACGCCAGCACGACCTGCCGGATGCGCTGATCGCGGGCATGCGGATCGACTGGAACCTGTAGGAAATGTCAGGTGGTCCTGGGGCGCGGCCCGTGTCAGGCACCGGGTCCCCGGCCGGTCCAGGCGGCGTACCGACCGCCCGCCATCCGGGTGATCGCCTGCCCTGGCCGGGTTTCAGGTGCTGTACGCAGCCCACGCCAGTTCGAACGTCAACGCGAGGCGCTGGCCGGGCTCCAGCCGGTGCGGTGCCAGGGTGTAGCCATCTGGCGGGCCGCTCTGCGGCTCGACACAGGTGGCGTGCGGCGTACCATCGTAGACCACCCAGTGGTCGTGGTCCGACCTCAGCCGCAGGTGCTGGCCTTCGCGTATCAGCGTGATGTCACCGTCGGCGATGAAGCAGTCATCCCAGGGGCCGGTGGTGGGCTCCACGCGGGGCAGCGTGGCAATACCTTCCCTGTCCCGCGGATACATCGAGCGAGGACTGAACAGCAGTCGTTCCGGCTTCCGGAACCAGGGGTGCCAGCCCAGCACCGCCGGCATCGCCTGCCCGCCGGCCTGGACCGAGAGGCCCATCCGCAGGCTGTGAGCCTGCAATTGCAGGTCCAGCACGGCAGCGCCACCGAAAGGCCAGTAGCCGTCGCGCGGCAGCTCCAGCGACAACCGGGCTGCCGCCGCGTCCAGGCGATCGATCCGCCAGGGTCGCGAGAAACCCACCCCATGGATGGCATGCCCGTCGAAGTTGAGCGGCAGCCGATGCGGCCTGCCGTCAAAACGGAACTGTCCACGGCGGATGCGCCCGGCCCACGGCACCATCGGGTAGCAGCCCCACGCGATCACCGCCGGGCCTGCCTGCTGCGCATCCACCAGCCATTCCACGCCCCGGTAGCGCAGGTGCGCCACGCGCCCGCCCGCCCCTGCGGCGAGCGCAACCTCCAGTTCGCCGCACCTCAGCCAGTGCAGCTCACCGGCTGGCAGCGGAGCCAGCGCATCATCCACCGGCAGCATGTGCTCAGGCCCCATATGGGTTGATCGTGCGGATGCCTCCGTCCGGCTCCATGTGCAGCGGCGTGCACTTGGCCGAGCGCAGGTGGGTGATGCCGCCGGACATCAGTGCATCGTGATAGAACAGGTACCACTGTCCTTCGAACTGGCAGATGGAGTGGTGGGTGGTCCAACCGACCACGGGGGTGAGGATCACGCCAGCATAGGTGAACGGTCCATACGGGCTGTCGCCGATGGCGTAGCACAGCTGGTGGGTGTTGCCAGTGGAGTACGACAGGTAGTAGCGACCCTGGTACCTGTGCAGCCACGGACCTTCGAAGAAGCGGCGCGCATGGTCGTCCGCGCGCAGCGGCTGGCCATGCTCATCCAGGATCTGCACTTCGCGGGTGGGTTCGGCCAGCTCGGTCATGCCGGCATCCAGGCGGCCCACGCGCGGGCCCAGCGCCGGTGCGCTGCCCTCGGGCTCCTCGTGGGCCTCGCTGTACTGGTTGTCACGATACTTCTGCAGCTGCCCGCCCCATATGCCGCCGAAGTACAGGTAGTGGCTGCCATCCTCGTCTTCGAACACGGCCGGGTCGATCGAGTACGCACCCTTGATCGGCTCCGGCTGGGGCACGAACGGGCCCTCCGGCCGCGCACCGATCGCCACGCCGATGCGGAACCGGCCCTCGGCATCCTTGGCCGGGAAGTAGAGGTAGTAGCGGCCATCACGGCAGGCGGCATCGGGGGCCCACATCTGTTTCCGGGCCCAGGGCACGTCGCGCACATGCAACGCCATGCCGCAATCGACGGCCGTGCCGTCGGGCGTATCCATCTTCAGCACATGATAATCCTGCATGCCGAAGTGGCCACCTTCGTCGTCGAATGGCTGGCCGCCGTCGATGTCGTGCGACGGATAGATGTACAGGCGCCCCTCGAACACATGCGCCGAAGGGTCGGCGGTATAGATGTGGGTCACCAGCGGTTGCGAAATGGCGTGCGCGGTGAGCTGCGCAAGACGGGCTTCGCTGGCCTGGCCGTCTTCGCCGGCAGAGAGGTCGATCATGGTCGTCATCTTGGAGTTACACGGAGGCGTCGGCGGAACGGCGACGCAGGTGGAGGTCCTGCTCGATGCGGGTTTCGGTGCGCTTGTCGATCCTGTAGAAGACCAGCAGCGCCACGGCGAGCAGGAAAGGAAGGGAGCAGTAGACGCTTACGGTCAGGCGGATGCCCTGCACCACGGCCTCAGGCTGCTGCGCCAGGCCGGCCTGGTAGCCGTAGTGGGCAAGGATCGCGGCGACCAGCGCGCCGCCCACGCTGAGGCCGATCTTCAGACCGCACAGCATCGCCGAGAAGATGATCGCGGTTGCCCGCCGATGGTTCTTCCACTCCGAGTAGTCCGCGACGTCGGCGATCATCGCCCACAGCAACGGGATGGTGATGCCGTAGCAGAAGCCATGCAGCATGAAGGCGCCGAACGCCACCGCCACCGCCGTGGGTGGAAACAGGTAGAAGGCAAGCAGGAACAGGGTCGAGACAAACAGGGCGCCACCGAAGACGTCGCGCTTGCCGAAGCGGTCCGCCAACCGTCGCGATGCGCCGATACCCAGGATCATGCAGAGGATGCCGCACGCGTTGAACAGGCTGAACGCCGAGGTGGCCGCGTCCTTCGGCCAGGTGAACGCCGCGAAGCCGGCGCTGGCCAGCGCAGCATTCAACGCGCTGACCAGGCCGTTGAACCCCGAGTTTTCAAGGAAGCCGGCCAGCGCCGCTTCACTCATGTAGTACTGGAAGTAATAGATGTAGGTACCGCCCTTCAATGCCAGGTTGATGAACACCAGCACGGTCAGGGCCAGCATCACCTGCCACGGGCGGTTGTGCAGCAGGTCCGACAGGTCCTGCACTATGCCGCCGGTCTGTTCGCGCGTCGGCACGATGCGTTCGCGGGTGGTGGCGAACGTGATCAGGAAGAACGCTGTGCCGATGATGGCGAATGCGGTCATGACCTGCTCGAAGCCGCGCACCCGGTCGCCGTCACCCAGGATCAGCACCAGCGGCATCAGCAGCACCTGGATGATGAACTGCGCGATCATCACGGCCACGAAGCGGTAGGCCGAAAGGCTGTTGCGCTGGGCCATGCTGCCGGTCAGCACGCCGCTCAGCGCCGAGTACGGCAGGTTGTTCGCTGCGTACACGCACACCAGCAGCGCGTAGGTGGCCAGTGCATAGATCACCTTTCCGCGCTCGCCCAGGTCCGGCGTGCTGAACGCCAGCAGGGACAGTACGCCAAAAGGAATGGCCGTCCACAGGATCCACGGCCGGAAGCGGCCCCAACGGGTGGTCGTCCGGTCAGCCGCGATGCCGATCAAGGGCGTGAACACGAACGCACCCAGCAGGCCCACCACGAAGATGATCGTGGCCGCGGTCGCAGCTGGCAGGCGGTAGACGTCGGTGTAGAAGAACGCCAGGTAGGTGATCAGGGTCTGGAAGATCAGGTTGGCGGCGAGATCGCCCAGGCTGTAGCCGAGCTTCTCGCGTACCGATAGCGCGTGTTCAGTGCTTGCCATGCAGCGGACGTCCTGGAAAAGGGATCTGGGCGGAGGGAAATCGATGCCGGCGAGAGCGATCAGTCATGCGCGGACACCACCGTGAACCTGCCCTGCGCGCGTGCATCGGCACTGGACGCCCCCACCCTGACCTCGTAGGCACCGGGCCGCACCTCATACGCGGCGCGCGCTTCGTCATAGTGGCGCAGGGCCTGCGCTGCCTCCAGGGTGAACGTCACCGTGCGGTGTTCGCCCGGGGCCAGATGGATCCGCTGGAAGCCACGCAGCTCCTGCACGGCATCGCCGCTGCCAGCGTGCTCGCGCCGCACGTACAGCTGCACCACTTCGTCACCGCTGCGCGTGCCTGCGTTGGTCACATCGACCGCAACGCCCAGGCGGCCATCGGCGCGGAGCCTGGCTGCATCGAGGCGGAGCGTTCCATAGTCGAACCGCGTATACGACAGGCCGTGACCGAACGGATAAAGTGGCGTGCCGCGGAAGTAGCGATAGGTGCGGCCCTCCATGGCGTAGTCGTCGAATGCCGGCAACGCTTCGCTGGCCTTGTAGAACGTCACTGGCAACCGGCCGGCGGGATTGATGTCGCCGAACAGCGCCTGGCCGACGGCGGTGCCGCCGCGCTGCCCGGGGTACCAGCTCATCAGGATCGCCGGCAGATGCGACTGCGCCCAGTCCACGGCAATGGCCGAGCCGCCGGTGAGCACCATCACCACCGGCTTGCCGGTAGCGTGCAGGGCCTCCAGCAGGGTGCGCTGCGGCGCGGGCAACCGCAGGTCGGTACGGTCGCCACCGGCAAAGCCTGGATAGTTGACCGTCATTTCCTCGCCTTCGACATCGCCGGTAAGGCCACCGACGAACACCACCACATCGGCTTCGCGTGCGGCATCGAGCGCTTCATCGAACGGCGCCTTGGCGCCGGGCATGCGCCAGCCCAGGCGCACGCCGGCATCGCGCTCGTCGTCGTAGTACTCCAGCGTCAGCGCGTAGGCACGCCCGGCCTGCAGCTCCAGTTCGATGCCCTCGGCATGCAGGCGATCTGTGTTCACCCAGTGATCGATCACGCGCTTCCCGTCCAGGTACAGGCGGTAGCCATCATCGCCGGCCACCTCCAGCCGGTAGCGGCCGGACACGGGTGGCAGCAGTTGGCCGCTCCAGCGGATGCTGAAGCGGTCGTTCGGGATCCCCTGCCCCGGTGCCGCTTCGCCGCGTGCCAGCAGGTTGTCGGTCGGCGAGCCGCGGTCCCAGCGGAAGCCGATCTGCGCGTCGGTACGCACCAGGGCCGGCGTACCGGACAGGTCGGGCGTGCGGAAGTACTCGCCACGCAGGCCACGCTCGGGCGAGTCCGCCGAAGGCCGCAGGAAGGTCGGCTCGATCAACGGCGTGGCACCGGGATCGTCGCGGCCCTCCACCAGGTCCACGCCGCGGGCATAGCGAACCTCGACGCCCTTGGCCGCCTCGCGTATGCCCTGCAGGATCGTGACCGGCGCGGCCGGTGTGCCGAAGTAGTTGCCGAGCAGCGCCATGGTGTCGTCGGCAGTGGGTCCGACCACGGCAATGCGCTTGATGTCGCGTGACAGCGGCAGGATGCCGTCGTTCTTCAGCAGCACCAGCGACGCCTGCGCGGCCTTGAGCGCCAGCGCATCATGGGCCGGGGCCTGGTTCACCGAGGCCGGAATGCGCGCCCAGCGCACCCGCTCCGGCGGGTCGAACATGCCCAGGCGCATCCGTGCGGTGAACAGACGGGTCACCGCATCGTCGATCTCCGCTTCGCTGATCAAACCCTGACGCACGGCCGACGGAAGCGTGGCGTACTCCTGGCCGCATTCCAGCTCGGTGCCATTCCTGACCGCCAGCGCCGCAGCGGCTTCGCGCGTGGTCACGATATGGTGGTGCTTCCAGATGTCGACGATGGCCCAGCAGTCCGAGACCACGTAGCCCTTGAAGCCCCAGTCGCGTCGCAGCACATCGCGCAGCAGGAAACGGCTGGCACTGGCGGACTCGCCGTACACGCGGTTGTAGGCGCCCATCACAGCATCGACGTCGCCCTCCTTGACCAGCGCCTCGAATGCCGGCAGGTAGGTGTCATACAGGTCGCGCCGGCTGGGCCGTGCATCGAAGTGATGGCGGTCGGCCTCCGGCCCGCTGTGCACGGCCAGATGCTTGGCGGTGGCGTCCAGCTTGCGGTAGACGGGGTCGTCGCCCTGCAGGCCACGTACGAAGGCCACGCCCATGCGCGCGGTGAGGTACGGGTCCTCGCCATAGGTTTCCTGTCCGCGGCCCCAGCGCGGGTCGCGGAAGACGTTGACGTTCGGCGACCAGAAGGTCAGCCCCTGGTAACGGCCGTGCGCGCCTTCGCGGAGGAACTGGTGGTGCTTTGCGCGGGCCTCATCGCTGATCGTCGTGGCCACCTGCCCCATCAACGGCACATCGAAGGTCGCGGCCAGGCCGATCGCCTGCGGAAAGACCGTGGCCTGCCCTGCCCGTGCCACGCCATGCAGTCCCTCATTCCACCAGTCGTAGGCGGGCACACCCAGGCGTTCGATTGCCGGCGCGGCGTTCTGCATCTGCGCGGCTTTCTCATCCAGCGTCATCTGCGCGACGAGTGAGGCAGCCCGTTGCTCGAAGCTGGCCGAAACGTCCAGCCAGGGCCGCGGCGCGGCTGCGGAGGCGGCCGCCGCGATGCAGGTCAGAACGAACACAGTGAGCCCGCGGCGCAACGTGCGGCGACGGGCGTTGGACGACAGCGACAGCCTCATTTGCTTCTCCCGGTGCGCTCATCGCGCGCGAAGGGACCCAGCAGTGCGCCTACGAAGCCGCCCGCCCGGTCCGTGCTCAGAACGGTGCCATCCACCTTGCCTGCAAGCAGTTGCCAGCCCTGCCCGTCGCCGGTATCGAACGAGAACGCGTAGTCGCCCTCGTTGCCGTCGATCTTCAGGCGCAACGCGTCCGGTGCCCGCACCTCGCGGGTCGCCACGATGCGCGTACTGCCACCGCCATCACGAACTTCCAGGAAGAGCGAAAGTCGCTCGTCCGGAAGGCTGCGAACGCCAAGGAAGTACCAGTACGCCTCGCTCTGGAACGCCGCCAGGCCGGCCGCCACGCCAGGCCCCGGCCGGCTCATCGCGGCGCTCGCCTCGAAGCGCAGGTGCTGCTGGCGTCGGCCAAGGAACGCGGGATTGCGCAGCGTGTCCAGATCCTCGGCAAGCGGGTGCACGGCCAGCATTCCCGGGCGCGTGGCCAGGTCGGCCCAGGCGTGCTTGGGCACCCGCACGCGCAGCCACTGGCGATCGAGCCTCGGTCCATCGAAGTTGTCGCGCTCGACGAAGTTGCCGGTCGAGCGGGCCTGGGATGCCTCGCCCTGCATCCACGACGGCGCCTTGACCACGTAGGGGATGGGCTGGTCGGCCGGCAGGATCCGTGGCCAGCCGTCCTGCCAGCGCACCGGCAGCAGATAGGTCTCGCGCCCGGTGTTGTAGTGCCGCGTCTGATAGTTGCGGCTGGCCAGGAACACCGCCCACCACGAACCGTCCGGGCCTTCGACCAGGTCGGCATGGCCGGCATTGGTGATCGGTAGCGGTCGGTCGTCGGGCAGCTCGCGCTGGGTCAGGATCGGATTGCCCGAGTAGGGGTCATACGGGCCCCACACGGTGCGGCTGCGCAGCACCACCTGGGAGTGCTGCGGCCCGGTGCCGCCTTCGGCATCGGACAGGTAATACCAGCCCTGGCGCTTGTAGATGTGGGGTCCTTCGATCCAGATCGGGTTCTTCGCCGGCTCCACGCCCGCGTCGACCAGCACCCGGCGCGGCCCGACCGGCTTGAAGGCAGCCAGATCGATCTGCTGCATCCAGATGGCGCGGTGCCCGTCGTAGCGCGGCGGGCCGGGCGGTGCATCGTTGTTGACCAGGTACACCTTGCCGTCGTCATCGAAGAACAGTGATGGATCGATGCCATCGATGCCGGGCAGCCAGTGCGGATCGGACCACGGACCGGCCGGGTCGCGCGCGGTGGCAATGAAGTTGCCGCCACTGTCGGTGGCCGTGGTCACCACGTAGAAGACCCCATCGTGGTATTCGATGGTGGGCGCGAAGATGCCGCGCGAGACGCTCAGTCCGTCGAAATCCAGCTGCGTGGCGCGGTCGATCACGTTGCCGATCTGCTTCCAGTGAACCAGGTCGGCACTCTCGAACACCGGAATGCCCGGGAAATAGGTGAAGCTGGAATTGACCAGGTAGAACCGGCCGTTCGCGCTCACGATGCTGGGATCGGCATGGAAGCCGGCCAGCACCGGATTGCGGTAGTGGCCGGCCGGCAGCGGCGTGTCGAAGGCCGCGTCGTGGCCGCGGTATTCGAACCAGTCGAAGTACACCGGCGGTGCGTCCGGCGGCGCGCTGGCCGGGCTGGTTGCGGCCGACAGCAGGAGTGCCGCCGCCAGCAGGTGGCGCGCCATCGACCTCAGGCCGGCCCTGTCGCGGACCGGAGGGGACTGCTTGGACAACGTCATCATCGTCGCGTCTCGGCTTCGGCAATGGGAAGTTCGAACGGGCCTGCCGGTGCCCCGCTGCGGTCGCGTAGCGTGCACACCGGGCCATCGGCCCAGCAATAGCGGACATGCGTTGCGTGCGTCGACAGCGGGCCGCGCAGCAGGATCCGGCGCCCATCCAGTTCGGCGTCGCCGTAGTCGCAGTGGCGGGTATCACCCCTGGTCCCGCACAGTTCAAAACCAATCGGACGCAGCGCGCCGGTCGCGGTGAGCACGCCTTCGACATCCTCGAACGCAATGGCCACGCCAGCGGGCGTCCGCACGGCCGTTACCGCTCGCGGACCCGACGGCGCCACGTCCTGCTTGCCGTACACCACGTGGCGCGCCACGCGCGCCAGGCGGCGCCCGAGCTCCTGCTTGTTCGGCGGATGGATGTCGTAGGCGTCGCCGATGTCGATGGCAATGGCGAGCCCGCTCCGCGCATCCTCGGCGGCGACGCGCCGCTGCGCCTCACGCACCTGCGCCCAACCGCTGGCGGCGGGCACCACCGGCGGCTGGCCGTAGCCGGCCAGCTGCACCAGCAGCAGTGGCGTGCGCGCACCGAACTGCCGCCGCCAGTCCTCGCGCAGCGCACGCAACCGCATCGCATACGCCGCACCATCGCTGGTGTTCGATTCACCTTGATACCAGAGCATGCCGCGCAGCCCGAAGCCCCCGAGCGGTGCGATCATCCCGTTGTACAGCGTCGACAGCCCGGTGGCGGCCTGCCATGGCGCGAAAGGCGGCGCCTGCTGGCCCGCCGCCACCCGGTATTTCCAGAGGCCCTGCAGTGCCACGCGCTCGCCGTTGTCGAACTGCAGGCCGTATGCCGTTGAGGGGCCGGCCAGGCCGCCTTCGCCGTAGGTGTCCAGCACGTTGACCGCAATGCTGTTGGATCCCGCCTTCAACAGGCCACTCGGCAACGGATAGCGCCTCTGGCCGGCGCCGTACTGGCTGCCGACGGCGACCCCGTTCACCCAGGTCACGTCCACCTCGTCGGCCGATGCCAGCTCCAGGGTCGCGCCGCGTGCAGCCTGTTCAGCGCTCAGCACCACCTGCGTGCGATACCAGACCATGCCGTTGTAATCGGCAAGCGCGGGCTCGTTCCACCGCTCCCATGCGCCCAGTGTGGCCGGTGCGTGCGACCATGCGCGGTCATCGGTATCCGCGCGCCAAGGTGCGTCGCCCGGCAGCGCCCCTTCGCGCGTCTCCCACCAGTGCTGCCAGTGGCGGCCCCAGGCTGCGCGTGCCTCCAGCGGATCACGGGCAGAGCGCGCGAGAATATCGAGGGCCTCGTCCATGCCACCTTGCCCGCGCAGGGCATCGGTACTGGTCCAGGCCTCGATCCGCGAGCCGCCCCACGCTGCCTGGATCAGCCCCATCGGTACGGCAACCGTGCGCTGCAGTTCGCGGGCGAAATAGAAGCAGGCTGCAGAGAAACCGCGCACCGAATCGGGCGTTGCCCGCGTCCATCCAGGGTCACCCTTGAAGCTCTCCTGCGCCTGCACGGCCGCGTCCTTCGGCACGCTGAACAGCCGGATCCGTGGCAGCGTGGCCGAGGCGATCTCGCTGGCTGCGTTGAGCGAGCGCCAGACCGGCAGCTCCATGTTCGACTGCCCCGCGCACAACCAGACGTCGCCGACCAGAAGATCCCGCGCCGTCTCACGCCGGGTCCCGGCGGTTGCCTCGAGGGTGTACGGGCCGCCTGCGGCGATGGCGGGGAACATGGCCTGCCAGCGGCCTGCCCTATCGGCCTGTGTGGCCACCGCCTGGCCCGCGAAGGTGGCCGATACCGCCTGCCCAGGGCTTGCCTGGCCCCAGACGGTGATCGGCCGGTCGCGCTGCAGGACCGCATGGTCCTGGAACAGCGGGTGCAGCAAACCCGTCGTTTCGCCGGCCGCCACCGGTGCGGCAAGCCACGCCAGCACCATCAACGCCGCCGCGCGCGCGGACCATCCGAACCGGTTCATCGCCCATCTCCGGGTGCGAAGGGAAACTGCAACGCCTGGTAGTACGACAACGGCTGTGGCGGTGGCCGTTCTCCCGCCGGCAGCGGTCGGCCGCTGACTGACTGGAAGTACGCCACACTGGCATCGCGCCACCACTGCGCTTCCTCGCGCTGGATCTGCAGGAACGCCGCCACCTGCTGGTGCCGCTGCGGATCGATCCGGTCACGCAGGCCCGCCCAGGTCGCCTGCATCGACTGCACCTGGCGCACACCCCGCGAATAGCGCCCGACCAGTTCGTCCCACAGCGTCCTGCCCGAGCGCATGCGGCGGTCCCACGGCACGTGATGGAACCACAGCAGCAGCGACTCGGGCACCCGCGCCGGATCGCCATAAACCCCGGCAACCGGCGGGAAGTACTGCCCCACGGCGTTGCTTCCGCTTGCGCTGCGGTCAAAGCCGATGCCGTTGCGGTCTGCACGGTGGTAGTAGACCGACGTCCAGTCCGCACGCGGGCCGCCGTCCACCCAGGGGCCGGGACCGTAGTGATGGCCGCGTGCCATGAGGTGATGCAACCCAAGCGGCGTCATGTAGTCCACTGCCGCCTCGCGCGAGTCCATCATCATCCGCACGATCGGGCCGGTCACCTGCGGGTCGGGCGAGAAGGTCAGCGCGGCCCAGTCCTCGGCAATGCCGCGCGCGGACTGCTGCGGATTCCATGCCAGTCGCCCGAACGCGTACCAGTTGGCCTGGTCGAAATGCGAGCCGCTCCAGGTGCGGTCTACGCCAATGTTCGCAACGCCGGCGATGCCGGTCAGTGCATGACCTTCCAACGAGCCGTCGATCACGCGGGCGACCGTGGAGCCCTCGCCACGTGCATGGGTGTCGGCCTGCAGCACTTCTTCGTAAAGCGTTCCCAGGTACACCAGGTGCGTCGCAAAACCCAGGTACTCCTTGGTGATCTGCAGTTCCATCATCAGCGGCGTGCGTGGCATGGCGCCGAACAGCGGATGGAACGGCTCGCGCGGCTGGAAGTCGATGGGACCGTTCTTCACCTGCACGATCACGTTGGGGCGGAAGGCACCGTCCAGCCCGACAAACTCGCTGTACGCCTGCTTGGCGCGATCTTCGGGAACCTGGTGCGAGTACACGAAGGCGCGCCACATCACTACGCCGTTGTAGGGCGCCAGTGCCTCGGCCAGCAGGTTGGCGCCGTCGGCATGGGAACGACCGTAATCCTGCGGGCCGGGTTGCCCCTCCGAGTTCGCCTTGACCAGGAAACCGCCGAAATCCGGAATGCGCGCATGGATCTCATCGACCTTGTCGCGCCACCAGCGCCGCACAGCCGGATCCAGCGGATCAGCCGTTGCCAGGCCGCCAAGCTCGATGGGCGCACTGAAGCGCGCGCTCAGGTAGACCCGGATGCCATAGGGCCGGAACAGGTCGGCCAGCGCGGCGGCCTTGGCCAGATAGGCCGGCGACAGGCTCAGCGCACTGGCATTGACGTTGTTGAGGACGGTGCCGTTGATGCCGAGCGAGGCGTTGGCACGGGCGTAGTCGGTGTAACGCGGGTCACGCCACTGCGGCAACGTCTGCCAGTCCCACAGCGAGCTGCCCGCATAGCCACGCTCGACGTAACGATCCAGGTTGTCCCAATGGTTGAGCACACGCAGTGCGACCTGCGGCGACTCACGCACATCCAGCGCCTGCAGCGGGGTGCCACGCTGCAGCAGGCGTAGCAGATGGAACATGCCATACAGCACGCCGACATCCTGGCGTGCCGCCACAAGCAGCACATCGCGCCCCTCGATCCGGACCCGCCGGATCAGGAACCCCTCGTTGCCCAACGTGGCGATCTCGTTGCCGTACGCGGCGACGAGTGTCGAAGATTGCGGCGTGCCCAGCACCAGGGCACGCTCGGTACTGATTGCCGTTCGCATTGGCGGCGCCGCTCCCAGCAATCCAGGGAGGCTGCGCGCAAGCTCGTCGCGGGTGGCGCGCTGCATCGGCGTGCGATCCGGGGCCACCACTTCGGCCAGTTGCCGCCGGTAATCGGCAGCGACCGTTGCGGCAACCGGCTGGTAGCGCATCCACAGCGCATAGCCATCCTCCGCCCGTGCCCCGCCAACACAGGCCAGCAGCACGAGCAGGGCCCACAGCTGCGTGCCGACAGCGCGCAACAACGGCGTTAACATGCGCCTTTGTAGACTACGTCCGGGCCCGGGGCAGCGCATCATCGTCCTTCGCACCCGCGCGGCAGCGCCACCAAGAACAAAGGGATCGTGCATTGGACAAGCCGAAGAAATCGGTTCGCCGCAGAACCGCAGGCGTGACGATCGACGAGGTTGCGGCCCTTGCCGGCGTTTCGCCGATGACCGTGTCGCGGGTAATCAACCAGGGCAAGGTGCGCGACGTCACCCGCGAGCGCGTGCTGCGCGCCGTGCGTGAGCTGGGCTATACGCCCAATCTTGCCGCCAGTTCGCTGGCCGCTGCACAGCACACGCGCATTGCGCTGATCTACACCAACCCCAGCGGCGCCTACCTGCGCGAACTGCTGGTGGGCCTGCTGCGCGTCGCCTCCAGTTCCGCCATCCAGCTGGTCATCGACTACTGGGACAACCTGGATGCCGAATCCGAACGCAGGGCGGCGCGTGCGCTCGCCGGACGCGTCGACGGCGTGATCCTGCCGCCGCCGCTGTGCGAATCGCAGGCCGCCGTAAGCGAACTGGTCAAGGCTGGCATTCCGGTGGTGGCCATCGCATCGGGTCGCCTGAGCGAGGCCCTGTCCTGCGTCCGCATCGACGATTTCAGTGCGGGTAGGGAAATGACCGATCACCTGCTCCGGCAGGGACACACCCGCATCGGTTTCATCCGTGGGCGCGATGACCTGAGCGCAAGTGCGCTCCGCTACGACGGCTTCGTCACCGCCCTGCGCGAGGCCGGGCTGGCGGTGGAGCCCGGCCTGGTCCAGCACGGTGACTACACCTACCGGTCCGGCCTGGCAGCGGCCGAGAAGCTGCTGTCCCAGCGCCGGCCACCGACCGCGATTTTCGCCAGCAACGACGACATGGGCGCCGCCGCCATCTCCGTGGCGCATCGGCGCGGGCTGGAAGTGCCACGCGACCTGTCGGTGGTGGGTTTCGATGACACCTCGGCCGCCACCACCGTGTGGCCGGAACTGACCACGATCCACCAGCCCATCGCCTCGATGGCCAACGCGGCCATCGACATCCTGCTGCGCACCATCCGCCGTCCTGCGGGGGACGCAACGGTGCTGCGCGAACATGTGATGCCGCATCGGCTGATCGCACGCGGTTCGGTAGCCGCACCGCCCACGCGCCGGTAGCGAAGGCCCCGCCCTCATGCCTGCGCCTGCGCAGTAGGCGGCAGGGTGCCGGTCAGGCCGGCAGCAATCATGCGCCGCATCCAAGGGCGACCTCGGCTTCGTTCAGTGCGCCCAGCGCGACGCGTGACACGGAGATCGTCATCGCATCGGCCGTCACCACCGACCACGGTCGGTCGATCGCGTCCAGCTTTGCACCCGCCTTGGCCAGGCACTTCAGCGGCACGCCAACGCGCTTCCACTGGCCTTGTGGAAGCGCCGCCAGCGACGGCCCGATGGCGATGCGTGCCGAGCAGCCCACGCCGCAACCGACCGACAGCCACGCCTCACCCTCCGGCGCAGCGTCCACGCGCAGCGTGGTCAGCAGCATCAGGTCACCGTTGGATTCGCGCTGCAGGTCCAGCGCCGTGTGCGACTGCAGTGCAGCAACGGCCTCGCCCTTGCCCGACCAGGCCAGGCGTCGCCCATCCTCCTGCGCCAGATGATCCACGCCGGTGATCTTCAGCCGATCATCGGGCAATGCGTCCGGCACGCGGGTCACGGTCAGGCCCTGGCCTGCGGCCTGCTCAAGGCGCAGCGCCATGCCGGGGCCTGCATCACCGCGCGCGAAGAACACGCCGGTCGCGCCCTCGTTGCCGGTCAGGCCCGATGCCTCCGGCAGCGCGGCCAGGTCGCCGTTGTCGGCGTAGGTCAGGCCGAAGCCGAACGCAAACAACGGATCGTAGTCCTTCTGGCCGACGTTGTTGGCGTACTGGGTGGCGGTGCGCGGCCAGCTGAAACTGAGCTTGCCCTTGAAATCGTGCTGCACCCGGCCATCGCTTCCGCGCAGCAGTACATCGGCAATGCCGGCGCCTTCCGAGCCCGGCAGCCACGCGGCCACGAAGGCATCGGCGGCATTGATTTCCCGGTTCACCCAGAGCGGCCGCCCGCTCAGGAAGACCGCGACGACCGGTATGCCATCGGCCTTGAGTCGCTTGAGCAGCGCCAGATCCGTTTCGTTGCCCGGCTTGTAGGCCAAGGTGGGCCGGTCCCCCTGGAACTCGGCATAGGGGTCTTCGCCAAACACCACCACCGCCACGTCGGGTTTCACTGCATAGCGACCGTCAACGGCAAGCACGGCTTCACCACCGGCCGCCCTGGCCTGGCGCGCGATGCCCTCGTAGATGGAGTCCGCATTGGGGAAGTCCTTGCGCGTGGTGCCGGTGCCCTGCCAGTTGAGCGTCCAGCCCCCGGCCTGCTTGCCGACATCGTTGGCACCGTCGCCGGCCACGAGGATCCGCTGCTTCGGCGACAGCGGCAGGACGCCGTTCTGGTTCTTCAGCAGGACCAGCGATTCGCGCACGGCCTGCCGGGCCACCGCGCGATGTGCCGGCGCGCCGATCAGTGCGAACTGCCCGCCAACGGCCCGCGTGGACGGCCTGCCGGCCTCGAACAGCCCCAGGCGGAACTTGACCCGCAGGATCCGGCGCACCGCATCGTCCAGGCGCTGCGGCGTTATCCGGCCGTCCTTCACCGCAGCCAGCGTCGTCTCGTAGAAGCCTTTCCAGCTGTCCGAGGCCATCGCCATGTCCAGGCCCGCGTTGATCGTGGCCGGGCAGTCCGTGGTGGTGCAGCCCTTGACCTGGCCATGACCATTCCAGTCGCCCACCACGAAGCCACCGAAGTTCATGCGTCCCTTGAGCACATCGGTGAGGTAGTGCCGGTGCCCATGCATCTTTTCACCATTGACGCTGTTGAACGATGCCATCGCGGTCTGCGCGCCGGCGGCGATGGCCGGCGGGTATCCGGCGGCGTGGATGCGCACCAGGTCCGGCTCACTGATGCGGGTGTCGCCCTGGTCCTTGCCGTCGGTGGTGCCGCCATCACCGAGAAAGTGCTTCACCGAGGCGATCACATGGCGGCCATCGAGGAACTCCGGTGTTCCCACCCTGCCCTGCAATCCCTCCACCATGGCGCCGGCATAGCTGGCCACCACCTCGGGCGATTCCGAGTAGCCCTCGTAGCTGCGGCCCCAGCGATCATCCTGGGGTACCGCAACGGTCGGTGCGAACGTCCACTCCATGCCGGTGACGCGGGTTTCCAGCGCGGTGATGCCACCGATCTGCCGCAGCAGCTCCGGATTGCGCGTGGCGCCCAGCCCGATGTTGTGCGGGAACAACGTGGCGCCAATGATGTTGCTCTGCCCGTGCACGGCATCGATGCCGAACAGCAGCGGAATGGCCTTGCCGCCTTTCGACGTGTCCATGGAGGCGTCGTAGAAGGCGTCTGCCAGCGCCAGCCACTCGGCTGGCGACGCATCGTAGCGGCCACCGGGGTCGGAATTGCCACCGGCCAGGATCGAACCAAGGCGGTAGCGCCGCACGTCATCGGGGGTGAGGCTGGCAATGTCGCCCTGCACGAGCTGGCCGACCTTTTCCTCCACCGTCATGCCGGCCATCAGGTCGGTGATCCGCTTCTCCAGAGCAGGATCCGCGGCCAGTGGCCAGGTGACCTGCGGCCACGGGTCGCTGGCGGTTCCCGCAGTGGCGGCGGGCCGGTCCTGGCCGTGGCAACCGAGCAATCCCAGCATCACTACTGCGAGCAGCATGCCGCTGCGGGATACGGAGGTCTGCGATGTCATGGCGCTCATCCTTCCATCTGCTCCAGTTCCTTGCCCTTGGTCTCGTGCACATGCCGGACCACGAAAATCACCGAGATGATCGCCGCCACCAGGTAGATGCCGTAGGTGGCCGCCAGCCCGGCCGCGGCCAGCAGCATCGGGAACGTCACCGTCACCACGAAGTTGGAGGTCCATTGCGCTGCGCCGGCGACCGCCAGTGCCGAACCGCGGATCTGGTTCGGGAACATCTCGCCCAGCATCACCCACATCACCGGCCCCCACGACAGGTTGAAGAACACGACATAGGCATTGGCCGCCACCAGCGCCAGCGTGCCCATGCGCCCGGGTAGCTGCAGATGCCCGTCGGCCAGTGAACCACTTGCAAACGCGACCACCACCAGTGCAAGCGACAGCGACATCCCGGCCGAGCCGAACCAAAGCAGGGGCTTGCGGCCGATCCGGTCGATCAGCAGCACCGTGACCACGCAGGCGCCGATGCTCAGCGCGCCGGACAGCACGTTGATCAGCAGCGCGTCGTTTTCGGAAAAGCCGACCGCCTGCCACAGCACGGCGCCGTAATAGAACACCACGTTGATGCCGACCAGCTGCTGGAAGCAGGCCAGCCCGACGCCGACCCACACAATCGGGCGGATCCGCCCGGTCGCCCGGCTCTTCAGATCGGACAGGCGCGGGCGATGGTGGTCGTTGGACAGCGAGGCATCGATCTCTTCGAGCGTGGCGCGGGCCTTGTCGTTGCCGAGCAGCCGGGTCAGCACGCGCAGCGCGTCGTCCTTGCGCCGCTTGACCACCAGGTAGCGCGGGCTCTCAGGAATGGTCAGCAACAGCAGCAGGAACACCAGCGATGGCGCGGCCTGCATCCAGAACATCCAGCGCCAGGCAGCCTGCCCGGCCCACAGCGGCTCGGTCGACGCGCCCGCTGCGGCCGCCAGCAGGTAGTTGGACAGGAAGGCAGCGGTGAGCCCGGTGATGATCGCGATCTGCTGCACCGTGGCCAGGCGGCCGCGATAGCGGGCCGGAGCGACCTCGGCAATGTAGGCCGGCGAGATCACGCTCGCCGCGCCTACCGCGAACCCACCCACCACCCGCGCCGCAATGAACCAGCCCGACGAGGCCGCCGCCCCGGCACCGAGTGCCGACAGCAGGAACATCACCGCCGACAGGATCAGCACGTTGCGACGGCCGAGGCGGTCGGCCAGGCGGCCAGCACTGAACGCGCCCACCGCACAGCCCAGCAGCATCGACGCGATCTCGAACCCCTGCATCCATTCACCGGACCGGAACGCCTGGTGCAGGCCGTCCTGGGTGCCGTTGATCACGCCGCTGTCGAAGCCGAACAGAAAACCGCCAATCGTCGCTACCACGCTGATCAGTACGATCAGCCGGGTGTTCTCACCGCTGCCTGCTGCCTGGTTCATTCCCGTCCCCTTGAGTGCACCGTTGCCGCGCTCAGCGCAGCAGGTACTGGTTGAGCAGGTTTTCGTAACGCTCCTGCTTGCCGCTGGCCTGGTGCGGTTCGCCGAGGCGGGCGGCCAGGCCCGCCAGGTCCGGCAGGCTGAGCGTGCCACGCTCGAACTCCTGGCCGGCGCCGCTGTCGAAACTCGCGTAGCGCTCCTTGCGCCATTGCTCCCAGGGCGACTCGGTCAGCAGTGCATGGGCAACCTCCAGCCCGCGTGCGAACGCATCCATGCCGCCGATATGGGCAATGAACAGATCCTCAAGGTCGGTCGACTCACGGCGCACTTTGGCATCGAAGTTCAACCCGCCCTCCAGCCCGCCCTGGCGCAGCACGACCAGCATCGCACCCACCGTGTCGTACAGATCGCTGGGGAACTGGTCGGTGTCCCAGCCGTTCTGCGCGTTGCCGCGGTTGGCATCGATGCTGCCGAGCAGGCCATGGTCGGACGCAACCTGCAGGTCGTGCTCGAAGGTGTGCCCGGACAACGTGGCGTGGTTGGCTTCGATGTTGAGCTTGAAGTCCTTGTCCAGCCCATGCTCCTTCAGGAAGCCCACCACCGTGGCACTGTCGAAGTCATACTGGTGCTTCATCGGCTCCATCGGCTTGGGCTCGATCAGGAAGTTGCCCTTCAGGCCGATGCTGCGGCCGTAGTCGCGGGCCATGGCGAGGAAGCGCGCGAAATGTTCGATCTCGCGCTTCATCTGGGTATTGGCCAGCGACGCATAACCTTCGCGTCCGCCCCAGAACACGTAGTGCTCGCCGCCGAGTTCGACCGTGGCCTCCAGCGCGGCCTTGACCTGCACCGCTGCGCGCGCGACCACCGCGAAGTCGGGGTTGGTCGATGCGCCGTTCATGTAACGCGGGTGCGAGAACAGGTTGGCCGTGCCCCACAGCAGCTTGACGCCGGTGGCCTCCTGGCGCGCCTTGGCCAGGGCCACCATGTGCGAGAGGTTCTTCTGGTACTGGCCGATGTCGTCGGCATCCGGCGCCAGGTCGATATCGTGGAAGCACCAGTACGGCACGCCCAGCTTGGTGAAGAACTCGAACGCCGCGTCCACCTTCGCTTCGGCCGTGGCCAGTGGCGAGGCTGCCTCCCACGGGAACTGTCGGGTACCCGGGCCGAACGGATCGTGCCCGGCATTGCAGAAGGTGTGCCAGTAGCACACGGCGAAGCGCAGATGCTCCTGCATGGTCTTGCCACCGATGACCCGGTTTGCATCGTAGACCTTGAAGGCAAGCGGATTGTCCGAGCCCTTGCCCTCGAACGGAATGCGGCCGACGCCGGGGAAGTACTCCTTGGCGCCGATGAAGGGCTGCGTGCTCATGGTGCGTGCTCCTGTCGTTGTACGGGGTGTCGTGGAGGAGCCATCAGCCGCGCTGCAGCGGCGTGATGGCATCGAGATGGCTGAGGAAGCGTGCGTAGGCCCGTGCATAGGCAGCACTGCGATCCGGATCCGGCCGTGCGGACTGCGCGGGATCGACGGTGACGTGGCGCGCGGTGATGTCGCTGATCGAGGTGGCGTCTCCCTGCGCCCGGGCGAGCGCCCACAGCGCCTGCAGTGCCGCACCAAACGCCGCGCCTTCGGCCTGCACCGGGACGTCCACCGGCAGGCCGAACACATCAGCCACCAGCTGACGCCAGGCCGCGCTGTTGCTGCCGCCGCCGGTGAGCACGATGCGATCGAACTGCATGCCCGCGCGGACGAAGGCGTCGTAGCCGTACTTCAGGCTGTAGGTCGCGCCCTCCACGGCGGCGCGGTACACGTGCGCCGGGGTGAAATTGGCAATGTCCAGGCCAGCCAGCACGCCCTTGCCCAGCGGCAGGTCGGGGGTGCGTTCGCCATTGAGGAACGGCAGCATCACCAGCCCCCCTGCGCCCGGCGGCGTCGCGTGGAGGTGCGCATCGCCGTCGCGGGTGCTGAAACCGAAGGCGCTGGCCACGCGTTCGGTGGCTACGGTGCAGTTCATGGTGCAGATCAGCGGCAGCCAGCCACCGGTGGACGAGCAGAACGCCGCCCACGCGCCGTCCGGATCGATCATTGGCGAGCCGGAATAGGCGAACAGCGTTCCGGAGGTTCCCAGGCTCATCGCCAGTCGACCTTCCGTGACGCAGCCGGTGCCGATCGCCGCCATCATGTTGTCGCCGCCGCCAACGGCCACCTTCACCGCCGCTGCAAGCCCGAGCGCGGCCGCGGCCTTCGGCGCGATATCGAACAGGGCGTCGGGTGCGGCGATCGGCGGCAGGCAGGCGGCAAGATCACGATCAGGATCGGTGGCGCGCAGCAGTTCCTGCGACCAGGTGCGTGTGCGCACGTCCAGCCAGCCGGTTCCGGACGCATCGCCAAGCTCGCAGAACCGCTGCCCGGTCAACACGAAATTCAGGTAGTCGTGTGGCAGCAGGATGGTCGCCAGCCGCGCATAGGCGTCGGCACGGTGGATCCGGGTCCAGGGCAGCTTGGACGCTGTGTAGCCGGCCAGGATCGGGTTGCCCGCCAGCGCGATGGTCCGTTGGAACCCGCCCACGGCGTCCATGATCTGGATGCATTCGGCCGAGGTGCTGGTGTCGCACCACAGCTTGGCCGGCGCCAGTACCTCGCCAGCATCATCAACCGGCACGAACCCATGCTGCTGCCCCGATACCGCCAGTGCGACGATGCGAGCGCGCAGCGAGGGGTCGATCCTGGCAAAGCAGTCGCGCAGGGCCGACACCCAGCCGGCAGGCGCCTGTTCACGGCTGCCGTCGGCACCGCTGTCCAGCGCGAGCGGCACGCTGGCCGAGGCCACCACCACCTGCGTCCGCGGGTCATAGACCAGCACCTTCAGGCTCTGCGTCCCTGCATCGATCCCTGCAACCAGACCCATCGAAACCGCCTCCGATCAAAAAAAGGTAGCGCTAACATTCCGTGGACTCAAAAAGGGGGCGTGGTGTCCGGCCCCCTCGTTGCCACCGCGCGCGTCATCGCCAGCGGTGTTGCCGCACTGTAACCAGCTGCAGCGGAAAAAGCGTGCTGCAACGCAAAACCCTGTTACGCGCCTGCTGCCGTCGAACGCCACACGTCCACGCCGGACCTGCAGTACTGCGCGATGAACTCCGCCTGCGCCGGCATCTGCGCGGCAGCCTGCTGCACGGGCTGTTGGATGCCCTTCAACAGGGTGCGCAGATCGGCGTCACTCACGGCCCGCGCCAGCGGGTGGGCGGGACCGGGCGCGATGCCCTGCCCGAGCAGCACGCTGGTCCAGGATTCCACGCGGAAAACCTCGCCGGGGTCCTGCCACGCATGTGCACGCTCGCGCCACGCGCTCAGCCGCTGCTGCAGCGATTCGGGCACGCGCATTTCGCGACACGCCTTCCACATCGGTTCGGTGCGCTGCGTTGCATGGTAGTGCAGGATGATGAAGTCGCGCACGTGCTCCATTTCCTGGCGGCTGACATCGTTGTACAGCTTCACCAGCGACGCACTGATGCCGTCGAACGGGAACAGCTGGATCAGGCGCACTACCGCGCTGATCGTCAGATGGATGCTGGTCGACTCCAGCGGTTCGATGAAGCCGCTGGCCAGCCCGAGCGACACCACGTTCCTGTTCCAGGCCTTCAGCCGGCGCCCGCTGCGGAACGGCACCTTCCATGGATCGCGCAAGGGTGGAGCCCCGGCATCGCGCAGCAGCTTCGCTGCGGCCTCGTCATCGGACAGGTGGCGGCTGTCATACACCAGCCCGCAGCCAACGCGGTGCTGCAGCGCGATGTGCCAGCGCCACCCCGCTTCGTGGGCGATCGCCCGGGTATAGGGCACCGGCGGCGCCACCGCTTCGGTCTGCACCGCCACGGCGCGGTCGCACGGCAGCCATTCGTGCCAGTCCTCGTAGCCGGTGGCCAGCGTCTGCTCGATCAGCAGGCCACGGAAGCCGGTGCAGTCGATGAACAGGTCGCCCTCGATCACCTGGCCGTCGTCCAGTACCAGCGCCTGCACCGAACCGTCGTGCGCGTGCTGCCTGACCTGGGCGATCCTGCCTTCGATCCGGTGCAGGCCGTGGGCCTCGGCCCTGCGGCGCAGGAACCGCGCATACAGGCTGGCATCGAAATGATACGCATAGCTGGCCTGCGGCTGGGTATGCAGCGAGAAGCGGTCGCCATGCGATGCGATGCTCTCCAGGCTGAAGTCGCCCAGCTCCGAGGGCATGCCGCGGCGCAGGCTGTCCAGCCAGAAGTGATGGAAGGGTGCCGCCCAGGTGCCATGGCCGATGGTGCCGAACGGATGGAAGAAGCGATCCCCCGGCAGGCGCCAGTTCTCGAACGAGATCGACAGCTTGAAGGTGCCGGCCACCGCGCGCAGGAACTCCTGCTCGTCGATCTGCAGGAAGCGATGGAAGGTGCGGATCGGCGGCACGGTGGACTCACCGACGCCGACCGTGCCGATCTGCTCGGACTCGACCAGCGTGATCTGCAGCTGGTCACGGAACTGATGCGCCAGCGCGCAGCCGGCCAGCCATCCCGCCGTACCGCCACCGGCAATGACCACCTTGCGGATGCGCCCTGCAGGCGTGCTCTGGGTATCCAACACGGTGCCCTCTCTCAACGGTTGAGCCTGCCCAGCAGCATCGCGCGCATGCGGCGGGCGCGCTGCTCGTCGAACGGTGCCAGATCCCCGCGCGCCGTGTCAGGCAGGTGTTGCCCGGCGCGCTCGCCGGGGCCGAATACGTAGTAACGGAAGAGCCCTTCCCAGGCCTGCTTCTCACGCGCTGGCAGGTCGCGCACGGACCACATCGCGTGCTGCAGCGCCGCCAGCGGCGACCCCAGCCAGGCCGGCGAGCTTCGCCACCAGTAGTTCACCAGCACGTTGAACGGTTCCAGGCTGCGTACATGGTGCCACCACATGCTGGGAATGAAGATCGCATCGCCGGGCCCAAGTACCGCGCTGCGTGCATGCGCCAGCGCCTCGCGGAAACGTGGATGCCGATCGAAGTCGGGGCGCTCGAAGTCCACCACGCTGACCACCTGTCCGCCCGGCGTGGGATCGAGCGGGCCCGGATACAGGTTGTCGACCTGGGCGGGCGGGAACAGCGTGAACTCGCGCTGCCCCACCGCGCAGCAGGCGAGGTTGTCGGGTGTGTCGAAATGGCACGAGGCCGTCACCCGGTTGCCGATCCAGATGCTGGCGGTGGCGTCGATGCCCTGCTTCGCCAGCCCGGCATCGTTGGCCTGCGCGAATGCCGGCAGCAGTGCCCGCGTGATCGGCAGCGAGGCCACGTAATAGGTTGGCGGCCGCGGCGCATGCAACGTCGCGGCGATCTCTTCCAGCACCTGGGCGAGTACACCGCGCCGCACTTCGAAGTTCAGCCGGGTGAAGTCCGCGCTGTAGAACGGGCGACCCGCGATCTCGGCGCCGCCGAACGAGTACTGGATGGGCGCACCCGCATCGACGCTGCACAGGTACGCCATCGCGTCACGCGCGCTACCCAGTCCGGCCTGGACCAGTGGCCAACCGCTGGCGATGCCGCGCAGTACGACCGGCTCACCGGCCTCCACCAGGGCGGCCAATGGCAAGCCAGCAGGATCGATGCCTTCCAGGATCCGTATCGGCAGGCGGGCTTGCACCGGTCAGTTCCTGACCGCCTGCGCGGTGCCGTCCTGGACGCGGAGACGGCGCTGCTTCTCGGCGATCAGGCGGCGCATGTTATGCAGCGACGCAAGCATCAGGTACGCACCTTCCAGGTAACCGGCGCGGTTCAACGCCGCCAGGCGTGAACTGTCCAGCGCCGCCAGTCGCTCGCGGTCGATGCCGTGCAATCCGCTCACGCCCACGCGGTGATGCGGCGCGAGCTGCACATCAAGCGTGACCGGCTGGATGAGGCCACAGTCGTCGAGCATCGTGAACATGCCGGCCGCGAAGGCACTGCCCTCGTGGATGCCGCGCAGCACGCCAGCGATGTGGTCCAGGTAAGGCGTGTTTCCACCCTGCGGCAGGAACACCGGCTCACCGGCGCCGGAGGTGACACGCGGATGGTCCAGGTCGACGTGCATCACCGCGTCCTGGGTGAGCAGGCCGTCCACGTAGTGCTCCTGGAAGCCGATCAGGAACGGCCCTTTTGCGGCCGCGCCGGGCAGGTAGGAGGCATTCCAGCGTCCGTCCTGCAGGTACAGGTTCTCGTGCTGCTCGAAACCCAGCAGGGCCACGGACTGCCACGCCCCGGTCCCGGCCTCCCGGCGCAGGAAGATCGGATACTCGCGCTGCAGTTCGGCGAACTCGCTGGGATAGGCCGGCACCATGCCCACCGCATCGCCGAACTGCGGCCCGAATCCGATGGCGACCTTCAGGTCCCGATGCGCGATGTTGTTGAGCATTTCATAGCGGGCCATCGAGGTATCCAGTCCAGTGCGGGGTGGCTGGCCAGCAGGGTAGCGCAGGCGCGGCAGGTGCGGCGACACCGTCCCGGCACGGCACCGCTGGCGGGCAGCGGTACCGTGCCGGGCGCATCGGCAACCAGGCTCAGAACTTGTAGCGGACGCCCAGCATGTAGCGCGGGCTCTGGTCGGCCAGCTTGACGATCATCTGCGAGGTGCGCGAGCGCCACCGCACATCCTCGCCGGTCAGGTTGATCGCCTCCAGGCTGAAGGACCAGTGGTCATCCAGCGCGTAGTTGACGCTGAGATCCCACTGCTCGTACGGCTCCACGTAGTACGGATTGCGGCTGGAACCCTGGTTGGCCAGGATCAGGTACTGGTCGCGCCAGTTCCATGCCAGGCGCACCGACCACCCGTACTTCTCGTACATCAGCATGGCGTTGGCAGTGTCGCTCAGGCCGGTGAGCGAGAACTGGTCGATACCCGGATCGCCGCCATTGTTGTAGCCGACATCACCTTTGACCACGGTGTAGTTGGCCAGCACGCCGAAGCCGGTGTCACCGAAGAAGTACTGGCCGCCCAGTTCCCAGCCATGCAGCTTGGACTTGTTCTGGTTGATCGGGCGATTGACGTTGAACTGGTAAAGCGGGTCGTTGGCCTGCCCATACAGATCGTAGGCCGCTTCGGTGGCCAGTACCTGCGCATCGGTGCCGTTGTAGGCGCCCAGGCCAGCTGGATTGTTGCGCAGCAGCGCCAGTGCGGTGAACAGCGAGGTGTCGTTGGCTGAGCAGGCGGCCGCATTGGCCGGCCCGACCTGGGCCACGCAGGCGCCGCTGGTCAGGAAGTCCAACGCCGCCCGCGCATCCGGCCCGGAGGTCGGGTCGGTGAGGCCGTACAGGCTCTCCTGGACGACCGTGTTGCCGATGAAGTTGCTGACCGACTTGTTCCAGTAGGTCAATGACACATAGCTGGCATCGGCGAAGTACCACTCCAGCCCCAGGTCGAGGTTGTCCGATTCCAGCGGCTTCAGGCTCGGGTTCTGCGAATTGCCGCTGGCGCGCGACGAGGGATCGATCAGCACCGAGCCGAACGGCTGCTGGGCACCGGGCCCTGCATACAGGTTGCCGTACGGCGCGCGGGCAATGCTCTTGCCGAACGAAACGCGACCCTTCAGTTCCTCGGTGAGGTCGATGCTGAAATCAAGGTTGGGCAGGATGTAGCTGTACCTGGCCTTCTCGGTGAAGGGCTGCTGCTCATCGGACAGCACGATGCGGAAATCGTTGTTGGCCTGCCACTCGATGGACTCGGGAACGGCAATGACCGAGGTCGACACCACGTCGGTGGTTTCATAGCGCACGCCCAGGCGGGTATTGGTGCGCATGCCGCCCAGCTCCCCGTCCAGCTCCACCTGGAAGTACGCCGCCTTGGTCTTCTCTTCCACGAAGTTGTCGGCCGCGCGTTGCGGATCCACGCCCAGGCCGACGCCGTACTCGCGCGACGCCCATTGCGCGAGCTGCCCGGCATTGCCGCGCCAGGCCGGCCAGCTGTTGGCACTGTAGTCATCGAACAGGCCGACGATGCTGACCGGCTGCAGCAGGTCCATCAGGCCGGCGGCGGTATCCCGGTCCACGTTGGCCACGCCCCAGTCGCCCAGTGTCGAATAGGCCTCGGCGGCCTGGATGCGGTGGGTGGTGGACTTGTTCGTATCCACGCCGAACTGGAAGCGGCCGTGGTCGAAGTTCCATTCGCCGTCGACACGCGCCTGCTTGATCTTGCTGATCTGGGTCTGCGCGTTGACGCGCAGCACCTGGGTGCCGATCTCGCCTTCCTGGAAGCCCGGATTGACCACGCCATTGGTCCCGGCGATCGCATCGGCAGTACTGGGATACCAGACCTGGGTGCCGACCGGCAGGCCATTGTTGAAGTTCAACTCCTGTACCCAGGAGCCACCGCAATGCGGGCCACGGGTGCAGTTGTTGGTGCCGGCAATGCTCATGAAGATGGAGCCGCCGCCGGTCAGTGGGTCATTGGGGCGGCTTTCATTCTTCGAATTGTGCGCATCGAAGCTGAGCTTGAAACGGTCGCTGACATTCCAGACCGCGTTGAAGCCCAGCGAGCCCAGCTTGTACTCCTGCATGCTGCGCTGCTGTTCCAGCCCGAAGTCCTTGGTGCCGGCGATCTCGCGGATGTAGACCGGGGTGGCGACCGCACCGGAGGTGTCGAACTGGACATTGGTGTAGTTGCTGTTCTGCAGCCACATGCCCTGCTCGCCACGATTCTCGGTGATCTCGTTGGTCGAGTAGGTGTAATCCATGGTCAGGGTCAGGCTGTCCGTCGGTGCGAACTGCAGCACGGCCTGGCCATTGACTCGCTCGCGCTCGAATTCGGAGAACGCGTAGCGCAGGTCGTTGGGCCGCGCATAGAGCTGGCCGACGGCCGGGGCGTTCACCACGGTCGGGTTGCCCGGCATCGACCCCGTCCAGGGCTGCACGTTCCAGTAGTTCTCCGTGGCCTGCACCGAGCCGCCCTTGCGCTTCTGCTGGCTCGCGCTGAGGCTGACGCCAAAGGTCTTTTCCGGATTGCTGTAACTGAAGATGCCCGACAGCTCCGGCGTCAGGTCGTTGTCGAACGGCTGGCTCTGGTCGGAGACCAGCTTTGCCCCGGCATTGGCCACGATGCCGGCGTGGTCGAGCGGGCGCGAGGTCAGGATGTTGATCGTCGCGCCGATGCCACCGCTGGGCACCTGTGCCTGGCTGGTCTTGTAGACCTCGATGCCATTGATGGCCTCGGCGGCCAGCTGCGCGAAATTGAAGGCGCGAGTGCCGCCGTCGACACCGCCGATGGCCACCTGCCCGGAGGCACCGAATGCATCGGCGCCGGGCATCTGGCGACCATTGAGCGTGACCATGTTGAACTGCGGACCAAAGCCACGCGCGGTCACCTGCGCGCCCTCGCCGTCACGGCGCTCGATGGAGATGCCGGTGATGCGCTGCAACGACTCGGCAAGATTGGTATCGGGGAACTTGCCGATGTCCTCGGCGCTGATCGCATCGACCACGCCCGCCGAGTCGCGCTTGATGTCCATGGCCTGGCTCAGGCTGTTGCGTATGCCCGTGACCTGCACTGCATCGAGCTGGGTGGGCTGCGACTGGCTCTGCGGCTGCTGCCCGGTTGCCGTTGCTGCGTCCTGCGCAAACGCAGGATTGATGACCAGGGCGCCACCCACGAAGGTGAACATGGCCCGGGACCGGAACTTCGCCAACGCGCGGCTCATGAACCGGACCTCGGGCCCGGGGTGCCACGGAAACTGCAAGTGCTCATGAAAGTCCCCTCTGACATACGATCGAATGGATGTACCGCCCCCTCCCAGGGGCACGCACGGGCGTGGCCCGCATTCCAAACCGAACAGCACGGCTGCTGGAGCACGCCGCGACTTACACTTGCTTTTCAAGCCTGCCAGGACAAACACGCGGCAAAGAAGGCAGCCCCTGGACCCTGGATCCCCGTCCGACTGGTAGCGCTACCATCGCGTTGCAGCGGAGAGTAATCACCCGGGTTCGCGCTTGTCACCATGCAGCGCAGCAAATCGGCAGCGCGCGTAGCGGCGCTGGAATCACCCCGCTACTGATGACCGGGCTGCCGCTGCATCCGGTCACCGCTCACCCGCCGCAGGAAAGATGCCCGCGCCTGCGGGTCATCCAGAAAGGAACGCACCGTGAACGCTCTCCAGCGCATCGCCGCCGCAGTCGGCTCGCCGTACTCGTTCCGTCCGGCTCCGCCGTTTTCGCGGCCAACGCCGTGATCGTGGACGGAGCAGATGAGCCGCTCACCGTGGCGCTACGCAGGGGCTACCACTCCGGTCCCAGCAGCTTCATCACTTCGGCTTCCAGTTTCTGCGCGGCCTCGTCCTGGGAGGCGACCTTGATGCACAGCCCCGACTGCGCCGGCCCGGGCATCAGCTGGTATCGGTTGATGGTGCCGCCCCCGTCGCCGTCCAGCGCCACGCGCGCCACCACCGTGCGCCCATTGGCGTGGAAGGTCCAGTCCTGGTAATCAAACATGCTTCAGTATCCCGGCGGCCAAGGGGTCATCCCACCTTAGGCGGCACGACAGTGAAGAAGGCTCCAGGAAGTTGTTCAGAGCGCGTGGACATGATGACGGCAGCACCTACTGCAGTGCCCGCGCCAATTGCAGGACATCGGCGAAGAAGGACGCGTAGTCGTCCTGTGGGGCGCGGTGGCTCTCGCGCCGATGGATCAGGCGCACTGCGACGACGCGTTGTTCCGGAACGATCATCAGGTATTGGCCCAGGTAGCCGTTGGCGGCAAAGCCGACGACCGGTCCCCGTGTGATGTCGTAGAGATCGGCGAGCTTCAGGCCGCGCGCGGCGATCTGGCTGGCGTAACGCTGCGGCCCGTCCGCACCCAACCGTTCGGTGAGGAATGCGATCAACTGCCCCCGGCTGTCGAACGTGCGCCCCGCGCTGGCCTGCACGGCGCGGCGCACGTCATCGTCAACGCCGTGCCCGGCCAGCAGGTCATCCAGCCGGGGTTTGAGCTGATAGCGTTCCCACGCTGGTATCCGCCACCACAACAGGCCCACGTCAGGCGAACGGGCACTTTCAGCAGTGATCAATGCCACTGACCGTTCACTCAACAGTCGTTTGCCATCCGGCGCCACGCCTCCATCCAGCAACAGTTGCCCGATGGCGGCAAGATCGGCGGCACGCAGGGACAGGCCCGCCATTCCCAGCGGAGTGCCTGCCTCATCCTTCATCCAGGTGTGGTGGGCAATGCCCAGCGGCTTGAACAGGCGCGCATCCAGGTAGGCATCCAGCGGCTCGCCCGCCAGGCGCTCGACAATGCCGGGCAGCAGGTTGGTGGCCTTGTTGTTGTAGGAAAACACGGCGCCCGGGTCGTCACTCAGCTCGGCTGCCAGTGCCAGTTTGACCAGGTCCGGGGCCCCTTCCAGTTCGGCGCCCGCGTTGGCCACGTTCTGCAGGCCGGAGGTGTGGTCCAGCAGCATGCGCACGGTGATGCGGCTCTTCCTGCCCTGTTTCCATTCCGGATAGATCTGGCTGACCGGTACGTCGATCGAAGCCAGCTTGCCTTCGTCCAGCAGCAACGCAATGCCCAGCGCGACGACGGACTTGGTTGCCGACATCAGGTGCACGGATTCCTGCGCGGGGGCGGGCTTCAGCTCAAGCAGCGTGTCCCGGTCATGCATCACGAGCACCGCATCGGAATGCGAAGCACGCGCGTTGCGCTCGATCGTGGCGAGGGCGTCGGCACGCGGCGTCGCATGGGTGGGCCCCGCGATGCCGATCACGAGGGCCAGGGCGCAGGACAACCAGCAGGACGTTGGCATTGCGTTCTCTTCCAGTGAGTGTGCCCGCAGTCTGACTACACATGTAGTCAAACTGCAGTGCCTGAAGTCATACCGCGCTTGATTGCCTATCCGCACCGGACGCCGGGTTCGTCACCAACGCGCCCGGCCCCCCAGCAGTCGCCATGCCAGTGCGCACGGTATGATGCGGCGATCCCGGAACCTGCGATGATTGCAGCGGCCGCCCATCCGCTGATCGCGTGCGCCAGGAGCACCTGCGCCGGGGTCGCTGCCGGTGCCGCTGAAGCCCCCACTCCATGCTTGCCCCCCATTCCCCCCTCGTGATCTGGGCAGCGGTCGCCGTTGCCACCATCGGCCTGCTGTTCCGTCCCTTCCGCATCCCCGAGTATGTGTGGGCGCTGGGCGCTGCCGCCCTGTTGCCGCTGCTGGGCGCGGTATCGCTGCAGACCGCATGGGGCGCGGTAGCCGAAGGCCGCGACGTCTACCTGTTCCTGGTCGGCATGATGGTGCTGGCCGAACTGGCGCGGCGCGAAGGCCTGTTCGATTGGCTGGCGTTGTACGCGGTGCGGCATGCGGGCGGATCGGGGCGACGCCTGTTCGACCTGGTGTTCCTGGTCGGCACGCTGGTGACGGTGTTCCTGTCCAACGATGCAACGGCCGTGGTGCTGACACCGGCGGTCTACGCGGCCTGCAAGGCGGCGCGCGCCAATCCCCTGCCCTACCTGTTCGTCTGCGCCTTCATTGCCAATGCGGCCAGCTTCGTGCTGCCCATCTCCAACCCGGCCAACCTGGTGGTGTACGGCCAGCACATGCCGCCACTGCTGCAGTGGCTGGCGCAGTTCGCGCTGCCGTCGGCGGCGGCGATCGGTGCCACCTACCTGGTGCTGCGCTGGGTACACCGGCGCGAAATCGCGCAGCCGCTGGTCGCCGCACCGGAACATCGCCCGCTGACCGAGGGTGGCCGACTGAGTGCATTGGGCGTGCTGTTCACCGGCAGCGTACTGCTGGTGACGTCCGCGCTGAACGGACCGCTGGGCCTGGCCACGTTCTGCGCCGGCGCGCTGAGCGTGGCGGTCGTGGTGATACGCCAGCGCCATAGCCCGCTGCCGCTGCTGCGGCATGTCGCCTGGGGCGTGCTGCCGCTGGTGGCCGGTCTGTTCGTGCTGGTGGAGGCGGTGGCGCAGACCGGCGTCATCCAGACTGCGGCAAGCGCGCTGCAGGCCATGGCGCAGGCTTCTCCCCACCAGGCCAGCTGGCTGGCCGGTGGCGCCGCTGCACTGCTGAGCAACGTAGCCAACAATCTGCCGGTCGGCCTGGCCGCCGGTTCGCTGGGCCAGGTGGCAGACCTGCCGGCGCAGACCCGTGCCGCACTGCTGGTCGGCGTGGACCTGGGCCCGAACCTGTCGGTGACCGGCTCGCTGGCCACGATGCTGTGGCTGGTGGCGCTGCGCCGCGAGGGCGAGCATGTCAGCGCGCTCGACTTCCTGCGCGTCGGCGCGCTGGTGATGCCGCCTGCACTCATCGCTGCGTTGTTGCTGCTGTGACCAGAATGCAGGCGGCGGCCCGGCCCTAGAAGACCAGCTGCAGACGGGTATTGAAGGTGGTGCCTTCATCCCTGCCCGCCGCACTGCCGCTGCGGTGGCGGGTCTGCCAACGCACGGCTTCGAACATCACCCGGCTGAAATCGTTGAGGTACCAGTTCGCGCCCAGTGTCCACGCGTGACCGGTACCACCACTGGGCAGTTCGGCATAGTCCACGTCCTCATAGCGGCCCTTCAGCTCCCACGCACCGCTGCCGCCGCGCGTCACCGGATCGGCCACCTTCACCTTGCCCCACGTGCCGGCCTTGCCCGAGTAGGACGGCAGCGCGCCCGCCAGGAACCAGCCGGCCGAGATCGCCCACGCTTCGTGGTCGCGATCATAGCGCCCGCTGGCATCGGCCCCGCGCAGGCTTCGCGTACCCCACTCGCCGGTTGCCCACGCCGGGCCGAAGAAGCCGGCCAGTTCCGCGCCGTAGGCGGTGCTGCGCTCGGCGCCCACCAGCGTGCCCGGTGTGATCCTGACCAGATCGTTGAAATGCCCCGCGATGGCCGAACTGCGCACCACGCCGCTGGCCCCGGCGGGAATCTTCTCGTGGAAGGCCCATGCGCCCAGATGCACCGTGGCGTCGGCGGTGTCCAGCGGATTCCAGTGGACGCGGGTGGCCCAGGTCTGGCTGTCGTTGTCGGTGCCGGCGTTGTTGAGGTCGTTGCCGGCCACCGACAGGCTGGCATGCCAGCCCCTTCCATACACCCGCTCGGTGAGCCCGATACCAAACAGGCCGCGCTGCGGCAGCAGCAGCGTGCCGACCACGTTGCGTTCCTGGAACGGCGTGTTGGACGTGCTGCTTGAGCCATCGATACCGCGATCGTTCAAGCGGTTGCCGATCGTGAGATCGGCCGGCAGGCCGAACAGCGTGTGGTCCAGCGTGGCGTAGACCGACTTCCACGCCACCGCGTTGTCGGCGAAGTCGCCCTCCACGACCCAGCCCAGGGTGCCGTAGCGCCCCTCGGCCCCCAGGCGCACCGAACGGATCTCGGTACCCGAAACGTTGCGGTCGGCGACCGCCGAACCGTCGGTGCTCGAGGCATCGACGAACAGGCGGCCACGGGGGCGGAACACCGTCGTGCCGTCGGCACTGCTGAACTCCGGTGCACCCTTGGCCCAGGAGACCTTCGGCAGCCTGGACTGGCTGGTTTCCAGTGCGGCCACCCGCGTTTCCAGCGCAGGCGCGGGCGGCGTTGACGGTGCCCTCGCACTGCCCTGCCCGCCCTCGACGGCGCGGAGGCGTGCTTCCAGTTGCTGGATCTGCAGTGCCTGCTGCTGCACCAGGCGTGACAGCTCGGCCTGGCTCAGCGGCGCGGGCAGCGAGGACGTGGACTGTGCGTCGGCATGGCCACTGGCCAACAGCAGGCCGAGCGCGACCGACAGCGCTGCCAGCGGCAGCACGTTGGAATGGTTCATGGGCTCTCTCCGGCCAGCCGGCCCCCTGGCCTGGCGCTGGCCCGTTGCGGTGGTGCGGGGGAAGATCGGGGAAGGAAGCGCGCGCCGCCGGATCGGCCCGGCGGCGCGGCAGGCGGGCTCAGCCCGTCCGGGTCAGCTGGTGGCCTGTGCCTGGGCGTTGGGACGCCAGGTGATCAGCTTGTTCTCGACCACGTCCAGCAGCGCGTCGATGACCAGCACGAAGGCGGCCAGGATGATGATGCCGGCGAACACGCCCACAGCGTTGAAGTTGCCTTCTGCCTGCGCGATCAGGTAGCCCAGGCCCGCCGAGGCGCCGAGGTATTCGCCGATGATCGCACCGACCACGGCAAAGCCGACCGAAGTACGCAGCGAAGACAGGATCCAGCTCGCCGCTGCGGGGAAGTAGACATGGCGCAGCAGGTCACTGCGGCTCGCCCCCAGGATGCGGGCATTGGCCAGCACCACCGGATTCACCTCGCGCACGCCCTGCATGGCATTGAAGAACGTGGTGAAGAACACCAGCGTGACCGCCAGCGCCACCTTCGACCACAGCCCCAGGCCCAGCCACAGCACGAAAATCGGCGCCAGCACCACGCGTGGAATCGCGTTGAAGCCCTTGATGAAGGGATCGAGGATGCGTGCCGAGCGGCGGCTCAGGCCGAGCCAGACGCCGCCGGCCACACCCAGGCCGGTGCCGATGATGTAGCCCAGCGCGGTTTCGGTCAGCGTGATGTAGACATGCTGATAGAACGACGTATCGGACAGCCAGGTCCAGGCCTGCTGCACGATGGCGGTTGGCGATGGGAAGAAGAACGGATCGATCACGCCCAGCGCGATGCCGCCTTCCCAGCCACCGAACACGGCGACCACCAGCGCGAGCTGGATGAACTTGTCAGTCTTGGCGTGCATAGCTCTTCTCCACTTCGCCGCGCAGGCAGGCCCAGATGTCGCGGTACAGGTCGGTGAAACGGTCATCCAGCTTGATTTCGGCCACGTTCCTCGGCCGTTCCAGATCCACATCGAAACTGCGCACCACGCGGCTGGCCGGGCCGGAGGACAGCACCACCACGCGGTCGCCCAGGGCGATCGCTTCTTCCAGATCGTGGGTGATCAGGATCACCGAGCGCCGGTCTTCCTGCCACAACCGCAGCAGCTCGTTCTGCATGAGGTGGCGGGTATGGATGTCCAGCGCCGAGAACGGCTCATCCATCAGGATCACCTTCGGCTCGACGATCAACGCCTGGGCCATCTGCACGCGCTTGCGCTGGCCACCGGACAGCTGGTGCGGGTAGCGATGCTCGAAGCCGGCCAGGCCGACCTTGGCCAGCCACGCGTTGGCCTTGGCCTTGCGTTCGGCCTCGGGCACACCGCGGAAGCGCAGGCCGAGTTCAACATTCTGGTACGCGGTCTTCCACGGCAGCAGCGCGTCCTGCTGGAACAGGTAGCCGACCGACTCCTGCACGCCGCTGACGGCACGGCCATCGATGCTGACCTGGCCCGACGACGGCTTCAGCAGGCCCGCCACGGAATTGAGGATGGTGCTCTTGCCGCAGCCGGTGGGTCCGACGATGGCAAGGAACTCGCCGTCACCCACCTGGATGTCGACATCGCGTACGGCGGTGAATTCGCCGAAGGACATGGTCACCTTGTTGATGGCGACCATGGTCTGTGCAGGCTCCAGCTGCGGCGCGCCATTGAACTGGCGCACGGTGGCATTGAGGGCCATGGTTTACCTCCGCTTACGGTTGGGCAGCCGGCGCCGCAGCGTTGGCACGCTCGACGAAGGCATTGGTATAGGTCCGGGACAGATCGATATCGGCCTTGGCGACATCCGTGTTGAACTCACGCAGCACCTTCAGCGGTGTTTCCAGATCGGCAGGCGTGAAGTGACCGTCCCGGGTGAAGATCGCGCGCGCGTTCTCCACCGCGCGGGCATAGGTGGCGCGGTCACCGGAGACGTAGCTGTCCGGCAGCGCGGCCACGATGTCTTCAGCACTGTTGTCGGCGATGAACTTCAAGGCCATCTGCTCGGCGCGGGCGATCTTCTCGGCCGCTTCGGGTCGCGTGTCCAGGAAGCTCTGGTTGGCGTACATCACCGAGGTCGGGTACAGGCCGCCATAGACCTGGCGGGCGCCGTCGTCGCTGCGCGCGTCGAGGATGATCCTGCCGACCTTGCGCTCGGTGATCAGGGTGGCGGCAGGATCATAGTTGACGAGCAGGTCGATCTTGCCCTGCTCGAGCGCGGCCACCGCTGCGGCGCCCGAGCCGACGCCGATCAACGAGATGCTGTCGGCCGGAATATCGTGCTGGGCGAGGAAGTGACGGACGAAGAAGTCGGACGAGGAGCCCGGCGCGGTGATCCCGACCTTCTGGCCCTTGATGGTCTCCGGGCGCGCCGGATCGAAGGTGGCATCCTCGCGGCCGGCCATCACCAGGCCGGAGTTGCGCGAGAGCAGTACGAAGGCCACCACGTCCTTGCCCTTGGCCTGCATCTGGATGGTGTGGTCGTAGAAGCCGACGGCCACGTCGGTGGAATTGGCCACCAGCGCCTGCAATACCTTGGAGCCGCCCTGGGCGAAGTTCTCGGTCTTCACCTGCAGGCCGACGTCCTTGAAGTACCCCTTGGCGTCGGCGATGAAGAACGGCAGGTTGTTGAGGTTGTAGGAGCCGACGCTGATGCGTACCGGGGCATTGTCGCCACCGCCGGCGGATGCGCCTTCGCTGCGCCCGCTGTTGCTGCATCCGGCCGCGGCCAGACCGGCCGCGCACAGCGCGGCCAAGAAGAACTGCTTGTACATCATCCCTCCCAGGAGTGAAGCATCTACGTTGTAATGGCGGGCATGCGCGTCTACGCAGGCCCGTCCGGGTTCAGATCATGCCGCTGACGTCCATTGGCGGGCTTGGGTGGCACTGGCCGTGGCGGGCGCGGGCGAAGTCGCGTACACGCGCCCCTCGAACAAGCGGCGTGCGGTGCGGACCACGCTGGCAATCACCGGCGAATCGCCCGAGCTGCGACTGAGGCCCACCTCCAGGGCCCCACTCGGATGTTCGAGGGTAATGCTGCCGGGAACGGACCGGCATCCGACCAAAGTGTGGGCCAGCGTGCCCGGCGTGACGGCGGCGGTGGCCAGGCCGACCGCACCGGTAATGGCCAGTGCGGTGTGGCATTGGTGCGGCATGAAATAGCGCACCTGCAGATCGCCGCCCTGTTGCGGCGCCGACAGCAGCACCGGCTTGGGAATGACCTTGTTGCCGGCGTCGGCGATGCCCATGCGGGCGCCCGCCTCGATGCGCAGCGCTTCCAGCCGGCGCATGAACGCCGCGTCCGCGTTCAGTTCGGCGGGCGAGGCATCACCGCGCACGCCCAGGTCTTCGGCACGCACCAGCATCATCGGCATGGCGCAGTCCACCAGGCTGGCCGGCACGCCATTGATGGTTTCCTGCGCATGCCCGCTGGGCAGCAGCTTGCCGGTGCGGGCGCCTGCCGCATCAAGGAAGGACAGCCTGACCGGCGCGGCTGAGCCCGGCGCGCCGGCAATGCGCGTATCACCGCGGTAGGCCACAGTGCCGCCCGGCGTTTCCACCGTGGCGATGATCAGCTTGCCGGTATTGACGTTGTGGATGCGCACCTCGGTCTGCGGATCCTGCGCCTGCACCAGCCCACGCTCGATGGCATACGGGCCGACGGCCGCCAGCATGTTGCCGCAGTTGGGCGAGGTATCCACCACCTGCTGCTCCACCCGGACCTGGGCGAAGAGGTAGTCCACGTCAGCGTCCGCCCGGCTCGAGCGGTCGATGATCGCCACCTTGCTGGTCAGTGCGTTGCCACCGCCGATGCCGTCGATCTGCAACGGATGGCCCGAGCCCATCACTTCCAGCAGCAGGCGATCCCGTTCGGCGGTGTCCGCCGGCAGGTCGCTGGCCAGGAAGAACGGGCCCTTGGAGGTGCCGCCGCGCATGAGCACGCAGGGAATGCTGAGCAGATCGTTGGACATACGTGTGCTAGATTGATGCGCATAGGGGATGAATGACCCCTCTGTGATTCGATACTGGCATGACCCTAATTGATCTGTGAATTGCTGATTTTTGGATGATTGATACCCAATGAGCATCAATTGCGAAATCCTGGATCTACGCGCGTTCCTGCTGGTATCGGAGACACGCAGCTTCCATCGCGCCGCTGAAATCCTGCACGTCTCCCAGCCGGCGCTCAGCCGACGGATACAGAAGCTGGAGCAGGCCGTGGGTTCGCCGCTGCTGGAGCGCACCACGCGCAGCGTCAGTACCACCGCTGTCGGCGAGAACCTGCTGCCACTGGTGCGCCGCATGCTGGAGGAATTCGATGGCTCGCTGTTCTCGCTGCGCGGCCGCGAAGACACCCGCGGCGCCACCGTGACCATCGCGTGCCTGCCGACGGCGGCGTTCTACTTCCTGCCCAGCGTGATGGCGCGTTTCCACGAAGCACACCCGAACGTGCGCTTCCGCATTCTGGATATCCCGGCCACGGAGGGTCTGCAGGCAGTGGAACGTGGTGAAGTCGAGTTCGGCATCAACTTCATGGGCGCCAACGATCCGAATCTCGACTTCGACGTGCTGGCCGAGGACCCCTTCGTCCTCGCCTGCCGGCGCGATCATCCGCTGGCCCGCAAGCGCAAAGTGGAATGGGCTGATCTGGCCGAGCACCAGCTGATCACCGTGCATCGCACCAGCGGTAACCGCACGCTGCTGGACGGCGCGCTGGCGCGCGAGAACCTCAAGTTGAGCTGGCACTACGAGGTGACGCACCTGTCGACGTCACTGGGCATGGTCGAGGCCGGCATCGGCGTGTCGGTGCTACCGAAGATGGCCACGCCGGACGGGGATCACCCCACCCTGGTGACGCGCGCGATCGGCAACCCGGTGGTGTCGCGCACGATCGGCATCGTCCGCCGACGGGGTGCCCTGCTCTCGCCCACCGCAGAGCGATTCCTTCAGATGCTGATGAGCCAGTGGCGTGGGGAGGCGTGAGCAACCGCACGGTTCACGCGCTTGTGCTGTCCTGACTCCAGGCGAATGTGCTGCTGCCACCCATCAATCGGGCCGTCTGCATCGACCATTCCTGCAGAAGCTGCCGCGCGCCTGATTCGCCACCTCGCCCGATTGCCTCCAGCATCCTGTCCAGTCTTCCGCGGATCGCGCTGGACACCGGCAGTGCGAGCAGATTCTTCAGTGCAGCGTCTGCGGCCGGGAAATCGCCCAGGCGAATGGTGGACAGGTACTTCACCCATTGGCAGTAATCGCCCTCGAAACCGGCCTCTTCAACATACATCAGAAGGTCCGCAGCTGTTCTCACCCCTTCGAGCATTGCGAGGTGAGCCTCGTGCGTGCCGCGGAAAAAGTCCTTTGGATCTTCCGGGCAAGCGACCCTCTGGCCGAGAGACATATGCAGGTGTGGCAGGCCGTCATAGACCGGAAGTGCGAAGGTCCATACATAGATGGAGGACGGCGCTGGGTCCATGGCAAACCCGGAGATCACATCGCGCGTGTACGAAACAATCAGAAAGTTGCCAACCACCCGCAACCCAGCCTTCCTGGCGTTCCGTTTCATTGTCCACAGATCAATGGATCTCATGCGTGCGCCCGACG
The DNA here is from genome assembly GCF_052751275.1 of Stenotrophomonas muris. Taxonomy (NCBI): domain Bacteria; kingdom Pseudomonadati; phylum Pseudomonadota; class Gammaproteobacteria; order Lysobacterales; family Lysobacteraceae; genus Stenotrophomonas; species Stenotrophomonas muris. Next base: position 1,394,699 of record NZ_CP199879.1, on the reverse strand, counting down.
GTTGGCGACGGCATAGGACTTTCAATGTTCAACTGGATGCCCTGCACCATTCGCCTTCCGTCGCGCAGGACAACAAGGGCTCGATCCAGATCGCGCCTTGCAATGGAAATCGATCTCAGACCAAGCGATTGAGCGACCTCGCACTGCGAAAAGAAGATGTCATAGGTCTCCATCAACTCGGCATGAAACAGCTGATTGGGGGCGTTGTCGATCACCCTGGAGAGGTCCGTCATGAAATTCCATGCATCCACGACCTCGCCGGGGTCGACCTCCCGCCCTGAATCTACAGACGAGATCAGCCAGTCGAGGTCAATGACGGACTCTCCTTCCCAGTCCAGGACTCGGCCGCGCGTGGCAACCTGACCCTCCAGCCCTTCCTTGCTGCTATCGCAGACAGGCCTTCCATTGCTGGACATCACCCGATCATGGTCACCTGATACCCAGGCAAACCAGATGATCCGCATTCCCCCTGCAACGCCGACCGGATGTATCGCTTCCACTATCGATTCCTGCTCAGATGGTTCCATCCATCCCGGGCTCTCACGGGAGGTGCAGCCGCTCCGATGGTAACGCCAAACTCGATTGCCGATGACCTGCGGAGCCTCCAGCGACCGGCACTACCAGGTCAATCAACCTGCGGTTTCCAGTCCCTTCCCCGCCGCATCCATCCGCAGCGAGGCCAGGTAGCGACAGTACTTGCCCACGAAGACGCCAGTGAACCCGCCGGTCAGCAGCAGGTAGGCGGCGCTGAAGCCGGCACTGGCGGTCAGCGTCGGCGACACCGCAAATGCGACCTCGAAGCCGTACTTCACCAGGAAGGTGACCAGCAGCAGCGGCAGCAGGCTGAAGTCCGCGCTGCGCCAGAGCTTGCCGGTGCTGCGGTCCAGCGTCAGCTTCAATCGACTCAACAGCAGCCAGGCAAGCGCGGCCCCCGTGGCGATGCCGGCCAGCCACTCGCTCCAGGCGATCAGCGACGCGCCGAAACGATGGCTGATCGACCACGCACCCCAGACGGCAAACAGGCCGGGCACGATCGCCAGCTTCTGCAGCGAGGTCTGGGCCGGCTTCATGGCGGCAATGCCACGGGTGACCAGGAAGGCCAGGAGCAGCCAGACCCAGATCGGCGTCTGCGAGGCGAGTTGCTGGAGCATGTTCATGAGCGGTCCCCCTGGTGAGTGGTGGCTGAGTGGTGGCGAGGTGTCCTCGCCTTGGCGCTCACTATTCGCTTCCGCCCGGGTTGCAGCCAGTGACAGCTGTCAGCCATCGCGGATGACCCGCCGGCATGCTGCGCGTCCCCGGCAGCTGTCGGGGTGGATTCACCCGGTTCACCCTGAGCGGGCCGGCCCTCGGTCCGCGCTACCATCACCACGACGCCGCTGCGAGCCACGTGCATGTACCACGACCCTGTTCGACGCCGCCTGTGTGCGGCGCTGCTGGCTACCGGCTGCGGCCTGTCAGCACCATCGGCGCTGGCGAGCCGGGCGACGTTGGCGGGATGCGGTTCGCTGACCGCATTGCTGCAGGCCGAACGGCAGCCTGGCATGGCGGCCGTTCTGGTCGATCACGGGCGCATTGCCGCGCTGTCCACGACCGGGAGGCTCAATGACACCCGGCCTGCACCGATTGATCGCCATACCGTGTTCGAACTGGGGTCGATCACCAAGCTGTTCACGGCCCTGCTGATATTCCGGCTCCAGCAGCGGCATCTGCTCGACGTCACCGCGCCCATCGGCCAGTACGTGGAAGGGTTGCCTTCCGTATGGGCATCCACTTCGCTGCTGCAGCTGCTGAGCCATACCTCAGGCATTCCCAACTATCTGAATGAAGACAACTTCCTGCGGTTGATGCCGACGAATCCAGCCCCCCGTGAATTGCTCGCAGAGGTGGCCGAGCGGCCGCTGGCGTTTGCGCCCGGTGCGCGGCACGCCTATTCCAATACGAACTACATCCTGCTCGGCCTGGCCATCGAGCATGCAACCGGCATGGACTACTGGCGGGTTCTGCAGGAGGAGATACTGTCGCCGCTGGGCATGCGCGATGCGGGACCGCGTCGTGCCGACGATCGGCGCCGTGTTGCCCAGGGGCATCTGTTCCAGGATGGCCACTGGCGCGCACCGCCCCCCACTGCTCCGGGCTCGGCATGGGCCGCCGGCGGCCTGCTCGCCAGCATCGACGACATGGCGCGCTTTGCTGTGGCGCTGGACCAGCATCGACTGTTGCCCGAGTCGGCCCTGAAGCGGATGTGGTGCGACACACTCCTCGCCAATGGCAGCAAGGCGGGCTGGGGGGCCGGCTGGGAAGTTTCCGATGGCGGAAAGGTAGTCGGCCATGGCGGCGGGACCGCAGGCTTTACCGGGTATCTCCGGCACCGTCCCACCGATCGAAGAACGCTCGTCGTGCTAATCAATCGCGCCGGAGATATCAACCCGCAGGGCATTGCAGAGCGCCTCGACCTGGGCATGCGTGGCTGCAATGGGAGGCTTTCCAGGCCGACGCCTTCGCTGGATCAACCCGGCACCCGGACAACGCGATCCGTGCCATGACGCAGATCATCGGCGCTGGCTGATGGAAATGCGCCGCCGGTACTGCGCCACCCACTCCAGCGACGGCGCAATACCGCCGAACGGGAAGAAATGCGGGCTGACCTGGCCATGGGCGCGGGTCAGCCCCTTCACCAGGCAATCGACGAACACCTCCGGCCCTGCCGTGCCGAGCAGCCGGCCGATCGAGATGCCATACCGGGCCAGCATCGATGCACTGGCGCCCACGCCGCACATCGCGGCGTAGCGCAGCAGGCGAGAGACGCTGGCCGGGCCCGGCACGCCGACCAGCACCGGGACGCTGATGCCACGCGCGCGCAGTGCATCCAGCCAGGCCAGCACGGCATCGGCATCGAAGGCGAACTGGGTGACGATCAAGGGGGCCATGCCGCGCGCTTCGATGCTCTGGCATTTACGCTCAAGCGCCTGCCAGCGTTCGTCACTGCTCATTACCGGATGCCCTTCCGGGTGTCCGCCGATACCAACGACCTTGATCCCGGAGTGCTCCAGAACACCGGTCTGGATGATCGAAGCGCTATCGGCAAACGGTCCGGCGGGCGTGGCCAGGTCGCCCGCGATCAGCAGGCAACGCGCGACCCCGGCGTCGCCGGCCGCGCGCTCCAGGAAGCGTTCAAGTGCCACGTGCGACCCGATGCGCCGGGCAGAGAGATGCGGCATCGGTTCGAAGCCGAGCGCGCGCACCGTGCGTGCGGCGGCCAGGCGGGCGTCGTCATCCTCGCTGGCCAGCCAGGGAATGGAGATGACCGTACCGCGCGGGATCCGATCCGCCTCGGCGCGCAGCGCAGGCATGGCCTTCGCGCTGACTTCCAGTGAAAAGGCGTTGATGAAGGATTCCGCGTGCGCTGAGGTACCGGCCGGCATCAGCGCGCCTCGCGTGCATTGCCGGCAAGCGGCGAGCTGTTGCGGGCCAGTTCGATGAAGGCCTGCAGGTAGTCGATACCGGTATCGGCCTCGCGCGCACCCAGGTAGATCTGCTTGGGGATGCCCTTGGCGCCCAGCCGTACGGGCACCACGTCCATGCGCGTGGCGTACTCCTCCACCAGCCAGCGCGGCATGGCAGCCACGCCGCGGCCGCTGGCCACCATCTGCATCATGATGTCGGTGGTTTCGATGGCCTTGTGGCGCCGCGGGGTGATGCCGGCCGGCAGCAGGAACTGGTTGTAGATGTCCAGGCGCTCGAACGGCACCGGGTAGCTGATCAGCACTTCCTGGCCGAGCTGGCGCGGCTTTACGTGGTCCACCTTGGCCAGGGCGTGGTTGCTGGCCACTACCAGCACCTGCTCGTAATCGAACACGGGGATGAACTTCAGGCCCGGCTTCAGCAGTGGATCGGGCGTGACCAGCAGGTCGATCTCGTAACCGAACAATGCGCCGATGCCACCGAACTGGAACTTCTGCTTGACGTCCACATCCACGTCCGGCCACGCCGCCAGGTAGGGAGAGACGATCTTCAGCAGCCACTGGTAGCACGGATGGCATTCCATGCCGATGCGCAGCGCGCCGCGCTCGCCCTGCGCGAACTGGCCCAACCGCTCCTCGGCCAGGTCCAGCTGCGGCAGTACCCGGTTGGCGACCGCCAGCAGGTACTGCCCGGCCTGGGTCAGGCGCAGGCTGCGGCCCTCGCGCAGCCAGACATCGGTGCCCAGCTGCTGCTCCAGCTTTTTCATGCTGTGGCTGAGCGCCGACTGGGTCAGGTTGAGCACGCCGGCGGCCGCGGTGAGCGAGCCCTGCTGTTCGACCTGCTGCACGATGCTGAGGTGGATCCGTTCCAACATGACGATGAATCTCATTCATGGATTGGTGAAGTAATACCATTTTACGTCATGGAAGGGCATGGCTAGGATCGGGTCATGCCTTCGGTTGCCTGCCAGCCTGCTGACCCAGCCGGCCTGCAGGGCTGCGCACCTGCAGATGCCCGAAGGCGCTCCCCTCCCCCGCTGATAGCGAACAGATGACCCGCCCCCTCCGTATCGTCGCCGTTTCCGGCGGACTGCAACGCCCCTCCCGGGCCGCCGCCCTGGCCGAGCATCTGCTGGACCTGATCGGCGAGGACATCCACAGCGAACAGCAGCTGATCGAACTCGGTGAGCTGGCACCGCAGCTGGCCGGTGCGCTGTGGCGCTCGCAGCTGCCCGAGGCCGTGGAGCGGCAGCTGGTTGCGGTTGAACAGGCCGACGTCCTGGTGGTGGCCACGCCGGTCTACCGCGGCTCCTACACCGGCCTGTTCAAGCACTTCTTCGACTTCATCGACCAGGATGCGCTGGTCGACACCCCGATCCTGCTGGCCGCCACCGGCGGCAGCGAGCGCCACGCCCTCGTGATCGACCACCAGCTGCGCCCGCTCTTCAGCTTCTTCCAGGCCCGCACCCTGCCCCTGGGCGTCTACGCCACCGACCGCGATTTCGCCGAGGGCCGCGTGCACAACGACGCACTGATCCAGCGTGCGCGACTGGCCGTGCAGCGGGCGATGCCCCTGCTGGCGCTGTCCCATCGCGCCGCGCCTCCCGCTACCGCAGAGGCCACCGCAACGCTTTGAATGCCAGACGCCGCCGACCTGCATCTGGATGTCACCCCGCAACCCGGAACGCCGCCATGACGACCGATACCTTCACCTTCAGCATCACGCACATCCCCTTCAACGAGGATTACCAGCCGGCCGAGGGCACGCGCATCACCACCAACTTCGCCAACCTGGCCCGCGGCGCGTCGCGGCGGGAGAACCTGCGCAACACGATCAGCATGATCAACAACCGCTTCAACGACCTGGCACATTGGGACAACCCGAATGCGGACCGCTATGCGGTCGAGCTGGACATCATCACCGTGGAGATGCACATCGACGGCGCCGACGGCAGCGATCCGTTCCCGTTGATCGAAGTGCTGCGGCCGACCATCGTCGATACGCAGACCGGCGTGCGTAGCGAGGGCATCGTTGGCAACAACTTCTCGTCCTACGTGCGCGACTACGACTTCAGCGTCGTGCTGCCGGCCAGCAACGAGGGCAAGGACACCTTCGGCATTCCGGAGGGCTTTGGCGACCTGCACGGCAAGCTGTTCCAGCACTTCCTGCGCTCGGACGCCTACCGCGCCAACTTCAGCAAGGGGCCGGTGATCTGCATCAGTGTTTCCAGCAGCAGGACCTACCACCGCACCGAGAACCATCACCCGATCCTGGGCGTGGAATACCGCCAGGGTGAGTTCTCCCCCACCGACCAGTACTTCGACAAGATGGGCCTGCAGGTGCGCTATTTCATGCCACCGGGCAGCGTCGCGCCGCTGGCGTTCTACTTCCAGGGCGACCTGCTGGGCGATTACTCGAACCTGGAACTGATCGGCACCATCAGCACCATGGAAGCCTTCCAGAAGATCTACCGCCCGGAGATCTACAACGCCAATTCCGTGGCCGGCAAGGTCTACCAGCCCAGCCTGAAGCACCAGGACTACTCCTCCACCCGCATCGTCTACGACCGCGAAGAGCGCAGCCAGCTGGCGGTCAAGCAGGGCAGGTTCACCGAAGAGCACTTCATCAAGCCGTACCGCGCCGTGCTTGAGCAGTGGGCCGCCCGCTGATCCATCGATTTACCAACCGCCCCAGGACACACGACACAATGCCGACGAAGACGCTGCTCCCCACCTCCACCGCAGGCAGCCTGCCCAAACCCTCCTGGCTGGCAGAGCCCGAAACACTCTGGTCACCCTGGAAGCTGCAGGACGAAGCGCTGCTTGAAGGCAAGCAGGACGCCCTTCGCCTGTCCCTGCAGGAACAGCAGCACGCCGGCATTGATATCGTCAGCGACGGCGAGCAGACCCGGCAGCATTTCGTCACCACCTTCATCGAGCATCTCAGCGGCGTCGACTTCGAGAAGCGCGAAACCGTGCGCATCCGCAACCGCTACGACGCCAGCGTGCCGACCGTGGTTGGCGCGGTGAGCCGCCCGAAGCCGGTGTTCGTGGAGGATGCGAAGTTCCTGCGCCGCCAGACCACGCAGCCGATCAAGTGGGCGCTGCCGGGCCCGATGACGATGATCGACACGCTGTACGACGCGCACTACAGGAGCCGCGAAAAGCTGGCCTGGGAGTTCGCGAAGATCCTCAATGAGGAAGCGAAGGAACTGGAGGCCGCCGGCGTTGACATCATCCAGTTCGATGAGCCGGCCTTCAATGTGTTCTTCGACGAGGTGAACGACTGGGGCGTGGCCGCCCTGGAGCGTGCGATCGAAGGGCTGAAGTGCGAGACGGCGGTGCACATCTGCTACGGCTACGGCATCAAGGCCAACACCGACTGGAAGCAGACGCTGGGTTCGGAATGGCGCCAGTACGAGGAGTCGTTCCCGAAGCTGCAGACCTCCAGCCTCGACATCATCTCGCTGGAATGCCACAACTCCCATGTGCCGATCGACCTGATCGAGCTGGTGCGCGGCAAGAAGGTGATGGTCGGTGCCATCGACGTGGCCTCCACCACGGTGGAAACCCCGGAGGACGTGGCCAACACCCTGCGCAGGGCGCTGCAGTTCGTGGACGCCGACAAGCTCTACCCGAGCACCAACTGTGGCATGGCGCCACTGGCGCGCGACGTGGCCAGGGGCAAGCTGCGCGCACTCAGCGCGGGAGCGAGGATCGTTCGCGAAGAACTCTCGGCATAACCCTGGCTGGGGAGGAATTGTTGTTCGAATGTCGGTTTGACGGAGCCCGGCCGGGTATCGACCAGGCTCCACCCCGCCCCTGCACTTCCGGTCGGGTCTTCATCGCGGGCTGTCGCGGCGCCAGTGCCTGCTTGATCCGTACCACCTCCCCCGCCCCGGCCTCGGCCAGGCGGCGGGCCTGCTGCCGTTGTTCCCGCGAAAGCGCGGGCGACGGCGCAGCGCCTGTTTCCGGCGCTACGTCCACCAGGCGTGCCACTGCCTCGCGCAGCCGCAGCTGTGGGCAGAGCCGCGCAGCACACCAGCGCTCGGCGTAGCGCTTGGCCTGCCGCACATTCGTGGCGGCCACCACCTTGGTCTGGGACATCCTGCGTGCATCCAGGTAGACCCGGAAGCCAAGTTCGGCATGCGGCACGATGTTGGCCACCGAGCGCCCGTTCCACCACAGGTCCCAGCGCTCGCCGCTCCGTACCCAGCCGGAGGGCCGGGTGACCGTCATGAACTCTGGAAGATCGAAGGGAGGACTCATGCCAGGAAGGATACGAGCGCCCGTCGCACCGGCTGAGATCCGCACCGTGCGCTTGTTCGAGACCATGAATCGTTAAGGCGCGCTTGCTTCCGCTACGCCTGCTCCGCACCGCCGGGCTACGGGAACAAGAATTAAAGTGACGCGTCACGCTCGATGATGCTTTCGATCCAGTCGATGTAGCGGGACACACGCACGTTGTAGACCACCTGCCCATAGAAACCCGCTTCCAGCGCATGCTCGGGTACGGCGGTGATCCAGGAACCGAGGCCCACCAGCTGCCAGGCCCCATCTTTCTCGATCACCAGCGGGCCGCCGCTGTCGCCGTTGCCGAGCACGCCTTCAAGGGGAAGGCCCTGCGGAGGCGGATCAAACCGGTACCAGAGATAGCGCGTGTTGCCGCCGGTGATCGCGTTGCAGGCCCGCCGCAGCGTCGTACGATGCGGCCCGCCGGGCACCAGGCCAGTCGCACCATTGCCGGTGGCGCCTCTCCCTATCAGGGCGGCAACCTGCGTGACCTCGTCGGCGCCACGGTAGAGTGCGACCGGCGGCACATCGCTCACCGGTGCGGCGAGTTTGATCAGTGCAATGTCATCCGATGCTGCCAGGAACGCGTGGATTTTCGACGCGCTCCCGGTTGCCATCGCTTCCTTGCCCAGCGCCTCGGGCATCTTCCGGTAGCCGGGGTGCAGGAAGACACGCTCGACGCCGTAGCCGTTCCCATTGATGGTGATGGTGGCGCCCCTCCCTTCCATCGGCGCGGCATGCGCGGCGGTCAGCACCCAGCGCGGCGCGATCAGGACGCCGTGCCCCTCGCCCGGCATGTCGGCCAGCGCGGGGAAGGCCGATGCATCGATCTGATACCGGGCGTCGTCCACATCATCACGGATGACCACGGCACCGGCAGTGAACGGGAGCGTGGCCAATGCCAGGAAAATCCAGCGGTTCATGGTTGCTTGCATCCCAGCAGTTCAATCCCAACAGCCTAGGGCATGGCCCTGCCATACGGGGAGATCGTGCGACCGATCCCCGGCGATTGCCGACGAATGCGGGGAAACGGGAGTTGAAGCCAGGCGGGCCATGCCCTACCTGCGGCCGCGATAGGGTTCGCAGCCCACGCCATCATTGTCGCGATCGAGGTGCGGGCCATAGCCCGGATCACCACGCCGTACCGGCGCCGCCCCGGCGGCGCGGGCCTCCGCGCAGTTGGCAAACACCCGGGAACTGCGCGCGGGCGCGGGGGCGAAACTGCTGCGCGGAGTGTCGACGTATCGAGGTGCCGCTGGAGCGCCTCGATGACAGTGATACTCACCCGTTTTCCGGTTGGTGTGGCACCCCTGCTTGTCGAGCCCGCCCGGATGCGCGAGCGCATTGGCGAACAGTGCCAGTGCGAGCATGCCGGATGCAGTCAATACGCTGGGAACGCGGCGTCGTGTGTCCATGCCTTCCCCCTGTCAGGCACTCCTGCCAAGGGGAAGGCTAGCATGGTGTCTCGACCGCCAGGCTTGACGCTGCAGCGGCTGCCACTCAACGCAGGTAGTCCTTCAGGAACAGCCAGGTGATCAGCGTCGGCAAGATCAACAAGAAGAAGCTGCGCGTGCTGCACGACCCGGAGGCAGGCGCCGGCAGTCGCTGATCCCTGGGCGGCCACGGGCTCTGCGCCAATGCGGGGAAATCAATGCACCCGCGCTCCTGTTCCGTCGGTTCCGCCGCATACATCGTGGCTGGCGCCGATCCTCCCTCGCCCCTCGCTCCTACAGTGGATTCGCGGCGACGCACGGCCTGCACCCCCGATGGCAACGTCGCCGCCCCCACCTTTCGAGCCCACAGGAGCGAGACATGGCATGCCTTTCCCGGACTATCGCTGGCACAGCGGCAATGCGCCCAGCCCCCTCCACGCAGGTTGAACGGAGGGGTGCACCATGAACCAGGTCTACGTCGCAGTCTGGGATGGAGCCCACTATCTGGTCGTCCGCAAACGGGTGCTCAACAGCTGGTGGGGCAGCAATTCCGTGGTCGTACTTTCTGCCGAGGCGATGGCCGCTGTGCTGGCCATCCGCAACGCGTCCGGCGGTGGCACAGAGCAGGACTGGGATCTGGTGAAGAAGCTGCTTTCCGGCGCCTGGCGCGCCGCAGGGTCAGTCGCCTACCGCGGCGAACGCACGCTGCCCCGCACCATGGACGCACTGGACCGGGCGCTTGAAAGCGCCGAACGCACGCATCCGCAGACCGATGACATCGCCATGGAGACGCTGGCCGCTCTGCAGAGCCTGTTCCGCGAGGACGCAAGAACCCCTCCCACGTTCAGCGCTGCGCGTGCAACCTTGCGGGAGCTCTCCATCGCGTTGCCGCCGCCCACCCGGGGTGCGCCGAACTGGGCCGCTGCGTTGATACTGGCACAACGCCTGGTGGCGGAAGTCGGGGCGTGGTCGGATGGCCTGCCCCCGGCGCTGGTGAACCAGGCGGGGCAATGGGCCCTGCCCGGCGGCGGCCGCCTGAACAACGAACGCAAGGAGCGCGCCGCGCGCCGCGAGTTCGAGGAGGAGCTTGGCATCTGGCTTGGGCAGGGACGCGCCGCATGCGATCTGCGTGCCCGGCTGTTTCCGGATGGGGGAGGCAGCTTCTCCCTGGTTCGCTTCCGCACCACGGCCGAGGAGCTCCTGCGGATGGCGCAGGAGGCCGAGAACAACGTCCAGGCCAGTGCCAGCAGCCCTGCGCGCCCCCAGTCCTGCCTGGTGACCGACTGGGAGGTGGCGAGCATCGGACGGGTGCCGGTGGCCAATCTGCGCAATGTCCTCGGGGCACGTGTGGAGGTTCCGGGCGAAGGAACACTGGAGGTTGACGAGGCCCTGGCCAGCGCCAGGCCCGGTAGCCAGGAGATCGACTGGTACCGGGAGATCGCCGCCCTGCTGTCACCCGCCTGAGCCTCCAGCGCGAACCCATGTGATCCCCTGCAAGCCCAGCGAGGCCCACCATGAAAGAGAGCACGCCCGAGCGCGAGGCCCGGCGCCACATCAGCAAGCAGCTCACCGCGCAGATCAACAACGCGCAGGCGTATCCCGACGTCCGCTCGGTCGTGGTCAAGGCCCTGTCGGACATCAAGGACCAGCTGCGCAGCCTGTCCAGCAAGGTACGGCGCGACTACAGCCTGAAGCCTGACGAGCCGCTGATGTTCTTCTACGTCAAGGGCGGCAACGCACTGGACGCACTGCTTGAACGCCCGGCCCAGCCGCCACCGACGCTGTTCGATTTCGGCCGGTCCGACTGGGATACGCAGGTGGTGATCAATCCCTGGATTCCGATCCCGGCCCAGGACGCCCTGCACGGCGGCGTGGAGGACATCGTGATCGAGGTGATGCTCGGCGCCGGCCTCAACATCGCATTGGAGATCAGTGTCTTCCCACCCAACCAGAATCCGCTGGCCGGCCAAGTGGTGGATCTTGCACCGGTGGACATCCATGTGCCGCCCGGCCAGCAGTGCCTGGTGACCTGTGACACTCCGCAGGCGTTCCGGAAGGTCTACCAGCGTGACCGCGCGGGCCTGCATCTGTTCACCAGCGAACCGCTGAAGGGCATCGGCACCTCCACGGCCTTGGCCAGCCCGTCCGTGCTGCCCCCGCCGCAGCCGCCACTGCCCGTGCAGCCGCCACCTGCCCCTCCGCCGCCACCCGGCATCATCCTCAACGACGGCATCAAGCCGTTCGTGCTGTACCGCATGGGCTACACCTGGCACGCGCGATGGGTGAAGGATCCGAAGGCGCCTGTCGGCGACGACCCGGTGACGCCGCGGCCGATCCTGATGGAACTGATCGATGTGACCACGCCGCGCCGCGATACCGTGGAGGCCGTGACAGTGTGGTCGGACATCATCCGCAACCATCTGGTGATTGCCGAGGATGCCGGCGCGGAAGAGCGCTGGCGGCTGCCCCTGCCCAGCATGGAGTACCACCTGTGGGAAGGCCTGACCATGCTGTGCGAGATCGCCGCCTATCCCGGCTGGCCGGGTGCGGACAAGCTGGAGAAGCGTCGCCGCAATGTGCAGCGCATCCACGACTGGTACCGCGACCAGCAGGGCGACCTGGCGACGTTCGGCAGGGTGATCGATGGCATCTCGGCGGCGCCGGTGTTCGCCGATGACAGGGACTGCATGCAGCAGGTCGATGCCTGCATGCGTGAGGTCAAAATGCGCATGCAGGCGTCATCTTCGGGATTCGATCACGGCGCCCTGTCGGCCACCCACACGCATCGCCTGCGGCAGGGGCGGCAGTGGGTCGCGCAGCGGGTCGCAACGCTGCTGCAACGCCTGCAGACATCTGCCGCATCCTGTGGCTACAGCGACGATCTGGCGTTGGTCGGGACGCTGGCACAGAACCCCTACCTGGATGTCACCCAGGTGCCGATCTCCGGCGTCGACTGCGCGATGATCATCCGCACCGACCCTGCAACGCTGCGCAAGGCGACGGCGGCCAACTGCTTGAATGCGCTTGCCGAGGATCTCGGCGCGCACATGACCATCGAGGATTCCCTGCACTCGACCGTACGTGCGACGGGTATCAGTTACGAGCGAACGCTGGTGATCTTCGATGCGCCGCGTTCGCCGTCGGCGCGCGTGGCCAAGGCGATCCTGACATTCACCACGGCTGGCCCGGTCGGTTGCCCGTTCCGGGACAGCCCCGACGGTTCCGGGCAGGCCATCGCGCCGTTGCTGGACATGGACAACCAGCGCAAGGTGGCAGCCTCGATCGTCCAGGGTTTCGTGCAACGGGCGAATCTGTCCAGGCAGCACGAGATGATCCGGGTGCTGTTGCCACAGGGGGAATGATCCTCCATCAGCGCAGCGCGGGCGGCGGGTTCCGATCAGGTCCGATCAGTCCCTGCCCTCCAGGATCCATGCCTCCAGCGCCTGCGTGTCCCGCATGTCCCCCGCGTAGCGGCGATCCGGCACGTAGGGCTCGTTCGAACCGCGCCCGCGACCGCGGTAGACCTTCATGGGCACCGAAATCCGGCTCAGCCCACTGGGCAATGGCTGAGGCCTGATATCCATGTAGACACTGTCGGCGGACGTCTCGACCCCCACCTGCAGAGCGCCCAGCCGCTTCCATAGATCCAGTGCATCCAGGCAGGCTGAGCCGCAGGAGGCGTCCGCCACGATCACCACCCTGCCGCTGCGATCCGGAACGGCTGCAGCGGGCGGACGCATCGGCCCAACCGGCGCGTCCGCCGGTTCGCGCCACAGCGCCTCACCGTTCGCACCGGCACGGGCCATCCCTGCGGTGACCGTTTCCAGCATGTGCAGCAGTTCGGGCGACGCGTCGTGTGCTGCCTTCAGCTTCTGCAGGAAGCCGCGCAGCTGCGCGATGTTGGCCTCCGACGTCCGCCATTCCGCCCAACTCTCGTCACGCAATGCATCCACCGCTGCAGGCCCCCAGATCAAACGGGCCAGCGCGATGCTCCAGTGCGACGCACCTCCGGTATTGCCGCGCACGTCCAGCACCACCCGCGGTGCCTGCTGCAGTGCGTCGGCCACCGGGGTGATGAGTTGCTGCAAAAGCTCGGTCAGCTGCTGGGCATTGCGCGTGGCTGGATCGGCATTGAAGCTGCTGGTGGTGATCCAGTAGCCGCCACCGGCCAATGTGTGCCAGCCATTGGCTGGGCGGAAGCTGCGACGGGTATCGGCCAGTCGCGCTTCGCGTGTTGCCGTATCAATCGGAAGCCATTGCAGCGTGTAGGCGCTCTGGCGCCCATCCACCCAGAAGACGCAGCTGTGCAACGTCGGCACGAACGGGTTGCCCTGTTCAAGCAGCACCTCGCCGCCAGCGTGGATACGGCTCGCCTGCAGGTTCCAGCGCCCGCTGAAGTCGCCCACGCGCCACTCAGCCAGTGCCTGTGCATCGACGCCATCACAGGACAGCAATCGCGCGCCCATGGGCGGCCGACCGGGGCGTCCATCCACGACCATCACCACCTGCGCGTCACCTTCGAAGCCCGTCAGGAACCCGGGCCATCGGGCCGGCAGCATGGGGGCGCCCGCCAATGGATTGAGACTCACGTGGCCATCGTTGAACGTGGCCGCATAGCCCTTCATCGCCCACCAGTAGCCGGCGAAACTGTCGACCTGGCGCGCGCGCGACCGTGCAAGTGACAGGGCGCCGTCCATCTGGGAGACGAAGCCGGGATTGTGCGGGTCAACCACCCCGGGATGGCTGCCGCGCAGGGCCGCGTCAGCAGCCTCCAGATCCATCAACAGCGTGCTCGGCCAATCTGTGGCACAGCCTTGGGTGCCTGCTGCCAGTACCGCGCCGACCAGCAACGATGCGAGCGCCATCGATTCACCTCTCGACTGGATTGCGCTCCAGTCTGGCAACTTTCAGGTCTGTCGTGCCGCGCCCGCCGCAACGGGCGCGGCGCCACGTCAATGCAGGGGCACCTTCAGCACCGAAGGCGCGTTGGCCGGTGAGCTGAAGGTCACCGCACCGCCCAGCTGGCTGATGCCTGCATAGCGCAGGTCCACGGTATCGACCACCAGGGTCAGGCGGCTGCCGGCCGGGAGGTTCCAGCTGCTGGCTTCCAGGCGGAGATCGATTGTTTTCGGCTGGCCGGGCACGGCCCCGCGCAGGGTGTAGGGCTTGTGGCTGACCAGCTGGCCGTTGCCCAGCACGTCTTCGGCATACAGGTAGGCATACAGCGTGGTATTGGCGCGGCTGGGCGTCACCGTCACCCGCACTTCCGGTGCGCCATCCAGGCGACGTGCGCTCCAGTAGATCGGGCCCTGCCAGACGCCGGCGGCGTTGCGGCCGACGAACGGTACATAGGCGCCGGGCGGCAGGTTGATCATCTGCAGTGCACCGGAGGCCATCACCACGCCGGAATTGGCAGCCGTCAGCAGCCCGCTGCCGATGCGGTAGCTCCAGCCGGTAGCGCCACCGTTCTCTGCCAGGCCGCCAGTGGGCAGCAGCAAACCGGAGGGTGCGGTCAGGCCGTAGCTGACGGCGCCCGCATTGGTGGCCTGCCAGTCCGGATAGCGGCTCCAGCTGCCCTTCTGCGACTTCAGCTGCACCGCTGCCTGGCGATCGATGCCATTGTCCACGCCCTTCAGGTAGTGGTCGAACCAGTCGCCCACGGCGGCATAGACCTCATTGGGAATGCCGAACGCACCGAAGGCCTCGTTGAGGGCATGGTCGCCGTGGCGCAACTGCAGCTGCTTGGGCCCCTTCAGGCGGTTGAAGAAATCGACCAGCTGGCCCGGCGGGAACAGGCTGTCATTGAAGGCATTGGCGAGGAATACCGCCGGCTGGTTGGCGTTGATCTCTTCAAGGCCGCTGGCCGGGCTGCGCTGTGCGGCCACCGGCAGCAGCGAGTCCACCGCCCCCTGGTAATTGCCGACCAGCACATTGCGGTTGATGGTGGCCAGCTCCGCGCCGGGGCGGCCGGTGGCCAGGCCCGCCGCCACCAGCAGGGCGATGCCCTGGGCGCTGGGTGTGTCATGGCTGTACAGCGACGCCTGCAGGTCGGCCCAGCCACTGAGTGCGGCAACGGCCTTGATGCGGGGATCGCGCGCCGCCGCCAGCAGGCTGGTGCCGGCGCCATAGGAGATGCCCGAGACCCCGATCCTGGCCGGATCGGCGCGGGTGTTGTCCAGCGCCCAGTCGATCAGCGCGCTGACATCCTCGACCGTGGCGGGCCCGGCGATGTCGATGCTGCCACCCGACTCCCAGAAGCCGCGCGAGCTGTAGCTGATGACCACATAGCCGCGCTGCGCCAGCGACTGTGCCACGCCCACGTACTCCACGCTGGGCACCGCCCAGCTGCTGGGCATGACCAGCAGCGGATAGCGCCCGCTGCCGGCATCCTGCGGCTCGATGACGAAGGCCCCGAGAGGCGTGCCATCCCAGCTGGGAATGGTGCGATGGGTGGTCTTGACCGTGGCGGCCCAGGCGGTGGGCGCCAGGCCGGTCAGCAGGATCAACAGCAGCAAAAGCTTGCGCATCGTCGTCTCTCCCCGTCGGTGGTGGTGCAACGGGTCGGACCGTACCAGTGCGAATGGTGGCTGGCACCTTGCGACGCAGCATGGCGCAAAGCGCACCTTGGTATGCTTCGCGGCACTGCGGTCCTCCGCAGGCTCCCATCAATGCAAGGATGCCCCCCCGATGCGCAGGACGCTCTTCGTCGGCACGCTCTTGAGCGTGGCCAGTCTGTTCGCCCCTTCAGCCGTGGCGGCCCGGGACCCCGACGTCACGGATGACTGCAGCGAAATCGCGCAGTTGATGTCCAACGACGACTTTCCGGCACTGGACGCGATGGCCGCGCGCCTCCGCACGGGCGAGCTCAACGCCGCCGGCGAATCCCGGCTGGGCCGTTTCTACCTCTGCATGTCGCGTGCAATCGGCACGGCGCGGCAGGAGGTGGAGGCCTGGAACCGCTGGTCGGCCTGGGCGGCGCGCTGGGTTCAGCATGCGCCAAAGTCGCCGGCAGCCCACCTGATGACTGCACGGATTCCGCTCAACCTGGCCTGGAGCTACCGCGGAAATGGTTACGCCAACACCGTCAATGCCGAAGACTGGGCTCAGTTCCATGAGTACAACGCGGCTTCGCAGGCCTACCTGCAATCGCATGAGGGCGTTGCCGGCGGCGACCCGTTCTGGCACGAGATGAGCGTGCTGATCGCGCTGCGCGAGGGCGCGGATGACGAAGAACTACTGACGCTCGTCGACCGTGCAGCGAAGGCCTTCCCCGACTACGAGCCGCTGCACTTCATTGCCCTGCAGCACTTCACGCCGGCCTGGGGCGGCAGCGCACGGAAGATGGAAGCCTTCGCACGGCGCTCGATGGCCAGTATCCCGAAGAAAAAGCGGGCCATGCGCTACGCACGGCTGTACTGGTCAGCCACCGCGTATTCGGCCGATCACTTCCGCGCGGCGACACCCGATTGGCCGCTGATGCGCCAGGGGCTGGACGAAATCGCACAGCGCTACCCGACCATCGACAATCTGGAGACCATTACACGCTACGCCTGTTGGGCGCGTGACGGCGATGCACTGGATCGGTGGAATCGCCTGTACTTGAGCCGAAGTGGTTTCAGCGAGGCGGTCATTGCGGACTCGAGCGAGCAAAGCAGGGCCGCCTGCCTGGCGCCGGATGCTGGGCAAGAGGCTTCCTTGTAGAGCCAATCGGTGCGGAACCGGGCCGCGGAGGATGCGCGGTCCAGCATGCACTTCACACCTGCAAGGGTGCTTAGCACGTACGCATGTCAGCCACGGACCGCGTGATCTGACACATCACCAGTGCTTGCACCCGGTCACAGCTTCGCGTTCTCGTCGTTGACCAAAAGACGACAGCTTGTGACGCTTGCGACACCGCGCGGCCTTCCGGGCCCTCCTCATCGCGGCCTCGCTCTACTGCACTCCGCATCACCCGTATCCGCAACGCCTTCACATGACACAGGCCGGGCCTGGTCGTGGCGGGCAGCTGCGTCCTGAACTCTTTGCTGGAGAATCGCAATGCGCCTTGCAAGCTTCGTCTTTGCCTTCGTCCTCAGCGCCTTTGCCGGCGCAGCCCAGGCCCAGGTAGTCACCCTCAACAAGGGCGGCTTCGTGCTCACCTACGACTGCAGCATCCACAGTGCCACCCGTTACGAGTACACGCTCACCGCCGATACCGGTTCGGCCGCACGGCCGTCCAGCTTCTACAAGGACCCGGACCTGCCGGCCGGTTGCCTGGGCCAGACCAGCACCGCGTCCTACGCCAGCATCAAATCCGGCTATGACCGTGGCCATCTGGTCACGTCCAACCACATGGATTACGACGCGACCTACATCCGTCGCGCCAACTACATGACCAACATCGTGCCGCAGGTGTCCAGCTTCAACCAGGGCATCTGGGTGAAGGCCGAGAACGTGGCCGAGTGCTACCGCGACATCGCGCCGGTGGACGTCTACGGTGGCGTGGTCTACGGCGATGCCGCCAACGATTATTTCCTGGCCAGCCATGGCATTCCGACGCCGGAGTTCTTCTGGAAGACGATCATCACCCGCGACCCGAACACCGGAACCGCCAAGGCGATCAGCTGGATCATCCCCAACGAGGCCAACCTGGGCAGCCTGGACAATTACCTGGTGACGATTTCCGATCTGGAGGAACTGCTGGGCGCCAGCTACGTGGCGATCAACGCGCCGGCCTCGCTGAAGAACATGCTGCCGGCCACCACCTGGCCGCAGCCGGCCGGGTGTGACCTGGGCTGATCGGGGGGCAGAGGAACGTCACGATGCCTGTGCGCGCAGCCATCGTGACGCCAGCACTCTGGCCAGCAGGAACTGCACTGCGGCGCCGACGACGGTGGCAACGACAGGCCCGCGACCTGTCGTCGGCGCCCCAGCGGACAGCGCTCGCAGAAGATAAGCCATGCTGGCCAGGATGATCAGCAGCGCCGTGGCAAGCAGGATCAGCGACACCACCATCGTGCGCGCCGTCGATGCGGGTTCCGGCGACGGCGCGCCGGCCCATAGGCCGGCAAACGTGGCCAGCGCGCAGGCCACCAGCAGGATCAGGCTCGCAATCTGCAGCTGCGCGGCGCCGTCGGCAACGGGCATGATGAACTCGCCGGGCGAGAATCCCACCGGCAGCTGCGCCACCAGGATGGGAAGCAGGCAGCTGCCGGCCACCAGCGTCACCGCGCCGGCGATGCTGGCACTGATGAGGTGATGGTGCCCGCCCTCGGCAGGAATGCGCCGCTGCATCAGCAGCGCCGGCACCAAGGCCAGCAGCGTGAGGACCAGTGCATGCGCAAGCGGCATCAGACTGATGGCGGCGACGCTGTAGACTGGAAACGGCAACTGCGCCATCGGAATGCGCATGGCGCGATCCAGCACGACGAGCAACCCGAAAAAGGCGATCGAAGCGATCACCGGGTGGCGGATCCGCAGCGCGCCGCGACGCCCGAACAGCAGCATCGACACCAGTACCGCCGCTCCGGCAGACAGACTCAGGTGGAAACCGAGCTCCGCCAGCGCGTAGCCGATTTCACCTGAGGCCTCGGGCGGGCCCAGACGGCGCCCGAATTCGACCAGGCGGAGGGCTACGGGCAGATACAGACAGAGCACGTAAAGCTTGGCGGCCATCGCGAACTGGATGGGGTACGCACTGAAGAATGATCGCAATCGGTTCAAGGCGTATTCCCGTGCAGGCGCTGGGCGGGCTGACCTGGCAGTCTAGCGTTCCTGTGGCCCGCGTGCCCCGCCCGACCCGCTATGGGAAAATGGCGGGCACGTCGCCCCTTTGGCTGTTCCCGGAGTAGTAGATGTCCCGTTTCCCCTTCGATGCCGTGCTGTTCGACTGCGACGGCGTACTGGTCGATTCCGAGCCGCTGGTGGCCCGTGTGCTCTCGGAAATGCTGACCGCACGCGGCTGGCCGCTGACCCCGGCGCAGGCGGGCGAGGTCTTCCTCGGCCAGTCCGTGGCTCATCTGGCTGGGCTGATCGCAGAGCGCACCGGCAAGCCGTTCACCGAGCAATGGCTGGAGGAATTCCGCCAGCAGCGCAACCGTGCGCTGGAGCAGGACCTAGAGGCGATCCAGGGGGCGCCCGAGGCCGTGCGTGCGATTGCCGCGGCCACCGGCGGGCGGATTGCCTGCGCCTCCGGTGCCGACCTGTTCAAGGTGAAGCTGCAGCTGGGCAAGGTCGGCATCCTTGATGCCTTCGGTGCCCATGTGTTCAGTGGCCAGGACATGCCGAACACCAAGCCTCACCCGGATGTCTATCTGGCCGCCGCCGCAGCGCTGGGCGTGGACCCGAAGCGCTGCGCGGTGATCGAAGACACCGTGACCGGCGCCACCGCCGGCGTCGCGGCAGGTGCGACCGTGTTTGGTTTCAGCGAGGGCGGCCCGCACCACAGCACGCCGGAGGCCCTGCGCGCTGCGGGCGCGAAGGTGATCTTCCAGCGCATGGAGCAGCTGCCGGCAGTGCTGGCGGCCTACGCCGCCGACGCAGCCGCCTGAGGCGGCCTCAGCCCGCAGCGCCCAGCGCGGCGCCGCGGCGTTTCCCGGCGTAATGCAGCACGAACAGGTACAGGCCGGTGAACAGCTGCAGGAACAGTGGCGGCAGCGGCGAATAGGTGATCCACGCTGCAGGCTCGCCCTGCCCCAGCCCGCGGACGACGAAGTTGGCGATCACCGCCAGGGTGAAGACGATCGAGGTCCAGCGATGTACGGGCCGCGCCCAGCCACCGCGGCTCATTGACGGCGCCTCGCTTCGGAGCGCGCTTCGATCATCTTCCAGCCATTGCCGGACGGGTCGCGGAACCCCGCATCGATGGCGCCGTAGCGTTCGACCGGCGCCTGGGTGAACTCCACGCCCTGCGCCAGCCATTGCGTGTAGCGCGCCTGGCAGTCATCCACGGCCAGCACCAGCGGCGGCATTGCGCCCTTGGCCACCAGCTGCTGCAGCGCCTGCGCGGTGGCCGCATCGTGGGTGGGCGGACCGGGCACGAACAGGCCCAGCTGGAATCCGTCCTGGCCGGGGCTGCGCACCGTCAGCCAGCGGTAGCTGCCATTGCGCACGTCGGTATGCACTTCGAAGCCGAGCGTGCCGACGTAGAACGCGAGCGCCTCATCCTGGTCGCGCACATACAGGCCGACCGTGTTCACAGTGTTTGTCATGGGACCTCCCTCAGGTGGGATCCACGTTAGCAACCGCCTCGCGGCGGCGCTTCTCCAAAACTGCGATGTTCAGGTCCGGTCGCTGCGCGGCACGTGCGTGGCATTCCGGCACGCTGGCCGGCGTCGCCTCGCCGGCGCGCTCGCGCTGGCGCACATTGCCCGGGCTGTCGCCGGTGATGTCACGAAAGATGCGCCCGAAGGTGCCCAGGCTGCTCCAGCCGGTCTGCGCGGCGATCTCGGTGACCGGCAGCTCGGTGTCACGCAGCATCGCCACGGCCCGTTCGATGCGGCGGCTGAGCAGGTAGCGGTGCGGCGGCAGGCCGAATGCCTGCTTGAACGAACGCGCGAAATGCGCAGGCGATACCGCACTGACCTCGGCCAGGCGGGCCACCGGCCAGTCCTCGTGACTGGCGTGGTCCATCCGGTCCTTGGCACGCAGCAGGCGCCGCAACAGTTCCGGGCTCTGGTTCATGGCGTCACCGCGTGTGCCAGATGATGTCGCGACGCACGCCTGGCCTGCGCGGCCTGCTCGCCCAGCCAGTCACCGAATGCGATGACCTTGGTGCTGCGGCTGCGCGCCGTCGGTGCCACGAACCAGAAACCACGCCCGTCGCTGGCCACACCGGGATGTGCCTGCACCAGGCGCCCACTGTCCAGTTCGGCCTGGAACAGGATCGGCGAGCCGATGGCGATGCCCTGCCCGGCAATGGCAGCACCGACATCCAGATGCTCCATCGCAAAGGGGGTGACGAAGCTCTCCGGGTCCGGTGGCGGAACAGCACCATGTGCGGAAAACCACAGCGCCCACCAGTCAGGCCTGCCGAGCAGTGGAACCTCCAACGCCCGCCGACCGAGCCCGTCTGCCGCCGGCAGCAGCGCTGGCGCGCACAGCGGAGTGAAAATGCTGGGGAACAGGGGCGTGGCCTGCAGCCCGGGCCACGCACCATGCCCGTTGCGGATGGCGGCATCGAAACGCCCGGCGGCCAGGTCCTGCGGCTCTGCCGACAGGTCCAGTTCCAGCACGATGCTTGGATGGCGCGCGCGGAAACTGCCCAGGCGCGGCGTCAACCAGCTGGTGCCCAGCGTCGGTAGAACGGACAGGCGCAGTCGTGCCGCATCCATGTCAGCGGCGCGCATGAAACTGGCGCGCAGCGCGTCGAAGGCCCGGGTGGCCTCCACTGCGACGCTCGCACCGGCGGCGGTCAATTCCACATGCTGGGCGTGGCGCAGGAACAGGCAGGTCCCGGTCTGGGCCTCCAGCCGGCGCACGTGGTAACTCACCGATGCCGCACTGGTGTCGAGCTCCTCGGCGGCGCGGGCGAAGCTGCCCAGCCGTGCCGCCGCCTCGAAGGCGCGGATGGCGACAAGCGATGGCAGCTGGCGTTGGGTCACCATAAGTGTGGCTTAGCCTGAGCCCCGATTTCCGCGTGGTCAATCCCCCTCGCACGCGCAACGATGGAGGCACCTCCGGCGCGGGATAACGCACATGGATCGACGGCAGTTCCTGGCCACCCTGGCCGCCACGGCAGCGTCCACCGCCCTGCCCTCCGGGTGGGCCCTGGCCAGCCCCAGCGCAGACTGGAAATGGTTGCAGGGCAACTGGCAGGTCCGGCACCAACGCCTGAAGGAGCGCCTGGTGGGCGATACCCGCTGGGACGCCTTCACCGGCGCCAGCGCGGTCTGGCTCACCCTGGGCGGGCTCGGCACCATCGATGACAACGTCATGGCACTGCCTTCGGGCCCCTACAGGGGCCTGGGCGTGCGTGCCTTCGATCCGGTGTCTTCCACCTGGTCGATCTGGTGGATCGATGGGCGCACCCCTGCCCATATCGAAGCGCCCGTGCGCGGCGCCTTCGCAGGCGATGGCGGCAGCTTCCGTGGTCGCGATGACTTCAAGGGACGCCCCATCGAGGTCTGGTTCCGCTGGCATGACATCCACGGCGATGAGCCGTGGTGGGAGCAGGCGTTCTCCGACGATGCCGGTGCCCACTGGGAAGTGAACTGGCGCAACTGGTTCCGGCGCACTGCTGCGATCCCCACTCCGCTTCCGAAGCTGCCGGATGCACCGGGCGATTTTGATTTCCTGGTGGGCCATTGGAACGTGCGCCATCGCCGCCTGCGCGCTCGGCTGGCAGGCAGCGATGCGTGGGACGCGTTCAATGGCACCCTGCACAACTGGCCGGTACTGGGCGGATTCGGCAACGTGGGCGACAACCTGATGGACGTGCCTGGAGCACCGCTGCGCGGCATGGGCATCCGCGCCTGGAATGCGGCCGAGCGGCACTGGCTCAGCTGGTGGCTGGATGGCCGCGCGCCGACCCGGATCGGCGCGCCACTGCGCGGGGGGTTCGAGGCCGGTGTCGGCCGCTTCTTCGGCGAGGACCAGCACGAGGGACGGGCGATCCAGACGCGGGTGATCTGGTCACGCATCACCCCGCGTTCGGCGCGCTGGGAACAGGCGGCCTCCGCCGATGGTGGACGCAGTTGGGAAACCAACTGGGTCAGCGACTTCGAGCGACAGGCATGAAGGCGCTGCTGGCCGTGATGCTGCTGGCATCGGCATTGCCCGTGCCCTCCCCGCCCGTGGTGCTGCGGATCATCGGCCCCGCCGAGCGCTTCGCCCCCGGCATTGCCTCCACACAGCATGACGAGATCCGGCTGACCCTGAGTCCGGACGGCAATACCGCCCTGTGGTTCAGCCGCAACCGGCCGGGGGGGCCTGGGGGCTACGACATCTGGATCTCGCACCGCGAAGGTGACCGCTGGCGGCCGGCCACGCCAGTGCCGTTCAACACGCCGGGGCGCGACTTCGATCCCGCATTTTCCGCAGATGGGCGCGTCGTGTATTTCTGCTCGGACCGCGCAGGCGGCCAGGGCGGTGACGATCTGTATCGGGTCAGCATGGGGAGCGACGGTCGATTCGGGGAGCCAGTCAATCTTGGCCCCGCAGTGAACAGCGCGGCCGATGAGTTCGCGCCGATGCTCTCGCCCGACGGTCGTACGCTGTTGTTCTCCAGCGATCGTGCGGGCGGTGCTGGCGGCCATGACCTCTACAGCGCGGCGATGATCGGCGGCGTCGCGCAGCCGGCACGGCCGCTGGCGGGAGACCTCAATACCGCAGCGCAGGAGTTCGATGCCACCTTCCTGGGCGACGGCCGAACGGTGGTATTTGCCCGCGCCCAGGACTTCGGCAGCGCACCGGTGCGCCAGTTCATTGCCTACGAACGTGGAGGCCGCTATGACGCAGGCCATGCCTTGCCATCGCCCGTGAACGCGCCCAGCGGCGACAGCTACGGCGCGATGCTGGATGGCTCGCGCCGCGACACGCTGACCTACTCGGCGCGACGCGCCGGTGGTGAGGGACTGGACCTGTACCGCGTCCGCTACCGGATGATGCCGCCCTGAAGGCAGTGGGTGTCGATTTCCCACGCGCCCGTTCGTCGAGAGGTTGAGTACCCCAGGAGAAAATGCAGATGCCTTCCCAACAGTCCCTTGCCTGCGCCTGCGGCCAGGTCCGCCTGACCACCACCGGCAGCCCCATCGCCAGCGTCGAATGCTGCTGCGACAGCTGCCGCAGGGCCGGCGTCCGGATGCAGGCGATGCCCGGCGTACCGCAGGTGCTGGGACCTCAGGGCCAGACGCATTTCGTAATGCAGCGCAAGGATCGCGTCCGCATCGATGCCGGGCATTCCCGGCTGCACGCGTGGCGGTTGTCCAGCACGGCCGGCAGCCGCCGCGTCGTGGCGGGCTGCTGCAATACGCCGCTCTTCCTGGAGTTCAGCGGTGGCCATTGGCTGAGCCTGTATGGGCTGTTGTGGCCGGACGCGATACGCCCCGCCGTGGAGATGCGGACGATGGTCAACGATCTTCCCGACGCGTCTGTCCTTCCCGGCGACGTGCCCAACCTGAAGACCCACTCGCTGCGGTTCCATGCCCGGCTGTTGAAGGCGTGGATCTCCATGGGCTTCCGCAGCCCACGCATCGAGATCACGGGAGACAGCCATGCCTGAGCCCGAGCGGATCGAGATCGAGAGCATCACCACGCCCGGGCACATCCAGCGCGTGGATCGCGCCAAGTACATGGCCATGCGCGCGGCCCTGCTGCGTGCCTTGCCCAGGCAACCTCCCGGGATGACGGTGGCGCAGGCGAAGCAGGCGCTGTTGCCGCACCTGCCCGCATCGCTGTTTCCGCAAGGCGCCACGGCCGGTTGGTGGCTGAAAGCCGTGCAGCTGGACCTGGAGGCCAAGGGCGTGATCGAGCGTCTTCCAGGCACGCCATTGCGCCTGTTCAAGCACGTGCCGGCCGGCTGATCAGCGCTGCGCCGGCAGCTCCAGCCGATGCTTGCGGCACAGCCGATACACGGTCACCCGCGAGATCTGCATCTGCCGCGCGCACTCGGAGACGTTGTAGCCGGTCTGCCGCAGCGTCTGCAGCAGCACATCACGTTCGGCCTGGCCGCGGGCATCGTGCAGCATCGCCCCCGGCGGCGCATGCACGGGCCCTCCCAGTTCGAGGTCACGCTCGCTGATCAGCTCGCCTTCGGCCATGATCGCCGCCCGCTGCACCCGGTTCAGCAGTTCGCGCACGTTGCCGGGCCATTCGAAACGCCGCATCGCCTGCAGCGCAGCGGGTGCAAAGCCACGTGCACGCACGCTGTGGCGCAGGCGGAAGCAGCGCAGGAAATGCTCGGCCAGCAGCTGCACATCAGCGCCGCGCTCGCGCAATGGCGGCATCAGCACGCGCAGCACGTTGAGGCGATAGTAGAGATCACTGCGGAACCGCCCCTGCGCCACCGCGTGCTCCAGTTCGACGTGGGTGGCCGCGAGCACCCGCACGTCCGCCCGCAGCGGCTGGCTGCTGCCCACGCGCTCGAACGTGCCCTCCTGCAGCACGCGCAGCAGGCTGGTCTGCGCTTCGGCCGGCAGGTCACCCACCTCGTCGAGGAACACCGTGCCGCCGTGTGCCGATTCGAATACGCCGATCTGGCGCTTGTCGGCGCCGGTGAACGAACCACGCTCGTGGCCGAACAGCTCCGACTGCACCAGGTTCGCAGGGATGGCACCGCAGTTGACCGCGATGAACGGCTTGCCCGCACGGCCGGACAACGCGTGCAGTGCATGTGCCGCCAACTCCTTGCCGGTGCCGGTCTCGCCGGTGACCAGCACCGGCAGATCGACCGGCGCGAACTTGTGCAGTACGGTGCGCACCGCATGCAGCGCAGGACTCTCGCCGATCAATGCGCGCGGCCCCTGCCCGCCGCACACTTCGTCGGCAGAAGGATCCTCCGCGTCGAACTGCTGGCGCATCGCCGCCACCAGGTCCTGCAGGCCGAAAGGCAGCGTGAACCGCGAGATGCAACGCTGCAACAAGGGCAGCCACGCGGCAGGCGTGGCCCCTGCGCCAGGCGGCAGCACCGCCAGCCACGTCAGATGCGCGTGCTGTTCGATCCACGGCGCCAGCAATTGCAGGGCCGGCGCATCCAGATGGCGAAGATCCAGCACGGCGAGCAGCCGGTCGCGCCCGCGCAGGCCGATGGCCATCGCCGGGTCGGGATGGATGCGACGCACGTACCAGCCTGCGGCTGCCAGCGCGCTGCGCTCGTTCGCCAGCGGCTCGCCGAACCAGAGCACGCATCGTGACGCAGAAGCCTCCGGGACCGCTGCCATGCTTCCCCCAGCATCCGGACACCGTCGGCGGACTGTCAGGCAATCACCGGCGTGCCGCCCCTCCGCCGGGACCTCTACGGCCACCGCGGCGGCCTTTGTTGCGCGGATCCTAGCGCTGCGCTAAACGGCGGCGCAATGAGCGGCGCGTCAAGAAGGCACTGGCTGAAGCGGCATCGTTACAGTCCGCGGCGGCACCTGTAACACCCATGCGACAGTCGGGCGCCTGCCTTGCCCTACGGCGCTTGGCGCTGCGCAATCCCAACATTTTTCCCACGCCGCTGTAACGACGCGGCAGCAACGCCCCACACCCGCCAGTGCCCACCCCCCTGGCTGCCAAGCCTTTCAGGGTTGGCACGGTTGATGCGTGGTTCCGCCGCACCCATCACGGGAGATCGGCATGGACGGCATCACCCCCATTCGCGGCCTGCTGGCAATGCTGGCCGTGGCCCTGCTGTCGGGCGCCGCGGGCGCCTCTGCCTCCGGTGCCCGCCAGGGCGTGAAGGCACAACCGGGCGAAATCGTCCTGTTGCGGGATGTGGCCGCGCGGCCGGCCTATCGCATGGCGCCCCCGGGCATGGCGCTGATCGCCGACCCGAAACCACAGCGCGAGATTGCGACGGCGCTCGGTGCGGGTACCCCGGCAAACGCGATGGACGAGCTGAGCGATGAGGACTATGCCGGCATGGGGGCGGGGCACACGGCTGCGACCGCGACCCCCACGGGCACCACCGTCGAACGGGTCGCCCAGCAGGCCCTGGGCGGCACGCCGGGACGCAGCAGTGACGGCATGCTCGGCAGCAGCCTCGGTGGCGCACTGGGTGGCCCACTGGGCGCGGTCGGGAACAGCACCCGCGGCATCGGCGATACCGTGCGCGGCGCGCTCGCCCAGTTCCCGTTGCAGGGCCCGGCCCCGGCAGGTGGCAAGTGAAGCGGGCACGTTGGCTGCTGCTGGTCCTGTTTGCCACGCCGTTGATGGCGCAGGCCGACGACTACAGCGGCATGCTCGCCTACCTCGACGTGGCCCGCATCGACGGTCACGCCCTGGCGGGTGCAAACGGCGCCATCGCGGTGAACCAGGCGGCCGGTGACCTCAACCTGCAGGCCAACCTGCATGGCATCGCCACCGGCGAACGCGCCGACGTGTCGATCGGCAACCGGCAACTGCGGGCCGGCAACCGCGTGCTGAGCGCACCGGCGCACGCCACCGCCGTCATCGACGGCAACGCGCTGGCCGGTGCCAGCGGCATCGCATCCATCAACCAGGCCAGCGGCATCGCCAACACGACGCTCAACGTCGTCAGCGCGACGCTGGCTCGACAGGGCATACGCGAATCCGACGATACGGCCTTGGCCGCCGAAGGTTCCGCGTTGGCAGGGGGGCGGGACGACGCCGGTCGCGGCGTCGCGACCGGCACCCGCAGCGCCGGTGTCACCAGCACCGCGCTGCGGGGATTCGACGGGGTCCTGCAACTCAATCAGATCGCGGGCAGCGGCAACGACACGGCCAATGTGCTGGGCCTGGTCGTGCAGGACCGCCCGTGACAACCACCCAACCGATGCACCACCCGATGAGAGAGAGGGCACCATGAAAGCGACCGTCAAACGGACCATGCTCGCCATGGCGATTGCCACTGCCTCGACCGCCGCTGCGGCCAATGGCTGGGACAACCAGAACGCCAACGCGAACATCAACCACAACCACACCGTCAGCGAAACCCGCAACGACACCCACAACCACACCGACAACGACGTACGCAACCGCACCGTCAACGTCAATGTGCAGAAGCACAGCACCATCCAGGCCGACGAGCGCAAGGAAAAGAACAACCACGGCGTCGACGTGAACCTGGAGAAGGACCTGCGCCTCAGCACCGACGTCAATTTCTCCGGCGACCCCACCATCACCGGTGACATCGACCTCGACTCGGCGGCCATTGCGGTGATCGACAACCGCCAGTCGATCAGCAGCAACGCCACCAGCAACAGCCTGGTCACCAACAGTGCCTCCATCGGTGACAGCGTGGGTGCCGGCGCCTCCGGCAACCTCGGCTTCAACGTGGTATCGGGGGACAACAACGCCCAGGACAATGCCGCGTCATTGTCCGCTGCCGATGCGTCCTTCAGCTTCGGCATGGCCGACGCCGAGGTGTTCGTCAACCAGGCCGGCTTCGGCAACGCGACCATGAACTCCGGCGTCACCAATGCCGCAGGTCTCGGTGGCAATGCCTTCGGCGGTGCGTCAGGCAACATCGGTGTCAACATTGCTTCGGGCAACAACAACGAGCAGAAGAACGCGCTCGCGGCCTCGGTCGCAACCACGGCGGTGGCGCAGTCGAGCATCAGCTCCAACCAGGTCTCCACCGGCAACACGGTCAGCAATGCCGGCTTCGTGCAGTCCTACACCGATACCGTGCAGGTCGGCCTGCATGGCGGCGTCAGCGGCCTGACGTGGGGCTATGGCGCCGGCACCTACCGCGGCACCGGCAATGCCTACCAGATGGCCAACTATTACCTGGATACGTGGAACGGCGCACTGCCGCACCCGGGTGGCAACAGTACCGGCCACATCGACCTGGACAACGAGATCCAGAACGCCACGATGAACCCCAACCGGCCGGGGGTGGGCGGCCTGGGCTTCGATACGCGTGAAAGCGGCACCAGCCAGTTCGTCGAACTGGGCGTGGCCGATCTGTACGCCAGCCTGAGCGGCACGGTCAGCACCACGCGCTGGGTGAACGTCAACGCCACCAACACGTCGGCCTTGTCCGGCAGTGCCTTCTCCGGCGCCTCCGGCAACATCGGCGTGAACGTGGCGGCGGGCACCGGCAACCTGCAGGCCAACAGCCTGGCCCTGGCCGTAGCCCAGCCCAGCACCGGCGGTGGTGGCGGCAACGGCGAGTAAGTGCACCACCCCGGCCGTCCGCCAATGGCCGGGTTCCCGGGAGCCCCTGTTCCTCCTCCCCCTTGGGGCAGGGGCTCCCTCCTGCTGCTGGAGAACGTGATGATCGGCCACCGTCTCTCGATATGCCTGCTGGCCTGCCTGCTGTTGCTGGGCGGTGCATCGGCGCGGGCGGGCGACGTCGGCTTCGCCAGCGTGCTACCCAATGGCGCACTGCTGCAGCAGAAGGTGGAAAGCATGCAGGAACGGCGCTACCGCAACGTGGTGCGCCAGCACACCGATTACAGCTGCGGGGCGGCCGCACTGGCAACCATCCTGCGCCATGCCTATCACCTGCAGACCGACGAAGCGACGGTGATCGAAGGAATGATGGGGGTGTCCGATCCAGCACTGGTGGCCGAGCGTGGTTTCTCGCTGCTCGACATCAAGCGCTACGTGGAATCGCTGGGCATGCGCGGGCGCGGCTATCGTATCGATGAAACACGCCTGCGCACGCTTCGCGTTCCCGGTCTTGTGCTGATGGACGTGCGCGGCTTCCGCCACTTCGTGGTGCTCAAGCAGGTGCGCGACGGTGTGGTCGAGGTGGCTGATCCCATCCTCGGCAACCGCAGCCTGGCGCTGCCTGAATTCCTCGCTGCGTGGCCATCGCGTGCCGTCTTCGTGGTGATCGGCAGCGATTTCGATCGCAACACGGTTCTGCTGCAACCCAGCGAACGGCCCAGTGCCCGCGCGCTCTACGCGCGACAGGGGCCGATCACCGATGCCGAACTGGTCGACTTCGGCTTCAGCCACGCCGACCTGTTCTGAAGGAGGTTCCGCCATGTTCCGTCACCGCCTGTTGATGGTCCTGCTGCTGGCCTGCCCCGCCCTGCCCCTGCAGGCGGCGGACGCGGCGCCCGGGCGCGGCCTGAAGGAAATCCCGGATCCCGAACTGAACCTGATGCGGGGCCGTTACACCGTGGGCGGCAATACTGTCGCCTGGTTCGGGGTGACGATGGTCTCGCAGTGGCAGGCCAGCAACGGAAGCGTGTTGCAGGGTGCGTTGACCCTGGGCATGGACTTCCGCGGCGGGGGCAGCCCGAAACTGAGCTTCCAGCCCAGCGTGCACGTCACCGCCGCAGATGCGCCGCTGCCGGACACGCAGGGTCGCCGCATCGACAGCAGCGGCCTGGCCAACGCCAGCGGCGTGGTGCAAAGCGTGCAGGTGGCCGGCGATGGCAACGTCGCCCGCAATGCGACCACGCTGGTGGTACGCAATGGCGCGGTGCCGGCCCTGCCGGGTGACGGTGCCCATTCGATCAGCGCACAGGCCGAAGGCGTCTCGGCCTCCGCGGTGCTCGACGGCAACCAGGCACGCCTGCTGTTGCAGGTAGATGGCCAGGGCCTGGTCCAGCAATGGATACGCAACGGCAGCGTCGGCCAGGGCATCGCCCTGGCCGGTGACGGCCAGATCGCCAGCAACCAGCTGCGGCTGGAGCTGGTGCGGGATACCGCGGGCGGCAACCTGCCGTTGAGCCAGAACGTGGCCCAGGCGATTGCGATGAACCGCGGCATGGGGCCGGGCCGGTAGTACCACGGCACGGCGTTGGGGGAAGCGCTCCACAACGCAGGACACGAACATGCACACCCTGATGAGGATCACCCCGTTGGCGCTGGCGGCGCTGGCGGGCACCGCCTTCGCCGCGCCACCCGCGGCGGATGATGGCGCCGACGTGCAGGCGCTGGCCAGCCAGCTGGAGCAGCTCAAATCCAACTACGCGCAGGAAGTGCGGCGGCTGCGCGAACTGGACATGCAGGTGCAGGCGATGCAGGCGCGCCTGAGTGGGAAGGTTGGCCCGATGGCCCCGTCTACGGCTGCGCCCGTCGAGCATGGCTCGCCCCTGCAGACGTCACCGGGCAGCGAAGGCTATGCCAGCAGTGCCGCCGAGGCGCAGCAGGCAAAGCAGGAATCGCGGCGCAGCGTGGATGATGTGAAACAGCAGCAGTCGGCGCTGTTCTCGCGCCGCTTCACCGTCGAGAACAGCCTCACCTACGCCCGCTACGACCGCAAGCAGCTCACCCTCAATGGCTTCCTGGCGCTGGATGCGATCTTCCTCGGCAACATCGCCATCGAGAACGTCGAGTCCGATTCGCTCACCTACAATCTGGCCGCGCGTTGGGGCGTCAGCCCGAACCTGACGCTCAACCTGGACGTGCCATACCTGGCGCGGCGCACCGTCTACCAGAAGGGCGGTGCCGGCGGTGCGGCGGCCGCGATCGCGCAGGAAGAGACCAATGGCAACGGCCTGGGCGATATCGGCCTGAGTGCGAATTACCGCTTGTTCGGCGAGCGCGGCTGGCGCCCGGAAGCCGTACTCACCGCCGGAGTGACCGCGCCCACCGGGCGTGCGCCCTACGGCCTGGACTGGAAAGTGATCGAGCGCGATGACGATGACTACATCCGCTTCGCCGTGCCCAAGGAACAACCGACCGGCAATGGCGTGTGGCAGGCCAACGTCGGGCTGTCGATGGTCAAGACAGCCGATCCGGCGATCCTGTTCGCCAACCTCGGCTACGTGCATTCGTTCCCGCGTGGTTTCAGTGACATCGACAGCAACCCCGACACGGTCAACCCAGGTGACGTGAAGCTCGGCGGCTCGGTCTACTTCGGCGCCGGCGTGGCCTTTGCGTTCAACGAGCGCACCAGTCTCAGCCTGTCCTTCAGCGACCGCATCAGCGCCCGCGCTTCCACCCGTTTCCAGGGCGGGAAGTGGATGAAAGTGATTGGCAGCGACGCCAACGCGGCGTCACTGAATCTGGGTGTGACGTATGCGCTCAACCAGCACACCACGCTGGTGACCCTGCTGGGCATCGGGCTGACCCCGGATGCACCGGACTTCACGCTGGCGTTCAAGATCCCTTACATGCTCTGACCCGCCCGATCCGGCGACGCTGTGGCCGACAGCCCCTCGCCGCCGGATCGCGCTGCCCACGCGCAGGCCCTGTGTGTGCTCCAGGGCAACGCGCCAGCGCTGGCGACGACGGCGATGATCATCAGTTCCGCCGTATTCACGCCGCACCTTCACGGTGATCCCACCGCATTCTCCGTCGATTCCGCCAATCCGGCGGCGGCGCCATTTCCTACTCTGGCCCCACGGTGAAGCCCAGGCCGCTGCAGGCAACGCACCGTGACACTGGATACCACGCACTTCCACCCTTTCGCAGGAGCAGGACATGGCATTTCCAACCGCGGTAAACGACCAGATCACCGATTCGGTCACCCAGGCCAACACCAAGGTGCTGGGCGACGCGCCCGCCGTGGCAGTGGGCAATCTGTACCAGGCCACCGCACAGGCGCTGGCCAATGCCGCCCACAACGCCACCAACGCGCAGCAGCAGTCCTACGTCACCGCGCAGTCGGCCACCACCATGGGCGTGGCCACTCTGTACTCGATCGATACCGCCACCACGGCGGTAGCGAGCAAGGAAATCCTCAGCACCCGCGTCCGCGGCCTGGGCTCCTGATCTGTCGTTCCATCGCTGACCCGCCAACCTCAAGGAGATCGACATGGCATTCCCGACCGCTGTAAACGACCAGATCACCGATTCGGTCACCCAGGCCAACACCAAGGTGCTGGGCGACGCGCCCGCCGTGGCCATGGGCAATCTGTACCAGGCCACTGCGCAGGCGCTGGCCAACGCCGCCCACAACGCCACCAATGCGCAGCAGCAGTCCTATGTGACGGCGCAGGCGGCCACCACCATGGGCGTGGCCACGCTGTACTCGATCGACACCGCCACCACCGGCGTGGCCACCAAGCAGATCCTCGGCGCGTGATGCGCCGGCAGGCAAGGAGCTGAGCCATGGCATTTCCCACGGCCGTCAACGACCAGATCACCGACTCGGTCAGCCAGGCCAACCTGCAGTTGCTGGGCGTGGCGCCTGCCACGGCAATGGGCACGCTGTACCAGGCCACCGCGCAGGCGCTGGCCAATGCCGCCCACAACGCGACGCTCGCCCAGCAGCAGATGTATGTCACGGCGCAGGCCGCGACCACGATGGGCGTCGCGCTGCTCTACGCCGTCGATACCGGCGCCACCGGCGCCGCCACCCGGAAGATTCTCGGCTGATTCCATTGAGTGCCGGCAATCTCCGTTCCTGTAGTGCTGTCCACCCTAGGAGCTTCCACCATGGCATTTCCCACCGCCGTCAACAGCCAGATCACCGATTCGGTCTCGCAGGTCAACACCAAGGTGCTTGGCGATGCGCCAGCCATCGCAATGGGCAACCTGTTCGTGGCCACCAGCCAGGCGCTGTCCAACGCCGCGCACAACGCCACCAACAACCAGCAGCAGTCCTACGTGACCATGCAGGCGTCGACCACCCAGGGGGTGTCCACGCTGTATGCGATCGACACCGCCTCCAACGGCGTGGCCACCCGCGAAATCCTGGGCCTGCGCTGACGTGTCGGCCCGGCGTGACGCCAACCACCGCGCCCCCGCCCAGGGCGGCGTCACGTCGGGCCCCTGATCGATGGCCGCATCGCCCGCCACCGGCTACCTGCTGGCAACCACCAGCGCCGGATCCGGTGTGGCGATCGCCCTTGCCCCCTCGTTCGCGATGTCCGCCACCTACCTGGCGATGGCCGACAGCCTCGGCCTGGCAATGCAGAACGCGGTGGCCAACCAGCAACGCGGCCAGGTGACCGCCGGCGCAAGCCTGGCCCAGGTCCTGGCCCTGATCATCCAGAAGGGAGCCGTTCCGTCATGAGCAGTGAGAACACCGTCAACAGCCAGATCGTCGACAGCGTCAGCGCCGCCTCGACGTTGCTGGTGGCCCAGGGTCCGGCGCAGTCCTTCAGCATGCTGGACATGGTGATGCTGGAGACGCTGGGCACCGCCATGCACAACGCCGTCGCGCGCCAGCAGGGTGCAGGCATGGTCAGCAACGCAGCGGTCACCGCCACCTGCGCGAAGATGATCAACGCTCCCTGGCCGGTGCCGCCACCCGCTCCGGAACCCCCTCCGCCGCCACCACCGCAGGTCATCCCCCTGCCCGGCCCGGTGCCGGCGCCCCCTTCGCCTGCGGCGGTGATCGCCGCGGCCACCGCAGAAGGAAAGACCGCCATCAGCGTCCTGCAGGCACAGACCCACGGTGCCACTGCCGACGCTGCGGCCGCTACCAGCAGCCTGCATGCACTCCAAACGCTTGCAGGCAATGCGGCAGCGCCCGCGCCCGGTCCTGCGCCCGACCCCGCGTCCGGTCCGGATCCGGACGCAGGTCCCGCCCAGGATCCCGCGCCAGACTCCTCTTCCCCTTCCCCTTCCCCGGCAGACGACGCTGACGCCGGGGCCTGACAGACTGCAGGCCGCCTGCGGCCCCACCCGCCCATCAAGGAGCCCGTATGGACCCGAGCAACGTCAACGCCCAGATCATCGATGTGATCAACCAGGTGCAGACGGCCACCATGTCAGCGACCGTCGTGACGACCAGTGGTGCCGGCAAGGCCTACCAGTCGGTGGCCCAGTCTGCGGCGATCGCCGTACAGGATGCCGCCGACGCCCTGCGCAATGTCTCAACCATCGCGACCACCGCGGCCGGCGTGGCCATGGCCCAGTACCTGGCGACGGGGGACGAAAAGTATGCAAGGGTGCTCACGCAGGCGCAGAACATGATGCAGGGGGCCACCGCCGACTTCAACCGCGTCGGCAATGCCGCTGCGACCGTCCTCAAGGAATTTCCGGCCCAGTGAGGCCGCCAGGAGATCCACGCATGAGCATTTTCATTGCCGGTCGTTCCATCCCCCAGGCCAACCTGATCAGTCAATCCTGCAGGCATGTCCTTCAGTTCATCGACGGCGGCGAGCACTGGTTGAAGTGGGCCATGGAATCGCATGAGCACCGCTACGCCTTCTCCGACGAGGGCACGATGCTCGATGGGGTGCAACAGGGCCTGCACGGTTCGCGCATGACATGGTTGCCGCGCACCGGGTTGCAGATCGGCCCGGTCAAGCTGCTCAGCCTTGGTGCCAGCGACCTCGGTGCCCTGCGCAACATGGAGTTTGATGACGAGACACGCCTGTCGCACAACGAGGCACAGCGAGTGCTGGAAAAACACCGGCTGCTGACCAACGCCGAGCTCGGCGCCTCGCGCGCGTTCCTGGCTTCGATCGGCGCGGTCGACGCACCCCTGCTGCAGCAGCTGGACTTTCGCGAATCGGTGGCGCTCCACCAGCTGGCCGGTGAGGTGGGCATGTCCGCCGCAGGGCGCGACGACCTGGCCGACGCTGCCGGCTTCGCGCTGCTGCACGCGCGCAGGCCCATCGAGTTTGCCGACTACTTCCGCTTCTACCAGCGGGTGAGCACAGGAGGTGGCAGCCGCGAACATCGGCTGACGCGTGCCACCCGTGCGTTGCAGCAGGTGCTGCCGATCCTGTTCGGCTTCCTGGACGGGCCGCAGCTGCCACAGTTGCCGTCGCCAGAGCAGGTGCGCGAGGCGATCGACGCAAGCCTGGCCGCGCACCGGCAGATCGGCTATGCCCGCATCTCGCTGGCCGCCCAGCAGATGGCGGCCTGCTTCGACGACGAACCCGAACTGCTGCAGGATGACAGCCGGTTGCGCGAGGCCGCGCGGTGGCAGCTGCGCGATGCGCAGGAATTCCTCAACGAACATCCGGTTTCCCGTGGCCGGCTGGGCCAGGACGGTGCCAGCGTGCAGTTCGCGATCGATGGTTCCAGAGCGAAGGCGCTGATACAGGTGGAGGACAATGTGATCACCCTGCAGGATTACCGCCGAACCCGCCGCCACCTGGGCGATGAAGCGCGGGTGGATTATCAGAAGGATGCAGTGTGAACCCGGCTCCGGCGCCAGATGGCGATGGCGTGCAGGCAGCAACAGAGGCCTTTGCTTCGGCAGCCGGCGCGGCCGTTGCTGCCGGACGCCTGGCGGCCCGGCAACAGGCGCAGAAGATCTTGGCCGATGCCCAGGCGGCATTGCGCCACATCCTGGGGGAGCGCAGTGACGGTGTTCCCCCCTCATCCCCAGCAGGAGCACCGACGATGACCTTCCCGACCCCGCTTCCCGGCAAGCCCACTCCCGCCCATCCGGCGGGCAGAACCCCGATGGAGATCGCCCAGGAACTGGCGGACGCCGCAATGGCTGCCAGTGAAGAAGGCATCCGCGCCGCGATGAAGGTTTCGCAACGCGCGGTCGAGGCCGCCGCCGAGGCCGCGCGACGCGCGGACGAAGCGGCCGAACATGCCGTGCAGCGCGCTGCCGAAGCCAACGCGCGCTGACGCTGCGTCTGCCATCCCAACGCCCCGGGCAGGCCCGCGCCTGCACCGGGGCGTTGCTTTTACTGGTGCGGGCTTCGCCGGTAGCTGCGCGGGCTGACCCCTACCGCGCGCCGGAAGCTCTTTTCGAAGTGGCTCAGGTCACCGAAGCCGACCTGCAGTGCGACATCGGTAATGCGCAGGCGCTGCCCATCCCGCAGCAGCTGCTTGGCGTGCTCGATGCGCAGTTGCTGCAGCAGCAGCTTGAACGTCGTGCCCAGCTCGCTGCGGAACAGGAATCCCAGGTGTGACTGGCTCACATGGGCCTGACGGGCAAGGTCGCCCAGCGTGAGCGGCTCTGCGGCATGGTCCTTCAGGTAGGCCAGAGCGCGTTTCAGACCGTCGTGCAGGCCTTCATGCGCTGCCCGCGGCGTATCCGGCTGCGCGGGCGCAGGACCGACGGTCTGCT
Source organism: Stenotrophomonas muris (assembly GCF_052751275.1). Classification (NCBI taxonomy): domain Bacteria; kingdom Pseudomonadati; phylum Pseudomonadota; class Gammaproteobacteria; order Lysobacterales; family Lysobacteraceae; genus Stenotrophomonas; species Stenotrophomonas muris. Next base: position 1,358,037 of record NZ_CP199879.1, on the reverse strand, counting down.
CAACCGCGGGCAGCCGTTGCGGGGCGCGCCCGACATCGCTGGCAACGTGGCCTGCAGCCAGATCCGGCGCGTGGCGTGCAAGATCCTCACGACGGATGCATCGGCCACCGGTCATCACCGCCAGCCGGACCACCACCCGCTCCATTTCCAGCAGATTGCCGGGCCAGTCGTGCGCGCACAGGGCTTCCAGCACATCGTCGCCCAGCACGCGGGGATTGAATCCATGCAGCTCCAGCGAACGCGCCGCCAGCGCGCCGATGTCCTCCACCCGTTCGCGCAGCGGTGGAATATCCACGGTCAGGAACTCCAGCCCAGCCAGCAGGGCGCGCGAGAACTGCTTCTCTCTCACCCGTTGTTCCAGGTCCGCGCTGGTCGACGCGATCACCCGTATCGGGCCGGCCGCCAGCGCGTCAGCTTGAGCGGCAGGCAGCCCACGCATGCGATGTGACAGCTGCCCCTGCAGCGGCACCGGCAGTTCGTCGACTTCGTGGAAGTACAGCGTCCCGCCCTGCGCGCGCGCGAACCAGTCGCTGGCTTCGCCCAGCGGGTGAACACAGTTCACTTCCACAAACGGGCCCTGCCGGGAAGGGCCGCCACTGTGCAGGGCGGCGGCCAGCTCCATCTTCTCGGTACCAAACTCGCCGCGCAGCAGGACCGGCAACGGGCTGGCCGCCGCGCGTTCCACGAATTCATCCATCTGCTTCAGCGCCTCGCCGGCGCCGACCAGCAACAGCGGCCGGCTCAATGCCTGTTCGGCCCAGGCCTTGGCTTCGTAGCGCTTGATCAGATGCGCGCAACGCTGGGCAAACTGCTCCCCCAGCGCCAGGGCACTACCATCCAGCCGGCCCTTCTCGCCCTCCAGGTGCAGCTCACCCAACACCTCGCCGCCATAGCGGATGGGAACCCGCTGCAAGGAAACCTCTTGCCCGGACGCAGCTGGCAACCCCGCAGCTGCCCCTGCCACCGCACCACGCAACCGCACTTGGCCACCCCGCATCACCTTGTGCTGGGACAGCTCCTTCACGAACGCGCCCAGCAGCTCGGGCAATGACGGATAGGGCCGATAAGCGCGCTGCAGCATCTCACTGACTTGCCTGTGCATCGAAACTCCCCTTTGGAATGGCGACCCGATGCATCTGCAACGGGCGATCTCGCGATGCAGGCCCTCCGGCATCATCGCGGGATGCTGCGACGTCCACGCCGCATGCCGTGCCCGCTGGTCGCACCGCTGGTGCCGTGCACGCTGTCCGCTCCCGCAGTGCCGGGAACTGCCATCGCTGCTGGAGGTCGGCAAGGCGGACGTCGTCCAGGCCGGGGTCGTGCGCCACAGGGCGGCACTGCCTGTGACGCGGCGCTCCCTGTGTTCCGGCCATCGCGTCCCTGGATTATGGGAAACGAGTTTCCAGAAAATAAGCATGATAATGACGTGAATATCCGCGCCGGATATTTGTCGCCCGCGTTTCCGTGCACCGCGCACCGCAAAGCAGGTGAAGGCAAGGCGCCGGGATTCCATCCACGCTGATGATCAACGCGTCTGAGCGAACCAGGGACGGGAACGTATTGCGCCGCCGCGACGGCTGCACCGCCTGCTCGCCCAGGCCCGCAGGCCACCGCGCCTGCCTGCCGCGGCGCCGCCCCCGATCAATGACCCATCGACCAGCAGAAGATTGCGCACCACGCACGGGTGGCATGCCTTCCGCTGCACCTGGCCTGTCGGCATACTCGCGCTCCCGACCGCAGCACGATCAAGGAGATCGACCGCATGGACCGCACCCCGCCACCCGTGCCCCCCAGGAACTACCTGATGTGGGCCATCCTGAGCATCATCGCCGGCTTCTGGCCGTTCGGCATCGTCGCCACCGTCTACGCCAACCGCAGCACGTCATTGGTCGCCAGCGGCCAGATCGGCGCGGCCACCGAGGCTTCGCGCAAGGCGCTGCGCTGGATGATCGCCTCCTTCCTCACCCTGCCACTGTGCCTGGCACTGATGATCGGCTATGCCCTGATCGCGCGCGGCATGGCCTGAAAGCCTGCCGTCGCCGTCGCGCCATGATGAATGGCAGGCGCGCGCGGCGGTGGCGGCGGCCCATCCCGCTCCTCTATAGTCAGTCCAGCTCGGCAGGCATGGTGCCTGCCCTCGAATCACAGGGAGTTGGACATGGGTCTGGTACAGGCGGTGAAGGGTGCGGTGGGTGGTGTGCTGGCCGACCAGTGGAAGGACTTCTACACCGTGCCCACGGGCCTGCCCTCGACGGCGGCCCTGTTCGCGGCGGTACCGCGCGGCACCAATGCCGGCCGCGGCTCCAATACCAGCGGCTCGTCCAACATCATCACCAACGGCTCGAAGATCATCGTGCCGGAGGGCTACGGCCTGCTGCTGTTCCAGGACGGCGCGATCACCGCGTTCGTCGCCGAACCGGGTGGCTACGAGTGGCGTTCGGACGATCTGAACTCGCAGTCGATCTTCGCCGGCGACGGCCTGGTCAGCACGTTCATCAAGCAGAGCTGGGAGCGCTTCAAGTTCGGCGGCCAGCCGGGTTCGCAGCAGGCGGCGTATTTCGTGTCGCTGAAGGAACTGCCGGACAACCGCTTCGGTACCCAGTCGGAAATCTACTGGGACGACGGCTTCCTCAGCACCCAGGTGGGTGCGGTCACGCGCGGCTCCTACACGCTCAAGATCGTCGACCCGATCCTGTTCGTGAAGAACTTCGTGCCGGCCAGCTACCTGCAGCCGGGTCAGGTGTTCGACTTCACCGACCTGGACAACGCCGCCGCCAGCCAGCTGTTCAATGAAGTGGTCGGTTCGCTGGCCCCGGCCTTCAGCCTGTACACGAACGACCCGGGCAAGGGCAACCGCATCACCAAACTGCAGCAGGATTCGCTGGGCTTTGCACAGAGCCTGTCTGCCGCCGTCGAGCAGGGCTACCAGTGGAAGTCCGACCGCGGCCTGGCCATCGTCAAGACCGCCATCGTCTCGATCGAGTACGACGCCAACACCCGCGAACTGCTGAAGACCGTGCAGCGCGCCGATGCCCTGTCGGGTTCGCGCGGCAATTCCAACCTGCAGGCCAGCGTCGCCCAGGGCATCCAGTCGGCCGGCGAGAACGGCGGAGCGGCTGGCCTGGTCGGTGTCGGCATGGCCTCGGGCATGTTCGGTGTCGGCGGCATGCAGCAGCCGGTCGCCCCGGCTGCCGACGACCCGGTGGCCAAGCTGAAGAAGGCCAAGGAAATGCTGGATCTGGGCCTGATCACCCAGGGCGACTATGACGCCCTGAAGGCCAAGGCACTGGGCCTGTAACAGCAGGACGCACAACGAACATGTCCGATCCCCGAAACGGCCCGCCGCCGCTGCCCGGATCCGCGCCCGCGACGCCGCCGCCCTTGCCGGCGGCGTCGTTGGATGGGCCCGGTTCGCCGCAGGACGTCCCTCCCCTGCCCGGCAGCTTCCCGCTGGACACCTCGAAACTGCCACAGGCCATCCGTGATGAAGTGGAAGCGCCCGACCCGGTGGCCATCGATACGTCGGCCAGCGAGCTGAAGGACGGCCCCAACCGCTGCCCGAAGTGCGGCGCCACCGACATCCGGCCCAAGGCCGGCACCGACATCCTGGTCTGCCTTTACTGCCGTCACGAATGGCATGGCGCACGCGTCGAGGAAGAGTTCGGCCTGGGCGAGGCCATCGACCAGCTGCGCGGTACGGTCATTGCCTCTGGCGCACGTGACATCGACGCCGACACCTCGGCACTGATGACGTTCAAATGCACCGGGTGCGGCGCTGAAGTCACGGTCAATACCGAGAGTACGATGACGGCGCGCTGCCACTGGTGCCGCCATGTGTTCGGCGTCAACGAGCAGATCGCCAACGGCGCGGTGCCCGATGCAGTGCTGCCCTTCCATATCAGGAAGGACGATGCGGTCGCGCGCATCCGCCAGTTCGTCGACAAGCGCCGCATGTTCGCGCTGAAGGCATTCAAGGACCAGTTCACCCCGGAAAACGTGGTGGGCGTGTTCCTGCCCTACATGATCGTCGACAGCAATGTCAGCGCGGCCGTGGCCGGCAAGGGTGAGATCCAGACCCGGCAGTACACCGTGGGCAGCGAGAAGAACAAGCGCACCCTGTACGACGCCGATGTCTACCAGGTCGAGCGCCAGGTCGACTTCACGGTCGATGACCTGCCACTGGAATCCTCGGCCGAGCGCGGGAATCTCGATACCCGCGCCAATACAAACAACATCATCAACACCATCCTGCCGTTCGATACCAAGAACGCGGTGAAATGGAACGCCTCGTACCTGGCCGGCTTCACCTCCGAAAAGCGCAACCTGGATGTGGAAAAGCTGCGGCCGCGGCTGGAAGACCAGCTGCTGTCGATCGCCCGCGCACAGGTGGAAGGTTCGGTGAAGCGCTACAACCGTGGCGTGCGCTGGGAACAGGAGCAGCTGGAGGTGCATGGCACCCGCTGGGTGTCGATGTACCTGCCGGTGTGGTTGTACTCCTACCACCAGCCCGGCAAGAACGGCGGCATGCTGCACTACATCGCGGTGAACGGCCGTACCGGCGAAACCATGGGCAGCGTGCCCGTGCAGCAATGGAAGATGCTGCTGGCGGCACTGGCCACCGGCACCGTCATTGAAGCCCTCGCAATTGCCTTCCTGGTGGCATCGACATGAGCGACGACAGTGGCCTCTGGCTGTTGGCGGCAGGTCCGGCCGGCGCAACCGCGCTGTACTGGGCGCTGTACCGCTATTACCGCAACACCGACAAATCGCACTCCTTCGAGCACGAGACCGCCATCGAGGCCAAGCCGGTCACCGGCTCGGACCAGCAGGTAGGCCGGGTTACCGGCACCGAGGAAAAGCGCATCCGCGGTGACAATGTGTATGAGTACCGGAAACGGGTGGTGCGGGTAAAGCCCGACCCATAGCGCCAGGCCCTGCCTGGCCGCGGGTAGTGCCGGCCGCTGGCCGGCATTCCTTCGGTTCCTGGGCGCCAAGAGGGAGCCGGCCAGCGGCCGGCACTACCCTTCGCTGGGCTGCCCCAGCGCACACCCTCACACCGTCTCCCGCCCCACCGGTTCGATACTCGCGCGGTCCGCCCTTCCGAGGATGCTGCAATGGCTGCCGTGCTCGCCCGTACCTGCCTGTCCGCGTTGTGCTGCCTGGCCCTGCCCGCCCTGGCCCAGGACGCCTCGTTCGGCTTCGGCGAACAGACCACCCACACCGACCAGACCACGCAATCCAGCAGCACCCGGACCCAGAGCAGTGGCGCGGTGACCACCCAGACCACCACCAGCGGCAGCTCGCAGTCCGGGTCACGCAGCGAAAGCAAAGAGATCGACGTGGGCTTCGGTTTCCACGACGACAACGACGACTGGGGCCGCGACCGCCACCGTGGCGGCCGCGATGTGCGCGACAGCGATCTGTTCGGCAGCTGGACGCTGGGCCAGGAGAACGGCAACACCTGCTCCATCGAGCTGAAGAACATCGAGTGGTTCGGCGGCTACAGTGCCTACGTGCCCGCCGGCTGCCCGGATGGCTTCTTCTCGGCCAACCGTTGGGTACTGTCGGGCAACCAGCTGCTGCTCACCGACACCAGCAACACCGTGTTCGGGCGCTTCCGCGCGTCAGGCGGTGGGCGCTGGACGGGCTACCGTGAATCGGATGGGGCGCGTTTGTACCTCAATCCCAAGGGGCACTGATCGCGCCGTGCACGCAATGGGCACGCGCTGATCGGGAAGATCAGGCGTCCGCCCCGCCCCGCCGCCGAAATGTCCGCTCCCACCGGTTCCCGTCTGGTCATCTATGCCGCCCTCGCGGGCAACCTGGCCATTGCCATCGCCAAGTTCATCGCTGCCGGCATCTCCGGCAGCTCGGCCATGCTCAGCGAGGGCGTGCATTCGCTGGTCGACACATTGAATGAACTCCTGCTGCTGTACGGGCTGCGCCGTGCCGGCAAGGCGCCAGACCCGGTACATCCATTCGGCTATGGCCGCGAGCTGTACTTCTGGAGCTTCATCGTCGCCCTGCTGGTGTTCGCCGCTGGCGCCGGCGTCTCGGCGTACGAGGGCATCCAGCACATCCGCCGGCCGGAGCCGGCTACCAACCACGCGTTGAGCTACAGCGTGCTGGGCATTTCCATCCTGTTCGAGGGGGCCTCCTGGTGGGTGGCGCTGCGCGAGTTCCGGCGTACCAAAGGCAGACTGGGCTACTTCGAAGCCTTCCGCCGCAGCAAGGATCCGTCCACCTTCACCGTACTGCTGGAAGACAGCGCTGCGTTGCTCGGGCTGGGCTTCGCGTTGATCGGCCTGGTGGCCGCGCAGGTGCTGGATATGCCGGTGCTTGATGGCGTGGCGTCGCTGTGCATCGCCGGCGTGCTGGCCGCAACCGCCTTCCTCCTGGCCCGTGAAACCAAGGGCCTCCTGGTTGGAGAGCCTGCCCACCCTGCGGTGGCCGAGCGGATCATGGCGGTGGCCGAAACCGATCCGGACCTGCGTCGCGCGAACGGCGTGACCACCATGCAGATGGGACCGGAACAGGTCGTGGCCATGCTCAGCGCCGAGTTCGAGGACGATCGGCAGACCCCACAGATTGAAGCCTGCATCACCCGCATCGAAACGGCGGTAAAGCGCGAGTATCCGGAGCTGGTGGCACTGTTCATCAAGCCGCAGACGCCCGAGGTCTACGCCGCCCGGCGCGCCACGCTGGCGGCACCGCCCGCGCCGGAATGACGCTGCGTCTGCGCCCGTTTCACCAGTCCAATGCCACAGTGCCACCAACATCTGCCCGAACCTGCCTCTACCGTGCCGGATTGGTTGCCCGCCTCTCTCCAGATCCTCCCGCGCAGCTTCTACCGGCGCCCGCCCGTCGAGGTTGCGCCCGAGCTGCTCAACAAACTTCTGGTCCGTGACGATGGCCGAACGGGTCGCATCGTTGAAGTCGAAGCGTACGCAGGCAGCGTCGATCCGGCGGCGCACTCCTATCGCGGGCAGACGCCGCGCACGGCCAGCATGTTCGGTGAGGCCGGCCACCTGTATGTCTATTTCACCTACGGCATGCACTGGGGCAGCAACGTGGTCTGCGGAGAGGTCGGTGAAGGCGTGGCGGTGCTGCTGCGGGCCATCGAGCCGCTGGCGGGCCTTGAGCGCATGCACGAGCTGCGCCCCGCCGCGCGCCGGGATCACGATCTGGCCAGCGGCCCCGGCAAGCTCTCGCAGGCATTCGGACTGGACCGCAGTTTCGACGGCGCCGACCTGGTGACTGGCAGCCATGGCATCGTGATCGCAAGCGATGGGACCCCGCCTCCGTCCGACCCGCTAATTGGTCCACGCATCGGCATCACCCGCGCTGTCGATTTCCCTTGGCGCTGGCACATCCGTGACAATCGTCACGTATCGATTCAGCCACGGCGTACTCCCGCCCCTGCGAGGAAACGATGATGACCCCGCTCGACAAACCACTGCGACGCGAACTGGACATCGATGGCCGGCCCCATACCCTCACCGTGGACCCCGAAGGCCTCAAGCTGGTCGAAAAGGGGCGACGCAAGGGCATCACGCTACGCTGGCAGGACCTGGTATCCGGTGATGCCGCACTGGCCACCGCCCTGCAGGCATCGCTCCAGCAACACTGAGCGGGCGCGGCCACCTCACATCGGCATCACTCTGCCATGGCGATACATAACGCCGTGCGCACTAGCGTAGCGCCAGCCAGCTGCCGCAACCGCCCTCGCTACCCAGCCCTGAAAAGCGCCATGGACGAAGCCGAACGTCTGCTCGAAATCGAACGACTGCACCTGCTGGATACGCCCCCCGAGCCGGTGTTCGATGCCATCGTCGCCGCCGCCCGCGCCGCGACCGGCATGACCATGGGGCTGATCACCGTGGTGGCCGAAGACCGGCAGTGGTTCAAGGCCAATATCGGGCTGGAGGCCGTCACCGGAACGGCCCGCGAGATCTCCTTCTGCACGCATGCGATCCGCCACGACGAGCTGTTCGAGATACCCGACGCGCGCCAGGACCCTCGCTTCTCGACCAATCCCCTGGTGACCGCCGGGCCGCGCATCCGGCATTACGCCGGCATCCCGCTGGGCTCGGCCCATGGTGCACGCATTGGCACGCTGTGCCTGCTCGACCCGATGCCCGGCGTGCTGTCCCCCTCCCAGCGCGAACTGATGGTGCATCTGGCGCGGGTCACCACCCAGGTGCTGGAACAGCGCAGTACCCTGATGGCGCAGGTTGGCCAGGCGAAAGCGCTGCATCGCGAGCTGAAACGCAGCGAAGACTTCCTGGAGCGGACCAACCGCGCCGCCCGGGTGGGCGGCTGGGAGATGGACCTGGTCACCAACGAAGTGCGCTGGACCCGCGAGACCAAGCAGCTGCACGGCGTGCGCAGCAACTTTGAACCGACGCTCGACACCGCGCTGTCGTTCTACCGCGAAGACAGCCGCAACATCATCCGCGCGGCCGTGCAGCGTTGCATCGACGAAGGCACGTCCTGGGAGGTGCAGCTGCCAATGACCACCGCCGACGGGCGCGCGATCTGGACCCGGGTGGTCGGCAGCCGGCAACAGGTCGACGGCCATCCGCGCCTGGTCGGGGCGATCCAGGACATCACGGACGAGCGAGCCGCGCTCGACGCGCTGGAAGCGAGCGAGACCCGCTACCGGCGGCTGTTCCACTACAGCCTGGGCCTGATCTGCACCCACACGCTGGACGGGACATTGACCTCGGTGAATCCCGCGGCGGTGCAGTCGCTGGGCTTCGAGGAAAGCCAGATGGTCGGGCGCAGCCTGTGCGACCTGATGCCACCGGAAAAACGCGAGGGCTTCAAGGCCTACCTCGCTCGGATCCAGGCAAACCACACCGACGCTGGCGTGATCGAGCTGATTGCCGCCGACGGTACGCGCCACTACTGGGCGTACCACAACGTGCTCGACAGCGAGGCCAGCCCGCCCTACGTGCTGGGGCATGCACAGGACGTCACCGCGCTGAGGATGCAGGAGCAGCAGCTGCGCGAAATGTCCTTCAAGGATCCCCTCACGCAGTGCTACAACCGGCGTTACCTGCACCGGCTGGATGAACTGATTGATGAGCGCTGGGCCTGCGTGATGTTCGATCTGGACCACTTCAAGCACATCAACGACACCCAGGGCCACCGCCGCGGCGACGCCGTCCTGGTCGAGTTCGCCACCTTCCTGCGCTCGCCGCTGGGCAAGGAGGAGACGGTGGTGCGGCTGGGCGGCGACGAATTCATGGTGGTACTGGTCGCGCCCGCGGATGGCCGGTTGAGCGAACTGGAGCACTGGTACCAGGACCACGCTGCGCTGTCGCCCAGCGCTTTCTCGATGGGTGCAGCCATCAATACGGCCGGTGAGCCCGTGGCCGACACCATCCAGAAGGCGGACAGCCGCCTCTACCGGACCCGCGCGCGCGTGCGCCGCGAGCGGCGCGAAGGCCCTGCCGTGCGTTGATCACGCCGCCCGCACCGTCACCCACGTCGGCGCGTGGTCGCTGGCCTTTTCCTGCAGACGCACCCAACGGTCGACGCCAGCGTCCTTCAGTCGCTCCGCCAGTACGGGATTCAACAGCAGATGATCGATGCGCAGCCCACGGTCGCGCTCGGCATGTTGGCGGAAATAGTCCCAGAAGGTGTAGATCGTGGCGTCGCCGTGCACCTTCCGCAGCGCATCGGTCCAGCCCTGCGCGAGCAGCCGCTCGAAGGCATCGCGAACCTCGGGCTGGAACAGCGCGTCGCGGCGCCAGGCCTTGGGGTCGTAGACGTCGGCTTCGGTGGGAATCACGTTGAAATCACCCAGCAGCAGCGCCGGGTGCGGCAGTTCGACCAGGCTGCGCGCATGCCGGATCAGGCGCTCCATCCAGCGCAGCTTGTAGTCGAACCTGGGCCCGGGCTGCGGGTTGCCGTTGGGCAGGTAGAGGGCACCCACGATGACCCCGTGCACCGCCGCCTCCAGGTAGCGGCTCTGCGTGTCGCTGGGCTCGCCGGGCAATCGGCGGCGGCTCTCGACCGGCGTGGTCCCGCGAGCCAGCAGCGCCACGCCGTTCCAGCGCGCCTCACCTTGCCAGAGCGCACCGTACCCAGCCTCCTCCAATGACGCAGCCGGAAACGCGGCGTCGGTCGCCTTCAGTTCCTGCAGGGCAACCACGTCCGGCGATTCCCTGTGCAGCCAGTCCAGCAGCTGTGGCAGGCGCGTGCCGATGCCGTTGACGTTGAACGTGGCAATACGAAGCGTCTTGCGTCGGGCCATGCAGGAAGCCTCCTCGGTGCCGGGAATGAGCATTCACTGTGCGCGCCCGGGCATGCACGGGCCGTGGATGCCACGTCATGATGCGGTGCCATTCGTTTCACGAACCGCTGCCACGCGCGACAGCAGGCTGGTCACCCGTGAACAGTGCCGGAGAAGCCCATGGCGGTGCGTCCGCTGCGCGCCATCTACCAGATCGACCCCTACCTGTTCCGCGACAGCGACGGCCGTGGCTGGGGCACGCTGGATGGCATCACGGAAAAGCTGGACTACCTGCAGTGGCTTGGCATCAGCCATGTCTGGCTGCTGCCGTTCTACTGCAACGCCGGCCGCGATGGTGGCTACGATGTCACCGATCACTACCGTATCGATCCGCGCCTGGGCGACCAGGCCGCGTTCCAGCGCCTGGTCGATGCCGCCGACGCACGTGGCATCGGCATCATCGTCGAACTGGTGATGCAGCACACCGCCAGCGCGCACCCGTGGTTCGTCGCCGCGCAGCAGGGTGACCCGGCCTGGCGCCGCTGGTACCTGTGGAGCGACCACATGCCTGACGACGGCCTGCAGCCGATGTTCCCGCCGATCGAGGCCTCTGTCTGGACCTGGGATGCCGAGGCCGGCGCTTTCAACCGGCACATGTTCTACCGGCACGAGCCGGACCTCGACCTGGCCCATGCGCCGGTACGCGAGGAACTGCTGCAGGTAATGACGTTCTGGCTGCAGCGCGGCGTGGCCGGCTTCCGCGTCGACGCGGTCCCGTACATGGTCGAGCGCGCCCGCCACGCGGACCCGCGCGACGACGGGCTGTGGCTGCTGGAGGCGATGCGCGCCACGGCAGACGCGCAGCAACCAGGGCTGCCACTGATCGGCGAAGCGGATGTCCGCGCGTCCCGCTACGGTGACTTCCTGTGCCACGGGCGGCGGCTTTCGCACCTGTTGGATTTCCACCTCAACAATCACTTCTTCCTGGCACTGGCACGCGGCGATGCCAGCGAAGTGGCCCGGGTCATGGCCGAATACGGCCCGCACGCGCCGCCGGACACACGCATTGCCTGGCTGCGCAACAATGATGAACTGGACCTGGAGCAGCTGGAGCCGGATGAGCGCGAAGCGGTGATGGAACGCTTCGCTCCTGAGCGTGGCATGCGCATCTATGGCCGTGGCATCCGCCGTCGGCTGGCACCGATGCTGGACGGCGACATCGCATGGCAGGCGATGGCCTGGGCGGCGCTGCTGTCGCTGGGCCAGGTGCCGGTGGTGCGCTATGGCGAAGAGATCGGCCTCGGTGATTGCCTGGAGCTGCCCGAACGCAATGCCGTGCGCATGCCGATGCACTGGCACGGTGGCCCAGGGGCTGGGTTCACCGACCAACCGCGGCATGCCTGGCGCGCGCCACCGGCGGATGGCCCCTACGGTTACCGCACGGTGAATGTCGAGGCGCAACGCGCGATGCCGGGCTCACTGCTGCTGCGGGTGCGCGAGCTGCTGCAGCAACGCAATGCCCATCCCGTGCTGCAGCAGGGGCCACACACGCTCGACCCACCCTCACCCGCGCTGCTGATGCTCCGCTTCGGTGAGGCACCCCATCAGGCACTGGCACTGATCAACTTCGGCGACAACCCGGTTGAGGTGGACGTACCCCTGCACGGCCCGCTGCACACGCTGGTGGGCCACGGCGCCAAGCTGCAGGGTCGCCGCTGCTACCTGCAGGGCCATGGCTATACGTGGCTGGCTGCCGAGGGTGCCTGAGTGCGCAGCGCAGGCAGTACGTGTTCGGCGAAGTCGTCGATGAAGCGTTCCTGCTCGCGGTTCACGTTGTGCAGGTAGATGCGATCGAACCCCAGGGACTGCAGCTCCTGCAGCCAGGCCCGATGCTGGCCCAGGTCTGCCGAGACATGCACGTGCTCGCGCACCACCTCGGCGCTGACCGATCGGGCCTGTGCTTCGAACTGTTCGGGCTGGTCCAGGCCTTCGGCCAGTTCCGGCGGCAGCACGTTGGCGCTCCACTGCTCCATCGCGCCTTCCAGCGCCGCCTGTTCGGCGCGCGCGTAGGAGAGCTTGGCCTGCAGGTACATCGGCTTGCCCCTGCCGCCGCCGTCCTCGAACGCCGCCACCACACGCCGCAACTGCGCCAGTGGCTGGCTGATGGTGATCAGGCCATCGGCCCAGCCCCCCATCCAGCGTGCGGTTTCCTCGGTGACGGCCGCCCCCAGCAGCGGCAGGGGAAGCGCCGGGCGACTGTAGAGCCGTGCCTGGCGCACCCGGAAGTCACCGTCGTGGTCGACCTGCTCGCCGCCCCACAGCCGCCGCATCACCTCGGCCGCATCGCGCAATGCCTTCTGCCGCTCGCGCTTGGCTGGCCACGGCTGGCCGGTGATGCGCTCGTTCAGGGCCTCGCCGGTACCCAGCGCCAGCCAGATCCGGCCCGGCGCCAACTGTTCCAGCGTCGCCGCTGCCTGTGCCACCAATGCCGGGTGCTGGCGCAGCATCGGGCAGGTCACCATGCCCAGGGTCAATGCGCTCTGCACCGCCAGCGCGCCGGCCCATACCCAGCTGTGGCCGGACTGCCCTTGCGCAGTCGTCCACGGGTGGAAATGGTCCGAGCACATCAAAGCCTCGAATCCCGCCTGTTCGGCGCGCAGCGCCAGGCCCAGCAAGGTGGCGGGCGGGAACTGCTCATGCGATGCGTGGTAGCCGATGGTCATCACGGATTCCGTGCGGGGACTGGACACGATGGCAACACCCCTCCAGCTAAAACGGCGTCATGGAAACGAACACCTCCTGCATCGGGCATCGACGCTGGGCTATCGCCGAAGGCTACATTCCAGCCTGGAGCAACGGCCCGTCGCCGGAGATGCAGAGTCACGAAACCTGCTGCGTCCTCAATGCGGGCAACGAGGACGCGCATGTCACGCTGACCCTCTACTTCGAGGACCGCGATCCTGTCGGTCCCTACCGGATCACCGTGCCAGCACGACGCACCTGCCACCTGCGCTTCAACGACCTGCAGGATCCGGCGCCGGTACCACGCGGCACCGGCTTCGCCACCCTCATCGAATCCGACCAGCCGATCATCGTGCAGCACACGCGGCTGGATTCACGGCAGCCGGCCAACAGCATCATGACCACGATCGCCCATCCGTTGTGAAGCACCGTGCGCAGTCGTCCACGCTGCCACGACACCGCGCCCTCCGGCCGTTTACCCGCGCCGAGCGAGACTGCCGCCAGGTTCCCTTTCGGAGAGTGACGATGGCCCTGCCCGACTACCCACGTCCGCCGTTCCCGGCGCAGCAGCAATCCTTCCCCGGCAAGACCGCGCAGATGCAGCCCCGGCCGGACCACGGCGAGGACAGCTACCGCGGCCATGGCCTGCTGCAGGGCAAGAAGGCACTGATCACCGGCGGTGACAGCGGCATCGGCGCAGCGGTGGCCATCGCTTTCGCGCGCGAGGGTGCCGACGTCGCCATCGCCTTTCTTGATGGCGAGCAGGACGACGCCCGCCATGTGCAGCAGCAGATCGAACAGGCCGGGCGCAAGGCCGTGCTGGTGCCCTGTGACATCAGCGACCCGGCGCAGGCGCGCTCGCTCGTCGACCGCGTGGCCAGCGAGCTGGACGGTCTCGACATCCTGGTCAACAACGCGGCCTACCAGCGCTACTACGAACACTTCGACGACATCACCCTGGATGACTGGAAGCGGACGTTCGATACCAATGTCCATGCCGTGTTCAATCTGACGCGGTTGTGCGTGCCACACCTGCGCGGTGGCGGCGCGATCATCAACACCGCATCGGTCAATTCCAAGCGACCGACCCCGAACATCCTTCCGTACTCTGCGACCAAGGGCGCCGTCGCCAACCTGACGCTGGGGCTGGCGGGCCTGCTGGCCGAGCACCAGATACGCGTCAACGCCGTGCTGCCCGGCCCGATCTGGACACCGTTCATTCCGGCAGGCATGGCCTCCGAAGAGGTCGAGCAATTCGGCTCGCAGACGCCGTTCGGCCGCCCCGGGCAGCCCGCGGAACTGGCCTCGGCCTACGTGATGCTGGCTTCGGACAGCGCCAGTTATACCTCCGGTGCCTTGCTGACCATCTCCGGCGGCGCGGCAACGCTGTGACCGCCCATGGCCGGACTGCCTGCCTGGATCGCGGATTGGCTGCTGGTGGTGGTACCGGTGGCCGAGGTGCTGGTCATTCTCGGGGTGGCCTGGCTGATGGTGCGTGCGCTGGCGTGGCTGCTCGTGCAGGCCCGGCAGCGCGGCAGGCTGGCTCCAGAGCTTCATGTAGGCCTGCGCCGCGGCGGTGCTTTGCTGCTGTATCTGGCGGCTGCGCTGCTGATACTGGAGCGACTTGGCGTTTCGCGCTCGGTGCTGTGGACCGCGCTGACCGGGTTCATGGCGGTCGGCGCGGTGGCGTTCTTCGCAGCATGGAGCGTGTTGTCCAACCTGTTCTGTTCGTTCCTGATCGTGGCTACGCGTCCGTTCCGCATCAACGACACGATCGAAGTGCTGGAAAGCGTGGACAAGCCGGGCCTGTGCGGCCAGGTGGTGGACATCAACCTGATCTACACCACGCTGAGTGACCGTGGCGAAGGCGCGCGCGGTTGTCTGCTGCGCGTGCCGAACTCGTTGTTCTTCCAGCGCATCACCCGGCACTGGGGTGACAGCGGCTATTCGCAGCTGCCGGGCAGCCTGCCGATAAAGGGCAAGGTGCGCTGAGTCGCTGTAGAGCCGAGCCCATGCTCGGCTCGCTGCGCGCAGCGCAGGGTGCGTCGCGGCCGAACGGAGCGCAGCCGAGCGTGGGCTCGGCTCAAGGTGCCACAGCGGGCGACCCTACTCCGCTGCCAATGCCTGGATCGGGTCCAGCCGTGCGGCGTTGCGTGCCGGGAAGTAGCCGAAACCGAGCCCGATCGCAGACGAACATGCCAGCGCGGCGAGCACCGGCCCTGGCGTGAACAGGAAGGGCACCCCCAGCGACAGCAGGCTGGACAGCGCACCCACGGCGAAGGCCAGCAGTACGCCCAGCACGCCACCGGACAGGCAGATCAGCACCGCCTCGATCAGGAACTGGCGCAGGATGTCGCCCTGCCTCGCCCCCACCGCCAGCCGCACGCCGATCTCGCGCACGCGCTCCTTCACCGACACCAGCATGATGTTCATCACGCCCACGCCGCCAACCACCAGCGCCACCGCCGCGATCGCCGAAACCAGCGCCGCCATGGTCTGGCTGGATTTCATCACCGCCTTGCGGATCTGGTCCGAGTTGTAGATGAAGAAATCGCGACGACCATGCAGGCGCTCCAGCTCGGCGCCCAGCGAGGCCTCGGCGGCATTGGTGGGTACGTTGTCGCGTACGCGCACGGTGATGCTCTCCAGGCGCTGGCTGCCCAGCAGCCGGGAGGCAGCCGACGTATAGGGAACGTAGACGGTTGGCGTGGCCCCACCGGCGAATGCATTGGCACCCACCACGCCGATCACCTCGACCGGCATGCCGCCCAGCAGCACCGTGCTGCCGACGGGGTTGCCAGTGAACAGTGCCTTCGCTGCCTTCTGGTCGACCACGCCCACTGCCCGATGCGCCTCCACCTCGGCATCGGTGAAAAACCGGCCGGCCTTCAGGCGAAGCCCGCGCACGCGCGGCAGATCGGCACCGGCGCCCAGCACCTGCGTATTGGCTCGTCGGCCGCCCTGCAGTGCTGCTACCGAACCGCTGAGGTTGGGGCTGACACTGTCCACGTAACTCAGGGCGGCCAGGTGATCGGCATCGCCTACCACCAGCGTTTCGATCTCCGCCGAGCGCGGGTCACCGAAATCGGCGCCCGGGAAGATCTCCAGCGTGCTGGCGCCCAGCGCGCTTATCTGCGCCTCGACCTGCGCCTGCGCGCCTTTGCCCAGCGCAACCACGGTCACCACCGCGGCCACGCCGATGATGATGCCGAGCATGGTCAGCAGGGTGCGCAGGCGATGGGCCAGCATCGAACGCACCGCCATGCGCGTCGCCTCGCGCACGGCATCGATGCGGGCGCGCCGCTCGGTAGCCGCCGTGGGTGTGCGCCCCGGTTCGTCCGCACGCCGCCGCACCGAAGGGCCGCGCTCCTGGCGATCCGCCACCACACGCCCATCGGCGATCTCGATCACCCGTGACGCGTGGGCAGCAATCGCCGCATCGTGGGTGACCAGGATCACGGTATGGCCCTGCGCATGCAGGCGCTTGAGCTCCGCCATCACCTGCCTGCCACTGGCATGATCCAGCGCGCCGGTCGGCTCATCGGCCAGCACGATCGCGCCGCCGTTCATCAGCGAGCGTGCGATGGAGACGCGCTGCTGCTGGCCGCCGGACAACTGGCTGGGCCGGTTCGCGGTCCGCTCGCCCAGGCCGAGCGTTTCCAGCAGCAGGCGGGCACGCGTGGTGCGCGCATCGGCCTCCACCCCCGCATAGACGGCGGGCAAGGCCACGTTCTCGGTGGCACTGAGGTTCTCCATCAGGTTGTAGCGCTGGAAGATGAAGCCGAAGTGCTCGCGGCGCAGGCGCGCCAGCTGGTCAGGCGACATCTGCTCGGTCGCAGCCCCCTCCACGCGGTAGCTGCCTTCGGTCGGCCGATCCAGGCAGCCCAGGATGTTCATCAGCGTGGACTTGCCCGAACCCGAGGGGCCGATGATGGCGATGAACTCGCCGGCATCGATGCGCAGCGAGACCTCCTTCAGCACCACCACCTCGCCGGCGGCCGAGCGATAGGCGCGGGATACGCCCTTCAATTCCAGCAGTGCGTCGGCCATGCTCACATCCCCAGCAGGCTGGTGGGTTCGGCATCGCCACCGCTGGGCGCCTGGCCGACCACCACGTTCTCGCCCGCTTCCAGGCCAGAGAGGATCTGCACGGCGGTGGCGGTGCGCAGGCCGGTAGTCACAGCGCGCTCGTGGGCGCGGCCTTTCGCATCGACTACCCGCACGGTTGCGCCGTTGCCGTTCTTGTCGTCGGACTCGCTCAGGGCGGTCAGCGGCACCTGCAGTGCATTGGCCACGCGTGCCAGCTGGATCGTCACTTTCACCGTCATCGAAGGCTTCAGCATCAAGCCCGGATTGGCCACGTCGAACAGCCCCGCGTAGTACACCGCTTTCGGCGTCTGCGCCGATCCGCCGCTGTTGCCGCTGGACGCGTCGGCAATCGACGACGGCGCTGGCTCAAGCTGCTGCAGGTGCGATTCATAGCGGCGCCCGCTCGGTCCCAGCGTCGAGAACCACAACGGTTGGCCGGGTGCGATCAGTTCCACGTCAGCCTCGGCGATCTCGGCGCGCACCGTCATCGTGTCCATCTGTGCCAGCATCACGATGGTCGGCGTGGTCTGCATCGAGTTCAGCGTCTGCCCCGCCTTGGTGACGATGGCCACGATGTAGCCCTCGGACGGCGACACGATACGCGTGTAGCCCAGGTTGATGCGGGCGGTTTCCACCTGGGTCACCGCTTGGTCGATCTGCGCCTGCAACGCAGCGGCATCCGCGCGCGCCGCATCGCGCGCCACACGTGCCGCTTCGAAGCCTTCCTGCGAGACCAGCCGCGACGCCACCAGCTGCGACTGGCGATCGTACGTGCGAAGGGCCTGGCGGTAGCGCGCCTGGCTGGCCGCATGTTGCGCACGCAGCGCGTTGGCGGCGGCTTCGGCACTGCGCAGGGCAATGCGCTGCGGTTGTGAATCCACTTCGGCAATCAGGTCGCCGGCCCGCACGTGCTGGCCCAGCACCACATGCAGGCGCGTGACCTGCCCGGAGACCTGCGCGCCCACGGCCACCAGTTCTTTCGGATTGACCCGGCCGACCGCCTGCACGGTCTTTTCCAGACCGGCGACCCTTGCCGGTGCGGTGATCAACGCGGCATCCTCGCCATCGGCAAACGCCCACCAGCAACCGCCGCCGGCAAGAACGGCCAGCGTTGCGGCAATGATCCAGGTCCTGCGGTTGTTCATCGAAACTTCCGGGGGTGCGTGCAGTCGCCCGGTGCGACCGCCAGGGCCGCAGTCTGGAAGCCCCAGGTGGATGTTTCTTGGAGCCGCTGTGGAGATTGGATGGAGACGCGACCGCCGTTCAGGGACCGCGTCGGCCGCTGAATCCATGGCGCGGCTCCACGCAATCTCGACACAATCTCGACCAAGTCTCCATCAACGGTCGCTAGCCTCGGCGGCCTCGCCGACTGCCAGCCTGCCGTGCCCCTTTCCTACCCGGACCTGCCACCCCTCGATGTGCGCCGTGCCTACCTGGCGTGGTGTGCGCCTTCGCCGTGGTTGATCGCACTGGTGCTGGCATCGACCAGCACATGGATGTGGGTCGCACCGTATCCGCGACTGCCGTTGCTGGCCGGCTTCGGGGCCGCCGCCCTGCTGGGGTTCCGCAGTGACGGGCCCGGACGCACCCGCCGCTCCGGGTCGCTCGCATCGCTGGCCTTGATCGGCCTGGCGTTCTGGTCGGCAACACCTCCGGCCGCCAACGTCAACCTGCATCTGCTGCTTGCGCCCGCCACCGCCGTGGTCGCCGCCCTGCTGGCAGTGCGCCTGCGCGCCATCGTGGGCATGGCCTCGCGGCTGCAGGCCCGGGTGAACGCCACCCCCATGGCCTCGCGCTGGAACGCGCTGCCTGCCGCGGTGTCTACCCTGACGCTGCAGCAGCTGCGCGGCGCGGGTTCGGTGGACCCCAGCCTGCAGCGCTCGCTGGTGCTGGCCACGCTGGCCTGGGCGGCCAACGAAGAGGCGCAGGCCAGGGAACGCCGACGATGACCCCGCCCCTGTCCCGCCCTGCCCGCCCTTGGCCTCGAACCTGCCGCTCGCAATGAAATACCAACCCCGTAACCGACAGCTCCCCTTGGTGCTGATTGCCGAAGATGAGGGCGAAATCGCCGAGATCCTCGGTGCCTACCTGGCCCGTTCCGGCCTGCGCAGCGCCCGCGCCGCCGACGGCGAAGCAGCCCTGGCCAGCCATCGCCAGCTGCGCCCGGACCTGGTGCTGCTGGATGTGCAGATGCCCAAGCTGGATGGCTGGCAGGTGCTGAGCGAACTGCGGCGTCGCGGCAACACGCCGGTGATCATGCTCACCGCGCTCGACCAGGACGTGGACAAGCTGACCGGCCTGCGTGTGGGCGCTGACGACTACGTGGCCAAACCATTCAATCCCGCTGAGATCGTTGCACGCATCCAGGCCGTGCTGCGCCGCAGTGCCCGCAGCGTGGCCGAAGAACCCACCGGGCTGATCCGCCAGGGCCCGTTCGAGATCGACCTGCGCAGCCACGAAGTGACGGTCCGCAACGGCGAGCAGGCGCACGCACTGAACGTCACCCTCACCGAATTCCGGCTGTTGGTGCACATGGCGCGCGCGCCGCGCCAGGTGCATGCGCGGGTGGACCTGCTGCACGCCTGCCTGCCCGAGGGCGATGCGCAGGAGCGCACCGTCGACAGCCACGTCAGCAAGCTGCGGCGCAAGCTCGAGGATGTCGGCGTGATCGGCATTCCCGCCACCATCCGTGGCGTCGGCTACCGCTTCCTGGACTGAATGATGACTGCGAAAGGCAAGAGCATCGGCCGCCAGATCAGCCTGTCGATCACCGTGGCCTCGCTGTGTTCGACGGTGCTGTCGATCAGCGGCTTCTACCTGTTCTACTACCTGCTGGAGGTGTTCTATCCGCGCTGGTATGACGAGCCGAAGTCCATGATGCCCTCCGGGCTGGAGTGGCTGTGGATCGGCCTGACCGCCACCGTGGTGGTGGCGTTGGCCACCCTGATCGCGTCTCGCCTGACCCGGCGCATCATCACCCCGTTGAATTCGGTGGCCGCAAGCCTGCGTCGCGTGGCCAGCGGTGACCTGGAGGCGCGCGCGCGCGGCGGCGACACCTCGATGGCCGAGGCCGCCACGCTGGTCAACGACTTCAATTCCATGGCCGAGCGGCTCAGCCGGATGTCCGAGAACCGCGTGTTCTGGAACGCGGCCATCGCACACGAACTGCGCACGCCGATGACCATCCTGCGTGGCCGCCTGCAAGGCATCGCCGAAGGTGTATTCGAGCCGGGCCCCGAGCAGTTCAACAGCATGCTCACCCAGCTGGAGGGACTGACCCGCATCATCGAGGACCTGCGCGTGGTCAGCCTGGCCGAGAGTGGCCACCTGGATCTGCGCCTGCAACGCAGCGACGTCAGCGTGCAGGTGGCGGCGGTGGTGGAGGCGATGTCCGAGGCGCTGACCGAAAGCGGCTTCTCGGTGAGCCTGGACGCGCGGCCGTCGCTGGCGGACTGCGATCCGGCCCGCATCCGCCAGGCGGTGCTGGCATTGCTGGAGAACGCCCGTCGCCATGCCATCCCCTGCCCGCTGCGGGTGCGCGTCACCCTCGCTGAGGGGCAGTGCGCGGTGGCCGTGGAAGATGGTGGCCCCGGCGTGCCGGACGACCTGCGCGACAGCATTTTCGAAGCCTTCCAGCGCACCGATGTGTCGCGCTCACGGCAGAGTGGGGGCTCAGGTCTCGGCCTGGCGGTCGTGCGTGCGATTGCCGTGGCCCATCACGGAACGGCGCAGTGCCGAGCTACCGAGCGTGGCGGCAGTTCGTTCGAGATCCGCTGGCCGGTGCACGTGCGCCGTTGAGGCCGTAGACGCTGCCCTGGCAGCGGCCCACCTTGGTGGGCACCACGCGCGTGGCTGAACGCCGCCGATTTCTCCACGCAATCTCCATCATCCCTCCATGCCCGCTCCAAAGGGCTGCAGATACTGGGCGCGACCCGGCAGATGGCAGGCATCCGTCCCCTGCCCTGTCCCCGACCCCCCCAGGCATCCCATGGAACTCCCCCACGATCCAGCGGCCGCCGCCGGCAGCATCGGCCAGCAGAATGTGGCCGCCACGCTCAAGGCCATCCTGCGCACCTACCCCTGGCAGCTGACCGGCACGTTCTCGCTGGTGGCGCTGGAGAACACCCTGCTGCTGGCCTATCCGTTGTTCGCCGGCTTCGCGGTAGACGCGATCATCAGCGGCAACATCGGCCATGCCATCTCCTATGCCGGCGTGGTACTGCTGTTCTGGCTGGTGGGTGCCGCCCGTCGGGCGGTGGATACGCGCACCTTCACCCGCATCTATGCCGATCTGGCAGTGAGCGTGGTGCAGGCGCAGCGCCGGTTGGGCCAGGCGACGTCCACTTCGGCGGCACGCGTGGTGCTGGCCCGCGAGTTCGTCGACTTCTTTGAAAAGCACGTGCCGATCATCGCCACCGCGCTGGCATCGATGTTCGGTGCGGTGGCCATGCTGCTGGCGATCGAGCCGATGGTCGGTGCCGCTGGCCTGGTCACCCTGCTCGGCGCCCTGCTGGTGCCGCCCTCGTTCGCACGCCGCAACGAGCAGTTGCACGGCCGACTGAACAACCGCCTGGAACACGAAATCCGGCTGGTCGACCGGGTCAGCCCCTCGGTGCTGCGCCGCCACTACACCACGCTGTCGCGCCTGCGCATCCTGCTGTCCGACCGCGAAGCCGGCGCCTATGTGGTGATCGGGCTGGCTGCCGCGGCATTGTTCGCGCTGACCATCGGCCGCCTTGCCACCAGTGAAGGCGTTACACCGGGCCACGTCTACGCGGTGATGACCTACCTGTGGACCTTCGTCGGCAGCCTGGACGATGCGCCGTCAATGGTGGATCAGCTTGCGCGGCTGAAGGATATCGGCCGCCGTGTCAGCCCCGGCATGGACGATGCGGACCACAAGGGCGCCGCTTGACCGGTCGCTGCCCACCTTGGTGGGCACCGATGAAAGCCAGCGCCAACCAAGGTTGGCGGCTGCCGGGCCTGAGCAGCGTTGCTCTGGTAGCTGCCCACCTTGGTGGGCACCGATGAAAGCCAGCGCCAACCAAGGTTGGCGGCTGCCGGGCCTGAGCAGCGTTGCTCTGGTAGTTGCCCACCTTGGTGGGCACCGATGGAAGCCAGCGCCAACCACGGTTGGCGGCTACCAAACCTGAGCGGTGCTGCTCTGGTAGCTGCCCACCTTGGTGGGCACCGACGGAAGCCAGCGCCAACCAAGGTTGGCGGCTACCGGGCCTGAGCGGTGTTGCTCTGGTAGCTGCCCACCCTGGTGGGCACCGACGGAAGCCAGCGCCAACCAAGGTTGGCGGCTACCGGGCCTGAGCGGTCTTGCTCTGGTAGCTGCCCACCTTGGTGGGCACCGATGGAAGCCAGCGCCAACCGAGGTTGGCGGCTACCGGGATCGATAGATACCCATGCGCCGTTTGGCGCTACAGGAACTCCGCCATGCGCTGCAGCTCGTCGTCCAGCGCGCCACGAAATACCTTGTCGCGGGCCAGCGACTTGCCGGCATAGCCCACGCTCGACACCAACTCACCCTCGCGCACGCTCAAGTTGGCCCAGCCCACCACCTGCTCATGCCACAACACCGGCAGTGCGTAGTAGCCGTACTGGCGTTTCGGTGCAGGCGTGTAGGCCTCGAACTTGTACACCCAATCCCACAACAGCTCGAAGCGGCGGCGGTCCCACACCACCGGATCGAACGGCGCCAGCAGGCGCACCTGCTCATCCGGTGCATGGCGGCGCGAGCGCGGATTCTCGTCCGCCGGCCAGTACCAGGTGGTGCCTTCCAGCGTGCAGCTGGCCAGTTGTTGCTTGGCCAGCGCCAATGCCTTTCGGGTCTGCTCGGCCAGGTGCGGCGCGCCATAGCCCAGCAGGCGCACCAGATAGGTCAGGCTGGCCGAGGGCAGCGGCGCGTACTTGCGCACCACCAGGTCGATCAGGGCGGCGGCACGTTCGATCTGCGCCTGTTCGCTGGAGTCGGGCTCGGCATGATCGGCCACCGCATAGATGCGCGTGCCGCTGTCGCGCCGCTGCACCCGCAGCATCCCGCGGTAGTGCATGCCATCCAGCAGATGCGTGCTTGCGTTGCTGGTGCCGCCCCAGTAGTTGGTCACCCGCCCATGCGCAAAGGCCTGGTCGACCTCGCGCGGGTGCACGCTGCCACGCTCGCGCACAAAGGCCAGCACGTCGGCCGCACGGCGATGGGTCTCGGCATCCCACTCGCGCTTGGAAACCCGTGGGTGCATCAGCGCCAGATGCTCGCGCGGCAGGAAGCCGTAGTTCACCAGGCAATCCTCTTCCACCGGCAGACGCGTGTAGCGGCGCTCAAGATCGCCCGCGCGGTAGTCCTTCACCCGGTGGCGCAGGGTCAGGTCCTGTGCGCGTGCCGGTGCGCGGATCGGGTCGGCCTGCACGAAGCCCAGCCGCCGGATCGCGGTCAGCAGCGTGGTCGGCTTGAACAAGGTGCGCGCCACCGCGTAGCGGCGAAGGTCATCGAGAGTGGGCGTGGCAGGCATGGCCGCATTGTATTCTCGACACTACGCGATCCGTCCAGTAGAGCCAGGCCACGCCTGGCTGGCGTCATGGTGAACGGCCGCGATCATCCACGCATGGCGTGCATCTACCGAAGCCGCGATACCTCCAGCGAACCGATCACCAGGGCCCGCATGCCCTGCTTGAACTCGGTGATCACCTGCCCTTCTTCGTCATCCGCAATCGCGTAGATGGTGTCGGCGCCGGCGATGCAGTAGAACGCGATCGTGGCCAGCAGCCAGCGCGCCTTGTCCACCGGCAGGCCGAACACCTCGGCCACGTGCGCCTGGTGCGAGGCGATCTTTTCCAGCATCGGCGCGGTCGCCACCGTGCGCCGCAGCAGGTAGGGCGGTAGCCCGGGATGCGCCTTCACCACTTCGCACAGCGACTCCACGAACCCCATCAGATAGGCCTCCAGCCCACCCGGTGCGTCGACCGACGCGCGCGGAATCTGCCAGCGCTGGAACACCGCCTCCGCCACCAGGCGCTTCAACGCCTCCAGGTTGGCCACGCGCTTGTACAGCGCTGCCTGGGTCACCGCCAGTTCGGCGGCCACGTTGGCCATGGTCAGGTTGGGCAGGCCCAGGCGGATGCCGATGTCGGCCAGACGCTCCGGGGTGATGGTGGGCGGGCGGCCACGGGTCGGCGCCGTTGGATCGGGGTGCGTGCTCATACGGTGCCTGCTCTTACGGTGCGCGTCCATACCCTGCTGAGGGTGCCAGCAAAGGGACCCTCTTGTCCGCTTCGACTGATTTAGTTTACTTTACTCAACTAATTCGGAATGCGTCCGCCGCGCACCCGTAACCGAGCCCATGGCTCACCTCCCGCCAGGTCCCCACCCAGCCAACAACCCTGCGCTGCGCCCTTTCCCCGTGCTTGCCGTCGGCAGCGCGCCAGGCGCGCTCGCGCCTGCGATTCACAGGACTCTGGCATGACCGTTTTCAACTTCACTTCTGCACAGCATCGCGCTGCCGCCGCATCCTCCGGCCTGATGTATTCGCCGGGCATGGTCCGGCGCTACCGGGTGTCCGCCCTCGCGCTGGGGCTGCTGGCCTCGTTCGCCGCGCTGGCCGACGCCGCGCCGTCCACCCTTCCGTCGGTGCAGGTGCAGGAACAACGCCGGGTCACTGCAGACTATGCGGGCGGGCAAGTGGCTGCCGGCAGCCGCGTCGGCCTGCTCGGCGACAAGGATTTCATGGACACGCCGTTCAATACGATCAGCTACACCGAGTCCTTCATCCGCGATCGCCAGGCCAAGGACCTGACCGACGTCATTGCCGCCACCGAC
This sequence comes from Stenotrophomonas muris, assembly GCF_052751275.1. Classification (NCBI taxonomy): domain Bacteria; kingdom Pseudomonadati; phylum Pseudomonadota; class Gammaproteobacteria; order Lysobacterales; family Lysobacteraceae; genus Stenotrophomonas; species Stenotrophomonas muris. Next base: position 1,333,144 of record NZ_CP199879.1, on the reverse strand, counting down.
CCCACGGTGTTCAGCAACGGCGTCACCGGTGCATGGAGCGAGAACTACGCGATCCGCGGCTTTGCCTCCAACACCAGCGACACCACGTTCAATGGCCTCAGCGGCATGGCGCCCTACTACCGCACCTCGCCGGAAATGTTCGAGCGCATCGAGGTGCTGAAGGGACCGTCTGCGCTGCTCAACGGCATGCCGCCGGGCGGCTCGGTCGGTGGCAGCGTCAACCTGGTGCCCAAGCGCGCAAGCGAGCAACCGCTGCTGCGGGTCAGTGCCAACTTCGCCTCCGATGCGCAGTTCGGCACTCACGTGGATATGGGCCGTCGCCTCGGCGCCGACAGGCAGTTCGGCATCCGCTTCAACGGTGCCTACCGTGATGGTGACGGCGCCGTCGGCAAGCAGCGCAAGAAGGTACAGCTCGGTTCGCTGGCACTGGACTGGCGCGGCGAACGTATGCGGCTGTCGGCCGATCTGTACAGCGCCGACGACCGCGTTGACGGCCCGGCGCGTGGCGTCGGCCTGGCACCGGGCGTGGCCATTCCGCGCCCGCCACGCGGCGATACGCTGATCAACCCGGATTGGGCCTACGTGGACAGCCAGGACAAGGGCGCGATGGTGCGCGGAGAACTGGATGTCAACGATAGCCTGATGGCCTACCTCGCGTACGGCACCAGCAGGACCGACTACCGCTACAACGGTTCGATCAGCGCGCAGATCCTCAATCCAGCCGGCAACTTCACCACGGTGATCGGCCAGCTCGCCTTCGACATCAGGAAGCAGTCCGCAGATGCCGGCCTGCGCGGTTCCTTCCACACCGGCAACGTCGGCCACCAGTGGGCCGCCAACGTGACCCACTACCAGCACACCCAGAACGACTACGGCCGGCGCAGCGTACCCGGCTGGGACTGGACCACCAATCTGTACAACCCAGTGTGGGGCCCGGCGGCGCCGTTCGTGGCACCGCACATCTCGCATACCGAGCTGACGCTGGACAGCCTCGGCTTCGCCGACACCCTCGCCTTCGCCGATGACCGCGTGCAGCTGACGCTGGGCGTGCGCCGCCAGCAGGTGGTCAGCGAGACCTTCAACGTGTCCACGGGTGCACGCACCTCGCGCTACGACGAGAGCGCCACCACGCCGGCAGCGGCCCTGCTGGTGAAAGCCACCGACGCGATCTCCCTCTACACCAACTACATCGAAGGCCTCAGCCAGGGCGCCACCGCGCCGATGACCGCCGCCAATGCCGGCGATGTGTTCGCACCGTTCCGCACCAGGCAGAAGGAGCTGGGCCTGAAGCTGGACCTGGGCAGCTTCGCGCACACCTTCAGCGTGTACGAGATCAAGCGACCGAACAGCTACACCGACCCGGTCACGAATATCTTCTCGTTTGGCGGCGAGCAACGTAACCGGGGCGTGGAATGGGGCTTCTTCGGCGCACCAATGGACGGCGTGCGCCTGCTCGGTGGAGCGGCCTATGTGCAGCCGAAGCTGACCCGCACGGCCGGTGGCGTGAATGAAGGACGCATCGCCACCGCCGTGGCGCAGCGGCAGGCCAAGCTGGGCGTGGAATGGGATGTGCCGACCTTGCAGGGCCTGACCCTGACCGGCAATGCCACGGCGATGTCGAGGCAGTACATCAGTGCCGACAATAGCCTGTCGGTGCCGGGGCGTACGTTGTTCGACGTGGGGGCGCGCTACAGCACCACCGTGGCGGGTCGATCGCTTGCGCTGCGGGCCAGCGTGAACAACGTGACCAACAAGTCGTATTGGGGCATGCCGTTGTTGTCGAGCCTGGCGCTGGGTGCACCGAGGACGGTGCTGGTGTCGGCAACGATGGATTTCTAAGCTGGCGTGGAACCCCTGTAGAGCCGAGCCATGCTCGGCTCCGTTTCGTCCGCTGAGCCGAGCATAGGCTCGGCTCTACAGGACGTCGGGCAATCCGCGAACGGCATCCACGCATGGCGTGGATCTACGTGTCATTCCGGATGCAGGCGATAGATGGCGTGGCTGGTCAACGCCAATGCCGCCAGCTTCAGCCCTTCCATTACGCGATCGCCCACGTACTGTTCCGGGCCGCCATTCTGGCGGGCGCGTTCGGCCGCCAGCAGGATCTCCTGCACGATACGCAGCCCGGCCAGTGCACCGTCGGCGTCGGCCAACGCCAGGCACCGGCCCGGCAGCTGATGGCGCTCGGGCCAGGGCTGGCCGTCGGCAGCCGCGCCCAACCCGATGCGATGCAGCAGGGCCGTCAGGTTGTTGGGATCGGGCGGGATGTCGTGCCCCTCATCGGCATTGGCCGGGGCGCGCTGATGGGGAAACTCCGATGCGTTCATGGCAGGTCTCCGTGCAAGGCATGCGGGACCACCACCCTTAACAATCAAGGCGGCGGACGGTGCGTGGCTGGAATCCGGTGGTTGCGTGAAGACAGTCCGGTAGGCACGCTTGCGCGCGCCTCCACGCACCGCCCGCCATAAGGCGCGGACGGGTTGTCAGCCGGCGCCGCACAAGGCGACGCCGGCTGACAAGCGCGAACAACACAACCAGCGGGGATTCCAGCCCCCGGCCATCCTTTTTCGATGGCACCCCATCATGTGCACAACGGGGTGGCAGGCGCCAACAACCCAAGTGCAAAGACAGCAACGTTCACGCAGTGGCCGCATTGTCGCATATCGACAATCGAGCCGAAGATTCAACAACTTGCGCCACGCCAACGGCGGCGTTCCCCACCCGCATCGGCACCACGCGTTCCTTGACCGCATCCGGCTTTCAAGACGCGCGACACGCCAGTTCCGACATTACACAAGCAGATGGGCAATCAACGCCAGCACCGCCAGATGTCCCACGTAGTACCCATAGAACACCCAGCGCCAGCGCGGCAGTTGCCACGGCACCCGCGTCGCCAGCACGACCACCGGAACGGCCAGCAGTGCCCAGCCGTTGTGGTTGGCCCAGCACGCCGCCGCAAGCGCGACCAGCAGCGGCCACCACGCCCGATGCCGGAACGCGATCCAGGCCAGCAGCACGGCGCCAACGCCGGCCCACTGGTAGTCCACGAACATCGGCAGCACACCGGCAGCCAGCAACAGCAGCACAGGCCGATGGCTCGCAAGCGCATGCACGGCCACCGCCGCCAAGGTGAAGGTGAGCAGGATGTTGAGCGGCAGCCAGGAACCGAACGCGAAGGCGTGCAACGGCTGCGCGATCAGCCCCCATAGCGCGAGCCGGCGCATCGATTTGCGCAGGTCGGCGCCCGGCTGGGCCAGGTTGCAGGCCATCACCAGCGCGAACAGCGGGAAGGCGATACGCCCCAGTTCGCTGACCACCGGCACGTAGCCCCCGAACACCACCTTGGCCACGTGGTCGCCGGTCATGGCCAGCAGCGCGATCCACTTCAACAGCTCGCGCGCGCCGCTGCCGAGGCTGAGTTTGAACGTGGACGTCCCGGTCGTGGTCGCTTGCATCGCGGAAGCTTATGCGCATCGGCCAGCGCATTTCCAGCGCCGCGCAGGAGCTCGCCACTGCAAGCCGTAGATGGCGGCGCTATGCTGGCCGCCCCTGCTTGTGAGACACCCGCCATGCGCACCCTGTACCCGGCCATCGAGCCCTACCGCGAATTCGCCCTGCCGGTGAGCGATCTGCACACGCTGCATATCGAAGAGTGCGGCACGCCGGAGGGCATTCCGGTGGTGTACCTGCACGGTGGCCCGGGCGCCGGTATCTCGCCGACCCATCGGCGCTTCTTCGACCCGGCGCGCTACCACATCGTGCTGATCGACCAGCGCGGCAGCGGCCGTTCCACGCCGTTCGGCGAGCTGCGCGACAACACCACGCAGGACCTGGTGGCGGACATCGAAAAGGTGCGTGAGCACCTGGGCATCGAGCGCTGGCTGGTCTATGGCGGCTCCTGGGGCTCCACGCTGTCGCTGGCCTACGCGCAGGCCCATCCGGAACGCGCCACCGGCCTGATCGTGCGTGGCGTGTTCCTCGGTCGTGAGATCGAGAACCGCTGGTTCGCCGAGGCCGATGGCGGTGCGCGCTGGATCTTCCCGGAGCGCTGGGACCGCTACGAGGCTTATATCCCGGAAGCCGAGCGTGGCGACATGATCGCGGCCTACTGGGCGCGCATGGATGGCCCGGATCAAGCAACCCGTATCGAAGCCGCGCAGGCCTGGTTGGGCTGGGAAGACAATGCGGCCACCCTGCAGCACGACGTGGATGCCGAATCCACCGATGATCCGCTGGATACCCTGGCGAAGGCCCGCATCGAAGCGCACTACTTCCGCAACGGCATCTTCCTGGAGCCGGACCAGCTGCTGCGCAACATCGATCGCATCCGCCACCTGCCCGGCGTGATCGTGCAGGGGCGCTACGACATCATCTGCCCGCCGCGCAGCGCGTGGGACCTGGCCAAGGCTTGGCCGGAAGCGCGCCTGGAGATGGTGACCTCCGGCCACAGCGCCAACGAGCCGGCCACGGTCGATGCGCTGGTGCGGGCGACGGATGCCTTTGCCGACCGGTTCTGAACGCCTGGGATAGTGCCGGCCGCTGGCCGGCACCCCGCAACACACTCCCGCGTGCGACTACGGGTTGGCGTCAAACACCACGGTCATGTTGCCCTCCCAATGCGAGCCTGGCGCCTTCAGCATCTCTGTTACGGCGTCCCGCCCTGCGGTGAACCGCAAGGTCGACCGCCGCTGCATCAGATAGCCATCCGGTGTGAAGCGCGGCGCCTGTGCGTCGTCGGGCGACAGCGGTGTATCCTGCGCCGGGCGCCCATCGCGCAGATTGCGCATGCCGGGCAGGGTGACGTCCACATCCACCGGTACAACCTCCCCAAGCGCGTGGTTGCGAATGCCGCAGCGAGTGCCTGCGTCGTGCTCACAGCGCAGCTTCATGCTGAAGTCCATCGAGCTGGTCAGATGGAATGGCAGCTCCTGAAAGAGGCGTGTCGGGGCACGGCCCTGATCGGTCCACTGCGCCCAACCTGCCTCCGGCGCCAGGTGCACCTGCGGATTTTCGCTCGGGAAACGCACCTGGAACTGGTGGGATACCGTGAAGCGGAACTTCAACGTGATCGGCTCGGTCGTGACGTCATCGCCAAAGTCGATGTCGCTGCCCGCGCCTCCCGCACTGTAAGTCAATTCTCCTTCATACACACCGTCGTTCAGCGACAGCGGCGAAGGCGCGGTTATAAGAAGGCCCAGACCAAACCAGGACATCGCATAGTCGGCCGGCTGCGGCAGAGCGGTATCCGACTGCGACCAGCACGGTGTTGGTGCCTCGGGTCTTCTGACAGTCCATCCGAATCTGACATACGACGCGGTTCCAGCCGTATGCACGTAGCTGCATCCTCCCAACACGGTTCGTGTGAATACTGGATTGGTGCCACCTCCTGGCGTCACCTGGCCACTGACAGTGGCGATCGTAATCCGGACTTCCGCTTCGGTACCGGTCGTGGTGTTCCGCAGCATGACCGTTCGAGGGGCGGGCAATATGAGATAGAAGCGCTTGCGAACATCACCGTTGTGTTCGTAGGTTTTGCTCCACTGCAATGGAACGTCGATGGAGTAGGCGCCATCCTCCGTGCAGAACTCTGGGCGCCACGAGCAGTAGGTGCCGCGCGGCGTTGTATTACGGAAGACCATCCGGCCCGGGTCCAGGGCTGACGGGGCAAACTCTGCCGTGACCAGCACTTCTGCCGCAGGCGCCTGCGTTGCTGACCCCATCCCAAGCGCGATCAGCGCCGCGCCTCGCAGCGCCGCCATCAGCGAGCGGATTCTCATTTCGTATGCTCCTCGGTTCTCGCGATCGACGGCGGGCATCCCGTCGCCCCCACCATCAACACATCTCCTTCCCTGGGGTAGCGCCCCTCCTCCATCGTCAGCGTGCAGCTGACCAGGTTGGGGTAGCGCAACTCCACCACCGGCGCACGGGCGCTCAGTTCAAGGGTAAAGAATCCATCCTCCTGGCTGACGCTGCGGCCGGCGTGGTTGATCACCTGCACGCCGCGCACACCGTTGCCGTCTGCATCCAGTACCTGGCCCATGACGGTGAAGGTGCGCAGCACGTCCAGCGTGGCATGCATCACGCCGCCCTTGTTGAGGTGATAGCTGACGACCGAGGGCTGCAGCGTTGCCGACGGCGCATGCCGCCCCTGAAAGTCGAACTGCACGTGGCCTGCGCGATACGCGGCCACCGGGACGAAGTTGCGGCCCGGGCGCAGCGCAACGCCGCCGCCGTGGCTGTCGTCCGCACGCAGGGCAAGATCGGGATAATCGCTGCGGACATCGACAATCAGCCCGGTGTCGGCGCTTCTGCCGCGCCCCTGCCCCAGCACGGCGGCGCGCCCACCGCCAATGACCACGGTGCTGTCGAGGTTGGCGGTGCCGCTGATGCGGCCCGACGCCGCGCCGCGGTAGACCTGCATGTCACCCTCCACAAACGCGCTCTGCAGCGAGGCACCCGCGCCTGCGCCCAGCCCGCCCCGTTCGGCGGTGACCGTGCCATTCACGCTCTGCAGTACGGCGCCGTCCACGCGCTGTGTGGAGGAGGCGGTCACATAGGTATCGCGGCGACCGGCATCGCCGGTGCGGCTGCCCAGGCTGCCGCTGTAGCTGCGTTGATCGCTGCCCAGCGAGACGCTCACCGTCAGGTCGATCCCGCGTTGCCGCCGATAGCCCGTGTAGCGGGCGCCGGGGCGGTCATAGGCGGAAACGCGCCAGTTGACATCGTGCTTGCCGAACACCGTCTCCCGGCGCCCGTAAGAGACATCGATGCCGGTCCCGCGGGTGAAGCCCGAACTGCGGGCCACGCGCAGGCTGGCAGTATCACGGTGCCCGAAACGATGCGTGATCGAGACGGCCGTCGTGTCCTGCCAGCCGCCGCGTGTCTCCCAGCGTGGGGCGCCGCTGTCGTCTGCCACGACGCGCTCGCGCTGCTCCACCCAACCGCGCGCATGGTTGGCCACCACCGAGCCGGCACGATAGCGGTACAGGCCCTGCAGGTCCACGCCGCGCCCGGCGTCGCTGGAGGTATAGACATTGGTGTAGGTGCTGAAGCGGTCACTGGCCTGCCAGTCCATCGACACACCCGCCGCATGCCGCGCGCCGATCCGCTGCACGGTGGCCCCGGCCACCGCACGGGAATGCAACAGGTAATTGACCACGGCACCGGCCGCGGCGCCGCCCTCGCGGGCGCTTCCGGCGCTGGCCAGCAACCCGCGCTGCTGCCCTGCGAACGCGCTGTAGCGCCACCGCCGGCTGGGATCCTGCCAGCGGCTGGGCTTGTGGATGGAGGCGCTTTCGCGGGACGCTTCTCGACCGTCCTGGACCACCCGCAGTTCCACATCGTAGATGCCGCCGGGTAGCCGGCGCGTATCGATTTCCTGGATGCCGGGCTTGACGGCCTGCGTGGACAGCAGGTTCCCGTCGCGATAGATCTCCACCACGCCTTCGCCGCTGGCGGTGACATAGACGGGATAGACACTGGGGCTTCGCGTATCGGCCAGGAGTACGTCCGAGGATCCGAACATCAGGCCCAGCGCCGTATCGTTCTGCGTACCCGGTGCCCGGGGCTGGCGCACAATGCCCTCGAAGGTGGGCAGGAAGTAGCCGGCGCGAACGAAATGATCGCCCAGTTCGCGCTGGGCATACAGGGCACTGAGGTAGTGCTCGCTGCTGCCGGGCTGGGCGTAGTACTGGTAGCTGCCAACCGTGCTCCAGTGGCCGGCACTGCCGCGCAGTTCAGCGCTGTAGCGTACGGTGGCCTGCTGTTCCTGGCCGCCGTGCACGGCAAGACTGTTGCGCACGATCAGCCCCCGGCTGCCCGCGTCCGGCAAGGCGATGTGGCGCCCCTCCTTCTGCGCGCCGGCAGGCGTCAGTACACTCAGCAGCGAGTTGGACAGACTGTAGTGCAGCGCTGCCATGCCCCGGCACTGCTGCCTGCATACGCCCAGCGCCATCGGTTCAGCGAGCTGCTCGCCCCAACGGGCACGCTCGGTCTGTGCCAGCCGGCTTTCGTGGCTGTCACCAAAGCCGATCACCTGCACCCGGTTGTCTTCGTGCAGCAGAACCTCGGCGTCACCCAGATACTGGCCGTCCAGCTCCACGCGCACGGTGAGCGGGTTGCCAAACAGGTGCTCGCGGAACTCGGCCGGCATGCGTTCGCGCTGCTGCAGCAGGCTGGGCAGCTCGCCCGGCGCGAGGCCGGCCGCATGCGCTGAGGTGGCAAGGACCACGGCACCGATCGCGGTCGCGAGTCGGGCCAGTCGGAATCGACGGTGGTTGGAGGACGAGAGCATGGGCGCTGTTCCGGCGTCCCCGCCGCATCATTGGATGCGACGGGGCGCCTGAAAGGACTCAGGGGGTGATGTCGCTTTCGAAGATCATGTGGAACTGGCCACCGTAGCTGCCCTGCTTGTAGCCACCCGACGGCGCGGTCGGCGCGATGGCGAAGGCCAGCGACTTGCCCGCGGCGGCCTGGGACGCGTTGGCAACAGTGATCTTGGCCGCGGCCGTTGCCGGAACCTCCACGTTGTCCAGCTTCACCACCAGGTCCACGACGTCTGCGGCCGACGCCATCTGTGCCGGCGACGTCAGGTAGGCGGTGATGGCAGCCGGCGACTTGATGTTGATGACGCGCCCGGTCAGTTCGCCCAGCGTTTCGCGCGCGGTGTCCCACGGCAGGTTCTGCGGCAGGCCTTCCCAGCCGTCAGGCGTGGACACCTGCAGGCCAGCGGTGTTCGGGACGTCGGCGGTCACGTTGACGGTGATCGACTTGGATTCGGTGGCTGCCAGGCTGACAGCCGGTGCGATGAGGGCTGCAGCGGCTGCAGCCAGGGCGTACTTCTTCAGGGACATGGAAATGCTCCGGGATCGGTGGATGGATACGATGGGATACGACGCCAGGACGAAGACACAGCCTCCCCGCCGGGCGCCTGGCGAACCCGGTGGAGACGTTGCAGAAAGGGGAGATGGGCAGACGATCAGCGGCGCGAGTCGATGCTGCGCCGGTCGTCGCCCTCCCTCAGGTCGTAGCGGGCGAACCGGCTGTCGTCGGCCTGCAGCGCATAGGTTCGCCCGGGCCGGACATGGACGATGATGCCGGGCGTGCAGGCATCCGGACTGCTTCGCTCGCAGTACCGCAGGTTGTCCAGCACCACCGTGGCGTTGCCACCGTTGTGCACGTGACCGTCCTGCACACGGGTGTCATAGCGCGTGTTCCGCGGTGCCACGAACAGGATGGTGCCGTAGCCGGTGAACACGCGAACTGCCGAAGTCAGCCCGGTGATCTCCTGCACCTGCGCATCGCTGAGTGAGAATTCCTCGGCGCTGGGCACCACCGGAATGAAGCGGAGCCGGTAGTAGCGCTCCTCATCACGGTCACCGCGATAGACCAGGCGCGTCGCCTGTTGGCCGTTGGCGGCAATGATCAGGCGGCTGGGGCTGGCGATCACCCCGTGCGCGCCAGGTGCATTGCGTACCAGCGCCACGGTGTCCACTGGCGTTTCGACAACCTTGCCGTCTGCATCGAAGTGCATCTGGGTGACCTCAACGCGCACGTATGCGGTCACATCACCGGTATTGCGTATGCGCTTGAGCAGGTTGCTGTGCGCGGGCGCAAGATGATCGAACAGGAGACCCACGTTGATCTGTGGTGTCGTGGCATGAGCGCTGCTGGCGAACAGGGCCAGCAGGAGGAGAAGGAGTGCGCGTTGCATGACGAACCCGCGGGGAGAGGCGAGCGGTTAGTTTCACGGCAGATTTACAATCAGGCCATGCAACAACTTGCAAAAAGGTCAGATATTTCCGACCTCGCAAAGTGGCTCCGCCCAGGTCAACCCGGAAATCCTGTCCGCGCACTCGGCCGCGGCGGTCTGGCCCGTTGCACATCGCGACGGCACGCCCTGGAACAGCATCGGCGGCTGGTACACGCATGGGGCGTGCGGGTGAACGGGCGCCCACCGCCATCTGGCGACCCGGTCGGTTCTTCGCAGCTCGCTTACAGATCCGGGCCGAATATCCGGCCGTGGCCATCCAGACCCATGGCCCGCGTCCCCACTTCTGGAGCCTGTCATGACCGGTATTCGCTACGTTCCTGCTGTCCTCGTCATCACCATCGGCCTGCTGTTGGGCGCCTGTTCCAGAACCCAGGAGGCGAGCAAGGCCACCGCCGCCGAGGACGTCACCGAAGTGAAGCTGATACCGCCGTATGAGTCGCTGGACAAGAACAAGGACGGCATCGTCACGCTGGCCGAAGTGGATGCCGTGGCACCCGACTGGGCCGAGCGCCTGCATGCCTGCGATACCGACCGTGACAAGACGTTGACCCGTGGCGAGTACGACGTCTGCAAGCAGACCAGCGGCGCGCATTGACCCATCACTGAACCCTCGATCGGCACCGCATACGCCCGGCTATACCAAGGTATAGCCGGGCTAACCCACGGGCCTCTAGGCCTGCCCCATTCAGGGGCGGACAATAGCGCCACTGGCCAGGGCAACCCTGGCTGGCACCCTCCCCTCATGGAGACGCAGATGGACCCCGACCCTGCCGGGCGCACCGCGCCCCGGATGACCGCTTGTTGCCTGTTCCTGGCGCCTGCCCGCCGGTCCCTGCCTGCCTGAGTGACGGGGGATCGCCAGGCGCCGCCTGCCTGGAGATCACCCCCATGTCCTACAAGATCCTCTACATCACCCTGCGCCGCCTGATTGGCGAGCGCGATGCTGCCGCCCTGCGCAGCCAGCTGCTGCAGCACGGCCCGGTCATGTTCGGCCGTTCGCTGTCGCTCGGTTCGCCGCGCGTGGTGGCTGACGCGCTGTCGCTGCTGCCGATCAGCGAACGCATCACCGTGCTGCGCCATCTGCCCTACCCGCTGCGCGATGCGATGAAGCCGCTATGCATCGGCGGCAGCCAGCGCCTGCACATGCAGCCGTGGTCGCCGGCGGTGCTGGCCATGCGCCACGCCTGATCTGTCTCACCCATTCCGTTCGTGTTCCGGCTGCGGCCGGCTCTGACATTCGAGGAGCGTCCCATGAGCCTGCTCAACGCCTGGTTCAACGCCTTCCTGCGCAGCCGTCGCGCAGGCAACCTGTTCCGCCGTCGTGCGATGCCCGAAGCCGGCTTTGGCCCGGGCAGCGCCGAAGCGGCGCCGTTCGCGCTTACCACCGGCCTGGTCACCCTTGCCCAGCAGGAAGAAGCCGAGCTGCTGGCCACGCTGGAGTCGCATGCCGATGGCCTGAGCCCGCATGAAGCCGAGGAGCGGCTGGCCACGCTCGGCCCCAACGAGGTGGATCACGAAAAGCCGCTGCCGTGGTGGCGGCACCTGTGGCAGTGCTACCGCAATCCGTTCAACCTGCTGCTGACCGTACTGGCGGCGGTGTCCTGGCTGACCGAGGACATCAAGGCCACGATCGTGATTGGTGCGATGGTACTGCTGTCCACGCTGATCCGCTTCGTGCAGGAAGGCCGCTCCAACCGTGCCGCCGAGCGGCTGAAGGCGCTGGTCGGCAACACCGCGCGCGTGCTGCGCCGCAATCCGGGCACCGAGGCCGCCGATGTGGCCGACCAGTACTTCGGCGCGCACCTGCACAGCCGTCGTCCGGCTCGCCTGCTGGACCTGCCGATCCGTGAGCTGGTGCCCGGTGACCACATCGTGCTGTCGGCCGGCGACATGATTCCGGCCGATTGCCGCATACTGACCGCCAAGGACCTGTTCGTGGCACAGGCCGCAATGACCGGCGAGTCGCTGCCGGTGGAAAAGTTCGCGCACCCCGGCGACGGCCTGGCTGGCCTGCTGGAGCAGCACAACCTGCTGTTCATGGGCACCAACGTGGTGTCCGGCACGGCCACCGCCGTGGTGCTGGCCACCGGCAACCGCACCTACTTCGGCACGCTGGCCCAGCGCAGCACAGCCACCGACCGTGCGCCCACCGCGTTCCAGGCCGGCGTCAACAGTGTCAGCTGGCTGCTGATCCGCTTCGCGCTGGTGATGGTGCCGTTCGTCCTGCTGATCAACGGCTGGACCAAGGGCGACTGGACCGAGGCGTTCCTGTTCGCGCTGTCGGTGGCGGTGGGCTTGACGCCGGAAATGCTGCCGATGATCGTCACCTCCACCCTGGCCAAGGGCGCGGTGCTGCTGTCGCGGCGCAAGGTGATCGTCAAGCGCCTGGATGCGATCCAGAACTTCGGCGCGATGGAAGTGCTGTGCACCGACAAGACCGGCACGCTCACCCAGGACAGGATCGCGCTGGAGCGCCACACCGATGTGTTCGGTCACGATTCGGAAGACGTGCTGAAGTTCGCTTACCTCAACAGCCACTTCCAGACCGGGCTGATCAACCTGCTGGACCGCGCGGTGCTGGAGCACGTGGAGCTGCAGAGTTCGCTGCGGCTGTCGCAGGACTACCACAAGGTGGACGAGATTCCGTTCGACTTCGAGCGCCGCCGCATGTCGGTGGTGGTGTCCGAGCGCGAGGACCACCATGAGCTGATCTGCAAGGGCGCGGTGGAAGAGATGCTGGCGGTGTGCAGCACCGTGCGCGAGAACGGCCAGGACATGCCACTGGACGAGCGCCGCCTGGCGCGGGTGCGGCAGACCACCGAGGAACTGAACGAACAGGGCCTGCGCGTGGTGGCGGTGGCGATGAAGGAGACCGCGGCCAGTCAGAGCGCCTACTCGCAAGCGGACGAGTGCGGTTTGACGCTGGTCGGCTACGTGGCCTTCCTGGACCCGCCGAAGGAGTCGGCTGCGCAGGCGCTGCAGGCGCTGGCCGCACACGGTGTCGAGGTCAAGGTCTTCACTGGCGACAACGAACTGGTGACCGCCCGTGTCTGCGCACAGGTGGGGCTGGACGCGGACACCATCCTGACCGGCCCGCAGATCGAGCGCATGGACGACGGCGCGCTGTCGCGGGCGCTGCACCACCATCGCGTGTTTGCCCGGCTGACGCCGCTGCACAAGGAGCGGCTGGTACGCGAGCTGCGGGCGCAGGGCAAGGTGGTCGGCTTCCTCGGTGACGGCATCAACGATGCGCCGGCGCTGCGCGCAGCCGATATCGGCATCAGCGTGGACAGCGCGGTGGACATCGCCAAGGAGGCGGCCGACATCATCCTGCTGGAAAAGAACCTGATGGTGCTGGAGGAAGGCGTCATCCAGGGCCGGCGCACGTTCAACAACATGCTGAAGTACATCCGCATGACCGCCAGCTCCAACTTCGGCAATGTATTCTCGGTGCTGGTGGCCTCGGCCTTCCTGCCGTTCCTGCCGATGCTGCCGCTGCAGCTGCTGGTGCAGAACCTGCTGTATGACATCTCGCAGATCGCCATTCCGTTCGACAACGTGGATGAGGAACTGGTGCGCAATCCGCTGAAGTGGAACCCGGCGGACATCGGCCGCTTCATGGTGTTCTTCGGGCCGATCAGCTCGCTCTTCGACCTGAGCTGTTTCGCGCTGATGTGGTACGTGTTCGATGCACGCACGCCGGCCGACCAGGGCCTGTTCCAGTCCGGCTGGTTCGTGGTCGGCCTGCTGACCCAGACCCTGATCGTGCACATGATCCGCACGCCGAAGGTGCCGTTCCTGCAGAGCATCGCCGCGCCGCCACTGCTGCTGATGACCGGCCTGATCATGGCCATCGGCGTGGCCCTGCCGATGAGCCCGCTGGCCGGCTACTTCAAGCTTCAGGCCCTGCCGGCCGGCTACTGGCCGTTCCTGGTGGCGATCCTGTTCGGCTATGCGGTGCTGACCACCGCGCTGAAGAAGTTCTACATCCGTCGTTACGGCTGGCAGTAAGCGCCCGCCGCTTGTCCAGGGGGAAACACAATGGACATCAATCCGAACCTGCCGGCGTTCAACGCCGGCGCCACGCTCAGCTCGCTGATCAGCCTGTCGGTGGCGTTCGTGCTGGGCACGGTCATCGGCCTGGAGCGGCAGCTGCGGCAACGCACCGCCGGCCTGCGTACCAATACGCTGGTGGCGGTGGGTGCGGCAGTGTTCGTTGATCTGGCGGTGCGCTTCCATGACCTGTACGGCGGACCACCCTCGCCGCTGCATGTGGTGGCCTATGTGATCTCCGGCGTCGGCTTCCTCGGCGCCGGCGCGATCATGAAGGACGGCGCGCAGGTGTCCGGCCTGAACACCGCCGCCACCCTGTGGGGATCGGCGGCGGTGGGAGCATGTGCAGGTATCAAGCTGCTGCCGGAAGCGGTGCTGGCCGCCGTCTTCGTGCTGGCCGCCAATACCCTGCTGCGGCCGGTGGTGAACCGCATCCAGCGGCAGCCGCTGCCGGAAGCGTTCAGCGAGGCGACCTATGCGATCAACGTGGTCTGCCAGCGCGAGCAGCAGGCCGAGGTGCTGGACCAGCTGTTGCTGCTGCTTGAGCAGGCGCATTACCCGGTGCGCGCGGTGGACCAGCGCCCGTTCGGTGAGCGCGATGTGGAGATCGAAGCGGTGCTGTATGCCACCACGGTGGATGCCGGCGAACTGGACGCCGTACTTGCGACGCTGGCGACCACGCCCGGTGTGCTGCAGGGATTCTGGAACGCCAGCCTGGAGGAGTAGTGCCGGCCGCTGGCCGGCAACACCGTGCACCGCTTTGGTAGGTGCCGACCTTGGTCGGCAGAGAACCTTCAGAGACCGTGTCCATCCCTGCGGTAGTGCCGGCCGCTGGCCGGCAACCTCATGAGCTCCGGCAACACCGTGCAGTTGCCGGCCAGCGGCCGGCACTACCAGACATCGTTCTGGCTTGTGCCGACCAACGGTCGGCACCCACAGTAAAAGAGCCTGCCGACCAAGATCGGCATCTGCCGATGGCGGCTTTGCTATCCTTTCACCCCACGCCAGGGAGCCGTCCCGATGCCATCGCTGTCGCCCCGCCGCCCGCTGGTGCTGCTGGCCCTGATCGTCGTGATGGCCGCGATCTTCCTGATCGACACCGTCACCGATTACGCGGTTGCTGCTGCCTGCTTCTACGCAGCGGTCATCCTCGCGGCATCGCGCGTGCTGGGTGCGCGCGGGCTGATCTCCCTGGCCATCGCCTGCATCGCGCTGACCGGGCTGAGTTTCTTCCTGACCCGCTTCGGCACCTACCGCATCGGCCTGGTCAATTCGGTGATCGGCATGCTGGTGATCGGCATCACCACCTACCTCGCCCTGAACATGGGAGCGGCCAAGGCCGCCGTGCAGGAAGCACAGGGCCGTCTGCTGCGGGTAGCGCGCGCCTCCACCGTGGGCGAGCTGACCACCTCCATCGCCCACGAAGTGAACCAGCCGCTGGCGGCCATCGCCAGCAGCGCCGAAGCCTGCCAACGCTGGCTGGCGCAGGACCCGCCGAACGTGGACAAGGCCCGGCAGACCGTGGCCCGCATCCTGGCAGACGCGCACCGCGCCGGTGACGTGATCGCCCGCATCCGCGGCCTGACCCAGGGCGCGGCACCGGAACGGCGCGCCTTCGACCTGAACCAGGCGGTGGAGGAAATGCTGGCGTTGTCGCGCAGCGAACTGGACCAGCATGGCGTGGCCGTGGCCCTGCTGCTGGACGCCGACCTGCCGCCGGTGCAGGCCGATCGCGTACAGGTGCAGCAGGTGATCGGCAACCTGATCCTCAATGCGGTGGATGCAATGGAAGCCGTACCCGCAGGCGACCGGCGTCTGTCGCTGCTGACCCGGCGTGAGGGCCAACGGGTCAGCCTCAGCGTACGCGATCGTGGCGTCGGCCTGCCCGCCGACCATCCCGAGCGCGTGTTCGACGCGTTCTGGACCACCAAGTCGCACGGGTTGGGGCTGGGCCTCAGCCTGAGCCGCTCGATGATCGAGGCCAACGACGGCCAGATCCGCGCCGAACGACCGGCAGGCGGCGGTGCCTGCTTCGTCTTCGACCTGCCCGTCGCCACGGATGTCCACCATGCGTAAGCCCACTGCACCCATCGCCGATCCGGCGCCCATTGTCTATGTGGTCGACGACGATCCGTCGGTGCGCGCGGCGCTGGAAGACCTGCTGGCCTCGATGGGCCTGCAGGTGCGGGCCTTCGCCTCCACCCAGGCCTTCCTCGAACACGACCTGGAAGACGCGCCGGCCTGCCTGGTGCTGGACGTGCGCATGCCCGGCCAGAGCGGTCTTGAATTCCATCGCACGATGGGCAGCCATGGCCTGCAGCTCCCCGTGGTGTTCATCACCGGCCACGGCGACATCGCGATGGGTGTCAACGCGATCAAGGACGGTGCCATCGAATTCCTGACCAAGCCCTTTCGCGACCAGGAACTGCTGGATGCGATCCACAAGGGCATCGAGATCGACCGCCAGCGCCGCCGCGAGGGCGAGGCGCTCGATGCCCTGCAGCAGCGCTGGAACACGCTCAACGCGGGTGAGCGCGAGGTGGTCGATGGCGTGGTGCGTGGCCGCCTCAACAAGCAGATCGCCGGCGACCTCGGCGTCAGCGAGATTACGGTGAAGGTGCGCCGCGCGCAGGTGATGCGCAAGATGGGCGCGCGCACCCTGGTCGACCTGGTGCGCATGTACGACCGCCTGCAGGCGGGGACGCCATGAACGTCCACGTCGCCTTGCTGCGCGCGGTCAACGTCGGCGGCACCGGCAGGCTGCCGATGCGCGAACTGGTGGCGATGTGCGAGGACGCAGGCTTCGCCGATGTCCGCACGTACATCGCCAGCGGAAATGTGGTGTTGCGCAGCTCGCTCGACGAAACGGGCGTGCGCCAGGCCCTCGGCCAGCGGCTCCAGGAATATGCCGGCAAGCCGGTGGGCGTACTGGTGCGTTCGGCCAGCGAGATCGCAGGCGTGGTGGCACGCAATCCGTTTCCGGATGCCGCCGGCAACCGTGTGGTCGCCCTGTTCCTCGACGGCAGCCTGCCTGCCGACCCGCTTGATGGCGTGACCGGCCGGCGCGACGAACAGCTTGCACTCGGCACGCGCGAGATCTTCATCCACTACGGCGCCGGCATGGCCGACTCGCGCCTGCGCATTCCCGGCTCGGCACAGGGCACGGCGCGCAATCTCAATACCGTCGCCCGGCTCGCGGCGATGGCAGCGGAACTCCGCTAGATCTCGTCCGGCAGGCTGTAGACCAGCCGGTAGTCATGGCGGCCCTCGCTGATGGTGATCTCCAGCGTGCCGCTCAGGCCGAGCAGTCCTTCACTGCCCGAATCGGGCACCACCACAACGCTCAGCTCCGGCCTGCCCCGGGTCATCAGTCCGTTGTGCTGCAGGGTGAACCCACCCTGGCGCCCGGCCAGCGTGGCCGTTACCCGCTCCATCGCCACGTAGCCGGCCGAGCCCTGTACCGGCGTGCGGAAGGCCAGCATCTGGCCGACGCTGCTGCCGTGCAGGTCGCCGGCGAAGGTCTTGTTGATCGACATCACCGCAATCGGGCCGTCATTGCCACCGATCGGCCGCAGATCCACTTCAAACGTACCGTGTGCTTCGCCCTGCATCCTGCTCTCCCCTCTGGTCGGTTCAACGCTGCTACTTCTTCGTGGCCAGCACGATCACCCCGGCCAGCACCAGGCCGATGCCGCTCCACTCCCGCAGGCTGGGCCGCTCGCCCAGCAGAAGATAGGCCAGCACGATCACCAGCACCACGCTGAACTTGTCCACCACGGCCACCTTGGCCAGCTCACCGCTCTGTAGTGCGCGGAAGTAGAACAGCCACGACGCACCGGTGGCCAGCGCCGACAGCACCAGGAACAGCTGGGTGCGCCCCGGCAGCAGCAACGGGTTGGACCATTTGCCGGTGACCACCACCAGCGGCAGGATCACCGCCGCCACCACCAGGGTACGGATGGCCATGGCCAGGTCCGGGTCGACACCCTTGACGCCGACCTTGGCGAACAGCGCGGTCAGCGCTGCGAACACGGCGGACAGTCCCGCCCAGAGCAACCATTGCGGTACGTTCTGCACGAAGCCCTCGCTTGCCGCAACCGATGAGCGTGCGCCAACGCTACTCCACCCTGCCATCGGTGGGGCTTCACCTGCCCATCACCGCCGCTACAATGGGACGGAATCGCCAGGGGGGCGATCTGCAGGGAATGCGCCATGCTTGAACAGGACACCACCCTCGCCCATACCGGGCCGTCGGCCCTTGACCGGGCCCGCCTGTCGTGCGCCGCACGGCTGCCGCTCCCCTTCCCCTTCGTTTCGCAGCAACCTGCCCGTTCCGCGCGGCAGGTTCCTCATTGCCTGCCCTGACCGGAGCCGTCGAAATGTCCGAGAACACCCTCCTTGCCACGCCGGCCGCTACCGCGCCGATCAAGTACCTCGACCGCGCCATGGCCACGCTGCGCAGCCTGGGCCTGGCCGCTCCCCAGGACAACAACGCACCGGCCATCGCGCTGGTCTCGCAGCTGTCCACCCTTGACCAGGGCCGCGTGGTGGCCATTGCCCGCGTGCTGCAGCAGTCCGGGCATTTCAATGCCGTGATGCGTGATGAAATCAGCTCGGCCAAGGTGTCCGACCGCTATACCGAGATCATCCGCGCGTTCGACAGCATCCGTGACGATGCCAGCACCATGGTCGAGCAGGTGCGCGACGGCAGGATCGACATGGGCGAGCGCCTGCAGAACCTGTGGATGAAGGTCACCCGCGGCGACATCCCGAGCCGGTTCGAGAAGATCCGCCGCACATTCCTGGAAGTCAGCCGCGATTCGGCCGAGCAGCTGCAGCGCGAGTCACGCGTGCTGGAGATGTACGGCGACTTCCGCCTGTCGATCAAGGATGCCGAGATCCAGGCCCATGAGCTGTTGAAGCTGCAGGAGCAGGCGCTGGCCGATGCCCGCGAGGCGCTGAAGCAGGCGCAGCAGCGCGTGGAGTCGGCCGATCCGGCCGCCGATGCCGCCGACACCGGCCGCCTGGTCATGGCCCGCGACGAGGCCCTGCGCAACAACCAGGCCGAGGAGTCGCGCTACCAGCTGGCCAAGGACCTGGCCGAGAACCTGCAGGTGAACTACGCCACCTCCGAGGCGATCATGCTGCGCGTGCACCAGTCGCACGAGATCAAGCGCCGCGTCAACGAGCGCTCGGTGGTGTTCTTCTCCACCAATGAAACCAGCTTCACCGCCTTGAACCTGGCCTTCACCACGCAGATGGGCCTGCATGAGTCCACGCAGGCGCTCAATGCGATGACCGAGGGCACCTCCAAGGGCCTGGAAGCGGTGGCCAACATTGGCGATGACGTGCTGCACGAGGGCCTGAAGGCCGGCTACGGCGCCACCATCGGCGTCGATTCGGTGCGCAAGCTGGTCGATGCGGTGGTGCGCTTCCAGGAGACCTCGCTGCAGGAGATCGAGCAGCTGCGCGGCCAGGCGACCCGCGACTCGGCCGAGATCGCCGAGTATGTCGAACAGGGCAAGCAGCGCTTCGCCGCCCTGCTGCAGGCGCCGCCGAGCCCGGAGCCGCGCTGAGGTGAGTGCGACGATGGCCCCTGCCGAGCTGCAGGCTGCGCTGCTGACCATGGATGTGGTCGACCAGCTGCGCTACCGCAATGCCGAAATGAAGGCGCTGGCCGACAGCGGCCACGACAAGGCGACGCTGAAGCAGCGCCTGCTTGAGCTGTACCGCTCGCAGGGCATCGAGGTCTCCGACGAGATCCTCGAGGCCGGCATCCAGGCCCAGCGCGAGCAGCGCTACCTCTACACCGCGCCGCGTGGCTGGAAGGCGTGGCTGGCGCGGCGCTGGATCGATCGGGCCCGCCTGTTGAAGTGGGCGCTGCTGGCGGCCTTCCTGCTGCTGGTGCTCGGCATGCTGCTGGTCATGGCACGCAGCTTCGGAGCGTTCGTGCACGAGAGCAACGTGCAGAAGAACGTGCAGGTGCTGAACGACAAGGTGGCCGCGCAGCAACAGGAGGCTGCTGCAGCGCGCGCCCTGCTGGCGGCACAGGAACAGGCCCTGCAGGGGCTGCTGCCACGTGCCACGGCCAGCGGTGGGCGCCTGCAGCCACTGGCCGAAGGCGCACAGGCCGCGCTGGCCGAAGCACAGCGGCGCTTCGCCGGGGTTCCCGCCGCGCTGGCCGCACAGCCGACCCTTGTGCGCAAGGACAAGCTCACCCGGCTCAGCAGTGGTGGCAGTGCCACCGGCGAGCAGGCGGCCGCGCAGGTTGAGCAGCATCGGCAGGCCGCCGCGCAGCTGCTGGCGAATGCCAGGGAAACCCTGCCGCCGCTGACCGAGCGGGTGAACATTCTCGGCCAGGCGATCGAGGCCAGCGAGCTGCTGGATACCACCAACGCCGCTGCAAAGGCGGCACGCCTCGCGCCGGATGCAGAGCAGGCGCGCGCACGCGCCTACACCGGCGGCGACGTGGCACTGCGCGCGGGCGACATCGCCGCGGCCGGCCAGGCGGTAGCAACCCTGAAGGAGCTGATCGGCAGCGCCGCCACGCTGGCCGCGCTCAACGAGCGGTTGGCCCAGCTCAAGGCCGACGGCCTCGCCACCGGTGTCGCCGGCGAAGACCGCAAGCGCTTCGAACGTGCGCTGGAGCAGGCCGCCCGCCTGATCCGGGTCGAGACGCTGGCCGAAGCCGGGCCGGCCCTGGACGAGGTCAGCCAGCTGGTGGGGCTGCTGTCGCAGACCCTGGTCTACCGCATCGTCAACCGTGACGATGAACGCACCGGCGTCTGGCGCTACAACGAGAAGGCCAATGGTGGCCGCAACTACTATCTGGTGACCGAAGCGCTGGACGAGGCCGGCAATGCTGCCGAACTGCCGATCCGCAACGAGGAAACCGGCAAGGAGGAACGGGTCTCGGTGTTTGCCGTACGCGTGCCCGAGGCCACCTACAACCGGGTTGCCGCCGACAAGCAGGACAACGGCATCATCGAAGACGACCAGATCGGCAGCAAGCCGCGCGGCAGCCTGTCGCCGCGGTTCCGCATGCCCGCCACCGGTGGCTACATCACCCAATGGTGATGGGTAAGGAACTGACATGAGAGACCTGAACGACGCGATTGCCGATGTCGAAACCGATATCGGCCAGGTGCAGGCACAACTGGCCGCGCGTGGCGATCAGTGCCGGGAGCTGATCAAGGAACAGGAAGCGCTGCACGGGCGGGTCCGCGACGACTTCAACGCCCTGGCGCGCCTGCAGGCCGAGGCCGCAAACGATGCGCCGCCGATGCTGGCCCGGGACCTGCTGCAGCAGTCCAGCGCCGATCTGCAGCGCCGTGACCGCAAAGCGGCGGTGCTGGACGACGAACTGCAGGCGCTGCTGGACATCGAGCAGTCCTTGCAGCAGCGGTCGCAGGAGGCCGTTGCCGCACGCGACGCCGCCGGCGAACGCTGGCAGGCCCTGCAGGACCAGGTGGACACCACGCTGGAAGCGGAACCCACCTACAGGGTGCTGCAGGACGACCTGCAGCTGGCCGTGGCACGCGCCGACACGGTCGAGCGCATGGCTTCCTCTGCCCAATCGGAGCATGACGCCAAGGCCGGCGCCTATCAGGCCGACCCGATCTTCATGTACCTGCACCGGCGCAGCTACGGCAGCACGGCCTACCGCGGCTGGCCACTGGTGCGCACCGTCGACGGCTGGCTGGCCGAACTGTGCGGCTTTGACCGTGCCCGTCGCGAGTACGCCACGCTGGTCGAGCTTCCGCCCTATCTGCAGGAACATGCCCGACGCGCCCGCGACGACGTGGAGGCGGCCCGCCAACCGGTACAGCAGGCCCGCGATGCCGCCCTCGCCCGCGCCGGTGGCGACCCGCTGCGCCAGCAGCTGCAGACGGCACAGGGCGCAGTAGCGCAGGCGCTGCTGGCCGAGCAGCTGCATCGTCAGACCTTGGATGCCAAGCAGGCACAGATCGACGGCTTCCGCAGTTGGACCGATGCCGAAGGCAGCGCCCTGCTCACCGCGCTGGCGCGCACGCTGTCGGCCAAGAGCATGGACGACCTGTACCGGCGCGTGGCCGCCACCGCCTCCGGCGAGGACGATGCCGTGCTCGAGCGCATCCATCGCAGTCGCCTGCGCCTGGGCGAGATCGATGGGATGGTAGGCGAGCACACCCGCGAAATGGCCGTGCTGAAAAAGCGCCTGGACAGCCTGCAGGCGGCGCGGAGGAGCTACCAGGCGGCAGCAGACATCGAGCGCCAGGCCTACGAGGCGCCGAGCTACCGGGCCGCCGCGCCGGCCACCGTCGCCGCATCCTTCTTCAGCACCACCAGCAGCCGAAGCACCACCCGCTCCTCTGGCGGCCTGTTCGACCTGCTTTCGGGCGGTTCCAGCAGTTCCGGCTCGGGTTCGAGCTCCAGTTCGAGCTCCAGTTCCAGCTCCAGCTCCAGTTCCAGCGGCAGCAGCTTCCACAGCGGCGGTGGTATCAGCGGCGGCGGTGACTTCAAGACCGGCGGCGGGTTCTAGCCCGGCAACGGCCGGGTGCGCCGCTTCAGCCGCGCATCCAGCAACCCCACGCCCAGCAGCACCAGGCTGGTCAGCCATCCGGCGGCCAGCAGGTGCATCCAGGGCAACACCAGGCCCAGCATCAGTAGTGCGGCGGCGCCCAGCAGGTGCGAGCGCGGCGCGCGCCCATAGACCACGTGCTTGTACAGGGCACTGCCCAGCAGATAGATCAGCGGGCCCGCCACCATCACCGTGGCGTACACCGTGGTGACGGCCGCCGCCGGATGGTCCATGACCAGATCGTTGCCCACCGCGGTGGCGATGATGCCGGCGATCAGCAGGGCATGCACGTAATGGAAATTGGCGCCCATCCGGCCCGGGTCTTCGGCGTGGGTGATGGCCTCTGTGGCATCGCGGCTGGAGATGCCGAAGTACAGCCACCACATGGCAATCGTGCCAGCGAAGGTGGCCAGCACCGCCGAGATCACCTGCAGGCTCCAGTGCTCGACATCGCTTAGCACGCCCCCGGTGGCCAGCAACGTCTCGCCCAGTGCGACGATGACGAACAGCTGGCAGCGTTCGGCCAGGTGACCGCCCTCGATGGTCCAGTCGCGGGTGTGCGACCGGCCCATGCCCGGGAACGCGAAGCCGAACATCGGCGAGATGTATTCGCAGGCCGCCGCCATCGCCCACAGTGCCAGCCGCAGGTGGCCCTCGGCCGCCGCGCCGGCCAGCCAGAAGCAGGCCGACACGCTGACCCAGGCCAGCATGCGGCGGAAGTTCGGCGCCAACGTATGGTTGCGGCCGACTTCCAGCAGCACGAACGCGGTGCGTCCGACCTGCATCGTGGCGTACGCCCCGGCGAAGATCCACGCACGATCGGCGAACGCCTCGGGAATGGACGAGGACATCAACAACGCCAGCAGCATGGTGGCGAACATCAGGCCCCGGATGCGCGGCGCCTCCGGGTCGAACCAGTTGCTGACCCAGCACGCGTACTGCCAGCCGAGCCAGACCGCGAACCACAGCACCAGGGTCTGCAGCACGCCGGCCAGGTCCAGGTGGTGCAGCAGATGGTGGCTGAGCTGGGTGACCGCAAACACGTAGACCAGGTCGAAGAACAGTTCTTCGTAAGTCACGCGGGCATGATGGCCATCGCGGTGGCGCAGCGCGGGCAGGCGCAGTCGGGTACTCATGGAACTCCTTCAGCGCGCCAGGCGCCAGTACAGGAAACCGGCAAGTAGCGCCGGCATGGCGAATACCAGCAACAGGATCGGCAGCTCCTCGCGTACCGCGTAGCCGGCCTTGCTGACCCCTACCCACATGTTGGCCACGGCCACCAGCAGCCAGGTGGCGATGAAGGCGATCAGTGCCGTGGGCAGCTGCGAGGTGCCCGTGCTCCAGAGATGGCCAAACAGCACGAATACCCCCAGCAGCAGTACGCCACCCAGCATCACCATGAGCACGTGCATGGTCCACCTCCTTGAGCCTGGTAGCAGGCTAGCCCCGGCCGATTCTGCGCTCCAGCCCGTGGAGGTGGATTCACAATCCATGGCCAGCGAACAATCCCTGGGCAGTCTGCGGCGCACCTTATCGCAGCCATGAATTATTCGCGAAACGGTCCGCGCGGCCCGCGTGGTAGTTTCATCCGACCCTGCCCAGACACCTCTCCGCCATGCGCCTTTGCCTGACGACCCTTGCCCTGACTGCCACACTTGCCTTTGATGTGACTGCCGCCGACGCACCGCTGCCGCAGCTGCAGGCCTACACCGTGGACGCCTCGTGGCTGCAGCCGATGGCACCGCTGCAGATTGCCGACCACACCTGGCAGATCGGCACCGAGGACCTGACCGCGCTGCTGGTGCAGACCGCCGACGGTGCGGTACTGCTCGACGGCGGCATGCCGCAGATGGCCGGTCACCTGCTGGACAACATGAAGGCACGCGGGGTGGCAGCACAGGATCTACGGCTGATCCTGCTCAGCCACGCACACGCCGACCATGCCGGCCCGGTGGCGGAGCTGAAGCGCCGTACCGGCGCCAGCGTAGCGGCCAACGCCGAATCGGCCGTGCTGCTGGCGCGCGGCGGCAGCAACGACCTGCACTTTGGCGACAGCATCACCTTTCCGCCGGCCAGCGCCGACCGCATCATCATGGATGGCGAAGGGGTCACCGTAGGCGGCATCGCGTTCACCGCGCACTTCATGCCGGGGCACACCCCAGGCAGCACCGCCTGGACCTGGACCGATACCCGCGATGGCCAGCCGGTGCGCATCGCCTACGCCGACAGCCTGAGTGCGCCGGGCTACCAGCTGCAGGGCAACGCTCGTTATCCACGCCTGGTCGAGGACTACCGGCGCAGCTTCGCTACGGTGCGCGCCCTGCCCTGCGACCTGCTGCTGACGCCGCATCCGGGCGCCAGCAACTGGAACTATGCCGCGGGTGCAGAGGCCGGAGCCAACGCCCTGACCTGCAAGGCCTACGCGGATGCGGCCGAGAAGAAGTTCGACGCACAGCTGGCCAAGGAAACAGCCACGGCACGCTGATCCTGTAGAGCCGAGCCCATGCTCGGCTTGCCGGCCAAACACAGCCGAGCATAGGCTCAGCCCTACACAAGACGCGTCGAAGGGTGCCGGTCAGGACGACCGGCACCCGCCTTCCATCAGCCACCCTGCCCGTGCTGGGCAAACGGCTCGGTGCTGCCGTCGGTCCGCACCAGCTCGACGGTGTACGACTGCACGTAACCATCCGGCATTTCCATGCCCGGCGAACCGGCCGGCATGCCGGGCAGCACCAGCCCGCGTGCGGCCGGGCGTTCGGCCAGCAGGCGCTTGATGTCCTCGGCCGGGATGTGGCCTTCGACCACATAACCGCCGATCTCGGCGGTATGGCAGGAGGCCTTGCCGACCGGCACGCCCAGGCGGACCTTGATCGGATTCATGTCATCGGTATCGCGCACGTCCACCTGGAAGCCCGCGGCCTTCAGATGGTCGACCCAGATACCGCAACAGCCACAGCTGGCGGTCTTGTGCACGATGGCCACCGGCAGGGCCGGATCGACCTTGGCCGGGCTGGCCTGGATCGGTGCCACCGGAGCCTTGCTGGCGACCGGTGCGGCGGCGGATTCTTCGGCGGCACGTGCACAGGCGGTGGTGGCCAGCACGGTGCCCAGCAGCAGGCCGAGGGAGAGAGAACGGTTCATTGAGTGATTCCTTTGCTGAGGCGGGCAACGCGGCCCGCCGCCCGCGCATCGAAGGCGCAGGCAGAGGCGAGAAAGAGCCGAACAGTCATGGCAGGCGCTTGAGCGCCTGCAGGACATCACACGATGGGGGGACGCAACGGGTCCGGCATCGGCGGCGATGCGCGTTGCTGGGAACGGGCAGCTACAGGCGCCTCACGCCACGGCGAGGCGGGCGTTCCACTCAACGTGGCCAGCATGCCAAGGCAGGCTGGCGGGCATTCGCACTCACCGCTCTGGCAGGCCGCCCGGGCCGCATCATCGCAGCAGCCGGCTGCCGCCAGCGCAGCCGCGTGCGGTGCAGCGCAGTGATCCTGGTTGGCCGACCCGTCGTACGAAGACGAGCCAAGCGCCAGCGCCGGTGCATTCAGCACCAGGGCAACGAGCAGCATCCATCGCAGCAGCAGGCCAGGCAGGTTCACCCGCCGATGATAGCCGATGCGCGTCACGCAATCGCCGCCGCCATCGCCCGCATCCGCACCGGGATCGACTTCGCTGCGGGTGTGCCGCTGATCCGGTCGTAGTAGTCCAGCGGCAGCAACGGGTTCAGTTCCGGGTAGTAACCGGCCAGCGCGCCGCGCGGCATCGGGTAGTCCAGCACCGTCAGGCCCTCGATGCGGCGCTGCACGCCATCGCCGCTGATCGTCTCCAGGCTGACCAGCGCTTCCTTCTCCAGCCCGCGCGCCAGCCGGTCCTCGATATTCATGAACAGCACCATGCGATCGTTGTACACGCCGCGATAGCGATCGTTGTAGCTGTAGATGGTGGTGTTGTACTGATCATGCGAGCGTACCGTGGCCAACCGCAACATGTCTGGATCGTGCACCGGATCGTCCACGTCCAGGCCGGGCATCACCAGGATGTTGGCCTTGCCATTGGGCGTGGGCCACACGTGGCGGCGCGGCGGAATGTCCAGATGGAAACCGTGTGGCTGCTGGATGCGCTCGTTGAAGCCGGTGTAGATCTCCGGATACACCGCGGCAATCAGCTCGCGGATGGGCGCGTAGTCGTGCATGCAGCCGGCCCAGTCAACCCTGCTGTCGGGCAGCGTGGCCAGTGCCATCCGGCAGACGATCTCGACCTCGGGCAACACCTCGGCACTGACCGGCTCCAGTACCCCGCGCGACGCGGTGACATTCGACATCGCGTCTTCGATGGTGACGAACTGCTCGCCGGCGGGCGTAACGATGCGCTCCGAGCGCGCCACCACCGGCAGGATCAGTGCATCGCGGCCATGGACCAGGTGCCCGCGGTTGAGCTTGGTGGCAATGCCCACGGTGAGCTCCAGACCACGCATTGCCTCATACGCACGCGGGGTATCGGGCACGGCATGGATGAAGTTGCCACCCAGGCCGATGAACACCTTGGCGCTGCCGTCCAGCATCGCCTCGATGGATTCGACCACATGGTGGCCATGCTCGCGCGGCGGGTCGAAGCCGAACACCTGCTGCACGCGGTCC
Source organism: Stenotrophomonas muris (assembly GCF_052751275.1). NCBI lineage: Bacteria > Pseudomonadati > Pseudomonadota > Gammaproteobacteria > Lysobacterales > Lysobacteraceae > Stenotrophomonas > Stenotrophomonas muris. Next base: position 1,306,122 of record NZ_CP199879.1, on the reverse strand, counting down.
AGATAGGCCGGCTTGGGCTTCTCGTCGATGCCGACGGTGCGGTCGCCCTGCACATTGGAATGCCCACGGATCGGTCCGATGCCGGCGCCGGGCTTGCCGAAGTTGCCACGCAGCAACAGCAGGTTGGCGACCTGCTGCAGCAGGCGCGAGCCGTACTGGTGCTGGGTCAGCCCCATGCCGTAGCAGATCACGGTGGCCTTGGAACGGATGTAGATCTCCGCACAGCGGCGGATCTGCGCCTGCGAAATGCCGGACACCTGCACGATCTGGTCCCAGTCCTGCGTCATCACGTCTTCGCGCAGCGCCTCCAGGCCCACCGTGTGTTCCGACAGGAAATCATGGTCGAGCACGCGCTCGCCCTGTGCCTCACGCTCGAACATCACCTTCATCATGCCCTTGATCAGGGCCAGGTCGCCGCCGATGCGGATATGCACGAACTCGCTGGTGATCTCGGTCGAACCGAACGTGGCCATCTGCACCACGTCCTGCGGCTCGGCGAAGCGGATCAGCGCACGCTCGGGCATCGGATTGACCGCCACGATCGGGATGCCGCGTTTACGCGCCTCGACCAGGTTGCTCATCATCCGCGGTGAATTGGTACCGGTGTTCTGGCCGATCACGAAGATCGCCTCGGCATGCTCGAAATCCTGCAGCACGATGGTGCCCTTGCCCACCCCGATGGCCGGCGGCAGGCCACGGCTGGTCGGCTCGTGGCACATGTTCGAGCAGTCCGGGAAATTATTGGTGCCGAACTCGCGCACGAAGATCGAATACAGGAACGCGGCTTCATTGGGCGTGCGGCCGGAGGTGTAGAACTCGGCCTGGTGCGGGCTGTCCAGCGCCTGCAGGTGGCGGCCGATCAGCGCGAAGGCATCGTCCCAGCTGCACGGCACGTAGTGGTCGGTGGCTGCGTCGTAGCGCATCGGCTCGGTCAGCCGGCCCTGCATCTCCAGCCAGTAGTCGGTCTGCGCCATCAGTTCGGTCACGGTGTACCGGGCGAACAGTTCGCGGCCGGCGCGGAACTGGGTGGCTTCCCAGGCCAGTGCCTTCGCGCCGTTCTCGCAGAACTCCAGCTTCTTGCGTTCGTCGGCATCGGGGAACGCGCAGCTGGGGCACTTGAAGCCACCGGGCTGGTTCATCGCCAGCAATGCCTTCGATCCCTTGCCGATCACACTCTGCTGCAGCAGCACCTTGGCCGTGGCGCCGGCGGCACCCCAGCCTCCGGCGGGCTGGTTGTAGGGCTTGTAACGCGGCGGTTTCTGCTCGGACATGTTCGGGAACCTGGCAGTAGGAACGCAACAACGAACGGCACAACGCGGTCCGGCGGTGCATTCAGTGGCACGACCAGCCGCACAGTCAAGCACGGCCCACGGCGCTTCGCCAGAGGGCACCGGCTGATTTCAGCACAACCTGCCATGGCAACGGTTACAGCCGCGTCTGCGCGCAACCACTGCGCTATCCTCGAAACCGCCGGCGGTGGCCCGCCCGCGTTTCTCCCTTGTCCGGACGCGCTGCATGCCTGATTCGATCCCGCCGCACACCCCGCCTGCCGGCACCGCCCAACGCCCGTTGCAGCGCTGGCGCGGCGGCACGCAACAGCAGCAGGTCGACGTGGTGGCCGAGGAAGTGCCGGTGGCGCTGCGCTACAACGATGCCCCCTTTGCCGTGATGATGGCCACACCCTGTGATCTGGAGGACTTCGCACTCGGATTTTCGCTCAGCGAAGGCCTGATCAGCGCGCCCTCGCAGCTGCTGTCGATCGATATCCACCCACAGCTGGAAGGCATTGAGCTGCAGATGACCGTGGACGAGGCTGCGCCCGGCGCAAACCTCGACCCCGACAAGGGACGCCTGCTGCCCGGCCGTGGTGGCTGTGGCCTGTGCGGCACGCGCCAGCTGGAAGAAGTGCTGCGCCCACTGCCGCAGATCCGCGAGCGCCGCAGCTATTCCGCCACCGCCCTGCAGCGGGCGTTGGCCAGCCTGGCGCAGCACCAGCCGATGAATGCGGCAAGCGGCTCGATCCATGCCGCGGCCTGGGCCGACGCCAGTGGGCGCATCGGCTGGGTACGCGAGGACGTCGGCCGCCACAATGCACTGGACAAGCTGATCGGCGCCCTGCACCACAACGAACACGCCATCGAAGGCGGCCTGCTGGTGATTTCCAGCCGGGCCAGCTACGAGATGGTGAGCAAGGCAGTGCGCGCCGGCGCCAGCGTGCTGGCGGCAGTGTCCGCGCCGACCGCGCTGGCGATCGATCTGGCCCGCAGCGCCGGCCTGTGCCTGGTCGGGTTCGCGCGGGAAAGCGGGTTCAATGTGTATACCCATCCGGAGCGGCTGCAGGCGCACGACGGCCACGCCCGCTGAGGATGGCCGGGAGCACTGCGTCCCCCGGACCGGTACACCTCAGCGCAGCGCGACCTTCGGGAAGTCCACCGGCACGTCGAACGCCACGTTGACGTAGTTGGTGAACAGGTTGAGCGCCACATGCGCGAGGATCTCGACGACCTGCTCATCATCGAAGCCGGCCGCGCGCAGCGCCTGCACGTCGCCGTCGGCGATCTGCGCACGCTGCTCGACCACCTTCAACGCGAAGTCGAGCGCCGCCGCAGTGGCCGGGTCGCTGGACTGGCCGATCTGCGCGGCAGCCATCTGCTCACCGCTGGCGCCGGCCTTGCGGCCCAATGCCGTGTGCGCGGCCAGGCAGTACTCGCAGGCGTTGCGGTTGGCGATGGCCACGGCGATCTGCTCGCCCAGCAGCGGCGACAGGCGACCGCCGCCCAGCGCGCCGAACGAACCCCACATGCTCTGCAGGGCAGCCGGCGAGTTGGCCACGGCGCGGAACATGGCCGGGGTGGCGCCGAAGGCAGCGTGGACCTGGCCCAGCAGGGCCTGGCGGTCGGCGGTGGTGTTGGCGGCATCGATCAGGGGGACACGGGACATGGTGGATCTCCTTGGGAAAGCGCCCGGGATTGGACGACCCGCTCATCCTAGGTAGACTCCCTGGACGGAACGTCCTCAATTCGCCACATATGTTGTCCATACGTCCATGCGCATGCGCACCGCCACCCCTGCGCCAGATCGACTCTCCTCGCTGCTGGAACGCTTCCGGGTGCAGGCGGCGCTGTTCCACAGTGGCCTGCTGTGCGGGCAGCATGTCTTCGAGCCGCAGCCCGGTCGTGCGTTCCTGCACATCCTGCGCCAGGGTGAGATGGAAGTCCGTCATCCTGGGGGCGATAGCGCGCTGCCCCGGTTGAAGATCGATACACCCAGCCTCCTGCTGTATCCGCAGCCGCTGCACCATGTGTTCTTCAACGCTCCGCTGGACGGCCCGGATTTCACCTGTGCCACGCTGGATTTCGATGGTGGCGCGCGCAATCCGATCGTGCAGTCGCTGCCACCGGTGATGGTGGTGCCGCTGGCCGCGATCACCGAACTGGATGACACCCTGCAGCTGCTGTTCGCCGAAGCCGATCGCCAGCGCTGCGGGTCACGGCTGCTGACCAACCGCCTGTTCGAGGTGGCGCTGATCCAGATCCTGCGCTGGGTGGTCGACCACCCGGATGCAGCCGGCGTCAGCCACGGGTTGATGCGGGGGCTGTCCGATGCGCGGCTGGCACGCACGCTGGTGGCGATGCACCAGGCACCGCAGGACGAATGGACGCTGCCGCGCATGGCCGCGACCGCCGGCATGTCGCGCAGCGCGTTCGCGGCCGTGTTCAAGGACGTGATGCAGGCAACGCCAGCCAGCTACCTGCTGGACTGGCGGCTGAGCCTGGCCTGCGCGCAGCTGCGGGCCGGCGTGGCGGTCAAGCAGGTGGCGATCGAGGTGGGGTTTGCCGATACCGCATCGTTGTCGAAGGCGTTCCGCAAGCGGCTGGGGGCTTCGCCGAGGGCGTGGCTGGCCGCGGGCGCCGCGCAGGCTGGGTAAATGGATGAGGGGTAGAGTCGACCGCTGGTCGACCATCGCGCGACGCGCGGGATTTTCGTTGTCCGACCGAAGGGCAGTCGACCAACAGTCGACTCTACCGATGCGGCATTTTCGTGATCTGACCGAAGAGCAGCCGACCAGCGGTCGGCTCTACCACGGGCGATCGAAGCGGCATTTTCGTGATCTGACCGAAGGGCAGCCGACCAGCGGTCGGCTCTACCACGGGCGATCGAAGCGGCATTTCCGTGGCCTGACCGAAGGGCAGCCGACCAGCGGTCGGCTCTACCACGGACGATCGAAGCGGCATTTCCGCGGCCTGACCGAAGGGCAGCCGGCCAGCGGTCGGCTCTACCACGGGCGATCGAAGCGGCATTTCCGTGGCCTGACCGAAGGGCAGCCGACCGGCGGTCGGCTCTGCCACGGGCGATGTCGGCGCGCCGGCTGCCCGCTCAACTGGACGTTCCATCGGGCTTCGCCAGCAGCCCGGCGATCCGTTCGGCCACCTGGGCGCGCACGCTTTCATCCAGCTGCCCCTCGTACATCGCCTCGTAGATCCACAGGCCGTCGGCGGCCAGCCGTGCCACGAAATTGTCGAGCGCGGCCGGGTCGCTCTGCCCGGTCGACGGCGGCAACGGCGCCCAACGCCGTACCGCCGGCCCCCACGGGCGCTCATCGGCGTCCGGGTCGGCCGATTCGAGCATGAACATCAGCTCGGCACGGGTAGCGCTCTGCGCCGAGACGCGCACGAAGGTCTGGTAACGCTCCAGCGCCGAGGCTTCGTCTGCACGCTTGCCCAGCAGCGTTTCCATCGACGTCTCCCAGGCCTGCACCAGGTGCTCGTCGATGCCGCGCAGCAGCGCCTCGCGCGACGGGAAGTGGTACAGCAGGCCGCCGCGGGTCAGCTTGGCCTCGGCCGCCACCGACTCGAAGGTCACTGCGCGCACGCCATCACGATTGATCACGTTGACGGCGGCGTCGAGGATGCGGTCGCGCTTGCTGGTTCTCATAACGTCATTTTACGCGATCGGCCGCACCCACGCGGCTGCCGACGCGCCCGCGCAGCAGGCGCGCGATGATCGACGCGCCCAGCGCCAGCACCACCGTGATCACCAGCAGCACGATCTGGTAGCCGCGGTCATACGCGGCCGTGGCCAGTGCGAACCACTCGCCCTGCCCGCTTTCACGTGCCACGTGCAGCGCCTGGGTGAAGCCTTCCCGTGCAAGCGCGGGCATGTCGGCCGAGACCGGCAGGAATGCGCCATACATCGCCGCGCTCAAGCTGCCCAGCATCGCCACCGCCAGCAGGCCGCCGAACTCGTAGGACACCTCTTCCACCGACGAGGCCATGCCCGCACGGTGCGCCGGTACGTTGTTGAGGATGGCGGTGGACGCCACCGAGATGGCCGAACCCATGCCGAAGCCGGTGATCGCCATGCCGGCGACCACCCAGCCGAGGCCGTGCGGGAAGCCGAATGCCACCACGCCGACACCCAGCGCACCTGCGGCCAGGCCGCCACAGATCAGCGGGCGCAGGCCCACCCGGTGCAGGATGCTGCCGCCCAGCAGCGCACTGGGCAGGCTGCCCAGCGCGGCCACCGACACCAGCAGGCCCGCCTGCAGCGGCGAAAAGCCCGCCACCAGCTGGAAGCGCTGGGTAGTGACCAGCTGCAGGCCGGCCATCGCAAACAGGGTGAACACCGCCGACAGCGTGCCGGCCAGGAACGCCGGATTGCGGAAGATCGCGAAGTCCAGCAGCGGGTGCGGCAGCTGCTGCTGGCGGCGCGCGAACGCCGCACCACTGATGGCGGCCAGCAGCAGCGCGCCTGCACCCAGCGCATACGACGGCGGCGTAGCGATCAGTGACTTGATCGCCAGCACCAGGCCGGACAGTGCAGCCAGAGCCAGCAGCGACGAAACCAGGTCCCACGGTCGCGAGGGGTCGCGCTGGCCTTCCGGTGCCAGCAGCAGCGTGGCCACGAACGCGACCACGACCACCGGCACGTTGATCAGGAACACCGAGCCCCACCAGAAATGCTGCAGCAGCCAGCCACCAATGATCGGGCCAAGTGCCGCACCGACGATCGCCACCGAACCCCAGATCGCGATGGCGATGTTGCGTTCGCGCGCTTCGTGGAAGCTCAGGCCGATCAGCGCCAGCGTGGCCGGCATCATCGCGGCCGCGCCGACCGCCAGCAAGGCGCGCGCGGCAATCAGCTGCCCTGCGGTGTCGGCGAACGCCGCTGCCAACGATGCCACGCCGAACACCACCAGGCCGATCAGGAACATGCGGCGGTGGCCGATGCGGTCGCCCAGCGTACCCGCACCCAGCAGCAGGCCGGCCATCACAAGCGGATAGGCGTTGATGATCCACAGCGCCTGGCCGGCACTGGCCGAGAGTTCCTCGGTCAGCGTGGGCAGGGCGGTGTAGAGCACGGAGTTGTCGAGCGTGACCAGCAGCAGGCCGGCGGCGACGGTGAACAACAGTGCCCAGCGACGGGCACGCGACAGGGCCGGAGCACCGGCCAAGGGCTGGGACAAAGCCATGGGAGAACCTGGTGGGGGTGGATTACGGCGATAACTATACAGGATGTCCTGTATAGTTATGAGGACCAATCTCGATACTGTTCAGGCCAAGTCAAGCAGGTACTCCGCGACTAGCCGGTTTGCCGAAGACAAAGGCACCTCTTCAGGTTCATGTACAGCCGCCGCTATAGCGTGAAATATTCAACTTTCTCTAGCGAGTGACGCCCTTCACCTCAAGGGAACCGAGGACTTTCTTTCATGACGACAGAGCATCTGATCTTTGGCAGAGCAGAGATAGAAGAAGGCATACAGATTCATCCCGTCAGCCAAAGCTGGAACGACTTCGGCTTCAACTTCCATGCAGAGGCCGCCCTCACGGCAAAGAAGAGGCCTCGCCTAAACCTAAGTCTTTACGTTATTCCATTTGACGGAGAAACCATCCACAGAAAATTCAGTGCCTGGTATCAGGATCTCACTGCCGCGACTGGCACCGCAGCAGCGCCCCCCCTCTTTCGCGACCCTCCTGGCAGGGGAAAAATACTATCGGGCACTAAAGGATTGGTGTGGAAGCGATGCCGAGTACCATTCCATCCTGCGCCAGCTGCATGACATCACCCTCGAACTCGCCGAAACCCCCGGTCCACGCGTCGAAAGAATCCGGGCATCAAATGAATTTCGGCTCGGCGTGCTCCGCAACGCTGGGGCGTACCGCGCGTTTCGTACCGGATACCTCTGTCGAACTGGCAACGCCTCCGCCGATGCAAGGATCGACTTTCAATACGACGTTACGCTCGCGAGCACGGGAGACGTGTGCATACCATTCATCCATCGGGACAACGACTACGTAGCCGATCGCATCCATTGCATCGTTGGCAAGAATGGAGTCGGCAAATCCAGAATTCTGGCCTCACTTGTCAGAACACTGGCCGGAGACCAGCGCTCCCTGCTTGAGTATGACTGGAATGGGCCTCGAGAACATGGCGCCGTCACCCTGGGCTACTTCGATGGCGTTGCCCAGCCTTCCTATGCCAACCACTTCTCCAGAGTGATCGCGTACTCGACGGAGTTCGAACACCAGTATCCAACCCATACCCACCCCTCGTCGAGCTTCGATTATCTGCATTTTTCGCTAACATCGGGACTTACTGGGAATCCAAGAAGCGACTCGAATACTCGATGCGCTCGGGCGATGGTTGATCTTCTGCGTGATCATGATCCAGTGGGTGAGGTCGGACCGGATCGCTACAGTTGGCTTAAGAAGTATTGCCAAGACCACATCCCTTGGAGCGACCTATGCCTTCCAGTCGAGGAAGGTATTGACGACCGCGCGATCTTTTCGGATCAGGAGGGATATTGGATAAAGCTTGAACATCTGCGCCATGCGGGCGAACAACGCACATTGGAACTTACCGGAGCCCTCGCCGAGGACAGAGACATTGCCTTCTTCAACGATGAAGGAATTCGAGTTCGCATCAGTAGCGGCCAACGAACCTATCTAAGGTTTGCCATCCACATAATATCATTCATATCCAAGGGGTCTTTGATTATTCTCGATGAACCAGAGACCCACCTACATCCCAATCTGATTTCTCAACTCATGCTTCTGTTGAATCAAGTAGCAAGCACCTTCGAGTCGCTGGCATTGATCGCAACGCACTCCGTGCATGTCGTGCGCGAGGTTCCAACGCATTGCACACACGTCCTCACCCGAACGGAAGAAGGAACTTCCACCAAGCATGTCTATCTTCCAACGCTGGGAGCAAGCCCGACGCTGCTGTCGCTTGCGATATTTGGCGACGATTCCGTCCCCCGCCATTCCAATGAGATTGTGAAGAAAATCATCAACTCGAACCTCTCCATGAAAGAGGTCATAAAAGATCTTTCCGGGCTGATAAGCACCGAAATGCTAACAGAAATCCGCAGGGGCATTGAGGAGCAGAGCTCATGAGATCTTTGCCAGGACCGCGTCGCGCCGATGGCGCAAGACTCATCCGAGTTGGTGGTGCCTACACAGCCATAGAACCCGCAATCTGGTCATTGCGTGTCGCATACCAGGATTACGTCAAGAAGAATGCTATGGGCCTGGCAGCAATCACCCTGCCGAAGAATGCCCAGGATGAACTTCGAACGGCCTATTCAAGCAAAGCCACCACGGCATCACTGGACTGGATAGATAGGCTCCATCACGATCACAGCCTCAATCATTGCCCTGTTTGCGGCGGCCTCGGTGCGCGCACAATCGACCATCACCTGCCGAAGGCCAATTACCCCGAGTTCTCGATCTTTGCTCCCAACCTGATCCCATGCTGTGGAACGTGCAATTCGAAGCGGGGAAATGCAAACAAGCCTGGAGTGCCACAAACCACACTTCATCCGTACTTTGACAGTGCAATTCTTGACGCTCCGCTTGTATTCATCAAGGTGAGAAAACCATGGTGCGCGCCAGAATTCCAGCTGCTTCGACTACCGCAATACAAGGCCACCCGAGAACGGGTAAAGCATCATGTCCGCACATCGGTCGATTCCGCCGCCTTCGGAACATGGGCAAAGGGCTACTGGGGAGACTTCCGTAGCAAGATCGCTGCAAAGTACCAGACCGCCATTCAACTGGAGAACGAGCTGAAGCGCATGCTTGCAACTGACGCGGACTCTCATGGACACAACTCATGGCAAGCAGCGCTATCCAGAGGCGTTGCCAAGGATCAAGCCCTTATGCAGTGGCTTGTCTCCAATCCGGTGAACGTCGGCAACTACACGGCTGCACAGCTCGGAATCTAGCGTACTGCATGACTCGGGAATGCTTAACGACATGATTTGTCGCTACCGACAGTCCTCCGGCAACGCGGCGATGGCCGATACCACCGCCGCCTGCATGCCCTGCCCCACGGCCATGTCCAGCTCCCCGCCCGTTGCCCCGTGCTGGCGCCGCAGCTCGTCCTCGCACAGGCCGCGCACCCGCGCGCGGGCATTCGCGCGCAGGCTGCTGCACCGCCAGTCGGTGCCACCCAGCGGCAGCACCGAATACACCACGCTGTTGCAGGCGTTGCCAGCGCGCTGCTGCAACGACCGTCCACCAAAGTCCCGGGGTTCACTGCTGCGCTGCGGGTCGAAGTAGCTGTCCGGGAAGGTGCGCGCGTACTGTTCGATGTCCAACGCCATGCTGCGCCCACCGGTCAACGGCATCTGCAGCGGATGGCCGCACTGCGTCGCGTCGGCGCGGTGCTGGATGTACTGGTAGATCGGCCGGTCCAGCGATGGATCCTGCTGGGTCACCGCACTCACCGCCGCCAGCACCGGCAGCGACGCACGATTGGCCATGCGCGCCAGCAGCCCCGCCTGCGCTGGCTGGCAGCGGTCGCGCACTGTTGCCGCAAGCAGGAACAGCACGTCGTTGCGGAACGCGTGGTCGTCACCCAAACGCTGTTCGATGCGCTGGCTGGCGTCGGACGCCGGTGCTGGAAACGCGACCAACGGCGGCGCGGTGGGTGCGCGCTGCCGCTGCCACCACACCAGCAGCACGACTGCGCTCACCAGCACCCCGGCAGCCAGGATCCAGCGCATGCGCATCAGTCGTGGATCGCCGTCAGCGTGGCCGCTGCGGCATCGTAGGACGCGCTGGCAATGTCCGCATCGAAGCGCTTCACCTGCAGGCGGCCGGCCAACCGGTACGGGTCCCAAAGATCGCCCAGCGCGATCGGCGTGGCCAGGGTCACATGGATGATCTGGTTCGGTGGCGGCGGCGGTACGTGGATGCACGCACCGTAGAACGGCACGAACAGCAGCTCATCGACCAGGCCGGCATCATTGGTGCCCAGCGGTACCACGTAGCCATCCAGATCCACCGCGCGACCGTCGACAGCGTCGACCACGCGCGAAGAGCCGAACTGCTTGGCGCGATCCGGGCTGGAATGGTCGATTTCCTGCCCCGGTGGCGTGCCCGAGCCGGTGTCGTCGATCAGGCCGCCCACCCCGTCCATGCCATTGCGTGACAAGCCGATCTGCGGGGGCGGGCGCTGATAGGTCACTTCGTCCGGCCGCAGCGCGTCCCAGCGGTCGATAGGCGTTTCGGGCGCGGCGGAGGGCAACGGCTTGTCGCGCGGCGTGGCCACCACGGCATCACCGCCCGGTGACGTGCAGCCTGCCAACCAGACGCATCCAAGCAGCAACACAGTGCTACGGTTCATAGGGCCTCAGCTGGGCATCGCGCATGGTGTAGGCGGAACCGGCCAGATCATCATCCAGCCGCTCGGCACGCAGGGTGCCGGCCAGGAAGAACGGCGAGTACATGTCCGGCATGGCGATCGGGCGCGGCAGCACCACGTGCACGATCTGGTTCGGTGGCGGCGGTGGTACGTGGATGCAGGCGCCGTAGTACGGCACGAACAGGAATTCGGTCAGGCGCCCGTCCTGCGCAGTGGCCAGCGGCACCACGTAGCCGGGCAGGCGCACCGGACGCTGCAGCACCGTATCCACGGTACGGAACGTGCCGAACTGCGGCATGCGCCGGTTGCCGTTGTGCTCCACCTCCGGGCCCTCTCCGCGCTCCAGCGCGGCCAGCTCGTCCTTGGGCATCATCTGCAACCAGTCCAGTTCCTGCTCCGCCGCATCCGCAGCGCCAGCGTGGTCGACAACCGGCGGAGGTGGCAACGCCTGCACACCGGTATCCACCGGCCGCTCGCAGGCTGCCAGCGCCAGTACCATCGGCAATGACAGCATCCAGCGCATGCTCAGCCTCCCGGCGACAGACCATCGGCCAAGGTGCGCCGGTAGGCCAGCAACGCCGGCACCAGCCCGGCCACCGCGCTGATCGCCAACACACCCGCCACCCAGGCCAGCTCGCGGCCATCCGGCCAGACATGGGTGATGGACAGGCCGAACGTGGCCAGGGCCCAGCCGCGTCCGGCCATGCTGGCGGCCACCAGCAGCCCCAACGCCAGCACGCAGGCCACGGCACTGGTTGCCACCGCTTCCACTACCAGCAGGCCGGCGATGTAACCCGGCCGCGCGCCGGTCGCACGCAGGATCGCCATCTCGCGCCGCCGCTGCTGCAGCGTCGAGACCAGCAACGCCACCAGCGAGACCATGCCCAGCAACACCACCATCGCGCTGATCAGCTGCAGTGCGCGCTCGGCCGTGCCCAGCGACTGCCACAGCTGCTGCAGCGTCACCCCGGGCAGGATCGCCAGCATCGCCTCTTCGGGATACTCGTTGATCCTGCGCTGCACCGAAAAGGTGGCGATGCGCGAGTTAAGGCCGAGCATGAAAGCGGTGATGCTGGTCGGGGTCAGATCGAGGTGGCGCGCCTGCTCGGCACTGACGCTCTGGCTGCGCAGCTGCACACCCGAGCGCCAGTCGACGTGGATGGCCTCGATCGCCGGCAGCGAGACCAGCAGCGACGAATCCACCGGCGTGCCGGTGCGCTGCAGGATGCCGGAGACCCGGAACGGCTTGTCGGCATGCGTGGCCAGCGTGACCGCGCCGGTGCCGTGCGCCAGCACGATCTCGTCGCCGAGGCCGACCTTCTGCGCGCGTGCCACCTCCGCGCCGATCACCGCGTCATACAGATCATCAAAGGGCCGCCCCTGTGCAAAGGCAAGCGCATGACCGGAACCATAACGATAGTGTTCAAAGTAGCCGCCAGTGGTACCCACTACCCGGTAGCCGCGCCAGGAATCGCCCAGCGACAGCGGCACCGCCCACTTCACCTGCGGCATTGCGGACAGCGCCTGGTAGGACTGCCAGGACACGTTGTTGGTGGGGTCACCGATATGGAACACCGCGTACAGCAGCAGGTTCACCGGCCCCGAACGCGCACCGACAATCAGGTCCGTGCCCGACACCGTGCTGGCGAAGCCTTCGTGCGCCTGCGTGCGCACACGCTCGACACCCAGCAACAGCACCACGCTGAGGGTGATGACCAGCACGGTCAGGCCCACGCTCAACGCGCGGCTGCGCAGGCTGGCCCAGGCAAGCTCAAGCATGGCCGGCACCTGCCTGGTTGATCTCGGACAAGGCGATCGTGCGGTCGAACAACGACTGCAGGCTGTCGTCATGGCTGACCACCAGCACCGTGGTGCCGGCCGCCTCGCATTGCGCCGACATCAGCTTCAGGAACGCGGTCGCCGCGTCGCGGTCGAGCGCCGAGGTCGGCTCATCAGCCAGCAGCAACGCCGGGCTGCCGATCAGCGCGCGTGCCGCCGCCACGCGTTGTTGCTGGCCGACGCTGAGCGTGCCGGCGCGGCGCTGCATCAGCCCGGGGTCCAGCTGCAGGGCCTGCAGCAGTCGCGCGATCTCGGCATTCAACGGCCCGCTGATGCGCGCACTGCGCAGGCGCGAGAAGCGCAGGCCCAGTGCGATGTTGTCGCGCACGCTGAGAAACGGCAGCAGGTTGAACTGCTGGAAGATCACGCCCAGGTGGTCGGCGCGGAAGCGATCCCGCGCGGCACCACGCATCGCCTGCAGCGCGTGGCCGGCGACCTCGATGCGGCCCTTGCCGGGCAGCAGCACGCCCGCCAGCAGGCCCAGCAGCGTGCTCTTGCCACCGCCACTGATTCCGCGCAGCAGCACGCTGCTGCCCTGCTCGATCCATAGCCGCGGCACGTCCAGCACCAGCCGCCGGCCATAGCCGAACTGCACGCCATCCAGCACGATCACCGGTCGCATGCTCACGGTGCCAGCACCACGCGCAGATTGTCCGCGGTCAACACGCTGCGGTTCTGGCCATGGGCGGTGGTGCTGTTGACGATCACTTCGTGCAGGCCCGGGAATACTGCGGGCAGGCGCACGACGATGGCCCGCAACCCGGCAGGCTTGGCGCACTGGTACCGCAGGGTTGCGCTGAACCCTGCGTGGCGATGCTGACCGGGCGGCGGCGCGGCAGCCATCGCACCGAAGCCCTCGGCCCTGGCATCGTTCGCGATAAGGCGGCAGCCCGCGGCGGTGGGCAAGGTGACCCAGCTGCCGCCCTGCAGCAGCGCAGTCGCACGCGCCAGCGCGGCCTGCTCGGTTGCATTGGCCGGCGGCCGCTCGAAATCAAGGATGCCGATGCCGGGCGCCTGCAGGGCGAATTCCAGCGTCTGCTGGTCAAGCGCAAGATCAACGGTGGCCTGGCCGTGTACGTGCGCACCGAGCTGGCGGACATCATGGGCCTGTGCAGCGCTGGCAGCCAGCAGCAGGAAAAGAGCAGCAGAACGCTTCATGGGAGAGGCTCCAATTGTTACTATGTAACATTATGGACCACATCCCCACGACGCCTGCAAGGGCCCTGGCCCAGCCGCCAGCTTCGGCACGCTGGCACCCCCGCTTCGATCTAGCCGGGGCCTGGCTGTCCCTGGCCTGCGCCGCCCATTGCATCGCCCTGCCCCTGCTGTTGGCCTTCGTGCCGGCAGCGATGATGGCGCTGCGCTCGTTCCAGCACCCCGGCCATGGCGCGATGACGTTTCTGCTGATGATGTCGCGCTGGGAATGGCTGTTTGCGCTGCTGGCCTCGTCGCTGGCCTTGGCGAGCACTTCGGCCGGGGTTCACCGGCATGGGCGCTGGCGACCTGCAAGGCTGGCCTGCGTCGGCGCCCTCCTGCTGTTGCCGGCCTCGCTATACCTGCCGCTGAAGGAATCACTGCTCTGGCATGGCGTGGCGACAGCTGGTGGTGGCGTGCTGCTGGCATGCGCGCACATCGGCAACCGGCGCGCGCTGCACAACCGCCGGTAGTGCCGGCCGCTGGCCGGCAGCTGCGGGATCCCGGCAGCCGGCCAGCGGCCGGCTCTACCCCCTCCATGCATGGGCCACGCATCAGGTGATACACAGCTGGTAGTGCCGGCCGCTGGCCGGCAGCCCCAGAGACCCGGCAGCCGGCCAGCGGCCGGCTCTACCCCTCCATGCATGGGCCACGCATCAGGTGATACACAGTTGGTAGTGCCGGCCGCTGGCCGGCAGCCCCCGGGACCCGGCAGCCGGCCAGCGGCCGGCGCTACGCCGCCTTATTCGTCAAACGGACGCTGGCCGAGCGTCTGCGTCACGTGGTCGACGAAACAGGTGATGCGCGCGGCCAGCGCGGTGTTGCGGTAGTACACCGCGTTGATCGGCTGGCGCACCTCCTGCGTCTGCTTGGCGAACAACTGCACCAGGCGGCCGTCACGCCGGTCCTGGCGGGTCAGGAAGTCGGACAGGCAGGCGATGCCCAGCCCGGTCACCGCCATCTGCCGCAGTGTCTCGCCACTGGACGAAGCAATCGCCGGCTCAATCACGAAAGGGCCGCCATCGGCATCCTGCAGCGGCCATTCGTTCAACGAACTGGGCTGGGTGAAGCCAAGCAGGTCGTGCTCGCGCAGCTGCTCCACCCGCGTGGGCGTGCCACGCCGGCGCAGGTACTCGGGGCTGGCCACCACGCGGATGCGGCTGTGGCCGATGGGCCGCGCATGCAGGGTGGAATCGCGCAGCACGCCAATGCGGAACGCTACGTCGGTGCGCTTCTCGATCAGGTCGGTGATGCCTTCATTGGAATTCAGCTCCAGCTCCACCTGCGGGTAGCGCTCGCGGAAGCCCTCCAGCAACGGCACGATGACGTGCAGCATGAACGGCGTGGCGGCGTCTACGCGCAGGCGCCCGACCGGCTGCAGCCGCCGCGCGGCCATCTGTTCCTCGGCCTCGTCCACCGTGGCCAGGATCGTGCGCGCGTACTCCAGGAATGCGGCTCCCTCCTCGGTCAGCTCCAGCCGCCGCGTGGTCCGCCGCAGCAGCGTGGTCTGCAGCTTGTCCTCCAGCCGCGCCAGGGTGCGGCTGGTGGCGGAGATGGTCAGCTCCAGCTCTTCGGCCGCGGCAGTGATCGAACCGCTGTCGACCACGGCCACGAAGGCCTTCAGCTCATCCAGGGTGGTTTTCATTTTTTACCTCGGCGCAAAAGCGTTTCCCGTATACACGGCTTAATCAACAAATGTAAAGCGCCCACACTTCGCCCTGTCCCGAGCCCACCGGCTCTCAACGAAGTCCCTGGAGTCCATCATGAGCGTTCCTTCCTTTGGCGTCGGCACCTTCCGCCTGACCGGCCAGATCGTCATCGATTCGGTGCGCAACGCCCTCGACGTCGGCTACCGTGCGGTCGATACCGCGCAGATCTACGGCAACGAAGCCGAGGTCGGCCAGGCCATCGCCGAATCCGGCGTCCCGCGCGACGAGCTGTTCCTGACCACCAAGATCTGGGTGGACAACTACGCCGCCGACAAGCTGATCCCGAGCCTGCGCGACAGCCTGGCCAAGCTGCGCACCGGGTACGTCGACCTGCTGCTGATCCACTGGCCGGCGCCGGGCAATGGCGTTGAACTGCGCGAGTACATGACCGCGCTGGCCGAAGCCAAATCGCTGGGCCTGACCCGGCAGATCGGTGTGTCCAACTTCAACATCGAACTGACCCGGCAGGCCATCGAGGTGGTCGGCGCCGGCGAGATCGCCACCAACCAGATCGAACTGAGCCCCTACCTGCAGAACCCGGCACTGACTGCCTTCCTGCAGGAACAAGGCATCACCGTCACCTCCTACATGACCCTGGCCTACGGCAAGGTGCTGAAGGACCCGGTGCTGGCCGCCATCGCCGACAAGCACCAGGCCACCGTCGCCCAGGTCGCGCTGGCGTGGGCGCTGCAGCGGGGTTACTCGGTCATCCCGTCCTCGACCAAGCGCGAGAACCTGGCCAGCAACCTGCTTGCCCAGGACCTGCACCTGGATGCCGATGACATGGCCGCGATCGCCGCGCTTGACCGCAACGGCCGCGAAGTCGATCCGCCGGGCCTGGCCCCGGCCTGGGACTGAGGAGCCTCGCCATGGGCAGTGCGTTGACGCGGCTGCAGGCCGGTGGTTTCAGCATCGGCATCGAAGCACCGCTGGACAATGACTGGACGCCGCTGGGCGAACAGGCAAGACGCGCCGCGCGACGCCTGCCCGGCGAACCGGACCTGCAGCGCCATGCGGAGCTGGCACGGTTGGCCGACCGCCTTGGCTTCCGTGCGCTGTGGGTACGCGACGTGCCGGTGTACGACCCGGCCTTCGGCGATGCCGCACAGGTGTTCGAGGTGTTCAGTTACCTCGGCTACCTGGCCGGCATCACCGAGCACATCCTGCTGGGTACCGGCGCGGTGGTGCTGCCGATCCGCGAGCCGTTGCTGACCCTGAAGTCGGCACGCAGCGTGCAGCGGCTGAGCGGTGACCGCCTGCTGCTGGGCGTGGCCAGTGGCGACCGCCCGGTGGAGTACCCGCTGTTCGGCCGCGACTTCGACAGCCGTGGCAGCCGCTTCCGCGAGCAGATCGCACTGCTGCGCGAAGGCGCCGCCGCGCACCTGCCGCAGGGCCTGGACGTGCTGCCCGCGGATGGCCCGGCCCTGCCGCTGTTCGTGGCAGGCCTGGCCCAGCAGCAACCGGCGTGGATCGGCCAGCACATGGATGGCTGCCTGGCCTACCCGGGCACGCCGCAGGACCATGTACAACGCGTGGCGGCCTGGCGCGCCGTGGCCGGCAACAAGCCCTATGCCAGCTTCATCCACCTGGACCTGGTGGCCGATGCCGATGCTCCTCTGCAGCGCTGGCGCTTCGGCCTGCGCGGCGGCCGCAACGCCCTGCTGGCCGAACTGCACGCCATGCAGGCGGCCGGTGTCGACCACATCGGCCTGCAGTTCCGCCGCAACGAACGGCCGTTGGCCGAAACCTTCCACGAAATCGCCGAGTACGTGCTGCCGCACTTCCCGGCCCATGCCAGCGCCGCTGCGCCGCATGCCCCGCTTGCCGCCCCCGCGACGGCCTGACAGTTACCGGAGCTTTGCCATGAAGATGAAGACCCTGGCCGCGCTAGCGCTGGCCACCCTGCCGCTGTCCTTCCAGGCCACCGCCGAGGACTGGTACCCCTCTGCCTACGGCGCCAACGACGAGATTGGCGCGGCCAACCTGCTGACCGCCGACGTGGTCAAGCACGCGGTCACGCTGGTCAGGACCGGCAAGACCTATCCGCTGGCGGTGCCGGTGGACAAGAACCTGCCCGCGTTCCGCCACCGCAGCTTCCGCCTGTACAACGTGCAGGTCGGCCAGCAGGCTGGCAAGTCGCTGGGCCCCAACAAGTTCACCTTCAACGATGAACTGGTGAACGCCTGGACCGGCGTTGGCACCCAGCTCAACGGCATCGGCCATATCGGCATCGACAACGTCTACTACAACGGCAACAAGGCCGCCGACTTCGTCACCGTGGACGGGGTGCGCAAGCTCGGCGTCGAGAAGGTGCCGCCGATGGTCACCCGTGGCGTCGTGCTGGACATGACCACGTACTACGGCAAGGCGATCGTGCCCGGCGGCACCGAGTTCACCGTGGCCGACATCCAGGCCGTGCTGAAGAAGCAGGGGCTGCGCCTGCGCAAGGGCGACGTGGTGCTGTTCAACACCGGCTGGCTGGAACTGATCGGCAAGGACGACAAACAGTTCCTGGAAGTGGAACCGGGTATCGGCATGGAGGCGGCGAAGTGGCTGGCCGACCAGGGCATCGTCGCCTTCGGTGGCGACACCTGGGCCTCGGAGGTCTACCCGAACCCGAACGGTGCCGAGGAGTTCCCGATCAACCAGTACATGCTGGCCAAGCGTGGCATCTACAACCTGGAGCTGATCGACAGCCGTGCCCTGGTGCGCGACAAGGCCTGGGAATTCCTGTTCGTACTCGGCCAGCCGCTGTACGTCGGTTCGACCCAGGTCAACATCAACCCGGTGGCAATCCGATGAACACCGCCGCTGACCTTCCCGTGTTCGCCGGCCGCCGCTTCCGCGTCAGCTATGACGGCCTGGCCGCCGACAATGTCTACAGCGCCGATGGCCGCCACGTGCAGTACGCCATCGTCTCCGGCGCCTATGCCGGTGCGCAGGGCGAAGCCGCCTGTGAGTGGCAGCGGATCAGCGACGGGGTCTATGCCATTTCGTGGCAGGAAGCCGATGGCGCTACGGTCGTGCATGTCGATGACTTCGCGGGCGGGCATTCGCTGGCCTGGTTCACCGCCACCGATGGCAGTTTCCATCGCATGCAGGGGCCGCTGGCAGCGCTGTGATGCCGGCCAGCGGCCGGCACTACCGCGTGCGGTCGGACAGCTTCGCGTGCCGCTCCGGTAGTGCCGGCCGCTGGCCGGCACCTCCGGCCTGCTCGAACACCCCGGCCACCCAGTCGATGAACACCCGCAAGCGTGGGGACGGCGTGCGGTTGCGCGGGTAGACCAGGCTCAACGGGCTTGGGGTCGGCGGCGCGTCCGGCAACAGCTCCACCAGCTGCCCGCGCGCGATATACGGGTCCATCCGGTAGCGCGGAGCCTGGATGATGCCCAGGCCCGCCAGCGCGGCGCCGAGGAACGCATCCGCACCGGACACACGCACCCGCACCGGCAGCGGCACGTAGCGCACCTGCCCGCCCTGCTGGAACTCCAGCGGGATCAGCTGGCCGGTGGCGCTGGAGCGATAGCCCACCATTTCATGGCCGCCCAGCAGGGACTCGATGCTGCCTGGCACGCCCTTGGCCTGCAGGTAGCCCGGCGCGGCCACCGTGACCTCGCGCAGCATCGCCAACCGGCGCGCCGCCAGATCGCTGTCGGCCAGCGTCCCCACCCGCAGCGCCGCATCCACGCCTTCGCGCAGCAGATCGACATAGCGGTCGCCTTCGCTGACCTCCAGTTCGATCTCCGGGTAGCGCTGCAGGAACTCCGGCAGATGGGGAAACAGCAGGTGCCGGCCCAGCGTGCCATGCACCTCAATGCGCAGGGGGCCGCGCGGCGGCGCATCACGGAAGGCGGCCTCGGCGTCGTCCATGTCGGCGATCAGGCGCAGACAACGGCCATAGAAGGCCTCGCCTTCCAGCGTCGGCACCACCAGCCGCGTGGTCCGGTGCAGCAGGCGCACGCCCAGCCGCTGTTCCAGCGCCTTGATCGCGTCGGTCACCGTGGCCCGCGGCAGGCCCAGGTCCTCGGAGGCCCGGGTGAAGCTGCGGCGCTCGACGATACGGACGAAGGCGCGCATGGCCGTGAAGCGGTCCATTGTTCGGCTATCCGGATGATGTTGGCGGATTATGCAGGATTATCCGAAAGCGCGATTTCGCGAAGATGGCGCTGCGCCACTTCGGCGTGTCCCCGTGGAAGTCACCATGACCCTCTCCCCCGCCCGCTCTGTCGCCCTGGTCACCGGCGGATCCCGTGGCATCGGTGCCGCCATCTCGCGTCGGCTCGCCGCCAATGGCCACGCGGTCGCGATCAACTATGCGGGCCGCCGCGACGACGCCGAAGCCTTGGCGGCCGAACTGAACGCCGCCGGCGCGCAGGCCATCGCGCTGCAGGCCGATGTGTCCGATCCGCAGGCGGTGCGCCAGCTCTTCGACGCCATCGAAGCCCGTTTCGGCGGCATCGACGTGGTGGTCAACAGCGCCGGGGTGCTGCAGCTGGCACCACTGGCCGATACCGACGACGCCCTGTTCGAGCGGGTGATCGGCATCAACCTCAGGGGCGCCTTCAACGTGCTGCGCGAAAGCGCGCGACGGGTGCGCGACGGTGGCCGGCTGATCACCCTGTCCACCAGCGTGGTCGGCATCCGGCTGGAGAACTACAGCGTGTATGCGGCCAGCAAGGCGGCGGTGGAGACGATGGGCGCAATCCTCAGCAAGGAGCTGCGCGGGCGCAACATCACCGTGAACGCCGTGGCGCCGGGCCCGACCGCCACCGATCTGTTCCTGGATGGAAAATCGCCCGAGCTGATCGAGCGGTTGGCGAAGATGAACCCCCTGGAGCGGCTGGGCACGCCGGAGGACATCGCCGGTGCAGTGGGGTTCCTGGCAGGTGCCGATGGCGGATGGATCAACGGCCAGGTGCTGCGCGCCAACGGCGGGATGGTATAGATCGCACAGGTGGCATCCACGCATGGCGCGACGCCCTTGTAGAGCCGAGCCCATGCTCGGCTGCTCTTCGCGCAAAGGCCAGAAGCAGCCGAGCGTGGGCTCGGCTCTACAGGTAGGTCAGGCGATGCGCGCCTCGCGGCGGCGATGCACCCAGTAGTACATCGCCGGTGCGGTGGGGTTCCTGGCAGGTGCCGATGGCGGATGGATCAACGGCCAGGTGCTGCGCGCCAACGGCGGGATGGTGTAGATCGCACAGGTGGCATCCACGCATGGCGCGACGCCCTTGTAGAGCCGAGCCCATGCTCGGCTGCTCTTCGCGCAAAGGCCAGAAGCAGCCGAGCGTGGGCTCGGCTCTACAGGTAGGTCACGCGATGCGGGCCTCGCGGCGGCGATGCACCCAGTAGTACAGCGTCGGCAACACCAGCAGGGTCAGCAGCATCGCCGACAGCAGACCACCGATCACCACCACCGCCAGCGGCTTCTGGGTCTCGGCACCGATCGCATGCGAGGTGGCCATCGGCAGCAGGCCGAACATCGCCAATAGTGCGGTCATCAGCACCGTGCGCAGGCGCTGCAGCGAACCCTGCACCACCGACTGCAGCAGGTCCATGCCCTGCTCGCGCAACTGGGCGAAGCGGCTGAGCATCACCACGCCGTTCAGCACCGCTTGCCCGAACAATGCAATGAAGCCGATTGCCGCCGACACCGACAGCGGAATGCCGGTCAGCCACAGGGCCAGGATGCCGCCGATCATCGCCAGTGGCACGTTGGCCAGGATCAGCGCGGCGCTGCTGATGTCCTTGAAGGCATCGAACAGCAGCACGAAGATGATCAGCACCGACAGCGGAATCACCCAGCCCAGCCGCTTCATCGCACGCTGCTGGTTCTCGAACTCGCCGGACCACTCCAGCCGATAGCCTTCCGGCAGCTGTACGCTGGCATCCACGCGCTTGCGCATGTCAGCCACCACGCTGCCCATGTCGCGGCCGGCGATGAAGATGCTCACCGCCTTCACCCGCTGCGCGTTCTCGCGCGAGATGTTGATCGCGCCGCTGGCCATGCGGAAGTCGGCCACGTCGGACAGCGTCACCGTGTGGCCATCGCCGATGCCAACCGGCACCGTACGCAGCCGCTGCAGGTCACGATCGGCAGCGTCCAGGCGCAGGGTGATGGGGAATCTGCGGTCACCCTCCCACAGCTCGCCGACCTGGCGCCCGCCCAGTGCGGTCTCGATCACTTCGTCGACGTCGCGTACGTTCAGGCCATAGCGCGCGGCGCGGTCGCGGTCGATCTCGATCTGCAGCTGCGGCAATGACCCGTCGCGGTCGATGAAGGCGCTCTCCACGCCCTCCACGCCGCGTACCTGGCCGAGGATCGCCTGCGCCTGCTGGTTCAACACGTCCAGATCCGAGCCGCTGACCTTGATCACCACCTGGCCCTTGATCTGCGAGATGCTCTCCAGGATGTTGTCGCGCACGGGCTGCGAAATCGAGAACTCGGGGCCCGGAATGCGCTGCTCCAGCGTGCGCTGCAGGTCGCTCACCAGCTGTCGCTTGCCCACGCCTTTCGGCCATTCCTTCTCCGGCTTCAACGCCACCAGCGCCTCGATCTGGTTGGCGCCCTTGGCATCGGAGCCGTCTTCCGGGCGTCCCAGCTTGGCCACCACCGTCGATACCTGCGGAAAGCTGCCGACCAGCTCACGGATGCGCCGCGACTGCTGCTGCGCTTCGCCCAGGCTGGTGCTCGGGTCGAGCGTGGCCGTCAGCCAGATCGATCCTTCGTCCAGCTCGGGCAGGAACTCCGAACCCAGCCGCGTGCCCAATGCCAGCGTGCCGACCAGCAGCGCAACCGCGGTCAGCACTACCGCACGCGGGCGGGCCAGTGCGCGCTCCAGGACCGGCCGGTACCAGCCGGTCAGGCGGTCCATCAGCGGATTGCCGTCGCGCATGCGGTCGCGCCGCAGCCACCAGTAACAGAACAACGGCACCACGGTCAGCGCCAGGATCAGCGCGCCGATCAATGCCGAGGTCACCGAGTACGCCATCGGCGCGAACATGCGGCCTTCCTGGCGCTGCAGGGTGAAGATCGGGATGTGCGCGGCGATGATGATCAGCATCGAGAAGAACGTCGGCCGGCCCACTTCCGACGCTGCCGAAAGAATGGTCGAGAACCGTGTCTTACGGTCGGCCGCAGGTGGCAGCTTCGACAATCGCGAGACGATGTGCTCGGTCACGATCACCGCGCCATCGATGATGATGCCGAAGTCCATCGCACCCAACGACAGCAGGTTGGCCGGCACGCCCCACAGATGCAGGCCAAGGAAGGTCGACAGCAGCGCAAGCGGCATCATCGCCGCCACGATCAGCGCGGCACGGGCGTTGTACAGGAACAGCCACAGCACCAGGAACACCAGCACCGCGCCTTCCAGCAGGTTGCTGAAGACGGTTTTCAGCGTGGTCGATACCAGCCACGAGCGGTCGTAGAACGGCTCGATGCTGACCCCGGCCGGCAGCTGGTTCGCTTCGATCTCGGCGATGCGCGCATGCAGGGCGTCGAGCACGTCGGACGGGTTCTCGCCCTTGCGCATCAGCACCATGCCGAACACCGCATCGTCGTTGTCATCCTGGCCGACCAGGCCCTGCCGGGGCAGGCCGGTATCGGCGATGCCAGCCAGGTCGCGCACCAGGATCGGCGTGCCACTGCGCTGCGCCACGACCACGTTGCCGATGTCGGCCGGCGAACGCATCAGTCCCACGCCGCGGATCAGGAACTGCTGCTGGCCACGTTCCACGTAGCCGCCGCCTGCGTTCGAGCTGCCCTTCTCCAGCGCCTCGGCGAACTCAGCCAGGCTGATGCCGCGGTCACGCAGCTTGTCCAGGTCCGGCTTGACCTGGAAAGTACGCGCGAAGCCACCGAAACTGATCACATCGGCTACGCCCGGCACGGGGCGCAGGCTGCGCTCCATCGTCCATTCCTGCACGGTGCGCAGCTGGGTCGGTGTCAGGTGCGGGCCTTTCAGCACGTACCGGTAGATCTCGCCCACCGCCGAGCTCATCGCCTCCAGCTCCGGCGTCACCCCTTCGGGCAGCTCCACGCCCTGCAGGCGTTCCAGCACCTGCTGGCGCGCGAAGTAATCGTCGGCCTTGTCGTCGAAGGTCAGGATGATCATCGACAGGCCGAATTGCGTATGCGAGAACACCCGCACCGAATGCGGGATGCCGGACAGTGCCACTTCCAGCGGCATCGTCACCTCGCGCTCCACCTCCTCCGCGGCCCGGCCCGGGTGCAGCGATACCACCGTCACCTGGGTGTCGGACACATCCGGAAAGGCTTCCACCGGCAGCACGCGGAACGCGGCAATGCCAGCGCCGATGAACAGCAGCAGCGCCAGCATCACCATCAGCGGCTGGCGCAGGCAATAGGCAATCAGGCGATCGATCATGGCGCGGCATGCCCCGTCCCGGTGCTGGCGGCTGCGGGCGCACTGTCGACCAGCTGCTGCAGCAACAGGCCCCCTTCGACCACCACCCTGGCGCCCTGGGCCAGGCCCTCGCGCACCCACAGGCGGCCATCGCCCAGTTCCTCGGCACGCACGGCGCGGCGCGCGAAGCGGCCCTTGGCCTCCTCCACGAACACCACCTGCTTGCCGTCGATGAGCAGTACCGCAGCATCGGGCAGCGAGACACCGCCCCCGGCCGGCACTGCCACCTGCGCACGCACGTACTGGCCCGCCTTGAAACCGCGCGCACGGTTGTCCAGTTCGGCGCGCGCCTGCACCACGCGGCGTTCGCTGTCGACGAAGTCATCCACGTGCTGCAGGGTCGCCTGCTGCGGCTGCCCATCGGCGCCGGGCACGCTCACCTGCATGCCCGCCTTCAAGCGTCCGGCCAGGCTCTCCGGTACATCCAGCAGCAACCACAGGCGGTCAGGATCGCCAATCATCGCCAGCGGCTGTTCGCTGTCGGGGCTGACTGCCATGCCCGGGCTCATCCGCCGCTCCACCAGCACGCCATCAATGGGTGCGCGCAGCGGCAGCCGTTGGTCGACGTGCTGGCCGTTGCCATACGCCCTGGCGAAGGCGGTCGCGCGCGCGTGATCGGCCTGGCTGCCGGCGAAGCTGGCCTCGGCCTCGTCCAGTTCACGGCCCGACGCCACCCCTGCCGCGTGCAGTTCGCGGGTGCGGTCCAGTTCCCGGCGTGCCAGCTGCAGCTCGGCACGGCCACGCACGCCCTCCGCCTGCGCCTGGCCGAACTCGGGCGAGGTGATCCAGGCGATCACCTGGCCGGCCTTCACCTTCTGCCCCGGTTGTGCCTCGATGCGCGCCACCTGCCCCGCCAGCGGGGTGCGCAGCGCGCTGGAGCGGGTCTCGTCCCAGACCACCCGGCCCGGCAGCTGCAGGCTGGCGCTGGCACCGGCGGTCACCAGCTCGCTGCGCAGCACATCCAGCTGGCGGCTGCCGGCCGGAAACAGGATCTGGCCGGCACTGACCTGCGGCGCATCCTCGGTATACGACGCCGGTTCGCGACCGCAGCCGCCCAGCAGGGCCAGCGCCAGCAGGGCCGGCAGCATGGCATGTCGCGCCCGCGGGCGATGGGCGACGGTGGACTTCATCGGGACTCTCCTTCAGCAACGGATGTGGCCGCTTCCCAGCGCGCCAAGGCAATGGCATGGTCGGCACGCGCATCAATCAGCGCGGCCTCGAACTCGCGCCAGCTGCGGCGCGCGTCGAGCAGATCGGTCAGGCTGGCGGCGCCACGGCGATAGGCCAGTTCGATGCCCTCCACCGCCTTGCGCGCAGCGTCGGACTGCAGCCCCTCGTAATCGCTGCGGCGCTGCGCGGCGGACTGCACGCTGGCCTGCAGCTGGTCCAGTTCAGCGTGTGCTTCGCGCTGCAGCAGCTGCAGTTCCAGCGCGGCGCTGTCCCGGTCGGCCTCGGCACGCTGGATCGCGCCGCGTGCGCGCGACGGGCCGCCCAGCGGAATGGTCAACGACACGCCCCAGGTGACACCGCTGATATCGGTGGGCTCGCGCTCGGCCTCCACACCCAGCTGGATGTCGCGGTGGCGCTCGCTACGTGCCAGGGCCACGCCAGCGTCGGCGGCGGCCAGGCGCGAGCGTGCCGCGCGCAGATCGGCACGCTGCTGCGGATCGAACGCGCGCACCCTGGCCACGCTGCTGGCATCCGGCCAGGGGTCATCGGCACTGAGGTCGCGGCTGTCATCGCTGCCGAGCAGCAGGCCCAGCGCATGCCGCGCGTCACGCAGATCCAGGGCCGCCTCGCGCGCCGCATCGGCCACCGCCAGATGGTCCACCGCCATCCGCGCGCGATCCACCGGCGCCATCGCCCCGGTGGCCACCTGCTTGTCGGCCGCCGCCATCTGTTCGGCCGAACTCTGGCGGTTGGCCTCGGCAATCTGCGCCCGCTCCTGCGCGCCCTTCAGGCCGAAATAGGCTTCATGCAGTGCCACCTGCTGCCGGCGCCGGGTATCGAGCATGTCCAGCCCGGCCACTTCCAGCAGCGCGTCCGCCTGGCGGATGCGCAATGCGCGCTTGCCACCGCGCTCCCAGGTCCAGCCCAGGCCCAGCGTGCTGTCCACCCGCTTGTCCTGCCAGCGCCCCGGGCCGATGCCGTGCTTCGGGCTGATCTTGCTGCTGCCGATCGACAGCTCGGCCGCTGGCCGCAACGCAGCGGTCAGCGCATCGCCCTGCACCCCACGCAGTTCCAATGCCGCCGCGCGCAGGTCCGGGTTGTGCGCTTCCATTGCACGCTGTGCATCCTGCAAGGACAGCGCCGAAGCCGCAGGCGCGCACGAAAGGGCGGCCAGCAGGGCCGCAAGACGACGGGAGAAATTCATGCACGTCACGGTAAGGTGACGCACTTGCGCCAAACTTGCCCCAACCTTGCACGAAGCTTGCAATGCGAATCCTGCTGATCGAAGACGACGCCGCCCTGGCCGATGGACTGATCCGCGCCCTGCAGGGCGCCGGCCATCTGTGCGACCACCTTTCGCGCGGGCTGCACGCGCCGGCTGCAATGGCCAGCGCGCCGTATGACGTGATGGTGCTCGATCTTTCATTGCCCGACGTCGATGGCCTCGACCTGCTCTCGCGCCTGCGCAACGACGGCGTCACACTGCCGGTGCTGATCCTCACGGCGCGCGATGGCGTGGAGGACCGCATCCTCGGCCTTGACCGCGGTGGCGACGACTATCTCGCCAAGCCGTTTGCACTCGGTGAGCTGGAAGCCCGCCTGCGTGCGCTGTCGCGTCGCCGCAGCGACGCACCGGCGCAGAAGCGGTTGGGCCGGTTGTGCTTCGACAGCATCCGCAATGAAGTGCAGGTGGAAGGCCAGCGCATCGAACTGACCGCGCGCGAGCTGTCGCTGGTCGAGGCACTGATGCAGCATCCTGGCCGCACCGTCACCAAGCAGCGCCTGTTCGACGCGCTGTACAGCTGGGATCACGAGGCCAACCTGTCAGTGATCGAAGTGCATGTCAGCCGCCTGCGCCGCAAGCTGGAACAGGCGCGCGCCGGCGTCGGCATCCGCATGCTGCGTGGCCTGGGCTATCGGCTGGAAGCCGGTGGTGACTGAGCGTGTGCACAGCCTGCGTGGCCTGCTGCTGCGCCGCCTGTGGCTGCCCCTGCTGGTGCTGCTGCTGTGCAGCGCGATCGGTTCATTCGCGTTGGCCCGCTTCTATGCCGGCCAGGTCTATGACCGCTGGTTGCTGGACTCGGCGATGTCGTTGTCCGAGCTGGTGAAGGTGCAGGACGGGCGTGCCTCGATCGAGATCACGCCCGCGGTGTCGCGCATGTTCACCTGGGATACCGCTGACGAAGTGCATGGCGAAGTGGTCGACGCTGCCGGCGGGCGCCTGTATGGGGACCTGCCCGAAGCGCTGCCCCGCCCCGCGATCGCTGCCGGCAGCGACGATGCCGTCTACTACGACGCGCGCCTGCGTGGGCAGCCGGTGCGCATGGTCGAGGTCGTGGTCAGCGCTGGGCCGGGCCACGATATCCGCCTGCGCGTGGCCGAGACGCTGCGCAAGCGGCACCGGCTGGAGCGCAAGCTGCTGCTGGCCAGCATCCCGTTCCAGGCCGCGATCCTCGCGCTGGCCGCGTGGCTGGCCTGGTCCGGTACCGGCGCGGCTGCACGCCATGCCAACCAGGTGGCGCGGCGGCTGGCCAGCCCGCGTCCTGACCCGCTGGCGCCACTGGAGCCCGCGCAGGAAGCCCCACGCGAACTGTGGCCGGCGGTCGAAGCCTACAACGCACTGCTGCAACGGCTGGACGCGATGCAGGCCGCGCAACGGCGCTTCGTCAGCAATGCGGCGCACCAGCTGCGCACGCCGCTGGCGGCAATGCAGGTGGAGCTGGAGAGCTCACTCCGCCAACAGGATCCGCAGGCCCAGCAGCTGGCGCTGTCCGGCACGCTGGCCGGGCTGGCACGGCTGCAGCACCTGGTCAACCAGCTGCTGATGCTCAGCCGCTCGGAAGATCCACAGGGCAGCGCACTGCCGCTGCAGCCGCTGGATCTGGCCGCGTTGGCACGGGGCGTGGTCGAGCGCTACGCCGACCGTGCGTTGGTGGCGGGCGTGGACCTGGGTTACGACGGACCCGACGACGGCGTGAAGGTACAGGGTGATCCGCAGTTGCTGCGCGAGGCGCTGGGCAACCTGCTGGACAACGCGCTGCGCTACGGCGCCGTGCCCGGTGTGATCACCCTGGGACTACAGCGGGATGCCGAGGGCGTGCAGGTGTGGGTGGACGATGACGGTACAGGTATCGCCGAAGCCGAGCGCGCGCGCGTCACGGAACGGTTCTACCGGGCCAGCAGCGAGGGAGATGGCTGCGGGCTGGGGCTGGCGATCGTGGCCGAGATCGCGCAGCGGCATGGCGCGATATTGATGATCGAAACGGCGCCGCTCGGTGGCGCGCGCGTCGGGTTGCGTTTCCATTGACCTTTGTCGAACTGCCCTTGTAGAGCCGAGCCCATGCTCGGCTAAGGCACCGTGCCAAAAGCAGCCGAGCATGGGCTCGGCTCTGCAGGTTCCAGGTCACCCGTGAAGCGTGCCGGCCAAGGTCGGCACCTACCACGTGCGCATCACCGGCTCATCGAATACGGCGCCTGCGCGCCCTGCCCCGGCCAGTCCTTGTTCGGCTCGGCCTGCATGCTGAAGCGCAGTTCGCCGCCAGCCAGGATCTCGTCATGGCGCAGGAAGGTGCGCTGCAGCGGCTTGCCGTTGAGGCTCACGCGGCCCACATAGGTGTGCTTGTCATCCAGGCCCTCGGCCACGATGGTGAACGTCTTGCCGTTCGGAAGACGCATCGCGGTCCTGGGCAGGAACGGACGGCCCAGGATGTACTCGCCCGAGCCCGGCGCCACCGGGTAGAAGCCCAGCGCGGTGAACACATACCAGGCCGACATCTGGCCAACGTCATCATTGCCGGCCAGGCCATCGGGGCGGTCGGCATACTGGGTGTCCATGATCTGCTTCAGCCGCGCCTGGGTGCGCCATGGCTGGCCCGCGTACGAATAGAGGTAGGCCACGTGGTGGCTGGGCTCGTTGCCGTGCGCGTACCAGCCGATCAGGCCGGTGATGTCTTCCATGTGCTCGAAGATCGATGGATCCACCTTGGCGTTGAACACCTCGTCCAGGCGCGCGAGCAGCTTGTCGCTGCCACCGTGGGCTGCCGCCAGGCCGGCAACGTCCTGCGGCACGTACCACGAGTACTGCCAGGCGTTGCCCTCGGTGTAGTCGGTGCCGTAGCCGCTGGCGCTGGGGTCGAACGGCGTACGGAAGCTGCCGTCGCGCTTGCGCGCGCGCATGAAGCCGGTGTCCTTGTCGAACGCGTTGCGCCAGTTACCCGCGCGTTTGTCGAAGGTGGCCGCGATATCGGCCTTGCCCATCGCCTGCGCCATGCGTGCGATGGTCCAGTCATCAAAGGCGTACTCCAGCGTCTTGCTGGCCGCTTCGCCTTCCTCGTCGATCGGCACATAGCCCAGCTCACGGTACTGCGCGATACCGTCATACGGGCCGTAGTTGGCGGTCTCGACCATCGCCTTCAATGCCTTGTCGGCGTCGAAGCCACGAATGCCCTTCACGTAGGCATCGGCGATCACCGGCACGGCGTGGTAGCCGATCATGCACCAGTCTTCCAGGCCATGGAACGACCACACCGGCAGCATGCCGTACGGACTGTGCTCATGGTGGGCCAGCATCGAATTGACGAAGTCGCTGTTGCGCTTCTCCGGCTGCACCAGCGTCAGCAACGGGTGCAGCGCGCGGTAGGTGTCCCACAGCGAGAACGTCGAATAGTGCGTGAAGCCGTCGGCCCTGTGCACCGCGTTGTCCGAACCGCGGTACTGGCCATCGGCGTCCATGAACAGCGTCGGCCCCAGCATCGTGTGGTACAGCGCGGTATAGGCACTGCGCCGCGCATGCTCGGGGGCATCGATATCGAGCACGGACAGTGCCTGCGTCCAGTCCTGCTTCGCCTGCGCACGCACCCGATCGAAGTCGAAGTCGGCCACTTCAGCGTCGAGGTTGGCGATGGCACCGGCCTCACTGACCGGCGAGATGGCTACCTTCACCACCAGCGGTGCGTCCAGCTTGCCGAAGTTGAAGGTGCCGACCAGCTGCCGGCCTTCGATCTGGGCGCGCTGGGCCGGATCCTTCTCGCCCGGCGGCGGGAAGCCCTTGTAGACGATGTCCTGCTCGGTGTTGTGCAGCTCATCGCCGGCCAGCGGCCGCGAGAAACGCATCGCGAAATACAGCTGGCGACCCGGCGCCCAGCCGCGCGTCTCGCGGAAGCCGGTCACCGTGCCATCGGCGCGCACCCGCACCCGCGACCACAGCACCTTGCCAGGGTAGTCGTACATGCTGGTACGCATGTCCAGCAGCACCTTGGCGTCGGTGCCTCTGGGGAAGGCGTAGCGATGCACGCCCACGCGCGCACTGGTGGTCAGCTCGGCACGCACCTTGTAGTCGTCCAGGGTGACCGCGTAGTAGCCCGGCTCGGCCTTCTCGTCAGCGTGGCGGAACCGTGAGGCGTAACCGCTGCGCGGCTTCTCCGGATCGCCGCGCTCCAGCCCGGGGTTGCCGGTGAACGGCATCAGCAGGATGTCGCCCAGGTCCGAATGCCCGGTGCCGGAAAAATGCGTGTGCGAGAAACCGACGATGCTGCTGTCGTCGTAACGGTAGCCCGCCGCCCAGCCATAGGCCTTTTCGCGCGGCTGGATGCGCGTGTCCGGGCTGAGCTGGACCATGCCGAACGGCACCGTCGCCCCCGGGTAGGTATGGCCTTCCCCGCCGGTACCGATGAACGGGTCGACCGAGCCATAGGCGCGTTCGGCGGATTTCGACGGAGCCGCCAGCACCGCCCCGGAGGCAAGCATGGCGGTCGCGACGAAAGCGATCAGGAGACGACGGTCCAGCGTGGGCATCGGCATTTGGATCGATTCAGGTGGTAGTCGGATCCTAGCACCGGCCCTGCCCTGTCGCATGCTGCAGTGCGGCCGCCGGAACCGGCACGATGCTTTGCACGTAATTGCATGGCCGCGCGACGAATCACCTCATAGCCTTCCGGTCTCCCGCTTCCCGATCGGTGCCGATACGGCAATGGATGTCCAGACATGCACTTCTGAAAGACCGCGCCTTCCGAACGGGACAAAGCGAGACAAACCATCAATTGGTGCGCAGCGCCTCGATCTGCCCAGGATTGCGCCGCAGCGGACATCCCGCTGCCGGGATTGGAACCCCCGAAAAGAAGGACAGAGATAGCCCGTCGTAACTACGGCGGGCGCTGCGTGTGGCCGTCAGGCCTTCCGGTTTTCTCTGTTCCTTCCGGGAGTTCCAAGCACGCATCGCCCGCCACCCTTGCGGTGGCCCTCGCACCCAAGGAGTTCCCGCATGAAACACACGCGTCCGCTCAGCCCGGCCATGGAGTCGCTCTTCCAGCGCATCGAACACGCCCTCAACAGTGCAGAAGGCATGGCCATTCTCATCGGTGAACAGTACGGCCCCGAGCCGAAGCCGCCCGCGCCAATGGGCTACGACGCCAGGCAGATCGCCAACGCGATGGTCATGCTGAGCCAGCATGGCCGGTCGTTGTTGCAGAAGCTGCGTGCGGAAGCGGAAAAGGTGACCTATCACTAGCCCGCCCTGCAGCCGAGCCCGCTCGGCGCCGTGCGCACCGCACGCAGCGATTGCTGCCCTCAATCTGGCAATGCGTCCTGCAAGGTGGCGAGGTCGGCGCTGTCGACCGGCCTCACCACGCGCGCCACTTCCTGGCCGTCATGCAGCAACACCGCGGTGGGCCACAGCTTTACCTTGAACGCACGCCCCAGTGGCTTTCCCTTGCCATCCTCGATCTTCCAATGCACAAGATCGTGGGCGTCCACAAACGCCTGGAGTGCGGGCTGCGCGGCCTGGCAATGGCCACACCAGGGTGCACCGAACTCCAGCAGCTGCCAGCCCGCTTGGGCTTCCACGTCCGCGCCTGCTGGCTCCGCCGCCGGGTAGTCACGCATGAACGGCATGCCGGTTACGCCGCCAGCGCTTTCTGGATATCCGCCAGCGGGGCGTTGGTTAGGTCCTTGGCGATATCGCCCAGCAGACGCGCCTGGACCTCCTTGTGCAGCAGCGGGCGGATACGGCCCAGCGTGGTCGGGTCTGCCACCAGCACCAGGTGTGCATAGCGGTTGTTGAGCGCATCTTCGTTCAACTGCTCCGCCACCTGCTTGGCGAACGTCGCCTCGTTGAGCTGCGCAATGGACATGTCCTTCGGCACCGCGCCGGCCGGGCCCTGACCAGAGACGCCCTGCTCGCTGATGTCCTGCAGGCGCAGCTCACCTTCCTGCTTCAACGCCAGCTGATGTTCGCTGCCGACGTTGGTGAACACGCGGGCCGAACCGCCATCGGCGACGATGATCAACGTGCCTTCGGGAATGCGACGGGTCATGCGATGCTCCTTCTCGATTGCCTTCAGCGCTACCGTAGACAGCGTCGCGTGAGCGCTGCGGCCAGAGTTCGTTCAACACTTGTCATTGCATGCCGCGCGGATGAACAGGCGCGATGGAACACAGCGTGCAGATCAGTCCGCTTCGCTGCATGCTCACGCCGATGCCGCTATGATGAACGAATGATCGACACGACCCACTACGTGACGGGCGCACCTGTTACGTGGGAAGCACTGCCGACCGGCGCTTCGCTTGCCACGATGGCTCCCGCCCTGCCGTTCCACCGCCTCGCGCTGGATCCTGGCGGATGACGCCCGCAGGCCCTCGGCCTGCACTCCCCACGCTGCTGTGACCGCCGGCCGCTGATTGCGCGACCGCTGTGATCCCGTTGCTGCGTTTCCGCCATTGCGGCGGTGCTTTGCCGTGCGCGTGGCGTCGTGCCTGCACACATTCCCCGGCCCCCACGCCACTCACCGATGCCCCTGCGCCACCTGCGCCTGCATCGCCGTTTCCGATTTCCGGGACCTACCTCACCGCTCATTTCCCCTCTTCTGCCTACAAGGGAGCCCCCATGCAGGACACCCCCGATGCACACGCCCATTTCGGCTGGTTCAAACGCCGCCGCCACCTGAAGGTCGATGAGATCACCGTCGTCGACAAGCCCATGCTCAAGCGCGCCGTCGGCGCGGCCGCACTCGGCAATGCCATGGAGTGGTTCGACTTCGGTGTCTACGGCTATCTGGCCGTCACCATCGGCCAGGTGTTCTTCCCCTCCAGCAACCCCACCGCGCAGGTGATCGCTGCGTTCGCCACCTTCACCGTGGCGTTCCTGGTGCGGCCACTGGGCGGCCTGGTGTTCGGCCCCCTGGGTGATCGCTACGGCCGCCAGAAAGTGCTGGCGTTCACCATGATCCTGATGGCGCTGGGCACGTTTGCCATCGGCCTGATTCCCGCCTACGAGCGCATCGGCATCTGGGCACCGGTGCTGTTGCTGCTGGCGCGCGTGGTGCAGGGCTTCTCCACCGGCGGCGAATACGGGGGCGCGGCCACCTTCATCGCCGAGTATTCCACCGACCGCAACCGCGGCCTGATGGGCAGCTGGCTGGAGTTCGGCACGCTGGGCGGCTACATCGCCGGCGCCGGCACCGTCACCGCGCTGCACATGCTGCTGAGCAGCGAGCAGATGCTGGACTGGGGCTGGCGCATTCCGTTCCTGGTGGCCGGCCCGCTGGGCCTGCTCGGCCTGTACATGCGCATGAAGCTGGAGGAAACCCCGGCGTTCCGCGCCTTCGCCGAGGAAGCCGAGAAGCGCGAGCACGAGCGGCCGGGGCTGGGCGCGCTGTTCCAGGTGCATGGCCGCCAGCTGCTGGTGTGCATGGGCCTGGTGCTGGTGTTCAACGTGACCGATTACATGCTGCTGACCTACATGCCCAGCTACCTCAGCGTCACGATGGGCTATGCCGAGAGCAAGGGCCTGCTGCTGATCATCATCGTGATGCTGGTGATGATGCCGCTGAACATCGTCGGCGGGTTGTTCAGTGACAGGCTGGGCCGGCGCCCGATGATCATCGGTGCGTGCATCGCGCTGCTGGTGCTGGCCATTCCGTGCCTGCTGCTGGTCGGTAGCGGCAACGACGGGCTGATCTTCCTCGGCCTGATGCTGCTGGGGCTGGCGCTGGTGTGCTTCACCAGCTCGATGCCGTCCACGCTGCCGGCGCTGTTCTACACCCCGGTGCGCTACAGCGCGCTGTCGATCGCCTTCAATGTGTCGGTGTCGCTGTTCGGTGGCACCACGCCGCTGGTGACCGCGTGGCTGGTGGAGCGTACCGGCGACCCGCTGGTGCCGGCCTATTACCTGATGGGCGCGGCGGTGATCGGCCTGGTAACCATGCTGTTCGTGAAGGAAACCGCCGGCCTGCCGCTGCGCGGTTCACCGCCAGCGGTTGGCAGCGACAAGGAAGCAGCCGCGCTGTTGAAGAGCGATGTGCCGGTGACGGTGGACCCGACCTTGCCGCCGCTGCCGGACGTTGCCGAGCCCGAGCAGGCGAAGCCGGCGTTGTAGAGCCGAGCCCGTGCTCGGCTGACTTGCAGGGGATCAGCCGAGCATGGGTTCGACTCCGCACCCCGTGCGGCATCAATCACCCGGGGTGTCCAATTCCATCGCGCGCATCACGATGGGCTTGGCCCAGCCCGGCGTGTGCAACAGGTCGGCCACTGCGACCGGGTAATGCAGCTGGCCTGCAGCCATGGCCAATACCGGCAGCGGCACCACGCAGCCGTCGGCATCGGCCGGCGCGCTGTTGTCGTAGACATGCAGCTCGGCCAGGTGCGGCAGCAGCTCCAGCAGGTTTGCGCGCGCCGAATCGAAACGCGCGTGGATCTTCTCCACCGGAATATCGTGGCCACCGGCGGCCACCCGCGCGGCCACACGGGCGACGTGCAGCCCGACATCGGCCAGCCCACAGAACCAGATCGCCACCTGGTGCCGCTCGCAGGCCTCACGCAGCAGACGCGGAATGGTGTTGCCACCGAGCGTGGTCTCGAAGGCGAAGTCGGTGCCATCGGCCATGGCCTGGCGCAGGCGGCGGGTGCCTTCCTGCCAGGCCTCGGCATTGGCGTCCGGCAGCGGCCAGCCGGCGTCGACCAGGCGGCGGGTGAACGAGTCCGGGTTGAACCAGCTCAGCCCTTCGGCGTCCAGCCAGGTGCCCAGCAGCGAACTCTTGCCGGCGCCATTGACACCGGCCAACGCCAGGATGCGTCCCATCGATCAGAGCGGACGGCCAAGGGTGACCTTGCGGCCGCGCCGGATCGGCTGGCCCAGCACCTTGCCCAGCCCTTCCCCGCGCTGCAGCCCGGCCAAGGTCCGGTCGAACTCGCTGCGCAGGCGCTGCAGCTCCTCGCTGCGCTCACCGGCATCACCGCCGGCGGCCTTGGCCAGCAGTTCCTGGTAGGTGCGGATGTCCACGATCACCGCTTCCGGGTGGTTGTGGTTGGTGATGACCAGCGCCTGCTTTTCGCGCACGGTGCGCATCAGGCTCGGCCAGCCCCGGGTCTTCACCGACGAGGCCGGGGCCTTCTCGAGGCCAGGCAGATCCAGCGGCAGGGTCATGGCACGGCTCCAGGCGGGGTGGATGAGCGACACTATACCCAATTTGGCCAAATTGGGGATAAATCCCCTTTTACCGCAGGGGCGCGGTGTCCGGAGCGTCGGTCTGCAGCAGGCTGTCGCGTTCGCGCAGCGGGAAGCGGATCCACGCATCCAGCCCCTGTGGGCCAAAGTGCAGCTCGCCGCTGCCAGCCAGCTCGTAGGGCACGCGCTGCTCGATCAGCGCCCGGCCCAGGCCGCGCTGGCGTGGCATTTCCCAGCCCTCCACGTCGGCATGGCGCTCGCACCAGTGCAGGCCCAGCCACGGTTCGGCGTCCTGCACCTGCAGATGCCAGGACACCTCGATCCGCCCCGCCGCGCGCGCGGCCGCGCCATAGCGCAGCGCGTTGCTCGCCAGCTCATGGATGGCCAACGACAGCACCTCGGCCGCTTTCGGTGGCAGCAGCACGTCCTCACCGTGCAGCTCGCACAGGCCCGTGCCCGGCATCTGCGCCGACACTTCCTCTTCGATCATCCCGCGCAGGCAGACCCCGGCATTGCCGCCGCGGGTCAGCAGGCTCTGCGTGCGCGCCAGCGACATCAACCGCCCGCACAGCCGCTCGGCGTACTCGTCCACGCTGGCCACGGTACTGCGCGTCCGCCAGGCAAGGGCATGGATGGTGGACATGATGTTGCGGACCCGGTGCTGCAGTTCGGCCAGCAGCACCGCCTGGCGCTCGGTGGCGCGCTTGAGGTCGTCGATATCCACCGCAATGGCGAACACCCCGGTCACCTCGCCGTCTGCATCGCGCAGCGGCGCAGCGGCGACGCGTGTCCAGCGGGCGCGCCCGTCGTCATGGATGAACTGGAACTCCAGGCCAGGGACCACCGTCTCCCCCCGCAGGGCGCGGGCGATGGCGAAATCATGGGGCTCGATGCGCGAGCCGTCGGGGTGCCATCCCTGCCAGCGGTAGTGGTTGGGACGATCGGTGGACGGCACCTTGCCGGTGGGCAGATAGGTCCGCATCCGGTCATTGGACAGTTGCAGTCGGCCTTCGGCATCGACAATGCAGACGCCCACCGGCAGCACCTTGAATGCCAGCGCCAGGCGCCGGTCGCTCTCACGGCGCTTCTGCTCCTCGCGCTCGCGGGCCGCCTGCGCGACATGCGCGGCGGTCGTTTCGAACATGGTGACAAGCACACCGTTGATGCGCCCTTCCTCACCGCGGATGGGGCTGTAGGTGATGGTGAACCAGACATCCTCCAGCCGCCCCCGCCGCGCCAGCGGATAGAGCTTGTCCTCGTAGGTGATGGTCTCGCCCTGCCACACCCGCTGGTAGATCGGGCCGTTGATGTGCCAGACCTCAGGCCAGCACTCGCGGGTGGGCTGGCCAAGCCCGCCCGGATGCTTGTCGGCGAGGATCTCGGCATAGCCATCGTTGTAGAGCTGCACCAGCTGCTCGCCCCACAGCACGATCATCGGGAAGCCGTGGGCCAGCATCAGGTCGACAGTGGCGCGCAGGTGCGGCGGCCATCGCTCGATCGCACCCAGTGGCGTGCCTGACCAGTCGTGGCGGGCAATACGGGCGGCCATGCCGTCATGGCGCGCATGCGCCTGCAGCGGCGGCGGCATGCCCGCCGGGCGCTCAACGGCCGGGAGACCCTGGATGCGGTGTGACATGCCGCGCAATCAGGCGATGCCCGCAGCAGCCTGCGGGCCTGCCACCAGCCGTGCCAGCTGCTGCACCAGTGCCTCGATGTGATAGGGCTTGGTACAGCGGGGCGCGCCAGCGAAGCGGCTGGGCAGATTGTCATCGTAGCCGGAGGTCAACATGAACGGCGTGCCGGCGTCCGCCAAGCGGTCGGCCAAGGGGTAGACCAGTTCACCCCCCAGGTTGATGTCCAGCAGGGCGACATCGATGGGGTTCTCATCGACCAGACGCCCCAGCGCCTGCAGGTCACCGGCCGGTCCCACCACCTGCGCCCCCTTCAGTTCCAGATAGTCCACCAGGAACATCGCGATGGCGAATTCATCTTCCGCCACCAGCACCCGCAGCCCTTTCAGGCCCTCTGGCTTGTTGCCCGCTTCCAGCACGACCCGCGCTCCTCGATACACGCGGCGCACCTCTGCCGCAACGCCTGCAGGATGCGCGAAACGGGCTACAAGGGCGCGTGATGATCGATGAAGATCGCCGCCACGGCCCGTTCACCCGGGCATTGCAGCGGCGCGTTCAGAACACACGCTCCCACTTCAGGCTGAGCAGGCTGCGGTCGTGGCTGTACAGCCAGCCGACGTTGCTGTCGATGCGGGCGTAGCGCAGGCCCAGGCTGGGCACCAGCCCGGCCACCGCCAGCCGCTCGCTGCGCACGATGGCGATCAGGTTCTGTTCGTCGTCCTGCCTGCGCGCCTCCAGCAATGGACTCCAGGCGTCGTAGTCGCGGCGGCGCAGCGACACGAACACCGTGGCCGTGGTGCCGCTCCACTGCCGCGCCGCGCCCAGCCGCAAGCCGCGCTGGCGGTAGCCGTTGGCCGGGTCGGCAGCGCTGCTGCCGGTGACATCCAGCCCGGCGAAGACCGTCCAGCGCGGATTGAGCGCACGGAACCAGGTGGCATACACCGATACCAGCTCGCCGTCATAATTGCTGGCCAGGCCCTGCTGGCGATACCGCTGGCGCTTCCAGTCGGCCTCCAGCTTGAGCAGGCTGCGTGCATCCAGGGCGTACTGCCATTCGCCGTGCACGCCACTGCCGCCCTGCAGCGCATGGTTGCCCAGGCCCTGGACGTCATAGCTGGGGGCAAGCAGCACGGTCTGCCGCGCACTGCGCCAGCTGTAACCTGCCTGCACATTGGCATTGAGCTCGTTGTAGGCACGGTGCCCGCGCCATGCCTGACCGAAGGCGAGACCGCGCAGGTACAGCCCATGATGCCCGTCGAGGACCCAGCGCCGTTCCAGGCTGGCGTCGTAGTCGAGGCCCCCTGCGCGCTGGGCGTCGGGCAGTTTCCGTTCGATGATGCAGGCGTCGCCTACGCCGAACAGGCAGGTGCGGCTGGCCGAGCTGCGGTTGATGTTGTCACTCCATGCGGGGCCGGCGGACAGCGCGCCTTTCCAGCGCTGGCGCGCCTGCAGGGCACCCAGGTACCCGTCCACGCGCGCGCGGACGCCGGCCGTGGCCGGATCATCAGCATTGATGCCTGCAGCGATGGCCGTGAACAGCGCGACCGCATCGCGATCACGCTGGTCTTCCGCATAGACACGTGCCAGCTCGAGACGGGCCGGCAGGAACTCCGGCTGCGCCGCCAGCAGCGCTTCGTACTCCTTCGCCGCGCGACGATGGTCGCCGGCCACGCGGGCCAACGCCCCCTGCGCGTAATGGCGCAGCAGCGGGTCATGCCCCGGCAGTTCGATGTACTCCTCGAGGAACGCCGCGGCGGCCCGCCATTGCTGATGCTGCAGTGACAGGTAGAGGGCCTGGCCGAGATCGTCAACGGTGCGCTCCACGCGCAGCGTCCTGCCGTCGATGGTGATGGTCGGCCGCTCCGACTCGGCCTGTTGCAGGCGCTGCCGGTCCTGCTGCTGGTGGCGCAGTTCGCTGCCCTGTTCAAGCACGCGGCGCAGATCGTCCTGCTGGGCGCGCACATCAGCGGCAGCCAACAGCAGTACGACAAGGAAGGTGGAATGGCGCATGGTCGATCCGTGGTGGTGCATGCAGCGGCCGAAGCAGGGACTGGCGGATCGCGGCTTGTCCCTGCCCTGCCCCGTCAGGGGCGTGGCGATCAGTTCTTGCTGCCGCCGAAGGCGGTGTCGTACTGGCTGTTGCCGGCGAACGTGGCGATACCGGCGAGCGTGGCCGCATTGGCGCCGAAGAACTGGCCCTGGCTGTTGCCGGTGACCGAGCCGTTGGCCACGGCGGTGCCGGCGAAGGATGCATCGGCGCTGTTGATGTTGGCGCTGATCGCCAGGGTCTGGCCACCACCGGTCAGGCCGCCGGTCAGCTTGCCAGTGCCGAAGTTCGCCGCGAAGGTACCGCTGAGCAGGTTGCTGCCATTGAACCGGTTCAGGCCGGCCACCGCGTAGGTGGCGGTACCGCTGGGCAGGGTGGTGCCGGCGCGGTCACCAGCGAAGTACACCTGGCGGTTGTTGAAGCCACCTGCGGCGCCGTCCTTGGACCATTCACCGAACCACACATCGCCACTGCCCACCTTGACGAAGTTGAAGTGGCCCATGCCGGAATGGCTGCCCGGCGTACCGGTGATCGGCATGGCCAGGGTACGCACGGTAACGCCGTTGACGGTGGTCGGGGCCGAGTAGGCCGCCAGCCCCTGGAAGTCGACCGGCTTGCCATTGGAGACGGTGCCGACGCCGATGCCGGCCTTGCCTGCGCTGTGCGGGCCGCCGTTGACTTCAGAGGCACCGACCTTGACGTACAGCTGCGAATCGGTGGCCGGGCTGGCCGCACCGACGATGTCGGCGGCCTGCGCGGCACCGGCCAGGGCGAAGGTGGCGGCCATGGCCAGTACGGAACGGGAGATCATCTTCATGGAACTACTCCTTGGGTTGAGGGAACAACGGGTACAACAACGAGGCAGGTCATCAGAAGCGCGCAGTGACACCGAGCTTCAGCGTGCGCCCCGGCGCCGGCAGCGTGGAGCGCGTGGCCGGGTCGACGTAGTAGCGGTTGCCGAGGTTGGTGCCGACCAGCTCGACGCTGGTGTGGTCATTGAAGCGCCAGCGCGCGTAGGCATCGACGGTGGTGATGTTTCCCCAGGTGAACGGCACGTTCTGCCAGATCAGGCCACCGCTGCCGGCGTACAGGCGATCACGGTAGGCCTGCAGGTCCGGGTTCTGGTGGCGCCGGTAATGCACGATGCGGCTGCCCAGCTCCAGGCGCTCATCGAACAGCCGGGTGCCCAGCGACACGTTCACCGACAACCGGGGAATGGCCTGGGTCAGCAGGTAGCCACTGACGAAGCCGTCCTGCACGCAGTTGGGCACCTTGCCGGCCAGCGCATCGAGCTGCACCGCCATGCTTTCGTCGCAGACCTTGTTTTCCAGCGTACGGGTGATGCCCAGGTCGGTGAAGAAGCGCCGGTTGTCGAACCGCGCCTGCAACTCCAGGCCGCGGATGCGCTGCTTGTCCAGGTTGTCGAACAGGAAGTTGCCGTCGCGCTCGATCACGTTGCGGGTCTTGTGCACGTAGTAGGCCAGCTTCACGTCGGCATCGGCGGTGTTGCCGAACAGCGCCGACAGGTTGTGCACGTAGCCCACTTCGTAGTTGTAGGCGTGTTCGGGCTTGAGCGGGTACAGCGGGTTCAGGCTGCTGGAGAACGCGATGGTGCTCTCGAACATGCTGGGGAAACGCACCGCCTCGCTGTAACGCACATAGGCGCGCGCATTGGGCGAGAAATGCGCGGTGGCCGAGAAGGTCGGCAGCCAGGCATGGTCGCGCCTGCGCTCGTTGCGCCCGGCCACCGTCTGCGGCCGCCCGTTCTGGATGCTGCACAGGATCTGCGCGCCCTGCACCGGCAACAGCCCGGGAATGGCCGCCACCTGACCATTCAGGCACGGGTTGCTGGCACGGCTGTAGTTGCCGTCCGCATCCGGCAGCCACGGAATGCTGTGCTCCACCGCAACCGGCGTCTCATACCTGCTGAGCAGGCCCTTGAGCAGATCATCAACGATGAAGCCCATGCCGATGCTGTCCCAGAACGCGCGCTGCGCCTCGATGGCGTCGATCTCGCCCTGCAGGCTGGCCGGGCGCTCAGGCAGTTCGTTGACCCGGTAGCGGGCCTCCTTGGGGAACACAGAGGTGGTCATCAGTTCCGGGTGTTCCTGCAGGAAATCATCGAAGGCCCAATAGCGCGCGTAGCGCACGCCGGCGCTCAGGGAGAGGAAATCCACCGGCCGCCAGTCCAGCACCAGATAGCCCTCGCCTTCCTGGCGGCGCCCGGCGCGCGGGTACATGCGCCAGCCATCGCTGACG
The DNA here is from genome assembly GCF_052751275.1 of Stenotrophomonas muris. Lineage (NCBI taxonomy): Bacteria > Pseudomonadati > Pseudomonadota > Gammaproteobacteria > Lysobacterales > Lysobacteraceae > Stenotrophomonas > Stenotrophomonas muris. The sequence continues at coordinate 1,264,756 of NZ_CP199879.1, read as the reverse complement.
CCAAAGTACGGGTCCGCCGAGCGCAGTTTCTCGAACTGCCAGTTGCCGCCCACCGTCAGGTCCAGGGTGGAATGCAACGCGAAGCGGTTGCTCAGGGTCAGGCCGGTGCGGTCGTTGCGGGCATTGGCCAGCGCGGTATTGCGCAGGATCGGGCTGCTGCCGGGGTTCCAGTCGGGGTTGCTGGCAAAATTGGGGAAGCCGCCAGCGGTGTAGGTATCGCTGGTGGTTTCGGTGCGCCACAGGTTGGCACGCAGGTCCAGCCAGCGGCTGCCGGCAGGCTGCCAGTGGTATTCCAGGTTCCAGGCATCGGCATCGACGCGGCTGAGCGGCCACTGGATGCGACCGTAGTCGGGCGCGGACAGGATGCGCGAGGGCATGATCTCGCCGTAGTGGGAGAGCGTACGCCGCCAGGTGGCGCGCAGCTGCTGGTCATCGTTGATCTGCCAGGTCGCCTTCAGCAGCCACGATTCCTGCTCGCTGGAGGTGTTGGGCACCTCGTCGCCGGGCTTGAAGTAGCGCGCCAGCGTGGTGATGTAGTCCAGGCCCTTGTACTCGAACTGCTCGCGCGGGTCCTGGTCGTAGTACGCCGTGCCCTGGGTGCCGGAGAAGTAGTTGCCGCGCTTGCGCCAGGCATACGCGGCCATCAGGTCCACGTGTTCGCCGCGCAGGCCCAGCGCCAGCCGCCAGGCCTGGTCCTCGCCGGCGAACACATTGGCTTCCGAACCGCGCGACTTCACCGGCACCAGCAGCGTGCTGTCGGCATACGGTGCCGAGGGCGAGCCCTGCGGGAACCCGGGCACCGTGCGGTAGTCCTCGCCGGTATGCAGCCGCGGCAGGCGTGGCGCCACCGCATTGCTGCTGCCTTCGATCTTCAGCTCCCCGCCGAAGCGCTCACCCGCTTCCACGATGTCATCGACGTCGATGGTCTTGATCACCAGCGCGCCACCGATCCCGCTGTGCACATCGCGCACCAGCCCCGGCCCCTTGATGACCTGGATGCCACCTATCAGGTTGGGATCGATGTAGTTGCGGTTGCTGACGCCGTTGTAGCCGCGCCAGACCGTAAGTGCCTGCTCGCCGCCGTCGATGCTGACCGGCACCCGCCCCGGCCCCTGGATGCCGCGGATGTTGATGTCCAGCGCGCCACTGTTGCGCGCATCGCCGCTGAACACACCGACCAGATCCTTGACCACGTCGGCCGGATTGGAGCCGCGGTAGCGCTCCACCCGGTCGCGCCCCGAATACGCCGTGGCCATGTCCAGCGCGAACACATCATCGTAGCCGCGCCGATCGCGGGCCTCGCCCCCTTCCGACTGCAGGCGACCGGCCACGTCCAGTGTCTCGGTCACCCGCACCCCTTCCCCTTCACCCGCCTCCGCTACGGCACGCAGGCTCCAGGTGCCGTCCATGCCACGCTGCGCGCGCACGCCGCTGCCACGCAGCAGCAGCTGCAGGGCCTGCATCTGGCTGTACTCGCCGCTCACCGCGCTGGAGCGACGGCCTTCCACCAGGTCACTGCGGAACACCACCTGCACATCGGCCTGGCGGCCAAAGGCACGCACGGCGTCGGCCAGGGGCTGTTCCGGAATGGCGTACTGGCGCAGCGGCGCGACGACCGCCGGTTGCGCCTGCCCGGCCGGCACCCAGGCCAACTGCAGCAATGCGGTGGAAACAGCCAGGGCCAGAGCGGTGGCGCGACGATGACAGGCGGATGCCGTGGACGGCATGGACAGGAACTCCTCAAGCGGGGCGGGACCACGGACACGTCCGGTGCCCGGTGGTGTGTCTGGCTTGAGAAGAAACGCTGTTTCGCTCTGGCTATACCTCTATAGACAGCGGGCTGCGACGACTGCCCACGGTTTTTTCATGTTTTTTTTCATGCGACCGGTTCGTCCATGTTCCGCGGGTGCTTCACCACAGCAGCAACGCACCACCGGGCAAGCGCTGCACGCGCAGTCCCGCCTGCGCGGCCACGGCGACGATGGCCGTGTCCGGTTGCTGCAGGTGGAACAGGCCACTGACCCGTATGCGTGCGCCCTGCCCGCCCAGTACCCAGACCGGGGCACGACGGTAGCGCGCCAGGTCGGCGATGGCCTGCGCGGCCGGCCGATCATCGATCACTACCTCGCCACGCCGCCACGGCGCCATGCTCTCCGGATCTTCCAGCTGCACCGGCTGCAGCCAGTGCCCGTCACGGAACGCGCGTGCCTGTCCGGCATGCAGGCGCTGCACGCTGCCATCGCCCGGGCGCACATCGACCACACCCGCGCTGACCTGGGTGGTGACCGTGGTATCCAGCATCGACACGCTGAAGGCAGTGCCGATGTCACGGACCAGGCCGCCCGCTGCCTCGACCTGGAACGGGCGAGCCTCGTGCGCTACCTGGAACCAGGCCTGGCCGCGCAGCAGGCGCAGGTGGCGCTGCCGGTCATCGAACGAAAGTGCCAGCGCGGTGCCGGCATCGAGTACCGCCGTGCTGCCATCGGCCAGCTGCACCACTCGTGGCGCATCGCTGCTGCGCACATCACTGCGCGCCAGCAGCAACGCATGCGGAGCGGCCGCGACCATCAGCACCACGGCCGCAGCCGATGCCAGCAGCCACGGCAGGCGACGGCGCGGTGCGATCGGACGCAGCCCCTGGCGGTCGGCGGTCAGCTCGGGCAGCGCGGCCAGCACCTCGGGCCCGGCAGCGTCCAACCGCTGCCAGAAGGCCTGCTGCTGGCGCCAGGCCAGCGCATGGCGCGGATCGGACTGCAGCCAGCGCTGCAGGGTGCGTTGCTGGCGTTCCGGCAACGGGCCTGCACTGCACCGTATCACCCAGCGCAACGCCTGCCTGGCCTGACGCGGCGAGGGTTCGGACGTGGTCATGGTTGTGGCCTGCCGCACCGCGAATGGGTGCGCTTTCCTGTTGTGACAACGGCGGGCACGATCTGCCCACGGCAATCGCCGCTCATCGGCCCATTCCCCGCTGCTGTTGCTGGATCAGCAGCGCTGCGCGCAGCACATGCTTGCCGACCAGGCTCTTGGAGATCCCCAGGCGCGCGGCAATCTCGCGTTCGCTCAGGCCCAGGTAGCGGTTGAGCACGAAGCACTCGCGTACCTGGGCCGGCAGGGCCAGGATGGTCTGGGTGATCTCGCGCAGCTGCGCCTGGTCCAGCGCCTGCGCCTCGCCGTCGTGGCCTGCCTCGGCCATGCCGGTGGCGTACTCGGCCATCGCGCGCCGCTCGCGGGCGTCGGCCTGGCTGCGGTTGAGCGCGTGGTGGTAGGCCATCCGGTACAGATAACCGCGCGGCTCCAGGATCGGTGGATCGCCGGGCACGCTGCTGGCCTTCAGGTAGAGGTTCTGCAGGGTGTCCTCGGTGCTGGCCGGGTCGAGGTAGCGCGCGACGAAGCGGGACAACGCACGGCGCTCGCGGATCAGCAGCTCGACCAGCGCCAGGGCATTGGGAGACATAGGTGCCAAGGCCGGACCGGGGAATGATGGGCGTGATGGCGACGGTCCGGACGTGGATTGTGGGCTGCGGGGCCGCAGGCGGCAAGCCGCGCCACGAAAGCATCATCGACGCATGGCGTGGATGGAGGATCTACGGTTCCTCCAGCGCCTCGAAGCGTTCGGCGAGGTAGTCGATCAGCGCACGCACCGCAGGCAACAGGCCGCGTCGCGACGGGAACACCGCGTGCACGATGCCGTGCTTGGGCACCCACTCCGGCAGTACCGGCACCAGCGCGCCACTGGCCAGCTCGTCGCTGATCATCATCCGCGGCAGCATCAGCAGGCCCACCCCGGCCACCGCGGCGGTGCGCAACGCGATCATGTCATCGCTGACCAGCCGCGGGCGATGGTGCACGCTGGCCAGCACATCGCCCGGCCCGGTGTATTCCCAGGCATGCTGCTGGCTGGGCGATGCCAGATCCACGGTCGGCATCATCGCCAGGTCGGCCGGCACCTGCGGCGTGCCCAGCCGCTGCAGCAGCGCCGGGCTGGCACTGGTGCACCAGACCCGGCGCGCCAGCACGCGTACCACCAGGTCACTGTCCTCCAGCGGCGGCGGCCGCACGCGGATCGCCACGTCCACACCCTCGCCCACCACATCGACGCGCCGGTTGGTGGCGTCCAGCTGCACCGTCACCTGCGGGTGCAGGGCCAGGAAATCGGCCAGCATCGTGCCAATGCGCGCGTGCAGGATCGCGATCGGGCACGCCAGGCGGATGGTGCCGCGCGGCTCGGCACGTGACATCGCAATGGCTTCCTCGGCCGCTTCGGCTTCGACCAGCATGGCCTTGCAGTGGCGGTAGTAGTCCTGGCCGACCTCGGTGACCGAGAAACGCCGGGTCGAACGCTGGATCAGGCGCACGCCCAACCGTTCCTCCAGCAGCGCGACGCGCCGGCTCAGTTTCGACTTCGGCATCGCCAGCACCCGGCCGGCCTGCGAGAAGCCGCCATGCTCGACCACCATGGCGAAGTAGAACAGGTCGTTGAGGTCACAACGGCGGATATCTGCGATGAACACGGGGCGATCTCCTGCGGCCACGGCCTGCAGACATTGTTCACCAGATAGGACTATGACGGCAAATATTGGCGTCTACCGGCCTTATTGTCACGGCGATATCGTCTTCGCAACGAAGAACAGCGGCCGGCATCCCCGGCCAGGAGATCGCCATGAAGCGTGTCACCGGTACCTACAGCGCCCCGCGCCCGCACTGGGTGGGCGACGGATTCCCCGCCCGCTCGATGTTTTCCTACAACACCCACGGCCAGCACCTCAGCCCGTTCCTGCTGCTGGATTATGCCGGCCCGTACACCTTCGCCCCCAGCAATACGCCGCGTGGCGTCGGCCAGCATCCGCATCGCGGATTCGAGACCGTCACCATCGTCTATGAGGGTGAGGTCGCCCACCGCGATTCGACCGGGGCCGGCGGCACCATCGGCCCGGGTGACGTGCAGTGGATGACGGCTGCCTCCGGCATCCTCCACGAGGAATTCCACACGCCGGAATTCAGCAGGCGCGGCGGCACGCTGGACATGGTCCAGCTGTGGGTGAACCTGCCGGCGCGCGACAAGATGGGCGCACCGGGCTACCAGACCCTGCTCGACGCAGAGATTCCCTCGGTGGATCTGCCCGATGGCGCCGGCCGCGTGCGGGTCATCGCCGGCCGCTTCCACGGTCATGCCGGCCCGGCGCGCACCCACACGCCGATGGATGTCTGGGACATCCGCCTGCAGCAGGGCCACCACACCGACCTGCCGGTGGCCGAGGGCCGCACGCTGGCGCTTGTGGTGCTGAAGGGTACGGTGCGGATCAACGGCGGCCAGCCGGTCGGCGAAGCGCAGCTGGTCACCTTCGACCGCAGCGGCGAGGACGTGTTCGTCGACGCCGACAGCGACGCCACCGTACTGCTGCTCAGCGGTGAGCCGATCGACGAGCCGGTGGTGGGCTATGGCCCGTTCGTGATGAACAGCCAGGCCGAGATCGCGCAGGCGGTCAACGACTTCAACAGCGGCCGCTTCGGCCAGATCGCGCACTGATCGTTTCAAGCGGCGGGCGATGGCCCGCCGCACCCTCCGGGCCATCGCCCGCTTTTTCCAGGAGACTGACCATGAGTACCCCCGCCAACTTCAACGGTGCCCGCCCGGTGATCGATCCGGACAACGCCGCGATGCTGCTGATCGACCATCAGAGCGGCCTGTTCCAGACCATCGGTGACATGCCGTTCACCCGCGTGCGCGCCCACGCCACCGCGCTGGCCAGGATGGCCACGCTTGCAAAGATGCCGGTGATCACCACTGCCTCTGTTCCGCAGGGCCCGAACGGCCCGCTGATCCCGGAGATCCACGACGCAGCCCCGCATGCCCGGTACGTGGCGCGCAAGGGCGAGATCAACGCCTGGGACAACCCGGAATTCGTTGCCGCAGTGAAGGCCACCGGCCGCAGGCAGCTGATCATTGCCGGCACCATCACCAGCGTGTGCATGGCCTTCCCGTCCATTGCCGCCGTTGCCGATGGCTATCAGGTGTTCGCGGTCATCGATGCCTCGGGCACCTATTCGAAGATGGCCGAGGAGATCACCCTGGCCCGGGTGGTGCAGGCCGGCGTGGTGCCGATGGACACCGCCGCGGTGGCCTCGGAGATCCAGCGCAGCTGGAACCGCGATGATGCCCAGCAGTGGGCCGAGGTCTACACGAAGATCTTCCCGAACTACCAGCTGCTGATCGAAAGCTACCTGAAGGCGCAGGACGTGCAGAAGAACCACGAGCCGCTGGATTCGCAGCGCAGCTGACCTACGCCCGGGGTGCCGGCCCGCTGTCGGCACGCCTCTCAACCGGAGACCCATCATGTCCAGTGAACCGATCCGCGACCCGGCCAGCGATCATCTGCTGACCCCGCAGAACTCCGCCTTCATCATCATCGACTACCAGCCGGTGCAGGTGAACTCCATTGCTTCGATGGACCGCCAGTTGCTGGTCAACAACATCGTCGGCACTGCCAAAGCCGCAGTGGCTTATGGCCTGCCGATCGTGCATTCGACGGTGAACGTCAAGACCGGCCTGAACAAGCCGCCGATTCCGCAGCTGCGCCAGGTGCTGGGTGACTATCCGACCTACGACCGCACCACCATCAATTCCTGGGAAGACGTCCAGTTCCGCAGGGCGGTGGAAGCCACCGGCCGCCGCAAGCTGATCATGACCGCGCTGTGGACCGAGGCCTGCCTGACCTTCCCGGCCTTGGATGCGTTGAAGGAAGGCTATGAGGTGTATGTGGTGGTCGACGCCGTCGGCGGCACCTCGCTGGCCGCGCACGATGCCGCGCTGCGCCGCATCGAACAGGCCGGCGGCCAGCTGATCAGCGTGCCGCAGCTGTTCTGCGAGCTGCAGCGCGACTGGGCCCGTTCGGAAACGGTGCCGGCCTTCATGAACCTCTTCATTGAAACCGGCGGTACGGCGGGCATCCAGTTCTCGTACGATCGTACCGAGTAACCGGGTGGCGGCGCCGGTCTTGGCTGGCGCCGCCTTTGGGGAGCCGTCGAGCATGGCTCGACGCTACAGTGGGTTTAATCGAGCGTGGCTCGACGCCATGGATAGATGGAGAATGTGATGGCCTACGCACGCATTGTTTCGACCGCCGACAATTACCTGCACCACATCAGCAATGGCAGCGTCGATGTGGATGCGGACGAGCCCGCCTCGTTGGGCGGCCAGGGCAAGGGCTTCGCGCCGTTCGACCTGTACCTGGCCTCGCTGGCGGCGTGCACCGCCATCACCCTGCGCATGTACGCGCAGCGCACGGGCTGGGACCTGGGCGAGTTCCATGCCGAGCTGCGCTCGGAACGTGATGAGGACGGACGCCTCCACGTGCACCGCGTGCTGCATGCCAGTGCCGAGCTGAGCGATGCGCAGTGGCAGCGATTGCTGGAGGTGGTGGAAAAGACCCCGGTGACCCTGGTGATGCGCGAAGGTGCACGCATCACCAGTGAGCGTGGGGCGGCGGCGTAACAGAAGGCTCAGCGCCGTGAATGCAGCACTGGCGTCGAGCAGGCTCCGTGGAGCCAGTCACGCATCAGGAATCAATGAATCGAACAGACATGATCATCTGCCCTTGGGGTCAGAGCCCGTTGCGCAGCAACGGGATCCGACCCCGTGCCGGCCCAAACGTGTCGACCAAGGTCGACACCCACCAGGAGCAGTTCATGCCGTTCCGGCAGATTGCGGGGAACTGTCGAAGGCGGGGTGGGTCTGGTTGCAGGGGAGTCCGCGGCATGAATGCCGCGGCCAAGCCCCCATGGAAGGGTTTACGGCGTCCCCTGCAACCGGACCCACCCCGCCATCCAACGGAATGCACGCTGTTGCTTCGGCTGTTGCTTCTGGGGTTGCCGGCCAGAGGCCGGCACTACCCGCGGGTGCCGGGCGCCACCCTGGCGGAAACCCCCGCCCTTCACAGCGGCAGCTGGGTCGTCTGCTTGATCCGCTGCATCGGAATCTCGGTCTTGGTGTTCTGCACCCCGGCGATCCGGTTCAGGTGCTGCATCTGGAACTGCCGGTAGGCATCAAGGTCGGCCACCGCCACCCGCAGCAGGAAATCGCAGTCACCGGCCATCAGATGGCATTCAAGCACTTCCGGGAAAGACTTGATGCTGTTGATGAAGTGATTGGTGGTGTCCTCGTCCTGCCCGCGCAGCCACACGCGGACGAATACCGTGAAGCCACGGCCCACCTTGGCCTCGTTCAACAAGGCCACGTAGCGGTCGATGTAGCCGCCTTCCTCCAGCAGCCGCACCCGACGCAGGCAGGCCGACGGCGACAGCCCGACCAGCCGGGCAAGCTCCAGGTTCTGCAGGCGGCCGTCGCGCTGCAGGGCGTCGAGGATACGCCGATCGAGGTTGTCGAGCTGATACTGCATGGGATTCCGCCCTTGTCACTTCTGGCCGCATGAAATATCAATCATCCAGAATCCAGTGGCATGAACGCAACCCGATTTCGCGATCGGACCGCTAGCATGGGCCACCCCCTACCTCGTTGTTCCGTTCCATGGACGCCCGTACCACCCTCCCCCTGCCCGACACCTGCGATACCGCGCCGCGTGCCGAATTCCTGCGCGGCCTGCGCGCCGCCGTGCCGGTGATGATCGGTTTCATTCCCTTCGCCCTGGTGCTCGGCGCGCAGGCCGCGCAGAAAGGCCTGAGCGCACTGGAAGTGCCACTGATGACGGGCCTCAACTTCGCTGGCGGCTCGGAGTTCGCCGCCGTCGAACTGTGGACCTCGCCACCGCACATCGCACTGATCGTGGCGATCACCGCACTGGTCAACAGCCGCCATCTGCTGATGGGCGCCAGCCTGGCCCCACTGCTGCAGCACCTGCCGCGCCGCCGGGTGCTGCCGGCGTTGTTCTTCATGTGTGACGAAAGCTGGGCGATGGGCGTGGCCGATGCGCGCCGCCGTGCGCTCGGCTTCAGCCTGGCCTATTACCTGGGCGTCTCCGCGGGCCTCTACACCGTCTGGGTGGCCTGCACCGCGCTGGGTGCGATCGTCGGGCCGCTGCTGGGCGACATCCACGCCTACGGCTTTGACATGGCCTTCCCCGCCGTGTTCCTGGTGCTGCTGCGCGGCATGTGGCAGGGCATGAAGGCCGCGCGCCCGTGGCTGGTCAGCCTGGTCGTGGCCGCCGCCACCTATCTGCTGATCCCGGGTGCGTGGTACGTGGCCAGCGGCGCATTGGCCGGCCTGGCCGCCGCCTGGCTGCTGGCGGAGGACGCAGCATGATCTTCAACGGCCTGATCCACTGGTCCTCGGTGCTGACCATCGTGCTGATGGCCGCCGCCACCTACCTGACCCGCATCGTCGGCTTCCTCGCGCTGCGCAACCGCACGCTGGGCAAGCGCGCGGTGACGGTGATGGAAGCCGCGCCGGGCTGCGTGCTGATCTCGGTGATCGCTCCGGATTTCGTCGCCGACAAGCCCGCCGACCTGGCCGCGCTGGCGATCACCCTGCTGGCCGCCACGCGGCTGTCGATGCTGCCGACGGTGCTGATCGGCGTGGCCTCGGCCGGGCTGCTGCGCTACCTGATGGGCTGACTGCGGTGCGCCGGGCAAAGGCCCGGCGCTGGCCAGTCATCGCAGCACCGCCTGTACGCGCGCTGCCGTCAGGCGCTGCTGCTGGCTGCCAGCAGGCACAGGCTGCGCGGCGGCAGCGTCCAGCCGCCTTCCTCATCCGGCTCCAACGGCGTTTCGTCGGTCTGCAGCAGTACGCGCCGGAACGACAAGGCTTCATCCGACACACTGAACCGCTGCGGCTGGTCCCCGGCGTTCAACAGCAGGGCCAGGCTGACATGCCGCCCGGGCTCGCGCAGGCCGCTGTCCGGGCTGCGGCCGTCCAGCACGATCAGCAGCGCACGCAGCCCTGCGTCATGCCAGTCCGCTTCCTCCATGCTGCGGCCGTCAGGATGCCGCCAGTCGATATCGCGCAGGCCCAGCGCTTCATCGTATTCGCCGCGCAGGAACCGGTTCCTGCGCAGCAGGCCATAGCGTCGGCGCAGCGACAGCGCCCGGCGTACGAACGCCACCTGCGCCTGTGCAGCCGGCGATGCCGCACGCTCCCAGTCGATCCAGCTCAGCGGGTTGTCCTGGCAGTAGGCGTTGTTGTTGCCCTGCTGCGAATGGCCGAACTCATCGCCGGCCAGCAGCATCGGCGTGCCCTGCGCGAGCAGCAGCGTGGCCAGCAGGTTGCGCATCTGCCGCGCACGCAACGAGAGGATCGCCGCATCATCGGTGTCGCCCTCCACACCGTGGTTGCTGGAGAGGTTGTGCGAGTGGCCATCGCGGTTGTCTTCGCCGTTGGCCTCGTTGTGGCGATCGTTGTAGCTCACCAGATCGTGCAGGGTGAACCCATCGTGCGCCGTCACCAGGTTGATGCTGGCCGAGGGCCGCCTGCCATGATGTTCGAACAGGTCGGCCGAGCCGGTGAAACGCGTGGCGAATTCCGGCAACTGGCCGCCATCGCCGCGCCAGAGCGCGCGCACCGTATCGCGGAAGCGGTCGTTCCATTCCGCCCAGCCCGGCGGGAACTGGCCGAGTTGATAGCCGCCCGGGCCGATGTCCCATGGCTCGGCAATCAGCTTCACCTGGCTCAGGATCGGGTCCTGGCGTACCGCATCAAGGAAACTGCCCGAGGCATCGAAGCCATGCCGCTCGCGGCCAAGGATGGTGGCCAGGTCGAAACGGAACCCATCCACCCGCATCTCGGTCACCCAGTAGCGCAGCGAGTCCATCACCATGCGCAGCGCGCCGGCATTGGTCAGGTCGAACGTGTTGCCGGTGCCGGTATCGTTGATGTAATAGCGGCGATCATCGGCCAGGCGGTAGTAGCTGGCATTGTCGATGCCCTTGAAGGACAGCGTAGGGCCCAGCTCATTGCCTTCGGCGGTGTGGTTGTAGACCACGTCCAGGATCACTTCGATGCCGGCACTGTGCAGCCGCGCGACCATCTGCTTGAACTCGGCCACGGTGCCCAGCGACAGGTAGCGTGGCTGCGGCGCGAAGAAGCCGATGGTGTTGTACCCCCAGTAGTTGCGCAGCCCGCGTTCGAGCAGTTGCTGGTCATCCACGTAGGCATGCACCGGCAGCAGCTCGATGGCGGTCACCCCCAGATGGCTGAGGTGGTCGACCACCGCGTCGTGGCGCAGGGCAGAGAAGGTGCCGCGCTCGGCCTGCGGGACATCGGGGTGCTGCATGGTCAGTCCGCGCACGTGCGCTTCGTAGATCACGGTCCGGTCCCAGGGCGTTGCGGGTGCACGTTCGACACCCCAGCTGAAGGCCGGATCGATCACCGCGCAGCGTGGCATGTAGCTGGCGCTGTCGCGGCGGTCGAAACTGAGATCGCCATCGCGGTGGCCCAGGGTGTAGCCGAACAGGTGCGGCGCCCACTTCAGCTCGCCGACGATCTGCTTGGCGTAGGGGTCCAGCAACAGTTTGTTGGGATTGAAGCGATGCCCCTCCTCCGGCGCATACGGGCCGTGCACCCGATAGCCATAACGTTGCCCGGGCCGCACGTCCGGCAGGTAGCCGTGCCAGATCTCGTTGGTGTACTCAGGCAGGACGATGCGCTCGACTTCACGGTTGCGCGCATCGAACAGGCACAGCTCCACCCGGGTGGCATGCCGCGAGTACAGCGCAAAGTTCACGCCCAGCCCGTCCCACGTCGCGCCCAGCGGGAACGGCCGGCCTTCGCGCACGCGCGAGGTCTGCGTCCACTTACGGCTGGCCATCGGTGCCCTCCTCGCCGCGCGCCGCGGCAATCTCGGCCTCCACCAGGCGCTCGGCCATGTGCCAGTGCCGCTGCTGCTGATCGTCCGGGCGCCCCTCCGCTTCCCAGATCTGGTGGGCCAATGCCTCAATCCGCTGCCGTCGTTCCCTGCTGTCCATCCCTACCTGTCTCCTCGTTGATCCATATCGCCAGCGGGCTGCCAGCCAGAAGCCTGCCCACGTCCGCGGTTGCGTTGAAATGTTCGATGCGCCCGTCCAGGAGGTTGCGCATGGGGCCTGTCGGCACACCGTGCAGTGCTACGCCGGTGCCGACGTCGTGCGCGGCGTGCAGGCTGGGCCCAGGCACGGCGGCGGGCGAACCCCGCCGCACGATCACCAGCAGCACCTGCGCCTGATGCCTGCGCGTGAACGCCAGCCACGGCGAGCGCGCAGGCGCGGACAGCGGCTGCAACTGGCCATGCAGGAACAGGTGCGGGTGCCTGCGGCGGCACTCCAGCAATTGCCGCAGCAGGAATGCCTTGATGCCACCGTCCCGCCAGTCTTCCAGCAGCGCGGGCCACCCGCGCGTATCGCGCAGCCACGCCTGCCGCGCTGGATAGTCCACGGCACGCCGGTTGTCCGGGTCCACCAGGCTCAGGTCCCAGCCTTCGCCGCCCTGGTAGAGGTCGGGCACGCCGGGCAGGCAGTGCTGCAGGCACAGCTGCGCCAGGCCGTTGCAGGCGCCGGCCGGCGCGATGCGCGCCACGAACGTCGCCAGCGCCTCGCGCACCGGCTGCAAGGGCGCTGCGTCCAGCAGCGCGTGCAGCCACTGCGCGGCGGCCTCCTCCACGGCCACATCCGGGTCTGACCAGCTGCTGACCCGCTTGCCCTCGCGCAATGCCTTGGTCAGCCATTGCACCATCCTCGAGGCGAAGTCGGCGCCAGGGGCACCGTGCATCGGCCATGCGGCCACGAGCGCCTGCCACAGTGCGTAGGCCTCGGCACCCGGCAATGGCATCGGCGCGCCGGCGCGGGTCAACATCCGGTTCCAGCGCCGCACAGCGTCCCGCCATTCGAACGTGCAGGTACTGAGAACCGCCAGCCTTGCCCGGCTGTCGGCGCCGCGCTTGTGATCGTGGGTCGCAAGCGCAAGCAACGCCCTGGGATGGCGACGCAGGCGCGCGGCGGCGTGTTCCAGCAGCGCGCGCCCCTCCATGCCCAGCCGCTGCGGATCACTGCCGACGTCGTTGCGCGAGAGCAGCCTGAAATAGCGATAGAACCCGGTGTCTTCCACCGACTTGGCATTCAACGGCGCGGCCAGTTGACCGAAACGCGCACGCAGCACGCGCTCGGCCTGCGCCTCGCCGGCAAGCGCTGCCAGCAACAGGTCCAGCGCCGCGCGTGCGGCACCGTCCAGTGCCTGGCGCGCTGCGGCGGAAGCGTCCGCCAGCGCCTTTCGTTCACCCGCCCCCTGCAGCGAATAGGGCCGGTAGGTGCGGTAATGCCCCAGCACGGAAGCCAATGCGCGGGCCAGCGCAGCCACTCCGATATCGGCTTCGGCCAGCCGCGGCTGCAGGACCTGCTGCGCGCTGCGCAGCAGCCGCTGGAAGTCGGCATGAAGGCCCTGGCGCAGCAACATGGCGCGGGCGTCCTGCTGGATCCGGTCGAAGCTGCGCGGGTCACCGCCCAGCGCCTGCCACGTGCGCGAGAGCGCGGGTGCAGCCGCCGGATCGTGCAACCAGGCACCGGCCTGGTCCATGAAGTCATAGCCGGTGGTGCCGTCGCAGGCCCAGCCGTCGGGCAGCTGCTCGCCCTCGGCCAGTATCTTCTCCACATGCAGGCTGACGGTCTGCGGGTCACGACCGCCGGCCGCGCGGGCGGCGTCGAGCGATTCACGCAGGCGCTGCAGGTACGCGCCCGGGCAGGACAGGCCATCCACGTGGTCGATGCGCAGGCCGTCCACCCATCCCTCGCGTACCAGCCGCAGCGGCAGCGCATGCACTGCCTCGAACACATCCTCGCGCTCCACCCGCAGCGCGGCCAGTTCGTTGATATCGAAAAAGCGCCGGTAGTTCACCTGATCGCCGGCCGTGCGCCACCAGGCCAGACGGTAATGCTGCCGCTGCAGCAGCGTGTGCAACCGTTCAACGCTGCGGTTGCAGCGTTCGGCCCACGCCGGCCACTGCGCGGGTTCCAGCGGATGGCTGCGCGGCGACAACGGCAATGCCAGGCCATGGTGGCGCAGCACGGGCCGCGCGTTGTCCACCACCACGCGCACCACGCCGTCGCGTACCGCGTCGTGCAACGGCCGGTCCAGTACCGGCAGCCAGAGCCGGCCCTCGCAGCCCGGCGCCTCCCACTCGATGTCAAACCAAGCTGCGTGCGGGCTTCGAGGCCCGTGCATCAGCACATCGCTCCACCACTGGCTGTGCGGGGACGCCGCCAGATGGTTGGGCACGATGTCCAGGATCAGGCCCATGCCGTGCGCGCGCGTCACTTCCGCCAGCTGCCGGAAGCCCGCTTCACCGCCCAGTTCCGGATTGATGCGAGCCGGGTCGATGCCATCGTAGCCATGCGTCGACCCGGGCACCGCCGCAGCGATCGGTGACAGGTAAAGGTGGCTGACGCCCAGCGCGGCGTAGTACGGCACCTGCGCGGCAGCCGCCCCGAGGTCGAAGCCTGCGTGCAGCTGCAGGCGCGCGGTGGCACGCAACCCCGTCATTGCCCGGCCCTGCGGCGCGTGGCACTCAGGCGCGCCACGCGCGCATCGGCCGCGTCAGCATCCCACGTCGGCGGCAGGCGGCGGCGCCAGTTGGGATGGCCGTCGACGGTGCCTGGCAGGTTCACCTGTGCGCGACCGCCCAGCGCGTCTTCCAGCGGCAGCAACGCCAGCCGGGACGCCGAGTGGGCGACCAGAGACAACGCCCTGGCGTCCAGCGGCGCGCCCTCGCCGCCAACCACCGCAGACAGTGCCTGCGCGTCGCTGGCGCGCGCGCGCAGTGCCGCTGGCAGATCCGCCAGCTCACCCAGGCGTGCGCGCCAGCGCAGGTCACGCCCGCGCAGCCAACCGGCCAGCGGTGGCAGGTCATGGGTGGAGGGCATGGCCACTGCATCGCGGCGCCACTGCGGCGCCGGCAGGAAGCGCGCGCCGTTGCGGGCAAACGGCAGCACCTCGATGCCCAGAATGCCCCGGGCTGCCAGCCGCTGGCGCATGCCCGGCGGAACCACGCCCAGGTCTTCGCCGATCAGCACGCAGCGATGCCGCCAGGACTCCAGCACCAGCAGGTTGATCAGATCATCGAACGGATAGCGCAGGTACACGCCCTGCCCGGCGTCCGCGCCACGGGGCAACACCCACAGCCGCAGCAGGCCCAGGATGTGATCGATGCGAAGCCCGCCGCGGCCGGACATCACGGCGCGCAGCACGCGAAGGTAGGGGGCGAAGCCCTCGCGCAGCAACGCCATCGGTGACCAGCTGGTGATGCCCCAGGCCTGGCCGAGCGGATTGAACGCGTCCGGCGGCGCCCCCAGCTCAAGTCCCTGCAGCAGATCAGCCCCCCCGGTGCGTGCCTCAACGCCCTGCGGCGCGCAGCCCACGGCCAGGTCGGCAATCAACCCGATCGAAGCGCCCTCGTCGCGCAGCGTGGCGTGTACCTGCGCCCAGCCCTGCTGTGCCAACCACTGCGCAAACGCATGGTCGTCCGCGCTGCCGGTGAACCGGTCGGCGGCATGCTGGCAATAGTGCCGCAGCGGATCGCCCTGCATGGCACGCCAGGTTTCGATCTGCGCGTGCTGCGACGGTGCCTGCGCTGCAACCCATTGGCGAACCTGCCGTATCCAGCGCCACTTCACTGCCGCCGAGTGCGGCCAGTCGATGCGACGTGCGGCAGTCCCCGCTTCCACCGCCGCCGCCAGCGC
This sequence comes from Stenotrophomonas muris, assembly GCF_052751275.1. Taxonomy (NCBI): domain Bacteria; kingdom Pseudomonadati; phylum Pseudomonadota; class Gammaproteobacteria; order Lysobacterales; family Lysobacteraceae; genus Stenotrophomonas; species Stenotrophomonas muris. The sequence continues at coordinate 1,249,105 of NZ_CP199879.1, read as the reverse complement.
CTCGTCCCCGCCCAGCACGCTGTTGGCGGCATCGGGCAATACCTGCGGCAGGGAGACCTGCAGCGGGTCGAGCCAGCGCCGGTCGCTGGGCGAATAGGGGCTGTAGCCTGGGCCCGGTGGCATGCCCGCGTGCAGCGGGCTCAACGCCAGTGCGTCGCCGCCGTGCCGGTGCAGCAGCTCGCTCCATCGTGCACAGCCGGCACTGTCACCGATGCCGGCATCACCGGGCGCGCGCAGGCTGTAGATCTGCGCCGACAGGCCCCAGCCGCGCAGCGTGCCCCGCGGCCACCAGGCACGCTGTGGCGCCACCGCAACCGCCTGTTGCTGGTCGCCCCGGCGCCACTGCCAGTAACCCGGCTGGTCCGGCACGCGCCAGCGGCCCTGCGCATCGGCACGGGCGGGCAACGCTGCGCCCTGCTCATCCACCCAGCACGCTGCGCCGGCTGCCTCCGGCATCACCAGCAGCTGTCCGCAGCAGGCCGTGCGCAGGCCAGCGTGCTCGGGCACCGCCTCGCACTGCAGCCCCTCCAGCACGGCGCGCAGCACGTCCGGCGCGACCTCGCGCGCGGCACCGGTCACGTCGGTCCAGCGGACCAGCAGGCCCGCACGGCGGGCCGTCTCCCGCACCGCTGCATCCGTATTCATGCGGCGACCCAGCAGGCCAGCACGCCGCCGCCTGCCGGCAGCATCCCGGCAGCGTCCGGCCCCACGACGTACTCGCCGGCCGGCACCGCATGCTCCACCGGCACAGGGCCCACGTTGATCGCGATCCACCATTGGCCCGATGGCAACTGCCAGCCCGCCTGCACCGCGCCTTGGCCAAGCACGCGCGCGCCCAGCGACCGCGCCTGCAGCAGGCCCGGCTGCAGATAGCGCCTGCGCAGGCCGAGGAATTCACCCGAGCAGCGCAGCCAGTGCTGCGACCAGGGATCATCGCCGGGCGGCGGCGTGTACGACGCCTGCAGGGTCGCCGCATCGTTCGGGTCCGGAATACGCGCGCGCGCGGCGGCGTCGGCAAAGGCGCTGAAACCAGCGAACTCACGTCGACGCCCTTCACGCACCGCCTCGTCCAGCGGCGGCGCGTAGTCGGTGAAGAACAGGAACGGCGATTGCGCCTGCCACGGCTCGCCCATGAACAGCAGCGGGATCATCGGCGTCAGCAGGGTCAGCGCCAGCGCCGCGCGCAGCGGCGCAGGATCGGTCAGCATCGACAGGCGCTCGCCGAAAGCGCGGTTGCCCACCTGGTCATGGTTCTGCGCGAATACCACAAAACGCGCGGGCGACAGGTCGGCGCTGGGTTCGCCGCGGGGATTGCCGCGCAGGTCCGGTTCACCCTGCCAGGCGAATCCTTCGGCCAGGCAGCGCGCCAGCAGTGCTTCGGCGCGACCGGCATAGGCCGCGTAATAGCCTTCCTGCTCGCCGGTCAGCATCACGTGCAGCGCATTGTGGAAGTCATCGTTCCACTGCCCCTGGTAGGCGCCGCGCAGCCACCGCGCCTGGTTGCGCTCGTTCTCCAGCACCAGGTGCGCGTGCGGGGCCACCGCACGTACCTCATCGGCCAGCTGCTGCAGGAAACGGTCATCGTCAATGGCGTGCACCGCGTCCAGGCGCAGGCCATCGAAGCCGTAGTCGCGCAACCACATCAGCGCATTGTCGATGAAAAAGCGCCGCACCCAGGGCTGGCAGAAGTCGATGGCCTCGCCCCACGGCGTGCTGCGGTCGTCACGGAAGAACCCGCGCGCGTAGTCGCGCAGGTGGTTGCCCTGTGGTCCGAAGTGGTTGTAGACCACATCCAGCAGCACCGACAGCCCTGCATCGTGCGCCGCTTCGATGAAGGCCCTCAGCGCTGCCGGCCCGCCATAGGCATGGGCCGGCGCATACGGGAACACGCCGTCGTAGCCCCAGTTGCGCTGCCCGGGAAACTGCGCGACCGGCATCAGTTCAATGGCGGTGATGCCCAGCGCGGCCAGCATCGGCAGTTGCGCGGTCAACGCCGCGAAGCCGCCCCCGGCCTCGATATGCACCTCATAGATCACCAGGTCCTGCCAGGCATGCCCCTGCCAGGCAGGCCGCGCTGCCTCCGTATCCAGCACCACCGCGCTGTCGCCGTCGATGCCGTCCGGCTGCCAGCGCGAGGCCGGGTCGGGCACGTCCTGGCCAGAAGGCAGGCGGAACCGGTAGCGGTCGCCATGCGATGCCGGTATTCGCAGCCAGTGGCAGCCGTCCGGGTCGCGCTGCATCGGCCGCTGGGTGCCTTGCAGGCACAGTGCCATCGTCCTTGCGCCCGGTGCCCACACGCGGAACTCCACCCCGTCACCGGCCACCGGCCAAGCGCCCAGGCGCGGGGCCACTGTGGTCATGCATCAACCTGCAGGTAGAGCGTGGACAGCGGCGGCAGCGTGAGCCGCAGCGACTGCGCGTGGCCGTGCATCGGCCTCGGCTCGGTATGCACTGCGCCGAGGTTTCCCGCATTGCCGCCACCGTAATACGCGCTGTCGGTGTTGAGCCGTTCGCTCCAGCGCCCCGGTTGCGGCACCCCGACCCGGTAGCCGTCGCGACGCACCGGGGTGAAGTTGGTCACCACCAGCAGGGTGCGGCCGCTGCCGGCAGGATCCCGGCGGATGAAGGCGTAGACGCTGTTGCGACTGTCGTCCGCCACGCTCCAGTCGAAGCCGCGTTCGTCGCGTTCGTCGCGATGCAACGCCGGTTCGGCGCGGAGCACGTTATTGAGGTCGCCCACCAGGCGCGACAGGCCCTGGCCCTCGTTGCTGGCCGCCCGTGCCCAGTCCAGTGCCGCATCGTGCGACCACTCATGGCCCTGGCCGAACTCGCCGCCCATGAACAGCAGTTTGCTGCCCGGGTGCGCCCACATGAAGCCGTAATACGCGCGCAGCTGGGCCAGCCGCTGTGCCGGCTCGCCCGCCATCTTGGCCAGCAGCGCCCCCTTGCCATGCACCACCTCGTCGTGGGACAGCGGCAGCACGAACCGTTCGGAGAAGGCGTAGACCAGGCCGAAGCTGATCTGGCTGTGGTGATGCGAACGATGGACCGGATCGCGCCCCAGGTACTGCAGGGTGTCGTGCATCCAGCCCATGTTCCACTTGTGGGTGAAGCCAAGCCCGCCCTCCTCCACCGGCGCTGTCACCCCCGGCCACGCGGTGGATTCCTCGGCGATCACCAGCACGTCCGGGAAGCGCTCCCGCAGCGTCTGGTTCATCCGCCGCAGGAAAGCGACCGCCTGCAGGTTCTCGCGCCCGCCCTGCTCGTTGGGTACCCACTCCCCCTCGGCACGGCTGTAATCCCGGTACAGCATCGACGCTACGGCGTCCACGCGCAGACCGTCGACATGGAAGCGCTCCACCCACTCCAACGCACTGCCGATCAGGTAGGCGGCCACTTCGTTGCGGCCGTAGTTGTAGATCAGCGTGTCCCAGTCGGCGTGCACCCCTTCGCGCGGGTCGGCATGCTCGTACAGCGCGGTGCCATCGAACCCGGCCAGGCCATGCGCATCGTTGGGGAAGTGCGCGCTCACCCAGTCCACGATCACTCCCACGCCGGCCTGGTGACAGCGGTCCACGAAGCGTGCGAAGGCCTGTGGCGTGCCGTGGCGTGCCGTCGGCGCGTAGATCCCCAGCGGCTGATAGCCCCAGGAACCGCCGAAGGGATGCTCGCTCACCGGCAACAGCTCGATATGGGTGAAGCCAAGACCGGCCACGTACGGAATCAACCGGTCGGCCAGGGCATCCCAGTCCAGCGGCGCACCATCGTCGCTGCGCTGCCAGGAACCGGCATGCACTTCGTAGATCGACAGCGGTGCGCAGGTTCCGGCCAGGCGGCGGGCCGCCAACCAAGCATCATCGTGCCACTCCATTGGCCCAGCCGAAGGCACCCGCGATGCGGTCGCCGGTGGCAGCTCGGCCCAGCGCGCCATCGGATCGAACTTGTCGGGCATCACCCGGCCGTCGGCGCCGACGATGCGGAATTTGTAGCGGGCACCGGCCTGCACGCCCGGCAGGAACAGCTCCCACACGCCGGCGGTGTGACGCAGCCGCATCGGATGGCGTCGGCCGTCCCACCCGTTGAAATCGCCAACCACGGCGACCCGCTGGGCATTGGGCGCCCACACCGCGAAGCGCACGCCCGCAATGCCCTGCACCTGCATCGGCACCGCACCCAGCTGCCGCGCCGCATCGGCATCACCGGCATGGAACCGCTGCAGCAGGGCTTCGTCCAACAGTGGACCGAACGCATAGGCATCGTGCACCTGCTCCACGCCCTGTTCGAAATGCAGGGCAAGCAGCGGTATCTCCGCGTCACCGGCCGCGCCCTCGAACAGGCCGGGCAACGGGCCAGGGGACAGGTTCCAGCGCCTCCCATCGTCTGCAATCACCTCGACGCGCTGCGCATGCGGCACCAGCACGCGCAGCTGGCGTCCGCCTTCTGGCTGGCGATGCGGGCCCAGCCAGGCGAATGCATCGGCCGGGCGCGCGTGGACGAGGTCCTGCAGCGCCGGGGCGATACGCTGATCCAATCCCGTCTCCGTGATCGCTTCATCCTCCAGGGCGGCCAGATGCAGGCTGTCGTGGCTCATGCGGCCACCTGGCAGGTCTGCTGGTACAGGGCCAGATACGCGCGACCGGCCGCATCCCAGCCACCCGGCCGCAGCATGGCGGCGCGGCGCATGGCCTGCAGCAGGCCGGGCAGGCGGAAGGTGCGCATCGCCCGTTCCACGCAGCGGCGCAGGCCATCGGCATTGGCGCCGTGGAACAGGAATCCGGTCACGCCATCCTCGACGGTATCCACCAGCCCGCCGGTCGCGTGTGCGATGGGCAGGCAGCCGAAGCGCTGCGCGTACATCTGGCTCAGCCCGCAGGGTTCGAAGCGTGAAGGCATCAGCAGGAAGTCGGCGCCGGCAAACATCTGGCGGGCCAGCGCCTCTTCGAAGCCGATGAATGCGCCCACCCGTCCGGGGTAGCGCCGGGCCAGCGCCTGCACCTGCGCTTCCACCTGCGGCTCGCCGCCGCCGATGATGACCAGCTGGCCGCCGGCCGCCACGATCTGCGGTGCCACGTCGCAGGTGATGTCCAGGCCTTTCTGGTGCACCAGGCGGGAGACCACCGCGAACAGCGGGCCGGTCGACGGCGCCAGCCCGAACGCCTTGCGCACCGCATGCGCGTTGGTGGCGCGCCCGGTCCATTCGCCGATGCCGAAATGGGCCTTGAGGTGGATGTCGCGGCGTGGATCCCAGCTGGCGTCGATGCCGTTGACGATGCCACTCAGGTGTCCGCCGGCCGCCCGGCGCGCCAACAGGTCATGCAGCCCGCAGCCGTCATCCGGGGCGGTGATCTGCTGCGCGTAGCGCAGGCTGACCGTGTTCAGCCGCGTGGCATTGGTGATGCCGCCCTGCAGGAACGACATCTGCCCGTGGAAGTGCAGTTCATCCAGGTGTTCGGCCGGCACGCCCAGCACCGGCGCAAGCGCGTAGGGAAACAGCCCCTGATAGGCCAGGTTGTGGATGGTCAGCAGGGTCGGCACGGCTGTCCGGTCCCAGCGTACGTAGGCGGCAGCCATGGCCACCGGCCAGTCATTCAGGTGCAGCAGCTGCGGCGCCCAGTCCAGCCCGGCGCGCCCGGCCGCAATCTCCGCAGCCGCATGCGAAAGCGTGGCGAAGCGGACCGCGTTGTCTTTCCACTCCTGTCCCTGCCCATCCACGTAGGGCGAGCCCTCGCGCTCGTACAGCCCAGGCGACAGCAGCACGTAGATAGGAAGGCCGTCGGCCTGCACCGCCATGCCGATCGTGCACGCGGGCAACCCGGCTCGGGCGCTGACCCGCCCCACCGGTCGCAGCTGTGGCAGGCGCTGCAGAACCTCCGGGTAGCCGGGCAGCAGCACGCGCGAATCACATGCACCGCGCACCGCACGCGGCAACGCCGCGGCCACATCGCCCAGTCCGCCGGCCTTGATGAAGTCGGCCATCTCGGTGGCGACGAACAGCACGCGCTGCACCAGTTCTGGGAGATCCAACGGTTGCGAGTGGCCGCGGCGAGTGCCGATCGGCACGGGCGTGAGCGGAGAGATCGCAACGGGTGAAGCGGACTGGGCGGCGCGGGCCATGGGGATGATCTCGGATGCTTCAGGCAGACAGACGCCAGCGGCGCCCGGACGGGCGCTTGTGCTGGGAAGGAAGTCGACGCAGGACGTGGGGGACGTCAGCGAGAGGCTCAGGACGACAATAGCCCTCCATGCGATCAATCAACCGTGAAGCCATGGCGATTTCTTTGTGACAAGGCGTCATGAGCTCAGTACACATGACAGGCGCCCGCCTCCTGCCCGTATCTCTCATGTAGAGCCGAGCCCGCGCCCGGCTGCCGGCAATCCCGTTTGCCCCGTGAGCCGAGCATGGGCTCGGCTCTACAGGGATTCTTCCTGCGACACCCGGTCGCAGGCCATCGAGCGACGCGCTTGACCAATGTCAAACCGCCGGCCGCCGCGCGGGCGTATTTCTATGCAGGACCCGAACACGCCGGCACTGCCGGCATCCACAAGGACCCTGCGATGAGCTACACCCCCGACAACGCCCAGCTGCTGAACGCCATGCAGAACGTCATGGTGATCTCCACCACCGACCTGCAGGGCAACATCACCTACGCCAATGACCTGTTCTGCACGCTCACCGGCTTCGCCCGCGAGGAACTGATCGGCCAGCCGCACAGCATCGTGCGCCACCCGGACGTGCCCAAGGCCGTCTACAAGGACATGTGGGACACCATCAAGGCCGGCAAGACCTGGACCGGCATCGTGCCCAACCTTGGCAAAGGCGGCGTGCTCTACGTGGTCGACACCACCGTGCAGCCGCTGTTCGACGCCGACGGCAACATCACCTCGTACATCAGCATCCGCCGCGTGGTGAACGACCTGATGCAGAACTACGACCTGGTCGAGTTCAGCAAGGAAAAGTTCGACGACTTCTACGAGGCCGCGTGAACGCTCTCCCGACCAGTACGCCCTTCAGCCGCCTGCTGGTGGGTTTTGCGTCCGAGTCGGGCAACGCCCGCGCCCTGGCCCAGCGCCTGGGCGCGGGCCTGCAGCTGCACGGGCCGCAGGTACTCCCGTTCAACGACATCGACGTGGCCAGTCTCGGCCAAGGCGATGTGCTGCTGGCAATCTCCAGCTCGTTCGGCGATGGCGAACCGCCGGCCAATGGCGAGCAGTTCTTCGAAACACTGCGCCAGACCCCGACGCTGCGCGGCCTGCGCTATGCGGTGTTCGGCCTTGGTGACACCGGCTACCCCAGCTTCTGCGGCTTCACCAAGGCGCTGGATGCTGCATTGAGCGAGCGCCAGGCCCAGCCGCTGCTGCATCGGGTGGACGCCGATCTGGGCTACGAGCAGTTCTTCCAGCAATGGCAGCCGGTGCTGGGCCAGGTGCTGGAGGGTGACCTCAGCGCTGGCCAGCACCTGCACCTGCAGGTCACCGCCTATGGCGAAGACAATGCCTTTGCCGCGCGCATCCTCGAACGCCGCCGCTTGAACAGCAGCGACCCGGCCGCGTGGCACCTGCAACTGGACATTGCCGGCAGTGGCATGGCCTATCGCGCGGGCGACACCCTGCACGTAGTACCCGGGAACGACCCTGCCCTGCTGCAGGCATTGGCCACCTGGTACGGCGACACCACCGCCGTGGCCGCCCTGCAAGACCGCGAGCTGCGCCTGCTGAGCAAGGGCGTGCTGCGCGAACTGGCCCGGCTGGGCGGTAGTGAGGCACTGAAGGGCCTGCTGAAGGTCAGCCAGAAGCGCGAGCTGGACGCCTACCTGCACGGCCTGGACCTGCTGGACGTGCTGCAGGACCACGCCACGCCGGACAGCGTGCCGCTTGCCCGGCTGCGCGAACTGCTGTCACCGCGGCTGCCGCGTGCCTATTCGATCGCCTCGCACCCGTGCGACGACCAGCTGAGCCTGTGCGTGCGCGAAGTGCGCTACACCCTGCGCGGCCGCGAACGCTTCGGCACTGCCACCGGCAGCCTCCTGCATGGAGGCGACCATGCCCGTGTGTACTGCCGCTCCAACCCCGGCTTCCACCTGCCCGATACCGGCGAGGCACCGCTGCTGCTGGTCGGTACCGGTACCGGCATCGCACCCTTGATGGGCCTGCTGCAGGAACTGCAGGCCAACGCCTGCGAACGCGAAGTGCACCTGGTGTTCGGCGAGAAGCACCGCCAGCACGACTACCTGTACCGTGACCAGCTGCTGGACTGGCGTACGCGTGGCGTGCTGGCCGGCCTGCATACCGCGTTCTCGCGCGATGGCGCCGAAAAGATCTATGTGCAGCATGTGCTGCAGCAGCGCGGCGATGAAGTGCGCGATGTGCTGGCCCGCGGTGGGCATCTGTACCTGTGCGGCAACAAGCGCCACCTGGAAAGCGCGGTGCGCGAGGCCATCGATGCCATCGGCGGCGAAGGCCACTGGGACACGCTGCGCAATGAGGGCCGCACGCACTGTGAGCTGTACTGATCCATGACCACCGGACCGCACGGACCTTGAACCGGTAGAGCCGGCCGCTGGCCGGCTGCTCAGGATTCCGTGGTTGCCGGCCAGCGGCCGGCACTACCATCAGATGTGCCCAACCATCGCCGGCGCGTCCATCACGGGTCAACCGTCGACAATGCGGCCGTCCACCACGCGCGCCACCTGCTGGCCGAACATGGCCACATCCTGCGGGTCATGGCTGATCAACAGCAGCGGAATGCCGGTCCTGTCCAGCACGGTCTCCAGCTCCTGGCGCAGATGATGGCGAAGATCATGGTCCAGCGCGGAAAACGGTTCATCCAGCAGCAGCGCCTGCGGCTGTGTCACCAGCGCGCGCGCCAGCGCGGTACGCTGGCGCTGTCCGCCGGAAATCTGTGATGGCAGCAGATCGCCCACCGCGTCGATGCGGAAGGCGTGCAACCACTGTTCCACCGCGTCGAAGCGCTGGCCGATCCGCGGATTCAACCACCCCTTCTGCAGCCCGAACGCCACGTTCTGGCGCACGCTCAGGTGCGGGAACAACGCGTAATCCTGGAACACGTAGCCCAGCCGACGGCGCTGCGGTGGCAGGTCCACGCCGGTGGCCGCGTCGAACAGGGTCTGCCCCTGCAGGCGCACATGGCCCTGGCCTGGCCGCAGCAGTCCGGCCACCGCCTTCAGGGTCAGGCTCTTGCCGGCCCCGGAGGGTCCGAACAGCACCACCTGCCGCTGCGTGCACTGCAGCGATACGTCCAACACGAAATCCTGGCCGGCCGCCTGCAGGCGACGCTGCACCTGCAGGTCAAGCCACATCACGCAGCTCCCGGCGACGTCCGCCCACCAACCGCGCAGCCAGCAACAGGATCACGATGCAGACCACCGAGGTCAGGATCACCAGCGCATTGGCCTTGCCGTCCTGACCGGCCTGCACCGCCTCGTAGATGGCGATCGACAACGTCTGCGTCCGGCCCGGAATGCTGCCGGCCACCATCAACGTCGCGCCGAATTCGCCCATCGCGCGTGCAAACGCCAGCAACAGGCCGGCAAGAATGCCGCGCCAGGCCAGCGGCAGCGTGACGCGGAAGAACACCGCCGCTTCGGACACACCCAGCGTCCGCGCGGCCTGCTCCAGCTGTCCGTCCACTTCCTCGAACGCCGCGCGTGCCGGCTTGAACACCAGCGGCAGCGAAGCCACCGCCGCCGCAATCACCGCAGCCTGCCAGGTGAACACCAGGTTGATGCCGAACCACGACTGCAGCCACGCGCCGATCGGGCCGTTGCGACCGATCAGCACCAGCAGGTAATACCCCAGCACCGTTGGTGGCAGCACCATCGGCAGGGTCAACAGCGAATCCAGCAGCTCACGGCCGGGAAAGCGCCGACGCGCCAGCAGCGCGCCCAGCGCCACGCCCAGCACCAGGTTGGCCGCGGTGGCCCAGCCGGCCACCTTCAGCGACAACCCCAATGCACTCCAGTCCAGATCCATGCGTCAGGGCTTGCCGAATCCGTGCCGGGCCAGGATCGCCTGGCCCGGCGCCGAACGCACGAAGGCGACAAACCGCTTGGCCTCTGCCGGCTGCGCGCTTGCCCTGGTCACCGCCAGCGGATAGGCGATGCGCCCGGACACCGGTACCGCGAAGGCACGGCGTACCCGGTCCGGCATCGCCTGCGCGTCAGTGGCATAGACGAAGCCGGCATCCACTTCACCGCGCGCCACGTAATCCAGCGACTGGCGCACGTTCTGCGTGGTGATGATCCGGCCCTGCACCGACGGCCACAGGCCGGCCGCTTCCAGCGCGCCCTTGGCATAGCGGCCGACCGGCACGCTGTCCGGGTTGCCCAGTGCGATGCGTTGCACGCCGGCACCGGCCAGGTCCTTCAAGCTGCGCGGCGCGGCCCTGGCCTGCGGCGGCGCCACCACCCACAGCGCGTTCACCGCGAACACCGCGCGGCTGCCGGCCGCCAGCAGGTCCTGCTGCTGGGCCTGGTCCATGGTGGCTTCATCGGCCGACGCGAACACATCCACCGGCGCGCCGCGGCTGATCTGCTGCAGCAGTACGCCAGAGGCGGCGAAGTTGAAATCGACCTTGGTTCCCGGGTGCGTCTTCTCATAGGCCGCACCCAGTTCGCGGAAGCTCTCGGTCAGGCTCGACGCCGCCGACACCGTCAGGTCGGCCGCCCAGGCCGGTACCGTGGCCAGCAGGCCCAGCCACAACAATGCCGCTCGCTTCATGCCCAGCCCCCTGCCTGATCAGTCCAGTCCGGCGTCCCGGGCTACGGCCAGTTCCGCCAGCCGGTCCGGGTCCAGCAACAGCATCTCACGTTGGTTCACCGCAATCACACCGTCGTCGCTCAAGCGGCGCAGTACCCGGCTCACCGTCTCCGGCGCCATCCGCAGGTAGTTGGCGATCTCGGTGCGGGCCATGCTCAGGTTGAAACGGGTGGCGGAGAATCCGCGCCGGGCATAGCGCTCGGAAAGATCCAGCAGGAACGCCGCCATGCGCTCCTCGGTGCGATGGTTGGCGGCCAGCGTGGCGACCTTGCCGATCTCGGCGCTGAGCAGGCTGAACAGCCGCGCCTGCAACCCCGGCATGCGCGTGGCCAGCAGGCTCAATCGCGGAAACGAGATCCGGCACAGGTAGACGGTGTCCAGGGCCACGGCGTTGCAAGGGAAGCGCGCGCCGTGGATGGCATTGAGCCCGATCACCTCGCCCGGCAGGCTGAAACCCAGCACCTGCTCGTTGCCCTGGCTGTCATCGACGAACGTCTTGACCATGCCGGCACGCACCGCGGCGATCGAGTCGAATGGATCGCCGGCACGGAACAGGTAGTCGCCGGCCTGGAACGGGCCGACGTGGTCGACCAGCACATGCAATTCGCCCAGCGCGGTCTTGTCGTAGCCCTGCGACATGCAGGCGTCGGAGAACGCACAGGTGCTGCAGAAGTGCAGCGCGTCTCCGTCATCGGCTGCTGCCGGATTGGGCGTGGCCGGCCGGGACGCAGAGGGAGCGGAGGGGTTCAGAGGCATTGCAGCGAGGCAGGAACGAAGGCCCTCATCATACGACAGCGCACCGCCCGGCCCTGCGCAACGTGCACCTACTCTGGCGCGGGTTCGGAACGCCGCTGCGGGCCACGCTGCCGCATGCTGTCGCGCACGTCCACGTCGAACTGCAGCTGCAGCATGCTGTCGTCATCCAACGCGATACCGAAGCCCAGCCCATCCCGGCAGGGCAGCCTGCCCGCCAGCGACTCAACGGCCTGGCGAGGCAGTACCAACCGGCAGAATGTCCCGCCATCGAGCAGCACCGCCTGATCGCCGGCATGCAGCGACAGCGCCACGCCCCAGCCACCGCTGCCACCAAAGCGCGTCAGGTTCTCCACTGATTCGCCGGCCAGCAATCCTGCCAGTTCTTCTTCATCCACGCGCAGGCGCATCGATTGCTGTTGCAGCTGGACCTTCATGCTGTGATGGACTCCCATTCCGACGGGGTGTTGCAGTTGAGCAGCAACGCCTGATCCTCCGGCGCCAGTGGCATCCGTGTCACGCCCAGGCGTTCCTGCAGGGCGCGCAGTGAACGGCGCGCCGTCGGATCCTCAATCAGCTCCTGCAGCACGCGGCGGCAATGATCATCGATCCGCAACCGCATCGGCAACGGTTCATCGTCGAATACCGTGCAGGCACGCCCTTGATCGGCCTGCAGCCGCTGCAACAGCGCGGGTGTCACCCGCGGCGTATCGACCGGCACCACCCAGGCGGGGCCGTCTGGCATCTGCATCGCCACACTGTAGAGGCCGCCCAGCGGGCCGCAGCGTGCGACCCGGTCCGGGATGCCACCAAAAGCTGGGTAGTCGCCGCTCACCCATACCCTCCCGGCGCCGGCCTGCAGCAGCAGGCCGCGCATGTGTTCCAGCAGCGTGCGGCCGTGCCAGGGCAGCAGCGCCTTGTCGCGGCCCATCCGACTGGACAGGCCGCCGGCCAGCACGATGCCATCAATGGGGATGTTCGTGACCGTGCGCATGGTCATGGCCAGGTTCGCCGTCCGCATGGCACAGGCTGCAACCCTCGCTCCACGCGCTGTCGCCGTCCTCGTAATGCTCCTGCTTCCAGATCGGGCACTGGTGCTTGACCACTTCAATCAACTGCCGGCAGGCGCGGAACGCCTCGTCACGGTGCGGGCTGCCGGCGGCCACCACCACCGCCACATCGCCGATGCCGAGCCGGCCCTTGGCATGCGCCACATACAGCTTCAGCTTCGGACCGAACGTGGCTTCGACCTCGGCGGCCAGGCGCTTGAATTCGTTCAGCACCAGCGGTTCAAACAGGTCGTAGGTGATCCCGGTCACCCGCCGGCCCACATTGACGTCGCGCACCTTCCCGATGAACACGTCGATGCCGCCGAAGCCCGTATCGGAAACCGCCGCGATGCCCTCGGCCGGATCGATTGCCGCCTGCGCGCGGTCCACGACCTTGGCGATGATCGTCTCGCTCATCGCTCAGCCCCCGCTCACCGGCGGCAGGATCGCCACCCGGCCATCGTCGGGCAACGCCTCGTGGTCGCGCAGCACGCGTTGCTGGTCGGCGAATGCCGAGTAATCCAGCAAGCCGGCACGGAAACCCGGCCAACGCAGCGGCAGCAGCTCGCGCAGCGCCTGGCGCAGATCGGCCACGGTGCCACCGGCTACATCCACGGCGATCTCGCGGCTGGCATCCAGATCGGAAAACGCACCGAACAATTGCAGATTCACCTGTCTCATCACGGCTCCTGGCTTGCCAGCTGCACAGGGTCCTGATGACCCCAGCCCTGCACGCGCACTGGCGTGCCGGCAGGGGCGAGACCGCCCTCGCCGTCCAGCACCACCCAGGCGTTGGCCTGCAGCATGGACATCAAACGGAACGACTCCTGCCCTGCCAGCACGCGCGCACTCAGGCGGCCCTGCGCGTCCACTTCCACCCGGGCCCGCGCATGGAAGCGCAGGCCCGGCGGCGTGCGCACGTCGGCCTGCAGCGGCAACATCAGCACCTGCTCCGGTGCCAGCCCCAGCAGGCGGCGCAGCACCGGCTCGACAAAGAAGCGCTGGCCCACCGCAGCCGACACCGGGTTGCCCGGCAGGCCGAAATACAGCGCGCCATTGGGCAGCACCGCGAACAGCAACGGCTTGCCGGGGCGGATCGCCACCTTGTGGAACACGATGCGCGCACCCCGGCCGCGCAGCGCGTCGGGAATGAAATCGTAGCGGCCGGCCGACACCGCGCCGGTGCTGATCAACAGCTGCGCACCCGCGTCCAGTGCTTGATCCAGTACGGCATTGAAGGCGGCCACCTCATCGCCCACCGTGCCCTGCCAGACCACCTCGGCACCGGCGGCCTGCAGGCGGCCGACCAGGTACGGCCGGTTGCTGTCACGGATCTGCCCGGATTCCAGCGTCTGCGCCGCCTCGGTCACCAGCTCCTTGCCGGTGGCAATCACCGCCGCCTTCGGCCGTGCCACCACCGCCACCTGAGCCACGCCGATGGCATGCAGCAAGGTGCGCGCGTTGATGTCCAGCACCTGCCCGGACTGCAGCACGCGCTCGCCGTCGCTCACATCCTCGCCACGCAGGCGCACGTTCTGGCCCGGCTTCACCGATGCCTTCAGGGCGATGCGGGTCGGGCGCCCATCTTCGCTGGTGAGGATCTCGACGTTCTCGACCGGCACCACCGTATCCAGCCCGACCGGCATGCGCGCGCCGGTCATGATCTCCCAGGCGCCCTCGCCGCCGTCGGCACCGGCATCGCCGGCCGCCTGCCAGCCCTGCACCGCGAATTCGGTACCGGCCTCGAACGCCGTACCGTTGGCGCGCAGCGCGAAGCCGTCCATCGCCGAATTGTCGAACGGCGGCAGCGACTGCGCGCTGTGGATGTCACGGGCCAGGGTACGGCCGCCGGCCTCATGCAGCGGCAGGCGCTCGGCCGGCAGCGGCGTGGCCGCGTCCAGCAGGTGCTGCAAGGCCTCGCTGTAGGCAATCATCAGTGGCCACCACCCTCGACCATCGCCAGGGCGTGGCCCAGCACCGGCGCCAGGATGTCCAGGCACTGTGCCGCCGCCTTGGGGCTGCCCGGCAATGCAAACACCAGCATGTTGCCCAGCTGCACCACCTCGGCGCGGCTCAGCCAGGCCATCGGCGTGTGCTGCGCACTCAGGGCCCGCACCATCTGCGCCAGGCCATGCACCGGCCGCGCATTCAAGGAACGCAGCGCCTCCGGGGTCAGGTCACGCGGGCCCAGCCCGGTACCCCCGGTACACAGGCACAGGCGCACGCCCTCGGCAGCCAACGCCTGCAGGCGGCCCGCCAACGGCTCGATGCCATCGGGCAGCACTTCGGCGGCCACCACCTCGCCCCCCAGCTTCTTCAGCCCGATCACCAGGGTCGGGCCAGAGGCATCCTCATAGGTGCCTTCGCTGGCGCGATCGCTCAGCGTGATCACCGCGCAGGCCGCGCCTTCCAGGCCCTTCGGCGCACGCGGCTTGAACCGCTCACGCTCGGCCTCGTCCATGCCGTCCGGGTGCAGCCAGACACCGCGCTTGCCGCCCTCCTTGAACAGCAGGCGGATGCCTTCGATGCGCAACGCCGGCTCCACCGGCTTGCTCAGGTCGTACAGGGTCAGCAGCGCCGCGTTGACGCCGGCCAGTGCCTCCATCTCCACGCCGGTGCGCGCCTCGCTGGCGCACTCGCACCACACGCGGATCGCCTGCCGTTCCGGCACCGGCGCGCAGAACACCTGCACCAGTTCCAGCGGCAGCGGATGGCACAGCGGCATCAGCATCGACGCCATCTTGGCGCCCTGCAGACCGGCAATCTCGGCCATCACCAGCGCATCGCCCTTTGGCAGGCGGCGCTCGACGATCAGCGGATAGGCCACTGGACCGGCATGCAGCTCGCCCACCGCCACCGCACGGCGGCGACTGATGCGCTTGTTGCGCACATCGGCCATGTGGAAGGCCGCGTTCAATTCCCCACTCATCGTGTTGCTCATCCTCCGATGGAGGCCAGGTGCGGGGTCAGCCCGGTCTGGCCCTGGTGCAGTCCATGCCCGGCCGCTTTCAGGCCAAGCTGGGTGGTGATGCGTGCCAGCAGCGCGTCGTGGTCCTCATCGCGCTGTAGCAGCGGACGCAGCGGCACGCCGAACTCGCCAAACAGGCACAGCCGCAGGTCGCCCTTGGCGGTCACCCGCAGGCGGTTGCAGCCCTTGCAGAAGTCACGCGAATATGGGGCGATGATGCCGATGCTGCCGCGATGGTCGGGGTGGCCGAACTCGCGCGCCGGGCCGGCATCGGCCGCGCGCGGCCGCTCGTGCCAACCGGCAGCCAGCAGCTGCTCGATCACCACGTCGGCGCGCAGGTGGTGGCGCTGGAAATAGGCTTCGTTGTCGCCGGTGCGCATCAGTTCAATGAAACGCACGCTGAAGGGGCGGTCACGCAGGTAGTCCATCCACTGCGGCAGCTCGTCGTCATTCAGGCCACGCAGCAGCACCGCATTGAGCTTGATCGCCGGCAGGCCCAGCGCCTGCGCCAGGGCCAGGCCCTGCTGGATCTCCGGCAGACGGTCGTGCCCGGTGATGGTGTGGAAACGCTCGCGTTGCAGGCTGTCCACGCTCACGTTCAGCGCGGTCAGCCCGGCCCGGTGCCAACCCGGCAGGCGCCGCGGCAGCAGCGTGCCATTGGTGGTGATGGCCACCTTGCGGATGCCCGGAACCGCCGCCACGGTGGCGATGATCTCGTCCAGATCCTTGCGCAGGCTGGGCTCGCCGCCGGTCAGGCGGATCTTGCTCATGCCCAGCGCCGCAAAGGCCCGCACCAGGCGGCCGATCTCATCCACCTGCAGGAAACGCGGGCGGCCGTCGGCCTGGTACCCGTCGGGCAGGCAGTAGCTGCACCGGAAGTTGCAGGCTTCGGTGAGCGACAAGCGCAGGTACGGAAAGCTGCGTCCGAAGCTGTCGGTGAGTTGGCTCATGGCTGTTCCGCCTCCTGGTACCACTCTGCAGCCCTGCCCCTGAACGGGTTGTCGACCCCAACCCGCAGAGTGCGCTGGGGCGTTGAAAGCGTCAACCCGTGAGCCACGCAGCCTGAATTGGCGCCGCCTGTCGTGATAGGCCCTCCCCGCCCGGCCCGTTCGCCGTGACAACCTCGACACCTGTCGCAGATTGCAGGTTGCGGGCGGATCACTACGCCAGCCAGCACTGGCGGGGCTTAACAGCGTAGGACAATGTCAAAAGCGTCTCCAATCGAGTGATGTTTACAACTCTTCTGATTGGCATTGCACAGCGCCAGGGGCTCAGATGGCGTGCCACCGGAAAAGGGTGGCCGGGCTTCGAACACCCGAGTTGATGTTGATGTATGCGCTTGCCAGCCGGCGCCACCCTAGCGTGGCGCCGGCTGGCAATCCGTCTGCCGGCTATGGCGGGCGGTGCGTGGGGGCCTTCGGGCCCACCGGACTGACATCAACCCGGTGTTCGAACCACGTACCGTCCGCCACTTTTATGGGTGGCGGCTACCGATTGCCCTGCACGGAGCCTTGCCATGAACGAATCGGACTTCCCGCATCTGCACGCCTACCGCAGCACCGCCGGCGACGACGGTGCGCCACAGGCTGCGCCAACAGTGGACAGGAACACCTTCATTGCCAACCTCCACCGCATCGGCTCCGGTGCTGCGGCCGACGGACAACCCTGGCCGGAGCGTCACCAGCTGCCCGGGCGCTGCCTGGCCCTGGCCGACGCCGATTGCGCGTTGAGCGGGTTGCGGGTGGTGCTGGAAATGCTGCTGGCGGCCGAACGCACCCGTCAGAACGGCGAACCCGGGCAGTACGTGGGCGACCGGGTGATGGAAGGATTGGTCATGGCCTGCCAGTCGTTGTGCGCGCAGGCGGTAGGGCGGTTGCAGCCCGAAGGGTGAATGCCATGTGCAACGGACTTCAGCGAGGATCGCCTCCCGCCCGACACGCCGTCGGCGCAGCGCCCTTGTTCGGGGGAACTGCGTGTACATTCCAGCGATCTGCCAAAGCGCGTTCGACGCGGACAGAAAATGACCGTGCCTCGGCGGGCATCTTCCCTTCAGAAAAGCCGATAGCTATCTCGAAGCGATCCAATCCGAGATTCCCCGCCTCCAGTCCAGAGCCATCTTCCCGCTTCACTCCGACGTAGACGACGGGGCGCTTCACGTCCACCTTTGCCCTGGCAAGCTGGCGATCCAATTCAGCGCTGCCATCAAAGAACTGCATTCCTTCGTCCTTGGCAATAGAGCTGAGGGTCTGCTTGAACCGCTTCAAGCCGTCTTGGTCATGCACGCAGAACTGGAGCATCTTGAAGGGCCGCTTTCCTAGAGCCCATGCGCCGCCAGAGAATCCAAGTCCGACTCCAATCAGAAGTAGTGCTGTCAGGATCCTCACCATCATCAAGGCCCCAATATGCAAGGTGTGGCGGCCAACGCCGCCGCAGAGTCAAAAATCATGACCCCAAGGATATCTCCGCTCGGTCTTCTCAGGCGCCTTCCGCCGGATGAGGGAGACCTTGTCGGGGGTGAGGAATCTGGGCACGGAATGTCTTTCAGGGCACTGCACCCGCCATCGGCAGATGCTCGATCCGCCATGTCCTGGCGTAGATCAGAATGACGCTACCGGTCGAGGTGGTCTCGATACGAAAACACTTCAGGCCGGACAGCGGATAGCCGACCGCCTTCCAACGATCAAGAAGATCAGCGAGTCCCGGCGCGTCATCGTCAACTCTGGCGAACTCAATTCCCTCGTCACCCAGTACGCCGAAGTTCATGAGCGCAGAGCACCCGTACGCTTCCGGGAAGCAAACGATTGACTCCCGACCGTCCGGCCAGCGCACGTGGACCTTTACCTCATCGCATACGCCTGGATTCCTTCTATCGATGTTGATAGCCAGCAACGTCGCGTCACACCATTCGAGCGCGTTGAAATCTCTCATCTACTGGAATTCCCCAAACCCATACAACAGAACGACCGAATCACCGCCGCCATCATTGCTGCGGCGTGTACGGGGAATTTCTTCAGCCTCGCAACGCCCTACTTCACGCAAGACGACTTCAACGCGTGCCTAGCCTGTGCTGATCCAACATTGGCCGACACCAGTTGATCGACGAGTTGACAAGAGATTCTCTGTTCCCCGTGCATAGGGACGACAAACAGATCCCCATTGTCCCTCGTTGTGTCCAACGCAACCCAAACCCTCGCTTGCGCGTCTACAGAGAACCCGGCGAGCAGATGCCCGCCCCCTTCTTCATAGATCAGGTCGCCAACCGGCTGGCGTCTGTACTCCAGCTCGGCGCTTTGCAAAGCGGCATAAACCGGCTTCTCGCCCAGCTCACCTCGTTGGAGTTTGCGAAATGAAAACAGCGCCGCACCTGTGAGAAGGATGAAGAGCAACACGTAAATGAATCTCATGTACTAGATTCCCGATCAGAGCTCTGGGATGCGCGAGGACGATCACCGGTCACCGCTCCTGAAGCTCCCCAAGATTGAGATCCCGGGCATATGACCGCCGACTACTGATCTGTACTTCTTTGGATGCGAACCTTCGACCATCCCTGCATTCGACGGCGAATTGGTAGCTTCTGGGTTCCGGCCCTGCAACGACCATCATGGGGACCGAGAATGTGCTTCCAACCGGTTTCGACGAAACTACACCTTCGTCCTCCCCGAGCATACTCAGCTCACAATCTAGAGCGCGAACGTCACCCTGACCTGGCGGCACGCTTCCCGAGACGCGCACGATCATATCGCCACCCGATGTTGCACAGCCGGCCAGAACCAGACCGGCAACGACAGCGGCGGCATACCTCACCTTCGGCATCCCCGAATTCTCAGTACGCACTGCGACGTCTACGCCGATAGCCATTCAGGGATGCATCAATCTCATCAATAGATACCCGCCATGATACGAATGTAGTCGTCGAGCGAATCCACCCGCCGCTCGACTGCAATACCACGCTTTTTTGCGAGCGATTGAAGCTCGAATATCAACACCCCATACCCCGAGTCCCAGCCATGAGCTTCACCAGGCGACAGTTCCTTCGAAAATCGATCTCCAGGACGGAGCCTCCCGGAGGGCAAACGAAGCTCGTCTGCAACATGCTCCAGCAGCTCCACTACGGTTTCCTGATCCAGACCACTCTCCGCATAGTATTGGTCATAGAAGCCAGTTGGCGACAGCACGCCTCTTTTTCTCAGGCATTCTTTCATGTCCATTCGCCTCCATCCACCACCTGCGCTGCAGCCACAATAGACCATGGAGCCGATATCCCATAGGTCCTCCCGCACAGTCGTCACCGCGGCCCAGCAATCTTCCTGCCGAACGCCTGGGTGCTTGAAGCTTGCCGGACCATCCGATCTTCTTACACGGCCCTCCCATTCGTGAACACGGACAAGTGGCAAGGTCGATTTGACACATACCCGAACCCACACGACGCTCGGCCGGAAAGTGCCGAATCAGGCACCGGGAAAGGAGATCGCCACGTGCCACTCACGCATTTCGCTTACTAGGTGAGACCGCCCAGCCACCTATAACTTTATTCCGCTGTAAACAAGGCCCAGCTCTTCATCGCGCATGACCCAGCGGCCAGCATTTCCCTCCGGACACAGATAGAACTTGCCGCCATAGCTTGACGCTCGCGACCACGCGTTGCGGGCAAACGGAGGAAATCTCCGCATGACTCGCGCGTCGGACATCTCCGGCCTGCTCACCAGCCTACATTCTTCGGGCAAAGCAAGAACCCCGCTGGTCAGGCGGAAAACCAGCCACGATTCATTTGTGTCCATGTCGTGCGACTCGCGTATGTTGACTGCGTCCTCAGGCAACCATGAAGGCAACCATTTCGATTCACCGATTGCTTGTCTTGAGACGGCTTGATTGCGGTCTGCATACTCGGTGCTGGCAACTTCCATGCAACCAGAAAGTGCGATTGACAGCATCACGACTGGGAGCAGCTTGGGGGCGTACATTTGAGGCGTCCAAATCATCAGTAGGGGAAGTTTCCACCGGGACGATAGCTCCCGCACATCTGCGAGCAACTCCCCGTACGACTCATTTGTCCAGATGATCGTCCGAGGCGATTTGCCAACTGATCCGCAGCGGAGTCAGCGGCAGAGTCGCCCTTGATGTTTTGATCGAACCACTATAGTTGTAAAACAACCCGCTCGCATCCGTGGCCTGCTGGCCCGGGAAGCGCAGCGCCAGCTCAAACGCCACACCATCGCCATCCGGGTCGGCACTCGGAATCTGGTTGCCGAACACCTCGCTCTTGTTGCTCCACTCCCAGATCGAGACGTTCCGTACCGGGTCGATCACCACGCGCGGCGTACCTAGGTGACCCGGCTGGACGTAGGCCAGTTCCGGCACGCCGGTACTCGGCACATTGATCAGCGCCACCGGGTAGTTGTCCAGCCAGATGGCCTGCTGTTGCGCCTGGCCCGTGGCCAAGTAGTTGCCCAGCCACTGCCCTGCTTCGTCATACAGGGTGATCTGAGCAGCGCCACCAGCCGGGGTGCGCAGCACGCGCTCGCCGCGGTGGTTGTAACCGTAGCTCTCCAGTGTGGCGTTGCCCTGCTTCACCGTGTTCATGCGATTGGCATCGCTGTAGGTGAACGTCTTGATGCCGATGCTGGTGGTATTGCCCGCTGCGTCATGGGTACGCGACTCGCCATCCACAGCAGTCAGGCGATGGCTGGTTGCGGGATAGGTGTAGCTGGCAGTGCCCGCCGAAGTGGTCAGCGCGGTGCGATTGCCGGTGGCGTCATACGCATAGGTTTCAATCGGCGTGCCGGTCGCGCCGTCCTGGGTCTGGGTCAGGCGACCCAGCGCGTCGTAGGCGTACTTGGCCAGCACCGTCGAGCCTGTGCCGTTCTTCAGCTCGGTGATCGAACCGACCGGATCATAGCCGTAGCCCAGCGACAGGCCACCGGCGGCCGGGTCATGCACCGCCTGCGGGCGGCAATCCAGATCCAACGGACGCTACAGCTGGCGGCCGTTGCCGTAGGTCCAACCGATCACCTATTGCTCGGAACATCCTCAGTCCGGGCGCCTCCTTGGATAGCTAAGGAGCGAGGGCGGAAACGTTTAGGCTCTTACTAGCCCGCAGCGGACGCCCTCCTGGGACGAAGGCTAATAACTGGCGAGAAGTCGACTTTCCATACATCCAACTCAAAAAGATCTCCATAATTGTCCAGTGAAAGTGTCACTATAACTTCAACCCCATCCGTGTCGACAAAGGTTTTGCTGGCCAGCTCCTTTCCAAGCAAACGGTCGAGCTTGCTTGATTTGAACAGCAGGCTCCCCATCCCGCCATCATCCATCTCCTCAACTTCAATCGCCGCAAGTGAATCAGCAGTGATGCCCGGAAAATCCACACCTTGAAGCATCAATTTCACTAATGATTTTTCAGATTCCGATAAATGCCTGTACATGCATCAATTCCTGGGCGGAGTAATTCTACTTACATTAATGCTTCCATCAGGAAACTTATGGGAGCTGTATTCAATTTTAACACCGTCGACCGTCACAGAGCCAGAATATGTTCCAGAGGGGTGATTCGCCCCGATTCGCTCAATATCGGCGGCAATCGCCGCCTTCACACTAACGCTATCCATCCCAGCCTTTTCGACGTGCCGGAAGGCGTGATAAACCTGATTGTCCACTCGGCCAAATGTGAGCAGTATCCGGCCAGCTTTGACTGGCAGTTTCAGGAGCTTAAGAGGGCCAATACCGATCGCCGCCATCGCAATATTGCCCGGCGTTGGGTTCTCACATGCTTCGTAAATGCCTTTGACGTCCCCGACACCTGGAGTCATGTCCGCAACCCATGGAAGCAACATTCTTGCCTGGGACTCATCGAGGGGATTGACCATCTCCCTTGGGCTTCCGATAACCTGAAGCCCCTGCGGATCGATCGAGAAGGTTGGCCGAGAGCCAACATATGAGAAGGTGGAAATCCCACCCTCCAATCCAATTGGATCACTCTGCGAATACCGCCCCACCGCCGGGTCGTATTCCCGCTGATAGTTGTAGAACAACCCACTCGCATCCGTGGCCTGCTGGCCCGGGAAGCGCAGCGCCAGCTCGAACGCCACACCATCCCCGTCCGGGTCTGCACTCGGAATCTGGTTGCCGAACACCTCGCTCTTGTTGCTCCACTCCCAGATCGAGACATTCCGTACCGGATCGATCACCACGCGCGGCGTGCCCAGATGATCCGGCTGCACGTAGGCCAGCTCCGGCACGCCGGTAGCCGGCGTGTTGATCAGTGCCACCGGGTAGTTGTCCAGCCAGATGGCCTGCTGCTGCGCCTGCCCCGTGGCCGAGTAGTTGCCCAGCCACTGCCCCGCCTCGTCGTACAAGGTGATCTGAGCCGCGCCGGCGGCCGCGGAGCGCAACACGCGCTCGCCGCGATGGTTGTAACCGTAGCTTTCCAGCACCGCATTGCCCTGCTTCACCGCGTTCATGCGGTTGGCATCGTTGTAGATGAACGACTTGCCGCCGATGCGGGTGGTGTTGCCCACCGCGTCATGGTCGCGCGCTTCGCCGTCCACGGCGGTCAGCCGGTGGCTGGTTGCGGGATAGGTGTAGCTGGCCGTGCCTGCCGAGGTGGTCAGCGCGGTGCGATTGCCGGTGGCGTCATAGGCATAGGTTTCGATCGGCGTGCCGGTCGTGCCGTCCTGGGTCTGGGTCAGGCGACCCAGCGCGTCATAGGCGTACTTGGCCAGCACCGTCGAGCCTGTGCCGTTCTTCAGCTCGGTGATCGAACCGACGGGATCGTAGCCATAGCCCAGCGACAGGCCACCGGCGGCCGGGTCATGCACCGCCTGCGGGCGGTAATCCAGATCCAGCGGATGCTGCAGCTGGCGGCCGTTGCCGTAGGTCCAGCCGGTCGCCGGGCCGAAGGCCGCATAGGTCACGTTGTTCACCACGATCTGGCGCGCCTGGCCGGGGCGGGTCAGGCCGATCTGGCTGATGCGGCCCTGGGTATCGCGCACGTAGTCAGCCACGCTGCCGTCGGGGTAGGTCAACGCGGTCAGGCGGCCCGACTTGCTATAGGCGTAGCGCAGCGTGCTGGCAACGCCGTTGACGGTCTGTACCTTGCGGGTGACCTGGCCGAAGCGGTCATGGCAGTACTGGGTGCTGCCATTGGCATGCAGCACCTGCCCAAGCCGTCCCTTGGCGAAGCGCTCGTCGGCGGCACAGGCGGCCGGCGCCACGTCATAGCTGTAGCCCACGTCCAGATTGGGGTCCGGATAGGCGATGCCGATCAGGCGGTTGAGCCCATCGTAGTGATAGGTGGCGGTGACGCCGCGTGCATCGGCGGCCGTCTTGCGATTGCCGGCGGCATCCACGGTGAAGCTGCTGGCACCGCTGTCCGGGCTGACTTGCCCGGTCAGATCACCGAAACCGTTATAGGCATAAGTGGTGTGCAGACCCTTCGGGTCGGTGACCTGGGTGACCTGATCCAGCGCGTTGTACTGGCTGCGGATCTCCGCCGCCACGCCGCCCACGTCCTGCAGGGTCTGCGCCAAGCGGTTCAACGGGTCGTACTGCTGGCTGGTCACGCGCTGCAGTGCGTCGGTCACCGTCTGCGGGTTGCCGTTGGCATCGTAGGCAAAGCCGGTGGCGTGATTGCTCGCGTCCTTCAGTGCGGTCAGCTGGCCGAGCGTGTTGAACGTCCGTGCCAGGGTGCGGCGCAGGGTACCGCCTGCATCGAGCGTGTCTTCCTTGAGGCGATTGCCGGCATTGTCCAGCGTGTAGTGAATCGTGTTGCCCGCGTTGTCCTCGATATCGGTCAAGCGCAGCGCCGCATCGTAGACATAGGAAACGCTGCTGCCGTCGGGCTCGGTGATCTGTTGCACCTGGCCGGACGGCGATGCGCATCTGGCCGACCTCACGGCCGTGATCGATACGCTCGCCCCCGGTCGCCGCGTGGTGCTGGTGGGTCATTCCTATGGCGGCCTGCTGGCCACGGAGTTTGCACGCCGCCAACCGGAGCGCCTGCAGGGCCTGGTGCTGGTGGACCCGGCCACGATGGGTCAGCGCCATGCGTTCAAGCAGGCCGACAGTGCCCGCGTGCAGGCAGATGATGCCCAGCTGCGGGCGATGCTGCCGCCGGCCATGGCCGCCGACTACGCCGTCCTGACCGAACAGCTGGATGCACCCGGTGCGGAAACCCCGCGCACGATGCCGGACGTGCCGGTAGCGCTGCTGACTGCAACCCAGCTGGCTGCCGAACCGCTGTTCTTCGAGGAAACCGCAGAGGGCAAGGCACTCTGGAAAGCACAGCACGCCCTGCTCTTTTCGGGATTCACGCGCGGCTCGTACCGCTACCTGGCAACCGGCCACACCCTCCAGCGCGAGGAGCCTGCTGCGGTGGTGGCCGCGATTCAATCGGTCTCCGGCACCTCGAAGTAGCTGTTCCAGGCAGGGGCTTCCCGGGTTGTTCCCCGCTACTGCCCACGCAGGCGCACCGCAAAGTACCGCGCCGGGGAAAGGCCAAGCGCTTTCTTGAACATCGTGATGAAGGCCGTCACCGACTCATAGCCCAACGTCTCGGAAACGCGTTGTACGGGTGCACCGGCGGCGAGTTCACGAATGGCGATGAGCAGGTGCAGCTGCTGCCGCCAGCGCCCGAAGGACAAGCCCGTTTCCCGTTCGATGAGCCGGGTCAACGTGCGCTCGCCGAGGGCCAGGCGCACGGCCCACTGGCCGATGGTGCTGCGGTCTGCCGGATCCGCCGACAGCGCCGCCGCCAGCGCACGCACCTTCGGGTGATGGCTGACCGGCAGCGACAGATGCTCGGCCGGCATCTGTACCAGCTCGTCCAGCAACACCCGCGCCAGCCGGTCGGTGTGGCTGCCATGCGGATAGTCCAGCGGCGCGTCGGCCAGATGCAGGATCATCTCGCGCAGCATCGGCGAGATGGCCAGCGTCACGCACTGCGCCGGCAGGTCGACGATGCCGGGCTCGACGAACAGGTAGCACAGGCGCGCGTTGGCGGTGGCGCGGTTGCTGTGCGGCATGCCGCCCGGAATCCAGACGCCACACTGGGGCGGCACGATCCACAGCGCATTGGCCACTTCGCAGGTCACCGCGCCATGCAGCGCAAGAATGAGCTGACCCTTGCGGTGCTCATGCACCGGAATTTCCGCGTCGTGCTCGGCCACCTGCAGGCGGCTGGCAACCGCCGGGCGATCGGTCTCGTCCGGGTCCAGGTCAAAGCCGGGGAGCGAAATGCGAGCCATTCTCACATTGACCGGTTTTAGCGATTGATTGTCATTGTAGCGAAATTCGCCAGTGCGGCCGATCACTAGCATGAGCCGCATGCACGCCCCCACCCCTGCCCGTCTCCACGTGTTCCAGGCATTCGCCTGGTTGAAAAGCCCTGCCCTCAGGACCGACCAGGAGGCGGTGCTGTTCTCGCTCAAATGCCTGCTCGCCGCGTCGCTGGGGCTGTATGTCTCTCTAAGGATCGGCCTGAATCGCCCGTTCTGGGTGATCGGCACGGTCTATCTGGTATCGCAGCCTCTGTCCGGGGCGACACTCAGCCGCGGCCTGTTCCGCCTGCTCGGTACCGTGGGCGGAGCCGTCGCCACCGTCGTGCTGGTGCCACGTTTCGCCAATGCACCCCTGGTGCTGAGCGCCGCGCTCGCGACCTGGATGGCGCTGTGCCTGTATCTGGCGATGCTCGACCGCACGCCACGTGCCTATGCGTTCCTGCTGGCCGGCTATACCACCAGCCTGATCGGCTTTCCTGCGGTGATGGTGCCGGGAGACGTGTTCACCATTGCCATCACGCGGGTGCAGGAAATCGCCATCGGCATCCTGGCCGCAACGCTGGTACACGCGCTGGTGCTGCCGCGCCGGGTCTCGATACGCGTGCACGCGCGGGTTGCTGCCGTGCTGGATGACGCGGAACGATGGACACGGGACATGCGCGCCGGTGCATCGGACACGGTGCTGGCGACGGACCGCTCGAAAGTGGCCGCCGACCTGCTCGAGCTGCATGTGCTGTCGATCCACCTGCCCTTCGACAGCGCCCACGGCGTGGCCCAGGTGCAGATCCTGCGCGCCCTGCATGACCGGATGCTGGATGTACTGATGCTCTCCAGCGCGGTGGAAGATTCCCTCGCACGGCTGCGCTCATCACAGGCCAGCGCGATGGATTCGCCTGGCTGGCGCGAGCTGATGCAGACCGGCCTCGCCGCGCAACAGGCCGAGCTCGACCTCGCCCACACCGACTGCCGCGTGCTGCAGGCACAACTATGCACTGCCCGGCCCGACTGGCGCCGGCATGTACCTGCCCGCCTTGCGCGACATGCGCAGGGTGCGGTACTTCACCGGGATCATCGGCTTGCCCTGCGCAGCGCGCTGGGCGCGTTCGTCGGCATCCTGCTGAGCTGCGTGTTGTGGATCGTTACCGGCTGGTCGGACGGCGCCACGGCGGTGTCCATCATCGGCACGGCGTGCGTGCTGTTCGGCACGATCGAAGCGCCTGCGCCGCATGTCATGCGCTATCTGGTGGGATCGTTGATCGGCGTTGGCGTCGGCCTGCTCTACGGTCTGCTGATCTTCCCCGCGCTGTCCGATGTCGTCGGCCTGACTGCCGCGCTGGCGCCTGCGCTGCTGCTGTGCGGATCGTTCCTGGCCCGGCCTCCCTTCATCATGGCTGCCCTGGGCGTGGTGCTGACGTTTCCGCTCATCGCGGGACTGGGCGCGACCAATACGGTCAACATCGTCGGCGCACTCAACAACAGCGTAGCGTTGTTCGTGGGTACGACAGTGGCACTGTGCAGCATGCAGCTGTTCCAGACCGCCGATGCGGGCCGCAACCGCGCACGGCTGGAGCGTTCGATCCGTCGGGATATCGCACGACACGCCGCCGGACAAGGTGGCGTGGCCCGGGCCTGGCTCAGCCGCATGCTGGATCGAATCGGGCTGCTCGCTCCCCGGTTGCGGGGCGGTTCCAGTACCGCAGACGACCTGCGGGCATTGTTTGCGGACGTGCGTGCGGTACGTGCATCCAACCAACTCCGCGCACTGGACAAGTGCCAGGAAAACCCGCAGGTCCGGGTGCTTCATGCGGCGCTGATCGAACGCGTCGCCGCACATTTCAGGATCCGCGCGCACGCGCCACGCAGTGTCGACGCCCATCTTCTGGAACTGCTCGACCGCATGCGCGAGGCAGCAGTGGCCAGCAGCGGGGATGATCGTGAGCATCTGTCGCACCTGCTCTGCGGATTGCGCCGCGACCTGCTGGCGCCTGCTCTCACCCTTCGGCACTGACCTCATGTTTTCTGATCTCTCCATTGATGGCGTGCTGATCCCCGGCCTGCTCGCCGTGGCCGCCGCCGCGCTGGCGCTGTCGATGCTGACCTCGCGCCTGCTCGCCAGTCTCGGTCTGTACCGCTTGTTCGCCGCGCGACCACTGGTGGGCCTGTCCCTGTTCGTGATCCTGGCGGAGCTGATGATCCGGCTCTCGCCCCTGCTCGAGAAATGAAATGAAACACCTGCTTGCTGTCATCGGGCGCTGGAGCGCTACGCTGGTTGTATTCGCGATTGCTGTCGTCGCCGCGCTGTCCATCTGGAAGCGTTACGAAACACGCCCGTGGACGCGGGATGGACGGGTCCGCGCCGATGTGGTGCGCGTTGCGTCGGACATGGGGGGGCTGGTCACCCAGGTGCTGGTGCACGACAACCAGCGGGTCAGCGCCGGACAACTGCTGCTGGTGCTGGATCAGCCACGCCTGGCTGCCGCGCTTGAGAAGGCCGACGCAGCGGTCAGCAGCGCACGCGCGACGCTGGCGCTGGCCCGCCGCGAATCGACGCGGGACAACGCACTTGGCAACCTGGTCGCCTCGGAAACACGCGAACGCAATGCCGCCAAGGTCGATACCGAGCTGGCCGCCCTGGCGCAGGCACGGGCCGAACAGCGCGTTGCCCAGCTCAACGTGCAACGCACCGAGGTGCGCGCGAGCACCGACGGCATCGTCACCAACCTGGACCTGCATGCGGGCGATTACCTGCAACCGGGCGCGCAGGCGCTGGCGCTGATCGACACCGGCAGCCTGCGCATCGAGGGCTACTTCGAGGAAACCAAACTGGGCTGCATCACCGAGGGCGATGCCGCCGTGGCGCGGCTGATGGGCGACACCCGCGATGTCCGCGGACACGTGGAGACCATCGCCGCCGGCATTGCCGACGATCAGCGCTCCAGCACGCACAACCTGCTGCCGGCCGTGGCGCCGACCTATACCTGGGTGAGGCTGGCACAGCGCATCCCGGTACGCATCCGTATCGATGATGCGCCGCCGGATACGCGCCTGATCGTGGGTCGCACTGCGAGTGTGACCATCACGCCCTCGGCACCGGGAGCCTGCAAGTGAGCGTGCGGACAGTACGTGGTGGGCTGCTTGCCCTGTTGCTGCCCCTGACGGCCTGCGTATCCGGCCCCGACTATCACCTGCCTGCGAACGCCGTCGCAGCTTCACAACAGGCTGCGCGGGCGTTCGTCTCGGGCCAGGACCCGTCGCTCAGTCACGACGTGCCACCGGATCGGTGGTGGCACCTGTATGGCGACCCCCAGCTTGACGCCTACGTACGCGAAGCACTGGCGGCCAATACCGACCTGCGCGCCGCCGATGCCAACCTTCGGCGCGCCAGCGCCACCGTGCTGGAGTACCGCGCGCGCGGTGCCGTGCAAGCCGACGTGGATGCATCGGGCACGCTCACCCATGCCGGTGGCTACACCCAGGCATCGGCCGCGCCACAGTCGTATGCGCTCGGCCTTCACCTCTCCTATCCACTGGATCTTGCAGGCGGCATCCGCCGCGGCATCGAAGCCGCCAACGCCGACGCGGAGGCGGTTGCTGCGGCACGCGACCAGGTCCGCGTGGTCGTCGCTGCGGCCGTCACCCGTGCCTATCTCCAGGTGTGCACCCGCAATCACACGCTCGCTGCAACCCGGCAGGTGCTGGCGGTGCAGCGCGCCACCCTGGACGCAACCCGACGCCTGGCTGCAGGCGGGCGCGGAACGGACTTCGATGTCAGCCGTGCCGGTGCCGCCGTCAATCGCAGCGCGGCGGCGATACCGCACCTGCTGGCGGAACGGCAGGCCGCACTGTTCGAACTGGCCGCACTGATGGGCAGGCTCCCGGCGGACTATCCCAGGGAGGCCGAAGCCTGCCCCCAGCCCCCTGAGCTGGAGCAGGCGCTGCCGGTCGGTGATGGCTGGCAGCTGCTCCAGCGGCGCCCCGACATACGTGCCGCCGAACGCAGCCTGGCCGCCGCGACTGCAATGATCGGTGTCGAGACGGCGGGTCTCTATCCGCAGATCACCTTGGGCGCCTCTTCGGGCGTGGCCGGCACACCGGCGCATCTGCTGTCGGCCGACGGCTTCGGTGCGGGCATCGGTCCCGTGCTGTCATGGCACTGGCCCAACCGCCGCGTGGCCAAGGCCCGCATCGCAGCGGCCGGTGCCAACGCAGATACCGCGCTCGCGTCCTTTGACGGCGTCGTGCTGCAGGCACTGCGGCAGACCGAGACCGCGCTTTCTGCCTGCACGCAGGAGCTTGAACGCGAGCGCAGCCTGGCGCAGGCGCGTGGGGATGCAGCGCGGGCCGCCGGGCAGGCGCAGCAGCTCTACCGTTTCGGCAGGATCGATTTTCTCGACCTGCTTTCTGCCCAGGCCGCGCTGGCAGATGCGGAGTCCGCATTGGCCGTCTCGCGCGCGGAGCGCATTGACCGGCAGATGGATCTTTTCCTGTCGTTGGGTGGAGGCTGGGCTGCAACAGATTCAGCCCCGGGCGGGGTCCAGTGACCCGTTGCCTGGCAGCGGCTGCAGGCCGCGCCGTCTGTTCAGGAATGTACCGCCTACACCCGTATTCATTCACACTGACTGCCCTATATTCCCGCCACAGCGCCGCATGCTGCGGCCATGACGGAGGCATCTCCATGAAGACCACACGCTTGCTTGCCATCGCCTTGACCACCACCACCGCGTTGGCTGCGGCCCCCGCCTTCGCCGATCCGCCGCACCACGCCCGCGGCAACGGCCCGCCGCCGCATGCGGGCGGCCCGCATAACCGCGATGCGCCGCCGCCGGGCTGGCAGAAGAAGGCCTGGCGACGTGGCGAGCGCCTGCCGTGGGCCGAAGTGGACCGCCGCTACTGGGTAGACGATTACGCGCGCTATGACCTGCGCGAACCGGGCCGCGACCGGCGTTGGGTGCGCCAGTCCGATAACGAGTACCTGCTGGTGGAGATCGCCACCGGGCTGATCATCGACGCCCTGCATCGCTGAAGCGACCTGCAGCGTCCGCACACGCAGCGATTTACATCGGTGCAGACACCTTACGACCGGGGCCGCCCCGGTCGGCGGTGTCTGCGCCCACGGCGCCCCGCCCGCCTCCGCGGCCCGCCATGCAGGCCCTCCCGCAGCGCGATATACCCGCACATCAGCGCTGTGGCAAATAGCCCCATCGCCACCAGTATTTCGAATCCTCGATCACCCAAAAGCAGGCGGATGGAGATCTGCAGTGAGCACAGCCTGCCGCAGCGCAGGCCGTGCTCGTTGAAGCCATGGATGAGCACCAGTACGCCCATCAGCCCGCACCACGCCATCAGGGCCAGGCTTGCGATGAAGATGAAAGGACGATGGATACGCATGCGCTTGCTGCGGTCGTCTACGGTGATGTCAGGCGCGACGTTGCAATTACGCGATCGGAAGCATCCAGTTCCACCGACCAGGCTTCGGTATCCAGTCCCAGCCGGTTCTCATACCACCATCGCTGCGCACAGCGACCACTGCATCCACGGCTGGCATAGCGGGTGAAGGGAACATCGGCGTGCTCCACCACGTCAGGGGGCCCCAGCGCCCGCAGTACCTCGCCCCTGCTCGCCCCGACCGGGACCGAGGCAAGCGCGTGGGAATGCCACGCCGAGATCGCCGAGCAACCGGCAACGTACGCCACGAACAGGCCCGCAAGCCCCCACATCAGTGCCCTCATTGACAGATCCCCTCCTGCGCCGCGCGCCCGCGCATCATCCGCGCAGACCTTCTTCAACGTCAAACCTCGACACGCGGGCCTGTTGCAGCGCCCGGCATCCGTGCTAGCGTGCGCCGTCAAACTCTCCATGGGGTGCAGGATGCGCAATGGAATGGGACGGAATCTGGTGATCGCCTGCATGGCCCTGGCTGTTGCCCCAGCGGCGGCAACAGCGGCCGCAACAGCGACCGCAATGCCGGGCGATCGTGGGCAGGATTTCGTGCAGACACAGGCGATCACCGCGCGCTGCCAGAAGAGCCTGCCCGGCCTGGAACTGCAGTTGCAGGAGGGCCGCAAGCACTGGCTGTCGACACTCGACGCCGCGCAACTGCAGGCCGCCGAGGCCTATGCCAGCAGCAAGGAAGGCAGGACTCTGGGAAAGAGTGTGGAGCGGGATGCCTCCCGCGCCTTCGGTCGCAATACCTTGTCCGCCGCAGCGACCTGCGTTGGCCTGCTCGCCGAGTACGGCCCGGCCCACCCGCTGCCTTCCGGCACGGCAATGCCGGCCGACCGGGTGCAGCACTACATGCTGCACTTTGCACCGATGGTGCTGGCTCGGCTGCAGTGCGCGCGCCTGGACGGCATCGACGTGGCCGCCCAGCCCGATGGCTCGGAAACCTGGCAGTACCGGGCCTGTGGCCAGACCGAATCCGTGCGCATGGCCCCGCTCGGGCAGAGCTGGTCGATGAGCGATGCGGACCGCAATCGCCTGTTCGACGCACTGACCCGATAGGTCGGACGGTATTCCCCGGGGTAGCAGGAACCATGTTTCCACCCACCACCTGGATCAAGTTGCGATCTGCCTTTCCATTGGCGGCCTGCACGGTGCTATGCGCCTGCGGCCTGGTTATGGACAGTTCGTTCGACACGCTGCGCGAGGCGCTCGATTCCGACATGGTGAACAAGGGATGGATTCCCGGCTGGGTGCCGCAAGCGGCGACCGACCTGCGGGAGGTACATGACCTCGACTCGAGCACCAGCGCGCTGGCCTTCACCAAACCCCCTGCGGTATCACTGCAGCTGCCTGCGGATTGCCAGACAACGACATTCAGTAGCAGCGATCCTGTTGCGTTCGATCGATACTGGTGGCCGGGCGACGGGACGCTCAAGTCGTCGTACCACGTCTTTCGCTGCGCGCCCGAATCCGGAAAATCAGTCTTCGTCGCCATCAACAGGACCGAAGACCACGTGCTCTTCTGGCGAACCTGCGCGCGGTGATGCGCCCGCGCCACCCTATTCCTCCCCAGGACCCCATGATGCCCAACGCACGTGCACGCTTCGCTGCCCTCGCCTTTTTCCTCCCGGCGTGCTTGCCGGCCCACGCCGCAAAGGACGCCCCCGCCGACGTCAAGGCGATCGAACAGGTGGTCGAAGCGTTCCGCACCTCGCTGATCAACAAGGACAAGCCGACCTACATGGGCCTGTTCTTCTCTGATAAACCGGAAGACATCGGCTGGCAGTTCGTTTCCGAGGATGTGCGCCTGCAGGACATCCGCAAGGCCAAGCCCGATGCGATCAAGGCACGGCAGATTCCCGCCAACAACTTCATCGCGCTGATCGACGGGGCGGTCGCCTCGCCGAAGCCGAAGGAGGAGAAGTTCTCCAACACGAAGATCGAGACGGACGGCGATGTGGCCTCGGTCTCGTTTGACTACAGCTTCCACGACGATGGGGTGAAGACCAACTGGGGCAAGGAAATGTGGCAGCTGGTCCGCACGGAGCAGGGCTGGAAGATCTTCTCGGTGATCTACTCGATCCGCGATTCACGCAGCCCGGGCGATTGAACGTCGCTTGACCGGGCCGAACCCAGGCCGCGATCCATTCAGCAAGGGCATTGGCATTCGGCCATCGATCGGGCAGAGTTCGGCCACGCGCAAGGACGCATGCCATGACCCGCCTGCTGATCATCGAAGACAACCCCGAGCTGGTTGCCAACCTGTATGCCTTCTTTGAACCGCTCGGCTACGTGCTGGACGACGCGCGCGACGGCGCCAGTGGCCTGCGCCGGGCCACGCAGCACGACTACGACGCCATCCTGCTGGACCTGATGCTGCCGCGCCTGGACGGCATGACGCTGTGCCAGAAGCTGCGCCAGGAGTTCCAGAACCCGGTGCCGATCCTGATGCTGACCGCGCGCGATCCGGTCGAAGACCGTGTGCAGGGCCTGGCCCTGGGCGCGGATGACTACCTGGTCAAACCGTTTTCGCTGGTGGAACTGGATGCACGGATCAAGGCCCTCGTACGAAGGGCACAGGGGCGCCAGGTCCAGAGCGTGCTGGCGTGGAAGGACCTGCAGGTGGACACGCGCTCGCCACAGGCCTGGCGGCAAGGCCGCTGCATTGCGCTGACGCCCACGTCGCACAAGCTGCTGATGTGCCTGGTGCGTGCAGCTCCCGCCGTGGTGCGCAAGCAGGAGATGGAATACCTGGTCTGGGGCGACGAGCCACCGGACAGCGGCGCGCTGCGAACCCACATCCATGAGCTGCGCCTGCAGGTGGACCGCAGCTTCGACACCGCGCTGATCACCACGGTGCACAGCGTCGGCTGGCGCATGCAGGCGTGAGCCCTGCCTCCCTCTACCGCCGCCTGAGCCTGCGCACCCGCATCACGATCTCGTTCGTGCTGTTGATGGCCGGTGCCATGGGCTTCATCGTACTGGCCGAACAGGTCGACTACGACCAGGTCCGGACTGCTGTCGTCGCACGGACCCAGCACGGCGAAGTGCAAAGGCTGCAGGCCGCGCTGGATCGTGGCCAACGCCCCGCCCTGCCACCAGGGACCCAGCTGTTCGATGCCCAGGACGTGCCTGTCGTGCTGCGCCAATACGGCCCGGGCTACCACGGCGAAGAGGCGCCCAACGAGTGGCACCTGCGTGTGTTCGACAGTGGTGGCCAACGCTACTACCTGCTGCAGGACGCCGCACCCTATGGCTATCTGGAACACCTGATCAATGCCTTTGCGGCACTGGTCATTTCGGTCTGCGTGTTCGGCGCCTTCCTGATCGGCCGCAAGGTCGCTACCCACGTCATCGCGCCCATCACACGATTGGCCGATGCGGTGCAGGACGGCCACAAGCCCTTTCCCTACCAGGACGCACGCGACGAGATCGGCGTGCTCGCGCGCGCCTTTGCCCGCCATAGTGACGAGCTCGAACGGTTCCTGCATCGCGAGCAGTGCTTCAGCGGCGATGCCAGCCACGAGCTGCGCACGCCCTTGGCCATCATCGGCGGTGCTGCCGAAACGCTGGCCTGCCAGCTTCCGGCCGACAGCCACCTGGTTCCCAGCGCGGCACGCATCCTGCGTACCACCCAGGAGATGCAGCGCCAGCTGACCTGCCTGCTGCTGCTCTCGCGTGCCCCCGGCGCCGTGCCGCGCAACGCGGTGGCCCTGCGTCCGCTGCTCGAATCCTGCATGGAGCGCTGCCAGCCCTGGCTTTCCGGCAAGCCGGTGACCGTTGCGTTTGATGCCCGGCATGACGCCGTGCTGGTCACCAACGCGGATCTGGCGCACAGCATCATCTGGAATCTGCTGCGCAATGCCTGCCAGTACACCGAAAGCGGCGAGGTGCGAATCACCCTCCACGACACCGCACTCATCGTCGCTGACACCGGACCCGGCCTGCCGTCCAGCATCGACCCACGGCAGTTCCAGCGCTTCGCGCCGGGTGGCGCGCACAGCGGCGAGGGGCTGGGGTTGTCGATCGTGCAGCGCATCGTCGAGCACCTGGGCTGGACGATGACCGTGCAATCCTCCGGGCAGGGGTG
Organism: Stenotrophomonas muris; assembly: GCF_052751275.1. Classification (NCBI taxonomy): domain Bacteria; kingdom Pseudomonadati; phylum Pseudomonadota; class Gammaproteobacteria; order Lysobacterales; family Lysobacteraceae; genus Stenotrophomonas; species Stenotrophomonas muris. The sequence continues at coordinate 1,213,753 of NZ_CP199879.1, read as the reverse complement.
CCGGTTCACCCTGCGCTGGCCCCGCCCCCCGCATCTGACGGATTCCTGACATCGGGCTGCACATGCTCCGGGCTGCTCCCCCGCTCTGGAGACGGCATGCAGCACCCCAAGGACAGCGGCAAGTACCCGCACGGCAAGACCGGATTGAGCCGCATCTTCCACACCCTCATCCATTCGCGCGATGGCTTCATCGCCACCTTTCGCGGCGAGGCGGCGTTCCGCCAGTTGTTGCTGCTGCACGCGCTGCTGATGGCGGCTGCGTTCGTGCTGGACATCAGCACGGTCGAGCGGGCACTGGTGCTGGCGGTCTGCTTCATCAGCCTGCTGGTGGAACTGCTCAACTCGGCGATTGAAGCCGTGGTTGATCGCATCTCGCTGGAGAAGCATCCGCTGTCCAAGAACGCCAAGGACATGGGCAGCGCCGCGCAGACCACCGCGTTGTTGATGGTGGGTGCGGTGTGGGGCGTGATCCTGCTGGGCTAGCCCGGCAATCCTGACAACTTCCTGATAAGGCCGTTTCGATACTGCGCGCACTCCTGTTCCGCGGAACCTGCTCGTGCGTCAATGCCTCCGTTTCCCGCGGTCCCATCCAATCGTTCTGGTCTGGGCCGCCGCACTGTTCTTCGCCACGATTGGAAACATTGCCCTCTGGAAGACGCTCTGGGGGCTGATCGATCTCAACAGCCTGCGCAGCATGCTGTTCCTGGCCAGCCTGCCGCCGCTGCTGTTCTGCCTGTTCAACCTGCTGCTGACGCCACTGCTGGCACTGCCATTCCTGCGCAGGCCGCTGCTGGTGCTGCTCGTTGTCGTCAGCGCCGCGTGCAGCTACTTCATGCTGCACTACAACGTGCTGATCGATCGCAGCATGGTGCAGAACGTGTTCGAGACCAATCAGGCCGAACTGAACGCCTATCTGTCGCTGCCGCTGCTGTTGACCCTGCTGGCGCTGGGCATGCTGCCCGCTGCCGGGCTCGCCCTGGTGCGCACCACCAGCGGGGCCGGTTCGATACGTTCGCTGCTGGTGTGGCCGGCCAACGTCCTGGCGTCGCTTGTGGTGCTGCTGGTGATCGGCTTTTCGTTCTACAAGGACTACTCCTCGCTGCTGCGCAACAACCGCTACATCCGCGACCAGGTACTGCCGTTGAACGTGGTGCGCCATACCCACGGCTACCTGAAGAGCCTCTACAGCACCCGCCAGCAACCGTTGCGCCCAATCGGCACGGACGCGCGGCGCTTTCCGGGCCCGCGCCCGAAGCTGGTGGTCATGGTCGTCGGCGAGACCGCGCGTTCACAGAACGTCCAGCTCAACGGCTACCCACGCGCGACCAATCCCCGGCTCTCGCGCAAGGATGGCGTCATCAGCTTCAGTGATGTTTCCTCATGCGGAACCGCAACGGCGATTTCGGTACCGTGCATGTTCTCGCAGATGACCCGCCAGCAATACGACGACGTCCGCGCGGCGACCGAGGAGAACGTGCTCGACATCCTGCAGCGTACCGGCGTCGGCGTGCTCTGGCGCAACAACAACAATGGCGGCTGCAAGGGCGTGTGCGAGCGCGTTCCGACCGAGGACATGCCCGCACTCAAGGTGGCCGGCCGGTGCGTCAACGCCGACGGCACCTGCTACGACGACGTGCTGCTGCATCAGCTCGGCGCACGCATCGACGCCATCCACGGCGATGCCCTGGTCGTGCTGCATCAACTCGGCAGCCATGGGCCGACCTACTTTGAACGGTATCCCGCAGCGTCGCGGGCCTTCAGCCCGACCTGCGACAGCAACCAGATCCAGCACTGCAGCAACGAGGCACTGGTCAACACCTATGACAACACCCTGGTGCATACCGACCAGGTGCTGGCGGAGACCATCGACCTGCTGCAGGGCTATTCGGACCACCGCGACGTTGCGCTGATCTATATCTCCGACCATGGTGAGTCGCTCGGCGAACGCGGCATGTACCTTCACGGCACGCCCTACTTCATCGCCCCGCGCGAACAGACCCAGGTGCCGATGGTGATGTGGTTCTCAACGGAGTTCAGCCGCAACGCGGGCCTGGACATGGCCTGCCTGCGTGGGAATGCGCTGCACCGCGCCTACAGCCACGACAATGTCTTCCATTCCCTGCTGGGCCTGTTCGGTGTCAGCAGCAGCGTGTACCAGCGCGATCTGGATGTCTTCGCCGGCTGCCGGGCGACGACCGGCGCGCCGCTCGCCACCGCGCCGGCCAAGCGGCACCGGCTGATGCCGGTCACCGCCCGGAACGTGGCACGCTACTGTGCGGCCAGGGCGAAATCCAGGCCGGCGCATACCGCCGCCACCTGGGCGTCGTTGCATTCCTGCGGGTTGGTGCGCGGGCTGTCCGGGTAGACCTCGGTGGTGGTGGCAAAGCGTGCATCAGTGAAGCCGGCGCAGGCACCAATCGAACGCGATTCGCCCCAGACCACGCCCGGCGACTGCAACGGCAGGCCGACCAGGTTGCCCTCGGCGTCGGCCGGGGCGATATGGGTGACCGGGGCGACGGCGGCGATCAGGGCCTTCTGGAACTCGGCCTGCGGATCCTCGCTGTTGCCGATCACGTAGAAGCCGTCCGGAATGGTGTCGCGCTCGAACGGCTTGCCGTCGCGGGCGCAGCGGGCCGGATCGAACTCGTGCAGGTCGCTGTCGGTGGTCTCGTGCAGGTCCAGGTGCACCAGCAGGTTCGGCTTGCGCTCGGCCACCCAGCGCATCAGCGCGGCGGCTTCCTCGATCTGGCCGCCGTCACGGAAGCTGCGGTTCGGGTCGACGGCATCCGGGTTCCAGCGCTGGATGCGCTCGTAGCCCCATGGGCTGACGCACGGCGCCACGATCAGGTTCAGCCGGCCCAGGTAGCGCTCGGCCTGCTGTTCCAGGAACTGCAGGGCGCCATGCACGCCACTGGTCTCATAGCCGTGCACGCCGCCGGTGATCAGCGCGGTCGGCAGCGCCGGGTTCCAGTCGTGGTTGACCACGGCGAACAGCGGGTAATGGTCCGGCGCGTAGTCCAGCTGACCGTACTGGATCACATCGAAGCTGTCGTCCAGGCGTTCAAGCGCGGCCACCACATCGTCGTGGTAGCTGCGCTGGCGCTGCTGGCGGGCCCGCCACTGTGCGCGTTCCGCGTCGCCCCAGGGCTGTCCGGGGGTGCCGATCGGGTAGAACTGCGCAACAGTCATTGGGGAACTCCAGGGGTCGAACGGATGGGTGCAGCCGGACATTCTAAGCCTTGTCGCGCCTGCGGGGCCCCTCCCCCCGGCCCCGCCTTCATCCAGGCCGGGTCATCTGGTTGTAAAATCAACGGTTTTTGGCCCCTCACCCCTTGATGGCGAACGCAGCGCAGCCGGTCCTGGGTGGACCGGAGTTCCTCCGCCTGCTCGCCCGTCTCAGCGACGGCGCGATGCCGGCCACCAGTCCCGCCCTGACCGATCGCCTCGGCCAGTGGGTGGACTGGAGCCGCGCCGTGGCCCTGTCCGGGGCGCTCGGCGGACGCCTGCCCGAGCCCGGTGAAGCCGCCGAAGCGCTCGAGGATGTGCTGGCCGACTGCGCGCAGGCGCACGCCAGCCTGCTGGCCTCGATCAGTGAGGATGCCGAAGCCGAGCGCCTGCTGGACCTGGCCGAAGCCGCCGCTGTACCCAACTTCGCCTCGCTGCGCCAGCGCTATCGGGTGCTGCAGCAGGCCATCCAGACGGCCACCGGGCGCCTGCGCGGCCGCCTGCGCGACCAGCTGGTGCAGGTTTCACCCGAGCTGGCGCGGCTGGCCGAGGTCGATGCGGTGATGGAACAGACCCTCACCCCGCGCGAGCACAGCCTGCTGGCCACGGCGCCGGCGGTACTCGGCGCCCGTTTTGAACGCGTGCACGGCCAGCCCGGCTGGCGCGCGGCCTTCCGCCATGACATGCGCACCCTGCTGCTCGCCGAGCTGCAGCTGCGCTTCCACCCGATCGAAGGGCTGCAAGACGCCCTGCGCTCCCACTGACCGGAACACCATGTCCAGAACTGTTTTCCATGTCGTTGTTTTCCTTGTCGGCCTGCTGGCCGTGTGCTGGATCGGCATTGGCTACGTTTCGGTGCATCCGCTGGGTGCAGCGGTGGCGGCGATCATCGCGGCCTGCTACGTCGCCGGTGGCGTGGAGCTGTATCGCTACCGCCAGGCCAGCAACGGCCTGCGCAGCGCGCTGAACGACCTGTCCAGCGCGAAGGAAAGCCTCGCCGCCTGGCTGGAACGCGTGCCGCTGGGCCTGCGCAACGCCGTGCGCCTGCGCGTGGAAGGCGAGCGCACCGCCCTGCCCGCACCGGTGCTGACCCCATACCTGGTTGGCCTGCTGGTGCTGCTGGGCATGCTCGGCACCCTGCTGGGCATGATGGACACGCTGCGTGGCACCGGCCTGGCGCTGCAGAGTGCGACCGACATGGCCGCGATCCGCGGCTCGCTGGCCTCGCCGGTGCAGGGCCTGGCGGTGGCATTCGGTACCTCGATCGCCGGTGTGGCCAGCTCGGCCATGCTCGGCCTGCTGGCGGCATTGCTGCGTCGTGACCGCCTGCAGGCCGTGCAGCAGCTGGACCGCGCCATTGCCGGCGACCTGCATCCGTACTCGCAGGCCTGGCAGCGCGCCGAATCGCTGCGCCTGCTGCAGGCACAGTCTGCGGCGCTGCCGGCGCTGGTCGACCGCCTGCAGGCGATGACCAGCACTTTTGAACAGCACAGTGCGGCCGCCAATGAGCGCCTGCTGGCCGGCCAGGCCGAGTTCCTGACCCAGAGCCAGGCCCTGCAGGAACGCCTGGCCGTCTCGCTGCAGCAGTCGCTGCGCGAAGGTGCCGAAGCCAGCGCCGCCGCCATCGGTGGTGCGCTGCAGCCGATGGCCGAAACCACCCTGGCTGGCCTGGCCCATCACGGCGAAGCACTGCATGCCCGCGTCGAGCAGGCCGTGCAGCAGCAGCTGGCCGGCCTGAGCGAGGGTTTCGAGCGCAGCCGCGTCGCCACCGAGGCCAGCTGGGCCAAGGTGGTGAGCGAGCAGACCCAGGCACAACAGGCGCTGGTCAGTGATCTGCGCCAGCACCTGCAGGCCTTCAGCGATGGCCAGGGCACGCACGCCGAAGCACTGGTCGCGCGTATCGGCGAGCGCCTGCAGGCCAATGCCCGCGGCAATGCCGAGGCATGGCGCGCCGCCGCCGAACAGCAGCAGGCACTCAACAGCGCGCTGGTCGAACGCCAGCAGCAGGCGTTGCTGGCCTCCAGCGAGCATCTGGACGCGCGCGCGCAGGCGCTGCTACAGGCGCTGGAGCAGCACCACAGCACCAGCCAGGCGCTGCTGCAGGACCACGAACTGCAGCGTTCGCAGCAGTGGCAGGCCGCGCAGGCCGCTGCCGCGGCCGCGCACGCCGAACTGCAGGCTGGCCTGGACAGCCGCGAGCAGCAGCGCCAGGCGCGCTGGGACGCGATCAGCGCCGAGCTGCAGCAGGCCCACGCCGCGCTGCAGGCGCAGCTGCAGGCCGGCGACGAACAGCGCCTGCAGCGCTGGAGCGAAGCCTTGCAGCACGTTTCCAGCGACCTGGCCGAGCGCCTGCAGGCCAACGGCGAACACCTGGCTGCGCAGCAGCAGCAGGTCTGCGACACCCTGGCGGCCACCGCACAGCAGATCGGCGAGAACGGTCGCGCGCAGGCCAGCGCCACGCTGGCTGAAGTGTCTACCCTGCTGCAGACCGCCGCGGCCGCGCCCAAGGCTGCTGCCGACGTCATCAACGAGCTGCGCAGCACGCTGTCCGAGAGCCTGGTGCGTGACAACGCGATGCTGGAAGAGCGCGGCCGCCTGCTGGCCACCGTGCAGACCCTGCTGGATGCGATCAATCACGCTTCGCACGAGCAGCGCACCGCTGTGGACGCACTGGTCGGTGGCTCGGCCGAGCTGCTGGAGCGGGTTGGCAATCGCTTCACCGACCATATCGCCGCAGAGACCGGCAAGCTGGATGGCATTGCCGCAGCGCTCAACGGCAGCGCTGCCGAAGTGGGCCAGCTGGCCGGCACGTTCGGCGAAGCGGTCGCGCAGTTCGGCAGTGCCGCCACCGAGCTGTCCGGCCGCCTGGAACAGATCGGCGGCGCACTGGATGCCTCGCTGGCCCGCAGCGACGAGCAGCTGGCCTACTACGTAGCCCAGGCGCGCGAGGTGGTCGACCTCAGCCTGCTGTCGCAGAAGCAGGTGATGGAAGAACTGCAGCAGCTGGCCGCGCGCCGCGGCAAGGCCGGCAGCGCATGAGCGACGAGCTGGAGGTCGACGGCGGTTCGCATGCCCCGATCTGGGCAGCCTTCGGCGACCTGATGTCGGTGCTGCTGGGCGCGTTCGTGCTGATACTGGTCGGTGTGGTCGCCGTGCAGCTGGAGCTGTCGCAGCGACTGGACCAGGAAGTGAAACAGCGCCAGGCCGAAGGCAAGCGCCTGCAGACGCTGGAGCAAGCGTTGGCTGGACCGCTGGCGGCCGGCCGCGTGACGCTGGTGGATGGCCGCATCGGCATCAGCGGCAGCGTGCTGTTCGCGCTGAACTCCGACCAGCTGCAGCCCGAAGGCCAGGAGCTGCTGCGCAGCCTGGCCGCACCGCTGGCCGCCTACCTGGGCAGCCGCGAAGAGATCCTGATGGTCAGCGGCTTCACCGATGACGCGCCGGTACGCGAAGGCAACCGGCGTTTCGCCGACAACTGGGAGCTGTCGGCGCAGCGCTCGCTGACCGTGACCCGCACCCTGATCGCCGATGGCGTACCGGCGGACGCCGTGTTCGCCGCTGCGTTCGGCAGCGAGCAGCCGGTCAGTTCCAATGCCGATGAGGAAGGCCGCGCACGCAACCGTCGCGTCGAGATCGCGCCGATTCCCAAGCCCAAGGCCCCGGATGCCAAGTAAGTCGCCAGCGCTCGAAGGCCTGCGCGCACTGGTGCGCGACCTTGATGCAGGGTCGCGCTCGCTGCCGCATTACCCGCAGGTGCCGATGCTGCAGCAGGTGCAGCGCGAGTGGTCGGAGCTGCGCAGCGAGCTGCAGGTGCGCCGCTCCCTGCGCGCCGAGGCCCCGGCTGACGGCGGCCCGCTGAACTCGGCGGTGCTGGTGCAGCGCATGCTGGACACGATGCAGGCCACCAGCCCCGGCTACCTGCGCCACTTCATCGACTACGTGGACACCTTGTCCTGGCTGCAGGCACTGCAGGATGGCGCCGCCAGCGGTGCGGATAGCGCAAAGCCGAAGCGCACGCGCAAGCCGCGCCAGACGCCGAAGGAGTAGCGCCGGCTGCTGGCCGGCGGCTACGCGTCTCCGCGCGGGTCATGGGGTTGCCGGCCAGCGGCCGGCACTACCATCGCGGGTGCTCTGTGCGCGGAACACGATCTGCGCTGCGCTTCGGTTCTGCCGTGGTACTGCCGGCCGCTGGCCGGCATCAAACCGGACCGACCACGGCCGAAGCGCACTCAAGCGGCGCCGAACAGCGAATGGCCGCGCTGAACATTGACTGGTAGTGCCGGCCGCTGGCCGGCATCACACCCAGACCGACCACGCATGCGGATACTCGCCAATCTGCCCAGCAAGACCGGCGCGTACCGGATTCCCCCGGATGTATAGCGCTTGCCGCGCCATCGACTCCTCGGCCCTCACGGCATGATCGAAGTAGCCGGGCTGCCACACCGTACTTCAACGGCCCGCCAAGCGATTCAGGGCAAGCGCGCTCGACGATTTCATCCGGCGTGCGATGTCTGGAAGGTGGGCTGCGCGCAGCTCGAACATCCGGTGGACGTGATCCGGCATGACGACCCATGCGTGTGACCGTACGAGCCCGCGCTGCTCGATGTAATCGAACTGGTCGATCACACATGCTGCTGCAGCTTTGCTTTCAAGGAGCCGGCGGCGCTGATGCGTGGTAGTTGTCAGAACGTAGACCTGGCCGATGATCGAGTGACGGCCCAGGCGGAGGCGATGGCTGCTCATGCGCCATGGTGGGTCGATCATTGCGCGTTGGCTGTCGGGCCATGGCTCGACGGGGGTTGGGAGATGTCTGAAGGTGAATGAGGTTGCCGGCCAGCGGCCGGCACTACCGGGGGCCGTAGGTTGCCGGCCAGCGGCCGGCACGACCACAGCCGGCAGGCGGCCGTCGGGGCTCAGCCGCGCAGGGTGGCGCCGCCGTCGACGTACAAGTCGCTCATCGCCACGTGCCCGGCCTGTTCCGAGAGCAGGAACATCACCGAGTGCGCGATGTCCTCGGGGGTGGCCAGCTTGCGCAGTGGAATGCCGGCCTTGTAGGTCTCCAGGTTGCCGGCGATCACCCGCTCGGCACCGTGCTCGTCCTGCCACATGCCGGTCTGCATCGGGGTCAACGTCGATCCCGGGGCGACGATGTTGCAGCGGATGCCCAACGGCGCCAGCTCCAGTCCGAGGCAGCGGGTGAACATGGTGGCGGCGGCCTTGGATGCCGCATAGGCGGCCATCCCGTGTCGCGGCACACCGGCCGCATTCGAGCTGACGGTAACCATCGCGCCCTGCCCGCGCGGCGACATCACCCGCGCCAGAGCACGCCCGACATGGAACACGCCGTCGGTGTTCACCGCGAACACCCGGCGCCAGTCGTCATCGCCGGTCTCGGTCACGCCGCCCACATGCAGCACACCGGCCACGCTGGCGGCCAGCATGATCGGTCCGATGCTGGACTCGACCCGATCCACCAAGGCGTCGACGGCCGCACTGTCGGTCACGTCAAGAGCAAACGCCTGCACACGTGCATCCGCGAACATGGGCGCTTCGCGATCAGTCGCCACCACGATGCAACCGGCCGCGGCCAACAGCCGTACCAGTGCATCACCGATGCCCCCGGCGGCACCGGTCACCAGCGCCACACGACCTTCAAAACCGGTCAATTGCATGTTGCGGTCTCCTGTTGCTCGTCCCAGTGGCGCAACCGCGCCGACAACCACGGTGCCAGCTGCGCCACCGCATCGCGGCCGGTCAGTTCGGCGTGCAGGAACGGCAGTTCCAGTGCCTGCACCTTGCGCGCGTGGCTCCGCCACAACGCCGACTGCAGCTGTGGCCGCGCCTGGTGATCCCGGCCAGCGCGGACGTGCACCAGCGTGCCCTCGAACGGCCGGTGGATATGTTCACGGATCAGCCGATTGGTACCGGTCACCGCGCGCACCACGCCGTCAAGCACCACATCCGGCAGGCTGCCCAGTGCACTCCCGCCGCGACGCAGGAACGCGAGTATGCGTTCCCGGCTGTCCAGTTCCGGATGCGCATCCGGGTCATGGCCGGCAATCGCCAGTAGTGCCCGCAGTGCGGCGACGGCGTCCGGTTCAGGCTCGGCCCGCCAGCACTCGCTGGGATAGGCGTCCAGCAGCACCAGCTCTCCAACGTCGCGGCCGATCTCATGCAGCCGCACCGCCATCGCCTGGGCCAGGATGCCGCCCACCGACCAGCCCAGCAGATGCACCGGCCCCTTCGGCTGCAGTGCGACCACGCGCTGTACGTAGTCGTTGGCCATCGCCTCGATGCTGCTCGGCAGTGGCAGCCGCGCGTCCAGTGCCGGCGACTGCAGGCCATACACCGGGCGGGCTGGTTGCAGTGCCCGGGCGAGCGTGCGGTAGTTCCAGGCGATGCCACCGGCCGGGTGCAGCACGAACAGCGGCGTGGGCCCGGCAGCGTCGGTTGCGGCCAGCGCGATCACCGGCCCCAGCGCGTGATCGGCCAGCGCGGGTGGCGCGGCAATACGAACCGCCAGCGCGGCCACGGTGGGCTGGGCAAACAAGGCGCCCAAACCCAGATCGCAGCGCCAGCGCTGCTCGATCGCCAGCAGCAGGTGCACCGCCGACAGCGAGTCACCGCCGAGACTGAAGAAGTCCGCATCCACCGCCACCGGCGCCTCACGCCCAAGCGCCTGTGCGAACAGCAACGCCAGCTCCTGTTCCAACGGCGTGCGCGGCGCCAAGCCGGCAACTTCACGTTGCGGTGGCTTCGGCAACGCATTGCGGTCGAGCTTGCCGTTGGCGGTCACCGGCCAGTGGTCCACACCAACGATGGCCGAGGGCACCATGTAGTCCGGCACACGCGTGGCGAGGTGGCTGCGCAGCATTACGGCATCGGCAAGCGCGGTCGGCACATAGGCCACCAGACGCGCTTCGCCGGGAGCATCCTGGCGTAGCAGCACTTCCACCCGCTCCATGCCCGGCAGTTCGCGCAAAGCCGCCTCGATCTCGCCCAGTTCGATGCGCAGGCCGCGCAGTTTCACCTGATGGTCGCTGCGGCCCAGGTACTCCACCGCACCATCGCGGCGCCAGCGCGCCACGTCGCCGGTGCGGTAGATGCGCTCGCCCGCCAGGAAAGGATCGGCAAGGAAGCGTTCGGCGGTCAGATCGTCGCGACCGAGATAGCCGCGTGCCAGCTGCACGCCGCCCAGGTACAGGTCACCGGCCACACCGACCGGCACCGGCTGCATCCGGGCGTCCAGCACGTACAGGCGGGTGTTCCAGACCGGGAAGCCGATCGGCACCGGCCGCGAGCAATCCTGCGCTGACGCCGGCCAATAGCTGACATCCACTGCGGCCTCGGTCGGGCCGTACAGGTTGTGCAGTTCTGCGCGCACGCGCGCATGGAAGCGGTCGCGCAACGCAGCGTCCAGCGCCTCGCCACTGGTGAATACGCGGCGCAGCTGCAAACCTTCGGAGGCCGGCGCAGCGAGGAAGGCGTCGAGCATCGACGGCACGAAATGCGCGGTGGTGATGCCATGGCCCCGGATCAAGCGCGCCAGCTCGGTGGGATCGCGATGCGCATCGGGCCTGGCAACCACCAGCGTTGCCCCGCACAGCAGCGGCAGGAAGAATTCCCAGACCGAGACATCGAAGGTGGCCGGGGTCTTCTGCAGCACGCGGTCATCGGCGCCGATGTCGTAGTGCTCGCGCATCCACAGCAGGCGATTGACGATCGCGCGGTGTTCGACGACCACGCCCTTGGGCTCGCCGGTCGAACCGGAGGTATAGATCACATAGGCGGCATCGCTGGGCGCAGGATCCGCCCATGGCGCCGCAAAACTCAGCGCGGTCCACTGCTCCGGCGCGAGCACCGGCACACCGGCCATGCGCACCGATACGTCTGGCGCAGCCAGTACGCACACCGGCTGCGCCGACGCAAGAATACGTGCCAACCGCTCGTCAGGATGGGCAAGGTCCAGCGGAAGATAGGCCGCGCCTGCGCGCAGCACCGCGACCAGCGCGAGCACCAGTTCCAGCGAGCGCGGCAATGCCACCGCGACTACGCTGCCCGGGCCGACGCCCATCCCGCGCAGTTGTGCGGCAAGCGCGAAACTGCGCGCTTCCAGCGTTGCATAGTCGAGCGTAGTGTCGCCGAACACCAGCGCCGGCGCGTGCGGATCCCGATCCATGCCCTGCTGCAGCAGTTCAACCAGGGTAGTCTCGGGAAGCGCGTGCGCGGTGGCATTGAAACCGTGCAGCACCTGCTGCGCCTCCTCAAGCGTCGCCAAAGGCACGGCTGCGATATCGTCAGCCTGCAATGCTGCCGACACGAAATGCAGCAACCGCGCTGCATGCGCCTCGACATCCTCGCGACTGTACAGCGCGGGATTGGCCTCGATCTCCAGATCGAGAAGGTGCTGGCCATCGCCACGGAAGCCCAGTGTCAGATCATCCACCGGCCCGGTGCACAGCACCTCCAGCGTCGCCTGCACGCCGGCCAGCGCCAGCGGCTTGTAGAACGGCTGCACATTCACCAGCGGACCGTGCAGGCGCTGCTGCGCGCCGACCAGCCCCAGGTCCCGGCGCAGCTGCTCACTGCGGTAACGGCCGCGCTTGCGACCCTGGCTGAGCTGCCGGCCCAGGCCGCGGGTGAAGGCCTCGACGCTGCCCTCGCCGGCCGCTACGCGCAGCGGCAACACGTTCATCGCCATCGCCGGCACCCGCGCCGACGCGTTGCCGAGCCGGCCCATGTAGGGCACGCCCAGCACCACTTCATCGGCGGCGCTCATCCGCCGCAGGTACTCGCCCGCCAGCGCGGCCAGCACATCCGGCCAGGGCTGCAGCCAACGTGCCGAGGCCTGCAGCAGCTGCTCACGGAAGGCCGCATCGAGCGGCTGCACCCAGCGCAGCGCATCGTCGCTGGCCGCCACGGTACCGGCCAGGCCCACGCCCGCCGGCGCCCCCTGCAACTGCTCGCGCCACCAGCGCCCGGCCTGCGCACGACGCGGGTCGGCACGATAGGCGGCGTCATCCGCCAGCACGCCCGCCAGCCCTGGCAGCGGTTCAGCCATGCGACCGGCATGCAACGCGCACACGCGATCGGTGAACAGCGCCATGCCGTAGCCATCGGCGGCCAGATGATGCACGCGCAGGTACCAGACCCAGCGCTGCCCGCCCAGGTCAAACAACACCTGCTGACTGATCCGGTCACGGGTGGGATCGACCGGGCTCAGACGGTCGGTGTGCATCAGGTTGCGTGCCGCAGCGGCGGGATCCGCCGCGGTGGAAACATCGCGCACCGAAAGCAGCGGCACGTGTGCCGGGTCATGCCACTGCAGCGGCTGGCCATCGGCCCCTTCGGCAAAGCGCAATGCGAAGGCCTGGGCCTCGCCTGCAGCCTGGTCTGCCGCTGCAATGAACGCGGCCACGTCCAACGGGCCGTCGATCCACACCGCGTGCGCGGTATTGAATGACGGATTGTCCGGTGCCAGCCGCTGTGCGAACCACAGTCCGGCCTGGGCCTCGGTCAATGCCACCGGTGTGGCCAGCGCAGCGGCGTTCATGCGTTCTGCGCGGCCTGCAGTTGCTGCACCACAGCCCACCACTGGCGCAGCGTGGTGTGCTCGGCCAGCTGTGAGAACTCCAGCGGCAATCCGGTGTTGCCCCAGGCCAGGACCAGGCCGAGCATGCGCATCGAGTCCAGGTCCAGGTCGATCAGGTTGTCGTCGTCGCCGATCTCTGCTGGCTCGCACTCCAGAACGCGCGCCACGTCGGCACGCATGCGCTCCAGATCCAGCACCTCACCCGTGGCAGCCATCACAGCACCTCCAGCAGCTGGTCGGTGGTCATCGGCACCCCGCTGGTGCGCGCAATCCAGTGCAGCGCCTGATCATGATCGGCGCGCGAGAAGTCCGCCACGGCATCGGCGGCGATGAAGGCCTCGATATCACGCTGGAACGCTTCGACCACGGTCGCGGTGCAGCCGATATGCGCGTACACGCCGGTCACCAGCAACTGGTCGCGGCCACGCACCCGCATCAGCGTCTCCAGGTTGCTGCGCTGGAACGCGCTGTAGCGGTGCTTCACCAGCACGTGCTCGCCAGGCTGCGGTGCCAGTGCCTCGATGATTGGTTCATGGTCGGTGCTGCGACGCATGCCTGGTCCCCACAGGTCGGCCTGCAGGCCACGGTCACGGCGGTCCTGGTCGCCATGCTGGGCGGTGTAGAACACCGGAATGCCGTGCGCGCGGCAATGCGCCAGCAGCCGTGCGATGTTGTCCACTGCCGGCCGCAGCGGTGCGTTGCCGGCGTCGAATGCGGCCAGGAAATAGCGCTGCATGTCGTGCACCAGCAGCGCGACACGATCGCGCTGCGGGCGCCACGGGCCGCGCGCCTGCGGCAGTTCGGCGGCAGTCGGCAAGGGGTAATCGGTGATACGGGGCAGCGCCATCAGCGCGTTCCTCCTGTCTGTTGCAGATGACGCGCACGCAGCTGCGCGCGCAGTTCGCGGCGGCTGATCTTGCCGACCGCGGTGGTATCGAAACTGTCGACGAACACGACCTGGTCGGGCACCTTGAACGCGGCCAGGCCGCGCCCGCGCATCCAGGCCTTCAGTGCCGGGGCCTTGATCGGCTCACCCTGCTGGATCACGAACGCGCAGCTGCGCTCACCGAGATACTCGTCAGGAATGGAGACCACGGCGGCGTCGAACACGCCGGGGTGGGCCAGAAGGTGATCTTCGATCTCCTCGGCGGAGATTTTCTCGCCCGCCCGGTTGATGTGGTCACCGGCACGGCCCTGCACCACCAGGTAGCCTCCGGGCAGCTGCTGCACGCGGTCGCCGGTGCGGTAGAAGCCGTCGTCGGTGAACGAACGCGCATTGGCCACCGCATCGTTGTGGTAGCCACGGATGGTGTAAGGGCCGCGGGTCAGCAGATGCCCTACCTCGCCTTCCGGCACCGGCTGGTCATGGTCATCGACCACGCGCACCTCGTCGTCCGGGCTGATCGGCCGGCCCTGGCAGGCTACGATCAGTTCTTCCGGATCATCCAGCCGTGTGTAGTTCACCAGGCCTTCGGCCATGCCGAACACCTGCTGCAGGGTGCAGCCCAGGCCGTCAATCACCCGCCGTGCGGCTTCCGGCACCAGTTTGGCCCCGCCTACCTGCAGTACCTGCAGGCTGGACAGGTCGTGCTTGCTGGTGGCGGCGGCCTGTGCCCACAACAGCGCCAGCGGCGGCACCAGCCCACAGCAGGTCACTTGCTCACGCGCGATCAGCGGGAAGGCCACGTCCGGCCCCGGACCGGGGCTGAGCACCACGCGGGCACCTGCATACAGCGCGCCGAAGAAACCGGGCGAGCTCATCGGGAAGTTGTGCGCGGCCGGAAGCGCGACCAGGTACACGCTGTCGCGGTCGATGCCGCAGAGGTCATTGCTGGCACGGAACGAGTAGATGTAGTCGTCGTGGGTGCGTGGAATCAGCTTGGACAGCCCGGTGCTGCCACCGGAGATCTGCAGGAACGCCACCGACTGCGGGTCCGGGTCGGCCGGCAGCTGGTTGCGGTCTCCCTGCAGCGCCTCGAGCGTGGTGAACTCTGCTGCGTCGCCATCGATGACCACGTTGCGCAGTGCCGGCACCTCGGCCTGCAGCGCCCGCGCCAGCCCGCGATGATCAAAGCCATCGTGCAGGTCGGCAGTGATGTAGGCACTGGCTTCGGCCTTGTTGGCGAAGTGCACCAGCTCGGTGATGCGGTGCGCCGGCAGCGCGTACACCGGCACCAGGCCGGCGCGGAACAGCCCGCATACGGTGGCGATGAACCCGGCGGTGTTGCCCAGCTGTACCAGCACCCGCTCACCGGGTTGCAGGCCGAGTGCCAGCAGTCCGGCACCGATGCGACCGGCCTCGTGCCACAGCTGCGCGTAGCTCAGGCGCACATCGCCAGCGACCACGGCGATGTCATCAGCGTAGCGTTCCGCACGCTCACGCAGGAACGCCGGGAAGGTCTCGCCGCGCCAGTAGCCCGCCTCGCGATAGCGCGCCACCAGCGCATCGGGCCATGCCTGCTGCAGTGGCAGGCGGGAAGAAACAGTGGGCGTGTTCATGCAGCAGGCTCGATGACGGGCGCGGCGTCGTGGACGCCCAACGCGTTCAACAGGGCGGCAAACTTCGCCGCGGTTTCGGCGACCTCGGCCTCGGGCTGCGACTGGGCAACGATGCCGGCGCCGGCGTACAGGCGCAGCTGCGTGCCCTGCAGGCGTGCGCAGCGGATCGCCACATACCAGTCACCATCCCCTTGCGCATCCAGCCAGCCGACCGCACCGGCATAGAAGCCACGCGGCACCGGCTCAAGCTCGCGGATACGCTGCAGTGCCGCCAGCCGGGGTGTACCGCAGACCGCCGGCGTTGGATGCAACTGCGCCAGCAGCTCGGCCGCCGATGTCTTCGGATCCTTCAGGGTGGCGTGGATGCGGGTGCCGAGATGCCACATGCTGGCGGTGGCATGCAGCACCGGGCGCGGCTGCGCATCGATGTGGCTGCAGTACGGCGCCAGGCCCTCGATGATGGCCTCGACCACGTGGCGGTGCTCGTCATGGTCCTTGTTCGAAGCCAGCAGCGCCTGCGCGGCGCGCTCGTCCTCGGCGGCATCGGCACTGCGGCGCGCGGACCCGGCCAGCGGGTGCGACAACAGCTCGGCGCCACGCTTGCGCAGCAGCAGCTCCGGTGTTGCGCCGACCAGCCAGGCCGGTGCGTGCCCCGGTTCAACCGGAAGCGGCACCGCATAGGTCGCCACCGAGGGATCCGCGCCCAACCGCGCCAGCAGCACCTCTGGAGACAGCGCATGGCGGCTGTGCGCCAGCAGGCTGCGCGCCAGCACCACCTTGTGCAGGTCCTGGTCGGGCGCGCGCAGCGCCTTCACTGCCGCGGCAACCGCGGCTGCATAGTCCTGCGCTGCGGGCTCCGCCTGCAGCGGACCCTGCAGCGCCGGCGCCGCCCGTGGTTGCAACGGCAGGGCCGGCAGCAGGCGCTCGGGCTGGTACAACGCGTCGTCGGCACGCGGTTCGAATGGCACCGCACCGACCAGCAGGCCCGGACCGCCACGCTGCTGGGCGAAGAAGGCCGCAACGCGCTCCGCCAGGGTTGCCAGCGCGCCACCCGGCAGCGCGAGGCGGCAACCGCGTGCGTGCACATGCTGGCCGGCATGCTGCAGCAGGAACAACGACGCGTCGTCAGTGCTCTCCAGCGGCGCGGGCGCAGCCTCCGGCCACGCGCCCTGCATCAGGGAATCGTTCATGGGGTCTCCTTCATCCGATGCGCTGCAGCCAGCGCGCACAGCAACAGCAGCAGCGCGCCGACCAGCAGATATGGCAGGCTGGGCCCGCCGCGATACAACAGCGTGCCGAGCATCGGCCCGGCCACCATGCCCAGCCCCTGCGCGGCAGCGACCGTGCCCGCCGCGGCACCCTGCTCGTGCGCTTCCACCGCGTCGGCGGCCAGCGCCTGGAACGAGGGGAATACGAAGCCCATGCCGAACGCGGCCAGCGCGTATGCCGCCGGCAACTGCCAGCCCTGCTGCACGCCCGCCACCGAAGCAAAGCCAATGCCGGAAATCAGCGCGCCGAGGATGATCCAGCGGCGCGGATGCACCTCCAGCTTCATCACCAGCGCCTGCGCCAGGATCAGGCCGATGCCGACCGCGGTCAGCGCGATGCCGGCCATGCGTGCACCAGCGGCAGCATCCAGGCCCAGGCGATCAATCGCGAAAAAGCCCACCGTCACCTGCGCGATGGTCACCGAGACCATGGCGATGAGCGCCGCCAGCTGCGGCAGGCGCAGGCGCGGGTCGAGGCGGCTCATCGGCGCGCGGCGCTGTGCGGACGCGCCAACCACCGGCGGTGTAGCCGGCAGCCGCCAGGCCAGCAATGCCAGTGCCAGCAGCGGCAGCAACGCGGCCACGTACAGCGCCAGCGAAAGGTTGGTATAGGCAAGCCAGCCGGCAGCGGCCGGCCCGAGCACCATGCCCAGCGCATTGGCGCTGCCCAGTCGGGCGAGGAATTTCGCACGTTGGCCGGTCGGTGCCTTGTCGGCGATGATCGCGGCTGCGGTGGGCGGCACCGCCGCGTAGAACAGGCCGATCAGGCCTCGCGCACCGACCAGCACCAGCACCGATACCAGTACCGGCGGCACCGCCTGCAGGGCAACGTCGATGAACACCGCCAGCGCGATGTAGACCACGGTGTAGGCGCTCATCGCCAGCATCAGCACGCGCTTGCGGCCGATGCGGTCGCTGAGCTGGCCCCATGGGCGCGCGGCCAGCATCCACAACGCGCCCGCGGCGGTGACCGACAGTCCGGCATGCCACTCGGACAGCCCGAGCATGCGGACCACCGGACCGATCACGGCGACGAAGGACATCATCGCCATGGTGCCGATCAGGGCGGCCACTACCAGCGCCGGCAAGCCGGGAACGACGGGACGTGCGTGCATGGAACACCAGCCGTAACAGGAAGGGATCGCCGGGCGCACGTGCGCCCCGCCCGGCGCCGGCCCTGCTCAGGACCGGACGCCATCCTCAAATGATAACGGCTCGTATTTGCATTTGATACCCATTCTCTTGAACGGGCACGCAACAGCGACTTCAGCGCACCGCGCGCAGGCCCAACAGGCCACGGCGCTTGAACCACCATTCCAATGGCAGCGTCACCAGCGGCGGGATGGCTGCCAGTAGCGCCAGCGCACTGGCCCACCACGGCCAGCGCAGGCGCAACGCCGCGAACAGCGTCACCGCCACATAGAGCAGGAACGCCACGCCGTGCAGGGGTCCGAACAGCTTCACCAGGGCCACGTTGGCCATGGGGCCGTACTTCATCCACATGCCGATGAGCAGGCCGGCCCAGGTCACGGCCTCGATGAAAGCGACCGCGGCGAACAGGCGTCCGCTCGGGTGCATGGGGGAACGTTGGGTCACACGGGGCTCCGGCAGCGGGGTATCAAATGCGAATGATACGCATATGCACACTGCATGTAGAGCCGAGCCGTGCTCGACTGCTGGAGCGTGTCCACCAAGGTGGACACCTACCGGGGCATATTCGGCAGAACCTGCCCCCCGATCTCACGCAACACCGCGTCCATCGGCCGCCCGTTGTCGACCAGATTGAACATCACGTGCGCCACGCCCTGCCCATGCACGCGCAGCAGATAGTCACGCAGGCCATCGCGGCCGACCTTCAGGCCCAGCGGCAGCGGCTCGGCTGGCGCCTGCGGATCTGCCTGCAGATCCAGAAGCATCGACTGCACGAATGGCTTGCCCGGCCCACCGCGCTGCACCAGCGCCTGCTGCCACAGGCCGATGCGCCCCTCCTGCGCGGCCTCCTCACGATGATAGGTGGCCCAGCCTTCGGCCTCGCGCGCGATCCACTGCAGGCTCTGCCGCGCGGTACCCACCACCAGCATCGGGATGCGGGTAGCCGGCGCCGGCAGCACGTCGAAGCCACCCGTGGCCTGCAGTACGGCGGTCCGCGCATCGGCCTCCGGTGACAACGCCGCGCGCAGCAACGTCCAGCGCTCACGGAAGGTCGCCGCCCTGCCCTCCAGATCCTCGCCGAAGGCGGCGAATTCTTCCGGGCGGTCACCCGAACCCAGGCCCAGCACGAACCGCCCTGCACTGATCCGGTCCAGGCTCAAGGCCGACTTCGCCACCTGCAACGGCTGGCGCAACGGCAACACGATGGCGGCGGTACCGACCGTGATGCGCGTGGTCGCGGCGGCCAGCATGCCCAGCCACAGGAAGGGGTCGTCCAGCGCGCTCGCCGTCGCGTCCGGACCCTGCGGCACCATCAACGGTACATCGCGCGCCCACAACGCGGCGAAACCAAGATCGTCGGCCAGCCGCGCAATGCGCCGCGCCGCGCCCGGATCGGCCAGCCCATGCGCCGCAACGGGCGTCATCAGGCCCAGGCTCAGTCCCTGTTGCGGAAACAACGAAGCGTAGGCGGGATTGAATTCACTCATGGGACCAGCTTAGCGTGCAGGCAACCGGCGACGATCACACGCCACACGCCACAGGAAGATCGCTGCATGCCGAGGATCCGCCCCGCCCACATCGATGACATGCCCGCGATGAGCGCGGTATGCCTGGCCGCATTCACTGCGGCCGTCGCGCCCTCGCTCAGCGCGGCCGGCATTGCTACGTTCGGCAGTGTCGCCGCCGCCGATGCGTTCGCTGCACGCCTGCAGGGTGACAACCACATCCTGGTGGCCGAGCAGGATGGCCGCATCCTCGGCGTGGTAGAGCTGAAGGAAGGCCGCCACCTGGCGATGCTGTTCGTCGATCCCGCCTGCCAGGGCCAGGGCATCGGCCATGCCCTGTTCGAAGCCGTGCTGCCGCACCTGCGCACACCGGTGCTGACCGTGCGCGCCTCGCTCAACGCAGTGCCTACCTACCTGCGCTATGGCTTCGTGCTGGACGGTGATGTCGGCGAGTTCAACGGGCTGGTGTACCAGCAGATGGTGCGGGCAGCCGCCTGAGGGCAGCGGGTGTCATGCCCCGCTGCACGGCCGATATAAGCAAACTGAATCAGCACACTCCCCGGCCATTCCTACAATGGACTGTCCCCCCTTCGAGATGCCGCCGATGCGCGTCGCGCTTTCCGTGTTGCTGCTGGCTTCGGCGCTGAGCGCCTGCACCCCGGCCCCGGTGTCCACCGCCAGCTCCGCCGAGGCGCCCGCGCCGGCGTCCGCCATCGCCTGGCGCCAGGGCGATGTGGACGATGCCTTCGCCGAGGCCGCCGACAGCGGAAAGCCGGTGCTGCTGTACTGGGGCGCGGTCTGGTGCCCGCCGTGCAACCAGCTCAAGGCCGGCCTGTTCAAGGACCCGGCGTTCATCGCGTTGACCGGCAAGTTCGTGCCGGTCTACCTGGATGGCGACGAGGAAGGGGCACAGGCCTGGGGCGAACGCTTCGGGGTGCGCGGCTATCCGACCCTGATCGTGCTGGACCCACAACGCACTGAGCTCACCCGCGTGGCCGGCGGCAACGACGCGGCCGAACTGACCCGTGCGCTGACCGTCGCGGCCGGGCGCCGCAGCGCCATCGCCGCCACCCTGGCGACGGCACTGGCCACGCCGGACAGGCTGGCCGCCGAAGACTGGCAGGTGCTGGGCGACTACGGCTGGGAAGTCGACGCCAACCGCCTGGCCGGCGAGCGCAGGAGCCAGGATGTGCTGCGCCAGCTGTCCAAGGCCGCACCCGACGCGGCGCTGCAACGCCGCTTCGCCCTGCTGGCCCTGGCCACCGCCGACACGCCCGCCAGCTCGCCCACCGAGGTGCGTGAGCTGCTGCAGGCAGTGCTGGCGCAACCTGCCGAAGTCCGTCGTAACCGCGAACTGCTGGGTTACGCGGGCGCGACGCTGGTCAAGCAGGCCAGTGCGGGGCCGGCCACCAGCAACACGCTGGGACGGCAGCTGCTGGTCGCACTGGAGCGCGCAGATGCCGAGCGCGGTGATCGCGCCGACGACGCGTTGTCGCGTGCGCTGACCGAAGTGTCGCTGGCACGTCAGCAGCAGCCCAACGGCCCACTGCCCGCGGCCCTGGTTGAGCGGGTCAAGCAGCGCGTGGCCGCTGCCGATGCCGCCGCCACCGATGCGCATGCACGCCAGGCCACGATCAGCAGCGCGGTCTACGCACTGCGCCAGGTCGGCGACGACGCGGGCGCCGAGGCGCTGTTGCTGGCCGAGCTGAAGCGCAGCGAGCAGCCGTACTACTACATGCCCGAGCTGGCCGAACTGGCCGAGCAGCGCGGCGACACCGCCGGCGCACTGGAGTGGCTGAAGCGCGCCTACGATGGCGCGCAGGGCCCGGCCACCCGCGTGCAGTGGGGCGTGCTGTACGTGGAGGGCCTGTTGAAGCTGGCGCCGGACGATGCACCACGCATCGAGCAGGCCACCGCCTCGCTGATCGCCGAACTGGAAGCGCAGCCGTCGGGCTACCACCAGCGTACCCGCCAGCGTTTCGAGCGCCTGGCCGGGCAGTTGAAGACGTGGAGCGGCAAGCACCAGGGCGCCGAAACACTGGCGCGGCTGCAGCAGCGGATGCAGCAGGCGTGCGGGGAACAGGTTGATGGTGCGTGCAAGGATTGGTTGAGTTGAGTTGATGAAGGCGCTGGCGGCTGGTTCGCCTGCCGGCGCTTTTGTTGATATCGGCTGTGACGGGGGAAGGGGCTGGCCGGGACACGCCGTAAACCCATCCTTGGGGGCTCGATGGCGCCATCCATGGCGCCAACGGTCCCGGCCAGCCCCTTCCCCCGCCACCCGACGGTTTCCTGCGAGCGCGGGCAGCACAACAGCGCGCCGGTGAGGTTCGAAAAGCGGGTTCTGGTAGTGCCGGCCGCTGGCCGGCAACCCGACCTTCGCTGATTGCCGGCCAGCGGCCGGCACTACCATGCCGCTCCTGCTCCTGCCTTTGACTCCGTCTCCGCGCCAGCGCAGGGAGCTGTCCTGCAGGGGCTGATGGGTCAGCGCAGGACCGGTGGCGCCACGGATGGCGCCATCGAGCCCCCATGGATGGGTTCACGGCGTGTCCTGCGCTGACCCATCAGCCCCTGCCTGCCAGGAAGAATCAAGGCGACGAACGCGCACGCATTTCAATCCCGCCCCTTGACCTCAACCAATGTTGAGGTGCGATAACAATCTCCCCACGGCCAGCCCCTGGCCTTCCCCACGGAGATTGCTTCGATGTCGTACTCGCTTCCCCCGCTCCCCTACGCCTACGACGCCCTTGAGCCGCACTTCGATGCGCGCACGATGGAGATCCATCACAGCAAGCACCACCAGGCCTACGTCAACAACCTCAATGCCGCCATCGAGCAGGCCGGCATCGCCGAGCTGCCGGTCGAGGCGCTGATCGCCAACCTCGGTGCCGTGCCCGAGGCGCAGCGTGGCGCGGTCCGCAACAACGGCGGTGGCCACGCCAATCACAGCCTGTTCTGGACCGTGCTCAGCGCCGACGGTGGTGCACCCGATGAGGAACTGGCCACCGCCATCGACCGTGACCTGGGCAGCTTCGATGCCTTCAAGGACGCCTTCAGCAAGGCCGCGCAGACCCGTTTCGGCAGCGGCTGGGCCTGGCTGACCAGTGATCGCGACGGCCGCCTGCAGGTCGAAAGCAGCGCCAACCAGGACAGCCCGCTGATGGGTGCAACCGTGGGCCTGTCAGGCAATACCCCGATCCTCGCGCTGGACGTCTGGGAACACGCCTACTACCTGCACTACCAGAACCGTCGCCCGGACTACATCGGTGCGTTCTTCAACATCATCAACTGGACCGAGGTCGGCCGGCGCTACCGCCAGGCCCGGGCCTCATGAGCGGCGAGACAGTGCCGTACGCCGGGCCGTGGGCGGGGGTCTTCCCCGCACCGGCGCCGGTGCCGTCGGTCGAGATGCCGCCGCGTGCCCTGCGGCGGCTGCTCGGCCATTTCCCGACCGGCGTGGCCATCGTCTGCGCGCGCGATGCACAGGGCAAGCCGGTCGGCCTGACCATCAACTCGTTCGTACCGGTCTCGCTGCAGCCACCGCTGGTGCTGTGGAACCTGGCGTTGCACGCGCAGAGCCTGTCCACCTTCCAGCGCGCCACCCGCTTTGCAATCAGCGTGCTGGCGGCCGACCAGGAAGCGCTGGCCCGGCGCTTCGCCGATCCGCAGGTCCGCAATCGCTTCGACGGCCTGGCATTGCTGGATGACGACGAGGACGCCCCACCCCGCATCGCCGGTGCGGTCGCCCATCTCACCTGTACTCGCCACGCACAGTGGCCGGTGGGCGATCACCTGCTGCTGGCCGGCCGCATCATCGACGTGCACGAGAACGGCGGCGCGCCGCTGCTGTTCCATCGCGGCCGCTTCCAGCCCGGCCCGGCCGAACTGCTGGTGGAGGTGCGCGGATGAACATCGAAGCTCTGGAATGCATGCTCGCCGCCGGCAAGGATGGCGCGCTGCTGCGCTTCGGCCTGGGCAAGGGCTGGCTGGATGCCGGCAACCCGGTGCGCGCGGCCACCCATCTGGGCCGCTGCGTGGTGCTTGATCCGCAGTATTCGGCGGCCTGGAAGCTGCTCGGCAAGGCCTGGCTGGCCAGTGGCCAGCCGCAGGCAGCGCGCGAAGCCTGGCAGCGCGGATTGAGCGTGGCCGGCAGCAAGGGCGACCAGCAGGCACGCAAGGAAATGCAGGTGTTCCTGCGCCGCCTGGACCGCGAGCAGGCGGAGCCGGCGAAGGCGGGCTGAGTTGATCAGCCCGCGTTGGCCGATGCCGGTGCGGACATGATGTCCGACATCGGCAGGCGGCGCGGCTTGCTCGGGAACGCGTGGCGCAGGATGCGCCAGACCACCTGGCCGAACTGGCGCGGCAGCGAGCCGTTGTTGTAGTGCTGGCCGTAGCGACGGCAGATGTCCTTCACTTCCTTGGCAATGGCCGCATAGCGGTTGGCCGGCAGGTCCGGATAGAAGTGATGCTCGATCTGGTGGCTGAGGTTGCCCGACAGCACGTTGATCAGGAAGCCGCCGCTGATGTTGGATGAACCGCGCAGCTGGCGCAGGTACCAGTGGCCGCGCGATTCATTGCGCAGGCATTCCTTCGGGAAGGTTTCCGATTCGGCGGTGAAGTGGCCGCAGAAGATGATCACGTAGGTCCAGATGTTGCGCAGTCCGTTGGCCACCATGTTGCCCAGCATCACGGTGAGGAAGAACGGGCCGGCCAGCAGCGGGAAGAACACGTAGTCCTTCAGCACCTGGCGGGCCATTTTCCGCGCCACCGGGCGGGTCTGCAGCCACATCGCACGGCCGCTGATACGGCCCTTCAGCCAGCGGCCCAGGCGCAGGTCCTGCGCGGCCACGCCCCACTGGAACAGCAGCGCGAAGATCGGCGCGATGATCGGCTGCAGCAGGTAGAACGGCTTCCAGCGCTGCTCCGGGAAGATGCGCAGCAGGCCATAACCGATGTCATCGTCCATGCCACGCACGTTGGTATAGGTGTGGTGGCGGAAATTGTGGGTCTTGCGCCAGTTGTCGGCAGTGGCAACGATGTCCCACTCATAGGTATTGCCGTTGAGCTTGGGGTCGCCGGTCCAGTCGAACTGGCCGTGCATGACGTTGTGGCCCAGCTCCATGTTCTCCAGGATCTTCGACAGCGCCAGCAGCAGCGTGCCGGTGATCGCGGCCGGCCACAGCAGCGGCATCCAGAACAGTGGCGAGAACGCCGCCAGGAACAGCAGGCCACGGCCCCCCACGCCAAACCAGCGCACGGCGGCGGCCACGCGGCGGATGTAGCGGGTATCGGAGGCGCCGAGGCTGCCGATCACACGGTCGCGGATCGCGTCGAGTTCCTCACCGAAGGCATGCATCTCGGCAGTACTCAGGGCACGGTCGGTAGCGCGGGTCATGGCAGGCGTCCTCAGAGATCCAGGGTCAGGTCGGTGGTCGGTGCGCTCACGCAGATCCGTACCGGCTGCGCCGATTCGGACTGCAGGTCGCCGGTGCGCAGGTGGCGGGTGGCGCCACTGACGCGGTCACAACTGCAGGTGTTGCAGATGCCCATGCGGCAGCCATGCCTGGGCTTGATGCCATGGGCTTCCAGGCTTTCCAGCAACGAGCTGCCACGCGGCACGCTCAGCTGGCGGCCACTGCGCGCCAGCGTCAGCACGACCTCCCCTTCACTGCTGGCGTCACGCAGCGGTGCGGGAGGAGTGAACGCTTCCGCCTGGAAACCGGCAACCTGGTGCGCCAGGCGTTCGCGGGCGGCGGCAACGAAGCCGTCCGGGCCGCAGGCCAGCACATGGCGCTGCGCCAACGGGGTGTCATCGCCCGCCACCTGCAGGTCGTGGGCATCGATACGTGCGGCGGGCACATCCCCTTCGCGGGTGGTCAGCAGGTGCACACGCAGGTTCGGCTGGCTGGCGGCCAACGCCTGCAGCTCATCACGGAACTGCAGGTGGGCGGCGCTGCGTTCCCAGTAGAACAGGTCCACCGGCGCTGCCAGCGGGCGCTGGCAGGCGTCGCGCAACAGGCTGCGCATCGGCGTGATGCCACTGCCGGCAGCCAGCAGCAACACCGGCGCCGCAGCCGGCATGTGGAACTCGCCGAAGGCGGCATCGAGGCGGAACAGTTCGCCCGGCTGCGCGTGGTTGACCAGGTGCTGGCTGACGAGGCCGCCGTCGATCGCCTTGACGGTGATCGCCAGCTCGCGCCGACCCAGTGCGGTGGGGCTGTAGCTGCGCTGCCACAGGCGCCCTTCAATCTCCACGCCCAGGGTGACGTGCTGGCCGGCGCGCATGCCGGCCCAGTGCCGGTTGGTGCGCAGGACCAGGGTCGCCGCGCCCTCGCCGGCCGGCTCTCGCCGGACCAGGCGGGCCACCGGCTCGCGCAGGGTCCACAGGGGATTGAGCTGGCCCGCCCAGAAATCGAACAGCGACGGCGAGACCCAGCGGTACGGAGAGAACAGGGACGGACGGACGACAGCGCTCATGGGCGAACTATACGGGCGCACATACACCTGTGTATACATGTGTATATTGAACCGGATTGGGTATGATTCAGCCTCGCCCCACCGGAACCCCCATGGCCGCCGCCACCGCCTTGTCGACGCCTGAAGATGCCAACAGCCCGGCCCGCCGTACGGTGAGCCGCGAGGACCTGCTGGCCGCCGCCCTGAAACTGATCGGGCCGCACCGCAGCCTGTCCACGCTCAGCCTGCGCGAAGTGGCACGTGAGGCCGGCATCGCGCCGAACAGCTTCTACCGGCAGTTCCGCGACATGGACGAACTGGCCGTGGCGCTGATCGACGCCGCCGGCCGTTCGCTGCGGACCATCATCGGCGAGGCCCGCCAGCGCGCCACCTCCACCGCCACCAGCGTGGTGCGGGTTTCGGTGGAGACCTTCATGGAACAGCTGCGCGCCGACGACAAGCTGCTGCACGTACTGCTGCGCGAAGGCGCGGTGGGTTCGGACGACTTCAAGCACGCGGTCGAACGTGAGCTGCACTATTTCGAGGAAGAGCTGCAGCACGACCTGGTGCGTCTGGCCGCGCTGGACGGCGCCGTGCTGCATGCCCCGGAACTGGTGGCCAAGGCCATCACCCGGCTGGTGTTCGCGATGGGTGCCACCGCCATGGACCTGCCGCCGGAGAAGGACCCGGAGCTGATCGAAGAGATCTCCACGATGATCCGCATGATCATCGTCGGCGCCCGCACGCCCGCCGCGTTCCGCCGCGGCTGACGATCGCCCCCGGGGTCGGATCCCTTTCCAGGGGAAAGGGCTCTGACCCCAACCACACAGCAACACCAACCTCCGTGCATGACCACAGGCAGGGTTGTGGCCGCCAAATGTAATGTTATAACACAGCCATGATCTGGCTCGATCGGGGTTCCGCTCGGAATGACTGCGGCGTCATTATATAGCACTTGCTATATTGATAAGCCACTGCTTTCATATGCGTCAGCCAGGTCGCCCTCGCCGCCTTTCTTTCCCCCAAGGACGACGCCCTCATGCCCGTTGCCACGCCCCTCTTCGATCGGCTGCCCCTGGCCGCCGCCATTGCCCTGACCCTGCCGCTGGCTGCACTGGCCGCCACTCCGAAACCGACCGAACTGGACCGTGTGCAGGTCAAGGTGAGCACCGCCACGCGCAGCGAACGCCTGCTGTCGGACGTGCCGATCCGCACCGAGGTGCTGCGCAAGGAAGACATCGCGCTGCGCGCGGCCACCGACTTCTCGCGCGCCGCCGAGCTGATCAACGGCCTGCGCGTGGAGAGCAACTGCCAGAACTGCAACACCAGCGAAGTGCAGCTGCTGGGCCTGCCCGGTGCCTACAACCAGCTGCTGTTCGATGGCATCCCGCTGCTGTCCACGCTGGGCAGCGTGTACGGCCTGGAACAGATCCCGGCCGGGTTCGTCGACCGCATCGAAGTGGTCAAGGGCGGTGGCTCGGCGCTGTACGGCCCGGGTGCGGTTGCCGGTGTGATCAACCTGATTCCGCCGCTGCCGGCACGCAGTGGCGGCCATGTCCAGGCCGGCGTGGATGTCCTGAAAGGTACGCCGCAGAAGAACGCCGACGTGCGGCTGGACCTGGTGGCCAGGGACGCAGACGCCGGCCTGTCGGTGATTGCCCAGCGCAACTGGAACAACGGCATCGACTACAACGGTGACGGCTACACCGAGATCACCCGCAAGAACCTCAAGGTCGGCGGGCTGCAGGCGTGGTACGCGCCCACACCGGGCACGCGGCTGCGCCTGGACCTGCAGGTGACCGATGAAACCCGCCGCGGCTGCAACCGCCTGGACCAGCCCGAATACCTGGCCAACATCGCCGAATCGCTGGATACGAAATACCGGCGCGGCAGTGTGTCGTGGGACCAGGAGATCACTGCCGACGTCGATTTCCGCCTGGCCTACGCCTTCGCCGACATAGACCGCGACAGCTTCTACGGCGGTCTCGGCGACGTAGTCACCGATCCGTCCGCACCCGGCTATGACCCGTCGCAGCTGGACCGCAACGTGGCCGGCAGCGCGGCCTCGCGTTCGTGGCGCCAGTACGGCCGCACCCACAACCCGCTGCACTACATCGACAGCCAGTTGAACTGGCGGCTGGGCGCGCATGCGCTGGCCTTCGGCGTGCAGTACAAGCACGAGGCGCTGCGCGACGACAACCGCACCGGTGACGGGCAGCGTCTTGCGGTGCTGGAGGATGCGACCTTCCACAACCTGGGCGCGTTCATCCAGGACGAATGGAGCCTGCGCGACAACGTCGACCTGGTGCTGGGTGCACGCGTGGACAAGAGCTCGGAACTGGACAGCGCGGTGTTCTCGCCGCGCATCGCGCTGGCCTGGCAGGCTACACCGAACCTGAAATGGCGGGCGGGCATCGCCACCGGCTTCCGTGCTCCGGAGATCTTCGTTGAGGATGTGCATGTCGATACGCTCGGCGGCGAGCAGGTGCGCGTGCGCAATACCGATGGCCTGAAGGAGGAGCGCGCGTTGACCACCCTGTTCGGCTTCGACTGGCGCTCGGACCCGGCCAATCCGGTGTGGAGCTGGGATGCTACCGCCTCCTATGCACGCATCCGCGATACCTTCGCGCTGGGCGAGATCCAGCGCAGCGATGACGGCCAGCTGAGCCAGCTGCGTTACAACGCCTCCGGCTCGGACGTGCTGGGTGCGGAAACCAACCTCGGCTGGCAGCCGTCGCCGCAGTGGCGCCTGACCGCCGGCGCCTCGTGGTACCGCTCGCGCTTCCGCGAGCCGCAGCGCATCTTCGACGACAGCGGCGACGGTGGCGACACCGTGATCGAAAGCCGCGACTACCTGAAGACTCCGCGCTGGACCGGCTTGGCCCAGCTCAGCTGGATGCCGGCCGAACCGTGGGAGACCTTCGTCGCGCTGCGCCATACCGGGCCGATGTCGGTGCTGAACAACCGGTTGGGCGAACTGCACCGCACGCGTTCGTTCCTGGTCACCGATCTCGGGGCGCGCTGGCACCGTCACCTGGGCGCACAGGCGCAGCAGGAAGTGTCGGTGGCCGCGGGCGTCAAGAACGTGTTCGATCAGCGCCAGAAGGATCTGGAAGTGGGCGCGCTGCGTGACAGCGACTATGTCTACGGGCCGCGCTTCGCGCGCTCGTGGTATGTCAACCTGCGCTATGCGTTCTGAAGCGCTGCGAGCGTTGGTGCTGGCCTGTGCCGTGCTGCCGACCGCACCGACGGTGGCTGCGGACCTGCACGCGCAGGTCTCGGCCTCGTTGATGCGGCCGGAGCAGCGCTCGCTGCGGCCGATGCAGAGGTCGCCGCCGCCGAAGCTGGTCGCGCTGTACTTCGGTGCCGACTGGTGCGCACCGTGCCATGCGTTCGTCCCCACGCTGCGCAGCGTGCGCGACGCATTGCGCGAAGCCGGCGCCGATACCGAAGTGGTGTACGTCAGCCTGGATGAGAGCGAGAGCGCGCTGCGCCGCTACATGCACGCGCAGGACATGCCGTGGCCGGTGCTGGACCCGCGCCGCGCCGCGCGCATGCCGGCGCTGCAGGCATTGGCCGGGCTGGCACCGCCGAACCTGGTACTGATCGATGCCGACGGCACGGTGCTGGCCAACGGCTGGCAAGGCCGGCGCTATGAAGGCCTGCAGCCGGTGTTGAAGGAATGGATGAAACGGGCGTGTGCGCAGCAGCAGGCGCGCTGCCCGCCCGATCTGTAGAGTCGAGCCACGCTCGACGCATTCGATCACCGTGCGAACGGCAGCCGAGCATGGCTCGGCTCTACAAAAACCGGGATCGCGCGAACGGCCGGAGGCCATGGCCCGGTGCTACCGTTACGGCGCCTCGCCCTCGGCCTTGCGCACGAAGGCTTCGAACAAGGCCAGCGTCTGCTCGCTCACATGGTGCTCGATGCCCTCGGCATCGCGCCGCGCGGTATCCGCGTCCACGCCCAGCGCCAGCAGGAAACGCTCCACGGTCTGGTGGCGCTGGCGGCTGGCGTGGGCCAGCGCCTCGCCTTCCGGGGTCAGGAACACGCCACGGTACGGCCGCTGTACCACCCAGCCATCACGGGCCAGGCGCCGCAGCATCTTCGCCACGGTGGGCTGGGCCACGCCCAGTCGGGTGGCGATGTCGACCTGGCGGGCCTCGCCGCCGTCGGCCAGCAGGTCCGAAATCAGCTCGACATAGTCCTCCACCAGTTCCATCCGGTGCGCCTCGCGCACTTGCCGGAAGCTCTCGACCTGGCGCTCGGCCTCGATCAAGGGGGTGCTTTTCAGCGATGTCGAATCGTCGGTCTTGCCCACGCCTGCGCCTGTCCTTCCGGTGCAATCCGGTGTTGAACCTGAATTCTGGACCAGTCACACGATAAAGACGATTGTTTCACATTGCTAATGACTATAGCAGGAGCTATATTCGGACCCATGAACACCCTGGCGCCCCGCGACCCTTCGGCCTCCACTCCGGCCAGCCTGGGTGCGCTCAACGCCTCGGTCGCGGTGCCCGACAAGGGCCATTGGTGGCTCCGCCTGCTGGCCTTCCTCGGCCCGGGCTACATGATCTCGGTCGGCTACATGGACCCTGGCAACTGGGCCACTGACCTCGCCGGCGGTTCGCGCTTCGGCTACCTGCTGCTGTCGGTCATCCTCATCTCCAACCTGATGGCGGTGATCCTGCAGGCGCTGTCGGCGCGGCTCGGCATCGCCACCGGCATGGACCTGGCGCAGGCCTGCCGCGCGCGTTACCCCAAGCCGGTGAACCTGGCGTTGTGGGCGCTGTGCGAGGCGGCGATCATCGCCTGCGACCTGGCCGAGGTGATCGGCACCGCCATCGCACTGAAACTGCTGTTCGATCTGCCACTGCTGTGGGGTGCGGTGATCACCGCGCTGGACACGCTGCTGGTGCTGCTGCTGATGAACCGCGGCTTCCGTGCGCTGGAAGCGTTCGTGATCGCGCTGCTGATGGTGATCTTCGCCTGCTTCGTGGTGCAGATCGCGATGGCTGCGCCGCCGGTGATGGCGGTGCTGGGCGGCTTCATTCCGCGCGCGCAGGTGGTGACCGATCCGCACGCGCTGTACATCGCGATCGGCATCATTGGTGCCACCGTGATGCCGCACAACCTGTACCTGCATTCGTCCATCGTGCAGACCCGCGCCTACCCACGTACCGATGAAGGCCGCCGCAGTGCGCTGCGCTGGGCGGTGACCGACAGCACCCTCGCGCTGACCCTGGCGCTGTTCATCAACGCCAGCATCCTGATCCTGGCGGCGGCGGTGTTCCATGCCAATGGCCGATTTGATGTGGAAGACATCGAGCAGGCGCACCAGCTGTTGGCACCGATGCTGGGTGTGGGCGCGGCGGCGACGTTGTTCGCGGTGGCCCTGCTGGCCTCGGGCCTGAATTCGACGGTGACCGCCACGCTGGCCGGCCAGATCGTGATGGAAGGCTTCCTGCACCTGCGAATGCCGCCGTGGCTGCGTCGGCTGATCACGCGTGCGCTGGCCATCATCCCGGTGGTGGTGGTGATCCTGCTGTTCGGCGACCAGGGCGCGGTGAAGCTGCTGGTGCTGAGCCAAGTGGTGCT
This sequence comes from Stenotrophomonas muris, assembly GCF_052751275.1. NCBI lineage: Bacteria > Pseudomonadati > Pseudomonadota > Gammaproteobacteria > Lysobacterales > Lysobacteraceae > Stenotrophomonas > Stenotrophomonas muris. Next base: position 1,182,460 of record NZ_CP199879.1, on the reverse strand, counting down.
GTCGATGCAGTTGCCGTTCGCGATCATCCCGCTGGTACGGATCGTGACCGACAAGGTGACGATGGGCGCGCTGGTCGCACCGCGCTGGCTGGGCGCGATCGCTTGGGTGATCGCGCTGGTGATCGTGGTGTTGAACGTGAAGCTGCTGGTGGACACCCTCAACGGCGCATAGCGCGAAGTACCAGGGACGCCTGTGTAGAGTCGAGCCATGCTCGACTCATCGCACACCGCACGAACAGCAGCCGAGCATGGCTCGGCTCTACAGATGCAACGCAATCGCGGCCTCGATCTGCTGCGGCGACTGGAACCCTGCCAGGCGGGTACGTTCGTCCCCGTCACGGAACAGCGAGAGCGTCGGCGTCTGCCGCAGCCCCAGTTCCCTGAAGAACGCCTCGCCCAGCACCTCCAGCTGCACGCGCAGCAGCGTGGTGCCCTGCCCCGCGACGCTGTTGGCCACCCGGTGCAGCGACATCTCCAGCATCCGGCACCCCGGGCACTGGTCCTTGTGGAAGTCCACCAGTACGCGCGGGTGTTCGGCCAGCAGCTGCTGGAACTGCTCAGGCGTGGTGGCGTCGATGATCTGCATCGCTGTTGCTCCAGTAATGGGCCAGGACCGCATCGGTCCAAGCCTCGATGGCCGCGGCATGGCGCTCGCCATGCGGCATCTGTTCGATCTCCAGCGGCGGATAGTCGCTGTGGAAGTAGCGGATCAGCCGGTGCACAGCACCGCAGTAGTACTCCTGCCCCCACTGTGTCTCACCGGTACCGAACACCGCCAGCTGCCGCGGCCGCTCGCCGCGCTCGGCGATGCCAGCCACCCATGCCTTCATCTCCGAAGGCGTGCGGCCGGCGTTGTCGGTCCAGCAGCCCAGCAGCACCAGGTCGGCCTCGTCGGCCGCCAGGGACGGCGCCTGCTGCAGGTCGTCGGCCTCCTGCCAGTGCACGGCATGGCCTGCAGCGCGGCAACGCTCGGCAATCTGCCGGCCAAGCTCGCGGGTGTTGCCGCTCAGTGAGGCCACCACCAGCAGGATGCTCAGCGCCGTGCCGGACTCAGAGGTCGTCGAAGCCGTTGTCGACGTTGGTCTTCTTGTAACTTGCATTGCGCATCTCGAAGAAGTCGGTCTTGGTCTCGGTGAAGTTGTCAGCGTAGGCCTTGATCCACGGCATCACGTTGTCGGTGGTGTCGCTGTACAGGCGCTCGATGCCGAGCATGCCGGCCATCTTGTTGGCGCGGTACTTCACGTAGCGCGTCATTTCCTCCACATCGATGCCATCGATGCCGTCCAGTACTTCCGATGACCACTGGGTTTCCAGTTCGATGGCGTGCTCGAACGCCTGGTGCACATAGGCGGTCAGCTCGTTGGTCTGCAGCTCCGGGTTCTCGCCGATGATGGCGCGGATCAGCTCGCTGATGAACTTGGTATGGGCCAGTTCGTCGCGGTTGATGAAACTGATGATCTTGCCGGTGCCGGTCATGCGGTTCTGCCGCACCATGTTGTAGAAGTACGCAAATCCGGAATAGAAGTTGATGCCCTCCAGGATCGAGGACTGGATCAACGACCTCAACAGGGTCTCGGCGGTCTTCTCGCGCATGAAGTCGTCATACGCGCCCATGATCGGCGCGTTGCGCTTGATGATGGTCGGATGGGTGCGCGCCAGTTCAAATACGCGGTTCTGGTTCGGCAGGTCGGTGATCGAGGCCAGCACATAGCTGTAACTCTCGTTGTGGATCACTTCCTGCTGGCCGATGATCGCGGCATTGGCATGCGCGGCCGGGTCGGTGATGTACTCGGCCACGTTGTAGATGAAGCGCGTCTGCGGTGAGTCGAGCGTGGCCAGCAGGCCGATGATCGAGTCGTAGGCGTTCTTTTCGCGCCCGGACAGCTCGCCGTACTGGCGCGCATCGGCCTTCATGTCGACCTCGTCGGGGATCCAGAAGTTGGTCGACAGCTCCTTGTAGGCCCGATAGAACGACGGGTACGGGATGTCATTCCAGTTCAGGATCCCGCTGGTGCGGCCGTTGATGATGCCGGTGCTGCGGTTGGGATGGCGCGGTTCGAGGATCTTGATGCGGTCGAGGGGTGTTGCCATGGTCGTCTACCTTCGTATTACGTGCGTTGCAGATGTAGAGCCGAGCCCATGCTCGGCTGCTCTTCGCGTCGGAGCCGAGCGTGGGCTCGGCGCTACAGGGGCCGCAGCGGTCAGCTGGCGCACCACTCGCATTCGCTGATGTCGATGTCGTTGGAGCGCACGTAGTACGTGGTCTTCAGGCCTTCACGCCAGGCGCTCAGGTGCAGCTCCAGCAGGGTGCTGGCGCGGATCGTGCTGGGCACGTACAGGTTGAAGCTGATCGACTGATCAACATGGCGCTGGCGACGCGCGTTCTGGCGCACGCTGGCGAACTGGTCGACCTTGTACGCCCCCTTCTCGTAGTACGGCCAGGTTTCCAGCGACAACCCCGGCGCTGCCACCGGCCGCCGGAAGTCCTTTTTTTCCTCGTAGTAGAACGCGCTGTAGATCGGGTCGATCGATGCGGTGGAACCGGCAATCTGCGCGGTGCTCATGTTCGGCGCCACCGCCAGCAGCCAGCCGTTGCGCAGGCCGTGCGTGGCGACCTCGCGCGCCAGGCTGTCCCATGCGGCGCCAGTGTAGTCGCGATCACGGAAGTAACGCCCGTTGTGCCAATCGCTGCCGGTGAACATCGGATAGCTGCCCTTTTCCTTCGCCAGTTGCGCGCTGGCCTGGATGGTCAGGAAATTGATGCGCTCATACAGGCGGTCGGCCAGTTGTTCGGCATCCGGTGAATCCCACTGGATCGCCTGCTGCGCCAGGAGGTGGTGCCAACCGAACGTGCCCAGTCCGATGGCGCGGTACTTGCGGTTGGTGATCGTGGCCTGCGGCACCGGCAGTGCGTTGAGGTCGATCACGTTGTCCAGCATGCGCACCTGGATCGGGATCAGGCGCTCCAGCACATCGGTGGCCAGCAGGTCATCCGGCGCATGGATCGCGCGGCCGAGGTTGATCGAAGACAGGTTGCAGACCACGAAGTCGCCGGCGCGGCGTGTGGTGACGATCTGGTCGCCGCTGACGATCTCCTGGATCATCCGCGTCGGGCTCATGTTCTGCAGGATCTCGGTGCACAGGTTGCTGGAATAGATCATGCCGGCGTGCTTGTTCGGGTTACGGCGGTTGACCTCGTCGCGGTAGAACAGGAACGGGTTGCCGGTCTCCAGCTGGCTGAGCATGATGCGCTTGAACAGATCGATCGCCTTCACCGTGCGCCGGCTGATGCGCTCGTCGGCCACCAGTTCGGCGTAGCGGTCGCGGAAGCTGCCCGCGCCGCGCTTCTCGTCGTAGAAGTCCTGCAGGTACCAGCCCTTGGCCTGCTTCACCTCGTGCGGGTCGAACAGGTACCAGTCGGCACGGCGTTCGACTGCTTCCATGAACAGGTCCGGCACGCACACCGAGGTGAACACATCATGCGCGCGCAGGCGCTGGTCGCCGTTGTTGAGGCGCAGGTCCATGAAGGCTTCGATGTCGCGGTGCCAGATGTCCAGGTACACCGCCACCGCGCCCTTGCGCTGGCCAAGCTGGTCGACCGACACTGCGGTGTTGTTGAGCTGCTTGATCCACGGCACCACGCCGCCGGAGGAATTGGGCACGCCCCGTATCGGCGCGCCGCTGCTGCGCACATAGCCCAGATAGGCACCCACGCCGCCGCCGTGCTTGGACACGCGGGCGATGTCGGTATTGGAGTCATAGATGCCCTGCAGGCTGTCGTCCACCGTGTCGATGAAGCAACTGGACAGTTGCCCCCCGACCTTGCCGGCGTTGGCCAGGGTCGGCGTGGCCACCGTCATGTACAGGTTGGACAGCGCCCAGTACGCCTCGCCGACCAGCTGCATGCGCCGCTCGCGCGGCTTTTCTTCCTGCATGAGGTACAGCGCGATGGTCAGCCAACGCTCCTGCGGCAGCTCATAGACCTCGCGGCTGCGGTCGCTGGCCAGATAGCGCGTGGCCAGCAGGTACAGGCCGTTGTAGGCGAACAGGCGGTCGCGTTCCGGGTCGATCATCCCGCCGGCCTGCTGCAGTTCTTCCTTCGAGTAGCAGCGCAGGATGTCGTTGCTGTAGATGCCGCGGTCAGCCAGGCTTTCCTGCAGGCCCACGTAGGAGCCGTACTTCAGGCCGACATCGTAGAAGCGGTTGCGGCTGGCACGCTTGTACAGGCGGCGCAGGTAGATGCGCGCGGCAAACTGCTCCCACTCCGGCGCGACCAGGTCCACGCGCGATTCGGCCTCGCGGATCAGCAGATCGACCAGGTCATCGGCGCTGATGCTGGGCTTGCGCTCGACCATTGCCTGCACCACGCGGCGGTAGTCGCTCACATCCAGCTGCGGGAACTCGGCGTGCACCGCATCGATGCTGCGCTGCAGTCGCCCGGCGTCGAATGGCAGGCGGCGGTTGCCGGCCTCCTTGGTGATCCAGGTCGGCACGCGCTCGCCACCGGCGCGCAAGGCGTCGCCAGCGCCGGCCAGATCGGCCACGCGGAAGGTACTGTCGGTCATGGTGGTGAAGCTCCAGGCTCGCACGCGCGTTGGCGGTCGATGCCATGGCGGCCCTGCACGCGATACCGGCGCACGGGGCGGTCGGGGTGGGATGCCAAAGCGCGGGAACACCAGATCGTCGGCAACAGCCTGCGCCTGCGGCCGGTATCCGGGCCGTGGGGGCGATCTGGGTCCGCACGATGGCGGCCGCGTCGACACGGCAAGCCTTCAGGGGCGGGCCGCGGGACGTTTGCTGCGTGTCCGGCGGCGGCGGCTGACCGGGAGTGACGACCACAACATAGTGGGGATAATCGGAACCGTCAACACAAGATGCGGCAATCACGACATGCCGCGACGATCAGTCGCAGGATGCCGTGTTGCACCTGCGGCGCCTTGTCGACAGCGCCTGCGTCCCCAGTTCGGTACAACATCAACTTTCCGCGGAACACCGCCCATGCGCGCTGCCCAGTACCCTTCCTTCGGCAACCCGGCCGACGTCCTCGCCATTGCCGATGCCACCCTCCCCGAGCCCGGCCCCGGCGAGGTGCGCATCCGCACCGTGCTGGCCTCGATCCACAATCACGACCTGCTGACCGTGCGCGGCCTCTACGGCTACAAGCCGACACTGCCGGCGATCGGTGGCAGTGAAGCATTGGGCGTGGTCGATGCACTCGGCGAAGGCGTCGACGGCCTGCAGATCGGCCAGCGGGTGGCCGCCGCCTCGGTGCATGGCACCTGGGCCGAAGCGTTCATTGCACCGGCACGCATGGTGATTCCGATGCCCGAGGCGATCCCCGACGAAATGGCCGCGCAGCTGATCGCCATGCCGCTGAGCGCGCTGATGCTGCTGGAATTCCTGCACGTCGAAGCAGGCCAGTGGATCGTGCAGAACACCGCAAATGGCGCGGTGGGCAAGTCGCTGGCGATGCTGGCGCGGGCGCGTGGCGTGCATGTGGCCAACCTGGTGCGCAATGCCGATGCCGTCGCGCAACTGCAGGCGCTGGGTATCGATCATGTGTTCGACACCTCGGTGGAGGGTTGGAAGGATCGCGTGCGTGAAGCGACTGGCGAAGCACAGGCCGCGGCCGCGGTGGATTCCATCGGCGGCGACGCCAGCGGTGACCTGGTCGACCTGCTCGGCCACCACGGCACGCTGGTGTCGTTCGGGGTGATGAGCGGCGAGCCGATGCGCATTCCCGCCGGTGGCCTGATCTACAGGGAGGCCACGGTGAAGGGCTTCTGGGGCAGCAAAGTCAGCCAGGCGATGGCGGTGGAGGACAAGCGCCGGCTGGTCGGCGAGCTGCTGAAGCGTGCGGCCAGCGGCGAACTGACCCTGCCGGTGGAGCAGATCTTCGCACTGGACGACATTACCCAGGCAGCGAAGGCGGGCGCCGGTTCGGGCCGCAACGGCAAGGTGCTGCTGCGGCCTTGAGGGTAGGACAACCGGGGTCAGATCCCTTTCCGCTGGACAACCGGGGTCAGATCCCTTTCCGCTGGAAAGGGATCTGACCCCCAGGAGGAGTGCGGACCAACGGTCCGCACCCACCGAGTCAGTTCGTTAAGAACCTGTGATGTATAACTGAATGCGCTTTCGTCATTGGAAGGCGTACTTGCCTGCATGCGGTACTGACGGCTCCTCCCCCGTTCGGCGTTGTCGCTTCCATGTACCGCACCACCCTGAACCTGCTTGCCGGCGCGATCGCGCTGGGCCTCACCGCCGGCGCTGCCGGCGCCGCTGAAACCGCCGATGCCGGCAAGGACAGCACCACCCTGGGCACCGTGCTGGTGACCGGCTCCAACATCAAGCGCAGCGACACCGCCGGGCCGAACCCGGTGCAGATCGTCAGTCGCGAACAGATCGAGCAGACCGGTCGCTCCACCCTCACCGACGTGCTGCGCAACCTGTCGGCCAATGCCGGCAACAGTTTCGACGAGCAGTACACCGGCAGCTTCGCCGCCGGTTCTGCATCGATCGGCCTGCGCGGCCTGTCGCCGAAGAACACGCTGGTGCTGGTCAACGGCTATCGCGTGTCCAACTTCGGCTTTGCGCTCAACACGCAGGACACCTTCGTTGACCTCAACGCGCTGCCGATCAGCGCAGTGGAACGCATCGAAGTGCTGAAGGATGGCGCCTCGGCGGTGTACGGTTCCGATGCCATCGCCGGCGTCATCAACATCATCCTGCGAAAGAACTTCCAGGGCGTGGAAGTCGGCGGCGGCTTCGGTACCGCCACCCAGGGCGGCCTCGATGAGCACAAGGCCAACCTGCTGGCCGGCTTCGGTGATCTCGAACAGCAGGGCTGGAACGTGCTGTTCGGGTTGGACCTGCTCAAGCGTGATCGCCTCGACGCCGACCAGCGTGCCTACACCCGCAGCGGCGATTTCCGCGACAAGCCCGGTGGCCGCCTGGCCGGCTGGTCCACCGCCGGTGGCAACTGGCTGTCCAACCCGCGCGCACCGCAACCGTTCGCCAACTGCCCGGATGGCAGCCAGCTGCGCCCGTACAGCGATTTCGGCAGCACCCTGCCCGGCCAGGCCTGCGCCTTCAACGCCCAGCCGTTCAAGACCCTGCAGCCCGGCGCCGAGCGCCTGCAGGCGTCGTTGAGCGCGACCTACCGCTTCAACGACAGCGTCGAAGCCTTCGCCGACGTACTGTACAGCCACAACAAGGCCGACCAGATCTTCAGCGCGCCGCTGACCGTCGGCCCGGGCCTGCGTGCCTACAACCCGGCCACCGGCACCCTGATCGACGTGCCGGCGGTGCTGCCGGTCGGCCACCCGAACAACCCGGGCAGCGCGCCGCTGCCGTTCGAGTACACCTTCTTCGATCTCGGCCCGCGCCTGAAGGACAACACGCAGGTGTTCTACCGTGCGCTGGCCGGCGTGCGCGGCAGCGGCGAGCGATGGGACTGGGAAGTGGCGGCGCTGACCTCGCAGAGCGCGCAGCGCGAATACGTCGACAACTTCGTCAACCGCTACGCGTTCGAGCAGATCCTGCGCGATGGCAGCTACAACTTCCTCAATCCGTCCAGCACGCCGGGCGCGTTGGATGCACTGCGCCTGCAGACCAAGCGGCCAGGCTGGTACAAGCTGCACGCGTTGAACGTCAAGGCCTCGACCTCGCTGTGGGACCTCCCGGCCGGTGCGGTCGGCTTCGCCTGGGGTGCCGAGTTCCGCAAGGAGTCACTGGATGCGCGCACCAGTGCACAGGTGCTGTCGGGCACCGAACTGCGCCCGGCCATCAACGTGGTCAACGGCGAGCGCCAGGTCAGCGCCGCCTACGCCGAATTGAGCGTGCCGCTGCACCGCACGCTTGAGCTGCAGGTGGCTGGTCGCGGCGACCACTACGATGATTTCGGCAAGGCGTTCTCGCCGAAGCTGGCGCTGCGCTGGCAGCCGTTGGACAGCCTGCTGCTGCGCGGTTCGTTCTCGCGCGGCTTCCGCGCCCCCTCGCTGCCGGAAATCGCGCCAGGCCAGACCGTCAGCTACGGCTCGGTGATCGATCCGCTGGATCCGCTGCAGCCCGGTGGCAGCCGTGGCGTGACCAACATCCGCACCGGCAACCCGGACCTGAAGGCCGAACGCTCGCGCAACTTCAACGTGGGCGCGGTGTGGTCACCGGATGGCGATACCAGCATCGGCCTGGACTGGTACCGCATCGAGCAGGACAACCTGGTCAAGCCGGACAGCGCGCAGTTCATCGTCGACAACCCGACGCTGTTCCCCGGCCGTGTACAGCGTGATGCGCAGGGGCGCATCCAGTTCATCACCAACCGGTACGCCAACCAGGGCGAACTGACCACCTCCGGGCTGGACCTGGACGCCAACCACACCTTCCGCACCGAGGGCTGGGGCAACTTCACCGTGGCCGGCAGCTGGACCCACCTGCTGAGCTTCAAGCAACCGCTGGTAGCCGGTCAGGCGCCGTATGAGGGGGCTGGCAACAATCGCCACGGCGCGTTGCCGCGTACGCGCGGCACCACCTCGCTGAACTGGGCGGTGGGCGACTGGAGCAGCACGCTGAGCCTGCAGTACGTGAGCGGCTACGACCAGCGCGTGGCGACGGCCACCAGCAATCCGGGCCTGCGCGACCGCGTCAAGCCGTATCACCAGCTGGACCTGTACGTGGCGTACGAAGGCATTCCCAACACCACGCTGTCGCTGTCGGTGCTGAACCTGACCGACAAGGACCCGCCGTTCGACCCGGCCGGCGGCTCCAACGGTTTCGACATCAGCCAGTACAACCTGCGCGGGCAGTTCGTTTCGCTGGGCGCGCGCTACCGGTTCTGATGCGCCACCTGTAGAGCCGAGCCCGTGCTCGGCTGCTCTTCGGCAACAGGAAGCCGAGCATGGGCTCGGCTCTGCTGGGGTGTGCGGACCAACGGTCCGCACCCACCGCATCACCGGCTCAGGTGCAGGAACTGCAGGTGCCGTTCGTACTGGCTGATGATGTCGTTGATGATCTGCTTGCGGCTGTAGCCGACCAGGTCGTAGTCCTGGCTGCCTTCGAACAGATGCACTTCCGCGCGGTAGTAGCGCTGGTTGCGCAGCTGCTGCGCGGCGAACGACGGGGTCAGGTAGCCACTCAGGATCACCCGGTACAGGAAATCCTGCTGCTCGCCATGGTTCACCGTCAGCTCCATGTCGCCGGCCTCGAAGCGCGTGGCCACGTCCCAGCCCTGCCCGCGCAGCTGTTCGGCCACCGCTTCCATCGCCGGCTTCACCGTGTCATCCATGAAGCGGTAGACCTGGTCGCGCACCGGGAAGTGCATGGCCTGGCTCAGGCGCTGGCGCCAGCCCTGATGGTGGCGATCGTCACCGATCAGCGGCGAGGGCCGGTACTGCAGCGCGCGCTTGCGGTGCGATTCGTCACTGAAGGCGCGGGTCAGGCCCCACATCATCAGCAGCAGCACCGCCGAGAACGGCAGCGAGGCCAATACCACCGCCGATTTCAGTGCATCGATGCTGCCGGCCAGCAGCAGCCCGGCGGTCAGCACCGCGATCACCGTGCCCCAGAACACGCGCAGCCAGCGCGGACCATCATCCTCCGGCGCGCCGCCGTGCGAGGACAGCGTGGACAACACCACCGCCCCCGAATCAGCCGACGTCACGAAGAAGATGAAGCTGACCAGCACGGTCACCGCGATCACCGTGCGGCTCCACGGGTAGCCATCCAACAGTGCATACAGCACGGTCGGTGGGTCATCCACCGCCAGCTGCGCCAGCTGCTGCTGGCCGTGGTGCAGCACCTGGTCCAGCGCGCTGTTGCCGAAGATCGACAGCCAGGCCAGGGTGAAGCCCAGCGGGATCAGCAGCACGCCGAACACGAATTCGCGGATGGTGCGGCCACGCGAGATGCGCGCGATGAACAGGCCGACGAACGGCGCCCAGCCGATCCACCAGGCCCAGTAGAACACCGTCCAACCGCCCAGCCATTCCGGCCGGCCGCCATAGGCGTACACATCGAAACTCTTGCCGACCACGCTGCCCAGGTAGTCGCCCAGGTTCTGCATCAGCGTACTCAGCAGGTACTGGGTGGGGCCGGCGCACAGCATGAACAGCACCAGCGCGATCGCCAGCAGCATGTTGATGTTGGCCATCCAGCGCACGCCCTTCTCCACGCCTGAAACCGCGACGGCCACCGCCGCGCCCATCATGCTGACCACCAGGATGATCTGCACAAGGTTGGAGTGCGGGATGTTGAACAGGTGCGACAGGCCCGCGTTGAGGTGCAGCACGCCGAAGCCCATGTCGGCGCCGATGCCGAATACGGTGGCGACAATGCCCAGCGCGTCCACGGTGTAGCCGATCGGCCCGTTGATGCGCTTGCCGATCAGCGGATACAGCGCCGAGCGCAGCGCCAGCGGCAGGTTGTGGCGATAGGCGAAGTAGGCCATCGCCATCGCTGCGAGTGCGAACACGCCCCAGCCATGCAGGCCCCAGTGCAGGAAGAGCAGCTGCATGGCCTGGCGCGCCCCGGCCTCGCCCGCCGCCGGTTCGCCCTGCGGCGGCTGCAGGTAGTGGGTCAGCGGTTCGGAGACGCAGAAGAAGAACAGGGTGATGCTGATGCCGGCGGCGAACAGCATGCCGGCCCAGGAAAGATAGCTGAACTCCGGCTCATCATGGTCGGCGCCGAGCTTGATGCCACCATACTTGGACAGCGCCACACCGACCACGAACACCAGGTACAGGGTCATCGCCAGCAGGTAGTACCAGCCGACATTGAGTGCGGCCCAGTCCTGCGCCTTGACCAGCAGGCGGCCCGCACCGAGCGGAAACAGGCTGACGAACAGCGCGAACGCCACGACAACGATCGCCGCAAAGGCGAACACAGGCCGAAGGGTGCGCACCGGGGATTGTTGCGGCTCCAGTACATCCATGGGGCGGCGTTCTCCGGTAGATCAAAGGGTTAGCCGACCGATTCTGGCTGAACCGCAGTGGACAGAGCATGAAGTTGCGGCCTGTGGTCACAGGCCCGGCCCACCATTCCGTGTTATCACGCGCGCGCCGGAGCGCAACCTTGCCCGCGCGGGCCGCGGCGCGGCCACGCGCATCCTGTCCGATCACGACATTACATGCACCGCACACAGCTTGTTGCCATCCGGGTCACGCAGATAGGCCAGAAACACCTGCCGACCGGACATGTTGCGGACGCCGGGCGGATCTTCGATTGCGGTACCACCGTGAGCCACGCCAGCTTCCTGCCAGGCACGCACGGCCTCTGCACTGCCCAGACTGAAACCGATGGTGCCGCCGTTGGCATGGCACGCTGGCTGCCCATCGATCGGCGCGGTCACGCCGAACATCCGCCCATCCTTGAAGTACAGCAGCCGACCCTTTTCGTCGAACACACCCGGACGTGCCCCCATCGCGGCGAACAGGGCATCGTAGAAGCGATGCGCGACGTCCATGTCGTTCGTTCCAACGGTGATGTGGCTGAACATGCGGGCACTCCTTGTGGAAAGCCGCAGTGTCGGCGAGCGCGGGCGACTTCGCAAATCGCCCGCACCGGTGCCGCCACGCCCGCGAAAAGACCCGTTGCTACTTGGCGGTGCTGAGCAGCAGCACCGCCGCAGTGACCAGACCGATGCCGATCCAACCGATCGGACGCAGGCGGTTGCCGAACAACAGGCGTCCGCAGGTGGCGGTTCCGATCACGCCGATCGCACCCCACATCGCATAGGCGGTGGCCAGGTCCATGTAACGCACCGCCTGGCCCAGCAGGGCGAAGGCGATCCAGACCATGACGATCGCAGCGACACCCCAGCGCCAGCGGCGGAAGCCTTCCGACTTGGCCACCATCATGTTCGCGGCGACATCGATCAGCGCCGAACAGATCACGAAAAACAGAGCCAGGGTATTCATCAGTGTGCCTCCCCGAGGGTGACGCAGACGATGCCCACCACCGCCAGCACCAGGCCGGCCAGCTGCTGCAGTGACAGGCTCTCGCCGAACACGGTGAGGCCGACCACGGTCAGCAGGGTCAGGCCCAGGCCTTCCCATACCGCGTAGGCCACGCCCACCGCGATGCGACGCACCGACTGCGCCAGGAAGAAGTAGGACAGCGCCAGCGCACCGGCCATGATCAGATAACCGGTCCAGCCGCCATCGCGGGCGGCGTGGGCCATGAACGAGGTGCCGACCACTTCGGCGACGATCGCCACGGTCAGGCAGGCCCAGGCGACCAGCGCGCCACGGGCGGGAACAGTACGGGACATGTGAAACTCCTTGCAGGACGGGGACCGCGCCGCCTCATCAATGGATCCACGCCGCGCGTGGAGGGTCCGGAACGCCCCTCGCAGACAGGGGCGACGGGGGTTAGTATCATCGCCTTTTACGGTGGTATCAAAATGGATTCCATCGACAGGAGCGATGGATCAATGCCCTATTCCCCTGAATCCCTACAGGCCTTCGTGGAAGCCGCCGCGCTGGGCTCGTTCTCGGCCGCGGCACGGCGGCTGGGCAAGACCCAGTCGACGGTCAGCACCGCCATTGCCCACCTGGAAGCCGACCTCGGCGTGAGCCTGTTCGACCGCAGCGGGCGCTACCCGCGGCTGACCGAGGCCGGGCGCCAGGTGCTGGGCCACGCACAGGAGATCCTGGCCGCCGATGCGCGCCTGCAGCAGTTGAGCGTGCGCCTGTCCGCGCCGGTCGAGCCGCGCCTGACCGTGGTGTTTTCCGATGTCTACCAGCTGGATCCGGAGCAGCGGATCCTGCAGCGCTTCGCCGAAGCGTTCCCGGAGATCGAGCTGGAGTGGCTGGATGCCGAAGGCGAGGACGTGCTGGAACGGGTGAGCGGCGGCCGCGCCGCGCTGGGCCTGCTGCCCAGGCAGGAGCGCTATCCCGATGGGCTGGTGGCGCGGCCGCTGGCGCACCACAGCGAACTGTCGGTGTACGTGGCGCGCGGACACCCGCTGGCCAGCGCCGGGCGTCGCGCCGCCGCACAACTGGCACGGCATCGGCAGGTGCGCCTGAGCGCGGAAGTCGATCAGACCCGCTTGGTCACCGGCCTCGCGTGGACCGCCACCGATTACCTGATGGTGATGGAGATGGCCGAGGACGGCATCGGCTGGGCCGAACTGCCGCGGGCGCTGGTGCAGCGCTATGACCGTGGGCGGCTGGTGGAACTGGTGCTGCCGGGCTGGCCGCGGCGCATCCACAGCGACCTGCTGTGGCGACGCGACACGCCGCCAGGCCCAGCCGCACTCTGGTGGGCCGACGCGTTGGGGTGAAAAAGGGGACGGAGGGGATTAAGTCGTTTGTGCCCCGGCGGTACTGGGGCACAAACGACTTAATCCCCTCCGTCCCCTTTTTATCTGTCAGCGATGGGCGAGCGCGTAATCCAGTGCCGCGCACACCGCTGCCACCTGTGCGTCGTTGCACTGCTGCGGGGTGGCCCGCGGGCTGTCCGGGTAGACCTCGGTGGTGGTGGTGTACTTCGCGCCGGTAATGCCGGCGCACAGGCCCAGCTTCACCAGCGGATACTCGATCACGCCGTGGGCGATCACCGGCGAACCGATGATCTCGCCTTTGTCGTCGGCGGGGGCGATATGGGTGACCTTCTCCACGGCGGCAATGACCGCCTGCTGGAACGCCGGCTGCGGGGCCTCGCTGTCATCCACCAGGTAGAAGCCATCCGGAATCAGGCCCGGCTCGAACGGCTTGCCGTCACGCGCGGCCAGCGCCGGGCGGAACTCGCTTTCATCACTGTCGGTGGTCTCGTGCAGATCGATGTGCAGCACGAACTGGCCCTTGATCGGTGCAACCAGCTCGATCAGCGCGGTCGACTCGCGGGCCGGGCCATCGGCGCGGAAGTTGCGGTTCGGGTCGATCGCATCGAAGTTCCAGCGGTTGATGCGCTCGAAGCCCCACGGATTCACGCACGGCGCCACCAGCAGGTTGGCCTTGCCGGCATAGTCGGCGGCGTGCTTCTCGAGGAACTCCAGCGCGCCCATCACGCCACTGGTCTCATAGCCGTGCACGCCACCGGTAACCAGCGCGGCGGGCAGCGCCGGGTTCCAGTCGCGGCTGCGCAGGGCGAACAACGTATAGGTCTCGCCAGCGTAGTCGAGCTGGCCATAGGCCACCTTGTCGAAACGCGAGGCCAGCGCTTCGATGCGCGGCAGCACCTCCTGGTCATAGCGACGCAGGCGCTGCTGGCGACCACGCCACAGCTCCCGTTCCGCCGCTCCCCACGGCTGGCCAGGGGTTCCGACGGGGTAGAAGGCGGCTTGGGACATGGCGGATCTCGGCGAGTCAGGAAGCAATCGCCCACTCTACCACCGGGTCAACGGCATGAACCCGACGCGCATTCCATTGGCGAATCGAATCAGCAATAATTCTCATTTACGACCTTCCACAGCCTGCACCGATGCCCATCCACGCCCTGCAACCGGCCCGCCTGCCCCTGGCCGCCGCCCTCACCCTGTGCCTGCTTCCGGCCGCCAGCGTCTTCGCCCAGGACGGCGCTACCACGCTCGACAGCATCCAGGTCTCTGGCAGCTGGCTGGGTACCGGCCTGCATGACAGCGTGAAGCGCTTCGCCGGCGCGCGCACGGTGGTCGACCGCCAGCGCATCGAGGCCAGCGGCGCGGCCAGCATCGGCGATGCCATGCGCCGCATCCCCGGCGTGCAGGTCACCGACAACTCCGGTACGGCCGGCAGCTCGGTCTCGCTGAACATCGGCGTGCGCGGCCTGACCGGGCGCTACTCGCCGCGCTCGACCGTACTGCTGGACGGCGTACCGCTGGCGGTGGCGCCGTATGGCCAGCCGCAGCTGTCGTTCGCGCCGACCAGCCTGTCCAACATCGAATCGATCGACGTGGTGCGCGGCGGCGGCGCGGTGCGCTACGGCCCGCAGAACGTGGGCGGCATCATCAACTTCAGCACCCGCGCCATTCCCACCGAGGCAGGCCTGCACGGCGAAGCGGGCGTGCGCTACACCGCCTACGACCATGGCGGCGGTGACAGCACCCAGTACAACGCCTTCCTCGGCGGTACCGGCGACAACGGCCTGGGCGCGGCCCTGCTGTACTCCGGCCAGGACGGGCGTGGCTGGCGCCAGGGCAGCGATGACCGCTTCAACGACCTGGCGCTGAAGTTCGCCTATGCCATCGACGCGCAGCAGGAACTGCGTGCCAAGCTGTCGTACTACGATGTGCGCTCGCTGACCCCGGGCGGCCTGACCCGCGCGCAATACGAGGCCGACCCGTTCCAGAACACCCGCTCCACCGATTTCTGGAAGGGCCACCGCACCGGCATCGACCTGGGCTACACCAACACGCTGTCGGCCAACAGCGAGTTCGAGGTGCTGGCCTATTACAACGAAAGCAGCCGCGCCAGCTCGCTGATCAACACGGCCAATACCCAGTTGACCGTGCAGCCGCGCGATTACCGCGTGCTTGGCATCGAGCCGCGCTACACCCAGCGCCTGCACTGGGGCGCCAGCGTGCACGACATCACCGCCGGCTACCGCTTCCTGCGCGAGCGCGGCAACGACCGCAGCGACACCGTCAGCCGCCGCACCGGCGTGGCCAGTGCCACCACCCGTTTCGACAACGCGACCGATGCCCATGCGTTCTACATCGACGACCGCATCGCGATCGGCCAGTGGCGGATCACCCCGGGCGTGCGCATGGAATGGATCGACATGGACCGCCGCCAGGCCGGTGGCACGGCGACCTTCAGCAGCCGCAACGACAAGGCCCTGCCCTCGCTCAACATCGCCTACCTGCTGACGCCGCGGCTGACTGTGTTCGGTAACTACACCACCTCGTTCGGGCCGGTGCAGAACATCCAGCTGAATTCCCAGACCGCCAGCAATCCGCTCAAACCGGAAGTGGCAAAGACCGCCGAACTGGGCGCGCGCTGGCAGGACGGCGCACTGCGCGCGGAAGTGACCGTGTTCAAGATGCGCTTCGACAACCAGATCCTGCAGGTGCCGGGGATCACCCCACCGACCTTCCAGAACATCGGCGCCACCGACCACAAGGGCGTGGAGAGCGCGCTGGAGTACCACTTCGCCCAGGACAGTGCACTGGCCGGGCTGGAGCTGTACGCCAACTACACCTGGACCCAGGCGACCCAGCAGTCCGGTGACAACCGCGGCCTGGACGTGCCCTTCTACTCGCGCGACACCGACAGCGTCGGCGCCCGCTACGCACTGGCCGGCTGGACCTTCAATGTCTCCAGCACCCACCAGAGCGGCCAGTTCTCCGATGCCGCCAACACCTGGGAAGAAACCGCTGACGCGCGCGTGGGCCGCGTGCCGGGCGTGCGCCTGTGGAACGCGCAGGTGGCCTGGCAGGTGCCGGGGCTGGACGACAGCGAGATCGCGCTGGGCGTGAACAACCTGGCCGACAAGCGCTGGTACACCCGCAACGTCGATGGCAACGCCGGCCGCATGGTGGCTGCGCCACGCACCTTCTACGTGCAGGGCCGCTACCGCTTCTGACGCGGTAACCGCCCGATGCAGTGACGGCGGCGAACACGGTGGCGGCGTATCATGCCGCCACCATGTCACTGCCTGTTTCGCCATCGCGCCTGCATCTGGCCTTCCAGGGCCTGCGCCTGCGCCTGCGCGGCAGCGACCTGTGGTTCATCGCGCTTGCCCTGCTGGTCGGCCTGATCGCCGGCTACCTGACCCTGCTGCAGTCCGGGATCGCACGCTGGCTGCAGGGCACCCTGTACGGGCTGGACGACGGCATGCGCCTGAGCTCCTTGCCCGCGCTGACCTGGACCGCACT
The DNA here is from genome assembly GCF_052751275.1 of Stenotrophomonas muris. Lineage (NCBI taxonomy): Bacteria > Pseudomonadati > Pseudomonadota > Gammaproteobacteria > Lysobacterales > Lysobacteraceae > Stenotrophomonas > Stenotrophomonas muris. The sequence continues at coordinate 1,165,671 of NZ_CP199879.1, read as the reverse complement.
GCTGGTGCTGCCGCTGGGTGGCCTGCTGGTCGGCCTGGTCAGCCTGGCCGCGACCCGGCTCAAGCGGCCCCTGCTCGATGCGGTCGAAGCCAATGCCCTGCATGGCGGGCGCATGTCGATGCGCGACAACCTCATCGTGCTGACCCAGACCCTGCTGTCCAATGGCTGCGGCGCCTCGGTCGGGCTGGAGGCTTCGTATACGCAGATGGGAGCGGGCAGCGGCTCGCAGCTGGGCCGGGTGATGCGCCTGCGCCGCAACGACGTGCGCATCCTGGTCGGCGCCGGTGCCGCCGGTGCCATCGCGGCCGCCTTCGGGGCGCCACTGGCCGGCGCGTTCTACGCCTTCGAGATCGTCATCGGCGCCTACACCCCGGCCGCACTGGCGCCAGTGGCGGTGGCCGCGCTGGCAGGTGCATTCGTGGCCGACCAGGCCGGCATCGAGCCCTACCTGCTGCCGGCTGCCTCGACGATTGATGTCCGCGCCGCCGACTACGCCATTTACGGCCTGCTTGGCTGCTGCTGCGCGATGGTCGGCATCGCGGTGATGCGGCTGATCGCCTCGATCGAAGGCACGGTCAAGCGCAGCCCGCTGCCTGCCTGGGGTCGGCCGGTGGTGGGCGGCCTGCTGCTGATTCCGCTGGCCCTGGCCAGCCCGCAGGTGCTGTCGTCCGGCCATGGCGCGCTGCACCTGGACCTGACCACGCACCTGCCGCTGATCTGGATCGGCGGCCTGCTGACCCTGAAGTGCCTGGCCTCGGGCATCTCGCTCGGGTTTGGTTTCCGCGGCGGCCTGTTCTTCGCCTCGTTGTTCATGGGCACCCTGGTCGGCGCCCTGTTCGCCGGCCTGCTGGCGATGGCCACTGGTGTGCCGGTGATCGATGCCACGTCCGCCGCGCTGGCTGGCATGGCAGCGTTGGCCGCCGCCGTGGTCGGCGCACCGATGACCATGGCCATGCTGGTGCTGGAAGGCACCCACGACTTCCTGCTGACCAGCGTGGTGATGAGTGCGGTGCTGGTCTCCAGCACGCTGGTACGGCAGTGGTTCGGTTATTCGTTCTCGACCTGGCGCATGCACCTGCGCGGCGAGACCATCAAGAGCGCACGCGACGTGGGCTGGGTGCAGAACCTCAACGCCGGCCGGCTGATGCGCAAGGGCGTGGCTACCGCGCCGGCCGATCTCGATGCCACCACGTTCCGCCAGCGCTTCCCGCTGGGTTCGGGCAGCCGGGTGATCCTGATCGACAGCGAAGGCCATTACGCAGGCATCGTGCAGATTCCGCGCGTCTACGGCGACGGCGTGAAGCCGGAGACCATGATCGGCGAGCTGGCCGAGAACCGGGACGTGTCACTGTCACCGGCCGCGGACGTGGTCAGCGTGATGCAGCGCTTCGACCAGACCCAGGCCGATGAACTGGCCGTGGTCGCCGCCGACGGCCAGGTCCTGGGCGTGGTCTCTGAAGCCTTCGTCCGCAAGCGCTACGCCGAGGAACTGGACAAGCGCCAGCGCGAACTGATGGGCGAGCGCGTCGACGACACGGACTGACCCCGCAAAAAGGGGACGGAGGGGATTAAGTCGTTTCTGACACTTTCGAAATCCGCGCATGGCGTGGATCTACTGTCACCTCGACCGGGTAGACTCCGGCCATGCGCTTCATTGAGACCTTCCAGGCCGGTCCCTTCGCCGACACCGTGGTCAGCCTGCTGGCCGCCTTCGTGCTGGGCACGCTGATCGGCGCCGAGCGCCAGTACCGGCAACGCACCGCCGGCCTGCGCACCAACGTGCTGGTGGCAGTGGGCGCCGCCGCCTTCGTCGACCTGGGCATGCGCATCGCCGGCAGCGCCGAGGCGGTACGGGTGATCTCCTACGTGGTCTCCGGTGTCGGCTTCCTCGGCGCCGGCGTGATCATGAAGGAAGGCATGAACGTGCGCGGCCTGAACACCGCCGCCACCCTGTGGTGCTCGGCGGCGGTCGGCAGCTGCACCGGCGCGGACATGCTGGCCGAGGGCGTGCTGCTGACCGTGCTGATCATCGCCGGCAACACGCTGCTGCGGCCGCTGGTGAATGCGATCAACCGCATCCCGATCAACGAGGCGGCGACCGAAGCCACCTACGAAGTGCGCCTGAGCGTGGATGCCGAAGCCGTACCGCGGGTGCGCGAGCGACTGGTCGATGCGCTGGAGGCCGCGCAGTATCCGGTGGGCGATGTGCAGGTGGTCGAGCATGCCGACGCGCCTACCGACGTGATCGCGGTGCTGGTCAGTACTGCGGTCAGTGCCGACGAGCTGGATCTGGTGCTGGCACGGATGGAGCACGTGCCGGGGGTGCTGCATGCCACGTGGGAAGTCAGCACCCGCGACTGAATCATCCACGCAGGGCGTGGATCTGCCGAGGTCGTGCTGCAGTGGATTCACGCCATGCGTGGATACGCTTCCCTCACCCACCCGCCATGCGCTGCTGTGCCCGCAGCAGCTTCCGGAACGAGCCGCACTTCCGGGCATCCTCTGCCTGCGGGCAGGCCGCCGCACGTTGCAGGTGCCGGCGCACCCGTTGCAGCTGGATGATCTGCCGCTGCAGCACATCAGCCTGCGCCAGCAGGGCCTCACGATCCAGCGTAAGGCATCCGCGCTGCGGCGGCAGCGATGCGCCGATCTGCTGCAGCGACAGCCCGGCCGCCTGGCCCAGGCCGACCAGTGCCAGCCGCTCCAGCACCTGCTCGTCGTACTGCCGGCGCAGGCCGCGACGGCCCACTGCCTGCAGCAGCCCAAGCTGTTCGTAGTAACGCAGGGTCGAGGCCGGCACGCCACTGCGCTTGACCACTTCGCCGATATCCAGTTCACGCACGGGCTTGACCTCAAGTGACCTTCAAGCGCCAACCTATGGGCGACTTCCCTGCAAGGCAAGACCATGACCCGTACACCCCCCGTTGATCAGAGCGCCCTGTGGAACGGTCCTGGCGGCCAGGTCTGGGTTGCGCAGCAGGCCATTCTCGATGGCCTGTTCCAGCCCATGGCCGACCTGCTGGTGGCCGAACTTCCGGAGACCGTCACGCAACTGCTGGATGTAGGCTGCGGTACCGGTGCCAGCCTGCTGGCATCAGCCGCCGCACGCCCAGCGACACACAGCACCGGCCTGGACATCTCCGCGCCGATGCTGGCGCTGGCCCGCCAGCGCGCCGAGGCTGCGGGACTGGACGCGGACTTCATCGTGGCAGACGCGCAGCGCCATCCTCTGCCGTCCGCGCACTTCGACTGGATCCAGTCGCGGCTGGGCGTGATGTTCTTCGAGGACAGCCAGGCCGCGTTCGCCAACCTGCATCGTGCCGCGACACCCGGCGCTGGGCTGCGCTTCATCGCCTGGCGCAGTGCCGACGAGAATCCATTCATGACCACGGCCGAGCGCGCCATCGGCGATGCACTGGATCTGCCGCCCCGGGTACCCGGCGCGCCGGGACAGTTCGCCTTTGCCGACGGCGGGCAGGTACAGCGGCTTGTGCGGGCCGCCGGTTGGAAGGATGTGGAGGTGGTTGCGGTAGACCTGCCCTGCTCGATCGCCCGCGAAGACCTGCCCACCTATGTCGGCCAGCTGGGCCCGTTGGGGCTGGCCCTGCGCTCAATGCCGGAAGCCCGTGCCACCGTGCTTCGCCACCAGGCGCTGGCTGCATTCGCGCCGTTCATCGAAGGCGACCGCGTACGCGTGGATGCCGCCTGCTGGCTGGTCCGCGCCCGCGCGTAGGAAAAGGGGACGGAGGGGATTAAGTCGTTCTTGCCCCGCGTGTGCAGGAAACGACTTAATCCCCTCCGTCCCCTTTTTCTTTACAGCGCCTCGCCGGCGTCGGCCAGGCGCGATTCGATCAAGGCGTACCACTGCTGCAGCACGTCGATCAGCATGTCCAGCTCGGCGTCGGTGCGCTGTGCGCGGCCGCTGCGCAGGCAGGCCTGTGCTTCCTGCAGTTGGGCCAGGAACCCTGCCACGGTATCGGCCTGCAGGATCAGGCCGGGCAGGCGCCGGCCCGGGATGCGCACCACGGCATGGTTGCCGAGCTGGCCGTACACGCTGAGCGTAGCTTCCGTCTTCATGGAGAGTGGCAGGAATTGGGCATTCATCGCGTGCACCGTTTGAAGACCTGAGCCGCAGGCAGGCGTGGACGACGGGGGAGACGTTGCCACGCCTGCCGGCGGTCAGGGGGGACTCGGGATGCCGGGGCACCGCCCCGGCGCAGGAGGGTCAACGTGGCTGTGCCATCCCGGCGATCTGCACGCGCCGGTTCGGCGCCAGGCAGGCAATCAGCTCGCGCCGGTTGCGCTGCCCGCACTGCACGATCGGCTCAGCCGCGCCGCGTCCTTCGGCGCTGATGCTGGCCGCAGGCACGCCGCCCTGCACCAGCGCGCTGCGCACGGCCTCGGCGCGGCGCTGCGACAGCGCCTGGTTGTAGCTGGCGCTGCCGATACGGTCGGTATAGCCGGTCACCCTGATCGACTGCACCTGTGCGGCTTCGCGTACCTGCGCCAGGATGCCCTGCACCGCCTGCTGCCCTTCCGCGCTCAGCACCGCGCTGTCGAAGCCGAACAACGCGTCGGCCGACAGCCGCAGCGGCTGTTCCGGCAGCGGTGCCGGTGCCGGTGCCGGCGGGACCGGTGGCCGCGGCGGCTCCAGCACGGCCGCGCACGATTCCGGCTTCCAGTAACCCGCCTGGGCAATGCCCTTGCTGTCAAAGCGGACCTGGAACTGGCAGGTGAAATACTCCGCACCTTGCGCGGTGCGGAAGTTGAACAGGTAGTTCCACTCGCGCACGCCCCACATGCCTTCATTGAAATGCGGCGTGCCCAGCAGCGTGTACAACTGCCGCTTGCTCATGCCCGGCGCGAAGCGGCGCAGGTCGGCGGCGTCCGGATAGATGCCTTCCTTCAACGAGGCCCTGGAGGCCTCCGGGAACTGCACGGCGGTGGCTTCGACGGGACCGTCGGTGGCCGGCGCATGGCTGCGGCAGGCGGCCAGCAGGCCCATCCCCAGGATCAGGCCCAGCGTAGCGGCATGTTGGCCGGCGCGGGCGATGCGATGCTGTTTCATGTCATTCCCCCTGTAGACGTTTCCGCGATGCCGGGCCGCGGGCGCGGCCCGGCGGCGGGGATCACCACTGGATGCCGGCACCGACGGCCACGCCGGCCTCGCCACGGCTGTTGGTCGAACCGCTGAACTTGTAGATCCAGCGCCCGCCTTCGGATACACCGGAGATGCCCAGCGCCACGCCCGATTCGCCGTTGTAGCTGCCAGCCGCGATCGAGGCCATGCTGCGGCCCGCCTCGCTGGGCTGCGGCAGCGCTGCGGTGGCCATCGCCGAGGCGATACCGGCCGAAGCACGGTTGTCGGTCTTGCGCAGGTCGCGCTCGAAGCCACCCATGCGCTCGTCGGTGTAGGCCTTGGACCAGTCCAGGGTCTGCGCCATGCCCGACTTCAGCTGATCCACGTTGACCGCGTCGGTACCGGCGGTGCCAGCGGCAACGTTGCGCACCGTGGTCGGGCCGCTGCTGGTGCTGCCCAGGGTGACGCTGTTGTAGTTGGTCGCACCGTTCACCGTGGTGTCGTAGCGGATGGTGCCCTGCTGCGACGCCTGCAGCTGGCGCACGTTGACCGCGTCGGTGGCCTGCGAGCCGTCGGCCACGTTGACCACCTGGCGTTCGGCGCCGCTGGCACCCACCGAGACCGTGTTGGCCCGGTTCGCCACCGAACCTGCACCCAATGCCACCGAGTTGTCGGCCTGCGCCTGTGAACCATTGCCGAGTGCGGTCGAGTTGGCACCGGCGGCAGTGGAGCCTGCACCACCGGCGGCGGAGTTGGCGCCGCTGGCGGACGGATCGGCCAGGTTGTTGGTGTTGTTGGCGCGGAAGCTGCCCGCCACGTTGGTGATGTTCTGGATCTTCTGGTCGGTGTACTTCTTCGACTCGTCGATGGCGTAATTCACGCCGTTCTTCAGCTGGCCGACATTGGTTGCGTCGTAGGTGTCCGAGCCGTCGGCAACGTGGGTGATCTTGCGCTCGCTGCCGCTGCTGCCGACCGAGACCTCACCGGCCGAGTTGCTGGCACCGGTCTGGCCGTAGGCGCCGGTATAGCCGCTCTGTGCGCCAACGCTGGCCACCGAGCCGGCACCCAGTGCCACGCTGTTGCCAGCGCTGCTGCTGGCACCGTTGCCGACCGCCACGCTGTTGGCACCGGCTGCACTGGCCTGCGGGCCGACCGCCACCGCTTCCGCACCGGCCGCGGTGGCTGCGGCCGCCGTCGAGTTCACCGCCAGGTAGGCACTGCCACCGCCACCGTTGGTGATGCGCTGGTTGAGGACCTTCAGCGAGCCATCGACGGCAGTGAAGGCGGCGGTGACGTTGTTGTAATCGCCGCTGGTGAAGGTGCCATCGGTGGCGATGCTGGAAATGCTGAACGTCGGCGCGGTCCACGCGTTGGTGGTGCCGTTGTAGGCAGTGGTGCCGCCGAAGTAGTTGGCGATGGTGCTGTGGGTGCTGAACAGCTGGTCGCCGGTGATGGCGTCGCTGCTGCCGGCCAGGATGCTGCCGGCGGCGACGTTGGTGATCTTCACCGCACCGGTACCGGTGCCCGTCAGCGTCACGCTGTTGAGCACGTTGCCACTGCCGTCGACATCGTATTTCACGGCCAGCTTGTCGATCTCGCCGGTCTGGTCGGCAACGTTGGCCAGCGAGTTGCTGACCGCATCGAAGGCGGTGCCGACGTCGTTGTAGCTGCCCTTGGTCACGGTGCCGTTGGCGGCGACGTTGTTGATCGAGTACGTCGGTGCGGTCAGCACGCCGCTGGCGCTGACCGCAGCACCACCGCCGAGGTGGGTGGCCACAGCCTGGTTGGCGGCGAACAGCTGGGCCCCGTTGATGGCCTCGCTGCTGGTGGCGCTGACCTGGCCCGGGCCGAGATTGCGCAGCGTGGTGGCGGTGCCGGCCTGGCCCAGCGTGGCGCTGGCATAGTTGACGCTGCCATCGGCGTTGAGGTCATAGCGCAGTGCCCCCTGCTCCGAGGCCTGCAGCTGTCCCACGTTGACCGCATCGGTGGCCGCGGTACCGGCCGCCACGTTGATGACCTGACGCTCTGCGCCAGCGGCACCGATGGAAACCGTGTTGGCACGATCGGCAAGGCTTCCCGCACCCACTGCGATGCTGTTGGCTGCCGTCGCCCGCGCATTGGTGCCGACCGCGATCGAATCGGCGCCGCTGGCCACGGCCTCGGTACCGGTCGAGTTCACCCGCAGGTACTTGGTACCGCCGTTGCGGATATCGGTGATCTGCGTGTTGAGGTTGACCAGCGAACCATCCACCGCCGCGAAGGCATCGGTGGCGTTGGTGTACAGGCCCTGGGCGATGGCGCCGGTGGTGGAGATCGTGCTGATCTCGAACAGCGGTGCGGTGAAGATGCCGCTGGCCGGGTCAAAGGCTGCACGACCACCGAAGAAGCTGGCGATCGCGCTGTTCGTTGCCGCCAGCTGGCCACCGTTGACGGCCTCGAGGCTGCCCGCGGTGACCGCACCGGCGGCGAGATTGCCGATGGTGGTGGTGCCGGTGCCTGCGCCGAGGGTGACCCGTCGATAGTTCGGATTGCCGCCGGCGTCCAGATCGTAGGTCACCGCGGCATCGGCCACGCCATTGATCAGGCTGATGGCCCCCTTCAACTGCGCTACATTGACCGCGTCGGTGTTGCCGCTGCCCGCAGCCACGTTGGTGATCTGGCGCTCGCCCCCACCGGCGGTGCCCACCGATACTTCACCGGCCGAGACCTGCGGCGCCGTGAGGCCGTAGGCACTGTAGCTGGCCTGCGCGCCACGCAGTGCGGCCGAGCGGTAGCCCAGCGCGACCGAGTTGGCCTGGTTGGAGGTGGACTCGGCACCCAGCAGGGTCTGCCCGTTGGCGGTGCCGACGGCACTGTCGCCGACGATCACCGAATGGCCCATGCGCGCGGCGTAGTCGGCCGTCGGCACGCCGGTCGGGTTGCTGGGATCGTTCACGCCATCACCGGGGAAGGCGACGTTGGCATCGACCTTCGGCAGTTCATGGCGTGCGTTGGCGCCGATCACCACTTCCTTCGAGCCGTTGGCGAAGGCGCCATCGCCCATCAGCACCTGGTAGTCCTGCGCGGCGTTGACGGCCCAGCAGGAGATGTCGGCCAGCGCGATGTCCAGGCACTTGGCCGCCCAGGCCGGGGAATCCTTCGGCAGCAGCAGGCCCAGCAGGCCACCCGGATTGCCGTTGTTGATGTTGTAGATGTAGCTGTCGGAAGTGACGCCACCGATCAGGGTCAGGTGCGAGCTGCCGCCCGTGGCCGCGCCGCCCAGACCGTTGAGCGTGCTGCCGACCGGCGACAGGTTGACCACCGGCAGGCCCAGCACATTGACCGTCGAATAGGTCTGCATCACGTTGGCATTGCTGAGCTTGAGATTGCCATTGCTCAGGTAGCCATTGCCGCCGAACAGGCTGGTGGTGGTCGGCCCGATCAGCTGGCCGACATTGCCGACCAGGCCACCGGTGCCGATGATCAGGCCGGCATTCGGGTCGGCCGGCGCCGGTGCCTTCGGGCTGGTCGGCGGGATCGCCGACGGCTGGGTCAGGCCGAGACCGCCGAGCGTGCCACCCACCAGGCCACCCACGGCGCTGCCCAGGTTGCCGACAGTGCCATTGAGATTGCCGTTGAGCAGGTTGCCCACCGCGCTGCCGACGTTGCCCAGCGTGCTTCCCAGCACGCCGCCCAGGCCTGTGCCGGGGCTACCGGTGGTGCCGTTGAGAATGCCGCCCACTGCACCACCGACCGTGCCGACGGTATTGCTAAGCGTGCCGCCCACCGCGCTGCCAACCTGGCCGACGGTGCCGTTCAGAGCGCCACCCACCGCACTGCCGACGGTACCGTTCAATGCGCCACCGACTGCGCCCACCGTGTTGTTGAGCGTGCCGCCCACTGCACCGCCGACCTGGCCGACAGTGCCGTTCAGTGCGCCACCCACCGCACTGCCGACGGTACCGACAGTGCCGTTCAGAGCGCCACCGACTGCGCCTACCGTGTTGTTGAGCGTGCCGCCCACTGCACCGCCGACCGTACCGACAGTCCCGTTCAGAGCGCCACCCACGGCGCCGCCGACCTGGCCAACGGTGCCGTTCAGAGCTCCGCCCACCGCACCGCCGACGGTACCGACGGTGCCGTTCAGTGCACCGCCGACTGCGCCGCCAACTGTGCCGACCGTGCCGTTCAGAGCACCGCCAACTGCACCACCGACTGCGCCGACCGTGTTGTTGAGCGTACCGCCCACTGCGCTGCCGACCTGGCCAACGGTGCCGTTCAGAGCTCCGCCCACAGCACCACCGACCGCACCGACCGTGTTGTTGAGCGCGCCGCTCACGGCGCTGCCAACTGTGCCTGCCGTGCCGTTCAGTGCACCGCCCACTGCGCCACCGACCGTGCCTACCGTGCCGTTCAGTGCACCGCCAACCGCACCACCGACTGCGCCCACCGCGTTGTTGAGCGTGCCACCCACTGCACCGCCGACCGCGCCGACTGTGCCGTTGAGTGCACCGCCCACTGCGCCACCGACTGTTCCGACAGTACCGTTCAGAGCGCCGCCCACTGCACCGCCAACCGTGCCAACGGTGCCGTTCAGCGCACCACCCACCGTGCTACCGACCGCACCCGCGGCACCGTGAAGCGTCCCGCCGACAGCATCCACTGCTCCGCCCACCAGACCGCCGACGCCCAGCGCGCTGTGCTGCGCGGCTACGGTTGCCTGCCCGGCCAGCTTCAGGTTGCGATCGGCGACTACTTCCTGGCCGTCCGGCGCCTGCACGCGCACCTTGCCCGCGGCGCCGGCATCGAACGCGGCACTGATGGCGCGATCATGCGTGTCACCCGGCAGTTCCTCCTTGGCCGGCAGCGTGACCGCCGCCGTCGCCCGGGCCTGGCCCTGCCCCTCGATGTGATGGCCAGCCACCGCCAGATGCGCGTCGGTGTCGCCGTCGACAGAGGCCTTCAGGGACGAACCGCTGAGGCCCGCTGCCGCCCGGGCACCCGAATCGATCGAAGCGACCTGATGGCCAGCGATGCCGACCTTGGCCCTGGCGCGCGCATCGGCAGCCACGCCCAGCGGCGCCTGCGCGCCCGGCGCAACGTGCGCTGCCAGCGATGCATCCACCTGTGCCGCCTTGATCGCAGTGTTGCCCAGGCCGACAGTGGCGCGTACATCGGCCGCCAGCGCCGGCACGGCCACCTGCTTCGGCGTGGTGTTCGCTGCCAGCTTCACCTGCACGGCGGCCGGCAATACGTCACGCACCACCGGCAGCGATGTGGTGTTCAACTGCAGGCCCAGGCGAGCGTCCGCACTGATCGCGGGGCTGCTCTGCGCCTGTCGCGCGGCGGCAGCCAAGGCCACTTCCGCGTCGACCTTGACCGGCATCGGCTGCGCATACTTCGCCGCAAGCGCTTGCAGGTCGCGCAGCGACTGATTGGTTTCCGATGCCCCTGCGTGGCCGCTGGCCAGCGCGCACAGCAGTGCCAGGGCCAGCGCGGTGGGCATCAGCAGGAAGGCGCGCGGATCGCGTGCGGCGCTGCCGCCGCTGTCGCCGGTGGCCAGTTCCGAGGCCACAACCAGAGCATTGAGCTGGCGGTTCCATACACGCCGGTAGATGCGGTTCATGAGCATTTCCCCCGTAGGCGAACAACTGGAATGTCAGTGGACTTGCCGTTAGGCAGGTGACTGACATTTCAGCGGTTGCAACGGTGGCGGCGCACTTCAATCCGGCACGGCAATCGCGCATTCCGGCAAATCCACGGCCGGAATCGGCAGCCGTTTATGCAGAAGCGGCAACATGATCGGCAAGCGGATGTGCAATTCCGGCACGAATGCCGCGAAAACCCTTGCGGGGCTTGGCTCAGGCCGGTTGGCCGATCTGCGCGGGCGCGCGCATCAGGGTATCGCGCGGCAGTTCGCCGAATACCTTGCGGTAATTGTCGGCGAAGCGCGAAAGATCCCACAGGCCGCAGCTGAGGGCGATTGCTTTCACCGAGCGACGGCTGGAATCGGCCATCGACAGGCTGCGGCAGGCCGCGCACAGGCGCAGCATGGAGAGATACCGGTTGGGCGAGGTTCCAAACAGGTCCTCGAACGCATAACGCAGGCCGCGCTCGCTGACCCCAGCCGCATCGCAGATTTCATTCATGTAGATATTGCGGCGCAGGTTGAGCCGCATGAAGTTCTCTGCCCGCTGTGCGATCAGATAATGCGTACGCCGTGCACGGCTGCAACCCGGGCGATCCGCCGCACCGGCACCCAGAAGGGCCTGCACATGCTCGTGCAGCAGGGTTTCAGTTTCTTCCGGCTGCAGGCCTGCACCCTGCCCCAGCTGCAGGTGCAGCTGCTGGTAGTGGCGTGCCAACGGCGTGCCTTCGCTGGCCAGATTGAACAGTGACAGTGCCTGGCCAGCGGGAGGCGTGCTGCGCAGGCTCAGTTCGGTCAGCTTGCGCTGCACCCGTGCCACCGGCAGCAGCATCAGGGTCATGTGCGTGCCTGGGCTCAGGGTAAACTCACTGATGCCTTCCGGCATGATCGTCAACGCCATCCCCGGCGTGAGCGGTACGCCATGGCACCAGCTCAGCGTCTCATCGGTGGCGTGCAGGTACCCGAGCATCGCCCAGTCCGGCGGCAGCATGAAACGGCCGCGGCAGTGGAAACCGCAGCTGATGCTGCAGAACAGGGCTTCCTCGTGCACGCGCGAAGCGAATGCCGCACGTGGCCCATTGCCATCGAGCAGCAGCAGTTCGACATCACAGACACGAAGCACGCCGCTCAGCGTGGCCAGGTCTATCGACCGCAGGCCGCTGTCGCCGCTGTCTCCTACCCCACCATCGACCATGACAGTGTTGTCCCCCGTTGATCCGCCATGCGATGCGGCCCCCACTGCCTGACAGGGCGCGCAGCGATCCAGAAACCACTTCCGTTGTCGCGCAGGCCGCATCGGCTCCGATGCGGCCAACCATGGAAATGCAACAGCTTGAATGGGAGTATGCCCGATAATCGGCGAAGGTAAACCCGCGGGCTGCAATGAAGAAAAAGGATACACAGATGAAGAAAATGTCGGCGCCATTGGCACGGTCCTCGCATGCGCCGGAAAATGGAAATCACATAATCTGCACGACCATGAATCGTTTTGCCGTCGAACGGATTCTCGTCACAGAAACGGCCTGAAAGTTTCAGCATCGCGGGGTTTCTGCCGAATTTGCATATAGGTTCCTGTTGCAGCCAACTTCCATTCAGGCAAAGTCGATAGCACGGTGATCCGGCCAACTCATCCGGCCGCACCCAGGGGGACAGCATGACCACGCACGCATCATTGGATGCCTCGACCACCGGCCCGGGCCGAGCGGTCGCGACCGTGCGGCTGGCGGCCTGCCTGGAGACGATCACCCTGCTTGAGCACAGCGGGCCCATCCCGCCGTGCCTCCTCCGCCAGGACGCGCGGAGGCCCACGGACGATCCCGGCGGAGCCGGGCCACCGCCCAACGCAGGTGTACTGCATCCGCAGACAGGTAGAGGGAGACATTGGTCATGAACGCATCGATCCGCAAATTCCTGAAGGAAGAAGACGGTGTCACCGCGCTCGAGTACGGGCTGCTGGCTGCCGTCATCGCTGGTGTCCTGATCGCGGTCGGCAACGACCAGATCAAGGGGTTCTTCGAAACGCTGTTCAAGAACCTCTCCGCACTGGCCACCAAGGCGTCGGGCTCGACGACCTGAGCGGCGACCGCGCGCGGCCGGCAGAGCCGCGACGGTGGGGCGCATGGAACCAGGCGAAGACCGTCCAGTGACGGACGACGGAGTGTGCGATGACACTGCTGGGATTGTTGGCCATCGGCGTATCCCTGCGGATCGCGATCAGTGATCTGTATGCCCGTCGGGTGCCCAACGCCTGGCTGATCGCCGCTTGCGTGATCGCCACCGTGGTGATCGTCTTCGGCCAGTTCAGTGCGCCGCGCCAGCCGTGGCTGCCCCACGTTGCCGGCGCGGTGCTCGGCCTGTTGGCGCTGCTGCCGTTCTATGCCCTGCGCTGGATGGGCGCCGGCGACGTGAAGTTCTTTGCCGTGCTGGGGCTGATGCTGGGCTGGCAGGCGCTGCTGCCGGTCTGGCTGGTCGCCAGCATCGCCGCCGGGTTGCACGCCGTGCTGGTGCTGGCGGGCCGGCGCCTGGGCGTGTTGCTGCCCGGCCACCTGCAGATGCAGGTGAATCGCACCAGCACGCAATGGCACGCGCATCCGGCCCTGCGCGACATGCAGGCCGCACGCCAGGGACGACGTGGCATTCCCTATGCCGCCTACCTCGCACTCGCCGCCATCGGCTGGGTGCTGGCAAGCATCTACGGAGGTGCACCATGAACATCCGCAGCCCGCGCCGGCAACGCGGCGTCGCCAGCATCGAGTTCGCCCTGATGCTGATGCTCGGCCTGTTGCCGCTGCTGCTGTTCACCTTCTCCGGGGTGATGATCATGGCAGCGCAGCAGACCCTGGCCACCGCCTCGGCCGAAGGTGCGCGCGCCTCGCTGCGCTACGGCACCGCCGGCGAACGGCGCACCGCCGCCTGCGTCGCCGCACGCACCTCGATGCAATGGCTGCTGCAGTTCTCCAAGCAGAACGTGGACTGCAGCGCGGGGGGCAGCAATGCCATCGTGGTGTCCGCGCAGGCGCCCTGCGCCGGCCTGGCCACGGCCCAGTGCATGACCGTGACAGTCAGCTACGACTACGCCAGCCATCCCTTCCTGCCCGGCACCGCCACGCTCTACAAGTGGGTGATGCAGGCTCCCATCCGCAGCGTCGCGGTCGCCCAGCTCGATCTCGGCAGCGGCAACTGATGACCGGTATTTTGGAGACGGTTCCATGCTCAAGTTGACCCGCATCGCTGCCGTCGCCCTGATCGGCCTGGCCGTGCTGCTGGCGCTGATCGCCTTCATGATCGGGCGCAAACCGGCCGCACCGGTCACGGCCGCGCCGATCGCGCACAACGAAGTACAGGCCATCACGGTGGTGGAAGCCGTGGCGCGCCTGCCCGCGGGCGAGCCGATCAGCGCCAACGACCTGCGTCTGGCCCAGCGCACCTCCCCCGTCGCCGGTGCCGCCACCAGCATCGCCGCCGTGGTCGGCAAGGTGCCGGTGCAGGACATCGCCGAAGGCAGCCCGATCAGCAGCAGCGCATTGGCACAGGGCTTCTCGCTGCAGCTGCGGCCGGGCGAGCGCGCACTGGCCGTGCCCGTGGACGAACTGGTTGGTGCCGGCAACCGCATCCTTCCCGGCGACTTCGTCGACGTCTTCCTCAACCTGCGCAATGCCCAGCCCAGCATCAACAGCCCCGCCGAAGCCGCGCAGACGCGCCTGCTGCTGTCGCGCCTGCGCGTGCTGAGCTATGGGCAGCAGGACATCGCGCCGGTCGCCTCGGAAGCCACCTCCAATAGCGAGGCCGACACCCGCAACGACCCGCGCGCGGCCGACATCACCGGCAGTGGCGGCAGCCACAGCAGCAATGAAGCCCCGCAACCCGCGCGCAGCGCGGTGCTGGCGGTACCGGTGGCGGACGCCAATCGACTGCTGCTGGGTGCGCAGCAGGGCAAGCTGTTCCTGGCGCTGCGCAATCCCGCTGATACGGGCCTGCCCGACCTCGCACTGTTCCCTCAGTCGCGCGGCGTGATCGATCCGCTGCGTGGGCTCGACGCAGAGCAGCAGCTGGCACTGCAGCGCCCGGAGAACCACGCCTTCGCCGGTATCGACGGCGACGCGCTGGCCGGCCGCGGCAGTGCCCCGCCACGCAGCAACGCGGATGCACCCGCGCGTGCGCCGGCGCCCCGTCGCAGCCCCCCGCGCGCTTCGGGTATCGAGATCATCCGTGGCGACAGTTCCGCCCCCCGTGGCTCCCTTTGACCTGCATCGAGCGCATCCATGACCGAACGTCGCCGCCGTCCACGCCTTTCTCCCCGCCAGCGGTGGCTGGCCCTGCTGCTGGTGCTGCTGGCACCGGCAACGAGCGTGGCCGCCGATGACCTGGTGCTGCAGGCCCGTGAGCAGCGTCCCTGGAACCTGCCGGCCGACCTGGAACGGGTGGCCATTGCCGACCCCGGCGTTGCCGACATCGTGATGCTGCGCGGCCAGCGCCAGGCGCTGCTGGTGGGCAGGATGCCCGGCACCACCACCCTGCTGCTGTGGCACCGCAAGCAGGCCGAGCCGCAACGGGTGACAGTACGGGTGCAGAGCGCCGTACAGGGTGCGGCCAGCACCGGCGGCAACGATCTGGTGTTCACCCAGCAGGACCAGCAGGGCCTTTTGCAGGGAAGCACTGACAGCGTGCTCTCGCACATGCAGGAACAACGCACGGCGGCGATGGCACTGGGCAAGGAAGGTGCGCTTGCCGATACGTCCACCATCAGCAGCGGCGGTGTGGTCCAGGTCGAGGTCAAGGTGGTCGAGTTCAACAAGACCGCGATGAAGCAGATCGGCATCAACTTCCAGAACCGCAACGGCGGCTTCGCCTACGGCTTCGCGCGGCCCGGCACCGGGTTGCCGGGCAACACCGGCCTGCTGCCCGGCATGAAGGAAGGCAACAGCAGCAACGAGGCCGTCTCGCCGATTTCCTCGGCATTCCGCCTTGTTTTCGGCTCGACCAAGGGGCTGTGGAACGCCGATGTCGAACTGCTGCAGGCCAATGGCATGGCCCGCGTACTGGCCGAGCCGACGCTGGTGGCGCTGTCCGGGCAGAGCGCCAGTTTCCTGGCCGGTGGCGAACTGCCGATCCTGGAACCGCAGGGGCTTGGCACTACCACCATCACCTACAAGCCGTTCGGCATCGGCCTGACCGTGACCCCGACCGTGCTGGCAGCGAACCGCATCGCGCTGAAGGTAGCGCCCGAAGCGAGCGACCTGGACTACAGCAATGCCATTGTGCTCAACAACGTGCAGATTCCCTCGATCACCACCCGCCGCGCCGACACCACCGTCGAGCTGGGTGATGGCGAGAGTTTCGTCATCGGGGGCCTGGTCAGCTCCAACATCGTCTCCAACGTCAGCAAGATTCCGCTGCTGGGCGACCTGCCGATCATCGGCTCGTTCTTCCGCAACTTCGATTACAAGCGCCAGGACAAGGAGCTGGTGATCATCGTCACCCCGCGCCTGGTGCAGCCACTGGCGCGCAACACCGAACTGCCGCTGCCCGGCGAGCGCGAAGCCAGGCCGCATCTCCCCGAGTGGGGTTCCTGGTTGCTGGGTCCGGTCAGCCAGGACCCGGTGCCCGGATTCTCGCGCTGACTCCATGATGCCTGCGATACCACGCCCATGCCCTACGCCACCGCCCAGCCGCTGCATCCGCAAGGACCGCCAATGAACCTGGTCCTGTACGGCATCGACCGCGAACTGCTGCCCCGGCTGGCCGCCAAGCTGCCGCCGAGCACCGCCCTGCATTGGCAGGACAGCAACGCCCCCACCTCCGCCCAGGACCTGCAACGCGGCCCGCAGAGCCTGGTGCTGCTCGACTTCCGGCCCGAGCATGCGGCCGCCTCGAGCGTGCTGGCGCAGCAGCTGCAGCAGACCCAACCGGACCTGCCGCTGGTGGCCGTGGGCGCCACCAGCGCCGGCCAGGTCGAAGGCGTGGTGATCGCGCTGCGCGCCGGCCTGCGCGATGTACTGGACCTGGACAGTGACGACGCAGGCATCGAGGCGGCCTTGCGGCGCGCCCTGTCTCCGCGCCCGGCAGCGGTTGCCCAGCACGCACACAAGGCACGCCTGATCGTGCTGCTGGGTGTGCGCGCCGGCGTCGGCACCAGCACCCTGGCCGCACATCTTTCGGTGCTGGCGCAGCAGACGCGCGCCCTGGCCCAGGGCGAAGCCGTGCAGCAGGACGGCCTGCTGATGGAGCTGGCGCAGCCCTCCGGCGACCTCGCGCTGTACCTCAATCTCGACAGCCGCTTCCACTACGAAGACGCGCTGCGCAATGCCAGCCGCATCGATGCCACCCTCGCCCGCACGGCCATGGCGCGCCATGACTCCGGGCTGGTGCTGCTGGATCGTGCCAGTGGCAGCGATGCCGTTCCGCCCTCGGATCCTGGCGCGCTGCTGCAGCGCCTGCGCGGCGTGTTCGCCAGCGTGCTGTGCGATGCCGGCGGCTGCCCGTTGCGGCAGCTTCCGCACCTGTTGCTGGACCAGGCCGACGAGATCTGGCTGGTCACCGATGCCTCGATCGCCACGCTGGTTTCTCTGGACCAGGCCCTGAAGCACCTGGCGGGCCAGCGTGAGCGCGAGAAGCGCCTGCAACTGGTGATCAACCGCCACGATGACAGCAGCGGCATGAGCCCGGAACAGATCGCACGCCGCTTCGAAGTACCGCTGCTGGCGACGCTGCCCGAACGACCGCGCGTGCGCCTGGCCGCCAGCCAGGGACACCTGCTGCTGCAGGATGCCCCGCGCGACCCCTATCTGCGTGCCCTCGCCCCGCTCGTGTCGCGCCTGGATCCGGCCGCCTGCCCGGTCCAGCCGCATGGCCTGCGGGAAAGACTCTCCCTTGCCCTGGGTGGATCGCAATGGAAGACAAGGTAACCCCGTTCCCGCACGCCGTTGCCCGCCCGGTACTGCCCGAATCTGCCCCGGGCCACCTGCCGTTCGCGCAGACCGAGCAGTACCAGAAGGTGCTGTCGGCCGCGCATGAGCACCTGCTCAACAGCATCGAGGACGAGCGCATCGACATCGATTCCTGGGCCCCGGACACCATCGCCCGCTGGGTGCAGGTCCAGACCGTGGGCTTCATCCAGGAATGGCGCATCCCGATCAACGAAGAAGAGATGCAGGTGGTCGCCGAGGGACTGGTCAAGGAACTGACCGGTTTCGGCCCGCTGGACGACCTGCTCCACGACCCATCCATCGAAGACATCCTGATCAACGGCTTCAAGGACGTGCACGTTTCGCAGGGCGGACAGCTCAAGCGCGCCACCCAGCGCTTCACCGATGATACCCACCTGCTGCGCATCCTGCGCCGCATCCTCGCCCCGCTCGGCCGCCGGCTGGATGATTCCAATCCGATGGTCGACGCGCGCCTGCCCAACGGTGGCCGCCTCAACGCGATCATCTCGCCGCTGGCGGTGGACGGACCGATGGTGTCCATCCGCAAGTTCCGCAAGGACCCGTTCACCCCCGACGAACTGCTCGCCAAGGGTACCTTCGACGCACCGATGCAGGCACTGCTGAAGGCGATGGTGCTGGGGCGCTGCAACATCCTGGTTTCCGGCGGCACCAGCTCGGGCAAGACCTCGCTGCTCAATGCCCTGGCCAGCTACGTGCCGGCCGATGAGCGCGTCATCACCGTGGAGGACACCGCCGAGCTTTCGCTGAACCATCCGCACGTGGTGCGCCTGGAGAGCCGCATCGGCGGCGCCGAGGGCCAGGGCGCGGTCAGCATCCGCGACCTGGTGCGCAACAGCCTGCGCATGCGCCCGGACCGCATCGTGGTCGGCGAAGTGCGCGGCGCTGAAGTGCTGGAAATGCTGCAGGCGATGAACACCGGCCACGACGGATCGATGGCCACCATCCACGCCAACACGCCGCGCGACTGCCTGTACCGCATCGAGATGCTGGCCGGGTTTGCCGGCTTCCAGGGCAGCGAAGACAGCCTGCGCCGGCAGATCGCCAGCGCCATTGATTTCATCGTGCAGATCTCGCGACTGGGCAGCGGGCGCCGGGTGCTGGTCTCGATCACCGAGATCACCGGGGTCAGCGACAACCTGATCACCACCCAGGAGATGTTCCGCCACGAGGTGCAGATCGATGGCACCGGCCGCGAGATCGACCGCTGGATCGGCCTGGGCTTCCATCCGCATTCGCACAAGCTGGAGCCGTTCCGCCAGCAGCTGCGCGAATCACTCTACGGGGACTTCTGAACATGGGCACCGACCTGCTGCTGGGCGTGTTGAGCATCATCTCGGTGCTGCTGGCGCTGGCCGTCTGGCTGTGGGGTACCGCCAGCAGCCGTGAACAGCGCCAGGCCTCGCTGCAGCACACCGAGCAGCAGCTGGCACGCGGCAGCACGGCCGGTGCGGTGCCGGCCGGGCCTGCCGTTGCGGCGGCGAACGATTCGGCCCGCCCCGCCAGCAGTGGGAGCCGCGCATTACCCTGGGATGGCGTCCTGCAGCGCGCCGGCCTGCAGCCGGGCTGGAAGCTGCCACTGATGCTGCTGGTACCGGGACTGGTGCTTGCGGTCGTGGCGGCGGTGCGGCTGGGCACGGCCTGGATGTTTCCGCTGACCCTTCTGCTGTACCTGCTGGGCTGCTGGCTGTGGGTGATGCGCCGGATCACGAGACTGCGCGCGCAGCTGCTGCACCAGATGCCGGACTTCCTCGACAACCTGGTCCGCCTCACCGCGCTGGGCAACAGCCTGCAGGCCGCGTTCCAGGTGTCTTCGATGCAGACCAGCGCGCCACTGCGCGGCCTGCTGGACACCACGGTGCGCTATGCGCGCAGCGGCATGGAGCTGGATCGTGCATTGAGCCTGGCCGCACAGCCGTACCGGATGGACGTGCTGAAGGTGCTGGCGGTGGTGATCGGGGTGAGCGTGCGCATCGGCGGGCGCGCCGACCAGATCCTGCAGCGCATGGGTGATTTCATGCGCGACCTGGAGCAAGCCCAGCAGGAGCTGGCCGCCACCACCTCGGAAACCCGCATGTCGGCCTGGGTATTGGGGCTGCTGCCACCGGCCAGTGCGGTGCTGATGGCGATCTCCAGCCCGGCGTTCTTCCAGCCGGTGCTGCATGACCCGCTCGGCCACAGGATCCTGCTGATCGCACTGGGCCTGGAACTGCTCGGGGCGTTGCTGCTGTACCGCCTGGCCAAATCGCTATGACCGCCCGCAGCTACCCGGGAGGTGCCCGATGAGCGCCAGCGCCTGGTTCGCCCTTTCGCTGCTGGTGCTGGCAGCGGGCGTCGCCCTGCTCGGCATTGCCGGCTGGGTGCGCAGCCATCGCGAGCACCGCACCTCGGCCGCGCTGAAGACCGCCCTGCAGCCGCGCGAGGAAGCCCGCGACACCGAGGCCACGCGCCGCGACTCGCTGGGCTGGCTCGAGCGCTTCGGGCGCTCGCTCAGTGGTGGCCGCCTGGAGGCCGCGCTGCTGGCCAACGAGGACAGGCTGCTGCTGGACCTGGCCGGCTGGAACACGCGCCGCGGCACCGCCATCTATCTCGGCCTGCGCCTGTTGCTTGCGTTGCTGGTGCTGGCGCTGGCGCTGGCGTTCAGCAGCGCGCACGGTCTGGCCAGGGTGATGGTGGTGATCGGTGCGCTGGCGGCCGGGCTGCTGCTGCCCAAGTTCGTGCTGTCGTCGTGGGTCAAGCGCCGCCGCCGCGCGGTCGAGAACGAACTGCCCTTGCTGATCGATCTGCTGCGCCTGCTGCAGGGCGTGGGCTTCAGCATGGACCAGAGCCTGCAGACGCTGGGCGACAAGCTGCGCGATGCGTTGCCGGTACTGGGCGGCGAACTGCAGGAAGCCAACGTGGCCTACACCCACGGCCGCACCCGCGCGCAGTCACTGCGGCGCTTGAGCGAGGTCTACGCCGATGACGACCTGGCCAGCCTGATGCAGCTGATCCTGCAGGTGCATGCGCACGGCGGCGCCGTGCAGGAACCGCTGCGCCAGTTCAGCATCCGCCTGCGCGAGCAGCGCCGCAACACGTTGAAGGAAAAGGTCGGCAAGCTCTCGGTGAAGATGACCGTGGTGATGATGCTGACCCTGTTGCCGGCACTGATGCTGGTGCTTGCCGGTCCAGCGCTGGTCGCGCTGGCCACCACCATGTCCAAGATGGGATCGCCCTGATGCCTGCCCTGCGCACCCCCTGCCTGCTGCTTGCCGTCGCCCTCGCCACCCTGGCCAGTGGCTGCGCATCGACCACGCCGAAGTACGTGCGGGCGCCCAGCCTTGCGCCGCCGGAGCCCGATCCGCAGGACAGCCGCAACACCTATCTGGAGCTGATCGAGCGCATGCAGCAGCAGGGCGCCTGGTATGCCTCGCTCGCCCACGTGGAGGCCTTCCGCCAACGCTATGGTGATCGCCCCGCCCTGCGCCTGCTGCAGGCCGACGCCCTGCGCGAGACTGGCCAGAGCGACGCAGCGGTCGCGCTGTATCGCGAGCTGTCCAGCGGGCCGCAGGCCGCTGCGGCCGCCCACGGCCTGGGCCTGATCGCTGCACGCCGCGATGACGACGCCGGCAGCGAACAGGCGCTGGCGCGCGCCACGCAACTGCAGCCCTTGAACACCGACTACCTGGGCGACCTGGGTTATGCGCGGCTGCGCGCCGGCCAGTTCGACCAGGCGCGCGAGCCGCTGGCCAAGGCCCTGGAACTGTCGCCAGGCAACGCCAAGGCCACGGCCAATCTCGCACTGTGGGCGCTCCTGCGCGGCGACCAGGCCACCGCGGAGCGCCTGGCGGCACAGGCCAACCTCAACGACGAAACGCGCCGCAGCATCCAGCAGCAGGCCCAGCAGATCCGCACGCGCCTGCAGCAGCGGCAGGCGGCGGCCGCCGTCAACGCCCCTGCGCCTGCGTCCGCGGCCAGCAGCGAACACGGCGCCCGTGCGTCGGGCAGCACCCGGCTGGCAGCCGAACCACGCCGCGAAGCACGTGACGAGCGCGATCCGCAGCGCCTGCCACCGTCGATGCTGGAACGCTTCAGCACCACCGAACACCCGACCGGAAGCACACCATGACTGCGATGCGCCTGACCCGACGCCTGTTGCCCGTGCTGTCCTGCCTGCTTGCTGCCGGTGCCGTGCAGGCCCAGCAACAGCCATTGACCGGACAGATGCTAGGTGGCCCCTTGCCGTCGGCACCGGCCGCAGCACCGATGCAGGCCGAGCCGCTTCCCACCGTGGAGCTGGCCGCACCCGCCGCATCCGCGGCGGTGGCAGCGGTGGCAGCGGTGCCACCGGCACTCCCCGCAACCGACGGTGCCCCGCCGGCAACACCGCGTGCGCGCCTGCAGAGCGGCGAAGCCACCCGCAACCTGTTCCGCCTGCAGGCGTCGGGACAGCAGGCCGGCCAGCGCCTGCCGATCCTGGGTGACCAGGCCACCCTGAGTTATGCGCGTTACCTGAAGAGCTTTGAACACGAGATCCCGGACTTCTTTGAGACCGATGTTGCCCGGTCCAAGGATGCCTCCTCCTCCGGACGCTGAGGTAGGCCATGAAACGCCCACGCCAGTTCAGTTTCGGCCGCGCACGCGGCGGCATGTCGGTCACCATGATGCTGGTCATGCTGGCCTTGCTGGCGATGCTGGGCCTGATCGAGATCGGCTATCTGTTCTGGGCCAAGCGCGATGCGCAGAAGGTTGCCGATCTGGCCGCACTGGCCGGCGCGCAGCGACTGGAGTTGTGCAGCGCGGACAACAGCGACAACAGCGCCGCCCGGCAAAGCGCACTGGCCCAGAACAGGTTCGCAGGCACCTTGCAGGTCCGCTGCGGCAACTGGAGTGCCAGCCGCGGTACCAGCAACCGTTTCGTCACCAGCGTTGATGCCAGCAACCCGCGCAATGCGGTGCAGGTGATCGCCGAGCGCAGCGTGCTGCCCTTCTTCGGCCAGAACACCAGCCTGCCGACCGTCAGCGTGCAGGCGGTCGCCCGCCGCTCGGAGCCCACGGCGGTGTTCGCGGTGGGCTCGCAGCTGCTGCGCACCAATGGCGATTCCGTACTGCTGTCGACCCTGCGCCTGGTCGGCCTGGATGTCAGCAGTGCCACGGTGCTGTCCTATGACGGTCTGGCGCAGGCCAACGTCACCCCATCCGGCCTGCTGAAGGCACTCAACATCCCGGTGAGCGCCAACCTCAGCGTGGCCGATTTCAACCGCCTGCTGTCGGTCAACAAGATCTCGCTGGCGCAACTGGTCGATGCCACCGCCACCGTGGTCGGCCGTGACTCGACGGTGGGCGTGCAGCTGCGCGCCCTGTCCGACCTGGTCGCCACCCAGCTGGACATCAACAAGCTCAACATCGTGCTCGGCAGCCAGGCCGGCGGCGGCGGGCTGTTCGCGGAAGTTGTCTCACCCGACGGCACCGTCGGCAGCGCACTGGAATCGAAGATCAACGTGCTCAACCTGATCAGCACCGCCATCTCCATCGCCAACGATGGCAACGGCGTGACGATCAAGGGGCTGGACCTGCTGGGCATCAACATCCAGGGCGGCGTGGTCGAGCCGCCGTCGATCGCCATCGGCGGCGTCGGCACCCGCGCCTACAATGCGCAGGTGCGGCTGATGGTGGACGTGGACAGCAACAACCTGTTCGCGCTTGGGCCGCTGCTGAACCTGCTCGGCACGCGCCTGCACCTGCCGCTGCACGTCGACGTGGCCAACGGCATGGGTACCCTGACCGGCATCCAGTGCGGCGGCAGTCCCCCCAAGGCCACCATCCAGGTCGATTCCTCGGTGCTGCGTGCCTGCGTCGGCAACGTCGACCCCGCACAGCGATTCTCCAAGGCCAATGTCTGCGACGCCACGCTGCAGAACGAACAGCTGTTGAAGCTGCTGGGACAGCCGCTGATCAACGACAGGATCACCCTGCCCGCCCTCACCGGCTCACAGAACCTGACCCTGGCTGCGGGCGAGACCGGCTCGACCCGGATCAATCCGCTCGCGATCGGTGACGCAGTGTCGAGCCTGGTCAACGAGCTGCTGCGGGTGCTGTCGGGCATGCTCAGCTCGCCCAAGCAGGGCATGAGTGCCAACGACACGGCCAAGGCGCTGGCCGATCGTTACCTGCAGGCGGCCTTTCCCACTGGCGGACGCTACAACGTCGACCAGGTCATCCCGCTGCTGCGCGATGGCGATCCGGCACGCAACCTCGCCCCGCTGGGCAACTGGACGGTGAAGAATGGCGTCCCCAAGCCCTGCCTGCTGGGCCTGACCACCTGCTGGGAAGACGGTTCGGTGTGGACCGGTTACAGGACGACCGTCACCGGCCAGGGCCTGGGCCTGCTCGATGGCCTGCTCGGCTCGCTGGTCGGCGGCCTGCTGATCAACCGCTGCGACAGCCTGCTCGGCAACCTGATCGACTACAACGGCTGCGTGCGCAACAACCTGGCGTCGTACATCCAGACCGCGCCGGCGGGTTTCCTCGATGGCGCCAGTGGCAGCGGCGTCGCCAACCCGGACGGAAGCGTCAGCTGCAGCGGCCTGCTGTGCACCGTGCTGAAGCCGATCCTGGCAGCACTGCGACCGGTGCTCAACAGTGTCGGCACTCTGCTGACCAACCTGCTGGCCAGCGTGCTGGGCCTGGAACTGGGCCGGACCGACGTCAACGTGCAGTCGATCCAGTGCAGCGCGGCACAGCTGGTCTATTGAAATCGCGCCGTGACCGCCGCCCTTGGCGGCGCCCGCGCCCATGCTAGACTCCCGGCGGGGAACCACCTTCATCTCAACCCACACTCATCCGTGGATGGTCTAGACATGCGAGAAACTTCAGGGGGCGCGGTCTTCGCCCGGCACGCGCGCAACGCAGCAGTGCTGGCCGTGGCCATGATGCTGGTGGCACCGGCGGCGATGGCCGCGCGTGGCGACCGCGAGGCTGCAGCCGAACCGGCGCGCAGCGCGCCGGTGGTGCGCAATACCGTGGACGAGCTCAAGCAGTTGATGGATTCGCGCCAGCTGACCGAGCTGCGCACCACCTACAACGGCAACTACGGCGCCAGCCTGCTGTTCAACGCCAATACCCTGACCTACTACGTCGCCCTGTTCCAGGAGAAGAACTTCTGGCGGGTGATCAAGACCGATGCGGTGGACAACGCCGAACGTGTCTACCGCACCTTCGCGCAGCAGTCCGAGCAGCTGGCCCAGGTCTACATCGACACCACGCGCCTGGAAGCCGGCAAGCGCTACACCGAGCGCCTGGTGGCCTACAACGAAGAACGCCTGCGCACCCTGCAGCAGGAAATGGAACAGCAGCAGGCACAGTCGGCGCAGGTCAGCGCCGCCCTGCAGCAGGCCCAGCAGCAGGCAGTCAGCCTCAGCACCGATGTGCAGAGCACCAACAGCCAGCTGGACGCCCTGCAGCGCCGCATCCAGATCCTGCAGGCCGAACAGGGCAACCCGGAGTTGAGCCTGCCCAAGCCGGACAGCGTGCCCTCGCCGGCACCGGCCGCCACCAGCGACGGCCGCTGAGAGCTGCACTCACGGCATTGCACACGACGGCGCCCCAGGGCGCCGTTGTTGTTTTCGGCGCTTCAGTGCACCACTTCACTGGCAGGCGTCGTAGACCGCGTCATCCAGCTGCCGGCGCTGCACGAAATCCAACCGCCGACGTTTGAGCAGCGCCTGTCCGCGCTGGCGGCGCACACGCTCGCAGGCCGCCGCATCCGTACTGATCGTGATCAATGCGCCCTGCGCCCGGACGGCACGACGCGGGCGACGCGACGGCTTCGATGGCGTGACTGCGGGAACCACCGCCCCACGGGACAATGACTGCTCCGCCGGGACATCCCAGCGCCACGCCGCCCGGCCCTGGCAGGGTGTCTGCTGGTAGACCGGATGCGGTCCATCCACGCATTTGTAGACATTGGTCTGAGCCGGCGCGGCCATCGGCAACAGCAGGCACAACAGCAGGGACCATCGCGTGGCGGGCATCCGGGCATTCCACAGGCGGGCTGCGGACATCCTCGGCGCGCGACTCGGGTCCCGCCAGAGCGATATGCGTCACATCCTCTGCAATCCAGCACAGCGGTGCAAGTCCGTCGCCGGCACCTGCGCTGTACTGCCGAAGGCACCGGCAGCCTGCCGGTGCCTTCCCTCCCTTCCGCCAAGGAACCTGCAATGAGCAACTTCGTCACCGTCGCCGACGGCGC
Source organism: Stenotrophomonas muris (assembly GCF_052751275.1). Lineage (NCBI taxonomy): Bacteria > Pseudomonadati > Pseudomonadota > Gammaproteobacteria > Lysobacterales > Lysobacteraceae > Stenotrophomonas > Stenotrophomonas muris. The sequence continues at coordinate 1,139,791 of NZ_CP199879.1, read as the reverse complement.
CCGCATCTTCTACAAGGATTGGGGCAACGGCCAGCCGATCGTGTTCGCCCACGGCTGGCCGCTGTCGTCCGATGCCTGGGACCCGCAGATGCTGTTCATGGGCCAGAACGGTTACCGCGTGATCGCCCACGACCGCCGCAGCCACGGCCGTTCCAGCCAGACCTGGGACGGCAACAACATGGACACCTACGCCGACGATCTGGCTGCAGTGATCGAGGCGCTGGACCTGAAGGACGCGATCCTGGTCGGCCATTCCACCGGCGGCGGCGAAGTGGCCCACTACATCGGCCGCCACGGCAGCACGCGCGTGGCCAAGGTGGTGCTGGTCGGCGCCGTGCCGCCGCTGATGCTCAAGACCGCCGGCAACCCGGCCGGCACCCCGCTGGAGGTCTTCGACGGCATCCGCAAGGGCACCGGCGGCGACCGTTCGCAGTTCTTCAAGGACCTGACCACCCCGTTCTTCGGCGCCAACCGCGATGGCAACACGGTCACCCAGGGCATGCGTGATGCGTTCTGGCTGCAGGGCATGCTCGGTGGCGTCAAGGGCCAGTACGACTGCGTGCACGAATTCTCGGAAGTGGATTACACCGAAGACCTGAAGAAGATCGACGTGCCGGCACTGGTCGTGCACGGTGATGACGACCAGATCGTCCCGTTCGATGCCTCGGCCAAGCTCTCCTCGCAGATCATCAAGAATGCCGAACTGAAGGTATACGCCGGTGCCCCGCACGGCCTGACCATCACCCACGCCGAGCAGTTCAACGCCGACCTGTTGGCGTTCGCGCGCAGTTGATGCGCCGCGGCGGCACTGTAACGGTGCCGCCGCCCCTTCGATCGCAAAAAGGGGACGGAGGGGATTAAGTCGTTTGTGCACAAACGACTTAATCCCCTCCGTCCCCTTTTTTTGTCAGATGTCGTTGTGGTGATGCGGCACAGCGGCAGGCAGCGGGTCATGCCCACCCACGAAGTGGCGCACCACCGGCGCACGCTCACCGCGATGCAATCCGCGCAGCACTTCCTGGATCGCCCTGTCGTCGGCGGTGATGCGTTCGTGCTGGCGCAGGTGCTCCAGCCACGACGGGGTCACGAAATACTCCAGGTGGATGCCCGGGGTGGCCACATCCTCGACCACGCCCCAGACCACGGCGCCATCGCGGCGGCGGATGGTGCCCAGTGCGCGCATCTGCGCCTGGAACGCGGCGCGATCAGCATCGTCAATGCGGTACTCGATGGTCACCAGCACCGGGCCTCGATCATTGGATACCGGTACCGACAGTTCGGGGGCTGGCCAGTGCCCCGCCGGACGCAGGTTCAGGTCTTCGGTGCCGGCGATGCGCACGCGCCACACCAGCAACCCGCCGATGACCGCACCCGCGGCAGCCACCAGCAGGGCCAGCTCCGGCGAGGTGCGCTGAGCCAGTGCGCCCCAGCTCAGGCCGCCGGCGGCCATGCCGGCAGAGAACACCATGATGTACAGCGCCAGCGCACGCGCACGCACCCACGCCGGCACTGCGGTCTGCGCCGCGATCTGCAGCGACGACAGCACGGTGATCCAGGCAAAGCCATTGACCAGCATCACCAGCGGCAGCACGTACCAGCTTCGGGTCAGCGCCAGCCCGACCAGGCTCATGGCCAGCGACAGGGTCGCCAGCAGCACCAGCAGGTCGCGATCCAGCTGCGCGCGCAGCTTCGGCAGCAGCAGCGCCCCCCCCACCGCACCGATGCCGATGCAGCCGAGCAGCATGCCGTACTGGCCCGCCCCGCCCTGCATCTGCCCACGCACCACCACCGGCAGCAACGCATTCATCGCTGCGGCGAAGAAGAAGAAGCCGACCGACTTGATCAGCACCGCCTGCAACCGCCCGGCGCGGCTGGCATAGCGCAGGCCCGCTTTCAGGCCCGCACCGAAGCCTTCCGGCGGCAGGCTGGACTGCTTCGGGTCGCGCTTCCAGCCCCACACCACGAACAGCATCGCGGCGAAGGTGATGGCGTTGAAGCCGAAGGCCCAGACCGCACCGAGCTGGGCGACGATCACGCCGCCGATGGCCGGGCCGATCGAGCGCGCGATGTTGATGCCGATCGAGTTCAGCGCCACCGCCGAGGCCAGCATCGGCTGTGGCACCAGTTCGGACACGATAGCGGCCTGCGCCGGCATCGCCATCGCCGCACCGCAGCCCATGCAGAAGGTCAGCAGCACCAGCAGCTGCGGGGTCAGCATGTCCATCGCGGTCAGCGCCGCCATCACGGCGGCGACCAGCAGCATCCAGCCCTGGGTGGCCAGCAGGTACCTGCGGCGATCAACGATGTCGGCCAGGGTTCCGGCGGCCAGTGCCAGCAGCACGATCGGCACGGTGGTGGCCGACTGCACCAGGGCCACCATCAACGGCGAGCCGGTACGTTCGGCCATCACCCAGGCGGCGGCCACGTCGTTGACCCAGGTGCCGATGTTGCTGGCCAGGATCGCCAGCCAGATCGAGCGGAACATCTGGATCTTCAGTGGGGACCAGGCGCCTGCGGCCTGTGCGGGGGGTTGCGACGCGGTTGCGTTCACCATTGCCATGCTCCAACGATCGAGGCGAACAGCGTGTCCCGGCCGCCGGCCTGCTTCAGTGCAGGCCCGGCATCGACCCAGGCCAGCTGCAGCTGCCATTGCCAGTGTTCGCTGGCCTGCCAGCGGGTTTCGGATTTGTACTGCGTGCCGATGCGGCGCGCGCCGCCGGCGCTGCCCGGCAACGCCACCAGCGGTGCCGGCGTGGTGTAGACCGCATCGGCGCGACGATGCTTCCAGGCCACCTGTACGCCCAGTTCCGTGGTCAGCGCGTCGTGCAGGCGCAGTGTCAGGGTCGGCTGAACGTCCATCAGGTTGGCCGGGGCCAGCAGGCTGGCCTCGCTGAAATAGGCCGACTTCGGGAACAAGGCATTGAAGGTGCCCAGGCGGCCGTCGTGCAGATTGCCATCGCCACTGGCGATGTCGGCCTTCAGCCCCAGACGCGGCTGCAGCGGCAGGTCCGTCCAGCGCCACCCCGTATCGGTGGCCAGCGTCCAGGCGTGGATAGCGAGCGTGCCGGCGGTCGTTCGCAGTTCACCGCCCTGCGCCACCAGCTCGCTGTTCCAGTCCAGTGCACCAGCCTGGCCGAACCAGCGCGCGCCCAGGGTCTGCCGACGTTCGGTGCCGCTGCCGGCGGCAAAGCGCGCGCCGTCGCGACGGTAGTCCAGCAGGTACAGATCCCACTGTCCCGCGCCCCGCCCGCGTGCCGTGGTGGCATAGGCACCCCACAGGTGGGCGCCGTGTTCGCCGCGATCATCGAGGGCACCCGGTCGGTTCTCCAGCGGACGCAGCGCCATCAGTTCAAGCGTGCCGGATCTACCCTTCCAACCCACGCGCGCACCGTCGAACGCCAGGCGGATGTTCGGCCCATCGCGCACCGACAACAGCCGCAAGCTGCCATAGCCGGCTTCCTGCCGGCCGAGTTGCAGATGGAAGCCACCGCGCTGCCAGCGCCAGTACGCCTGCTGCACGTCCAGCGCGCTGCGGTCGGTGCGGCCGGGTCTACCTGCCTTGCCATTCTCGGCATGCACGCCCAGCTGCACCCGTGCCTGCCAGTTGTCCTCGACATACGTGGCCGACGCCAGTGCACGCAGCAGACCGTAGCCGTCTTCACTGCCGCCGATACCGAATCGGGCCGGGTCGTAGTACATGCCCCTGAAGCGCAGCGAGGCGTCCCCCTGCAGTTGCCCGGTGCCCATGTCGGTGCGGCGGCCGCCGTCGCAGGCCAGCCCCAGCGCTGGCGCGGCCAGCAGCGCCAGGCTCAGAAGGCGAAGCACGAGCATCCCATCGCGCCCCAGAAGGCGGTCAGGTCATCGGTGGGTGCCGCATGCCGGGCCGCATGCCCGTGCGCGCCGTGGGTGCTGCAGGCGACACCGTGATGGTGGCGATGGGCGGCGGCCAATCCGGTGGCAGCACCGCCGACGTGGTAGCCACCGAAGCGGTTGACCGGCGACCAGTCCGGCATCGCCGGCGGCAGCTGCGGCGCCAGGCCGGCGTAGTCGCCGTCGGCGTGCACGATGCGGCCGCCGACCACGGTCAGCAGGCTGGTGATGTCGGCGATCTGCGCGTCATCAACGCGGAAGAAGTCGGCCGAGAGCAGGATGAAATCAGCCAGCTGGCCAGCTTTCAGCGTGCCCTTCACCGCTTCGTCGCCGGAGAACCAGGCGCTGCCCTGGGTCCACAGGCGCAGCGCCTGTTCGCGCTCGAGCAGGTTCTCATCGCCATACAGGGCCAGCCCGCCCACGGTGCGCCCGGTCACCAGCCAGGACAACGCCACCCACGGGTTGTAGCTGGCCACGCGGGTGGCATCGGTACCGGCACCGACCGGCACGCCTTCGGCCAGCATGCGCTTGACCGGCGGCGTGTGCCGCGCCGCCTGCACACCATAGCGCTCGACGAAGGCTTCGCCCTGGTAGGCCATGCGGTGCTGCACGGCGATGCCGCCGCCCAGCGCGCGGATGCGTTCGATGTTGCGCGGGGTGATGGTCTCGGCGTGGTCGATGAACCAGTGCAGGCCATCGAACGGCACCTCGCGGTTGACCTGTTCGTACACATCGAGGATGCGGGTGATGCTCTCGTCATAGGTGGCGTGGATGCGGAACGGCCAACGCTTCTCGACCAGCAGTTTCACCACATCGTGCAGTTCCGGTTCCAGCTCAGGCGGCAGTTCCGGGCGCGGCTCGTTGAACAGCTCGAAGTCGGCCGCGGAGAACACCAGCATTTCGCCAGCGCCGTTGTGGCGCAGCAGGTCATCGCCCTGGCGCGGCTGCAGTATCTCGCTCCAGCCGCGGAAGTCGTCCACTTCCTTGCCCTTGTTCTGGGTAAACAGGTTGTAGGCGATGCGCACCGTCAGCTGGTCATCGCGATGCAGCTGCTCGATGACCTGGTAGTCCTCGGGGTAGTTCTGGAAACCGCCGCCAGCGTCGATCACCGAGGTGATGCCGAGCCGGTTCAGTTCGCGCATGAAGTGGCGCGTCGAGTTGGCCTGGTACTCGATCGGCAGGCGTGGCCCCTTGGCCAGCGTCGCATACAGGATCAGCGCGTTGGGCTTGGCCAGCAGCAGCCCGGTCGGGTTGCCCAGCGAGTCACGCACGATCTGCCCGCCCGGTGGATCCGGCGTGTCCTTGCTGTAGCCGCAGGCGCGCAGCGCGGCGCGGTTGAGCAGCGCGCGGTCATACAGGTGCAGCAGGAACACCGGCGTATCCGGCGCAATGTCGTTGAGCTCCTGCAGCGTCGGCAGGCGCTTCTCGTTGAACTGTGCGGCGGTGAAGCCACCGACCACGCGCACCCACTGCGGTGCCGGGGTGCGGTCGACCTGGGCCTTCAACATGTCCAGCGCGTCGCCCAGCGAGCGCAAACCGTCCCAGCGCAGCTCCAGGTTGTAGTTCAGGCCACCGCGGATCAGATGGGTATGGCTGTCGTTTAGGCCGGGCAGCAGGCGCCGGCCCTGCGCGTCGATCAGGGTCGCTTCATTGCCCCAGCCGCGCATGATCTCCTCATCGCTGCCGACAGCGACGATGCGGCCCTCCTGAACGGCCAGCGCCTGCGCGTGCGGCTGCTGCGGGTCGAGTGTGGTGATGCGGGCATTGCGGATGACCAGCGTGCTCATGCGACGCTCCTTGGAAGTGGAATCAAGTGCGGCAGCGGCGCGACCGGCCAGGCCGAGCGCAACCGCGGCACCGCTGGCCAGCACCACGTTGCGGCGGCCGTGGTCGAGGGGATCGTGACTCATGCGAAAGCTCCCGGAAGTCGTGGACCGTCCAGCGCCCAGGCCCCCGGCCCGGCCAGGGCGATGGCCAGCAGCACCGTGGCCCACATCAGCGGGTACTCACTGCCGCCGCGCATCCAGAACCAGCCCCTGGGCAAGGCCAACAGGACGGTGAAGCCGATGAAGGCAGCGGCGGCAAGCGCGGCGATGCGGGTCTGCCAGCCCAGCAGCACGGCCAGCCCGGACAGCACCTGCAGCAGGGACAACAGCAGCGGCAACGGCGCCACTGCCGGCAGCCCGAAACCGCGCAGCTCGGTGGCGAAGCCGGCCAGCCCCGGTCCGCCGAACCAGCCAAACAGCTTGCCCAGCGCGTGAGGCAGCAGGAAGCCGCCTGCCGCCACCCGCAGCATCAGCAGGGCCAGGTCGAGGCCGTGGCCGGCCAGCATGCTCAGTGCCCGCCTTCCTGCGCGCCGAACATGCGCTTGGCGTACTGGATGCCGATGCCATAGCCGCCGGCGTGGTCGCGGGCGATGCCGGTGGTCAGGTCGTAGGTTTCACCGCGTGCCCAGTCACGCTGCAGTTCAAGCAGGTACTGCACGCTGGTCATCGGCACCGCGCCGGCCTGCACCATCCGGGTGATCGCACGCTCGTGCGCTTCTTCGCTGACATCGCCACAGGCATCGGTGATCACGTGGACCTCGAAGCCCTGCGCCAGCGCCGACAGCGCCGGACCCACGATGCAGACACTGGTCCACAGGCCGGCAAGAACCAGCCGGCGCTTGCCGATGCGGTTGATCTCATCGATTACCGGCTGGTCTTCCCAGGTATTCATCGAAGTGCGGTCGAACACCGGCTGGCCCGGGAAGATCTGCGGCAGTTCCGGGAACATCGGGCCGGAGAATGACGTCTCGGCCACCGTGGTCAACACGACCGGCACGTTGAACCCCTTGGCCCCCTTGCTGATCAGCGACACGTTGTTGCGCAGCGCGGAGATGTCGATCGTGTGGGTAGCAAATGCCATCTGCGACTGGAAGTCGATCAGCACCAGGGCATGGTCGGTGGGCGACAGCAGGGCCGGGGCGGGCGTGGCGGTGGCAAGGCTCATGGGTGGACTCCGTGGGAAACATGATCAGGGGGAAGCAGCAGGGCCGCATCGCCGGCCCGATACTGGCCGGGGCTGCAGCCGGTCTCGGCGCGGAAGCTGCGGACGAAATGGCTCTGGTCGAAGAAGCCCAGCTGCTGGGCCAGGCACGCCATCGGCAACTGCGCGCCGGGCAGCAGTTGGCAGGCACGCTGGATGCGGCGGCGGCGCACGTAGCGCAGCGGGCTGGCACCGGTGCCACTACGGAACAGGCGCACCAGGTGGAAGCGGCTGACACAGGCAGCCCGCGCCAGCTCTGTCACCCGCAGCGGCTGCGACAGGTGCTCATCGACATAGCGCAGGGCGCGCTGCAGTGCGGCGGCCTGCTGCGGGGCAAGCGGGGTGGCGGACGGATCGGACGGACTGACGGTGGCCATGCGGGGCGCCGCGAGGGGGTGGCCCATGGTGCGTGGCCGGCGCACGATGCCCTACCCCCGTCGGTCGAGGCCGGCACCTACCCGAATGGGGGAGGCCGACGGCCGAGCAGGCGGCGCCCGAACAAGCGCGCATCCACCGAGTAGGCGCCCGGCCCCAGCATCAGCAGCGCCGCAGGCAACGCCACCAGCGGCCACGGTGCCTGCTGCGCGAACATGGTCGCGGCTGCCATCAGGGTCGCCAGCGGCGTCAACACGCCCAGCACGAGCATGGCCGCCGCCAGCCCGCACAGCACCGCCCCCCAACCAGCATGCGTGCCAGGCGCGCACAGCGCGGCGGCCAGGCACAGCCGCAGCCACAGCAGGCCGATGCCCGGACCGCGATCAGGGAACATCACGAACAGGCGCTGCATGGCGGGCTCCAGGGGTCATGCCGGCGTGATAGCCGACCACGGCGGCCACTGCCTACCCCGTTCGGGTCACCCCGGACTGCCCCGCACCTGCCAGAATGCGCGCCATGCGTGGCCGCCCCTTCCTGTTGCAACGTCACCTGCGGACGCTGCTGACCTGCCTGCTGCTGTTGACCGCCCTGCCCGCCCTTGCCGTGCAGCGCCCGCCGGTGAGCGGCGGGTTGCCCGATTACGAGCACACGGCCTGGCGCGTCGGCCAGGGCGCCCCCGGTGACATCTGGGACATCACCCAGGACCGCGATGGCCTGTTGTGGCTGGCCACCGGCTCAGGGCTGTACCGCTTCGACGGTCGTCGCTTTGAACGCCAGGCCGCTCCCGCGGGCAGCCATTTCCCGTCCACCAACATGGTCACCCTTGCGCGGGGCCGCGACGATGCACTGTGGATCGGCTACTTCCAGGCCGGCATCAGTCAGTTTGCGCGCGGCCAGCTGCACAACTACGGCCGCGACCAGGGCGTGCCGGTGGGTGTGGTGCCACACTTCAGCCAGGACCGTGACGGCCGGCTGTGGGCCGCGATCAATGGTGGACTACGCCAATTCACTGGCCAACGCTGGCAGCCGCTGCCCGCTGGCATGGGGGTGCCGGAACATCGCGTGCAATGGCTGCTGCACGACAGCCGCGGCACCTTCTGGGTACTGGCCGACCTGAAGATCTGGGTGCGCGCGGCCGGCCAGGCGGCCTTCAAGGACACCGGCATCGCCGTTTCGCAGATGGCGACGCTGGCCGAAAGTCCGCAGGGGGAAGTGTGGCTGGCCGACCGCGTGCGCGGTACGTCGCCGCTGGCCAACGTACGAGGCCTGCTGCCGGACAGCGAGCGCGAGGCACGGCGGTTGCCGGAGCTGGTGGCGGCGCGCCTGCAGTTCACTGCCGATGGCGCGCTGTGGGCAACGATGAGCCCGCATGGCGGTGTCGCCCGGGTCACCTTCGATGGCGACCGCGCCATACGCATGGAGCGCTTCGATTCGCCGCACGGGCTGACCGCCACCTCGGCCGTGCCGATCATCGTTGATCGCGAAGGCAATCTCTGGGTCGGCACCAATCTCGGCCTCAACCGCTTCCGCGCGCGCAGCGTGCACACGCTGGCGGTTGGTCCCAGTGATCCCTACCGCTCGCTGGTGCGGGCCAGCGATGGCCATGTGTATGGCTATGGCGAAGACCTCAAGCCCTACGACCTCGAGCGCACCCTGCTCGATGGCAGCGCCACGCAGCTGCAGGCCGCCGCGCGCCAGGCCGCTGCCCCGATCTGGCAGTTCGACTGGGTCAACCTTGCGCGCACCGTGGCCGGCCGCACCACGCGGATTCCGCTGCCTGCGCCGTTCACCGGGCAACCACTGCATGCCCTGCTGTTCCCCGACGACGAACAGGCCTGGGTCTGCACCGGCGAACGGGGGGTGCTGCACTACCAGCAGGGCCAGTGGCAACGCGAACGCCGCCTGCCCGAACAGGCCTGCTCGTCACTGGCGCTGGATGCCAACGGCCAGCTGCTGCTCGGCTATGCAGACGGCCGGCTGCGCCGCATGGGGGCGACGCAGATCGAAACCTTCGACGCCAGCCACGGCCTGTCGGTCGGGCCGATCACGGCGGTACTCGATCATCAGGACCTCCTGCTGGTAGCCGGCGAGGCCGGATTGGCCGTGCGCCCGGGCAATGGCCGGTTCGTTCAGGTGAGCACCGACATGGCCGGCGTCATGGAAGGCATCACCGGCATGGTGGCCGATGCGAATGGCTACCTCTGGCTCAATGGCAGTCGTGGCCTGGTCCGGCTCGGGAGCGATCAGCTGCGGCGCGCACTGCGCAGCCGGCAGCCGGTGACGCCCCGCCTGTTCGATGCGGTGGATGGCATGCCGGGCATCGCCCTGCAGAGCGGACCGATCTCCACCACCGCTCTGGCCAGCGATGGCCTGTTGTGGCTGGCCACCAACCAGGGCCTGGCCTGGCTGGACACCACCCGCTCGCACGTCAACACCATGGCGCCCAGCGTGCACATCGGCGACGTGCTGTATGGCAGTGAACACCAGCCACTGCGCGACGGCCTGCGCCTTCCGGCCGGCACCAGCCAATTGCAGATCGATTACGTGGCGCTGTCGTTGGCGCGCCCGGAGCGCAACCGCTACCGCTATCGCCTGTCCGGGGTCGACGACGGCTGGCAGGATGCCGGCAGCAGCACGCGCGCGTATTACACCAACCTCGCACCGGGCAATTACCGGTTCGAGGTGGAAGCCGCCAACGAAGACGGCATCTGGAGCACTGCACCCGCCAGCCGCACCTTCCGCATCGCCCCTACCTTCATGCAGACCCTGTGGTTCAAGCTGCTGTGCGCCGCCGCGGTGCTTGCGCTGCTGGTCCTGGCGGTGCGCATCCGCAGCGGGCAGCTGGCTGCACTGTTCCGTGCGCGCCTGCAGGAACGCCATGGCGAACGCGAACGCATTGCCCGCGACCTGCACGACACGCTGCTGCAGGGCAGCCAGGGCCTGATCCTGCGGCTGCACGCGATCAGCCAGTCGCCGCAGACCCCGGACAGGGTGCGCGGCCAGCTGGAATCGGCGATGCAGCTGGCCGAACGCAACCTGGCCGAGGGCCGGGAGCGGGTCAACGCACTGCGCGACGGTCCTTTCGCGGGCCGCGACCTCGCTTCGGCGCTGGCCGATGTTCACGCCGAATACGCCGGGCACGGCACCAATCCGCTGCGCCTGACTGTGGAAGGCGCAACACCACCGCTGCAGGCCGATGCCGCCGAGGAGGTGTTCCTGATCGGCCGCGAGGCCATCCGCAATGCACTGCGCCACGCCAATGCCAGCGCCATCGAGGTAGAGCTGTCCTACGGCGCGCGGTGCTTCCTGCTGCACGTGCGCGACGATGGCGTCGGCATCGCCGACGAAAATGCCGGGCATGGCCATTGGGGCCTGCAGGGCATGCGTGAGCGCGCGCAGCGCCTTGGCGCGGAGCTGCGGCTGTGGACCCGCCCCGGGCTGGGCACTGAAGTCGCGCTGGCGGTTCCCGCCCGTCGCCTATATCACCGCCGCCCATCGCGTTGGCGCTGGCCCTGGAGTAGAAGCCACCATGACTGAGTCCCCTGCCCCGATCGGCGTGCTGGTGGTCGACGACCACCCGCTGCTGCGTGACGGCCTGGCCGCGCTGCTGGGCGCCCATTCCGACCTGCGCCTGCTCGGCGAGGCCGCCGATGGCGAGGAAGCCATCGAGCGCTATCAGCAGCTGCAGCCGGACGTGGTGCTGATGGACCTGCAGATGCCACGCCTGGATGGTGTGGAAGCCATCGTGCGGATCCGCGCGATGGACCCGCGTGCGCGCATCATCGTGCTGACCACCTATCGCGGTGACGTGCGTGCGGTACGGGCGCTGCAGGCCGGCGCCAGTGCGTACCTGTTGAAGGACATGCTGCGCCACGAGCTGGTCGATACGATCCGCATGGTCGCTGGCGGCCGGCGCGCACCGATACCACCGGCAGTCGCTGCGAGCATTGCCGCACATGTGGTGGAGGACCGGTTGTCGCCGCGCGAGACCGAGGTGCTGCGGCATGTGGCCGGTGGCCTGTCGAACAAGCGCATCGGCGAGCGCATGCAGATTTCCGAGCAGACGGTGAAGGCGCACATGAAGAGCCTGATGGACAAGCTCGGGGTGGGTGATCGCACGCACGCGGTGACCCAGGCGCTGCGGCGCGGCATCATCAGCCTGGACGACAGCGGTCACGATTAGGGGGTTGTTCGGCAGGGCTTGCAGCCCTGCACCCGCTACGGGCTGGAGCAACAGCAACAGCAACAACTGAAGCAACAGCGGTTTCCTGTGGGCAGGCGGGGTGGGTCCGGTTGCGGGGGTCGCTGCAAGTACGTCCATGTAAGCTCGGTCGCCGCATCCATGCGGCTCACGCCCCCGCAACCGGACCCACCCCGCCTTCAACAGATCTCTGCGAGCTGTCGGGCATGGTTTTCTGTAGAGCCGAGCCATGCTCGGCTCAAATCGTTCCGATTTCGAGATATTCGATTTCGATGGAGATTCATCTACGCATGGCGTGGATCTACCAGATCGCGAGAATCTGTCAGAGGTGGGGCGGTGTCGGAGTGCGGGGTGTCAGCCGCATGGATGCGGCTGCCAAGCCTACACGGACGTACTTGCGGCGTCCCCGCATTCCGACACCGCCCCACCACCCCATGGAATCCACGCTGTTGATGTTGATGTTGCTGTGGCTCCGGCTTCCAGCAGGTGCAGGGCTGCAAGCCCTGCCGAACACCACCCCTACTTCAAACGCAGCAGCAGACTGCCGCCCGCGCACATCACCGCCAGCCAGGCCACGCCGTGCCACCCCCACTGGGCCAGCGCCAGGCTGCCCAGCGCACCGCCAGCGGCCATGCCGATGAACATGCCGGTGAACAGCAGCGCGTTGAGCCGGCTGCGTGCCGGCGGCACCAGGCCATAGACCAGCGTCTGGTGCGCCACCAGCGCCGACTGGAAACCGAAGTCGAACAGCAGCGCACTCACCACCAGCAGCGGCAGCAGCGCGGCGGCCGGCAGCCAGGCTTCGGCCAGCAGCAGGCCGAAGCCCAGCAGCGCCACCGCGATCGCCAACCGCGCCACGGCATGGCAACCCAGGCGATCAGCGAAACGTCCTGCGAACGGTGCGGCCAGCGCACCGGCCGCACCCGCAATACCGAACGCACCCGCCGCCGCACTGCCCAGGCCCAGGCGGGCATGCAGCATCAGCGCCAACGTCGACCAGAATGCGCTGAAGCCGACCGCCAGCAACGACTGGCTCGCCACCGCGCGGCGCAGCTGCGGCTGCTCGCGCCACAACGCCAGCAACGAGCCCAGCAACGCCGGATAGCGCAGCGTGCTGGTCGGTGCGAAACGCGGCAGCGCACGCGCCATCACTGCGCCCATCGCCGCCACCGATACCGCGGCCAGCACGAACTGCGTGCGCCAACCCCATGCCTCGGCCACCACGCCACTGACCACGCGCGACAGCAGGATGCCGAGCAGCAGGCCGGTCATTACCCGGCCGACGATCTGGCCGCGCTGTGCATCCGGCGCCAGCACCGCAGCGGCCGGCACGATGTCCTGCGCCAGCGTGGCCATCAACCCGACCAGCAGGCTGGCCATCAGCAGGCCCGGCAGGTGCCCGGCCATCGCTGCGGCGCCCAGTGCCAACGCCAGCAGCGCGGACTTCAACAGGATCAGGTGGCGGCGGTCGAAGCGGTCGCCCAACGGTGCCAGCAGCAGGATGCCCAGCGCGTAGCCGAGCTGGGTCAGGGTCGGCACCAGCCCGGCGGCGCGCTCACCTGCGCCAAGGTCCTGCGCGATCAGGCCCAGCATCGGCTGGCTGTAGTACAGCGAGGCGACCGAAAAGCCGGCGCCGGCCGCCATCGCCAGCACCAGCGGGGTGGAAGGCGCGTTCGCGGGTGCGACGACGGACAGCGAAGGGATAGACATGGGGGAGTCCGGTGGAGGAAGTGGGCGTATCCTGCCCGTATTCGCCGTGCGTCTGTAGTAGGCTCCTGCACATATACTTCATACGTGACACGCATGAATGACCTCGCCACCGGCGCCGATCGCCTGGATCTGCTGCGCACCTTCCTGCGCATCGTCGATGCCGGCAGCCTGTCTGCCGCCGCCGTGCAGCTGGGCACCACCCAGCCGACGGTCAGCCGGCGCCTTCAGGCACTGGAGCGGCAGCTCGGCCTGCGCCTGCTGCAGCGCTCCACCCATGGCCTGCAGCTGACCGAAGATGGCCTGCGCTGCCAGCGCCATGCGCAACGCGTGGTCGACGAATGGGAGTCGCTGCAGGCCGAACTGCACGGCGAACCGGAAACGCTGCGCGGACGCCTGCGGGTGATGGTGCCGCATGCCTTCGGCCAGGCGCAGCTGCTGCCGACCATGCTCGCGTTCCTCGCCCAGCACCCACAGCTGAGCCTGGAGTGGATCCTGGAAGATCGTCGCCCGGATTTCATCGCCGAAGGCATCGACTGCGCGGTGCGGGTGGGACCGGTCGACGAACCGCGCATGGTCGCACTGCCGCTCGCCGAAGTGCCGCGCATCGTCGTGGCAGCGCCCTCGCTGGTGCAGGCCACCGCGATCAGCACACCAGAACAGGCGCAGGCACTGCCGTGGATTTCACTGGTCACCTACTACCGCGAACGCCTGCTGCTGCATGACGCGCAGGGGCGTGCGCATACCCTTTCGATCAGCCCGCGCCTGCTCAGCGACAACCTGTTCGTGGTGCAACAGGCCGCATGTGCTGGGCTGGGTGCAGCGGTGGTCTCGGCCTGGCTGGTGGCCGGAGACCTCGCACAAGGGCGGCTGGTGCAGCTGCTGCCGGACTGGCAGGCGCCGGCGCTGCCGGTACACGTGGTATTTCCCACCGCGCGCCAGCAGCCGCCACGGCTGCGCGCCTTCATCGATGCGATGAAGGCCGCACTGCCGCAGCTGCACGGAATGCGGCCGGCACCGCGTTAGGTCACCGACCGCATAGAAGCCACAGGGTCGGATCCCTTCCCACGGGGAAGGGCTCTGACCCTGTCGATCACTGCGCCTTCGCCGCCTCGGCATTCCACGCCGCCACCTTGGCCTTGGTATCAGCCAACATCTTGTCCAGCGCGGCGCGGTCATACACGTTGCCACGCAGGATCACGCTGTCGATCTTTTCGGTGGCGGCAATGTCCTGCAGCGGGTTGGCGGTCAGCAGCACCAGATCGGCGGCCTTGCCTTGAGCAACACCCCCGTAACGATTCATCTGGCCGAACCAGGCCGGGCCGGAACGGGTCGCGGCAGACAGCGCCTGCGGCGCGCTCAAGCCCTCCTTCACGAACAGCTGCAGTTCCTGGTGCAGGGCGATGCCCGGGAAGTTGAACGAGTTGAGGAAGCCCGCATCGGTGCCGGCGATGATCGTCACGCCGGCTTCCTGCAGCATCGGCAGCACGGCGGCCACCTGGTGGTACTGCGCATGGCGCGCTTCGATCTGCGCTGGCGTTGCCTTGGCGGCACGTTCAACGCGCCACTGGTAGGTCGCGCGCAGGCCCGGGCCGATGTAAGCCAGGTACGGATCGTTCGCGTGGTCATCCTGGTCAAGGAAATCGAGGATGCGGCCACCGTTGAGGGTCGGGGTCACGAACACGCCGCGCCTGGCGAAATCGCGGTAGGCATGCATCGCCGTATCGCGGTCGAAGCTGGCGTCGAGGCGGCGGTTGGCTTCGGCGCGGTCGATGCGGCCGGCACCGAAGTCGCCGGCAATCTGCGCCTCGTCCTTGCTCCCGGCCTTGAATGCGTAGTCCAGATGCTCGATCGAGGCCAGCCCGGCATCGATTGCCTGCTCCACGGTCAGCGCCATCGGGATGTGCCCCGACGCCTTGAATCCGGCATTGCGCGCGGCACTGGCCGAGTACAGGAACAGTTCCGGCTTCAGCGTGCTGTCGGTGATCTTCACGAAATCGACCTTGTCGTGCTGCAGGCGGGTGATCGCCTTGTCGACGTCAGCCTTGCTGCCCACTTCGATCGTGCCCTTCCAGACCGGCTTGAGGCCTTCGATCTTCGCGCCCGAGCTGAGCAGCCGCGGACCGAACAGCGTGCCCTTGGCAATTTCCCCGCGCCACTGCAGCACCTGCTCGGGCAGGTCGCCGGAACAGTCACGCACCGTGGTGATGCCGTGCGCGATGTACAGCGGCAGCAGTGCCTTGTTCTCTTCGATCAGCGCCGGGCCACCACCAAAGTGCACGTGCATGTCCCACAGGCCCGGGATCAGGTACTTGCCCTTGGCATCGATCTGGCGGGCCGCGCTCCATTGGCTGCGCAGCTGCGCGTCCGGGCCGACGGCGACGATGTCCTCGCCACGGATCACCACGCTCTGCCCGGCCCGGGTACTGGCGTGCTCGACATCGACCACGGTGGCATTGCGGATCAGCAGGTCGGCGCGCTCGGCGGCAGACGCCGACAGCGGTGCCACCGCAAGGAGGATGGCAAGGGACAACGGACGGGAACGGAACATGGACAGCATCCTGATGGGCACGCCCAGCGTGCGGGTGGAAGGGGTTTGCATTCAGCGCACCGCGCCGTGCTGGCGCAGCAGGGTCTCAATTCCGGTATAGCCGCGCTGGCGCGCGTGCGCCAGCGGCGTCACGCCGTCGCCGTCGGCAAGCTCCGGGTCGGCGCCGGCCTCCAGCAGCAACTGCACGATCTGCAGGTGGCGCGCACCGCCATCGCCGAGCAGGATCGCTTCCAGCAGCGCGGTCCAGTTCAGGCGGTTGACATGATCGACCGCCACACCGGCACGCAGCAGCGTGCGCACGGTGGCGACATGGCCGCGCTCGGCGGCCGGAATCAGCGCGGTGCCGCCATAGCGATTGGTACTGCGCAGATCGGCGCCATGCGCCAGCGTCATCGCCAGGATCTCATCCAGGCCGCGCGCGCCGGCATACAGGTAGGCGCTGTCCTGCAACACATCCTTGGCATTGACGTCGGCACCGGCTTCGATCAGCTCGCGCGCGGCATCCACGTTGTTGCCCTGCGTGGCCAGCAGCAACGCCGTGCGACCCTGGCCATCGCGCGCCTCCAGCGTGGCGCCATCCTCGATCGCCTGCCGCACCGCATCGGCGTCGCCGCGGCTGGCGGCATCCCGCAGGCGCGCGTCTGCGTCGGCCCGGGACGTGGCGGTGCAGGCGGGGGTGACCATGGCCAGCAGGCACAACAGCAGCACGCGCGTGAACGGCGCAGGCCAGCCAGCGGAATGATGGACGCGCATGACAGTGTCTCCTCATGTCCGTCGCCACGGAACGCCGTGCGACGGTAGCAACAGCCGGGCATTGCCGGCCCCTGCCCTGCATGGTAGAAGTCGGCCTGGGTATCCAGAAGTGAAATGTTCAAATGCAAGACAGTGCCAAATCGAATAGAACCCTGTTCGAACTGGACCTGCTGCGGGCGCTGGTGATGGTGGCCGACTGCGGCAGCTTCACCACGGCCGCCACCCGCCTGCATTCGACCCAGTCCACGGTCAGCCAGAAGGTGCGCCGCCTGGAAGAGCTGGCGGGGCATCGCCTGCTCGAGCGCGGCCACCGCGACGTGCACCCCACCGACGCCGGCCACACCCTGCTCGGCTATGCGCGGCGCATGCTCGACCTGAACGAGGAAATGGCGCAGGCGCTGGCCGGCGCCACCGTGGAAACCGCGGTGCGCATCGGTGTCCCCGAGGACTTCGTCAACGCGCAGACCACACGCATGCTGGCCGCTTTCAGCCGCCGTCACCCACAGGTGAAACTGGAAATCAGCAGCGGCCTCAGCCGCGACCTGGCGCACGGCTTCGACCACGGTGAACTGGATCTTGTGCTGGTCAAGCAGCGGCGCAACAGCCGTCAGGCGGTGCACTGCCGCCGCGAGCCGATGCACTGGATCGACAGCCTGCGCAGCAGCTGCCTGCAGCAGGACCCGCTGCCGCTGGTCACCTTCCCGCCGCGCGGGCTGTACCGCGACGAGATGATCCACGCCGTGGAAGCGCTGGGCCTGCGCTGGCGCATCGCCTTCACCAGCTCGTCGCTGAGTGGCATCCAGGGCGCCGTGGCCGATGGCATCGGCATCAGCCTGCTGCCCCGCCGCGCGGTCGCCCGCGATCATCGCATCATCGATGGTGAGCGCGACCTGCCGGTGATCGACAACTACGAAATCGGCCTGCTGCATCGTGCGGACGCCGACGATGCGGTGCGCGCGCTGGCCAGCGAGCTGTGGCGGCAGGTGCAGCGCGAACCGGATTGACCACTGCAACTGCGGTAGCGTGGGCCGCTGGCCGGCAGCCGCGACGGCAACATCGTCCCGCGTGGGGTCAGATCCGTTTTCCGAAACGGATCTGACCCCGAAGCGAAATCCGCGCATTGACCATCGAAAGCTGATCACGCCTGTCGCGCGGAAGTCACGGCTCTGCCGCTAGAGTGCCCCCTGTTTCCGTGCTCCACGGCATCGTGTCATGTCCGACGAAATCCCCGCCCGCTTCGACCCCCTGCCCGCCGCCCTGCAGACGCACCTGCAGCACCAGCGCTCGCTGATCGCCGCGCGCGTGGCGGCCGGCTTCCCGACGTTGCCGGTGCAATGGCCGCTGGCGGCCAGCACACTGCAGCGCGTGGTCGATGCCGAGCTGATCGACCGTGCCGACTGCGATGGCTGGGAAGCGCTGGGCGTGGCGTTCGGTGACACCCTGGCCCAACGCGTGCCGGGGCTGGCCTGGATGCAGGTCACCGACGCCTGGGGCATCGATGCAGTGCTGCGCTATGCCGACAGCAGCCTGCAGATCGGCGCCAGCACACTGCTGCTCAAGCGCGTCGAAGAGGGCGAAGTCATCGACATCGCCCACCTGCTTGCGTGGCTGGAAGCGTTCGTCGCTACCCGCGCCGACGATTACGCCTGACGACACATCGAGGTGGATCCATGCCATGCGTGGATGAATGAGACCACGCGATGGCTCCCTCCACGCACGGCGTGGATCTACAACCAGCGGCCGTCAACCACCACCCGGCGCTCCACCGGCACCCCGGCCACGGCCGCCGGGCCATGGTCCGCACGCACGGCCACGAACGTCGCCGGCCGGCCTTCGGCGATGCCGTGCTGCGGCAGCCCGATCACCTGCGCGCCATGGGTGGTGACCATGTCCAGCGCCAGCATCAGGTCGCCATCGGTGTAGAAGCCCGAGCGGTAGCCCAGCAGCATCGCGCGCTGCAGCAGGTCCCCATTGCCATACGGCCACCAGCAGTCGCGGATGTTGTCATTGCCGGCGAACATGCGCACGCCGGCGTCGTGCAATGCACGCAGCGGCGGGAACGGATGGTCGCCCGGCGCGTTGCTCATGATCGCAACGCCCGCCGTGGCCAGTGCTTCACCCACCTGCAGCGCGCGCGCCAGCGGCACGTCGCCCAGCGAGTAGGCATGGCTGACCGCAACGCGTCCCTGCAGGCCGGCGGCACGGGTGCGTGCGGCGATGCGCAGCAGCTGGGCCAGTCCGGTTTCGCCGGGCTCATGCAGGTGGATGTCCAGCTGCACGCCATAGCGCTCGGCCAGGCCGAACAGCAGGGCCAGCTGGCCTTCGGCATCGCCGTCGAGCGTGGTCGGATCTATGCCGCCCAGCACCTCCACCCCTGCGGCAAGCGCCTGCTCCAGTACGGCGGCGGTGCCGGGACAGGACATCACCCCGGCCTGCGGGAACGCCACCAGCTGGATCCGCATGATGTCGGCGCAGCGCCGCGCCGCTTCGCGGACCGCCTCGAGATGGCGCAGGCCGGTGCTGCCATCCACATCCACGTGGCAGCGCATCGCCACAGTGCCGAAGCGGCTGCACTGGCGGATCAATGCCTCGGCACGGTCCACCATCGGCGCGGCACCCGCTACCGCGGCCTTCTCCACCGCCAGCCGCTCACGCAGGCTGTTCACCGGCTGATGCGGGTGCCAGCGGTCGCCGACAAAACTCTTGTCCAGATGGATGTGGCCGTCGACCAGCCCGGGCAGGACTGCGAAGCCCTGCAGGTCGACGCATTCCGCCCCGTCGGCCGGCGAGGCCTCGCCATTGAGGCCACTGATGCGGCCGCCACGGATATGGAAATGCAGTGGCGCGCCGTAGCGGTCTACACCGCCATGGACGAACTGAAGCGTCATCGGAAACTCCCGGAAAGCCAAGTCATGGCGCCATCCTGCGCGCTGGCACTGCCATCGGCCAACGAAATATCTGGATGCCACACATTCATCAGAACGATGAATGCCGCCGCGACGGCGGCTCGCAGCCACGCCGTGCACACGCCTGAACGGGTACCATAGGCACCTGTTTCCGCTGTGATGCCGCATGGGCCCGTCCGACCGCCACGATCGTCTCCGCCGCTGGCAGGCCGCGTCCCTGCTGGCTGCTGCCCCGATGGCCAGCCTGTCCGCCACTGATGCGGCCGCCACCGCGCCGCTGCAGGCGCCGCCTGGCCAACAGCGCATCGCCCCGGCGGCGCTGGTCGAGCGGCTGCACCAGCGTGTGCTTTCCGGGCAGAGCGCCACCGCCACCCTGGAACACTGGTGCGCCGAACACGGCCTGGCCGAACAGGCGCGGGTGCGCGCGGTGCGTGTACACGGCCAGGACAAGACAGCACCGGCCGACGTGCTGCAGGCACTGGGTGCGAAACCCGGCACCGCCCTTCGCTACCGCCGTGTGCAGCTGGTCTGTGGCAGCCGCGTACTCTCCGAGGCCGACAACTGGTACCTGCCGGACCACCTCAGTCCCGCCATGAACCAGGTGCTGGACAGCACCGACGAACCCTTTGGCCGCGTGGTTGGCCCGCTCGGCTTCCAGCGCCAGACACTGGCTGACCAGACCTTCTGGCCACCGCGTGGCGAAGGCGACCGCAGCGTGATCCTGGAAGTGCGCGCCCTGCTGCGCGATCGCCAGCAGCAGCCCTTCAGCTACGTCATCGAGTCGTACCTGCAGCAGGCACTGCCCTAGGCCACCGGCGCCCGCCATCACAGCGGACATCGACACAGCAGAAGGCCCGGCATTGCCGGGCCTTCTGTTTGCCAGCCGGATCAGCGGAACCGGTAGTCCAGCTGCAGCCAGTACTGGCGGCCATACGGGTCGTAGTTGCCAACCGGATAGAACGGCCAGCCGCCACCGTTCCTGTCCGCCGGCGGGCGGCTGTCACGCAGGTTGTTGACGATCACGCCCACCGACAGGTTCTCGCCGAACTGGCGGAACACGCTGGCGTTGTAGGTCATGTACGGCGCGATGCGGCCACTGCCATCGGTCTTCGGCAGTGAACCGAAACGGTTGCCGTACAGCGTGGTGGTCCAGTCACCCTGGTTCCAGGTGATGCTGCCATTGGCCTTGCTGCGCCACTGGTAGTCATCCAGCGAATTGCGGATGTCACGCTCCGGATCATCGGAGAACTGCCGGTACGTGTGCTCCAGCACCACGGTATAGGCCAGGCGCGTAGTGAAGCGGCCATAGCGGCCGGCATCGAAACGCCAGTTACCCTTCAGGTCCAGGCCACGCACCGATTCGGAGGCCGCGTTGATCGGATTGATCAGCACGCGGGTCACCTGGTCCGGCTGCACGGTTGCAGTGGACGGGTTGCGGATCACCCGCGACAGCGCGTCCTGGCACAGCGGTGAACCGATATCGCGCGCTTCGCCACCCAGCGTGCGGCCCAGGCGGCAATCGGCTTCGTCGCGCAGGATGCGGCTGGTATCGAGGCTGGTGACCTCGTTGTCGATGCGGATGTCGTAGTAGTCGGCACTGAAATCCAGGCCGGACAGCGGCGACCAGACCACGCCGAAACCATAGGATTTAGCGGTTTCCGGCTGCAGCTGCGCGTTGGCGCGGTTGCTGTAGTCGATCGACAGGCCGTTGTAGTCGCAGTTGTCGTACGACTGGCCTGCGGTGCGGCAGCGCCAGTAGTCGGTCATGCCCGGGTTGTAGCCGCGGGTCTCGGTCGCGAACACGTAGTTCATGTCCGGCGCACGGAAGCTGGTCGCAGCAGAGCCGCGGATCAACAGGCTCTCGATCGGGCGGAACTCGACGCCGAAGCTCCAGGTCGCCTTGCCGATGTGCTCGCCACCGGCGCGATACTGGTCATAGCGACCGGCCAGCGTCGTGGTCAGCGATTTCAGCAACGGCAACTGCAGCTCCACGCCGGCCGCATAGCGGTCACGATCACCGCCGGCACCGATACCGGCGCTGGTGTTCCAGAACTCGCCCGTGCCCAGTCGCGGGTCCGGGCGGTTGCGGTAGCCCTGGCTGCCGGCCTCGACCACCGCCGCCAATGCAGCGTCGCCACCGGGCAGCGCGAACAAACGGCCGTTGACGCTGGCGCTGAAGGTCTGCAGCCACGCCGCATTGCGGCTTTCCTGGTAGCCGGACAGGCCCTCGTATTCGCCCGGGGTCAATGGTTTGAACAGGCGTGCCGGGTCGGGCGCATAGACCTCAACGCCATTGCGTACGCCCAGCTTCGGACCGAGCAGGTATTCGTTGATGCCGGCCAGCAGCACCGGTCGGCGGGTGCGGTTCTCGTAACGCGAGCGGCTGTAGACCGCTTCGTAATCCCAACCGCTGTCGCCGATCTGGCCACGTGCGCCGACGTTGAACGACCACGAGTTTTCCAGGAAGCGGTTGGCATTGCGCGGCAGGCCGCCGATTTCCTCCGGCGCGAAGCGGCGGTACCAGCTTTCCAGGTTGCCGGTGGTCTGGTTGTAGAAGTAGTTGCGGGCCGAGGTCCAGGTCGGTGCACGCGTGTTGTTGTAGATCCGCGCGCTGCCCACGGCGACATCGGCGAACAGGTCGGTGGTCTCGTTGACGTGGAAGGTCAGCAGACCGTAGCCGTTGAGATTGCGCTTCTGGGTCTGCACGGTCCAGTAGCTGGCGGCGGCCTCGTTGCTGCCGCAGTACCAGCCCTGGCGCGGGTTGTTGGCACGGAACACGCTGCCACCATAGATGTCCGACGCGGCGTCGCAGCCGTTGACGCCCGGATCGATGTTGCGGCCGGTGGCAGCATTGCGCCGATAGGCGATCGCGGTCGCCTGCGGCGCCTTGCCGGCCGGGTCATCGTCCAGCGAATCCATGAAGTCGCGCTGGCGCGCGTGGATCGCCTTGCGCACGTCGAACTCGAAACCGAACAGGCCGTCCCAGCGCTCGCCGGAACTGCCGCCCACCACCTGCACGCGCTGGTTGTCACCGCCGCCCTGCTGGGTGCCGCCGGCGCGCACGTTCACGTCCACGCCTTCAAAGCGGTCCTTGAGGATGATGTTGACCACACCGGCAATGGCGTCGGAGCCGTACACCGCCGACGCACCGGCAGCCAGCACTTCGATGCGTTCGATCAGGGCGCTGGGAATGTTGGCCAGGTTGACAACGTTCACCGAGCCTTCGTAGGCCAGCGGGTAGTCGGCCTGGCGACGGCCGTTGACCAGCACCAGCGTGCGGTTCGGACCCAGCCCGCGCAGATTGATGGTGTTGGCGGCCGGCGTGAACGTATTGCCGAAATCCTCGCCCTGCACGTTGCCGGTGTTCTCGGTCAGCGCGCTGAGGGCGTCGAAGGCATTGCGGTAGCCCTGTGCGTCGATCTGCTCGCGGCTGATCACCGTCACCGGCGAGGGTCCCTCGACACTGGCACGTGGAATGCGCGAGCCGGTGACCTTCACTTCCTGCAATGTGGTGGGCGCGCTTTCCTGCGCGAAGGCCGGCAGCGAGGCCAGCATCAGGGACGACAGCGCGAGCACCAGCGGACGCGGGCGCATCGCCTTGTGGGAGGCGGACATGGGCTTCCTGGGGGAGTGGGCGGGTGGTACGGGAGCCGCAGCCGGTACGACACATAACGATCCCGTAACGAAAGTGTCCTGAATGGGTGGTTTCAACGGAAATGACCAGCCCTGATGGGCTTATGCCTGAACCGAATCAGACGCGTTTACGGCACCACCCCACTTTTGCAATGAATTGCATGGCCTGGCGCGTCGGTGATGCGCATCGTGCCGGGATGACCAACAGCGCCCCTTCCACCCACTTCGCTCCACTACGACCCGTCCTGCGCCGCCACTTGCTCCACCTCCAGGCCACGCCCATCACCCTGCGTTCGTTCCAGCGCACCGACCTGCCACGCTGGCGTGCCTTCGACGACCGTCGCCAGCGCGGCCAACGGCCGTCCTACGGCATTGATGAAGAGGCGCGGTTCCTCGCCAGCGTCTATCGTTCACGCCTGCAGGAAGACAACGACCTGCTGGTGCTGGGTGTGTTCGACGACGTGCAGGGCGTACTGCACGACCAGCTGCATATCCGCCTGCAGTCGCTGCACTCGCGCTGCGCCGAGCTGCAATCGCTGCAGCACCGGCACCCCCATCCGCAGGCGGCACTGCGGGCACTGTGCCCGTTCCTGTTCGACGATGTCGGCCTGCACCGCCTCTTCGTGCTGCTGCCGCCAGGCTGCACCAGCCCGTTTGCCCAGGCGCTGCAGGCCCATGGGTTCATCCGCGAAGGGATCCTGCGCGACTACCATCTGGACGCGCAGGGATGGCATGACCGTCAGCTGCTGGCGCTGACCGCGTCGGCCTGGCGCAGCTGCCAGCAGCCGATCGGCTAGCGCACCCGCTCCAGTGCCGCACCGGCACCGGTCAAGACCCTGCAGGCATGGTCCTGTAGTTCCTCGCCGCTGGCATCGTTGCCGCTGGCGGCATCCACGCGGGTAGCCAGCAGGATGAAGCCGGGGCCGCCCTGCACCTCGCCGCGCCCGGCCACCACCAGGCTCCACTGGCCCACATCGCCCACGCCGCTCAGGCCATAGGCCAGCAGATTGAGCGGATTGGCGGTCAGTTCTGCACCGGGCAGCAGATAGGCCTGGTACTGATGCCCGCGCAGCGGCACCGGAAACGGTGACCAGCGCGGACCGAGCGCACCGGCATGTGCATCCAGTGCCTGCAGCACATCCGCGCGCAGGCAGTCGACATGGATATGCAGCTGGTGCTGCGAGCGACCGTGCGGCGAATTCAGTGCCAGGCTGGCCACGCTGCGCGGCAGCGGCCGGCCCAGGGCCTGTTCGGTATGCCCGCGCGCCTGCCAGGCGGCCGCAAAATAGTTGGGCACCCCACGCTGGTACAGGCCGTGGCTCTCGATGCCACTGACCTTGTCCAGCGGCATCAGCAGGAACTGGTAGTCACCGTGCGCATCCTTGACCAGCACGTCGCGGCGGTCTGCCGCCGTCTCCACCCGCAGGCAACTGCCACGCGGTCCTTCCACCGCCTTGCAGTCACGCTCGATCAAGCGCCACAGCGCATCGGAATGGGCCGACGGTGGAGGTGGCGCGCTGGCGCAGGCGGACAACAGCAGCAGGGACGACAGCAGCAAAGGGCGCAGGGACACGGCAGCAACTCACGGAACAGGCACGGCAGACGGCGCCGCGCTGCATTCTAGCCAGTGCAGTGCTGCAGTCAGTAGGTGCCGAACGGCACTTCAACCACGAACGGGGCCTCGCCGTCGCCGCCCTGCAGGGTGTAGCGGTCCAGCGCGCCATCATCATCGGCGTGCGGCTGGCGCTGGAAATGCAGGGAATAACGGTTGTCGCCCAGCAGGACGGCACTGCCATCGTCCTCCAGGGCGGCGCCCTCGGGGATCAGCAGCCCACCCAGGTCGCTGTAGGCCCCGGGCACATCGGCGAAGCCGTAGTCTGCCAGTTCGTCCACACGCTGCATCGCATAGACATGCGGCAGATAAGGACGCGCCGGGCTGCGGCCATTGCTCAGGTCGGTCACCCAGGCCTGCGGCAGGTGGTACTGCTCGCGCAGCGCGGCCACGCCCAGCGACGGGCTGGCCACCTGCAGGCAACACACCGCCCGCTTGCCTTCACGGTCGAGGATGGCGAAACGGTCGCCGCGGGTCGCCGCCTGCGGCAGCATGGCGAAGGCCAGATTGCGCTGGGCCGGCGCGTAGCCGGCCTCGGTCTGAAGGTTGCGCCACGCGCCGAACACCGGCGTTTCCGCGGCTGCGGCCGGCACTGGCTCGGCGGCAGTGGCGGCACACGCCACGGCCAGCACCGATACTGCAAGTACCGTCATCGCCCTGCGCTTGTCGCGGAAACTGTCTGCCGTCATACCGTATCCAGCACCTGCACCGGAATGGCCCGGCCTGCCCGCTGGCGCGATGCCAGTCATCCCTCCCACTATGCAGTGGCTACGCCGTGCCGGCAATGACCGGGGCGCTGACGCCTTTCGCGCGCCGGGTGCTATCGTTCCGCCCATCTTCCCTGCGCAGGAGCGCTGCATGTCCGCCTTCCGTCTGTCCCTGTTGCTACCCGCGTCGGCCCTGCTGCTGTCGGCCTGCGTCAGCACCCCCGGTCCGCAGGTCAAGGGTACCGGCCACTGCGACGCCAGCCAGCTGGGCTGGGCAATCGGCCAGCCCGCCAATGAACCCAACATCCGCCGCCTGTCCAGCGAAAGCGGTGCCGGCCTGGTCAACCCGATCGGCCCCAACACCATCACCACCAAGGACATCCGCCACGACCGCCTGCGTGTGTACGTGGACAAGGACAACATCATCACCGCCACCCGCTGCGAGTAGGCGCTGTAGAGCCGAGCCCATGCCCGGCTGCGCTTCCGTGACAGCCGAGCGCAGGCTCGGCTCTACAGCTCAGGGCTCGGTATACCCCGCGCAGTCCGGCAGCGCCTGGTCGGGGTGGAACACCCCATCACTGAAGCGGAACAACCGCGTGTAGCTGCACGCCGGGTCCTGCTCGGTGCGCAGGTCCTTCTTCTTCAACGGCCCCTTGGCCAGCGAATCCTCGAAGCGTGAGACACCGGCCGGGAACCGCGTCGCCACCGTCTGGTAGCGCAACACCGGCATGCCCCCGGCGGCGGTATCCAGCGCCAGCCTTGCCGAGAACCGATACTCGTCGTGGCAGGCGCCTGCGCGCTGCTTCATGTCCTGCTCGCTGAAACAGGCGCGGATCATCGCGTTGCCCAGCCATGGCAGGGTCAGCACGTCGTCGTCCACCTGGATGTCATCCTGCAGGTGACGCACGCGCGCCAGCTGCAGCGTGGACGCGTCGGCACCACCGCCTGAGTACATCGTGCTGAATTTGACGATACCGCCCACCAGCACGTTCTGGCGGGCGCGCTGCCGCGGGTCGCTCACTGCCTCATCGCTGCCAACGCCAGGCGCAAGCCGCACGATCCACGGCCACAGCGAAAGCTCGCTTTCCTGCGGCACGTCGATGCTGACGTGGTAGACGTGCGGCTCGCTTTCGCCGGCCTCCCGTTCAGAGACTTCCAGCGTCGTCGGCCGATCGCCGTCCTCGGCCACCGGCTGCACACGCACGCACCAGGCACGATCGAGGGTGCAGTACTGCATGCGTGCTTCGCCCTGCCCTCCCTGTTCCAGCACCTGCCCCAGCGGCTCCATCACGTTGCCGGCGGCGTCGCGCTGCTGCGGCAGGATCGCGGACTGCGCCAGCACCAGCAGCGGTGTTGCCAGCAATGCAGCGCACAGGGTCGCGCGGGCAACGATGGTGGGCATGGGCGGCTCCTGCGTACGGGATTCCGATGGTAACCGCTGTCCGGGTGGGGCTGAGCCATGCTCGACGGCTATCTGTCGGGAAGAGCAGCCGAGCATGGGCTCGGCTCTACATCATCCGCAGTCGCAGCCACCCCACCCTTTTTCCTTCGAGGTCTGGCCGATGCCCGGATTGAACGTATTGCTCGGGTCCAGCTGCCGATAGAACCCGGCCAGGGCCGGCTTGGCCGGGTACAGGTGGCCGACATTGTGCTCGGCCGGATACTCGGCGCCGCGCTGGTCCAGCAGCGCCCACATCGCGTGCTCGATCGCCATCGGGTCTTCGCCCTTGCGTGCGATGTAGTCCTGGTGGAACACATGGCACAGGAAGTGCCCGTAATACAGCTTGTGCAGCAGGCGGCCATCGATATCGGCCGGCAACTGCTCGAACCAGTCGGCATCATCGCGGCGCAGGGCGATGTCCAGCGCCACGATATCCTGCACCTGGTCCCGATGCACTTCGCGGTAGCGCACCGCCGCGCCGGCCACCGCGAAGCGATGCAGGAACGCCTTGCGCCCCTCATCGGCCGTGCAGTGGAAGTAACCACCCTCATGATCGGCGAAGAAGCCGCGCAGCCAGGCCTCGGTTGCCGCCGCGTCCTGTGCGGAGACCTTCAGCAACAGGTGATGCTCGTAGCGCTGGCGGAATTCACCCATGCGCCGGGGCAGGTGCGAGGGCAGCAGGCCGGTCAGCACCTGCATCACCCGGTCGGTCACCCCGCGCAGGCCCAGCCGCTCGAACCATCCATCGACCCGGCTCTTCAATGCGAACGCGGCGGGCACACGGGAAGTGCCGAGGCGGTCGATCAACAGGAAGCTGTCCTTGCCGTAGCGCTCGCCGATGTCATAGGCATCGCGGTGGATGTACTCGCCGGCAATCGGCAGGCGCTCGAAGCCGGTCAGCAGCTGGCGCCGGATCGCAGTGAGGCTGTCGGTGCGGTTGCTGCCGATGTAGAAGACCTCGGCGGGCTCCTTTTCGAAGGTATCCAGGCGCACCGCGAACACCGCCAGCTTGCCGGCCGAACCGGCCGCTTCGAAGTGGCGGCTGGGGTCGGCGTTGAAGCGTGCCGGCGTATCGGCATCGACCCGGCGCACTTCCTCGGCGTAGCGTGGATCAGACGCGGCGCGGCCATCGCCGTCACCCACGTCCTCAGCGGCATAGTCACCGGCCTGCAGGCGCTGCAGGATCTGCTCGGGCGTATCACCCAGCGCGATGCCGAGGTGGTTGACCAGCTGCAACTGGCCCTGCGCATCGACCTGCGCATACAGCGCCAGCTCGGTATAGGCCGGGCCACGGCGCACCAGCGCGCCGCCGGAGTTGTTGCAGATGCCGCCCAGCACCGAGGCGCCGATGCAGGAGGAGCCGATCACCGAATGCGGTTCGCGGCCCAGCGGTGCCAGGGTCTGCTCCAGGCGGTCGAGCGTGGCGCCGGGCAGGCACAGCACTTGGCGGCCCTCGTTCAACAGCTGGATGCCGGTCAGGCGCAGCGTGCTGACCAGCACGATCGGGCGCCCATAGTCGTCCCCATCCGGGGTCGAGCCACCGGTCAGGCCGGTATTGGCCGCCTGCAGGATGATCGCCGCTCCGCCCTGCACCGCTGCCTGCAGCACATACCACAGTTCCAGCAAGGTACCTGGGCGCACCACCGCCAGCACCGGGCCATCGCCGAAGCGGTAGCCACGACGGAAGCGGCGCGTGGTCTTGTCGCCGGTCAACACATGGCGGCTGCCGACCGCGTCGCGCAACTGCGCCAGCACGGCGTCATGGCCACTCATGGCAGGTTGACCAGCGAATCGCGGCTGATGTCGGCGATGCGGCGCGCGCCGGTCAGTGTCATCGCCACGCGCATCTCCTTGGCGATCAGGTCCAGCAGGTTGGCCACGCCGGCCTCGCCCTGCGCGGCCAGCGCATAGACGAAGGCGCGCCCCAGCAGCACGGTATCGGCCCCCAGCGCCAGCATGCGCACCACGTCCAGGCCGGTACGGATGCCCGAATCGGCGAGGATCTTCAGGTCGCCCTGCACCGCATCGGCGATGGCCGGCAATGCACGTGCGGTAGACAGCACGCCATCCAGCTGGCGACCACCGTGGTTGGAGACCACGATGCCATCGGCACCGAACCTGACCGCATCGCGCGCATCATCCGGGTCGAGGATGCCCTTGATCACCATCGGGCCCTTCCAGAACTCGCGGATCCACTCCAGGTCCTTCCACGAAATGGACGGATCGAAGTTGCTGCCCAGCCAGCCGATGTAATCCTCCAGCCCGGTCGGGTTGCCGCGGTAGGTGGAGATGTTGCCCAGGTCATGCGGACGGCCGAACAGGCCGACGTCCCACGCCCAGTGCGGATGGGTGACGGCCTGGCCGATGCGGCGCAGCGAGGCATTCGGGCCGCTCATGCCGGAGTGTGCATCACGGTAGCGCGCGCCCGGCACCGGCATGTCCACGGTGAACACCAGCGTGGTCACGCCGGCGGCCTGTGCCCGCTCCAGCGCATTGCGCATGAAGCCACGGTCGCGCAGCACGTACAGCTGGAACCACATCGGCCGCTGGATGGCCGGTGCCACTTCCTCGATCGGGCACACCGATACGGTGGACAGGGTGAACGGGATGCCCCGGCTGTCGGCCGCGCGCGCCGCCTGCACTTCACCGCGGCGGGCATACATGCCGGTCAGGCCGACCGGCGCCAGCGCCACCGGCATTGCCAGCGTTTCGCCGAACAGCTCGGTTTCCAGGCTCAGATCGGACATGTTGCGCAGGATGCGCTGGCGCAGCGCGATGTCGGACAGGTCGGAAACGTTGCGCTTCAGCGTGTGCTCGGCATACGCGCCGCCATCGATGTAGTGGAACAGGAACGGCGGCAGCCGGCGCTGCGCTGCGGCACGGTAATCGGTGGAGGCGGAGATGATCATGGGGTCAACCGTGTGGGGAAGGCAGGCGCGAGGCCCGCGCACGCCGGGCTTCGTTGTCATCGAGCGTGCGCAGCGTGGTGTGCACGAACTCGAGGTGGGCATGCGCGGCGGCGCGCGCGCGTTCGGGGTCGCCGGCCAGCACCGCATCCATCATTTCGCGGTGCTGGTCGGACAGGGGCGAGAAGGTCCTCGCTGAGGTGTAGAGCTTCTCGCGGCTCTGCGAGATGTTGGTCTGCAGCAGTTCGAACAGGCCGCGCATCACCTGCAGCAGCACCAGGTTGTGGGAGGCCTCGGCGATGGACAGGTGGAAGGCCGCGTCAGCCTCTGCTTCACCGGTGGGGTCGTCCTTGCCGTGCGCGTCCATCATGGTCTGGAAGGCCTGCGCGATGCGCGTACGGTCCTCATCGGTGGCTCGCAGCGCCGCATGCCAGGCAGTGGCACCTTCCAGCGCGTGGCGGATCTCCAGCACGTCAAAACGGTATTCCGGGTCGCCCTGGAACAGCGGCAGGTACGGCGCCAGCGGTTCATCCAGCGCCTGCCGCGCGCGCGCCGCCGGTTCGGCCACGTAAGTGCCGCCACCGATGCGTGCGGTCAGCAGGCCCTGGCTGGCCAGCTGCGCGATGGCCTCGCGCAGCGCGGTGCGCGAGACCCCCAGCTGCACCGCCAGGGTGCGCTCGGCGGGCAACCGGTCGCCCGGCCGCAGCCGCTGTTCCTGCACCAGGCCGCGCAGCTGCGCGGCCACCCTGTCCGAAATACGTTGCGTGCTCATGGCGCCATTGTGGCCCGAAGCGCACAGCGGGTGGTCGGCCAGCCATGCATGGCTCAGGGAATCATCCAGGTCAGCCAGTAGGCCTGGGCCAGGGTGATCAGGCCGACCATCGTGGTGAAAATCAGGCTGTGCTTGACGGTGAAGCGGAACAGGTCCGACTCCTTGCCGGCCAGGCCGACCGCCGCGCAGGCAATGGCGATCGACTGCGGCGAGATCATCTTGCCGGTAACGCCACCGGTGGTGTTGGCCGCCACCAGCAGCACGTCGGATACGCCGATCTGCTGCGCGGTGGTGGCCTGCAGCGCCGAGAACAGCGCATTGGACGAGGTATCCGAACCGGTCAGGAACACGCCCAGCCAGCCCAGGAACGGCGAGAAGAACGGGAACGCATCGCCGGTGTGCGCCAATGCCAGCGCCAGTGTTGCCGACAGGCCCGAGTAGTTGGCGATGAAGGCGAAGGCGAGCACCATGCCGATCGAGTAGATCGGCATGCGCAGCTCACGCACGGTTTCGCCGAAGGTCTGCAGCGCCGACCGGGCCGGCATGCGCAGTGCGATGATCGCGATCACCGCCGCAAGGAAGATCGCGGTGCCGGTGGCCGAGAACCAGTCGAATTTGTAGATCGCCTCATAGCTGAGCGGCGCGTCGACGATCGGCGGCATCTTCTGCACCCTCTGGTCCAGGCCCGGCACCGGGAGCTTGAGCACCCAGCCTTCCAACGGGCCGCCTGCCGCGAACAGCGACTTGAACGGCTTGATGCTCCACAGCGTGACCATCGCGGTGAGGATCAGGAACGGCGACCACGCCTTGGCGATCTGGCCGACGCTGTAGCGTGGTGCCTCCAGTGCCTGCGCGGCCGCCTCGGCGCTGGTTTCGGTATCGAAGCGGAAGATCCGTGCCGGCTTCCAGCGGCGCAGGAACAGGGTCAGGCACACCAGCGACGCCAGCGAGGCGGTGATGTCCGGCAGCTCCGGGCCGATGAAGTTCGAGGTGAGGTACTGCGCGATGGCGAACGAGCCACCGGCCACCAGCACCGCCGGCCAGGTTTCCCTGATGCCACGCCAGCCATCCATGATGGCCATGATCCAGAACAGCACGATCACAGTCAGGAACGGCAGCTGGCGGCCGGCCATCTGGCCGATCTCGAATGCATCCAGGCCGGTGACCTGCCCGGCCACGATGATCGGAATGCCCATCGCACCGAACGCCACCGGCGCAGTGTTGACGATCAGGCACAGGCCGGCGGCATACAGCGGCTTGAAGCCCAGCCCGACCAGCAGCGCCGCCGTGATCGCCACCGGCGCACCGAAGCCGGCCGCGCCTTCCAGGAAGGCACCAAACGCGAAACCGACCATCAGCATCTGCAGGCGCTGGTCTTCGGTCACCGACAGGATCGAGGCGCGGATGATGTCGAACTGACCGGTCTTGACCGAGACCTTGTAGAGGAACACCGCGCCGATGATGATCCAGGCGATCGGCCACAGGCCGTAGACGAAGCCGAAACCGGCCGCGCCCAGCGCCTGGCTCAACGGCATGCGGTAGAACAACAGGGCCACGCCAAGCGCGATGGCCACGGTGATCGTGCCGGCCAGCCAGCCCTTCATGCGCAGCACCGCAAGGGCAACGAAGAAGAACGCGATCGGCAGCAGCGCGATCAGGCTGGACAACCACAGGTTGCCGGCGGGGTCGTACAGGTGTTGCCAGGGCTGCATGAAGGCTCTCGACTGGGGCGGGATGTGCTCCACCGCAGGCGGTGGGTCGCCGTGGCTGTCGATTATTGGTCGTACCAATAATGATTTCGATCAGACCACTTGCAGCGGATTTAACCGCCGCTCCGACGAAGTGCCTATTAGACCATAGGGCTAGACTTCATATTGGTCCGACCATTACGGCTCTCACGGTAGTGGCGGCCGCTGGCCGGCAACTAGCCCTTCCCTACGGAATCCTTTTCTCCAACCGCCGCATCACTGCCAGCACCAGCACGCACAGCACGCTCACCCCGATGGCGATCACGTACTTGCTGATCCCCACCGCAATCCCGATGGCCGCTGCCATGATCAGCGAGCTGGCCGTGGTCAGGCCGCTGACCTGGTCCTCGCGTGACCCACGCAGGATGGTGCCAGCGGCAACGAAGCCGACACAGGCCACCACCGCTTCGATCAGGCGCACCGGATCGACCTGCAGCAGGTCACGGTAGCGCTCCTGCTGGAAATGCTCGGCCACCGAGTCGCCGAGGCCGACGATCAGCGCAGCGGCCCCCGCGATCAGCATGTGCGTACGCAGGCCAGCGGCGTGCTTGCCCATCTCGCGCTCGACGCCGAGCACGCCGCCAAACAGCATCGCTGCGGCTACGCGCAGCAGGATCGAGACATCCTGGGTGAGTTCCATGGTCAAGCTCCGGGGTTTTCCCGGAGCGTCGCGTGGCCCCCGTGGCACAGAGGTGAAGGCCACACCACAGTCCGTTCACCCGGTAGCGCCGGGCGACACCCGGCGGCACCGCACCCTGCGTTCAACGCATCACTGCGCCAGGTAGCCACCATCGATGGCGTAGTACGCGCCGGTCGCAAACGAGGCGTCGTCGCTGGCCAACCAGGCCACCAATGCCGCCACTTCCTCGGCCGTGCCCAGCCGCTTCAGCGCGTGCCGTCCTTCCAGCGTGGCGCGCACCTTCGGGTCCATCTTCTCCAGCAGCGGTGTGCTGATGAAACCCGGACCCACCGCGTTGACACGGATGCCGTCGGCCGCATGTTCCCACGCGGCGGTCTGGGTCAGCCCGACCACGCCGTGCTTGGCCGCCGCATAAGCGGTGGAACCGGCATAGCCCACCTGGCCCAGGATCGAGGCCATGTTGATGATGCTGCCGCCGGTTCCAGCGGCCCGCATTGCCTGGATCTGCGCACGCTGGCACAGGAACACACTGGTGAGGTTGACGTCGATGACCCGCTGCCAGCCCTCGATCGGATAGTCGCCGCTGCTGGCCGCCGGCCCGCCGATACCGGCGTTGTTGACCGCCACATGCAGGCCGTCAAGTTCCTTGACCGTGCGCTGCACCGCCGCCTCCACCGCTGCATCGTCGGTGACGTCCAGCGCGATGCCGATGGCCTGTGCGCCGGTGCTGCGCAACTGCGCCACGGTGGCATCCACCGCATCCTGCTTGAGGTCCCAGACCGAAATACGGGCACCGGATGCGGCCAGCGTCTGTGCCACGGCCAGGCCGATGCCCGACACGCCGCCGGTCACGATCGCGGTCTTGCCGGTCAGCTGGTAATCAATCATCTGCATTCTCCATCGGTGGGGGGAGCGATGCGGCGCGCGGCCGCCAATCCATCACCTTACGCCGGCCGCTGTGACGAGCAGACCAACAGCCTGTCCGCGGATGATCGTTCCAGCAATGAAACCTCAACCGAAGTTCATGTAGGGAATCAAGTACGGATATAGCGGCAAAACGCTGGCGTATGTCCGGCACCCCGTTCAACTTGGCCGTAATGACCAATCGGTTTGACCGTATTCAAATCCCCTGCGAATGATTCGCAGCGACAATGGGAAACGTTTCCAGTTTCTTCGACACATTTTTTCCAACCTGGCGTTTTCCGGCCTTCCAGGCTGCCCGCTACGCGGGGCAGCACATGGGCCATGGTGCCAGCGCCTCCCCTCCTGTACGTGCCGAGCGATGTCCCGATACTTCACCTTTGCCGATTACCGCCGCTTCGGCCAACGCCACGGCTTCGATTACCGCGCTGATCCGGAACACCTGCGCGACGACCAGTGGGCCGGCCGCGGCGAAGTCAACGAACAGTTCATGCGCGGTGGCATGAGCCTGATCGCCTCCGACGTGCATAACCGGTTCCCCTATGTGGCGACCGCGCAACAGCGGCCCGGGCTCGCCATCCGCGTGATGCTGCAGGGTCAGGTCGACGTGCGTATCCCGCGACGCGGAAGTTTCACCCTGCGTGCCGGCACCGCGATGACCGCCCACCATCGCGACCAGATCGAGATGACCGGCGCGCACCCCGGCGAAACGCGCCTGCGCGGGGTCAGCGTGATCGTGCCGGGTGGCATCGACGCGGATGTTTTCCAGATGCCACAGCTGGAAAAAGCGCTTGGCACGCACCTGGAATGCCGCCACTGGGCCATTCCCCACGCCATGCTGCCGGTGCTGGGCCAGTTGTTCGACAGCCCGTGGCAGGACGGCATCGACGCGCTGTGGCGCGAAGGCGTGGCATTGCAGCTGCTGGCCCTCGGCCTGCAGGCCGAGGATCTGCAGACCGACCCGGTGCGCACGCTGCGTGCCGGCCAGCGCGAGCGCCTGGAACGGGTACGCAGTTACCTGCATGACGACCCCAGCCATGCACACAGCCTGGTCGAGCTGGCCCGGCTGGCCTGCATGAGCCCCAGCTCATTGCGCCGCCATTTTGCCCAGCAGTATGGAAGTTCGGTGTTCGACTACCTGCATGAACAGCGCATGCGCCATGCCGAACAGGGCCTGCGCGAAAACGGATGGACGGTTGAGCAGGCCGCCGCCGCCAGCGGCTACCGCCACCCCAGCAACTTCGCCGCCGCGTTCCGCAAGCGCTTCGGCCTGGTCCCCAGCCGCTGGCGTACGGGCCCCTCGAAGGTGGGGTGAGGATCCCCGCTCCGGTAGGTGTCGACCTTGGTCGACACGCTCCTGCACCGTCGCGGATGCCGGCCAGCGGCCGGCACTACCAAAGCCGCCTGATTCGACATGCCATGACTCAGCCCCGGTAGGTGTCGACCTTGGTCCACACGCTCCTGCATCGTCGCGGTAGCCGGCCAGCGGCCGGCACTACCAAAGCCGCCTGATTCGACATGCCATGACTCAGCCCCGGTAGGTGTCGACCTTGGTCGACACGCTCTCGCGCCGTCGCGGATGCCGGCCAGCGGCCGGCACTACCGCCGCCGGGCATCGCGCACCCGGCGTACTCATCAACCTCAATACACCGGCAGATCGATGTAACTGGCCTGCGCTGCGCTGTGCCAGACCCGCTGCGTGGCCTTCTGGTAATCGCCCGGCTTGGCCAGGTAGATGTTCGGCACGTAGGTCTGCGGATTGCGGTCATACAGGGGGAACAGGCTGGACTGCACCTGCACCATCACCCGATGGCCCTTCTGGAAGGTGTGGTTGGCGTTGGGCAGGTCGAAGCGGTACGGCAGCACCTGGTTGGCGGCCAGCGGCTTCGGATCGCTGAAGCTTTCGCGGTAACGGCCACGGAAGATCGCCAGCGACACCGGCAGCTCGTAGCCACCCATCTCCGGCGTCGACGCTTCCTGGTCCGGATACACGTCGATCAGCTTCACCACCCAGTCGCTGTCGGTGCCACTGGTCGAAGCCTGCAGGTGCACCACCGGCGCGCCGCCAATGCGCAGCGGCGCGGTCAGCGGTTCGGTGATGAAGGTCAGCACGTCCGGGCGGCCATCAACGAATCGCTGGTCCTTGACCAGCCAGGTGGTCCACATGTCGCGGTCGCCGAAGCGGACCGGGCGCGGCACGAACGGTACCGGCTTGGCCGGGTCGGACACGTATTCCTCGAAGTCCCCCTCGCCCGCCGCCGGTGCCTGGAACGCCAGCTTGCCGCCGGCGCGCAGGTACAGCGGCTTGCTGCTGGCGGCACAGCCCTTGTCGCAGCTGCGCGGCCAACCCTTCAGGCGGTCCCAGTGGTTTTCGCCGGTGTTGTAGATCAGCACCGGCGGCGTATCGGCCGTCGGCGCGCCATCCACCAGGTACTGGTCGAAGAACGGCTTGAGCACATCGCGACGGAACTGTAGCGCGGTATCGCCATCGAACTTCAGCGCACCCAGCTCGCTGCCGCCGTAGTTCACCTGGCTGTGCCGCCACGGGCCCATCACCAGATAGTTGCGGTTGTTGCCGCTGTCGCGCCCTTCCATCGCCTGGTAGGCGTGGTTGGCACCCCACATGTCTTCCTGGTCCCACAGGCCCTGCAGCCACATGGTCGGCACCTTCAACGGTGTCTTGGCCATCACCGCGTCCAGCGCCTGGCCCTGCCAGAAACCATCATAGGCCGGGTGCTCGACCAGCTTCTTCCACCAGGTCAGCTGGTCCACGCCGGTGAAACGCGCGTAGTCACCGGCCGAACCGAGGCGCAGGAAGGTGCTGTAGTCGTCATAGCCGAGGCTGGGCAGCGGCGTGCCCTTGCCGCGCTTCTCGGTCTGCATTGCGAAATAGTTGAAGTTGACCTGGCGGAACGCACCGTAGTTGAGCCAGTCGTCACCCATCCAGCCATCGACCATCGGGCTCTGCGGCGCGGCCACCTTCAGTGCCGGGTGCGGGTCGGTCAGCGCCATCACCACGGTGAAACCCTCGTACGACGAGCCGAGCATGCCGACCTTGCCGTTACTCTCCGGCACGTTCTTCACCAGCCAGTCGATGGTGTCCCAGGCGTCGGTGGAGTGATCCACCCTGGTGTTGTTCAACGGCCCGCGCAGCGGCCGGGTCATCACGTAATCGCCTTCGGAGCCGTACTTGCCACGGATGTCCTGGAACACGCGGATGTAGCCGCCGTCGACGAACACCTCGTCGCCCTGTGGCAGCAGGTCGCGCATGCGCGGCGAGTCACTGCGGTTGGCACGGCCAGCAGCGTCGTAGGGGGTGCGGGTCAGCAGGATCGGGGCATTGCGGGCACCCTTGGGCACCACGATCACCGTATACAGCTTGGTGCCATCACGCATCGGCACCATCACCACGCGCTTGTCGTAGTCACGACCGACATCGGGGGCAACGAAGGGCTTGCCGCTGATGTCCGGGGTCATCGGCGGGGTATCGGCGGCCAGCACGGCGCTGGACAGGCAAAGGGCAATGGCTACAGCGACGGCACGCACACGCATGGACAACCCCTCCCGGCAGGAAAGCTCCAAGCCTACTCCTGCCCCGAGCCATGAAGTGTGTGCGGGCTTTGCATTCTGCGGTGGATGCAGGCAGGACTGATGGCACATGTGCGGCCAATGTGGGGGCAGTGCGTCCTGTAGAGCCGAGCCCACGCTCGGCTCAGACCGCCGCGACCTACCCGAAGAGCAGCCGAGCGTAGGCTCGGCTCTACAACATCAGGCCACCACCACCTCATGCAGTGCCAGCCAGCGCCAGCGACCCTCTTCCTGCCGCAGCACCGCCAGTGACTCCCGCCATGCAGGCGTGCCGCCATCGAGCGAATGCCCTTCGCGATAGCGCAGCACCGCCAGCGGTGAAGGCGCTTCCACCGCGTGCACGGCGTCGATGGAAATCCGCAGCCCGGGGCGCGCGCCGTGACCGCCCGCGAACAACGCCTGCACGGCTTGCCGATCCAATCGGCGACCCGCGATGCCGACCATGCTGAAGTCCGCGCTGAAGTGCGCCATCAGATCCTCCAGCGCATCGGCGCCGACATCGGCACGGAACCAGGCCTGCAGCTTGTCGTGCAGGTGGTGGATTTCATGTTCTGCGGTGGTATCCATCAGATGTTCTCCGGTTGCGAAAGGGTGAGCAACTGCGGCCGGCGCAGCAGCGCCATCGGCAGCAGGGTCAGTACCGCG
Organism: Stenotrophomonas muris; assembly: GCF_052751275.1. Classification (NCBI taxonomy): domain Bacteria; kingdom Pseudomonadati; phylum Pseudomonadota; class Gammaproteobacteria; order Lysobacterales; family Lysobacteraceae; genus Stenotrophomonas; species Stenotrophomonas muris. The sequence continues at coordinate 1,101,788 of NZ_CP199879.1, read as the reverse complement.
GCCAGACCCAGCGCCATGCCGGTGGCGTGGGCCGGCAGCCATTGCATGGCCAATGCCAGCAGCAGCGCGATGGCCGCGGTGCCCAGGCAGAAGCTGAGCTGGCGGTTGAGGTTCCAGAGTGCGCTGGCATCGCCCAATGCTTCGCCCTCGACCCCATGGAAGGCCAGCGTCTGCGCGGTGCTGCTGCACAGGCTGCCGCCGGCGCCCATCAGCGCGAACAGCAGCCCGGCCAACGCGAAGGCCGGCTGCGGCAGCAGCGCCATCAACAGCAGGCCGCTGGCCTGCAGGAGCATGCCCGTACGCAGTACCGTGGCCGGGCCGAAGCGCGCCAGCAGGCGCTTGCTGGCCGTGATCGCAATGGCCGAGGCCAGCGCCCAGGGCAGCATCAACGCGCCGATGCGTGCCGCGCTGTAACCGGCCTGGTGCAGCTGCAGGGTACTGACCAGCTGGCTGCCGATGAACACACCGGGCACTGCCAGATAGACCAGCATCGCCAGGCGCAGGCCCCGATGGGACAGCAGCGACCAGCGCAGCAGGGGCTGCGCCTGCTGCCGTGCATGCCGCAGGTGGACCGCCGCCAACAGCATTGCGATCAACAGCAGTACGGCACCGGCGGCCCGATGGCCGGGTTCACCCAGCCAGGTCAGCGCCAGCAGCAGCGCGCCCAGCGCCAGCATCGCGGTGGACAGCGCATAGGCCTGCAGGCGCGGCGCACTGCGCGCGCCATCGGCCGGCATCCAGGCCAGCACCAGGCCGATCGCCACCACCGCCAACGGCAGGCTGGCCCAGAGCACGCCGCGCCAGGACAACCACTGCACCAGCAACCCGCCCAGCGCCGGCGCCAGTGCGGGCACCAGCAGCGCCACCAGCAGGATGCGGCGGGTCAGCGCGCCACGCTGGTCCGGCGTGCACTGTCGGTACGCTGCCGCCTGTGCCACCGGAATCAGCAGGCCACCGGCCAGCCCCTGCAGCAGGCGCCAGCCCAGCAGCCAGCCGATACCCGGTGCGGCGCCGGCCAGCACAGCGGCAACCGCGAACAACAGCAACGCCACCAGCAGCAGGCGACGCTCACCACAGCGCGCGGCCAACCAGGGCGCCAGCGGAATCACCACGCTCAGGCCCAGCATGTAGGCGGTGCCCACCCAGGCCAGGGTACCGACATCAGCGTGCAGTTCCGCTGCCAGTGCCGGATAGGCCACCGTGGCGATGAACATGTTGACCAGATCCAGGGCGAACACCAGCAGGAAGATCGCCTCATGGCGCAGGCGGGGGGACGGCATCGGCGGCGCTCCAGCAAGGAAGCGTCCAGCATGCCGTCCGGGCTTTGTTGGAAAAACACGACAACACCTGCAACACTGTCAAATCTGTTTTGACAATGAATCGCCATGGTCAGCCTCGATCGCTTCGATATCTTCCGTGCCGTGGTCGAGGCCGGCAGCCTGACCGCAGCGGCCGATCGGCTCGGCCTGAGCCGTGCGGTGGTCAGCTTCAACCTGAAGCGGCTGGAGCAGGAGCTGGGCGTGACCCTGCTGCTGCGCAGTACCCGCCACCTGGCCCTGACCGACGCTGGCGAACAGTTCCTGCAGCACTGCGTACAGGCGCTGGATGCCGCGCAGGCGGCAATCGATGCCGCGCGGCGCGACCAGCACCAGCTGCAGGGTGTGCTGCGCCTGACCACCACCCCGGAGTACGCGCAGCTTCGCCTGATTCCCGCACTGGAAGCCTTCCGTGCGCGGCATCCGGCCCTGCAGCTGCATCTGTCCACGTCTCCCGCGCCGGCAGACCTGATTCCCGAGCGCTTCGACCTGGCGATCCGTCTCGGCCGTCTGCCCGATTCGGGCCTGCATGCCAGTGAACTGGAACGGCACCCGCTGTGCGCGGTGGCGGCTCCGTCACTGCTGGCACGCCTGCCCTCTGCCGATGCGGCCGATGACCCGGCCCAGCTGGGCACCCTGCCCCGCCTGGGTTACCCGCGCCTGGCCGACGTGCCGGTGGTCGCGCCCGACGGCAGCGACGCCTTGTTTGCCACCAATCCGGGCAATGCAGTGGTGCGCGTGGATGGTGCCAGCAGCCTGCGCGCCTTCGCCGTGGCCGGCGCCGGGGTCACCGTGCTGCCACGCTGGCTGATCGAGGACGACCTGGCCCAGGACCGCCTGCGCCCGGTGCTGCGCCAGCACCGCTTCCCGCAGCAGAGCGTGTACGCGGTCTACCCGCACAGCACGCAGCCCTCGCCGAAGGTGCGGCAGCTGATCGATTTCCTGCGCGGGTGGTTCGCCATATGAAAAGGGGACGGAGGGGATTAAGTCGTTTATGCATAAACGACTTAATCCCCTCCGTCCCCTTTTTCAGGCACGGCCCTTGCGGGCCGTGCCTTCAAGCCTCAGCGCAGCACCTGCTCCACCAGCTGCACGTCCACCGTCTGCAGCGGTTCGGCGGCGTTGCGCGACAGCTGCACCTGGTAGGTGCCACCGTCGATCTTCCACTGGCGCGCCTGTGCATCGTAGTGGGCCAGCGTCTTCGGCTCGGCTTCGATGCGGATGCGGCGCTGTTCGCCCGGCTGCAGGGTCACCTTGTCATAGCCGATCAGGCGGATCGGCGTGGTGCTGCCGGCCGGCAGCTTCAGGTACAGCTGGGCCACGTCGGCACCGGCGCGCTTGCCGGTGTTGCGGATGTCGACGCTGGCGACCAGGCGCGAACCTTCCACGCTCACCTTCAGGTTGTCATAGGCGAACGAGGTGTAGGACAGGCCATGGCCAAAGGCGAAGGTCGGGGTCAGGCCCTTGGCCGCCATCCACTTGTAGCCGACGTTGGCGCCTTCGATATCGAAATCGAACACATCACCGAACGGCTTGGCCGGCTTGAAGCCGAGGCCGTCGATGTGCGGGCGCGGCAGCTGCGATTCGTCCGTCACCCAGGTCACCGGCAGGCGGCCGGACGGATTGACCTGGCCGGTCAGCAGTGCGGCAATGCCTTCGCCACCGCGGATGCCCGGGTACCAGGCCTGCAGCATCGCCGGCACCTGCGCCAGCCACGGTGTGCGCACCGGGCCGTTGGTTTCCAGCACCAGCACGGTCTTCGGGTTGGCCTTGGCCACTGCCGAGATCAGGGCATCCTGGTTGTCCGGCAGCTGCATGTCCGGCAGGTCCACCGATTCGGCAGCCCACTGCGTGGCAAACACGATGGCCACATCCGCCTGCGCGGCCGCCTTGGCCGCAGCAGCGGCGTTGGTGCCATCCACATACGTGATAGTCGCGTCCGGGCGCGCCGCACGCAGCGATTCCAGCGGCGAGGACGGATGGAAGATCACCGGGCCCGGCCAGGTGGTCGGCATCACGCCGGGCACCGCGTTGGTGCCCTTGGCGGTCACGCCCACCATCGATGAACCACCGCCACCGATCACGCCCTTGTCGGCATGGCCGCCGATGATGACGATGCGCTTCACGCTGTCGGCCAGCGGCAACAGGTTGCCCTCATTGCGCAGCAGCACGCTGCCCTCCTCCACCGTGCGCTGGGCAACGGCGAAGCCGGCCTCGGCATCCACCTTCTGGTGCTGCGGCGGGTTGTCGAAGTTGCCATGCAGGAACATCGTGCGCAGGATGCGCGCCACCATGTCGTTCAGGCGCGCCTGCGGCACCACGCCGCCATGCACGGCCAGGCGCAGCGGTTCATCGAAGAACACCGCCGCGTCGAACACCTCACCTGCCGACTGCTGGTCCAGGCCGGCCAGCGCAGCCTTCGAGCCACTGTGCACGCCACCCCAGTCGGACATCACGAAACCGGGGAACTTCCATTCCTGCTTCAGCACCTGGTTCATCAGGTAGCCGTTCTCGCAGCCGTAGGTGCCGTTGATCTTGTTGTACGAGCACATCGCCACGCCCGGGCGACCGGCGTCCAGCGCGATCTCGAAGGCCAACAGGTCCGACTCGTGCATGGCCTGTTCGCCGATGCGCACGTCGTGGAAGTTGCGACGGGTCTCCATGTCGTTCAGCGCGAAGTGCTTCATCGAGGAGATCACGTGCTGGCTCTGCACGCCCTGGATCAGCGCGCCAACCATCGAGCCGGCCAGCAGCGGGTCTTCGCCGGCGTACTCGAAGTTGCGGCCGTTGCGCGGGTCACGCTGCAGGTTGACGCTGCCCGACAGCAGGATATTGAAGCGCTGCTGCCACGCCTCGCGGCCCATCGTGGCGCCACCGGCGAAGGCAACTTCGCGGTTCCAGCTCGATGCGGTGGACGGGCCCGATGGCATCGCCGTGGCGAAGTCGCCCGGGCGGATGCCCCCCGGATTGGTCACGCCGACACCGGCATCGGCCGACTGCTGCGACGGGATGCCCAGCCGCGGTACGCCCGGCACGAAGCCGGCCGAACCGACCGCACCTTCCGGCAGCGGGCCGCCGTCCTTGCCCAGCCCGAAGTAGCTGTGCAGCATCTGGAACTTCTCATCCTCGGTCATCGCCTTCAGCAGCAGCGCAGCGCGCGCATCGGCGTTGAGCGTGGTGTCCATCCACGGCGTGTCGCCGTGCTTGTCGGCGGCATAGGCCAGGGTCAGCAGGGTGGCACGCAGCGTGCTGCCTTCCACCTTGAACGGCGCGCTGCTGGCGGCCTGGAAGCCGTCGCTGAAATAGCTGGCATCGGCTTCCAGCGCCACACGCGCCGGATCGAAGCCTGCGGCCTTGGCCGATTCACCGGCCACCGCGCCGAGCAGCACCGCCGGTGCACCCAGCCGCGAACGGGTGACCAGCGCCGGCAGCTGCGCCGCACCTGCACCGGCATCGGTATAGACCGCCACAGTGTGGCGGCCGTCGTCCAGGCGCAGGTAGTTCAGGCCCGGCTGGTCGGGGCCGGATTCAGCGGCGATCGGCAGCCGGGTCAGAACAGCCTGGCCGCGCTGGGTCTGGCCATCGTCCTTGCCGGCGGCAATGAAGCGGTACTCGTAGCCCAGGCCATCGGCCAGCACCTGCAGCGGATCGACCTGGCCGATGCCGCGCTGCACCTGGCGCACGCTCACCGCGTCCACCTTCAGGCTCTTCAGTTGCGCGGCCAGCGCCGGCATCGCCTCGGCGTGGGGCGCCTGTTCCAGGGTCAGCACAGTGAACGCGGCCGGGTCGGCCCAGGCCGGAGCGGCCAGTGCGGCAGACAGGGCCAGAGACAGTGCAAGCGGTTTTGTAAACGTTTTCATCGGCAGGCGTAATTCCGTTGCCAAGGCAATCGGTCCAGGGAAAGTGCCGCCGAAGGGTGCAGCGTTCATGCCGCGCAGGGGTTGCCAAGCAACGCCCCGCAGGCCGATGGACGGGCCGGTCTGCGCGCGGGACCCTCCTCCCGGCGTGACAACCTGCCTGCCCGGGCCGCGCAGGGCGACCCAATCCTGTGAAGATTGTGCGAGGGCGTTCACACCTGTCAACAGGACCTAAGTCACAGAGGCAACCCGGCCAATGGTTATCAGGCCATCACTGGCGGTCATCAGCGCGCCGCGCGAGGCTGCTGATAATGGAGATCCCTGGCCACGAATCGAGCCCATGACCGTACATCGCGACTTCGATCATCTCTGGCGCGACCGCTGTGACACCTCCAGCCAGCGCGCGCCGCGCGTGCTGATCCGGGTGTTTGTGGCCCCGGGCGAGCTGGAGCGCAGCGTGGCGTTCTACGAGCAGTTGCAGGGCGTGGTAGCCGATGCGGGGTTCCCGTTCCCGGAAGCCGGGCTGCGCCTGGCGATGGTCGGCGCCTTCCTGCTGATCGAAGGCAGCCAGGCGGCACTGGCACCGTTCACCTCGACCACGGGGACACTGCTGGTCGATGACGTTCGGCCCTATCACGACAAACTGGTCGCCGCCGGCGCCGAGATCATCTTCCCGCTGCAGGTAGTCCCGACCGGGGCGGCGTTCAATGCGGTGCATCCCGATGGCACCGTGGTTGAATACGTGCATCACCGGCCGGATCCGCACGGGCGCTGAGGGGGCGCACGGCCGGGCGGCGCCCGGCACCCGCGGTAGTGCCGGCCGCTGGCCGGCAACCTCAGAAGCAACAGCCGAAGCAAAAGCGGGCTTCCTGTGGGTTGGCGGGGGTGGGGGCCGGTTGCGGGGACGCCGTGAATCCGTCTGTCGAAATAATCGATTTCGATTGAGATTCATCCACGCATGGCGTGGATCTACAATCCCTCAATGTCCTCCCCCGCCCTGCCCTGGAATGGCACGTTGCTGCTGGATGCTCACGTGGCCGTGCTGCAGGGTCATGCCGGTGACAGCGCCGCGCACGCGCACTACGCCCATCAACTGCTGCTCAGCGATGGCGCAGCCTGGAAGGTCGAGGTCGATGGCGTGCAGCAGCAAGGCCAGCGGCTGTGGCTGCCGTCATTCCAGCCGCACGCGATCCTGTTAGCGCCAGAAGCAGGCTGCACGGTGTTCCTTGAGCCGACGCATGCCAATCCCGCACAGATCCAGCAATACCTGCACGCACTGCCGGGCAACGCGCTGGAACTGCACGGCTGGCTGCCCCGGCTGAGCCGCCCGCAACCGTTGGACCGCCGCGTGCAGGCGGCATTGGCCCGTATCGCCCAGCACCTGCCCGGCCCGGTGCCGGCCGCCGATATCGCCGGGGCGGCGCACCTGTCGACCAGCCAGCTGCACCGGCGTTTCCAGTCTGATCTGGCGGTGACCCTGCGCGGCTGGGTGCTGTGGCAGCGGCTGCGCCGCGCACTCATGCATCATCTGCGCGGGCACACCCTGACCGACAGTGCGCATGCCGCTGGATTCGCCGATCTGGCCCATCTGTCGCGCAGCCTGCGCCGCATGTTCGGTATCGGTGCCGCGCAGCTGCAGGGCCTGCAGCTTCACGCGGCCTGACACGGTCATCCGCGCCTGCGCAGACCTTCCGGCAGCTCCGGCACCTCGCCGTGCGGCAGTTCGCGGAACGGCGCCAGCAGCTGTCCCGGATAATCGCGCGGATAGTCCGGTTGGCTGCCGATGCCGAGGTCGCGCTGCTGCAGCCGATAGCCCGGCGCATCGAAGGCGGTCCCCAGCAGGTGATCCCAGACGGTCAGGAACAGGCCGAAGTTGACGTCGCCAGCGGTGCCGTAACGCATGTGGTGGAAGCGGTGCAGCGGCGCCCACGCCATCACCCGGCCCAGCAGGCCCGGGCGCATGTCCACGTTGGAGTGCTGCAGCAGCAGCTGGATGGCAATGGCGAAGGCCAGCACCGCAGCCACCGGCATCGGCAGGCCCAACAGCAGCAGCGGCAGTACGCCGCCCACTGCTTCGGCCGCCTGGTGCAACGGATGCTTCATCAAGCCGTTGAAGCCGTACATGCGGGTGACGCTGTGATGCACCGCGTGCAACCGCCACAGCCAGCCGATGCGATGGCTGGCGTAGTGCACCAGGGTAATGCCAAGGTCGGCGCAGACGATGGCCAGCAGTACCTGCAGAACGAACGGCCACTGCAGCGGCCACAGCTGCCACGGAAGGAGCGCTGCCAGCAGCGGCACCGCAGCGATCGACAGCAGGTTCAGGCTTTCGTTGACCAGTGCATGCAGGGTGTCACGCAGACTGTCGCCGTGGTCGTGGTTGAACGCGGGGTCATACGGCCAGGCACGTTCGGCAGCGAACGAAACCGCGATGGCGACCGCCAGCAAGGCCAGCAGCCATAGCGGATCGCCATGGAGGTGGCCGACCCAGACGACGGCGGCGGCAACGAAACCGAGCAGGAACAACGGGGCATACAGGCGGAGGATCCAGTGTTTCATGGGCAACCCGGAACGTGAGGGGCCTGCATGCTGGCGCGGCACGACGGTTGCGCGCTTGAACAAACGGCGCAACCCGCCCCGCCTCGGTGGATATCCCCCCTTTGGCCGACACCGCGTTTCCCCCACCCACGGATGGCGTGGATCTACAATGGCGCCCTCATCGCGCCCGGTACCGGCATGGATTCCTTCAACCTGATGCGCGCCTTCCGCCGCATCGTCGAACGCGGCGGGCTGGCCCGCGCTGCCGAAGACCTGGGCATGTCGCCGGCCGGGCTGAGCAAGCAGTTGCGCGCGCTGGAAACGCACCTGGGCGTGGTGCTGCTGCAGCGGACCACGCGGCGCATGAGCCTGACCGAGACCGGCCACGCCTATTACCGCGAATGCTGCCGCCTGCTCGACGAATTGGACGCATTGGAACGTGGCATCGCCGAACAGCGTGGCGAGGTGGCCGGGCGCCTGCGTGTCAATGCACCGCAGTCGTTCGCACTGAGCACGCTGTCGCCGCTGCTGCCACGCTTCCTGCAACAGCATCCACAGCTGTCGCTGGACCTGGTGATGGAAGATCGCCTGCTCGATGCGGTCGGTGAGGGTTTCGATGTGTCGTTGCGGCTGCGTGCCGAGCTGGACGACTCGCGACTGGTGGCGCGCCGGCTTGCCTCGCTGCAACAGGTGCTGTGCGCTGCCCCGTCCTACCTGCGGCAGCGTCCAGCACCGCAGTCGGTGGACGATCTGCAGGTGCACAGTGTGCTGGCCTACAGCCTGTCCGACTCCCCCGGCAGCTGGCCGCTGCTCGGCCCGGATGGGCAGGTGACCATCACCCTGCCGGCGCGCGTCACCGTCAACAACAGCCTGCTGCTGCGCGACCTGCTGGTGGCCGGCATGGGCATCGGCGCCCTGCCCTCGTTCCTGGCGGCACCAGCGCTGGCCCGTGGCGAACTCCAACAGGTGCTGCCCGACCACCGCTATCCGCCACGCTTCGTGCATGCGGTCTATCCCACGTCGCGCCACCTGCAACCCAAGGTGCGTGCCTTCATCGATTTCCTGCACGCCGAGCTGCCCCGCTGCGCCGGCCTGGATTCGTAACCGCCAGCGAAAACTGAGCTGCCCACGGCGCGCTGTTTCGGCCCCGCCGCGCTGCCTAATCTGCCGCCTCCCTCTCACCGATGGCAGGCAGATGTCTCCCGTTCCTTCCCCCGCCACCGCCGCGCCGGTGGTCGACTTCTTCCACGACGTGGTCTGCGGCTGGTGCTTCGTGCTGGCCCCGCGCCTGCAGCAGGTCTCGGCCGAACTCGGCATCCAGGTGCGCCATCGCAGCTTCGTGCTGCAGGACTCGCGCGCGCAGATGGTCGAGGTGTTCGGCTCGATGGAGCGCGCCAAGGCGATCATCCTGCGCCACTGGACCGACTGCGCCGCGCATGAAGACAGCGCGCGCATCGATATCGAAGGCATGCGCGCACAGGACTTCGAATATCCCTCCGGCTGGCTCGGCGCACTGGCCTGCCAGGCCGCAGGGTTGATCGGCGGCAATGATGCCCATGGCGCAATGTTCGACGCGGTGCAATGGGCGCACCTGCACCAGCACCGCAACATCGGCGACGCCGAAGTGCTGCTGGATATCGCCGAATCACTGGGCCATCCCCGTGGTGCCTTCGCTGACCACATGCGCAGCGACGCAGTGCGCCAGCGCGTGCAGGCCGATCGTGCCGACGCCGCTGCCCTCGGCATCCGCTCCATTCCCACCGTGATCGGCGGCAACGGCCTGCGCCTGCAGACCCTGCCGCTGCCGCAACTGCGCCAGGCCCTGGCGCCCCTGGTCGCGGCCTGAGCCGCACCCTCCCCACCCTGCAAGGAGATTCCCCCATGACCCCACGTATCCTGGCCAGCGCGCTGGCCCTGCTGCTGGCCGGCACCGCGGCGTCCACCACCGTGTCCGCGCACGAACGCGTTCCCTCCGGCCAGCAGGTCGGCACCAGCCCCTGGGGGCCGAAGGACGAGATCGGCCGGCTCAACCTGATTACCGAAGCCTCGCGTGCGGCGATCCTGTCGCGGGTCAGCGGCGGCAAGGCCTATGACCTGGCCACCGACTACTACGTCGGCATGCCCAGCTGGCAGGACGCCGGCGACCCGCACTACCAGTTCTGGATGACCCACACCCCGCGCGGCACGGTGATGGATGATCCGATGGGCGTGGGCGAGAGCATGAACCTCACCCGCAGCTACACCGGCACCGCGTTCTCGATGTACAGCCACACCGGCACCCACATCGATGCGCTGAACCACTTCGGCATCCACGGAAAGATCTGGAACGGCTTCGAGGCCGACAAGCATCTCGGCGATCGTGGCTGGAATGTCACCGGCATCGAGAAATTCCCGCCGCTGATCGCGCGTGGCGTACTGATCGACGTGGCCGCCGCCAAGGGCGTGGACATGCTGCCGGACAGCTACCGCGTCACCCGCCAGGACCTGAAGGATGCGCTGGCACGCCAGCGGGTGAAGCTGCAGCAGGGCGATGTGGTGCTGATCCGTACCGGCCGCATGCGCCTGTTCGAACAGCCCAAGGCCTACATGGCCAACCCGCCGGGCATGGGCCTGGACGCGGCGCGCTTCCTGGTTGAGGACAGCGGCGCGATGATCGTCGGCGCCGACAACCTGAGCTTCGAGACCTTCCCCTCGGAGGTGGCCGACGACTACGTGCCGCTGCACACCTACCTGCTGGCCCAGCAGGGCGCGCCGATCATCGAACTGGTGGCGCTGGATGAACTGGCCCGCGACAAGGTCTACGAGTTCGCCTTCATTGGCGGCCCGCTGAAGATCCGCGGCGGCGATGCCGCGCCGCTGCGCCCGGTCGCGCTGCCGGTCCGCCCGTAACCGGGCCCTGTGGGTGCCGACCTGGCTCGGCACTCCTTTTCCACTTCAGCAACCTGAAACCCGGCCCGCCAATTTCATTAGTAATTCTACTCACAAGGCGAGTAGCATGTCTGGTCTCAGCCCCTGATACCAGCCCGCCGATACTCGCTCCATGCCTGTCGTTTCCGCCCGTTCCTGCCGCTTCCAGCCCGCCCGGCGCCTCCCTTGGAGGACCGGCTGATGGGCGCCGTCGTCGCCCTCGACCGGCTGCTGGACGGCCGCCAGTTGTGGCGCGGCCCGGCCCGCCAGGGGCCGGCCAGCGACCACCTGGCCAGCGGCCACCCGGCGCTGGACGCACGCCTGCCCGGCGGCGGCTGGCCGGCCAGCGGGCTGTGCGAGGTGCTGCAGGCGGCGCCGGGCGTTGGCGAACTGGCCCTGGTCTGGCCGGCGCTGGCCAGGCTGAGCCAGCGCGACCGCCCGATCGTGCTGGTCGCCCCACCCTATCGCCCGCATGCCCCGGCCTGGGCCGCGGCCGGGCTGGATCTGGCCCAGCTGCAGATCATCCACGCTGCGCCGAAGCAGGCGCTGTGGGCGGCCGAACAATGCCTGCGCTCTGCCGCCTGCGCGGCGGTGCTGTGCTGGCCGCACCAGGCCGACGATCGCGCCCTGCGCCGGCTGCAGGTCGCCGCCGACAGCGGCCAGTGCCTGGGCTTCGTGTTCCGCGAGGCGCAGGCAGCGCGCAACCCCTCCCCGGCCAGCCTGCGCCTGCAGCTCGACCACGGCCAGGTAAGGGTGCTGAAGTGCCGTGGCGGCCTGCCACCCGCGCAGCCGTTGCCACTGGCCATCACCCACTGAGGCCGCGCCATGCACTGGGCCTGCCTGTTGTTGCCGCAGCTGGCGCTGGACAGCGTGCTGCGCCTGCAGCCGGACCCCCAGCGGCCACTGGTGCTGCTGCAGGGCCCAGCGCAGCGCCGCGTGCTGCGTGCGGTCAGCCCGGCCGCGCGCGCAGCAGGGCTGCGCCCGGGCATGCTGCTGTCGGCTGCGCAGGTGCTGGTGCAGGACATGCACCTGCACGACTACGACCCTGACGCGGAACAGCACACCCGGCAGCTGCTGGCCAGCTGGGCCTACGCCTACAGCTCGCAGGTCAGCCTCGATTTCCCGCATGCACTGGTGCTGGAAATCGGCGCCAGCCGTGCCCTGTTCGGTGACTGGCTGACGATCGAAAAGCGCCTGCGCAACGAACTGCATGAACTCGGTTTCCGCCACCGCCTGGTGGCCGCCCCCACGGCACATGCCGCGCGCGTGCTGGCCAACGTCCACGACGGCCTCGGCATCGATGCGCAGCAGCTGCCAGCGGCACTGGCACAGCTACCCTTGCCGCGCTGCGGCCTGCCCAGCGACGCGGTGACCGTGCTCGGCCGTTCCGGCCTGCGCACGCTGGGTGCGGTGCTCGAGCTGCCGCGTGACAGCCTGGCCCGGCGCTTCGCACCGGAGGTACTGCAGCAGCTGGATGCACTGCGCGGCCTGCCCACCGCGCCGCTGCGCTACTACCAGCCACCGGACCGTTTCGATGCGCGCATCGAATTCGAATACGAGATCGAATCCAGCCAGGCCCTGCTGTTCCCGCTGCGCCGCCTGCTGCTGGACCTGGCCGCCTTCCTGTGTTCGCGCGATGGCGGCGTGCAGCGCTTCGACCTGCATTTCGAGCACGACCTGCTGCCGGCCAGCGTGCTGACCATCGGCCTGCTGGCCCCCGAACGCGATCCTGCGCTGCTGTTCGAGATCGCACGCAACCGCATGGAAGCGTTCGCCCTGCCGGCCGGCAGCCGCGCACTGCGCCTGCAGGCCGAGCAGCTGCCACCGTTCGTGCCCGCCGCGCGTGACCTGTTCGATACCCGGCCGGCGCAGGCGATGCCCTGGAACCAGCTGCGCGAGCGCCTGCGTGCGCGGCTGGGTGATGACGCCGTGCAGCCGCTGGCGGTGCAGGCCGACCATCGCCCCGAACGCGCCAGTGGCACCCAGCCACCGGCCAAGCCCCCGTCGTACTGGCCACTGCGCCCCGGCTGGTTGCTGGACACCCCACAACCGTTGCGTGACCCGCGCCTGCGCATCGTCGCCGGGCCGGAGCGGATCGAATCGGGCTGGTGGGACCAGGCCGACGCACGCCGCGACTACTACGTGGTGGAAACCGCACACGGCCAGCGCGGCTGGGCCTTCCGTGAGCGCAACGATCCGCATGCGCCGTGGATGCTGCACGGCTGGTTCGGCTGAGCCGCCATGCACAGCGAACTGCCCGGCTACGCCGAACTGCACTGCCTGTCGGCCTTCAGTTTCCAGCGCGGTGCTTCGATCGCCGAAGAACTGTTCGCGCGCGCCGCTGGCCAGGGTTACCGGGCACTGGCGATCACCGACGAATGCTCGCTGGCCGGCATCGTGCGCGCCTGGCAGGCGGCGAAGGCGCATGGCGTGGCGCTGATCGTCGGCGCCGAATTCCAGGTCGAGGACGGGCCGAAGCTGGCCCTGCTGTGCACCGACCAGGCCGCCTATGCCGGGCTCTGCCAGTTGATCACCACCTGCCGGCGGCGCGCAGCCAAGGGCGAGTACCGCTGCCTGCGCGAGGATCTGCTCGGCCTGCCCGACGGCCTGCTGTGCCTGTGGCTGGACCGGCAACCGGCCGCCACCGACCTGGAACTGCTGCGCGCCGGCTTCAATGATCGGCTGTGGTTGGCGGTGGAGCTGCACCACGAACACGACGACGCACGCCGCCTGCAGCAGCTGCAGGCCTTCGGCCAACGCCACCGCCTGCCGCTGGTCGCCAGTGGCGACGTGCACATGCACGTGCGCCGCCGCCGCGCCCTGCAGGACACCCTGACCGCGATCCGCCACCGCTGCAGCGTGGCCGAGGCTGGCTGGCGCCTGTTCCCCAACGGCGAGCGCCATCTGCGTCCGCGCACCGCGCTGGCCCAACTGTATCCGCCCGAATTGCTGGCCGAGACCCTGCGCATCGCCGAGCGCTGCCACTTCACCCTGGAACAGTTGCAGTACACCTACCCACGCGAGCTGGTGCCCGAGGGGCATGACCCGGACAGCTGGCTGCGCGTGCTGGTCGAGCGTGGCATTCCCTGGCGCTGGAAAGGCGGCATCGAACCGAAACAACGCGAGCAGATCGAACACGAACTGGCGTTGATCAAGCAGAAGAACTACGCCTCGTACTTCCTCACCGTGCAGGACATCGTGCGCTTCGCGCGCAGCCAGGACATCCTCTGCCAGGGCCGCGGCTCGGCGGCCAACTCCGCGGTGTGCTTCGTGCTGGGCGTGACCGAGATCGACCCGGCACGCAGCAACCTGCTGTTCGAGCGCTTCATCTCCGCCGAGCGCGACGAGCCACCGGATATCGACATCGATTTCGAGCACGAGCGCCGCGAGGAAGTGCTGCAGTACGTGTTCAAGCGCTATGGCCGCGAGCGCGCCGCACTGACCGCGGTGGCAATCAGCTACCGTGGCCGCAGCGCGATCCGCGACGTGGCGCGTGCACTTGGCCTGCCGATGGACCAGGTCAACGAACTGGGCGCGGCGATGGACCACTGGGGCGGCAACATCCCATTGCCGGAAACCCTGCGCGAGCGCGGTTTCGATCCGGACACGCCCTTGATGCGGCGCCTGCTGGCGCTGACCGCCGAGCTGATCGACTTCCCGCGCCACCTGTCGCAGCACCCCGGCGGTTTCGTGATTTCCGAACATCCCCTGTCGACCCTGGTGCCGGTGGAAAACGCGGCGATGGCCGACCGCACCGTCATCCAATGGGACAAGGACGATCTGGATGCCACCGGCCTGATGAAGGTCGACTGCCTGGCGCTGGGCATGCTTACCGCCATCCGCAAGTGCCTGGCCATGCTGAAACAGCATGGCCTGCATGAAGGACGCATGGATGCGATCCCGCCCAAGGATGCAAAGACCTTCGACATGATCTGCGCCGCCGACACCATCGGCGTGTTCCAGATCGAATCGCGCGCACAGATGGCGATGCTGCCGCGCATGCAGCCACGCACGTTCTATGACCTGGTGATCGAGGTGGCAATCGTGCGCCCTGGCCCGATCCAGGGCGACATGGTGCACCCCTATCTGGAGCGGCGCCGGATCCTGCGCGAACAGGGACCGGACGCGTTGAACGACCCGGACAACCCGCTCTACCCACCGCAGCTGGAACGCGTGTTCGCACGCACGCTGGGCGTGCCATTGTTCCAGGAACAGGTGATGCAGCTGGCGGTCGAAGCAGCCGGTTACACGCCTGGCCAGGCCGATGCCCTGCGCCGTTCGATGGCGGCCTGGAAACGCCGTGGCGGCTTGGAACCGCATCGTGAAAAACTGCTGGCAGGCATGTTGAAAAACGGCTTCAGCCGCGAATACGGTGAGCACCTGTTCGAGCAGATCAAGGGGTTCGGTGATTACGGTTTCCCGGAAAGCCACGCCGCCAGCTTCGCCCTGCTGACCTATAACAGCTGCTGGCTGAAATGCCACCATCCGGCCGCGTTCACCGCCAGCCTGATCAACAGCCAGCCGCTGGGTTTCTACAGCCCCGACCAGCTGCTGCAGGACGCGCGCCGGCATGGCATCCGCGTGCTTCCCGTGGACGTGCGCCACAGCGACTGGGACTGCACGCTGGATTTCAGCAGGGGCGCGGCCGCGATCCGGCTCGGCCTGCGCCTGGTCGACGGCTGCAATGAAGCGGCTGTACAGGCCATCATGCGCGAACGTGCACGGCGCCCGTTCGACGATGTGGGCGACCTGTGCCAGCGCACCGCCCTGGATCGCCGCCAGCAGGGCCTGCTGGCCGATGCCGGTGCGCTGCGCGGGCTCAGCGGCCATCGCCATCGTGCACGCTGGGATATCTCCGGCGTGGAGAACCGGCTGCCGCTGTTCGACCAGGCCCGCGCCACCGCTGAAGCACGCGTGCCGCTGCCCCTGCCCAGCGCCTGGGAGGACATGCAGGCCGATTACCGCAGCATCGGCACCACCCTCGGCCGCCACCCGATCTCGTTCCTGCGCACGCAACTGCGCAGCCGCGGCTGCCTGGATGCCGCGCAGCTTGCGGGCCACGGCCATGGCCGTCGCGTGCGCATCGCCGGCCTGGTCCGCATGCGCCAGCGCCCGCAGACCGCCAGTGGCGTTACCTTCCTCACCCTTGAAGACGAGACCGGCATGGTCAATGCCGTGGTCTGGCGGCACCTGGCCGATCGCCAGCACCGGGTCCTGGTCGATACCCGGCTGATGCAGATCGACGGCCGCCTGGAACGCGTCGATGGCGTGCAGCATGTCATCGTGCAGCGCATGCACTGCCTGGATGAACTGTTGCAGGGGTTGCGCAGCCACAGCCGCGATTTCCATTGACGATACACAGCGTCACACAATGAACTGGCCATCGGTCGCCCGCATCCGCTATCGTCGCTGCATCCAAGGAAGGACGACACGATGCCGCGCGCACTGCTGCTGACCACGCTGGTGGTCTCCACACTCGCCCTGCTGGTTTCCGGCTGGACCGCCTGGAGCCTGCATCGCAGCCAATCGCCACAGCGCATCATCGAAGCGCGCGGGCTGATCATCCACGATGGCACGGGCCAACCCCGGGTGATCCTAGGCGCGCCGGTGCCCGACCCCCTCAGCCGGGGCCGTATCCAGGGGCCGCGCGCTACCGCCCTGTCCGGCCTGATCCTGCTCGGCCCGGATGGCTCCGAACGCGGGGGCTATGGCACCAGCGATCGCGGCGGTGAAGCCGTGCTGACCCTGGACGATGCCAATGGCACCACGGAAGTGTTCAAGGTGGTGGCCAACCCGGACCGTGGTGCCAGCCTGATGGTCAAGCACCAGAACAACACCGGCGCCATGCTCACCTCATGGCAGGGCAAGCCGGAACTGATGTTCGTCGATGACAGCGGCCAGTCCCACTACGTGCGCCCGGGCGCCAACGCCGCGCCCTGATCTGCTTCTGTAGCGTCGAGCCATGCTCGACTGCTTCTACCAACAGCAGCCGAGTATGGCTCGGCTCTACAAAGGCGAAGCAACGTCGAGCATCGCTCGACGCTACAGACCGCACACCGCCGCCAGGTCGTCAGCCAGCGGCCGCAGTTGCGCCGCGCCCAGCGCCGCGCAGGTGATGCGCAGGCCATGTGCCGGCGCCGCCACCGCGAACACCTCGCCAGCGCGCACATGCCATCCGCGCGCGGCCAGCGCCAGCACCTGCGGATGGCTGTCGCCCGGCAACGGCAGCCACAGGTTCAATCCCTCCATCGGCAGCGGCGTCGGCACGCCACGCGCGCGCAGCAGTTCCTGCAGCGACTGCAGGCGCTGCTGGTAACGCTCGCCTGCCGAGGCGATCTTCGCCCGCTGCGTTGACGACGCCAGCACCGAGGTTGCCGCGTCCTGCAGCAGGTGACTGACCCAGCCGATACCGGATGCCAATCGCAGCCGCAACCGCATCGCGGTTTCTTCATCGCAGGCCAGCCAGGCCAGCCGCAGGTCGGGGCCGAGCGGTTTGGACAACGAACGCAGCAGCGCCCAGCGCCGCCCATCCAGCGGCAGTACCGAGTGATAGGCCTGCTGCGAGAGCAGCGCATAGTGATCGTCGATCAGCACTGCTACCTGCGGGTACGCCGCCAACAACTGCCGCAACGCCCGCGCCCGCTTCGCATCCAGGCTGGCCCCGGTCGGATTGTGCGCCCGGGGGGTGAGCAGCACCGCACGTGCACCAGCCTCCAGCGCCTGCCGCAGCGATTCGACCTGCATGCCCTGGGCATCCACCGCCACCGGCAACGGCGCATGACCCGACGCATTGAGCACATTGAGGCTGCCGAGGAAGCATGGATCCTCCACCGCGATGCGATCACCCGGCAGCAGCCACGCCGCCAGCAGGCGCTCGATGCCATCGACGGCGCCATGGGTCAGCTCCAGCGCATATCCCTCGGGGCAATCCGCATCCAGCGAGGCGCGTGCCAGCGCCTGCAACCTCGTGTCGACCGTACCCACGCCATACAGCCGCGGCGCCGCCGGGGTCAGGCGCAGGTTCGGCAGCAGGCGCGGATCCGGGTTGCCACCGGCCAGGTCCTGCAGCGCCAGCCCCGGGGTGCTGCCCTCGCGCGCCAGCGGCGGCGGCAGGCCACGCACCACCGTGCCGCGGCGGCCCGCCGTGCTGGCCAGTCCCGCCGCATCCAGGCGCTTGTAGGCAGCAGCCACGGTGTTGCGGTTCACGCCCAGCTGCTCGGCCAGTTCACGCACCGGCGGCAGCACGCTACCGGCCGGCAGGCGACCCTTGCCGATGCCGTCGCGGATGCTGTCGAAGATCGACTCGGCGCTGTGCCCGGTGATTTTCATTTTGTCCTATGCCAAAATATCTCTTGTCCTGTGCCAGTGTATCCCACCCTGGCCACCCTGCATTGGAGGTGCCCGCATGCCCCTTGCCGCTGCCGACTGGCCCGTCGCCCAGTCCGTTGAACAGATCGCCGCCAACCTGGTCACGGTGCGCCAACGCATCGCCGATGCCTGCGCCCGCGTCGGCCGCGACCCGGCCAGCGTGCGCCTGCTGCCGGTCAGCAAGACCGTCGATGACGCCCGCATCCGCATGGCGGTGGCCGCCGGTTGCCGCGAGCTGGGCGAGAACAAGGTGCAGGAGGCGCAACGCAAGGCCGAGACGATGGCCGATCTTGGCGTGCACTGGTCGGTGATCGGGCATCTGCAGACCAACAAGGCGCGCTACGTGGCGCGCTTCGCCAGCGAGTTCCAGGCGCTGGACAGCCTGCGCGTGGCCGAAGCACTGCAGCAGCGCCTGCAGCTGGAAGACCGCACGCTGGATGTGTTCGTGCAGGTCAACACCTCCGCCGAACCCAGCAAGTACGGCTTGGAACCCGCTGCCGTCGAGGCCTTTGTGCAGCAGCTTCCAGCGTTCGATCGCCTGCGCGTGCGCGGCCTGATGACGCTGGCCATCTTCACCCCGGAGGTCGAGCGCGTGCGTGCCTGCTTCGTGCGCCTGCGCGAACTGCGCGACCAGCTGCAGCGCACTGCACCTCCCGTCATCGACCTTTCGCAGTTGTCGATGGGCATGTCCGGAGACTTCGAAGTGGCGATCGAGGAAGGTGCCACCGTGGTCCGCGTCGGGCAGGCCATCTTCGGCGCACGCGCCACCCCGGACAGTTTCTACTGGCCCAGCAATGGAGCCTCCGCATGAAGCACGCGGTCGTCCTGCAACACGTCGCCTTTGAAGACCTCGGCACCCTGCAGCCACTGCTGTCGGCACAGGGCTGGCAGCTGCAGGTGCTGCAGGCCGGTGTCGACACCCTCGATCCGGCCGAAACCGCCGACCTGCTGGTCGTGCTGGGCGGCCCGGTCAGCGTCAACGATGTTGATCGCTATCCCTTCCTCAACGACAGCATCGCGTTGTTGCAACGTCGGCTGCAGCAGCAACGGCCCACGCTGGGCATCTGCCTCGGCGCGCAGCTGATGGCGCGCGCACTCGGTGCCGACGTCGCCGCCAGTGGTGGCAAGGAGATCGGCTTTGCGCCGCTGCTGCTGACTGATGAAGGCCAGCGTTCTCCGCTGCAGTCCCTGCAGGGCATTCCGGTACTGCATTGGCATGGCGAGGCGTTCGAACTCCCGGCCGGTGCACGTCGCCTGGCCAGCACGCCGGCCTGCCGCCACCAGGCCTTCGCCATGGGCAGCCATGCGTTGGCCCTGCAATGCCACCCGGAACTGGATGCCCGCCAGTTCGAACGCTGGCTGATCGGCCACACCCTGGAGCTGGCGCAGGCCGGCATCGATCCGAACGATCTTCGCGCCCAGGCACGCCGTTACGGTGCACCGCTGGCGGCGGCGGCCACCGCGATGTTCGACCATTGGCTGCAGGAGCTGCCGGAGACACCGCAATGAACTACCGATTGCAGATCCACCGCGATGGCGCCCACTGGGGCCACTTCGACTGCAGCGGCCCCGATGCCATGCAACGCATGGACACCATCGCCGCGCAGCTGCCTGCCGAACAGGGCTTCCAGCTGAAACGGCAGAAAGGTGTCGGCGAAGAGCGCATCCTGTCCAGCAATGCCGACGGCCTGCGCGTACTGGCTTCGCAGATCCAGTACCGCGACATCTGACGATCGTCACGGTAGTGCCGGCCGCTGGCCGGCACCCGAATCTGGCCGGCCAGCGGCCGGCACTACCACGGCTGTTCGCCCGCGTGCGAAGCTTCACGCATGCTGACCCTGCAACGCGGCAGCCACCACGGGCTGCTGGTCGCCCCGCGCTGGCCCTCCACCCGTATCCAGCTGGAAGAAGAGGTACTGCAACGCCTGCTCGATGCGCAGGCAATGCTGCCTGCCGGGCTGCGACTGCTGCTCACGCGCGGCTTCGAACCCAGCCACAGCCGGCTCGGCAGCTTCCGTCGTGGCGTGCGTTGGCTCGGTATCGCGTTGTTCCGGGCCTGCTATCCGCAACGCCATGATGAGGTCGATGCCATCTTCGGCGCCAACGGCCACGACATCGATGGCCGTCATATCGATGTCTCGCTGGTACTGCACGGCAAGCGGCTACGGCTGCTGCCCGTGGGCGTATTCACCCCGCCACGCTGGCAGGATCGTCGCGTCGCCCGCCATGCCGAAGCGGTCGCGCGGGTGAAGCGCAGCCTGCAGCGCTGCGGCTTCAAGCTGCATCACAACCCCACCGAAGCCCTGCAGATCCACTGCGATTATCGCCCGCGCTGATCTCCCGTCCCGGGCAGGCGTGTCACGCCCATCGATAGATGCAAATGATTCTCTTTTGCTGTAAGGTGCAGCCGCTGCCCTTGCCGCCGCGGGCTGTTCCCTTTCCCAGTTGTCGCCCGCCCCGTGTCCACGCCTGTCGAACCGACGGATGTCGCGCAGCTGTGCGCGGCCCATTACCGGCCGCTGCACGCCCATGTCCGCCGTAAACTCCCGCAACGCAGCGACGCCGATGACGTCGTCCAGGAAACCTGGCTGCGTGTCATCAAGGTCGCCGCCAGCGGCCTGCTGCGCAACGGCCGCGCCTACCTGTACCGCGTCGCCCACAATCTGATCGCCGATCACTACCGGCAACGCCAGCGCCGTCGTGAGGAAGCGCTGGATGACGCCCAACTGCACGCCCTCGCCGATCCTGCACCGCTGCCGGAGCAGCACCTGCTGGACGCCGAACAGCTGCGCCATCTCGACGCGATCATCGCCGCGCTGCCACCGCGCTCGCGCCAGGTATTCCTGCTGGCCCGGGTGGAGCAGATGGCACTGGCCGAGATCGGCCGCCGGCTCGGCATCAGCCGGCAGACCGCGCACGGCCATCTGCTGCGTGCGCTGGTGGCGCTGCAGCAGGTACCCGGCGCATGAGCCCGGAGGCGATCGCGCGCGAGGCCGCACGTTGGTGGCTGGACGGCCACGACGGCGGTCGCGACGAGCGTGCCTTCAACCAGTGGTACTACGCCGATTGCCGCCACGCCGCGCAGTACCAGCACCTGCAGGCGCTCTGGCAGGCCGGTGATGCCACGCCCAGCCTGCAGCGGCATCAGCGCAAGCGGCAGCGCCGGCACCTGCGCGACGCCAGCACTGCCGTGCTGCTGCTTTGCGCCTTGGGCCTGTATACCCGCCAGGCCGCACCACCGGCCGCGCAGGTGATGCGCACGGCGACAGGCGAGATCCGTGAAGAAGTACTGCCGGACGGCTCGCACGTGCTGCTGTCACCCGGAAGCGAAGTCCATGTCCGCATCGATGCACAGCGCCGCCAGCTGCAGCTGCAGCACGGCCAAGCCTGGTTCAAGGTAGCCGCCGATGCGCAGCATCCGTTCCAGGTGCATACGACGCACGGCATGGTCACCGCGCTCGGCACGGCCTTCGACCTTGCCGTGCACGACAACGACAGCGTGGTCACCGTCACCGAGCATCGCGTCCGTGTGGACAGCGGCACCCGCAGTGAGCAGGCCATCGAAGGGCAGCAGCTGCGCTTCGATGGCCAGGCACCGATCATCGGCCTGGCCGCCAGCCACAGTGCCCTGGCCTGGCGCGAGCGTCGCCTGCATTGGGTCTCCACGCCCTTGGCCGAGGTCACCCAGGGCCTGGATCGCTGGCATGGCGGCCACACCTGGATCATCGGCGCACACCTGCGCCAGCAGCCGGTCACCCTGCTCGGCAGTGCAGACGGCGCGGCGCGCAGCCGCGACCAGCTGGCCACGCAGCTGCATGTACGCGTGCTCCGCCTGGGCGCGGGCGTGCAGGTGTGGCTGCCGCCACGCAGGGAACATCGCGATGCACCCTGACATCGGCCCTGCCACTGCGTCTACCCAGGATGACGACGCGCTGCGTCAGCCCCTGGAGCTCCCGATGCTGTTTCACCGTCCCCTTGTCCTCGCCCTGTCACTGGCCTGCGCCAGTCCGCTTCCGTTGTTACCTGCCAGCGCACACGCGCAGGCCGCCTCCCGTCACTTCGATCTTCCTGCGCAACCGCTGGCCAGCGCGCTGGATGCCTACAGCCGGCTGACCGGTGTCGATCTGGTGATCGGCGCGGCATTGCCAGGCGGCCAGACGGCGCCGGCACTACGCGGACGGTTCGACGACGCGCAGGCCCTGTCGCGCCTGCTGGCCGGTAGCGGCCTGCGCCCCCGTTTCATCGACGCGCGCCGCGCCACCCTGGAACCGGCGCCGGCCGCCCCCTCCGATGGCAGCCGTCGAACCGGCCCGCTGCGCGTACAGGGCGATATCGCACACGGCCATTCCCCCGGTGCAGGTGCCAGCCAGTATGTCCCGGCGGCCCGCGATGGCTTTGCGCCCGCCGTCGGCAGCGAGCGCGTGGCGATGGCCGAACGCCAGGACGGCAACAGCCTGCTGCGTTCGATGCCCGGCACCCACAGTTTCCACTCGCGCAGCCAGCCCGGCCTGCAGGTCAACATCCGCGGCATGACCGGCGCCGGGCGGGTCAACACCATGATCGATGGTGTCACCCAGACCTTCCGCAACAACGCGGGCCATGGCTCCGGCGGTCCGTTCGCCTACGTCGACCCTTTCCTGCTGGCCGGTGTGGACGTGCAACGCGGTGCGGTCGCCGGTGGTGATGGTGTCGGCACGCTGGCCGGCAGTGCCAATTTCCGCACGCTGGACATCGACGACCTGCTCGGCGAAGGCCGTGACTGGGGCCTGCGTGCGGGCTATCGCCATGGCAACAACGGCTATGGCAGCGGCCGCACCTTCGCCGGCGCATGGCGCCACAGCGAGGACGGCGGTGACCGCCAGTTCGGCCTGCTGGCCGCTGCCAGCAGCAGTCGCAGCGGCGAGTACGCCACGGCACGCGGGCAGAAGAACAATGCCGACCCCGGCAGCCAGCAGCCCAGCAGCTGGCTGTTGAAAGCACGCCTGCAGCCCAGTGACCAGCATCGGCTGGACCTGAGCCACATGCGCTACGAAAACGACTTCTACCACAACTACCCGTGGCAGATTTCCGCACGCAACCAGCGCGCCAGCTACCACTACACGCCCTACACGCCGTGGATCGACCTGCGCGCGACCTTCGCCGGCAACAAGACCCGGCTGTTCTATCCACCCGTGGAGGATT
Organism: Stenotrophomonas muris; assembly: GCF_052751275.1. Classification (NCBI taxonomy): domain Bacteria; kingdom Pseudomonadati; phylum Pseudomonadota; class Gammaproteobacteria; order Lysobacterales; family Lysobacteraceae; genus Stenotrophomonas; species Stenotrophomonas muris. Next base: position 1,078,621 of record NZ_CP199879.1, on the reverse strand, counting down.
CCAGCTACATCGGCCGCCGCACCCACAGCAGCCTGAGCAGCTGGACGCTCGACAACACCAGCCGCTTCGATATCGGTGCACTGCAGGCACGCTGGAACACCGGCATCAAGCACCAGTCGGACGTCTACGTGGCCGACACCCCCATCCTGCGCGGCGCCAACCCCCAGGGCCGCAGCCAGCTGGACGGCGTGTTCAGCACGCTGGAACTGCAGTACGACATCTACGCGCTGACTGCAGGCCTGCGCCAGGATCGCTATGGCATCCGCGGCCACGTCCCGGTGTGCTCGGATGTGCCTGGCCAGTGCGCCGAGATCAACGGCGGCGGCATCGACGTGCGCCGTACCCAGCGCGCACTCAGCCCCAGCCTGGCGGTATCGTGGCAGGCCACCGACTGGCTGCAACTGTTCGCCGAAGCCTCGCGTACTTCCCGCCCGCCGCGCGTGCAGGAGATGTTCTTCGAGAAGATCCCTCTGGAAGGCATGAGCGATGCCGACGGCGTGGGTGCCAACCCGTTCCTGCGCCGTGAGCGCTCGCGCAACCTGCAGTTCGGCGCCAACCTCAGCGCCTCCTCGCTGCTGACCGACGGTGACCTCGCGCAGCTGCGCGTCACCCGCTTCGACAACCGCATACGCGACTACATCAAGCCGCAGTACCTGCTGATCGTGCACCCGCCGGAGGTGGGGCCTTTCGTGGTACCGATCGACAGCGATCAGCAGCTCACTGCCTGGACCGATGCCCTGGACGTGGACGACTTCAGCACCACCACGCGCTGGATGAACCACCCCGGCGTGGTGCGCATGCGCGGTATCGAGCTGGAAGCGCACTACGCCAGCGCGCACTACCACGCCACGCTGAGCTGGACCCGCTCGCGCACCAGTGCGCCTGCCATCGAATTCGTCAACCTGGAAGACATCACCGCCCTGCCCGACCGCTTCTGGACGTTGGATGTCGGCGGCCGCTGGTGGCAGCAGCGCGTGCAGGCCGGCCTGCGCGCCGAATACTCCGGGCCCACCGAAGAAGGCTACGACTTCTTCCAGACCCGCAGGACCGGCGGTACCGGTGTACTGCTCGACTTCTACGCCAGCTTCAAGCCCCAGCCCAACACCACGCTGTGGCTGAACATCGAAAACCTGCAGAACAAGGCCTATGACAACAATGCCTCGATCGACAGCATCTTCAGCCCGATCCTGGACCGCGGCAACGGCCGTGGCCGCACCGTCTCGATGGGCGTCAATGTGGCGTTCTAGCCGTCGCTGGCTGCCGCTGTGCCTGCTCGCACTGGCCGCAATCGCCAGCGCGCAGCCTATGCCCGGCACGGTGATCGACCTGGCCAGCGGGCAGCGCCTGGACGAAGCCGCGTTCGTGAAGCGTGCAGCGAACGCCCCGCGGCTGCTGCTGGGCGAACGCCACGACCTGGCCGGTGACCACGCCGCCCAGCGCTGGCTGCTGCACGCGCTGCAACGGCAGCGTCCACAAGGCGCGCTGGTGATGGAGATGATCGCCAGTGAACGCCAACCGCGCCTGCAGCGGGTGCAGCGCTGGCTGGCCAAGGGCAACCATGCCGATGGTGCGCGCCTGCAGGCGCTGCTGGGCTGGGATACGCGCTGGCCGTGGGCCACCTATGGCGGGCTGGTACAGGACGCCACCGCCGCCGGCATCCCCCTGTTCGGCGGCAACCTGTCGCGTGCCGAGGTCAATGCGTTGCTTGCCTCCAACACGTCGGTGCGGTTTCCGATGCCCACCGCCCGGCAACGCCTGTCGGCCGTGGTGCTGGCCCAGCACGCAGACGCCGCACCGATGCTGGAAGGGATGCTGGCCGTGCAACAGGCCCGCGACACCCGCATGGCACAGGCACTGACCGCAGCCCCTGCACCCGCGCTGCTGGTGGCCGGCCGCTGGCATGTACTGCGCGGCACCGGCGTGCCGGGCTACCTGCCACCGGAGGTACCGGCACTGGTGATCGCGCTTGCGTCACCCGACGAAGGCGTCGATGCGGCCGATGCCGATCTGCTGTGGGTGCCGGGCGATGAGTGAACGCGGCCAACACTGGCAGGCGATTGCCATCAGCATCGGCCTGCACCTGTTGCCCTTGCTGCTGTTGGTGCACTGGATGGCCGCGCCACCGTTGCTGCCGCCGCCTGAGCAGGATGTGCGCATCAGCCTGCGCCTGCTGGCACCGGCTACGCCTCCCCAGCCGGTCGAAGAGCGCCAGGCCGACACCCCCAGCCAGGCGCAGCAGGCGCGCGCGTCGCAACCGGCGAAGTCGCCCCCTCCGCCAAAGCCCATCGCCGCGCGCGAGGGCGAGGTGGCCGCCAGCGAGCTCGGTGGCCCTGGCCGGCAAGCCCTGCCGGTCGCCCCGCCTGCGGCCGTGACCGATGCAAGTCCCGCACCGGCATCGATCACGGCCGCGCCGCCCGCTCCCGACGCACCACCGGCGGACTTCCAGGCCGGCGCCGCCAGCGACCAGTGGGAAGCCCGCCTGATGGCGCGGCTGGAGCGTTATCGCTACTACCCCGCCGCCGCGCGCTCGCGCCGTCAGCAGGGGACGGCCTGGGTCAGGGCCAGCATCGATCGCGAGGGACGCCTGCAGGCCCTGCGGCTGGAGCAGTCCAGCGGCCAACCGATGCTCGACGACGCCGCACTGCAGACGTTCCGCCGCGCGCAGCCGCTGCCGCCCATTCCCATGGAAATGAAGGCACCGCAGGAACTGGTGGTGCCGGTGGAGTACTACCTGCGCTAGGCGGCGTAGGCCTCCGCCTCGATCTCGAACAGCATGCCGTCCAGCGCCAGCCGTGGCACAGGAATCAGGGTGCAGGTCGGCGCTGCGCCGTTCGGCCAACGCCGCCGTACCTGCCGGGCGATGATGCCCAGCCGGTCCTCGTCGTGGTCGACCGCCAGGATGCGCAACCGCGCGACATCGGCCAGGCTGGCCTGCGCCGAACGCAATGCGATCTGCAGGTTGTCCAGTGCCTGCTCGACCTGTTCCCCGAAGCCGGGAGAGAGATGACCATCGGCATCCTCACCGCCCTGCCCGGCGATATGGATCACCCGGGCGGGAAGGCGCACCACCGCCACGTGCGAGTAGCCGTTGGCCGAGGGGTCGTAAAGCCCCGCAGGATTGAACAGTTCCAGCAGGCCGTGACTGAGGTCCGGGGTGGTCAGCAGGTTCATGCCGCATGCCTCATGGGGAATGCGAGGCAGTCTGCGACCTCAACCAGAGTTGAGGTCAAACCGAGCCGCTGCAACAGTCCGGTCCGCCATGCGCAACGATCGTGCCCACGTGTAGAGCCGAGCCCACGCTCGGCTGCTCAGCGCGAATGGCAGCCGAGCATGGGCTCGGCTCTACCGTTCCCGGCTCACGTCCACGCCGGGTCTGCGGTGAAATCGATGGTCAACCAGAAAGTACTGCCCCGCGCATCCAGCCGCACCGCGATCTCATCGCGCATCGCATCGACTTCGCCTACCGACCCCAGCGGCGTGATCGGGTCAGCCAATACATGGATCTCGATGAAGCGCATCCGCCCCATCTTCGCCACATGGCTGGTGAAACCGGCATAGCCACGCTCGGCCACGAACGCCTGCATCACCTGCTGCACGCGCCGGTCCAGATCATCCGGCGCCACCTGCAGCACTTCGCGCATGGCCTTCCACGCGCTGCGCGCCGGCACCGGCAGCATCGCCAGGCTGATCAATGCCAGCACGATCGAATCCAGGTACGGCACCCAATGGTGCCACTCACCACCGTGCAGGACCAGCGCCAACACGAAGGCCAGCACCACTGCCAGGCTCATCAACCCGCCCAGCAGCCAGCCCCGCACATCCAGCCATAACAGCGCCGAGCGCAGATGCCGCGCCCGCTGCGCAACGAACGCCGCCATCGCCAGGTTGCTGGCACTCAGCAGCGCCGCCCACCACAGCGCGGGCCCGAATTTCACTTCGTGCCCGCCCGTGGTCAGGCCGATCACCGCGTTGGCCAGCGCATACACGCAGGCCAGCGACAGGATCACACCACCCAGCGCTTCGACCATCGGCTCCAGGTGCCAGTAGCCATACTGGAAGCGCGGGCTTTGTTCCCGCGCCACCAGCCGCAGCACCGACAACGACACCAGGGTCAGGGCGACGTCGACCAGGCTGTACACGCCGTCGAACAGGATGGCCTGCGATCCCACCAGCAGGCCACCGCCGAAGCCGACCGCGCTCACCGCAAGGGTGACCCCGATCGAGAACGTCAGGATGCGTTGCTCGCGCGCGGTATCCATCGTTCGCCGATGAGCCGACCGTTACGGGTCAGGCCTTCAGCACCTCCACCTTGTACGAGACCGCATCACCCTCCTGCTCGATGATGAGCCCGTGCACGTCCGATTCGAAGCCCGGGAAACGGGCGTTCTGCTCGCGGGCGATGCGCAGCGACTGGATGATCGGCTCGTCGCTGTCGCCGAAGCGCTCGCCCGGCATGATGGTCGGGATGCCCGGCGGGTACGGCACCAGCATGGTCGCCGCGATGCGGCCACTGATCTGCTCGATGTCGACCCGCTCGATCTCGCCCTTGACCAGGTGGTTGTAGGCATCGGCCGGGGTCATCACCGGCGTCGGCAGGTCCACGTACATCTCGCGCATCACCTTGGCCACGGCAAATTCCTGGTTGAACGCATGCAGCGCGTCGCACAGGTCACGCAGGCCCCAGCCAGCGTAGGCATTCGGATAATCGGCGGCCAGCGTCGGCAGTGCCTGGCTCAGCGGCGCATTGCGGTCGTACAGTTCCTTGAACGCCATCAGCTCGGTGACCAGGGTGCTCCACTTGCCCTTGGTGATGCCCATCGAGAACAGGAACAGCACCGAGTACAGGTTGGTCTTTTCCACGGTGATGCCGCGGCCCCACAGGAACTTGCTCAGCACCGCCGCCGGGATGCCCAGCCTGCCCATGCTGCCGTCCATTGCCAGGCCCGGGGTCAGCAGGGTCACCTTGATCGGATCGATCAACACATAGTCGTCAACCAGGTTCTCGAAGCCGTGCCAGTGCGCGTCCGGCCGCAGGTACCACTCCTCGCGCTTGGCCACCAGCGGTGCCGGCGTATCGCCCTTGTCCAGGCTGCGCTCGACCTGGGTTGGCTGCCACACGCTGAACCACCAGTCGTCGCGACCGAGATCATCGCGGACGTGCAGCATCGCGCGGCGGAAGGCAATTGCCTCGTCATGCATTTCCTGCACCAGCGAGCGCCCGGCATCGCCTTCCATCATCTTCGAGGCCACGTCACAGGCGGCAATCACCCCGTAGTGCGGGCTGGTCGAGGTGTGCATCATGAACGACTCATTGAAGCGCTCGGCATCAAGGTTGCGTTGCGCCGAGTTGCGGACGTGGATCATCGACGCCTGCGAGAACGCAGCCAGCAGCTTGTGGGTGGAATGCGTGGTGAAAATGATCGCATCCTGCTCACGCGGCTTGCCCTTGGCCATGCCGTAGTGGTTCTCGTAGAACGGATGGAACGCGGCGTAGGCGTACCACGCTTCGTCGAAGTGCAGGAAATCGACCGCGCTGCCGATCTCGTCGGCGATCTTCTCGGCGTTGTAGCACAGGCCGTCATAGGTCGAGTTGGTGACCACCGCGATGCGCGGCTTGGAACCGGCCTTGTACGCCTGGCTGGCCAGCGGGTTGGCCGCGATGCGCTGCTGCAGCGACTCCGGCGTGAACTGGTCCAGGCTGATCGGCCCGATGATCCCGTGCGCATTGCGGCTGGGCGTGAAGTACACCGGCACCGCACCCGTCATGATCAGCGCGTGCAGCAGCGACTTGTGGCAGTTGCGGTCAACGAACACCACGTCGCCGCGGGCCACCGTGCCATGCCAGACGATCTTGTTGGCGGTGGAGGTGCCATTGGTGACGAAGAAGGTGTGGTCGGCACCGAAGTTGCGTGCCGCCTCGTTCTCGGCATCCTTGATCGGGCCGGTGTGATCGAGCAGCGAGCCCAGCTCCGGCACCGAGATCGACAGATCGCTGCGCAGGGTGTTCTCGCCATAGAACTGATGGAATGCGCGGCCGACCGGCGACTTGGTGAATGCCACGCCGCCGGCATGGCCCGGCGTATGCCAGGAATAGTTCGACTCGGCCGCATGATGGATCAGCGCCTTGAAGAACGGCGGCAGCAGGTTCTTCATGTAGTCTTCGGCCGCGCGCATCACCTGCCGCGAGATGAAGCTCTTGGTGTCTTCGAACAGGAAGATGAAACCGTGGATGTACTTGAGCAGCTTGCTCGGCACCTTCTCGATGGTGCGGCGCTCGCCGTACAGGAACACCGGCAGATTGGCACGGCGTGCGCTCTGCTCGCGCAGGAAGGCGGTCAGGCGCTGGAACTCGCCATCCACCTCTTCGCTGCCATCGATCGAGATCAGCACCGCCGAGGCCGCCACGTAGGTGCGGGCACCGGCCCGGGCGTCATCCAGGTTCAGCCCGCACAGCACGCGCTGGTCGTTGCTGCGCAGCTCTTCCACCAGCGCACGGATCAGGATGCCACCGATGCGCGGCGACTCGTAGTCGTTGTCGATGACAATGACCGGGTAGTCCAGGGACTTGAAGTACACGTTGATTCTCCTTGTCGAACTCAGGAATGCCGGGCGCCGGCGCTGATCGCCGAGGCCTCGCGGGCGCGCTGCCGCTGCTGGCGGCGCTCCTCGCTGAAGAAGGGATAGAACACGGTGATGAACAGCACGAACAGGAAGGCGTACTGCACGATGGTCCCCGACGAGCCGTAGATCGCCCACAGGCAGTACACGACGGTCAGGCTGGTCAGCGTCCAGAACGCACCGGTGTGGACCAGGGTGTGCGAACGCTCGACCACGAAGTAGCACGCCACGCACGAGTAGATGTAGGGCAGCAGGGTCAGCACCACGGCCGCCGACGTGATCACGTCGAACTGGGCCGACGCGGTTTCCGAGGTGGAGGTCACCAGCACCGCCAGGGTCATCAGCACCGCCACGATCAGCACGCCCTTGACCGGCACGTCGTCCTTGTTGGTCTTGCTGAAGATGCTCGGGAACAGGCCGTCATCCGACGCTGCCTTGGCACTCTGCGCGGTCAGCAGGATCCAGCCACCCAGCGAGCCGGCGGCACCGATGAAGGCGCACAGGCTGACCAGCGCGCCGCCCCAGCCACCGACCGCCTTGGCCGCCGCCAGCGCGAACGGTGCGTCGGACACCTGCAGTTCCGCGTTCGGCACCATGCCCATGATCACCGACGAACTGGCGATGTAGGCGATGGCAGCCAGGAACACGCCGGCCAGCGTCGCGCGGGCGACGTTCTTCTCCGGATTTTCGACCACACCGGCAGTCACCGATGCAGACTCGACGCCGATGAAGGCCCACAGGGTCAGTGCCGCAGCGCTCGAGATCGCACCGAAGTTCGACTCGCCAGACACGTTGTAGGCGCCCTTGAAGATGTCGGCATCGAAGAAGAACCAGCCGAAAATGGCGATGCCCAGGATCGGCACCAACGCAAAGCTGGTGGTGACCGTCTGCACGCGGCTGACGAAGGCCGGACCGATCACGTTGGCAAAGCTCAGTGCCCACACCAGCACCAGCACCGCGATGCAACGCACCAGCGGCTCGGACAGGATCGGGAAGAAATAGCTGAAATAGCCCACCGCCGCGATCGGAATGGCGACGTTGCCGATCCAGTTGGCGAACCAGTAGATGGTGTTGGTCTGGAAGCCCATGTACGGCCCGAACCAGTCGCGCGCGTAGGCATAGGGACCGCCCGCCTTGGGTGCGAGCTTGCCCAGCTTGGCGAACACGAAGGCCAGCAGCAGCGCACCGGCGGTGGTGATCAGCCAGCCCCAGATCGAGGCGGTACCGATCTTGGCCAGGCTGGACGGCAACAGGAACACGCCTGAGCCCATCATGTTGCCGGCGACGAGGAAGGTGGCTCCGACCACCCCGATTTTCTTTGCTTCTGCCATGACGATCTCCGGTACTGGCATGAGCCCGGCAGCACCGGGCGTGGGGACGGTTACGCTGGCGTACGACCGCTGGCGTCTATTTGATGAAGTTGTATTGCAGGCTGCCCTGCACCCGGACCGTGTCGCCGCGTGCGCCGCCCTGCTGTTCCAGCCGGCCGTACAGCAGCTCCATGCCCATCGTCCAGGACGGCGCCGGGCTCCAGATCAGGTTGAACACGCCGTAGCGGCTCTGCCGGAATGCATCAGCGGCGAGTGCGGCGTTGCGCTCCAGGGTCAGCTGGCCAAAGATCAGGTTGGAGCGCCACAGCGCGGACCAGTAATGGGTGTAGCCGACGAAACCGCCGTGCAGGTCCAACGCGGCGAGGCGGCCATCGGCACCGACCACTGCGTCCAGTCCGGAGCCGGTCAGGTCGGCGGTGTAGCGACTGAGGCCGCGCCCGCCGAGTACGCCGAACAGCAGCAGGTCGCGCTCGCCCACTGACGCCGAGCCGCTCAGCTGCAGGCCACCGGCCATGCGCCGGTCGCGCTCGCCATCGCCGTCGTAGGCCAGGCTGCGTGCCACCGCGCCCAGCTGCAGGTGGCCCCAGTCGCGCTCCAGGCGCGCGGTCACGGTCACATCGGGCAGGCGGTTGACTGCCGTGCGAGCATCGCTGGCGCCGGCGAGTTCAGTCTTCGGGTCTTCAGCAGCGACGGTCAGGGTGTTGCCCTTGCCTATCGCAAAACTGTGGTGGATGCCCGCCACCAGCAGGTATCCGGCGCCGCCCGGCCCGGCGAAGTCAAGCGTATCGGGCAGGCTGTCCGGGTCCATGAAGCTGGAGTAGCCATAGCCGGCATAGGTGTTGCCAAGCTGTCCATAGGCGTGTCGCAGGCGGAACTCATACCCCTCACTGCTGCCGAAGAAATCGTTCTCCAGGTAGAAACGCAGGTTGCCGTGCGTGGTCGGGCGCCGCGCCTCGAAGCTGAAGCGGGTCTGCTTGGCATGGATGTTGAAATTGGAGACATCGCGATGGCTGCCACCCACCGGCATCGACGACGGAATGAACTGATCTTCGTCACCGGCCGCACGCGAATCGGCAATCGCATCGAGCTTGGCGTAGCCGCCAATGCGGATCACCGTATCGGTGCCGGGAATGGTGAAGAAGCCTTTCAGATCGGGGTCGGTCGGACCGGCTGCGCTGTCGGGACGCGACGCCGCCGTTGAGGGATCGGCCACCGATTCGCGCTGCGGCAGCACCGGTTGCGCCACGCCCGGCACCTGGGTCGGGTGCAGCATGCTGGCGCTGCCGCCCGCCGTTGCTGCCGGGGTCGGGGCCTGCGCCACGGCGGCAGGCGCTGAGCCCTCGCGCTGCTCAAGCCGATCCAGGCGCTGCTGCATGCCTTCCAATGCCTGGCGCATGGCAGCGATTTCCTGCCGCAACGCCTGCGCATCTTCCTGGCCATGCTGCTGCGCATACGCTGGCGCGATCGCCAGTGCGGTCGAACAGGCCAGACTCAGTACCGCCAAGCGCATTGCATCCTCCCTGGACAAACATTCGCAGCGCGCTGGCCGGATACAGGCGCACAGTGCCCTGGCCTCGCGTTGCCGTTGCTGGAAATGCGGATACTGCGTTGACGACACCGGCCAGCCTGCATCCGGCAGGCAACAGGACGATGACACTGCCCTGCCCGCACCGGTGTCGAGTCCATCAAGGCCGCGCTGCCAGAGAGGTGGCGACCGCAGCGGTCTGGGTAACAATCGGGGAGTGAGAGTGTCGTGAATGGCTGTGCCGACCGCCCTGGTTCAAGGCATGTCTGGCGCGGCATCCATGGCGCGTTGACGCTGTATTCCATGCGTCAACAGGCTAATCCGCCTGTCGTTTTTGACCTTGATTGGAATCAAGGCGCGATGCTTGATGTCAGTCACGATTCAGATGTGACGACGAACAGCTGCTGCGCAGCCCTGCTGCCCTCTCCGCCCGCCGCAGGAGCGCCGAAATGCAACAGGCCCGCATGCTGCCATGCGGGCCTGTCGGTTACATCACGACGTTGGCGGCGATCAGCGCGGACCCAGCACCGTCTGCAGGTCGGCGCCCTGCGGCAGGCCCGCGCGACGCTGCACCTGCCCTTGTGCATCCTGGAACAGGATGCCCGGCGTGCCCTGGAAGCCCATCTCGATCATCAGGACCTGGTTGGCATCAAGCTTGCCTGCGATCTCGCGACTGATGCTTGGTAGCGCCTTGATGCCGCCACGGTCGAACTGGTGCTCATTCTCCAGCAGCGCCGCGCTCGGATCACGCGCCGCGAGGATGGCGGCGGCCTTGGCCGGGCTGTCCTCGCGGATCACGCCGACCATGATGTGGCGCAACTGCACCTTGCCGGCGTCAACCCACGGACGCGCCGCTTCCCAGAACTTGTGGCAGTACGGGCAGTTGGCATCGCTGAAGGTATAGACCACACGCGGTGCATCGGCCTTGCCGTCACGCACCCAGGCGCTGGCTTCCAGCTTGGTCCACATCTTGGCCGACATCGGTGCAGCGACCAGCTTCTCCACCGCCTCGGCGGCCACATCGTTGCCTTCGGCATCGAACAGGCTGCCCACCAGCACATGCTTGCCGTCGGCGGTCACGTACGCGGCGGCGGGCTGCTGCCCCCCCACCACGCCGGCGAAGCCACGCAGGCCACCCGGCGCATCGAACTCGGCAACGACTTCGAAGCCGTGCTTCTCGATGCCTTTCAGCACTGCGGGACGGTCGCCCTTGGCCGCGGTGGCCGGAGCGCCGGCGGCCGGCGCTGCCGCCGTCTTGCCCGGCGGGGTCTGGGCCTGGCTGCAGGCGGCCAATGCCAGCATGACCGGCAGCAACAGCACCGCCGGAGCGATGCGCAGGGAAGTCGACAACATGGGAACTCCGTAATGAGATGCCCGCGCAGGCTACCGCAGCCGGCGCAGTTTGTGTTCAAGGCCCGCCGCGGTCAGTTCGCCAAGGTGCAGTTCACGCAGGCGACCTTCGGCGTCGAAGAACAGCGTCGACGGATAGGCCTGCACACCCAGCACGGTTGACGCGGAGGCGGTATCGTCCAGCAGTACATTGCCCAGCCGGAGCTGTTCGGATGCAATGAAACCCTTCACTTCGTCCAGGGTTTCCCCCTGGTTGAGGAACACGAACTGCACGTCGGTGTGGGTCTGCTGTGCGGATGCCAGCACCGGCATCTCGCGCCGGCAGGGCCCACACCAGCTGGCCCAGAGATTCAGCACCAGTGGCTTGCCCCGGAACTGCTGCAGGTCGATCACGCGCCCCTGCAGATCGGCCACCTGCACCGCCGGCAGCGGCATCCGCTGCTCCTGCCAGGCTGACAGCAGGTGGCTGCCCACCACCCACGACACCACGCCCACCAGTGCGCCCGCCAGCACCGGCGCACGCAACGCGCGCCAGAGCCGCAGCCGCCAGGTGCCCCACGCCAGGCCCGCAGCCAGCACGACTGCAAGGTGATACCCACCGTCGGCGATCTGCAGGATGCTCCACGGGGCCTCACGGTAAAGCGCGAAGTTCAAGGCGACGAAGCTGATGCGTCCGCACAGCAGGCCGATCAGCAACATGTCCAGAACCAGGCTGGCCGCGGAAGGCACTGCCATCCCGTCTTTCCGACGCGGCCACAGGCGTGCTACCGCCATGGCCAGCAGCACGCACATCAGGATCAACACCACCGGCATCGGCACCGGTCCCACACTCGACATCAGCCCACCTGCCCCATCATCCGTTACCTGCATGGTCGAAGCGTCGCGCCCAGGTTGCAAGCGCGACGCCTACTGCAGGCATCAGGCCACGCTGCGCGGCATCTGCATGCCGGGCGCCGGTTGCAGCCCGCGCAGGCTGCCTGCCACCGATGACAACAGCGGCCGCTCGCGCCGCTTGTTGTGGACCAGCCGGCGATAGTTGGCCGGCGTCATTCCAACAATGCGCAGGAACAGACGACGGAATGCGCTCTGGTCGGCATAGCCCACGCCCCAGGCCACTTCATCGATGCCCGCCCCCTGCTGCAACAGCGTCTGCGCCTTGGCGATACGCAACCGCTGGCAATACTCGATCGGGCGCAGGCCGGTGGCCTTCAGGAAGCGCCGCTGCAGGGTGCGCGGCTCCAGCCCGGAAATCTCACAGATCGCACCGAGCGTGGCGCCGCGCGCAGCGGTGGTATGCAGCCAGCGTTGCGCCTTCAGTACGTCGCGATCGCCGTGGGCGAAGTTGGCACTGAAACGCTCGAGATCCTGCTGGATCGCCGCCGGAACCGTGATCCCCAGCTGCTGCGCCACGGAACTCGCCACGCCCTGGCCGTGCAGCCGGTACAGCAGGCGCAGGGCGAGGAAGCGCCAGGCCTGGGAACCGGCCACCGTCAGCAGGTCGCCGTCATCGACCAGCGCGCGCTCGCTGGGTACCCAGCTGGCCGACTGCCCCTGCAGGCCCGGATGGCGCCCGAGGTCCGGACCACTGACGGTGCGCCCAGCCAGCAGACCGGCGCGTGCCAGCATGCTGACACCGTCGCTGGCGGCAGCCAGCAGACTGCCACCGTCGTAATGCGCGCGCAGCCAATCCAGCAGCACCTCATCGGCGCGCAGGCAGACGCCCTGGCTGATCTGGCCAGGCACGGCGATCACGGCGGGGATGTCCGCCTCGAGCATCTCCGCGCCGGCAATGCGATGCACGCCGGTCTGGCTGGCCGGCACGATCCAGCGGGTCACCAGGACACGCTTGAATGGACGGCGCTGCTGCTGGGCAAGCCGGTTGGCGACATGTGCCATCTCGGTCAGCACGGAGGCGGCCGACGGGTCGCCTCCTGGGTATTCGACCACCGCGACCTCGACGAATCCTTCGTTCCTGAATCCTTCCACAGACCATCTCCTCGGTTCGTTGCAGGCCGTCCAGCGGCCGGTTCAGGCGCAGGGTAGGAACTGCCACGACGGTGGGGCTATGAAGAAAGTTGCAAAGTGCGCTGAATGCGCCGTCAGCGACGAGACCTTGACCCTGGACCAGACTCAAGGCTTCACAATGAGCGGCAGCATCCGCAGGAATCCGCCATGAACATTGGTCAACTGGCACGCCGGGCCGGCGTGCCGATCGATACGGTGCGCTACTACGAACGCCAGCAGTTGCTGCCCACGGCGGCACGCTCGGCCGGGGGCTACCGCATCTTCGGTGAGCAGGACCTGCGCCGGCTGCGCTTCATCCGCCGCGCCAAGACGCTGGGCTTCAGCCTGGAAGAAATCGCCGAACTGCTGGCGCTCAGTGACCGCCACTCACAGGACATGGGCAGTGTGCGCGACACGGCGCAGGCCCGGCTGCAGGACATTGCACAACGCATGGCCGAACTGCAGCGCATGCACACCGCGCTTTCTCAGCTGGTCGACGCCTGCCCCGGCCACGGCACGCTGGATCAGTGCCCGATCCTGGCGGCGCTGACCGACGACGCGGCATAGCAACGCGCGTGAAGAAAAGTGCAACAAATGCTTGCCAACCCCCGGGGGCAAGGCTATTATTTCGCTCCTCAGCGACGTGGGGCCATAGCTCAGCTGGGAGAGCGCCTGCATGGCATGCAGGAGGTCAGCGGTTCGATCCCGCTTGGCTCCACCAATCTTTCGGCATTAGGCCGTCGAAAGGTCGCTAAAGAACATTGATGAGAATTGCGTCCCCATCGTCTAGAGGCCTAGGACATCACCCTTTCACGGTGGCGACCGGGGTTCGAATCCCCGTGGGGACGCCACTCATCACGAACAACGAGGACCCGGCCGATAACCGGGTCTTTTTTGTTCACCGCCTACCGGCATTCAGGTTGTGGCGTTGCGGTTCCCCTGCCCTCGTGGCGACGGTCGAACCGGAACGAAAAAAGTTCAAAAAAAACTTCCACAAACGTGAACACGCAGGTATGATAGGCGGCTCGGTAACACGGGGCCATAGCTCAGCTGGGAGAGCGCCTGCATGGCATGCAGGAGGTCAGCGGTTCGATCCCGCTTGGCTCCACCACTTTCGACATTAGGCCGTCGAAGGTTCTACAACTTGAAGTTTTTCGTGCGTCCCCATCGTCTAGAGGCCTAGGACATCACCCTTTCACGGTGGCGACCGGGGTTCGAATCCCCGTGGGGACGCCAGTTTCAAAACGGACTCTGCTCCCGGCAGATCATCCGGAGTTTCATGGGGCCATAGCTCAGCTGGGAGAGCGCCTGCATGGCATGCAGGAGGTCAGCGGTTCGATCCCGCTTGGCTCCACCACTTCGACATTAGGCCGTCGAAGGTTCTACAACTTGAAGTTTTCGTGCGTCCCCATCGTCTAGAGGCCTAGGACATCACCCTTTCACGGTGGCGACCGGGGTTCGAATCCCCGTGGGGACGCCAATTCTTGAAAACCCCGACTCCGATCGGGGTTTTTCTTTGCCTGTGATTCCTGGGAAGGCCCTATCCACGCATGGTGTGGATGGCTTCACCCCGATTACGGCTCAGAACCGCCGATACATCCCGATCGATGCCGGTGCCGTGGGCGCGAAACCAAACTGTGCGTACAACCGATGCGCCTCGCCATCGGCCAGCAGGCTGACGTACGCCGATGGCGGCAGGTTGGCCTGCATCCAGCCATCCAGGCGCCGCATCACTTCCTTGCCCAGGCCCTGCCCCTGCAACCGCGGCAGCACCGCGATATCACAGACCTGCAGGTGGCAGCCGCCATCGCCGACGATACGGCCCATCGCCACCAGCTCAGTGCCCTGGTAGGCACACACGCCGAACAGCGTATTGGGCAGCGCGCGGGCGGCCGCTTCCCGGGCCTTGGCACTGAGGCCTGCAAGCACGCGCAACCGGCAGTAGTCCTCGACCGTGGGCACGGCTTCGCGGAACTGGCAGGTGATGGAATCAGTCATGCGGCATCTCCAGATGGGTCGGGCTATCCTGCCGCATCCACGTCGCAGCCGCTGCGACCCAGGCCCCCAGAGTCCCATGTGCTATTCCGCCCTGATCCGCGCTGACTACGCCAAGCTGGTACGCGAGTTCGGCGCCATCCTGTCGCTGGAGGAGTTCGCCGAACTGTACGCACACGATCCAGGCAAGAAGCGGCCGAAGACGCCGAAGGCGATGGATGACGGGTTCGCCGGTGCGCGTACCGAACAGGGCCGGGACATCGTGGCGAAGATCCAGCAATGGCATGCGCAGGAGCAGCAGGCACTGGAGGCTGAACTGGTCCGGCAGCGCGAACGACGCGATATTGCCCATGCCACGCTGGCCACCCGGCCCACGCAGAAAGCGCGCAATGACCTGCGCGTGGCTGGCAACCGCATCGAGCGCGCGCAGGCCCGGCTGGACGACCTGCATCGGGTGCAGCTGCTGCCGCGCGACAACCGCATTTTCCCCGGCACCTACGCGCCGGTGATGGTCAGCGAGAACGGCCGGCGCGTGATCAAGCCGATGCGCTACCAGTGCCGGTTGCCGGACAAGCCGGCGCGCAACGACGTGCTGTACCCCGGCACCTACAACGCGCGGCGCGACAGCCTGGAAGGTTACTGGCGGGGTGCGTTCGGACTGCGCCACGGCGTGGTGGTGGTGCAGGCGTTCTACGAGCACGTGCCCCGCCACGCCATCGCCGGCCGCAGCCTCGGTGCCGACGAAAAGGAGCAGGACGTGGTGCTCGAATTCCGCCCCGATCCACCCCGCGACCTGCTGCTGGCCTGCCTCTGGGCGGAATGGGAAGGACCGGAAGGCCGCCTGCTTTCGTTTGCCACGATCACCGACACACCGCCCAGCGACGTCGCCGCTGCCGGGCATGACCGCGGCGTGGTACCGATCCGCAGGGAACACCTGGACGCCTGGCTCAACCCCGAACCGGATGATCTGGCGCGCCAGTACCGCATCCTCGATGACCGCGAGGAAATCCGTTACGTGTACGAGGAAGCGGGCTGAGCGCCGGACGCGAATGAAAAACCGCGCGTGGGCAGGGCTCCTGGATCAGGGGTTGCCGCCGCGCATCGCAGACGTGAGGATTCAGCCCCCGCAGCTTCCCCCTGCCGGTGCGTGGCGAGCGGCTCAGGCCTTGGCGCTGGAGCGTCCCACCGCACGCGCCAGCGCCCGCGACAGATCGGCCGACAGGTACGGCTTGACCAGCAACAGGCCGGCCAGCATCGGCGCAGGCAGCTGCTCGGCCAGCATCCCGGTGGCCAGCACGAACGGAATGCCACGCGCCGAAAGCGCTGCAGCCACTGGCTCACTGGTCTCGTTGCGGGCCAGCCGGTAATCCAGCAGGGCCACGTCAGGAGTGCTCTGCTCCAGCAGCCGCAGGGCCTCGGACACACTCGCGGCAAGCCCGACCACAGTCGCACTGGCATGCACCAGCTGCATCTGCAGCAGGGCCGCACTCATCTCGTCGTTCTCGACCACCAGCACCCTCAGGTCCTGCAACACTGTCATCAGCTACCGCTCCTGGAGGCAATTGCACGTCGGGAGTATAGCTACCAAGGGGCCAATGCCGACAGGAACCGCCCTGATAGGCTCTCCTACTAGGCATCTCCTGCCGACCTCGGTTACACTCGCATGCTGCCTGCCGGTGTGGCGGAATGGTATACGCAGCTGACTCAAAATCAGCCGGGGGTGACCCCATGAAGGTTCGAGTCCTTTCACCGGCACCACTGCATCAAAGGCCAGGTCCATGACCTGGCCTTTTGCATTTCCCGGGCCGGAGCGCCGGCACTGGCGAGGATGCCCCAGCATGCCCCTCCCACGCTTGCCGACATACTGCGCGCCCATCGCCACGTGCGGGGGCAGCCCCGCGACGTCTGGACGTACGCCCACGTCAACGCCGTCGTGTCACCCCGCTGAAACGAAAATGTGACAGCCGACAAGGTTGCGAATAGCACTAGCGCACACTTTTCTTGCCAGCCTCACCTACTTCTGCCTATCGTGATCCCAGCCGGATCTGGGGGCGGGGGAATGCATGACGTTGCGTGCGGCACTGTTTTTCATGGTCACGCACGCGCTCGTCATTGCCTTGATCGGCCCGCAGGACCCGGTTGGCTCCTACCTGATGCTGATCACCGCCCCCCTTCTGGCCGCTCTGGCCTGCGCGCGACGCGCGCGCGACAGCCAGGCGGCCTGCAAGTGGCGAACGCTGGGCGCTGCCGTCGGCCTGTTCTCGCTGGCCCTGCTGGCCCTGCTGTATCGCAATGTGGCCGGTCTCAGCCCTGCGCAGATGACCGCCTCGTCGCTGATCCTGTATGTGTTCTACCGGATTCCGCTGACCTACGTTGCCGCCAGCCCAGGCGGCGGCAACCGCTGTATCCGTGCGGTGGACCTGGCGGTCATCGCGCTGCTGTGGTTGCTGTACTTCGTGCATACGCGGGCGATGGCACACCTCAACACCGCATTGTGGACGCAATGCCTGCACACCCTGAGCAACGTGCAGAACAGCCTGGTGTTCTGCTTCGCGCTGATCCGCTTCCTGGCCGAGGACAATGCCGACCGCCGCGACTTCTTCCGCACGTTGACGATCTACGCGCTCGGCTACTTCCTGATGGCGCTCTACATCAATAACTGGCAGCCGCAGGTACCCGATGGTGGCTGGGGCGACCTGCTGATCAGCGGGCTGTTCGTGCTGCTGGCAGTGCTGGCCGGCAGCACGTACCGCCCACCGGCGGTGGCTGTGCCGCGCAACCTCCGCCGCATCGTCGATGCCGGCGTGCCGCTGATGCTGCCGTTGCTGCTGATGATGGTGGCGCTGCTGGTGGCACGCCTGCAGCCGACCCTGGCCACCGTGGGGTTCATCGGTGCCATGCTCGGCCATGCCCTGCGCAGCGTGCTCACCCAGGTGCAGATCCAGCGTGAGCGCGACGAGCTGGCGCTGCTGGCCCGGCGCGATCCGTTGACCGGGCTCGGCAACCGGCGCAACTTCGATGAAGCGCTCGGCAGCGCGCACGGCCGCGCCCGTCGCCAGGGCGTGGGGCTGGCGGTGCTGATGATCGATATCGACCACTTCAAGCGACTCAACGACACCTACGGGCATCCGGAAGGTGATCGCCGCCTGCAGGCGGTCGCCGCGATCCTCGACGGCTGCCTGCAACGCGGTGATGACCTGCTGGCCCGCTACGGCGGCGAGGAGTTCATCGCCGCCCTGCCCGCGCCCGACATCGGCCACGCCCTGTGCCTGGGCGAGCGCCTGCGCGCCGCCGTGGAAGCCGCCGCCCTGCCCGCCGCCCAGGCCCACGTGACCATCAGCATCGGCGTGGCCTGGCAGGCCGCGCATGATGAGGGTGACCCGTGCAGCCTGGTCGAGCGTGCCGACCAGGCCCTGTACCGGGCCAAGCATGCCGGCCGCAACTGCGTGCACGCCGCCCCGGCCGTCGAGGCCGGGGAACAACACGCCGACCGCCGCGCCTAGACCGCGCGCAGCACCGCCGCACCATGCATGTGCCCCGCCCCACCCTGCACGCGGAAGCTGGCCACCGTCTGCAGCAGCTGCGCCGACTGTTCTTCCATGCTGCGCGCCGCGGCCGAAGCTTCCTCGACCAGCGCGGCGTTCTGCTGGGTGCCCTGGTCGATCAGATCGACGGCATGGTTCATCTGCTGGATGTCGTCGCTCTGCTGCTGCGCGGCCGTGCTGATCTCGGACATCAGGTCGCTGACCCGGCGCACGTTGACCACGATCTCGTCCATGGTGCGGCCGGCGCTCTCAACCTGCGCGGTACCGGCACCGACATTGGCCACCGACGCATCGATCAGCTGCTTGATCTCCTTGGCGGCACTGGCCGAGCGCTGCGACAGTTCCCGGATCTCGGTGGCGACCACGGCGAAGCCACGCCCGTGTTCGCCCGCACGCGCGGCTTCCACCGCGGCGTTCAGTGCAAGGATGTTGGTCTGGAAGGCGATGCCGTCGATCACGCCGATGATGTCGACGATGCGCCGCGAGGACGCGTTGATCACCGCCATGGTTTCCACCACTTCGTGCACTACGTTACCGCCGCGCGCGGCGACATCGGCGGCACCACCAGCCAGCTGACTGGCCTGCCGTGCGTTGGTCGCGGTGCGCTGCACGGTCTCGGCCAGGCCCTTCATCGACACCGCGGTCTCTTCCAGCGACGCTGCCTGCTGCTCGGTGCGCTGCGACAGATCGCTGTTGCCCTGCGCGATCTCGGTGGCACCGACGGCGATGGTGTCAGCGGCGAACTTGATCTGGCCGATGATCGCGGCCATCGCCTCGACCAGCGAATTCACCCCTTCGCACAGCTCGGCGATCGGCCCGTTCTTGTCGGCGGTGGCCACGCGCCGGGTCAGGTCGCCCTCCTTGGCGGCCGCCACCACTTCACGGGTCTGCGCCACGGCACGCTGCATGGCCTGGTTCTCATGCACCTGCGCGGTGATGTCGGTGGCGTACTTGACCACCTTGAACGGCTTCCCGTTGAGGTCCAGGATCGGGTTGTAGGACGCCTGGATCCAGACCTCGCGTCCGCCCTTGCCGAGGCGCCGGTACTGGCCGGCATCATATTCGCCACGGCCGAGCTTTTCCCAGAACTGCCGATACTCGGCACTGCTGCGATACTCAGGTTCGACGAACAGCGAGTGGTGCTGGCCACGCACATCATCCAGGCTGTAACCGGTGGCAGCCAGGAAGTTGTCGTTCGCCGACAGGATGCGGCCATCCATGCTGAACTCGATCACCGCCTGCGACTTGTCGATCGCCGCCAGCTGGCCGGCCGAGTCGGCCGCCTGCAGCTTCTGCGCAGTGATGTCAGTGGCGAACTTGACCACCTTGTACGGACGCCCCTGCCGGTCCAGCACCGGGTTGTACGAGGCCTGGATCCAGATCTCGCGCTGGTTCTTGCCAAAACGCCGGTACTGGCCCGCGTCATATTCGCCACGACCCAGCCGCGCCCAGAAGTCACGGTATCCGGCGCTGCGCGCCTGCTCGGGGTCGACGAACAGGGAATGATGCTTGCCCTGGATCTCCTCCAGCCGGTAACCCATCGCCTGCAGGAAGTTCTCGTTGGCCTGCAGGATGGTGCCATCGAGGGCGAACTCGATGACCGCCTGGACCCGGTGCAGCGCCGCGACCTGCGCCTCCAGCTCGGCACGGCCATCGGCCGCCGCCTCGACGCCGCTGCGGTGCTGCGGTGCCAGCGCGCCCAGCAGGGCGCGCCACGGCGACCAACGGGTATGCAGCTCGGCCGGCGCCTGCGCGCCCGCCGTAAAGCCTGGAATGAGCATTGTCTGATCCTCGGTGTCCGGTAAGCGGTTGCGACCCGACGGGCGGGATGCCCGGCGGCAACTTCAGTTGCTTGGGACTACAGGTACCGGCAGGCACCCCTCGAGCGGCTGGCAAGAACGTCTGGTGCGGGTGCGATCGGCATAAGGAGCGGCGGAACACACAGCGCGGGCCGCCCGTCGGGGGCAGCCTGGGGTCCTGCAGCGGGCGACTTGAGCGGGATCCAGAGGGAATATCGGCGATGCGATCGGTGGCTTTAGCCGGATTCCGCGACGTCCGTCGCATCTTCAGATGCTGCTGCAGGGATGCGGTAGACAATCGCGATGCACTTCACATTCTGCTCACGCGAGACAGGGGCACCGCCGAGCGGTTTCGCCAGGCGCCGGCTGGGCAGGTTCTGCTCGGCACCGGGTGTCGTCAGGGCATATGTCGCGCGTTGTCGCCGTCACTGGGCATAGCCTTGCCCGGCACGCGGATGCAGTTCAAGCGGAAAAGGTTTGCATGACCAACGGGAGATCCGGTGGCAGATGAAACTGGCCAGCATGCAGCGAACCGCAGGACGCTCACTGACACGGAGATCGCATGTTCCCACGCCTGGCCAGTTTCCTCATCCTGGGCCTGTGCAGCAGCGGCGCCTTCGCTGCCGACGCCACCTACCGCCCCAGCTTCCATCCCGACCAGCTGAAGGGCCCGCCTGCCGGGCGCCCGAACGAAGTGCTGGTACTGGGCACCACCCACTTGTCCGGCCTGCCCAAGTCCTTCCAGCCCGCCTTGCTTGAACCGTTGCTGCAGCGACTGGTCGCCTGGAAGCCCGAGCTGATCGCCACCGAAGACCTGTCAGGCCTGCAGTGCGATTTCATGCGTCGCTACCCGGCACGCTATGCGGAGAGCGTGGCCACCTACTGCTTCGACACCACCGCTGCGCAGGCTGCGACCGGACTGGACGTGCCTACGGCGAACACCCAGGCCGAGCACCTGCTTGCGACCTGGCCGGACGAGCCGACGCCCGCCCAGCGTCGTCGGCTCGCAGCATTGTTCCTGGCAGCGGGTGAACGCGGCTCGGCGCAGGTGCAGTGGCTGCGCCTGCCTGCGTCCGAGCGCAAAGGCGGTGATGGACTGACACCTGCCTTGGTCGAGATCCTCGAAAAAGGCCTGGTTCGCCGCAATGAAACCCACCTGATCGCCGCCGAGGTCGCCGCCCGCCTCGGGCAGGAACGCCTGTGGGCCGTGGACGACCACACGGCCGATTCGCCCACGCCCGCCGAGGATGAAGCGGCGGCCAGCGCGGCCATCACCGGTGCCTGGAACAATACGCACTCGCGCGCGCGGCGGGAGGCCGATGAACGCCTCGTGGCCGATCTGGACAAGCCCGGCGGTGTCATGGCGCTGTATCGGGACTACAACAGCCCGGCGGCGGCGATGGCCGCCTACCAGAGCGACTTCGGCGCGACGCTCGTCGAGCCGTCCTCCAAGGCGTTCGGCCGGATGTACGTCGGTTACTGGGAAACCCGCAACCTGCGCATGGTCGCCAACATCCGCGACGTGCTGAGCCAGCATCCTGGCAGACGCATGCTGGCCATCGTGGGTGCCTCGCACAAGGGCTACTACGAGGCCTACCTCAATCAGATGCATGACGTGCGGCTGGTCAGTGCGGACACGGTATTGCGTTGACGGGAACAGGTGCCGGCCATGCGCCGGCGCTATCCTGCAAGGCCCGATTCGCAGGTGCCGACATGCTGAAAGTGATCGCCGAGGATTTCATCCATCCCGATGCGGTGGACACCGTGCTTCCCCTGTACCGGGAGCTGGTCGCATGCACGCTGCGCGAGCCGCGCTGCCTCGGCTATGAACTGTTCGTCGACCAGAAGGATCCGGGCCACTTCATCTTCATCGAGCTGTGGCCCGACCGCGCCGCGCTCGACCTGCACTGTGCCAGCGAACACTTCCAGCGCCTTGTGCCACAGATCAATGCCTTCCAGTGTGCGCCGTGCCGGTTCCTGCTGATGGATGCCGTACGGGTGTAGTGCCTGCAGCGGGATGCACATGATCGCTGCGGCCATGCCGCCACAGCAACAGGCAGGCCGCAACCGTGCAGGACAGGCTCAGGACCAGCAGCGCGACCGCACCTTGCTGCAACACGGGCAACAACGCCCGTGCGTGCAGGTCGCCGCGCAGCTGTTCGGCGCGTAGACAGGCGGCCAGCGCCAGGCACCAGCCGATCAGGGCCGGAATGAACTTGCGTACCGCAACCGGGTTCCAGGCATTCATGGAGGTTACCTGCGTGAGTGGAGTGCGCGCAGTATTCGCGCGCGTCCTCTCACAGGCTGAGATCAGTCCTCCGCGGCGTCGGGATCGTCACCCGGAAGCTGGGACAACTCGCCCTGCACCTGCACGTTGTTGCGCCCCATCGCCTTGGCCCGGTAGCACTGGGCATCGGCCGCAGCCACCGCCTGGTCCACGCTCATGCCGCCGGCCAGCGGCGCGATACCGATGCTGGCACCGATCCGCAGCCGGTCCTGGTCCCACGGAATGGACAGCGCGGCCAGGGTGTGCAGCAGCTCGCCCCCGATGCGGGCCGCACGCCGCGGCGTGCAACCGGACAGGATGACCGCGAATTCGTCGCCGCCCAACCGTGCCACCACGTCCGAATCGCGCACGCCATGGCGCAGCACGCTGGCCACCGCCCACAGCACGGCATCGCCGGCCAGATGGCCCCAGGTGTCGTTGACCGGCTTGAAGCGGTCCAGATCGATGTACATCAGCGAGGCAGCCTGGCCGGTGCGCTCCACGCGGGTGATCGCCTGCTGCAGGTGTACCTCGAAACCGCGGCGGTTGCTCAGTTCGGTGAGCGGATCGATCTCGGCCAGGTGGCGGGCTTCGCGCTGGCGTGCCCGCTGCTGGGTGTCGTCGCGCAGCACCCACACCGCGCCGCGCACGTGGCCTTCGTCATCGCGCAGCCAGGCGCGGGTCAGGTCCACCGGCACCGTTGCCGTGCCCAGGCGCAGCAGCAGGTCGGCGTGCAGGTCCACCGCGTTGCTCTCCGGGTCCAGCAGCACCGTCACATCCAGTACCGAACCGGGCGCGTACTCGGTGGTCAGCGCCAGCACGTCCTGAACCTTGTGCCCGGCCAGCGACAATGCGCCATCACCGGCCAGGGTGCGCACCGCAGCCGCGTTGGCGTAGTCGATGCGGCCATCAAGGCTGACGCTGAGCACCAGGTCGGCCACCGCATCCAGCGTGATTCGGCTGCGTTGTTCACTCTCGAACAGGCGCTGCTCGCTGCTGCGCTGGGCGGTGATGTCCTGGATCTGCGACACGAAATGCAGCGGTTCGCCATGCTCGTTGCGCACCAGCGACACCGACAGCCGCGCCCAGATGATGCGGCCGTCGCGGTCGAGGTAGCGCTTTTCCAGGTGATAGTGGCTGCGTCGCCCGGCCAACAGGTCCTGTACCAGGGCCAGGTCGGTCTGCAGGTCATCGGGATGGGTCAGGCGCTGGAAATCGACCTGCAGCAGCTCTTCTCGCGGGTAGCCCAGTATCCGGCACAGCGCGTCGTTGACATCCAGCCAGCGTCCTTCCAGCGACACCAGTGCCATGCCCAGTGCGGCGGAGGTGAACGCGCCAGCGAACTTCTCTGCCGAAAGTCGTGCTTCGGCGCGTGCCTGCAGGATCTCGGTAATGTCGATGGCCATGCCGACGTAGCCGATGCGCGTTCCATCGGCACTCTCCATGCGGCTGATCGACAGGCGTACCTGGCGTGACTGGCCATCCTTGCGCAGCAGCGTCCACTGCCGCGAGTAGGTCTGCCCGTCGGCACGCGCGCTCAGCGCCTCGAACACGCCGGGAAGATTGCCATCAGCATCAGCCAGCGGCTGCAACCACGCTTTCAGTTCGGCTGGATCGTGGAAGGCGTCGAGCCGGCGCTGGCCGACCACCTCCGCCGCGCTGTAGCCCAGCAGGCGCTCCGCCCCCGTGTTGAACAGGGTGATGGTGCCATCGGTATCGGTGGCGATCACCGCCACCTCATCGGACGCATCGACCACGGCCTGCAGGCGCTGCCGGGTCTCGGCCGCGTCCTGCCTTGCCTGCTGCAGTTCGGTGACATCGGCATGGGCACCGGCCATCCACAGCGGCTTGCCCTGCCCGTCCCATTCAAAGACCCGGCCACGGTCCTGGATCCAGATCCACTGGCCGTTCCTGTGGCGCATGCGCAGCAGGCAGGCGTAGTTGTCGCTGCGCCCTTCGAAATGGTCGTCCAGCGCTGCATCGGACAGCGCAATGTCATCGGGATGGACCAGCTTCAGGAACGTCTTCTGGCAGATCGGTTCCAGCTCATCCAGGCGATAACCGACAATCTCGGCCCAGCGCGCATTGACCCGCATCTCGCCGGTCTGCACGTTCCATTCCCAGGTACCCGCAGCGGTACCGTCGATGATCATCGCCAGCCGGCGACGCTCTTCCGCCAACGCCTGCAGGCGGCGCTCCAGCAGTCCATTGCCGTGGGTGCCCTGGCCCGGCATCACTCCGGTCCCCTGCCGGCACGGGCAGGCGCCGACCGCAGCGAAGCACTGCGGTCTGCAACGAAGACGGCGGGTCGTGCTGGCGTCATGGTCCTCCCCAGCGACAGCGGGGAGGCCAAACGCCCCCCTCAGGCGCAAGTGTGCGCAATCACGGGGAAAACCGACAAGTCCCCCGACCCGGATCAACCGTGACGGGGGGCACGATCCTCAGCTGCGCTTGGCCCGGGCAAAGGCCTCGGCCAGGGCATTGTTGGCCGGCGGCGCAGACTGGGCCGGACGGCCGCCAGCGCCCTGGCCGCGGTTCGGTCCACGGTTCTGGCCGCCAGCGTCACGGCGCGGCCCTTGGCCCTGGCCCCGCTCATCGCGCTGGCCCGGGCGGCTGGTGGCCTGGCCCGGGGTATCGTCCAGGCGCCGGGTCAGGGCGATGCGCTTGCGCGCCACGTCCACCTCCAGCACCTTCACCTTGACGATGTCACCGGCCTTGACCACGTCGCGCGGGTCCTTCACGAAGGTATCGGCGAGCGCCGAGATGTGGATCAGGCCGTCCTGGTGCACGCCGATATCGACAAAGGCCCCGAAGGCGGCCACGTTGCTGACCACGCCCTCCAGCACCATGCCCTCGCGCAGGTCCTTGATGTCCTCGACGCCCTCGGCGAAGCGCGCCGCCTTGAACTCCGGGCGCGGGTCGCGGCCCGGCTTTTCCAGTTCCTTCAGGATGTCGCGCACGGTCGGGACGCCAAAGGTGTCGTCGGTGAACTGTTCTGCCTTCAGGCCACGCAGGAAGCTGCCGTCACCGATCAGCGCCTTGATCGGGCGCGCGGTGCTGGCCACGATGCGCTCAACCACCGGATAGGCTTCAGGGTGTACCGCCGAGGCGTCCAGCGGCTGGTCGCCATCGGCGATGCGCAGGAAGCCGGCGCACTGCTCGAAGGTCTTCTCGCCCAGGCGCGCGACCTTCAGCAGGTCCTTGCGGCGCTTGAACGGGCCGTTGTCGTCGCGATGGCGCACGATGTTCTCGGCCACCGTGGCCGACAGGCCGGACACCCGGGACAGCAGCGCGGCCGAGGCGGTGTTCACATACACGCCGACCGCGTTCACGCAGTCCTCCACGCGCGCGTCCAGCGCCCGCGCCAGGCGGTACTGGTCCACGTCGTGCTGGTACTGGCCGACACCGATCGCCTTGGGTTCGATCTTGACCAGTTCGGCCAGCGGGTCCTGCAGGCGACGAGCGATCGATACCGCGCCACGCAGCGACACGTCCAGCCCCGGGAACTCCTTGGCCGCGAACTCGGAGGCCGAGTACACCGAGGCGCCCGCCTCGCTGACCACGACCTTCTGCAGCTTCGGGTTGGCGGCAGCCTTGATCGCTTCGCCGGCCAGCTTGTCGGTTTCGCGGCTGGCGGTGCCATTGCCGATCGCGATCAGCTCCACGTTGTGCTTGGCGCACAGCTGCTTGATCGTCTGCACCGACTGCTCCCACTGGCGGCGCGGTTCGTGCGGGTAGATGGTGTCGGTGGCGACCAGCTTGCCGGTGGCATCGACCACGGCAATTTTGCAGCCAGTACGGATGCCAGGGTCCAGGCCCAGCACAGTCTTCGGGCCGGCCGGTGCG
The DNA here is from genome assembly GCF_052751275.1 of Stenotrophomonas muris. Lineage (NCBI taxonomy): Bacteria > Pseudomonadati > Pseudomonadota > Gammaproteobacteria > Lysobacterales > Lysobacteraceae > Stenotrophomonas > Stenotrophomonas muris. Next base: position 1,052,342 of record NZ_CP199879.1, on the reverse strand, counting down.
GCCAGCAGCAGGTCCTTCAGGTTGTCGCCGAACACCGCGATGGCTTCGGCTTCGGCCTTTTCGCGGGCCTGGTTGAACAGGTCCAGCAGAAGATGGGTGTGCAGCTTGGCGCGCCAGGTCAGGCGGCAGGCATCCAGCAGCCAGCGGTCGGCGGCACGCCCCCGGTCGGCGATGCCGGCCTTGCGTGCCACCCGACCCTCGGCGTACTGGTGGCCCGCTTCGGCATCGCTGCCCGGGTCCAGTTCCAGGAACAGGATCTCTTCGCGGCGCGCGCGGAACAGCGCCAGCAACCGGTGCGAGGGAATCTTCGCCAGAGATTCGGCATGTTCGAAATAGTCGCGGTACTTGGCGCCTTCGGTTTCCTTGCCCTCGGCCACGCGGGCACGGATCACGCCGGTCTCGCCCAGCCAGGTGCGCAGCTCGCCAACCAACGCGGCATCTTCGCCCCAGCGCTCCATCAGGATCGCGCGGGCGCCTTCCAGCGCGGCCTTGGTGTCGGCCACACCCTTGTCGGTATCGACGAAGGTGGCCGCGAACGTCTGCGGGTCCTGCGTCGGATCGGCCAGCAGGCCATCGGCCAGCGGCTCCAGACCGGCCTCGCGGGCGATCTGGGCGCGGGTACGTCGCTTGGGCTTGTAAGGCAGGTACAGGTCTTCCAGCCGGCTCTTGGTATCGGCGGCCAGGATGTCATTGCGCAGCTCGTCGCTGAGCTTGCCCTGCTCGCCGATGCTGGCCAGCACCGCCGCACGGCGGTCCTCCAGCTCGCGCAGGTAGGTCAGCCGGGTTTCCAGGTTGCGCAGCTGGGTGTCGTCCAGGCCACCGGTCACTTCCTTGCGGTAGCGCGCGATGAACGGAACGCTGGCGCCCTCGTCGAGCAGGCCGACGGCGGCGCGTACCTGGGCGGACTGGGCACCGATCTCGTCGGCGATGGTCTGGGCGATCTGCTGGGCGAGCGCGCTCTGGGCGTTCTTGGCGTCGTGCATTGCTTCAGGTCTGAGCCGCGTTACGGGAAGACCCCATTCTGGCAACCGACGACGGAGCCGGACAAGGCATTGACAGGGGACGGGGTTCAGCGGCGTAGCCGGAGTGGACGCCGGCATCCTGGCAAAGAGCGGGCCCGGACTGGCCCGGGGCTGGGATGCCGGCGCGGGCGCGCGATGGTGGGCGCGCCCTGCCGCGTGTTGCGTAGGTCAGCGGTAGTGGCGGGCGGCGCGCTGCATGACGATCTCGTCACGCATGCCTTCCAGGGCCATCAGGCGGACCTTGCCGACACCCTGCAGTTCCATGAACCGCTCCGTGTAGAACTCCGGCCCCAGCGCGGTGTCGGCGCGGGATTTGCTGAAGCCGTAGGGCACCACGCCCTTCTCGCCATCCTTGCTACCACCGACATAAAGAACGATTGCCATGTGATGTATTCCTCCAAATTGCTACTGCGTACTGCACTCGATGAGCGATGCTGCGAGCTCATCGGGGGAGAGCTTACCGCGTCGAACCTGACTGGAACGTCACGAAGGCTAATGACGATCGGTTGCATGCAGATGACTGCGGGATCGCAGCAGAATGCTTACGGATCCTTAACTTCCGGCTAACCAATCCGTGGGGGATTCCCGCCAACGGCGCAGCCCCTCGTGGGTGGTCGTGTAACGCGTTTCATGTGATTGGGCCGCGCACCCACCTCGCCCGGCCCCTGACAGTTTTTCGGGCACGTCCAGCCACGGAAAAGAAAAAAGAAGATCAAAAGCAAAAACAGCTTGCCTGGCCGCTTTTTGTAGAGCCGAGCCCACGCTCGGCTGCTTTCAGGCCAGTCCGCGAAGCCGAGCGCAGGCTCGGCTCTACACGAGCAAGCGCAGCGCGCGACCCGCTTCTGCTGTTCTTTATCTCTTCCGTGGCTGGACGCGCACGGAATCTGTCAGCGGCCGGGTGGGTGGGGGTGGCGGGGTATCTGCGGCATGGGTCGGGCGCATGCGCCCGACGGGTTGGGCAGGACGCCCAACCCCGGTCTTGCCGTGTGCGCAGGACAGCGCACACGTGCAAGCCGCGGCCAAGCCCCCATGGATGGGTTCACGGCGTCCGCGCTGGCCCCACCCACCCGGCCAGCCCCCAGGAAGCAGGCATTCCGCGACCAAGCCACGAGGGGCTGCGCCGTTGGCTGGAAACTACGGCCACCAGCCGTGCCCGAACCGGGCGAAATGATCGGCCGCCCGCTCGAACGGATTGCGCGCACTCACCCCGCCACACAGCAGGTACACCGGCAGGTACAGCGGCCCCAGCACCATGTACTGGTAGACATGCGCACGCTCATGGTCGTCCAGCCGGATCAGCGGCTCCACGCCCCACCCCGCCTGATGCGCGTAGGTCCGGCAGGAAATGCCAAGATCGTGGCCCGTGTGCAGGATCACATTGCCCAAGGTGATCGCCCCACCCGGCCCCCACGGCCAGCGGTCGAACACCAGCGCGCAGTCACGCCGGCTCCAGCGCAATGTCGCGCCGCCGAGCATGCCGGCCAGCCCACCCATCAGGCCGATCAGGGTGTTGGGCAGGGTCCACACCGCGCCCAGCACCTGCAGCGCGCGCAGCCAGATCGGCCAAGGCCGGGAGGCGGTGTTCAATCGGCCTCGTTCGGCATCAGCAGCCACAGGATCAGGTAGACCAGGATGCCGGGGAAGGCCGCCGAGGCCAGCGACAGCAGCACGTAGACCACCCGCAGAAGGGTGGCATTCCAGCCGAAGCGATGGGCAATGCCACCCATCACGCCGGCGATCATGCGGTCGTTCAATGAACGCGACAGTGTCTTGGGCGTGGTGTTCATGGCGGCGGCTCCGGGCAACGGACAGGGCAGTCGAGCGTGGCTCGACTCTACACCCTGCCCATGTCTACGGCGTGCGGTGACGCAGCGCCTGCAGGCGCGCACCGAACCAGGCGGCTGCGGTCTGTTCAGGCTGCCCCGGGCACTGGATGCGATAGGGTTTGCCGCTCATGCTGCTCTGGCTGGCGGCGCGCTCGATGAACTGCTCGGCGCTGTCCACCATGTCCTTCTTCAGCAGATAGTCGTACTTGCGCTGCAGATGCGCGCGCGCATCGCCGCCGTCGTACCAGCTGCCATTGCGCTGGAACCGGCACTGGGAGCCGTCCAGGCTGGCGATCAACTGGGCGATCTCCCGCCGTGCATCCGCACTGGGTGCGGCCTGGGCAAGGGGCGCTGCCAGCAGTACCGCAAGAATCAACAAAACCCGGTACGTCATCATCCCTCCAAGTCAGTCGAGCAGGGCTCGACTCTACAGGTCGCGCGCCTTCAGCCAACCATCGATCGTGGCCGGCACTTCGCGCTGCGCGCGCCCGGACACGTAGATGCCGATATGGCCACCGCGGAAGCTGGACTCGGTGTAGTCGTCCGTGCCCAGGCGCCCGCGCATCGCGCGCGAGGCGTCCGGCGGCACCAGATGATCCTGCTCGGCGTAGATGTTCAGCACCGGCAGCGTCACCTGCGACAGGTCCACTGCTTCCTCGCCGATCCTTACCGTGCCCTTCATCAGGCCATTGGCCTGGTAGAACTGCTTGATGAAATCGCGGAACGCCTCGCCCGCCAGGTCCGGCGAATCGAAGATCCACTTCTCCATGCGCAGGAAGTCCTCCAGCGCCGCCTTGTCATCGAGGATGTCGAGCAGGCCGACGTACTTCTGCACGTTCAGGCGGAACGGCTTGAGCATCAGGTAGCTGGCGTTCATCAGGTCGGCCGGGATGTTGCCCAGCGTATCGACCAGCAGGTCCACGTCCACCTGCCGCGCCCAGTGCGAGAGCATGTTGTCGGCGGTCTGGAAATCGACCGGGGTGACCATGGTGATCAGCTTGCCCAGCTTCTGTTGGCGCAACGCTGCGTAGCACAGCGCGAACACGCCGCCCTGGCAGATGCCGAGCAGGTCGACCGGGCCACCACTGCGCACGCGCAGCGCATCGACCGCTCCGTCGATGTAGCGCAGCAGGTAGTCCTCCAGGGTCTGGAAGCGTTCGGACCGGTCCGGGTAGCCCCAGTCCAGCACGTACACGTCCTGGCCCAGCGCCAGCAGCTTCTGCACCAGCGAACGGTCGGCCTGCAGGTCGACCATGTACGGCCGGTTGACCAGCGCGTAGACGATCAGCAGCGGCGTGCGCCGGGTCGGCGCCTGCTCACCGACGAAGCGATACAGCACCACCTTGCCGTCGCGCCAGACTTCCTCGCGCGCGGTCACGCCATAGTCCACGTCTTCCACCTGCGGCAGCAGCTTCAGCCCTTCCATCAGCTTGCGCTGCATGGCCAGGCTCTCCTGCATCAGGTCATCGGCGTTGAAGCCCAATGGTCCCTTCATCGGTCACGCGCCCGAGCGGAAGTGCGAGGTGCGGCCTTCTTCGCAGATGTCCTCTTCGCAGGCGCCTTCTTTGCCGGCGCGGCCTTCTTCGCGGCCTTGCGCGCAGTTGGCTTCACCTTCGCCGGCGCCGGCTGCGCCACCGGATCGACCTCAGCGGTTCCGGCCAGCACAGCCACCTGCGCCTGCAGGCGGCGCAGGCTGCGCTCCAGCTCGGCGATGCGGCGGTGTGCGGCATCCATCTCGCTGCGGGTGGGCAGGCCGATCCGTTCACTCATCTGTTCCACCTCCCGCTGCAGGCCGGCGCGCAGGCGCATCTGCGCGTTGCCCAGCGAGGCGTACACCTGCTGGAACGGTTCGGACATGGCGACCTTGGCGTAGGCCTCCTCGGCAACTTCGATCCACAGGTCGAACATCGCGCGGGCGCTGGTCAGCTGGCTGCCGGGCTGTTCGTGCTCGGCCAGGCGCTGCTCGAACAGCGCAAAGGCTTCGTCCAGTGCCTGCTTGATCTGATCGACATAGGCGCGCGAATGCTGCTGGTATTCCTCCTGCGCACGCAGCAGGGCCTGCCAGCGCGCCTGGTGCTCGCGGCCGGGGCCGAATGCCGGGCTCTGCAGCCACGGGCCCGCCTGCAGCTGGAACTGCTGCAGCCAGGCGGCGAATTCGGGTATCGCGGCGCCGGCGTGCGTGCTGCCACGGGCGCCCTGCAGCATCCACTGGAGCATGCCGTCGCCCTGCCCCTGCACCGCCTCGCGCCAGGCCTGGGCCACATCGGCACTGCTGGCGTCGCGGCCCGCAAACCGTGCGGCGACCTCCTGCATGGTGCCGTACCAGCTGCCCGCCTGTTCGCGGAACCGGCGCACGGCATCTTCCGGCGCGCCCTGCGCCTGCTCGGGCAACAGCTGGCCCCACCAGTCGAACAACCGCTGCCAACTGCCGGGATCGTCACCGGCGGGTGCGCCGGGCGTGCTCGCATGGCGCAGGGCATCGCCCCAGGCGCCGAAATACTGCCGGGCCAGGGTTTCGAAATCGCTGCTGCCGGTGTCGTGGGCCGAGCTGGTCATCGCAGGCCTCCGCAGGGCTGGCTCATGGCTTGGGAATACGCAGGGTCTTGCTGATCATCAGCGACCCGGACAGGGCGAACAACAGCACCATCGGGTGCAGCTGCCACGGGCCGATCTGCCACTGGCCGAACCAGATGTTCTGGCCGATGGCATCGGTGCCGGCGGCAATCGCCAGTGCGATCACCAGCACCAGGCTGGTCGGGATCGGGGTGCCCTCGAAATACGTGACCTTGCCCTCGTCGCCGGCGAGCGCCTCGGCAGTGACGTTGTAGCGTGCCAGGCGGCTGACGCCGCAGCAGACGAAGTAGCTCAGCACCAGCCAGTCCCATCCGCCCTGCATGCCGCAGGCATAGGCCAGCGCCGCCGGCGCCACGCCGAAGGAGATCACGTCGGACAGCGAGTCCAGCTCGCGGCCCAGGGTGGAGCTGGACTTGCGCCAGCGCGCGATGCGCCCGTCGAGGGCGTCGAAGATGAAGGCCAGCGGGATCAGCGCCATGCCGAACAGCAGATAGCCGCGCTCGCCGTCCTGCAGGAAGCGCATCGCGGCAAAGACCGCACCGGTGCCGCAGAAAGCATTGGCCAGGGTGAACCAGTCGGCCAGCTGGAATTCGCGCAGCATCGAGAAGTGACGTTTCATGGGGTCTCACGGAGCATCAAGGCCCACAGGTTACCGCGAGCGCCGCCGCTGGCGACAGCGCTGGCTCAGCCGATCCTTCACCGCCCCCTCACCCGTCGTCACCGGCGGTGAATTTTTCGCCACCCATCTTGACAGCCTAGGGGGGTGGCGCCTGTCGGGGCTTATCCACAAAGTTGCCCACGCGTAATCCACACCCCCTGTGGACAACCAGATCTCACCGACTGCGACGGTGGACATTTCCTCATCACTCTTCCGCGGGGTTTCCCTACTTCCCAAGCCGCAGAGTCGGCGCTATGGTCACCGGCGGGCCCGCCGCCGCCGCGTCCGATTCCTGGTGACGGGCGGCGATGATGCCGGATGCTTCCATCTGCCGCTGGCGCAGCGGCCCTGAAGTGGTAGAGCCGGCCGCTGGCCGGCTGCCCCGACCGTTCCGCGTTGCCGGCCAGCGGCCGGCACTACCCAGCCTGCACCCGCCGCCAGCGCTCGAAACAGAACACCTGCATCACCAGCATCGCCAGCAACCCCAGCGGCCACGCCCACCACACGCCGGCCAGCCCGTGCTGCGCCTGCATCCACATCGCCAGCGGCAGCTCCAGCAGCAATACCGCCGCCATGCCCAGCAGCGCTGGCCGCCATACCGTGCCACTGCCGCGCATCACTCCTACCAGCACGGTGCTGCCGCCCATCGCCAGCACGCCCCATGCCACCGTGCGCAACTGCAGCGTCGCCAGTTCACGCGCTTCGGCAGCCACCAGGATCAGGCCGGTCAGCCAGGGCGCAAGCGCCATCACCAGCAGCACCACTGCACTCAGCATCGCCAGTCCAAGCAGCACGCCGGTGCGGGCGATGCCGGGCAGCCGTGCCGTACGCCCCGCGCCCATCGCATGCGCCGCGAGGATGGTGGCGGTAATGCCCAGTGACATGGCCGGCAGCTGCACCCAGCTCATCAACTGGTTGACCGCACCGTAGGCCGCCGTGGCCGTGTAGCCGTAGCGGTTGATCCAGCCCAGCAATACGATCTCGGCAATGGCCAGGCTGAGCATCTGCAGCGAAGACGGTACGCCGATGCGCAGCATCGCACGGATGAGCGCGCCATCGAAACGGATGGCACGCAGCAGCTCGCGCCGTGGCGCCAGGGGATGTCCTACCCGCTGCCAGCGCCACAGCAACCAGCCCAAGGCCAACAATGAGGCAAACGCCGCCGATACAGCCGCACTGGCCGACCCCAGCCGCGGCAGGCCGGCCCAGCCCAGGATCAGCAGCGGCGTGCACAGCAGGCCGACCACCGTGGCCAGCAGCAGCGCCTGCAGCGGCGTCTTTGCATCGCCCACCGCGCGGCTCACGGCAGTGGCCAGCCACAGTAGGAAGAACACCGGAGCCGCCAGCAACAGCACGCGCGCGTACACGATGGACTCGCCGAGGATCGCTGCCGGCGTGCCCAGTGCCGCCAGCAGCTGTGGCGCGAAACCGCCGCCCAGGGCCATCACCAGCACCGACAACAGCAGGATCAGCGCCACCGCGCTGCCGGCCACCGCGCGCGCCTGTTGCGGGCGGCCCGCGCCCCAGGCCTGGCCGATCAGCACCATCGCGCCCGTGGCCAGGCCCATCACCAGGGCCAGCAGCAGGAAAAAGACCGGGAAGAACGCCGCGGCCGCAGCCACCGCCTGTGTGCCAAGCAGGTGGCCGAGATAGATGTTGTCCAGCGTGCCTGCGGCCAGCTGCAACGCATTGGTCAGCAGCATCGGCAGCAGCAGCGTCAGGTAGGTGCGCCACAGCGGGGGTGCTGCCGGAGGTGTCGGATGTACAGGGGGGCTCATGGGATTCTCTGGGCAAGGCGCCGCCTTGCCCGGCGTTTCCGCCAGCAAAGCAAGCACAGGGGAAGCGGGCCGCGGCCCGCGATCAGATGACGCCGTCGCTCAGCAACGGCGCGATGGCTCAGCCGTCAGCGTCTTCGAACGCCAGCCGCAGGGCGTGGTCGCGCACATCCCTGGGCCAGGAATGCAGCGCCGCTTCCAGGCCCGCGCGGTCATGCGCGAACAGCACCCGAATGGCCTCCTCGAAGCCCGGCAGGTCACCGGCGATGGCCTGCAGGAAGTGATAGGTACGCTCGCTGTGGCGGCGCTGCCGATCCTCGTCGGCACCGGCACGGCTGGCCGCTTCCACCAGCCTGCGCAGCACCACCGAAGCCCCACCCGGCTGTTCGGCCAACCACGCCCAATGCCGCGGCAGCAGCGTCACTTCGCGGGCGACCACGCCCAGTCTGGGGCGGCCACGGCCACGCGGGGTTGCGGGCGCCTCTCCGGTAGTGACGTCGGCATCCGCCTCCACGGCGGAGGGAAACGCTTCGGTCACCCGTGCCAGCAGCTCTGTGTCGCTGCCGCGCGTGTCGAAATCGCGGGTTCGCCCGCTGGCGTTGTCGAACACCAGCAGCGGACCGGCTGCGTTGTCGGCACGCAGTTGTTTCAACGCCAGCGCTGCCACTTCCGGCGTGCCGGAAGCGACCAGGCGATGGCCGTCGAAACAGCTGAAGGGAGGAAGTCGGGACACAGGCATGGCAATGGCATCAGAGGCGATGCGTGAATATTGCCCGGGTAATTTCACCGAGTCAATATTGTCCGGGTATTAATTTGCCAGAAGAGCGTGCCAACCAAGGTTGGCACCCACCCGATTCGTCACCTCACAGCCGGCTGTAGGACCAACTGACCATGCGGCCGTCCTTGTACGGCATCACGCCGTGGAACGGGCGCGGGTCGGCGTCGAACACCAGCGGCAGGAAGTTGCGGTCGCCCTCCCACATCGGCAGCGTGTCCAGCTTGTCCAGGTCCACCCACTCCAGCGTGCCCTCGTGGTTGCCGCCGTGCGGGGTGCCTTCGAAAGTGTCGATGACGAACACGAAGCCCAGCCAGTCTTCACCGTGCTTGCCGAAGCCCGGCCAGCTGAGGGTGCCGCGCAGGCGCATGCCGGTGCAGTCGATGCCGGCTTCCTCGGCGATCTCGCGACGCATGCTGGCTGCCACGTCCTCGTCCGCTTCGATCTTGCCGCCCAGCCCGTTGTACTTGCCCAGGTGGTGGTCACCCGGACGGGTGTTGCGATGGATCATCAGCACCTGGCGACGATCAGGCGACAGCACGTAGCCCAGGGTGGCGACGATCGGGGTGTACGGCATGGGCGGCATCCAGCGGCAGGTCAGCCGTGGATTATGGCCGATCAGCGCACCAGCGACAGGCGGCGCTCGGCGAGTGTGCCTGCGCCATCGGGATCGCGGCGCAGGGTGGCCACGCCGTGACCGCGCTCAGCCAGGTATTCCAGCCACTTGCCGAGGAAGGTGTTCATCCGCATGCGGTGGCTGATCAGCTCGGCCGGCGGCGGGTACAGGCCCATCGTGTCCTGCCAGCGGCGGCCGACGTAGCAATGGGTGGTCTCGGCCTGGCGTGCGTCACGGTAAAGGCGCACATACGCCGAGGGATCCGGCTCACCGGTGACCGGGTCGGCCAGGTCGTAGGTCAGGCGCAGTTCCACCGTGTAGCGGTGGCACTCGATCACGTCCAGGCGTACGTCCAGGCCGTCGCCGATCGAGGAAATGTAGCTGCCCGCCACCAATCCGGCCGGTTCGAAAAGGCGCACCAGATGGCGGTAGTTCTCCGCGTACAGGCCCATGAGCCAGCTCAACCGGCTCAGGCGGGGAATGCGTTCGGTGCGGGGCGAGGCTTGGGCCATGGGTCGATCCTACACGTTGGTGCTTCAACGTGGGGGCGCCTCAAGCCACGGCCAACCCGACAACGACGATCCCCGTGTAGAGCCGAGCCCATGCTCGGCTGCTGTTCGGGAAGAACCCGGCGGCCCAGCCGAGCGTGGGCTCGGCTCTACAGGGCGAAGTGCGGCGCGCCGGAAAGGCTCAATACAGCTCGCGCTGCAGCCCCAGCGTGGCCAGCACCTTGCTGGAAATCTCCTCGATCGAGGTATGCGTGGTGCTCAGGGTCGGGATCCGCTCCATGCGGAACATGGTCTCGGCCGCAGCCACCTCGCGCTTGCAGGTCTCCAGGTTGGCGTAGCGCGAGTTCGGACGGCGCTCCTGGCGGATCTGCTGCAGCCGGTCCGGATCGATGGTCAGGCCGAACAGCTTGCGCCGGTAATTGCGCAGTCGCGGCGGCAGGCGATCGCTTTCCAGGTCTTCGTCGGTCAGCGGGTAGTTGGCCGCGCGTACCCCGTAATGCAGGGCCAGGTAGATGCAGGTCGGCGTCTTGCCCGCGCGCGACACCGCCACCAGGATCACGTCGGCATCGTCGTAGTTCACCGCGATGCCGTCGTCATGGGTCAGGGCGAAGTTCATCGCGTTGATGCGACGGTGGTAGGTATCGAAATCGACCATGCCGTGGGCCTGGCCGACCCGGGCCAGGCGCGGGCTGGCCAGTTCACGCTCCAGCGGCTCGATGAACGGCGCGAACACATCCAGCATCAGCGCCCCGCTGTCGGCCAGGATCAGGCTCAGGCTCTGGTCCACGCAGGAGTTCACCACGATCGGCCGGACCTGGTAGCGCTCCCCTGCCGCCTGGATCCGGGCACAGGCTTCACGCGCCTTTTCGGGGTCGTCGACAAACGACATGCGGTCGGTAATGAAGCTGAACCCGGAGAACTGGGTCAGCAGGCTATGCCCAATGGTTTCAGCGGTGATACCGGTTCCATCGGAAACGTAGAACACCGGACGGATGGTCGACATGCGCGCTTTTACCCCCTACGAAGCTTAAAAAGGCCGCCAGCACAAGCTTGTGCCGACGGTGCTCTGCCCGGCATCATATCGGCTTCTTCCTACGGACGCGGCCACTCAGCCCGCCTCGGGCGATGGCCAAACGGAGCATCGCGCTTGAACGAGAACATCCTGTGGTTGCACGAACTGCGTCTGGCCGATCTGGCCCGCGTAGGCGGCAAGAATTCGTCGCTGGGCGAGATGATCGGCAACCTGGCCGGTCTGGGCGTTTCGGTGCCGGGCGGTTATGCCACCACCGCTGAAGCCTTCAAGGACTTCATTGCGCACAACGATCTGTCCAAGCGCATCTTCGACAGGCTGGCCACGCTGGACGTCGAGGACGTCAACGCGCTGACCGCCGCCGGCAAGGAAATCCGCAGCTGGGTGATCGATGCGCCGCTGCAGCCGCAGCTGGACCAGGACATCCGCACCGCTTACGCCAAGCTGAGCGCCGACAACGGCGGCGGCGATGTGGCCGTGGCCGTGCGTTCCTCGGCCACCGCCGAGGATCTGCCGGATGCCTCCTTCGCCGGCCAGCAGGAAACCTTCCTCAACGTCACCGGTGCCGACGATGTCGTGCACAAGGTCAAGGAAGTGTTCGCCTCGCTGTACAACGACCGCGCCATCGCCTACCGCGTGCACCACGGCTTCAAGCATGAGGATGTGTTCCTGTCCGCCGGCGTGCAGCTGATGGTGCGTTCGGGCGTCGGTTCGTCCGGCGTGCTGTTCACCCTGGACACCGAGTCCGGCTTCCGCGACGTGGTGTTCGTCACCTCTTCGTTCGGCCTGGGCGAAATGGTCGTGCAGGGCGCGGTCAATCCCGACGAGTACTACGTCTACAAGCCCACCCTGCAGGCCGGCAAGCCGGCGATCCTGCGCCGCTCGCTCGGCAGCAAGGCGATCCGCATGGTGTATTCCGATGTTCCGGGTGAGCGCGTCAGGATCGAGGACACCCCGGCCGAGCTGCGCAACACCTTCTCGATCAGCGACGAGGACGTGCAGGAACTGTCCAAGCAGGCGCTGGTCATCGAAGAGCACTACGGCCGCCCGATGGACATCGAGTGGGCCAAGGACGGTGTCAGCGGCAAGCTGTTCATCGTGCAGGCGCGCCCGGAAACGGTGAAGTCGCGCAGCCACGCCACCCAGATCGAGCGCTTCGCGCTGACCGAGAAGGGCGGCAACGTGCTGGCCGAAGGCCGCGCCGTCGGCGCCAAGATCGGCTCGGGCGTGGCCCGCGTGGTGAAGACGCTGGACGACATGAACCGCGTGCAGCCGGGCGACGTACTGATCGCCGACATGACCGATCCCGATTGGGAACCGGTGATGAAGCGCGCTTCGGCCATCGTCACCAACCGTGGCGGCCGTACCTGCCACGCCGCGATCATCGCGCGCGAGCTGGGCGTGCCGGCCGTGGTCGGTTCGGGCAACGCCACCAAGGTGATCGAAGATGGCCAGCTGGTCACCGTCAGCTGCGCTGAAGGCGATACCGGCTTCATCTACGAAGGAAAGCTCGGCTTCGAGCGCACCACCACCGATCTGGGCAACATGCCGCCGGCACCGCTGAAGATCATGATGAACGTGGCCAACCCGGAACGTGCCTTCGACTTCGGCCAGCTGCCGAACGCCGGCATCGGCCTGGCCCGCCTGGAAATGATCATCGCCAGCCACATCGGCATCCATCCGAACGCGCTGCTGGAATACGACCGCCAGGATGCGGCGACCAAGAAGAAGATCGACGAGAAGATCGCCGGCTACGGTGATCCTGTCAGCTTCTACGTGGACCGCCTGGCCGAAGGCATCGCCACGCTCACCGCCTCGGTTGCACCGAACCCGGTGATCGTGCGCCTGTCGGACTTCAAGTCCAACGAGTACGCCAACCTGATCGGCGGCAGCAACTACGAGCCGCACGAAGAAAACCCGATGATCGGCTTCCGCGGCGCCAGCCGTTACGTCGACCCGAGCTTCTCGGCCGCCTTTGCGCTGGAGTGCAAGGCCGTGCTGCGCGTGCGCAACGAAATGGGCCTGGACAACCTGTGGGTCATGATTCCGTTCGTGCGCACCCTGGAAGAAGGCCGCAAGGTCGTCGAGGTGCTGGAACAGAACGGCCTGAAGCAGGGCGAGAACGGCCTGAAGATCATCATGATGTGCGAAGTGCCGTCCAACGCACTGCTCGCCGATGAGTTCCTGGAGATCTTCGACGGCTTCTCGATCGGCTCCAACGACCTGACCCAGCTCAGCCTGGGCCTGGACCGCGACTCGTCGATCGTCGCGCACCTGTTCGACGAACGGAACCCGGCAGTGAAGAAGCTGCTGTCGATGGCGATCAAGGCCGCACGCGCCAAGGGCAAGTACGTCGGCATCTGCGGCCAGGGCCCGTCCGATCACCCGGATCTGGCCGAATGGCTGATGCAGGAAGGCATCGAGTCGGTGTCGCTGAACCCGGACACCGTGGTCGATACCTGGCTGCGCCTGGCCAAGCTGAAGGCCAACGGCTGATGCCGTAATGGGCTGACGTCGCTTTCATCGACGTCCGCACATACTGCTGCCGCACGCAAGCCCCGCCTCTGCGGGGCTTGCTGTTTCTGGCGTCCGTGCACGCCACGCGCACCTCGCGCCTGTCCCTCAGCAGCAAAGGAACTCCCGCATGATCGCCGCCGCCCGACCCGCCCCCGCCGCAACGCCCTGGTTCCACTCGCTCAACTGGGAGCGCCTGCTGGAAACCTACGGCGTACCGTTGCTGGCCGCGATCGTGGTGCTGCTGGTGGGCCTGTGGGTGGCACGGCGCCTGTCCAACGCGATGCCGCGCGCTACGGCTCGCATGGGCGTGGACCCGATGCTGGGCAGCTTCCTGCGCAACGTGGTGTATGCCGCATCGCTTGTGATCGTGGTGGTGCTGGCGATCGGCACGCTGGGCGTGCAGATCACCCCGTTGCTGGCCGTGCTCGGTACCGCTGGCCTGGCCGTCGGCCTGGCATTGAAGGATTCGCTGTCCAACATCGCCTCGGGCGTGATGCTGGTGACGCTGCGACCGTTCCGCGTGGGCGATGTGGTCACCGTGGCCGGACAGACCGGCACGGTGCGCGAAGTGCGCATCTTCCAGACCGTCATCACCGGTGCCGACAACCAGCACACCACCATTCCGAACACGTTGATCACCGCAGCACCGATCATCAACCTCACCGCCGAACCGACCCGCCGCGTCGAACTGGTGATCGGCATCGGCTATGAAGACAACATCCAGCTGGCGCGCGATACCGCGCTGGCGTTGATGAAGGCCGACCCACGCGTGCTGCAGACACCGGCACCGGACGTGGTGGTGTATGAGCTGGGCGCGCACGCCATCAACCTGGGCATCCGCTGCTACGTGAAGTCGGCCGACTGGTTCGGTACCAAGGTCACGCTGCTGGAGCAGCTGAAGCTGGGCTATGACAAGGCCGGCATCAACATCCCGTATCCGCAGCAGGACATGCACCTGTACCTGCATGGAAAGGATGGCGGGGTGATAGAGGCTGACGCGCTGGTGCGCGACAAGCCCTGATCCATGCCGGTAGTGCCGACCAACGGTCGGCACCCACCCATCGGCGATACGACATCGGAATGCCGGCCGCTGGCCGGCAGCGTCCAGGATCAGGCCGCGACGCTCTCTTCCAGCGTCGGATAATCGGTGAAGCCCGCCGCGCCACCGCCAAAGAATGTCGCACGATCCGGCGGATTCAGCGCCGCACCGGTACGCAGTCGCTCCGGCAGGTCCGGGTTGGCGATGAACGGCCGGCCGAAGCCGATCAGGTCAGCCCAGCCTTCAGCCAGTGCCTGCTCGGCGCGTTCGGCGGTGTACTTGCCGGCGTAGATCAGCGTACCCGGGTAGACCATGCGCAGCGCCTGCTTGAACGCCACCGGCATCAGCGGTGCATCGTCCCAGTCGGCTTCGGCGATGTGCAGGTAGCCCACGCCCAGCTCACCCAGCAGGTGCGCCGCGGCCAGATAGGTCGCCTGTGGCGTATCGTCCACCGCGCCCTGCAACGTCGTCAGCGGCGCCAGACGGACACCGACGCGGTCACCACCGGCTACGGCCGTCACCGCCTGCACGACCTCGCGCAGGAACCGCAGCCGGTTCTGCAACGCGCCGCCATAGCCGTCGGTGCGCCGGTTGGCCTGCGAGTCGATGAACTGGTTGATCAGGTAGCCATTGGCCCCGTGCAGCTCCACGCCATCGAAGCCGGCGGCCAGTGCATTGCGGGTGGCCTGTGCATAGTCGGCGACGATGCCCGGAATCTCGTCTTCGCGCAGCGCGCGCGGCATCGAGTGCTGGATCATCTCGCCCACGCCCGCTTCCGGGCCAGCGCCTGCAGGGTCGACAAACACCTTCACGCCTTCGGCCAGCAGCGCCGACGACGACACCGGTGCGGCACCACCCGGCTGCAGGGCCACGTGCGAGACCCGGCCCACATGCCACAGCTGGGCGTAGATGCGGCCGCCAGCGGCATGCACGGCATCGGTCACCCGGCGCCAGCCCTGCACCTGTTCCGGGCTGTGGATGCCCGGGGTCCAGGCATAGCCCTGGCCCTGCGGGCTGATCTGGGTGCCTTCGCTGACGATCAGGCCAGCACTGGCGCGTTGGGCGTAGTAGGCGGCCATGTCCGCGGTGGCGACGTTGCCGTCGGCGGCACGCGAGCGGGTCATCGGCGGCATCACGATGCGGTTGGGCAGGGTCAAGGCGCCCAAGCGGTGGGGAGTGAACAACATGGCGGCGATCTCTTGCGGGGGGGACTGCCGCAAAGGATGGGGATGCCAGCTGCCAGGCAACAGGCATGTACTGGCAAAACAATTGTTCCCCCAAGGCAAGGATGACCGGCAGAGCCCCTTCCTGCGGAACGGGATCCGACCCCGCGCGCAACCGGGGTCGGATCCCTTTGCAACGCAAAGGGCTCCGACCCCGAAGCCGGTTACAGCGTGGGCTCGATCAGCACGCCGCCATGCGCCACGCGGTCATGCAGGCGCGCACCACGTCTTCCCCGTACTTCAGCTCCAGCCGACGCACGATGAAGTGGCCGCGCGCCATGTCCTGGTAGTAGTCGGTGAACATGGTATTCAGTGTTGCACCGGCGGCGGCACCGACGATCGGCACCGCCTGCGCAGCGAATTTCTCGGTAACCACCACGCCGAAGCGCGCCGCCACCTTTTCCACCATCTTCGCCAGCAGCTTGCCAGCTTCCTTTGGCGCCACGCCCAGGGTCAGGTCGCGGCCGGTCACCACGCGCCCGGCCAGCTCGGCCGACAGGTGGCGCATCACATCCGTGGTGAAGCCGCGGGCCAGGTAGTAGCCGGTCTCGCTGGCATCATCGCGCGGCGAGTTGCCGCCCAACGCGAATACCTCCAGGCACGCCTGGCGGGTGCTGAACTCGGACAGGTCGAAGCCCTCGCTGCGGGCCACGTCGGCCACCGCACGCATCATGATGGTGGTCGACACCGGCAGCTCGATGAACAAGGCCGCGAAGCCGAAGGCCCCACCGACCGCGCCCGAGGTGGCCGCCGCCAGTTTGTGCCAGCGGGTGGACGCCCCCTTGCCGGGGCTGTTGTCCATGCTCCACAGCGCGGCCTGCGCCGATTTGCTCAGCGCCGCCTGCACAGCGCCGTGGATGCGGTTGGAGACCGAGCTGGGCAGCGCCTTCACCGCGAACTCCAGCGGCGTGCCGACCAGGTTGGCCATGCGCGCGGTCAGGGTCGGCGCTTCCAGCAGGGCCACCGCGCGCTGCAGGTCGGACCAGTCGCGGGCGTCATGGGCGATGTCGCGGGGGAGCAGGATCGGCTCGTTCATGGCGCCGATCTTAGCGCCAGGAAGTTGAACGGTTCGTCGCGGGGTACGACAGAGGGGGCAGAGCCCTTTCCGCAGGAAAGGGATCCGACCCCGGCGCCTTGCCGGCCAGCGGTCGGCACTACCCGTTGGCGTGTCATCCGATAGCGCCGGGCCATGCCCGGCGTCGTTGTTCAGGCAACCGGCAGCCCCGACAGCGCGCCCATGAACTGGCGGTAGTGGCGCAGCTCAGCGATCGAATCGTGCACGTCGCTCAGCGCGGTGTGGTTGCTGTTCTTGCCGACGCCGGCGGCCACGCTCGGCGCCCAGCGCTTGGCCAGTTCCTTCACCGTGGACACGTCCAGGTTGCGGTAGTGGAAGTACTTCTCCAGTCGCGGCATCTGGCGGTGCAGGAAGCGGCGATCCTGGCAGATCGAGTTGCCGCACATCGGCGACAGGCCGGCCGGGATCCACTGCGCCAGGAAGTTCACCGTCTGCGCCTCGGCCTGGCCCAGGGTGGTGGTGCTGTCCACCACGCGCTGCCACAGGCCCGAGCGGCGGTGCTGGTTGCGATTCCACTCGTCCATCGCTTCCAGCGTTTCCAGCGGGTGGTGGATGGCGAATTCCGGCCCTTCGGCCAGCACGTTGAGCTGGGCATCGGTGACCACGGTGGCGATCTCGATGATCGAATCGTTGTCGGTATCCAACCCGGTCATTTCCAGGTCGATCCAGATCAGTCGCTCGTTGGCCGCGCCGTTGTCCGCCATGTGTCGCCTCGTTGCTGGGCAGGCGCGCGGCCTGCCGGTGATGGAAAGAGGCGCCCATCATACCGGTTCGCCCCCTCAGGCCTCGCCGGCATGGTCTTCCAGCAGCAGCGGCGGCTTGCCACGCTTGGCACGGAAATAGTTGGTCAGGCGCATGCTGGCCTCCTTGGCCAGCACCCCACCGTGGATCTCCACCCGGTGGTTGTGGCGGGCATCGCCCAGCAGGTCGAACACGCTGCCGCAGGCGCCGGTCTTGGGGTCGCTGGCGCCGTAGACCAGGCGGGCAACGCGTGCATGCACGATGGCCATCGCGCACATCGCGCACGGTTCCAGGGTCACGTACAGGGTGCTGCCGAGCAGCCGATGATTGGCCAGCCGCGTGCCACCGGCCCGCATGGCCACGATCTCAGCATGCGCACTGGGATCGTGCGAGGCGATGTTGAGGTTCCAGCCCTCGCCCAGCAGCTGGCCATCGGCGCCCACCAGTACCGCACCAACGGGGATCTCGTCGTACTCGCGCTGCGCACGCTCGGCCAGCGCCAGCGCATGGCGCATCCAGTGTTCATCGGCGTCGTGCACCGGTACACCCAGGGCGTCGGTCATGGCGGTTCTCGCGTGTCTGCAGGGCCAGGATGGCCGCCGGGGCCGCATTGTACGCCCGCGGCCGTGCAGGCGCCGCTAACGCGCGTCGAAGCGCTCGCGGGCAGCGTCCAGCGCCGGGAAATTGTGCTCGGCCCAACGGTCCAGGGCGGACAGCGTGTCAACCAGTCCACGTGCGACCTCGGTCAGCCGGTATTCCACATGCAGTGGCTTGCTGCCCAGATCACACCGCTCGACCAGGCCGTTGCGCTCCAGCTGCCGCAGGGTCTGGGTCAACACCTTCTGCGAGATCCCTTCGATCTTCCTCAGCAGCGCGCCATTGCGTTGCGGGCCCTGCGCCAGCGCCGGCAACAGCAGCATCACCCACTTGCCGGAGATCAGCGCCAGCGCATCGCGTGCCGAGCAATCGGCGGCATAGACATCGCCCGGATAGGCCATGGTTACCTCAAGGTGCGTAATTGCCGGGGCATACCGGCGCCGCGAGGATGGTCGCACACTCCTCGAACACCTCGCCCCATGCGCGCCCTCATCCTGCTTGCCCATCCCGAACCCCGCTCCTTCAACGCCCACCTGGCCGCGCAGGCCGCGGAGCAGCTGCGGCATGACGCACTGCAGGTGGACGTGGTCGACCTGTATGCAGAGGGCTTCGATCCGCTGGAAGCGGCCCACCATCATTCAAGTCGCCTGCAGCCCGGCCGTTTCGATGCCCAGCGCGAACAACGCCACGGCGCCGAACAGGGTCGGCTGCCCGCCGATGTGCAGCGCCATCTGCAGCTGCTGCAGGCCGCGGATCTGGTCATCCTGCAGTTCCCGCTGTGGTGGTTCGCGCCGCCGGCAATCCTCAAGGGCTGGCTGGATCGCGTGCTGGTCTACGGGCCGATGTACAACAGCCGCCTGCGCCACGAGCACGGCGCGATGCGCGGCAAGCGTGCGTTGCTGAGCGTCACCACCGGCTCATCGGCACGGGCCTGCGCCGTCGACGGCCGCGAGGGAGATACCCGGTTGTTGCTGTGGCCCTTGATGTACAGCCTGCGCTACGTCGGCTTCGACGTGCTGGAGCCGCATCTGGTGCATGGCGTGCGTTCCGGGCTGGCAGCGGAGCACGTGCAGGCACACGACGAGGCATTGGCTGCAGCAACCCACTACTACCGCGAACGCCTGGCGCAATGGCCGCGGTGGCCCACCGTGCCCTTCAACGACAGCGGCGATTTCGAGGATGGCGTGGTGCTGCGCGCGGAGGCCACTGCCTACAGCCCCTTCATCCGCCATCGCAACACCGGAGGAATCCACGCCTGCGCGCTGGGTCGGGACGCGCCATACTACGCGCTCTTTGCAAGCACCTTGGTGAACCCATGACCACCCTCCGTCCCTCGCGCGCCGACGACGGCGCCGCCCTCGTCGACCTCTGGCGCCGCGCCGTCGACGCCACCCACAACTTCCTCAGCGCCGACGACCGCCAGGCCATCGATGCCGAAGTCGCCGGCTTCCTGCCGCAGGCTCCGATGACCGTGGCCGTCGACGCTCAGGACCGCCCCCTTGGCTTCATGCTGATCGACGGCACGCACATGGAAGCGCTGTTCATCGATCCGGACGTACGCGGCACCGGTATCGGCCGGCAGTTGCTGCAGCACGCGCTGGCCCTGCATCCGCAGCTGAGTACCGACGTCAACGAACAGAACGCGCAGGCCGTCGGCTTCTACCAGCGCATGGGCTTCGTCGAAACCGGACGTTCACCGCTGGATTCGCAGGGCCGCCCGTATCCCCTGATCCATCTCCGGTACAACGGCTGACATTCGACGGATGTTCGAGGCCCGCCCCGATCATCAGGCCGTGGCCTCGAATGCCGGCGAGTACTGCACCTCTCCCTGCGCCATCGGTGGCCGCAGGCACAGCGCCTGGAAGTACTCTGGCGGCACACCCGGCAGCACCAGGCCCGGCTCGGCGCGGAATCCGAATCGACCGTAATACGCGGGTTCTCCCAGCAATACGCAGCCCTGTGCCCCCTGCTCACGCAATGCGCCGAGCGCCGCGTGCATCAGCGCCGCACCGATGCCCTGCCCCTGCCAGTCCGGCAGTACCGAGATTGGCCCGAGGCCGAACCAGCCGGTGCTGCCATCGCTGATCGTCACCGGCGACAGCGCGATGTGCCCGACGACCTGTCCGTCCTTCTCGGCGACCAGCGAAAGACTCAACTCTCCACGCGAACGCAGCGCATCCACAATGAACTGCTCGGTGTGGCTGCTGTGCGGGGCTTCGCGGAAGGCCGCCTCGGTGAGTGCATGGATGACCGCGTGGTCTTCGCGGGTTTCAGGGCGGATCGTGCAGTTCAAGGACAACACCTTTGATGAAGTGATGGACATGTGAATGATCGATTCCGGTCACGGATTCAGCGGCGAACCTGCGTCCGGCGTCAGAGCCAACGCGACGATCGGATGCCCTGTGCGGCAAGCGATCTGCCGGCGGCGCGCCCCGGGAGCGTCAAAAATCCGTCTCCAAGGGGTGGCACAGGGCTCCCGGCACGTTCCATAATCGAGAAACCTGCCACCCAGGAAGGATAGATGGACACGGACGCACGATGCAGGATCGGGCCATGGGTGTAGCGCACCTCGCACACAGGGGACGGCCGCTGCTGGCAGTGCTCGCCCTCGTCCTGCTGGCGGCATGCTCGCCCTACGCCGATGCCGAGCGCGACGTCGCCGCGGGTGGACGCGGCCTGGCCAAACTCAACCCGGCGCCGAAGCAGGCCTATGAGCTGGTGCTGACACTTAAGGGCGCGCCAGGCCCGTTCGCCGTTGTTGAGGGCGTGGCCCAGTACGACGCCATCAACTACGCAGACTGTGGACGGATCGTGCCTGCAACAGGCACTGCAGGCCGCATCACCAGCCAGGAGCCCATCACCCTGCACAAGGTCAGCGAGAACGAGTACCGCGGTACGTTTTACCTGGACCGTATGCTGGATGAGGACTACTACGGGCGTGGCGTCTGCCATTGGACGCTGACGGGTGTCGGTGCGATGTTGCGCGCCACGACCAGCAAGGCGGATACGCGATTCCTGACGTTCATCGACAAGAAGCGCATGGAGTACGACTCGCCTCTGACGCTTTATTACCCGAACCTTGTCTATCCGCGCGCCGACACTGTCGCCAACTTTGGCGCCAGTGGCGAGGAAGCTCCGTCGGGGTACAGCGAAGAGCTGCGCAATGCGCTGTTCTCAACCACCACCACTGTGCAGAAGCTCGTGCCATGAGCCGCCAGTTCCACATTCACCCTTACACACCAGGAGGCCGACATTGCGCCACAAGATGATTCCGTGCCTTGCTCTACTTCTGTTGACCGCCTGCCATCCGGAGACCGCCATGAACCAGGAACGTGCCGCTGCTGAAGCCGATGTCGCCCAGGGTGGGCGCGGCCTCGCCAAGCTCAACCCCAGCCCGCGCAAGGCCTATGAACTGGTGCTGCGCCTGAAGGACGCCCCGGGCGATTTCGCGGTGGTCGAAGGTGTCGCGCAGTACGACGTCACCAACGAAGACCAGTGTGGCTATATCGAGCCGGCCACCGGCACGGCTGCACGGATTACCAGCCAGGAACCGGTGGAACTGCGCAAGGTCGCTGATGGCGAGTACCGGGGCACTGTATACATCGACCGCATGCTGGATGAGGATTACTACGGTCGCGGTGTCTGCAAGTGGGAGTTCACCGGTGCAGGCGCGATGCTGAAGGCGACGGGGGCCGAGGGCGAGACGCGTTTCCTTTCATTTATTGAAGCAGCGCCATTCGTGAAAGGCGAGACCGAGACTCGCCACTATCCTCGTTCGGACTATCCGCGCGTGAACGAGATTCCTGACTACGGCGCAAGCGGCCAAGAAGACCCCACCAAGTTCCGCCCTGAGCTGCAGAATTCGCTGTTCTCGGCTTCACTTGAAGCCAATGAGGTCCGCCAATGAGCCTCAGCAGCCAAGACTATGCGGGTATTTCCGACGACGTGTACAAGGACCGTGCGGTCGGTCGACGCGCTCCCGGCAAGGAAGAGCTCGTAGCGATCAACGGGCATGAGTACAAGATCCTCGAGCACGTTGATAATCGATTGAACGGTTATCAGGGAACGATCTACCAGCGAGTCGACACCAATGAAATTGTCGTCGCACATCGCGGCACCGAACAGATCGCCCGCGATGCGATCCTGACCGATGGTGGCATGGTTGTCGCCCGCACCAACGTCCAGGCACCGGACGCCATCGCGCTGACCCAACGCGCCCTGGCCTACGCCAAGAAGGAGGGGCAGGATCTCGGACAGCGCCCACCCGAAGTCACCGTCACCGGCCACTCTCTCGGTGGCGCGCTGGCCCAGATCACCTCGCACCATTTCAATGTCAAGGGCGAGACCTTCAACGCCTATGGCGCGGTCAGCCTCAGCTACCGCATCCCGGAAGGCGGCAACACCATGATCAACCATGTCATGGCGTCCGATCCGGTCAGCGCGGCGTCGCCGCACTTCGGCCAGGTGCGCATCTACGCCCGGCCAAATGAAATCAGCACGCTTGCCGCGAACGGCTTCAGCAATCACTCGTTGCGCGCCCTGATCCCTGACCGGCCGATCATCGCCGCAGGCAGCTCGTTCGGTGCGCACAAGCTGGGCAACTTCCTCGGCGACGGCTCGGTGCTGAAACACCCGGAAACGCAGAAGCTGGCAAAAGACAACGCCAGGATGATCGAGGAGTACCGCGACGACGTTGAATCACTGCGCCGTGGTGTCACCCGCGCGGCGCGCGGCATTCCGGGCGGCGCCGTCGATCTGTACGACCATATCCGCGGCCCGCTGCAGCCCGGTGAGCCGGCACGCCGCGAAGCGGAGAAGAACGGCCATCACACCAGCATGCTGCGCATGGACGACGCCAACCATGTGGGCAACCCACTGTTCAACGACGCGATCCGTGGCGTGCACGCGCAGGACGTCCGCGTCGGCCGGGTACCAGACGTAATGAGCACGCAACTGGCCGGCAGCCTGGCCGCCGAAATGCATGCGGCGGGCGGCAAGCGCATCGACGAAGTGGTCATGAATGCCGATGCCTCGCGCAGCTTTGCCGTGCAGGGCCAGGGCGGTGACCCGGCCCACCTTCGCGTGTCAGTGGATACGGCGGTGGCGATGAACACACCGCTGGAACAGAGCAGCCAGCGCATCGACCAGCAGGCCGCAGGTCAGCGCCTTGCACTGGAGCGCGACCAGCAGCTGGAACAGCAGCAGAACCAGACCCGCAGCCTGCAGGCCTGATGGACAGCACGGGAGCCGGTCTTTCCGGCTCCCGTTGTACATCGGCACTCTGGTTCAGGGGCTGGAGGCCGCCACCGGCAGCGATGCTCCGGCCGTCACGAACAGATCCGGCCCGGAATCCGGGAATCCACCGCAGGCGCGATCGCCGGGCGCCACCGGATCACAGGGCCACTGCGCCCGCGCGACTTTGTCGCGCAGCTCGAAGCGATCGCCGGTCCAGACCACGAACGCGATGTGCTCGCGGTTCCAGTCACCGTAGGCGCGCGGACCACCCTTCTGCGCCGACTCCGGATACTGCACGAACCAGCGCATGGCCGGGCCATACTGCAACTTGCTGTGGTCCAGGCTGATCCGTCCCTCACGCGAGAGCTGGCGCGCACGATCAGCTTCCGCCTGCTGCGGCATGGCCGGCATGGCATCGGTGGTTACATCCCTCGGCGCCGCATCCCCGCGGACCTGGTACACACGCTGGGCCACATGGGCCTCGCGGCATTCACCCGCTGGCACGCGGACCGGCTCCGCGCCGTACTCATCCCGGTTGGCGACCTGGTCGCTGCAGGTGAACGGCGCCGACACCAGGTAGAACGTGCTGTCGGCGTCGCGCCCTTCCAACGAGCGCACCCAGATGTCGCCCATCCGCACGATGAAGTCCGGGCGCTGGCCGTAGCCCGGCACCGCCTTGAACCAGGCCTTCTGCCGCACCTCACGCTCGCGCCAGCTGCGCGGCAGGTGGATGTCCTGCTCGGGCAGCGCGACCAGCATCGCAGCCAGATGCGCCGGCATGGTGCCCTGGCAGGCGCCGATCAGCAGGTCGCCCTGGCTCGCCAGCCGCCCGGCCAGATCCACCGGGCAGCGGGCACCGAGCGCACGCTCGGTCGCCTGCTCGGGCGGCAACGGCACGATGGCCAATGCAGGCGGTGCCGGCGCTACCGCCGGGACCGCTGACTCGACGACTGTAGGCGGTGCAGCCACAGGCGCCGCCGCTGCGGGCGGAACGGGCGCAGGCGCCGGGTCCGCAGCCGGCGCCGGCTGCGTGTCCACCACCGGTGTCGCAGGGGGTGTCGCGGCAGCCGGTACTTCGGGAGCCGGCGCCGCGACAACGGCGTCGGCCGCCGCGGGCGCTGCAACGGGCGCCGCCCCTGCAGGCGCCTCAACGGTAGCCTCGGCAGCGGGGCGCGTCTCCACGACGGGCGCCGCTGCCTCCTGAGCCTGTGCCGACGCTGCGGCAAGTCCAAGTGACAGCAGCCAGAGCGGCGGCAGGCGACGCACGGGTGCATTGCAGCGGGCAGCGGCGTGGCGGGCATTCGGGGGAACGATTCGCATGTGGTGTCCTTACGGGTGGGTTTCCATGTCGGCGCCACAGGGCGCCACGCGTCGTACGTAAAGCGCCAGCGGGCACCCTGCCCGCCGGCATCGGTGTTACAGGGATCGAGAACGCTGCTCCTGCTCGCGGGCGAGCGCGGCCGCCGGGTCCTGCTGGGCGACATTGGCAGCCAATTGCTGGCTGCTCTGCGCCAGCGGCTGCTGCGCCGCCTGTTCGCGATCGACCGATGCGCGCAGCATGGCCGGATCGCCTAGCGCGCCCTGTACAGCAAACAGCGTGCGACCGTCATTACCCGCCAGGAGATGATCGATGCGCGACATCCCCGCCTTCTGCGCGCTCAGCGCCAGTGCGCCGGCGGCATTGTCCAGTTCCTGCACGCTGCGCAGACCGCTTTGCGGCCCCATCTGCTGCAGGTGCTGGCGCGCTCCCGAGAACAGCGTGTATCCCGGCTCGCCCGGTTGCGACATGTCGCGTCCCGTTGTGGGCTGGGCAGGCGCCCCCACTTCGCCACGCTCCAGGCGCGCCATCACATCGGGGGTCAGCTTCTGCTGCCACACGTCAAAACGCTGCTGGCGGGCTTCGATGCCGTTGAGCGCGCCATTCAGGGCACGCGTCGCTTCGCGCACGTCCTCGCGCGCCGCTTCCGGCACCCGCGTCTGCCACTGCCACACGGCAATACGGCCTGCGTGCTCGGGTTGCGCGGCCAGCTCCGGCTGATTCACCAGGTCCAGGTCCAGCGCCTTGCCGGCACGCTCGTAATTCTCCTTGCCGACCAGCGGCAGATAGCCACGGCCGTGATACTTCAGTGCATCACCGGGCGCGTCATTGCCCATGCGCCCGCCATACATCAGTTCGGCCAGGTTCTCCGGCCGCCCACGCAGCGCCTCCTGGCGGGCGCTCTCCAGCGCGCCATTGCCATTGCGCCACGCTGCTTCCACCGGGATCTGCGAGATGCCCCGGGTGAAGTTGAAACTCTCGTTGAGACGGCTCAAGCCACGGGATTCATGCCCGGCCTGCGCCATGAAGTTGGCCAGTTCCCGGGACGAAGTCATGCCGGCCTCCGTGGCCTGCCGCAACAGCAACGACTCCCTATCCTGCGACACGGTGAAACTCCTGCTCGATCATCGTTGGATACTCCCGCCTCCTCACAGGCATGGCACTCAAGGCAAGCTGACGTCGGCGACGACGGACGGATCGAAATCCTCGAACCGCACCCGGCCAAGCTCGGCCGCGGAGAAATCGCGCGTGTGGGTTGCTTCGGTTTCGGTGTCCACCACCTTGCGCTGCACGCCATGCACCCAGCACGCCTGCTCGGCAGGTGCATACCGGAAGGTGTAGATGCTGCTCCAGCGTTCGCGGCTGCCGCCGTTGGTGATCACGCTGAACGCGCCGTCTTCAATCGTCACGTAGGCGAAGGGATCACCGGCAATGCCACCGCGCGTTGAGCACGGCACCAGCTTGTCGTTGCGTGCCGCCAGCTGCCAGCGGCCCGTGGCATCGCCCAGCAGCAACAACAGGACCCGGTTCGGTCCGTGCTCGCCGGGCAGCAAGCCCTCCGGAGGAGGTTGGTCGATCACCAGGAGCTGGTCCTGGAAACCATTACCGGTCAGATCGCCGCGTACGGCTTCCAGCAGGTTCGCGCCGGACGGAACGAACGCCAGGGCATTGTCCATGTGCGTGCCACTCCCCTTCTCCATCCCCTGCAACTCCTTCAATCCCGTCTTGCCAGTTCCCGAGCGGAGGCCGGAAACGGGGCGATGCCTCGCACGTGCCCTGCGGCCGCCATGGCGGATGATAGCCCCGAGCCCACGGCAACCGCGATGGTGGCAAGCGTCACCCGCACCGCGGGGGGACACAGTCCTCATGGACGGAAAAGCTCCTGTGTTGGATGGCACCGGCGCGTCGGGATTTTGACGCGCACGCAGCTTACTTCGAGGAGGCAGCGCTCGTCGAAGGGTGCTTGGGATGAAAAGCGCACTTGATCACAGAAACAGCGCGGTTAACGTGAATGGTGGCTTATCCGACCATCAGACACGCGGTGGATGGCACCGCAGGTATGGCTCGCATTCCCACATACGGTCTGGTCCGGCCGGGGCGATGTTGCACGGAAAGCCTACGCCGCTTAAGTCGACGGGTGCGGGACCCAGCACAAGCCATGCTTCCTCGCGTTGTGGCCAGCAATCGCGCTCAGCGCAACTGCTGGGCGCATGCGGCCCCCTGTGTGGCGTAGTCGCGGACGTAGCCGTCCGTCGTCAGCACCGTGATATCGCATCGATTGTTTACGTCACTGACGACATGCCCAGAAGCATTCAATCCCTGCACACGCTCGCCACGATGCAAGTACAACGTGCGCGAACCATCGGCCCCGTTCTCCACACGATCCGGTGGGCCCCACGTCCGCACGAATTCCTGCTCTGTCTTGCCGATCCACAGGTCCATGAGATTGTTGCGACCCACTCGGTTGGCTGCGCGCCGCGACTCATCCAGAGCTTTGCTGGTTTCACTCTGGCCGCGCGCCACAGTCGCTTCCAGACTACGCACAGTACGATCCATTTCAGCGTCGCCCGGCAGATAGGTGAATGCTGGACGTTTGCCGTCCTTCCACAGGCTGGCCCAGATGAAATCCACAGGCGATTGCCCGACGTCACCGATGGAAAGGAAGCCACGCTTCATCATTTCCGCTGGCGCCTTGGCCTTGGGATCAGGCCCCACGAGACAGGCAAAACGCACCAGTTGCACCTGCCAAGGAGCAATCGCCTCGGTTCGCGGTTCGAACTTATCCGGAGGGACGTTCTCCATTGGCCGATCGCGCCACTGGATCAGACTCGTCCTGGTGGCCACGGTGTTCCGTGAGCAGTTCACCCAGTACTTTCTGACCAGTCGATTCGGTTTGGTCGCGTTCTCGTAGACGGTATTGACCTGGATCTCGTACACCGGCTCCGGACCCGCAACCGGGTCACCGGGCTTGGGCGGCTTCCTGCGGCGCAACTGCTTAAGGTACGCGTTCTGCTCTGCCGGCGTGGCACGCTGCAGAAAACCGACCAGATCCGAGCGGTCGGCGAGCGTTTGCGCATCGACCACCCATGCCTCGCGGTTCGGCGTTTCGCCACCGGTGAAGATGACCCAGCTATCAGCCGCATGGGTCGACGAGGCGAACAGCAGTCCGCCAATCAGTGAGGCAACACGGCCTGGATTCTGCATGATTCGTTCCTTCGAATGGCGCGAAGACTTACGGTAGCGCGGATGGCGCCCTATAGCACGGCCTGGCGCGTCGCCTCGCGGGACGCCCCCCGTTGGCGCAGAGTCGGCACCTTAAGCCTGAACGAAAGTGACCCACCCCCAGAAATCTGGTGCAGGCGAGAGTAGAGACGTCGGCACATTGGGCCCCGTGACAAACGAGGATTCAGGCATGAAGAAGTCGCGTTTCACCGAGGAGCAGTTTGCCTACGCGCTGAAGCAGGCAGAGCAGGGAACGGCAGTAGGCGAGATCTGCAGGAAAATGGGTATTGCCGAGGCCACCTTCTACGTATGGCGAAATAAGTACGGTGGGCTTGGCCCTTCGGAATTGAAACGTTTAAGGCTGCTGGAAGAGGAAAACCGAAAGCTCAAGCAATTGGTTGCTGATCTCAGCCTGGACAAAGCCATGTTGCAGGAGGTGGTCACAAAAAAGTTCTGAGGCCTGCCCAGCGACGCACCCTGGTCGGCGGGTCCATCGTATTTGCAAGGAGGAAGGCCTTTCTTTAGGGCATTGCCTGCCTCGGCGCAGTAGAAGTGCGCGCCAGCGTCAGCCGATAAAGGTAGCCGTTGCTCCCAATGCACTTTGGGGAATGGACTTCGTCAGCGACGCACTGTTTGACGGTCGCCGTTTCCGGATGCTGACCGTGGTTGATTACTTCGCGCGTGAGTGTCTTGCCATCGTCGTGGACCAGTCGCTACGCGGGGAGCATGTGGCGGAGGCAATGACAAGGTTGGCAGCCCAGCGAGGATCGCCGGGCGCAATCAATGTGGACAACGGCAGCGAGCAGGACAAGTTCACAGTTGAGTCAGAACTTCTCAAACAAGGGCTCACTGCAGTCGGTGTACTTAACCACGCAAGCCCTCCCCCCGTTATCTAAACAACTCTTCATCGCTGCCTTTGTAGCGACATCTTTAGAAGGCCCTCCAGCCATTGATATCCTCCCACCAGACCCAGATTCAGGAGCCACGAGAGCAGCACACTGATTCTTGTAGGTGAGCCCAACAGCGCAGTCCACCGCCCCATACGATGCGCATCGCGACTGCGCCTCAGCTATTGCATCCGCCTTGGCACGCTTTCCGACAGAAGCGCCCACGTCACCCGTTGTAATCGAACGAGAGATGGCCCCCCAGGTCTTTATCCAACGCCCGGTCGCTCGAGGGCTCGGAACCTCCCCCCCACCAGTTCCACCAGGGATCGGAGCGCAGCCGCCTACTCCTTGGCCGCCAATCGGGTACTGTCCGGGCGGACAACGACCCTCCGCATATGCACTTACAGAGAACGCGAGCAACAGAACTAACAGCATCACTTTCTCAATTTTCATAAGCTCTATTCAACGACCAAGACAATTCGGTGAAACGGCCATCATGGAGGACGGCGGACCTAACGATTTGCTCCCCGAAGACCCGTCTCCTGTGCTCCCAACGTCGAACTCTGCGGCAACGTCATGCGTGATACTCCAGCGGTCGCGTCCTGGGTGTTGGTGGACACATTAGCGTTGTTGGATGGCTTATCCGGCGTGTAGTAACTATAACTACCCGGCGGCTGTCCATTAGGTCCCGGCGCAGCAGCAACCGGGCTGCCACCTATCTGCGAATATGCCATGAAGCTACCCAGCGTGCCCTGGAAGAACATGGCCGCCATTGGGGGCGCAGTCAGAATCAAGGTCGTCAGGATCAATCCCATGCCGCCCTGCTGCATCGCCTGGCTGGTCATGCCGTCGCTGGAGGCGCCTTCGAGTAGGAACTTGTTGACCAAGGCGGTAGACCAGAACGCGGTCGAGACACGGATCACCATGTCCAGCGCGATCGATACCATCGCTGCCAGTACCGTCATCGAGAACATGGTCCCGATTCCGTAGAAGAGCCATCGCCGGAACAACTGCCTGCTCTGATCGAACAACAGACAAAGGATGAACAGTGGACCGAAGCCGATGAACAACGCCATCGCGACTCCATAGAGCAACAGCATCGAGCCAGCAGTCACTGCCGGGCCACCGGCACCCAAGCCGATGAACCACACGGCGCGTGTCTTGTCTTCCTGCAATGTTGGACAGCGCTATCTGAATCCAAGAAAGACTCTTGTCGATCTGCTCATCCGGCGCCTTGTCTTTTCCGGCTAATCAGGCATTTCTACGTTTTCAGCCAGAAACTCATAAGCGCAACCTCAGGAGTTCTCAAACTCAGGCAATGATTCCCAGACCCAGCAGGATTACTGCACCTGAATAGACACGAATTGACTTCATCTCCGGCCTCTAGTTCGAAGCTAAGCCTTTACGGCCAGTATCAGAATTGCCTGACCCAGCTGTGGAGTTGCTGCCAGTGACTACGACATTGCTCCCAACTGAAGTCGATCCACCCGATTGACTGCCACTGCTCGTTGAAGGTTTATCCGGCGTGTAATAGCTACCCGGCGGCTGCCCATTCGGGCCCGGTGCCTGCGCCACCGGGCTACCGCCTATCTGCGAATATGCCATGAAGCTACCCAGCGTGCCCTGGAAGAACATGGCCGCCATTGGGGGCGCAGTCAGAATCAAGGTCGTCAGGATCAATCCCATGCCGCCCTGCTGCATCGCCTGGCTGGTCATGCCGTCGCTGGAGGCGCCTTCGAGTAGGAACTTGTTGACCAAGGCGGTGGACCAGAACGCGGTCGAGACACGGATCACCATGTCCAGCGCGATCGATACCATCGCTGCCAGTACCGCCATCGAGAACATCGTGCCGATGCGGTAGAACAGCCATCGCTGGAACAGCTGCTTGGCCTGGTCGAACAGCAGACACAGAATGAACAAGGGACCCAGGCCGATGAACAGCGCCAGCGCGACCTCGTAGAGCAGCAACATCGCACCAGCGGTGACGGCCGGACCGCCCGTGCCCATGCCGATGAACCACAGCGCCCGCGTCTTGTCCGCCTGCAACCCTGGATCATTCAGGATCTTGATGCCATCAATGCTCGCCACGCCCTTCTTGCAAGCAGAGCAAGCAGCCTCTCACGCTTGCTTAGTACCTAACCGTCGAGATCACCACCTTGACATCGTGGACAAGGAAACCCTCGATGCTGGCACCGAACAAGACCAGGCTGATAGCAACACCAACTATCGCAACCTGCTGCTTTCAATTTTAGAAGCTCTCGAAGAGCGGCTTCGTACATGCACTGTAGAGCTTGCTGCATCCTCTACTACCTCGTGTTGTGCAGGTACTCATAGCCAGCTCGGTGGCAATCTGTTCAGTCTCCGCGCTAGAGATAACCGAACCTCCGCGCTCAGATGTGGATGGCGAGATTAGTGCAACGCACTGATTCTTGTAAGCCTTCACTGTTCTGCAATCTTGACCACCCAGCTTTGCGCATTGATACATAGCTTCCTTGGCGGCGTCAGACTTCGACCGCTTCTCAATTGCCACGCCAACCTCACCTGTTGAGGAGGTTGCTACCGCGCCCCAAGTCTTGATCCACCGACCAGTCGCCCTTGGGCCGGAGTCGGCGCTCCCACCTGCAGGGATTGGCGCGCATCCAGGCGCACGATCATCCCCAATCGGGTACTGACCCGGGGGACAGCGCCCTTCTGCACTGACCACAAATGGGAAGACGCCAAGTGATGCAACGCAAATGAGTACTAGCACCCGCATTGTCTTCAGCAAGACTGCAACGCTACATGTTCGCCGAATCATAGGCCTTCACCTCATTTAACCTTGCTTGCCAAACCATATCGGCCTGGATCAATTTCAGACGGGCTTGAAGATACCCCTTGTCCTGACACTCGCGAAGATGTATCCGCCTGTGTTGTCGTACTTTGTGCCGCACTCGCATTTGGTGCCGGCGGCGTATACGAACCCGGCGGCTGGCCCTGTGGACCCGGCTGGCCCGCTGCCGATCCACCGATCTGGGAGTATGGCGCGAAACCACCCAATGTCCCCTGGAAGAGCGTGGCCGCCATTGGGGGCGCAGTCAGAATCAAGGTCGTCAGGATCAATCCCATGCCGCCCTGCTGCGTCGCCTGGCTGGTCATGCCGTCGCTGGAGGCGCCTTCGAGTAGGAACTTGTTGACCAGGGCGGTGGACCAGAACGCGGTCGAGACACGGATCACCATGTCCAGCGCGATCGATACCATCGCTGCCAGTACCGCCATCGAGAACATCGTGCCGATGCCGTAGAACAGCCATCGCTGGAACAGCTGCTTGGTCTGGTCGAACAGCAGACACAGAATGAACAAGGGACCTAGGCCGATGAACAGCGCCAGCGCGACCTCGTAGAGCAGCAACATCGCACCAGCGGTGACGGCCGGACCGCCCGTGCCCATGCCGATGAACCACAGCGCCCGCGTCTTGTCCGCCTGCAACCCCGGATCATTCAGGATCTTGATGCCATCAATGCTCGACAGCGCCACCTGCATCCACGCCAGGCTCTTGTCGATCTGGTCTTCCGGCTGCTGGTCCTTGCCGGTCACCACGTGGGTGATCAGGCCTTTGACGTCCTCGTTGAGGAATTTCTGCAGGTTGCTGCCGAACATCGCCATGCTGGTGGCAACGCTCACAATCAACGCCGCGCGCGCCATGTTGGTCACCAGCACCATCATGGAGTCGCGGCTGCGGCCGGTGACGATCCGGAAGCCCTGGATCAGCACCCACAGGGTCATCAGTATCAGGGCGATGCTATCGACCCACGCCATCATGTTGCCGAGCAATTCGATGCCGAACTCGTCAATCCTCTTGCGCGGATACGACAGGATCGACCGGAAGAACACGAAGTCCCCGATCG
Source organism: Stenotrophomonas muris (assembly GCF_052751275.1). Taxonomy (NCBI): domain Bacteria; kingdom Pseudomonadati; phylum Pseudomonadota; class Gammaproteobacteria; order Lysobacterales; family Lysobacteraceae; genus Stenotrophomonas; species Stenotrophomonas muris. The sequence goes on along the minus strand of NZ_CP199879.1, from coordinate 1,019,819 downwards.
ATCAGACCCACATGGCGTTTTGAGATAAGCATCCAGCCAACGCACATGCATTGAGCCTGATCACGAACGTGGCGCCGTTGGACAGACTTCAATTGAGTCAACTCAACTTTCAAAATTTTCGAAAAACTGGCTCGGAGCAATCAGCGTAAAAAACGGTGCACTTTTTGCCACTCGGATCCACGCACTTTCTCTGCGCTTCTGCAATCGCAATCCTCTTTTTTGGAGCACGGCCAACCGCAGATTGGGCTCCAGGTAAATCAGCAGATGGAACTAACCATGCCACGCATTGGTTTGAGTAGGATACCGTAACCTTGCAATCCCGTGCTCCACCACCAGCGCACCGCCGCATGGCTTCAGAAGCAGCAAGCTCTGCAGATCGCATATCTGAGACCATTCCCACCTCGGAAGTAGCAAGAGAGGTCGCTATCGCTCCCCAAGTGCTGATCCATTCGCCCGTGGGCCGAGGCGGCAAGGGTATCTGGTCACCTGATCCAGCAGCGCCGCCAGGAATTGGAGCGCAGCCGCTCGCGCCCTGCCCCCCAATTGGGTAGAAGCCCGGAGGGCAACTTCCGCCCTCTGCACGACCAAGATTTGGAAGAAAGGCGCCAAGAACACCAAACGATGCCAACAAAATGAACGGATACATGCGCATGATATGACGACTCTCCAATTTCTGCGGAAACGCTTCCGCTTTCAGTCAACGAGTGGGCGCATTTCCAAGCGCTCCGGGAGTGTGGCTCGGCGCATCATGACTTGGCGCCACCTTCGGCATCGTCAATTGACTGCTCTCTGCGCGCCTCTCGGTACTCGTGGGATCAGTAGGCTTGTAACTACCCGGCGGCTGTCCATTAGGTCCCGGCGCAGCAGCAACCGGGCTGCCGCCTATCTGCGAATATGCCATGAAGCTACCCAGCGTGCCCTGGAAGAACATCGCTGCCATTGGGGGAGCGGTCAGGATCAGGGTCGTGAGAATCAGGCCCATGCCGCCCTGCTGCATCGCCTGGCTGGTCATGCCGTCGCTGGAGGCGCCTTCGAGCAGGAACTTGTTGACCAGGGCGGTGGACCAGAACGCGGTCGAGACACGGATCACCATGTCCAGCGCGATCGATACCATCGCTGCCAGTACCGCCATCGAGAACATCGTGCCGATGCCGTAGAACAGCCATCGCTGGAACAGCTGCTTGGTCTGGTCGAACAGCAGACACAGAATGAACAAGGGACCCAGGCCGATGAACAGCGCCAGCGCGACCTCGTAGAGCAGCAACATCGCACCAGCGGTGACGGCCGGACCGCCCGTGCCCATGCCGATGAACCAAAGCGCCCGCGTCTTGTCCGCCTGCAACCCTGGATCATTCAGGATCTTGATGCCATCAATGCTCGACAGCGCCACCTGCATCCACGCCAGGCTCTTGTCGATCTGGTCTTCCGGCTGCTGGTCCTTGCCGGTCACCACGTGGGTGATCAGGCCTTTGACGTCCTCGTTGAGGAATTTCTGCAGGTTGCTGCCGAACATCGCCATGCTGGTGGCAACACTCACAATCAACGCCGCGCGCGCCATATTGGTCACCAGCACCATCATGGAGTCGCGACTGCGGCCGGTGACGATCCGGAAGCCCTGGATCAGTACCCACAGCGTCATCAGCACCAGGGCAATGCCACCGACCCAGGACATCATGCGCCCCATCAGGTCGATGCCGTAGTCACTGATCCTGTCGCGCAGGTAATCCATGATCAGCTTGAAGAAGACGAAATCGCCGATCGACTGGACACGCACAGCGTAGCCCAGCAGATCCTGCAATCCGCCTGAGAAATCAAAGTTGGCCAGCCACCTGATCGTCATTTCCACAATCCCTTGGTAATTCCGTTACTGCATGAAATGCCGCATTGCTTTGCAGCGCATGTCTACGTATTAGCGGCCTGCGATCACTTGACGCTGAGCGCGGCCTTCAGTGCGGTGGTCTTGACCATGTCGCTGATCAGCTGCTTGGTCGGGTCCCCCTTCAATGCGGCCTGCGCCACCACCTTCTGGTTGGCCTCCATGACCTCGATATAGGCATCATAGGATTTCATCCGTGCTTCCCAGCTCTGGGCAAGTGCGGCAATGTCATTGGCGGTGCGGAGCGATTCGCTGTCGGCACCCTGCACGGTGCCCTGATCGTTGTTGGTGAGGCGGATCTTGAGGATGCGGGTCAAGGAGTTGTTGATGCGCGGAACGGTCTGGGTCAGGAAATCGATCGCGTCGTTGTACTTGCGGTTCTGCATCATCCGGATGTTGACGCAGATCTGCATCTGCTGCTCCTTCACATCCGCCTGCGGATTGAACACGAACACCTTGAAGGCGGACTCCAGGCTGAAGTCCAGCGCCTTGCCGCAGGTTTCGGCAACCAGATAGTTCGGTGCCACCGGCACCAGCGGCGCGCTGTCGGGCATGCCGAAGCTGTTCACCGCCGCCTGCACCTGGATCAGCGCCTGGCGATACTGCTCCAGCGTGCGGATCCAGCGGGTGTTCTGCTCGACGTACTCGGCCGCGTCCTGCGCTTTGGCCGCGTAGACGGTCGCCTCGGTCTTGTAGGTGTTGATCTGATTGAGCAGGTGCTGGATGAGGCTGGTACCGGTCTCCTGCACGGGAATCCAGGCGCTGACATTGCCGGTGCCGAGCGCCATCACGGCTGCCACGGTCATCGCTGCAAGACGGGGCGCGCGGCGGCGGGGCGAGGAAGCTTGCTTGGTATTGTTCATATCAGTCTCCATTGATCGGAACTCGTAGTCTTCGGGCAGGCCGTCTCGCGGATCAGGTAACAGTGTCGCGCGCTGCGACAGCCGCCTTGCCCGAGCCCTTTCGATTCTTGTAGAAATCTTCAAGCCACTGTTCCGGCGTCAGCTCATCCACCGTCACTCGTGCGCGTACCGCAGCTGTCTGCAATACCCGATGCATGATGTCGATGTTGTCAGTGGACGCCGAGATCACCGACAGAATGTCATCCATGCCGCGCAGGTTGAGCTGGCACACACTGGACGCGTGACCCTGCTTGACCAGGAAGCAGCGCGAGCGCTCGTCCAGGGCAGTGACCACCTTGAACTCGGCCTCGGTCAGTTTCAGGCCGTCCATGTAGTCGCTCTTGCTGGCGTTCGGGTTCGGCAGCAGGATCAACGTGGCAGTCTGCTCGATCAGCGCTGCCGAGATGTCGCTCTTCAGCGCGTCCTCCGGGCTCTGCGTCGCGAAGATGCCCAGGCCATTCTGCTTACGAATGGTCTTCTGCTTGTTCTTCGCGAACTCCTTCAGGCCACCTTCGCCATCCAGGATCTTCCAGAATTCGTCCATCACGTAGATCAGCGGACGACCATCGATCAGCGACTCCAGGCGGTGCAGCAGGTAATTGATGACCGGCACGCGCACTTCGGGATTGTCGATGATGTCGGTGTAGTCGAAGCCGATGATGTTGGCCTTGCTCAGATCAACGGTGTCGACCGGATTGTCGAAGACCCAGCCCAGCGAATTGCCCGAGGTCCAGCGCCGCATGCGCGCGTAGAGGCCATCGTCACCCATGTTGGGCAGGCTCTTCTGGAAATTGGTCATGCTGCGCAGATGCATCGGCGTATCGAGCATGCTTTCCACCGCGCGATAGATGTCTTCTTCCTCGCGGGCGCTGTACTCACGCTTGCCGGCCAGCACCTTGATCAGGTCGGCCAGGAACTGCACGTTGGCTTCGTTGTTCTCGCACTGGAACGGGTTGAAGCCGGTCGGCGCGCCGTTCTCCAGGGCCAGGTAGTTGCCTCCGCAGGCGCGCACGAAGATCTCCGCACCACGATCCTTGTCGAAGAAGAAGATGGTCGGCGACGGCTCATACTTCTGCACCTGGCTGAGCAGGAAGTTGATCAGCGCGGTCTTACCGGTACCGGACTTGCCGATCACCATGGTGTTGGCGATCGCCTTCTCCCCCAGCGAGTTTTCCGACGGATGGGTCGCGTGGAAATTGAAGTAGTACGGCTGGCCGTTGGTGGTCTGCAGCGTGGTGACGCAGTCGCCCCACGGGTTGTTGTGCTGCTTGCCAGTGGCGAAGTTGTGCAGCGGCGACAGGCCCAGGAAGTTCAGCGAGCTGACATTGGCCAGGCGGGTACGATAGCGCCAGTTGCCCGGCAGCTGCGAATAGAAGGACGAGGTGACCGCAAGGTCTTCCTTGGTCGACACGAAGCCGGCGTTGGACAGCTCGGCGCGGGTCGATGCGACGTTCTGCGATAGCTTGGCCTGAGTGTCACCGTAGACCGCCATGATGAAGTGGTATTCACCCAGCACGAAGTTGCCGGACGACAGCTGATCCATGGCCTGGTCGAGCTCGACGATCTGGCTGACCGCCTTGTCGCCGGAGGAGATCATCATGCCCTTGGTTCGATCAAGCACCTTCAGCGCGTCCTGCCGCCCCATCGGGCTGAACGAATGGGTGATGACGTACTCGTAGTCGAGGTACTTCAGGCCGTTGAGGATGCCCGGGTAAGTGCCCTCGGCATACTCCTTGATGTTCAGGATGGCGCCGTAGTGATTGGCACCATTGGGGGTATTGATCGCGAAATCGCCGGTCTTGGCCGAGAACATATGGCGGCTGACAGGCAGGTAGTCCTTGATCGGTGCCGACAGCACCGGCACCGGCTCGTCGATGCGATTGATCAGGTAGCCGAACAGCTCCAGCGTTTCAGAGAACACCACGCCGTTCTTGGCCTCGTACATTCCCAGGCGATACGGTGCGTAATCGCGGATCACGGCCTCGACGTTGCCGGCCAGCTCCATCAGCTTTTCGACCGCCTGCTCCTGCTCGGCGCGCAGCTTGTCCACGTTCGCCGACTTCTCTACGAAGCGCTTACCCGCCACCACGGGGCGGTAGATCATGGTCAGGTACAGCTCGTTCTGCATGATGCGCTGTGAGGACAACATGCCCATGTACTGATCGGACACATCCTGGTTGAAGCGCTGCTTGTAGTTGCTCTTGCCCTTCAGGGTGCGGCGACGACGGATGTCGTGCACCCAGAAGGCGACGTTGACGAAATCCGGCGCGCGCAGCGTCTGCAGCAGGCGGTTGAACGTGTTGTGGCGATGTTCGAGCTCCCACTCCTCGCGGCCGACGAACGGCAGCCCTTCCAGATGCCAGGTCAGCAGGTAATCGCCGCCCGTGGTCTTGACCACGTTCGGAGCGACATGCGACGACAACGGAATGAACTCACTGATGGAGGTGTCAGGGCTGAACATACGACTGCTTCCAAAGAGGTAGTGCCAAGGAGTTACAAAAGACCCGGCGGGCGCAGACGCCCGCCAGGCCGGATCCGGACCTCAATCCATTCGGGCCGGCTTGTCGCGGTAATGGTTGGGGTTGAATACCCACATGCCATCGTGTTCCTGCACGTTGCGGACTTTCAGCTTGAACATCAGGCGCAGGCCCAACAGGCGGAAGATCATTTCGTCACGCTTGGCCATCTGCCGCATGATGAAGACCGCCACCGGAATGGTGAGCAGGAACCAGAAGTTCGTGTACATGCTGAGCAGCAGCAACCCACCTGCCACCATGAAAAATGGCAGGTAGGGGACACCCAGGAACATCGCTGGGCGCGTGCAGCCGCGGAACACGACGTTCTTATGCACTGTAGTACTGGATCACGTGGTTGATCAGGTAGGAGGTGCTGGTGCCACCACCGCACTTGCCGTCGCTACCCTCGCCCAGCAGCATGCGCGCAATCTGGCCGGCGGCACCGATCAGCACGCCACCGATCAGGATCGGCGCGACGTCACCGATGCGCTTGTGCGCGAAGGCGATCTGGTAGCCGGCGAAGATCACCGCAATGGTCACGACGGCGATCGAGGCCATGTTCAGCAGGCCGTTGATGTTGGAGAAGAAACCGCAGACCTTCTTGTCGGTGCCGCCGAAGTCGGGACTGGTGGCGAACACCTGCGGGGCGAACAGTGCGCCAACGAAGATCGTGGCCATCAGCAGGGTCTTCAGCGTGCGCTGGGCCTGGACGAGGTCGAGATTGGATCGCTTCATGGATTGATTTCCTTGTTGATGGACTAACACAACTGAATCGGCCAGCCGGGGGACTGGCCGCACCACGACTTCGTCAGAACACGAAGGCCGCATCCCCTGCGGGAATCTGCTGCACCGGCGCAGCCTGCACCGGTGCGTTGAATGAATTGTCGCCACCGGCGACAGGCTGGTTGCGCTCGCTCCAGGGCCGCAGCATCACTGGCCCCTCATTGCCGGCGCCGGCAGCGCCTGGCAACTGCTGCGGCATGGCCATCGCCCGTGCAGCACCCTGCTGAGGCAGCTGCTGCGGCATGCCACCGGCCTGTTGCTGGGGATAGGCGGGCCCTTGGCTGGGCTGCGCCTGAGGCTGCATCATCCTGTCCACTGAACCCAGCACCACCTTGGACAGCGCCTGGTCGGCGAGATTCAGCAGGCTGCCCCGCGCCATCGCCCCGGTGGACGGGTACACGACATAGGCGCGTGCGGGATCTTCCGACGGCACGTACACGGGGCCATTGGATTGAGCAACGATGCGCGCCTGCGCCGGCGAAGCCAGCTGCGGGTGATGCTCGACCTTCACCGCGCGGCGCTCCCCCCGACTGACCACGTCGATCGGTGCGACACCATTACTGGCGACCTGCTGCCCGCGGCGGATCGAGTCGTAGATCTTCTGCACGTAGCCATGACGGAAGCCGGTCTCGAAATTGCCCGAGTAGTAGCAGCTGAACGACTTGCCCCAGTCACCACCGGAGCGCTTGTAGCACTCGGCGAGGATGCGCGAACCGGCCTGCAGGTTCGGGCACTGCTGGAAGGCCTTCTCGTAGGAATCCAGGCCGTACTTGCCCAGGTTGTAGCGATTGACCTGGGCCAGCCCGATCGAGAAGTTGTAGCCCTTCTCTTCCAGCATGCGCACCGTCGCCAGTGCTTCATCCAAGGCCTTGGGCTGGCGCACCAGTGCACCGCCAACCACGCCGATCGCGTAGGGATTGCGCGACGATTCGACGTTGATGACGTGCTGCATCACATCCATCGACACGGCCATCTCCGGGCACGCCATCATTTCCAGTCCTGGCAGCATCCTTCAGCCCCCCTGCCCCTGGGCACGCCCAGGATTGAAGTCGATGCCGGTGATGTAGCGCGAGCCGGCATGCGCCTTGATATGCACGACGATGTCGATGGTCATCATCAACAGTCGCTTGATCACGTTGAATTCCAGGCCCGAACCTTCGGTCGAGGCCTTCACCATCAGCGCCAACTGGTCCCAGGTCTGCTCCGGGCTGCCCGCATGGCAGCTGGTGATCGAACCCGGATGACCGGACGCGCAGTTGCGGATGAAGTAGAACGCCTCGTCACCGCGCAGCTCGGCCAGGATGATGCGTTCGGGCTTCATGCGCAGGCAGGCTTCCATGCAGCTCTTGGCGCTGACATTGCTGGTGCTTTGTCCACCCTTGGAATACAGCAGGTGCACGACGTTGGGCTGGGTCAGGAACAGTTCGCGCGCGTCCTCGATCGTGACCAGGCGCTCGCTGTCCGGGATATGGTTGACCAGCGCCTTCATGAAGGTGGTCTTGCCGCTACCGGTCGCACCGGATACCACGATGTTCTTGCGGTACATCACCGCACGCCGGAAGAACTCGGCGTACTCGCGCGAATGGCGCAGCTCCAGCAGCTCGCGATCCTGTTCGCTGATGCTGCCATCACTCTCCAGGATCTGGTTGAAGAAGCCGTCTTCGTGATACTGGCTGAGCGACTTGGTGTGCTTGGACGGCAGACGGATGGTGATCGACACCTTGCCTGCATCACATGCCGGCGGAATCACGAACTGGGCACGCTGGCCAGTGGGGAACGTGAGCGACACGACCGGATCGGCATCGGTGATGCGCTGGCCGGTGTTGCTCTCGTTCACCACCGCCGTGCAGAACTGCCGGGCCCGCTCGAAGGTCAGGCTCGGCACGTCCACCCGCTGCCACCCCGCCCGGGTTTCCAGGTACAGCTCACCGGGACGGTTGATGCAGATTTCCGTCACTTCCGGAGACGTCATGTACTCGGCGATGCCCAGCACTTCGTACTGATAGCGCAGGAAATCGCTGGAGACGAGGGCGAGGGGTGACACTTCGGCGTCCATGATCGTTCGTTGGGTTACCGGCGGGGGTGCAGCACGTTGGTGAAGTCGACGTCCTTGGCGACGTAGACGTTCACGATCGTGCCCTGGTTGATGGTGACGGTCGGCGGACGACGGTTGCTGCTGAGTGCCTCGTTGGCCAGGCGCTCCATCGTGCGTGCGGTAGCACTCTCATAGGGCGACTGCACCGTCATGCCGTTGTTGGCGATGGTGGTCGTCTCCGGACCGTGTTCGGCGGCCGCGTACTTGAAGGCGTCGGAAATCAGGCTGATCATCAGCGCCGAGGCGATACGGCTGCCCCAGTGCGCGCTGTACTGGCCCGGATGACCGGCGCCACCCAGCTGATCCACGCCCGGGCTGGACATCGCAACGTCGATGCCATTCGGAGTGGTGATGCGATCCCAGATCACTTCCACGCGCTTGCCCATCGGACCACCGCCGTAAGCGCCATAGATCTTGGAGCCCTTCGGCAGCAGCAGGTTGCGACCGTTGATCGAGTACACAGGCTCGGTCAGCAGGCACGAGGTGTAGCCGGCGAGATCGGTGATGATGCGGGTTTCCAGTACGCAACGCAGGTAGGTGCCACGCACCAGCAGCGCATCGGGGCTCTGGATGTAGGTGGCGCTGGAGACATCCTCGACGTCCGGGCCGCGGCGAACCTTTGCCGGCGCCGCCTGATTGTTGGGCAGCTGGGCCAGCATGGCACGGGTGTACTCATCCATGCCGCGGCCGCCATTGCTCCCGTTGCCATCCTGTCCATCACCACCACCCACCCCGCTCCCGGAGCCGATGCGGCGGTCCAGCAAAGTCGGGCCACGGTCCATCTCGCGCGCCGAATCGGACTGGGGAACGAACAGCGGGGTGGAATCCAGCGGCGGCGGCGGTAGCGGCGGCGTCATCGGAATCGGATCAACCGGTTGCATGGCCTGGGAGGGCACCGGACTCGTCTGCACGGCGTCCGGCAGAGTCGGCGTAGACACGCGCGCAACGTCCGGCACCTTCTGCACAGCGTCCTTGTCATCCTGGCCCTTGCGGAACAGCAGGAAACCCATGGCCACCAGCAGCACCACGATGCCGCCCAGGAACAGCAGCGCCTTTCGGTTCAGCCGCTGCTCTTCGGCCGAGCGCAGCTGCGGCGCGGCCGCATCCAGATCCGGCGCAGGCTCGGCCTGGGTCGTGCCGAAGTACGGGTTCGACTGCGCGTCCGAAGCACCCTGTGCGCCGTACGGGCTCTGGCTCTCGTCGCGTCCGTTGTTCGGGTCGTTTCCGGGAGTGTTCTGCTGGCTCATTTCTTCACGTTCCTTCGCAGGCCGACGACGAAGTCGCCGTGGCGGATGACCAGGTACGGGTGTGTCCCGTGCACGATCAGCGTATTGCCTTCAACCGTGGTGTTGACCACGAAGTCTTCACCGTATTCTGTTTCACGACCAAACACCGCCGGGAAGATGCCGGTCTTGTACTCCGGCGAATTCGGCAGTTTCAGGTAGGTGAAACGACCATCGTCATAGGCGTTGACCGGGATCAGCCACCCCATCTTCTTCGCCTTGCTGGTCGAATAGGAGTAGTTGAAGTTGTACTGGCGGTCCTTGGCCAGTTCCGAGCTCAACAACGGCTTGGCCTCTTCCTCGACCGCTTCCTGGGCGACGCCGAACACGGTGTCGTTCGGATAGACGAAGGCGATCTTGTACTGCACACCGGCACGACGGGCCTGTTCCAGCTGGCGCCAGTCGGTGGCCACCACCTTCAGCTCGAAGATGTAGGAATGGGTCTCGGTGCGCACCATCATGTTGGTGTCGACGTCGACGTTCTTCGGCTTGAGGTAGAACACGTTCTCGCGACGGGTCAGTTCCCAGCCGCTGCTGAAGCCGGTGCTGTAGTCGAGGATCTTCTCGTTCGGGCTCAACTCGATCTGGGTGGTCAGGCCCAGGCCGGTGCGAACCGGATAGATACGGTCCTTCTCGTACTCGTAGTGGTCAACCGCCTGCGCCATCGCCGCTGCTGAGAACAGCAACGACAACATCGACAGCAGCGCCAGCGCGCTTCCCCTGATATTTCGACTACTCATCGGTTGCTTGCTCCATCAGCAGTTCCGGTGGAATTGTTCTGCGCCGGCCTCATGGCCGGCTGTCCGGGCGTGACCTGCCCCGGCATTGCTTGCCCCTGCACCGGCTGACCCGGCATGGGTTGACCCTGTACCGGCTGGCCCGGCATTGCCTGGCCCGGCACCTGGCCGTTGACCGGAGCCGCGACCGGCTGGCCGGTGGCCGGATCGATCATGGTGGCCGCGGCCGGATTGTTGGGATCGTAGACACCCTGTGCCTGCTGCGCCGCCTGTGCGGCCTGCTGCGCCTGCGCCTGCATGGCGCCGTCATCCGGCACCGGCACGCCACGCGAGTAGTCGTTGTCGACGCGGTACTCGGTGACCTGGAACGCCAGTGGGTTCAGGATGCGATCCTGTTCGGACAGCGCCAGGTTCTGGTTGTAGCTGAAGCGCATCGTCACCAGCTGGTTGTCCAGGTAGGTAGAGACGCCGGTGCGCTTGTCCAGCAGGCTGCGCTGGATGCGCACCGAAGCGCCGCGGAAGCTGCCGTTCGGCTCGGCCCCCAGTGGCGTGATGCTGAGGATCTTGACCCGGATGGCGCGCTCGCGACCGTACATCACGAACGGGTTCTGCGGATTGTTGCCGGCATAGCGGACACGCATGGACTGCGCCACCGGATCGGTGGACATCACGAACACCAGTTCCCAGTCACGCAGGCCCATCACCGCCGAGTCATACGATTCGCGCGCGAGCACGTACTGGGCGACGTTGCTGCGATTGATCGCTTCGTTGGTGGTGATCGTCTCGCCCTGGAACGTGCCACTCAACCGCGCGACGGTCGCCGTACCCGTGTAGGCATCGGCCATGACCAGGAACGGCACCTTTTCCTTCAGCGGCAGCATGTAGTAGTAGCCGCCCGCCAGTGCGAGCGACATCAGCAACGAGCCTGTGGCGACCCACCACGCACGCCGCTCGCTGCGGCGCGCCATGTCGGCCACGGTGATCTCGTAGCTGACCGCCTTGGCGACCGACTGCTCGACCTTGGGACTATTGCCGGGATCCTTCTTGCGGAACATGGATTCTTCCGTACTGCTGAAACATCAATGGGCGTGGCACCCCTGCGACAGGCGCGGGGAGCGGCACGTTCGATGATTTCGAGGTGGACTCAGGTGCCGCTGTTGGAATCAGCGCCCTGTGCCGACGCGGTCGGCGTCGAGCCAGCGCTCTGCACAACGATCTGGTTGCCAACGATGGAGACGGAGATGCCCTGCGCTGCATAGGCCGCCGTCAGATCGATCACGGCCTGCTGAGCGTTGGTGGTGTCGATGCTGGAGACCGCGCCGTACAGGGTGAAGTCCGAGCTCAGGCGGTAATCCAGCGTGCGTCCGGAATCCTTGGCCCAGCGCTCGAGCATGGCTTTGAGCGTGCCATCCATCGGCGAGGCCTGGTAGACGTAGCTGGAGTACAGCGGGATCTCGGTGGGTGCCGCAGCAAAGCGGTTGACCGGCTTCCAGCGGCCTCCGAAATCGGGAGCGGACTTGGTGGCGCAACCGGCCACCATCAACGCCGTCACTGCGGCGATGGACATTTTCGCGATAAACGCCTGATTCATACGGGCTTCACTTTGACGTACGAAAAAGCAGTCCCGAGCATTGGCCCCCTGGTCGTCCGGCGCTGCGTCGCGCACGCCGGAATCGGAGCGACGCACTGACTGGCAGCACACCTGCTCCGGCTCCCCTGCAGCCAACGGCTGCCAACCAAGTCGCGGGGCCGCCAGACACTGCCGACGACACACCCGCATACCTCACCAACGTCGAAACCATCCTTGTTTCATGGCACAAACTCCTGGCCACCCTGCTCTACAACATCTGCCATCCATCACACATTTCTGAACGACATGCACAGGGTCGCACAACCACGCGTCAATTCCATGTCAGACAAGTCTGAAAATCCATGAACAAATGCCAAATTCTTGACCGAAATCACGAATTCACATTCTTAACTACGAATGGTGATCACAAATTCAGCGACGTGAATTAGACGTTCAGCATCGGAACGTCCACCTTCGGCAGCAGCCTCGAGGTGAAGTAGCGATCCTTGTAGTACCGGATCTTGTCGCACTTCACCGGGTGAGGTATCCCCTCGTACAGGAACACCTCCATGTCCGGCCCCATCGCCTTCAGCTCCTGCGGCAGCATCAGCGCGCGCCGTTCCTCGGTGAAGTTGTGGGTCTTCTCGCGGGCATGGGTGACGTTCTTCCTGCGCACCGTGGTGTAGCCCAGCATGTCCGAATAGTCGTTGGCATCCTGCTGTTCGCGCGGCGCGTACAGGATCTGCAGCGCGTGGTTGGTGATGATCGTGCGCGAGACTTCCCGGCCGTAGGTGGCGTCGAGTTGGGACATGCTCTGGATGATCGGCAGCAGGCGGATGTTGTAGCCGGCCATGTAGGAGACCGCCGAGGCGATGATCTCCACTTTGCCGATCGAGGTGAATTCGTCCATCAGCAGCAGGCACTGGTACTTCAGGTCCGGGTTGGACTTGGGCAGTTCCTTGGTGTTGAGGTTGATCAGCTGGCTGAAGAACAGGTTGATGATCAGCCGGCTCTCGGCCAGCTTGTTGGGCTGGATGCCGATATAGATGGTCATCTTCTTCTTGCGGACGTCGGTCAGCAGGAAGTCGTTGCTGCTGGTGGCCTTGTCCAGCACCGGGTTGATCCAGGGATTGAGCGGCTCCTTGAAGGTGCCCAGGATCGAGGCGAAGGTCTCATCGGCCTGCGACAGCATGTTGGCGAACGCCGAACGGGCATTGGCACTGAGGAACGGTCGCTCCGACAGGGTCTTGAGGTACTTCTTCAGGTCGGTGCCGTCGCCGGAGGACAGACGGTACACCGCACCGAGCGTGGGCGTGCCGGCGCCGCCCGGGAAACCGCTGCTGCGCTCGTCGTCCCAGTTCTCGAACAGGTACAGGGTAAAGGCCATGAACGCATTGCGTGCCTGGCTGACCCAGAACTTCTGGTCCTCGGCCCCGTCTGGGTACAGCATCGCGGCGATGCTCATCAGGTCCGACACCCGGAAGGCCGGATCGTCGGAGACGTAGCTGAGCGGGTTCCAGCGGTGCGTGCGCCGGTCCTCGGCGAAGGGGTTGAACAGGTAGATCTCCTGGCCCTGGCTGGCGCGCCAGCCGCTGGTCAGGTCGAAGTTCTCCTGCTTGATGTCCAGCACCACCAGCGATTCGCCGTACTCGAGCAGGTTCGGGATGACCACGCCCACGCCCTTGCCCGAGCGGGTGGGCGCGGCCAGGATCACGAACTGCTGGCCATCCAGGCGCACCAGCTTGCCGCCATGGCTGCCGACCACGATGCTCTGGCCGGTCTTCTTGAACATGCCGTGCTTGGCCAGGTCGGCACCGGTGGCGAAGCGCGCGTCGCCGTGCAGCGAGCGCTTGTCCTTCTTCAGCAGCAGCACCAGGCCGGCCACCAGCAGCACCAGCAGGGGCAGGCCGAAGCCTACGTAGCCCGCCCATTTGATCTTGCCCACGAAGGGCGCGACCTGCGGTTGGCCGATGGCGTGGACGTACTGGTAGTAGGTGTTCCAGGTGAACAGCTGGGTGTCCAGCCCCAGGAACAGCAAGGTCAAGTAGCCGGAGAACACGAAACCAAGCAACAGGGTCGCCAGCGTGATGATGGCGATGAGCAGATACTTCTTACTGGGCAACACCCGAATCCTCCATGATGCGCACGCGGCGCGACGGCCTAGCGGTGGCGCCAGCGCGACGCCTTCTTCCGCAGGTGGTTCTCGTTTTCCAGCCCGGGCTCCTCGCCCTCTTCACGCACCAGTTGCAGCAAGCGTTGGCGCGCTTCGGCCAGTGATATCAGGTCGGTCAGACGATCCCCATCGTCGGCGACGACCGCATGGCCGACCACATCGCCGGGAGCGTACACCGGCTCGTGGGACACCGCTACCAGCTGGTAGCGGCCACGGGTTTCCAGCACATGCCTGAATTCCTGCATCGCACTCCTCCTTGTCGGGGCAACACTGCGCCCCCTGCCCCGCCATCATGCCGGTGGCAGCGTCATGGGCGCATCCACAACCGCTGCGTCTTCTGCGCGAAACTGTGCGCGGATATCCAAGGAGACCGCAATGGACTGGGTAGCACTTGCCCGTACGCTGGCCACCGAGGCCCACGCGGGGCGGATCGACAAGGCCGGCCAGCCTTACATCGGCCATGTGGCGCGGGTGGCGGCTGCGGTGTGCGGCGACGATGACGCCGAAGTGGTGGCCTGGCTGCATGACGTGGCCGAGGACTGCCCGGCGTTTGCCGCGCGGATCGAGGTATTTCCCGCACCGCTGCGCGAGGCGGTGCAACTGCTCAACCGCGATGCAGCACCCGACGCGGACAGCTACTACGCGCGCATTGCCGCCCACCCGCTGGCACTGAAAGTGAAGCGCGCCGATCTGGATGACAACGCCGATCCGCAGCGACTGGCAATGCTCGATGCGGCGACGGCCGCGCGCCTGCACGGAAAGTACGCTCATGCCCGGGCGGCGCTGGGCATCTGAGCCGGGCGCGACGAGGCGCGGCGGGCCGGCGTGTCACCGATCAAACGCTGATTTACCCTGAGTGCTGCTGCTCCTGCTGCAGTGCAGCAGTACAATGGGCGGCTACCGCCCCCATCGCGCCCCCGCATGAGCCCCAACTCTTCCCTGGCTGCGCGGCTGACGCCCCGCCAGCGCACCCTGATCATCCTCGCCCTTTCACTGGGTGGCTTCGCCATCGGCACCAGCGAGTTCGCCAGCATGGGCCTGATGCTGGAGATCAGCCGCGGCCTGTCGATTTCCGAAACCCAGGTCGGGCATCTGATCAGCGCCTATGCCATCGGCGTGGTGGTCGGCGCCCCGATCCTCGCCTTCGTCGGCGCCAGCTTCCCTCGCCGCAAGCTGCTGCTGGCACTGATGGGCTTCTACGCGGTCGGCAACCTGGCCAGCGCGCTGGCACCGAACTACGGCACGATGCTGGTGGCGCGCTTCGTTGCCGGCCTGCCGCATGGCGCCTACTTCGGCGTGGCGATGCTGGTGGCCGCGGCGATCAGTCCCGCAGGCCAGCGCGGCCAGGCGATGTCACGCGTGCTGCTGGGCCTGTCGATCGCGATCCTGGTCGGCAACCCGCTGACGACCTGGCTGGGTCAGCAGCTGAGCTGGCGCACCGCCTTTTCCCTGGTCAGCGTGCTGGCCATCGCCACCGTGGCGATGATCGCGCGCTTCCTGCTGCCGGACCCGGATGAAGTACGCACCTCGCCGATGCGCGAGCTGCGCGCCTTCAACACGTCCCAGGTGTGGCTGGCGCTGGCGATCGGCGCGGTCGGCTTCGCCGGCATGTTCTGCGTGTTCACCTACCTGGCACCGACCCTGGTGCAGGTCACCGGCGTGGCCGAATCGTGGATGCCACTGGCGGTGGGCGTGTTCGGCATCGGCGCGATCATCGGCAACATCGCCGGTGGCTGGCTGGTGGACAAGTTCCACTTCAAGGCCGCCGCCGTGGTGCTGCTGTGGTCGATCGTGATGCTGCTGCTGTATCCGCTGGCCGCACAGTCGGTGTGGACCATCGGCCCGATGATCATCACTGTCGGCACCATGGGCGCACTGGCGGCGGTGCTGCAGACCCGCCTGATGGACGTGGCCGGTGAGGCGCAGACGCTGGCGGCGGCCTCCAACCACGCCGCTTTCAATACTGCCAACGCACTCGGCCCGTGGCTGGGCGGCATGGCAATCAGCGCCGGCTTCAGCCCGGCCAGTACCGGCTATGTCGGCGCGGCTACCGCGATCGGCGGCCTGCTGCTGTGGTGCGTGGCGGTGATGCTGGACAAGAAGCGCAGCACCGCCGTCGCCGGCAGCCACTGAACATTGCGCCGGATCGTCAGTTGCTGCCTCTGCGGCGACGGCGATCCGGTCGCAGCAACGCTGTATCGCCGGCCACCAGGGTCGGCCGCGCCAGCTCACCGCGCTTCACACGGTCCAGCACCCGCCGCGAATTGGCTGCACAGTCGATGCCGTCCGGCCGCGCCTGGATGTCCTTGATCAGGGCCAGCAGGTGCGCCCTGCTCTCTGCCAACCGCAGCTGCAACGCTTCGATGTCAGCCACCTTCTGCTGCAGCATCGCGATCAACGCCTCATGCTGCCACTGGCCCATGTCCGGTGGCAGCAGGGCGCGGATCTCTTCCAGGCTGAAGCCTGCACGCTGCGCGCCCGTGATCAACTCCAGCAACAGCACCGCCTGTTCCGGATAGTCGCGGTAGCCATTGGCCTGGCGCTGCGCCACCAGCAGCCCCGCGTCTTCATAGAAGCGAATGCGCGACGCCGCGAGGCCCGTGAGGCGGGCCAGCTCACCGATCTTCATCTGCCTGAATCCTCGCCATGGGAGCCTGTTGACCTTCAATAAAACTTGAAGGTTAGCGTAGCGCCATTCCCCTGTCCTGGAGCTGTCCGATGTCGCTGTTCTCGCCCCTGGCACTACCCTCCGGTGCCATCATCCGCAACCGCATTGCCAAGGCCGCGATGGAGGAAAACATGGCCGACGCCGACCACGCGCCGTCCGCTGCACTGCTGCAGCTCTACCAGCGTTGGGCCGATGGCGGCGCAGGACTGATCATCACCGGCAACGTGATGGTCGATGGCCGCGCCATGACCGGCCCCGGCGGCGTGGTGCTGGAAGACGACCGCCACCTTGACCGCTTCATCGCCTGGGCCGAAACGGCACGCTCACGGGGCGCGCAGATGTGGATGCAGATCAACCATCCCGGGCGGCAGATGCCGGCCGCACTCGGCCAACCGGCACTCGCGCCGTCAGCCGTCGCCCTGGAGATTGGCGCGCTGTCCAGGCAGTTCGCACCGCCGCGGGCGATGACCGAGGCGGACATCGAAGAGGTGATCGCCCGCTTCATCCGCAGCGCCGAGCTGGCCGAGCGCGCCGGGTTCAGTGGCGTGCAGATCCATGCCGCGCACGGTTACCTGCTCAGCCAGTTCCTGTCGCCGCTGTCCAATCGCCGCGACGACCGCTGGGGCGGCAGCCTGCACAACCGTGCGCGCCCGCTGCTGGAGATCGTGCAGGGGGTGCGCGCCACCGTGTCGCCCACGTTCGCGGTGGCCGTGAAGCTCAATTCCGCCGATTTCCAGCGCGGTGGCTTCTCGCCCGAGGATGCGCGCGCAGTGGTGGAAATGCTGGCGCCGCTCGGCGTGGACCTGGTCGAACTGTCCGGTGGCAGCTACGAAGCACCGGCCATGACCGGTGCCGCGCGCGACCAGCGCAGCCTGGACCGCGAGGCCTACTTCCTTGAGTTCGCGCGTGAGATCGCCACGGTGGCAACCATGCCGCAGATGGTCACCGGTGGCATCCGCCGTCGCGCCGTGGCCGATCAGGTACTTGACAGCGGTGTGGCCATGGTCGGCGTCGCCACCGCGCTGGCGATCGAGCCGGATCTGCCCCACCGCTGGCAGCAGGGCCGCGACCCGGTGCCGACACTGCGCACCATCGACTGGCGCAACAAACCGTTGGCCGCCAGCGCACACATGGCCGCAGTGAAGTACCAGTTGGCGCGGCTGAGCAGGCTCCGGCCCACGGCGCCGGGTGTTTCGCCCGTCTGGGCACTGCTGCTGGCACAGGCGGCCGCAAAGTGCCGGACCCGCCGCTACCGGCGCTGGATCGGTGCACGCGCAGGAGGATACTGAGCGGGCAGGCTTCTCATCACCGAATCGATGCTTCACCATCTGCATGATCGGCGGCAGCCCGTTTGCCGGTCGCAACACGCAGAAGGAACCCTCGTGGCAGCAGGACCAACCAGGAACCACGAAAAGCTGCTCGATGACCTGCTCTCACTGGGCCGCAACTGGGCGCTGGCCATTGCCATCGCAGGTGCCGGAGCTGCGGTCCATTACAGCGAGTCGGTCTACGAAGCAGGCATCTGGCGCGACCTGCTGCCCACGCTCTGCTTCCTGGTCGCCATCGTCTGGATCGTGCTCAGCATCATCCGCTTCGACCTGACCATCCAGCAGCACTTCGAGCGGAAATTGTCACGCTGGCTCAGCCGTCTGCTGTATGTCGTGCTGCTTGGCACCGGCATCACTGCCGTGTTCTTCGTCACCGAACTGGCGGAGAACAATCACATCGCGCGGATGTGCGACTCGGTGGCCAATGAACCCGGCAGCCGCATCCACAGGTCGGCCGAGTGCCAGCGGCTGTACCAGCATCGCGCGGCGTACCGGCAGCGTCTGGAATCGGCCGAGGGTGAGTTCGACTGAACGGGCTTCATCGCGGTCTTCGCGCGCGATGAACACATTTCGTGGATGTGCATTTGGGCACAGTGCAGCCGACGCCGCGCTCTCGGCCCGTACCGGACCCGCAATGCCCCCCCATCGCGCACCTGCCCGCCATGATGCCATCGCCTTGCAGGCCGGCATGCTGGGCAGCGTGTTGGGCGTGGCGCTGTTCAAGGCCATCGCACTGTCTGCGTTGGCGACGGGTTCGATGATGGGTATCGGGCTATGGGTGATGGCCTGCGCGCTGCTGGCAGCGTGGGCGCTCGCAGCCTATCTGGCCTGCCTGGCACTGAGCCGGCGCGTGTTCGTGCTGATGCTGGTGCTGTGCACGGTACTGGTGATCTGCATCGCCTGACGCCGGCAGGGGCCGGACTATCGCGCATCTGTTATAGGATAACAAGTGCGGTTGGTCCGATTGTGCATGCCCGGTGTCACGGATTTGAATTCCATGGCCATCCCGGCATCACCCGAGGCCCCCCGTGAACCTGCAGCCCCCGCTCCGCGCGACCCTCATTGCCATCGCCCTCGCATCGCTCAGCGCCTGCGCCACCTATGACGACAGCAACATGCATCAAGCCTGCCAGGAGTCGCCGCACCTGAAGGACCTGCCGCCCGAGGTCGCTGCCCGCGAGAGCCGCTGCAACAAGGGCATGGAAGTGTGGTCGAGCGAGCGCAAGGGCAGTGACAAGCCGCTGGACCTGAGCGGAAAGAAGAACAATCCCTGACGAAGGTGCGCGCCCGGTTGCCGCGCCTGTCTTGATCGCGCCCATGCATCCGGCTGACTGCTCCATCACAGCCGGCGCGCGACGATGAGGTCTCCCCACCCTGTCGAGACTCAGATGCCGGACACTGCCCACCCTGTCATTCGCGCGTTCGAGGCCGTGTTCGATCTATCGGGCAGCGTGCAGCGCATCACTGCGCTCACGGTCACCTGCCGGCATTGCTCGTCGACCAGCTCTGCCAGCGAAGACAACCTGGTGCAACTTCCGGGCGGGGCGTTGTTCCGTTGTGACGGGTGCGGCTGCCATCAACCGGTCAGCCACGCCCGCCTGTCGGACTGGCAACCGGCGTCGTTGCTGGGTATCTGAGGGCCGCCACGTGGAAATGACTGCGGAACAGCGGAAAATACTCCAGGCAATCGCCGCTGCAGAGCCGGTGCGCGGCGATGCCGCAACGTGGGCGGTGACCGCCGGATGGGCGGTACAGGCGGAAGACGGGGATATCGATCTGACCGAGGCTGGCCGGGATGTGCTCACCGCGCAGGCAGGTCGTAAGGGCTAGACCCGCCGATCAGGCCAGCTTCGCCTCCCTTCGCGCTGCGTCGCGATAGCGGCAACCTGCTGAACAAAGGGTGCATCCCTGCCACGTCAACGGCGAAGTGGCGAGGCCCTTCATGCCCACGGTGTGCAGGGCGTCATGACATGCGCTCGGCTATGCTGCGCCACCTCCCTGCGCCAATGGCGGCCATGCATCCTTTTCCCTTGCCAGTCTCTGCACCTGATCAGCTCGCCTACCGACTGCTGCAGGACAGTGACTGGGCCCGCTCGGCCACTGCCGCAAGCGCACCCGCCGAACTTCGCACCTTGCTGGCGATGATCCTGGATTCGCCGGAACCCCTGTGGCTTGCCTGGGGCAAGGAAGACAAGGCGTTCTTCTTCAATGATGCCTATCTGCCGATGCTGGGGGAAAAGCTGCACGGCGCGATGGGCAACCGTCTGGAGGATGTCTGGGCGGACGTATGGCCGGACGTGGTGCATGCCGTCGACGACGCCTTTGCCGGCACCAGCCGCAGCTTCAAGAACATGCCATTGATGATGGATCGCGACGGCACGCTGCGCGAAACTTTCTGGACGTTTTCCTATTCACCGCTGCGCGTCGGCTGCGGCAGTGTCGCCGGTATCCTGTGCGTGGTCAGCGAGCAGACCGAACGGGTGATCGAGCGCGACCTGCACAGCCGCCAGGTCGCGGCGATCACCGAGCAGGCGCGGGAGGCCCATCTGGAACTGGTGCGCGCCCGCGAGCAGCTGCGCCAGTCGCAGAAGCTGGAGGCGATCGGCCAGCTCACCGGCGGTGTGGCCCACGACTTCAACAACCTGCTGCAGGTCATCACCGGTTCGGTGGACATGCTCCTGCACACGTGGCCGTCAGACGACACCCGGCGCCGCTACATCCAGGCCATTGCCACAGCCTCGGACCGCGCCACCAAGCTGACCGCGCAACTGCTTGCGTTCTCGCGTCGCCAGAGCCTGTCGCCGGAGGTCTTCGATCTCTGCGAGAGCGTGCACGCGCTTTCGGACATCATCACCACGGTACTGGGTGCACGCATCCAGGTGTCGTTGACGTTGCCCGGCACGCCATTGCCGGTGCTGCTGGACCGGACCCAGCTGGACACTGCATTGATCAACATCGCGGTCAACGCGCGCGATGCGATCGAGGGACACGGCAGGGTGACCATCGAGGTGGAGCAGGTAACCGCGGTGCCTTCGGTGCGCTTCGCCGCGCCGATGAAGGGCGACTTCGCCGCGATCAGCGTGACCGACACCGGAGCAGGCATCGACCCCGCCGTCGTCGACCGCATCTTCGAGCCCTTCTTCACCACCAAGAGCGTCGGCGCCGGAACCGGCCTCGGCCTCAGCCAGGTGTTCGGCTTCGTCAAGCAGTCGGAAGGCGAGGTGGACGTGCAGAGCCAGGCGGGCGCCGGTACCCGCTTCACCCTGTACCTGCCGCTGGCGCAGGCGAGAGAAATGACGGAACGGCCGGCGACGCTACCGGGGCTGCAGCATGGTCACGGTGTCTGCGTGCTGGTTGTGGAAGACAACGTCGATGTGGCCGAATTTGCCGTCGGCGCCCTGCGCGAGCTCGATTACAACGTGGTACTTGCGCACAATGCGGACGAGGCCCTGGCGGAGCTCGAACGGGATGCCTCCCGCTTCGATGTAGTGTTCAGCGACGTAGTGATGCCTGGCATGAACGGCCTGGATCTGGCCCGTACCATCCGCAGCCGCCTGCCTGGGCTTCCAGTGATCCTTACCAGCGGCTACAGCGAACTGCTGGCCCGGGACCCTGGCCATGGCTTCACCCTGCTGCGCAAGCCTTACTCATTGAAGCAGCTGGCCTCGGTGATGACCGAAGCCGGGCGCTGCGCGCAGGCCGTGGTGGCGTCGCCCTAGCGGGCGGTCACCGCAGCGAACCGAACCAGCGTTCCAGCGAAGGCTCCAGCCCCGACGTGTCACCGCCAGCATCGCAGGCCCAGGCGACGATACCGTCGGGGCGGACCAGCACGGCGCCCAGTCCCAGCGTGTCACGCGCCGTGGACATCACGCAGGTGACCGACCGCTGCCAGCGCTCAATGATCGGACCGAGCGAATCGCCGGTATCGAGCCCCAGCAGCACGCCCTGCCCTGCACGCAGCAGCTCTCCCATCCGACGGTCATCAGCCAGTTGGACGTCCGGTGCGCTTCGGCCAACCCGCGGATGGCTGCCGTCGAGCACCGGTGGCGGTGCTACACCCCACAGCCGCTCGGCGAGATAGGTGGCACCGTCGCGGGTCGCGGCCAGGTCGGCGATGACCGCCGCCAGCGCGCGCGACCCGGGGCCTGGCCGCATCAACGCCACCTGCGCACGTGACCAGTCGAGCACCTGCGCGCCGATCGGATGGCGCTCAGCCTGATAGCTGTCCAACAGCGACTCTGCCACATCACCTCGCACCACCGCGGCCAGCTTCCACCCCAGGTTCATCGCATCGCCGATGCCGAGGTTCAGCCCCTGCCCGCCCAACGGCGAATGCATGTGCGCGGCATCACCGGCCAACAGCACGCGGCCGCTGCGATAGGCCGTGGCCTGGCGCGCGGCATCGGTCCATGTGGTGGCCAGATGCAACGCCGTGATCGTTGCCTCTCGCCCGGACACACGCCGCAGCAGCGCCTGGGCGGTGTGCCGGTCCAGCGGCGTGCGATGGCCGGCGCCACCGTCGAAATCGGCCAGCGCCAGCATGCCCGGCGGATTGAAATTGCACATGCCGTGTTCGGTGAACTGGCGCCCCGGGACGAGCACCGACGGGTCTGCCAGTTCGACCTGCAGCGTGTGCCCGGTGAACTCCGGCGCCGTCCCTGCGAACACGAACCCCGACTGCTTGCGTACCGTGCTGCGGGCGCCATCGCAACCGACCAGCCAGCGGCCCCGCATCAGCCCGCGACCGGTCTGGACCTGCATCTGTGCTTCGCGTGCGTGCACCGCCTGCACCGTGCAGCCACGCTCGATCTGTACACCCAGTGACACCGCACGCTCGGCCAGCACCGCCTCCAGCGACTGCAGCTCGACCGCCATCTGGGTGGGCACCGGCGTCGGCAGGCGATGGCGCCAGCGCGCACTGTCCACGTTGTCCAGCGCAAAAGGAATGCCGGCGAAGTGGCCGCCCAGCGGCCGCGGTTGCGCCAGCCAATGGGCGGTGCCGGGCGGCGGTGCGCCGTTGTCCGGCTTCAGCACCTGACTGGCGGCAACCGCATCCAGCAGGCCACGTCGATCCAGGGCCTCCAGGGTGGGCGCGTTCAAGCCGCGCAAGCCAAAGGGCAGGCGTTTCAAGGGTGTCTCGGGCGACACTGCCTGCTCCAGCAACAGGACCGAACAGCCGGCCTGGGCCAGCTCGCAGGACAGGAACAGGCCGACCGGGCCGGCCCCGGCGATGACGACGTCGTACAACATGGGATTTCCCTGTGAGCGCCGGGCCGGCGCTCTGGCGACGCCAATGTTACACTCGGTGTACGTTTCCACAAGTGAACCGCCCATGATCCCGCCCCGGGGCCGCCGCGAGCAGCGCAAGACCGAAACCCGACAGACCATTTCGGACGTCGCCACCGAACTGATCATCCGCCGCGGCTTCGAAGCCGTGTCCATGTCCGAGATTGCCAATGCGGCGGGGGTCTCGCGCAAGACGGTCTTCAATTATTTCGCCAGCAAGGAAGACCTGGTGTTCGACCGCGATGAGGAGGCCCGGACCCTGCTTCGCGAAGGCATGGCGGCGCGCCGTGGCATGGCCCCGCTGGCCGCCTTCCAATCGCTGGTGCGGGAGCTGCTGGACAGCGGCCATCCGCTGTTACGGATCAACTCCGGTGCAGCGGCCTTCTGGGCAACCGTGGCCGACAGTCCGGTGCTGGTGGCGCACGCGCGACGGCTGCAGGCACAGCTGGCCGACGACCTGGCCCAGCTGATGGCCGACGCGGCCGGTCGGCCCGCGCAGGACGCGGAGGCACGCCTGGGCGCAGCCATGCTGCTGGCGTCGATGGTGGCCGCCTATGAGAGTGGACTGGCCAGCCAGCAGAGGGGCGAGGATCCGCGCCAAGCGATGCTGCAGCTGATCGTGCGCGGTGGCACCGGCGTGCTGGTGGCCTTGGCCGGCACCCCATATACCGACCCGGGCCTGCGTCCATAGCGCACTCGGGGGATAGGTCACGAAGCGTTGCAAATGCTAATCTTTCTCATTTGCAGCCCGTCCCGACCCCCTCATGCCGCTTCCAACCCCGCTCAAGCACGCCCTCTGCCTGGCGCTGCCCCTTTCCCTGGCTACGCCTGCACTGGCCTCCGAGGCCTCCGCTGACACCCCGAAGGACCTGGACAAGGTCGAAGTCCGCGGCCGCGCGCAGACCCTGTACCGCGCCAACGATGCGGCCGTCGGCACCCGCACCGATACCCCGTTGGAACTGGTGCCGCAGTCGATCCAGGTCGTGCCGCGCGAGCTGATCGACGACCAGGCCGCGCGCCAGGTCACCGATCTGTACCGCAGCATCAGCGGCATCAGCTTCTTCAGCTATGCCGGCGTCACCCTGCGCGGGTTCCGCCAGGAGAACGTTCTCTACGACGGCCTGCGTGGTGATCCCTATGCG
Source organism: Stenotrophomonas muris (assembly GCF_052751275.1). NCBI lineage: Bacteria > Pseudomonadati > Pseudomonadota > Gammaproteobacteria > Lysobacterales > Lysobacteraceae > Stenotrophomonas > Stenotrophomonas muris. The sequence continues at coordinate 995,460 of NZ_CP199879.1, read as the reverse complement.
GGCTTCTCGGTGCCGCAACTGTTCAATATCGAACGCGTGGAAGTACTGAAAGGTCCGGCCGGTGCGCTGTACGGCGGTGGTGATGCGGGCGGTGTCATCAACTATGTAACGCGCAAGCCCAAGGCGCGCGCCGAACGCCGCATCGAGCTGCAGGCAGGCGACAAGGACTTCCGCGCCGGATCGATCGAAGGCACCGGCCCCTTGAATGCCAGCGGCAGCATTCGCTATCGCGCCGGCCTGTATGCCGACAGCGAGCAGGGCGTGCGCTGGAATGCCGACAGCGAAAGCGTGATCGGCGATGCCTCGCTGGCCTTCGACGTTGGCCAGACCGGCGAGCTGGTGCTGCAGTTCACCGACATCACCCAGAACCTGGGCGGCAACCGCCTGCGCGGCGTGCCGGTGAACGATGCCGGCAGCTTCCTGACCGACCGCCGCTGGAACCACAACGAGGCCAGTGACTTCCTCGACATGCGCGCCAAGGTCGCACTGGCGCAGTATCGCTTCGCACCGCGCGACAACCTGGACGTGGACCTTGCTGCGCGCTGGTTCAGCAACAACGAGCACCAGATGTACCACGAGCCGATGGGGCTGATTGATCGTGACCGCGACGGCGTGGCCGAGTGGATGACGCGCCAGCTGCGCAACCAGATCCGTGACAACACTGCCTTCACCGCCAGCGGCAATGCCGTCTGGCGGATCAACACCGGCCGTATCGAACACAAGGTGCTGTTCGGCGCCGACGTGTACCAGCTCGACGCCGACTTCACCGCGCAGACCGCCAACAGCGCCGACCTGGCACGCGGCGCCGGCCCGGTGCGCGGCATCGACCTGTTCAACCCGGTCTATGGCGCGAGCACCTGGCATGACTACAACCTGGCCGCTCTGCCCTGGCGCAGCACCGCCACCCGCAGCAAGCGCTACGGCGGCTACCTGCAGGATGAGCTGGCACTGGGCACGCGCTGGCATGTGCTGGCGGGGCTGCGCTGGGATGGCTTCAAGGATCAGGACCGCATGGGTGGCGGCAGCGTGGATGGCAACGATCTCAGCTGGCGCCTGGGCAGTACCTTTACCGTCCGGGACGGCGTGAACCTGTATGCCAACATCGCCAGCGGCTTCGTGCCGCAGAGTGCCACCAACCAGAACCCGGCGGCCGGCGGACCGTTCGACGCGGAGCGCAGCAGGCAATGGGAAGTCGGTCTGAAGTCCCTGCTGGCCGACCGTGTGACCCTGAACATGGCGGCCTACCGCATCGACCGCAGCAACATCGTGCAGGCCACCGGCGAGGTGATCGGCGGGGTAAACCAACTCGCTGCACTGGGCCTGGTACGCAGCACGGGCATGGAACTGGACCTGCTGGCCGACGTGACCGAGCGCTGGGTGGTGAACCTGACCTACGCCTACAACGACGCACGGGTGAAGGATGCCGGACCGAACGGCATCACCAATGCCTCCGGCGACCGCTTCGCCAATGCGCCACGCAACAAGCTCGGCCTGTGGACGCGCTACGACCTGCCGTCGATCAACTCGGCCATCGGCTTCGGCGCCGACCATGTGGGCGAGCGTGTCAGCCTGGATGGGCAGGCGGTCAAGGCATACACGGTATTCGACATGAGCTGGAAGACCACGTGGAAGCAGTGGCAGTTCCAGGCCAACGTCAAGAACCTGTTCGACAAGGTGTACGCGGCCAGCGGCTTCATCGAGCGCAACGGGCATTTCCCGGGCGAGCCGCGGCGGGTGTATGTGCAGGCGGCCTACCGCTTCTGAGAAGGCCTTCCAGCAGAGCCGGGCGCCCGCTCGGCTCTGCTACGTAACCTCAGCCCATCCGCATCGCAGGGTTGTCACGTGCGTGGACGTCGTTGTCCTGCTGGCGCTGCATGGCCGCCTGCTGTCGCTCCAGGCTGGCGGCCTCGATCTGCCGCAGCGAGTGTTCGACCGGCGTCTGCACTGCCGTGTCCGTAGGCATGACCGCTCGCAGATGCGCGGGATCGCTCATCTCGCCCTGCACCACGAACACGTTGCGGCCGGCCGGATGCTCGGCGGTCTGCGCGCTCAGCAGCACATGGTCGGCCCGTTCAAGCTGGTTGCGACGGGCCAATGCCATCACGCTCGCTACGAGGCGCTCACTGTTCTCGTCGTGGGTACGCCCGGCGCCGGCATCGATCGCGGCCACGCCTTCGCGCACCTGTTGCATCAGTGCGTAGTCGCGGTGGCCCGGACCAATGTCGGCCAGGCGGGTCGCTACCTGCGCGGGATCCGGCACGTCGTCCACGGCTGCGGTCAGCGGGCTGCGGGTGATGGTCCGGTACGGGTCGTCCGGGTGGAACTGGGTACGTTTTTCCTGCCGTTCCAGACGAACGTCCCGCGCGTCGTTGAGTTCAGCGATGCGGGCCGGATCGGTGATCTCACGCATCGACATGTGGCCACCACCCGCGCTGACACTGGCCCATTTCCTGTCCGCTTCGAAGTACATCGCGTAGTAGCTGTTGCCACCGATGACGTTCGGATCGACCGCCGAGCGCCCTTCCAGTGCCTGGGTGGCTTCCAGCACGCTCAAACGGGTCAGGTATTGCCCGCCCTTCGTCCATCCCATCTGGCTGATGGCATCGACGCTGGTGTTCCCTACGCGCGGGCCTCCGGCATAGTCATTGTTGAGCATGTTGGTCCAGATCTGTTCCAGCTTCTCGGGGCCGCTCTTCTGCTCAGCCGCCTGCAGCAACACGCGCGGCGTCCAGCAGTTGGGATCGAGTTCATGCCGTTCGAATGCCCGGTCGTGTGCCAGCATCACGTCCTTGCCGGGGAGATTCAGTGCAAATTCGGGACGCCCCTGCTCCATCCAGAACAGGCGTCGCTCCAGGTCCTGGCGCAGAAGCGTCTGCCCAAACATCTCCCATTGCCGCTCGCTCAGCTGCGCATCGGGAAAGCCGGAGCCCTTGCCTTCCTGATCTCGGGCGTAATCCTGTGCGTAGCTGTTTGCAACGCGGCCTGGCAGGCTGTCGTTGCGAACAACACCCAGCGCAAGCGTGCCATAGCCATCCGCATCTGGCAGCTGCGACAGATAGTTCCAGTACAACTCACGGTTTCCGGCCTTGGCATAGCTGGCCAGAATCCTGAGATTCTCTTGCGTCAATCCGCCCATCGCCTGCTCCTGAATGCACTCACTGCCGGACGCGGGAGCGCGCGAGAAGATCCCGCACCGCATCTTCCATCCGCTTCCAGTCCGCCAGGAAGGCCCGCTTGTAGTTCAGCGAGATGGAAAGCTTGTTCTCCACATCCGAGAAATAGTGGAAGCACCCCGCAGCGGCTTGCCCTTGCTCACTGATGACCTGATCGCCCTGCAGGCGAACGCCATCCCCCCGAAACGCCGTGCTTTCGCATTTGATGAATGTGGTCAGGCTGCCGTTGGGAGCGCGCGCGATGTACCAGTCATCTTCATAGGCAGGATTACGGGTGGGCGGTTTTCCATAGCGTGCCTCGTATTCCTTCGAGAAAATCCCCATCCTCGTTTCATCAATGGCGTAAGGCGTCAGTCCCATGACGTCGGGCCGCGCAATACGCAGATCGAGTCGATCCCGAGGATCCCCTCGCTCCACCGATCCTTCCTCGGCGGATGCCTGGTTGGAGGACAATCGCTCCAATGATGTTTCGATTGGCGCACGATCGATGTAGTCGATCGCCACAGCAATTTCCTTCCGGAAATCATTCGTACGCGGATTCGCCCGGGCACCCGGCGGCGTCGGCTTCATGTCCGGCCACTCGATGACCAGCGTCACGCCCTCGCCGGGCCACGGTGCGATCTGGCTGTCCAGATAGTTGGCCGGAATGCGGAAAGTGTTCGGCCCGAGCTTCACGTCCACGGGCGCATCGGTATAGGTGTGGCCGTTGATCGTGCGGCCGGTCTGCGTTGCGCCGGACATGGCGGGATTCCTTTCGTGTTCGGTGGACGGCGGCCGCGCACACGCGCCGGCACTCACCGCGACGGCAAGTGCAAGCGTCAGGCAACGGCCGGGGGACATCACGTGCATGGGCATTCCATTGCAGAGTTCCCAATCGATTATAGGTAAAACTGCGGAGGCGAACGAAGGGTCCGCGCCCCAAGGCTTAAAGGCCTAGGCGAAAACCACTTTAGACCCGAGCCCGTGACCGGCTCACCCGGGGGGCCGGTCAGGCCATCCGCATGGCCGGGGTGTCGCGCGCCCGCGCATCGACCTCCTGCTGCTGGCGCTGCGCGTGTGCCTGTTCACGTTCCGCACCCACTGCCTGCAGGGCCTGCAGTGACTGCTCGACCGGCGTCTGCACCGCCCGGTCCGTGGGCATGGAGGCCCGCAGATGCGCCGGATCATTCAACTCGCCCTGCACCACGAACACGTTGCGGCCGGCCGGATGATCGGCGGTCTGCGCGCTCAGCAGGACATGGTCGGCACGTTCAAGCTGGTTGTGACGCGCCAAGGCCATCACGCTCGCCACCAGGCGCTCGCTGTTCTCATCATGGGTACGTCCCGCGCTGGCATCAATCGCGGCCACGCCTTCGCGCACCTGCTGCATCAAGGCGTACTCACGGTGGCCAGGACCAATGTCGGCCAGACGGGTCGGGGCCTGCGCGGGATCCGGCACGTCGTCCACGGCTGCGGTAAGCGGACTGCGGGTGATGGTCCGGTACGGGTCGTCCGGGTGGAACTGGGTTCGCTTTTCCTGCCGTTCCAGACGAACCTCGCGCGCGTCGTTGAGTTCGGCGATACGGGCGGGGTCAGTGATCTCCCGCATCGACATATGGCCGCCACCCGCGCTGACACTGGCCCACTTCCTGTCCGCTTCGAAGTACATCGCGTAGTAGCTGTTGCCACCGATGACGTTCGGATCGACCGCCGAGCGTCCTTCCAATGCCTGGGTAGCTTCCAGCACGCTCAACCGGGTCAGGTACTGCCCGCCCTTCGCCCATCCCATCTGGCTGATGGCATCGACGCTGGTGTTGCCTACGCGCGGGCCCCCGGCGTAGTCATTGTTGAGCATGTTGGTCCAGATCTGTTCCAGCTTCTCGGGGCCGCTCTTGTCCGAGGCGGCTTGCAGGAGCACTCGAGGAGTCCAGCAATTGGGGTCCAGTCTGTGCTGCTCGAAAGCGCGGTCATGAGCCAGCATGACGTCAGCGCCAGGCAGATTCAGCGCGAGATCCGCACGTCCGTTTCCCATCCACGCCTGTCGAAGCTCCAGATCTTCCCGCAGCAGTGTCCGCCCGAATGCTTCCCACTGGCGCTCGCTCAGCTCGGCATTTGGAAAGCGCGAACCTTCGTCATTCTGAGATCTGGCATGGCTTTGCGCGTAGGCATTGGCCACGCGTCCAGGCAAACTGTCATTACGTACCACACCTAGCGCCAGCGTACCGTAGCCGTCCGAACCCGGCAGTTGCGACAGGTAGTTCCAGTACAGCTCACGATTACCGGCATCTGCATAATCGATGAGGATTCTGATGTCCTTCTGGGTCAGGCCGCTCATTGCTTTCTCCTTGAGCCTCGTCGTTTAGCGCGTCCGTGCTGCAGCAAGAACATCGCGAACAGCATCTTCCATGCGTTTCCAGTCTTTCAAGAAAGCTCTCTTGTAATGCAGGGAGATGGATAGGCTGTCAGAGATATCGACAAAGTAGTGAACGCATCCGGCAGCCACAGGATCGTCCAGATCAATGACCTCGTCCTGCGTCAGGCGCACTCCGTCCCCCAGGAACGTTGCGCTATCGCACTTGATGAAGCTTGTCAGTCCCCCAGCACCGTCCCGTGCAACATACCAGTCGCGCTCGAATGCCGGATTGCGGACAGGCGGCTTCCCATACCGGGCCTCGTACTTCTTCGCGTACAACACCATCTTCGCTTCATCGATTGCATAGGGCGTCAGGCCCAAGGTCTCCGGCTGTGCAACGCGTTGATCGAGACGGTCCCTGGGATCCTCCCTTTCCACAGAACCCTCCTCCGTGATGGCTTCATTTGAGGAAAGCCTTGAAAGCGAAGTCTCAATTGGAATGCGATCGATGTAGTTGATACGAACAGCAATCTCCTTCCGGAAATCATTCGTACGCGGATTGGCCCGGGCACCCGGCGGCGTCGGCTTCATGTCCGGCCACTCGATGACCAGCGTCACGCCCTCGCCGGGCCACGGTGCGATCTGGCTGTCCAGGTAGTTGGCCGGAATGCGGAAAGTGTTCGGCCCGAGCTTCACGTCCACGGGCGCATCGGTATAGGTGTGGCCGTTGATCGTGCGGCCGGTCTGCGTTGCGCCGGACATGGCGGGATTCCTTTCGTGTTCGGTGGACGGCGGCCGCGCACACGCGCCGGCACTCACCGCGACGGCAAGTGCAAGCGTCAGGCAACGGCCGGGGGACATCACGTGCATGGGCATTCCATTGCAGAGTTCCAGCGCCACTATAGGGAACCGGGCGTCAACGGAACAGGAACCGCGTCGCAGCCCTTCACGGCACCAGGCAGCGTTCCACCTGCAGCGACAACGCCTGACAGGCGTTGAACAGACCTTCGACCACGGCGGCGGAGGGACAGCAGGCGGGATCGTCGCTCTCCCGCGCCACATGCGCAGCGTGCAGCACCGCGGTCAACGCCGTGATGCCCGAAACGCTGCGGGTCGCCAGGGCCATGTCGAAGGCCCGGCCAGGGCTCAGGTGCATTTCAACCCAGGCCTCGCCATCGGCGCGCAGGTTCCTGCCGTGGCCTTTCAGGTGTGCAAAGAATGCCGATGGGGTGACGAACTCGGCGGATTCGCGGAGCGCGTCCTCCAGCGTTTCGGCCGAGGCAGCGGGAAGATCAAGTACGGCGGCACCCAGCAGCGCGTGCAGGCGGGGATGGTCGGGAAGACGTTCGGGCATGACGGCAACCTCACGATGTGGCCACCTGCAGATGCAAGGTGGCGGACGGTGCGGGTTGGCGTGCCGGATACATGATGCAAGAAGCCGGCGGATCGAGAGATCCCCACGCACCGTCCGCCATGAACTGACAGGCGATGCATTGTCACGGTTGCAACTCTGGCTGCAACCGTGACGCCGCGCATCATGTAAGTTCGGGACGCCAATCCCGGCCAGGGCGAGTGCCTTGGCGCGGCGATGATGGGCGCACTCCATCGCCGAAGCAAAGTAGGAAAAGTCCGCGCTGACGCGTTCCTACGCTGGTTGCGTCACGGGATGGCGAACCGTCCACCGACTGACGTGCTTCGTTGATACATCGCGCCTGCCTGCGCGTACTACCCAACGATCACATCGAGCCGAACGCGACACGCCGACCATGGCGATCGCGCAGAAAGTCGCTACGCACGGCCTCCGCCTTCAGCTCCAGCACAGACGTTCCGCGCTGGATACACACCGGGAACGCTTGCATGTAGGAGCCCACAGGCACATTCGAGCGCGATCTGATCACAACGAAATTTCTGCGCCAGGCCATTTCCGTACGAGATCCGCGAGGTGAAGGCTATAGTCGCCGACCTCAATGGATCAGGAGCTCATTATGGAATTCACTTCCTGGCGCAACATTCTTGTTGCTGCTGGCGTGGCGGTCGCACTTTCCGTGGCCGCCTACAACGACCATCACCGTCATGCCCTCACTGACGGTGCCGAGGGGCGCGATACGGTGGGCCTCGTCACCGAAGTGCATTGGGATGAGAAAAGGGGAAGAAAGAGCAACTTCGTCCTGAATGTCGAGTTCGAAACCGAAGACGGCCAATCACGCGTCGAGAAGATCGCGGTCTCCAACGACCTTGGCAATCGGATGCGTGCCACCGACGAGGCGGAAGAGATTGATATCCGCTACAACGCCAAAGACCCGTCCGTGGCGATGGCCGTTGGCGAAACGGACAACTCCCTGCTGTTGTTGTGGCTGGCAATCGCCTCCGCGCTGGTCACCCTGGCACTGCTGGCCACCCGGGTGGTGCAGGACCGGAAAGCGCAGCCGGCCTGAGCCATCCAGGCGCGGGCGCATCCAGAATGCGCTCGCGCAGAGCCAAAAGTGTCTTCAACGCTGGCAATCGCCTTCCGTGCTTCCATGGCCGCGATAGGTCTCGCCCCACTCGCGCATGGCCAGCAGCACCGGTACCAGCGTGCGCCCGAACTCGGACAGCTCGTATTCCACTTTCGGCGGCACTTCCGGGTACACGTGGCGGATCACCACGCCATCGGCTTCCAGTTCACGCAGCTGGCTGGTGAGCATGGACTGGGTGGCATTGGGCACCCGTCGCGTCAATTCCATGAAACGCCGCTTGCCGGTCATCAGGTGAAACAAAATGATCGGCTTCCACACGCCGCCGATCACCGACAGCGTGACTTCCACCGCGCAACCGCTCTTGCCATCCCAACGCTTGCTACGCATGCATACTCCGGAAAACCATAGTACCTACGGAAAATCGTCGTTCTTGTTGCGATAACGGTGCGAGCCTAGCATGGGGCCATCCACTGAACGTGAGCCCCCACCATGAGTTTCAAGGCACTGCTGACCCGCAAGACGAACGACGGCGTATCCACGGAACTGGTCGATTTCAATGAAGCCGACCTGGTGGACGGCGACGTCCTGGTACAGGTCGAGTACTCCACGCTCAACTACAAGGATGCGCTTGCCCTCACCGGCAAGAGTCCGGTCATCCGGACGTTCCCGCTCATTCCCGGCATCGATCTGGCAGGCGTGGTGCTGGAATCCAGCAGGGCCGACTTCAAGCCAGGCGACCGCGTCGTGCTCAATGGCTGGGACCTGAGCATGGGCCACCACGGCGGCCTGGCACAGCGCGCCCGCGTACGCGGCGAATGGCTCAACCGGATTCCCGGCAACCTGAGCACCCGCGACGCCATGGCCATCGGCACCGCTGGCTATACCGCGATGCTGTGCGTGCTGGCCCTGGAGCATGCAGGGGTGACGCCTGCACAGGGCGATGTGCTGGTTACCGGTGCCAACGGCGGCGTCGGCTCGATTGCGGTGGCGATCCTTTCAAAGCTGGGTTATCGCGTGGTGGCCGCCACCGGGCGGCCGGAGCACGCCGAGTATCTGCACAACCTGGGTGCGGCCGAGATCATCGATCGTGCGCAGCTCTCGGAGCCGCGCGAGCGGCCGGTGAGTGCCGAGCGATGGGCCGGCGTGGTGGATGTGGCCGGCGGCCCAACGCTGGTCAATGCCATCGCCGAAACGAAGTACCGCGGTGCCGTGGCCGCCTGTGGCCTGGCCCAGAGCGATGCACTGCACGGCTCGGTGCTGCCCTTCATCCTGCGCAATGTGACCCTTGCGGGCGTGGATTCGGTGAATGCCCCACAAGAGGTTCGCCAGCGCGCCTGGGATCGGCTCGCGACCGACCTGGACCCGCAGAAGCTGGAAAGCACCGTGCAGCAGATCGGCCTCGCCGAGGTGCTGGATGTCTATGAGCAGATCATCCCCGGCAAGGTGCGTGGCCGCATTGTCGTGGATGTGAACGCCTGACGCCTGCCGCGCCGGCGAGGGTGCAATGCCATCGCTGGCGCGCGTGCGCGAGTGACCGGAATCCCAGCGCGCCATGCCAAGCCGCCTTATCATGGGGCGGCAAGGGCACTTTACGCCCGGTGACGTACGCAAGGCAGTATCTGGATGTCTATGGAATGGCGCCCCTCGGGCTGGGGCCAGCGTGTGACCCGCTCGCCGGACTGGCAGTTGCAGCTGGATGGCGAACAGCTCGCGCTTTTGATCGACGGCAGGCAGTACCGCCAGCAGGTGGCGAACGAACACAGCGTGCGGGTCGTTCGCGGCGTGCTCTGGTCCCGGGTCGAACTGACGACCGAGCACGGTGAAGCACTGTCCGTGGATGGGCTGCCCAACAGCCAGGGCTCCCGGCTTGCGGCTGCCGTGCAGCATATGCTTTTCGCGCGCTCCAGGCGGGGGCGCAAAGCACTGTTTGAGCGCGCTCTGGCGGAGATCCAGGCGTGGCTGGCCGAAGCAGACGCGCTTACCGACCGAGGCACCACCGGACGCCGCTGGATCACCCACGAACAGCAGCAGGCGTTGCTGGCCGACCGCCCCGCCCTGCCCCTGCCGCCCGCCGAGCTGGAGCAGCTGTTCCTCGACGAGGAGGTGCACGACGACCTGCACGCGCCCGGCCACCGCATGGCGCTGGACGCCCTGCACGACTGGCAGCTGGATTGGCCCGCCGTCTGGGCCGAGGCCAACGCGACCATGGCAGAGCGCGAGCGGGTGCTGGCCAAGGACTTCCTGGACCGGGTCGAGAGCAAGCCCCTGACCGAGGAACAAGCCCACGCCGTCATCTGCTTCGACAACCGGGTACAGGTCGTGGCCGCGGCCGGCTCTGGGAAAACCTCCACAATGGTCGCCAAGGCCGCTTATGCCATCGACCGCGGCTTTGTCGAACCCGAACGGATCGTGATGCTCGCCTTCAACAAGGACGCCGCCCAGGAGCTGGAGGAGCGCGCGCAGCGATGCTTCGACCGGCTCGGCATGGGCGACACCGTGGTGGAAGCCCGGACTTTCCACGCCCTGGGCCTGGCCATCATCGCCAAGGCCACGGGACGCAAGCCTGATATCCCGGAATGGGCGATCGACGCCACGCTGGGCTTCAACAAGCTGGCCGAACTGGTGGACGACCTGAAGGACCGCTCGACCCATTTCCGCACCCAGTGGGACATGTTCCGCCTGGTGTTCGGGCGCGACCTGCCGCCGTTCGGTGCCGACATGATGGCCGATGGTTACGACCGCGATGGCACGCCCTACATCCGCACCCTGAAGGGTGAGCGGGTGAAGAGCCTGGAGGAGTGCGTCATCGCCGATTGGCTGTTCTACAACGGCGTGGCGTACGACTACGAGCGGCGCTACGAATTCGATACCGCGACAGACACCCATCGCCAGTATCGCCCGGACTTCTACTATCCGGACGCCCAGCTGTATCACGAGCACTTTGCGCTGGATGCCGATGGCCAGCCGCCGAAGCACTTTGCCAACTACAGCGAAGGGATGCACTGGAAGCGCCAGCAGCATGTGGCGCGCGGCACCGCTCTGGTCGAGACGACGTCGTTTGGCCTGCGCAGTGGACAGGCCCTGCAGCATCTTGCCGAGCGGCTTGGCGCGTCTGATGTCGAGCTCGACCCGAACCCGGACCGCGAGCTGCCTGATCAAGGCGCCAAGCCGATGCCGGACGCAGACCTGATTGGCCTGATGCGCACCTTCATTGCCCATGCCAAGAGCAACTGCCTGACACTGGACGATATGGCGGCGCGCCTGCGGCAGATGCCCGAGGATCAGTTCAAGGAACGCTACCGGCGCTTCCTGGAGATCGCCGGGCCGGTTTTCCAGGCCTGGGACAACGCACTGGCTGACGAGCGCAGCATCGATTTCGAGGACATGCTCAACATGGCGGCCGGGCTGCTGGAACAGGGCCACTATGAATCGCCCTACGAACTGGTGATGGCCGACGAATTCCAGGACGCATCGCGCGCCCGCGCGCGCCTCTGCCGTGCCCTGGTCAGCCAACCGGGCCGCCATCTGTTTGCGGTGGGCGATGACTGGCAATCGATCAATCGCTTCGCCGGTGCCGATGTTGCGGTGATGACTGGATTCCGCGAATGGATGGGGCATGGCCAGGTGCTGAAACTGGAGCAGACGTTCCGCTGCCCACAGGCACTGTGTGATGTGTCCAGCCGCTTCATCAGCCGCAACCCCGCGCAGATCGCCAAAAACGTTCGCTCTGCTGCGCCGGCAATGGGCCCGGTGCTGCAGGCGTTCCAGATGAACCGGCGCGAGGAGGTGCAGGATGGCGTTCGCCAGTACCTTGCGAAGCTGCACCAGCAACTGTTGTCAGGTGCAGTGCCGCAGGGCCGCACCGGGCGCGTGACGGTCTTTGTTCTGGGGCGGTATCGCGCGGATCGCGGTGCGATGCCTTCGGATTGGAAGACGGCCTTCGGCAGCACGATGGACGTCGAGTTCCTTACCGCACATCGATCGAAGGGGCGCGAGGCGGACTACGTGATCCTGCCGGGCATGATCAACCGCAGCTTCCCGAGCCTGCGCGCGGATGACCCGGTGCTTTCGCTGGCAATGCCGGACGGCGATACCTATCCGCTGAGCGAAGAACGGCGCCTGTTCTATGTCGCGCTGACGCGTGCGCGACGGTCGGTCGCGATGTTCACCCTGCAGGGCAAGCACTCGCCATTCCTGGATGAGCTGGTGAAGGACGGGGCAGTGGAAGTAACCGCGATTTCAGGCGCGGCCATCCACGATGAGCGCTGCCCGATGTGCAAGGTGGGCGTATTCGTGGACCGGAATGGGCCACATGGGGCTTTCCGGTCGTGCTCGAGTTACCCGTTGTGCCACAACAAGCCTAAGGCCGGGCGTAGGGGGTGAGCGCATTTTCTGCGCTTTCCTGGCGATGTGCGCACTGCCCTCACCGTCACCGTGAGCTTCGCCCAGGCCGGAGATCGACTACTCACTCCGGCTGCTAGACTTTGCCGACATTCAAATGGACGACCCCATGGAACGGTGGTATCTGGCAACACTGCTGGCGTTGGTCCTGCACCAGATTGATGCAGCGTTCTGGCACGAGTGGACCCTGTTCGGCCTTCCCGGCGGCGTCCAGGGGTTTCTGGCTTTCAACCTGATCGCTGTGGGCGCCCTGCTGCATGGCTATCGCCAGGTTGTGCTGGCCAAGCCCTCCGCGCGGGCGTATGCCAGCCTGTGCGGGACAGTTGGCGCCGGCACCGCCATGATTCATGCGGGCTTCGCCGCGGCCGGTCGTGACGAGTTCCTGCTTCCGTTCTCCATCGCAACGTTGGCGGCCTGCCTCGTGGCCGGCGTCGGGCTCCTCATGCAAGGCCGCCGTGCTACCCCGGCTCGCGTGCAGATCGATGGCGTGGACTGACGAGACGAAAAAGCCCCTGAATCCAGGGGCTCTTTGAATCAACTGGCGGAGAGAGTGGGATTCGAACCCACGGAAGGTTTGACCCTTCGCCGGTTTTCAAGACCGGTGCCTTAAACCGCTCGGCCATCTCTCCGTGTCGGCACAGCCTGCTGGCCGGGCACGCATTCTCGCACGGCCGGGCGATTTGCCCAAGACCCCTACGCCACGCCCATCTGCAACTAATCCGATAGCCTTCCCACGCCCCGGCTGGCTAGAGTGACCAATTCCCTCTGGTCCCCACCCCATGGACAACTCCAGCCTCCTGAACATACGCCCGGGCATGCCTTCAAGCGCCCTGGCCCAACTTCTGGGCACCCGATGGAAGGAGCCGGATGAACAAGGTCATCTGACTTGCCTGAGCAAGGACGTTTTCGTTCGACTGGATAGCGATCGAGCCATTGGATACGTCATTTTCGCCTGTTCAATGCCCAAGACGGTGCTGGTCGAGGGCCTGCGTACAGGCATGGCCATCGGCGACGCTCTCGCCAACAATCCTCGCCTCGCTGTACTGCCGGAAGAGCCAGAGGACTCATGCGAGGGATGGGCGACCTTCGGCTTCATCACGGATGACGGATTGCAGGTGGCCGCGAACGTGAACACGCGGGACAACACGGTAAGGAGCATTCGCCTGGAGAACCCGAATGCCACCTACTGTGAACCTGCAGCGCCCATATTCGATCCGACGTTGACCAAGGCCTTTGACATCGCGCTTGGCCCTCAGCGCGTGCTCCCCAAAGCAGGCCGGGGCAGCGAATGGGCCGGAGGCTGGACACTGGGCCTTCCCCCAGGCATCACCGCTGAACAATGGCCTTTGAGTTCCAGCAACGGGCACCCGCTGCGGCACGCCTTTACGTTGCACCTGCCCTCGGAGTACCGAACCAAGGGAAATGAGCTGGTTGCTCTCTCTCTGTTCGTCGACGACCAGCAGGAGGAACTCTGCACCGTCGAGGAAATCGCGGAATACTTCACCTCTCCCCTTTCCATGACCCCGCCAGAGGGCCGCGACCTGCTTCCCTTCTGGCAGCATCGCCAGGCCAAGCATGCGCACAGCCACAGCATGGAAGACATCCTTGGAACGCAATTCTGCGCCATCTGGCTTACACAGCAGGAGTTTGATGGTGAGCTGAGCCTGCCGCCCAAGCTGAATTCAGCCCTGCTGGGTGCCCCTCCGAGCTGGATCGGACAGGACTACGCGAGCTATTTCTACGAGCGATGGCTGTACACCAGGAACGGAAATGCCGTCATCCCGGGCGCAGGAATCGGAGGCGCCTCCAGCGAGGCCGTTGCATTGCCGATCAGCACAGGCATCCGCGCTGACGATCCCAACGTTGGGAGATCACCGCGGGAGTGGGAAAGCGAATGCGCCATCAGTGGATACATCGAAGCATTCAGCGAGCGCGGTGAGGAACTGAACCTGAGTCGCTGGGATTCCATTGCCCACCTCGGCGGAACAATGCAGCCCCAGCAGGGCTACCCTGAGTTCGGCCCCTACTACCTCGAATTCGAGGAGGGTTTTGGCGGCTTCAATTTCGGTGGCGGCAACGCACAGTTGGATCTGCAGCAGATGAAGATCGACTGGGCGTGCGGATGACACCGTCGCATTGAAGTAAAAAGCCCCGGAACGTCGCCGGGGCTTTTCTTCACGGAAGCGGTGCAGCAGCTCTCAGCCCGCATCCACCGCCAGCGCACCCAGTGCACTGGCCTTGATCCGCTCCTTGGCCTTTTCACAGGCGCCACCGCAATCCAGGCGCGAGGCCTCCAGCTGCGGCGGCAGGTGCTCGGCCAGGAAGTCGATGAACACGCGCACCGCCGGCAGCAGGCCGCGGCGCGAGGCGAACACGGCGTGGCACACGCCCTGCGGCAGCGACCAGTCCGGCAGCACCACTTCCAGCTCGCCATTACGCACGGCGTCGGCGCACACGGTTTCCGGCAGCATGGTGATGCCGAAACCGTCCTTCACCATGCTCTGCAGCAGCGGGAAGTCGAAGCCGGCCACGCGCGGCTGCAGGTCGACCCGGCGCACTTCGCCTTCCGGGCCATGCAGTTCCCAGCGCTGGCGGGCTTCGTCTTCGCTGATGCTGAGGGTCACGTGCTGGGTCAGCTCTTCCGGGTCCTTGGGGCGGCCGGCGCGGTCGAGGTACTTCGGGCTGGCCACCAGCAGTTCCTGCACCTGGCCGAAGCTGCGCATCACCAGGCTGCCGTCGTCGTCCAGGCGCGAACGCACGCGCAGGGCCACGTCGTAGCCTTCGTTGATGATGTCCACGCGGCGGTTGCTGATGTTCAGCTGCAGCCGCACCTTCGGATACTGCTCAAGGAACTTGGGCAGCAGCTTGGGCAGCTGCATCTGCGCCAGTGACACCGGCACGCTGGCGCGCACCACGCCGCGCGGTTCGGCGCTGAGGCGGTCCACCACTTCGCGGGCGGCCTGGGCCTCGGCCAGCATCGTCTGCGCATGCCGGTGCACGCTGGTGCCGACATCGGTGACCGCGAAACGGCGCGTGGAGCGCTGCAGCAGGCGCACGCCCAGGTCGGTTTCCAGCTGGCTGATGCGGCGGCTCAGTCGCGACTTGGGGATGCCCAAAGCGCGCTCGGCGGCGGCGAATCCGCCGTGGTCGACCACCATCGCGAAGTAGTACAGGTCATTCAGGTCATGCATGCCCGAGTTCCATATCTAGAACAATACGTGGCATTCAATCACCTTTATTCCGCCTTTGCAACAACCTATCGTTCTCTCCGTCGGCGGGGCCACCCCGCCCCCTTCCTCCCAGAACATAGGTGACTGCCATGAAGCTTCTGCATCTCGACGCCAGCGTGCTTGGCGACAACTCCGTCTCGCGCCAGCTGTCGGCCGCCGTGGTCGCCCGCCTCGCCAGCCAGATCGACGGCCTGCAGGTCGATTATCGCGATCTTGACGCCAATCCGGTACCGCACCTGCGCAGCAGCTCGCTGGCCAAGACCGACGCCGCTGAAGCGACCGATGCTGAACAGGTGATGCAGCAGTTCCTGGAGGCCGACATCGTGGTGATCGGCGCGCCGATGTACAACTTCAGCATCCCATCCACGTTGAAGGCCTGGATCGACCGCGTGGCCGTGGCCGGCCGCACCTTCAAGTACACCGAGAACGGCCCGGTGGGCCTGGCCGGTGGCAAGCGGGTGATCATCGCCAGCAGCCGTGGCGGCATCTATACCGACTCGCCGGCCGACTTCCAGGAGCCGTTCCTGCGCCAGGTGTTCGCCTTCATGGGCATCAACGAAGTCGAGTTCGTGCGCGCCGAGGGCATCGCCTACTCGCCGCAGCACCGTGAAGACGCCATCGCCGGTGCGCTGGCGGCGCTGCCGTCGCACGAAGCGGCCGAAGCCGTCGCGGCGTAACGCGTTCCAACGTTCGGCGCCCCTCCCTCCTCGTCTGGGCGCTGAACGCGGGCCGGGATCCCCTCCCCCTCCCGGCCCACCCTGGCGGCCCCGCTGTGCGGGGCCGTTTTCTTTTGCGGCGCGCTAGGCTGGGGGCATGAACTACATCGTGACGGCTGCGCACCGCAGCGAATTTCCGCACCCGATCATCCTGCGCCGCGGCCAGGCGCTGGTGGTGGGCGAACGTTATGAAGGCCCGGAGGGCTGGGACGACTGGTTCCTCTGCGAGGCCGAGGGACAGCAGCCCGGATTCGTGCCGACGCCGGTGATCGGCGGCGATGCGCAGGGTGGCGCGTTTGCCACGCAGGATTACTGCGCGCGCGAACTGGATGTGGACCCTGGGCAGACGCTGCGCGGGATGCGCACGCTCAATGGCTGGGCATGGTGCGTGCCGGAGAACGGTGAACCGGGATGGGTGCCGCTGGAGAAGCTGCGGGCCATAAAGGAGAGCCGAGCATAGGCTCGGCTCTACACAGATCTGTAGCGCCCGAGCCCATGCTCGGGCGGCGGCGCGCAGCGCCGGCTATCAGCCAATGGTTTCCAGGCCACCCATGTACGGGCGCAGGGCCTCCGGCACGGTGATGCTGCCGTCGGCGTTCTGGTAGTTCTCCATCACCGCGATCATCGCGCGGCCAACGGCCACACCCGAGCCGTTCAGCGTGTGCGCCAGCTCCGGCTTGCCGGTGGCCGGGTTGCGCCAGCGCGCCTGCATGCGGCGGGCCTGGAAGTCACCACAGTTCGAGCACGAGGAGATCTCACGGTAGGTCTCCTGCGACGGCAGCCAGACTTCCAGGTCATAGGTCTTCACCGCCGAGAAGCCCATGTCGCCGGTGCACAGCAGCACCTTGCGGTACGGCAGGCCCAGCTTTTCCAGCACCACTTCGGCGCAGCGGGTCATGCGCTGGTGTTCGGCGTCGCTGTCTTCCGGGCGGCTGATCGAGACCAGCTCGACCTTCTCGAACTGATGCTGGCGGATCATGCCGCGCACGTCGCGGCCACCGCTGCCGGCCTCGGCACGGAAGCACATCGAGTGGGCGGTCATGCGCAGCGGCAGGCGCTCGGCGTCGACGATCTCTTCGCGCACGATGTTGGTCAGCGGCACTTCCGAGGTCGGGATCAGGTAACGCGTGGAGTCGCCCACGGCGGTCTTGAACAGGTCGTCCTCGAACTTCGGCAGCTGGCTGGTGCCGCGCAGCGAGTCGGCGTTGACCAGCAGCGGCACATTGGTCTCCTCGTAGCCGTGCTCGCCGGTGTGCAGGTCGACCATGAACTGGGCCAGGGCGCGGTGCAGGCGCGCGATCGGGCCACGCAGCACGGTGAAGCGCGAGCCGGACAGCTTGGCCGCGGTCTCGCCGTCCAGCCAGCCGTTGCGGGCGCCCAGTTCGACGTGGTCAAGCACCTTGAAATCGAACTGGCGCGGGGTACCCCAGCGCGCCTGCTCGACGTTGTCGTTCTCGTCGGCACCGGCCGGCACGTCGTCGGCCGGCAGGTTCGGAATGCCCATCGAGATCGCTTCGATCTTCTCGCGCAGCTCGTCCAGCGCCACTTCCGAAGCCTTCAGCTCGTCGGCGAAGGCAGCGACCTCGGCCATGATGGCCGAGACGTCCTCGCCCTTGGCCTTGGCCTGGCCGATGGCCTTGGAACGGCTGTTGCGCAGGCTCTGCAGCTCCTGGGTCCGCACCTGGATGCGCTTGCGATCCGCCTCCAGGGACTCCAGGGCAGACACGTCGAGCTCGAAGCCGCGGCTGGTGCGCAGGCGTTCGGCGAGGTCGGCGGGCTGGTGGCGGAGCAGGGCTGGATCAAGCATGGCAGGTGTCGTGGTGGGTATCAGGGATGGGATTATCGCTTGTTATACGGATTTCTGCCGCCCGGTTCATTCCTGGCGTGGCAGAATCGGGCTATTCCGTACTGGTCCGGTCCATGTCTGCACCCCGCTCGTCGTCCGCCAAGTCGTTCACTGTGCATATCCCGCGCAACGCCCTGAAGATCGCCGGCATCGCTTTCGGCGTGGGCGTGCTGTTGTTCGTGCTGGTCTGGTTGACCGGCCGCGACAAGGAGTTCTTCCGTGCCGATCCGGCCGCGCAGACCCCGCAGGAGACCGCGCAGGTGGAACCGCTGCCGGAACCGCTGGCCGCCGCCGCAGGCTCCAGCGACATGCCCGATGCCAAGCCGGCCCCGGTAGAGGACGACGCCCCGAAGCTGGTCGAAACCGCCCCGCCGCCGCCGGCGCCCATCGCTGAACCGGCCCCGGCCACGCCGGCCCCTGCGCCAGCCGCCACCGGCAACAGCCAGCCGATGCCGATTGCCGGCCAGTCGCCGCCGCCGGCCTACCCGGCCGCGGCCCTGCGCGCGGGCGAGACCGGCAGCGTGGTGGTGCGCGTGGACGTGGATGCCACCGGCTACCCGAACAATGCCACGGTCATCCAGCGCAGCGGCTCACGCGAGCTCGACCGTGCCGCCACCGACGCCGTGCGCCGCTGGCGTTTCACCCCGGCGCAGAGCAACGGCCAGGCCGTACCGGGCAGCATTGAAGTGCCGTTCGACTTCAAGACCCAGTAACTGAACGTTTCCCGGCAGGCAACCTGAACCCTGCCGGTGACGTTGACGCAACGCTGACACTTCCCGCCACTGGCCCGCGCAACACTCTCCCCGTCGTCCATTGACGGAAGGAGTTTGCGATGACCGCCACCACCCACGAAGACCTTCATTCGCCGCAGCTGCAGCAAGACGCCAGCGAACAGCACAAGCCCACGTCGCCCTGGATGTGGATCGCGCTGATCGTGGCGATGTTTGCCGCCGCGCTGCTCTGGCTGCGTCACTCGAATCAGGAGGACGTGGCGCCGGCACCGGTCGGCGAGCGCATGCTGCCCGCCCCCGAGCAGGCGCCGGTGGCCGACGCGCAGGAGCCGGCGGCCCGCCAGGCCGCACCGGTCGGCAACCAGCGCAAAGCCGCCCCTGCGGTACGCAATCGCGAGGCGCGCCCGCTGGCAGGCAACATCAAGCCGACCTACCCCGCCGCCGCGCTGCGTAATGGCGTACAGGGCAGCGTGATCGCCAGCCTGAATGTCGATAGCCGCGGCCAGGTGACCAATGCCGCGATTGTTTCGCGCAGCGGCGAACGCAGCCGTGACCTGGATCGCGCGGTGCTGAGCGCCGTGCAGAACTGGAAGTTCCAGCCGGCGATGCATGAAGGCCGTGCAGTGGCCAGTGTGGTGCGGGTCCCGGTGGATTTCCGTACCGAACAGCGTTGATCGCGGACGAGGGGTTCGTGATGTTTAGACGGAGGCTTCGGCCTCCGTCCTTTTATCTGGAGAGGCGTGCCAACCAGGGTTGGCACCTGCCGGGTGATGTGAGCGTGCCAACCAGGGTTGGCACCTACCGGGTGATGTGAGCGTGCCAACCAAGGTTGGCACCTACCGGGCGATGTGAGCGTGCCAACCAGGGTTGGCACCTACCGGGCGATGTGAGCGTGCCAACCAAGGCTGGCACCTACCGGGTGATGTGAGCGTGCCAACCAAGGTTGGCACCTACCGGAAAACGCGATCCGCCGATCAGGCCAGGTTGAAGCCGGCGCTGCGCGCCAGGCCATCGAAGTCCGGGAAGGACGTGGCGACGTTGGCGATGTCGTTGATGCGCACTTCGCCGTCGCTGATCTGGCCGGCAATGGTGAATGCCATGGCGATGCGATGGTCGCCGTGGCTTTCGATGGTGCCACTCCCCAGCCGAGCCCCGCCATGCAGGGTGGCGCCATCCTCGGTCTCGTCCACCTGCATGCCCAGCGCGCGCAGGCCAGTGGCCATCGCCGCAAGACGATCGGATTCCTTCACCCGCAGTTCGGCAGCACCGCTCACCACGGTCTGGCCTTCGGCGGCGGCGGCGGCCACGAACAGCGCCGGGAACTCGTCGATCATGTCCGGCACCAGTGCTTCGGGAATACGCGCGCCCTTCAGCGGAGCGTAGCGCACCACCAGATCGGCCACCGGCTCACCGCCCTGCTCGGCCGGATTCTCTTCGGTGATATCCGCCCCCATCAGGCGCAGCGCGTGCAGCAGGCCGGTGCGACGCGGGTTCAGGCCGACCTGCTTCAGGCGCAGCTCGGAGCCGGGAATGATGCTGCCGGCGACCAGGTAGAACGCCGCCGAGGAAAAATCGGCCGGCACTACGATGTCCGTGGCGCGCAGGCGCTGGCCGCCCCGCAGGCGCGCCTTGCCCGGCGAGAATTCGATGTCCACGCCGAACGCGGACAGCATGCGTTCGGTGTAGTCGCGGGTCGGGTGGGGTTCCACCACGCGGGTTTCGCCCTGCGCGTACAGGCCGGCCAGCAGCACGGCCGACTTGATCTGTGCGCTGGCCACCGGCGAGGCGAAGTCGATGCCATGCAGCGTCTGGCCGCCATGCACGTGCAGCGGCGGCGTGCCGTCGTCCTGGGTATCGATCCTTGCGCCCATCTGCGACAGCGGGCCGGTGACACGGCGCATCGGGCGGCCGGACAGCGACTCATCGCCGATCAGCGTGCAGTCGAACGCCTGGCCCGCCAGCAGGCCGGCCAGCAGGCGCATGCCGGTGCCGGCATTGCCGCAGTCCAGCGGTGCCTCCGGCGCTTTCAGGCCGTCGATACCGACGCCGTGCACGATGCGCTGCGACGGGCTGGGGGTTTCGATGCGCACACCCAGCTGGCTGAAGATGCGCGCGGTGGCGCGGGTGTCCTCGCCTTCCAGGAAGCCTTCGATATGCGAAGTACCATCGGCCAGCGCGGCGAACATCACCGAGCGGTGCGAGACCGACTTGTCGCCGGGAATGGTCAGGCTGCCCTGCAGCGGCTGGCCCTTGCGGGCGATCCAGTGTTGCGCGTTGCTCATCGTTCGATCGTTCCGTAAACGCCGGCAGCGCCGGCGATGCATCAGGGAGCGGCGGCCAGGGCCGCCACAGCAGCACTCAGGGCACGGCCACCGGGTAGGAGCCCAGCACCTTGATCTGCGCCGAGTGCGCTTCCAGTTCGGCCAGCGCCGCCTGCATCGGCGCGTCGTCGATGTGGCCGGCCAGGTCGATGAAGAAGCCGTATTCCCACTTGCCGTGGTGCGACGGCCGCGACTCGATGCGGTTCATGCTGATGCCGTGGCGGGCGAACGGGCTGAGCACATCGAACAGCGCACCGGGCTTGTCATGGATGAACACCAGCACCGAGGTGCGGTCGTGACCGGAGGTCGGGAAGATGTTGCGGCCCACCACCAGGAAGCGGGTGGTGTTGTCGGCATCATTCTGGATCGGCTTGGTGACCACCTTCTTCAGGCCGTACACGTGGCCGGCACTCTCGCCGCCGATGGCCGCCGCGTCGTCGGCGTTGCGCGCGCGACGCGCACCCTCGGCATTGCTCGACACCGGAATCTTCTCGGCCTTCGGCAGGTTGGCGCGCAGCCACGCCGAGGTCTGCATGAACGACTGCGGATGCGCGTAGATGCGCTCGATGTCCTCGATGCGGCCGCTGCGCGACATCAGGAACTGCTGCACGCGCAGTTCCACTTCGCCACAGATCTTCAGGTTGGAGGTCAGGAACATGTCCAGGGTGATCTGGATGGTGCCCTGTCCCGAATTCTCCACCGGCACCACGCCGAAATCGGCGTTGCCCGCTTCCACTTCCTGGAACACTTCCTCGATGCTGGCCATCGGCAGGCCCAGCGCGGAGCGGCCGAAGTGCTTGAGCACGGCCTGCTGGCTGAAGGTGCCTTCCGGGCCGAGGTAGCCGATCTTCAGCGGCTCCTGCTGGGCCAGGCAGGCCGACATGATCTCGCGATAGACATGCACCAGCAGCTCGTCGCTGAGCGGGCCTTCATTGCGGTCCACCACCATGCGCAGCACCTGCGCTTCGCGCTCGGGGCGGTAGTAGTCGACAGCGGCGGCCAGCTTGCCCTTGGCCTTGCCGACCTGGTGGGCGAAGCGCGCGCGCTCGGCGATCAGGCTCTGGATGTCACGGTCGATCTGGTCGATCTTCGAGCGCACATCGGCCAGCGCCAGCGGTGCCAGGGTGGGTGCCGGGTTCGAGGCGGCCTTGGCCTTGCCCTTCGCCTTGCTGGGCGCGCTGTCCTTGGCCGGTTCGGCCTTCTTCGGCGCCGTCTTGCTGGATTTGCTGCTTGCCATCGGAATTCCTTGTTGCGGGACCCGCACCCGACGGTGCGCGCCGTTCATTGCTCAGCCGTGACGCTGCTGGAAATCGGCCATGAAGGCGACCAGCGCCTCGGCCCCGGCCAGCGGCATGGCGTTGTACAGCGAGGCACGGATGCCCCCGACCACCTTGTGTCCCTTCAGCGCCAGCAGGCCGGCAGCCTTGGCTTCGGCGACGAAGCGGGCATCAAGCCCGGCATCGGGCAGGAAGAACGGGATGTTCATCCGCGAGCGTGCCGCATGCGCGACCTCGTTCCGGTAGAAGCCGCCGGAGCCATCAATGGCGCCGTACACCAGTGCCGCCTTGGCGGCATTGCGCCTGGCGAATTCGGCCACGCCGCCTTCGGCCAGCATCCACTTGAACACCAGGCCGGCCAGGTACCAGTTCCAGGTCGGCGGGGTGTTGAGCATCGAATCGCGGGCGACATGCGAGCGGTAATCGAAGATGTCCGCGCGCGGCTGGCCAGTACGCTCGAGCAGATCGCGGCGGACGATCATCACTGCGATGCCGACCGGGCCCAGGTTCTTCTGCGCGCCGGCATAGATCACACCGTAGCGGCGTACATCCAGCGGCTCGCTGGCGATGGACGAGCTGAAGTCCGCCACCAGCGGCACATCGCCGGTATCCGGCACATCACGGAACTCGACGCCGTGGATGGTCTCGTTGGCGGTGATGTGCACATAGGCGGCGTCGGGCGAGAGCTGCCAGTCGGCGCGGGGCGGCAGCGTGCGATAGCCGTCGGGCTCGCTGCTGGCGGCAATGTTGACGTCGACGTAGACGCCGGCCTGCTTGACCGCAGTCTTTCCCCAATGGCCACTGACCACGTAGTCGGCGCGCTGGCCGGGGCTGGCGAAGTTGAGCGGGATCAGCGCCTGCTGGGTGGTGGCACCACCGGACAGGAACAGCACCGCGTAGTCGTCGGGGATATCGAGCAGGCGGCGCAGGTCGGCCTCGGCCTCGGCGGCCACGGACATGAATTCCGCGCCGCGATGGCTCATTTCCACGATCGAGGCACCACTACCGTGCCAGTCCAGCATTTCCGCCTGCGCCTGGCGCAGGACCGTTTCCGGCAAGGTCGCAGGGCCGGCACTGAAGTTGAACGCGCGCGTCATGTCACACCTGTGGGGCAAGACCCCTAGTATGCCGCAGTGCACCAGCCTTGCGGCCTAGTGCGGCAAGGGAAATTTGGTTTCATTGGAATCCATTCGCCGCCGGCGTGGCGCCGGTAGTCGCCGACCTCGGTCGGCGTACGCCGTCAGGCGTCATGCCCGCCGAAAAAGCGTGCCGACCAAGGTCGGCACCTACCAAAGCCGTGTGCTGCCAGGCGTCAAGCCCGCCGACGGAGCGTGCCGATCAAGGTCGGCACCCACCAGGGCGCGGACCCAGCGGATTCAGATCAGCAGCAAAGCCCCGGTAGTCGCCGACCTTGGTCGGCGTACGCCGTCAGGCGTCATGCCCGCCGAAAAAGCGTGCCGACCAAGGTCGGCACCTACCAAAGCCGTGTGCTGCCAGGCGTCAAGCCCGCCGACGGAGCGTGCCGATCAAGGTCGGCACCCACCAGGGCGCGGACCCAGCGGATTCAGATCAGCGCGCGCCGAACCAGAGCAGCAGGCTGAGCAGTGCGGCCAGCAGCAGCGCACTCACCAGCAGCCACGGCCAGCGCCGGACCCTGCGCGGCGCGGCCGGCAGCACCGGCGCCTGCTCGGCCTCGTGGCTGGCGTCGTCCTCGGCGGGCAGCGGCCGCCGGCGCGGATCGTGCGGCACTTCCAGCACGAACCGGTGCTGGCCATCGAACACGACCTGGTCGCCGGCCTGCAGCCAGCAGTGGCGCACGGCCACGCCGTTGACCCGGGTACCGTCGGCGCTGCCCAGGTCGCGCAGCAGCACGCGCTCGCCGTGCACTTCCACGCGGGCATGCTGTTCGGCGAAGGCCGGGTCATCGATGGCGATGTCGGCCTCGTTGCCGCGGCCGATCAGGCGGGCCTGCGACAGGGTGAAACTGCG
This sequence comes from Stenotrophomonas muris, assembly GCF_052751275.1. Lineage (NCBI taxonomy): Bacteria > Pseudomonadati > Pseudomonadota > Gammaproteobacteria > Lysobacterales > Lysobacteraceae > Stenotrophomonas > Stenotrophomonas muris. The sequence continues at coordinate 970,988 of NZ_CP199879.1, read as the reverse complement.
GCCATGGTGCAGGCCACCGACACCGCGCAGCAGTCGTTGCTGCTCGTCGCTGCCATCCTCGTTCTTCGGCGCAGGCGCCTGCAGCAGGCTCTCGACTTCGCCCTGCAGCACCATCTCCACGCCATCCACGTATACCGCATCGCCCGCGCGCAGCAGGGCCATCCGGCGCACCGGTCGACCATTGACGTGGATGCCGCGGATGCCATTGCCGACCTGCAGCCAGAGGCCGCGATCGTCCATGCAGAACTGGGCCAGCAGCAGGGCGCCGTGGCCGGCATCACCGAGCCGCACGCTGCCGTTGGCCTGGCGCACGATGCGCTGCACCCCGGGCCGCAGGGGCTGGTCGGGCTGTTGTTGCTGACTGAAGTGAACTAGCAGGTTCTGCACGCGGCGCAGCCTAGCAGGTTGGTCGCCAACGAAGAAGAACCCACGATGAGTGCTTGGCGCGGCGGCCCTTGATGCGCACAATGCTCGCCCTCTTTGATCATCCCCGCCCTGCGCCAGGAGCCTGCATGTCCACCATCGATGTCCGCCACGCCCACGCCCTGCCCGACGCACAGGCGCGCGCCGCGATCGAACAGGTCGCTGCCAAGCTGTCCGAGCGCTTCGGCCTGAAGTCGTCCTGGACCGCCGACGTCCTGAACTTCTCCGGCAGCGGTGTGGACGGTGCGATCGAACTGCAGCCGGGCGCCGTGCGCGTGACCGCCAAGCTCGGTTTCCTGCTGTCGGCGATGAAGGGCATGGTCGAAGGCGAGATCCAGCGCGTGCTGAAGGAAAAGCTGGGCTGAACCCCAGCGGCGGCCATCACGGCCGTGCAACGCCACCGCGCGCTACTCTCGGGGCAGGCCCAACTCCCACGGGAAGTGCGATGAACCACTACGAGAACGACGACCGCCGCAACGACGACGCCTCTTTCGGTGACCAGGCCGAGCGCTTCTCGCGCAAGCTCAGCGATTCGGCGCAACAGGTCTGGCTGGCCGGGCTGGGTGCGCTGGGGCGCGCGCAGGCCGAGGGCAGCCGCTTCTTCGACGGCCTGGTGAAGGAAGGCGAAGCCTGGGAAGCCCGCCGCCGTGAACGCAGCGGCGAACAGGGCCCGGGCTGGCGTGACAACGTCGAATCGTCCCTGGATGAAGCCCGCGAGAAGGCCTCGGGCACCTGGAACAAGGTCGAGAAGGCCTTCGATGACCAGGTGCAGGGCGTGCTCAAGCGGCTGCATGTGCCCACTGCCGACGAGGTGACCGCGCTGGAAGCCCGCATCGATGCCCTGCACGCGCGCCTGGCCAGGCTGGAAAACCGGGCGGCTTCGGGTGCAGATGCCCCCTCACCGGGCAGCCATCAATCGCCGGACAGCATTCCCTGAGCGCAATTGTTGCAATGCAATAAATTTTGATTGACAATCGCGAGCAACCCGCCAATCGCTTCGGCTGCCGTTTGTTCCCTCCCCTCACGGCTTCAGGATTGGCGGGTTTTTCGTGTCCGTCGTATACCGTTCTGCGCGCTCCATCACGCTTCCTGTCAGGAACATCCTGACCCAGCCGGGCACCGCGACCTTTACACTGTCGCTATCCGCTTTCGCCCCTTCCGCCCTACTCCTGCATGCTCCCTTGGATCCTGGCCCTGCTGTCGGCCCTGCTTACCTGTTCCCTGGCCGTTGTCTATCTGTGGTGGATCAAGCGGCGGCAGAAGGAGATGCAACTCGGCCTGCAGGCTCTGGCAGGCATGCACTGGCGCGAATTCTCGGTTCTGGTCAAGCGCATGCTGCGCGAACAGCGCGGCCTGCGTGAGCTGATCGATCCGGCCGAAGATGCCCGCGAGCCGAGCAGCGACTTCCTGCTCAGCGATGGCCCCAATCAATGGCTGGTGTCGTGCAAGCACGGCCTGGCCTACCGCATCGGCACCGCCGCAGTGAACGAACTGGGTGCGGCCGCGCGCCTGGCCGGCGCCAAGGGTGGCGTACTGCTGACCGAAGGCCGTATCGAGCGCGACGGCCGTGGCGCCGCCGAGAAGCAGGCGGTTGAAGTGCTGGATGGGCCGCGCCTGTGGCCGTTGCTGCAGCCCTACCTCCCTGCCGATATCGAAGCGCGCGTGCGCGCCAGCGCCCGGCACGAAGCGCTGCGCCGCATTGCCATTGCCGCACTGGGTTCGGCCACGCTGGGGCTGCTTGTCGGCCTGGGTCTGCAGGGCCTGCATGTGGAAGAGGCCACTCCGGTCGCTGCGGCGCCGGTGGTGGCAACGCCTTCGGCCGCGCCTTCAGCCGCACCCGCCCCGATCGAAGCAGTCCCTGCGGCCGCCCCCGCTCCCACGCCTGCCGTCGCCCCGGCGACCGACGCGCGCAGCAATCCCGACCCTGATGCCGCCACGCTGGAGCGCTTCCAGGCCGATCTGGCCCGCGCCCTGGCCGGCAAGCCCGGCATCGCCAGCGGTGTCTGGCTGACCCGGCAGACACTGGCGATCAACCGCACCGGCGAACTGGACGCGGTGTGGCCGCTGGTCTGCGAGGAAGTGCTGCACTACCCCGCCCTGCGCAACGTGCGCATCCAGCTCAACGCCCGCCCCGGCGTGGATGAGCCGGTGCGCTGGCGGCAGTGCGCCACGTACTGATGGGGCTGCATCCACGCGTGGCGTGGATTTACTGAACCCCGATGCGCGACCCCTTGGTAGATCCACGCCACGCGTGGATGCCTTTGCAGAGTTGAGCCACGCGCGAACAGCAGCCGAGCATGGGCTCGGCTCCACGTGGCGCCTGCTCAGCCCAATGCCGCGAGATGGGCGATGTAACTGGAGCGCGATTCACCCGCCGCTCTGGCCTGCGCATCCAGCCTCGCCAGGATCCGGCGTGGCAGGCTGATATTGACCCGCTCGATGGTGTCGTCCAGCAGAGCCGGATCAATGCAGATGTACGCAAGAATCCAACAGATGTCCTTGGATGCCTCGGCGGCGATCTTCTGCGGCGCGGAAGGTGTCGGAATCGAGCGCCCCTCATCCAGGGCCACATCAATCCAGGCGAGTGCAGCTTCCTCGGCAGCGCTGAGCGCATCATCAAGCGTGTCGGCCGCCGAGAAGCACCCCGGCAGATCTGGAACGACCACACCCCACGCGGTGCGCTCATCGCCCGCCTCGATCAAGACTGGATATCGCATGGGCCCTCCTACGTCAGTCCTGCGAGCTTCCGCAACGCCTGCACCAGCCCTTTCCCCAGATCCTTCCTTGGGTGAGGAACGGTGATGATGTGAGGGTGCTGCGAGTGCACGAATACATGATGGGATCCGCGGATCCGACGACAGATCCAACCTGCCGCTTCCAGTTCCCGGATGAGGTCCCTGCTCTTCATGCAGGGACGATACACATCGTACACACGCCCCGACAGAGTTCAAGGCGACAGTCGTTTCGGCAGAGTAGATCCACGCCATGCGTGGATGGAATCCCTATCGCGCGCCCGGCGCGAAGCGCGCCACCAGGTCCCAGGCATCCCCCAGGAACACCTGGCGAACGCGGGTGATCGGCTGTTCGCCACGCCAGGTCAGGCGTTCGATCACCAGGCAGGCGGTACCGGGCTTCACATCCAGCAGCCTGGCGGTGGCAGTATCCGCGCCCCAGGCACTGATGCGATGCTGGGCACGGGTCCAGGACACGTTCTGCAGCAGCCAGCTGCCCGGGGCGGTGGTGCTGAAGTCGACCTCCAACACCTCGGGCACGCCCACCGGGCTGATCAGGCGGTGCTCAAGCGCCAGCGGGCGGCCATCGGCCAGGTGCAGGCAGCGCATCGCCAGCAGCATTTCGCTGCCGGCCAGCTCCACTTCGCCGGCATTGCCGGCATCGGCCAGGCGCAGATCGCGCTGCAGCAGTCGATAGGCGTACTGATGTCCCCGCGAGCCGACTTCCATCGCGATATCGGGAATCTCCAGCGCCACCTGCTCCAGGTGCGGTGGCTGACGCGCCACGAACGAACCCGCGCGACGGCGGCGCTCGATCATGCCGCTCTCGGCCAGTGCGGTCAGCACCTTGTTCACTGTCATCCGCGAGCATCCGTACTGCTCCATCAACTCGTGCTCGTACGGAATCCGGAAGCCCGGCGCCCACTCTCCACTGAGGATGCGGCTTTCCAGATCGCTGCGGATACGCTGGTTGAGCGTGGCGGACTTGCTGGCCTTCACGTAATGGGGTCTCGGTGGCGGGAGGCGATCAGCCCAGCACGCCACGCAGGGCGGCGGTAAAGGCGGTGGTGATCGCCTCGCGCTGCAGGTGGCGGCCCTCGGCCACGCATTGGCGGCCATGGCGCCAGACCGATCGCAGCGCGCCATTACGTGCGGCGAACACCCAGCTGTCAAGCCATGCGTCATCCTGTCGCGCCTGCAGCGCCGGGTGCCCGGCATCCAGTTCGACCAGGTCGGCACTGGCGCCCACCTGCAGGCCAGCGGCCACGCCCAGCGCCTGTGCACCACCGTGCAGTGCGCCTTCGAACAGGAAGCGGCCGGTGCTGCGGGTGGCATCCGGGGCCAGTACGTTGCGACCGCGCAGGGTCAGACGCTGGCCGTATTCGAGCAGGCGCAGTTCTTCGGCCGCGTCGATCAGCACATTGGAATCGGAACCGACGCCGAAGCGCCCGCCCTCGCGCGCGAACGCCTGCATCGGGAACAGGCCGTCGCCCAGGTTGGCCTCGGTGATCGGGCACAGGCCGGCCACGGCTTGGCTGGCCACAATGGCCGCGCGCTCGTCATCGGTGATGTGGGTGGCATGCACCAGGCACCAGCGCGCATCCACCGGCGCATGGTTGTACAGCCACTGCACCGGGCGCTGGCCGCTCCAGGCCAGGCAGGCCTCCACTTCGCGCACCTGCTCGGCGATATGGATGTGCACCGGGCCGTCGGTCAGCGGCAGCAACGCACTCAGTTCCTCGCCGGTGACCGCACGCAGGCTGTGCGGTGCGATGCCGAGCACCGCGTCGGGCAGCGCGGCCAAGGCCGGCTTGGCGGCCTCCAGCAGCTGCGCGAAGCCGTCCACGTCGTGGATCAGGCGCCGCTGCGCTGGATTCGGCGCCGCCCCGCCGAAATCGGCATGTGCATAGAACACCGGCAGCAGGGTCAAGCCAATGCCGGTCTGGTCGGCGGCGGCGGCGATCCGCGCACTCATCTCGGCGCGGTTGGTATACGGCCGGCCGTCGGCATCGTGGTGCAGGTAATGGAATTCGCCGACGCGGGTGAAGCCGCTTTCCAGCATTTCCATGTAGGCCTGGGCGGCAATGGCCTGCACCGCGTCTGGGCGCAGGTGGGCCAGGAAACGGTACATCAGCTCGCGCCAGCTCCAGAAGCTGTCACCGTCGCCGCCGCCGATCTCGGTCAGCCCGGCCATGCCGCGCTGGAAGGCATGGCTGTGCAGGTTGGGCAGGCCCGGCACCAGGATTCCGACGCGGGTGTCGCCCGCCTGCGCGCCCTGCCCCGTGCTGATGGCCGCGATGCGACCGTCCTGCACCTGCAGGCGGACATTGCGGGCCCAACCCTCGGCCAGCAGGGCGTGGGCGGCATGGAAACTGTGCGGGGAACGCGAATCGGACATGGCTGGACAACCCGAAATGGACGCCTATATTGTATAGACATATAAGCACAGCCGCGTTGTGGATGCCATGCACGTCGATACCCTCTGGTCTAACGTCCACCTGATCACCCTTGATGGCGAAGGGCTGGGTGTCATCCGCGATGGCGTCCTGGCCTGCGCCGACGGCCGCATCGTCCATGTCGGCGCGGCCGGCAGCGATGCCCACCTGCAGCCGACCACCCGCATCGACGGCGAAGGCCGCTGGATTTCGCCCGGCCTGATCGACTGCCATACCCACCTGGTCTACGCCGGCAACCGCGCCAACGAGTTCGAGCAGCGCCTGCAGGGCGTCAGCTATGCCGAGATCGCCCGTGCCGGCGGCGGCATCGTTTCCACCGTGCGCGCCACCCGTGCCGCCACGCCGGAACAGCTGGCCCGCGAAAGCCGGCCACGCCTGCTGGCGATGCGCGCCGAGGGCGTGACCACCCTCGAGATCAAGTCCGGCTACGGCCTGACCCTGCCCGACGAGCGCAAGCAGCTGCAGGTGGCGCGTGCGCTGGGCGAGGAATGCCGGGTCAACGTGGTGACCACCTTCCTCGGCGCGCACGCGGTTCCGCCAGGCCGCGAAGCACAGGAGTACACCGACGAAGTGTGCGAGGTGATGATTCCGGCCATCGCCGCCGAAGGCCTGGCCGAAGCGGTGGATGTGTTCTGCGAGAACATCGCCTTCTCGCCGGCGCAGGCGCGCCAGGTCTTTGAGGCGGCGCGCGCCAACGGGCTGTCGGTGAAGATCCACGCCGAGCAGCTGAGCAACCAGCATGGCGCCGAACTGGCGGCCCGCTTCGGGGCACTGTCGGCCGACCATATCGAACATCTGGACGATGCCGGCATCGCCGCGATGGCCGCTGCCGGTACCGTCGCCGTGCTGCTGCCCGGTGCCTTCTATTTCACCCGCGATACCACCCTGCCGCCGATCGCCGCGCTGCGTGCGGCCGGCGTACCGCTGGCGCTGGCCACCGACAGCAACCCGGGCACTTCGCCGCTGACCAGCCCGCTGCTGGCGATGAACATGGGCGCCACCCTGTTCCGCCTGACCGTGGACGAGTGCATCGCCGGCTTCACCCGTGAAGCGGCGCGCGCACTGGGCCATGGCGAGCGCATCGGCCGCCTGGCGGTGGGCATGGACTGCGACCTGGCGATCTGGGACATCGATGCCCCCGCCGACCTGGTCTATCGCATTGGATTCAACCCGCTGCACGCGCGCGTGGTGCGCGGACAGCCCGACCTGCCTGCCTCCTGGAGCAACACATGAGCAACACCCTGGTTCTTCGCCCCGGCCATGTCACTCTCGCCCAGTGGCGGCAGGTCTATCGCGGTGCGCCGCTCGCACTGGACCCGGCCGCGCTGCCGGTGGTGCGCGCCAGTGCGGCGGCGGTGGCCGCCATCGTCGCCAAGGGCGCGCCGGTGTATGGCATCAATACCGGCTTCGGCAAGCTGGCCAGCGTGCGCATCGAGCGCGAAGACCTGGCCACCCTGCAGCGGAACATCGTGCTCTCGCATGCCGCTGGCGTGGGCGAGCCGATGCCGGCCAGCGTGGTGCGCCTGATGATGGCGCTGAAGCTGGTCAGCCTGGCGCAGGGTGCTTCGGGCATCCGCGAGGAAACCCTGCTGCTGCTGGAAGCGATGCTGGTCAAGGGCGTGCTGCCGGTGGTGCCCGCGCAGGGCTCGGTGGGTGCCTCGGGTGACCTGGCGCCGCTCTCGCACCTGGCCAGCGTGATGCTGGGCGTAGGCGAAGCCTTCATCGGTGACGAGCGCCTGCCGGCAGCCGACGCACTGGCACGTGCCGGCCTGCAGCCGATCGAACTGGGCGCGAAGGAAGGCCTGGCGCTGCTCAACGGCACCCAGTTCTCCACCGCCTATGCGTTGGCCGGCCTGTTCGAGATCGAGACCGTGTTCCAGGCCGCACTGGTGACCGGCGCGCTGTCGGTGGAAGCTGCCAAGGGTTCCGACACGCCCTTCGACCCGCGCATCCACGCGATCCGCGGCCAGCGCGGGCAGATCGCCACCGCCGCCACCCTGCGCGCGCTGATGCAGGGCTCGGACATCCGCGAATCACACCGTGACAACGACGTGCGCGTGCAGGATCCGTACTGCCTGCGCTGCCAGCCGCAGGTGATGGGCGCGGCGCTGGACATCCTGCGCCAGGCCGCGACCACGCTGGAAATCGAAGCCAACGGCGTGTCCGACAATCCGCTGGTGTTCACCGATACCGGCGAAGCGCTGTCCGGTGGCAACTTCCACGCCGAGCCGGTGGCCTTTGCCGCCGACATGCTGGCGATGGCGGTGTGCGAGATCGGTTCGATCAGCGAGCGCCGCCTGGCGATGCTGGTCGATCCGGCGCTGTCCGGCCTGCCCGCCTTCCTGACCCCGCGTCCCGGTTTGAATTCCGGTTTCATGATTCCGCAGGTGACTGCTGCTGCACTGGTCTCGGAAAACAAGCAGCGCGCCTACCCGGCCAGCGTTGACTCGATCCCGACCTCGGCCAACCAGGAAGACCATGTGTCGATGGCCGCGCATGGCGCACGCCGGCTGATGCAGATGGCCGAGAACGCCGCCAACGTGATCGGCATCGAGCTGCTGGCCGCTGCGCAGGGTTGCGACTTCCACGCCCCGCTGCGCTCCAGCGCCGCGCTGGAAACCGTGCGCGCCACCCTGCGTGCGCAGGTGCCGACGCTGGAAGAAGACCGCTACTTCCATCCGGACATGGTGACCGCCACGAATCTGGTGCGCAGTGGCGCGCTGGCGCAGGGCCTGACCGACCTGCTGCCAACCGTGGAACCGCAGGCATGAATACCCATCCCGAATGGCTGACGGTGCACGAAGGCGACGCCCCCCTCATCGTCAGCTTTCCGCATACCGGCAGCGAGCTGCCGCACGACCTGATCGGCGACTACCACTCACCGTGGCTGGCCCGCCGCGACACAGACTGGTGGGTACACGAACTGTACGACTTCGTGCGTGGCATGGGCGCGACCACGGTGCGCTCGGCGATCTCGCGTTCGGTGATCGACCTCAACCGCGATCCCAGCGGCGTGTCGCTGTACCCGGGCCAGAACACCACCGGCCTGTGCCCGCTGACCACCTTCGACAACCAGCCGCTGTACCACGCCGGGCGCGAACCGGACGAAGCGGAAATCGCCCGTCGCCGCGACACGTATTTCCTGCCTTACCACGATGCGCTGGCGGCGCAGATCACGCGCCTGCGCGCACGCCACGCTACCGTGGTGGTGTACGACGCGCACTCGATCCGCTCACACATCCCGCACCTGTTCGAAGGCGAGCTGCCGCAGTTCAACCTGGGTACCGCCGGCCCCTCCGGTGCACCGGACACCTCCTGCGACAACGCCTTGAGCGATGTGGTGGAGAACCTGCTGGCGCTCAGTGGCATGAGCCAGGTGCGCAACGGCCGCTTCAAGGGCGGCTGGATCACCCGCCACTACAGCAACATCCCGGGCGGCGTGCATAGCCTGCAGATGGAACTTGCCTGCCGCGGCTACATGCACGAGCCGCTGCCCGACCAGGTGGACGAACACAGCTGGCCCACCCCGCTCGACCCCGCCCACGCCGCACCGCTGCGCCACACCCTGGCGCAGGTGCTCAACGCCTGCCTTGAATTCGCTACGAACCGGAGCGCCGCATGACCCGCAACGACCCGTCCCGCACCATTGCCGCGCCGACCGGCACCACGCTCAACGCCAAAAGCTGGCTGACCGAAGCGCCGCTGCGCATGCTGATGAACAACCTGCACCCGGACGTGGCCGAGCGCCCGCAGGAACTGGTGGTGTACGGCGGCATCGGCCGCGCCGCGCGCGACTGGGAAAGCTTCGATGCCATCGTCGAGACGCTCAAGCGCCTGGACGACGACCAGACCCTGCTGGTGCAGTCGGGCAAGCCGGTAGGCGTGTTCCGCACCCACGCCGACGCGCCGCGCGTGCTGATCGCAAATTCCAACCTGGTGCCGCGCTGGTCCAACTGGGACCACTTCAACGAGCTGGATAGGAAAGGCCTGGCCATGTACGGCCAGATGACCGCCGGCAGCTGGATCTACATCGGTGCGCAGGGCATCGTGCAGGGCACCTACGAGACCTTCGTGGAAATGGGGCGCCAGCATTTCGGCGGCGACCTGACCGGGAAGTGGCTGTTCACCGGTGGCCTCGGCGGCATGGGTGGTGCACAGCCGCTGGCTGCCGTGATGGCCGGCGCCTCCTGCCTGGCCGTCGAGTGCCGCAAGAGCAGCATCGACATGCGCCTGCGCACCGGCTACCTGGATACCTGGACCGACAACCTGGACGAAGCGCTGCGCCTGATCGACGAGTCGTGCAAGGCCGGCACGCCGAAGTCGGTGGGCCTGCTCGGCAACGTTGCCGATGTGCTGGCCGAACTGCTCAAGCGCGGCGTGAAGCCGGACCTGCTGACCGACCAGACCTCCGCGCACGACCCGGTGAACGGCTACCTGCCGCAGGGCTGGACGGTCGAACAGTGGGATGAGAAGCGCGCTTCCGCCCCCAAGGAAGTGGAGAAGGCCGCGCGTGCATCGATGGCCAACCACATCCGCGCCATGCTCGGCTTCCACGCGCTGGGCGTGCCGACCGTGGACTACGGCAACAACCTGCGGCAGATGGCACTGGAAGAAGGCGTGGCCAATGCCTTCGATTTCCCGGGGTTCGTGCCGGCCTATATCCGTCCACTGTTCTGCCGCGGCATCGGCCCGTTCCGCTGGGCCGCACTGAGCGGTGATCCGGAAGACATCGCCAAGACCGATGCAAAGGTGAAGGAACTGATTCCGGACAACCCGCACCTGCACCGCTGGCTGGACATGGCCGCCGAGAAGATCAAGTTCCAGGGCCTGCCGGCACGCATCTGCTGGGTCGGCCTGGGTGATCGTGATCGCCTCGGCCTGGCCTTCAATGAAATGGTGGCCAACGGCGAACTGAAGGCACCGGTGGTGATCGGTCGTGACCATCTGGACAGCGGCAGCGTCGCTTCGCCGAACCGCGAAACCGAAGCGATGGCCGACGGTTCCGATGCGGTGTCCGACTGGCCGCTGCTGAACGCCCTGCTCAACACCGCCAGCGGCGCGACGTGGGTGTCGCTGCACCACGGTGGCGGCGTGGGCATGGGCTTCTCGCAGCACGCCGGCATGGTGATTGTCTGTGATGGCACCGAAGCGGCGGCGAAGCGGATTGGCCGCGTGCTGTGGAACGACCCGGCCACTGGCGTGATGCGCCATGCCGATGCGGGGTATGGCATCGCGATCGACTGCGCGAAGGAAAAGGGACTGGATCTGCCGGGAATCCTCGGCTGATCACGGAGGTACCGGCCAGCGGCCGGCACTACCGAAACGTGTGGTAGTGCCGGCCGCTGGCCGGCTCTCCCCGATGCGGGAATCGGCGGCCTTGACCCGCTCGTCGGTCGTGACCAACATGCGCCATCACCGCTGATGGATCACCGCGATGTACCGCACGCTCGCTGCCGCACTGCTCTGCACGCTGTTTGCGATCCCGCCCGCTTCGGCGCGTGACGTCCCCACCACTCTCTCCACTCAGCTCGACGCCCAACTGCAGAGCAACCGCGAGCGCTACGGCATTGCCGGCCAGGCGGTACTGGTCACACACAACGGCCAGGTGCTCTACCAGGGCGCCAGCGGTGAACGTGATCCCGCTGCCCATGCCCCTGCCACCGTCGAGACCATCTTCGCCGCGCAGTCGATGGCCAAGCTGCTGACCAGCACGCTGGTGATGCAACTGGTCGATCAGGGCAAGGTGGATCTGGATGCGCCGGCCAGCCGCTACGTGCCGGGCCTGCCGATTGCATGGCAGGCGATCCACGTGCGTGATTTCCTCAACCACAGCTCCGGCATCGGCGAGTACTACGACCGGGTGGATAACCGCTGGGTGAGCAAGGGCTACCCCGGTGTAGCGCCTGACCTTGCCGCTGCGCTGAAAGTCGCCGGCGCGGCACCGATGCAGTTCGCCACCGGCAGCCGCATGCAGTACACCCAGGCCAACTACCTGGTACTGACAGCGCTGCTGGAAGCACACTACCGCACGCCCTACCCGGCCATCGCGCGCGAACGCATCCTGCAGCCATTGAAGATGACCAGCACGTCATGGGGCATCGCCAACGTGCCGGTCGAGCGCGCGGCGGTGCCGTACATCGGCAAGGATGGCGCGTTGCAACCGGCCAATGAAGATCCCTGGCCCAACTACGGCTGGGGGCATGCCGACCTGCAGACCACCGTGGGCGACATGAACCGTTTCCTGCAGGCGCTGGCGACCGGCAAGCTGGTGCGCACGGCGACCCTGGAAAAACTCTGGCAGCCGCAGAAGCTGAGCGGTGGCGGCAGCAACTTCTTCTCCACCGGCTGGGACACCACCCGCAGCGACGGCTACACCCAGGTCGGCCACGATGGTGGCACCCGTGTACGTGCGCGATTGGCCTACAAGGGCACGCTGGCCAGCGGCTACTGGGTGTTCGTGTACCTGACCAATGGCAGCGCCCGCAATGTCTGGTCCAGCACGCTGGTGGAGAGCACGATGGCGGTGGTTGCGCCCGGGGAGTTTCCGCATGCGGTGTTGTCCGAGCGGCTGATCGGCTATGCGCTGGATGACAGCACCGATGCGAAACCGCAGATGCGTAGCTGGCTGCGCGACAGCAATGGCGTTCCCACCGGCGAACTGGAGCGTGCGATCAACGGTGATGGCTATGCCATCCGCGAAAGCCTCGGTGCACGCAAGGCGCTGAAGGTGTTCGCGCTGAACACCGAGCTGTATCCGCAGTCCGCCAACACGTGGGACAGCCTGGCCGAGTGCCACGCTGCATTGGGGGAGAGGGAAGCGGCTGATCGGCTGTACGCGAAGGCCAAGAAGCTGGCGAAGCCCTCGCCATAAACCCTGCTGTAGCGCCGAGCCCGTGCTCGGCTGATCTTCGCCGCGATGGCAGACAACCCGCGCTTCGCGCGATTAGCCGAGCGTGGGCTCGGCTCTACAGGAACACGGCGGGCGGCCATACGCCGCCGGCGGGTGACGCGGCGCTGTCGACCTGTTAACTTGCGCGCCACTTTCGTGGTTTACAGCATTCCCGCATGTCGCTTCCGTCGTACCGCCCTCACCCGTCGCTGCTGTTCCTGGCTGTTTCCCTCGCCCTGGCTTCCACCGCCGCCGCCGCCCCGCAGGCCACCACCCTCGATGCCGTGCAGGTCACCGCTGCCGCCGATGCCAGCGCGCAGGCGCGCGAGGCCCTGAAGCGCATCCCCGGCGCCAGCAACGTCATCGACGTGGCCAAGGCCGACAGCCGACTATCCACCAGCGCCGATGTGTTGGCCTACCAGCCGGGTATCAGCGCGCAGTCGCCGGGTAATGAGGGCACCAAGATCTCGATCCGTGGCTCGGGCATCAACCGGGGCCCGGGCGCGCACGCCTCGGGCATTGCGGTGTCGATCGACGGCCTGCCACTGACCGGCCCGGGCGGCACGCCCTACGAGCTGCTGGAACCGCTGTGGCTGTCGCGCGTGGAAGTCCTGCGGGGCGCCAACGGCTTCGAGCGCGGTGCGTTGGCGCTGGGCGGTGCCATCGACTACGTCAGCCGCAGCGGTCGTGATTCGGCGGGCGTGCAGCTTCACTACGAAGCCGGCAGCCGTGGCTACCAGAAGCGCGGCATCAGCTGGGGCGGCGTCAGTGGTGATGTCGACTACTTCCTGGCCTACACCGATACCGAATTCGACGGTTACCAGCGTCATGCGCGCGGCGACGGCAAGGGCGCGATGGCCAACATCGGCTGGCAGATCACGCCCGACCTGCAGACGCGTTTCTTCGTGCGCTACCGCGAAACCAATCATGAAACGCCCGGTCGCCTGACCCGCGATCAGATCCGTAACGATCCGCGTGCCGCGAATGCGGCCAACCTGGCCATCGATGCGCGTCGCCCGCAGCCGGGCAGCACCTGGGTGGGCAACGTCACCACGCTGCAGATCGATGAAGACTCCTCGTTGCAGGCCGGGCTGGTCTATCACAAGTACCCGATGGACTTGAACGAGAGCCTGTACCGGCAGCAGCTGGACTACGCCAACCTCAACGCCACGCTGGACTACCGCCGCCGCCACCGGCTGTTCGGCCTGGACAGCGAAACCACGGTCGGCCTGCGCGTCACCCACGATCTGGACGCCGATGTGCGCGAGTCGCTGCGCTTTGCCAGCAACGGCTATGCCGCCGGCACGCGCACGCGTGACTTCCGGCACCACGGCACCGACAGCACGCTGCACGTCGGCAACACCCTCACCTTCAATGACCGCCTGCGCATGCAGACCGGGCTGGCACTGATCAACACCCGTCGCGATGTGCAGGTGACCTGGCCGAGCAGCGGTGGCCGCCTGCGCGACCACGACTGGGACTACGCGCCGCGACTGGGCTTCACCTGGCAGCACAGCGCCCGGACCCAGTGGTTCGGCAACCTCAGCCGCTCGGTGGAGGCGCCGCACCCGTGGTCGATGATCTGGGGCTCGAACCAGTACTTCGGGCCAGGCAATGGCCCGTCTACCGGCCGCCAGCGCGCGCCGGTGCCGATGCAGAACCAGACCGCCACCACGCTGGAACTGGGCGCGCGCGGTGACGCGGCGCTGGGCCGCTGGGAACTGACCGGCTACTACGCGCACGTGAACCACGAACTGCTGAGCGTTGAACTGCAACCGGTGCCGAACCTGTTCATCGCCGAGAACAACGCCAGCCCCACCGTTCACCGCGGCATCGAGGCCGGATTGGACAGCACGCTGTGGCGGGCTGCACCGGGCCGGCTGTCGCTTCGCCAGGCCTATACCTTCAGCGATTTCCGCTACCGCCACGACGCGCGTTTCGGCAGCAACCGCCTGCCCGGCCTGCCGCGCCACGCCTACCAGGCCGAGCTGCGCTTCGATCACGCATCCGGCCTGTACGCCGCGCTCAATACCGAATACGCCTCGCGCATCGCCGTCGACTACGCCAACAGCTACTGGGCCGACAGCCACGTGATCTTCGGCAGCCGCATCGGCTACGACGCACCCGGTGGCCGCTGGCAGGCCTGGGCGGAGATGCGCAACCTCGGCAACCGCCACTACACCGCCACGGTCACGCCGGGCTACGACGACGTAGGCAGGGATATTGCCCGCTCGACGCCGGGCGAAGGCCGTGGCATCTACGCTGGTGTGCGTTTGCGGTTTGACTGATGACCGCAGGCGGCGCCGGGTGTGATCCGGCGCCGCCGTTCCAGTGTCAGCCGATACGCCAGGCCGGCAGGCGCTCGCTGCGCTTCCAGATGGAAGGCGCCAAGCCGATCAGCACCAGTGCCGCCAACCACTTCGGCGAGGTACTGAGCAGTGTCGAGGTGAGCGAGCCATCGGCGGGGGCGGCCATTTCCTGCCACGGGTTGTAGCCCAGGTAGACGACGCTGCCAGCCCACCACAGCAACGCCAGACCGACACCCACCAGCAGCAGGGCCAGCGTGCGGCAGGTCCAGCGCTGCGAGGTAGTGCCCCATTCCCGCGACGCCGCGGTCAGCAGGCCCACCACCAGCAGCGACACCAGTGCCACCAGGCCGATATCGACCTTGGTTCCAATGCGCTCATAGGTACAGGCGCGGCACTGCGCCTCTTCCGCGGCGGTGGCGGCTTCGGCGCCATCGGCCTGCCCGGCTGCGGGCTGCGCCAGTGCTGCAAACGGCAACAACGCCGCCAGCAGCGTCACCATGATCCAACGAAACAACGTCCTGTTCCTGCGTGCAGCGACATCCATGCGCTCTTCCTCGTCAGTGGTTGTGTGTCCCAGTGGGCGTCCGGCCATCCAGCGCCCCTGTTTCAGATGCAGTACGACAAGCTCCCGATAGGTGACACCGCCGGGACACGAATCCCGGCCGACCGCGATCATAGCCTACTGTTCAGTGCAGCTGAAAACGGGGCGGGTCCAGGCGATATGAAGGAGCCAACCGCACTCCCCCCCCTGGATGACCTGCAGCAGATGGCTCGCACCCGGCACGCATTCCTGCGCGAGCCAGCCCAGTACGGCGAAAAACAGCAGCAGGCCGAGCAGCGGCCAGATCGTATGCGACACGCATACCCGCCACCATCCCTGTTCCTGCATGCCCTGCATGCGAGGCGATGGGCTGCCACCGCCCACATCCGGCGACAGTCCCTCCAGTACGTTGCCCAGCGCCAGCGGATCCAGATCCACACCAGCAGCAGGAACACGCCATAGGCCAGCAACACGGCCATCGGGTAGCGAAGCAACATCGCGTCGATGCCGGCCAGGCGCAGCAGGTACGAGGCAAGGAATCCGGCCGCACCGGTCAGGGCGACGATCAGGGCCATCTGCAGGCGTGGCCAACCCCGCTGCTGCAGGTGCTGGCGCGCACGCACGACTTCGCTGCCGTGGTTTACGGGCAATTTCAGTGGACCGCGTGAAAAATGGCGTGAGCGCTTCATTCCGCCGCCGGGGGCCGGAGGCAGCGCGGCCAGGGACTTCGGGAACCTGATGCTGCATGCGGACATCCTTGCCGGGCACGCGTAGGCGGTGGTGGACGGATTCCAGCGCGATGGGGCCGTGGGTCCATCACCCACAGGCCGCACTGGCGCCGGCCTTGTACCCGCGCGCCGGCGGCTGGATCATGACTTTCCGCTACGAAAAAGTATGCTCTACGGCATGCACGTCTCCCAGCTCACCCGCTCCACCGCCCTCGTGATGTTCGTTCCAATGATTGGCCTCGCCGGTTGGGGTTCGTGGTTTGGTAGCCGCTGCATCAGCGATGGCTGCCTCGGCGTCCTGGTGGCATGGCTTGCCGCCGTGGCCACCTTTGCGGTGCAGGCGTTGCTGGTGCTCCCGACGCATGCCTGGGCCCTCAAGCGGCAGGGATCCCCCGCCTCCCGCAGCTACCTGCGTTGGTTGGGCGCGTCGGCCATCGCTGCCTTCCTGCCCATCGGGCTCGGCTGGGGCTATCTGATGATCTTCCGATGACCTGCTGCGCGTCTTCCGCACGCGGATAGCCGGATCAAGGACGCGCGGCCGCCTTCAGCAACTGCGCGGCCACCTGGTCGAACGGGGCGATGTCCTGCAGTGCGCGGCACATCGCCACTGCGCCTTCCACGCTGGCAATCACCAGGCTGGCCAGCTCGCCCGCCGCTGCGGGGGCGCGCCCTTCAGCGACGAACGCCGAGGCGAGGTGCCCCTGCCAGCGCGCGAACACTTCGGCAGCAGCAACACGTGGCTGGCTGGGCACGGCCTCCACCGGCTCTTCCACTGCCGCGGCCAGCACCGGACAGCCCGCGCGGAACCCGGAACGCAGCAAGCGCTCACGCCACATCGCCAGGAACTGCTGCAGGCCCTGCACCGCCCCCCCCTTCAGCAGCTCCACCAGCAGCGCTTCTACCTTGTCGCCAGCCATGTGGGTGGCGCGCGCCAGCAACTCCTGCTTGCCGCCGGGAAAGTGGTGATAGGTGGAGCCCAGCGGTGCCTCGGCCAGCTTGGTCACCTCACGAATGCTGGTGGCATTGAGACCCACGCGCGCCAGCATCTGTGCCGCAGCATCAATCACGCGTTGTGGCGCATCAGAGGGACGCGGGCTCACGGCGGGCTCCTTGCTAAGACAGTCGTCATAGATTAGCGTACCGGCGATTCTATAACAGTCGTCATAACCATGAATCTCTGGTTCCGCCTGCTCCACCTGCTGCTGTACAGCCTGTTCCGGCCGAAGCTGGAGGCCCCGTTCGGGGTCTCGCGCCTGCAGTTCCGGGTGCTGCCCAACGACCTGGACAGCAACCTGCACATGACCAACGGTCGCTACTGGAACATCTTCGACCTGGGCCGGCTGGACCTGATCCTGCGCATGGGCCTGGGCCGGGTGGCGCTGCGCGAGAAGTGGGCGCCCATCGTAGGCGCCGGCACCATCCAGTTCCGTCGCGAGCTGAAGCCGTTCCAGCGCTTCACCCTGGAAACGCGCCTGGTGGGCTGGGTCGGCTCGCGCGGCATCATGGAGCAGCGCGTGCTGATCGGCGCCGAGCAGAAGATCGCCACGCGCGCGCTGCTGGTCACCGGCATCTACGACCGGCGTGCGCGGCAGTTCCTGGGCATGCCGAAGATGATGGAAGCGATCGGCGTGGTCGCCCCGCCGTCGCCGCCGCTCAGTGCGGCCGCCGAAGCGTTGCTGGCCGCCGATGCGGCGTTGAAGCAGGACGACGCCTGAGCTTCAGGGGGCCGCCACCGGCACCGCGTGCGGTTCGCGCGACACGACCTGGGTGCGCCCTCCCACGTGCAGCACGTACTCGAAGGACTGCCGCATGCGGCTGTATGCGCCGCCATCCGGCACGCCGTAGTTGGCACCCACGCTGAGGGTATGCCGGCCCGGCGGCAACGGCTTGAGCATTACCCAGTAGCCGTCGGCGGCGGCCAGCCGAGAGTGTTCGTCGCCGGCATCCATGCGGAAGCAGCCTTCGCTGCGGACCCGATGCCTGCGCATGTCGCCCAGTGGCTGGCCGTCCAGCAGCACCACCGCGCTGATCAGGTAATCGTTGTTGACCGCCGCCCCCGCCTGCAGCTCCTTGCAGGACACAGCCTCATCCACCTGGTAGTGCGCCATGTTGATGATCGGCAGCAACAGGTACTTGCCAGCCGGCACCACGCATTCGCGATGTGGCCGGAAACGGCCATTGGTGCCGGCCAGGTTCCAGACCGGGCCTTCCTGGCCCAGATCACACACACGGCCATCCGGGTCGAGATAGGGCGCGCCGCCCTGGGCGTCGGCCCAGCGCCACCAGCGGGCGGTCCATTCGGCCAACGAAACGCCGCCCACCGGTTCACGCGTCAGCGGCGAAGGCACCGCCGTGTCTGCACTGAACGCCGGCACGGCGGCCAGCAGCAAGGCCATCGTTGCGCCACTGCGGCAAAGCCATCCCTGGATTCCCTTCCGCATCACCCACCCCATCGTCCCTGGCGGCCACGCGGCGTGGCCATCTTCGGCGCCACTGTACCTTGGCGGGCTGGATCCTGTGCAGTGCGGGTACTGTGCCTACTCCAGCGCCATTGCGCGCTTGACCGCCGCCTCGGCCAACGGCGCCATCACCGCATAGCCCTTCGCGGTGGGATGCACGCCGTCGTCGGCCAGCTGCGGATCCAGCCCTCCGGCGGCATTGGCCATCGGCGTGTAGTAGTCCAGATAGACCAGCTGCTTCGCATCGGCATAGCGCTTCAATGCCGCGTTCAATGCGCGCACCTTGGGCGCAGGTGCCGTGCCCGGCAACCACGGGTAATCGCTGACCGGCAGCACCGATGCCAGCACCACGGCAATGCCATGTGCACGAGCCAGGTCCACCATCGCGTGCAGGTTGTCTTCGATCATCGCCTGCGTGGACGGGCCGGTGTTGCCGGCGATGTCGTTGGTGCCAGCCAGGATCACCACCACCCGCGGCTTGAGTGCCAGCACGTCCTGCGGGAAACGCACCAGCATCTGCGCCGTGGTCTGGCCGCTGATCCCGCGATTGAGCCAACCCTTGCCGGGAAAGAACGTCGCGCTGCCCTCCCTGCCCCAGCCTTCGGTGATCGAGTCACCGAAGAGCACCACGCGTGGTTGCCCCGGTACGGCGGCAGGCAGTCGCGCGTTGGCATCGCGGTAACGCTGCAGTTCCGGCCAATCGGCCAGGCGCTGCTGCATGAAGCGCACCTCGTCCGGGCGCAGTCGCTCGACAGGTTCCACCAACAACGGGTTGACGGCGGGCACGTCGGCCGCCATCCCATGGGCGCTCATCGCGCTACCGAGGGCAACCGCGGCCAGGCCAGCGGACAAGGAACGCATGGGGTCTCTCCGTTGAATGTCTGCGCCAGTCTAGCGCGCGGCCCCGCGCTCAGCGTGCCGCCGACCGCGCCGCCACGCCGGTCACCTTGGCCGGCATCCACATGCCTGGCGTCCAGCCACTGGCGGCCAGGATCGCCTTCGGGTTGTCCTGCTGGATCAGCGCACGCACCGCGTCACGCTTGTCCTTGGCCTGCAGGTAATAGGCCTTGGCGATGCGATAGCCCACCCAGTAGCCCAGATCATAGGGTTCCTGCGAACCGGGCTTGTAGTTGTACAGCCACGGCGACAGATCGGTGCTGTCCACATCCAGTGCGAAGGCGCTTTCGATATGTACTTCCCGGCCACGGGTCCAGGCCGCGTGGCGACCGTTGCCGACATTGCCGGAAATCAGCTCGCCGATGAACTCGGCGATGCCTTCGCCCAGTGAAACACGCAGCACCGTCGCATGCGGGTCGCCCGGCTCGACGTCGGTCAGGCCGGTCTGCTGGATGTGCACGTACTCGTGCGCGATCACGTGCACGAAGCGGTCCTGCACATTGGGATTCATGAAATCGGCTGCGCACAGCGCTTCCAGGCCGATGATCACCCCATTCTTGGAGGTCAACCCGACCGGTCGGCCGCGGCCGACCGCGATGGTCACCGGCGGAAACGCGGCCTGCGGATAGATCGCCTGCAGGTTGCCGAACACCTGCACCAGGCGCTGCTTCACCGCCGGCAGCTCTGCAAGGCAACCGCGTCCCTGCGCATACACCCCGGGCTGGCTGGCAATGGCCTCGGCCATACGCTCGGGCGTGACCCGGCGCGCCTTCGCCAGTTCACCCAGGCCCGGACTGCCTTCGGCCAGGTAACCGGCCAGCTGGGCGATGCTGGGCTTGCCGCCGGTGCTGTCGTAGAGCGCGTAGAAGCGGCTGGCATCGGTGGTGAGGATCTGCGGCCCCGGCGGGGTTCCCGCCGACGCCACGCCGACCGCCCCGGCACAGGCCAGGGCAAGCAGGCAACGCAGGAAACTGGACATCGCTCCGTCCTTGGTGGAGTGCATGCGAAGCGCGCAATCTACCACTCCGCCCCGGCCACCGCAGCGGGCACATGCAGGCCCTTCGGGGCTGTGCCAGACTCACTCAGGCACCTGCCATGGATGATGGAGCACCGCACGATGATGATCGTTCCCGCGTACTGGGCCGAAGCCCGCCTGCAGGCCCGTTTCCGTGGCCGGCCGATGGTCGTGCGCCGCTTCGGCTGGTCCGACGAGGGGCCTGCCCAAGCCCAGGCCCACGCCGACGCACGTGCCCATGAAGCCCTCAACGCCATCATCGCCGGGCAGGTGCTGCCGCGTCGCGAAGTGCGCAGCAACTACGGTGTGGAGGGCGTGCCGATCCGCGAGCAGATCGTACAGCGCGATGGCGATGTCATCATCACCCGCAACAGCTATGGCGCGCTGTGCCTCAACAGCCCCGACGTGCTGTTCGCCGACATCGACCATGCGCAGCCACCGGCTGGATGCGTGATACCGGCCATCGTCGCGGCGGTCGTACTGCTTGCCGGCGCCGTCATCGGCACCGTGCTCTGGCATTGGCTGGTGGGCCTGGTACTGGGCGTGGCGGCAGTGCTGCTGGTCAACGCGGCACTGCTGATGCGGCGGAAGCAGCGCCTGGCCGCTGCCGGCGGTGCTGAAGGGCTTGCGCTGAAGCGCGTGGACGCCTTCAGCGAGCAGCATCCCGATTGGCATCTGCGCGTCTACCGCACCCCGGCGGGGCTGCGCGTGCTGGCGATGCATGCCACGTTCTCACCCGAGGACGAGCAGCTCCAGTCATTCTTCAAGGCACTGGGCACCGACACCCTGTACGCGCGCATGTGCCGGCTGCAGCATTGCTTCCGTGCCCGACTGACACCGAAGCCGTGGCGCGTCGGCCTGCGTTATCGCATCAGGCCACCGGTGGCTGCGTGGTCAGCCGAACAGGCCAACAACCCGGACCGGTTGGCCTGGATTGCCGATTACGAAAAGAAGAGTGCCGGCTTCGCCGCCTGCGCCTACCTGCGCAGCTTCGGTGATACCACCCGGGTGCATGCCAAGGCCGAGCATGTGCGTGACCTGCATGACCGGCTGTCACGCGCGCAGGATCGCCTACCGCTGGCGTGAGAGTGGCAGACGCTCAATCAGCGCCCTGCACGAACGGCTGCCCTGCCAAGGTAGTGCCCAGCTGCACCGCGATCTGCTGCCCGCCCTTCTCGAAGATTGTCGCGCACTGCTTTCCGCCCTTCTGGCATCCGACTTCCGGAAAGCCCTCAAGTGACTCGGGGGCGCCCTGTGCCGGACTCGCCTGCCAACCTGCCGCATCCAGCAGGCGCTTGGCCTTGGCATAGGGCATGCCGGCGACGATGCCCAATTGCGTCAGCTCAGCAGGAAACGACTGGGCATGGGCGGTTGAAACCAGGGCCAACGACAACGTTGCAGCAAGGAGAATGGCTTTCATCGCAGTGACCTGAAACGAGCTATCAGGTTCAGCCTAGATCATTTGCGTGGCGTGCGAATGTGCCGGTAACACGCCGTTACCGTGTCTCCACGGTTGATTTCAGGACATGCGCAATTGATCACATGGCGGATTCCCTGCCCCTGGCGCCACAGTCCAGCGACTCCATCGCGAGATCCCTGCGCAGCCGGTCATGCAACCAGCGAGTCTGGAAACGCCTGCGTGAGTCTTCCCCTTCCGGCAGCAGGGCAATCACCGCTTCGCTCAGTTCCGGGTGCCACTGCTCCTGCGCGTTGTCCAGGTCCTGCTGCTCGAAGACCACCGAGGGCAGGCGTTTCCAGGGCAGCATCATTACCTTCTGTGAGGTCGACACCAGCACCACATCCGGACGCCCCGGCCGGCTCACGACAACCGTCATCATCGGCACATCATCGGTCCAGAGCCCGGAGAAATGCCGGTCGACACGCGACTGCAGGCTCCGTCCGGACAGCGCCTTGCGCGCCCACGCGCGCTGCTGTGCGAACGAACAGGCATCCGTGTCCAAGCTGTGCAGCCCCGGGTCCAGGGACAGTATTTCGGCGCGATCCAGCCGCGAAGCGATCCGCTGCACCGCGGCCGCCCTGGTCAGCGGGGCGGTCTGCAGCGCGGTGTCGAGCGCCGCCATGGCGCCAAACGGCAGCAGCTCCGGCAATCGCGCCTTGCCGTCGGGCGTCTCCACCACCTGCACGCGGGTGGTCAGGCCATAGGCATCGCGCCGGATCACCCAGTGCTCTGATACCGAGCCCCAGCCGTACCAGTCGTATCTCACATCGACGCTCATCTGTGGCTGTGCCGCCATCGCCGCAGACGATGCGCACACCGCTGTCAGTCCCAACAACCAAATCTTCATGGAGCTGCCTTGCCTCTGGGGTTCCGACGAGCGGCAGCCGAGCATGGGCTCGGCTCTACAGAATGCAGGAAGGCCGCTCTGAGGCGGCCTTCCTGTTCCTTCACTTGGCGTTCTTCACGTAGGTATCGAACCAGTTCAGCATTTCCGCCACCAACTGTTCGTTCGATTCCAGCGCGGTGTACCAGTGGGGCTCGTTCGGCAGCATCACCAGCCGGGTGGTGCCGCCGTTGCCGCGGATCGCCTGGTACAGCTTGCGCGACTGGAACGGCTCGGTGCCCGGGTTGGCGTCGTCCTCGCCGTGGACCAGCAGCAGCGGCAGCTTGATCTTGTCGGCATAGAAGAACGGCGAGGCCTTCAGGTACACGTCCTGCGCCTGCCACACCGAGCGACGCTCGTTCTGGAAGCCGAACGGGGTAAAGGTCTTGTTGTACGAACCGCTGGTCGCCACACCGGCCTTGAACAGCTTGGTGTGCGCGATCAGGTTGGCGGTCATCAGGCCGCCGTGGCTGTGGCCGGTCACGCCGATGCGGTTGCGGTCAACCACGCCCATGTCCACGGCCTTGTCCACCGCCGCCTTGGCGTCGGCTTCCAGCTGCTCCAGGTAGGTGTCGTAGGCGTTCTTCGGATCGCCCACGATCGGGAACGAGGCGTTGTCGATGATCGCGTAGCCGGCCAGCAGCATCAGGCGGTACGGCTGCAGGCGGGTGAAGGTCTGCTGCGAACCGGACACCTGCCCCGCCTGCGCGGCGTTGGCGAAGTCGGCCGGATAGGCGTACAGGATCGCCGGCACGCGCTGGCCTTCCTTGTAGCCCGGCGGCGTGTACAGGGTGAACGACAGGTCCACGCCGTCGGCGCGCTTGTAGGTCACCAGCTGCTTCTTGATCTGGCGCACTTCCGGTGTCGGGTCGACCAGCTTGGTCAGTGCGGTCGCGGTGGACGCGAACTGCGCTTCGCCGGCCTTCGCATCAGCCACCGCCTCACCCTGCTGGCGGACGAAGGCATTCGGCGGATCGATCACCGACTGATGCCAGGTCAGGTAGTGGCCCGGCGTGTTGCTGAAACCGAGGAACTGTTCGTAGGCGTCTGCACTGCTGCGGAACAGGCGCTCGCTCTTCAACGTGGCCAGGTCGAGGCGGTCGAGGAACGGACGGTCGCCCTGCGGCGAGGCACCGCGGCCGCTGAGGAACACATGGTTGCCCTCACGGCGCACCACCTGCGCGCCATTCGGCAGGCGGGTGAAGACCAGATTGCCAGGGTTGCCGTACAGCTCATCGCTGGACATGTCCCACAGCAGGCGGCCTTCCTTCTTCGGCTGGTCCACATCCACGATGCGGGTCTGCATCCAGTGACGATTCTCGTCGTTCTCGTACTGGAAGGCCACGGCCGGATCGGCGGTCCACGCGAAGCCTTCGAAGCGCTGCGCGGTGCGGGTGATTTCGGTCGGCTTGCCGTTGAACGGCGCCTTCAGCATCAGCACGCGATCGCGATGCGGCACGTTGACCTTCCAGTCGCCCTTGTCCAGCGCTTCGGCGTAGACCAGGGTAGCCGGATCGGTGGCGCGCCAGTCGAAACCGCGCGGGCCTTCCGGCACGCCGTGCACCGGCACGCGGTCGGCCAGCGGGAGGCTGGCGATCGGCGTGCTGCGGCCACTGCTGATATCCAGCACGGCCACGTCGTTGGCGAAACGCTGGTAGGTCACCGCGTGCGAATACGGTGCCTTGATCGATTCAGTCAGCACGTGCACGCCATCGGGCGCGGCGCTGACTTCGTTGAACAGTGCCGGCTGCCCGACCGGGCGCACGCTGCCTGCGGCGGTATCTACCACGGCCAACTGCGAGGCACCGTAGTAAGCGAACAGCTTTTCGTCGTGCACGCTGGTCAGCGTGTCGCGGGCCTCATAGGTGCTGCTCTCGCCACTGCTGCCCAGCGACTCCTGTGCATCCGGGCCGGTCGGCACGCCACCGTTGGACGGCGCCGGGCCCTGGTTGGCCGGGACCAGCTTCACCAGCAGGTTCTGGCTGCCGCCCAGCCACTGCACGGTGTTGCCGAAGATCGGGTTCAACTGCACGTTCGGCACCTGCTTCACCTGGCCGGTGGACGCATCGCCCACCCACAGCTGCACGCTGGTATCGACCGCATTCTGGAAGGCGAAGTGGCTGCCATCGGCCGACCACAGCGCGCCGGTGGCACAGCCCTGCGGCAGGTTGACCTTGGTCTCCTTGCCGCTGCCGATGTCGACCAGGGTGAAGTCGGCCACGCAGGCCGGAATGCCGTAGCCACCGGGCGTGTCATGGCGGCTGCGGTTCTTCGGCTCCAGGCGCACGCCGGCCAGCTTCAGGTAGGGCTGGGCGACGCGGCTGATCGAGGGATAGGTCTGCGCGGTGGTCAGCAGCAGGCGCTGGCCGCCCGGGGCCACGTTCGGCGCCGGCGGTGGCGGTGCCTTCAGCACCTTGAGCAGGTGTTCCGGCGGCTTGGCGTAGTCGGCCAAGGCCGGGCCAGCGGCCAACAGGCCGACGGTGGCAACGGCAACAGCCGCCGCCAGAGAGGTTCGACGGATCAGCATCCTTATCCCCTGGGTGTGAATGGGTACCCGGAATCGGGCATGGACCCGAATCTAGCACCGCAGGGGATGGGGTGAATGGGCCGGAAGGGCTAGAGGCCGGATGGGGCAAAGTGGGACACGCCCGGAGAGGCCGGCAATGGACCGGCATCTGCCAGACGTGGTCTGTCGTCACTGCTGGGCGTGCAGGTCCCAGGCGGTCAGGTAATCGGGGTCGACCACGATCATGCCACTGTTCCGCATGCGGTATTCGCCTGGCTCGGCCCGCTGGTACTGGTCGAGCATGGGCGGCAGGTAGCGCTCATGACCATCGTCTTCGTCGGCCAGCACCACGCCTTCGTCGGCGCTGATGCGCAGCACGGTGCCCGCGTACTGCTCCAGACCCTGCACTTGGCCGTCGCCACCATAGCGGGTGACACCCACCAGCACGACCTTGCCGATCATTTCCTCGGCCTTGGCATCGTCCAGTGGGGGCAGCATGGCATTGAATTCGTCGTTCATCGGTGCACCTCCAAAGCCTGTGGGGATAGCGTGGGTTCGGCGGTCCCACGCTGCCAGCGTCGACGGCAACGCAGGAATCTCTCTCGGGGCGCAAGTAGCTGGATCGCAGGCCCGACCGGGCAACGCGGGGGTGCGATGGGTGAAAGGTGTCTGGAACTTGGCTGGAACTGCGGCGGATGGCCACCTGCGCCGATGGCGTGACCGTGTCAGGTCAAGATCAACACCACGCGTTGCGTTGCATACACGGTGAAGCGTGACAGCTGCACTGTAGTGGCATGAGCGCCTCCTGTTGAAGGTCACACGCGGGTGCGTTGCTCCGTTGGAACGAATGCTGCCACTCCACGCGGAAGGAACAAGTGAAGATTGCAGGCGACCTGCAACAAGCGGTTCGCGCGGTACCCGTTCATTAAGCTGGCGCCCCGCTCTGCTGCGGCACGCCTGCCCTGGCAGGACGCTAGAATGCGTCCATGCGCACCGTACATGCCCTCCGCTACATCACCCCGTTACGGGAAGGCGGCTCCCTGCCCGCCGTGGTCGAGACCGACGACGACGGCATGGCCGTGCTGAAATTCCGTGGAGCCGGCCAAGGCCCGAAGGCGTTGATCGCCGAGCTGATCGCCGGCGAGATGGCACGCACGCTGGGCCTGCCGATTCCGGAAATCCTGTTCGTCGAGCTGGACCGCGAGTTCGCCCGCACCGAGCCCGACCCGGAAATCCAGGAGCTGATCCGCGCCAGCGAGGGCCTGAACCTGGGCCTGGACTATCTGCCCGGTGCAATCAATTACGACCCGGCCGCGATGCCTGTGGATGCCGAGCTGGCCTCGCGCATCGTCTGGTTCGATGCATTCACCAGCAACGTCGATCGCACCACCCGCAACCCCAACCTGATGGTATGGCATCGCAAGCTGTACCTGATCGACCACGGTGCGGCCATGTACTTCCACCACGACTGGGCCAGCGCCGGCGATGCCTGCGAGAAGCCGTTCGTGCTGATCCGCGACCACGTGCTGCTGTCGTTCGCCAGCCGCATTGCCGAGGTGGACGCAGAACTGGCTGCGTGCCTGACCGATGCCGAAATCGAGCGCATCGTTGGCCTGGTGCCGGACAGCTGGCTGGTGGACGAACCGGCGTTCGACAGCCCACAGGCCTATCGCCAGGGCTATATCGACTATCTCAAGCACCGCCTGAAAGTGCGTGCAGTGTTCGTGCAGGAGGCCATCCGTGCCCACGCTGCACACGTATGACTATGCGGTCATCCGCGTCGTGCCGCGGGTGGAACGCGAGGAATTCATCAACGTCGGGGTGATCGTCTCCTGCCCTGGCGCGCGCCATCTGGAGGCGGCCATCGAAATCGATCCTGAGCGCCTGCGTGCCTTCGCACCGGCGCTGGACCAGGACGCGCTGCAGCCATGGCTGGATGCAATCGTGGCCATCTGCCGTGGCGACGCCAGCGCCGGACCCATCGCAAAGCTGCCCGCGCGCGCCCGCTTTCATTTCCTCACCGCCAAGCGCAGCTCGGTTGTACAGATGTCGAGCACGCATGTCGGCCGCACTGCGGACCCGGCGGGTGTGGTGGAACACTTGATGACGAAGATGGTGCGGGTACCGGAATGAACGGCACCTGCCGCGTTCACAGTGGCAACCTTCGCGCGATGTAGTTGACCACATTGCCGATCGCATCCGGATCGACATTGGCCAGGCCAACGATCACGTAGCCCTGCGCCGGCAGCACCACGATGGCACTGTTCGATCCGGGCGCACCGCCTTCGTGGCCGTACTGATGCTCCCTGCCCTCGCCCTGAACCACGAAACCAAAGCCATACCAGCCCTTGTGGTTCTGCGCCGTAGTGGCCTGCCGCAGCAATGCAGGTGAAACCAGCTTCCCGCCTTGCAGTGCCTCGGCGAATTTCACCATATCGGCCACTGTACTGTAGCCACCACCGGCCGACATGCCGCGCCAGGGCAGCGACTTCGTTTCACGGACCCATTGCCCATCGTGCTTCGTGTAAGCGACGGCACGCTTTGGAACGCTCGCTGTTTCCGGCTCGAAGCCGGTGCCGGTCATGCCCACCGGGTGCAGGATGTGCTCCTCCACATATGCGTAGTACGACTGCCCCGATACCGCCTCGATGATGCGTCCCAATACGATGAAGCCATAGTTGGAGTAGCTGTCCTGGCTGCCGGGCGTGAACTGCGGCGCATCCCTGGCGAACCGCTGCACGTAGTCATCCAGCGTCTTCAGGGACGCGGAATACTGTTCGAAACCATCGCCAAAGAAGTCCCCCAGGCCACTGGTGTGTGACAGCAACTCGCGCACGGTCACGCTGCTGGCGACAGCCTTGTTCGGATAGTCCGGCAAGTGCTTGCCGATCGTGTCATCGAGACTGAGCCTGCCATCCTGCACCAGTTGCAGGATGGCCACGGCGGTGAACATCTTGTTGGAGGACGCAAGGCGGAACTGCGTCTCCACGCCCACTGCAATTCCAGTGCTGCGATCGGCATTACCACCGCGCCAGTCCAGCAGCACCTTCCCATTCTGTGCCACCTGCAACGCGCCCGACAGCGCGTCCTGTGCCCGCAGCGCCTCCAGCCTTGCTGTGACGTCGGCCATCAGGGCAGGCAATGCAACCCGTGCCGGCTTGTGCTTGTCCGGCGTTTCAGTACCCTCGATCTGGAACTGCATCAGGTGCGACGGATTGGCCGGGTCCATGACGGCGGTCACCCACATCGCGCGTTCGTTCATCTGGCCCATCACCAGCAGCTTCGCTTGGCCGGGTGCACTCTCGGTTGATTCGAGTACGCGCAAGGGGCCTGTGCTTTCGCGGAACTCGAGATAGTCCTTGGGACCGCTGCCTTGCTTCTTCGCGTATCTATCGGCGAATGCCTGCAACCCCTCGAGGCTGCCCGCATTGAAGGCCGCAAGCCAGTCACCGATGGCGTCCTGCGCATGCGGATGTGCACGCACGCTGGAGGCGGCGCCCACTGCCGGAACAGCCCAAAGCGTCATCAGCACCGAACAGGCCAGTACTTTGCAGAGCAGCAGGCATCCAACAGCCTTCATGGCAGTTCCTTTGCGGGTATCCCTGGGCGCATCCTAGATCATGGAACCGCCCGCTGCATCCATGCCAGGGACCCTGCCGCAGCACCTCAGCCGTGACGATGAACGCCTCGATGCGATGCCAATCGCCCCGCTCATGCGGCAGCGATTCCACGCCCATGCCGATCTGGTACCTCACCGCATCCGGGCCGTCGCGCCAGTAGTACGGCGCGCCATTGCTCCAGCCGCAACAGGCGTAGCGCAATGCAGGCATGGCAAAGGTCTCGCGCAGATAGGCTTCCACCTTCACTGCCTGGGTACCTGGAACGCGGTAGTGGGCCTGCATGGGTTTGATGCAGGACGCGTCGTCCTGGCTGCAGCCGCTGTATTCCAGTCCCGCAGGCTTCCGGCCCATCGCCTGCAGGAAATCCTGGCATTCGATATCCGGTCGCGCCAGGCCATCCGCACGCCCCTGCGCTTCCCACGCGGCCAGCGCCTGCGCAGTCGTCTGCTGCGCAATCACGTTGGCGGCGAACAGCAATGCCGCCAGCCCCAGCAGCAAGCGCGCGCTACGCAGCGGCAACCGGCCAATCGTCTCAGGGCGATCCTTCGCAGGCAGTCACAGGAATACCAACCGATGCCGTGCTATCGCCGTGCCATCGTCTGCTCGCTGAAGCGAGCCACGCAGAAGTCCAGGAAACTGCGCAGCTTGGGCGTCAGCTGGCGGTCGCGCGGGTACACCAGGTTGATCCACGTCGATACCGGCACGTAGTCCGGCAGCACTTCCACCAGTTCACCACGCGCCAGCGCGGCGGCAAGCATTTCATGGGGCTGCAGGATCAACCCCAGCCCTCCGACTGCCGCGGTCAGCAGCGGCTCGGCCTGGTTGACCATGAAGCGGCTGGACACCGGCACGCTCAGCACGCTGCCGTCAGCATCGCGGAAACTCCAGCGCGTGCGGATGATCGAATGGGCGAAGCCCAGGCACTCGTGCCGACTCAGATCGGCCGGATGGACAATGGCCGGGCGCGATGCGAGGTACGCCGGCGATGCACACAGCACCAGCGGATACGGCCCCAGCCGTCGCGCCACCAGCCCACTGTCGGCCAGATCACCGGTGCGGAATACCAGATCAAAGCCGTCCTCGACGATGTCCACCAGGCTGTTGGACAGGTTCAGATCAACCTGCACGTCCGGGTACTGCTGCAGGTAGGCCACCACCGCCGGTCCCAGTGCATGCACGCCGAAGGTGACCGGTGCGCTGACGCGCAGGCGCCCCATCGGCCGCCCGCGCGCCACTTCGGCCAGCTGCTCGGCGCCTTCCACCTCCTCCAGGATCACCCGCGCACGGGCCAGATAGGCCTGGCCGAAGTCGGTCAGGCTCTGCTTGCGCGTGGTGCGGTTGAGCAGGCGCACGCCCAGGTGTTGTTCCAGCGACTGCACGTGTTTGCCGACCAGCTGCGGCGACAGGCCCAGCGCGTCGGCGGCAGCGGCGAAGGAGCCAACCTCGGCCACTTTGACGAAGGTCCGCAGGGGAGCGATCAGGTCCATTGCAAACAATTGGTTTTCAATGAAACGCCAGATTACCCCTTATTCTGGAGGCAGGCCACGCGCACAGTAGCCTCCACCTTTCCGCCGGCCCCAGCGCCGGCCTTGCCCAGGAGCCCCCCCCATGAGCCAGGTTGTCCGCATCCACGAATATGGCAGCGCCGATGTGCTGCGCATCGACGACATCGATGTTCCCGCCCCCGCCGCCGACGAGGTCCAGATCCGGGTCAAGGCCATCGGCCTGAACCGTGCCGAGGTGATGTTCCGCAACGGCGCCTATCTGCAGGAGGCGCAGTTCCCCAGCCGGCTGGGCTATGAAGCGGCCGGCATGGTCGAGGCGGTCGGCAGTGCGGTGAGCGGATTCACTGCTGGCGATGCGGTGAGCGTGGTGCCGCCGCTGGACATCGCCCGCTGGGGCACCTACGGCGAGCTGGCCAACGTGCCGGCACGACTGGTGGTCAAGCACCCGCAGGCGCTGGGCTTCGAAACGGCGGCTGCGGTGTGGATGCAGTACGTCACCGCCTGGGGCGCACTGTTGGAGCAGGCGCAGCTGGCCGCCGGGGATTCCGTCATCATCACCGCTGCCAGCAGCAGCGTCGGCCTGGCCGCGATCCAGATCGCCAATGCAGTGGGTGCCACGCCGATTGCGGTGACCCGTGGCCCGGGCAAGCGCCAGGCCTTGCTCGATGCCGGTGCCGCCCATGTCATCGCCACCCAGGAACAGGACCTGGCAGCCGAAGTGGCGCGCATCACCGGCGGTGCCGGCGCCCGCGTGGTGTTCGACCCGATCGGTGGCCCGCAGTTCGTGCCGCTGACCGAGGCAATGGCCCGTGGCGGCATCCTGCTGGAATACGGCGCGCTGAGCAGCGAACCCACCCCGTTCCCGTTGTTCAACGTGCTGGGCAAGTCGCTGACGCTGAAGGGCTACCTGTACTCGGAAATCGTCTCCGACGATGCCGCGCTGGCACGTGCCAAGGCGTTCATCGTCGACGGCCTGGACAAGGGCACGCTGGCGCCGAAGATCGCGAAGGTGTTCCCCTTCGCACAGATCCAGGACGCCCACCGCTACCTGGAATCGAACGAACAGATCGGCAAAGTGGTGGTGACGCTGTAAACACCCTGCCGGCAGCGACGGACCCACTGCGGGCACGTCGCTGCCGCAGGCTCAGGCCATTGAAGGCCCGCGGTTCTCATGCTGGCGGCTTTCGAGGGTGAGCTGGTGCTCGCGCTGCCGGTTGTCACCGGCCAGATCATTCACCGTTTCCTCCATCGAGCGCGCCGGCTGTGCCGTATCCACACTGGCGCGCTCACCGGGAATCAACCCGGCAACCCACAGGCGGTCTCCGGCCATCATCACCCGGTCGACGCGCGCGGCATCATCGATGCCGTTGCGCTTGGACTCCAGCACTGCCTGCATGACGTGCTCGTCGCCGATGGTGCCAGGTACCCCCTGGCGGATGCGCTCGAACAGCGCGGCGTCCCTGGGCGACAGCGATTCCATGCCATTGGGCTGCGGTGCGGGCTCCGGCGCGGCCGGACCAGCGACCGGTGCATTCGCCGCGGCCTGCTGCCGCGCCTGCACCTGCTCCGGCTGGAACTCCGCCCGCGTATAGGGCGGACGCTGCGGCGGCCAGTTCTCCGCGCGGTCGAACTCGGTGGTCGGCGCATGTTCGCGAGCGACGGCGGCATCGTTCAACTGCCGGCGCGCATCCGTGTCGATGACGCCGCCGGGGCGCAGCGGCAGGCCATAGTCCTGCTGGAAGTTGCGCATGGCCGCCTGCATGCCGGCATCAAACGTGCGCGCATCGCGCTCGGCACGTGGGTTCGGTTCGGTCAGGTACCCCAACGCCTCCAGCTGCCGGCGCATTTCGAACACCGGCTCGCCCTTCTCACCGGGGCCCAGGTTGCCGTCGGCCAGCGGGCCGGTCAGGTCGGTCACCGTCCGGCGCTTGAAGTCCGGATCGACCGCCAGCGTGTCGCTGCGCATGCGTTCCAGCAGCGCAGCGTCGATGCGGCCATTGGCCGGGCTGATACCCCGCTCGGTCTGGAAGCGGCGCACGGCCTGCTCGGTGGAGGCGCCGAAATCACCGTCGGGCTTGATCGCGGCATTGGCGTTGTTGCGGATGTCCAAGCGCTGCAGGTACTGCTGCGCTTCCAGCACGTGCTGGTTGGCGTCACCCCGGTGCAGGTCCATCGCCCCGGCGGGCGCCTGGGGGGTCGGCACCGGCATCTGGAAGCCTGGTTGCTGCACACGCTGGACCAGGCCGGCAACCTGGGATTCCCATTCAGTGGCCCGTGTGGCGATGGCGTCTGGATAGGGACTGCCGTTGTTCAGCTCACCGCCATTGACCGAGGCCCGCGCCTGCCGGTAGTCGGCATGGTTGGCGTTGACGTTGTCGGACAGCCGCGCACCGAACAGGCCGTCGCGCATCCCCACCACCAGCACCTTGGTGGCGATGTCTGCCTGGGCAGCCCGTTCCGGATGCTCGACCAGCTCGCGGCCGATCCCCAGCGCCTCGCCCAGCCGCTCGTAGTTGTTGACGTGGGTGAGGTGGGCAAAGCCCCGGCCGAAGTACTCCTCGCCGCCGAAGTAGCGCAGATCCACCGCCTGCTTCCTGCCCCAGTCTTCCTCGGGCGCGGCGAAATCACGCGATTCGTGCTGCGCCGTGGCCAGCACATAGGCAATCTGCCGATGGTCGGTAATGCCGTTGTCGATGCAGGTACGCACGATCATCTCGACCGACTGGTCCCGGGTCAGGCCGAAGCCCGACCCACCTTTTCCATAGCCTTCGCTCATCCTTCAGCTCTCCAGTTCCGGAACGCATCCATTCGTCGGGGGAAGACCTACTTCAGCAGGTCCGATTCGGTAGGGGCCTCGCCCCTGCAGGTGTCATAGCGGCGCTGCAGCAACGTGCGCGCGCCGGTTCCGCGCAGCTGGATGACCTTGTCCTCGCGCTCGCACGGGCTGACCTTCGCGCGAAGCACGAACCGCCCATTGTCGATATGGTCGATGTCGCGCCCACCGATGGCCGCTTCCAACGCCTTGGCACGCACATAGCGGTTGCGCTTGGCATCGAACAGGTAGAACGCATGCACCGGAACGTTGTAGACACCGCTGTTGTCCTGCCACACCTGCAGGTCCGGCACGCCATCACCATTGAAATCCGAAACGGTCAGCAGCACGGCGGTCGCACCCTGGGCACCGGTGCCGGCGCGGGTCAGGCGCGGCTGCACGTCCGTGACCACCACGTTGCGCCCACCACGGGTCACGCCCATGCTCCGCACCTGGCAGGTCGTCACGTTGTCGGTGCCGCTGCAATCGGTCACCTGGAAGACCACCTGCAGTGCCGGTGTGAGCCTGCCCTCGCCGGGCCGCAGGACGATCCTGCCCTGCTTGTCGGGCGCGGCATCGGCGGCATGCACAGCGGCCTGCGCCGGCGCCGGGGCCGCCTTGGCTTCCGCCACCAGCGCCGCCGCACCGCCGCCCTGCAACTGGCGGGCACGCAGCAGGGTCATGTGCGTGCGGCACTGCTGTGAATCCAGCTGGGCAACGGCCGTGCTGCCTTCCGGGCACCGGCTGTCGCGCTGGTGCAGCCATTGCCGCTGCAGATCGCGCAGCACCTGCTGATCACTGGCGGTCAGTGCGGAGCGCGCCGCGCTGTAGGCGGCATTGAGTGCATCGTCGTGCACCTTGAGTTCAGCGTCGGCACAACGGCGACGGGCGTCCAGCGCGGTGCCTGCGGCCGCCATGCAGGGCGCATGGGCGGGGCTCAGAGAGCGCGCATCGCCTGCGATCAGTTCGGCACCGCTGGGCACCTTGCGTGCCGCGGCCTGGGGCGACGCCTGCGCGCTTGTCCACAGGCAAGGGCCAAGCAGAAGCAGTCCTGCCAGCAACCGGGTGGCACGCCCCGGCAGGCGTTCGGAGTTCAGCATGCGTTTCCTTCCCTGGGGGCGTTGGCCGGCCCCGTCCTGTTCCGATGATGGATGCTGCCCGGTCGCCAGCGCAACTTCAGCGACCAGCGGTCACAGCCCGTAGGCCGCATTCAGGCCGGCAGCGCTATTTCGGCAGCGCGTAGGCCATCACGTAATCGCCGTTCGGGGTTTCCATGAAATGGTGGCCGCCAGCCATGATCACCACGTACTGGCGCCCGCCCTGCGCGTACACCATCGGATTGGCCTGGCCACCCGCGGGCAGCTTGGCATGCCACAGCTCCTTGCCGGTCTTCAGGTCGATGGCGCGCAGCAGGTCGTCGGTGGCGGCGGCGATGAAGATCAGGCCGCTGGCGGTGACTACCGAACCGCCATTGTTCGGCGTGCCGATCTCGATGGGCAGGCCCGAACGGATGCCGAATGGTCCGTTGCCGCGCGCACTGCCGAACGGACGGTCCCACAGCAGCTTGCCGGTGCGCAGGTCGATGGCCCGGATGCCGCCATAGGGTGGCTGCTTGCACAGCAGACCAGTGAACGGCAGGCGCCAACCGGCGTTCACCTGGATGGCGTAGGGTGTGCCCACCTGTGGGTCGCCCGCGCCTTCGGCGCCGCCCTTGTCGAACCGGACCTTCTCGCGTGGCAGCCAGCCCAGCCTGTCGGCCTCGGCGCGTGGCACCAGCCGGTTGTAGTTGGGCATGTCGTTGTAGTTGGCCACGATCACGCCGCGGCGCGTATCGATGGACACACTTCCCCAATCCGAACCGCCGTTGTAGCCGGGATATTCGATGGAATGGCGATCACTGCTCGGCGGGGTGTAGAAGCCTTCGTAGTACGCCTTGCGGAACTGGATGCGGCAGATCAGCTGGTCGACCGGGGTGATGCCCCACATGTCGCGCTCGGTCAGGTCATGCTCCCGGCGCAGCGTGTGATACAGCGAGAACAGCTGCGTGGGTGAGCGTTGTTCCGGTTCGACACCGCCGACCGGCACCCTGCGCTCTTCGGCGGCGGTCAGCAGCTGGCCGTTGCGGCGGTCAAGGATGTAGAGATCACCCTGCTTGGTCGGCAGCAGGAGCGCCGGCACCTTGCCAGCCGCCGTCGGGTAATCGATCAGGCTGGCCTGCGAACCCAGGTCGTAGTCCCACACATCCTTGCGCACCGCCTGGAAATGCCAGGCCGGCTTGCCGGTGGCCACATCGATCGCCACCAGCGACGTCGCATAGCGGTTCTGGTTTTCCGTGCGTGAGCCACTCCAGTAATCGCCAGCGGAATTGCCCAGCGGCAGATAGACCAGCCCCAGCGCCTCATCACCGGTCGCGGTGGTCCACATGTTCGGCGTGCCGCGCGTGTAGGTCTGCTCATGCGGCGGCAGGCCGCTGCGTTCGGGCTGGTCCATGTCCCACGCCCAGCGCAGCTTGCCGGTGATCGCATCGTAGGCCTGGATCACGCCCGACGGCGCGTCGCGGCGCTGACCATCCAGCACCTGGTGGCCGGTGACGATCACCCCGCGCACGATGGCCGGTGGCGAGGTGATCGACACATAGCCCGGTGGCACCTCGCCCATGCCCAGAGTGATGTCGACCTGGCCGTTGTTGCCGAAATTCGCACAGGGGCGGCCACTGTCGGCATCCACCGCGATGATGCGCCCGTCCAGCGTGCCCTCGATGATGCGCGCCCAGCATGCCGGACGACTGCCCGGTGCAGCGCTGCGGGTGGCACTGGGCGGCGGTTCCGGCAACGCCAGATCAGCAGCGGCATCGGCCAATGCGGCATCGGCGAGGATCGGCGTGGCCGGTTGCTCGTAATAACTCACGCCACGGCAGGCGGCGGTGTATGGAATCGAAGCGTCCTTTACCTTCGGATCGAACCGCCACACTTCCTTGCCGCTGGCCGCATCCAGTGCGATCAGGCGGTTGCGGGCGGTGCACAGGTACAGACGGTCGCCGATCTTCAGTGGCGTGGTTTCCGCACCCCAGCGCTTCTTCGGCATATCGCCGGTGCGGAACTGCCAGGCCAGCTGCAGCGTGGCCACGTTGGCCGGGGTGATCTGCTGCAGCGGCGAATAGCGGGTGGCGGCATTGCTGCGCCCCCACGCCGGCCAGTCCCCTTCGGCAGGCTGGTCGGCCGGCTGCAGGCCGGTGGTGTCGCGGGTCGGTTCCAGCCCGACGCTGGCCGCGCCTTCCGGGAACGGCTGGTGCCCGTCCACTTCGCCGTGCGGCGCGAACGCCAATCCGAAGGCAGCGACGAACACCAGCATCAGCACGCCGGCCACGCTGCGCGACAGGCGCCTGGAAACCGGTTGGTGGAGGGTGGGCGCCAGCAGCGCCAGCACGATGCCAAGCGCGGTCACCAGGCCGAGCCGCGGTACCCAGCGCCAGTAGTCGCTGCCCGACTCCCACCAGGTCCACAACAGCGTACCGGCGAACACCAGCGCATACAGCAGCGCGCCGCTGCGGCGATTGCCGAACAACAGGAGGCCACTGGCCAGCAGGCCGGCCCCGGCGATGGCGTAGTACGCCGAGCCGCCCAGGCTGAGCAGCCATGCGCCGAGCCCGCCGATGACCAGGCCGAGCAGGACCAGCAGCAGCGACAGCACGGTAACGAGAGGATGCCGGGAGGCGCGGACGGGAGCAGGAGCGGACGGCGGCGTGGCGGACATCGTCGATCTCCGGGGGCAGCATGCGCCGTTATCCCACCGCCGACGTGAAGCGCGCGCGTATGTGCGGCATCCGGATACGACGACGCCGGCACAGGGCCGGCGTCGTCGCGTAGCTCAACCTTGCGGCAGGATCACTCCTGCGCGGCGTCCTCGCTGCTGGAAGCCGCCGGGGCGCCATCGGTCGTGGTCGCGGCCGGGGCAGAGGCAGGCACTGCCACCTCATCCTCGTCCTCGTCGATCGAGGCATCCATGCGCTCCACCGCCTGCAGCTTCTCGTCCTTGGACAGGCGGATCAGGGTCACGCCCTGGGTGTTGCGGCCGACGCGGCTGATTTCCGAGCCACGCGTACGCACCAGGGTGCCACCATCGGAGATCAGCAGGACTTCGTCGCTGGAGCCCATCAGCACTGCGGCGACCAGCTTGCCGTTGCGCTCGGTGGTCTGGATGCCGATCACGCCCTGCGTACCACGGCCCTTGCGCGGGTAGTCCGGCAGCGGGGTGCGCTTGCCGTAGCCGTTCTCGGTGGCGGTAAGGATGTACTGAACGCTGGCGTCGTCGGCGCCGTCGATCACCGCGTCGCCATTGGCAGCGGCTTCCTCGACACCGCTGTCGTCCTCGTTCTCGTCCTCGCTGCCACCGGCACTTTCGGCCACGATCAGGCTGACCACTTCCTCGCCGGCCGGCATCTTGATGCCGCGCACGCCGGTGGCGGTACGGCCCATCGAGCGGACCTTGTCTTCACCGAAGCGCACGGTCTTGCCGTTGGAGGCGAACAGCAGGATGTCACGCTCGCCATCGGTCAGGCCGACACCGACCAGGGCATCGCCCTCGTCCAGGTTGATCGCGATCTTGCCGCGGGCCAGGCGGAAGGCGAACTCGCTCAGCGGGGTCTTCTTGACCGTACCGTTCTTCGTGGCGAAGAACACGAACTGGCCATCGGCGTACTCGCGCACCGGCAGCACGGCCTGCACGCGTTCGCCCGGCTCCAGCGGGATCCAGTTGATGATCGGACGGCCGCGGGCGTTGGAACCGGCTTCGGGCAGCTGGTAGACCGGCAGCCAGAACACCTTGCCCGAGCTGGTGAAGGTCAGCAGCGTGTCGTGCGTGTTGACCAGCCACAGCTGTTCGATGAAATCCTCTTCCTTGGTCGCCGCCGCGCTGCGGCCACGGCCACCACGGCGCTGTGCGCGGTACACGCTCACCGGCTGCCGCTTCACGTAACCGGCATGCGACACGGTAACCACCACGTCTTCCGGCGCGATCAGGTCGAGGATGTCCAGGTCCTCTTCGCTGTGGCGGATTTCGGTGCGACGTTCGTCGCCGAATTCGGCCTTGACGTTGACCAGCTCCTCGCGGATCACCTGCAGCAGGCGGTCGGGATCTTCCAGGATGTGGATCAGCCCGGCGATCACTTCCAGCAGCTGCTTGTACTCGTCGGTCAGGCGGTCCTGCTCCAGCCCGGTCAGGCGGTGCAGCCGCATTTCCAGGATCTGGGTGGCCTGGATCTCGGTCAGCTGGTAGCCGCCCTCGATCAGGCCCACGCCCTTGGGCAGGTCTTCCGGACGGGAGGCCTCGGCACCGGCCGCACCCAGCATCGCACCGACCAGGCCCGGCTCCCACACGCGGGCCAGCATACGCTCGCGGGCTTCGTTCGGGTTCGGCGAGGTCTTGATCAGTTCGATCATCTCGTCGATGTTGGCCAACGCAACGGTCAGGCCTTCCAGCACGTGGGCACGGGCGCGCGCCTTGCGCAGCTCGAACACGGTGCGGCGGGTGACCACTTCGCGACGGTGGCGGACGAACGCCTCCAGCATCTGCTTGAGGTTCATCAACTGCGGGCGGCCATCGACCAGCGCCACCATGTTGATGCCGAACACCGATTCCATCTGCGTCTGCTGGTACAGGTTGTTCAGCACAACCTCGGCAGATTCACCGCGCTTGATCTCGATGTAGATGCGCATGCCGTCCTTGTCGGACTCATCGCGCAGCTCGCTGATGCCTTCGATCTTCTTTTCCTTGACCAGCTCGGCGATCTTCTCGATCAGACGCGCCTTGTTCACCTGGTAAGGAATTTCAGTGACGATGATCGATTCGCGGCCGTTGTCGGCCACTTCGATATCGGCCTTGGCACGGATGCGCACGCGGCCACGGCCGGTGCGGTAGCCGGCGACGATGCCGGCAGTGCCGTTGATGATGCCGGCAGTCGGGAAATCCGGGCCCGGGATGTATTCCATCAGGCCGTCGACATCGATGTCCGGGTTGTCGATCAGCGCGATGCAGGCGTTGATCGATTCGCTCAGGTTGTGCGGCGGAATGTTGGTCGCCATGCCCACCGCGATGCCAGCCGAACCATTGACCAGCAGGTTCGGGAACCGGGTCGGCATGACCGTCGGCTCCAGTTCCTTCTCATCGTAGTTGGGCTGGAAATCGACGGTTTCCTTGTCGATGTCCGCCATCAGCTCATGCGCCAGGCGCGACATGCGCGCCTCGGTGTATCGCATTGCTGCAGCGGAGTCGCCGTCGATCGAACCGAAGTTACCCTGGCCGTCGACCAGCATGTAGCGCAGCGAGAACGGCTGTGCCAAGCGCACCAGCGTGTCGTACACCGACTGATCGCCATGCGGGTGGTACTTACCGATGACGTCACCGACGATACGCGCCGACTTGAAGTAGGGCTTGTTGCTGTGCGCGTTGAGTTCGTTCATCGCGTACAGCACGCGGCGATGCACCGGCTTGAGGCCGTCGCGCGCATCCGGCAGCGCGCGGCCCACGATCACGCTCATGGCGTAATCGAGGTAGCTCTTGCGCATCTCGTCTTCCAGGTTGACCTGGATGATTTCCTTGGCGGTTTCTGCCATTCGGGTTCCGTTGTCTGGTAGCGGTCCAGTCCGGCGCAGCCCTCTGCGGGAGGGGGTCGCGCCGGAACCTCGATTCAACCTGTGGATACTACCACAACAGGCCGTTTTCCGCCTCCCTTTACGGGGATTTTACCGGCACAAATCAGGAACTTAGGGCCCCATACCGCCCCTGTAGAGCCGAGCCCATGCTCGGCTGCGCGAAATCAGTAGATCCACGCCGTGCGTGGATGAGGCCTGCCTGGGGTCAGAGCCCTTTCCTGCGAAAAGGGATCCGACCCCGGGACCTTCCTGCCCGCCTCAGCCGCCGAAGGCGGTGCGCATGTTCCCGGCGGTCGGGTTCAGGATGACCCCGCGCTCGGTCACGATGGCGTCGATCAGCTCGCCCGGGGTGACGTCGAACACCGGGTTCCAGGCAGCAATGCCCTCGGCGACGGTACGGGTACCCCCCACGCCGTACAGCTCGCCCGGGTCGCGCTGCTCGATCTCGATCTGGCTGCCGTCCACGGTCTCCATGTCCACGGTCGAGGACGGTGCGACCACCATGAACTTGACGCCGTGGTGGCGGGCGGCGATGGCCAGCTGGTAGGTGCCGATCTTGTTGGCGGTATCGCCATTGGCGCAGATGCGGTCCGCGCCCACGATCACCCATTGCACGGCGCCGGTCTTCATCAGGTGCGAGGCAGCCGAATCGGCGATCAGGGTGGCATCGATGCCGTCCTGCTGCAGTTCCCACACGGTCAGGCGTGCCCCCTGCAGCCACGGCCGGGTCTCGCCGGCGAACACGCGGGCGATGCGGTGCTGGGCCATGCCGGCGCGGATCACGCCCAGCGCGGTACCGAACCCCGCAGTGGCCAGCGAGCCG
Source organism: Stenotrophomonas muris (assembly GCF_052751275.1). Taxonomy (NCBI): domain Bacteria; kingdom Pseudomonadati; phylum Pseudomonadota; class Gammaproteobacteria; order Lysobacterales; family Lysobacteraceae; genus Stenotrophomonas; species Stenotrophomonas muris. Next base: position 930,281 of record NZ_CP199879.1, on the reverse strand, counting down.
GTATTGCAGTGGGTCAGCACGCCGCTGCCAGCCTCGATCAGGCCCGCGCCCAGTGCACCCATGTGGCGGTTGGCGGCCAGGTCTTCCTCGGCGATGGCCTGCGCTTCCGATTCCAGCAACGCCTTCCAGTCGGCGCCGGCGGCGTTCAGGCAACGGCGCATGCGCGCCAGCGCCCAGGCCAGGTTGACCGCAGTCGGGCGCGATGCATTGAGGCGCTGCAGGGCCGGTTCCAGCTGCTGCAGGGCGTGCGCACCATCGGCGGCCTGCACCTCGCGTGCAGCCAGCACGACACCCCAGGCAGCGGCAATGCCGATCGCCGGCGCGCCACGCACGGTCAATGCGTGGATCGCGCTGGCAACCTCGTCGCTGTCATGGCAGACCACGTGCTCGACCACGAACGGCAGCTTGCGCTGGTCCAGCAGTTGCAGGGCATCGCCGGTCCACAGGATCGGGCGGATGTGGTCGTAACGGGCGTAGTCGATGTCAGAGGCAGTGTTCATGGGCCCATTGTAGGGCCACGCCCCGCAGGGTTGGAGCCTGCCCGGGCTCAATTCACCGAGAATTCGGCGCGGCAGCCGCCGTCCACCCAGATCCCGTTGCGGCTCCAGCCCCAGGTACTGCCTTCCTCGCAGGGCGTGCTGGACAGCTGCTCGGAGACCACGGCGCCAACCGAGATGCTGGCACCGCAGAAGCGCCGCTTCTTCGACTTCGATTCGCAGGTCAGGCGGCGCGGCATGTCGACGAAGCGGCCATCGTCATCGGCCACTTCGAAGTCACCCTGGCAGCCACGGCTGGTCCAGACTTCATTGCGCTTGTAGCCCCAGCCCTGCCCTTCGCGGCACGGCAACACCGACAACTGGCGCAGCAGGCGCACCGGCGCGCCATCGAGTCGTACCGGGCAACTCTGCGGACGGCCATTGGACTCGCAGCGCACCACACGGCGCACCAGGCGCTTGCCCGAGCTGTCAGCCGGCGGCGCCGCGCCCGCTGCGCGCCGGGCGCGGAACTCGGCACGGCAGCCCAGGGTGACCCACACACCACTGCGGTCAGTGCCCCACTCGCTGCCGCGGATGCAGCTGTTGCTGGACAGCTGGCGTACCAGGTCGACGCCGTTGGCAACCTCGATATCGCAGTGCACCCAACCCATGTCGCGTGATTCGCAGGTCACCACTTCATCGTCGTAGCCCACCTGCTGGGCCGACGCCGGCGACGGCAGCCAGGCACCCCAGAGCGCAATGGAGTACACCGGTGCAGCGACAACCGCGAACCACTTGACCAAAGCCTTCCCCAGCAGGAATGGATGAACTGGATGCCAGTGTCCGGCATTGGCCGTGATAAGAGCATCATCGTGCTTACCGACGCAAGCGCACCGAACCCGCGTTTCGTTCAGCCTGCGATGTTCAGCAACACGCGGGGATCACGCGTGGGCGAAGTCGTAGGCCAGCACATCGGCGATGCGTGGCGTGCGGTTCATCGCCATCAACAGGCGATCGACACCCACCGCCACGCCGGCACAGGCAGGCATCGACGGCAACGCCGACAGCAGTGCCTCGTCCACGGCCGGCTGCACCTGTCCACGTTCGTGGCGGCGCTGCTGGTCACGCTGGAACCGGGCGCGCTGCTCGTGGGCGTCGTTCAGTTCGTGATAGCCGTTGGCCAGCTCCACTGCACCCAGGTACAGCTCGAAACGCTCGGCCAGCGGCGGCGTGCCCGGACGGATGCGGGCCAGCGCGGCCTGGCTGGCCGGCCAGTCATGCACCACGGTCATCACCGCGTCATCGAACTGCGGCTGGATGTGGTGGGTCATCAACAGGTCCAGCCAGTCATCACGGGTCAACCCGACCGGGTCGATGTGCACGTCGCCAAGTGCAACACGCAGCGCGGCTTCATCGGCCTCGAACGGATCCAGGCCCACGTGCTGCTGGAACAGCTCGCGGTAACTCAACACACGCAGCGTTGCACGGCGTCCGACCAGGGCCAGCGCCTGGCCGACCAACTCGGCGGTTTCCTCCATCAACCGGTGGTGGTCCCAGCCGACCCGATACCACTCCAGCATGGTGAATTCCGGGTTGTGGCGGCCACCGGCCTCGCCGTTGCGGAACACCCGGCCCAGTTCGTAGCAGTCGCCCACACCGGCCGCCAGCAGGCGCTTGAGCGGATATTCCGGCGAAGTGCGCAGCCAGCGACGACGGCCACCGGCATCGACATGGCCGGTGAAATCGGTATGGAAGCTGTCGATGTTCGGCTCGGTGTTGCCTGCCACCGACAGGATCGGCGTTTCCACCTCCAGCACATCGCGCTCGGCGAAGAAGCGGCGCACCAGTGCATTGAGCGTGGCGCGCTGCTGCAGCGCGCGCAGCAGGGCGTCGCTCACAGGATGCCCTCCGGGCGCGGATGGTCGAGCGGCAGGGTCAGCAGATCGCGGGTGTCGTCGATGTAGCCGCTGGCCAGGTACAGGCGGCGGGCCAGTTCGTTGTGGTGGTTCACCTCCAGGCGCAGGCGGCTGACACCACGCCCGCGAGCGCGCTGTTCACAGATGGCCAGCGCCTGCTTGCCGCGACCACGACCGCGCGCGCGATGACTCAGGTACAGCTCGTCCAGCAGCATGAAGTGGCCGCCCTGCTCCAGGCTGAAGCCCATCGCGATCACCGCGTAGCCGACCACCTCGCCGGCCTCGTCCAGCCACAGCAGCACTTCGCCATTGCGCGGATCGGCCAGCAGCGCGTCCACGCCGCGACGCACGCGCGCGTCATCGAAGTCGATCCTGTCTTCGGCGTAGAACTCGCGCATCAACGCGATCAACAGTTCTTCGTCGGCACGGGTGGCCAGGCGGAAATCCAGCGGGGCGGTCTGCATCGGTGTTCCTTCGTCTTTCATGCCGGGCGCCGGGCACCCGGCGGGTCATCATTCGTGTTCGGCGAGGTAGGCCAGCAGGCGGTCTTCGTCCCACACCGGCACGCCCAGCGATTGCGCCTTGTCCAGCTTGGAGCCGGCCTCGGTGCCGGCGACCACGAAGCTGGTCTTCTTCGACACGCTGCCGGAAACCTTGGCACCCAGCGCTTCCAGGCGTTCCTTGGCGGCATCGCGGGTGAGCTGGGCCAGGGTGCCGGTCAGCACCACGGTCTGCCCATCCAGCGGGCCGGCCACGATCTCGGCCAGCGCCGGCGCCTTGGCCAGGATCTGCTGCATCGCCTTCTCGGCTGCCAGCAGCATCGCGCCATGGCCATCGGCATCGAGCCAGTCGGCCAGACCGCGCGCAGTGTCGTCCGGCAGGCCGGCGTTGACGAACTGGCCATGCTCGGCATCCAGCACCGCCTGGGCACCCGGCAAGGCAGCCACCAGCTTCTCCGCACGCAGGCGGGTGATGCCGGGGATTTCCGATTCGACCAGCAGTTGCGCCAGATCCAGGCCTTCGCGCAGCTTGGCACTGGGCGCGTGCACATCACTGATGCGCACCTGCCCGACCTGCAGCAGGTCGTCGATGGCCTGCTGGTTGCCCTGCTGCTCGAAGAAATGGCCGAGAGAACGCGCCACTTCGCCACCGATGTCCGGCACGCGCTTGAACAACGGCCATGGCAGGTGGCGGATCAGTTCCAGGTCACCGAACCACTGCGCCAGCGCCTTGGCCGTGCTCTCGCCGACGTGCTCGATGCCAAGTGCGAACAGCAGGCGCTCCAGCGTGGCTGCGCGACTGGCGTCGATTGCCGCGATCAGGTTGTCGGCCCATCTGGTGGCGATCTTCTTCGTGTTCCATTCGAAGCTGGCCGGCTGTGCCAGCGCCTGCGCGCGCCACGCCGGATCGTTGCCATCCAGCTTGAGCACCGCATTGAGCACCGCGCCGCTGCCTTCTGCCGGCAGGTGCAGCTTCAGCGCGGCGGCCAGTGCGGAAGGGTCCTCGGCATCCAGCACCAGCTTCAGGTGCAACAGCTGGTCGCGGTTGAGCCGGTACAGATCGGCCACGCTCCTGACGATGCCGGCGTCGACCAGGGTTTCGATGTACTTGTCGCCGAGGCCGTCGATATCCATCGCACGGCGCGAAGCGAAATGGGCAATGGCCTCCTTGCGCTGCGCAGGGCAGGACAGTTCGCCCGAACAGCGCCACGCAGCTGCACCTTCCTCGCGCACGATTTCCGAGCCGCACACCGGGCAGCGCGTCGGCATCTGCCAGGGCGAGGTGCCCTGTGGACGGCGGTCGAGGATGACGCTGACCACTTCCGGAATCACGTCGCCAGCACGTCGCACGATCACGCTGTCACCGACACGCACATCGAGACGCGCGATCTGATCGGCATTGTGCAACGTGGCATTGGACACGATCACGCCGGCCACAGCCACCGGTGCCAGCCGCGCGACCGGCGTGGCGGCACCGGTGCGGCCGATCTGGATCTCGATCGCCTCCACCGTGGTGCTCTGTTCCTGCGCCGGGAACTTGTGCGCGATGGCCCAGCGCGGTGCACGCGAGACAAAACCCATGGCCTGCTGGCCGGCGCGGTCATCCAGCTTGTAGACCACACCATCGATGTCGAACGGCAGGCCATCGCGACGCTCGCCGATGTCACGGTAGTAGCCGAGCAGGCCGTCGGCGCCTTGCACCACCTTGCACAACCCGCTGACCGGGAAGCCCCAGGCGCCGAGCTGGGCCAGTGTGCCCGAATGGGTGTCCGGCAGCTCGCCGCCCTGCACTTCACCGGTGCCGTAGGCGAAGAAACTCAGCCGGCGCTGCGCACTGATCTTCGGATCGAGCTGGCGCAGTGAACCCGCTGCCGCGTTGCGCGGGTTGGCCAGCACCTTGCCGCCCTGCTGGCGCGCACGTTCGTTGTAGGCCTCGAAATCGGCGCGGGCCATGTACACCTCGCCACGCACCTCCAGCACATCCGGCCAGTCCTTGCCGTGCAGGCGCTTGGGAACATCGCCGATTTCACGCAGGTTGGCGGTCACGTCCTCGCCGGTACTGCCATCACCGCGGGTTGCGCCGAGTACGAAATGACCGTCCTCGTAGCGCAGGCTGATCGCCAGGCCATCCATCTTCGGTTCGGCCGAGAACTGCAGGCTGCGGCGGCCCAGGCGCTCATCGATGCGGCGCACGAAGTCGGCCACTTCCTCATCGCTGAAGGCATTGGACAGCGACAGCATCGGCACCGCATGGCGCACTTCGGGGAAGCGGCCGGACGGGCGTGCACCGACCTGTTGGGTCGGGCTGTCGGCACGGGCCAGTTCCGGGTGCTCGCGCTCCAACGCTTCCAGCTCGCGCACCATCCGGTCGTAGTCGACGTCGGGGATCTCCGGCGCGTCCAGCTCGTGGTAGGCGCGGTTGGCCTGGGCGATCTGCCGGCGGAGATCTTCGGCGCGTTCGGCGGGGCTGGGGCTCATCGGGATCCGGTGGTTCTGGGATGGCCGGGGATTCTACCGCGCCCGGCCGTCAGGCCCTGTAACGCCCCGCCTTTGCAGCGTCGAGCGTGCTCGACGGGCACTCCCCGCTCCGGTAGGTGCCAACCTTGGTTGGCACGTCTGTAGTCGAGCATGGCTCGACGCCACAAAAAGCACCTTGCCGCCCGCTCACGCCGGCGCTAGCGTGCGACGGCCCCATCGGAATCCTGCCCATGACCCTGCCTGACTCCCGTAGACGCTTCCTGCAGCTGGCCGGTGCCAGCCTTGCCGTCGCCGGCAGCGGCCTGCCGCTGCGTGGCCAGGCCCAATCCGTGGCCACCGTCGGTGCGGCCCCTGCCGAAGGCGCGGTACTACTGAACTTCAACGAATGCCCCTACGGCCCCTCCCCCGCTGCCCAGCAGGCGGCGCGCGACAGCATCGCCAGCTGCGGCCGCTACCGCTTCGCCCTGGCGGCACAGGTGCGCGATGCCTTCATCGAGCAGGCCCGTATCCCGGCCGACCATGTGCGCCTCTATCCGGGCTCGAGCGAACCGTTGAACCGCGCCGCCACGTTGTGGGCCGGCCCGCAGGCGGGACTGGTGGTGGCCGACCCCACCTTCGAGACCCTGGGCGAGGTCGCTGCCGCACATGGTGCACACGTGCAGAAGGTGCCGCTGCGCAATGACGGCGCACACGACCTGCGTGCGATGGTCGCAGCCGCGCATGCGCGCCCGACCGGGCTGCTATACGTGTGCAATCCGAACAACCCGACCGGTTCGATCAGCCCACCGGATGAGCTCGCCTGGCTGCTGGCCCACAAGCCTGCTTCCACCCGCGTGCTGGTCGACGAGGCCTACCTGCAATACAGCGAGCAGCCCAGCCTGATCGCGCAGGTGGCGCAGCGCGACGATCTAATCGTACTGCGTACATTCTCCAAGCTGTACGGCATGGCCGGCCTGCGCCTGGGCCTGGCGGCCGCACATCCCGAGCGTCTGCGCGAGCTGGCCAGCCCCGGCGACAACCCGCTACCGGTGCCCGCGCTGGCGGCGGCGCTGGCCAGCCTGCAGGATCCGCAGCTGATTCCGCAGCGTCGCCTGCAGAACGCCAAGGTGCGCCAGGCCACCATCGCATGGCTGGGCAAGCGTGGTTTCAGCTGCCTGCCGTCGGAAGCGAACTGCTTCGTGGTCGACGTGCAACGCGACGGCAGCACGTTCGCCAAGGCGATGGCCGACAACGGTGTGGTGATCGGGCGCAGCTGGCCGATCTGGCCGCAGCACGTGCGCGTGACCGTCGGCAGCGAGGACGAGATGGCCGCGTTCCGCCGCGCGTTTGCCAAGGTGGCCGGCGTACCGGCGTAGACCCCATCCACGCATGGCGTGGATCTACTGTTGTGGGTGCCGACCGTTGGTCGGGGTGGGTGCCGACCGTTGGTCGGCACGCCATGGCGCTCACCAGCGCGGGGTCTTGGTCAGCGGCGGCGCCTGGTGCTGGCGGTCGTAGGCGCGCAGCTCGTCACGGATGTGCGCGATGCGCTGGCGACCCAGGGCGTTGCGGCTGTCATCCAGCACCACGCCATCCAGCAGTTCGGCCATGCGCTGCACCGTCGGCAGCATCTTCTCCCAGGCATCCAGCGCGGTCAGCGGCGCCGGCAGGGTCAGGAAGAAGGCGATGGCCGGGGTTTCCATGGCACGGATGTTGGCCATGTCGAAGCTGCCTGGCTTCATGATGCTGGCCATCGAGAAGATCGGCCCGCGCTCGGGATGGCCTTCCACCAGACGGTGGAACACGTTCATGTGGCCGAACACCAGGCCGGTCTTCTCCGCCGCTACCACGATGTCTTCGCCGCGCAGCTGCTCGCCGGCCCGGGCGGCCACGAACAGCGAAACGATCTTGTCGAAATCCTGGGTGGCGCGCTTGCCGAGATCGCTGGCGCCCGGGTCGGTATCGCCCAGGCCGAGTTCGGCCTGTTCGCCTTCCGTGCCCATTCCCGGTTCGACGCGGCCATCGGCCACGACAACGCCGTCCTCGCCCAATACCGGTTCGCGGCGCTCGCCGCTGGCCGGTTCCGCGCTTTCCACGCGGCGTCCCTGGGGCTTCTTCTTCGGACGGCCAAACAGGAAGATCGCGGCGATCAACAGCAGGCCGGCGGCCAGGATGCCGATGCGCAACAGTGCCGTGTCGGACATTCGATAGGTTCTCCGGCTAGTCCATTCAGGTAACTAGGATGGCACGTCAGGCCGCGCCCGCCAATCGCGCGGCTTCTTCCAGGTCCACGCTGACCAGGCGGCTGACGCCCGGTTCGCGCATGGTCACGCCCGAGAGCTGGTGCGCGGCCTCCATCGTCGCCTTGTTGTGGCTGACGAACAGGAACTGCACCTTCTCGCTCATTTCCTTGACCATGTTGGCCAGCCGGCCGACGTTGGCTTCGTCCAGCGGCGCGTCCACCTCGTCCAGCAGGCAGAATGGCGCGGGGTTCAGCTGGAAGATGGCGAACACCAGCGCCACTGCCGTCATCGCCTTCTCGCCGCCGGACAGCAGCGAGATGCTGGACACGCGCTTGCCCGGCGGGCGCGCCATGATGGTCACACCGGTGTCGAGCAGGTCTTCACCGGTCAGCTCCAGGTAGGCGTGGCCGCCACCGAACAGGCGCGGGTACAGCGCCTGCACGCCAGCATTGACGCGGTCGAAGGTGTCCTTGAAACGGCCGCGGGTCTCGCGGTCGATCTTGCGGATGGCATCCTCGAGGGTTTCCAGCGCCGTAGTCAGGTCGGCGTGCTGCGAATCCAGGTAATCCGAGCGCTGCGAAGCCTCGCCGTACTCGTGGATGGCGGCCAGGTTGACCGGCTCCAGCCGGCGCATGCGTGCGTCGATCTGATGCACGGCCTGCTCCCAGTCGCCCAGGCGCGCATCCTCGGGCAGTGCGTTGAGCACGTCCTGCAGCACGAAACCGGCCTTCTCCACCGCGCCCTGCAGGGTGTCCGCGCTCAGCACCAGCGCCTGCTGGTCCAGCTTGCGCTGCGAAATACGCTCGCGCTGGGCCAGCGCCTGTTCGTCGCGCTGGTGGCGGGTCTGCTCGTAGTTGCGCAGCTCGGCGTCGATGCCGTCCAGCAGCGTCCGCGCCTCGGTCAGCACGCGATCGGCGCGCACGCGCTCTTCCAGCGCGTTCTGGTGTTCGGCCTGCAGCGCTTCGACCGGCGAATCACCTTCGTCCAGCTGTGAATGCAGCTCGCCCAGCCGCGAATCCAGCTGCCCGCGCTGGGTGCCCATGCGCTCCAGCGCCTGGCTCAACGAGGCCAGCTGCGCACGCTGCGATTCCAGGGTCAGGGCCAGCGAATGCGAGCGCTCGCGCACTGCACGGGCAGCATCGCGGGCCAGGTCGCGCGCCTCGGTCAGCTGGCGGCGCTCGCCCTCCAGCCGCTGCCGGGTCGACTCCAGGTCACCCATGCTGCTGACCGCGTTCTCCAACCGCGAGCGCGCTTCGCGCGCCTGCGCGTTGTTGGCTTCAATCGTTTCCTGCAGTTGCTTCAGCTCGCCTTCGATGCGGTCGATGCGCGTGCGTGCAGCCTCTACCTTGCCCTGCTGGCCCTGCAGCTGGCCAGCCAGCTCGGACACCGCGCGATGGGCCTGGTACAGCGCACGCTGCGCGTCTTCGCGCTGCTGTTCAGCCGCCTGTAGCTGCTCGCGGAAACCGGCCAGCTGTTCTTCCAGCTCGGCCTCGCGGTCCTGCAGCTGCTCGATCTGCTCGCGCAGCTCGTTGATCTCGCGTTCGCGCAGCAGAGCGCCCTGCTGGGCTGCACCGGAGCGCGACACGCGCAGCCAGCCCTGGCCCAGGCGCTCGCCGCTCTGGGTGATGATCGAATCGCCTTCCGGAAGGCTGGCCTGCAGGGCCTTCGCCTCGGACAGGTCCTTGGCACCATGCAGGTGCGCCAGCAGGCGACGGATCGCCGCCGGGCCACGCACGCGTGCGGCCAGCGACGTCGGTGCAGCCTTGACCTCGGCATCCGCGCTGGCGACCAGCGCAATGTGGCCGTCGCCGAGTTCGCCGAGGGCGTTGACCAGGCTGCCCGGGTCATCGACCAGCACGCCTTCGATCAGCTGGCCGAGCGCACTTTCCACCGCGTTTTCCCAACCGGCATCGACGTCCAGGCGTTCGCCGACACGTGCCGCCGAATCCAGCCCGCGCGCCTTCAGCCACGCGACGGCCGCGCCCTGCTCCTGGCCCAGCGCGGCCTGCTGCAGGGTTTCCAGCGAGGCCAGGCGACCGCGCAGGCCGTTGGCCTGCTTGCGCAGTTCGGCCAGTTCGTTCTGGCCATTGCGCTGCTGTTCCTGCACGGCCGCCACGCCCTGCTTGCGCAGCTCGACGTCTTCGCTCAGTTCATCCAGCGCGGCCTTCTGCGTGTCGTGCTGCAGGTGCAGCTGCTCGAAGGCCTCTTCCAGCGCGTCCACGTCCAGCCCGGCGCGCTCGGCGGCCAGGGCCTCGCGACGCCGGTCGGCGTCGAGGATCTGCTTGTCCAGGTAGTCCACGCGCGTGCGCTCGACATCACCGGCGCGCGACGCCTCCGAACTCTGCGAGGTGTGCTGCTCCCAGCGCTGCTGCCAACTAGCCAGCCGGTCTTCGGCCTCGCGCAGGCTTTCCTGCTTGATCTCGTTCTCTTCCTGCAGCGCTTCCAGCTGCGGGGTGGCGGCCTCCACTGCCTCGCGCAGCACCCTCAGTTTGGCCTCGTCGCCGCTGATGTGCTGGCCCAGTTCGGCCAGGGCCTGCTGGGTTTCATCGCGCGCCTTGTGCAGGCGCTGCGACAGCTCGCGCTGGTGCTGGATCTGCTGTTCCAGGCGCGCCAGCGTGCTGCCGACCTGGTAGACCGCGGCCTGCGCGGTGTTGAGCGCGTCGGCGGCCTCTTCGCGCCGCGCGCGCGAGGTCTCGATGCGGGCCTCGGCATCACGCTGGTCGGCGATCAGCTGCTGCAGCTTGGTCTCTTCCTGCGACAGGCCTTCGCGCAGCTTCGACAGGCGACCGTCGAGACCACGGAATTCCAGCGCCTTCCACTCGGCATCCTTGACCCGGCGCTCTTCCTGCAGGGCCTGGTACTGCTCGGCCTGCCTGGCCTGGCGCTTGAGGTGTTCGAGCTGCTTGCTGATCTCGTCGCGCAGGTCGCCCAGCCGGTCCAGGTTCTCGCGGGTGTGGCGGATGCGGGTCTCGGTCTCCTTGCGGCGCTCCTTGTACTTGGAGATGCCGGCTGCCTCTTCCAGGTACACGCGCAGGTCTTCCGGTCGCGCCTCGATGATCTGGCTGATCATGCCCTGCTCGATGATCGAGTAGCTGCGCGGGCCCAGGCCGGTGCCGAGGAACAGGTCGGTGATGTCGCGACGGCGGCACTTGGTGCCGTTGAGGTAATAGTTGCTGGTGCCGTCGCGGCTGACCGTGCGCTTGACCGAGATTTCGTTGAACGAGGCGTACTCGCCGGAAATCGTGTGGTCGGAGTTGTCGAAGATCAGCTCGACGGTAGCCTGCGAGACCGGCTTGCGGGCATTGGACCCGGAGAAGATCACGTCGGTCAGCGAGTCGCCACGCAGGCGGCTGGCCGAACTCTCGCCCATGACCCAGCGCACGGCATCGATGATGTTCGACTTGCCGCAGCCATTGGGGCCCACCACGCCGGTCATGTTGGTCGGCAGGTGCAGGGTGGTCGGATCGACGAACGACTTGAAGCCGGACAGCTTGATCGTGGAAAGACGCATAGGGGTTCCGGACTGGGGCCGGCAAGCGGCCTGCGTTTACCCTCCAAGTCATTGATCCTGCTGGGATCGATGCCCGTGGAACGGGTGTGACGCCCTGAGTATACCGATGTGGCCGTGTTCTACGAATGGGCGTGGAACATTGTCCAGCCCCACCCCGTCGGCCGGACGTGGCCGCACGCCACGAAACGGAGCCATAAAACAAAACGGGCACCCTTGCGGGCGCCCGTTCTGCGGTGATGCCAGGCCTTGCGGCGTGGGATCAGGCTTCGGCGACGACGACGACCTTGACGGTGGTCTCGACGTCGGCGTGCAGGTGGATCAGCACGTCGTACTCGCCGATGTTGCGGAAGGCACCTTCGCCCAGGATGACTTCGCTCTTGCTGACCGGCAGGCCGGCAGCGGTGAAGGCATCGGCGATTTCGCGGGCGCCGACCGAGCCGTACAGCTTGCCTTCGGTCGAAGCGTTGGCCGGGATGGTCACGCTCGCGCCGTCCAGCTTGGCCTTGCGGGCGTCAGCGTCGGCGTGGATGGCCTGGGCCTTGGCTTCGTATTCGGCGCGCTTGGCTTCGAACTCGGCCTTGTTGCTCTCGGTGGCCGGAACGGCCTTGCCCTGCGGCACGAGGAAGTTACGGCCGTAGCCCGGCTTCACGTCGACCAGGTCGCCCAGGTTGCCGAGGTTGGTGACTTTCTGCAGGAGGATCAGCTGCATGGTATTGCTCCAGATGAGTTATTCGTTAGCGAGGCGATGCCCCGCAACAAAGGCTGTCCGAATAGCTGGCACAGCGGGGGCGGCGCCGGGCCGCCCCGCCGGGCATCAGACGTCGTGGTTGTCGGTGTACGGGATCAGGGCCAGGAAGCGAGCGCGCTTGACGGCGGTCGCCAGCTGGCGCTGGTACTTCGACTTGGTACCGGTGACGCGGCTCGGCACGATCTTGCCGTTCTCGGTCAGGTACTGGCGCAGGGTGTTGAGATCCTTGTAGTCGATCTCCTTCACACCTTCAGCCGTGAACTTGCAGAACTTGCGGCGACGGAAGAACTTGGACATGGGAAGGCTCCTTAGGCGGCGGAAGCGGCGTCGTCGCCGGCTTCGTTGTCAGCGGTGGTGGTGGACTCGCCTTCTTCGTCGTCACGACGACGGCGCTCACCGCGCTCCGGCTTGTCACCCTTCTCGTCCTTGCTCTTCATGATCAGCGACTGCTCGGTGTCAGCCTCGTCACGCTTGATGACCAGGTTGCGCAGCACGGCGTCGTTGAAGCGGAAGCTTTCGGTCAGTTCGTTCAGAACGGCCTGGTCGGCTTCGATGTTCATCAGCACGTAGTGGGCCTTCACCAGGTTCTGGATCGGGTACGCCAGCTGGCGGCGGCCCCAGTCTTCCAGACGGTGGATGGTGCCGTTGCCGTTCTCGACCAGCGACTTGTAGCGCTCGATCATGGCCGGGACCTGCTCGCTCTGGTCCGGGTGGACCATGAACACGATTTCGTAATGACGACTCATGTTTTTTTCTACCTTTCGGATGTGGCCTTGCGGCCGGACAGCCCCCCGCCGTTGAGACCGCGGTGGGGCAAGGATTCCCGCCGGGGAGGCAGGAAGCCGCGCATTATGCGGCAAGCGGCGCCACCGGGCAACCGGGCGCAGACCGGGCAACCTGAACGGGAGCGCCGGCCCATGTCCGGCATGTGCTCATTCCAGATCGACGTGAAGACGATGCTGGCCGCATTCCAGGCATTGGAACAGGCAGCCGACCATCATCCCGTCCCGGCTCAGATGCTCCAGCACCCAGTCGGCGTCGCGCGGATTGACCGCCGCCACGTCCGGCCGGACCTGGTCGAGGATCGGCAGCAGATCGTCGCTGCCGGCGTAGCCGAGGAAGGCGCAGGGCCGTTCGCAATGGCTCAACCAGACCGATTGCTGCCAGGAGGAGTAGCCCGGGGTGCGCTCGCAGACCTCCAGCAGCAGCTCACGGGCGATGGTCGGCGGCGGATCAGCCGGATCCGGGGATACCCCCTCGATATCGCTCCAGCCGGTGAACTCCCCCTCGTAACTGGCCGCAGCCCTGCCATCGGCGATACACCAGGGGCACAGGTAATCCGGGCGCAGGCGGGTGTAGAACGGTCCGCGATAGCGCAGTGCGCGCGCCTGGCCGCAGCAGTCGCAGATCCCCTCGACCTCTTCGAAGGAGAGCTCGTAGGCGTTGGGGTGATAGGTGAAAAGCGGTCGTTCCATCCGTGGGATCCCTGCCGAGCCCAGCGTGCCGACCAAGGTCGGCGCCCACCAGAGCGCGCCTGGTCAGCGCCGGGCCATGCCCGGTGGCGGGCCCTCAGGCCTTGTCGGCGTCGGTGGTGAAGCTCTCGCCGCAGCCACACTCGGCGGTGGCGTTCGGGTTGCTGAACGTGAAGGTCTCGCTCAGGCCGTGCTTGCCGAAGTCGATCACGGTGCCGTCCACCAGGGCCAGGCTCTTGGCGTCGACGTAGATCTTCACGCCCTCCTGCTCGAACACCGTGTCGCCCTCGCGCTCTTCGCGGGCCAGGTCGGTCACGTGGCCCCAGCCGGAGCAGCCGGTCTTGGTCACGCCGAAACGCAGGCCCAGCGCGCCGGGGGTCTGGGCGACGAAGCGCTGCACGCGCTCAAAGGCAATGGGGGTCAGGCTGACGGCCATGGGGCTACTCCAGAGGTACGGGGACATTATAAGGAGCCGTTGCCACGAAAAATGCCTCGCAAGCAGAACGCTGCAACCGGTAAACTCCCGTGTTCACAGATCGAGTCGATCAGCAGAGGATTCAAGTCATGACGGTGGTCAGCGTTGAACATGCGCTTGCCGGGAAGATCCCGGAAGGCGGCGAAGTCACGGTACGCGGATGGGTGCGCACGGTGCGCGGTTCAGCGAATCTGGCCTTCGTGAATGTGAGCGACGGCTCCTGCTTCGCCCCGATCCAGGTCGTGGCCGGCGACAGCCTGGCCAACTTCGATGAGATCAAGCGCCTGACCAGCGGCTGCTCGGTCATCGCCACCGGCACGCTGGTGAAGTCGCAGGGCAAGGGCCAGTCGTTCGAGATCCAGGCCAGCACGCTGGACGTGGTCGGCTGGGTCGAAGACCCGCTCACCTACCCGATCCAGCCCAAGCCGATGTCGCCGGAGTTCCTGCGCGAAGTGGCGCACCTGCGTCCGCGCACCAACCTGTTCGGCGCGGTCACCCGCATCCGCAACTGCCTGGCCCAGGCCGTGCACCGCTTCTTCCACGAGAACGGCTTCAACTGGATCAGCACCCCGATCATCACCACCTCCGACGCCGAAGGCGCCGGGCAGATGTTCCGTGTGTCCACCCTGGACATGGTGAACCTGCCGCGTGACGAGAAGGGCGCGATCGATTTCAGCCGCGACTTCTTCGGCAAGGAAACCTTCCTGACCGTGTCCGGCCAGCTGAACGTCGAGGCTTACTGCCTGGCGCTGAGCAAGGTCTACACCTTCGGCCCGACCTTCCGCGCCGAGAACAGCCACACCACCCGCCACCTGGCGGAGTTCTGGATGATCGAGCCGGAAATCGCCTTCGCCGACCTGGCCGAAGACGCGCGCCTGGCCGAAGAGTTCCTGAAGTACCTGTTCCGCGCAGTGCTGAACGAACGCAGCGACGACCTGGCCTTCATTGCCGAGCGCGTGGACAAGAACGCGATCACCAAGCTGGAAGACTTCATCAACGCACCGTTCGAGCGCATCGACTACACCGACGCGGTCAGCCTGCTGCAGAAGTCCGGCAGGAAGTTCGACTTCCCGGTCGAATGGGGCCTGGACCTGCAGACCGAGCACGAGCGCTGGCTGACCGAGGAACACGTCGGCCGCCCGGTGGTGGTGACCAACTATCCGGAGCACATCAAGGCCTTCTACATGCGCCTGAACGACGACGGCAAGACCGTTGCCGCGATGGACGTGCTGGCCCCGGGCATCGGCGAGATCATCGGCGGCAGCCAGCGCGAAGAGCGCCTGGACGTGCTGGACGCGCGCATGGCCCAGTTCGGCCTGGATCGCGAGCACTACAGTTGGTACCGCGATTTCCGCCGCTATGGTTCGGTGCCGCACGCCGGCTTCGGCCTGGGCTTCGAACGCCTGGTGGTGTACGTCTGCGGGCTGTCCAACATCCGCGATGCGATCCCCTACCCGCGCGCGCCGGGCAGCGCGGACTTCTAAGCCCCACACGACCACGGAGGTACCGCCCCATGACCCTGTTCTTCGCCCTCTGTTTCGTCGGCGTTGCAGTGGCCGGGTTCAGTGCCTTCGTGATCTTCTGGCCGCTGACCCTGGTGCACGTGCGCGACCGCCATCCGGCGCTCGCCGCGCGCTTCGGCAGCGGCGCCTTCCTCAAGCCCGATGCCCTGGCCTGGCTGCTGCGACGCGACTATCGGCAGCAACCGGACCGCTCGCTGTCCGGGCTGGCGACACCGGCCTGGGTATCGCTGCTGACCCTGCTGTCCGGACTGGGCATGGCCGCCCTGCTCTGGCTGGCCTCGCTCTGGTAATACGCTCATGAATGACATCACCGCCTCGCGCGACAGCTGGTGGCTGGCCAGCCTCGGCAACACCCTCATCTGGGCGCGCCTGCGCGTTCGCCCGGCCGGCACTGCCGAAGTGCTCGACAGCGATGGCAACACGCTGAGCTACGACAGCGAAGACACCGCCCGTTCGCAGTTGTTCGACGCCGAGTTCGTCGAGTACGACGGCCTGGACGAGGAGGACGCACTGGTGCGCGGCTTCAGCCTGCACGAAGTGCAGCCGCCGCAGGCCGACAGCGACGAGGGCCTGCGTGGCCGCATGATCCAGTCACTCGGCGGGCGCGCCTGACCCCTGCATGTTCACCCCGCGCGCCTTCGCCGAGACCGACCTGCTCTGGCTGGACCGCCTGCTGGCGCGCGACCCGTTCGTTACCGTGCTCACCCCCGGCAGCGATGGCCTGCCGGAGCTGACCCGGATGCCGGTGCTGTACCGGCGTGACGGCGACCAGATCGAACTGCGCGGCCACTGGGCCCGCGCCAACCCGCAGTCGCGCCACAGCGGCGCGGCCAAGGTGCTGGTCGATGGACCGCACGGTTACGTCTCGGCCAGCTGGTATCCGGACAAGGAGCCTGCCGCGCGGGTACCGACCTGGAACTACGCTGCTGCCGAGCTGCGTGGCCAGCTGCAGACCTTCGACGATGCCGGCGCGCTGGCGGAGCTGGTCGGCGCGATCAGCGACCGCTTCGAAGCCAGCGTCGGCCAGGCCTGGCAGTTCGATGCCACGCGTGCCGAACATGGCCCGGAGCTGCGCGCCATCGTCGGCTTCCGTTTCCAGGTCGAACATGTGCAGATGAAGCTCAAGCTGAGCCAGAACCATCCCGACGCCAACCAGCGTGCGGTGATCGCCGAACTGGAACAGCTGGGCACCCCCTCTTCCACCGAGTTGGCGCAGTGGATGCGCTGGCACCGCGAACAGGCCGCCCGCAGCGACTGAACGCCGCAGATTCCCGCGACGACGCAGCCGGACGGCTGCGGCGCGCCCCCACCCGACGCCAGGGACCCGAACATGAAAGACATCCACAAGCTGCTGCAGAACAACCGCGACTGGGCCGACCGGATCGAGAAGGAAGACCCCGAGTTCTTCCACCAGCTGGCCAAGCAGCAGCACCCGGAATACCTGTGGATCGGCTGCTCCGATTCGCGCGTGCCGGCCAACCAGATCATCGGCATGGCCCCGGGCGAAGTGTTCGTGCACCGCAACGTCGCCAACGTGGTCGCGCACACCGACCTGAACTGCCTGAGCGTGGTGCAGTACGCGGTGGACCAGCTGAAGGTGAAACACATCCTGATCGTTGGCCACTACGGCTGCGGCGGTGTGCATGCCTGCCTGCACAACACCCGCGTCGGCCTGGCCGACAACTGGCTGCGCCACGTCGGTGACGTGATGCAGAAGCACACCGGCATCCTCGATGCGATCGAGACCGATGAGCTCAAGCACGCGCGCCTGTGCGAACTGAACGTGATCGAGCAGGTGGCCAACCTGTGCCGCTCGACCATCGTGCAGGATGCGTGGGCCCGCGGCCAGAAGCTGATGGTGCATGGCTGGGTCTACAGCCTGAAGGACGGACGCGTGCGCGAGATGGGCATCGACGTCGGTTCGCAGGAAGAGCTGCAGCCTGCATATGAAAAGGCCCTGTCCTACATCCCGCGCAAGGGCAAGCGCGACTGATCCCTTACGGATGACCATCATGCTCGCTTCGCCGATCAACCTGCACGCCTGGATCGAAGAGAACCGCCACCTGCTGAAGCCGCCGGTGGGCAACAAGATGATCGACAACGGCGATTTCATCGTGATGGTGGTCGGCGGGCCGAATTCGCGCACCGACTATCACTACGACGAAGGCCCCGAGTGGTTCTACCAGCTCGAAGGCGAGATGGTGCTGAAGGTGCAGGAAGACGGCGCGGTGCGCGACATCCCGATCCGCGCCGGCGAGATCTTCCTGCTGCCGGCAAAGGTTCCACACTCGCCGCGGCGCCCGCCCGGTGGCATCGGCCTGGTGGTCGAGCGCAAGCGCCTGCCGCACGAGATGGACGGCGTGATCTGGCACTGCGAGCGCTGCAACCACAAGCTGCACGAAGAGTTCTTCCCGCTGCAGAACATCGAGACCGACCTGCCCAAGGTGTTTGCGCGCTACCACGCCAGCCTGGAGCTGCGTACCTGCAGCCAGTGCGGGCACGTGGATCCGCTGCCGGCGCCGGCGGCGGGCTGAGCCCCTCGAACGGTAGTCGCCCACCTTGGTGGGCGCTTGCTCGCTCCCGCCCTGGTAGATGCCCACCTTGGTGGGCGCTTTCTTGTACGTGCGCCAACCAAGGTTGGCGACTACCGGATCACACGGCGCTGGTGCCGGGCCGGCTGCTACCGGGCCATGCCCCAGGCGCTACACTGGCGGTCCCGTTGCAGCCTGTTGCCCGACCATGTCCGACCTGCTCAGCCGCACCCACGCCATCGCCCTGGACGCCGCCGATCCGCTGCGCCCGCTGCGCAGTGAATTCCTGATTCCGCGCCATGAGGGCGGCGAGCAGACCTACTTCGTGGGCAACTCGCTGGGCCTGCAGCCGCGCGGCGCGCAGGCAGCGGTGCAGGAAGTGATGAAGCAGTGGGGCGAACTGGCGGTGGAAGGCCACTTCACCGGCCCGACGCAATGGCTGTCCTACCACCGCCTGGTGAGCGCGCAGCTGGCCCGCGTGGTTGGCGCGCTGCCCAGCGAAGTGGTGGCGATGAACACGCTGAGCGTAAACCTGCACCTGATGATGGTCAGCTTCTACCGGCCGACCACGCAGCGCCCGGTGATCCTGATGGAAGCCGGCGCGTTCCCGACCGATCGCCACGCGGTGGAAGCCCAGATCCGCTTCCATGGCTTCGACCCGGCCGAGTGCCTGGTGGAAGTGCAGCCGGACGAAGCCAACGGCACGATTTCACTGAACGCCATCGAGCGCGCCATGACCGAACACGGCCCGCGCCTGGCGCTGGTGCTGTGGCCTGGCGTGCAGTACCGCACCGGCCAGGCCTTCGACCTCGATGCGATCACCCGCGCCGCCCGCCTGCAGGGCGCACGCATCGGCTTCGACCTGGCGCACTCGGTCGGCAACCTGCCGCTGCGCCTGCATGACGTGGCCCCCGATTTCGCCGTGTGGTGCCATTACAAGTACCTCAACAGCGGCCCGGGCGCAGTGGCTGGCGCCTTCGTGCACGAGCGCCACCACCGCGATACCACCCTGCCGCGCTTTGCTGGCTGGTGGGGCCATGAGGAAGCCACCCGTTTCCAGATGGCGCCGCAGTTCACCCCGGCCATCGGCGCCGAGGGTTGGCAGCTGAGCAATCCACCGATCCTCGGCCTGGCACCGCTGCGTGCCTCGCTGGACCTGTTCGAACGTGCCGGCATGGAGGCGCTGCGCAGCAAATCGCTGGCGCTCACCGGCATGCTCGAAGCACTGGTGCGCGCGCGCCTGCCGCAGGTGCTGGACATCATCACCCCGGCCGATCCGCAGCGCCGCGGCTGCCAGTTGTCGCTGCGCGTGATCGGTGGCCGCGAGCGTGGCCGCGCACTGTTCGAGCACCTGCGCGGCATCGGTGTGCTCGGCGACTGGCGCGAACCCGACGTGATCCGCATCTCGCCCACCCCGCTCTACAACCGCTACCTGGACGTGCACCACTTCGTCGAGGAAGTGGAAGCCTGGGCCGGCCTTTGAGCCGGTCCCTCCCCTGCTGCTGGACAGTTCGTTGATCGCACATGCTTCCCGCTCGTTGAGCATTATCGGTGCCGGCCTGGCCGGGTCCCTGCTGGCCATCCTGCTGTCGCGGCAAGGCTGGCGCATCACCCTGTACGAACGCCGCGGTGATCCGCGCGTGGCTGATTACGAGAGTGGCCGCTCGATCAACCTGGCATTGGCCGAGCGTGGGCGCAATGCGCTGCGCCAGGCGGGTGTGGAGGACGAAGTGATGGCACGCGCGGTGATGATGCGCGGCCGCATGGTGCACCCCCGCGACGGCGAACCGCAGCTGCAGCGCTATGGCCGTGATGACAGCGAAGTGATCTGGTCGATCCACCGCAGCGATCTGAACACCACGTTGCTGGAACTGGCCGAGCAGGCCGGCGCCACCGTGCACTTCCATCGGCGCCTGCACACCGTTGATTTCGACGCCGGTTACGCGCGTTTCATCGATGACCGCGACGACAGCCCGCACGACATCCGCTTCGACACCCTGATCGGTGCCGACGGCGCCGGTTCGGCCCTGCGCGCAGCGATGAACCGCCGTGCCCCGCTGGGCGAGGACATCGCCTTCCTCGACCACTCCTACAAGGAGCTGGAGATCCCTCCGGCCGCCGACGGCAGCTTCCGCATCGAGCGCAATGCGCTGCACATCTGGCCACGTGGCCATTACATGTGCATCGCCCTGCCCAACCACGAAGGCACCTTCACCGTCACCCTGTTCCTGCCCAACCAGGGCGATCCCAGCTTCGCCACGGTCAACACCGGCGCGCAGGCCGAGGCGCTGTTCGCGCGGGAGTTCGCCGACACCCTGCCGCTGATCCCGAACCTGCGCGCGGACTGGGAACAGCACCCGCCGGGGCTGCTCGGCACGCTCACCCTGGAGCGCTGGCACCAGCACGGTCGCGCCGTACTGATCGGTGATGCCGCGCATGCGATGGTGCCGTTCCACGGCCAGGGCATGAACTGCGCGTTCGAGGACTGCGTTGCGCTGGCCCGCCACCTGATGGAAGCGGATGACCTGGAAGGCGCGTTCGCCGCGTTCGAAGCCGAGCGCAAGCCGAATGCACGTGCCATCCAGCAGATGGCGCTGGAGAACTACCTGGAGATGCGCGACCGTGTCGCCGATCCTGCGTTCCTGCTGCAGCGCGAACTGGAGCAGGAACTGCAGCGGCGCTGGCCGACCCGCTTCGTGCCGCACTACACGATGGTCACCTTCCTGCACACACCGTACGCCGAGGCGCTGCGCCGCACCGAACTGCAACGCGACATGCTGGTGGCCGCCACCACCGGTCACGATTCACTGGACAACATCGACTGGGCCGCGCTGGAAGCGCAGATCCACGCGCAGCTGCCGGTCCTGGAGGGCGCGCACTGATGGCCGACAGCTTCCTGTTCTACGACCTGGAAACCTTCGGCCAGGACCCGCGGCGCACGCGCATCTCGCAGTACGCCGCGATCCGTACCGATGCCGACCTCAACGAGATCGATACGCCGGTCAGCTTCTTCGTGCGCCCGGCCGATGACCTGCTGCCCTCGCCGATGGCCACCCTGGTTACCGGCATCACCCCGCAGCAGGCCCTGGCCGAGGGCATCAGCGAGGCCGAGGCCTTCGACCGCATCAACGAACAGCTGTCGCGCCCCGGCACCTGCGCGCTGGGCTATAACACGCTGCGCTTTGACGATGAATTCGTCCGCTACGGGCTGTTCCGCAATTTCCACGACCCGTACGAGCGCGAGTGGCGCAACGGCAATTCGCGCTGGGACCTGCTGGACATGCTGCGCCTGATGCGCGCGATGCGCCCGGACGGCATCCAGTGGCCGCTGCGCGAGGACGGCGCCACCTCGTTCAAGCTCGAGCACCTGGCCGAGGCCAACAACGTGCGCGAGGGCGATGCGCACGAAGCGCTGTCCGACGTACGTGCCACCATCGGCATGGCACGCCTGTTCAAGCAGTCGCAGCCGCGCCTGTGGGAGTACGCGCTGAAGCTGCGTGACAAGCGCTTCGTCGGCGGCCTGCTGGACGTGGCCGCGATGAAGCCGGTACTGCACATTTCCATGCGCTACCCGGCCAGTCGCCTGTGCGCGGCGCCAGTACTGCCGCTGGCCGTGCACCCCATCATCAACAACCGGGTGATCGTGTTCGACCTGGAAGGCGAGATCGACGACCTGCTGGAACTGCCGGCCGAGGTGATCGCACAGCGCCTTTACCTGCGCGCCAGCGAGCTGCCCGAAGGCGTGGCGCGGGTGCCGCTGAAGGAAGTGCATCTGAACAAGGTGCCAGCGCTGATCGCCTGGAACCACCTGCGCGCCGATGACCACGCGCGCCTCGGCCTGGACGTGGCCGCGATCGAGGCCAAGGTGGAACGGCTGCGCGCGTTCGCCCCGCAGCTGGCCGAGAAGGCGCGCCAGGTCTACAACCAGCCCCGCGTCGCCACCGTGGCCGACGTCGATGCCTCGCTGTACGACGGTTTCCTCGGCAACGGCGACAAACCGCTGCTTGCGCTGGCACGCACCACCGCGCCCGAGCAGCTGGCCGCGCTGGAAGGCCGTTTCCGCGACCCGCGCCTGCCGGAGCTGCTGTTCCGCTACCGCGCGCGCAACCACCCCGACAGCCTCGCGCCGGCGGAACGCCAGCGCTGGCAGGATTACCGCCGCCAGCGCCTGCTCGGCGACGGCGGGCTGGGCGAACTCAACCTGCCCCAGTACCAGCAGCAGCTCGATGCACTGGCCGCCGAAGCGCCCGACGATGCGCGGCGCCAGGCCCTGCTGCAATCGCTGCGCGACTGGGGCCAGCACCTGCGGGAGACACTGTGAGCACCTACTTCTCGGACGCCAGTTTCAGGTTCCTGCGCAGCCTGGCGCGGCACAACGACAAGGCCTGGTTCAACGACCACCGCCAGCAGTATGAAGACCACGTACGGCAGCCGTTCCTGCGCCTGCTGGGCGACCTGCAACCGGCCCTGGCCGAGGTCAGCGAACACTTCCGTGCCGATACGCGCGGCGTCGGCGGCTCGCTGTTCCGCATCCACCGCGACGCGCGCTTCTCCAACGACAAGTCACCGTACAAGACTTGGCAGGGCGCACGCCTGTTCCATGAGCGCCGCCGTGAAGTAGCCGCGCCTTCGTTCTACGTGCACCTGCAGCCGGGCGAGAGCTTCGTCGGTGCCGGCCTGTGGCATCCGGAACCGGAAACCCAGCGCCGCGTGCGCCACTTCATCCTCGACAACCCGGGCAGCTGGAAGGCCGCCGCGCACGCACCGGGCCTGCGCAAGCGCTTCGATTTCGAGGAGAGCGAAAAGCTGGTGCGTCCGCCGCGTGGCTTCCCCGCCGACTTCGAGTTCATCGACGACCTCAAGCACCGCAACTGGGTGATGTGGCGCTCGCTGGACGACGCCACCATGACCGGTCCGCGCCTGCTGTCCACGCTGGGCAAGGATCTGGCCGCGCTCGGCCCGTTCGTCGACTACCTGTGCGCGGCGCTGGACCTGGAATTCTGATGCCATTGGCACAGCAACGCCGCACGCTGGGCCGCACCGGCCTGGCGGTTTCGCCGGTGGGCCTGGGCTGTTCCGGCTTCTGGGGGCATCGCCGATTCCCGGAACAATCGGCCGCGAACGTGGTCGAGCATGCACTGGCACAGGGCGTGAACCTGTTGGACACCGGCCACAACTACTCCGGTTTCCACGCCGAGCCGCGGCTGGGCCGCATCCTGCGCCCGTTGCTGAAACAATACCCACGCGACGCGCTGGTGATTTCCAGCAAGGGGGGCACGCTGACCGGCCAGGCCGGCGTCAGCGGCGCCGAGCAACGCAATTTCTCGCCGGCAGCCATCATCGCCAGCTGCGAGGCTTCGCTGCGCAATCTCGGCCTGGATCACCTGGACATCTACCAGTTGCATGGCGCCAGCGAGCACGACATCAACGACGACCTGCTGGCCGCGCTGCAGCGCCTGCGCGAACGCGGGTTGATCCGGCACACCGGCATCAACACCCACTCGGCCTCGACCCTGCGCTGGATGATCGCCCATCCCGACGCCTTCGATGTGGTGCTGCTGGACTACAACGCCCTGCAGCAGGACCGCGAACCGCTGATCGACCAGTTGCAGGCGGTGGGCATCGGCGTGCTGGCCGGGACCGTGCTGGCGCAGGGCCACCTGCTGCCCGCCCGCCCGCGCCTGCCACGGCTGGCCGATGGCTGGTACTTGGCGCGCGCCTGGCTGAAGCCCAGCAGCCGCCAGCTGATGCGCAGTGCCCGCCAGATGCGCCGGGCAGTGGCCGCGATCCGCAGCCAACGCCCGGCCCAGACCGCCTTCGCCTATGCGCTGGGCCATCCCGGCGTGGCCAGCGGCATCCTTGGCACCACCCGCACCCGCAGCCTCGACGAGGTGCTGGCGACGCGGCTGGAAGCGCTGACCCCGGCCGAACGGCAACAGCTGGTCGATGCCTTCGGTGACGGCCGTGGCTCGCCCAGTCATTGAGTCTTCACCCGGCACTGCCGCCATTGCGGCAGTCTGGTCGGCATGAAGAAACTCACCGCACTCATTGTGCTGCTGGTCCTGGCCGTCGCCGCCTGGTGGTTCGGCGGCCCCTACATGACCGTCAATGGCCTGTCCAAGGCCATCGAGCAGCGCGACACCGCCCGACTGGAGCGTTACGTCGACTTCCCGCGCGTGCGCAGCAGCCTGCGTGCGCAGCTCAACGACTACCTGGTGCGCCAGGCCGGCCCCGACGTGGCATCCAGCCCGTTCGGCGCCCTGCTCTATGGGCTGGGCGACCAGCTTGGCGGTGCCGCAGTGGAGACCATGGTGACCCCGACCGGGATCGGCGCGATGCTGCAGGGCCACGTGCTGTGGAAGCGTGGCCGCAATGAACTGCAGGGCGGCGATGCCTTCGGTGCGACCGAACCGGCGCGGCCGCTGAAGCATGCCGAGCATCATTTCGAGGCACTGGACCGATTCGTGATCGACGTCGATCGCGGCCCCGGCCAGCCACCGTTGAAGGTGGTGCTGGAGCCGCAGGGCCTGCGCTGGAAGGTGGTGGACCTGCAGCTGGGAATGTCGGGCAGCCCTTGATCGGACCCGTGGCCTGACGGCAGCGCCAACCAAGGTTGGCAACTACCGGGGCATGTGGCTCTGGTAGATGCCCACCTTGGTGGGCATGTCGCTGTGGTAGATGCCCACCTTGGTGGGCATGGGTCCTAGGCAGTGCCAACCAACGGTTGGCACCTACCGGTCGAGTCCGCCCTACCCCTCGTTGGCGACGCCGTGCGGCACGTGGCCGGCGGCCACATGCTCGCGGGCGCTGTCGATGTTGTGCTGCGAATCGTCGAAGAAGATGTCGGCACCGAAGGCCTGCAGGAACGGGCCCTTGTGACGGCCGCCCAGGAACAGTGCCTCGTCCAGGCGCACGCCCCACTCGCGCAGGGTGCGGATCACCCGCTCATGCGCCGGTGCCGAACGCGCGGTCACGAGCGCGGTACGGATCGGCGCGCTCTCGCCGGCCGGGAACACTTCCTGCAGCGTATGCAGGGCCGACAGGAAGCCACGGAAGGGACCGCCGCTGAGCGGCTCGCGGGCGCGCTCGCGCTCGTGGCGGCCAAACGCTTCCACGCCCTGCTCGCGCGAGATGCGCTCGCTCTCGTCACCGAAGATCACCGCGTCACCATCGAAGGCGATGCGCAGCTGGCCGGCCGGGCGACCAGTATCGATCTGGTCGGCGGCTGCCGCAGCGGTCTCGCCCGGCGGCTTGGGCAGGATGGTTGCCGCCGCGATGCCATGACGCAGCGCGCTGCGCACCGATTCGGGGTTGGCCGACAGGAACAGGTCGGTACCGAACGGCTTCACGTACGGCCAGGTCGGCTCGCCGGCGGTGAAGGTCGCGCGGATGATGCCCAGCCCATAGTGCTGGATCGAATTGAAGATGCGCAGGCCGGTATCGGCCGAGTTGCGCGAAAGCAGGATCACCTCGACCCGCGGGTTCTCCGGGCTGGCGCCCTGGTTCAGCGCCAGCAGCTTGCGCACCACCGGGAAGGCCACGCCGGGGCCGAGGATATCGTCCTCGTGCTGGCGCTGGAATTCGGCGTAGGCCGCCACGCCATCACTTTCGAACAGCGCATGGCTTTCCTCGAGGTCGAACAGCGCGCGCGAGGTCACCGCGACGGTCAGCAAGCGGGGGGAGTTGTCGCCCATCGGTGGGGGTCCTTCAAGCGGTCGGCGGGGCCGGCCGCCCATTGTCCTCAAAAAACGAACTGTTCGCTCAGGATCCTGTCTTCCAGGTTGTGCTCCGGGTCGAACAGCAGGGTCACGCGGCGGTCCTTCGACTCGCGGATGGTCACCTCGACCACGTCGCGGGTCTCGTGCGAATCCGCCGTGACGCTGACCGGGCGCTTGTACGGATCGAGCACGCGGAAGCGCACCTCGGTATCGGCCTTGAGGATCGCCCCGCGCCAGCGACGCGGCCGGTACGGGGCCAACGGCGTCAGCGCGATGGTGTGCGAGCCCAGCGGCAATACCGGGCCATGCGCGGAATAGTTGTAGGCGGTGCTGCCCGCCGGGGTGGCCACCAGCACGCCGTCACCGATCAGCTCGGCCACGCGTTCCTGGCCGTTGAGGTCGATGCCGATATGCGCGGCCTGCCGGGTCTGGCGCAGCAGCGAGACATCGTTGTAGGCCAGCGAACCGGTACTGGTGCCCGACTCGGTCAGCGCCACCATTTCCAGCGGGCGCAGGTTGGCCGGTTCGGCACGCGCAATGCGGGCCTGCACGTCGTCGTCGCCGCGGTACTGGTTCATCAGGAAGCCGACGGTGCCCAGCTTCATGCCGAACACCGGCTTGCCCAGGTGCCCATGCCGGTGCAGGGTCTGCAGCATGAAGCCGTCGCCCCCCAGCGGACACAGCACGTCGGCCTGCTCCGGCGCGTGATCGCCATAACGCGAGACCATCGCGGCGCGGGCCATCTGTGCAGGTTCGGTGGCGCTGGCCAGGAAAGCGATGCGGGGGGTGTCGCTCATCGGTGGATCCGGGTGGGTGTGCCAGCAAGAGCATACCCGGTAGTGCCGGCCGCTGGCCGGCAGCTGCACCCGATTGTGGTCCGCGCGGTTGCCGGCCAGCGGCCGGCACTACCCGGCAATGCAGAACGGCCCCGCTTTCGCGGGGCCGTTCCTCCAACTGCTGCAGATCAGGAGCCCCCCCTGAGTCAGGGGGGCGCGCCAACGGCGCGGGGGTCTGGGAGCATGGTTGGCATGGGGCCCACGGTTTGCAGAGCAAACCGTGGGGCGTCAGCGCGAATGCGCTTACGCACCATGCGCGGCCAGCTGACCCAGGCGCTGCACCGCGACCGAAACGGTCGGGTAGTCCAGGGTCTTCTGCTCGGCCAGTTCGGCCAGCATTGCCAGGGTGAAGCGCAGGCTGCTGTCGTCGCGCCCCATCCAGGCCGCCACCTTTGCTTCGGCACTGCTGCCCTTGGTACCCAGCACCTGGCCCGCCAGGTTGCGGTGGTTGGCGGCCAGCTCGTCACGCAGCACGCCACGTGCCACCGCGTGCCAACGGCCATTGACCTCCAGCGCATCGACCTGCTCGAACAGCCACGGCAGCTGCAGGGCATCGCCCAGGCGGAAGTGGACCTTGGACACGTCCACCGGCTTCAGCTTGCGGGTACGGGCCAGTTCGATGATGTCGAACGCCGGCTCCAGGAAGTGCAGTTCGGCCAGCTGCTGCGCCAGCGCGGACGGCAGGCCCTTTTCCTTCCACTCGGCCACCAGGGCTTCGTAGGTCGGACGCTGCGAATCCGGCAGCACACCCGAGGCAACGCGGATGTCGTTGAACGGGCCCTGGTAGCGGTTGACCGCTTCGGTGATGCCGGGCATCGCGCCGGGGCGCGACAGCAGCCAGCGCACGAACGAGCGCTGCAGCTTCCAGATCACTTCCAAGGCGTCGATCTGCACCGACTCCGACACCTTGCCGTCGAGGGCATCGATCTGCGCCCACAGCGCGCGTGCATCCAGCGTTTCACGGCTGATCGTGTAGGCCTTGGCGACCTCGGCGATGGAACGGCCGGTGTCTTCCTGCATGCGCATCAGGAAGGTGGCGCCCATGCGGTTGATGGTCTGGTTGGTCACGGCCGTGGCGATGATTTCGCGCTTCAGGCGGTGACGCTCCATTGCGTCGGCATACTTCTTCTGCAGCGGGGTCGGGAAGTAGCGCTGCAGTTCCTTGGACAGGTACGGATCTTCCGGGATGTCCGAATCCAGCAGCTGGGCGAATGCCACCAGCTTGGAGTAGGACAGCAGCACCGACAGTTCCGGACGGGTCAGGCCCTGGCCGCGCGCCTTGCGCTGCGACAGCTCGGCATCGGACGGCAGGAACTCGATCTGGCGATCAAGCAGGCCCTGCTGTTCCAGGGTACGGATGAAGTGCTGCTTGGAACCCAGGCGCTTGACCGCCATCCGCTCCATCAGGCTCAGCGCCTGGTTCTGGCGGTAGTTGTCGTTGAGCACCAGCTCGGCGACTTCATCGGTCATCGAGGCCAGCAGCTTGTTGCGCTGCTCGACGGTCAGCTTCTTGGCCCGCACCACATCGTTGAGCAGGATCTTGATGTTGACTTCATGGTCGGAGGTGTCGACACCGGCCGAGTTGTCGATGAAGTCGGTGTTGAGCAGCACGCCGGCCTGCGCGGCTTCGATGCGGCCCAGCTGGGTCATGCCCAGGTTGCCGCCCTCGCCCACCACCTTGCAGCGCAGCTCGCCACCGTTCACGCGCAGCGCGTTGTTGGCACGGTCGCCGACATCGCTGTGCTGCTCGCTGGCGGCCTTGACGTAGGTACCGATGCCGCCGTTCCACAGCAGGTCGACCGGTGCCTTCAGGATCGCGCTCATCAGCTCGTTCGGCGACAGCGCCTTGACGTTCTCGTCCAGGCCCAGCGCTTCACGCACCTGCGGGGTGATCTCGATCGACTTCAGGCTGCGCGGGTACACGCCGCCGCCCTTGCTGATCAGCTTGGCATCGTAGTCCGCCCAGCTCGAACGCGGCACGGTGAACAGGCGCTCACGTTCGACGAACGTGGTGGCCGCGTCCGGGTTCGGGTCCAGGAAGATGTGGCGGTGATCGAACGCAGCCACCAGGCGGATGTGGCGCGACAGCAGCATGCCGTTGCCGAACACGTCGCCGGACATGTCGCCGACGCCGACCGCGGTGAAGTCCTGGCTCTGGCTGTCACGGCCCAGCGCACGGAAGTGGCGCTTGACCGACTCCCACGCACCGCGTGCGGTGATGCCCATGCCCTTGTGGTCGTAACCGACCGAACCACCGGAGGCGAACGCATCGCCCATCCAGAAGCCGTGCGCGATGGCCAGGCCGTTGGCGATGTCGGAGAAGGTCGCAGTGCCCTTGTCGGCGGCCACCACCAGGTACGGATCGTCCATGTCGTGGCGCACGACATCCACCGGCGGCACGATCTTGTTGTTGACGATGTTGTCGGTGATATCCAGCAGGCCCTGGATGAACAGCTTGTAGCAGGCCACGCCGTTGGCGAAGATCGCATCACGGTCGCCGTTCACCGGCGGGGTCTTGGCGAAGAAGCCGCCCTTCGCGCCGACCGGCACGATGACGGTGTTCTTGACCATCTGTGCCTTGACCAGGCCCAGCACTTCGGTACGGAAGTCTTCGCGACGGTCCGACCAGCGCAGGCCACCACGGGCGACCGCGCCGAAGCGCAGGTGGGTACCTTCCACGCGCGGGCCGTAGACGAAGATCTCGCGGTACGGGCGCGGCTTCGGCAGGTCCGGCACCAGCGCCGAATCGAACTTGAAGCTGATGACATGGCCGTGCTGGCCGTTGGCATCGATCTGGTAGTAGCTGGTACGCAGGGTCGCGTCGATCACGCCCATGAACGAGCGCAGGATGCGGTCCTCGTCCAGGCTGGACACGCGGTCCATCAGCTTCAGCAGCGCATCGCGCGCGGCCTGCATCTGCGCGTCGCGGTCACCCTTGCGGGCGTCGACCACGGTCTTGAGCACCTTCAGGGTGGCATCGTCACCGGCAGCCAGCACGTCGAAGTGGGCCTTCAGCTGGGCCTGGCCGGCGGCGATGTCGTCCTTGCTCTCGTGGCCGGTGGCCGGATCGAAGCGGGCTTCGAACAGCTCGACCAGCAGGCGGGCCAGCAGCGGGTAGCGCGCGAAGGTGCCTTCCACGTAGGCTTGGGAGAACGGCACGCCGGTCTGCAGCAGGTACTTGCAGTAGCCGCGCAGCATGGCCACCTGGCGCCAGTGCAGGCCGGCAGCCAGCACCAGGCGGTTGAAGCCGTCGTTCTCGGCATCGCCGTGCCAGACGCGGGCGAAGGTCTCGCCGAAGGCTTCATCGACACTGGCGGCATCGATCGCGCCGGCGGTCGACTCGACCTCGAAGTCCTGCACGTACACCGGGGCGTTGTCGACCGACAGGCGGTACGGACGCTCGGCGATCACGCGCAGGCCCATGTTTTCCATCATCGGCAGCGCGTCCGACAGCGGAATGTCGTCAAGCTGGCGATACAGCTTCAGGCGCAGGCCATCACCGCTTTCGCGCGGCACGGCCTGCAGGCTCAGGCGCAGGTCGTCCGGGCCGGTCAGGGCGTCGAGCTGGCTGACATCGTTGGCGGCAACCGCGGTGCTGTTGTCTTCGATGTAGCCGGCCGGCAGCGCCTTGCCGATACGGGCGGCGATGCGCAGGCCTTCGGTCTCGCCGTGGCGGGCCACCAGCGCTTCGCGCAGGTCGTCCTGCCAGTTGCGCAGCACCTGGGCCAGCTTCTGCTCCAGTTCGGCGGTATCGACGTCGAGCATCTCACCCGGCTTCGGGCGCACGATCAGGTGCACCTGGGCCAGCGGCGATTCGCCCAGCACCACCGAGCTGTCGACGTACTCGCCGTGCAGCGCGTCCTTCAGCATCGCTTCGATGCGCAGGCGCACGTCGGTGTTGAAGCGCTCACGCGGCAGGTAGACCAGCGCGGAGATGAAACGGCTGTACTTGTCGCGGCGCAGGAACAGGCGGCTGCGCACGCGCTCCTGCAGGCCCAGCACGCCCATCGCGGTGCGGAACAGTTCGTCCTCGCTGGACTGGAACAGTTCTTCGCGCGGCAGGGTTTCCAGGATGTGGCGCAGGGCCTTGCCACTGTGGCTGGCCGGGGCCAGGCCCGACTGCTTCATCACGTGCTCGTGGCGCTGGCGCACCAGCGGGATTTCCCACGGGCGGCGGTTGTAGGCGCTGGAGGTGAACAGGCCGAGGAAGCGCTGCTCGCCGATGATCTTGCCCTTGGCGTCGAATTCCAGCACGCCGATGTAATCCATGTAGCCAGCGCGATGCACGCGCGAACGGGCATTGGTCTTGGTCAGGATCAGCGCATCCTTCAGACCGGACGTGGTGTTCAGGCCCTGCGCGGCCAGGGTCTTGACCGGACGGGCGGCGGACTTGTCCTTGCCGCGCATCAGGCCCAGGCCGGTGTCGTTCAGCGGCGCCAGCACCTCTTCCTTGCCCTGCTTCTCGACGCGGTATTCGCGGTAGCCGAAGAAGGTGAAGTGGTTGTCGGCGGCCCAGCGCAGGAACTCCTGTGCTTCCTTGCGCGATGCGTCGTCGACCGGCAGCTGGCGGCTGCCGAGGTCGTCGGCCAGCGCCAGTGCCTTGTCCTTCATCGGCTGCCAGTCGCGCACGATCGCACGCACTTCGTCCAGCGCCTTGTTGATGGCCTGTTCGATGGCAGCCATGGCGTCGGCCGGCTGGCGGTCGATCTCCAGCAGCATCACCGACTCGGCATCGCCCTCGCCGACCTTGACCAGCTTGCCGGCCTTGTCGCGGGTGAAGCGGAGCACCGGGTGGCCCAGCACGTGGACACCCACGCCCTGCTCGGCCAGCGACATGGTGACGGTATCCACCAGGAACGGCATGTCGTCGTTGACGATCTGCAGCACGGTGTGCGGCGATTCCCAACCGTTGGCCTTCGCAGTCGGATTGAACACGCGGACGTTGGCCTTGCCGGCCTTGCGGGCACGGGCGAATTCCAGCGTCTCAGCCGCGAGCGCGGCCCACTCTTCAGCGCTGTGGTGCGGGAACTCGTCCGATTCCATGCGCTTGTAGAAGTCAGTGGCGAAGGCCACCGCTTCGGCCTGTGCGGCCGCGGGGTAGCGCTTGCGCAAGGCCGTGTACACCGGCTCCAGGGAGAAACCAGCGGTCACTGCGACCTCCGACTCTGCTGGTTTCGTCTTGTTTTTCACGGTCTTGGCTGCGGTTTTTTGCGGTTTCATGGCAGAGCGATGCGCTTGCTCAGTTGGGAAAATGAAATTGTAGCCCTACCGCACGAAAAGGCCTTGCTGCAGGACGGAATAAGCAGATTCGGGTTTGCTGCGGTTTAGACGCCTATTCAGTTCGCTCCGGTATGGAGCTGGCGCCTGCTTCAGCAGTGCCGACAGGATCGGCAAAGCGTGTTACCGAAAGACACACGCGGCGACGCCGATTCGATTCCACAATCCTGAACTGGACGGTATAGTCCACCGCGTGAACCCGGCCTACCTCCCCGTTGCCCTCGACGCGCGCGATGAGCGCGTGTTCGATGCCGTGCGCAGACTGCTGGCCGAGCAGGGCATGCAGATGAGCATGGACGCAGTGGCCCAGCATGCCGGCTGCTCCAAGCAGACCCTGTACTCGCGCTACGGCAGCAAGCAGGAACTGCTGCGCCGGGTGATGCAGCGCCACGTCGGCCACGCCACCGGGGCCATGCTGCGTGCACTCCGCAGTGACGACCTGCGTGCCAGCCTTCTCCAGTTCGCCACCGACTTCCTGGAGCATTTCAACCAACCGCACGTAGGACAGGCCTGCCGGCTGATTGCAGCCGAGGCAGCCCAGTTTCCCGAAGAGGCGCGTACGCTGTACCGGCACGGTGCCGGCGCGCTGACGCTTCATCTTGCTGAATGGATTGAAACCGTTTGCATGCAAGGCCAGCTCCGGCATGACGACCCGCACTTCATGGCCGAACTGCTGCTGAGCATGATCGCCGGTCAGGATTTCGACAAACAGCGCTTCCATACCCCCCATCGTGATGACGCGCTCCTGCGTCGGCGCTGGGCAGAGTTCTCCGTCGACAGCTTCCTGCGCGCGTTCGCGCCACAGCCGTCGCCGGCCCCGTCTACAAACCAACCCCGGAGTTCCTCCTGATGACCGCCCCACTCCGCACCCTTGCCTTGACGTGCGCCGTTGCTGTCGCGCTGGCTGCCTGCAAGAAGCCGGAACAGCAGACGCCCCCGCCGCCGGAGGTGGGCGTGATCGACGCCAAGCCGCAGACCCTGCCGCTGCAGCGCGAGCTGGTCGGCCGCCTGTCGCCGTTCCGCAGCGCCGACGTCCGCGCACGCGTACCCGGCGTGCTGCTCAAGCGCGTTTACCAGGAAGGTTCGCAGGTCAAGCAGGGCCAGACCCTGTTCCTGATCGACCCGGCGCCGTTGCGTGCCTCGCTCAACGCCTCCGAGGCCCAGCTGGCTTCGGCCCGCGCCACCTACGCCAATGCCAAGGTCGCCGCCGATCGCGCGCGCTCGCTGGCGCCGCAGCAGTTCGTCTCCAAGTCCGACCTGGACAACGCCGAATCGGCCGAGCGCACCGCCCTGGCCGCCGTCAAGCAGGCCGAAGCGGCAGTGACCTCTTCGCGGATCAACCTGGGCTACGCCGAAGTGACCGCGCCGATCAGTGGCGTGGCCAACAAGCAGCAGGTCACCGAGGGCGCGCTGGTCGGCCAGGGCGATGTGACCCTGCTGACCACCGTTGACCAGCTCGACCCGCTGTATGTGAACTTCTCGCTGAGCGTGGATGAGCTGACCCAGCTTCGCGCGCAGCAGGCCAAGGGCTCGCTGGCGCTGTCCGGCGACGGCAAGGCCACGGTCAACGTCAAGCTGGCCGACGGCAGCACCTATGGTGAGCCGGGCACGCTGGACTTCTCCTCGACCACGGTCGACCCGGCCACCGGTGCGGTGTCGCTGCGTGCGCTGCTGCCGAACCCCCAGCAGATCCTGCTGCCGGGCGCCTTCGTCAGCTTCCAGGCCAACCTGGGCGAGCGCAACAATGCCTACCTGGTGCCGCAGCAGGCGCTGCTGCGTGACACCACCGGCGGCTACGTGATGGTGGTCGGTGCCGACGGCAAGGTGGTGCGCAAGAACGTGAAGACCGATGGCGCGCAGAACGGCAACTGGCTGGTCAGCGACGGTCTGGCCGCCGGTGACAAGGTGATCGTGGCCGGCGTGCAGAAGGTCAAGGAAGGTGCACCGGCGGTGGCCAAGCCGTGGACCCCGGGGCAGGACGCCAACGGCAAGCCTGCCGCAGGCGGCGCCGCTCCGGCGGGCGCAGCACCGGCGGCAGGCAAGGCACCGGCCGACGCGGCCAAGCCGGAACAGGCCGATGCGGCCAAGCCGGCCGCCACCGATTCGAACAAGCAGTAACGGGAACCTTCCGTCATGCCTAAATTTTTCATCGAACATCCAGTCTTCGCCTGGGTGGTTGCGATCCTGATCTCGCTCAGCGGCGTGATCGCGATCCTCAACCTGGGCGTGGAGTCCTATCCCAACATCGCCCCGCCGCAGGTCACCGTCTCGGCGACCTACCCGGGCGCCAGCGCGGACACCACCGAGAAATCGGTCACCCAGGTGATCGAGCAGCAGCTGACCGGTATCGATCACCTGCTGTACTTCAGCTCCTCGTCGGCCTCCAACGGCCGCGCGCAGATCACCCTGACCTTCGAGACCGGTACCGATCCGGACATCGCCCAGGTGCAGGTGCAGAACAAGGTGTCGCTGGCCACGCCACGACTGCCTTCGGAAGTGACCCAGCAGGGCGTGGTGGTGGCCAAGGCCAATGCCGGCTTCCTGATGGTGGTGGCGCTGCAGTCCGATACCCCGACCATCAACCGTGACGCCCTGAACGACATCGTCGGCTCGCGCGTGCTCGACCAGGTCTCGCGTATCCCCGGCGTCGGCAGCACCCAGCAGTTCGGTTCCGAGTACGCCATGAACATCTGGCTGAACCCGGAGAAGATGCAGGGCTATGGCCTGTCGGCCAGCCAGGTACTGGCCGCGGTACGTGCGCAGAACGTGCAGTTCGCCGCCGGTGCGCTGGGTTCGGACCCGTCGCCGGAAGGCCAGCACTTCACCGCCACGGTCTCGGCCGAAGGCCGCTTCAGCTCGCCGCAGGAATTCGAGAACATCATCCTGCGCGCCAACGCCGATGGCTCGCGCGTGCTGCTCAAGGACATCGCCCGCGTCGCCTTCGGTGCCAACAACTACGGCTTCGACACCCAGTACAACGGCAAGCCGACCGGCGCCTTCGCCATCCAGCTGCTGCCGGGCGCCAACGCCCTGAACGTGGCCGAAGCGGTGCGCGCCAAGATGGACGAGCTGCAGCCCAGTTTCCCGTCCGGGGTGACCTGGTTCTCGCCGTACGACAGCACCACCTTCGTCAAGATCTCGATCCAGGAAGTGGTCAAGACCCTGTTTGAAGCGGTCCTGCTGGTGTTCCTGGTGATGCTGATCTTCCTGCAGAACTTCCGCGCCACACTGATCCCGACCCTGGTCATCCCCGTCGCCCTGCTCGGTACCTTCCTGGGCATGTGGATGATCGGCTTCACGATCAACCAGCTGACCCTGTTCGCGATGGTGCTGGCGATCGGCATCGTGGTCGACGATGCGATCGTGGTGATCGAGAACGTCGAACGCATCATGAGCGAGGAAGGCCTGGCGCCGAAGCCGGCCACGCAGAAGGCGATGACCCAGATCACCGGCGCGGTGGTGGCGATCACCGTCGTGCTGGCCGCGGTGTTCATCCCGTCCGCCCTGCAGGGCGGCGCCGCCGGCGAGATCTACAAGCAGTTCGCCCTGACCATCGCCATCTCGATGGCGTTCTCGGCGTTCCTGGCACTGGGCTTCACCCCGGCGCTGTGCGCGACCTTCCTCAAGCCGACGCACAACGACAATCCGAACATCGTCTACCGCACCTTCAACAAGTACTACGACAAGATCAGCCACACCTACGTGGGCCACATCACCTCGGCGGTGCGCCATGCGCCGCGCTGGATGATCCTGTTCGTGGTGCTGACCGCGCTGTGCGGCTTCCTGTTCACCCGCATGCCGGGCAGCTTCCTGCCGGAAGAAGACCAGGGCTATGCGCTGGCGATCGTGCAGCTGCCGCCGGGCTCGACCAAGGGCCAGACCAACGAAGTGTTCGCGCAGATGCGTGGCATCCTGGAAAAGCAGGATGGCTATGAAGGCATGCTGCAGGTGGCCGGCTTCAGCTTCGTCGGTTCCGGCGAGAACGTGGGCATGGGCTTCATCCGCCTGAAGCCGTGGGAGGAACGCAAGTTCACCGCGCCCGAGTTCATCCAGAACATGAACGGCGCGTTCTACGGCATCAAGGAAGCGCAGATCTTCGTGGTCAACCTGCCCACCGTGCAGGGCCTCGGCCAGTTCGGCGGCTTCGACATGTGGCTGCAGGACCGCAGTGGTGCCGGCTACGAACAGCTGACCCAGGCGCGCAACATCCTGCTGGGCAAGGCCGCGCAGAAGCCCGAAGCCCTGGTCGGCGTGCGTCCGAACGGGCTGGAGAACGCCCCGCAGCTGCAGCTGCACGTGGACCGCGTGCAGGCGCAGTCGATGGGCATGTCGGTGTCGGACGTGTACAGCACCATCCAGCTGATGCTGGCCCCGGTCTATGTCAACGACTTCTTCTACGAAGGCCGCATCAAGCGCGTGACCATGCAGGCCGATGGCCCGTACCGCACCGGCCAGGAGTCGCTGAAGAGCTTCTACAGCCCCTCCACCCTGACCCAGAACGCCGATGGCACCAACGCGATGATCCCGCTCAACACGGTGGTCAAGTCCGAATGGGTGTCGGCACCGCCGTCGCTGAGCCGCTACAACGGCTACTCGGCGATCAACATCGTCGGCTCGCAGGCCCCGGGCACCAGCTCGGGCGAAGCGATGCAGACCATGGAGAGCATCGTCAACGACGACCTGCCGGCCGGCTTCGGCTACGACTGGTCCGGCATGTCCTACCAGGAAATCCTGGCCGGCAATGCCGCCACGCTGCTGCTGGTGCTGTCCATCGTGGTGGTGTTCCTGTGCCTGGCCGCCCTGTATGAAAGCTGGTCGATCCCGGTGGCGGTGCTGTTGGTGGTGCCGCTGGGCGTGCTGGGCGCACTGGGCCTGTCGATGCTGCGCGGCCTGCCCAACGATCTGTTCTTCAAGATCGGCCTGATCACCGTGATCGGCCTGGCCGCGAAGAACGCGATCCTGATCGTGGAGTTCGCGGTGGAGCAGCGCGCAGCCGGCAAGAACCTGCGCGATGCCACCATCGAAGCGGCCCGCCTGCGCTTCCGCCCGATCCTGATGACCTCGTTCGCGTTCATCATGGGCGTGATCCCGATGGCGATCTCCACCGGCGCCGGCGCCAATTCCCGCCACGCCATCGGTACCGGCGTGATCGGCGGCATGCTGTTCGCCACCCTGCTCGGCCTGCTGATGATCCCGGTGTTCTTCGTGGTCGTGCGCCGCATGCTGGGCGACAAGCTGGATGAACCGTCCAAGGAGTTCATGGAACGCCAGCGCGACGCG
The DNA here is from genome assembly GCF_052751275.1 of Stenotrophomonas muris. NCBI lineage: Bacteria > Pseudomonadati > Pseudomonadota > Gammaproteobacteria > Lysobacterales > Lysobacteraceae > Stenotrophomonas > Stenotrophomonas muris. Next base: position 893,318 of record NZ_CP199879.1, on the reverse strand, counting down.
GATGCTGCACACCGCCCGGATCGTTGATCCGGCAGTGCGCTGAAACGAAAAGGCCCCGGAGCGATCCGGGGCCTTTTTCTTGCCGCCTTTGAATTCATGCCAACCAAGGTTGGCATCTACCAGGGCAACGGCATGCCCGGTAGCCGCCAACCTTGGTGGGCGCCGTTCGAGTCACGTTTCAGCGCAACAGCGCGACCACCAGGCACACTGCCACGATTACCAGTGCAGCCCACTGCATGGGCACAAAGAAGAAATGATGGGGCGCCACTTCGCCCTTCTGCCGGGGTGCCCGGTTGAGCCACAGGCCCAGCAGCACGTTCACCGCCGCGCCAATGCTGGCACCCAGCAACACCTGCGAGAGTGGGGTGTTGCCCTTGGGGCCTGCGTGCGGGAAGAAATACGCCAGCAGCAGGATCGCTGCGATCGGCGTGATCAGTGTCAGGATTCCCCAACCACGATAGATCATCTGTGCAGACCGTATGGAAACGGCCTGCATTGGAACAGATCCGGCATCGTTCGGCCAAGAGCACAGCGCATCCACGCGTGGCGTGGATCGACCGGCCGCGCCGCCATTGCAGCGGCGCGGCCGTTGCGTCTCAGCGCAGCCCGGTTTCGTTGCGGGCGATCACCAGGCGCTGGATTTCCGAGGTGCCTTCATAGATCTCGGTGATCTTGGCATCACGGAAGTAACGCTCCAGCGGCATCTCCTTCGAATACCCCATGCCGCCGTGGATCTGCACCGCCTGGTGGGTGATCCACATCGCCGCTTCCGAGGCGGTGAGCTTGGCGATGGCGGCTTCGTTGCTGAAGCGCTTGCCCTGGCCCTTCACCCAAGCCGCGCGCAACGTCAGCAGCAGCGCTGCATCCAGCTTGCACTTCATGTCGGCAATCTTGGCCTGGGTCATCTGGAAGGTGCCGATGGCGGCACCGAAGGCCTTGCGCTCCTTCACGTACTCCAGGGTCGCTTCATAGGCGGCACGGGCGATGCCGATGGCCTGCGAGGCGATACCGATGCGGCCGGCATCGAGCACGCTCATGGCGATCTTGAAGCCCTCGCCCTCCTGGCCCAGCACGTCCTCGGCCTGCGCCACGTAATCGTTGAACTCGATCTCGCAGGTGGCCGAGGCGCGGATGCCCAGCTTGGGCTCGGTCTTGCCACGACCGAAACCGGCCTTGTCGGTATCGATGATGAAGGCGGTGATGCCGCGCGCGCCCTTGTCCGGCTCGCTCATCGCGAACAGCACGATGTACTTGGCCACCGGGCCGGAGGTGATCCAGCTCTTCTTGCCATTGATGACGAAAGTGCCGTCGGCCTGTTTCACCGCGCGGCAGCGCATGGCAGTGGCATCGGAACCGGACTGCGGCTCGGTCAGCGCGAACGCGCCGATGGCGGTGCCTTCGGCGATGGCACGCACGTAGGTCTGCTTCTGCTGCTCGGTACCGTGGGTGAGGATGCCGTTGCAGAACAGCGAGTTGTTGACCGACATGATGGTCGAGTGAGCGGCGTCGGCGGCGGCGACCTCCACCATCGCCAGCACGTACGCAACCGGGTCCATGCCCGCACCGCCGTACTCGGTCGGCACTTCGATGCCCATCAGGCCGTTCTCGCCCAGCAGGCGGATGTTGTCCAGCGGGAACTCGCCGGTGCGGTCATGGTGCTCCGCGCTGGGGGCGATCTTTTCCTGCGCGATGCGCCGCGCCACGTCCTGCAGCATCAACTGCTCTTCGGTAAAGCTGAAATCCACAACACCCTCCCGGGTACATGAAGTTATGGGCCGCATACGGCGCGCCCAGGTGCTCCGATTGTACCGGGGGCCGGCTGTTTCCGTACGCTGGCGACTTGACCGCGGCAGGCCCTTTCGGCGAATATATCTCTATATCGCGATAGGTAGATATTTATGGATCTGGAAGACTGGTCGACCCGCCTGAAGGTGTTCGCCGATGCCACCCGCGTGCGCCTGCTGGCGCTGCTGGAGCAGGAGGAACTGACCGTGGCCGAACTGTCGGCAATCACCCGGCTGGCGCAGCCGCGCGTGTCCACCCACCTGGCGCGCCTGAAGGAAGCCGGCCTGGTCCGCGACCGCCGTGCCGGCGTGTCGGCCTACTACCGTTTCGACGAAGCCCAGCTGGACCCGGCGCAGCGTGCATTGTGGCATGCCTTGAGCAACGGAAGCGACGACCCGTTGCTGCGCCAGGATGCCGAGCGCGTGGCTGCAGTGCTGGCCCATCGCGCCTCTGACCAGAACTGGGCCGACAGCGTGGCCGGCGACATGGAGCGCCACTACTCTCCGGGCCGTACCTGGGAGGCGCTGGCGCGCACCGCCTTGCCGTTGCTGGAGACCGGCGACGTGCTGGACATCGCCTCCGGTGACGGCGTGCTGGCCGAACTGGTCGCCCCCCACGCCAAGCGCTACATCTGCATCGATACCAGCGCGCGCGTGGTCGCCGCTGCCAGCGAGCGCCTGCGCCGGCTGCCCAATGTGGAAGTCCGCGAGGGCGACATGCATGCCCTGCCGTTCAAGGACGGCAGCTTCGACCTGGTGGTGCTGATGCACGCGCTGACCTATGCCAGCAAGCCTGCGCAGGCCGTAACCGAAGCCGCACGCGTGCTGCGCCCGGGCGGCCGCCTGCTGCTGTGCAGCCTGGCCCGTCACGAGCACAAGGCAGCGGTGGAGGCCTATGGCCACGTCAACCTCGGCTTCAGCGACAAGGAGCTGCGCAAGTTCGTCGACAAGGCCGGCCTGCAGGTGTCCAGCCTGGAAACGGTCACCCGCGAGAAGCGTCCGCCGCACTTCGAAGTGATTTCGCTGATCGCCAACAAGCCCTGAGCCCGAGACCACCATGCCCGCCCTGCCCTGGTTGCATCCTGACCGTGCCAACGCCCTGCTCGACGCCCTGCGCGAGCGGATCCTGATCATCGACGGCGCGATGGGCACGATGATCCAGCGCCATGGTCTGCAGGAAGACGACTACCGCGGCGAGCGATTCGCCGGTGGCTATGACCATGCGCACGGTCGCGGCTGCGACCACGGCACGCCTGAAGGCCATGACCTGAAGGGCAACAACGACCTGCTGCTGCTGACCCGGCCGCAGGTCATCGCCGACATCCATACCGCATACCTGGACGCCGGGGCGGATCTGGTCGAGACCAACACCTTCAACGCCACTTCGGTCAGCCAGGCCGACTACCACCTCGAACACCTGGTGTACGAGCTGAACAAGGCCGGCGCCGCCGTTGCACGCGCCTGCTGCGATGCGGTGGCTGCGGCCACGCCGGGCAAGCCGCGCTTCGTGATCGGGGTGATCGGTCCCACCAGCCGCACCGCTTCGATCAGTCCCGACGTCAACGATCCGGGCTTCCGCAACACCAGCTTCGACGAGTTGCGCGACACCTATCGCGAAGCCATCGAGGGCCTGATCGATGGCGGCGCCGACACCCTCATGGTCGAGACCATCTTCGACACGCTCAATGCCAAGGCCGCGCTGTATGCGCTGGAGGAGGCCTTCGACGCGCGTGGTGCACGCCTGCCGGTGATGATCTCCGGCACCATCACCGACGCCTCCGGGCGCACCCTGTCCGGGCAGACCGCCGAGGCCTTCCATGCGTCACTGGCGCATGCGCGCCCGCTGTCGATCGGCTTGAACTGCGCGCTGGGCGCCGAGGCGATGCGCCCGCACGTGGAGACCCTCTCGCAGGTCGCCGACTGTTACGTCAGCGCGCACCCCAACGCGGGCCTGCCCAACGCCTTCGGCGAGTACGACGAAACGCCTGAAGAGATGGCCACCACCCTGCGCGGCTTCGCCGAGGATGGCCTGTTGAACCTGGTCGGCGGCTGCTGCGGCTCCACCCCCGACCACATCCGTGCGATCGCCCGCGCCGTGGCCGGGCTGCCGCCGCGCGCCCTGCCCGGTGTCCAGGAGCAGGCCGCATGAATGTCGCCGCCACCGTTCCACACTTCCCGCCCTCCTGCTGTTGAGCCGACGCCTGCCATGACGCCTGTCCGCCCTACCCGCCTGTCCGGCCTGGAACCCCTGGTCATCACTCCGGACCTGCTGTTCATCAACGTCGGCGAACGCACCAACGTCACCGGCAGTGCGCAGTTCCGCAAGCTCATCAAGGAAGGCCGCTACGAAGAAGCGGTGGACGTGGCCCGCCAGCAGGTCGCCAGCGGCGCGCAGATCCTCGACGTCAACATGGACGAGGGCCTGATCGATTCGGAAGCGGCAATGACCCGCTACCTCAACCTGATCATGTCCGAGCCGGACATCGCCCGCATCCCGGTCATGGTCGACTCCTCCAAGTGGAGCGTGATCGAAGCCGGGTTGAAGTGCCTGCAGGGCAAGAGCGTGGTCAATTCGATCTCGCTGAAGGAAGGCGAGGCGCTGTTCCGCGAACACGCGCGCAAGGTCCTGCGCTATGGCGCCGCCGCGGTGGTCATGGCCTTCGATGAAAGCGGGCAGGCCGATACCTGCGCGCGCAAGGTCGAGATCTGCACCCGCGCCTACCGCATCCTGGTCGACGAGATCGGCTTCCCGCCGCAGGACATCATCTTCGACCCGAACATCTTCGCCGTCGCCACCGGCATCGAAGAGCACGACAACTATGCGGTGGACTTCATCGAAGCCACCCGCATCATCAAGCAGACCCTGCCGCACTGCCACGTCTCCGGCGGCGTCTCCAACGTCTCGTTCTCGTTCCGCGGCAACGAAACGGTGCGCCAGGCCATCCACTCGGTGTTCCTCTACCACGCCATCGCCGCCGGCATGGACATGGGCATCGTCAACGCCGGCGCCATGCCGATCTACGACGAGCTGGAGCCTGAGCTGCGCGAGCGCGTCGAGGACGTGATCCTCAACCGCCGCAGCGATGCCACCGAGCGCCTGCTGGAGATCGCCGAGCGCTACAAGGGCAGCAAGGGCGCGGCGAAGACCGAGGACCTGGCCTGGCGCGGGAAGCCGGTGGCGCAGCGCCTGGCACATGCGCTGGTGCACGGCCTGGATGCCTTTGTCGAGGAAGACACCGAGCTGGCCCGGCAGGCCTCCAGCCGCCCGCTGGACGTGATCGAGGGCCCGCTGATGGACGGCATGAACATCGTGGGCGACCTGTTCGGTGCCGGCAAGATGTTCCTGCCGCAGGTGGTGAAATCCGCACGCGTGATGAAGAAGGCGGTGGCCTACCTGCTGCCGTACATCGAGGCGGAGAAGGCACGCAGCGGTGATACCGCCAAGAGCAATGGCAAGATCATCATGGCCACGGTGAAGGGCGATGTGCATGACATCGGCAAGAACATCGTCGGCGTGGTCCTGGCCTGCAACAACTTCGAGGTGGTCGACCTGGGCGTGATGGTGCCGGCGCAGAAGATCCTCGATGCCGCCCGCGAGCACAACGCCGACCTGGTCGGACTGTCCGGACTGATCACCCCGTCGCTGGAGGAGATGAGCCACGTCGCCCGCGAGATGGAGCGCCAGGGCTTCGACCTGCCGCTGCTGATCGGCGGCGCCACCACCTCGCGCGCGCACACCGCGCTGAAGATCGACCCGCACTACAAAGCGCCTACGGTGTGGGTGAAGGACGCCTCGCGCGCGGTGGGCGTGGCCCAGTCGCTGATCTCACGCGACCTGCGCGAAGCCTTCGTCGCGGCCAACGAGGCCGACTATGCCGAGATCCGCGCCCGCCACCGCAACCGTGGCGACGCCAAGCGCCTGGTGACGCTGGAACATGCGCGCGCGCAGAAATTCCAGGGCGGCTGGGACAGCTACACGCCACCGGCACCGGAACAACCCGGCCTGCACGTGTTCGATGACTACCCGCTGGACGAACTGGTCGACTACATCGACTGGACACCGTTCTTCCAGGCCTGGGAGCTGGCCGGCAAGTTCCCGGCCATCCTCACCGACGAGATCGTCGGCACCCAGGCCAGCGAGCTGTACCGCGATGCGCGCGCGATGCTCGAGCGCATCGTCGGCGAGAAGTGGCTGACGGCCAAGGCCGTGTTCGGCCTGTGGCCGGCCAACAGCATCGGCGACGACGTCCGCGTGCAGCACCCGCAGGGCGAAACGACCCTGCACTTCCTGCGCCAGCAGGTAGACAAGCCTGCCGAGCGCCCGGACTTCTGCTTGGCCGATTTCATCGCGCCCCTCGACAGTGGCAAGCAGGACTGGATCGGCGCGTTCGCAGTCACTGCCGGTATCGGCATCGACGCGCACGTCGCGCGCTTCGAGGCCGAGCATGACGACTACAACGCGATCCTGCTGAAAGCACTGGCCGACCGCCTCGCCGAGGCGCTGGCCGAGCGCCTGCACCAGCGCGTGCGTACCGAATTCTGGGGCCATGAGCGCGCCGAGGCGCTGGACAACGACGCCCTGATCGACGAGCAGTATCGCGGCATCCGGCCGGCGCCTGGCTATCCGGCCTGCCCGGAACACAGCGAGAAACGGCGCCTGTTCGACCTGCTGCAGGCCGAAGCAAACGCCGGCATGGAATTGACCGAGAGCTTCGCGATGCTGCCCACGGCCGCTGTCTCGGGCTACTACTTCAGCCATCCGCAGAGCCAGTACTTCGTGGTCGGCCGGCTCAGCCGCGAACAGGTCAGCGATTACGCCCGCCGCAAGGGCGTGGACCGCGCCCAGGCCGAACGCTGGCTGGCCTCCAACCTCGACTACGACCCCGAATGACACAAAAAGCACAAAAAGGGGACGGAGGGGATTAAGTCGTTTATGCATTCGCGACTTAATTCCCTCCGTCCCCTTTTTTGCCTCATCATTCCGCGATGACCGTTCCCGTTGCACGCCTCTCCAGCTTCTACCTGTTCTACTACGCGGCGCTGGGCGCGTTCACGCCGTACTGGAGCCTGTTCCTGACCGCGCGCGGCATGAGCGTGACGGCCATCAGCGTGATGATGGGCCTGTGGTACGCCACCCGCGTGATCGCGCCCAGCACCTGGACCTCGCTGGCGGCCGCATCGCCACGACCGATCCGCCTGCTGCGCGCGGGCTGCGTGCTGACCCTGCTCAGCTTCGCGGTATTCCTGCTGCCGCTGCCACAGCCGTGGATGTACCCGGCGATGGTGGTGTTCTGCTTCTTCTACAACGCGGTGATGCCGCAGTTCGAGTCGATCACCCTCACCCATCTGGGCAACGACAGCCATCGCTACGGGTTGATCCGGGTCTGGGGCTCGCTCGGCTTCATCGCCGTCGTGACCCTGTTCGGCTGGCTGATCGAAGATGACGGCACGGCCAGCCACGCCGGGCTGCTGCCGTGGATGATGCTGCCACTGTTCGCGCTGCTGGTCGCCTCGGCCTTCAGCAACCACTACGCGCGCGGCATCGGCAAGACCGGCGGCGACGCCAGCGGCTTCTGGCAGATCGTGCGCCGACCGCCGGTGCTGGCGTTCTTCCTGGCCGCCTTCATGGAGCAACTGTCTTTCGGCCCGTACTACACGTTCTTTTCGGTCTACATGGACCATCACGGCTACCGCACCTCCACCCTGGGCCTGTTGTGGACCATCGGTGTGGTCTTCGAAGTGGGCGTGTTCTTCACCATCGGCCGCTTCTTCCGCCGCTATGACGCCAGCTGGATGCTGTTGATCGCGCTGGTCAGTTCCTGCCTGCGCTGGGCCGTGACCGCACTGTTCCCGGAAAACCTGCCGGTGATGCTGCTGGCGCAGAGCGCGCACGCGCTGGGCTTTGCGGCGTTCTTCGCAGCAGCGATGCAGATGCTGGCGACCTACTTCCCCGGTCGCCTCAATGGGCATGGCCAGGGGCTGCTGTACGGATTCTCGTCCGGTGTCGGCGGTGTGCTCGGCGCACTCATTGCCGGCCAACTGTGGAAGATCGACGATGGTCGCACCGCGTTCCTGGCCGGCAGCGGCTTCGCCCTGATTGGCGCCCTGCTCTGTTTCTTCGCACTGAGCCTGCCGCTCATACGTGCGCGACGGAACAGCCGCGTGCGCTGACCCCTGCCCGGCTCAGCGCTGCAACAGCACCTGTTGCAGCGAGGGCAGCAGCACCCGGTTGCCATGCGCACTGAGATGATCGCCATCGAAGAACAGCGGCCGCCCATCGCGCTGGGCTGGACATAACGCGTCGTCGCACAGCGCCGGCATCGGGTCCCACAGCACGCCACCTGGCAGTCCATCGACCACCTGCTGCAGGCTGCCCAGCATGGGTGCCCGCAACGTTTCCATCGCGACGCGCGTGCTGTCCAGGCCGTTGCGGCAGACCTCGTTGCGGGCATTGAAGCGGTCCGAGCAGCGATAAGGAGGCGCTGGCAGCACTGGCTTGGGCGCCTCCAGCACGATGCGCACGCCACGCTCGGCCAGGGGTCTCCACTGCGCGACCGCCTCGGCCACTTCGGCGTCGCGTCCTGCCGCGGCCTCTGCCGTCAGTTCGCCCGCCAGCTGCGCCTGCGCATCGAACAGCACGAACTGATCGGAAAGGCGTGGCACGCGCAACGACACCAGCACCACGGCATCCCCCGGCTGCGCACGCCGCACGATATCGGCGAACACCGCGGCGTCGAAATCAGCGCAACCGGCACCGGCACCGCGCCACTTCTGCAGGCTCACCTGCGGGCATCCGCCGCGGCCATAGAGGGAGACCGCCGAGCCGGTTTCCAGGGCCAGTCGCTGCAGCAGCTCGATGTAGGCCATCGCATGCGAATCACCAGCAACGAACACCCGCTTCGGCGCGCCAACCGGTAGCGGGCGGTCGCAGTCTCCACGGGCAAAGGTGCGCGCACTACCGCCTTCGAAACGATGCTTGGCGACCACCAGTGCGCACTCGGGATAGTCACCGGCCACGCTCTTGCCATTGGGGTACCAATCGGCCGGATGCCGGCTGACCGTACTCAACGACAGCCGCGGCGCCTGCAGGTAGAGCACTGTCTGGATGCCGGCGGCGCACAGCAGTACGACCGCGCCGGCCAGCACCCAACGCCCGGGACGCAGGCGCTGCGCCAACGTGCCGCGGAACGGCTGTTCCACCCAGCGCCACGACAGCCATGACAGCAGCAGCACCAACGCCATCGCGGTGGTCATCTGCAAGGGTGTCTGCAGGCCCACGGTCCAGCGCATCAGCACGAACACCGGCCAGTGCCACAGGTACAGCGAGTACGACAGCAGGCCGATACGGCGCATCGGGGCGCTGGCCAACAGGCGCGCCACCCATGCCTGCGGATGATGATGCAGCGCCCACAGCAGGCCCGCGGTGGCGAAGGCCGGCAGCACGCCGTCAGGCCACGGTGACCGCCCGGCACGCGCGGACCACAACGCCCACCCCAGCAGGCCCAGCGCCACCATGGCCAGCAGGGAGAACACCGGCGCGGCGCGCTTCAGTGCCTGGCCGGTTGCCGGGTCCAGCGATTCGCGCACATGCAGCAGCTGGAACAGCAGCACGCCCACCCCCAGTTGCCAGAGGCGGGTGCTGGTGGCATAGAACGCCCACGATGGCGGCGCCTCGCGCAGACCCAGCACCGCCGCATGCAGCAGCGACGCCATGCTGACCAGGGCGAACAGGCCCAGGCTGATCCAGCGCCCGCGTGCACCGCGCGCCCAAGCCAGGAACAGCAGCGGGAACAGCAGGTAGAACTGCTCTTCCACGCCCAGCGACCAGGTGTGGGTGTAGGGATTGAATTCGGCCCTGGGTGCGAAATAGTCGTTGCCGATCGCTGCCAGCACCCAGTTGCTGAAGCCGAAGAACGCCATCAGTCCGGTCCTGTCACTGGCTTCGCTGAGCCAGGACTCGGGAATGAACAGCACGCTTGCCACGGCAGTCAGCAACAGGCAGGCCAACAGCGCCGGCGCGATGCGACGGATGCGGCGCGCATAGAAGCGCAGCATCGACTGCCCCAGCGACAGCGGCGGCAGCCGGTGTACCGACGCGCTGACCACGAAACCGGAGATGACGAAGAACACATCCACGCCGGTGAACCCGCCTGGCAACCAGGCCGGGTCCAGGTGGAACACGATGACGGCCAGCACGGCGATCGCGCGCAGGCCGTCAATGTGCGGCACGTAGCCACGGCTTGGATCAGCGGTCATCCCTACCCCCACGGCCGCGACGGCAGCGCGCCCGCGGCGGTCACGCGTTTACCAGACCAGGTCGTCCGGCACCTGGTACTGCGGGTCCGCGTACGGATCTTCCTCGGCCGGCGCATTCGGATCGACCTTCAGCGCCACCGATGCGGCGAACACCGCCTCGCACTGCGCCAGCACCTCGGCGGTCACCAGCAGGTAGCGGCCATTGAGCTGGACCACACCCAGCTCACCGGCGTTGAGCGCGGTCAGCTGTTCGGCGGTCACATAGATGCGCTTGATCTTGCCGCCGTAGGGGAAGTGGCGGGCAATGTCCGCCGCTTCGGCATTCAGGCCCTTGTCCTTCAGCAGTTCTTCCAGCTTGGCCTTGGCCTCGCGGCGCACACGCGCCTCTTCCTGCTTCAGGCGCTCGGTTTCGATGCGCTCTTCCTTTTCCTTCTGCGCGCGGATGGCGTAGGCCTTGGCCAGGTCCATCTCTTCTGCGCTGCGCGGCTTGCGCGGGCCCTGCTGGCCCGGGCCACGCGACTGGCCGGGCTTGCCCGGGCCGCCATGGCCAGGACCGCGACGCTGGCCGGGCTTGTGCTCGCCCTTGCCAGCGCCCTGCGGCTTTCCATTGCCGTTGCCACCCTTGCCCTGCGGGCGGCCATCACGGCGGGGGCCATCATTCTTGCGCTCTGGCTTGGGCGCAGGCTTGAAGCCCAGGCCCATCAGCTGGTCGCGGAGGGTATCGCTCATAGGATTCGGATCAGTAGTGCGGCGGCGGCGGTTCGCTCGCCGGATCGGAAGAATTCAGCGCGTTGCGGACCTTGCCCAGATCTTCCAGCAGCACGCGCAGCACGTCGGCGTTGCGCATGCCCTGCATGCGGGCATCGGCCAGCGCATCGCTCAGTTCGGCCAGCGCCTGTTCCTGGAAGGACACGCGCATTTCCAGTTCGACCAGGCGCGCTTCCAGCGCCTGCTCGCGTTCGGTTGGCAGCAGATCAGACATGCAGCGAGCGCCCCCGGCCAATGCCGTAATACGCCAGGCCCGCTGCTTCCACGTCCGCCGGCTCGTACAGGTTGCGGCCGTCGAACACCACCGCGTCCTTCAACTGCTCGCGCAGCGTCTGGAAATCGGGGCTGCGGAACTGCTTCCACTCGGTCACCACGACCAGTGCATCGGCGCCCTGCAGCGCCTCGCTGGCATTGCTGCAGAACACCAGGTCATCGCGTTCACCGAAGATGCGCTGCGCCTCATGCATCGCTTCCGGATCGTAGGCACGCACCGTCGCACCGCCTTCCCACAGTTGCGCCAGCAGGCGTCGGCTGGAGGCTTCGCGCATGTCGTCGGTGTTTGGCTTGAATGCCAGGCCCCACACGGCAAAGGTCTTGCCACGCACGCCTTCGTCCTCGCCCTTGTCGTAATGGCGCTGGACCAGGGCGAACAGATGGCCCTTCTGCGCATCGTTGACCGCTTCCACGGCGTTCAGCAGTTTAGGCTCCAGGCCGGCCTGCTGCGCGGTGCGGGCCAGCGCCTGCACATCCTTGGGGAAGCACGAGCCACCATAGCCGGCGCCCGGGTAGATGAAATGCCAGCCGATGCGCGGATCCGAGCCGATGCCCTGGCGGACCTGCTCCACATCGGCGCCGACACGTTCGGCGATGTTGGCGATTTCGTTCATGAACGAGATCTTGGTCGCCAGCATCGCGTTGGCGGCGTACTTGGTCAGCTCGGCCGAGCGCACGTCCATTTCCACCACGCGGTCGTGGTTGCGGTTGAACGGTGCATACAGGCGCCGCATCACCGCCACCGACTCGGCGCTGGTCGCACCGATGATGATGCGATCCGGACGCATGCAGTCGGCAACGGCGTCGCCTTCCTTCAGGAATTCCGGGTTGGACACCACGTCGAAGGCGATGTCGGCGCCACGTGCCGCCAGCTCTGCGGCAATGGCGGCACGGACCTTGTCGGCGGTGCCCACCGGCACCGTCGACTTGTTGACCACCACGGTCGGCACGCTCATGTGCTGGCCGATGGTGCGGGCCACGGCCAGCACGTACTGCAGATCGGCGCTGCCATCCTCGTCCGGCGGCGTGCCGACGGCGATGAACACGACCTGGCCGTGGCCGATCGCGGCTGCGGCATCGGTGGTGAACGTCAGCCGCGACGCGGCGTGATTGGCCTTCACCATCGGTTCCAGGCCCGGCTCATAGATCGGGATGATGCCCTGGTTGAGGCCATCGACCTTGGCCTGGTCGATATCGACGCAGACCACCTGGTGGCCGACATCGGCCAGGCAGGTACCGGTCACCAGCCCTACGTAACCGGTACCGAAAATCGCAACGCGCATGTCCGTGCTGGCTCCGTGGTCGCTTACGGCAGGACGCCCAGCAGCTCGACGTCGAACGTCAGAGTCGCGTTCGGGCCGATCGGGCCACCCGGGGTGCCGTTCTCACCGTAGGCGAGCTCGCCCGGGATCCAGAAGCGGTACTTCGAACCGACCGGCATCAGCGCGACGCCTTCGGTCCAGCCCTTGATCACCTGGTCCAGGCCGAACTCGGCCGGCTGACGACCATAGGAGCTGTCGAACACGGTGCCGTTGAGCAGCTTGCCTTCGTAGTTCACGCGCACCTTGCTGCTCGGCAGCGGACGCTCGCCGCTGCCCGGGCGGATGACCTGGTACTGCAGGCCCGACGGGGTGGTTACCACGCCGGGCTGGGTCTTGTTCTTGGCCAGGAACGCATTGCCTTCCTCGCGGTTGGTCTGCGCGGCAGCGGCGGCCTTGGCCTGCATTTCGGCCTGCTTGCTGCCCATGAACGCCTGGATGGTGGCGGTCGCGTCAGCTTCCGTCATCTTCGGCTGACCCTTGCTCAGGCCGGTGCTGATCGCGTCAAACAGCGAGGCGACATCGATGTCGTCCTTCAGCTGTGCCAGCGACGGGCCGACCGAGTAGGAACCGATCATCTGCGACACCTTGACGCGGTCGACCTTCGGCGGCTGCGAACCCGGCGCCATGCCCGGCACCTGCTGCCCGCTGCGGGCCATCACGACCTGGCGCAGTGCGGCATCGGTGGCCTTGGCCTGTTCCTGGGTGATCTGCGGCTGCAGGCCTTCGAACGAACGTTCCACGGCGGTGCGCAGCGCGGCCACATCGATCTCATCGGCGATCGGGGTGAACGACTTGGCGACGTCCAGGCCGATGGCGTAGCCGAGCTTCTGCTTGGGGGAATTCAAGGTTGCGGTCTCCTTGGCGGCTGCGGGGGCAGCCGGTTGTTGCGACAGAGCGACACCCGAAGTGCCCATCGCCAGAATCAGAACCGACGCCGCGGCGCCGCGCATTCCCATCTTCATTCGCTGCATTCCTGGAAGTGTCTGGGCGCCGACGTCGGCGCGAAAAGAAGCATTGTCGCACGCATGCCGTCGATGTCGAGGCATCCGTGCCGGATATCAATGCGTAGGAGCGACGGCCAGCGCCTTGTCGATGGCGGCGGTCAGCTGTGGATCGTCCGGCGTCACCTTGCTGGCGAACTGGGCGATGACCTTGCCATCGCGGCCGACCAGATATTTGTGGAAGTTCCAGCCCGGCGCCACGCCGGTGGCTGCGGTCAACCGCTGGTACAGCGGCGTGGCCGCCGCACCGACGACGTGCACCTTCTCGAACATCGGGAACTTGACGCCATAGGTAAGCGTGCAGAAATCCTGGATCTGCTTCTCGTCACCCGGTTCCTGGCCCTTGAAATCGTTGGACGGGAAACCCAGCACGGCAAAGCCGCGGCCGGCATAACGCTTCTGCAGCGCCTCCAGGCCTTCGTACTGGGGGGTATAGCCGCACTTGCTTGCGGTATTGACCACCAGCAGCACCTGCCCGTGGTAGCGCTGCTGCAGGTTGATCTGCTGCTTGCTGGCCAGCGGGCGATAGTCCAGGTCCAGCAGATCGGCCGCCAGCACGTGGGCGGAACCGGCCAGGCCGGCCACCAGCAGGGTCAACAGGGACAGGCCGCGCAGTCGGCGCGGGACAACGGTCGGCAGGGGCATCGAGAGCAGTCCGCGGTAGCCATTCACAGGGCCGGCCGATAGCGGCCGGGAATCGGCCGAACTATAGCACCGGGCTCCGTTGCCCCTTGTTGCGGCGGGCGCCGGCGGCTTTGCGCGGCGTGGCCTTTCCCGGGAGGACCCACCCTCAACGGCGCAGGGATGACATAGCATGGACAACGCTGAATGGAAGGCAGGGCGTGATCGGCCCGCACGACAATTCCGTTTCCCTTTTCAATCAAGGGGATAAGGGGATATTTCAGCGGTTTGACCACCCCTGCCATCAGTTGGGCACGGCAAGGGGTTGCACGTGGGCGTGCCGGTGTTATAGTTGCATACAACACCAGTCACCTGAGACAGGGGGAGCCATGAACGCCCGGATCCGTCGCAACCTCACCGCACCCGCGGCCGCTGCCGTTTCGACCCTGATCGTGCTGGCCTGGCTGGCCATGCCAACCGCTCCCGCCTCCGCCGACAGTGCGCAGGATGCATCCGTTTCGCCGGCCGGGAACGCCGATCCCTCCCCCTCTCCCCCGCGTCGGCTGCACAGCTCCCTGTCCATGCCGTACTTCTCGTTCGCACAGCCGCTGACCCCACGGAGCTGAATATGAGCGACATCCAGTGGAGCGACGGCGCTCCCATCTACCGTCAGTTGAAGGAGCGCGTGATCGCCATGATGCTCGACGGAATCCTCAAGCCGGGCGATGCCCTGCCTTCGGTGCGCCAGGTGGCCGCCGACTACCAGCTCAACCCCATCACCGTTTCGCGCGCTTACCAGGAACTGGCCGATGAAGGCCTGGTCGAGAAGCGCCGCGGCCTGGGCATGTTCATGACCGAGCAGGCGGCCACGCAGCTGCGCAGCAGCGAGCGCGAGCGCTTTCTCAATGAAGAATGGCCGGCGGTGCTGGAGCGCATCCAGCGCCTGGGCCTGAGCCTCGACGAATTGCTGCCCCAGGGGAAAGTCTGATGAATAGCACTGCAAGTGAACCGGTCATCACCGCCCGAGGCCTGCGCAAGGCCTACAAGACCACCGTGGCCCTCGACAATGCCAGCTTCAGCATTCCGAGCGGGCGCATCGTCGGCCTGATCGGGCCCAACGGCGCCGGCAAGACCACCGCGCTGAAGGCCATCCTCGGCCTGACCTCGGTGGAAGGTGAGTTGAGCGTGCTCGGCCGCGACCCGCGGCAGCACCGCGACGCGCTGATGAACGACATCTGCTTCATTGCCGACGTCGCCGTGCTGCCGCGCTGGCTGAAGGTCCGTGAAGCGATCGATTTCGTCGCCGGTGTCCATCCGCGCTTCGACCGTGCCCGCTGCGAGCGTTTCCTGGCCAACACCAAGCTGCAGCCGAAGCAGCGCGTGCGCGAACTGTCCAAGGGCATGATCGTGCAGCTGCACCTGGCGCTGGTGATGGCCATCGATGCGCGCATCCTGGTGCTGGACGAGCCCACCCTGGGCCTGGACATCCTGTACCGCAAGGAGTTCTACCAGCGCCTGCTGGAAGATTATTTCGACGAACAGAAGACCATCATCGTCACCACCCACCAGGTGGAGGAGATCGAGCACATCCTCAGCGACGTCATGTTCATCCGTGATGGTCGCATCGTGCTCGATGCAGAAATGGACGATGTCGGCCAGCGCTACACCGAGCTTCTGGTCAACGCCGACCAGCTGGAGACCGCGCGTGCGCTGAAGCCGATCGACGAGCGCAGCCTGACGTTCGGCAAGACCGTAATGCTGTTCGACGGTGTGCCGCGCACCCAGCTCTCCACCCTTGGCGAGACCCGCAGCCCGGGCCTGGCCGATCTGTTCGTCGCCATCATGAAGGGGACCTACGCATGACTGCCGTCAACCACCCCGTCAGCCCGATGGGCACCCTGCGCTGGCTGCTCAAGCGCGAGTACTGGGAGAACCGTGGCGGTTTCCTGTATGCGCCGCTGATCGCCGGCCTGATCTCGCTGGTGATGAGCACCGTCGGCATCGCCTTCGGCCTGTTTGCACTGAACCGTGCAGCACGCAACGGCGCACTGCATGTCGACGGCGAGAGCGTGAACATCAACGGCCTGGACCTGGCCCTGCTGACCCGCGACATCAGCGCCAAGGACCTGGCCGACCTCGGCAACGGCCTCGACCTGACCCTGGTGCTCAGCTCGGCCTGGCCGTTCCTGGTGCTGGCCTTCGTGGTGTTCTTCTACTGCCTGGGCGCCCTGTACGACGACCGTCGCGACCGCAGCATCCTGTTCTGGAAGTCGCTGCCGCTGTCGGACACCCAGACCGTGCTGTCCAAGGTGATCAGCGCACTGGTGGTGGCCCCGCTGATCGCGGTGATCGCCGGCATCATCACCATGTTCGGCTTCATGCTGGTGATCAGCATCGTCGCGCTGATGCACGGTGGCAGCCCGATGACCCTGATCTGGGGCCCGGCCAGCCCGTTGACCCTGGCCGCCGGTCACCTGGCCTGGATTCCGGTCTACGCCCTGTGGGCCCTGCCCACCGCCGGCTGGCTGCTGCTGTGCTCGGCCTGGGCCCGTACCAAACCGTTCCTGTGGGCGGTGATGCTGCCGCTGTTCGCCGGCGTCATTGTCAGCACCACCAAGGTGATGCCGTTGATCGGCCTGACCACCGGCTGGTTCTGGCAGAACATCGTTGGCCGACTGCTGCTGGGCGGCGTGCCGGGCACCGACCTGGTGTATCGCCTCAGCGCCGAGGAAGGCACGCGTCGCGATCTCGAATCGGTGGTCAGCCTGATGTCCCCGGCCTCGCAGCTGAAGTCGCTGGCGATGCCGGAACTATGGATCGGTGCCGCCGTCGGTGTCGTGTTCATCGTCCTCGCCATCCGCCTGCGCAAGCGCGCCGGCGAGATCTGATTCCATCCACCCGGAGGCACCACCCATGCGTTCCCTGCTCGCCTGTTCTGCGTTGTTGCTGTTGCCTCTGTCGGCGCTGGCCGCCGATGCTCCGAACTGCAAGTTCACCGCCGCCCGCACGCTGAAGCTGGATGTGGCCGGCGCCAAGGCGGTGGTGCTGGAGGTGAACCAGCATGACCTGAAGGTCGTCGCCAGCAAGGGCGGTGGCCAGCTCGATGGCCGCGCCTGCGCCTCCAGCCAGGAATGGCTGGACCAGCTGGTACTGGACCAGCGCAGGGAAGGCGACAAGCTGGTCGTCAGCCTGCGCCGCGACGGCCGCCACAGCGGCATCAGCCTGGGCAACAGCTATGCGTGGCTCGACATCCGCGGCAGCGTGCCCGACAACCTGCCCCTGCAGCTCAAGGTCGGCTCCGGCGATGCCAGCGTGGACAACGCCCAATCGCTGAGCGTGGACATCGGCTCGGGCGACGCGATCGTTCGCGGCACCCGCGGCAGCATCCACGCAGCGGTGGGTTCGGGTGACCTGGACATCGACGGTGGCGGCTCGCTGAACCTGCTGTCGCTCGGCTCCGGCGACGTCAAGGCACGCAACATCGGCGGCGATGCGGTCACCGGCACCGTCGGCTCCGGTGACCTGAAGATCAGCGATGTCCGCGGCAACGCCCGGCTGGACACGGTCGGTTCCGGCGACATCGGGTTCAAGCGCGTGCAAGGCAACGTCGAGGTCGGCGTGGTCGGCTCGGGCGATGTCGACCTGTCCGACATCGGCGGCAACGTGCACGTGCGCAGCCATGGTTCGGGTGACATCCAGGTCGACGGCGTGCGCGGCAGCCTGACCGTCGACCACAGCGGCAGCGGCGATGTCGGCCACCGCAACGTCGGCGGCACGGTCACCCTGCCCCGCAACAAGTAACCGCCACCGGACCAATTCGAGGGAGTTGCCATGAACCTGCTGCGCCTGCTGCCTGCCACCCTGCTGTGCCTGCCGCTGATCGCCTGCGGCGGCACTTCTTCCACGCCCGACAAGACCGTCGGCAAAAGCGTCGCCGAAGCCACCAGCGGCGTCGGCCAGACCGTCAAGGAGGCCATGGTTGATGCCCGCAAGGACATCACCCAGGGCAACATCAACATCTCCGCCGACAAGCAGCCGCGTGCGGAGATCACGCCGGATGGCCACCTGCTGATCGACGGCAAGGACGTGCCGGCCAACGAGGCCCAGCGACAGCGGTTGCTGGAGTACCGCGGCCACGTCGTCGCCATTGCGATGGACGGCATGGATGTCGGCCTGGCCGGCGCCAAGCTCGGCGCCAGCGCTGCCGGGGAGGCACTGAAGGGCATCTTCAGCGGCGACAGCGAAGGCATCGAGAAGCGGATCAATGCCGAGGCGGAGAAGATCGAAGCCCAGGCCAAGCGCATCTGCAACCGCTTGCCGGCGATGCTGGCCAGCCAGCAGGCACTGGCGCGCGAGCTGCCGGCGTTCAAGCCCTACGCAACGATGGACCAGAGTGACGTCGACGACTGCGGCAAGGACACCGTGGTCCAACGCTAGGCCTGTGACAGATCAGCGCACCCGGCCGGCAGCGGCGCCCCGCTGCCGGCCGTCGTGCGCCGGCCGGCTTACAATGGCGGCCCCGGAGGCCCCCCAACCGAATGCCATGAAGAAGTTGTTCCTGCTGCTGGCCGCCCTGCTCTGCCTGGGCCTGGTCGGCTGTGACAAGGATTACCGCAACCACCGCGCCGAGCGCGGCAAGCCAAAGATCTCCGTCAGCGAAGGCATGGTCACTGTGCGTCGCCCGCCGGCGCCGAACATCATCATCCTCGGCGATGGTTCGATGAAGGTGGACGAGATCCAGATTCCGCTGGACGAGGCACAGAAGCAGATGCTGCAGACCATGTTCGGCAAGCTGCAGGTGCTGCGCCAGAACACCCTGGTCGCCGCCCCGGCCGATCCCAACATGCAGCCGGTGAAGATCCAGCCGCCGGAAGGCATGGAAGTGATCCCGGCCGACCTGGTCCAGCGCATCCCCGAGTTCAAGGACTACACCGACACCTTCGGCAACATCGTCGCCGACCGTCGCTGAAAAAACGCCGCCCCTGGGCGGCGTTTCCTCTTGTAGAACCGAGCCCATGCTCGGCCCAGGTCCAGGAAGCAGCCGGCCATGGGCTCGGCCCTACGACCGGCAGATCAACCGCCGCCGCCACCGCCCCCCGCGTGGATGCCACCGGCAGTCAGTGCGGCCGGGTCCAGCAGGCGGCGCAGCTCGGCTTCATCCAGGCCGCTGTCCTCCAGCGCGACATCCAGCACCGGACGCTGCTCCTTGTAGGCACGCTTGGCAATCGCCGCCGCCTTCTCGTAGCCGATGATCGGGTTCAGCGCGGTGACCAGGATCGGGTTGCGCGCCAATGCTTCGGCAACGCGATCCTCACGCACCTTCAGCCCGGCAATCGCGCTGTCGGCCAGCAGGCGAGACACATTGGCCAGCAGGCCAATGCCATCCAGCAGGTTCACCGCGATCAGCGGCAGGGTGACATTGAGCTGGAAGTTGCCGGTCTGCCCGGCCACGGTGATCGCGGTGTGGTGGCCGATCACCTGCGCGCAGGCCATCACCGTCGCTTCCGGAATCACCGGGTTGACCTTGCCCGGCATGATCGAGCTGCCCGGCTGCAGCGCCGGCAGTTCGATCTCGCCCAGCCCGGCCAGCGGACCGGCGTTCATCCAGCGAAGATCGTTGGCGATCTTGATCAGCGCCACCGCCAGTGCATTGAGCTGGCCCGACAGTTCCACCGCGTCATCCTGCGCGGCCAGGCCCTCGAACTTGTTCTCGGCGCTGTCGAACTTGAACCCGGTCTGCTGCTTCAACGCCTTGGCCACCCGCGCGCCGAAGCGCGGGTCGGCATTGATGCCGGTACCGATGGCGGTGCCGCCCAGCGGCAGCCGGCGCACACGCTTGAGGCTGTCTTCGATGCGTTCCTGTGCCGAGGCCAGCTGTGCCGACCATGCGCCGAACTCCTGCTCGAAGGTCAGCGGCATCGCATCCATCAGGTGCGTGCGGCCGGTCTTGACCACCTTGCGCAGGCTGCGGCCCTTCTTGTCGAGGGTCTTGCGCAGGTGCACCAGCGCCGGCAGCAGCTGCTCATGTGCCGCCAGTACCGCCGATACGCGCAACGCGGTCGGGATCACGTCATTGGAGCTCTGCCCCTGGTTGACGTGGTCATTGGGGTGCACCGCGGTCTTGCCCGCCTTGCCGGCACGGTTGGCCAGGGTGGCGATGACCTCGTTGGCATTCATGTTCGAGGACGTGCCAGAACCGGTCTGGTAGACGTCGATCGGGAACTGCGCGTCCCAGGTGCCGGCGGCCACTTCGGCGGCAGCGGTCTGGATGGCCTTGGCCACGTTCTTGGGCAGATGGCCCAGCTCGGCGTTGACGCCAGCGGCAGCGCCCTTGACCAGGCCCAGGGCACGGATGAAACCGCGCGGCATGCGCTGGCCCGACACCGGGAAATTCTGCACGGCACGCTGGGTCTGCGCGCCCCAGAGGGCGTCGGCAGGCACCTGCAGCTCGCCCATGCTGTCGTGTTCGATTCTGAAACCCTTGCTTGCAGCTCTGCTCATTGCATCAACTCCGCACTACTTCAGTTGGGGAAAGGGAAGCGGCGGCTGGCAGGGTGTCGCTTCCCGGGCTGGCGGCTGCGCCAACGATACTCCCTTGCCCGCAGCGTGGGATGACGAGGACGGGCCAGATCGTTCCGTCCGCAGGGCCGTGTTGTAGAGCCGAGCCCATGCTCGGCTGCCCGCGGGGCGCCGGATTCTCCGAAGCAGCCGAGCGTGGGCTCGGCTCTACAGGGCACGCCCCGCCGGCACGTCGTAGAATATCGCCCCCGCCGCTCGTCCCAGCCCTGCCGACATGTCCGATTCCGCCCTGCTCGCCCTGTCCCCGCTCGATGGCCGCTATGCCGGCAAGGTCGACGCCCTGCGCCCGATCTTCTCCGAGTACGGCCTGATCAAGGCCCGCATCACGGTCGAGGTGGAATGGCTGCTGGCCCTGGCCGCCGAGCCGGGCATCGTCGAACTGGCTCCGTTCTCCGACGCTGCCATCGCCCGCCTGCGCGCGCTGGCCGCCAGCTTCAGCCCGGCCCAGGCCGCGCGCGTGAAGGAGATCGAGCGCACCACCAACCATGACGTCAAGGCGGTGGAGTACTTCATCAAGGAACAGCTGAAGGACGACGCCGAGCTGGCCCCGGCGCTGGAATTCGTGCATTTCGCCTGCACCAGCGAAGACATCAACAACCTCAGCTACGGCCTGATGCTGGAACAGGCGCGCCGCGAGGTGCTGTTGCCGACCCTGGACGGCATCGCCAGCACCCTGCGCACCCTGGCCCACGCCGAGGCTGGCCAGCCGATGCTGTCGCGCACCCACGGCCAGACCGCCTCGCCGACCACCCTGGGCAAGGAGCTGGCCAACGTAGTCGCGCGCCTGGAGCGCCAGCGCCGGCAGATTGCCGCGGTCGAACTGACCGGCAAGATCAACGGCGCGGTGGGCAACTACAACGCCCACATCGCCAGCTACCCGGACGTGGACTGGCCAGCCTTCGCCGAGCGCTTCGTGACCGGCCTGGGCCTGGTGTTCAACCCGTACACCACGCAGATCGAGCCGCACGACAACATCGCCGAGATCGGTGATGCCGCACGCCGCGCCAACATCATCCTGATCGACCTGGCCCGTGACATCTGGGGCTACGTTTCGCTGGGCTACTTCAAGCAGCGCCTGAAGGAAGGCGAAGTTGGTTCGTCGACGATGCCGCACAAGGTCAACCCGATCGATTTCGAGAATGCGGAAGGCAACTTCGGCATCGCCAACGCGCTGTTCGAGCACTTCAGCGCGAAGCTGCCGATCAGCCGCTGGCAGCGTGACCTGACCGATTCCACCGTGCTGCGTGCGCTGGGCACCGCGTTCGGCCACAGCCAGGTGGCACTGGATTCGCTGGCCAAGGGCCTGGGCAAGCTGGAAGTGAACCCGCAGCGCCTGGACGCCGATCTGGACGCGGCCTGGGAAGTGCTGGCCGAGGCCGTGCAGACGGTGATGCGCCGCCACGGCCTGCCGAACCCGTACGAGCAGCTGAAGGCGCTGACCCGCGGCCAGGGCATCACCGCCGAGTCGATGCGTGCGTTCGTGCAGGGGCTGGAGCTGCCGACGGATGCGAAGCAGCGCCTGCTGGAGATGACCCCGGGCAGCTACACCGGCCTGGCTGAGTCGCTGGCGAAGAAGATTTAAGGGGATTCCTTTGCGGCGGCGGCCGCGGGCGCTGCCTGCGGCAGGCAACGGCAACGGCAATAGCAACGTCAAGAGCGGCTCTGGATTGCTGCTAGCTGGGTGGGGCGGGAGGGGCCAGCGGGACACGCCGTGAACCCATCCATGGGGGCTCGATGGCGCCATCCATGGCGCCAACGGTCCCGCTGGCCCCTCCCGCCCCACCTCTGGCAGATTCCCGGTGACGGATCGAAGAGCATTGGGTTGTCGGGACGGAATTTGAAAGAGGGACGCGGCTTCGCCGCGTCCGTCTTTGTTTGAGGGTCTTTTGTAGAGCCGAGCCCGTGCTCGGCTGCTTTTGGGCGTGGGCAACAGCAAGCCGAGCGTGGGCTCGGCTCTACAAGGGCATGAGCAAGCGCAGCGCGCGACCCGCTGTTGCCTTTGATCTTCTTCTTCCATTCCGTGGCGGGCCGCGCAGGAAACTGTCACCCGCGACGAGGGGCTCCGCCGTTGGCCGGACACCCCGCGACAAACCACCGCACGTGCGCAATCCCGACGAACGGCGGACAATGGAACCCTTGGCGGCTCGCCACGCCGCCCCTCCCGCTTTCCGCTGCAAGGATTCCCCCATGGCCGCCCGCAAGTCCTCCGCCCCCCTGATCGAAGTCACCGCCCGCCCTGGCCAGCCGCTCGGCATGGCGCCGGCCACCTTCCTGCGCGACTTCTGGCAGAAGCGCCCGCTGCTGATCCGCAATGCCTTCCCGGATTTCCAGACCCCGGTACAGCCGGAAGACCTGGCCGGGCTGGCCTGCGAGGAAGGTGTGCTGGCGCGCCTGATCGAGCACGACAAGGCCCAGGACGGCTGGCGCGTGCGCACCGGCCCGTTCCAGGAAGACGTGTTCCCCGCCCTGCCCGACCACGACTGGACCCTGCTGGTGCAGGATGTGGACAAGTGGGACCCGGACGTGCGCGCCCTGATCCAACACTTCAGCTTCCTGCCGCGCTGGCGCATGGATGACGTGATGATCAGCTTCGCCGCCACCGGCGGCTCGGTCGGCGCCCATGTCGATCAGTACGACGTGTTCCTGCTGCAGGCCCACGGCCACCGTCGCTGGCAGATCGATGCGAGCGAATCGATCAAGGGCAGGCAGCCGCCGCTGGGCTTCCGCCCGGACGTGGAGCTGAAGCTGCTGAAGGTGTTCAAGCCCACCCACGACTGGGTGCTGGCGCCGGGCGACATGCTGTACCTGCCGCCGAACGTGCCGCACCACGGCGTCGCCGAAGACCCCTGCCTGACCTTCTCGTTCGGCATGCGTGCGCCGTCTTCTGCCGAGCTGATCAGCGACTATCTGGACACCCTGATCGCCGATGCCGATGAGAACATCCGCTACCAGGATGCCGACCTGAAGGTGCCGGCCGACCCGAACGAAATCGACACGGTGGCGATGGCGCGGGTGATCACCGCCCTCAACGCCATCCGCATGAACGACCCGGACAAGCTGGGTGACTGGTTCGGCCGCTTCATCACCACCTACCGCGCCGCCGGCGAAGTGATGGCCCACCAGGCTGCGCCGGCCGCGGAGCAAGTGGTCGAAGCACTGGCCTCGGGCATGCTGCTGCAGCGCCACCCGTGGGCCCGCCTGGCCTGGCGCCGGGCCAAGCGTGGCGCCAGCCTGTATGTCAGCGGCCAGGACTTCGCGCTGCCGGTGAAGGACGCGCAGCGACTGGCCGGCGCCGAGCAGCTCGACGCCGCCGCCTATCGCGGCCTGTCCGACAAGGGCCGTGCCGTGGTCCAGCAGCTGCTGGTCGGTGGTGTGTTCCAGCTGATCGACCCGAATGAGGTGTACGAGGCCGAAGACGAGGAAGACAGCGAGGATGCCGTGGTGCTCGGCGAGGTCGTCGAAGGCCGCGACCGCGTCGAGGCGATCGACGCCGACGCGGTGTCCGACGATGTCCACTCCGTGACCGTGCACGACGACGGTATCGAGGTCATCGTCAACTTTGAGGACGACGACGAAGACGACAGCACCGGCCGGGCCTGAGCCATCGTCATGATCCGGGTCCAGCAGGTCAGCCACGCCGACGCCCACGTTGCCATCCACGACGTGCGCCAACGCGTGTTCGTGCAGGAACAGGGCATCGCCGCCGAGCTGGAACGCGATGCGCTGGACCCGGTCAGTGCCCATGTGCTGGCGCTGGACAGTGACGGCCAGCCGGTCGGCACCGGCAGGCTGGCCCCGGACGGCCGCATCGGCCGCATGGCCGTGCTGGCCACCCATCGCAGCAACGGGGTCGGCGAGGCCCTGCTGGCGGCCCTGGTCGAGGCCGGGCGCCGGCTCGGCCTGGCCGAACTGCACCTGCACGCCCAGCTGCCCGCGCGCGATTTCTATGCACGCCAGGGCTTCCTGCCCGAGGGCGAGGTGTTCGAGGAAGCCGGCATCGGACACCAGCAGATGCGCCGCCGGCTGGGCGTGGCCAGCGCCATCGACAGCCGCGCCGAGGCGGTGGCGATCACCACGGCCATCATCCACCGCGCCCGTCGCCAGCTGTGGCTGCACAGCCGCCAACTGGACCCGGGGCTGCTCGATGCGCCCCCGGTACAGTCCGCCCTGCGCCGCTTCGTCACCGCCCGCCACGACAAGCAGCTGCGGGTGATCGTGCACGACGCCGCCGCGATCGCGTCTGCCGGGTCGCCGCTGCTGGCGCTGGCCCAGCGCCTGCCCAGCGTGATCCAGTTCCGCGAGGTCAGCGATCCGGTCGACCGCGCGCTGGCCTCGGCCTGCCTGCTCAACGATGCGGGCGACTTCTACTTTCGTCTGATCGGCCATCGCCTCGACGGCGAGGCCGGCATCGCGCTGCCAGCACGTTCGCAGCCGTTCGAGCAGCAATTGCAGCGTGTCTGGGACCGTTCGCGCGTCTGCAGCGAACTGCGTGCGCTCGGCATCTGAGTCGGCACAGCCGACCGAACCTGTCTGGAACCGGCATCGGCGGACGCGGGATACCTGTGGTGGTGCCCCTTCGTGTCCGGTTGGGGGTACAATTTGGCTGTTTGAACGCGCCCGCGCAGGGCTATTCATCTTCCTGCCGGGTCCTTCTGAAGCCATACCCCACAAAGCGAATCAACACCCTCCATCGTGGACAATCAACTGAAGCAGTTTGCGCAATCTTCGCAACTCGCCGGCGACAACGCCTCCTATGTCGAGGACCTGTACGAGCAGTACCTGGTCTCCCCGGATAGTGTCGATCCCAAATGGAAAACCTACTTCGACGGCTTCAAGGGCCGCGAAGCAGGTGACATTCCGCACTCGGCCGTCATCTCCCACATTGCGGACGCGGCCAAGGATGCGCTGAAGGCCGGTACCGGTAACGGTGCAGGCGACGAGCGCGAGCGCAATGTCGGTCGTCTGATCACCGCCTACCGTTCGCGCGGCCACCTGGACGCCCGCCTCGATCCGCTGGGCCTGGCCGCACCGGTCAATACCCCGGATCTGGGCCTGCCGTTCCACAGCCTGTCCGATGCCGACCTCAACAGCGAGTTCAGCACCGGCGGCGTCGGCGGCCAGCCGCGCATGAAGCTGCGCGACCTGCTGGCACGCCTGAAGGCGACCTACACCGGCTCGATCGGTGCGGAGTTCATGCACATCTCCGAGGTCGAGCAGCGCCAGTGGATCTACAAGAAGCTGGAAGCCGCCGGTGGCAACTACCAGCTGGACGCTGACACCCAGCGCCGCACCCTGGAGCGCCTGACTGCGGCCGAGGGCCTGGAGCGCTACCTGCACACCAAGTACGTCGGCCAGAAGCGGTTCTCGCTGGAAGGCGGCGATTCGCTGATCCCGATGATGGACACCATCATCCGCAACGCCGGCAAGGATGGCGTCAAGGATGTGGTGATCGGCATGGCCCACCGTGGCCGCCTGAACGTGCTGGTCAACACGCTGGGCAAGAACCCGCGCAAGCTGTTCGACGAGTTCGAAGGCAAGTTCGAGCACGACGAGCACGCCTCGGCCGGCGACGTGAAGTACCACATGGGCTTCTCCGCCGACGTCGCCACCGATGGCGGCCCGGTGCACCTGGCGCTGGCGTTCAACCCGTCGCACCTGGAAATCGCCGACCCGGTCGTGGCCGGTTCCGTGCGCTCGCGCCAGGAGCGCCGCAAGGACACCGCGCGCAAGCAGGTCATGCCGATCCTGATCCACGGCGACGCGGCCTTCTCCGGCCAGGGCGTGGTCATGGAACTGTTCCAGATGTCGCAGGCCCGCGGCTTCGCCGTCGGCGGCACCGTGCACATCGTGGTCAACAACCAGGTCGGCTTCACCACCTCCAACCCGCTGGATACGCGTTCCACGCGCTATGCCACCGACGTGGCGAAGATGATCGCCGCGCCGGTGCTGCACGTGAACGGCGATGACCCGGAAGCAGTGGTGTTCGCCGCACAGCTGGCCTTCGAGTTCCGCCAGACGTTTGCCAAGGACGTGGTCATCGACCTGATGTGCTACCGCCGCTGGGGCCACAACGAGGCCGACGAACCGGCGATCACCCAGCCGCTGATGTACCAGGTGATCCGCAAGCACCCGACCACCCGCGAGATGTACGCCGAGCAGCTGGAAAAGGCGGGCGTGATCGCCGCCGGCGCCGGCAAGGCGATGGTCGATGCCTACCGCGAGAAGCTGGACGCCGGTGAAGTGACCACCGAGCTGGCCAAGGTCGAGAAGACCCCGCCGAGCAGCCCGCTGTTCGTCGATTGGCCGAAGCTGCTGGAAGGCAAGCTGTCCGACCCGGTCTCGACCAAGGTCGAGAAGAACAAGCTGGTCGAGCTGGCCAAGCTGATCAACACCATTCCCGATGAAGTGCAGCTGCACTCGCGCGTGGCCAAGGTCTATGACGACCGCCGCAAGATGGCCGCCGGCGAGATCCCGGGCGACTGGGGCTTTGCCGAGAACCTGGCCTACGCCACCCTGCTCGACGAAGGCCATGCACTGCGCCTGGTCGGCCAGGACGTGGGCCGCGGTACGTTCACGCATCGCCACGCGATCCTGCACGACCAGAAGACCGACAACTACTACATGCCGCTGCGGCAGCTGGTGGATTCGCCGGAGAAGGCCACCGTCATCGATTCGCTGCTGAGCGAAGAAGCGGTGATGGCCTACGAGTACGGCTTCTCCACCACCGATCCGAACACGCTGTGCATCTGGGAAGGCCAGTTCGGCGACTTCGCCAACGGTGCCCAGGTGGTGATCGACCAGTTCATCGCCGCCGGTGAAGCCAAGTGGGGCCGCATTTCCGGCCTGACCCTGCTGCTGCCGCATGGCTATGAAGGGCAAGGCCCGGAACACAGCTCGGCGCGCCTGGAGCGCTTCCTGCAGCTGTGCGCGCTGGAGAACATGCTGGTGGTCGTGCCGTCGACCCCGGCCCAGGCCTTCCACATGCTGCGTCGCCAGCTGCACATGACCACCCGCAAGCCGCTGGTGGTGATGTCGCCGAAGTCGCTGCTGCGCCACAAGCTGGCCGTGTCGACCCTGGACGAGCTGGCCAACGGCGAGTTCCAGCACCTGATCGGCGACGCCAACGCAGACGCCAAGAAGGTCAAGCGCGTGGTGCTGTGCTCGGGCAAGGTCTATTACGACCTGCTGGAGGACCAGATCAAGCGTGGCCAGGACGACGTGGCGATCATCCGCGTGGAGCAGCTGTATCCGTTCCCGCGTGCGCTGCTGGCGGCCGAACTGAAGAAGTACGGCAAGGCCACCGACGTGGTGTGGACGCAGGAAGAACCGCAGAACCAGGGCGCGTGGTACCAGATCCGCCACCACCTGCAGTTCTGCCTGGCCGATGGCCAGAACCTGCACTACGCCGGTCGCGCACGTTCGGCCTCGCCGGCTGCCGGTCACATGGCTGACCACGTCCGCGAGCAGCAGCAGCTGATCGCCGACGCACTGGTCAACCCGTTCAACGACACGTTCGCTGAATAATCCTCCCCATATTTAGAAGACAAACCAGGAAGCTCCCGCAATGGCCACCGAAGTCAAAGCCCCGGTACTGCCCGAATCCGTCGCCGACGGCACCATCGCCACCTGGCACAAGAAGGTGGGCGACGCCGTCAAGCGCGACGAAAACCTGCTTGACCTGGAAACCGACAAGGTCGTCCTGGAAGTGCCGTCGCCGGTCGACGGCGTGCTGAAGGAAATCAAGTTCGCCGAAGGCTCGACCGTGACCTCCAGCCAGGTCGTGGCGATCATCGAGGAAGGCGCCGTTGCAGCTGCTCCGGCACCGACCGCCGAGGCCGCTCCGGCCGCCGCCGCTCCGGCTCCGGCCGCTGCCGCTGCGCCGGCCCCGGCCGCCAAGTCGGCCGCCGATGCGCTGCCGCCGGGCGCCCGCTTCACCGCCATCACTGAAGGCGTGAACCCGGCCGATGTCGACGGCACCGGCCGTCGCGGCGCGGTCACCAAGGAAGACATCGTCAACTTCGCCCGCAACGGCGGCGCCGGCAAGGCCGGTGGCGCACGCCCGGAAGAGCGCGTGCCGATGACCCGCATCCGCAAGCGCATCGCCGAGCGCCTGATGGAGTCGAAGAACTCCACCGCGATGCTGACCACCTTCAACGAAGTCGACCTGTCCAAGGTGTCGGCGGCGCGCAAGGAACTGCAGGACGAGTTCGTCAAGGCACACGGCATCAAGCTGGGCTTCATGAGCTTCTTCGTGAAGGCCGCCGCCAACGCGCTGCAGCGCTTCCCGCTGGTCAACGCCTCGATCGACGGCGACGACATCATCTATCACGGCTACTCGGACATCTCGATCGCCGTCTCGACCGAGAAGGGCCTGGTCACGCCGGTGCTGCGCAACGTCGAGCGCATGTCGTTCGCCGACATCGAGAAGACCATCGCCGACTACGCCAAGAAGGCCCGTGACGGCAAGCTGGGCCTGGAAGAGCTGCAGGGCGGCACCTTCACCGTGACCAACGGCGGCACCTTCGGTTCGCTGCTGTCGACCCCGATCATCAACCCGCCGCAGAGCGCCATCCTGGGCATGCACGCCATCAAGGAGCGTCCGATCGCCCAGAACGGCCAGGTCGTGATCGCGCCGATGATGTACCTGGCGCTGTCCTACGACCACCGCATCATCGACGGCAAGGACTCGGTGCAGTTCCTGGTGGACATCAAGAACCAGCTGGAAAACCCGGGCCGCATGCTGTTCGGCCTGTAAGACACCTCCCGCCCCTCCGCGCCTGCGCGGAGGGGTTCTGGTAATGCATCAAGGAATAATTCAATGGCTGAACAATTCGACGTCGTCGTCATCGGTGCCGGCCCGGCCGGTTACCACGCTGCCATCCGCGCGGCCCAGCTGGGCCTGAAGACCGCCTGCATCGATGCAGCGCTGGGCAAGGACGGCAAGCCGGCCCTCGGCGGCACCTGCCTGCGCGTGGGCTGCATCCCGTCCAAGGCGCTGCTGGATTCCTCGCGCCAGTTCTGGAACATGGGCCACATCTTTGGCGACCACGGCATCAGCTTCAAGGATGCCAAGATCGACGTCGAGGCGATGGTTGGCCGCAAGGACAAGATCGTCAAGCAGTTCACCGGCGGCATCGGCATGCTGTTCAAGGCCAACAAGGTCGCCGCCTACTACGGCTTCGGTGAACTGCAGCCGGGCAACGTGGTCAAGGTCACCCAGCATGACGGTTCCATCGTCGAGCTGAAGGGCACCAACGTCATCATCGCGGCCGGTTCGGATTCGATCGAACTGCCGTTCGCCAAGTTCGACGGCGAGACCATCGTCGACAACGTTGGCGGCCTGGACTTCACCGAAGTGCCGAACCGCCTGGCCGTGATCGGCGCCGGCGTGATCGGCCTGGAACTGGGCAGCGTGTGGAAGCGCCTGGGCGCTGAAGTCACCATCCTGGAAGCCATGCCGGAGTTCCTGGCGGCTGCCGATGCCGAAGTGGCCAAGGCGGCTGCCAAGGAATTCAAGAAGCAGGGCCTGGACATCAAGCTCAATGCCAAGGTCTCCAAGACCGAGATCACCGGCAAGGGCAAGAAGAAGGAAGTCATCGTCACCTACACCGACGCGGAAGGCGAAAAGACCCTGACCGTGGACAAGCTGCTGGTGGCCGTTGGCCGTCGCGCCGCCACCAAGGGCCTGCTGGCCGAAGGCACCGGCGTCAAGATCAACGAGCGCGGCCAGATCGAAGTCGATGCGCACTGCCACACCGGCGTCAACGGTGTGTGGGCAGTCGGCGACTGCGTGCGCGGCCCGATGCTGGCGCACAAGGGCTTCGAGGAAGGCATCGCGGTGGCTGAGCTGATCGCCGGCCTGCCGGGCCACGTCAACTTCGACACCATCCCGTGGGTCATCTACACCGAACCGGAACTGGCCTGGGTCGGCAAGACCGAAGCGCAGCTGAAGGCCGAAGGCATTCCGTACAAGGCCGGCAGCTTCCCGTTCGCCGCCAACGGCCGTGCCGTGGCGATGATCGAGCCGGCAGGCTTCGTGAAGATCCTGGCCCATGCCGAAACCGATCGCATCCTCGGCATGCACCTGGTCGGCGCCAACGTCTCCGAGCTGGTGCACGAAGGCGTGCTGACCATGGAGTTCAGCGGTTCGGCCGATGACCTGGCCCGCATCTGCCACGCCCACCCGTCGCTGTCGGAAGTGGTCCACGACGCGGCGATGGCGGTCAGCAAGCGCGCCATCCACAAGGCGAACTGATCGGCATCATGGTAGGTGCCGACCGTTGGTCGGCACTCACCTGCAGACGAAAAACCCCGCCCCGGCGGGGTTTTTTGTTGCCCGTTTCCCTGTAGCGCCGAGCCCACGCTCGGCTGCCCTGCAAAGGCCGCCGAGCATGGGCTCGGCGCTACACCTTTCCAGCCGGCTTCTTCGGTGGATCCTCACAGACCCTGTGCTGTACCACCGTATCGCCGGCCTTCCATTGCTTGACCACCCGGCAGCGCGCCTCGGCTTTCGGCGCAGGGACCGCCGCTGCATTGGCTTCGTCAGCCGCAGCGCTCTGCTCGCGCTCCAGCCACGCCGACGGGGGTACCGGGGGTGCGGCCAGCACCGGGCCTGGCAACAGGACCAGACCGGCCAGCAGCACCCTCCTCATGCGGGAACCGCCCGGCCGCCAAGCAACCGCGCCGGCAGCATGAACAGCGCGCGCAGGAAGGCGAACAACGCCGAGAAGGTGATGCCGACCAGGCGGAACGGCAGGCTCAGCAGCCACACGAGCGGCCAGGCGATCAGGGCGAGGATCGCCAGCGGCCAGCACAGCACGAACAGCAGGCACCACACACCGAGCGCGAACAGGGTCTTCATCACGGTCTCCTTGGGGCGGCACCCTGCCGCCTGCGGACACCTTGGCGCCCTGCCCTCGCCGCCGGCAAACGGTTTGCGACGAAACCCGGGCTGGGGGCGATGAAATCCGGTGCAGGGCCGTCGTTGTAGAGCCGAGCCCGCGCTCGGCTGCTCTTCGTTGCGATCACAGAAAACCCGCGCTGCGCGCGACAGCCGAGCGTGGGCTCGGCTCTACAGGAGCTGCACCGCGCCCGGGCGGCCATGGGTCACCTGGAATCGCGCCGCGGTACGCACTGCGGCATCCGGGCGCAGCACGCTGTCGGCGAAGCGGAGCTCGGCGTCCACGGTCTGCCGGTTCAGCTGCAGCTCCCACCAGCCGCGGCGGTCGCCGTCGAAATAGCGGATATGCGGATTCTGCGGAATCGATGGCCCGTAGTACGGCCCGTACGGCGTGTCGTCGCCGCCACTGCTGATCGCCGGGGCGATGAATTCGGTGGCCACGACCGGCGCGCTGGCCGCGTCGAAATCCAGCTTCAGGTCATTGACGAAGGTGGAATGCCAGTCGCCGCCCAGCACGATGGCATTGCCCTGCCCGCCCGCCTGCATCGCCTGCAGCAGACGCCTGCGTGCGGCGGGATAGCCATCCCAGGCGTCGTTCCAGAAGCGCTCGCGTGGCGTGCCGCCGTCCAGCCGCAGCTGCGACATCAGCAGCTGCTGCACCACCACGTTCCAGCGCGTGCCCTGCGCGGCGGCCATCGACTGCGTGAACCACGCTTCCTGCCCCGTGCCGAGCATGCTCATGCGTGGATCCAGCGCCGCTTCGCAGCGCGGTGACTCGCCCACACCGCAGGGATTGGCCGGGCGGAACTGGCGGCAGTCGAGCAGGGTCAGCTGTGCCAGATCGCCGTAACGCAGGCGCCGGTGCACGCGCAGGCCGCCATTGCCCGCAGGCGTGCTGCGCATCGGCAGATGTTCGTAGAACGCGCGGTAGGCCGCCGCGCGGCGAACGATGAAGTCCTCGATCGACACGCTGGGCTTCTCCGGATGGATGCCCGAGTAGTCGTTCTGCACCTCGTGATCGTCCCAGATCACCGCGAAGGCGTGTGCGGCATGGGCTGCCTGCAGATCCGGGTCGAGCTTGTACAGCGCGTACTGGTCACGGTAGCGCTCCAGGCTCACCGTCTCGCCACTGAAACGCGCCGCGTCCAGCATGGTGCCACGCACGTTCTGCAGCGGGCTGTATTCATACAGGTAGTCGCCGGCATGCAGCACGAGGTCGACATCGCTCCGTGCGATATCGCGCAGCACCGGATAGTAGCCACTGTTCCAGGCCTGGCAGGTGCACAGGGCCAGCCGCAGCTGCTGCAGCTGCGTGTCCGGTAGCGACGCGGTGCGGAAGTGGCCGACCGCGCTTTCCTCATCGCCATCGCAGGCGAAGCGGTAGTAGTAGTCGCGGCCCGGGCGCAGGCCATTGACCTCCACGTGCACCGAATGGGCCAGCTCCGGCACCGCGGCAGCGACGCCCCGCTGTACCAGCCGGCGCATGCCGGCGTCTTCGGCCACGAACCAGCGCACCGGCACCGCCCGCGACGGCATGCCGCCGCCGTTGAGCGGGTCCGGCGCCAGCCGCGTCCACAACACGGCCCCCTGTGGATCCGGATCACCGGCGGCGACACCAAGGGTGAACGGATCACGCCCCAGCCGCGGCCGTGGGCCGGCCGTGGCCAGCCCCGGCATCGCCGCCAGCGCGATCGCCGCCCCCGTGCCCTGCCACGCCATGCGCAGCAGGCGACGACGGCGTTCCGGATCCACAGGCCCGCGCATCAGAAGCGCACGGTGGCGGTGGCCATCATCTGGCGCGGCGCGCCGACCTGCATGGTCGCCAGGCTGCGGGTCGGGTCGGCGGCGTAGGTGCCGTTGGTGTTGATCGAGGACAGGTAGCGCTTGTCGGTCAGGTTGGTCAGGTTCAGCGACATGGTCAGGTTCTGCGCCGGGCCCAGCGCGCCGAAGTCATAGGCCACGGAGGCATTGACCAGCCAGTAGCTCGGCACCGACGCGTCGTTGGTATAGGTCACGTAGCGCTTGCCGACGTGGTTGGCCGACAGGCGCATGTCCCAGGGGCCCGGGGTCCAGGCCAGGGTGCTGGCGAACATCCATTCGGGGGTGTCGACGGTCTTCTTGCCGCGGGTCGGCACCACGCCATTGTTCACGTAGTCGTTGTCGTAGGTGCTGTCATTCCAGGACAGCGCGTTGGACCAGGCCAGGTCCTGCATCGGCTTCAGCTGCAGTGTCGCCTCGGCGCCGCGGCTGGTCACCGAACCGACGTTGGAGAACAGCGCCGGGCAGCCGAGGATGCCCACGCACTGGGCGATCGCCAGCAGGCGGTTGTCGAACTTGACGTCGTACACCGCAACCGAGGCTTCATAGCCCTTCCCGTAGCCGCGCCAGCCCAGTTCCAGGGTGCGTGACTGTTCCGGCTTCAAGTCCTGCGCGCTGGCATCGAACGCCGCCTGCGGCACGTTGAACGGGCTGCCCACGCCCAACGCGTAGGCGGCGATGTTCCTGGCGAACGAACCGAAGATCTCGTTGCCTTCGTTGAGCTTGAAGTTGAAACCCGCCTGAGGCAGCAGGCCCTTCTTCGAAGTCAGGCTGCTGTTGTTGGCATAGCTGCCCAGTGGCGTGCGCACGCGGGTGCGGGTGTGCGGCGACTTCGCACCGATGTCGATGGTCAGCCGGTCATCGAACAGGCGGAAGCGGTCCTGCACGTAGAACTGGCGGGTAATGGTGGTGTAGCGCTGGTGCCACACGCGCTGGTCCGGGTTGCGCAGGAAGAAGTCATCGGTGACCGGGCCATCGATGTAGTAGAAGTTGCGCTGCACGCTGTGGCCGTTGTCCTCGTACCAGAGGCCGGCTTCCAGGTCGTGGCCGCCGACGTTCCAGGTGAACGCCGAGGTCACGCCGGTACGGTCGATCGCGTACTCGGTGGTGCGGATCGAGATCGGAATCTCGCGACTGGTGCCCGGGTTGGATGGATTGGACGGGCTGAACCAGTGGCCCTGGCCACGGTTGCTGTGGTTGTAGACGTTGACCTTCAGCCGCATCGACTCGTTCAGGCCGAAATCGCCGGCGATGCTGGACAGGTCATCGTTGCGCAGGCCGTGGCCGGAGTAGTACGCATCCCAGGGGCTGTTGACGCCGCCCGTGAACCTGCCGCGCGCGGCGGCGACGGCACGATCCCAGTCCGGCGCGTAGTTGTCCCAGTCCCAGCCAAGGCGATCGATCATCTCCAGCGACAGGTCCTGGTAGTCCGCCTCGACGCGGCGCGAGGCGTTGAACAGCGCGGTGATCCTGCTGTCCGTTCCGAAATTGTAGGTGGCCTTGCCGTTGAACTGTTTCAGCTCCTGCGAGCCCTTGCCCTTCCACTTGTCGCCTTCGGAGTACACGCCGGATAGATAGGCCGCAAAGCCCTGGTGCTCACCCGTCTCCAAGCGCGCATAGCTGCGCCGCGCGCTGTCGCTGCCGAAGCCCTGCGCCAGCACCACGCCGTACTCGGTGGACGGATCGATCGAATAGAACTGGAACACGCCACCGAGGTTGCTGGTGGACGGCGTACCCAGCGCGCCGATGCCGGTGGACACTTCGGCTCCGCCCAGGTTCTCGCTGATCACGGCACGGCTGATGTGCAGGCCGTTGCTGTTGCCATAGGCCATGTTGCCCAGCGGGATGCCATCGAGCGTGTAGCCCAGGCGGCTCTGGTTGAAGCCACGCAGGCTGATGGTGGTGGACCATTCGTAGGCGCCGGTGGCATCGGCCGACTCGAAGTGAACGCCCGGCTTGCTGGCCAGCAGCTTCAGTGGGTTCGCACCGGGCGGCAGGATCTTCATGTCCTCGGCGGTCACGCGCTGCACCTGGCGGGCTTCACCGCGGCCGATCACCGAGATCGAATCGAGGGTGGTCGCCGACGGTGCGTCGGGGGCGGGGGCGGTTTCAGCGGCAGCGAGCGACGGCAGCGAAGCACAGACCAGCAGGGCCAGCAGATTGCGGCGAAGCGGAGCGTGGGACGACATGGAGGCGGATTCCTTGGGCACGCTGGACGCCGAAGGGCGGCGTCGAAGAGCAGCAGCGGCGGAATCGTAGAAGCGGCGCGTTACATGTCATTTACACGCCACATGCGGAATCCTTGCGTTCCGAATGGTTTACCGTCCGGAAGGCGATTGCCGGCCAGCGGCCGGCATGGCCGTTATTCGAACGAGCCGACCGAATCGTGGGCCAGGTTGTCGAAGCGGGTGTACTCGCCGAAGAACTTCAGCTTGCACGAGCCGGTCGGGCCACCACGGTGCTTGCCGATGATGATCTCGGCCAGGCCCTTGTCCGGCGAGTTTTCCTTGTTGTAGTAGTCGTCGCGGTAGATGAACACGATCATGTCCGCGTCCTGCTCGATTGCGCCCGACTCGCGAAGGTCGGCCATCACCGGGCGCTTGTCGGTACGCGTTTCCAGCGAGCGGTTGAGCTGTGACAGCGCGATCACCGGCACATTCAATTCCTTGGCCAGGCCCTTCAACGAACGCGAGATCTCCGAGATTTCGGTCGCGCGGTTTTCGCTGTTGCCGGGCACGCTCATCAGCTGCAGGTAGTCGATCACGATCAGGCCGAGGTCATGCTCGCGCTTGAGGCGGCGGCACTTGGAGCGCAGCACTTCCGGCGACACGCCCGGCGTATCGTCGATGAAGATCTTGGTTTCCTTCAGCATCTTGATCGCGCTGGTGACGCGGCTCCAGTCCTCGTCTTCCAGCTGGCCGGTACGCAGGCGCTGCGCGTTGATGCGGCCATTGGAGGAAATCAGGCGCATCGCCAGCTGCGATGCCGACATTTCCATCGAGAACACCGCCACGCCCTTCTTCGACTTGATCGCCGCGTACTCGGCGATGTTCAGCGCGAAGGTGGTCTTGCCCATGGCCGGGCGCGCCGCGAGGATGATCAGATCGGTCGGCTGCAGGCCGGCGGTCATCGCATCGAAATCGGTGTACCCGGTCGGCAGGCCGGTGATGTTGCCGCCGTTCTCGAAGCGATTGCGCAGCTCCTCGAATGCATCCTTCAGCGCACCGGGCATGGCCACGAAATCGGTGCGACCACGTGCGCCCTGTTCGGCAATGGCGAACACGCTCTTTTCCGCCGAGGCCAGCAGCTCGCTGCTGTCGCGGCCTTCGGGCTGGAAACCGTCGTTGACGATGTCGGTGCCCACCTGGATCAGCTGGCGCAACACTGCCTTGTCACGCACGATCTCGGCGTAGGCCACGATGTTGGCAGCCGACGGCGTGGTACTGGCCAGTTCGATCAGATAGGCACCGTCGCCCACCAGTTCCATCTTGCCCTGCGACTCGAACCACTCGCCCAGGGTCACCGCATCGAACGGACGCTCGCGCTCGGAGAGCTCGCGGATCGCCCGATAGATCATCTGGTGGTCGCGACGGTAGAAGTCGCCTTCGGTCAGCTGGTCATTGACCCGGTCATACGCTTCGGGCGCCAGCATCAGCCCCCCCAGCACCGCCTGCTCGGCTTCCACCGAATGCGGCGGTACCCGCAACTGGTCGATGCGCGACTCGTCGCGATCGCGATCGAAGCCATCACCGCGCTCTCTGCGGTTGGAACGGAAGCCGGGACGAGCGGACATGCTGCGGTGTTTCCTGCAAAAGTGGGCCAGACGAGTGTAGGCATGCGCCGACCCCGGCGACCATGGACAAGGCTGTGGATAAGCCGTGGAGAAACGGGGGATATCCGCCGGCGCCTGGCCAGACTGGCGTGGGGGCGTCGCACTGCCTGCGACAGGCGCCATTGCGGCACCCGAGCGGAGCATTATCGCAGATCAGGCGCCACGGGTCGGAGCCCGTCGCTGCGCGTCAGGATCCGACCCCGGGCGTGGTTGGGGTCGGATCCCTCTGCGACGCAGGGAACTCCGACCCCGCAGGCGTCAATCGCCCTTGACGTGCACCGCGATCAGCGCCAGGAACCGGTCCACGTAGCCCTGCAGGAACTTCTGCGTGCCCTCGTTGTGGATCGTGCCGTCGGCATCGATCAGGCCCTCCTTGAAGTGGATGAACGCCTCGGGCTGCCCAAGCACATGCATATCCAGGAAGGCCAAGGTGTTGCGCAGGTGCTGCTGGGCCACGGCGGTACCGATCTGGCCGATGGAGGCGCCGATCACCGCCGCCGGCTTGCCGGCAAACGCACTGTCACCGTAGGGACGCGAGCCGATATCGATGGCGTTCTTGAGCACGCCCGGCACCGACCGGTTGTATTCGGGGGTGACGAACAGCACCGCGTCGGCGGCGCGCACCTGGTCCTTCAGCCGGGTACCCTGCGCCGGGTACTGCGCGTCGAAGTCCTGGTCATACAACGGCAGGTCGCCGATCTGCACGTACTGGAAGCGTGCGCGATCACCGGCGATCTTCTCCAGCGCATGGGCCAGCTTGCGGTTGCACGAGTCCTTGCGCAGGCTGCCGACGAACACGGCGATGGTGGGGACGGACATCGGGACATACTCCTCATGGTGCGGGAGGCCCAGCCTAGTCGCCGGGCCCGTGCAGGCCGGTGAAGATCAGCCGCCCACAATGCCTGCGCGCACCTGCCGCCAATGCGCCTGCCAGGCCTGGAACATCAGCACGTTCCACAGATGGGTATGCCACTTGCGCTGCCCTCCCAGGAACTGCTGCCACAGCGGCTGCACCGCCGCCGCCGACAGCACGCCCTCACGCTCCAGCCGCGCCGGCTGCAGCAGGTCCTCGGCCCAGGGCCGCAGGTCGCCTTTCAGCCAGTCACTGACCGGCGCGCCGAAACCGCGCTTGGGACGGTGCACCATCGAATGCGGCACGTAACGGCCCAGCACGCGCTTGAGCAGCACCTTGCTGGTGGTCTCGCTGCGCTTGAAGCCCAGCGGCAGCGACCAGGCGAACTCGGCCACCCGCCAGTCCAGCAGCGGTGCGCGCGCCTCCAGGCTGACCGCCATCGAGGTGCGGTCGACCTTGCACAACAGATCGTCCGGCAGGTAGGTCACGAAATCGGCCAGCATCATCGCGTCGGCCGGCGTACCCGCGCCGTGCAGCGGATCGGCCAGGTCGTAGAAGCTGCCGGCGGCCCGCGCGCCGGTCACCGCCGCGGCCGGGTCGCGCCAGCGCGAGATGCGGTTGCGGTAGACGTCGCCGATGCCACGCGCACCGGTCTCGGCCAGCAGCGCGGCCAGGCCGCCGGTGCGCGAGGCTTCGCCCTGCTGCTGCGCACGCGCGCCCATCCAGCGCCGCAGCGGCCCCGGCACGCGGCCGAGCATCTGCCAGTTGCGCAGCGCGCGTACATACCGGGTATAGCCGAAGAACAGCTCATCGCCACCGTCACCAGACAGCGCCACGGTCACGCCCTGCCGCGCCAGCCGGGCGACCAGCGCGGTCGGCACCTGCGACGCGTCGGCAAAAGGCTCATCGAACATCGCCGGCAACTGCGGCACCACCGCCAGCGCGTCGGCGCCGCTGACGTACAACTCGGTATGGTCACAGCCCAGGTGGGCCGCCAGCTCCCGGGCCAGCGGCGCCTCGTCATGTCCCGAATCGGTGAAGCCGATGCTGAAGCTGTGCATCGGCTGCCCGCTCTGGGCCTGCATCAGCGACGCCACCAGTGAGGAATCGGTGCCACCAGACAGGAATACGCCGACCGGCACGTCGGCCACCATGCGTAGCGCCACCGCGTCGCGCAGCAGCGTGTCCAGCTGTTCCTCGGCGTCCTCGATGCGGCCCTGGAAGGGTGCGGCCAGCGCCGCCTGCATGCGCGCGCGCGCATCCCAGTACGGCCGCTGTGCCTGTTCCGGACGATGCGCGGATGCGCCGGCAGCGACGGCCGCCGCGTCCAGGCGCAACACCCGGCCCGGCATCAGCTTGTAGCAGCGCTGGTGGATGCTGTGCGGCGCCGGGATGTAATCCAGCCGCAGCAGCAAGGTGAGCGCATCGCGGTCGATGTCGTTGTCGAACGCCGGGTGCTGCCAGAGCGCTTTCAGTTCCGAACCGAACACCAGCGTGTCGCCGGCCCAGCCGTAGTACAGCGGCTTCTTGCCGACGCGATCGCGGGCCAGCCACAGGCAACGCTCCTGGCGGTCCCACAGCGCGATGGCGAACATGCCGTTGCAGCGCTGCAGGGTGTCTTCCACGCCCCATTGCAGGATCGCCGCCAGCAGTACTTCGGTGTCGGAATGGCCGCGGAAGGCATGCCCCAGCGGCTCCAGTTCCTCGCGCAGGGCGGCGAAGTTGTAGACCTCGCCGTTGTAGGCCATCACGTAGCGGCCGTCGGCCGAGGCCATCGGCTGGTGGCCCAGCGGGGACAGGTCGAGGATGCTCAGGCGGCGATGCGCCAGCGCGATGCCCGCCTCGGCATCGACCCAGCTGCCGCCATCATCGGGCCCGCGGTGGTGCAGCGCCTGGCCCATGGCCAGGGCCTGCGCCTGCAGCGCCTCGGCCGACGCCACCGGCGCCGGCAACAACATTCCCGCCAATCCACACATGCATCAGGGTTCCTGCGCCAGGTCGAGGGCGGCGCCAATCACCGCATTGTCGCTTGGAAGCCCGAACATTGCTGCCCCCGCCAGTGGCGTGTAGGTGTCGGCACCGCAGACCCGGCGCAACGGCAGATGGCCGAACCCGGCCTCGACCAGCGCGGTGACCACGCCCTCGCCCACCCCGCCGCTGTGGCGGCCTTCATCCAGCACCAGCACCCGCCGTGCGCTGGCGGCCTGGGCAGCGATGAAACCGGCGTCCAGCGGTACCAGCCAGCGCAGGTCGACCACCCGCACCTGCCAGCCCAGCTGCTGCTCGATCGCCCGCGATGCGCGCAATGCCATCGGCACGCCGTTGCCATAGGTATAGATCACCAGATCGCCGGCCTCCGGCGCATAGACCCGGCCCTCCCCCGGCACCAGCGACTGGCCCTGTGCGGGGAAGTCGAACAGCCACTGGCCATCGCCGGCTTCGTGCAGGTCCTTGCTCATGTACAACGCGATCGGCTCCAGGAACACCGCCACGCGCCCATCCACCCGCGCCAGTGCGGCCAGCGTGCGCAGCATCATCACCGCATCGTCGCCACGCGACGGGCAGCCCACCACCAGCCCCGGGATGTCGCGCAACGCGGTGATCGAGTTGTCGTTGTGGAAGTGGCCACCGAAGCCCTTCTGGTACCCCAGCCCGGCCACCCGCACCAGCATCGGGTTGCGGTACTGGTCGTTGGAGAAGAACTGCAGCGAACACGCTTCGCCGCGCACCTGGTCGATGGCGTTGTGCAGATAGGCCAGGTACTGGATCTCCGGAATCGGCAGCATGCCCAGGTTGGCCAGGCCCTGAGCCATGCCCAGGATCATGGTCTCGTCCAGCAGGGTGTTGAACACCCGGCGTGGGCCGAAGCGGCGCAGCAGATCCTTGGTGACGGTGTAGACACCGCCCTTCTGTGCGACGTCCTCACCGAACAGCAGGCTCTGCGGATACTTCGCCAGCAGTTCCTGCAGGGCATGGTTGATCTGGATCGCGAGGTGGCGTGGCGCCTGCCGTTCGGGCAACGCCTCCGCACCGCCATACAGCGCTTCACGCGTTCCGGCGGGCACCTCGCGCCGTGCTTCGGCCTGCACCGCAGCCGGCGTATAGGGCGCAAGCGGCTCCATCACTTCCCGCAGCGACTGCAGCTTCGGCCGTCCTTCGGCATCGGCGGCGGCGGCCATGCAGCGCGCGCGCATCGTCTCGTAGGCCACCTCGATGGCGGCCGCATCCATCCAGCCCGATTCCATCGCGATCTGTGCCGAGCGCAGCAGCGGATCCTGCGCCTCGGCCGCGCACAGCTCCGGCAACGCGCGCCATTCCACCTCGAAGTCGGTGCCGGCGTGCCCCATCAGGCGCGTGGTGCGCAGATGCAGGAAGGTCGGCCGCCGCGTACGCCGGCAGTGCTCCACCGCCGCCTGCACCTGCGCATGGCCGGTGGCCAGGTCGAGGCCATCGGCGTAGAAATAGTCCAGCCCGGGCTGACCGCTGAAGCGTTCGGCGATCCAGCCTTCAGGCGTTTTCACCGAGATGCCCAGGCCATTGTCCTCGCAGACGAACAGGACCGGTGCCGGCAGCTTCTGGTAGGCCGACCACATCGCGGTGTTGAACGCGGTCTGCGCGGTGGCATGGTTGGCCGAGGCGTCGCCGAACGAGCACAGTACGATGCTGTCGGCCGGAATCGGCAGTTCGTGGCCCAGCCGCTTGCCGCTTTCGAGGGCCAGCGCGGTGCCCAGCGCTTTCGGAAGATGCGAGGCGATGGTCGAGGTCTGCGGCAGCACCCACAACGGTTTGCTGCCCCACACCTTGTGCCGCCCCCCGCTGGCCGGGTCATCGGCGCTGGCAGCAAAGGACAGCGCGGCATCGCGCAGCGGGTCGATCCCCGGCACCTGGCGTGAGCGCTCGGCCATGAAGGCACCGGAGCGATAGTGCAGGAATGCTGGATCCGTATGCCGGCAGGCCCGTGCCAGCAGCGCATTGCCTTCGTGGCCGGATGAACCGATGGTGTAGAAGACCTTGTTCTGCACGCGCAGCACGCGCGCCATCAGGTCCAGCTGGCGGCTGGCCAGCTGCGAATCGAACAGCTCGCCAAACGCGGCGGCGGTAAGCGTGCTGCCCGGCAGGATCGGCGCATCCGGCGCCGGGCGCGGGCGCGGGGTACCGCGCCAGCCACGCACCGCGTCGAGGAAATTGGCGTCGCACACGTCGGCGCGGTTGAGCACGCGCATGCGTGCGGGAATCGGATCTGGAACCACAGCGAACATCGAACACCCTCCGTGTCGTTGTTGCATTCCGCCCGGGGTTGGCCAGGCGCTACCCTGTGGGGATCACCTTGGTGAGAGTCATGCGGCCTCGAAGCGGGCGCGGACCTCGGCGGTCACCGCCGGCATCGGCAGGAAGCGCGGCTGCCCGCGCACGCGCTGCAACCAGGCGCGAACTTCCGGGAACGGCTGCAGGCTGATTCCACCCTCGCCTGCGACGTCGGTGTAGGCGAACAGCGCGATGTCGGCGATGCCGTACCCACTGCCGGTGAACCATTGCGCATCACGCAGGTGCTGCTCCATCACCGCCAGTGCAGCGGCGGCGCGCTCGTGCAGGCGTGGCAGTTCGGCGCGGCGCGGCGACCCAGGCGGGGTCCAGCCGCGGATGAAGCGCGCGACCGCTACGCACGGCTCGTGCGTGTACTGCTCGAAGAACATCCAGCTCAGTGCCTGCGCGCGCTCCCAGCCATCGGTGGGCAGGTAGGGCGTGCCTTCGGCCAGCCAGAAAAGGATCGCATTGGACTCGGTCAGCACGCGGCCATCGTCGCGGACGATCAACGGCACCTTGGCATTGGGATTGAGCGCGAGGAACTCAGGGGTGTGGGTCTGGCCGTGGGCACTGTCCACTTCCACCCAGCGGTAGCGGCTGCCGAGCTGCTCCAGCAGCAGGCGGACCTTGTGGCAATTGCCTGACACCGACATGCCGTGCACCGTCAACGGGACGCGCTCTTCCACCATTGCCTGCTCCCTCGGATCCGGCCGGCGGCCGGCTGCGTGCAGTCTGGCAAGCACGCCAGTGAATGCCAAGCGCGGGTGCAGCATGACTACACGGTAGTGCCGGCCGCTGGCCGGCATCCTCGATGCAGCTGGATCCAAGCGATTGCCGGCCAGCGGCCGGCACTACCAAGCCACGCTCAGCGCGCGCGTTGCCGCCACTGTTCGCGCGACTGGCCCCAGATCTGCATGGGCTTGTCGTTGTATGGCGCTGGCAACTCCCCCATGCGCAGCAGGGTGCTTCCCAGCTTGCGTGCCACGGCCCGCGAGTTGTCGTTGTCCTCGGCGATCGTGTGGATCACCTCAGCCCATCCCAGCGTATCGAACGCCCAGTCGATCGCCGCGACCGCCGCCTCCGGCGCATAGCCCCGGCCCCAGCTGGCATGGCGGATGCCCCAACCGACCTCGGTACCCGGCCA
Source organism: Stenotrophomonas muris (assembly GCF_052751275.1). Taxonomy (NCBI): domain Bacteria; kingdom Pseudomonadati; phylum Pseudomonadota; class Gammaproteobacteria; order Lysobacterales; family Lysobacteraceae; genus Stenotrophomonas; species Stenotrophomonas muris. The sequence continues at coordinate 849,862 of NZ_CP199879.1, read as the reverse complement.
GTCCTGCGGCTGCCACGGTCCCATCCGCCCGATCCAGTCGCCGCTGGATTTCTCGATCACGCTGAACATCGAGAAGCCGAACAGCTGCCAGGCGCCGGCCAGGCTGCAGAAACCGCGCCAGGCTACCGAGGGTGGCTGCACGCCGCCCAGGGTACGCATCGTGGCCTCGTCGGCGCAGAACGCCAGGTACGGCTCGTAGTCCTCGCGAAGCAGCGGGCGCAGGATCAGCCGCTCGGTTTCGATGCGCAGGTCGAAGATGCTCATGCCGGCTCCATGTCGAAGGGGGCACCCATGATGGAGGATGGCTTCGCTGCGCGGATGAATATCGCCGGTCGCAATGAAACGGGCCGGCATGAGCCGGCCCGTCAGGTACTGCATGCTGCGCCGGGATTACTGGCGCGTGGCTGCGGCAGTGGCACCGGCGGCAGCGGTCTGCGTGACCAGCTGGCCATCGACCACCGGCAGGCGATCGCTGGCCGGCTTGTTGTCCATGCGCACGGTCTTCTCCGCGCCGTCATAGCGGTAGGTCACGTTGTAACCCTTCACCACGTCGTTGGTACCCATGGCAATGCGGTTGCCCGGCTTGCTGGCCATGCGCATGGTGCCGGTGGTGCCGTCCTCATTGCGGTAGGTCACGTTGTAGCCGGTGACGCGGCTCGACTCGGAGGTGGCGGTCTCGGTGTGGCACTGGCGCTCGGTGCGGTTGACCACGCGGCCACCCACATGGCGCTTGTCGATCTGGTTGCCGATGAAGCCGCCGGCCACGGCACCGGCGGCGGTCGCGGCCTTCTTGCCGTTGCCGCCACCGACCTGGTTGCCGAGCAGGCCACCGACCACAGCGCCGACCACGGTGCCGCCGACGTTGCCATCACGTTCCGGCAGGCGTTCCTGCACCGTCACGTCCTGGCAGACCTCGTGCGGGGTCTGGGTGGTGGAGGTCTCGCGCACTGGATCGGTGCCGATCACGGTGGCGTAGGCCTTCTGCTTCTCGGTGATCGGGTCAACCTTCAGCACATCGGCATATTCAAGCCCGCGCGGCGCGGACGGGTCCAGCTTGTCACCACGTGCGCCGTCGTCAGAAGCGTTACCTTCAACGAGGCGCGATTCACCATTGGGGGTTCCGGCGCTGATGGAATCGGGCGACTTGTCACCACTCTTCATGAAGGCGGCGGTGGCGATGCCACCGACCAGCAGCGCGCCCGCTGCGACCAGGACAGTTGTAGTTGTGCTTTTCATGACCTGCTCCTTGCGGACCATCCGCAACGTTCTCGGGGCAGATTGCAGCATGCGCTGCCTGAACGGAATCTCCACATTTCCTGCTCATTCCGATAACCCATTCAGCATCGGGAAATGCTGGGCCCGTGGTAGCGTTTGCATATTCCCCACGAGGCTTCCCGCCATGGCCAACCCGATGCTGCTGCCGGTACTGCAATGGGCCCGCCGGCTGCGCTACCCCACCCTGTTCAAGCTCACCGCCGGCCTGTTCGTGCTGACCTTGTTCATCCCGGACCCGATCCCGTTCGTCGATGAGCTGGTGCTGGGCTTCGGCACGCTGCTGCTGGCCAACTGGAAGAGCCGCAACGCCGCAACACCTCCGCCGCTGGAACAGCGTTGAGCATCCTGGTTGACAGCCACTGCCATCTGGATGCCAGCGGGTTCGACCGTGACCGCGCTGCGGTGATCGAGCGTGCGCAGGCCGCAGGGGTGCGCCAGCAGGTGGTACCGGCGGTGACCGCGGCCAGCTGGCCGAAGCTGCGTGAGGTCTGCCAGCAGGCGCCGGGGCTGTACCCGGCCTACGGCCTGCATCCGATGTTCCTGGCCGATCACCAGCCCGGGCACCTGCCACTGCTGCGCGAGTGGATCGAGCGCGAACGCCCCTGTGCGATCGGCGAATGCGGCCTGGACTTCTTTGTCGAAGGGCTGGACGCCGACGCCCAGCAGGCGTATTTCATCGGCCAGCTGGAACTGGCCCGCGAATTCGAGTTGCCGGTGATCGTGCACGCGCGACGCGCGGTGGATGCGGTGATCGCCGCCATCCGCCGCGTCGGCGGCCTGCGCGGCGTGGTGCACAGCTTTTCCGGCAGCCCGGAACAGGCCGCGCAACTGCACAGGCAGGGCTTCCTGCTCGGCCTCGGTGGCCCACTGACCTACGATCGCGCGCAACGGCTGCAGCGGCTGGTGCGCGAGATGCCGCTGGAACAGCTGCTGCTGGAAACCGACGCGCCCGACCAGCCCGACGCCGGCATCCGCGGCCAGCGCAACGAGCCAGCGCGGCTGGCGACCATTGCCCGGCACGTGGCCGCACTGCGCGGGATGGAGCTGGAAGCCGTGGCCCAGGCCACGACGGAGAATGCGCGGCGATTGTTCGCGCTGCCGGCAATGTAACGGGTAGGTGCCGGCCGCTGGCCGGCACGATCCATCACACCTCGCTGGCCTCTACCGCATCCACCTTCACCTTCTTCGGCTCCAGCAGCATCTCCAGCGCCTTGCCAACCGCCGCGAAGGCGAACGCGCCGGTGATGTGGGTTGCCGCGCCCAGGCCGGCACCACAGTCCAGCTTCAACGCCGCATCGGCGCCCAGGTTCGGACGGATGCCGCAGACGCTGCCATCGGCCTGCGGGTACTTCACATTCTCCAGCGAATACACCGCCGGTACGCCGAAATAGCGCTTGGCGTTCTTCGGGAAGTTGAATTCGCTGCGCAGCTTCTTGCGGATCAGCGCCAGCATGGCGTCGTGCTCGGTGCGAGAGACATCGCGGATGCGCACCAGGGTCGGATCGGTACGGCCACCGGCGGCACCAACGGTCAGCAACGGCAGCTTGCGGCGGCGGCACCATGCGATCGTCTCGACCTTGACCCGGAAGCTGTCGCAGGCATCGATCACCAGATCGAACCCCCGGTCCAGCAGCTCGGCCATGTTGGACACGGTCAGGAATGCCTGCACCGCGTCGACCCCGATGTCCGGATTGATCGCACGGCAACGCTCGGCCATCGCCTCGGCCTTGTTGCGGCCGTAGTTGCCTTCCATCGCCGGCAGCTGCCGGTTGGTGTTGGACACGCAGATATCGTCGGCATCGATCAGGGTCAGGTGGCCGACGGCCGAACGGGCCAGCGCCTCCACCACCCACGAGCCGACGCCGCCCATGCCGACCACCGCCACGCGGCTGCCCTGCAGGCGCTCGAGTGCACCCACGCCGTACAGCCGTTCGATGCCGGCGAAGCGTTGTTTGACCTGTTCGTTCATCGGGCTATTTTAACGTGCAGGTGCTGGCGCCCGCAGTACGCCGGCGTCGAACCCACCGTTGCACGCCCGGAGTGCCCGCATGAATGCCAGCCCGCCCCGCCGCCTGTCCAGCGCCCATCGCTACCTGTTCGTGCTCTGCCTGGGCCTGCTGATCGGCCTGATCGCCACGGTAATGGTCGGCCGCGCCCTGCAGGCGCGTCGCGATCCGTTCCCGGGCAGCCTGATGCAGGTGATGCAGCGGCAGTCACAGCTGCTGCAGCAGGCCCAGCTGCAGAACCGCTGCAGCCTGGCTGACAGCGTGCCGCGGCTGCAGGTGCTGCGCCTGCTGTCCAATGACCTGGACCAGGCGTTTCCCGGGCTGAAGGACAGTGCGCAGTTCCAGCAGCACGCCAGCCAGCTGCGCGGCAACCTCAACACGGCGCTGGCCTCACCCCCCGGCGACTGCAGGGCCCTCGCCCAGCTGGTGGAAACACTGCAGGCGGACTGCCGCGCCTGCCACCAGGATTTCCGCTGAGCCGCATTCATCCTGCAGCCGGGCAGCACGCACACGGTTGGCGCGTTGTTCACGTTCGAAAGGAGAGGATTCGTCCACCCTGCTGCACGACGCAGTACCACCCAACCCACCCGCCTTCACGGCCAGGAGACGCCCCATGAAGATCCAGCTCATCGCCGCCAGCGCCATCGCTACCCTCGCGCTGGCTGGCTGTGCCACCTCGCCCGGTTACAGCGGCGGTGGTTACAACAACGGCTACAACAACGGCGGCTACGGCAACAATGGCGGCTACAACCAGGGCCGTTGCGCTGACTGTGGCATCGTCACCCGCATCAACACCGTGCCCTCGGGCCGCACCGCGCCCAGCGCGACCGGCGCGATCCTCGGCGGCATCGTCGGCGCCGTGGCCGGCCATGAAATCTCCGACCACACCGGTGGCAGCCGTGGCAACAAGAACATCGCCGCCGCCGCAGGCGCGGTCGGTGGTGCCCTGGCCGGCAACCAGATCCAGAAGAACGTCACCAGCGATACCTATGACATCAGCGTGCGCATGGATGATGGCCGCACCATCGTGGTCAACCAGCGCGATCTCGGCGGCATCCGCGAGAACACCTACGTGCGCGTCGTCAATGGCAAGGTCATCCTGCGCTGACCTGCACCGGGCCAACGGCAAAGAAAAAGGCCCGCTTGCGCGGGCCTTTTTCATGCCGACGGGCGGCGGGTATTACACCGGCTGCACCTTGTCAGCCTGCAGGCCCTTCTGGCCCTGCACGACTTCGAAGCTCACAGTCTGGCCTTCCTTGAGGCTCTTGAAGCCCTGGGTCTCGATGGCGCGGAAGTGCACGAACACGTCCTCGCCATTCTGCCGGCTGATGAAGCCGAAGCCCTTCGCATCATTGAACCACTTTACGGTACCGGTCTCGCGCTCAGCCATCTCACTAACTCCCTTTGACTCTCTCTTGTTGTTGGAAACGCCCGGTGGGCGGCTGACAAGCAAGGGGGAAGCGAGGTGCATCGATGCAGCGGATCGGAAAGATCTTGCTTCATCAGGCCACGATCCACGGTGACCTTGCCAAGCTCAGCGACTGCAACTTAACCCGCCCAAAACGAAAAAGCAACTGGCAAAATCTTTCACTGTCAACCCCAAAACGGCCACCATACGGGACAGCATGGGACTCTCATTCATCTTATATCTGCTAGCGGTCATTTTTGTCCTGATCGGCATCGCCGGCATCATCCTGCCGGCCCTCCCGGGCATCCCGCTGGTGTTCATCGGGCTGCTGCTGGCGGCCTGGGCCGACGGCTTCGCCCACGTCGGCTGGCCCACCCTGGTCGCGCTGGGCGTGCTGACCCTGCTTTCACTGCTGGTGGACGTGCTGGCCACCGTGGTCGGCGCGCAGCGCGTCGGCGCCAGCCGCAAGGCCCTGTGGGGCACCTTCGTCGGCAGCATCGTCGGCCTGTTCTTCATGCCCATCGGCCTGTTTGCCGGACCGCTGGTCGGCGCCCTGCTCGGCGAGTACTGGCACACCCGCGAACTCGGCCGCTCGACCAAGGTGGGCCTGGCGACCTGGCTCGGCATCCTGCTCGGCCTGGCACTGAAACTGGCGGTGGTGATCGCGATGCTGGGCCTGTTCGCGTTCGCCTGGTTCTTCTGAGCCACCTAGCCTTCACGCCACGCGCACGCCGTGGCCGTGCATAAACGGTGGGGCTGGCCGCGATCCGGTGCAGCCGCCACACTGTGCGATTCCCGTATCCATCGAAGGGCCTGCTGCAATGACCCTCCCCACGCTGCTTCCCCGTCTGGCGCCGCTGGCGCTTGCCCTGGCCAGCGCCCCCCTGGCCGCGCAGGAGTTCGCGCCCAGCGCCGACACCTCGCCGGCCGCCTGCGCGGCGATCACCACCGACGCGGCCCGCCTGGCCTGCTATGACCGCCTCTTCGGGCACACCCCGGAGGCCACCGCCGCCGCCGATGCCGCCGCCGAATCGGCTGCGCAGGCGCGCCGCGAGGAACGACAGACCGCGCGCGTGAGCCAGGGCGAGGAAAAGCTGCGCGAGCGGGTCAGCGACCTGTTCCGTCCGGCGGCACCGGACAGCGCGCTGGCCAATGCTGGCCGCGGTTCGCTGCTGGACAGCCGCTGGGAGCTGGCCGAGGACTCCAAGCTGGGGCCCTTCCAGCTGCGTGCCTACAAGCCGGTGTACCTGCTGCCGGCGTTCTGGACCAGCGACCGCAACACCACGCCGCATTCGCCGAACCCGGCCAACAGCGTGACGACCCCGCAGGTACTCGACAGTGCCGAGCTGAAGTTCCAGATCAGCTTCAAGACCAAGATCGCCGAGAACCTGTTCGGCGACAACGGCGACATCTGGGCTGGCTACACCCAGAGTTCGCGCTGGCAGGCCTACAACAGCGAGGATTCGCGCCCGTTCCGCGAAACCAACTACGAACCCGAAGTGATGATGGTGTTCCGCAACGGCTACTCGATCGGTGGCTGGCGCGGGCGCATGACCGGTATCAGCCTCAACCACCAGTCCAACGGACGGGCCGATCCGCTCTCGCGCAGCTGGAACCGGGTCATGCTCAACATCGGCCTGGATCGCGAGAACTGGGCGCTGGTGCTGCGCCCGTGGTACCGCATCCCGGAAAGCCGCAGCGAAGACAATAATCCGGACATCGAGGATTACATGGGCCGGGGTGACGCGACCCTGATCTGGAACCGCAACGGGCATGAGGTCGCGCTGATGGCGCGTCATTCGCTGCGCACCGGCAGCCGCTCCCACGGTGCACTGCAGCTGGATTACGGCTTTCCGATCAGCAATCTGCTGCGTGGCCATGTGCAGGTCTTCGACGGCTATGGCGAGAGCATGATCGACTACAACCACAAGGCCACCTATGTGGGCGTGGGCGTGTCGCTGCTGGAGTGGTTCTGATGGACGTGACGATCTGGCACAACCCGGCCTGCAGCAACTCGCGCGGCGCACTGAAGCTGATCCGCGATGCGGGCTTCGACCCGGTGGTGATCGAGTACCTGGGCACCCCACCCGACGCGGCCACGCTGCGCCAGGTGCTGGCCGAGTCGGCCCTGAGCGCGCGCGACCTGGTGCGCAGCAAGGAGACCCAGTTCGCCGAACTCGGGCTGGAAGATGCCGACGATGCCACCCTGCTGGCTGCGATGGCCGAACACCCGCGCCTGATCAACCGCCCCGTGGTGCGCACGCCCAAGGGCTCACGGCTGTGCCGCCCGCCGGAAACGGTACTGGAGATCCTGTAACGGAAAAGGGGACGGAGGGGATTAAGTCGTTTGTGCACAAACGACTTAATCCCCTCCGTCCCCTTTTCTGGTTACCGCCAGTCGGTGATGCCTTCGCGGCGGTAGGCCTCGGCGAACGCCGGGCGCGCCTTCATCGAGGTGGCATGTGCCTTGAGCGACGGCCAGGTGTCACTGGGCCTGGGCATGTTGCGCGACCAGCGCATCAGCATCACCAGCATGTAGTCGACCACGCAGGGCGTGGCGCCCAGCAGGTAGGGCCCATGCGCCAGCAGGTGCGTGGCCACATGCTGCCAGGCCGCTTCCAGGCGCTGTCGCGCCATCTCGCGACTGGCCTCCACGTTTGCCTCGCCCGCCACCTCGTGCGGATAGAACCAGGCGCGATAGGCCGGCTGCAACGTATTGGCACACCAGAACATCCAGCGGTAGGCATCGGCGCGCTGCGGCGTGCCCAGTGCCGGCAACAAACCGGCGTCCGGATGGCGGTCGGCCAGGTACAGGGCGATCGCCGCCGCTTCAGTCAGTACCAGGCCATCGATCAGCAGCGTCGGCACCACGCCGGCCGGATTCAGTGCCAGGTACTCCGCCGACTTGTGCTCGCGCGCGTCGAAATCCAGCAGCACCAACTCGTGCTCGATGCCGAGCTCGATCAGCAGCCAGTGCACCACCAGCGCGGCGGTGCTTGTCGAACCATACAGCGTGGTGCTCATGCGGCGGATCCTGTGCAGGTGGGCCGGCCGATTATGCGCCCGTGCGGGAGCCGTCGCTCAGCCGCAGCTGCTCATGCAGGTATCGCGGCGCTCGCCACAGGACATCATCGGCGCGCGCAGCGTGCAGTCATGCGTCTTCAGTTCGCAGGCACGGCGCAGGTCCGGGTTGTCCACGTCCTTGCAGCGCTTGTCCGGCGCCGGCACCATCCGCTGCTCGCAATTGCTCTGGCGGCTGCCGAGAGAGTCATTCTGCGCCATGCAGCTGCGATAGCCGGCCTGGCACTGCATGCGGCATTGCGCCGATGCAGGGAAATCCGCGCCTTCGTACGACGCCGGGGTGCTGCAGCCGGCCAGGGCCAGCAGCACGCCGGCCACGATGAAGCGATGCAGGGCCATGGACACGTCCTGTGCGAGGGTGTGCCGACCGTAGCAGAGCCAGGGCTACAGGCGTGTTAATCCTGCCTCCAGATACAGCAACGGCGCCACAGGGGCGCCGTTGTCCGGACCGAAGCGTGCGGGAATTACTCCACCACCACCGGAATCTTGCCGATGCGGGCCTGCCACTCGCGCGGGCCGGTCTTGTGCACCGATTCGCCGGCGGAGTCGACGGCCACGGTCACTGGCATGTCCTGCACGGTGAACTCGTAGATCGCCTCCATGCCCAGGTCAGCGAAACCGACCACCTTGGCCGCCTTGATCGCCTTGGACACCAGGTAGGCCGAGCCACCGACGGCCATCAGGTAGGCCGACTTGTGCTTCTTGATCGCCTCGATCGCGGCCGGGCCGCGCTCGGCCTTGCCGACCATGCCCAGCAGGCCGGTCTGTGCCAGCACCTGCTCGGTGAACTTGTCCATGCGGGTCGCCGTGGTCGGGCCGGCCGGGCCCACCACTTCGTCACGCACCGGATCGACCGGGCCGACGTAGTAGATGAAGCGGCCCTTCAGATCGACCGGCAGCTGCTCGCCCTTGTTGAGCATGTCGACCATGCGCTTGTGCGCGGCGTCGCGGCCGGTGAGCAGCTTGCCGTTGAGCAGCAGGGTCTGGCCCGGCTTCCAGCTGGCCACGTCTTCCGGGGTAATCGTATCCAGGTCCACCCGGGTGCCCTTGGATGCGTCGTAGGTCAGCTTCGGCCAGTCTTCCAGCGACGGCGGGTCCAGCATCACCGGGCCGCTGCCATCCAGGGTGAAGTGCGCATGGCGGGTGGCCGCGCAGTTCGGGATCATCGCCACCGGCAGGTTGGCCGCGTGGGTCGGGTAGTCGTTGATCTTGATGTCGAGCACGGTGGTCAGGCCACCCAGGCCCTGCGCACCGATGCCCAGCGCGTTGACCTTCTCGTACAGCTCCAGGCGCAGCTCCTCGATGCGGTTGGACGCACCACGGGCCTGCAGCTCGGTGATGTCGATCGGCTCCATCAGCGCTTCCTTGGCCAGCAGCATCGCCTTCTCGGCGGTGCCACCGATGCCGATGCCCAGCATGCCCGGCGGGCACCAGCCGGCGCCCATGGTCGGCACGGTCTTCAGCACCCAGTCGACAATCGAGTCGGACGGATTGAGCATGGCGAACTTGGTCTTCGCTTCCGAACCACCGCCCTTGGCGGCGACGATCACGTCGACTTTGTTGCCCGGCACCACCTTGACGTTGACCACGCCCGGGGTGTTGTCCCTGGTGTTGATGCGCTTGCCTGCCGGATCGGCCAGCACCGAGGCGCGCAGCTTGTTGTCCGGGTGCATGTAGGCGCGGCGCACGCCTTCATTGGCCATGTCTTCCACGCCCATGGTGGCGTCATCCCAACGCACGTCCATGCCGATTTCCAGGAACACGGTGACGATGCCGGTGTCCTGGCAGATCGGGCGGTGGCCCTCGGCGCACATGCGCGAATTGATCAGGATCTGCGCCATCGCTTCCTTCGCGGCCGGCGACTCCTCGCGCTCGTAGGCGGCGGCAAGGTTCTTGATGTAGTCGACCGGGTGGTAGTACGAGATGTACTGCAGCGCGTCGGCGATGGACTGGATGAGGTCTTCCTGCTTGATCGATGTCACGTCTTGCTCGCTTGCTCGAGGCTGGCGGGGGTAATCCACCTATTTTACCCCCTCCCCCGGCCCCGGGGTGGTAGTGCCGGCCGCTGGCCGGCAAGATTCCCCCGACGCTCTGTCACGCCACGCGCCACTGCGGCGTCTTTGCCCACATGAACGCCGAAACCGCTTTCCAGACCCACCGCCCGCGCCTGATGGCGCTGGCCTACCGCCTGCTCGGCAGCCGCACCGACGCCGAAGACGTGGTCCAGGACGCCTGGCTGCGCTGGTCCGGCGCCGATCCTGCGGCCGTCCGCGATGCCGAGGCCTGGCTGGTCACCACCACCACCCGGCTCGGCCTGGACCGGCTGCGTGCGGCCAAGCGCGAGCGCGTCCACTACGTCGGCCCATGGCTGGCCGAACCGCTGGCGGTCACCCTGGAGCCGGACCCGGCGCCCGGTCCGGCCCAGCTGCATGCGCTGGCCGACGACGTCTCGGTCGCTTTCCTGACCCTGCTCGAACAGCTCGGCCCGGAGGAACGCGCCGCCTTCCTGCTGAAGGAGGCGTTCGACCACGACTACCGTGAGATCGCCGAGCTGATCGGCCACAGCGAGGCCAACTGCCGGCAGCTGGTGCACCGTGCCCGGCAACGCCTGCAGGCCGGACGACCGCGCTTCAATGCCGATGCCAGCCAGCACCGGCAGCTGCTGGCGCGCTTCATGGAGGCCTCGCAGCGCGGCGACAGCGACGCGATCCAGGCCCTGCTGCACGCCAACGCGGTGCTGGTTTCCGACGGCGGTGGCGTGGTCACTGCGGCGGTGCGGCCGCTGCTGGGCGCCGAACGCATCGGCCGCCTGTTCTGGGCCATCGCCCGCCGCGGCGCGGTGCATCCCGCCCAGCTGGGCTACGTCAACGGCGAGCCGGCGATCCTGCGCTTCCAGGGTGAGCGCCTGCATTCGGTCACCACCATCGAAGTGGTCGATGGCCGCATCGCCAACGTGTACAGCGTGTTGAATCCGGAAAAGCTGCCGGGTGCTGTCACGCGCGATGACGGTACGGCGTCCTGGTAGTGAAAGGCGGCCACCGTGGCCGCCGTGGAGCCGAAAATGTCCGACCACGCCTCTCCCCGCGTCCCCTACACCCGCCTGGCCGCCGAGGCCTTCAAGGGCCTGCTGGCCACCAGCCAGGCCGTGCATGACAGCTCGATCGATCCGACCCTGATGGAACTGGTGTTCCTGCGCGTGTCGCAGCTCAACGGCTGCGGCTACTGCATGGACATGCACGGCACCGCGCTGCGCAAGGGCGGCATCGAGCCGCGCAAGCTGGACACCCTGCCCGCCTGGCACGAAAGCCGCTTCTTCGATGCCCGCGAGCGCGCGGCACTGGGCTGGGCCGAGGCGCTGACCCGGCTGACCGACGGCGCGCCGTCGCAGGCCGCGTTCGATGCCCTGGCACCGCACTTCGATGAGAAGGGCATCAGTGACCTGAGCATGGGCATCGCGGTGATCAATGCCTGGAACCGCCTCGGTGCGGGGTTGCTGCCGCCGCTGCCGTAAAGGGGGGCTGGCCGGGCTGCCGCCCGGCACCCGCAGAGGCAACAACCAGAGCAACATCAAAAACCGGCACTACTGTGAGTTGGCGGGGTGGGTCAGGTCGCAGGGGACGCTGCAAGTACGTCCATGTAAGCTCGGTCGCCGCATCCATGCGGCTCACGCCCCTACGACCTGACCCACCCCGCCTTCGACAGTTCATCGGTGCTGCTGGTAGGTGTCGACCTTGGTCGGCACGCTGGATCCACGCAATGCGTGGATGCAGGAGGGTCAGATCCCTTCGCTTCGCGAAGGGATCTGACCCCGGTGCCGGCAACACGGCTGCACTGACTCCCCCTGCACGTATCACGCGCGCACAATACGCGCATGCCTGCCATCCCCCCCGTTGGCGCTGCCGCCGCGAAGAAACCCAGCCTGCGCCAGCGCTTCAAGGCGATGCGCAACCTGCCGCCGTTCCTGCGCATGGTCTGGCAGACCAGCCCCGCGCTCACCCTGGCCAGCCTGGGGCTGCGCCTGATCCGTGCGCTGCTGCCGGTGGCGATGCTGTACGTCGGCAAGCTGATCATCGACAGCGCCCTGCACCTGAGCCAGCACGACGCCGGTTTCCCGCCGCTGGGCGAGGCGCTGTCCAGCGGCATGCTCAATCCGCTGCTGGGCCTGCTGGCGCTGGAATTCGGCCTGGCCATCGCCTCGGACCTGCTCGGCCGGCTGGTCAGCTATGCCGACGCGCTGCTGTCGGAACTGTTCGCCAACGTCACCAGCATCCGGCTGATGGAACACGCGGCGACGCTGGATCTGGAGGACTTCGAGGACCCGGACCTGCAGGACAAGCTGGACCGCGCGAGGCGCCAGACCATGGGCCGGATGAACCTGATGAGCCAGCTGTTCGGCCAGGTGCAGGACGCGATCACCGTGGCCAGCCTCGCCGTCGGCCTGCTGGTCTACGCGCCGTGGCTGATCCTGCTGCTTGCGCTGGCACTGGTGCCGGCCTTCATCGGCGAATCGCACTTCAACGCGGCCGGTTACAGCCTCAACTTCCAATGGACGCCCGAGCGCCGCCAGCTCGACTACCTGCGCCAGCTCGGTGCCAGCGTGGAAACGGCCAAGGAAGTGAAGATCTACAACCTGCACCGCTTCCTGGTCGAGCGCTATCGGCGCCTGTCGGTGGCGCTGTTCCAGGCCAACCGTGCCCTGGCAAGGCGCCGGGCGTTCTGGGGCACGCTGCTGGCTGCGCTGGGTACGCTGGGCTATTACACCGCCTACGCCTACATCGCCTGGCGCACGGTGCGCGGCGATTTCTCGATCGGCGACCTGACCTTCCTTGCCGGCAGCTTCCTGCGCCTGCGCCAGCTGCTGGAAGGCCTGCTGATCGGCTTCTCGCAGGTGGCCAGCCAGGCGCTGTACCTGGACGACCTGTTCTCGTTCTTCCAGATCGAGCCGGAAATCCACTCGCGCGAAGGCGCCATACGCGTGCCGCAGCCGATCCGCCAGGGCTTCGTGTTCGAGAACGTCGGCTTCCGCTATCCCGATGCCGAACAGTGGGCGGTGCGCCACCTCGATTTCCAGCTGCAGGCCGGCGAAGTGCTGGCCCTGGTCGGCGAGAACGGCGCCGGCAAGACCACCCTGGTGAAGCTGCTGGCACGCCTGTACGAACCGGACGAGGGCCGCATCCTGCTCGATGGCCGCGACCTGCGCGACTACGACCTGGACGACCTGCGCGCCAACCTCGGAGTGATCTTCCAGGACTTCGTGCGCTACAACCTCAGCGCCGGCGAGAACATCGGCGTCGGCCAGGTCGAGGCCATGGACGACCGGGCGCGCATCGCCGACGCCGCGCGCCGCGGCATGGCCGAGGAAGTGATCGAGGAGCTGCCCGGTGGCTACGACCAGCTGATCGGCCGCCGTTTCAAGCAGGGCGTGGACCTGTCCGGTGGCCAGTGGCAGAAGATCGCCATTGCCCGCGCGTGGATGCGCAATGCGCAGGTGATGATCCTGGATGAGCCAACGGCAGCACTGGATGCGCGCAGTGAATTCGAGGTGTTCCAGCGGTTCAGGGAACTGGCGGATAATCGCACCGCCGTATTGATTTCCCACCGTTTTTCCTCGGTCCGCATGGCCGATCGCATCCTGGTGCTGGCCGATGGCCGGATCGAGGCCAGTGGCACCCACGCCCAGCTGATGGCACAGGGCGGCCGCTATGCCGAGCTGTTCGAGCTGCAGGCGGCGGGTTACCGCTGAGAACGCCTCTCGTTCCGCCCAATGAGAACCCGTCTCATTTGAGATAGAATTCCCCCGACGACTTTTGACAGATACGCCCATGTCCTCCGCTTTTGGCGCCGAAACGGTGCTTGAGGTCCGTCACTGGACCGACGCCTACTTCAGTTTCACCACCACCCGCGACAGCGGCTTCCGCTTCGAGAACGGCCAGTTCGTGATGATCGGCCTGGAAACCGAGGCACGGCCGCTGCTGCGTGCGTACTCCATCGCCAGCGCCAACTGGGAAGAGCATCTGGAGTTCTTCAGCATCAAGGTGCAGGACGGCCCGCTGACCTCGCGCCTGCAGCACATCAAGCCGGGCGACAAGGTGCTGGTCGGCAAGAAGCCCACCGGCACCCTGCTGATCAGCGACCTGCACCCGGGCAAGAACCTGTACCTGCTGGGCACGGGTACCGGCATGGCGCCGTGGCTGTCGGTCATCAAGGACCCGGAGACCTACGAGCGCTTCGAGAAGGTGATCCTCTGCCACGGCGTGCGCTACGAAAAGGATCTGGCCTACCGCGATTACTTCGAGAGGGAGCTGCGTGAGCACGAGTTCCTGGGCGAGATGATCGGCGACAAGCTGCTGTACTACCCGGCCGTCACCCGCGAGCCGTTCGCCAACCAGGGCCGCCTGACCTCGCTGATGGAAAGCGGCCAGATGCAGCGCACCCTCGGCCTGCCGGAGCTGAGCCCGGAAAACGACCGCGCGATGATCTGCGGCAGCCCGCAGATGCTGGCCGACCTGCGTGCTGTGCTCGATGCCCGCGGTTTCCAGGTTTCGCCGCGCATCGGCCAGCCGGGCCACTACGTGTTCGAGCGCGCGTTCGTCGAGAAATGATCCTGCAACGGTAGTGCCGGCCGCTGGCCGGCTCTTCCTGGCCCACGGGGTTGCCGGCCAGCGGCCGGCACGACCTCACAGCAGCGCTTCAATGTCGCCGCGCAGCTGCTCCGGCCGGGTGGTGGGCGCATACCGCGACACCACCCGCCCCTGGCGATCGACCAGGAACTTGCTGAAATTCCACTTGATGCGGGCACTGCCGAGCACGCCGCGCTTCTCCCGCGCGAGCCACCTCCAGAGCGGGTCGGCCCCATCGCCGTTGACCTCGATCTTTTCCGACAGCGGGAAGCTGACCGGATAGTCCAGCGAACAGAACTGGCGGATCTGTGCGGCATCACCGGGCTCCTGCGCGCCAAACTGGTTGCACGGGAAGCCGATCACCACCAGGCCGCGTTCGCGGTACGCCTGCCACAGCTGCTCCAGCCCGGTGTACTGAGGCGTGAAGCCACAACGGCTGGCGACATTGACCAGCAGCAACGGGTGGCCCTGGTACCGGGCCAGCGCCTGCGGCTGGCCGTCGAGGTCGCGGAAGCTGAAATCGTAGGCAGTGGTCATGGCAGCGGGCCGTGGGCGGTGAATGCATGGTACCCGCGCCCGGCCCCGGCAACATGCCTTTTGACACAAGTGCAGTCGCCGCCGGCCGGGTTACCCTCGGGCCCTTGTTTGCCTTACCGGAGCTTCTACCTTGACCACTCGACTTGCCCTTGCCGTGGCCATGTCCCTCGGCCTTGCCCTGCCCGCCTTCTCGGCCGGCGCCGCCACCCCGGCTGCCAGCACCAATGCCCAGCAGGCCAACCCGTTCTTCGCCGAAAGCCCGCTGCCGCTGCACTTCCCGCAGTTCGACAAGATCAAGGACAGCGACTTCGCACCGGCCTTCGACGCCGGCATGGCGCAGCAGCTGAAGGAAGTGGAGGCGATCGCCAACAACAAGGCCAAGCCGACCTTCGACAACACCATCATCGCGCTGGAAAAGAGCGGTGACATCCTCGACCGTGCGACCACCGTGTTCTTCAGCCTGGTCGGCGCCGATACCAACGACACCCGCAAGAAGCTGCAGGCCGACTACTCGGCGAAGTTTGCCGCGCACAGCGATGCGATCGCGCTGAACGGCAAGCTGTTCGCCCGCATCCAGGCGCTGTACGACACCCGCAGCCAGCTGGGCCTGGACGCCGAAGGCGTGCGCCTGGTCGAGAAGTACTACGACAATTACGTGCGCGCCGGCGCCAAGCTGTCCGAGGCCGACAAGGCCACGCTGAAGGACATGAATGCCGAACTGGCCAATCTGGGCACCAAGTTCAGCCAGAACGTGCAGTCGGAAGTGAACGCTTCGGCAATCACTGTCGACGACGTCAAGGAGCTGGCTGGCCTGTCCAAGGAGCAGATCGCCGCCGCCGCCGAAGCCGCCAAGGCCCGTGGCCTGGAAGGCAAGTACGTGATCACCCTGCTCAACACCACCGGCCAGCCGCCGCTGACCAACCTGGCCAACCGCGCCCTGCGCCAGAAGATCTACGAAGCCTCGACCACCCGCGGCAGCCGCGGCGGTGAGTTCGACAACACCGCGCTGGTCTCGCGCATCATGCAGCTGCGTGCCGACAAGGCCAAGCTGATGGGCTTCCCGAACTTCGCCGCCTACAACCTGACCAACCAGACCGCCAAGACCCCCGAAGCGGTCAACGCGATGCTCGGCAAGCTGGCTCCGGCCGCGGTGGCCAATGCCAAGCGCGAAGCCGCCGACCTGCAGGCGATGATCGACAAGGAGCAGAAGGCCGCGCGCAAGCCGACCTTCCAGCTGGAACCGTGGGACTGGGCCTTCTACAGCGAGAAGGTGCGCCAGGCCAAGTACAACTTCGACGAGTCGCAGCTGAAGCCATACTTCGAACTGAAGAACGTGCTGGAGAACGGCGTCTTCTACGCCGCCGGCCAGGAATTCGGCCTGACCTTCAAGCAGCGCACCGACCTGCCGGTCTACCACGATGACGTCACCGTCTACGACGTGTTCGACGCCGATGGCAGCCAGCTGGCGATCTTCATCTTCGATCCGTATGCACGCGCCTCCAAGCGTGGCGGTGCGTGGATGAACTCCTACGTCTCGCAGTCCAAGCTGACCGGCTTCAAGCCGGTGGTAGCCAATCACCTGAACATCCCGAAGCCGCCGGCCGGCCAGCCGACCCTGCTGACCTGGGATGAGGTGAACACCACCTTCCACGAGTTCGGCCACGCCCTGCACGGCATGTTCTCCAACGTGAAGTATCCGTACTTCTCGGGCACCTCGGTGCCGCGCGACTTCGTCGAGTTCCCCTCGCAGGTGAACGAGATGTGGGCCGACAACCCGGTCATCCTGAAGAACTACGCCAAGCACTACCAGAATGGTTCGGCGATGCCGCAGGCCCTGCTGGACAAGGTGATTGCCGCATCGAAGTTCAACCAGGGCTTTGCCACCACCGAATACCTGGGGGCGGCGATGCTGGACCAGAACTGGCACCAGATCGGCCCGGACCAGGTGCCGGCGGCCAAGGACGTGATGGCGTTCGAGCGCGCCGCGCTGGAGAAGGACGGCATCTACTACGCGCCGGTTCCGCCGCGCTACAAGACCCCGTACTTCAGCCACATCATGGGCGGCTACTCGGCCGGCTACTACGCCTACATCTGGTCGGAAGTGCTCGACGCCAACACCCAGAAGTGGTTCAAGGACAACGGCGGCCTGAGCCGCAAGAACGGCGACCACTTCCGCGCCACCCTGCTGTCCAAGGGCGGCAGCGTCGACGCGATGCAGCTGTTCCGCGATTTCGCCGGCCACGAGCCGCAGATCGAACCGCTGCTGGAAAAGCGTGGCCTGACCGGCGCCGGCAACTGATCGCCAGCGCAGTCGCCTGAAACGAAAACCGCCCGGGAGACCGGGCGGTTTTTTGTTGTGGTCGGGGTCAGAGCCCTCTTCTGCGAAAAGGGATCTGACCCCGGGGTCGGATCCCTTTCCGACGGAAAGGGCTCCGACCCCAGCCACGCCATCAACGCGGCGCCACGTACCCACCCGGCACGCCTTCCGGCGACAGCACCAGCTGCCACAGCTGCGCGTGCCGGCAGCGGAAGGTGGCCATCGACCCGGCCAGGTAGAAGCGCCACATGCGCCGGAAGTGCTCGTCGTAGTGCGCATCCAGCCGCGGCCACGCTGCTTCCACGTTGCGCCGCCATGCCTGCAGGGTCAGGTCGTAGTCGGTGCCGAAGTTGTGCCAGTCCTCCAGCACGAAACGGCCTTCGAACGCCTTGGTGATCTGCACCGCCGACGGCAGCATCGAGTTGGGGAAGATGTAGCGTGCAATCCATGGATCGGTGCGATGCCGTGAGACATTGGTGCCGATGGTATGCAACAGCAGCAACCCGCGCGGCGACAGGCAGCGCTTGGCCACTTCGAAGAAACTGGCGTAGTTCTTGTCACCGACGTGCTCGAACATGCCGATCGAGAAGATCGCATCGAATGGTTCGTCCAGTTCACGGTAATCCTGCAGGCGGATTTCGATCGGCAGGCCAGCGCACAACTGCCGCGCGAACTCGGCCTGCTCCTGCGATATGGTCACGCCGACGCCGCTGACACCGTAGCGCTCGGCGGCGAACTTCAGGGCTTCGCCCCAACCGCAGCCAATGTCCAGCACGCGCTGGCCCGGGCGCAGGCCCAGCTTGCGGCAGACCAGGTCGAGCTTGGCCTCCTGTGCGGCGTCGAGGTCGTCGGCGTTGCGCCAATAGCCACAGCTGTAGACCAGGCGCTGGCCGAGCATGGCCTGGTAGAGATCATTGCCGAGGTCGTAATGGCGGCGACCGACTTCGTAACTGCCCTGCCCCGCCTGCAGGTTGAACAGGCGCGCCTTCAGCGCGTCTGCCACTTCGCGCCAGCCGTGCACCCGTTCATCCAGGTGCGCCTGCATCAGGTGGACGAGGAATTCATCCAGGACATTGGCATCCCACCACCCCTCCATGTAGCTCTCGCCCAGGCCGAGCGAGCCGTGGCCCATGACCCGCGCGAAAAAGCGCGGGTCATGCACCTGGATGTCCTGTGGCTGGGTGCCGCCGATGCGGACCCCGGCTTCGTGGAGCAGGCCGGCGACCCGCTCCTGCAACCCTGTATCCACGCCACCTCCTCGACTGCGGTCAACCGCGTGCGAACAGCTCCACGTAGTCCTTGGCCACGTGCGGCAACAGCACCGCTGCCGGTACATCGGCGGTCTGGGTGCCGTCCGAGTATGGACCCACCTGGTACGGCGGGAAAACAAAGCGCAGCGCGGTGATCTGCCCCTTGTCGTCGGTCAGTGGCTGGAACTGGCTGAAATTGTCGGCCTGCGGGCCGGTTCCGTCGGCGATCATGCGCGATGCGTTGCGCAGCGATTCCTGCAGCTGGGCCGGGTCCATGTCCTCGCCACTGAGGCGGGTGGCCACGCGTTCGCGCAACTGGTCGGCGACGAAATCGCTGATCGCCTTCCAGCCCTTGGCATCGGCCACAAGCTTTTCGGCGCTGAGCATCTGCTGCTGCTGCGGCAGCCACACGAAGCGCGCCACCAGCGGTTCGCCGTGGGCGCCACCCGTGTAGCGGCTGCCGTCGGCACTGACCACCACCAGCTGCGGGGTTTCAAGCAGCTTCTCGAAGCTCAGCGACAGCTCGTAGGGCATGGTCGGCTTGTCGTTGCCCAGCCCGTCCAGCGCCTGCTGCAGGTCGCTGCGCGCACTCGTGGCATAGCTCTGCAGCGCGCGGGCCAGGCCCGGATAACGGTCGATACCGGCCGGGTAGCTGATGCCCACCACTTCGCGCTCGTTGTTCTCGATCACGTCGCGCAGGTCCAGCGGCGCTTCCGTGGCCGGCGTTTCGCCCGCGGCCGTCGCCTCGGCGGCGGGCGCCGCGTCGGTCGCCGGTGCCGGCTCGCTTTCACGCTGGCAACCGGCCAGCAACAGCACGCCCACCACGCCGGCCAACACGCTGCCGTGCAATGGCCGGTTGTTTCCAATCTTCATCGGGATCCCCTGTTCATGTTTGTACATCATCGCCTGCCATGGCTGAAGCGTGACCCGCTGGCGTTCAGCCAACGAGCAGGTCGTGGTACTCCTCGTGGCGCTGCAGGAAGGCTTCGGCGTAGGAACATGCCGGCACCACCTTGTATTTCTGCTCGCGGGCGAAACGCAGTGCCACGCGGGTCAGCTCACCGGCGATGCCACGGCCGGCGATCGGCTCGGGCACCTCGGTATGGGTGATGACCATGCGCCTGCGCTTGATCTGGTAATCGAGCACCGCCAGCTGTCCGCGCACACGTGCGGTGAAGCGGTGGTTGGCCAGGTCGTGCTCGACCTCATAGGCCAGACCGGGGGGCGTGACCGAAGCCATGGAACTGTCTCCTGCGGCGACTGCGTGGATGGTGCGCAGCCGGGCGCCATGATCGCGTGAAGCCTGAACAGGGGCAAGTCCAGTCCATTCACGTCAGTTTTCGCCCTCAAGCTGGAGGCGGGCCGGCCGCTATCGCCTATGGAGGGGTACGGCCAGGCTGGCACGACCCTTGCGACCGTTGACCATGCGCACCACCGTGGAGGCTCCCATGCACGCCAGCAATTCCCATTCCGATACCGACCGCGCCCTGCTGGAGGGCCTGCTGCAACTGGCGGTGGAAGGGCAGACCGAGGATCAGGATTTCCAGCGCATCGGCGAGGAAGTGTTCGCCCGCCTGCTGGATACCTACGGCCAGCAGACCGCAGCCTGACCCGGCCGGGGCGGATCGGACCCGATCCGCCCCGCTACCCGCATCAACCGCCGCCGAGGCGGAAGGTCGGGTTGGAGAGTTCGCGCAGGAAGTGGGTGAAGATGCTCGGCTGCATGGCCAGCATGAAGATCACGCCAAACGCCGCACCTGCCAGGTGCGCGCTGTGGTTGATGCGGTCGCCACCGCGCCTGTCCATCCAGATGCTGTAGCCGACGTAGAACGCGGCATAGATGATCGCCGGTGCCGGGATGAAGAACACCAGGATGATCGACCACGGCTTGATCAGGATGAAGGCGAACAGCACCGCCGATACCGCCCCGGACGCCCCGAGGCTGAGGTAGTTCGGGTTCTTCTGGTTCTTCAGGTAGCTGGGCAGGATCGAGACCAGCAGCGCGCCGATGTAGAACGCCGGGTAGGTCAGGTAGCTGCCGGTCAGCTGCACCATCACGCTCTCGATGAATCCCCCGAAGAAGAACAGGGTGATCATGTTGAAGATCAGGTGCGACCAGTCGGCGTGGATGAAGCCATAGGTCACCAGCCGGTCGTACTGGCGGTGACGGTCGATGGCCGGCGGCCACAGGATCAGGCGGTCGGCCAGCTTGCGGTTGTTGAACGCCATCCACGACAGGATGGCGGTGATGGCGATCAACAGCAGATTGACGGGGGTCATGTCAGGCTCAGGCGGTACGGTAGTTGTCGACCATACGATAGCGTTTCGCGTACCAACCGAAGGCCAACGCCGCGACGAAGGCGAAGCCGGCGAAGAAGAACATCAGGAACGCCGCCTCGCTCAGGCCCGTGCCCGCGATCTGGTGGGTGACCGTGTCGTTGCGCACCGCCGCGTTGGACAGCAGCACCCACAGGTTGCCGATGGTGGTGGTCAGGTTCCAGAAGCTCATCACCACGCCCTTCATCGCCTGCGGTGCCTGGCTGTAGGCGAACTCCAGGCCGGTGGCCGAGACCAGCACCTCACCGAAGGTCAGCAGCGCGTACGGCAGCATCTGCCAGAAGATCGACATGGCGTTGCCGCCGTCCATCACCACCTGGATGCCACCCACCACGATCCAGGCCAGGCCACTGAAGGCGATGCCGGCGGTCATGCGGCGCAGCGCGGTCGGTTCGAAGCCGAAGCGGCGCAGGGCCGGATACAGCACCAGGTTGTTGAACGGAATCAGGATCATCACCAGCAGCGGGTTCAGCGCCTGCATCTGCGAGGCGGTGAACCAGCTTGGCATCTGCATCTGCTGGCCCTGCAGGACCCAGGTCGAGGCCTTCTGGTCGAACAGCGAGAAGAACGGCGTGGTCAGCGCGAAGATCACCAGCACGCGCAGTACCGAGCGCACGCCTTCCACGGCTTCGGCCGGATGCTGGCCACGGGCGCGGTCCAGCTGCAGCCAGGTGCCGCCACCGATGCCGGCAAGGATGGCCACCAGCGCCAGGCACAGGCAGATCACGATGCCCAGCGAACCGACCAGGCCGAACGAGGCCACCGCCAGCGCCAGGCCAAGCACGGCGATCACCAGGCCCGGACGGCCCTGGCCAGCCACGCGCGTGGTCAGCGCGGTACGCACCACGTTGGCGAACGAATGCGGGTCCTTCGGCGGCAGCGGCACCAGCACGTAGCGCCTGCGGCCCAGCCAGAACACGAAGGTAGCGATGAACATCAGGATGCCCGGGATGCCGAACGCCCACTGCGGGCCCCAGTTCTTCAGCACCAGCGGGATCAGCAGCGAGGCGAACAGCGAGCCGAAGTTGATGATCCAGTAGAAGGCGTCGAAGACGATCTTGGCCAGGTGCTTGTTGCTCTGGTCGAACTGGTCGCCCATGAACGAGGCCACCAGCGGCTTGATGCCGCCGGCACCGAGCGCGATCAGGCCCAGGCCGAGGAAGAAGCCCTCGCGGCTGTTCTCGAACAGCGCCAGGCACAGGTGGCCGGCGCAGTAGACCAGGCTGAACCAGAGGATGGTGTGGTACTTGCCGAAGAACCGGTCGGCCAGCCAGCCACCGAGCAGCGGGAAGAAATACACGCCGATCATGAAGCTGTGCATGATGTCCTTGGCTTCACCGGCACGGCCTTCGGCAGTGATTTCCTGCAGCAGCAGCGAGGTGATCAGGAACTGCACCAGGATGTTGCGCATCCCGTAGAAACTGAACCGCTCGCAGGCCTCATTGCCGATGATGTACGGAATCTGGCGCGGCATCTTTCCCTGGCCGGCGATGGGGGCGACTGCGTCGTGGCTCATCCTGTAAGGCATTCCTGCAAAGCGAAAGGCGCAAGGTTACCGGAACCGGGGCTTGCGAAGCACGCTGCAGGGCTGCATGACAACGGTGCCAATCCATGGCAGGCAGTGCAGGCCCTGCCGGAAGTCACGGCACCTGCACGACAAAAGCGTAAACTTATCGTTATGCGCCCCCTCGCCCACGCCCGCCTCCTGCTCAGCTGCCTTGCGCTGTTGCTGGCGTTGCAGGCGCAGGCACGACCACAGGCGCCGGCCGCCGTTGCCAGCGAGAGCGACCCCAGGCAGCTGACGGTCGCCGCGCTGGAGCTGCCCAGCCGCGATGACGCGCAATGGAAGCAGCGCCGCGAGCAGGTCGCACAGCTGCTGACCGAGCTGCAGCCGGACGTGATCTCGGTGCAGCAGGTGCTGCAGCAGCAGGGCCGCAACCCGGCCTGCTGGCTGGCCAGCCGGCTGCGCTACAGCTGCGACTTCGTTACCGCCGATCCGCCCAGCCAGCCGCTGCGGCATGGCAACGCCATGCTGACCCGGCTGCCGGTCAGCGAGGACGGCGTGACCCTGCTGCATCCTCCCGGCACCTTCAGCGCGGCCGGCATGATGCGGCTGAGGCTGGGCGAGGCGCTGGTCAACATCTATGTGGCGCGGCTGCGCCCGGACCCGGACGAGGCTAGCGCCCGCCAGCACCAGACCAGCGACCTGATGACCTGGATCGGCGCCACCGCCGAAGGCATGCCGAGCCTGATTGCCGGCGATTTCTCGGCCAGCACGGTGGAACTGGTGCGCAGCACGCCGGGGTTCCAGCCGGCCCGGCGCAATCCCGGCGGCCGTGCCGAGGCGCCGGCGGCCAGTGGGGGCGGCAGCAGCGGCCACGGCCTGGATGTGCTGTTCCAGGTCAAGCATTTCGGCGGCATCCGCCAGCAGCCGATCCTGCTGCCGGCCGACGGCGACCTGCCCGGCCTGCGTCTGGGTGTGATGGCGACCCTGCGCCTGCAGGGCGATACGGCCACTGCGGAATAGGTAGTGCCGGCCGCTGGCCGGCTCCCCCGGTACTGCACGGTTGCCGGCCTGCGGCCGGCACTATCGAACGACTGCTGCAACAGAAAAGGCCGGGGTCTCCCCCGGCCTTCTCATGTCATCCCGTCACGCGATCAGGCGATCGCTTCCTGGTAACGGCGCTCGACTTCGTTCCAGTCGATGACGTTGAAGAACGCGCCGATGTATTCCGGGCGGCGGTTCTGATACTTCAGGTAGTACGCGTGTTCCCACACGTCCAGGCCGAGGATGGGGGTGTTGCCTTCCATCAGCGGGCTGTCCTGGTTGCCGGTGCTCTCGACCACGACCTTCTTGTCCGGGGTCACGCTCAGCCACGCCCAGCCACTGCCGAAACGGGTCAGCGCGGCCTTGGTGAAGGCATCCTTGAACTTGTCGAAACCGCCCAGGTCCTTGTCGATGGCCTTGGCCACGTCGCCCACCGGGTTGCCGCCGGCATTGGGGGCCATCACGGTCCAGAACAGCGAGTGGTTGGCATGGCCACCACCGTTGTTGCGCACCGGGCCCTGCAGGTTCTCCGGTAGCGACTTGAGCTTCTTCACCAGCTCTTCGACCGGCAGGTCAGCGTACTCGGTGCCTTCCAGCGCCGCGTTGACGTTGTTGATGTAGGTCTGGTGATGCTTGGTGTGATGGATTTCCATCGTCGCCGCATCGATATGCGGTTCCAGCGCGTCGTAGGCGTAGGACAGCTTGGGCAGGGTGTAGGCCATGATGCATCTCCTGATTGCGAGGGCACCCGACGATGTCGGGCGGTGCGCGGTGAATGATGGGGACAGACCGCCAGATTACCAAGGGGGATGTAAAGGAAATTGCGTCCTGCCAGTGAGCACGACGGCAATTGTTACGCAGCAGTGACGCAGCGCTCTCCTCATGCACCGTGCAGCGCACAGGCGCTACAGTGCGTGTACTACCCTCGCCCGCCCCTGCCCATGCGCAACCCCCGGCTGCTGATCACCGCCATCGCCCTGCTGCTGCTCGGCCTGGTCGCCAACCATTTCCTGCAAAGGCCGCCAGCGCCGCAGTTCGCGCCCGACCTGCAGGGCACGCCTGTCGCGCGCGCGCCGGCCACCGCCTCGCCCGGCAAGGACAGCGGACTTCCCGCGTTCCTGCCCGCCGAAGCGCGCGCGACCATCGCCCTGATCCAGCGTGGCGGTCCATTCCCGCACCGCCAGGACGGCAGTACCTTCGGCAACCGCGAGCAGCAACTGCCGCAGCGCGCGCGCGGCTACTACCGCGAATACACCGTCGACACCCCTGGCGCGCGTACGCGTGGCACGCGTCGCATCGTCACCGGCGGCGATCCGCCGGAAGCGTGGTACTACACCGACGACCATTACGCGTCATTCCGCAGCTTCACCGTACCGGCCCAGGGAGCGCAGTGATGAGCCACGATGATTTCGGCCTTGGCCTGCATGACATCAACAACGCCGGCGTCTACGCCATCGACAGCGACGACATCGGCGCACTGGCCGCGGCGATGCGCGATGCCGGCCTGAAAGTGATCCGCATCGATCTGGAGGGCGTCGCGGACAAGCGCACCCTGCTCGCCCGTTTGGCCGCACAGCTGGATTTCCCGGCCGGTTTCGGCGGCAACTGGGATGCGCTGTCGGACAACCTGCGCGACCTGCAATGGCTGCCGGCCAATGGCTACGCGCTGTTCCTGGCCGACGTGGACGCGCTGCGCGCCGGTCCGCAGAAGGACTTCGACACCCTGCTGGACGTGATGGACGAGACCAGCCGTGACTGGGTCGGCCGCGACGTACCGTTCTGGGTGTTCCTGTCGCAGAGCGCGTAAGGTCACTGCCTTGGCCGGCATGCACTGACGCCTTGGCAGAGGCCAAAGCGCGGGCCGGCCAGCACGTCGGCGCGGCCCCCTGCCTAGCGGCTCCCGTTGTCTTCCTGCAGTTCCTTCTTGAACGGGATGTCCGGCGGCGGTCGTGCCACGGCCGGCTGGTCCTGCATGTTGGGGTTGGTCAGGCCACAGCCGCCACCGGCCTGCAGGATCGAAATGACGCAGGAGATCCTTGTGTTGGTGCCCGGCAATGGAATCTCCATCGCCTTGACGCCCTTGCGCACCCATTCGGCCAGCAGCGATTCCTGCGGCACCCAGTATTTGTCGAACGAGGTCGGCGTGTAGTCGTACGGCGGGCGCTTCAGCCAGGTGCCGGACTGCGCAATGCGCTCCTTGCTCCAGCCGTCGTTGGCACCGCCGGGCGCACCGCGCGCGGCATGGCCATCGCCCTCCTGGCCAGGCACGCGCACGCTGCCATCGGCATTGAACAGGCCGCTGCCCTTGCCGGCGGTACTGGCCTGGCGGGTACCGTTGCTGCTGCCGTCGCGGTTGCGGCTGGAAGACCCCCAGTCATCGCCCTTGGCAGGCATCGCCCAGTTGCCTGGATCAGGCGCCGGGCGCGCTCCCGCGTTTGCGGGTGTGCTGCTGGATGCTGACGGACGCGCGCTGCTGCTCGCCTGCGTCGCGCTGCCCTGGGCCGCAGTCGCAGGCGTCGCCGTGGCACTGCCACTGGAGGATGCCGGTGCTGCCACCGGTGCCGAGGCCACTTCACGTTCCCGCACCTGCACGTCGCGGCCAGTGGGCGCGCGTACGGCGGGCTCACGCCCGGCCACCGCCGCCATCCGCACCTGCGGATCGGCCACGGCCTGCACTTCACGTTCGCGCACCTGCACGTCCTGCTGCGGCACGCGCACCTGCACTTCCGCGCTGCGCAGCGGTTGGGGAGCGACCGGCGCGTCGACCGTACTGACTTCGCGTTCGCGCACCTGGATGTCACGCACCTGCGGCGTGCGCACGGCCAGTTCCGGGGTACGCACCGGGCTTGGTGTCGGCGGCGCCTGCACCGGCTGCACGCTGCGCTCGCGCACGGCGGGTGTGCTGTCACGCGGCACGACGCTGACTTCGGTGCGCGGCACACTGACCGGCGGCACCACGAAATCCGTGCTGGCCTGCGCCACTTCGGTGGCCTGGACGGGCGAAGGCGGCGGCGCGGCCACCGGCGCCGGCTCGGCGTCGGCCGGCGGTGGTGGAACGCTGGCGGTCGGCGCGGATGCCGGGGATGAGGCGGTGGTTTCGGCAGCCACCGGACGTGGCGCAGGGGCCGAGGCAGCGCCCGCCTCCTGGCCCGGCGCAACCCGACCTGCCGCCGCAGCCGCAGCCGCTTCGGCGCCCGGCTGATCGCCACCGCCTTCCTGCGACGCGCGGCCGACGAACTCCACCTGCACGCGCTCGCCCTCGGTGCCCTCTTCGTCCGGCGCGCTGGTACGGATCACCGCCACCCACAGCAACAGCACGAAGAACAGCAGGTGCAGCAGTGCACTGACCAGTGCCGAGGTCCAGCGCATCCAGCGCTGGTCGCGCGGCGCGGCGTCCCAGTCCTGCCAGAACAATCGGCGCAGCGCCTGCCACGGCGACAGCCGCGGCGACTGGCCTGGCGGGCCCGGCAGCGGGCGCGGCAGGAAAACTGCGATCACCTCGCGGGCATGGAACGGCCGCGGCAGTGGCCCCAGCGAGCGCAGCCACAGCGCCCAGCCATAGGGCAGACGCGTGGACTTTTCGAGGACGGCGCGGGGCTGCTGGCGCGCCAGCAGCAGATCAATGAGTTGCTCGGCCCGGGTCAGAGGCACGCGTCAGCGATCAGGCGACGTTGCCGCGCGGAATGTAAGGCGCGTGGCCGCTGTCATGATCGGTCGCGTCACGCACGGCGGTCACGCCCGGCACGCGGCCCATCAGGGTTTTTTCGATGCCCTGCTTGAGCGTCACATCGGCCATGCCGCAGCCCTGGCAGCCACCACCGAAGCGCAGCAGCACCACGCCGTCGGACGAGACTTCCTGCACGGCCACCTTGCCGCCATGCGAGGCCAGCTGCGGATTGACTTCGTTCTCCACCACCCAGTGCACGCGTTCGACCAGCGAGGCCGCATCACCCGGCGCTTCGCCCTTGATGCGCGGCGCCTTGATGGTCAGCTGCTGGGCACCGGCGGTGCCGGCGACGATGTCGATCTCGGCGCCATCGAGCCAGCCAACGCTGCCGGCGTCGACATAGAGGGTGAAACCATCGCAGTCCACCGCCCACTCGTCACCGAGCAGGTCGGTCGGTTCGGCGAATTCCAGCCGGGCATCGGCGCGCGGCGTACCGGGGTCGACCGCGCTCAGGCGCACGCCCATGCCGGGCACGCCCTCGCGTTCGATCAACTTGCGGAAATGGGTCTGGGCAGTGTCGGAGATCTGGATCATCAGGCTATTCTAGCCAAGTAAGCGTCAGCCGCTCATTCGGTTTATACACCGTCCGGCGCATTGTTCAGTCAACACGAGGTGGAGATTCCCATGGCCGACCTGATTCCACTGGCCCAGGCCCGTTGCGTGCCGCGCAAAGGCAGCGACCACAAGCTCGGCGAGGCCCGCCTGGCCGAACTGCTGCCGCAGGTTCCCGGCTGGGAGCTGAGCGAGGGTGACCAGGCCCTGTCGCGTACCTTCCGCTTCAAGGATTACTACGCCACCATGGCCTTCGTGAACGCGCTGGCCTGGATCGCCCACCGCGAGGACCACCACCCGGACCTGGGCGTGCACTACGACCGCGCGGTCGTGCGCTTCTCCACCCACGATGTGGGCGGGCTGAGCGAGAACGACTTCATCTGCGCGGCCAAGACTTCGGCCCTGACGGAGCAACTGCCATGAACGTACGTTTGCTGAGCCTGTCCCTGATCGCTGCGACCGGCCTGGCCGGCTGTGGCGCGTCCGAACCGCCGTCACCGCCACCACCGCCGCCGACCGAAGTGGCCGCGGTGAAGACGCCGCCGCCGCAGTACCCGCTGGAACTGGCCTGCATGGGCGTGGGTGGCACCAGCACCTTCAAGGTGACCATCGGCACCGACGGCAAGCCGAGCGAGGTTGCGCTGTTGACCGAGGCGGGCAACCCGCAGCTGGACGAACTGGCCAAGACCGCCGTGCAGGGCTGGCAGTTCAAGGCCGCCACCCGTAACGGCCAACCGGTGCCGGCCACCATCCAGGTTCCTGTCAGCTTCAACCCGCCACAGCCGAAGCCGGACCAGTGCTTCGCCATCGAAGAACGCCTGCGCCGCGGCGGCTGATCGCGCGCCCCCCGACGGGGCCTGCCGACGCCCGCCTCGCCCTCGCCGCCCCGGCCCTGCCCGGGGCGGCTGTCTGTTGACCAGGATCGCGTGGGTTGATGCTGCAGATTCCCCCTGAAAACATCTGGATCGCACTGGCGGTCACGCTTGCCGCAGGCCTGGCCACCGCGATCGGCAGCCTGCTGGTGCTGTTCTCGCGCCGCCCCAGCCCGCGCCTGCTGGCGTTCGGTCTGGCCTTTGCCGGTGGCGCGATGGTCTATGTGTCGCTGTCGGAGATCCTCAACAAGTCCATTGCGTCGTTTGCACTGGCGTATGGCGAGCGCACCGGCTTCACCTACGGCACCCTGGCCTTCCTGCTGGGCGTGATCGTGATCGTACTGATCGACCACTTCATTCCCAATCCGCATGACAGCCTGGACAAACAGGACCCTGCGTTCCGCGAGAACAGCCGCGAGTACCTGAAGCGGGTCGCGCTGCTGACCTCGGTTGCGATCACCGCACACAATTTCCCGGAAGGGCTGGCGACCTTCTTCGCCACGCTGGAAAGCCCATCGGTGGGCATGCCACTGGCCTTCGCCATCGCCATCCACAACATTCCCGAGGGCATCGCGATCGCGGTGCCGGTGTACTTCGCCACCCAGAACAAGTTCTACGCGTTCAGTGCCAGCCTGCTGTCGGGCTTGGCCGAGCCCGTGGGCGCGGCGCTTGGCTACTGGCTGCTGTCAGGATCGCTGTCGCACGCCACGTTCGGCTGGGTGTTCGGCCTGATCGCCGGCGTGATGGTGTTCCTGGCGCTGGATGAGCTGCTGCCGGCGGCCAAGCGCTATGCCAAGGGCCACGAGACGGTTTACGGACTGGTGGCCGGCATGGGCACGCTGGCGATCAGCCTGGTGCTGTTCAAGTGGTGAGGGGTTCCCGGCTCGCCCTGTAGAGTCCAGCCATGCTCGACTGGCTTTCCGCGCGGCCCGACCGAGGCGCAGTCGAGCGTGACTCGACGCTACGGGAGATCCTTACTTCAGCCGGTCCAGCGCCTCGACCAGCTCATCCGCCAGCGGCGCGTTCAATACGTATGGGCTCTTGCCGTCATCCAGCGCGAACTCCAGCGAGGCCGCATGCAGGAACAAGCGCTTCAGCCCGATCTGCTCACGAAGCCGCTTGTTGACCGCTGGATCGCCGTATTTGTCGTCACCGGCCACCGGATGCCCCAGATGCTGGGCGTGCACGCGGATCTGGTGGGTGCGGCCGGTCTCGATGCGGACTTCGCAGTACGAATGGCCACCGCGGCGTTCCAGCACCCGGAAGTGGCTGATCGATTCCTTGCCGATCGCATTGACCTGCACATGGCGCTCGCCGCCCTGGCGCAGGCCCACGTGCAGCGGGGCGTCGACCGTCATCACGCCGTCGGGCATGCGCCCGGCCAGCAGGGTCAGGTAGCGCTTGCGGATGCCGGCGCCGTGGTCTTCACGCAGCAAGGCCTGCAGTTCGCTCAGCGCCGAGCGCTTCTTGGCCACGATCAGCAGGCCGGAGGTGTCGCGATCCAACCGGTGGACCAGCTCCAGGGTCTGCCCCGGGCGCAGCGCGCGCAGGGTCTCGATGGCGCCGAAGCTGATGCCGCTGCCGCCGTGGCTGGCCACGCCGGTCGGCTTGTTCAGGGCCAGCAGGCGGGCGTCCTCGAAGACGATGGCCTGCTCCAGGCGGCGCATGAACGCCTCCGGCGGACCGGCCTTGTCTCCTTCCTCAGTGAGACGGACCGGCGGCACGCGCACCTCGTCACCGGCCTCGAGCTTGCGTTCGGCCTTGGCGCGGCCACCGTTCACCCGAACCTGGCCACTGCGCACCAGCTTGTAGACCAGGCTGCGCGGGGCGCCCTTCAGCTGGCCGAGCAGGAAGTTGTCCAGGCGCTGGCCGGCGCGGTCGGCGGGAACGGTGATCATGCGCACGGAAGGCTTGTCGCCAGCGGGTTTGGTGGGGTCTTGGACGGTCATCAGGCTGTTTATTCTGTTACACTCGGGGGGCGAGATAAGGGATTGATTTCGTTGGAAGTTACTCAGGGCCAGAAGCCCAGCTTCCGACGAATCCGGCACAGTGCGCGACCACCGCCCGCGGGGCGGCCATGTTAGCGGCTCACCGGCCTTCCCGGCCATCGCCGGATGCCTGACACGCAACCGTGCTGAACATGTCCCGCGTGGCGCTCCAGCCTGGCTGACAGCTGCCTGCGGCCTGTAACACCCCAAAACCCATAAGAGTGAAGCGCTCCCGCGGCCTGCCGTGGTGTCGTAGCGCTGGAAACCCAAGCCGCCCTCCCCGCGCTTGCGCGAATGGGCGGCGAACCGTGTCCAGAGGCGAAACCCCATGGCGTTCCGCGCGGTAGCCGCTTGCGAGGAACGCAACAATGAAGCGAATGCTGATCAACGCCACGCAGGCTGAAGAGCTGCGTGTTGCCATCGTGGATGGCCAGTCGTTGTATGACATCGACATCGAACAGCCGTCGAAGGAACAGAAGAAGTCCAACATCTACAAGGGCCGGATCTTCCGCATCGAGCCCTCGCTGGAAGCCGCCTTCGTCGAGTACGGCGGTGGCCGCCATGGCTTCCTGCCGCTGAAGGAAATCTCCCGCGACTACTTCCAGGCCGGTGTCGACCACAACAAGGCCGGCATCCGCGAGCTGCTGAAGGAAGGCCAGGAGATCGTCGTCCAGGTCGACAAGGAAGAGCGTGGCAACAAGGGCGCCGCCCTGACCACGTTCATCTCGCTGGCCGGCCGCTACATGGTGCTGATGCCGAACTCGCCCAGCGCCGGCGGCGTTTCCCGTCGCATCGAGGGCGAAGACCGGGCCGCGCTGAAGGACGCCCTGGACAAGCTGAACATTCCCGACGACATGGGCGTGATCATCCGTACCGCCGGCGTCGGCCGCGATGCGGAAGAGCTGCAGTGGGACCTGGACTACCTGCTCAATGTCTGGCGCGCCATCGCCGAAGCCGCACTGAGCAAGCCGGCTCCGTTCCTGATCTACCAGGAATCGCGCCTGATCGTGCGCGCCCTGCGTGACTACCTGCGCGCCGACATCGGCGAGATCCTGGTGGACACCGAGGAGATGTACGAGCACGCCCGCGAGTTCATGCAGCAGGTGATGCCGCAGACCCTGCGCAAGCTCAAGCATTACAAGGACGACATCCCGCTGTTCAACCGCTTCCAGATCGAGTCGCAGATCGAGGGCGCCTACGAGCGCAACGTGCGCCTGCCGTCGGGCGGCTCGATCGTGGTCGACCAGACCGAAGCGCTGACCGCGGTCGACGTCAATTCCTCGCGCGCCACCAAGGGCAGCGACATCGAGGACACCGCGTTCCAGACCAACCTGGAAGCGGCCGAGGAAGTGGCCCGCCAGCTGCGCCTGCGCGACCTGGGCGGCCTGGTGGTGATCGACTTCATCGACATGGCCTCCAACAAGCACCAGCGCGAGGTCGAGAACCGCCTGGCCAACGCGCTGAAGTACGACCGTGCGCGCGTCCAGGTTGGCCGCATCTCGCGCTTCGGCCTGCTGGAAATGAGCCGCCAGCGCCTGCGCCCGAGTCTGGGTGAATCCAGCCAGATCGTCTGCCCGCGTTGCGACGGCCACGGCCGCATGCGCAGCGTTGAGTCGCTGTCGCTGTCGATCATCCGCGTTGCCGAAGAGCATGCGATGAAGGAAAACACCGGGCAGGTGCTGGTCCAGGCGCCGGTGGAGATCGCCAATTACCTGCTGAACGAAAAGCGCAGTGCCCTGCGCGAGATCGAGCAGCGCCACGAGGCGCCGATCGTGATCGTCGCCGACGAGCAGCTGCACACCCCGCACTACACCGTCACCCGCCTGCGCGAGAACGAGCTGGGTGAAGAGAGCAACAAGCCCAGTTACCAGCGCGGCACCCCGCGCAAGCTGCCGGTGCATGCCCTGACCAAGGGCCAGCTGAACATCCCGCCGCCGGCGGTGACCCAGGTCAAGCACACCTCCCCCGCCCCGGTGCGCGAGGAAGTGGAGCCGGCCGCAGCGGCACCGGCCCCGGTCGTGGCAGCGCCGGTTGCAGCGGCCCCGAGCGGCGGCGTGATCGGTTGGCTCAAGCGCGTGTTCGGTGGCGAACCGGCGCCGGCACCGGCACCGGCGGCTCCTGTTGCCCGCCAGCAGCAGGACGGCGGCCGCAAGGACCGCAACAAGGATCGCAACAAGGACCGCAAGGATCGCCGCGACGACAACCGTGGCAACGGCAACGCTCAGCAGCAGAAGGATGGCGGCAACCGCAAGGAGCGCGGTGAGCAGCGCAAGGACGGCCGCAACGGCAACAACGGCAATGCCCAGCAGCAGCCGCAGCAGGGCAGGCAGAAGGAGCCTCAGCAGAAGGACGGCCAGCAGCCGCATCAGCAGAACAAGCCGCGCAACGAGCAGCAGGGCCAGAACCAGAACCAGCAGCAGCCGAAGCTGAAGCAGCCCAAGCAGCCGCGCCAGCCGCAGGACGGTGACAAGCCGGCCGAGAAGCCGCAGCGCAGCACCGCCGAGGCACCGGCCGAGGCCGTGACCGCGGCTGCCGCCGTGGCCGCCACGGCGGTCGCCGCCAATGGGGTGACCGCTCAGGAAGCCACTGCGCCGGTGGCGCCGGTTGCGCCGGCCGCCTCCGCTCCGGCGGAAGCCACTGCACCGGCCGACACCACTGCCAACGCCGGCAACGGGGCCGAGGCGATTGCCGTGACCGGTGAAGAGGCTGCTGTCGACGCCAACGGCGAGCAGGCCGGTGAAGGCGCGACCCGCCGCCGCCGTGGCCGTCGTGGTGGCCGTCGCCGCCGTCGTGGTGGCGCCGAGAACGCTGCCGGCGGCGATGGCCTGGGCGATGATCAGGACGACGCGGACGACAGTGATGACACCGATGCCGCTGATGTCGCCGAGCAGAGCAACGACAGCGTCGCCGGGACCACTCCGGTCGCCGCTGCGCAGCCGGCCCGTTCGCAACCGGAATTCGATTTCGATGACGAAGTCGAACCGACCGCTGCCGAATCCGGAAAGCCGGTCCGTGCCGCCGCCGCTGTTGTCGCCGCGCCGGTCGCGGTGGTGAGCAGCGCCGTGGTCGATGCCGCTGCACCGGTGGTGGCCGAGGTACAGGCCCCGATCAATACCGTGGCCAAGGCCGAACCGGCATCTTCGCCGGTGCAGACCAGCATGCTCGATGCCATCGACGCGGCGACCCCGGCCCAGCCGCTGGTGGCTGCAGCACCGGCGGTCGAAGCCAAGCCGGTCGTGGTTGAGGCTGCCCCGGCCGTTGAAGCCACTCCGGTGGTCGAAGTGAAGCCGGTCGTGGTCGAGGCTGCTCCGGTCGTGGAATCGAAGCCGGAGGTTGTTGCAGCGTCCCCGGTGGCTGAAGCCGAGCCGCTGGCCGTTGAGGCCGCCCCGGTGGTGGAGGCCGCTCCCGCGGTTGAAGCCAAGCCGGTTGTCGAGACCGCACCGGTCGCCGAACAGCCAGTCGCTCCGGTGGCAGTTGAAGCCGCACCGGTGGAAGCTGCGGCCCCGGTCGCCGATGCGGTGGTGACGCCGTCGATCGATCCGGTCGCCGATGGTCACACCGATGCCGCCGCCCAGGCGGCCGAAGCCAAGGCCGACGAAGAAGACGAAGACGCCGCCAAGCGCACACCGCCGGCGAACTGATCGCGATCTGGTCGCGTGAAAAGGAACGGCGGGGATCGATGATCCCCGCCGTTTCTGTTTGTGCGCCGGGCGCGTGCAGCGCTCTGGTAGAGGCCAACCTTGGTTGGCGCCGTTGTTCGAGCGAACGCGGACGTCCGTGCCAACCAAGGTTGGCACCTACCAGGACATCAGCGCGTCGGCGCGAACTGCAACCGGGTCCACACGCCGTAGTGGTCCGAGGCCCAGCGACCGCTGTCATCGGGCTGGTCGAACAGGAGCTTCGCTTCGCGCGCGACCATCCGGTCCTGCTGGAAGAAGATGTGGTCGATACGCGAAGGTGCCTGGTAATAGTGCCGGTTCAAGGTGCTGACCCCGGCCAGGTCGGTGTTGACGTGCACGCTGCCATAGCTGTCGCCGTAATGGCTGCGCAGCTCGCTCAGGTCACCTGCGTCCACCAGCGCATTGAAGTCGCCCGCGATCACCACCGGCGCGCCGGCCGAGGTAGCGGTGATGAAGCGCAGCAGGTCCTCGACCTGGGTACGGCGGATGCGCTGACCACTCTCGTCGTTGCGCTCGTTGAGATGCGTGGCGTAGACGTTCACCGGCGTGCCGTCGACGTCGATGCGCAGGTGGGCCACCGTGCGGTAGTCGTCCAATGGCAGCAGCAGATGGTCCCCCTGGGCGAAGATCGGCCGCCGGGTCAGCAACGCATTGCCGTAACGCTTCGGCGCACCCACCGGATCGGTGGACACGAATACGTACTTGTAGCCGAGCTGGCTGGCCAGCCACTGCGCCTGGTTGCGCACGTTGCGGCGCTGGATCACCTCCTGCAGCGCGATGGCATCGGGCTGCAAGCGCTTGAGTTCGGCCAGGATGGTACGGCGGCGGCTTGGCCAGTCTTCGCGGTCATGATGGAGGTTGAAGGTGACCATGCTCATGCCTGGCGCGCTGGCGATGTCCACCGCTGGCGATGCGACCTGCGGCACCGCCGCCAGCGTCAGCCCTGGCAATGCCAATGCAATGGCCAGCCCCAGGGCGCGCACCGTCGCACGCGCTCCCTCCCCTTGGTGCTTCATCGTTACTGCCCCTTGCGCTCGGCGCGGCGCACCGCGCCCGGTACATCGATCTCGACCCGTGCCGGCAGCTGGTGCACGTGCAGTTCCTTGTTGATCCATTCGGCCGCTTCGCCGTTGATGGTCGCCTCGCCCGGATCACCGGCGTACGGCCACGGCAACACCACGCCACCGACCGGTGGCACCAGGCCCGGCTGCACCTCCAGCACCAGCTGCTTGTCGCTGCGCTGCAGGCGGTAATTGAGCTGGCCCTGCGGCGTGCGAAGGCCCTGCACGGCGATGCCCTCGCCCTGCAGCCAGGCCGTCGGGATGCCGGCGGCCAACACCAGCGCATCGTCCATGTCACGACTGTAGGCGAACATGTCCAGGGCCGAGCGCACGAAGTCCGAGGCGACCCAGGCATGCGGCAGGTCACCGACGAAGAACGGCTTGCGCGGCGTGCGCGAGACCACTTCGGCCCACTGGTTCCAGGTCTGCGGCGCACGGTCCTTGAAGAAGAACTCGGTCGCCTGCCAGGCGCGATCGCGCCAGCCCAGGCGAACGAAGGCGGCCACGTTGCGCCACTCGTACGGCGTGTAGTCCTTCCACTCGCGCTTGCCATCGCGGCGGGCCACGAATTCCTTCCAGTAGCGCTCGAAGGTCGCCTCCAACGCCTGCTGCGGCAGCCGGCCCTGCTCGCCGCCCGGCGCCAGCGCGATGGTGGTCGAGGTCGCGTCGAAATCGCCCAGCTCGGCCGAGCCCGGCAGGTAGTCGATGTTGTGCTGCTGCATCGCCGACAGCAGTGACGCCTGCAGATCATCACGGAACTGGTCACGCGACTCGGCGATCTGCATCGCTTCGACCTTGCCCAGCTGGGCCGCCAGCGATGCTGCGTCCTTGTAGCCGCGCAACGCCCAGAAATTATCCCAGTACGAATGCATCGGCTTGGCCGAATAGCCTTCGTGGCTGATCGAGGCCGGCATCATCCCGTAGAACGCCGGATTGCGCGCACGGTTCTCTTCGGTACGCTCGCTGGCACGCAGCTGCTCCATGTAGCTGTAGGCGCCCTGCACGTGCGGCCACATCAGCTCGGCGAAGGTGCTGTCGCCGGTATAGCGCCCATATTCGGCGATGCTGTAGATCAGCTCACCGTGGCTGTCATTCTCCGGCACCGGGTCGCTGCCGCGCGCATCGACACAGCACGGCACCTTGCCGTTCTCGAACTGGTAAGGCGCATACCAGTTGATGTAGTCACGCACGGCATCGCTGCGCCCCATGCGC
Organism: Stenotrophomonas muris; assembly: GCF_052751275.1. NCBI lineage: Bacteria > Pseudomonadati > Pseudomonadota > Gammaproteobacteria > Lysobacterales > Lysobacteraceae > Stenotrophomonas > Stenotrophomonas muris. The sequence goes on along the minus strand of NZ_CP199879.1, from coordinate 813,391 downwards.
AGCAGGCCTTCGGAAATCATCGCGCCGTCGCGGATCCAGCTGCGCGCGTACGAGCGCGTGCCCGGCTGCAGGCGCGGGCCGACCCGGGAGATCAGCATGTGCGCCACGGCGGTGCGCAGGGTGTCGACCAGGGCCTGGCCTGCCGCCGGCACCTGCAGCGAGACCACGCCCAGCGCGTGCCGCCACTGTTCGGCCACCTGCGCCTGCGCCTTGGCCACGTCCAGCGCCTGCGGCGCCCAGCTCCCGGTCTGCGGCAGCACCACTGCCACTTCGCGGCTCTGCCCGGGTTCCAGCTTGATCGTATACAGCAGCGCACCGGACGCCATGCCGGTACTGTCCTTCACTGCCGTAGTGGCCGGATATTTTCCGGACGCAAGATGCATCGCATCGAGCTTGCCATCGAACGTGCTGGCGAAACGGGCATCGGGCACCTGCAGTGGATAGATGCGCGGCTCGCCGTTGATGCGTACCAGCTGTTCGCCCACGTCCAGCGCATCGATGCGGCTGAAGCCGCCGACGGTGTTGAGGAACTGGGTCGGCGGGTTGACCTGCCAGGGGCGGATCGCCAGCGCCAGGGTGTACTCGTGCGCCACCTTGTCCGGATTGCTCAGCCGGTAGCGGCCGATCAACTGCGCGCGCTCCGGCGTGCCCTGCACGAAGCTGGTCACCGCCAGGCCGGCCTTCTCGTGCACCCAGTCGACGTTGGCGATCGGAAGATAGTGGTCCTGCAGCGACTGGGTCGTGGCCACCTTCGACCAGTCCAGCAGCTTGCCGTCGAGGCGGATGAACGGCTCGATGCTGAAGCTGCCCTTGGCCGGCTCCAGCGCACCGTCCTCGCTGATCAGCGCCTGTTCCTGGCCGCCATCGAGGCCGAGCAGGGTCCAGTACGGCTGTTCGCCCACATACGCACGCGGCAGCGAACCGCGCGGCAGGTCGGCCGCCACCGAGGACAGGAAGGCGTTCGGCGTGGCGGCGAACGCCAGCGGCTTGAGCGTGATGTCACGGATGCCATAGCGCCAGTTCGGGCCATCGAGCAGATCGAAACGCACGTAGCGTGCGTCGGTGTCCGGCAGCGCCAGCCAGTCGCGGCCACCCGCACCGCCGGTCACCTCGCGCACAGTGCGCCAGTCCCGGCCATCTTCGGACGTCCGCACGGTGTAACGATTGGCTTCCAGGTTCGGCAGCCAGTCGATCACCGCACCGCCGATCTCGCGGCTCTTGTGCAGGTCCAGGCTGATGGTCTGCTGCTTGACCCCGCCGCTGATCCAGAACGTATCGCCCTTGCCATCGATCATGCGGTCCTGCAGCGCGGTGGCGGTATCGGCGATGACCGATGGCACCAGTGCCGAATCATCCTGCGGTGGCAGGCCCTGCAGGGTCAGCTTGTCGAAGCACAACGTGCCGCGGCCACCGACCTTGCTGTAGATCGTGAACTCGACCGCGGCGCTGCGCGCCATCTCCTCCTCGGGCGACGGCCCCCACGCCTTGTCGATCTGGCGACGCCGGTATTCGACCGGTGTCCACGCCTTGGGGAAGCTGTAGCCCGGGCGGTTGACCCACCAGACGTTGTCGCCGCTGGCATCGATCAGCTTGAACTGCAGGTCGTTGGCCGGCGAATCACCACGCAGCTGGAAGCCGAAACGGTAGTTGACCGGGTAGTCGATGTTCAGCGCGCGGCGGATGCCGACGTAGCCGGAGACCTTGTGGAAATCATAGTCCAGGCACAGGGCACGGCCGCCGCCGGCGCCGCTGACCGGCCGCAGCGAACCACTGACCTGGTCGGACAGCACCAGTTTCCAGGCGCCGATATCGTCGAAGTCGTCCAGCACCTTCGGCGCCGGCAGTGCCGGTGGTGCGGCGATCGCCAGGGAGGTCCACAACAGTCCCAGTCCAACGGCGATCGCTCGCTTCATCCCTTGACGCTCCCCAGCAACAGACCTTGGATGTAGTACCGCTGCAGCACCAGGAACAGCGCCAGCACCGGAACCACGGTGACCACCGCGCCAGCCATCATCATTTCCACGTCCATGATGTGTTCGCGCGAGAGGGTGGCCAGCGCCACCGGCAAAGTGTAGTGCTCCTGGTCGGTCAACACGATCAGCGGCCACATGAAATCGTTCCATGCGCCCATGAAGGTGAAGATCGCCAGGGTCACCAGCACCGGCTTGAGCATCGGCAGCACGATCTGGAAGAAGATGCGCAGCTCCCCTGCCCCGTCGATGCGCGCCGCTTCCAGCAGTTCGTCCGGGATCGAACGTGCGTACTGGCGTACCAGGAAGATGCCGAACACGCTGGCCAGCGCCGGCACGATCACGCCGCCGAAGCTGTTGACCAGCCCCAGCTGCTTCATCAGCAGGAACAGTGGCAGCATCGCCACCTGCGCTGGAATCACCAGCGCCGCCATCAGTACCTGGAACAGGCGCTCGCGGCCGACGAAGTTGAGCTTGGCGAAAGCGTAACCGGCCATGGTGTTGAGCAGCAGCGAGCCGATCGTGATGCCCAGCGACACCAGCAGGCTGTTGGCAAAGTTGCCGCCCATGCCGGTGCGCGCGAACAGTTCATGGTAGTTGTGCGTGGTGATGCTCGAAGGCAGCAGCGGCGGCGGGAAATGGCTGGCCTCGCCCTGCGGCATGAACGAGACCGAGACCATCCACAGCAGCGGTGCCAGGCTGACCAGGGCCAGCACCAGCAACGCACCATTGATCATCCACGGGTACCAGCGCGACTGGCCGATTTCACGACTCATACCAACTGCCTCTTGCGGCCGAAACGCAGCATCACGGTGGTCACCGCCAGGATGATCAGGAACAGCAGGAACGCCACGGCGGAGGCGCGTCCCAGGTTCCACCACTTGAAGCCTTCCTCGAACATGAAATACAGCACGCTGACGGTGCTCTGCAGTGGGTCGCCGCGGGTCATCACGTAGGGTTCGGCGAACAGCTGGAAGTAGCCGGACACGGTAATCACCCCGACCACCAGCAGCACCGGGCCGAGCATCGGCAGGGTGATGTGCAGGAACTGCTTCCAGCGCGAGGCACCATCGATGCGCGCCGCTTCGTACAGGTCATGCGGGATCGCCTGCAGGCCGGCCAGGAAGATCACCATGTTGTAGCCGAAGTTCTTCCACACCGCGAACAGCATGATGGTCGGCATCGCCCAGTTGGGATCACCCAGCCAGTCGATCGGGCTGATGCCCAGATGGCCCAGGCCGTAGTTCACCAGGCCATAGCTGGTATGGAACAGGTAGCGCCAGATCACCGCCACCGCCACCAGCGTGGTCACCACCGGCGCGAACAGGGCCGTGCGGAACAGGGCCTTGAAGCGCGCGGCCGGTGCATTGAGCAGCATCGCCGCGCCCAGCGACACGCCGATCGACAACGGCACGCCGATCAGCACGAAGTAGGTGGTGTTCCACAGCGACTTCCAGAACATCGGCGTCTGCAGCAGGTCGATGTAGTTGCCCAGGCCGACGAAGCGCAGGTTGCTGCTATCGGCCAGTGCATAGAGGTCGAAGTCGGTCACGCTCAGTGCAAGCGCCGAGGCGACCGGCAGGCCGAAGAACACGCCCAGCACGATCAGCGAGGGGCCGGCGAAGATCCAGCCGGCCAGCGAAGTACGTTTCATTGCGCGCTCCCGGCGGCCACGGCGCTGCTCGATTGCGGCGACGGCGCGCGCTCCTGCAGGCGTTGTTGTTCATGCATCCAGCGGCGCTTGGCCAGCACCTTGTCCACGCGCTGGTCCAGCTCTTCCACGGCCTTGTCCTGCGGCAGGCCACCGCGCACCACCTTCTCGGTGACGATGCGCATTTCCTGCACGATGCGCTCCCATTCGAGCACCTTCGGCGTCGGCCTGACCCGCTCCAGCTGATCGCGGAACGCGGCCGCCAGCGGGTCATTGGCCAGCGACGGCGTGTTCCACGCACTGCGGCGCGGCGGCAGGTCGCCAATGATCGAATGGAAGCGTGCCTGGATTTCCGGCCGCGACAGGAATTCGATCAGCTTCCAGGACGCCTCCTTCTGCTGCGACTTGCGGAAGATCACCAGGCTGGTACCACCGGCGATGCCCGCGCCCGGACCGTCCGGCCCCGGCAGCGCGGCGGTGCCCCACTGCCCTTCCAGTTCCTTCGGCTGCAGCTTCTTGAACTCGCGGATGTTCCAGGGGCCGGAGATGTAGAACACGTTGAAGCCGCGGAAGAATTCGTCCCAGACATTGGAGATCTGCGTCTCGGACATCTTCGGCGCCCAGCCCTGCTCGAACATGTTGGCGTAGAAGCCCAGCGTGCGGCGGAACCCCGGGCTGGAGAAATTGCCCCGGGTGTCGTCGTCACGCAGCAGCGGGTCGGGCTGCTGCAAGGCCAGCGACAGCTGCTGCTCGAACTCGTTGATCGGCATCAGCACCGCGTAGCGGCTCGGGCCCTGCATGCGCTTGATCGCCGCCATCTGCTCTTCCCATTCCTGCCACGTACGCGGCGGGTGGTCGTAGCCGGCCTTGGCCAGCAGGTCCTTGCGGTAGTAGATCAGGCGCGTATCGACGTACCACGGCACGCCGACCAGCCCGCCGTGGATCACGTTGGTATCCCAGATGCCCTGGAAGTAGTCCTTCGGGTCGACCACGGTGGAGCGCTGCACGAACGGCTGCAGCGGGGTCAGCGCGTCGAGTTCGGCGAACTCCGGCACCCAGGTGTTGCCAAGCTGGCACACGTCCGGCAGGCCGTCGGCGGCGAACGCGGTCAGCAGCTTCTCATGCGCGGCGGTCCACGGGATGTTCTGCACATCCACCTTGATGCCGGGGTTTTCGGCCTCGAATTCGTGGATCAGCTCGCTGACCACCTCGGCTTCGCGGCCCATCGCCCAGAAGCGCACGGTGGTGGTGCCCGGTTCGGTACGGGCGCAGCCGGCCACGGCCAACGCGGCCAGGGCAGGCAGCGCCCAGCGGCGCAGGCGGTCGATCCAGTTCGGCATCGGGCTACTTGCCCTGGCCTGTGGTGCGGTTGGCATTGTTCTTCTGTTCCTGCGCGGCAGCCGCGCGTGATTCGGCGATACCCACCGCGCGTGCTGCCGCGGCCTTTTCGTCTTTCTGCAGTTCCAGCGGCTGGAACGAGCCTTCCGGCGCCAGCCAGCCACCGCTGAACCCGGCCCGCTCCAGGCCCTTGCGGATGTACGGGTTCTTCTTCATCACTTCCCAGACGAAGTCATCGCGGTAATTGGCGATCATGGTCAGGATCGGGCCCTGGTCGATGGCGATGTAGTCGCTGGCGACCCAGCCGCGATCGGGAACCAGACGACCGGTCTTGATCGGGATGTCGTAGTTGAAGCTGGGGTTGAACGAATCCAGGAAGCCGTAGCTGGAATAGATGTAGTCGCCAAAGCGCTTGTGCATCTCCAGCGTGGCCGGGATCACCTGCTCGGGGGCGAACACCACCGAGGCGATCGCAGCGGTCGGGGCGATGGTGCCGTCATCGAAGTTCTCGCGCAGGCCGGCGCCGCGCGAGGAGTAGTGGCGGAACTGGCGCTGCTCGCCGCGGTACTCCTGCGTGGTGTTCTGCGGACCATCGCTGGCGGTCAGGCCCCACACGTTCTCGCCATACTCCTTCCACTGCATCGGGTTGGCGATGGCATATTCGCGCTGGGCCAGCGCGGCCGACCGGCTGTTGAGGAAATAGGTGCTGCCGCGCTCGCGCATGTAAGCGTCCTGGATGTCGCGGAAGTCGATCCAGACGTGGCTGTACTGGTGGCCGAACAGCGGGCCGAAGGACAGGTATTCCTGGCCCTGGTAGACGCCCCAGTCGTTGTCGTAGGTACGCGTCCACACCGTCCACGCGTCCGGGCTGACCGGGTGCGTCGGCGAGCCCAGGGCGAGGATGTACACCATCATCGCCTCGTTGTAGCCCATCCAGTCGTGGTCGATGAAACCGCTCTCCGGGAACCAGCCCATCGAGATCAGCGGTGCACGCTGCTGCAGCCACGGCCAGTCGACCTTCTTGTACAACGTATCGGCGATCTGGCGGATTTCCTTCTCGCGCGGATCATCACCGTCGTAGTACGACTGCGCGAACAGCACGCCCATCATCAGCAGCGCGGTATCCACCGATGACAGCTCGACCCAGCTGTCGTAGCGACGGCCTTCCTGCATGTCCAGGAAGTGGTAGTAGAAGCCCTTGTAACCGGCCTTGCCGGTGCGCTGCGGGCCCATCGGCACGTCGCGGAAGAACTTCAGCGTGGTCAGCGTGCGGTCGATCGCCTGGTTGCGGCTGACCCAGCCGTTCTCGATGCCGATCGGATAGGCGGTCAGCGCGAAGCCGACCGAGGCGATGCTGGCGAACGGCCGCGACGGGTAGCGGTCCGGGGTCAGCCCGTTGACCTCGTTGGTGGTATCCCAGAAGAACTGGAAGGTGCGGCGCTCGATGTCATCGAACAGCGGCGGCAGCTCAGGCTTCATGGGCCGAGGCGGTGCATCGGCCTCGATCAGGATCACCGGCGGGCGCGGTTTGGCAGGTTCCTGCTGGGCCGGCTGGCAGGCGGCCACGGCCAGGCTCAGCGCTGCGGCGGACAACAGATGGCGTGCCTGCATGGCGCGGTTCCTCCGGTGGTCTGATCGATGGGAAAGCATACCGTCCAATGATCTGAAATCGTTTACAAGGTGTGTGCTTAAAAAACCACGAAAAACGTGGCCTGACACCGCGATCATTGCCCACGCCGCTGCCCCCTGGCCGGCAGCGGCGTGGGCAATGGACCGGCACGGGGCCGGCCATTGCCGTTTTCACCGATGCCGCCAGCGAGCCGGCGGCATCGGGTCATGCATCACCGCCCGGGCTTAGAAGCGGAAGCCCACTTCGGCCTTGACCTGGCGCGGCGTACCGACGATGTCGCCGGTCTCGTTGTAGCTCACCAGCAGCTTGCCGTCGCTCTTCACGTAGTTCAGGTTGGAGAAGTTGTCGAAGTTGAGCACGTTGATGATGTCGATACGCGCATACAACTCGGTATCGCCGGCCAGCTTGAAGGTCTTGGTCGCCTGCAGGTCAAGCGACCGGTAGCCGAAGATCTTGCCGCCGAGCAGGAAGCGGCCGTTGCCCCCCGGGTAGCCGGCGGCCGGGGTCGGCAGGCAGTTCGGGTTGCCGGCCTGTGCCACGCAGGACCAGTCGTTGCCCGCCACCGGGGTGGCCAAGGTCAGCTTGCCACCGAAGGTGATGCCCCAGAAGCCATCGTAGGAGCCCGTGACCACCAGACGGTGGCGCGGCGCGCCGTTGGACTTGATGTATGGGTATTCGCCGATGGTGCCGCGATCGAACGAGTAGTGCTCGTCGATGTTGCGGTTGTGGCGCGCAGTGGTCCAGGTATAGGCGATCGAGGTACCCCAGCCACTTTCCTTGGTGTACGGCTTCTGCGCCGACAGGAGGATCTGGGTAGCGCGGGTCTTGATGCCCTGCTGGCCAATGATCAGGCTGCCGAAGCCGGGGATGTTGCAACCCCACGGCTGGCCGTAGGTTGGCTTTTCGGCACCACACAGCATCTGGTTGTCGAAGAAGTTGCCGTTGCGGAAGCGATTGCCCAGGGTGTAGGCGAAGCCATCATAGGTCAGCGTGCGCGAGATGGTGGCGTCGGTCAGCCACTCCCCGATCTGGTTGCTCATGCCCAGGCTGAACTGGTCCGCGTAGGGCACCTTCAAGTTGTTGTTGAGCAGGTCCACTTCCAGGCCTTCGTTGCTGGTACTGCCCAGCAGGGCCTGCACGTTGCCGATGCCATTGAGCAGGTTCGGGTTCCAATCGAAGCACGGGTTCTGCCCGTACAGGCAGGCTCCGCTGCGCGGGTCGCGGAAGTACACGGTCGGCTGCGGCAGGGCCAGCTTGGTGGTTTCCAACGCCAGGTAGTCGAAAAGATCACGGTCGTAGGAACGACCGGCGCCACCATGGATCACATGCTGCTCGTCGGCATTGATGTCATACGAGAAGCCCAGCCGCGGCTGCCAGGCATCCTTGAATGCCTTGCGGTTGTGGCCGTTGCTGATGTAGTCGTTGATGTTCAGGCCGCTCAACGCGAGCGTCTGCGCGTAGCTCTGCCCGGCCGGTCCATGCGGATCCTGCGCATTGAGCGCGCTGACCACTTCCGGCGGGGTCACGAAGTCCAGGTAGGTCGGGTTCTTCTCGTAGTCCCAACGCAGGCCAAGGTTCAACTGCAGGTGGTCGTTGACCTGCCAATCGTCCTGAATGAACAAGCCAATCTGCGTGGTCTTCGAGCGTACTTCCGGCAACACGCCACTGACACCAGTAATCGGCTTGGTGAACTGCGCCTTGTACGGCGTATCAATGCCAAATTCCGGGTTGCCCACGGTGTAGTAGAACTGCGGGTTGATCTGCTGCGCGTCGGAGGCGTACAGATTGATCTTCTTGTACTTGGCGCCCATCTTGATGGTGTGGTCGCCAGCCCACTCCAAGCCGTCCAGGGTCAGGTTGTCTTCGATCGACCAGCCCTTCTGGCCCTTCACCTGCGAGGCGAAGGCGCTGGCACCACCGATTTCCACAATGGTGCGTTCCTGCGGGGTGTTGCCGTCGATGTCACGGCCGTCCGGCGCGGTGTACACGTAGCCGTTGCCCAGGGTCAGCGGCAGCGGGTTGTTGAACGACTTCTCGTGGGTGACCATCAGCTCGTTGTAGAAGCGCTCACCGCTGTGATTCCAGCGCAGCGCGAAACGACGGTCTGTGTTGTCAGTGACCTTGCCATGCTCCTTGGAGGTCTGGTCACTGAACTGCTGCTGATTCTCGTCACGATCCTGGACTGTGAACTCGATGCGGTCGTTGTCGGTCGGCTCGACGTCGATCTTGGCGAAGATCAGGTCCTGCTTGAACGGCTGGCTGGCCGGGCCCAGGCCGGCGGCGGCCGCCGCCGGCAGCTGCGAGGCAGCACTGGTGACCGCGCCATTCGGGGCAATGGTCACTGGCAGATCGAAACGCTTGGCTTCGTAGGTCACGAAGAAGTGGGCCTTGTCCTTGATGATCGGGCCGCCCAGCGCGAAGCCGTATTCCTTCTCCGCCGATTCTTCCTTGCTCTTTCCCGGCTGGCGTTCGGCCGGGGTCATCGCACGCATACTGTCGTTGGTGTAACGATAGAAGGTCTCGCCCTTGAACTCGTTTGTACCCGACTTGGTCGCAGCGGTGATCGCGGCGCTGGACACCTGGCCGTACTCGGCCTTGTAGTTGCCGCTGATGACCTTGTATTCGCCGATGGCCAGCTGCGGGAACGGGTTGCCTGCGCTGCCGGACTGGCCGGCCACGCCGCCGCCCTTGACGTAGCTCTTCTGGCCCACACCGTCAATGTACACGTTGGTGCCGTCGGCGTTGGTCGCACCGCCGCGCAGCGAGGTGTTGCCCTTGGCGTCACGGGTGAAGATCATGCCCGGCACCGCGTCGGCGAACTCCAGGAAGTTGCGCGACACCTGCGGGGTGGTCTGGATCTGCTGCAGGCTGACGGTCTTGCCGACTTCGGAGGTGCGCACTTCCTGCAGCAGGGTCGGCGCGACGACGTTGACGGTGTCCAGGTTGGTGGCCGCGGTCGAACCGGGGGTGCTGCTGGCGGCACCGGCAAAGTTCAGCGTCGCGGTCGAGGCCACGGTGACGGTGACCTTCTGGGTCTGGCCGTTGGCGACCACGTCATAGGTACCCGGGTCCAGGCCCATCAGCGAGTAGCTGCCGTCGGCGCGGATGGTGCCACGGCGGACGGTACCGGTGGCCACGTTGGTGGCGGTCACTTCGGTACCTGCCTGGGCGCCGGCAACCTGGCCGCGCAGGCTGGCGTTGGCCGACTGCGCCATGACGTTGGGGGCGGCGGCCAGCATCAGGCAGCTGACCAGTGCGGTGCTCAGCAGCCGGCGCGCCGGCATGCGGAAGGTGGTATGCATCATCAACTCAATCTCCGGGTGGCGGTAACCGCTTGCGCGGTCCCTGCGATCAGTCAAAAAAAAGAAGGAACGCCTCTGGCTTCAATGGCCGGATGGCGGAGTGGTGGAATCGCGAACTATCAAGCGGGGAACCAGGGTCTGCTTGTCCCCTGTCCCATCCGTGGAGGTGCCGTCCATCAACTGCATCAGACGCGTCATGGCCCGGTCGCCGAGCTCGGCGATGCTGACCTGCATGGTGGTCAGCGACGGGTGGACGAAACGCGCCAGTGGAATGTCATCGAAACCTGCCAGGGCAACATCGGCCGGCACACGGACACCAGCCTGCGTGAACGCATACAGGCAGCCCAGGGCCATCATGTCGTTGGCGGCGAACACGGCATCGGGCAGCGCTCCGGCTGCCAGCAACTCCTGACCGGCGCGATGGCCGGAAGCTTCGTCGAAATCACCGGGCAGCTCGATGCCTTCGGCGCCACTGCCAAACGCCACCAGCGCGTCACGGAAGCCGCGCAGGCGCTCGCGCGCGTCGAAGTTGAGGTCCGGGCCAGAAATGAAGGCAATGTGGCGGTGGCCGGCGTCCAGCAGGTGGCGGGTCATCGCCATCGCACCGGCGTGGTCGTCGATGCTCAGCACCGGATGGTCCTGCCCGGGCAGATAGGTGTTGATCAACACCGTCGGCAGCGACTGCGGCAGGTTGTCGGTCAGGAAGCCCGGGCTCTCGGCATAGGGCGAGAGCACCAGCAGGCCGTCGACGCGGCCGCGCATGGCACGCAGGGCGGCGCCCTGCTGTTCCTGGTCGCCGTGGTAGCTGGACACCAGCAGGTGCTGGCGGCGGTTGCGGGCCACGCCGTCGATGCCGCGCATCAGTTCGGAGAAGAATTCGCCGTACAGGTCAGGCAGCACCACGCCCACCGTATTGGTGCGGCGGCTGCTCAGGCTGCGAGCGGCGGCATGCGGGGTGTAACGCAGCCGTGCGGCCACCTCCAGCACAAGCTGGCGGACCGGTTCGGCGACATTTTCATGCCCGTTGAGCGCGCGGGAAACCGTGGCCACGGAGACCCGGGCTTCGCGTGCGACGTCTTTGATTGTGATAGCTGCCTTGTTCACGAAGCCGCCCTCCACGGCTTGGACCTACCAGCATTGGCGCGGAATGTAAGCGTTTCCATCTGGGCTTGTAAACAGTCCGTTAGGCGAATGTCCCGAAATGGACATGAAAACCTGTCCGTGGCCAGGCCCTTGCGGACCCGCCAGGACAGTGCGGGACAAGGGCTCAGCCCTGTTCTGACGGGGTATGTGCGCGGATGGACAGCGCGTGGATATCGGTGTCCATCATCGACCCCAGCGCGGCATAGACCGCGCGATGCCGGGCCAACGGAGCCAGTCCGGCGAAGCGTTCACTCACCACATGGACGTTGAAATGGCCGCGCCCGTCGCGCGCGCCGGCATGGCCGGCATGGCGATGGCTGTCATCCTCGATCTCGAGCACGCTGGGTGCCAGCGCCTGCTGCAGCGCATCACGGATCCGCTCGATCCGTTCCGCGTTCACGGCAGGACCTTGCGGAACGGGCGTACCTGCACGCGGGTGTAGACGCCGGCAGCCACGTACGGGTCGGCATCGGCCCAGGCCTGGGCCTGCGGCAACGACTCGAACTGCGCGATCACCACCGAGCCGCTGAAACCGGCCGGGCCCGGGTCTTCACTGTCCACCGCCGGGCACGGGCCGGCCAGCAGCAGGCGTCCCTCGTCGCGCAGCGCGTGCAGCCGCGCCAGGTGTTCCGGCCGCGCCTGCAGCCGCTGCGCCAGCACATCCTGGCCGTCATACCCTTCGATCACATACCACACCGGCATTTCCTCGCTTGCGTTGTCGGGTCCGCAGATTCTAGCCAATGCAGCCCCCGCCCCGGTCCGGCTGGACACTGGCGCGGCAAAGGCTTACCCTAGACTCCATTGCACGTGGCTGGATGCAGCGGCCCGTCGGTTTTTGCGGCCAACGCAGCCCCCGACGACCGTCCCGCTGCTTCAAACCGGACCACCCGGCCGGGCCACGTAGACGACCTCCCCGTAGTTCTGTCGCTGCCGTTTACCGCGGCGCGTCCCGCTGTTTGATATGTGTGGAATCGCGCCGATCCCGGCGTGTCTGGCGCCTTGGGGCTCCGTGGCGTTGGCCCGGCGAACCCGGTGCCGCGACTGGTCCGTTGCAATCCTGATCTCCATTAGATGACTTCCGAACTCGCGCTCGACGCGAACCCGCCAACCCGGCCGCCCGCCCCCCAGCAGCAGGAAATGCCGCTGGCCGTGGTGCATGGGCAACCGGTCCTGCAGATTCCGCAGGACCTGTACATCCCGCCGGACGCGCTGGAAGTCATCCTGGATGCCTTTGAAGGCCCGCTGGACCTGCTGCTGTACCTGATCCGCCGCCAGAACCTGGATGTACTGGACATTCCCGTTGCCGAGATTACCCGGCAGTACGTGGAGTACATCACCGTGATGCGCGAGCTGCGCTTCGAGCTGGCGGCCGAATACCTGGTGATGGCCGCGATCCTGGCCGAGGTGAAGTCGCGGATGCTGCTGCCGCGCCCGGTCAGCGAGGAAGGCGATGAAGCCGACCCGCGCGCCGAACTGGTGCGCCGGCTGCAGGAGTACGAACGCTTCAAGCAGGCCGCCGAGAACATCGACGCCCTGCCCCGCCAGGACCGCGATACCACCGTGGCACATGCCTTCATGCCCGAACGTGCCACGGTGAAGCTGCCGCCGCCGGTGGACCTGAAGGAAATGCTGCTGGCCCTGCACGACGTGCTCAAGCGTGCCGAGCTGTTCAGCGGCCACGCCATCAAGCGTGAGGCACTGAGCGTGCGGCAACGCATGGGCGAAGTGCTGGGACGCCTGGAAGATGGCAAGTTCTATCGTTTTGAAGGGCTGTTCACCGCCGAAGAAGGCAAGCTGGGCGTGCTGGTCACGTTCCTGGCGGTGCTGGAGCTGGCCAAGGAACAGCTGCTGGACATCGTCCAGGAAGAACCGCTGGCGCCGATCTACGTGAAGTCGCTGGCGGCCGGCAACACCAATGCCCCGCTGCAGTTCAGCAGCGAGTTCGACGACAACGACGACGACGCCAATGCAGACGAGTGAGCGCTGACTGCCGATGGATCAATCGCTGATCAACCGCATTGTCGAGGGTGCCCTGCTGGCTTCCAGCCAGCCGCTCACCCTGGCCCAGCTGAAGGACCTGTTCCCGGAAGAGGAACCGGCACCGCCGGGCAGCATCGAACGTGCGCTGGAACGCCTGCGCGAGGCCTGCGAAGGCCGCGGCGTGGAACTGGTCGAGGTCGCCTCCGGCTTCCGCTACCAGGTCACCGGCGAAGTGCATGGCTGGATCAGCCGGCTGTGGACCGAACGCAAGACCCGCTACACCCGTGCCACCCTGGAAACCCTGGCGCTGATCGCCTATCGGCAGCCGATCACCCGCGGCGAGATCGAACAGGTGCGCGGCGTGGCGGTCAGCAGCAACATCATCCAGGCGCTGGAAGAACGCGAGTGGATCCGCGTGGTCGGCCACCGCGACGTGCCCGGCAAACCGGCGCTGTTCGGCACCACCAAGGGCTTCCTGGACTACTTCGGGCTGAAGCGGCTGGACGAACTGCCGCCGCTGTCGGAGCTGAAGGACCTGGGCGAGCTGGAACCGCAGCTTGCCCTGGACCGCGATGCGCCGGCCGTCGCCGGTGCCGAGGGTCCGGACATCTCGGCCGGCGCCGATGGCGCTGCCGCGAACGATGATGCCAGCCTGGCCGGCAGTGACACCCCCGATTCCGCCGATGCAGCCCCTGCGTCGGCCACCGATGAGCAAGCACCTTCGCCCCTCGATGATGGGCACCCCGATTCCGCGCCGGGCGAGCGCGCGGTGCCCCTGAACGAACGCGAAGACAACGCCGTCGCGATGACGACCGTGGCTGTTGACCAAGCCGATTCCGAACCAGAGGCCGACCTCGAAACCGTCGGCCGGAGCAAAACTGATGAGTGACACCCCCCGTAACAAGCTCTCGCTGAAGCGCGAAGCCACCTCCGAACAGTTCAAGCTGGAAGAACGCCTGCACAAGGTGCTCGCCCAGGCCGGCCTCGGCTCGCGCCGCGCGCTGGAACAGCGCATCGCCGAAGGCCTGGTCAAGGTCAACGGTGAAGTCGCGCAGACCGGCATGTCGGTCAAGAGCGGCGACAAGATCGAACTGGATGGCCGCGGCTTCGTCGCCACCGCCCTGGCAGAGCCGTCGCGCGTGCTGGTCTACAACAAGCCGGAAGGCGAAGTGACCACCCGCGATGATCCGGAAGGCCGCCCGACCGTGTTCGAGTCGCTGCCGCCGCTGAAGGGCGCGCGCTGGATCGCCATCGGCCGCCTGGACATCAACACCACCGGCCTGCTGCTGGCCACCACCGACGGTGAGCTGGCCAACGCCATGATGCACCCGTCGTTCGAGGTCGAGCGCGAGTACGTGGTGCGCGTGCGTGCGCCGGAAGGCGAGGAAAAGGTCTCTGACGCCATCGTCGACCGCCTCACCCGTGGCGTCGCGCTGGAAGACGGCCCAGCCAAGTTCGATGAGATCGAACGCATCGGCGGCACCGATTCGCACGACTGGTTCCGCGTCGTGGTGAAGGAAGGCCGCAACCGCGAAGTGCGCCGGCTGTGGGAGTCGCAGGGCTGCCAGGTCAGCCGCCTGAAGCGCACCCGCTATGGCAAGGTGAGCCTGCCGCGCGAACTGGCCCGTGGCCATTCGGTGGAACTGGGCACCACGCAGGTTGAAGCCCTGCGCGCCCAGCTGAAGCTGGAAGAAGGCGCACCGTCGGCACTGACGCTGCAGCCGGTGATCGGCCAGCGCCGCGCGGCCAAGACCACCGTGCGCGTGCGCGAAGGTGGCCGTGGCAACGCCTACGTCAACGGCCACAACACCGCCGACGAAGGCCGCGAGCTGCGTCGTTTCGACAACGTCCGCGAAGACCGCGGCCGTGGTCGCGGCGGCAAGGGTGGCGGCTTCAAGGGCGGCCTGACGGTCAGCGGTGAAGCGGCAGCCAAGCAGTCGCAGAAGCCGTTCAAGCAGCGCGCCCAGAAGAATGATCGTTCGCTGCCGGAAGGCAATCCGGCCGCGTTCCGCACTTGGTACGTGCCGGATGGCGTGAGCACCGGCCCGAGCGGCCATCGCAACGCCGGCCCGGGCGCACGCGGCCCCGGTGCCCGTGGTCCGGGTGCAGGCGGCCAGGGCCGTCCGTACGGCAAGCCGAAGGGCCCGGGCGCAGGCGCCGGTGGCGGCCAGGGCCGTGGCGGCTTTGGTGGTGAAGGCCGTGGCGGCGCAGGCGGCCAGGGTCGTCCGGCCGGTGCGGGCAACCGCTCGCAGGGCCAGGGCAACAAGCACCCGTACGGCCATCCGGGCAACGCCCCGAGCTTCCCGTCCGACCACGCCACCCCGGGCTTCAACCCGTATGGCAGCCCGAAGCCGGCACACGGCGCCCGTCCGGGCGGTCGCGGTCCGGGCGGTGGCAACAACCGTGGCCCGGGTGGTAACCGTGGTCCCGGTGGTCCGGGTGGCAACCGAGGCCCGGGCGGCCCCGGTGGCAACCGCGGTCCCGGCGGCCCGCGCCGCAGCGGCCCGCGCGGCGGCTGATCGGCAGCCACGTTGAAATGCAGAACCCCGGCTCCGGCCGGGGTTTTTCTTTGAAAAGGGGACGGAGGGGATTAAGTCGTTTTCGCCACGCCGTGCGTCGAAGGGCGAAAGCGACTTAATCCCCTCCGTCCCCTTTTGCGTGGCGCTGGAACGCGGCGGGCGTGGTGCCGGTCATGCTGCGGAAAAAGGCGATGAACGGACTCTCGGCGGAAAAACCAGTGTCCTGCGCAACGTGCCCGATGCGATGGCCAAGCAGCAGCAGCTCCATGGCGCGCATCAGGCGCCATTGCTGGCGCCAGGCCTGGTAGCCCATGCCGGTGTCGCGTTGCATCAACCGGCCGACCGTGCGCATGCTCAGGCCCGCACGCGCAGCGAGCTCACCCAGTTCAGGCGGCAGCTGCTCGGCCGGCGGCAGGCAGCGCGCGATGCGTGGATCGCGTGGCAGCGGCAGGTCCATCGGCGCCACCGGTGCGGCGGCGATCTCCAGCACGCACAACGCCAATTGATGGTGCGCGCGCGGCGCCCGCCAGTCATGGTCGAACGGCGCCTGCGCGATCGGTTCCAGCAATGCCTGCAGCAGGGGGCCGACGCCGATGATCGCCGGCTGCTGCGGCAGCCGTGCCGACAACGTGGCATCGAAATACAGCGAGCGGTAGTCCACGGCCTGGCGCATCTGTGCGCGATGGCGCAGGCCGCCGGGAATCCATGCCGCGCGCGAGGGCGGCAGCAGGCTGATGCGGTCGCCGAAGGTCAGCCGCGTGCAGCCCCGCCGGGTGTACAGCAACTGCGCGCGCGCGTGCTGGTGCCAACCCGAATCATGATCGGCCAGCGACGACGCGATGCCCAGCACCGGTGCGCTCCAGGCATCCGCATCGAAGTGCGCATCCGGTTGCAGCCACGCCATGTCCGATTTCATCCATTTCCTCGCCGGACCGACAGAGTGCGCCACTACGCCGGCCACCACAATACGCGGCCCTGTTTGCGGAGCACCCGCATGTCGCGTCGCCTGTTGTTGCTCACCATCGCGCTGCTGATGTTCCCCCAGTTGGCGCAGACCCTGTACAGCCCGGCCCTGGCCGACCTCGCCGGGCGCTTCGCACTGCCCCCCGGCGCCGCCAGCCAGGCCATGAGCCTGTACCTGTTCGGTTTTGCCGCCGGTGTCCTGCTATGGGGGCGGCTGGCCGACCATGTCGGTCGTCGCCCTGCCCTGCTCTGCGGCCTGGCCGTGTTCGTACTGGCCGCCTGCGGCGGCCTGCTGGCCAGCACGTTCGGCCAGGTCCTGCTGGCCCAGGCACTGGCCGCACTGGGTGCGGCGGCGGCCTCGGTGGTAACCCAGACCGTACTGCGCGATCACCTGAAGGGTCCGGCGTTGGCGCAGGCGTTCTCGTGGATCGGCATGGCGCTGGCCTTGAGCCCGGCGATCGGGCTGGCACTGGGTGTGCTGCTGGTGGACAGCCATGGCTATGCCGGCGTGCAGGCCGGCCTGCTGCTGATGGTCAGCCTGCTGATGCTCGGATGCGCAACGGGCCTGCGCGAGAGCCGCCCTGCGGAAGTCGCGCACACCCCCATGCTGCCACTGTTGTGGCAACTGCTGCGTGATCGCTGGATGTGGTCACAGGCGCTGCTGGTGATGGCGTTCAACGTGGCGATGTACAGCTGGTACGCGCTGGGCCCGTTCGTATTCGAACGCCTGCACTGGCCGCTGGCCTGGTTCGGTGCCAGCGGCGCGCTGCTGGCGCTCGGCTCGGCGCTGGGTGCATGGGGCAATGCTCGCCTGCTGCGCGCAGGCGTTGCCTCCGCCACGCGCATCCGGCTCGCCGCAGGGCTGGTGCTGGCCGGTGGCCTGTTGGCTGCCTTGCTGCACAATCAGCCGGCACTGGTCGCGGCGATGGTACCGGTGGTGGCCGGGTTCGGCCTGGCCATTCCCAATGTGCTGGGCCAGGCCCTCCGCGGATACCCGCACTGCCTGGGCAGCGCGGGCGCCCTGTTCGGCCTGCTCTACTACCTGTTGATCGGCGTGGCGATGGCCGTGGTCGGTGCACTGCAACTGCTGGCACCGACACTCATCGTGTGCGGCCTGCTTGCATTGTGGCTGCAGCGGCCGGCACGGCTCAGCGCCGGCTGATGGTGAAGGCGGCGCCGTCCACGCCCAGATCCCAGCCCTTGCCGGTGCCGGACAGGGCCAGCGAGATGTCGCCCTTGGTCATCACCTGCGCGTTGCTGGACTTCACGGCACCCGCATGCGCGCCAACCGAGGCGTAGGTGCCCAGCAGCTCGTCGACGCTGACGGCGCCGGTGAAGCTGCCACGGCCATTGGTGATCTTCGACTTGCCCACGGTCAGGCCGCCGCCCTTCACTTCGATACGCACCGGCAGGCTGGTGCCGTTGCTGCAGCTGACCGTGCCGTTGCCGGAAGCGGTCTTGTAGATCAGTGACCAGCCGGACAGGTTGTAGCGCAGCTGGCAATCGAGGTTGCCGGCGGCGTGCGCGGCCGGGGCCAGCGTGGCAGCGGACAGGGCCAGCAGCAGGGCGAAGGGCTTGTTCATGGCAGGACTTCCAGTTCGGTCGGACTGCCGGCGAATCTAGCAGCGCGCGCGTGCACGTTGGATGCAGGCGCGCGCGCTGCGTGGCAGGCATTCAGCCGCCGTCGTGCTGTTTCAGGCCTGCTCGTCCAGATGGAAGGCATCAGCATCGAGCATCGCCGGGAAACGCGCGCGATGTGCAGCCAGTGCTTCGGCCGAAATGGTGGTGGTCACCACCTGTTCGCGTTCGCGAATCTCCACCTGCGGCTGGCCGAGGAAGTCGATCACCGCGCTGTCGCCGGCGTAGTGCAGCTGGTTGCCGTCCACGCCGACGCGGTTCACCGCCGCCACGAAGCACAGGTTCTCGATCGCCCGCGCACGCAGCAGGGTCTTCCATGCATAGGCGCGCGCCGACGGCCAGTTGGCGACGAAGATCTGCAGGTCGAAATCCAGCTGCTGCGGGCGTTCGACGTTGTAGCGGTTGCGGCAGAACACCGGGAAGCGCAGGTCGTAGCAGACCTGCGGATTGATCCGCCAGCCCTTCCATTCCACGCTCAGGCGCTCACGGCCGGCGGCATAGCGCTCGTGCTCACCGCCGTAACGGAACAGGTGGCGCTTGTCGTAGTACTGCAGGCCGCCCTCTGGCGTTGCGAACAGCAGGCGGTTGTAGACGCCGTTGCCCTCGCGCAGCTGCACGCTGCCGATCACCGCCGCGTTCAGGGCCTGGGCCTGTTCGCGCACCCAGGCCACGGTCGGGCCGTCCATGCCTTCGGCCTGGGCAATGGCCTCGTTGGAGAAGCCACTGGTGAAGGTCTCCGGCAGGATCACCAGGTCGGTGCTGCCGGCCAGCGGTGCCAGCAGCGCGCCGTAGTAGGCGCGGTTGCCGGCCGGGTCATGCCAGCGGGTGTCGCCCTGGACGAGGGAAATGCGCAGGTCCTGCATGTCCGTGTCTCCGCTCACAGCAGGCGCAGGCGTTCGATCGCCGCGTCCATGGTCGCTTCGTTCTTGGCAAAGCACAGGCGCACCAGGCGCTGGCCGGCCGGCGGAGTCTCATAGAACGGCGACAGCGGAATGGCGGTGACGCCCTTCTCGATGGTCAGCCACTTCACGAACTCATGGTCCGGCAGGTCGCTGATCGCCGAATAGTCGACCAGCTGGAAGTAGCCACCCGGGACCGGCAGCGCTTTCAGGCGGGTGCCGGCCAGCTGCTCACGGAAGCGGTCGCGCTTGGCCTGGTAGAACGCGCCCAGTTCCAGGTGGTGTTCGGGTTCGTCGAGGATCATCGCGGCGAAGCCATGCTGCGCCGGGCCGAAGCTGGTGAAGGTGTTGTACTGGTGCACCTTGCGGAACTCGGCGGTCAGCGCCGGCGGGGCGATCGCATAGCCGATCTTCCAGCCGGTGCAGTGGTAGGTCTTGCCGAAGCTGGAGATGACGAACGCGCGCTCGCGCAGTTCCGGGTAGCGCAGCGCCGATTCATGGCGGCGGCCGTCGTAGATGATGTGTTCGTACACCTCATCGGAGATCAGGTAGATCTGCGTGCCGCGCAGCAGTTCGGCCAGCGCCTGCATGTCCTGCGCCGACAGCATCGCACCGGACGGATTGTGCGGGGTGTTGACGATCAGCATGCGGGTGCGCGGGGTGATCGCTGCGCGCACGCGGTCCCAATCGACCGCGAACGTCTGCGGATCGAGCGACACATGTACGGCCCTGGCTCCGGCCAGGTCGATCGCCGGTTCGTAGCAGTCATACGCCGGGTCCAGCACGATCACTTCCTCGCCGGCACGCACCACGGCGTGGATGGCGTTGAAGATGGCCTCGGTGCCACCGCTGGTGACGGTGATCTCGCTGTCCGCATCGACCTGCGCGCCGTAGCAGTCCAGCACCTTCTGTGCGATGGCCTGGCGCAGCGGCGCCACGCCGGTCATCGGCGGGTACTGGTTCAGCCCGGCGGCCATCGCCCTGGCGGTCTCGTCGATCAGGCGCTGCGGCGCCGAAAAGTCCGGGAAACCCTGGCCCAGGTTGACCGCGCCGTGTTCGGCGGCGAGCTGGGACATCACGGTGAAGATCGTGGTACCGACCTTGGGCAGCTTGGTGGTGGGTTGCATCGGCCTGGGCTGTGGGGGAACAGATCTGCGAGTTTACGCAATCCGCGCGTCGGTAGTGCCGGCCGCCGGCCGGCAACCTCGGCTGGCAGATAGCGAAATTGCCGGCCAGCGGCCGGCACTGCCATCGGCATTCACCGCTACAATTGCCGCCGCACTCCGGCATGAAGACCTTTGCCCCTTGAACACCCCTGCATTGCTGGCTGCCAGCGGCCTGAGCTTCTCCCGCAATGACGAGCCGGTGTTCGGCCCGCTGGACTTCCATGTGGACGCCGGCGAAGCCCTGCTGGTGCAGGGCGGCAATGGCGCCGGCAAGACCACCCTGCTGCGCGTGCTGGCCGGCCTGGCCCGGCCCGGTGCCGGCCAGGTGCGGATCGACGGCAAGCCGGCCAGCAATGCCGAGCGCGCGCGCTATGTCGCCTACCTCAGCCACCTGCCAGCGCTGAAACCGGACCTCGGCACGCTGGAAAACCTGCATTTCCTGTGCGGCCTGCACGGACGGCGTGCGCGGCAGATGCCTGGCAACGCGCTGGCCATCGTCGGCCTGGCCGGTTATGAGGACACCCTGGTGCGGCACCTGTCGGCCGGGCAGAAGCGGCGGCTGGCACTGGCGCGCATCTGGCTGTCGCCGGCGCCGTTGTGGCTGCTGGACGAACCCTATGCCAACCTCGACCTGGAGGGCATCACCCTGGTCAACCGGATGATCTCGGCGCACCTGCGCGCCGGTGGCGCTGCGCTGGTCACCACCCACGGTGCCTATGCCGCACCGCCGGTGCGCACCCGCCAGCTCGACCTCGGCGGTGCCGCGTGATCGCGCCGGGCACCGAACCGGGCCTGTGGCAGACCGCAGGCGCCCTGCTCAGGCGCGACCTGCGCCTGCTCTGGCGCCGCCGCGGCGATGCACTGCAACCGCTGCTGTTCGCGGTGCTGGTGGTGGTGCTGTTCGCCCTGGCCCAGGGCCGCGAACCACAGCTGTTGGCCGCCACCGCCGGTGCAGTGCTGTGGCTGGCCGTGCTGCTGGCCGGACAGCTGTCGCTGGATTCGCTGTTCCGCTCCGACGCCGAGGATGGCTCGCTGGAACAATGGCTGCTGGCGCCGGTGCCGCTGGCCTGGCTGGTGCTGGTGCGCGTGCTGCTGCATTGGGCCACCACTGCGCTGCCGCTGATCGTGGTCAGCCCGCTGCTGGCCGAAATGCTGCATCTGCCGCATGACCAGCTGCCGATGTTGCTGGCATCGTTGCTGCTGGGCACGCCGTTGCTGAGCCTGATCGGTGGCGTGGTCGCCGCGCTGACCGTAGGCATCCGACGCTCTGGTATTCTCGTGGCGCTGCTGTCGTTGCCGCTGTACGTGCCGGTGCTGGTGTTCGGCGCAGGCAGCCTGGCGGCAGCCGGACGCGGACAGGATCCGGTCGGTGCGCTGCTGATGCTGGGCGCCGGCCTGCTGGTCGCGCTGGTGCTGGCGCCGCTGGCCACTGCCGCTGCAATACGTATTTCTCTGAGTTGACCGAGCTGAGAGCCAATCCACCCCTGCTGGATAGCCGCCACGCATGAATCCGATTGTCCGCTGGTTCCACCAACTCGGTTCGCCCCCCACGTTCGACCGTTTCGCTGCCCGCTGGTCGCGGGTGTTCTACCTCGCGGCGGTGCCGGTGCTGCTGGTCGGCATGTGGCAGGCGCTGCTGGTGGTGCCACCGGAAGCCAAGCAGCTGGACAGCTTCCGCATCCTCTACATCCACGTGCCCAGTGCCTGGATGAGCCTGTTCGTCTTCGCGCTGATGGCGCTGTATGCGGCCATCGCACTGGTCTGGCGGATCAAGGTCTGCGAGATCCTGGCCATGGCCTGCGCGCCGATGGGCGCCGGCTTCACCCTGATCACCCTGTTGACCGGCAGCATCTGGGGCAAGGGCACCTGGGGCACCTGGTGGGACTGGGACCCGCGCATGACCAGCGAGCTGGTGCTGCTGTTCCTGTACCTGGGCGTGATCGGCCTGTACCACGCCATCGAGGACCGCCGCAGCGCCGCACGTGCGGCCGGCCTGCTGGCCATCGTCGGTGTCAGCCTGCTGCCGGTGATCCGCTACTCGGTGGACTGGTGGGGCGGCCTGCACCAGCGCCAGTCGATCAACGTATTCGGTGAATCGGCGATCAGCAGCGCGATGATCGCGCCGCTGTGGTGGATGGTGATCGGCACCAAGTTCTGGTTCGCCGGTTCGGTGCTGGCCAAGGCCCGCGCCGACAATCTCGACCGCGAGGCCGGCAAGGCCTGGGTCGGCGGCCGCGTCGATGCCGGACGCCCGGCCCGGGAGGCCCAGCCATGACCCACCTGCCCTATGTGATCGGTGCCTACGCGGTGTTCGTGCTGGTGCTCGGCGCCGATGCCATCGGTTCGTGGCTGCGCCTGCGCGTGGCGCGCCGGCTGGCACTGGCCCGCCAGCAGCGCCAGCAGACCCGCGCCGGCAGGCAGGACGCAGCGGCGCCGTTGTCGACGGAGCTGGAACGATGATGACCCCGGTACAGCGCCGCCGCATGGTGTGGGTGTTGCTGGCCCTGCTCGCCTCCGGCCTGGCCACCGCACTGGTGGCGATGGCACTGGAGCGCAACATCGCCTACCTGTACACGCCGTCGGAAGTCCTGCGCGGCGATGTCGATGCGCAGTCGCGCTTCCGCCTCGGCGGCATGGTGGTGAAGGGCTCCTTCAATCGTCCGGTCGGCTCGCTGGAGGCACGCTTTGAAGTGACCGACGGCGACGCGCAGCTGGCGGTGACCACGTCGCGGATCCTGCCGGACATGTTCGCCGAAGGCACGGCGGTGGTCGCCAGCGGCCGCCTGCAGGACGGCACCTTCGTCGCCGACGAGGTGCTGGCCAAGCACGATGAGAAGTACGTGCCGAAGGAAGTGGCCGACAAGATGGGCGATGCCCATCGCAAGCACGACGTGCCGGTGACGGCACCCGAGGTGCGCTGAGTGCTGCCCGAACTGGGTCAGATCCTGCTGCTGTGCGCGTTGCTGGCCTCGCTGCTGCAGGCCGGCCTGCCGCTGGTCGGTGCGCAGCGCAACAATACGGCGTGGATGGCCGTGGCACGACCTGCCGCGTTCGCGCAGCTGCTGCTGGTCGCCGGCGCGTTCGCGGTACTGACCGCCGCGTTCGTGCAGCAGGACTTCTCGGTGCGCTACGTGGCCGAGAACTCCAATTCGCTGCTGCCGATGGTCTACCGCTACTCGGCGGTCTGGGGCGCGCACGAGGGCTCGCTGCTGATGTGGGCGCTGGTGCTGGCGCTGTGGACCGGCGCGGTGGCGCTGTTCTCGCGGCACTTGCCGGCACCGGTGCAGGCGCGCGTGCTGGCGGTGATGGGCGTGGTCAGCGTCGGCTTCCTCGCCTTCCTGATCTTCACCTCCAACCCGTTCCTGCGCCTGAACCCGGCACCGCTGGAAGGCCGCGACCTCAATCCGCTGCTGCAGGACCCGGGGCTGATCATCCATCCGCCCATGCTGTACCTGGGCTATGTCGGCTTCGCGGTGCCGTTCGCCTTCGCGGTTGCCGCACTGCTGGAAGGCCGCGTGGACGCACGCTGGCTGCGCTGGACGCGGCCATGGACCAACGTCGCCTGGGGCTTTTTGACCCTGGGCATCGCGCTGGGCAGCTGGTGGGCCTATTACGAGCTGGGCTGGGGCGGCTGGTGGTTCTGGGACCCGGTGGAGAACGCCAGCTTCATGCCGTGGCTGGTCGGTGCGGCATTGATCCATTCGCAGGCCGTCACTGAAAAGCGCGGCACCTTCGGCAGCTGGACCCTGCTGCTGGCGATCGCCGCCTTCGCGCTGTCGCTGCTGGGCACGTTCCTGGTGCGCTCCGGCGTGCTGACCAGCGTGCATTCGTTCGCCGCCGATCCCTCGCGCGGCTTGTTCATCCTGGTCTTCCTGTCGGTGCTGGTCGGTGGCAGCCTGCTGCTGTACGCGCTGCGTGCCAGCCAGCTGAACGTGGACGCCGAGGACCCACGCCGTGGCTTCACCGCCACCTCGCGCGAGACCCTGCTGCTGGCCAACAACCTGCTGCTGGCCACCGCCTGCGCGATGGTACTGCTCGGCACGCTGTACCCGCTGCTGGCCGATGCGCTGTCGCTGGGCAAGATCTCGGTCGGCCCGCCCTACTTCGGCAGCCTGTTCCTGCTGCTGATGGCGCCGATGATCCTGCTGCTGCCGTTCGGCCCGCTGGTGAAATGGCAGCGTGACCAGCCCTCGCGCGCCTTCGCGCTGCTGGCACCGTGGCTGGGCCTGGCGCTGCTGCTGGGCGCGCTGGCCTGGTGGCAGGCGCCGCAGAACGGGTGGAAGGCCGGCATCGGCGTGGCCGCTGCGGCCTGGATCGCGCTCGGCACCGCACGCTTCGTCTGGCAGCGCCTGCGCGGCAATGGCCGCTTCACCGCCGAAATGCTCGGCATGATCGTCGCCCACGCCGGCATTGCCGTGTTCCTGGCCGGCGCGCTGCTGGTGGAGGCGCTGAACGTGCAGCGCGAAGTGGCGCTGGCACCGGGCCAGCAGCTGGTGGTCGGTCGCCACGAAGTGCGCTTTGAGGGCGTGGACCATCGCGAAGGCCCCAACTTCATCGCCGACCGCGGCCGCCTGCGCGTGTTCCGCAACGGCCGCGAGCTGGCCCTGCTGCACCCGGAGAAGCGCCAGTACGCCAGCGGCGGCCAGGTGATGACCGAGGCCGGCATCGATGCACGCTTCAATGGTGATGTCTACGTGGCATTGGGCGAGCCGCTGGGCAACAATGCATGGGCGGTCCGGGTGCACATCAAGCCGTACGTGCGCTGGATCTGGCTGGGCGCGCTGTTGATGGCCCTGGGCGGATTCATCACCGCCGCCGATCGCCGTTTCCGTCGTCCGTAGGAGTTCCCATGTCCGAGTCCCCCACCCCGCGTCCCTCCCGCCCGCTGCCGCCGGTAGCCATCGTGATCGGCGTGCTGTTCTTCTTCGGCCTGCTCGGGCTGATGATCTACGGGGTGATGAAATCAGGCGATCCGCAGCGCGACGTACTGCCGTCGGCACTGATCGACAAACCGGCGCCGGCATTCGCGCTGCCGGTGCTGCACGACCCGGAAATGATCGTGCACAGCGACGACCTGCGCGGCGCGCCCTACCTGCTGAACGTGTGGGGCAGCTGGTGCGCGGCCTGCCGCGAAGAACACCCGGTGCTGACCCGCTTCGCGGAGAGCAAGCGTGTGCGCGTGATCGGCTACAACTGGAAGGACGACCCGACCGACGCGTTGCACTGGCTGGAACAGCTGGGCAACCCGTTCATGGTCGTGCTCAGCGATGTCGAGGGCCGTACCGCGATCGACTGGGGCGTGACCGCCGCACCGGAAACCTTCCTGGTCGATGGCAGCGGCATCGTGCGCTGGAAGTACAGCGGTGCGATGACCCAGCGCGTGGTCGACGAGAAGCTGATCCCGGCGCTGCAGAAGATCGAGAAGGCCCAGGGCAGTGCCGGCAACACCCTGCATACGGCGCCCTGAACCCATGCGCTGGCTGCTGGCGTTGCTGCTTCTGACGCTGCCGCTGGCCGCGCTGGCCCAGCAGCCGCTGCACGATCCGCAGCCGCTGCAGTTCCGCGATGACGCCGAGGAACGCCGCTTCCATGACCTGGCCGCGCAGCTGCGCTGCGTGCAGTGCCAGAACCAGTCGCTGGCCGATTCCAACGCGCAGATCGCCCAGGACCTGCGCCGCGAGGTGCTGCAGCTGATGCAGCAGGGCCACGACGACGCACAGATCAAGCAGTTCCTGGTCGCGCGCTACGGTGAGTTCGTGCTCTATCAACCACCGTTGCAGCCGGGCACCTGGCTGCTGTGGGGTGGCCCCCTGCTGGTGCTCGGCGCCGGTGCACTGGTAGTGCTGGGCATCGTCCGCCGACGTGGACGCACCGTCGGCGCGGCGCCGGCCGGCAAGGCCGATGAAGGAGACGAATGGTGAACCATTGGCTGCCGATGCTGGCCGGGCTGGTCGCCGCGCTGATGGCAGCGCTGGTGCTGTGGCCACTGCGCCAGCGCGGTCGGCGCGGTTTCGTGGTCGGCGTGCTCGCGCTGGGCGTGGCCGGTGCCTGCCTGTATCTGCTGGTCGGTGACCCAAGGGCGGCACAGGTACAACCGACCCCGTCGGCAGCCACCCTGCGCGATGGCGTGCAGGCACTGCAGGACGCACTGGAGCGCGACCCGCAGCGTGCCGACGGCTGGGCATTGCTCGGCCGTTCGCAGGCCGAACTGGGCAACGCCGCAGCCGCGGCGGATGCCTTCGCGAGGGCCGCCGCATTGGCACCGGAAGATCCGGGCGTGCTGGTGGAAGCCGCGCAGGCGCGCGCGCAGGCTGATGCCGGCAAGCAGTTCGATGACACCGCAATGGCCTGGTTGCAGCAGGCGCGCGCACAGGCTCCCGATGCCGAGCGCGCCAGCTGGCTGCTGGGCATCGCCCTGCGCCAGCGCGGAAGGAACGCCGAGGCCGCGGATGTGTGGAGCGGCCTGCTGCCACGACTGGAGCCGGGCGCCGCGCAGGCGCTGCAGGCACAGATCGCCATCGCGCGCGAGGCCGCTGGCCAGGCGCCCGATGCTGGCGCTGCGGCGCCACCGGCGCTGCTGCAGGTGCGCGTGCAGCTGCCGGCACTGAAGAACGCCGAGTGGCCAGCCAGCACCCAGGTGTTCGTGCTGGCCCGTGCCGTCGGCGGCCCGCCGATGCCGGTGGCCGCTCGCAAGCTGCCGCTGAGCGGATTCCCGGACACGGTCGGGCTGGGCGACGGTGACAGCCCGATGCCGACCGCACCGCTGTCGGCCCATCGCGAAGTGGAAGTGGTGGCACGCATCTCGCGCAGCGGCAGCGCCAACCGCAGCGAGGACGACCTGCAGAGCGTTCCGGTGAAGGTAAGCCTGCCCCACGACGGTGTTGTGGAGCTGCACTTCCCTTGACCTGTAGAGCCGAGCCGATGCTCGGCTGCCCGGCGCCGGCAACTCAACCGCAGCCGAGCATGGGCTCGGCTCTACAGTAGATCCACGCCATGCGTGGATGCGACGGTCCGGTCCGCGTCCATCCATCCATGGAAACCAGCGTGTCGCCAGCTCCACATGCAGCCCCGCTAGAATGACTGCATGACCGAATTCATCCCGCCCGGCACCCGCTTCCACGCCCTGCCCTCGCCGTTCCCGTTCAAGCGCGGTGGCGCCCTGCACGGCGCACGCGTGGCCTACGAGACCTGGGGCACGCTGGCCGCTGACGCCAGCAATGCGATCCTGATCGTGACCGGCCTGTCGCCGGATGCGCATGCGGCGGCCAACGAGGCCAATCCGGCGCCGGGCTGGTGGGAAGCGATGGTTGGCCCCGGCAAACCCATCGATACCCGCCGCTGGTTCGTGGTCTGCGTGAATTCGCTGGGCAGCTGCAAGGGATCGACCGGCCCCGCCTCGATCAACCCGGCCAGCGGTGAGCCCTACCGCCTGGACTTCCCCGAGCTGTCGATCGAAGACGGCGCTCGCGCCGCGATCGAAGTCGTGCGTGCGCTGGGCATCGCGCAGCTGGCCTGCGTGGTCGGCAATTCCATGGGCGGGATGACCGCGCTGGCCGTGCTGATGCTGCACCCGGGCATCGCGCGCAGCCACGTCAACATTTCCGGCAGTGCGCAGGCGCTGCCGTTCTCGATCGCGATCCGCTCGCTGCAGCGCGAGGCCATCCGTCTCGACCCGCGCTGGAATGGCGGCCACTACGACGATGCCGAGTACCCCGAGTCCGGCATGCGCATGGCGCGCAAGCTGGGCGTGATTACCTACCGCTCGGCACTGGAATGGGATGGCCGCTTCGGCCGCGTGCGGCTGGATTCGGACCAGGCCGACGACGATCCGTTCGGGCTGGAATTCCAGGTGGAAAGCTATCTGGAAGGCCACGCACGGCGCTTCGTGCGTTTCTTCGATCCCAACTGCTATCTGTACCTGAGCCGTTCGATGGACTGGTTCGACCTGGCCGAGTACGCCGACGGCGACGTGCTGGCCGGGCTGGCGAAGATCCGGGTGGAGAAGGCACTGGCCATCGGTGCCAACACCGACATCCTGTTCCCGGTGCAGCAGCAGCAACAGGTCGCCGACGGCCTGCGTGCCGGCGGTGCCGATGCGCGCTTCATCGGCCTGGAATCGCCACAGGGCCATGATGCCTTCCTCGTCGATTTCGAGCGTTTCGGCCCGGCCGTGCGCGGCTTCCTCGACGCGCTGTAAGTGGCGTGGCGGCGTAACCTCGCGCTGGCCGCCTTCGGCGCGCTGACCGCCTTGATGATCAGCGGTGTGCTGCCGTTGTGGCTGGGTGGCTGGTGCCTGCTGGCCAGTGCGGTGTCGTTCGGTCTCTATGGCCATGACAAGCGCGCGGCGCAGCGAAAGCGATGGCGCATTCCCGAGCGCACCCTGCAGCTGCTGGCCTTCGCCGGAGGCTGGCCCGGCGCGCTGCTGGGCCAGGCGCTGTTCCGCCACAAGCATCGCAAAGCCGCATTCCAGTGGGTGTTCTGGCTGTGCGTGCTGGCCAACGTGGCCTCGATCGCGGTGATGCTGCGCGAGTTCTCCCATTGACCGGCCTGTAGAGCCGAGCCCATGCTCGGCTGGCTTGCTTCCGGAGCCGAGCATGGGCTCGGCTCTACAGTAGATCCACGCCATGCGTGGATGTGCCGACCAAGGTCGGCATCTACCGAAGCACTTCGCGCTCCAACACCCCATCGCGCAACCGGTACTGCGCATCGACCACGCCTTCGGGCAGGTCGTCGTGGGTGATCATCAGCAGGCTGCGCCCGTCCAGCAACCCGGAAAGGTCCTGCAACAGCGCACGTGCGGTATCCACGTCCAGGCCTTCGGTGGGTTCGTCCAGCAGCAGGATCGGCGCATTGCGCAGCAGCGCGCGCGCCAGTGCCAACCGCCGCGCCTGGCCGGCCGACATCGTCGCGCCGTTCTCGCCCACCCAGGCCTGCAGGCCACCGTTGCACTCGGCCCAGTCCCCCAGGCGCACGCGACGCAGGACCGCCCACAACGCGGCATCACGGGCGTCGGGATCCCCCAGCCGCAGGTTCTCGGCCACGGTACCGGCAAACACCGGTGCGTTCTGCGGAAGCCAGGCCAGCTGGCGGTGCCACTCGGCCTGGGCGACGTCGCGCAGGTCGCGTCCGCCATAGGTGATTCGCCCCTGTTGCGGATCCCACAACCGCAGCAGCAGGCTGGACAGCGTGGTCTTGCCGCTGCCGCTGTCGCCACGGATCGCGATGCGTTCTCCCGGCGCCAGGGTCAGCTGCAGGCCGGACAACACCGGCCGCGCGGCACCTGGCCACTGGAAGTGCACGTCATCCCAATGCACGTGCGCCGCCTGGGGTACCGGCTGCGGCGTCTGCGGATCCTCCACCGTCGGCGGTTGTTCGACGCTGGCCTGCAGGCGGTCGGCAGCAACGCGCCCGGACTGCAGCGACTGCCAGGCCAGGCCCATGCCGGCCCAAAGTTCGATCAGCGCCACGGTCAGGAAGACGAGGCCCGCGGCCATTTCCGGCGCGATGTGCTGCTGTTCGGTGGCGTGCAGGGCCAACGCCAGCATCGCCACCAGGCCCAGCCCCGCCACCAGGCCGTGCAGGGTCGAGGCCGCGATCAGGCGCCAACGCCGACGACGATCACGCGAGGCCAGCTGCTTGGCGGCCACGCGTACCTTCAGCTGCCAAGCCGCATCGGCATGCAGCGCAGCCAGGTCACCGGCCCCCTCCAGCCCTTCGAATGCAGCGGTGCGCAACGCCGCGCGGTGCGCGGCACGATCGGCCTCTTCGTCGTCATGGCCACGCACGCCCAGCCACGGCACGCCGAAGGCGATCAGCAGCGCCAGCACCGCCAGCAGTACCGCCGCCGAGGGCAGGATCAGCGCTGCCGAGGCAACCGCCACCAGCGACAGCGCGCCCAGCGCCACCAGCGGCCCGATCGCACGCACCAGCAGGCCATCCACCTCACCGATGTCCCCCAGCAGGCGCGCCAGCAGCTCGCCGGTGCGCGTAGCCCCCAGCCGTGCAGGTGCCAGTGGCAGCGCGCGACGGAAGAACCACACGCGCAGATCACGGGCGATGCGCAGGGTGGCATCGTGGCCGACCAGCTTTTCGAAGTAGCGCGACACGATGCGCGCCATGGTCAGGCCACGGATGCCGGCCGAGGGTGAGAAGAAGTTGAAGCCCTGGCCGAGGCCGGCCGCACCGGCCAGCGCGGCCGCCGTGAGGAAACCACCGGACAGGCCCAGCAGCGCCGTGCCGGCCAGCATCGTGGTCCACAGCAGCAGCAGGGTCAGCAACAGGCGCGGCCGGTGCCGCAGGAATATCGCGCGCAGCGAATCAGGCGAACGGCTCATGCGCGCACCGCCTGTGCCGGCTCGACCAGGCGGCCTTCCGGCAACAGCAGGCAACGATCGGCCCAGGCGATCACGGCCGGGCTGTGGGTGGCGACCACTACGCTGCGCCCGCGTGCATACGCGGCCAGGCTGCGCAGCAGCGCCGCCTCGGTATCGGCATCGAGGAACGCGGTGGGTTCGTCCAGCAGCAGCACCTGCGGGTCGCGCAGCAGCAGGCGGGCCAGGCCAATGCGGCGGGCTTCACCACCGGACAGGCCGAAGCCGCGTTCGCCGATCACCGTGTCCAGCCCCTGCGGCAGGCGCTGGGCAAACTGCAGTACCTGCGAGGCCTCGGCCACCGCGCGCAGGCGCGCATCGCTGGCGCCGGGATCGGCCAGGCGCAGATTGTCGGCGATGCTGCCATGGAACAGGTACGGTCGCTGGCTGGCATAGGCCACCTGCACGCCGGGGCGCAGCTGCAGCTTGCCGGCACGCGGCGGCAACCAACCGGCCAGCGCCTCCAGCAGCGTGCTTTTGCCGGACCCGCTGGGACCGACCAGGGCCAGGCGCTGGCCCGGCTCCAGCAGCAGGTCCAGATCCCGCAGCACATCCTGCGGCGCCCCCAACGGGCGCAGTACCAGTCCTTGCGCCTGCAGTGGCGGCAAGGCGGCCTCGGCCGGCTCCACCGCCAG
Organism: Stenotrophomonas muris; assembly: GCF_052751275.1. Lineage (NCBI taxonomy): Bacteria > Pseudomonadati > Pseudomonadota > Gammaproteobacteria > Lysobacterales > Lysobacteraceae > Stenotrophomonas > Stenotrophomonas muris. Next base: position 782,187 of record NZ_CP199879.1, on the reverse strand, counting down.
CGGCGCAACCTCGTTCTCGATCAGGCCCTGCTCGTCCGGCAGCGACTGCAGCAGGCGCTCCACTTCGGCGGCGGCGGCCAGTGCATTGGCGCGATCATGGTAGTGCGCAGCCAGCCGTCGCAGCGGCGCATAGAACTCCGGCGCCAGCAGCAGGCAGAACAGGCCCGCACCCAGCGTCGGCACCGCTGCATGCAGCGACATCATGCCCAGATAGCTCAGGCCCAGGTACAGCGCCACCATCGCCACGCTCACCGAGGCGAAGAATTCCAGCACGGTGGACGACAGGAAGGCGATGCGCAGCACCTTCAGGGTGCGCACGCGCACGCCTTCGGCGGCGGCCTCGATGCCGGCCAGTTCGGCTTCGCCGCGGCCATACAGGCGCAGCAGGCCCAGGCCCTTGATGCGGTCGGCGAAGTGGCCGCTCATGCGCGCCAGCTCGCCCAGCTGCGCGCGCCCAGCGGCTTCAGCACCCCAGCCCACCAGCATCATGAAGAACGGCACCAGCGGCGCGGTGAACAGCAGGATCAGCGCCACCACCCAGTCCACCCAGGCGACAGCGGCCAGGATCAGCAGCGGCACCACCACCACTTCGGTGCGCACCGGCAGGAAGCCGCTGTAATAGCTCTCGATCGCATCACCGTGATGCAGCATCAGTTCGCCCAGTTCACCGGTGCGGCGCTGCCGCAGCCAGAGCGGGCCCTGGCCCAGCAGGCGCGCGAACACGCGTTCGCGCAATGCCAGCCGGGCGGCGTCGGCCACGTCACCGGCGGCGGCCTGGGTGGCGCTGCCCAGCAGGGTGCGCAGCACCAGGATCACCGCCAATCCCGCCAGCACCGGCAGGCCAGAGGCCAGCGGCGCGCGCTCCACCAGCACCTGCTGCACCAGCCAGGCGATGGCGGCAGCCTGGCCGATCAACAGCGCGCCGGACAGGCTGATGCACAGCGCAGCCAGGCGCTGGCGGCCCCGGGCGGAGCGTGCCAGGTCGGCCAGCCAGGCCGTGCGCACACGCCGCTGGCGGGCGGTTTCAGCTTCCGGGGACAGGCCGTCAGGGGTCGTTTCGGCAGCGCTCAAGAGGTCTTCACGGGCAACGGGGGAGACACGGCATTGTAGGCGCAGGCAATAGCCCGCCCCTGCGGCCGGCGGTCGCAGTCTTCATCAGGTTGGCATACGATCAGCCGGGGCACCTGTTCATACATTGATCTGGATCAAGGCTGTTTGAAGTAGTCGGTCACATCATTCACGTCGTAGACCACCCTTCCCGCCACCTGCAACGGCACTATCCAACGAGGTAGCCAGGCCATGATTGATCAGACAGTCGTAGAACTGTCGCGGCTGCAATTCGCGCTGACCGCGATGTACCACTTCCTATTCGTACCGCTCACCCTCGGCCTGTCCTTCATGGTGGCCATCATGGAGAGCGTGTACGTGATGACCGGCAAGGAGATCTGGCGCAGGATGACCCTGTTCTGGGGCGTCCTGTTCGGCATCAACTTCGCCATGGGCGTTGCCACCGGCATCGTCATGGAATTCCAGTTCGGCATGAACTGGTCCTACTACAGCCACTACGTGGGTGACATCTTTGGTGCGCCACTGGCGATCGAAGGCCTGATGGCGTTCTTCCTGGAAGCGACCTTCGTCGGCCTGTTCTTCTTCGGCTGGAACCGCCTGAGCAAGGTCAAGCACCTGATGGTGACCTGGCTGATGGCGCTGGGGACCAACCTGTCGGCGATCTGGATCCTGGTGGCCAATGGCTGGATGCAGAACCCGACCGGCGCGGTGTTCAACCCGGAAACCATGCGCATGGAAGTGGTCGACTTCATGGCGGTGGTGTTCAACCCGGTGGCGCAGGCCAAGTTCGTGCACACCGTCAGCGCCGGCTACGTGACCGGTGCGGTGTTCGTGATGGCGATCAGCGCCCTGTTCCTGCTGCGCAACAAGCACAAGGACCTGGCCCGTCGTTCGTTTGCGGTGGCCGCGGCGTTCGGCCTGCTGTCATCGCTGTCGGTGGTCGTGCTGGGTGACGAGAGCGGTTACGCCGCCAGCGAACACCAGAAGATGAAGCTGGCCGCGATCGAGGCGATGTGGGAGACCGAGCGTGCGCCGGCCGACTTCACCGCCTTCGGCATCCCCAACCAGGAGACTCACCAGAACGACTACGCGGTGAAGATCCCCTACCTGATGGGCCTGATCGCCACCCGCTCGTTGAACCAGCCGATTCCCGGCATCCTGGAACTGGTCGAGCGCGCCGAACACCGCGTGCGTGGCGGCCAGCTGGCCTACGGTGCATTGGAACGCCTGCGCGCCAACAAGAACGACGTTGAAGCGCGCGAGATGTTCGACCGCCACTGGCAGGACCTGGGCCACGGCCTGCTGCTCAAGCGCTATCGCGATGACATCCTCAACGCCACCCCGCAGGAGATCTCGCAGGCGGCGATGGACACGGTGCCGCGCGTGATGCCGTTGTTCTGGACCTTCCGCGTGATGGCCGGCCTGGGCTTCTACCTGATCGCCTTCTTCGCACTGGCCTTCTACTACTCGTGCCGCAACAACTTCCAGGACAAGCGCTGGTTCCTCAAGCTGGCCCTGTGGACGCTGCCGGCACCGTGGATCGCGATCGAGTGCGGCTGGTTCGTGGCCGAGTATGGTCGCCAGCCGTGGGCGGTCGATGGCGTGCTGCCGACCTTCTATGCGGCGTCGGGCCTGGCCCTGCATGAAATCGTGCTGACCCTGGCCGGCTTCACTGCCATCTACACCGCGCTGATCGTGGTCGAGATCAAGCTGATGCTCAAGGCGATCCGCAAGGGTCCGGACGAGGTGCTGCCGTCGCTGCAGTCGCCCCAGCCGCATGCTTCCCACAATGCCTCGGCGCCGGCCGCCGGCCAGGCCTGAGGCAGGAGAACCAAGATGGATTTCATTCTTCTGGACTACACCACGCTGCGCGTGATCTGGTGGCTGCTGCTCGGCATCCTGCTGATCGGTTTCGCCGTGATGGATGGTTTCGACCTGGGCGTGGGCACCCTGCTGCCCTTCGTCGCCCGCAACGACGCTGAGCGCCGGCTGGTGATCAATACCATTGGTCCGGTCTGGGAAGGCAACCAGGTGTGGCTGATCCTGGGCGGCGGCGCGATCTTCGCCGCCTGGCCGCCGCTCTACGCGGTCAGCTTCTCCGGGTTCTACCTGGCGATGTTCGTGATCCTGTTCGCCCTGATCCTGCGTCCGGTCGGCTTCAAGTTCCGCAGCAAGATGCCCAGCGAGCGCTGGCGCAACACCTGGGACTGGGCGCTGTTCATCGGTGGCTTCATACCGGCGCTGATCATGGGCGTGGCGGTGGGCAACGTGGTGCTGGGCGTGCCGTTCCACTTCGATGACAGCATGCGCATCTTCTACACCGGCTCGTTCTTCGGCCTGCTGATGCCCTTCGCACTGCTGGCCGGCCTGCTCAGCGTGTCGATGCTGGTCGCCCACGGTGCCGCCATGCTGGTGCTGAAGACCGACGGCCCGGTGGCCGAGCGTGCGGCCCGCTTCGGCAGCATCGCCGCGATCATCGCTTTCGTGCTCTTTGCGCTCGGCGGCGCCTGGGTGGCCTTCGGCCTGCCGGGTTACCAGATCACTTCGCAGGTGGTCACCGACGGCGCCACCAATCCGCTGCTGAAGACCGCCGAACTCGGCGCCGCCGGTGGCTGGATGCGCAACTACAGCACGATGCCGGCCACGATCCTGGCCCCGCTGCTCGGCCTGGCCGGCCTGCTCGCCAGTGCGGTGCTGCTGCGTGCCCGCCGCGGCGGCCTGGCCTTCATTGCCTCCGGTGCGGCCATCGCCGGCATCATCCTGACCGTCGGCTTCGCCATCTTCCCGTTCCTGCTGCCGTCCTCGAGCCAGCCCACCTCCAGCCTGACCGTGTGGGATGCCTCGTCCAGCCACCTGACCCTGTGGATCATGCTGCTGGCCACGGCGGTGTTCCTGCCGATCATCCTCGCCTACACCACCTGGGTGTACCGCGTGCTGAAGGGCAAGACCACCACCGAAGAGATGGGCAACAACCCGAACGCGTATTGATTGCTTGCACGTGTGCCGACCAACGGTCGGCACCTACCCGGAATGAAGGAGACTGATCATGTGGTATTTCGCCTGGATTCTCGGTGCCGGCCTCGCCTCGACGGTGGCCATCCTCAACGGCATGTGGTTCGAAGCCCGCGAGCAGAACCGCATCGAGAAAGAAAATCGTCGCTGAGCTGTAAAAAAACCTTGCCGCCTTGGCCTTCACACGGTATCTTAGGCGGCTCCTTCGGGGTGTAGCTCAGTCTGGTAGAGCGCTACGTTCGGGACGTAGAGGTCGCAGGTTCGAATCCTGTCTCCCCGACCACTTCGGTGGTCGCATTGAAGCCTGGTGAAGTCGTCCAGGCTTTTTTGTTCCCTGAAGTGGCACTGCTTCGGCAGTGTGAAGAAAACAGCATTCACCCCTTGCCGCCATCGGGGTGAATCGCTAGAATAGGCGGCTCCCTTCGGGGTGTAGCTCAGTCTGGTAGAGCGCTACGTTCGGGACGTAGAGGTCGCAGGTTCGAATCCTGTCTCCCCGACCACTTCGGTGGTCACCAAGAAGCCTGGAAGACATCACTGTCCTCCGGGTTTTTTTGTATCAGGCACCTGCCCGCCCGCATGACGGGACCTTGCCGGAGCCCGCACGTACAATGGCCGCGCTGCCGGCCCGCCAGCAGCCCCTCCCCCACCTGCCGCTTCGGCGTAGACCGATGCCGGCGCTGCATGCCATTGCCCCGGCGTGCGACACCTGCAAGGACCACCGATGAGTTCCTCCCCTTCCGATTCGCCGTCGCTGCTGCACGGCCGCGTCCTCGCATTCGCCGCGATCCTGCTGGCAGCGATCAACCTGCGCACCGCGGTCACCTCGATCACTCCGCTGCTGGACGTGCTCGGCCAGCAGTTCGGTTTCGGTACCACCATGACCGGCGTGCTGGGCATGCTGCCGACCGCGTCGTTCGCACTGTTCGGCGTGGCCACGCCGGCACTGGCGCGGCGCCTCGGGCTGGAGCGCACCACGCTGCTGGCGATGGTGATGGCGATGGCCGGCCTGCTGCTGCGTTCCAGCGCCGGCAACGTCGGCACGCTGCTGTTGGGTTCGGTGGTGGCACTGGCCGGCATGGGCATCGGCAACGTGGTGGTGCCGCCGCTGGTGAAGCGCTATTTCGCCAACAAGGTCGGCACCATGAGCACGCTCTACATCAGCGTGCTGCAGCTGGGCACGATGCTGCCGGCACTGCTGGCGGTGCCGGTGGCCAACGCCGCAGGCTGGCGCGTGTCGCTGGGCATGTGGGCGCTGCTGGCGCTGGCTGCCGCACTGCCGTGGCTGGTGCTGGCCACGCGCGCGCCGAAGCCGCAGTCCGACGTGTCCGATCCGACCGCGCAGCCGCACGGCAAGGTCTGGCGCACGTCACTGGGCTGGAGCATGACGCTGATGTTCGGCATGACCTCGCTGATGACCTACTCGATGTTCACCTGGCTGCCGCGCATCGTGGTCGAGGCCGGTGGCACGCCCGCGTTCGGTGGCGTGATGGTCGCCGTGTTCTCGGCGCTGGGCCTGCTGCCATCGCTGGTCATTCCGTCGATGGCGGTGCGCATGCAGAACCCGTTCCCGCTGGTGCTGATCGGCTTTTTCTCGTTCGTGATCGCCTTCACCGGCCTGCTGCTGGCACCGATGAAGGCCCCCCTGCTGTGGGCCTGCCTGCTCGGCGTCGGCCCATCCACCTTCCCGCTGGCACTGACCCTGATCAACCTGCGCACCCGCACCCCGACCGGCTCGGCGGCGCTGTCCGGCTTCATGCAGGGCGTGGGCTACAGCTTCAGCTGCCTGGGCCCGTTCTTGGTCGGCTGGCTGCACACGGTCAGCGACGGCTGGACCCTCCCGTTCAGCTTCCTGTTCGGCTGCGCCGCCCTGATGCTGTGCGCCTCGTGGGTGGCCTGCAAGCCGCGCAAGCTGGAAGATCTCTGGTAAGCCACGTGGGGCCCGCAACCGGGCCCACCTACCATTCGTCAGCCCGTCTGCGCATTTTGACGCCGGGCTGACAATTCCGGGCGGATAGTGCCCACGAATGCCCATCCTTGCCGCGTGCCGGCATCGGGCATGGGGGCGGCAGCGCCGCCCGGGCCACCACTCGGTGTGCGGGGGACTTCGTTTCAGACAAGACATCGCAGGTCGCTGTCCGGGTTGTATCCGTCTTCGCTGGGCGGGAATGCACGAAGGGAGTGACGCGGGCCACGGCCACGCCAAAAGCTGGCATGTGATGTGCGTCACATTTTTCAGGTTGTCTGGTTCGGAAGCCAAGGGGGTCCCCAATGGTTGTCCACCGCCGGCTGGCGCTCTGCGTCGGCCTCGCCTGCACCGCCCTGGCCTGGGCCAGCAGCGCTGCCCCGCCCGACCGCGAAGCAGCGTTGGCCGAGATCGGCCGCTATCGAGACCAGGCGCGTTGGCTGGACGCCCTGGGCGCGATCGAGCGCGCCAGCCAACAGCAACCCAACGACGACCTGCTGTTCAAGCTGCGCGTATTGACGCTGGGCGACATCGGCAACGCCTGGCGTGCGTGGGAGCTGTACCAGCAGCGCCCGCAACTGTTCGACGCTGCGCAGAAACAGCGCCTGGAGGGCGACTACCTGGCCAAGCTGGTGGTCTGGAGCCTGGCCTACAGCAGCAGCGAGGACAGCCGCCTGGAAGAAGCCGAATCGACCCTGGCCCGCATGCAGCGCTACCTCGGCGGCGAAGGCACCCCGCCCTCGCAGGCACCACTGCGGATCCGCATGGACCGTCTGATCCTGCTCAACCGGCTGGGCCGCCATGCACAGGTCCGCGAGGAAGCGCGGGCACTGCAGGCCGAAGGCCACACCCTGCCCGACTACGTGCTGCCCGCAGTGGGCGATTCGTTGATGGGCACCCTGCACCCTGAAGAAGCCATCCCGGTGCTGCAGGCGGCCGTCGCTGGCGACCCGACGCGCGACGCCTCGCATTCGGAACTGGCTTACGCCTACCTGGAAAGCGAGCAGCAGGAAAAAGCCATCGACCTGCTGCAGGCATGGCGCGACAAGGAGCCGGCGTGGCGCTGGAGCAACGGCAAGTCGCCGTACGCGAACTGGTCGCGCTACGAGGCCGATCTCAACCTGGCGATGGTGCGCGCCTACAGCGGCGACCTGCACACCGCGCAGCACGACCTGGAGTCGATGGTCGAGATCGCACCCGGCAACGGCGGGCTGCAGAGTGCGCTGGGCAGCGTCTACATGATGCGCGGCTGGCCACGCCGGGCGCTGCAGCGCCAGCAGATGGCACACGCGCTCGATCCGCGGGACATCGAACCGCGGCTGGGCATGGAAGAGGCCTATGTCGCCCTGCAGCGCGACGACCTGGCGCGGCCGCTGCACGATGACCTGGTCGCACGCTACCCCACCCAGCCGGCAGTCGAACGCATGGACCAGGCCTGGCGCGCGCATCGCGGCTGGCAGCTGAAGGCATGGACCGACATCGGCCGCAGCTCCGGGGGCGGTGGTATTTCGCCCCTGGGCAACAACGACCGCCACTACGGCGTGGACGTGGAGACGCCGGTCCTTGATGACCGCTGGCGGTTGTTCGCCCTCGCCGACCGTCGCGTGACCGACTTCCAGGACCAGCGCATCGATCCCCTGTGGCTGGGTGCGGGCGTGCGTTACCGCTTCGGGCAGCTGGATGCGGAAGCGGCGGTCCTGCGCGCCAACGATCACATCGGCGACACCGGCCTGCGCGTCGGCGTCGGCTGGCAGTTCAACGATTCCTGGCACGCCGGCGTGGTGGTCGCACGCAATGACCCGGAGGCCTCGATGCAGGCGCGCGCGGCCGGCATCACCGCCGACAGCGTGAGCGCACAGGTGGACTACCGGCGCAGCGAGCTCACCCACTGGACGTTCGGCGCGAGCCGCTTCCGCTATGACGACGGCAACCACCGCGAGCTGTTCGGCACCAGCGTCCAACAGCGCCTGCTGACCCGCCCACGCTGGCTGGTCGATGGCCTGGCCAGTGCCTACACCAGTCGCGGCAGCCGCGATGATGCGCCCTACTTCAACCCGAAGCGCGACCGCATGGTCGAGATCGGCCTGCGCATCGACCAGCAGCTGTGGCGGCACTACGAGCGCCACTTCCGGCACCGGCTGACCGTCTCGCTGGGCGACTACTGGCAGGACGGCTTCGGCAGCGCGTTGGTGCCGTCGGTGTCCTACATGCACGAGTGGCAGCTGGGCCCTGGCCGCGTGTTCGAGTATGGCGTGCGGTGGTCACGACCGGTCTACGACGGCCATCGCGAGCGCCATATCGGCTTCGAAGCCGCATTGCGCTGGGGAGACTGACATGGCCCGCTTCCTGCGACTGATCGTGCTCCTGCTGCTGGCCTGCGTGCCACCGGCGTTCGCGCAGCAGCCCCTGCATCTTGATGCGATCGACAACGGCCTGCTGATCCTCAGCTACCACGACATCCGCGACAAGGTGGCCGCCAAGGGTGATGCCGATTCCTATGCGGTGAGCACGCAGAACTTCGCCGCGCACCTGGACTGGCTGGGCGCGCACGGCTACCACCCGGTTTCGCTGTCGCAGCTGATCGAGGCCTCGCAGGGCCGCGCCACGCTGCCTCCCAAGCCGGTGCTGCTGACCTTCGACGATGGCCTGCGCAGCGTCTACGACAAGGCCTTCCCGCTGCTGCAGGCCTACCACTACCCGGCCCTGGTGGCGGTGATCACCGATTACGTGGACATGGCACCGGGCCGCACCATCGACTACGGCTACCGCCCGTTCGGCCACGATGACTTCGTGACCTGGGCGCAGCTGAAGCAGATGCACGACAGTGGCCTGATCGAAGTGGCCAGCCATACCGACGACCTGCACCACGGCGTGCTTGCCAATCCGCAGGGAAACTCCACGCCCGCCGTGGTCACCCGCATCTACACCCCGGCCACGCGCAGCTACGAGAGCGGGACACAGTATGAGCAGCGCCTGCGCACTGATCTATCGCGCAGCGTGCAGCGCATCCAGCAGCACCTGGGCGTGCGCCCGCGCGCCATCGTCTGGCCATATGCCGCGTACAACCAGTTGAGCAACGACATCGCCGAGCAGCTGGGCATGCCGGTTTCGTTCGACCTGGAAGGCCGTAGCACGCCAGTGGCCCGCGACCTGCACGGGCTGGCACGATTGCTGGTGAGCAACAACCCGACCGTGGAAGGCCTGGCCTACGAACTGCGCCGAGACGTGGCGCTCGATGGCATCCGCGCCCTGCAGATCGATCTGGATGATATGTATGACCCGGATCCAGCGCAGCAGGCGCGCAATCTCGATGCATTGATCGAGCGGGTCAAGCGCATCGCGCCGACCCATGTCTATCTGCAGGCCTTTGCCGACCCGGACGGCAACAACACCGCCGATGCGCTGTATTTCCCGAACCGGCACATGCCGATGCGGGCGGACCTGTTCAGCCGCGTCGCCTGGCAGCTGAAATCCCGCGCGGGCGTGAAGGTCTACGCGTGGTTGCCAGTGCTCGGCTTCGAACTGCCCGACCCGGAGCAGCGCAAGGTGCTGGCGATCCGCAATGGGGATGCCGACGGCATGTACCGGTTGGATTTCACCAACCCGAAGGCCAGGCAGATCATGCTCGACATCTACGAGGACCTGGCGGTCAATTCCTACTTCGAAGGCCTGCTGTTCCATGACGACGGCTACCTGCGCGACACCGAGCTGCCCGCCCTGGCGGCCGGCGAAGATGGCAGCGCACGTACCCAGGCACTGATCGACTTCACCCTGGCCCTGCGCAACAGCGCGCAGCGCTGGCGGCCGAAACTGGCAACGGTGCGCAACCTGTATGCCGAGCCGGTACTCCGCCCGCAGAGCGAAGCCTGGTTCGCGCAGCGCCTGGACCTGTTCAACAAGGCCTACGACCAGACGGCGCTGATGGCGATGCCGTGGATGGAAGGCAGCAGGCACCCCGAGCGCTGGCTCGACCAGTTGCTGGCCGCGGTACGCGCGCACGACCCGCAGCTTCAGCACACGCTGTTCGAGCTGCAGACCGTCGATTGGCGCAGCGGGCAGCCGATTCCCGCCGGGCGCCTGCGTGCGCAGATCCGCCAGTTGCAGGCGCAGGGCGTGCACCACTTCGCCTGGTACCCCGATGACTTCATCGCCGACCAGCCCTCCACCCGCGATGCCCGCGCGGCAATGTCCGCCGGCAACTTCCCGTACCCGGAGAAGTGACGTGGACATGCATCCGCTGCTGCAGGTCCTGTTCCAGTTCGCCTTCTACTACCCGATGGTGATGGCGTTCTTCTGGATGTCCGGTGGCCTGTACTACTACTTCCGGCGCGAGCGTCACTCACGTCCGCGCAACGATCCGCCCTTGATGATCGCCCCTCCCTTCGCGACCTTGCTGGTGCCCTGCCACAACGAAGCAGAAAACCTGGACGACACGCTCACTGCGGCGCTGGCCCAGCGCTACCCCGCCGATTACGAAGTGATCGCCATCGACGATGGCAGCAGCGATGACACCGGCGCACGGCTGGATGCGCTGGCGGCAAGGCATCCACGGCTTCGCGTGCTGCACCTGGACCGCAACCTGGGCAAGGCCAATGCGCTGCGCATGGGCGCACTGGCCGCACGCTCGGAGTACCTGGTGTGCATCGATGGCGATGCGATGCTGGAAGAGCATGCACTGCACTGGATGGTCTGGCACCTGGTCAGTGGCAACCGGGTCGGTGCGGTCACCGGCAACCCGCGCATCCGCAACCGCTCCACCCTGCTCGGACGCCTGCAGGTGGCGGAATTCTCCTCGATCATCGGCATGATCAAGCGGGCACAGCGCGTGTATGGCCGCATCTTCACCATCTCCGGCGTGATCGCCGGCTTCCGCCGCACTGCCCTGCACCAGGTCGGCTGGTGGTCGGATGACATGGTGACCGAGGACATCGACATCAGCTGGCGCCTGCAGCGCGCGCACTGGGACATCCGCTACGAACCCAATGCGCTGTGCTTCATCCTGATGCCGGAGACGCTCAAGGGCCTCTGGCGGCAGCGCCTGCGCTGGGCCCAGGGCGGCGTGGAAGTGATGCTGCGCCACGCGCGCTCGCTGCTGCACTGGAAAGAGCGGCGCATGTGGGGCGTGCTGCTGGAGTACGTGTTGAGCGTGGTCTGGGCCTACACGATGCTGTTCATCGTGCTGCTGTGGGCACTGGGCAAGTACATCGAGCTGCCGCCGCAGCTGCATATCGCCAGCCTGCTGCCGGAGTGGCATGGCGTGATCCTGGCGCTGGTCTGCCTGCTGCAGTTCGCCAGCAGCCTGATCATCGACCGGCGTTACGAAACACAGATTGGACGCAATTACTTCTGGGTCATCTGGTACCCGATGGCGTACTGGCTGATCAGCCTTTCCACCACCCTGGTGGCGCTGCCCAAGACGCTGCTGCGCCGTCGCAGCAAGCGCGCCACCTGGACCAGCCCTGACCGGGGGATCCGATGAACGCGCAACGCCCGTCCAACCGCTTCGACTCGCGGATGATCCGCAAGCCGCATCGCCAGCCACACTTCCAGCGCACGGCCTGGGGCTTCGTCACCCTGGCGTTCTGGGGCTTCTACTTCTATCTGTGGGCCCCCCTGGTGACCCTGCTCTCGTGGTTGATCGGTGGCCAGCTGGCCTGGCGGCAGCTCTACGAACGGCAGAACCAGTTCGACCCGTACGTGCTGGTCGCGCTGCCATTGATGCTGCTGTGCGCCAGCGTGCTGCTGATCGCCTGGGCCGAGTACAACCGCGCCCGCTTCCGTGGCCGCGAACGCCGCCTGCCGCGGCCCCTGGCCAGCCTCAACGAAGTGGCCGCCGATCTGGGCGCCAGCACCGGGCTGGCCGAACGCCTGATGGGCTGCAAGGCAGCCACGCTGCACATGGATGATCACGCACGGCCGGTCGGCATCCGCCGCGAGGTGGTGTAACCCGACGACCTGGTAGCTGCCGACCTTGGTCGGCGCTTGGGCCTGGTGGGTGCCGGCCTTGGTCGGCACCGGGGTTTGCCGCGAAGAGCATCTACGCGCCGCGTGGATCCACTTATGTGCGCGTCTGCCCTTCGCCGCGCACGACAAATCGTTCAACGGTGAGGGCTTCCAAGCCCATCGGGCCGTAGGCGTGCAGGCGCGTGGTGGAAATACCGATCTCACTGCCCAGGCCCAGCTGGCCACCATCGGAGAAGCGCGACGAAGCGTTGACCATCACCACCGCCGAGCGCAGCGCGTTGACGAAGCGCTCGGCGTGGCCGGTGTCCTCGGTGGCGATCACTTCGGTGTGGTCGGAGGTATAGGTGCGGATGTGCGCGATGGCTGCATCAAGATCATCGACCACGCGCACCGCCAGCACCAGATCGAGGAACTCGGCGGCGTAATCCTCCTCGGTCGCCGCCGTGCTGCCCGGCAGCAACGGCTGCGCCTGCGCATCGGCGCGCAGCTGCACCCCACGCTCACCCAGCGCCTTCGCCACGCGCGGCAGGAACGCGTCAGCCACGGCGCGGTGCACCAGCAGCGTCTCCAGCGAATTGCACGCCGCCGGCCGGCTGCACTTGCCGTCCACCAGCAGGTCGATGGCCTTGCCGAGGTCGGCGCTGGCGTCCACGAACAGGTGGCACACCCCCTTGTAATGCTTGATCACCGGCACGCGCGCGTGCTCGGCCACGAAACGGATCAGGCCTTCGCCGCCACGCGGAATGGCCAGGTCGATCAGCTCATGCAGCTGCAGCAGTTCCAGCATCGCCTCGCGGCGCAGGTCGGTGAGCACGGTCACCGCCGCCGGCGGTACGCCGTTGGCCTTCAATGCACCGGCCAGCGCCTGGGCGATGGCGGTATTGGAGTGGATCGCTTCGGAACCACCGCGCAGGATCACGCCATTGCCGGCCTTCAGGCACAGCGCGGCGGCTTCGGCCGTCACGTTCGGGCGCGCCTCATAGATCATCGCGATCACGCCCAGCGGCACGCGCACCTTCTGCACGCGGATGCCGTTGGGACGTACGTCGTCGCGCGTCACCTGGCCGACCGGGTCAGGCAGCGCGGCCACCTCGCGCACCGCCTCGGCCATCGCGAACAGCCGCGGCGGGTCCAGTGCGAGGCGGTCGAGCATGGCACTGCCAACGCCCTTGTCGCGCGCGGCGGCGAGGTCGCGTGCGTTGCCGGCCAGGATCAGTCCGGCATTTACTTCTAGGGCCTGCGCCATCGCCAGCAGCAGCATGCGTCGCGCCGCACTGTCCAGGCCGGCAACGATCTGCGCTGCATCACGGCAGGCGCGCGCCTGGGCTTCGATTTCGCTCATCGGGGTGTCCTTCAAACCGGTCATGGCAGCACCAGGTCGTCACGATGGACGACGCTACCACCGTAGTTGTAGCCCAGCACGGCCTGGATGTCGCGCGAATGATGGCCGGCGATCCGGCGCACGTCGTCGGCCGCGTACTGGCTGACGCCGCGGGCGACACAGACACGCCCCTGCGGTGCGATCCAGCACACCTGCACCATGTCGCCGCGGCGGAATGCCCCCTCGGCAGCGGTGATGCCGCCGGGCAGCAGCGAGGCGCCCTTCTCCCGCATCGCCTGTGCCGCACCGGCATCGACGACGATCGCGCCCTCGGCCAGCGGCGCGTGCCGCAGCCAGTGCTTGCGGGCAGCCTCGCGGCTGCGTGCGGCGTGGATGCGGGTGCCGAACAGGCGGTCCTGCGCCAGCGCGCGCACCACATCGCTGCTGCGGCCGTTGAACAGGTAGGTCTCGATGCCGAGGCGGCCCGCCTTGGCCGCCGCCTCCAGCTTGGTACGCATGCCGCCGGTGCCGGCGCGCGAGCCGGCGCCGCCGGCCATCGCCAGCACATCGTCACTCAGTTCCGGCACGTCGTGCAGTGGCCGCGCGTCGGCCACGGTGCGCGGATCTGCGCTGTACAGGCCGTCGATGTCGGTGGCGATGAACAGTGCATCGGCATCGACCAGCGCGGCCACGGTCGCGGCCAGGTTGTCGTTGTCACCGAGCTTGAGCTCGTCCACCGATACGGTGTCGTTCTCGTTGACCACCGGCAGCGCACCCAGCCGCAGCAGTTCGCTCAGCGTGGCGCGTGCATTGAGGTAGCGGCGGCGGTTGCGCAGGTCGTCGTGGGTCAGCAGCACCTGCGCCACCGGGCGCTCGAAGAAGCGCTGCCAGAGCCCGATCAGCTGCGCCTGGCCGAGCGCGGCCAGGGCCTGCCGCGCCGCCATCGCCGCACCGGGTTCATCGGCCCGCGGCAGGATCGCGCGCCCCGCCGCAACCGCGCCGGAGGAGACGATCACCACCTCGCGCCCAGCCAGTACGTTGGCGGATACAAACTGGGCCAGGCCCAGCGCGTGGCGTGGCGACAGGCCGCCACCATCGGCCGCCAGCAGGCTGCTGCCAACCTTCAGCACCGCACGCCGCCATGGCGGCAGCGCCTGTTGCGGGAACGGCGAAGCGACGGTGGCGGCGTGCAGGGTCATCGGTCAGGGCCTCAGCGGGTATTCCATTCGTGCACGGTCAGCTCGGAAGCGTGCATCGTCACCAGCGGATCGGTGGCGACGATGGCCCGCGCCTGTTCCAGGCTCTCGACATTGCACAGCACATAGGCGCCACCGCTGCCATCGGCGAAACCACCGGTCAGCTGCAGCTTTCCCTGTGCCTGCAACGCCTCGAGGAAATCGCGGTGCGGCTGCACCGCCGCATCGTTGAAGTCCGGCCGGCGCATCGCCATCACCAGATAGACAGTGCCCGCCATCAGGACAGCGCCTGCCAGCGTGCGCGCAGTTCGTCCAGGCGCAGATCGGCAGCCGAGCCCGGCGATACACGCGCAGCCAGGCTGCCTTCCGGGGTACGTCCCTGCCCTGCGCTGTCGGCACCGGCTGCAGCGGCCTTGTAGGCCTCGCGGAACGGCACACCGGCCACCGCCGCTTCCACGGCGACGTCGGTGGCATACATGCCCGAATCGATCGCTGCGCGCAGCCTGTCGTCACGCCACTCCAGATTGGCCAGCAGCGCCGGCAGCAGTTCCAGCGCGGCCAGGCCACGGCCGAAGCCGTGGAAGATGGCGCCCTTGGACGACTGCAGGTCACGGTGATAACCCGAAGGCAGCGACAGCAGCTGCTCGATCTCGGTGCGCGCGGCGGCGACGCTGGCGTGGGTCGCACGCATCAGCTCGATCACGTCCGGGTTGCGCTTGTTGGGCATGATCGAACTGCCGGTGGTGTACTGCGCCGGCAGCGCGACGAAGCCGAACTCGGCGCTGGTGAACAGCGACAGGTCCCAGGCGATGCGGCGCAGGTCCAGCGTAGCGCCACCGAGCGCTTCCAGCGCGGCCAGCTCGAACTTGCCGCGCGACAGCTGTGCGTAGATCGGCGAGATCTGCATGCGCGCGAAACCGAGCGCGGCCGTGGTGTGCTCGCGGTCCAGCGGCAGGTTCACCCCGTAGCCGGCGGCGGTGCCGAGCGGATTGGCGTCGACCAGCGCATGGGTGTCACGGGCGCGGATGGCGTTGTCGATGAAGGCCTCGGCCCATCCGGCCCACCACATGCCGGCCGAAGAGACCACGGCGCGCTGGATATGGGTATAGCCGGGAATCGGCAGGTCCTTCTCGGCCTGCGCACGGTCCAGCGCGATCTTGGCCACGTCGGTGCTGAGCCCGGCCACGCGCAGCAGCTTCTCCTTCAGCCACAGGCGGGTGGCGACCAGGATCTGGTCATTGCGGCTGCGGCCGGTGTGGATCTTGCGGCCAGCGTCGCCGAGGCGTTCGGTCAAACGCGCTTCGATTGCTGAGTGACCGTCTTCGTACTGCGTATCCAGCACGAAGCGGCCTTCACGGAAATCCTGCGCCAGCACGTCGAGCTCGCGCAGCAGGCCTGCCAGCTCGTCGGCGCTGAGGATGCCGATGTGCTGCAGGCCCTGCGCATGCGCGGCGCTGGCAGCGATGTCATGCAGGAAGAACTCGCGGTCGAGGATCACATCGTCGCCGGCGAGGAAGGTCTGGATCTGGGCGTCGACAGCGACGCCGGGCTTCTGCCAAAGAAGGTCTGCCATGGGGGCTCCGGAAGGCGTGTTCAGTGCGGGATCGACGTCAGTTCGTCGATGCCCAGCGCAAGGTTGAGGTTCTGCATGGCCTGGGTGGCCGCGCCCTTGAGCAGGTTGTCCAGGGTCGCCACCACCACCACCCGCTTGCCGCCCGGGGCCAGGGTGAAGCCACCGACCTGGGCACCGTGGCGGCCGGCGATGCGGCTGACCCACGGCGCTTCATCCACCACTTCGATCAGGGGTTCGCCGGCATAGGCCTGCTGGAAGCGCTCGACGATCTGTTCGCGGGTCTGCACGCGGTTCAGCCACAGGTTGGCGGTCAGCGTGATGCCGCGGAAATGCGGCGCGACGTGCGGCATGAACTCGACGGCCACGCCCAGCTGCACCGACACCTCGCGCTCGTGCACGTGGTTGGTCAGCGCATACGGCATCAGGTTGTCGGCCAGCAGTTCGACGTTGTTCTTGTCCGACGGCGTGGTACCGGCACCGGAGTAGCCGGAGACACCGAAGCACTGCGGCGGGCCGGCCAGCAGGTCCAGCAGCGGATGCACCGCCAGCTGCATCGCCGTGGCATAGCAGCCCGGGTTGCTGATGTGCTTCTGGCCGTTGTAGCGGCCGCGGGTCAGCTCCGGCAGGCCGTAATACCAGCTGTTGTCGAAGCGGTAGTCGGCCGAGAGATCGACGATGACGGTGTCCGGCTTGGCGGCTTCAAGCGCGGCCACGAACGGTGCGGCCAGGCCGTTGGGCAGGGCCAGGATCACCGCGTCCACGCCCTTGGCGGCCACCGCGTCGGCATCCAGGTTCTCGTACTGCAGCTCGCCCTGGAACTCCGGGTGGTGGTCGGACAGGCGCTGCCCGGCGCGCTCGCGCGAGGAGACGAAGGCCAGTTCCAGGCGCGGATGGGCGGCCACCAGCTTGATCAGCTCGGCGCCGGTATGGCCGCGGGCCCCGACGATGCCCAGGGTGAAAGTCGAATCGTTCATGCGTGGCTGTCCAGGCGGTACTGCAGGTGGCGCTTCACGCCCTGCCATTCCGCATCGATGATGGAGAAGATGACGGTGTCGCGCGGCGTGCCGTCGGCGTGCCGCTTGTGGTTGCGCAGCACGCCATCCTGCTTGGCGCCGAGGCGTGCGATGGCGGTGCGCGAGGTGAAGTTGAACCAGCTGGTCTCGAACACGACGCTCAGGCACTGCAACCGCTCGAACGCGTGGCTGAGCAGCATCAGCTTGGTCTCGGTGTTGACCCCGGTGCGTTGCGCAGACTCGCCATACCAGGTGTAACCGATACTCAGGCGCGGCACGTCCGCTTGCAGATCGTAGTAGCGGGTGGTGCCGACAATCTGGTCGTTGGCATCGAACACCACGAACGGCAGCACCCTGCCTTCGGCCTGCGCCTGCAGCGCTGCCTGCACGTAGCCGGCCATGGTCTTCGCATCGGGCACCTGGGTGTACCAGAGCCTGGACAACGCGCCATCGCCAAGCGCGCCGCGCAGGCCATCGATATGCCCCATCTGCAGCGGCTCCAGCCGCGCATGGGTGCCCGCCAGCGTAGGGACCTTGGTCCAGTCGGCATGGTTCATGTGTTCAGCCCTGCAGGCTCGGCGCGCGCCGGGCGCAATGGTCGACATAGGTCTTGATCCGGTCGATGCCGTCGGCGCCGAACCAGAACACCTTCCAGTGGTCCTGCTTGTAGCAGCCGTCGGATTCAGCGTAATAGAAGTGGTTGATCGGATTGCCATGGCGCGAACGCCAGAACAGCTGCGGGGTTTCCTCCAGCATCACGTTCCAGACCGCGCGGCCCAGGCCCTCGCCCTGCGCATCGTCGAGCACGGCGAACTTGTCCAGGTACACGCCCTCGGCCTCGTCGGTGAGGATCACCGCGGTGCGGTAGTTCTCGCTGACGTAGGCGCGCAGCAGCTTCGTCTTTTCGAAGTACTCCGGCACCAGGGTGCGGCCGAAGCTGGATTCGATCAGGCCCTTCAGGCGCGGCAGGTCCAGCGCGTTCCAGGCGGTGGCGCGCAGCACCTTCTCGCCCTTGCGCACCAGCGTGCCCGACCCCTTGTGGGTGAACAGTTCCTTGGCCAGGTCGGCCGGGCGCGTGATCGACACCGACGATTCCAGCGGCAGGCGATCGAGCAGATCCTTGATCTGTTCGATCTTCACCTTCATGCCGCCGTGGATCCACGGCTGCGCGATCAGGTGGTCGTACTCGGTGGACAGGTTGATCGAATCGATCACGTTGCCCTGCTCGTCCAGCAGGCCGCCAGTGCCGGTCAGGAAGATGATCTTGTATGGCTGCAGTTCCTGCACCAGCTCGTTGGCGGCGAAGTCGGCGTTGACGTTGAGGATCTGGCCGCCAGCGGTCTCGCCCAGGCTGGTGATGACCGGGATCGACCCGGCACGCAGGCTGGCCTCGATCGGTGCCAGGTTGACCTTCTTCACCTCGCCGACCAGGCCGTAGGTGTCCACGTCCAGGTACTCGGCCTCGAACACGCCGCCGGTGATCGAGGTGGCGCGCGCGCCGTTCTGCTGCAGCGCCTCGACCAGGCGCAGGTTGGACTGCTGGAACACCCGGCGCACGATCGCCAGCGCTTCCGGCGACGTCACGCGCAGGCCGTTGACGGTCTGCTTCTCGATGCCGGCGGCCGACAGTTCGGCATCCAGCTGCGGGCCGGCGCCGTGCAGCACGATCGGGGTCAGCCCGACTTCCTGCAGGAACGACAGCGAAGAGGTCAGCGCGTCGAGGTCGTCGCGCAGCACCGCGCCGCCGACCTTGACCACGGCGAAGCGCTTGGCGTCCAGCTGCGAGAAGCGCTTGAGGTACTGGCTGATCTCCTTCGCGCTGGCCATGCTGGAAAGCAGGCGCACGATGGTCTGGCGGGTCTGGCGGTGGGGCTGGAGGGCAGGAGACATTTCGGTTTCGTCACAGGCGGCGGTCGCCGCGTTGCAGTTCCACCCGGCCAGGGCCGGGCGGCGTTGTAGGGTCGATCAGGCGCCGGCGGCGATGATGCGATGCACGGCGTCGGTGTAGCGCTGCAGCTGCTCCAGCGTCACGAACTCATCGGCGGTGTGGGCCTGGGCGATGTCGCCCGGGCCGAACACCAGCGTGGTGTAGCCACCGGCGGAGAACAGCGAGGCCTCGGTCCAGAAGTCCACCGCGTTGCCGATCGGCAGCTCCAGCGCATCGGCCACATCGCGCGCCAGCAGGCGGCGGTTCTCGGCCTCGGCGATGTCACCGGCCGGCAGGCTGGGGCCACGGAACGTTTCGGTGAACACGGCGGCTTCCGGTTCGGCGAAACCGGCGAAGGTCGCCAGCAGGCCATCGATGTCCATCGACGGCAGCGGGCGGAACCCGAAGCGCACCTCAGCAGCCGGTGCGATCATGTTGGCCTTGATCCCGCCTTCGACGCGACCGATGTTGAAGCGCAGCCCGGTCAGCCCGCCGAAGCGGGCCGAGGCCAGCGATTCCACATGGTCCAGTGCACGGTTGCCCCAGCGCATGGCCTGGTGCAGCGCGCTGGCGGCCGCGTCCTGCTTGCCGGACGCATGGCCGGCGCGGCCGGCGAACTGCATCAGCACCGAGCTGATGCCACGATGCGCCAGCACCGCTTCACTCATGGTCGGCTCGGCCACCAGCACCGCTTCATACGGCAGGCCACGGGCCAGGAACGCGGCGATACAGCGCGGATCGTTGGCTTCCTCGTCGCTGGAGAACAGGAAGGCGGCATCGCCATCGCTGGCATTGGCCGCCGCCACCAGCGCAGCGGCGGCGCCCTTGATGTCACACACGCCCAGGCCGACTACGCGGTCGTCCAGGCGGCGCATCACATGCGGGTCGGCACTCCAGTGCGGCGAGTCCGGCACGGTGTCCAGGTGCACGTTGAACAGGTACTTCGGCGTCCCGCGCACGGCGTACAGGCTGACTGCGCCCGCGCCATGGTCGATCACCTCGACGTTGAAGCCGGGCAGGTTGTCGCGCAGGTAATCGAAGATGCCACCGGTGGTGATCGCACGCGGCGGGTTGCGGGTGTCGAAGGACACCAGGGCCTGCAGGTGATCGAGCGTCTGTTCAAGCATGTGTCTGAATATCCGTAGGGTTCGAAATCGGTAGTGCCGGCCGCTGGCCGGCTCCGCAATGATCCAGCCGTGCCACGAGCCGGCCAGCGGCCGGCACTACCCTCCATCGACGTTGCGAGGCGCCGGCCAGCGGCCGGCACCCCGTCACAGGTCAACCGCGATTGACCTGCGCATAGACAGTGGAGCTCATCCCGAACAGCTTGATGAAGCCTTCAGCCTCCTCCACGCCCCAGTCGGCCGACTGCGCGTAGGTGGCGCCCTTGGTGTTGAGCAGGTGCGGCGACTTCACGGCCACCGCATCGACGCGGCCACCACGGGTTTCCAGCACCACTTCGCCGTTGACCTTGGCCTGCGAGGACTTCAGGAAAGCTTCGATGTCGGTCTTCAGCGGGTCGTGGTAGAAGCCTTCGTACACCAGCTCCACCCACTTGCGCGCCACGTCCGGCTTGAAGCGGTTCTGCTGCTTGGTCAGCACCGCATCTTCCAGCGCACGGTGTGCGGCCAGCAGCGAAACCAGGCCCGGGGCCTCGAACACGATGCGGCCCTTCAGGCCGATCACGGTGTCGCCGGTGTAGACGCCGCGGCCCACGCCGTACGGGGCGAACAGCTTGTTGAGCTGGGCCAGGATCTGGTCGCCCGGCAGCGCCTTGCCGTCCAGTTCGACGGCTTCGCCTTCAACGAACTTCAGGGTCACGGTCAGGGCCTGCTCCGGCCACTCGCTGCGCGGTGCGCACCAGCCACGCGCGCCCTCGCCCGGAGCTTCCCACCGGTCGATCTCGCCGCCGGACATGGTCAGGCCCAGCAGGTTCTCGTTGATGGTGTAGGCCTGCTGCTTGGCGCGCACGCCGAAGCCACGCTCTTCCAGGTACTTCTGCTCGTAGGCGCGGGTCTGGGTGTGTTCCTTCTGGATCTCGCGGATCGGCGCGATGATCTGGTAGTCGCCCAGCGCCTTCACGGCCAGGTCGAAGCGGACCTGGTCGTTGCCCATGCCGGTGCAACCGTGGGCGATGATGTTGGTGCCCAGCTCGGCAGCACGCTTCAGCGCGGCATCGACGATCAGGTAGCGGTCCGAGACCAGCAGCGGGTACTGGCCCTGGTAGCCTTCGCCGGCCCACACGAACGGCTTGACGAAGCCTTCCCAGATGGCCGGGCCACCGTTGACGGTGAGGTGGCTCGCCACGCCCAGTTCGGCGGCGCGCTTCTCGATGAAGTCACGCTCTTCATCATCGACGCCGCCGGTGTCGGCGAACACGGTGTGCACGTTGTAGCCGCGCTCCTGCAGGTACGGCACGCAGAAGCTGGTATCCAGGCCGCCGGAGAAGGCGAGAACGACGTCTTTGTTGCTCATGGGGGTCAGGTCCACTTGGGGGATGGGAATTCGGTAGAGCCGACCGTTGGTCGGCTGGAATATTGGATGCGCCGCTGCGGGAGCAGCCGACCAACGGTCGGCTCTACCCCTTGTTCGATCTAGCGCCCGGCAACCGCCGCCATGATCGCCTTCTGCACGTGCAGGCGGTTCTCGGCTTCGTTGATGGCGATGCACTGCGGCGAATCCATCACCGCGTCGGTGGCCTTCACGTTGCGGCGCAGCGGCAGGCAGTGGCTGAACACACCATTGTTGGTCAGCGCCATCTTCCGCTCGTCCACGATGAAGTGCTTGAACTGGTCGCGGATCGGCTTCTCCGGTTCCCAGTTGCCGAAGAACGGCAGCGCGCCCCAGCTCTTGGCGTAGACCACGTCGGCGCCGGCGTAGGCGCTGTCGATGTCATGGCTGATCTTCAGCGAGCCGCCGCTCTCGGCCACGTTCTGCTCGGCCCAGCCCATGTAACGCTCGTCGAGGATGTAGTCGGCGGTCGGGCACAGCAGGGTCACGTCCATGCCCATGCGGGTGGCGATGGTCAGCGCCGAATTGGCAACGGCGGTGTTCAGCGGCTTGGGGTGGTAGGTCCAGGTCAGCACGTACTTCTTGCCACGCAGGTCCTGGGTGCCGAAGTGCTCCTGCAGGGCCATGATGTGGGCCAGCTCCTGGCACGGGTGGGTGATGGTCTCCATGTTGATGACCGGCACCGGCGAGTACCTGGCGAAGCTGTTGAGGACGATGTCCTGGCGGTCGTAGGCCCAGTCGATGAACTTGGGGAACGCACGCACGGCGATGATGTCGCAGTAACGACCCAGCACCTTGGCCACTTCAGCGATGTGCTCTTCGGTATCGCCGTCCATCACCGTGCCGAGGTTGAACTCGATCGGCCACGCATCCTTGCCCGGCTGCAGCACCACCGCGTGGGCACCGAGCTGGAACGCGCCCAGTTCGAAGCTGGTGCGGGTGCGCATGGACGGGTTGAAGAACACCAGCGCGATCGACTTGCCCTTGAGCTGGTCGCCGAGCTTGTTGCGCTTGAACAGCGCCGCCTGGGTCAACAGCGCGTCGAGATCGCTGCGGCTCCAGTCCTGGGTGTTCAGGAAGTGCTTGGGGGACATCATCTTTCCTTGCGTGGCGGCGCCGGTTTCGACGCGGTGGAAGGGAAAACAGGAATCAAAGGTGGAGCGGGAAGATTGCAGTTGCAGCTTTCAGAAGATGCACTTTTGAAGCGCGGAAACGAAAAAACCCAGCCGGCGGGCTGGGTTTTTTCGGACGAACAGCAAAAAGCTCCGGTTACCCAGCGAGGATGTGGGGTTCCGGTCGACGCGCACGCGAGGTCATGCCCGACGCCTGTCGGGCTGCGCTGCTGTCGTGCTGGAAGTCGGTGAGCTTCATGGTCAACCATCTTTGCATGCGGCCGAGGCCGGCGCAAGGGCCGGGGTCCCAGAATCAGGGATTGCTGGCCGTGCCCTGCTCCGGGCCGACCCAGGGCGTGATCGACACCCGGATCTTGAGCCGGTTGCCGGGGTCTTCCGGCAGCCGCGAACGGTACTTGGTGCCCTTGTAGACGTAATCCACGTCGTAGGCGATGGGCCGGCGGAATTCACGCCCCACCGGCACGATGCGGCAGTCGCGGGTCAGCATCGGGCCAGTGTTGGCCGGTGCCGGGGCCGGCGTCTCGGCTCCGGGCTCCTCAACGGCCTCTTCGTCGCTGCGCTTGAACATCGAGCGCACCGAGTCCCAGAAGCGGCTGATCCGGCCCTTGTCCTCGACCGGCTCCTCGCCGGTCACGTTCACCGGGGCCAGGGTCCGGGTCGACACCGGCTCGCAGTGCTCCTCGGTGCGGGTCGCGCGCAGGGTCTGGAACACCGGCTCCACGTTCAGCACCTGGGCGTAGTCGAACTTCACGTTCTCAACGATCACCACCCGGTTGCGGGGCTCGGCCTCCTGCGCCAGCACCACGGCGGGCAGCGCCGACAGGCAGGCCAGGGTCAGCAACGCGGTGGATTTCATTGGCGACGGGAGCAAGGACACGGCAATAGTGTAGGCAGTGGCGAGCGCAAGGGGCTGAACATTACCCGTCCACGCCGCTCCTGCCCACCCCACCCCGGGCGGCCCCGGCGTCCACCGGTGGCAACGGGTGCCCCCAAAGGGGGCCGACACGTTCTAAAATCACAGGCTTGTCCCCCAGCCACAGCCCCATGACCCTGCGCCTGCACAACAACCTGACTCGCCAGCTCGAACCGTTCACCCCGCTCGATCCGGCCTGTCCGACCCTGTATGTGTGCGGCCCGACGGTCTACAACTACGTGCACATCGGCAACGCCCGTGGCCCGGTGGTGTTCGGGGTGCTGGCCGACCTGCTGCGGCGCCGTTTCGGTGGCCTGCGCTACGCGCGCAACATCACCGACGTGGACGACAAGATCAACACCGCCGCGCGCGAGCAGGGCGTACCGATCAGCACCATCACCGACAGGTTCGCCGCCGCCTACCGTGAGGACATGGCCGCGCTGGGCGTGGTGCCGCCGGACATCGAGCCGGAGGTGACCGCGCACATTCCGCAGATCATCACCATGATCGAGCAGCTGATCGCCAACGGGCATGCCTACGCTGCCGAAGGCCACGTGCTGTTCGCGGTGGCCAGCTTCGATGGCTACGGCAAGCTCTCGCGCCGCGATCCGGACGAAATGCTGGCCGGCGCCCGTGTCGACGTGGCCCCGTACAAGCGTGATCCGGGTGATTTCGTGCTGTGGAAGCCGTCCAGCGACGACCTGCCCGGCTGGGCGTCGCCCTGGGGCCGTGGCCGCCCGGGCTGGCACATCGAGTGCTCGGCAATGGCCGCCGCCCACCTGGGCGAGACCATCGACATCCATGCCGGCGGCGTCGACCTGCAGTTCCCGCACCACGAGAACGAGCTTGCGCAGAGCGAGTGCGCCCACGGCGGCAAGATCTTCGCCCGCTTCTGGCTGCACAACGGCATGCTCAACTTCGGCGGCGCCAAGATGAGCAAGTCGCTGGGTAACATCGAGCGCGTGCACGACCTGGTGCGCCAGCACCCGCCGGAAGCACTGCGCCTGGCCCTGCTGTCGGCCCACTACCGGCAACCGCTGGACTGGTCCGATGGCCTGATCGAACAGTCGGTGCGCACCCTGGACCGCCTGTACGGCACCTTGCGCGAACTGGCGTCAGTCGAGGCGGTCGTTGCGATCCCGGCCACGGTCGAAGCGACTCTGGATGACGATCTGAACACCCCGCAGGCACTGGCCGAAGTGGCCCGCATCGCCGCCGATGCGCGTCGTGCCACCGATCCGGCCGAGCAGGCGCGCCTGAAGGGTGAACTGCTCGGCGCCGGACTGGCACTGGGCCTGCTGCAGGCCGATCCAGCGCAGTGGTTCGGCACTGCGGCCAGCGACGGCGGCGACGATGCCCGCATCCAGGGCCTGATCGATGAGCGTGCCGCTGCCAAGAAGGCACGCGACTTCGCCCGTTCCGACGCCATCCGCGACCAGCTGGCCGCCGAAGGCATCGTGCTGGAAGACACCCCGCAGGGCGTGCGCTGGTCGCGCAAGCGCGGCTGACCCGCCCTGCCCCGTGGCCGGTACGCCGGCCACGCCCCCACTGTAGAGACTGTTGTGACCGACTCCCCGTTCCCGCTTGAACCCACCGCCGCCGAGGCACAGGCCGCCATCGCCGAGGAATTCGGCTTCTTCGGCGACTGGTCCGAGCGTTACCAGTACCTGATCGACCTCGGCCGCAAGCTGCCGGCCTTCCCGGAAGAATGGAAGACCGAAGAGCATCGCCTGCTCGGCTGCCAGTCGATGGTCTGGATCGTGCCCGAAGGCAACGCGCAGTCGCTGCGCTTCCATGCCATCAGTGATTCGGCGATTGTCTCCGGCCTGATCTTCCTGGCCCTGCGTGTGTACTCCGGGCGCTCGGCGCAGGAGATCCTGGCCACCGAGCCGAGCTACATCCAGGACATCGGCCTGGCCCGCCACCTCTCGCCGACCCGCAGCAACGGCGTGGCGGCGATGCTGGCCTTCATCCGCGAGACCGCGCAGGCCCAGCTGCAGCGCGACCCGTCGTGAGCGAGCCTGCCACAGCCGAAGACAGCGCGCTGGGCCTGCTGTCCCGGCCCGGTTTCGCCAGGCTGCTGGCGTACCGCATCTTCGCGATGCTGTCCTACCAGGTGGTCGCGGTCACCGTCGGCTGGCACATCTACGAAGTCACCCGCAATCCGTTCTCGCTGGGCCTGATCGGCCTGGCCGAGGTGCTGCCGTTCTTCTGCGTGGCGCCGTTCGCCGGTTACCTGGTGGATCACCTGCCGCGCCGCCGCCTGGGCATGGTCGCCTGTTGCGGACTGATCGCCACCGCACTGGTATTGACCAGCGTGGCCATGGGCTGGCTGCCGATCGACGGCGTGTGGCCGATCTACGCAGCCATTGCGCTGACCGGCATGGTCCGCGCCTTCCTGTCGCCGATCTACAACGCCCTGTTCGCCCGCGTACTGGCCCGTGACCAGTTCGCGCGTGGCGCCGGCCTGGGCGCGGTGGTATTCCAGGTCGGCATGATCGCCGGCCCGGCACTGGGCGGCGTGCTGGTCGGCTTCGGTGGCAAGGGCCTGTCCTACGCGGTGGCCACCGCCTTCGCGCTGGTGGCGATGGCCTGTCTGGCCACGCTGAAAGTGGAGGAGCCGGTGCACACCGGCCCTGCCGCGCCGATCTTCAAGAGCATCGCCGAAGGCGCGCGCTTCGTGGTCGGCAACCGGATCATGGTCGGCGCGATGGCGCTGGACATGTTCTCGGTGCTGCTGGGCGGCGTGGTGGCGATGCTGCCGGCGTTCCTGCACGAAATCCTGCACCACGGCCCGGAAGGCCTGGGCATCCTGCGCGCGATGCCGGCGCTGGGCTCGGTGTGCGTGGGCCTGTGGCTGGCCCGCCACCCGCTGCACCGCAATGCCGGCCGCGTGCTGCTGTTCGCGGTGGCCGGCTTCGGCCTGTGCGTGATCAGCTTCGGGCTGTCGCAGCACTTCTGGCTGTCGGCGCTGATCCTGCTGTTCTACGGCGCCTTCGATGGCGTCTCGGTGGTGATCCGCTCGACCATCCTGCAGCTGGCCACGCCGGAAGAAATGCGCGGTCGCGTATCGTCGATCAACGGCATCTTCATCAGTTCGTCCAACGAGCTGGGCGCGTTCTATGCCGGCACGATGGCGAAGCTGCTCGGCCTGGTACCGGCCGTGGTGCTGGGCGGGTTCGCGGTGCTGAGCGTGGCCGGGATCACCGCGTGGAAGAACCCGACGCTGCGGAAGTTGAATCTTCGCGACCTGCAGTGAGCCTGTAGAGCCGAGCCCATGCTCGGCTGCGTATTTCCGTGCGCCCACGCGCCGGGCCATGCCCGGCGGGCTCTTTCCGCGACCGCGGTGGGGTGTCACGTTTCTTTTCGCGCGAAAAGAAAAGTAACCAAAGAAACACGCCGCCATCCGCGAGCCGGCGCTGCGCGCCGGTGCCCTGTGCTCCTCGGTGAATCAGGGGACGGCGCGGAGAGCCAGCCGACCAGCAGTCGGCTCTACAGGATAGAGCCGCCTCTTCGCCCCTGATTCCCCTGCGGTGCTCGGCTCGCTACAAGGCGGACTCAACAGCCGCGAGCGCACGCATGACCGCTCCTGATAGAGCCAAGCCATGCTTGGCTGCCTTTGCTTTTGCTTTTGCTCTTCCTTGCCCTCCGGCTTCGGCCTGAGCCGAGCGTGGGCTCGGCTCTACATCGGACCCACCCGCAGGCTCCACCCGATACCCGGAAGGCGCTCTACACAGCCAACTCGAACCCAACAAAAAACCCGGCCGAAGCCGGGTTTTCTGCATGACCAGACAACGATCAGGAATCAGTCGCCCTGCTGCTTCTGCAGATGCTCCCAACGCTCCTGGGCATCGATGGTGCGCTCGGCGGTCAGGCGCGCCTCCAGGCGCTCCAGGCCGATTTCTTCGCCGGTGTCGACGCAGTAACCGTAGTCGCCCGCTTCCAGGCGCTTCAGGGTGCTGTCGATCTTGCCGATCAGCTTGCGGTAGCGGTCGCGGGTACGCAGTTCCAGCGAGTTCTCGGTTTCGCGGGTCGCGCGCTCGGCTTCGTCGCCGATGTCACGCACTTCCTCGCGCAGGTTCTCGATGGTCTGCTTGGACTCTTCCACCAGGTCCGCGCGCCAGTTCTGCAGGCGCTGGCGGAAATACTCCTGCTGCAGCGGGCTCATGTATTCCTCTTCCGAGGACGGCTTGTAGCCAGCCGGCAGGATCGGGCGGCCGGTGGCCTCGTCGGTCTTGTATTCGACCACCTTGTACTTGCTGCGCGGGGCCGGTGCTGCCGAGCGGGCGGCGACGGCCACGGCAACCTTGCCGACAGGGCGCGACACGGTCTTCGGGGCGGAATCGGATTTCACGGCGGTTTTGGCAGGCGATTTCGAAACGGGCACGGGATTCTTGGATTGCGGGGCCTTCGAAGCGGCAGGAGCGGCGGCCGGGGCCGGCTTGGAGGCCGGTTGGGCTGCTGCCACTGCCACGGTCTTGGCCGGGACAGGCTTGGCCGGAGCCGGCTTGGCAGCAGGCTTCGGTGCGGACTTCACTACTGGGGCCGGGGCCGGCTTTACGGCCGGTGCGGCAACATTCTTGGCAACCTTCTTTGCAGCGGCAGGCGTGGCGACCGGCTTGGCCGCAGCGACCTTCTTTGCCGCCGGCTTGGCGACCGGCTTGGCTGCAGCCTTCTTCACCACCGCCTTCGGCGCCGGCTTGGCTGCTGCCTTCTTGACCACCGGCTTGGCGACGGTCTTCTTCACCGGCGCAGCCTTGCTGACGGCCTTTTTCACCGGCGCCTTCTTGCTGGCAGCGGCTGGCTTGGCCTTGGCGGGCGCAGCGGCCTTCTTCGCCACCGGCTTGGTTGCCTTGACCGGCGTTTTCTTTGCGGTGGCCTTCCTGGCCGCCGGTTGCGAGGACGCTGCCTTGGTCGCCGGCTTGCTCGCCGGCTTTTTGGCAACGGGCTTTGCCGCCAACTTCTTCACAACAGGCTTGGCGGTTTTCTTGGCGGCCGTTGCGGCCTTCTTTGCAGTTTTTTTAGCAGCCACGAAACGCTCTTCCTTGGATTCCCCGGGGCCCGGGAAAGCGGGCCTTTATAGCCTACCCGACCCGCAGCAGCAACCTCGGCACCCTGCTCCATTCAGTCCTGGAGCCAAGGCGCCCAATGGGCAGTCCGACGAACACGGACCGCCTTGCGCGGTACGGAACCTGGCCAGCACCCGACGGTGCTGGTACCGGTCGCAGGCCATCGGCGACATGCGACCAACGGCCCATCCTGCACAAATGCGGCCTTCATGCCAACTGGCATAAGATGACTGGGTGATCTCGCGCCTGCTCATCGCCCTGCTGCGCTTCTACAAGCGCTTCATCAGCCCCTTGCTGGGGCCCCGCTGCCGTTTCGTGCCGAGCTGTTCTGAATACGCGATGGACGCGATCTCGCGGCACGGCCCGCTGCGCGGCAGCTGGCTGGCTGCGCGCAGGCTGGGCCGCTGCCACCCGTTCCATCCCGGCGGCTTCGACCCCGTGCCCGAGTCCCCCAACGCCCCCTCTTGCCGTTGCACAGGAAAACATTGACATGTCCTCCACCCTCATCACCAATGCCCGCATGGTCAACGAAGGCCGCACCTTCGACGGCGACCTGCGCATCGAGAACGGCCGCATCGCGCAGATCGGCAACGGGCTGGCGCCGCGCGACGGCGAGCAGGTGGTGGACGCGGCCGGGCGCTGGCTGCTCCCGGGCATGATCGATGACCAGGTGCACTTCCGCGAACCGGGCCTGACCCACAAGGGCGACATCGCCAGCGAATCGGCGGCGGCCGTGGCCGGTGGCCTGACCAGCTTCATGGACATGCCCAACACCAACCCGCCGACGCTGGATTCGACCATCCTGGAAGCCAAGTACGAGCTCGCGCGCGGCCGCGCCTGGGCCAACTACGGCTTCTACCACGGCGCCAGCAATGACAACCTGGACGCCATCCGTGCGCTGGACCCGAAGAAGGCGCCAGGCGTGAAGGTGTTCATGGGTGCTTCGACCGGCAACATGCTGGTCGACAACCCCGAAACGCTGGACGCGATCTTCCGCGAATGCCCGACCCCGATCATCACGCACTGCGAAGACACGCCGATGATCGATGCCAACCTGAAGGCCTTCCAGGAAAAGTACGGCGATGCGCTGACCCCGGACATGCACCCGGACATCCGCTCGCGCGAAGCCTGCATCAAGTCGACCCGCCTGGCGATGTCGCTGGCGCGCAAACACGGCACCCGCCTGCACGTGCTGCACATCTCCACCGCCGATGAACTGGCGCTGTTCGAGAAGGGCCCGCTGATCCGCGCCGATGGCAGCCGCAAGCAGATCACCGCTGAAACCTGCGTGCACTTCCTGCACTTCGCGCGCCCGGACTATGCGACCAAGGGCAACCTGATCAAGTGCAACCCGGCCATCAAGGAAGTGTCCGACCGCGAGGCGATCACCGCTGCGCTGGCCGACGACGTGCTGGACGTGCTGGCTACCGACCACGCGCCGCACACCTGGGAAGAGAAGCAGAAGCCCTACGCGCAGGCCCCCTCCGGCCTGCCACTGGTGCAGTACGCGCTGGTGGCCGCGCTGGAGCGCGTGCACGAAGGCAAGCTGACCCGCGAGCAGGTGGTGCAGAAGTTCGCCCACGCCCCGGCGCAGCTGTTCGACGTGGAAGAACGTGGTTTCCTGCGCGAAGGCTACTTCGCCGATCTGGTCCTGGTTGAAGACGTGCCGTTCACGGTCAAGCGCGAGGACGTGCTGTCCAAGTGCGGCTGGTCGCCGTTTGAGGGCACCACCTTCCGTTCGCGCGTCGCCTCCACCTGGGTCAACGGCCAGCTGGTGTGGGACGGCAGCAACCTGGTGGGCGAACCCGCCGGCCAGCGCATGACCTACGACCGCTGATGCGCTCGGCACTTCTGATCGGGTCGCTGCTGGCCGCGCCCCTGTTTTCCGCACCCGCGGCGCAGGCGCAGGATGGCATTGGCAGCCTGATCGACAGCCGCGTGGTGTTCCCGGCCAGTGCGTCGCAGGGCGCACTGGTGATCGGCAAGGTTCCCGCCGGCAGCCGCGTGCAGTACGCCGGTCGCCAGCTGCGGGTGAGCGGCTACGGCAGCGTGGTGTTCGGCATCGGCCGTGACGAGAAGGGCCCGCTGCGCGTGCAGGTGCAGCGCCCCGATGGTGGCAGCGAGACCGCGACCATTGCGGTGACGCCGCGCGACTGGCCCACAGAGCGGGTCAATGGCGTGCCGCCGAAGACGGTCAACCCGCCGCCGGCGATTGCCGAGCGGATCAAGCGCGAACAGGCGCAGGTGACCGCCGCACGCGCCCGCGATGACGACCGCACCGACTTCACCCAGACCTTCATCTGGCCGGTGCAGGGCCGCATCAGCGGCCGCTTCGGCAATGCCCGCGTGTACAACGGCCAGCCCGGTGCCGGTCATTCCGGCATGGACATCGCGGTGCCGACCGGCACGCCGGTGAAAGCACCGGCCGCCGGCATCGTCACCTTCGCCGGCCCGGACCTGTACCTGACCGGCGGCACGTTGCTGCTCGACCACGGCTTCGGGGTCAGCTCCAACTTCCTGCACCTCTCGCGCATCGACGTAAAGGTCGGCGACCGGGTTGAACAGGGCCAGGTGATCGCTGCGGTCGGCGCCACCGGCCGTGCCACCGGCCCGCACCTGCACTGGGGCATGAACTGGTTCGAGACCCGTATCGACCCGCTGCTGGTGCTGGAGCGCAAGTAACGGTAGTGCCGGCCGCTGGCCGGCAACCTCATCCTCTTCCGCGCCCTGCTGGATGCCGGCCAGCGGCCGGCACTACCAGGTACGTTGGATCAACCGCGCGCGGCCCACCACACGCGCAGCAGGGTGCGCACCGGGGTGGCCTCGATCGGCTTGCCTGCGGCCTGTGCCGCCACCCGCGCACGCGCCAGGCTGGACCACACACGGCGCGGGCGCGGGCCGGGCACGCGGGTGCCCCACCCCTTCAACAGATGCTGCGCCCAGCGCTGTGCGGCATTGCTGGCGTCCTCGTCCAGCAGGCTGCGCGGCACACCGGCCACGCCAGCGTCCTGCAGGCGCTGCGCCAGGGTCTGCAGCTGCACCGCACGACCGGCGCCGGTGCGCGGCTTGTCAGCGAACAGGGCCGCCTCCACCGCGGCTACGGCCTCGGCGTAGTTCGCCAGCGCGCGCTCGGCGCCGGCCGCATCCAGCGCGACCGTGCGCGCTTCAACCAGATCCGGAAGTGCTTCGGCCAACTGGGCCCACGGTGCACGCACCGGCTCCAGCAGCCTGCCCAGCGGATGGCGCGAGCGATGTCCCGACCAGCTGCGCAGCTCCTCACCCCACCACGCCAGCTTGGCGTCGGCCGGCAGCGGATCGCCGCTGGTGTTGAGCATGTCGTCGAACTCCTGCAGCAGCGCGAACCACGCCACTGCAAGCTCGCGTTGCGATTCGGCCACGAACGGGGCGGCCACCGACCATTCCGGCCAACGGCTGCGCCACTTGTCGAGGAAACTGTCCAGCGCGGTACTGCTCACTACACCATTCCTTACGGCTGGGCCGGGGCTGCCGGCCGGGTCGGCCAGAGACTGGCCAGTTGCAGAAGTTCAGCGTTCTCGACCAGCACGTCGGCCTGCCAGGCCAGCGGATCGTCGTTGTGCAGGCGGTAGCCCCACAGGGCTGCCACCGACGGCATGGCCGCGGCCCGCGCGGCGGTGATGTCGCGCTCGTCGTCACCCACGTACACACAGTCTTCGGCGGCAACGCCAATGGCCTGCGCAGCGTGCAGCAGCGGCAGCGGGTGAGGTTTGCGCTCGGCCAGGCTGTCACCGCCGACCAGCACTGCGCAGCGCTGCTGCCAGCCGTGCTGCGGCAGGATCAGCCGCGCCAGGTACTCGGGCTTGTTGGTGACGATGCCCCATACGGTGCCGGCGTCATCCAGCGCGGCAAGCATGCCGGCCACGCCATCGAACAGCACCGCGTGTTGGCCGATCAGCGCTTCGTAGCGCTGCAGGAATTCCGGAATCAGTGCATCTCGCGCAGCGGCATCCAGGTCCGGGAAAGCGGCCCCGACCATCGCGCGCGAGCCCTTGGAGACCACCGGGCGCAGCACCGCCGGATCGATCGGCGCACGACCACGCTCGGCCAGCATCGCGTTGCAGGTGGCGATGAAGTCCGGCGCGCTGTCCAGCAGGGTGCCGTCCAGATCGAACAGCACCGCACGCGGGAAGCGGGCGGCGGTCATGCCGGCTTGACCGCGTAGGCCAGGTAGTTGATGTCGGTGCGGCTGCTCAGGCGGGCATGGTTGCGCCACGGCTCGTAGGCCATGCCGCTGACATCCACCAGCTGCAGGTCGGCCTCGCGCAGCCAGCGCGCCAGCTCGGCCGGCTTGATGAATTCCTGGTAGTGGTGCGTGCCCTTGGGCAGCAGGCGCGCCACGTACTCGGCGCCGACGATCGCCACCGCGAACGCGGCGGCGGTGCGGTTGATGGTCGACAGGAACAGGTGGCCGCCCGGCTTCAGCAGGCGCTTGCAGGCCTCGATGATCGCGCCCGGGTCCGGCACGTGCTCCAGCATTTCCATGCAGGTGACCACGTCGAAGCTGCCCGGCTGCTCGGCGGCCAGATCCTCGGCCGCCTGCACCCGGTAATCGACCTGGGCGCCGCTTTCCAGCGCATGCAGGCGCGCGACCTTGACCAGCTCCGGGGCCAGGTCGATGGCGGTGACGTCAGCACCGGCCTGGGCCAGCGCTTCGCTCAACAGGCCGCCACCGCAGCCGATGTCGAGCACGCGGGCGCCGCGCAGCGGCACGCGGTCAGCCACGTACTGCAGGCGCACCGGATTCAGCGCATGCAGCGGCTTCTGCGGGCCGTCAGCGTCCCACCAGCGGTTGGCCAGCGCAGCGAACTTGTCCAGCTCGGCCTGATCGAAATTTGAGGAAGCGTGGGGGGCAGTCATGGGGGATGTCCTTGCGGCGCCAGGGTTCAGGCGCGGATATGGCGGATGCGCTCGCGCCACTGGCGCGCGTTGGCGATGATGCCCGGCAGGTCCATGCCGACCAGCTCGCGCTGCACCAGCTTCGGCTTGCCGGCGATCCAGACATCGCTGACCTGCTGGCGGCCGGTGGCGTACACCAGCTGCGACAGCACGTTGTGCAGCGGCTGTGTTTCCAGCGCGGACAGATCAACGCAGACCAGGTCGGCCTGCTTGCCGACTTCGATCGAGCCGATGCGGTCGCCGAAGCCCAGCGCGCGTGCGCCACCCAGCGTGGACGCGCGCAGCGTGGTTGCCGCGTCCAGTGCAGTGGCGTCGTCGGCCACGGCCTTGGCCAGGATCGCCGCGGTGCGGTTCTCGCTGAACATGTCCAGGTCGTTGTTGCTGGCGCAGCCATCGGTACCGATCGCCAGGTTCACGCCTGCGCGCTGCAGGGCGCAGGCCGGGCAGAAACCGGAGGCCAGCTTCAGGTTGGATTCCGGGCAATGCACCACGCTGACGCCACGTTCGGCGCACAGGTGGATTTCCGCATCGGTCAGCTGGGTCATGTGCACCGCGATCAGGCGGTCGTTGACCAGGCCGAGCCGATCCAGCCGCGCCAGCGGGCGCTGGCCGTGCAGCCTGATCGAATCGTTGATTTCCTGCGCGGTCTCGTGGGTGTGCAGGTGCACCTGCATGTCGAGCTGGTCGGACAGCATCCGCACCCGCTCGAAGTTGGCATCATTGACCGTGTAAGGCGCATGCGGCGCGAACGCGGTGCCGATCAGCGGATCGGTGCGCCACTGGTCGTGCAGTTCACCGGCCTTGGCGAAGTACTCGTCGTCGGTCTTGGCCCAGGCGGTGGGGAAATCGATGATGACCGCGCCCACCAGCGCGCGGAAACCGTGTTTCTTGTAGACCGCGGCCTGCACGTCGCCGAAGAAGTAGTTCTCGTTGGCGCAGGTGGTGCCGCCG
The DNA here is from genome assembly GCF_052751275.1 of Stenotrophomonas muris. NCBI lineage: Bacteria > Pseudomonadati > Pseudomonadota > Gammaproteobacteria > Lysobacterales > Lysobacteraceae > Stenotrophomonas > Stenotrophomonas muris. The sequence continues at coordinate 747,638 of NZ_CP199879.1, read as the reverse complement.
CGCAGCATCTCGGCGATGGCCAGGGTGGTACCGTCGGCAACGAATTCGGGGCCGATCACCGCCGCTTCCACCGGCCAGATGTGCTGCTGCAGCCAGGTCATCAGCGGCAGGTCGTCGGCAACGCCGCGCAGCAGGGTCATCGGGTTGTGCGTGTGCGCGTTGACCAGGCCCGGCATCAGCGCAGCCTCGGGTCGGCTCACCACCTGGGTGGCGCGGAAGCGTGCGCGCGCCTCGGCACGCGGCAGGATGGCCACGATCTCGCTGCCACGCACGGCAACGGCATGGTCTTCCAGCACCACCGCATGCGGCTCGATCGGAACGACGTAACCGGCTTCTATGAGCAGGTCGCAGGCTTCGGGGAGGTGCGGGCTATCGCTCATGCGGGCTCACTGGCTGTGGGGGCGGCGAGATACTTCTGGGGACACGCCCCTGAGTAAGGGGCTGCCGCGAAGCGGCGGGGTCTGGAGACCCGTGAAGCGGGGCCCATGATCTGCCGAAGCAGATCATGGGAGCGCCAGCGCGAATGTGCTGGCGCGTACCCGGCCAGCGGCCGGCACTACCGCAAGGTCGGCCTATGGCCGGAACCTTACTTGACGCGTGCGGAGTATTCGCCCGAACGGGTGTCGACGCGGATCACTTCGTCCTGGTTGACGAACAGCGGCACGCGGACCACGGCGCCGGTTTCCAGGGTGGCCGGCTTGCCGCCGCCGCCCGAGGTGTCGCCACGGACGCCCGGATCGGTTTCGGTGATCTTCAGTTCGACGAAGTTCGGCGGCTGCACGAAGATCGGCTCACCGTTCCACAGGGTGACCACGCAGGACTCTTCGCCCTTCAGCCACTTTTCGGCGCCGCCCATGCCGGCCTTGGTGGCCTGGACCTGCTCGAAGGATTCCGGGTCCATGAAGTGCCAGTACTCACCGTCGCTGTACATGAAGTTCATGTCGGTATCGACGACGTCGGCTGCATCCAGCGAGTCGGTCGACTTCATGGTCACTTCCTGGGTACGGCCGTCCTTGATCAGGCGGTACTTCACGCGGGTGAAGGCCTGGCCCTTGCCCGGCTTGACGTATTCGGTGTCGATGATGACGGCCGGTTGGTTGTTGACCAGGATCTTCATCCCGTTCTTGACGTCGTTCATGCCGTAGCTGGCCATGCGTAAACTCCTGAGTGGCAAAAACGCCGCGGGTGCGGCGAGCCGTTAGAATGGAAAGCCCACCGGGTGCCGGTGGGCGACTGTTTTTCTGCCCCCATGATAACCGCAGGCCCCCTCTCCATGCAGCTTTCCGCCGTCCCCCGGCCCCAGTCGCCAGGCGCGCCCGCGCGCTGGCAGCAGCTCTGGCGCCAGGCGCTGCGCGACCCGCACGCCCTGCTGGCCCGGCTGCAGCTGGACCCGGCCGCGCTGGGTGTCTCGGAGGCGGCCATTGCCCAGTTCGCGCTGCGCGTGCCGGAGGGCTTCGTGGCGCGCATGCGCGTGGGCGACGCGGCCGACCCGCTGCTGCGCCAGGTGCTGCCCGTCGACGAGGAAATGCGCCCGGCACCCGGGTTCAGTTTCGATGCGGTGGGTGATGGTGCCGCCAGGAAGGCCACCGGCGTCATCCAGAAGTACCGTGGACGCGCCCTGCTGGTCGCCACCGGCAGTTGCGCGATCAACTGCCGCTACTGCTTCCGCCGCCACTTCGACTATGCCGCGGAAAACGCCGCCAAGGGCGGCTGGCAGGAGGCCGTAGCGGCCATCGCGGCCGACCCGGACATCGACGAGGTCATCCTGTCCGGCGGCGACCCGCTGTCACTGGCCACGCACAAGCTGGCCGAGCTGACCGATGCGCTGCGCGCGATCCCGCACATCCGCCGCCTACGCATCCACACCCGGCTGCCGATCGTGCTGCCGGAGCGCGTGGACGAGGAGCTGCTGGCCTGGCTGGGCAGCCTGCCGTGGCCGCTGGCGATCGTGGTCCACGCCAACCATGCCAATGAGTTCGACGCCAGCGTGGACGCTGCGATGAGCCGCCTGCGCGGCGTCGGCGCCCAGCTGCTGAACCAGGCCGTCCTGCTGCGCGGGGTCAACGACAGTGTGCGGGCCCTGCAGGACCTGAGCGAGCGCAGCTTCGCCGCCGGCGTGCTGCCCTATTACCTGCACCAGCTGGACCGGGTCGAGGGCGTGGCCCACTTCGAAGTGGACGACAGCCAGGCCAAGGCGCTGATTGCCGGCCTGACCGCACGCCTGTCCGGCTACCTGATCCCCAAGCTGGTGCGCGAACTGCCCGGCGACCCGAGCAAGCGCCCGGTGTAATTCCGCAGGGGGTCAGATCCCTTTTCCTGCGGAAAAGGGATCTGACCCCGACACAACAACCGTCGGTCAGAGACCCGATTCGATCATCCGCACCACTTCGGTGGCAGTCACCGGGTGGCTCAGCCAGTAGCCCTGGCCAAGATCGCAGCCGCGCTGCACCAGCAGTTCGAACTGCGCCTGCTGCTCGATGCCTTCGGCCACCACCGTGATGCCCAGCGCGTGGGCCATGGCGATGATGGCCGTGGTCAGTGCCAGATCGTCGGGATCGCGCTGCATGTCGGCCACGAAACTCTTGTCGATCTTCACGCCGTCCACCGGCACCTGGCGCAGGTGACTGAGACCGGAGAAGCCCGTTCCGAAATCATCCAGCCAGACCTTCACGCCGGTGCGGTGCAGCTTGTCCAGCAGCTGCGCGGCAACCATCTCGTCGCCGATCACTGCGGTTTCGGTCAGCTCCAGGTGCAGGCGCGAGGCCGGTAGCCCGGACTCATGCAGGCACTGTGCAACCAGCGCCGGCAGCTCGCCGCCGCGCAGCTGCCGCGGTGATACGTTCACCGACACGAACAGATCGTCGCCGCCCGCACCCCGTGGCCACTGCGAGGCTTCCATGCAGGCCGCACGCAGCACCTTCGGGCCGATGATCTCGATCAGCCCGCTCTGCTCGGCCACTTCGATGAACACCGACGGCGGAATCGTGCCCAGGGTCGGATGCTGCCAGCGCAGCAGCACTTCGACGCCCACCATGCGCCGGTCGCGCATGCGGAAGATCGGCTGGTAGGCCAGGCGCAGCTCGCCGCGCTCCCAGGCCCCGCGCAGCTCCTGCTCCATGTGCACGCGGCGCTCGACCGCATGGTCCATCGCCCGGCTGTAATGGCGGTAGCAGTTCTTGCCGGCCATCTTCGCCTGGTACATGGCGATGTCGCCGTTCTTCAGCAGCGTGGTCGCATCGGCGGCATCGTCCGGGAACAGGGTCACGCCGATCGAGGTCCCCAGGAACAGCTCCCTGCCCTGTACCACCAGCGGCTTGCCCAGTTCGCGCACCAGCACCTCGGCCAGCAGCCGGGCGTTCGCGGCCACGTCGCCATCGCAGACCAGGATCACGAACTCGTCGCCGCCGAAGCGGGCCAGCAGCGCCTCATCGCCTCCCGCTTCGGCAACCGCGCGCCCGATGCGCTGTGCGAACTGCAACAGCGCTTCGTCACCGGCCTCATGGCCGAGGGTATCGTTGACGCGCTTGAAGTCGTCGATATCGGCGAACAGCAGGCCCAGCCGATGATTGGATGCGCGCGCCGCCATCAGGCGATGGTCCAGTGCTTCCCGGAACGCCAGCCGGTTGGTCAACCCGGTCAGCGCATCGGTATAGGCCATGCGCCGCACCTCGCGGTCATGGCGGGCGATGGAATCGCGCATCCGGGCAAAGCCGCGCACCAGCTCGCCGACCTCGTCATTGCGGGTGTTCTCGGCCAGCGGCGCCTGGTAGTCGCCAGCCTCGATGCGGCGTGCCGCAGCGGCCAGGTCCCGGATCGGCGCCACCAGGGTGCGCTGCACGTACAGGATCACCGCCACGCCGATCACCACCAGCAGGCCCAGCATCAGCAGCAGCCAGCCCAGGTGGCGGCTGCCGACCTGCTGCAGGCGCTCGCCGAGCGTGGCATTGGCTGCCTGTTCGCGCTGCTGCACCTCGTCCAGCGCCATGCCGACGCGGACGCCGCCGATGCGCTGGTTGCCGACCATGATCGGCATGGTGTTGTCGAGCACCTTGGGCGATTCCTGCACCACCAGCGCCTGCGCCACCGCGGCCTTGGGAGCGAGCGGGTCGGCCATCGGCTGGCCGAAGCCGGACACCTCGATCGAGCCGTCATGCACCAGCCGGCCACGGTCGTCGAACACCAGCACATAGCGCACGACCGGCTGCCGTGCGGTGCTGCGCACCAGCGCACCGACCTGGTCCAGGTCGCGGTAGTACAACGGGTTGGCCAGCGCGTCGGACAGCTCGCGCGCCATCGCTTCGCCGCGGCTGCGCACGCTGCGGTCGAACAGTTCATGGATGACGCCACCACTGAGGTTGCGCACCTCGCCCTGCATCGCCGCCTGCCGCCCCAGCAACACTGCCAGGATCGCCACCACCACGACCATCGCCCCGCCCATCGCGAGCAGGAACCGGGCCTGCATTCCCGAGCCGAGCCACTTCATTCCACTTCCATCCGCACGCGCGTCAATCCTTGTTTCAATTCATCCAGCCGCTGCTGCGCATGCGCATCGACGCGGTGGAAACCGGAAGTACCGAAAAACCGATGCAACGCCCCCTGCGCCTGCGGGTCACTGGCCGCCTGCAGCAGGACGTCCTGCAGCCGGTCACGCACCCGCGGGTCGAGGTCGGCGCGCACCATCTCCACCGCCCGCGGGTAGGGCCTGGTGCGCAGCAGCTCGCGGAAGTCGCGCCGGAATGCCGCCGGCATCCGTCGCTCGTCGTTCCAGTCCACGCTGCTCACCGCCCCCACGTCAACCACGCCCTTGTGCACGAACGTAGCGATGTTCAACTCGCTGCGCGCGAACACATACCCCACACTGTCCCGGCCCGGCATGTCCCACACGCCGGCCAGGATCTGCGGCGCCAGCCCCTCCTGCAGCAGCGTCATCACCGGCACCAGGTAGGCACTGGTGGACGCCGTGTTCTGCAACGCCAGGCGATGCCCACGCATATCCTGGATGCGCTGGACCGGACTGTCGCGGCGCACGAAGAACACGGTCTGGTACTCACGCACACCATTGCGCTCGGTCAGCAACAACGGCCGCGCGCCACTGCGCTGGCCGAGTGCCACTGCCGTACCCGACGTTTCCGTGACCCAGTCGACCCGCCCCCGCCGCAGATAGCTGGCCATCTGCTGCGGGTCGCGCGCCATCAGGATCCGCCCCTCCTTGATGCCGACGTCATGCATGCGTGCCACCACATAGTCCAGCAACGGCTGCAGCTGCTCGTAATGGGCCTTGGGATCATCGCTGATCCGGCCCAGCACCAGCACCGGGTCCGGTGCTGCATGCACCGTCCCGGCCAGCAGGATCATGACCAGGCTCAGCAGTCCCCTCTGCACTGCCCTTCGCAGACCCGACACAGGCTTCATCCCCCCTGGGTATCCGGACAGACTACCCGAAAAAATGAGAACGTCGTCAGCTGTCCTTGTTGCCCGCTTGTGCCAGTCGCGCCATGCGCTGGGTGTCGGCCAGGATGCCGCGCAACAGGCGCACTTCCTGCTCGCTCGGCTCGCTGCGCAGGAACAGGCGGCGCAGCTTGCGCATCGCTGATTCCGGTGCGCGGCCCTTGTGGAAATCGATCTCGTCCAAGGTGTCGCCGAGCTGGGCGAAGAAGCTCTCCATCTGCTCATGGCTGGCGGCCTGTTCGCGGAAACCCGGCTCGGCGTCGGCGGCCGGCTGCGCGCCCAGCAGCTGCATGCGCGTTTCATAGGCCAGCACCTGCACCGCGGCTGCCAGGTTGAGCGAGCTGAACGCCGGGTCGGATGGAATATGCACCGCCGCATGGCAGAGCTGCAGTTCCTCGTTGGTCAGCCCGGTGCGCTCGCGACCGAACACCAGCGCCACCTCGGCGCCCTCGCCCGCCTTGGCCACCGCACGGGCGGCGGCATCGGCCGGCAGGTACTCCTCCAGCTGGACGCGGCGGGCACGGGCGGTGCAGCCCAGCACCAGTCGGCAATCGGCCACGGCCTCGGCCAGGGTGGCCACCACCGGGGCGTCCCCCAGCACGTCTTCGGCACCGGCCGAGCGGCGGAAAGCCTCCTCGTCCAGCGGTTTTTCGGGGGCGACCAGCACCAGGCGGGCCAGGCCCATGGTCTTCAGGGCACGGGCGGCAGCGCCCATGTTGCCGGGGTGCTGGGTACCGACCAGGACGAATCGGAGGCGGGTGGCGGCGGGAAACTGGGACATGAACAGGGAAAAGGTCGAGCTGGACGATGACCAATGGTAAACTGTGCGGCCGGCCACTGCGCCGGACCCGCTCTTTTCCCCCGCCAGTCCATCTCTTCTGCCTTTCCGGGAGCCCACGCCATGCAGAAACCCGCCGTCACCGTCATGGTCAAGGCCGCCCGCCTCGCCGGCAACGTCCTGTTGCGCAACATCAACAAGCTCGAGGCACTGAACGTGGTGCAGAAGGGCCGGATGGACTACGCCAGCGAAGTGGATGCGGACGCGGAAAAGGTCATCGTCAAGGAACTCAAGCGCGCTTACCCGGACTACGGCATCTTCGGCGAAGAAGGTGGCGTGCAGGGCGAGCGCCGCCAGATGTGGGTCATCGACCCGCTGGACGGCACCAGCAATTACCTGCGCGGCGTGCCGCACTACTGCGTGTCGATCGCCCTGGTCGAGAATGGCGAACCGACCGATGCGGTCATCTTCGACCCGCTGCGCAATGAACTGTTCACCGCAAGCCGTGGCGCTGGCGCCGTGCTGAACGACCGCCGCATCCGCGTGGCCGATCGCAAGGACCTGGAAGGCACGATGATCCACACCGGCTTCGCACCGCGCGAGCGCAGCCGTGCCAGCGCCCAGCTGAAGGCGGTTGACGCCCTGCTGGTGCACGGCGAGGACATCCGCCGCACCGGTTCGGCCGCACTGGACCTGGCCTACGTGGCCTGCGGCCGCGCCGACGCCTACTTCGAAGCCGGCGTGAAGGCGTGGGACATCGCCGCCGGCCTGCTGCTGGTCCGCGAGGCGGGTGGCAAGGTCTGCGACTTCAAGGGCGCGACCCTGGGCCGCATGGACAACCGTGGCCCGGAGACCCACCAGATCGTGGCCGGCAACCTGAAGGTGGCCGAGTCGCTGCAGAAGGTGCTGGTCAACACCGGTTATGCGGCGGAGTTCGACGCGAAGTTCTGAGGTTTCGCGTAAAGCGCTTCATGGAGACGGCACCTGCGAGGGTGCCGTTTTCGTTTGTGCGCACGGAGAGTCGTTTCCGCGACCGCGGAGGGGTGTCACTTTCTTTGCTCGTGCAAAGAAAGTAACCAAAGAAACACGCCGCCAGGGCGCGAGCCGATGCTACGCATCGGTACCCTGCGCTCCTCGGCCCGTCGAGGGACGGTGCGGGAACTCGCTGCGCTCAGACACCCGCACCTCTTCGCCCTCGCCGGACCTGCGGTGCTCGGCTCGCTCAAGGCGGACCCAAGGTCAAATGCCACAGCTGCACCCAGTAAATCCACGCCACGTGTGGATGCTGTTGTTCTTGATCTTGATCTTGATCTTCCAGTCCGCCTTGAGCGAGCCGAGCATCGCAGGGGAATCTGGGGCGAAGAGGCGCCGGTGTCTGAGCGCAGCGAGTTCGGCGCCGTCCCCTGATTCGCCGAGAAGCACAGGGAACCGTCGCGCAGCGACGGCTCGCGCCCCGGCGGCGTGTTTCTTTGGTTACTTTCTTTGCACGAGCAAAGAAAGTGACACCTCCCCGCAGGCGCGGAAACGATCCGCCGGGCACGATCCGGCATCAGCAATGCATCGCGCAAACAAAAACGCCCGGCGCGGGGCCAGGCGTTCCTGCACTACCGTGGAGCGGTGGCTTACGCCGCCGTCGACGCCCGCAGCGCGGCGATGCGCTCTTCCAGCGGCGGGTGGCTCATGAACAGCTTCTTGGCCGTCGAACCGGAAATGCCGAAGGCGGCAATCTGGGTCGGCAGCGTGCTCTGGCCGTGGTTGAGCTGCAGGCGCTCCAGCGCGGCGATCATCTTCTGGCGGCCCGCCAGCGAGGCACCACCCGCATCGGCACGGAACTCGCGGTGGCGCGAGAACCACATCGAGATCATCGTGGCGAACAGGCCGAACACCATCTCCAGCACGAACACGATGATGTAGTAGGCGAAGCCGCGGCCGCCGCCTTCGCGGTTGCCCGACAGCGCGCTGTCGATGATGCCGCCGACCACGCGGGCCAGCACGATCACGAAGGTGTTCAACACGCCCTGCAGCAGTGCCATGGTGATCATGTCACCGTTGGCGACGTGGGCGATCTCGTGGCCCAGCACCGCTTCGGCCTCGTCTTCACTCATGTTGTGCAGCAGGCCGGTGGACACCGCCACCAGCGCGTTGTTGCGGTTGGCACCGGTGGCGAAGGCATTGATCTCCGGGCCGTCATAGACCGCCACTTCGGGCATGCCGATGCCGGCCGCCTTGGCCTGCCGCTCGACGGTGGCCAGCAGCCAGCGCTCGGTCTGGTTGCGCGGCTCGGTGATCACCACCGCACCGGTGGAGCGCTTGGCCATCCACTTGGACAGCAGCAGCGAGATGAAGGAGCCACCGAAGCCGAAGATCGCGGCCATGACCAGCAGGCCACTCATCTGGCTCGGATTGACCCCCAGCAACGACATCACGATGCTGGCGAGGATCAGGACCGCGAAGTTGGTCGCCAGGAACAGGGCAATGCGGGTAAACATGGGAAAATCCGGCTCGGAAGGGGTCGATACCAGTCAATTTGCGGTGTGGTCAGCTTGAATTCAAGCGCCAACCTGACCGACGATTCAGCCAGCATGACCTCCCCCATTTCCTGCGGCCGCTTCGCGCCCTCGCCGACCGGCCTGCTCCACCCCGGATCCCTGCTTGCCGCCTTCGGCAGCTGGCTGCTCGCCCGCCATCACGGCGGCCTGTGGCGGCTGCGCATTGAAGACGTCGATCCGCCGCGCACGGTGCCTGGCGCCGCGGAGGCACAACTGCAGGCGCTGGCCGCCTTCGGCCTCACCCATGACGGCCCGGTCCTGTGGCAGAGCGCGCGCGGGGAGGCCTACCAAGCCGCGCTCGACGTGCTGCTGGCCAGCGATCTGGCCTTTGTCTGCCACTGCAGCCGCAGCGAACTGGCCGCCAGCGGCGGCATCCACCACCGCTGCGTTGCGCGACAGCCACGACCGGACCCTGCCGTCCGCTTCCGCGTGCCACGCGGCAGCATCGTGCACTTCAATGATGGCCTGCGCGGGCCGCAGCACCAGGACGTGCATGCCGAGGTTGGCGACTTCGTGCTGCGCCGTGCAGATGGCTGCTGGGCCTACCAGTTGGCCGTGGTGGTCGATGACGCCGAACAGGGCGTGACCGAAGTGGTGCGCGGCGCCGACCTGCTCGATTCCACCGCGCGGCAGATCCTGCTGCAGCAGGCGCTGGGCCTGGCCGTGCCACGCTACTGGCACCTGCCGCTGCTGCTCGATGCACCGGGGCACAAACTGTCCAAGTCGCTGGCGTCGCTGCCGGTGGACAGCACGCGGCCGGTGCCGGTATTGCGCGCGCTCTGGCAGCTGCTGGGCCAGGCGCCTGCCGCACTGGACGGCGCCGATGACCGGGATGCGCTGCTGGAGGCTGCGCAACGGGCGTTCGACCCGGCGCGGCTGCCGCGGACCGACATCCTGTTGCCGGCCGGCGCACTTTCCGCGCCGATGTTGCAGAATCCCCCTTCCCCCACCTGATACCCGGACAGCACTCCATGACATCTCGCGTCGCACTGGTCACCGGCGGAACCGGCGGCATCGGTACCGCCATCTGCCAACGCCTGGCCGACCAGGGCCACCGGGTCGCCACCAACTACCGCGACGAGGCCAAGGCCCGCGCCTGGCAGCAGGCGATGACCGAGCGCGGCTACCACGTGGCGATCTTCCCGGGCGATGTCTCCGATCCGGACAGCGCCGAAGCACTCGTGCGCGCCGTCGAGGCCGAGCTGGGCCCGGTCGAGATCCTGGTCAACAACGCCGGCATCACCCGTGACACCACCTTCCACCGCATGCGCGCGGACCAGTGGCACGATGTGATCAACACCAATCTCAACTCGGTGTTCAACGTCACCCGGCCGGTCATCGAGGGCATGCGCCGCCGCGGCTGGGGCCGGGTCATCCAGATCAGCTCGATCAACGGCCTGAAGGGCCAGTACGGCCAGGCCAACTACGCTGCGGCCAAGGCCGGCATGCACGGCTTCACCATCTCGCTGGCCCGCGAGAACGCCGGCTTCGGCATCACTGTCAACACCATTTCGCCCGGCTACGTCGCCACCGACATGGTGATGGCGGTTCCGGAGGACGTGCGCGCCAAGATCATCGCCGACATCCCGACCGGACGCCTCGGCAAGCCGGAAGAAATCGCCTATGGCGTGTCCTTCCTGGTGGCCGAGGAAGCCTCGTGGATCACCGGCAGCAACCTGGACATCAACGGCGGCCACCACATGGGCTGGTGAGCCGCGCACGGGGCGCCGCGGCATGCACCGGCGGCCCCTGCCGATGGTCATGCTGCGCAGCACGCAAACCCTTGTTGCGCAACATGATCGCCCCTGAAAGCCAAGCCTGGCGGGGGCTGGGGCGGTTGCAACCGCTGCTGCACTGCGCCATGCTGCGCGTCTACTGTGACGAGTACCGCTTCATGGCTGCGACCCGCATCATCAAGAAGTATCCGAACCGCCGTCTCTACGACACCGAGATCTCCAGCTACATCACCATCGAGGACGTGCGCCAGCTGATCCTGGATGGTGAAGACTTCGAAGTCCGCGACGCCAAGAGCGGCGACGACCTCACTCGATCGGTCCTGCTGCAGATCATCGCCGACCAGGAACAGGACGGCGAACCGATGCTGTCCACCCAGCTGCTGAGCCAGCTGATCCGCTTCTACGGCGATTCCCTGCAGGGCTTCATGGGCAACTATCTGGAGCGCAGCATGCAGGTCTTCCTCGACCAGCAGCAGCAGTTCCGCCAGCAGATGGGCAACCTGCTGGGCCAGACCCCGTGGGCGATGATGAACCAGCTGACCGAGCGCAACCTGGAGTTGTGGCAGGAGTTCCAGCGCAGCATGGGCAGCGGTTTCGGTGGCCCGCGCCCCGGCGGTACCGGAACGGGAACCGGCACCGGCAACAAGCCCGGCGAACCGGGCACCGGCACCGGCGGCAAGACCCGCCGCTGAACGGCAGCTACGGCTGATACGAAAACGGCGCGCCCCTGGCGCGCCGTTCTGTTTGGCATCGCGCCAACGATGCGTCAGCGTTGCGCCTTGCACCCCGTGCACACGCGCTCGACCTTGTAGCCCTTGGCCTTCAGCTTCTCGACCACGCCATCACTGCCCAGCAGGTGCAGCGTGCCGACCACCACCAGCGTACCGCCCTGCCCGGCCTGCAGGTACGGCTGCAGCTTCGGCACCCAGGCATCGTTGCGCCCGGTGTTGATGCGCTGGTACAGCTGCGGATACTGCTGGCGCATCTCCGCCGCCATCTTGGTCCACAGCAGGCGCTCGTCGCCGCGACGCCATGCATCATGCAGCAGCCGCGCCTGCTCATCGGCCTTGCCGGCCTGGTCCAGCGCTTCGGCCAGCATCTGCCGCTGCTCCTGCACCGTCATCCCGTCAAGCATGCCGATCTGGGTATCGATGTCCTCCAGGCCCGCCGTCTTGCGACCGGTCTTCTGCGCACGCTCCATGAAGTGACGGTCCAGGCCCAGCGCCGGGTCCAGGCCCAGCTTCTGCATCTGCCCGACCGAAATGCTCAGGCCGACAAACCAGGCCTTCATGCCCTGCATCTGCGCCAGCGGCAGCTGGTTCTGGGCAGCAAAGGCCTGCAGCTTCTGCCAGGTCGGCGCATCCAGATCACGCTTCAGCTCGCTGCCATCGGTGCGGGTCGCGGCCTGCACCATGCGGCTGGCCAGCTGCGGCGACTGCATGTCTTCCGGCGACAGCTCGAACACCACCCGCTGCGAGGCCTCGAACGCCTGCTCAACATCGGGCGACAGCGGGTAGTCCTGCGGCTTCAGCAGGTGGAACGACCCCAGCAGGTAGACGCGTGCATCGCCCGGGCCGGTGACTTTCCACAACAGCGGTACGGGCGGCTTGGCCGCCGCGGCGGTCGCGGCCGCAGCCGTGGTGCCCGGCGCATCGCGGGCAGTGGCCAGGGGTGCCATCGCGCACGCCGCCATCAGCAGCGCGGCACGGAACAGGTGTTTGATCGGCATGGTCAGCCTTCTCCTTCAGGCAGGTGGTACGCCTTCTCGCCCGCTTCCACGTGCAGGTCCAGCCGGTTTTCCGGTGGCGCCAGCGGACAGGTGGCGTAGGCGGTGAACGCGCACGGCGGGTTGTAGGCATGGTTGAAATCGATGCGCACGGTGCCGTCTGCGGCGGGCGCATCGGTATCCAGGTAGCGACCGGCCGGATAGCTGCCGCGGCCGCTGGTGCGGTCGGCGAAGATCAGGAACAGCGGCTGCCCGGGCGCACCGATCGCTTCCAGCCGCCAGCTGCGACCATCGCGTTCGAACTCGACCGCGCCGGCATTGGGCATCTCGGTGGTCAGGCCGGTGATGTCGACGATCGGCAGGGTCTTGCCCGGCGGGTGCGCGATGAAGCGCGCCTGCACCTGCCAGTCCACGCCGCCCGGCCAGTACTGCAGGCCGGCAAAGTCACGCCGCGCAGGCGCATCGGCATGCTTGACCCGCAGCGCGTCCCGCGGCCCCCGGCGGATGATGCTGAGCTGGCCCTTGCCGCCATCGAAGGCCAGCAGCGTCGGTTGCGCGTCCTTGTCGGTGTCAACGCGGATGCGGCCGCGCACCGGCAGGCCATCATGACTGACATCGACACCGGCTTCAGGCGTGAACCACCACTGCGCCCCTTCGCGACGCAGCAGGCCCAGCTTGTCCGGGCCAACCGTCAGGCGGATGCCGTTGGTAGCGCCGCTGCCAACGAAATGCGATTTGTTCTGCAGCCAGTGCAGGCCCACCAGCGCCGTCCAGCCATCGGGCCGGGTCAGGTCCTGGTAGCGCGCTACACGCCATTGTTGCTGCGCGGCCGCGTAGGCCGGATCTTCAGCGGCCGTCGGCACCGGCGGTGTTGCCGGGCTGCAGGCGGCCAACACCACGGCGGCCAGCAGGCCCGCCATTCCCCGATAACGCATCGATGCTCCCCTCAACGTCCGCGCAGGAACCAGCGGTCGATCTCCGCCAGCGAAAAACGGGCCCAGGTCGGTCGGCCGTGGTTGCACTGGCCGGACCGTTCGGTGATTTCCATGTCGCGCAGCAGCGCGTTCATTTCCGGCAGGGTCAAGCGCCGGTTGGCACGCACCGCGCCGTGGCAGGCCATGGTCGAAAGCAGTTCGTCGCGTGCACTGGCCACGCGGCGGCTCTGGCCATGCTCGCGCAGGTCGGTCAGCACGTCGCGCAGCAGCCCTTCCGGTTCGGCATGCGCCAACAATGCCGGAATACTGCGCACGTGCAGCGAACCGGGCCCGGCACGGGTCACCTCGAAGCCGAGCGCCGCCAGGGTTTCAGCTTCGCTCTCGGCGGTGTCGGCCTCGCGCTCGCCCACTGCCAGCGTGATCGGCACCAGCAACGGCTGCGACTGCAGGCCGATGCCATCGTGCGCGTTCTTCAGGCGCTCGTAGCCGATGCGTTCGTGGGCCGCATGCATGTCGACCACGATCAGGCCTTCGGCGTTCTCGGCCAGGATGTAGATGCCATGCAGCTGCGCGATCGCATAGCCCAGCGGCGGCACGCCTGCGTCGGCACTGGTGACCGGCAGTCCGTTCTCGGTCGGCATCGGCGGCAGCGCAGCACCGCGCTCGGCGCCGGCCGGTGCGGCATACAGCGCGGCATAGGCAGCCGGTGCATCGGCCACCTGCAGGCCCAGCGGCTGCTGCGGGCGCCATCCGGAGAATCCGCCACCACCACCTCCCGAGCCGGCACCCGGCGCGGGCCCACGCACCAGCCCGAATCCCGACGCGCCTGCGCTCGATGCCATCGGCATGGCCGTGGCATCCACCGGCTGCGCAGCACCGGCACCGATCTCCTGCGCCGACATGCCGGCGCGGGTATCGGCCAGCGCATCCTTCAGCGTGCGGTAGACGAAATCATGGACCAGCCGCGAATCACGGAAGCGCACTTCGTGCTTGGCAGGGTGCACGTTGACGTCGACGCGGGTCGGATCCAGTTCCAGGAACAGCACATAGGCCGGCTGGCGGCCGTGGTACAGCACATCGCCGTAGGCCATCTTCACTGCGTGGGCGACGCTGCGGTCACGCACCGAGCGACCGTTGACGTACAGGTACTGCTGGTCGGCGCTCGCGCGCGAATAATGCGGCTGCGCGATCCAGCCATGCAGGCGCAGTCCGGCACCGCTGTGGTCCACGCGCACGGCCTGGTTGGCGAAATCCTCGCCCAGCGTTTCGGCAAGGCGTGTATCGGAATACAGATCGCCCGGCTTGTAACGACGCGAGGCCTTGCCGTTGTGCGACACGCGCAGCTCGACATCCGGCCGTGCCAGCGCCAGCGAACGCAGCCACTCTTCGATATGGCCCAGTTCGGTGCGCTCGGCGCGCAGGAACTTGCGCCGCGCCGGCACGTTGTAGAACAGCTCGCGCACTTCCACCGTGGTGCCCGGCGCGTGCGCGCGCGGGGTCACCTCGCCGATCTTGCCGCCTTCGATCTGCAACGCCGAACCGTGCTCGTCATGCGCGCGGCGCGAGGCCAGGGTGAAGCGGCTGACCGAGGCGATCGAAGGCAGCGCTTCACCGCGGAACCCCAGCGTTGCCACCGATTCCAGATCGTCCAGGTCGGCGATCTTGCTGGTGGCGTGGCGCGATACCGCCAGCGGCAGCTGCTCCGGTGCGATGCCGCTGCCATTGTCACGGATGCGGATCAGGCGCACACCGCCCTCTTCCAGATCGATGTCGACGCGGCTGGCGCCGGCATCGATCGCGTTCTCGACCAGTTCCTTGACCACCGACGCGGGCCGTTCGACCACTTCGCCAGCGGCGATCTGGTTGATGAGGATCTCCGGCAACGGCCGGATCGGGCGCGGACCGGGCGCGCTCATGGGAGGTGATGGGCGGCAGACTTCATGGGTCGATGATAGCGGAGCTGCCGAGGATAGAGTCGAGCCATGCTCGACTGCGGGCTACCGACAAGGCCCAGTCGAGCGCGGCTCGACTCTACGGAAAGCAGCAACCCGCCTTCGGCGGCTTACTTGCTGCCGCCGGCCATGGTGCCGGCCGCGTCGATCTCGGCCTGGGCGCGGGCCGCATACAACGTCCCCGGCGGCGGCTGGCGGCTGAAGAAGGTGTGCACGCCGTCCAGCACGGCGCCAGCGATCTTGCGCTGGTACGCCGGGTCCATCAGGCGGCGTTCTTCATCCGGATTGGAGATGAACGCGGTTTCCACCAGCATCGCCGGCATGTCCGAGGTGCGCAGCACCGCGAAGTTGGCGCGCTCGATGTTCGGCTTGTGGTTGTTGCCGATCCGCTTCAGGCCGCCCAGCACGTGGCCGGCCGCGTCTTCGGACGCCTTCATGTAGCCGCTCTGCGCCAGGTCCAGCAGCACGTTGGCCAGGGTGCCTTCGGTCTGCTGCAGGCGCACGCCACCGACCAGGTCGGCCGCGTTTTCCTTGTCCGCCAGCCAGCGGGCGCGCTGCGAAGAGGCGCCCTTGGTCGACAGCACGTAGACCGATGAGCCCGTGGCCGAGCGGTTTTCGGCCGCGTCGGCATGGATCGAGATGAAGATGTCCGCCTTGTTCGCACGCGCCTTCTGCGCACGCATCGGCAGCGGAATGAACACGTCGCTGTCGCGCGTCAGGTAGGCCTTCAGGCCTGGCGTGGCGTTGACCTGGCGGGCCAGCTCGCGCGCCACTGCCAGAGTGACATCCTTCTCGCGCTTGCCGGTCGGGCCGATCGCACCCGGGTCCTG
The DNA here is from genome assembly GCF_052751275.1 of Stenotrophomonas muris. Classification (NCBI taxonomy): domain Bacteria; kingdom Pseudomonadati; phylum Pseudomonadota; class Gammaproteobacteria; order Lysobacterales; family Lysobacteraceae; genus Stenotrophomonas; species Stenotrophomonas muris. The sequence continues at coordinate 731,684 of NZ_CP199879.1, read as the reverse complement.
GCCGCCGTGTCCGGGATCGATCGCCACCACCAGGTGGCGCATGCCGGCCTGCATGCGGATACGCGACGCATCGCTGGGCATGACAGGACGCGGCGGTTCCACCGGCGTCGGTGCCGGTGTAGGCACGGTGGCCGGCGGCGTGGTCACCACCGCTGCGGTGCGCTGGCCGGCGAGGATCGCGGCCGGCGAGGACGACGGCGTGCTGCTGGCGGTGACACCGGCCGCAGCAACCTGGGCCGGCGCGGTGGTCGGTGCCGGGGTCGGCGTGGCCGGTGCGGCGGCAGTGGCGCTGGCCTGCTGCTGTACCTGTGCGGTCAGCAGGGCCGTGGCACGCGCGGCATCGGTGCGCGACTGCGCGCTCTCGGCCGGAGTCGGTACTGGTGCAGCTCCCGCCGCGGGCGCCTGCGGCTGCACGGCTGGCGTCGCCGCCGGGCGGCTGCTGGCCACGGCCGGGCCATCGCCCGGCCATTCGATCACCAGCTTGGATTCATTGCCCTCGCGCTGCATCTGCGGGCGGAACGGCGCCACCGATTCGGCGAGGTCGAAAACGACGCGGAACGTGCCCGGGACCGGCTGTCCGGTACGCACCGCCGTGACCACGCCCTGCGCGGCCGGCATCTTCAGGTTGCGTATGGCGCTGGAGTCGGGGAAATCGACCACCAGGCGGTTCGGGCCGGCCAACGACAGGGTCTTGTAGCCGCCACTGCCGACCAGCGAGATCTCGGCACGGGTGCCGGTAGCGCCGGTGTTCAGCAGGACCTGTCGGACTTCACCCGCCCACGTACTGACGCTCGCCAGACCCAGTCCGACGGCGGCACAGATGGCGATGAGACGGTTCCCCGGGCGCATGGCTCAGGATTCAATCACCGCGCTGAACGGAATGCAACACTTTTTTCCTTAATAATCCGTAACCTGCCGGTCTTTGTTCTCGTCAGCCGACAGAAATGGCCTGCAAGTCGCCCCCTTGCGGCAACCGTTCCAGCCATTCATGTCCTACGTCGCTGGCCCCAGTGAGACGGACGCGTCGTCCCTGCCCCTCGATCTCCAGCGCCACCACCAGGTCGGTCGGCGGCAGCGCGCCGGCGCCCCGTTCCGGCCATTCGACCAGCCACAGCACCGCGCTGCCCTCGTCCAGGCCGAGGAAATCCAGCTCACCGGCCTGGCCGATGCGATACAGGTCCAGGTGCCACGCCTCGCCGCCACTGGCCAGCGGATAGCGCTCGACCAGGGTGTAGGTGGGGCTGCGGATCGCGCCCTGCACGCCCAGCGCGCGCAGCAGCGCGCGGGCCGTGGTGGACTTGCCGGCACCCAGGTCGCCGCGCAGTTCGATCAGCGCCTGCGGCGGCCGGGTGGCCGCCAGCCACTGCCCGAGCAGTTCGGTGGCGTCGCTGTCGGCAAGGAAGAATTCGGTCATGGGGAGAGGTCCGGGTTGGCCAGTCGCCGCAGCGGCGCCAGCAGATCAGTAGGAAGCAGGCCGCGCGCGCCATCGGCGGCAGCTGCATCGCCCGCCAGCGCATGCAGCAGCGCGCCCGCGGCCGCGGCATCGAAGGCCGCAAGGCCCTGCGCGCGCAGGCTGGCGATGATGCCGGTGAGCAGGTCGCCCATGCCTCCCACGGCCATCCCTGGGTTACCGGCAGCGATCAACCGGGGCGTTTGCCCAGGCGCTGCCACGATGCTGCCAGCGCCCTTCAGCACCACCACGGCATGGAAGCGCTCGGCCAGCATGTGCGCACAGGTGTAGCGGTCGGCCTGGATTTCAGCCGTGCTGCAGCCGAGCAGGCGCGCGGCCTCGCCCGGGTGCGGTGTGAGAATGGCATCGGGCAACGCGCGCGGATCCTGCGCCAGCAGGTTCAGGGCGTCCGCATCGACCACCAATGGCTTGTTGCTGGCCAGCACCCGCGCAAACAAGGCGCGTGCCCATTCGTCCTGGCCCAGACCGGGCCCGATCGCCACCACCTTCGCCTTGTCCAGCAGCGCCGGCAGCACATCGCCATCTTCCAGTGCATGGGTCATGGCCTCGGGCAACCGGGCCAGCAGTGGACCGACGTGGTCGCGGCGGGTGCCCAGGCTCAACAGCCCCGCACCCGCGCGCAAGGCGGCTTCGGCCGCCATCGCGATGGCACCGCCGCTGCCATGGTTGCCGCCGACGCACAGCACGTGCCCGGATTCGCCCTTGTGGGTATTGGCGCGGCGCGGTGGCAACAGGGCCCGCAACCTCACCTGCGTCCAGTGCTCCGCAGCGGGTACCACGCCTTGCCAGGCCGCCGCAGGCAACAGCAGGGGCGCCAGGACCTTGTGCCCGCAATGATCCAGCGCATCGCCGGAATACAGCCCGCGATGCGCCACGATGAACTGCAGGGTCAGTGCAGCGCGCACTGCTACGCCCGGCACCGCCCCACGGTCGGCATCGACGCCACTGGGAACATCCAGCGCCAGCACCGGCGCAGTCTGCGCGTTGAGCGCGGTAATCAACGCCTGCGCCGTACCCTCCGGCGCGCGATCAAAGCCCAGCCCGAACAGGGCATCGACCCAGACGTCGGCCTCGGGCAGCATGCCGTCGAAATCGGTGATGGTGCCGCCGCCGGACCTGAATTCAGATGCTGCACGCTGTGCCAGCGCGGTCGAGGGCGGCCTGCCCGGCAGGGCGATCACTGTCACCTCGCGCCCGGCCTGCAGCGCGTGACGGGCCAGCACATGGCCATCGCCCCCATTGTTGCCAGCGCCGACCACCACGCCGATCCGCCGCGCCTGGGGCCAATGCTGCAGCAGGCACTGCCAGGCGGCCTGGCCGGCCTGCGCCATCAGGCCCCAGCCGCCGTCGGCGGCCAACGCCGAGGCCTGCGCATCAAGCGCACGCGCGGCAGCGGAATCGAACAGATCGGCAAGGTTGGCCATGCAGGGATTTTATACTGGTGCACATGTCCCCCGCCCCCACCCCTGTCGATCCGGTCCAGGCCGTGCAGCGCATCCGCGACCTAGCGCGTGCGCATGGCTTCCAGCGCTGCGGCATCGCCGGTATCGAACTGGGCGAGGATGAAGCGCACCTGGCCGACTGGCTGGGCCAGGGCCTGTACGGCACGATGGACTGGATGGCGCGCCACGGCACCTTGCGCGCGCGACCGGCCGAGCTGCTGCCCGGCACCGTGCGCGTGATTTCAGTGGGCATGGACTACAGCCACAAGGACGACACCGAAGCCTGGGCGACCCTGGCCGACCCGGGCCGCGCCTACGTGGCGCGCTACGCGCTGGGCCGCGACTATCACAAGCTGATGCGCAACCGCCTGCAGAAGCTGGCGACGCAGATCAACGACGAAGTAGCGCCACTGGGCTACCGCGTGTTCGTCGATTCCGCCCCCGTGCTGGAACGCGCACTGGCGCGCAACGCCGGCCTCGGCTGGATCGGCAAGCACACCTGCCTGATCGACCGCCATGGCGGTTCATGGTTCTTCATCGGCGAGATCTACATCGACATCCCGTTGCCGATCGACACGCCGGCCACGGCGCACTGCGGCACCTGCACGCGTTGCATCGATGTCTGCCCGACCCAGGCCATCACCGGCCCGCAGCGGCTGGACGCGCGGCGCTGCATTTCCTACCTCACCATCGAGCACGACGGCGCCATTCCCGAAGACATGCGTCCGTTGATCGGCAACCGCATCTACGGCTGCGACGACTGCCAGCTGGTCTGCCCCTGGAACAAGTTCGCCAAGCGCACCGACGAAGCCGATTTCCGCGCGCGCAACAACCTCGATACCGCGCGCCTGGACCAGCTGTTCGCCTGGGACGAGGCCGAGTTCCTGCGCCGCACCGAGGGCAGCCCGATCCGCCGCAGCGGGCACGAGCGCTGGCTGCGCAACATCGCCGTGGCACTGGGCAACGCACCGTCCTCGGCCGAAGCATTGGCCGCGTTGCAGACCCGCGTCGATGATCCCTCGCCGCTGGTGCGTGAACACGTGCAGTGGGCGCTGGGCCAGCACACGGCGCGCTGACGTGCGATCCTGAGCCCCCGCTCCACCCGCAGCACGCCGTTCCCATGCAGCCACGCAACAACGACATTTTCACCCCCAGCCAGCTCAACACCCTGGCCCGCGACCTGCTGGAAGGCAGTTTCCCGGCGATCTGGGTCGAGGCCGAACTGGGCAGCGTGGCGCGTCCTGCCTCCGGTCACCTGTATTTCACCCTGAAGGACGCGCGTGCGCAGCTGCGCGCCGCAATGTTCCGGATGAAGGCGCAGTACCTGAAGTTCGTGCCGCGCGAAGGCATGCGCGTGCTGGTGCGCGGCAAGGTGACCCTGTACGACGCCCGTGGCGAGTACCAGATGGTGCTGGACCACATGGAGGAGGCGGGCGAAGGCGCACTGCGCCGCGCCTTCGAGGAACTGAAGGCACGGCTGGAGGCCGAGGGCCTGTTCGACCCGGCGCGCAAACGGCCACTGCCGGCGCATGTACAACGTCTGGCAGTGATCACCTCGCCGACCGGCGCCGCCGTGCGCGATGTGCTGAGCGTGCTCGGCCGCCGTTTCCCGCTGCTGGAAGTCGACCTGCTGCCGACCCTGGTGCAGGGCAGCAGCGCCGCCGCGCAGATCACCCGCCTGCTGCAGGCGGCCGATGCCAGTGGTCGCTACGACGTGATCCTGCTGACCCGCGGCGGCGGTTCGCTGGAAGACCTGTGGGCCTTCAATGACGAAGCCCTGGCCCGTGCGATCGCCGCCAGCCACACCCCAGTGGTTTCGGCGGTCGGCCACGAAACCGACTTCAGCCTCAGCGACTTCGCCGCCGACCTGCGTGCACCGACGCCTTCGGTGGCAGCTGAACTGCTGGTACCCGACCAGCGCGAACTGGCCCTGCGCCTGCGCCGCACGGCCGCGCGCATGGTGCAGCTGCAACGGCATGCGATGCAGCAGGCGATGCAGCGCGCCGACCGCGCCCTGCTGCGCCTGAACGCCCAGAGCCCGCAGGCGCGGCTGGACTTGTTGCGCCGACGCCAGCTGGATCTGGGCCGGCGCCTGCATGCGGCGTTCAACCAGCAGCAGGAGCGTCGCGCCGCGCGCCTGCGTCATGCGGCGGCAGTGCTGCGCGGGCACCATCCGCAGCGCCAGCTCGATGCGATGCAGCGCCGTCTGGCTGCCCTGCGCGGGCGGCCGCAGGCCGCGATGCAGCGCCTGCTGGAGCGCGATGCACTGCGACTGCGCGGACTGGCGCGTTCACTTGAAGCAGTCAGCCCGCTGGCGACCGTGGCGCGTGGCTACAGCATCCTGACCCGCAGCGATGACGGTACGCTGGTGCGAAAGCTTGATCAGGTACAGTCCGGTGACGCCCTGCAGGCCCGCGTCGGCGACGGCGTGATCGACGTACAGGTCAAGTAAGGGGCGTTCGGCAGGGCTGCGCCCTGCACCTGCCGAAGCGTTCAAGCAACAGCCGAAGCAACAGCCAAAGCTGGCATTCCGCGGGATGGCGGGGCGGTGTGGCTGTGCAGGACGCGCCGTAAACCCATCCCTGGGGCTCGATGGCGCCATCCATGGCGCCAACGGTCCTGCACAGCCACACCGCCCCACCTCTGACAGATTCCGATGACTGTTGGTAGGTGTCGAGCTTGGTCGACACGGTAGATCCTGTCAGATATCGAATCAATTCGGGGTCAGATCCGTTTTCCTACGGAAAACGGATCTGACCCCAAGAGCATTTCCCACAGACCGCAGCAAACTGTCGAAGGCGGGGTGGGTCCGGTTGCGGGAGTGTCCGCGGCATGGATGCCGCGGCCAAGCCCCCATGGAAGGGTTTACGGCGTCTCCCGCAACCGGACCCACCCCGCCATCCCTCAGGAAACCCGCTTCCGCTGTTGCTGCTGCCGGCCAGCGGCCGGCACTACCTACCGCGGGTGCAGGGCTACAAGCCCTGCCGCCCCTCCCCCTACTTTGCCTGCTCGCAGAACTTCTGCCGGTACTCGAGCGCCTTCGGCATCAGCGCCTGCAGGTTCTGGATGCGGGTACCCGGGTTCGGGTGGGTGGAGGCGAACTCCGGCGGCGCCTGGCCGCCACTGGCCTGGCCCATGCGCTGCCACAGCGGCACCGCCTCGCGGGGATCGAAGCAGGCCGCTGCGGCCAGCATCAGCCCCACTTCATCGGCCTGCGTCTCGTGGCTGCGCGCATAGGGCAGCAGGTAGCCGTAGCCCATCGCCGACATCATCATCTGTTGCTGCTGCGCATCCATGCCGCTGGCGGCACCAGCCATCTGCCCGATCTGGGTCAGCTTCTGCTGCGCCATCCGCTGTGCACCATGGCGTAGAAGCGCATGGGCGATCTCATGGCCCATCACCACCGCCATCGCGTCACGCGTACGCGCCACCGGCACCAGGCCGGTGTAGACCGCCATCTTGCCACCCGGCAGGCAGAACGCATTGGCCTGCTCGGACGGGATCACATTCACTTCCCACTGGAAATCCCGCGCGAAATGCGCCGGCTGCACGCCGTGCTCCTGTGCCAGCGCGGTCTCCACCACGTCCACCTTGGCGATCAGGCGCTGGGCGATGTCGCGCACATCACGCGCGATCGGCGCATTCGGATCCATCGGCCGTTCCTGCGACAGGATCTGCTGGTAGGCCTGCAGCCCGAGCGCGGTCTCCTGGCGCGCATCCAGGCTGCTGTCGATCATCACCTTCTCGCCGGTGTAGGGATCGACCGTGCGATTGGAGAACCAGTAGAACACCGCATAGCCCGCCGCCAGCAGCAGCACCCACCAGCGGATGTTGCCGAACAGGCCGCGCCGCTGCGGGCCTTGCGGCGAACGGGAAAAGGGATCGTTGCGCATCGGTGTCTTCCAGCAGGCCCCGCCGGCCGGCGGGCACGGCGCAATCTTAGTGCGCGGACGCCAGCAGCGGGTGAAGCCCGATGCTCAGATGCCCCGCACCAGACGGAAGCCGATGCGCGCGTTGGTGGTGTCCGAGTCCTGCGATTGTCGCCAGGCCGCACGGGTCTGCTCGGGCGCATTGGCCCAGTTGCCGCCCCGGATCACCCGCGACCGGCAGCCCGGGTTGAACCAGGCGACACCATCGGACGGCGCACGCCGGTAGCTGGCATGCCAGCAGTCGGCCACCCACTCGCTGAGATTGCCGGCCATATCGTGCAGGCCGAAGGCATTGGCCTGGAAACTGGCCACCGGCGCGGGCCCCCACCAGCCATCGCCATAGCCGACGAAGGCGTTGTGCCAGTGCCGTCCCGAGGGCGAGACATCCTTGCTGCCGGTGAAGTTGCCAGCGCCGGGCGGCGGCGTGCCGGCGTCGCCCCACGGATAACGGCCACTGCTGCCGGCACGCAGCGCGTACTCGAATTCGGCCTCGCTGGGCAGCCGGTAGCTGCGTCCTGTCTGCTCGGACAGCCACGCCGCGTAGTTTTCGGCATCACGCACGCTCACATGCATCACCGGCGAATTGCCCAGTGCGCGCGCGCCATCGTAATCGGAACGCCAGTCCACACCGCTGCGGCGGATGAAATTGCCGCTGCGCTCGTCATAGACCACCGAGTGGCCGCGCCGGGTCGCACGCGGCCGCGCATTGGTCGACTTCACATAGCGCTCGAAATCACTGACCGTGATCTCGGTGATCGCCATCGCAAACCCGCGGTCGAAGCGCACATAATGCGAGGGCCGCTCGGCATCGCTGGCACCGGGCTCGGCATCACCCGCGCCCATCTGGAAGCCACCATGCGGCACCACGATCATCTGCGGGCCGCGCCCGCCATCGCGCATGGCGTCGCTGAACACCTGCCCGGGACGGAAGCTGCCGTAATGGGTGGCCAGGTCGATGCGTTCGCGCAACTGGGCCACCACCGCATCCCCTGGCAAGGCGATGCGCAGGGCCTCGGCCAGCTTCTCGCGCGCCGGCTTCAGGCCCTGTGGCGTCGCCAGCTCGCGCAGGCCATCATCGCGCAGCTGCAGCAGTGCCGCCGCGCGGATCTGTTCGATACGTTCGAAGGCATCGGCAATGGCCGGTGATGAGTCACGGACCTTGCTGGCTTCGGCCAGCCAGGTGCCGGCGCTGGCAAAGTCACGCACCCGCGCCGCGTCCTCGGCACGGCGGATCAGGCCACTCTCGGCCGCCGCCAGGCCCTGCCGTGCCCGGCTGTTGTGTTCATCCAGGGCCAGCGCTTCACGGAAGTTGCCGATCGCTCCGTCACCGTCCTCACCGATCCGCCCCGAACGCAGGTCTTCCTCGCCGGCACGGTTGTAGGCCACCACGCGCTGAGCGAGCTCCACCCGTCCCTGCAACGCGCGAACCTTCTCATCCTTCGGCGCCAGGGTCAGCAGCACCAGTGCCTGGCGGCTGGCCTCGGCCAGCGCCTCGCGCTGCTGCAGCGGCCGGACCAGCAGGGCATCGGCCTGCTGCTGAAGGCGCTGGCGGGCGCGCTGCAGGCCGTTGCGGGCCTGGCGGTCATCCGGGTCTTCCTCCTGCACCGCCAGCCACAGAGGAACCGCCGCGTCGGCGTCCTCGTACAGGCGCCCTTCGGCGAACGCCTTCTCGGCCGCGCGACGCAGCTGGGCCAGGCTGCGCCCCTGCCGATCGACCCGCGGTGGCGTCCACCGCTGCACATCCTCGGCGGCATCCTCACCGGCGATGGTGACGCTGCCCTGCGCCGCCTCCGGCGTCGCGTCCGCCTGCATGCCTTGCTGCGGCCGTGCGTCTTCGCCAGCAGCCGGTCCCGGCTCCGGCGTCGCCGAGGGCGACGGCGTGCAGCCGGCCAGGGCCAGGGCGGTGCACAGCACGGACGACAGCGGAAAACGCAAGCAGGATCTCCTTCGGCACGGATGCGGACCGACGTTAGGCTATTCTCCCCTGCCTGAGCAAACCCGAGTAGTAGGCCCTGACCCGTGGCAATCTGGATCACCACCCCCGCCGAGCTGGATCCGTACTTCCAGCAGCGTCCGGCCCGCATCGGCCTGGACACCGAATTCATCCGTGAACGCACCTTCTGGCCGCAGTTGGCCCTGGTGCAGATGGCGGTCGGGCAGGACATCCTGCTGATCGACCCCCTGATTCCCGGCATGACCGAGGCGCTGGCGCCGTGGCTGGCCGATGAATCGATCGTCAAGGTGATGCACAGCGCCAGCGAAGACCTGGTCGCCTTCAAGTGGGCCTGCGGCGTGTTGCCACGTCCGCTGTTCGACACCCAGATCGGCGCCTCGCTGGCCGGCATCGGTGGCGGTATGGGCTACCAGAAGCTGGTCGCGGAAATCACCGGCGTGGCGCTGGCCAAGGGCGAAACCCGTTCGGACTGGATGCGCCGCCCGTTGTCCGACTCGCAGCTGCAGTACGCCGCCGACGATGTCGAGCACCTGTTCGCGCTGCATGACGCCATCGATGCCAGGTTGCAGGCGCTGGGCCGCCAGCAGTGGCTGCACGACGACGGCGAGCGCCTGCTGGCCAGCGTCGCCAATGACGAAGACCGTTGGCCGCACCTGGCGATGCGCTCGGCGCAGTTCCTCGACACGGCCGCACAGCATCGGCTGCTGCGTCTGCTGCGCTGGCGCGATGTGCAGGCACGCAGCAGCGACCGCCCGCGCAGCTGGATCCTGGACAACGAACTGGCCGCCACGCTGGCACGCACGCCACCGGCCGATGCCGCCGCACTGGGCAAGCTGTTCGAACAGTTCCCGAAGGCACCGCGCAAGCTCGCGGGCGCTGTGTGGCAGGCGCTGGATACGCCGCTGGCCGATGAGGCCGAAGCACCGCTGGCGCTGCCGGCCAACGACAGCAACAAGCAGGCACTGAAGAAGCTGCAGGACGCGGTCGCCGAGCGCAGCCGCGAACTGGGCCTGCCGGATGGCGTATTGGCCTCACGCAAGCATCTGGAAAGCTATCTGGAACGCCGCCAGTGGCCGGCCGCACTGGCCGGCTGGCGCCAGCAAGAGCTGGAAGCGCGGCTGCAGGCGCTGCTGCCGGCACGCTGAAGCACCGGGCGCCGGACCACGCCGGCGCCATGCACCTTGAGCCTGCAGGGGCCGTGCTAGGGTTTACCGGTACTGACAAGGAGACGTCGATGCAGACCCTCAAGATCGCGACCGCCTGCGCACTGCTGCTAACCACGTTGGGCCTGGCATGCTCTGGGCAGGCCGCACCGCTTTCCTATGCACAGGAAAAGGAGAACACAGCCAAGCTGGTGGACATCATTGACGGTGCCACCCGCGACGGTCTGGTTGCCGTGCTGGTGCCGGCCCCGTATGTCGTGCACAACGGCGGGCCAGGCATCGGCTCTCCGGTCCCCGGCTTTCATCTGGGCAAGCGCTCGACCGACCTGCCCGGGTTCTCGACGCGGGTGTCCTTCCAGCACAAGGACATTCCCTCCCAGGGCTATGTGCAGCTGTTCAACACCAACGAACTGGAAACCGGCCCGCAGCGGACGGTGTTGATGGACGTGTTCGAGGTGCATCTGATTCCGCCGGGCACCTATCTGCTGAACGGTGCGGAGAACTACCGCCTGAACACCCGCGTGGCCAAGCTGAAGCCGCTGGGGGCTACGGACGAAGTATCGAAGGACATCGGCGCCACCCGCCTGGCCGACGTCGATTACCGTTTCTATTCCTGGAAGAAGGTCTGGGTACCACCCGGCGTCCTGACCGATCAGCACTCCCAGCAGGTCTGCATCTCGGTGCATGTGGCCTCCGGCAACTGCGTGGCATGGGGCACCCAGAACTACGAAACCTCGCGCCCGACCGAAGGCTACTGGGATGACAGGATCGTCCCTGAAGACATCCCTGCCGTACGCATCCAGGCGGTCATTGCCAAGGCCCACGCGCCACTGGCCTTCACTGCCCGCGAAGGGCAGATCCTGCTCAGCCCCTTCATTGTTGCCGCCGACGGCGATATCGATTTCAACGCGAACGACTGCGCACCGGTCGACAAGCTGACGGGATGCGCCCTGCGCCGCTTCACGGTGCACTACCAACCCGCGCCGCTGGACGCTGCACGCAAGCACATCGCAATCACCTCGCGCGGCCTCAACGGCAAGCAGCGCAAGGTACTGGAGCGGATGGAGGCGATGCAGCTGCAGGTGCTGGGCCCCAGTGCGCCGTCCGATGCAGCGCTGGGCAAGGGCGTCAGCGCCACGCCGTGAGCACGGATGATGCCGAGCAACGAAAAACGGCGCTCGATGAGCGCCGTTTCCGTTACACGACGGGGTAAGCCTTACCAGTTCATGTTCAACGAGACACCGACGGTGCGCGGTTCGTTGTAGACCGCGGCCATGTAGTTCTCGATCACACCCTTGAGGTTCTTCTCGTTGGTGATGTTGCGCGCGAACAGCGCCACTTCATAGGCACCGTAGTTGCCCGAGTAGCCGATCTTCAGGCCGCCCTCGAAATCACCCTTGGAGTTGAACTCCTTGCTGTCGTACAGCACGAAGCTGGTGTAGCCCTGCTTGTTCCAGTCGGTGGACACGAACATGGTGCCCGCGTCGCTGACCGGGAAGTCGTAGCGGGCGGCCAGGTTGACGTTGTACTTCGGCGCGTTCGGCAGCGGGTTGCCGTCGATCTGCGCGAAGGTGTTGGCACCGACCTTGATGGTCGGGTCATTCACCGTGCACACCACCTTGCCGTTGAGGCCGCAGACCTGCGCGTAGACGCGCTTGTCCTTGATCTCGCTGTGCAGCAGGCTGACGCCGGCGCTCAGGGTCAGGTTCGGGATCGGGCGCAGCTCCATGTCCGCTTCGAAACCGTAGGCCTTGGCCTTGTCGGCATTGAACAGCACGCCGTTGCCGTCCGAATCGTTGCCGTTGAGCTGGATGTCATTGACGGTGTAGGTGAACGCAGTGGCGTTCAGGCGCAGGCGATTGTCCCACAGGCTGCTCTTCACGCCGGCTTCCCAGGACAGGATGGTCTCGGAATCGGCGGTGGTGAAGTCGGCATTGAACACCGCCGAACGGCCCTGGATGGTCGGGCCGCGGAAGCCGCGTGCGACCTTGGCATAGACGCTCACGTCCGGCGTGATCTGGTACATCGCGCTCAGATCCCAGCTCGGGGTGGTGTCGGACATCTTGACGTCGGTGCGGCCCTTGTAGGTCACCACGCCGGCGGCGGTGTCAGCGGTCTTCAGCAGGCGGGTGTGCTTCTCGTCCTTGGTCTGGCGCAGGCCGGCCGTGACGGTGAACTTGTCGGTGAAGGCGTAGCTCAGCTGGCCGAAACCGGCCCACGAGGTGTTCTTGTTGCGCAGGCGCACCCAGTTGTTCGGGTTGCGGGCCGCGCCCTGCAGGAACCATGCACGCTGGTAGAAGTCGGTGGTGTCGCTGCCGTTGAAATAGAACGCACCGGCCTGCCACTGCAGGGCGCTGTCGTCATGGCTGGCCAGGCGGAATTCCTGGGTCCACTGGTCCAGGTCGCGGATGCGGCCCATCGACTGGCCGTAGCCGTTCGGCACGCCGTTGACCGGGAAGTTCACCGCCGCGCCGCCGTCGGTATCACCACGGCTGTAGCCGGAGGTGGTCTCATAGGCGGTGATCGAGGTGAAGTCGATCGCGCCGAAGTCGTAGCGTGCCTTCACCGAGCCGCCGTAGGTCTTGTAGGCCTGCGGGTTGTTGCCGGCTTCGTCGTAGGCGACCTGGTCGCGCGGCACGTCGGTCTTGTTCGAGCCCTTGGTCAGCGCACCACGCAGGAACAGGGTCGAAGTGCCTTCGTAGTCGCGGGCGTGGGCCGAGGCCAGGATCGAGAACTGGTCGCTCGGGGTCAGCAGCAGCTGCGCGCGCACGTTGCGGTCATCGAAGCCGCCCATGGCGTTCTTCTTCGGGCTGACCGTGCCGTCAGCGCTCGGGCCCTTGTAGGTGTTGTCGACGTAGTCGTCGCGGTGCTGGTACAGCGCCGACACGCGGAACGAGGCGATGTCGTTGATCGGGCCGCCAAAGCCGCCGTCGATCGACACGCTGTTGTAGGTCGCATAGCTGGCGCTGACGCGGCCGGTGTAGTCCTGGGTCGGCTTCAGCGTGTCGAACTTGATGATGCCGGCGGTGGTGTTGCGGCCGAACAGCGAGCCCTGCGGGCCGCGCAGCACTTCCACCTGGTCCACGTCATAGACCGGGTTGGACTTCAGCACCACGTGCTCCAGCACCACATCGTCCTGGATGATCGACACCGGCTGCGAGGCACCCAGGTAGAAGTCGATGTTGCCCAGGCCGCGGATATAGAAGCGCGGGAAGATGCGGCCGGTGGTGGTTTCCGCATACAGGCTCGGCACGCGGCCGGACAGCGCCAGCAGGGTGTCGTCGCCGCCGGCGGTGAAGTCGCGCATGCGCTCGCCCTGCACCACGCCCACCGAGACCGGCACTTCCTGCAGGTTCTGCTCGCGGTGCTCGGCGGTCACGGTGATCGTGTCCAGGCCCGTCGGGGTCGGCGCGCTGTCCTGCGCGGCGGCACCAAAGCTGCCGACCAGGGCCAGGCCGGCACAGGCCAGGGCCAGCGGATGGCGGCGGAAGGAAACGAAGGAAGACGACATACCCGACAGGCGGCGGGAATCGGAATGGGAGGGCATGGAATGCTCTGAGGAGGCGTCCGTGCGGCCTGCGCGAGCCGGGCGGCAAAAAGGAGGAGAACTGCGCAAGCCGCCATTATCCCCCAAATTGTTACGATTTCGTTGCGCGGCATCCGGCCCCGACAAACCGGACGGTTTCGGCACAGTGCACGCCTTCATGCCACGCCGTCCGGCACATCCCGGATCGGCTTGGCAAGGCGCAGCCAGTTGGCTACACTGAAGCCCTGCCGTGGGGCCATAGCTCAGCTGGGAGAGCGCGTCGTTCGCAATGACGAGGTCAGGAGTTCGATCCTCCTTGGCTCCACCACTCATTAAGAAGACCCGCCGATCGTCGCGATCTGCGGGTTTTTTCTTGCATCGATCACGGGTCAGGCAGGTTCCTGATCCCCGTCCTTGCGGCGTGGACCACGCGAATGCGTATCACGCACCTGCTGATCGCGCTGCCCCGGCCGCTGCTTTGCCACGTCCTCCTGCGCCCTGTCCTGACGGCTTTCCTGTACGCCCTGTTTCGGATCGCCAGGGTCTTTGTCGCGCTCGCTCATCGAAGTCTCCTGTGCCGGCGAAGGCCGATCAGGACTTCACGCTAGAGGCTGCGCAGTGATCCGCAGGTCAGGCCCGCGCGAACAGCGTGTGCAGTTCCGCTTGCCGCCGCAGCTCACGGCTCTGCAGAATCCGGACCAACATGCCCAGCCAGTCCGCGATGTCACCTCCTGCCCAGCACGCCGCGCGTACGCTGCCAATGCGCCTCGATCCAGCGGACGGCAGCATCCAGCTCGGCCACCTGACGACGTTGATCTGCCCCACCCTGTCACTGGAGGAGGCGCGCATCGCCTTCGCCATGCTGATGCATGGCGAGCGCGATGCCGGCACCGGCTATCACTGGCTCAGCCTGCACCGGCTCAGTCTGGGCGGTGCGCCCGCCGGCATCAGCCTGTGCTTCCACGGGCAACAGCTGGACATGGTGAAGATCAGCGTCGACCTGCCGGGTGCGACACTGGAAGACGGCTGGCCGACCCAGGTCGCGATCGATGCCGAAGTCGCTTTCATGCGTCGCACCTTGGCCACGGCTCTGGGGCGCAAACTGGCAGGTGGCCGCGCCCGGTTCGAGTGGGGCGAGGCATGGGCCCGGTTCGACCCGAAAGGCTTCATGGCCAGCAGCGGTATCCGCTACACGCCGCGCTCATGACGCCGCTCAGGTACGGGTGATCGACACTCCACCTTCAACACGCATCGCGGTACCGGTAACGAAACTGCTTTCATCGCTGGCCAGGAACAGCGCCGCGTTGGCGATCTCCTCCGGCTCGGCCATGCGCTTGAGTGCGTGCAGCGAGCGCACGAAGTCGCGGGCATCGCCGGTGGGTGCGGCCTGCCGGCCCATCTCGGTATCGGTACCGCCAGGCAGCAGCACGTTGCTGCGTACGCCACGCGCGCCGTACTCGGCGGCGATCACCTGGCTCAGGCCGATCAGTCCGGCCTTGCTCGACGCGTAGGCGGCCATGCCCGGGAAGCCCACGGTATGGCCGACAAAGGTACCGACAAACACCAGCGAGCCACCCCCGCGTGCCAGCAATGCCGGCAACTGCGCGCGTGCGGCATGGAAGGCGGCGTCGAGATTGGTGGCCATCACCTCGCGCCACGCATCCGCCGGGAACTCTGCTGCCGGCACGCCGGGGCCGAGCATCCCGGCATTGTTGAGCGCGATGTCCAGGCCTCCGAATGACTGCTGGGCCAGATCGACCAACGCCTGTGCCGTGCCCGGCTCGGCCACGTCAGCGGCATGCACCACCACCTCGCCGCCGCCGGCACGGATCTGCTCGGCCAGTGCGTGCAGCGGTTGCGGCCGCCGCGCATTGAGCACCAGTTTTGCCCCTTCGGCAGCAAAGCGCAGCGCGCTGGCACGACCAATGCCAGCGCTGGCACCGGTGATGAGGGCGATCTTGTTGTTCAGGCGCATGAGGGTGGTACCGGTTGTGGAGTGGCCGCCACGATGCCGCGCCTCCGGCCCACCAACACTCCGTTTCCGGGCCTCGCGGCCAAGTGCAGGAAACGGAGTTTCCGCAGAACCAGCACGTGCCAGAATCCGCCCATGGACAGCACCGCCACCACCGCCCTCGACGCCCGCGTCGAACGGGTCTGCCGCCATCTGCAGGCCAGCCTCGACGAGCCCTCGCTGCAGGAGCTGGCCGACATCGCCGGCTGCAGCCCGACGCGCCTGCATCGCCTGTTCAAACAGGCCACCGGGCTGACCCCCAAGCAGTACGCTGCCGCGCTGCGCGCCGACCGCCTGCGCACCGGGCTCGAACAGCAGGAGCGCATCACCGATGCCTTCCACGATGCCGGCTTCGGCTCCAGCGGGCGCTTCTACGAGAACGCACCAAAGTTGCTGGGCATGACTCCCAAGCAATGGCGCGCAGGTGGTCGCGGCGAAGTCATCCACTTCGCGCTTGCCGAAAGCTCACTGGGCAGCGTGCTGGTGGCCAGCAGCGGGACCGGCGTGGTCGCGATCCTGCTCGGCGACGATCCGGAGGCGCTGCTGCAGTCACTGCAGCAACGCTTCCGCCAGGCCGAACTGGTCGGTGCCGACCACGGCTATGAGCAACTGGTGGCACAGGTGGTGGGCCTGGTCGAGGATCCCTCGCGAGGCGCCACACTGCCGCTGGATATCCGCGGCACCGCCTTCCAGCAGCGGGTATGGCAGGCACTGCAGCAGATTCCGCGCGGCCAGACCGCGTCGTATGCGGATATTGCCGCGCATATCGGTGCACCACGCTCGAGTCGTGCGGTGGCACGTGCCTGCGCGAGCAATCCATTGGCGGTAGCCGTGCCCTGCCACCGCGTGGTGCGCCGCGACGGTGACCTGTCCGGCTATGCCTGGGGCGTTGCGCGCAAGCGCGAACTGCTGCGCCGGGAAAAGGTCGCCAACGGCTGACGCCACCCGATAGCCGCCGACCTTGGTCGGCACACCCAGCTTCCGGTAGTGGCCGACCTTGGTCGGCACACCCGCCAAGCACTCAATCCAGCTTCACCACCAGCTTGCCGAAGTTGCGCCCCTGCAACAGCCCGAAGAACGCCTCCGGCGCCTTCTCCAGACCTTCCACCACATCCTCGCGGTACTGGATGCGACCCTCGCGCAGCCACTGCAGCATCTCGCGTTCGAAGTCCGGCCACAGGTGGTTGAAGTCGTGCACTATGAAACCACGCACGGTCAGGCGCTGGCGCAGGATCTGGCTGAACAGTGACGGCAGCCGATCCGGGCCAGGCTGCTCGACGCCCTGCTCGTTGTAGGTAGCGATGGTGCCGCAGACCGGAATGCGGGCGAAGTCGTTGAGCAGCGGCAGCACCGCATCCAGCACATGGCCGCCGACATTCTCGAAGTACACGTCGATGCCCGCAGGCACTGCCGCGCGCAGCTGGTCCGCAAAATCAGCCACGCGATGATCCAGCGCCACGTCCACGCCCAGCGTCTGCAGATAGGCACGCTTGGCCTCGCCACCGGCGATGGCGACCACGCGCGCGCCCTGCAGCTTGGCCAGCTGCGCCACGGTCGCGCCCACCGGCCCGGTCGCGGCGGCTACCACCAACGTCTCGCCCGGCTTCAGACGGGCGATTTCATGCAGGCTGGAATAGGCGGTGAAACCGGGCATGCCATATACCCCCAGCGCCGTACTGAGCGGCAGCCCGGCCGGATCCAGACGACGCCCCAGCGCCTTGGCCGGCAGCACCGCGTGGGTCTGCCAGCCCCCCGGCGCCAGCACCAGCTCGCCTGCGGTTACGCCCTCGGCCTTGGATTGCAGCACCTCGGCCACGGTCTGGCCTTCCATCACCGCCCCTACCGCCACCGGCGCGGCATACGACGGGCCCTCGTCCATGCGTCCTCGCATGTACGGGTCCAACGAAAGGTAGCGGTTGCGCAGCAGCACTTCGCCATCGGCCAGGGCCGGCAGCGCAACCTGTTCCAGGCGGAAATTGGCTGCACTTGGCGCCCCCTGCGGACGCGAGGCAAGCACGATGCGGGACGCGGTGGAGGAATCGGACATGGCCAGGTCTCTGCTGTTGCCAGCATCGGGAAAGGACTGCCGACACTACGCTGCGGCAATCCCCGATGGCGGCCACGAAAACAGCGTTCCATTGCCCGGACCCGCGCGGGTCCGGCGCACCCCCTGCCCTTGCAGCTTTGGCGAACGCGGCGACCTGCTGATTTCCACCGCAGACGACAATCGATGGGGCACGCCCCGCCCCACAACGGAGGATCAAGCACTTGCGAGCGCGGAGAGGGCAATGTGAAGAAATCTTGGCAAAACGCTTGCCGAAGGCAGCCGACCTCCGTAATATACGCGTCCTTGGCAGCGACCTCGCTGCAACGAAACATGTGGCCGAGTAGCTCAGTTGGTAGAGCAGGGGATTGAAAATCCCCGTGTCGGCGGTTCGATTCCGTCTTCGGCCACCACTTTCGAAGGCCTGCAGAAATGCGGGTCTTTTTTTTCCGGAAACCGCACTCACCGCGGTAGCCACACAATTTGGCCGAGTAGCTCAGTTGGTAGAGCAGGGGATTGAAAATCCCCGTGTCGGCGGTTCGATTCCGTCTTCGGCCACCATCTTCAGAGACCTGCAGAAATGCAGGTTTTTTTTTATTCGCGCTTCGCGCAAGCGGCGACCACCGTGGCTCGGTTGACGAAACATTTACACCGGCACGGGCCGCGGCACCTACGCTCCAGACTCCTGCCTGGAGCCTGCCGATGCATCTGCGCCCCGCCCTGCTCGCCTGCCTGCTGCTGGCCGCCTTCCCGGTGATCGCCACTGAACCGGTGCGCGCGGTCGAGCACCTGGACATTGATCGCTACGCGGGCCAATGGCACGAGATCGCGCATCTTCCAGTCTCGTTCCAGAAGCAGTGCGTGGGCGACATCACCGCCAACTATGGCCTGCGCCGCGACGGCCGCATCAGCGTCACCAATGCCTGCCGCAAGGGTGACGGCGAGCGCGTGGTCGCCGAAGGCGTGGCACGCCCGGTGGCCGGCCATCCCGGGCAACTGCAGGTGCGCTTCGTCCCCGACTGGCTGAGCTGGGCGCCCCTGGTCTGGGCCGACTACTGGGTGCTGGCGCTGGACCCGGACTATCAATGGGCCCTGGTCGGCGAACCCGGCCGCAAGTATCTGTGGATCCTCTCGCGCCTGCCGGAGATGGAGCGCGATCGGTTCGAACAGTTGAAAGCCAAGGCCGAGTCGATGGGGTACGACCTCGGGCCACTGCGCCTGATGGCCCCGCTGCGCGATCCCGCGGCCGACTGAACCGCTTCGCATCCGGCGCATCGTGCGCGCGCCATCCGGCGTTGTGCATGCCCGACCGCCATCTTCACGCGCTACCCTCTGCGGACGGGTCGCCCCGGGCGATCCATAAAACCATACGCCGTAGTATGCTTACCCCAACGCACCCCCTCCAGAGGACTTGCGCCCATGCTCCACCGCTTCCGTACCGCCTTGATCGTCCTGTGCACCCTCGCCCTTGTTGCCTGCAGCAACGGCATCGTCAAGCGTGTTTCGGAACCGGCGGCCAGCCTGCAGCAGCTGACCGTGCGTGCCGACGGCAACTGGACCGTGGCCCTGCGCCTGCAGAACTTCAGCTCGATGCCGATGACCTTCGATGATGTCTCACTGGCGCTGACCGTCGGCGACAGCGATGCCGGCACCCTGCAGGTCAAGCCCGGCATCTCCATCGGCGGCACCTCCGCCGACGTCATCAATGTCGACCTCGTGCCCAGCTCGACCGCGCGCCTGGTGGTGGCCGACGCGCTGGCCAGCAACCGCACCCTGGCCTACGCCCTGAAGGGAACGGTGGCGGCCACGCCGCAGGAAAAGAAGCAGCGCAGCTTCGACATCAGCAGCCGCAGCACCCTCAACCAGGCCCCCGGCCTGCCCGGCGTGCTGCGCTGAACCCGCCTTTCGTCGCGGCGCCCGGCGCCGCTCCCCTCTGCCCTGATCAAATCGAGACGTACCGATGAGCAGCTACACCGCCCCGCTTTCCGACCTCCGTTTCGCCCTGCACGACGTGCTCAAGGTCGAACCCCTGTTCGCCCGCCTGGGCTTCACCGACGCCACCGCCGACGTGGTCGATGCCGTGCTGGAGGAAGCCGGCCGCTTCAGCGCCACCGTGCTGGCCCCGCTCAACAGCGTCGGCGACGAGATCGGCTGCGTACTCGACCAGGCCACCGGTGAAGTGACCACCCCGCCCGGCTTCAAGCAGGCCTACGACCAGTTCGTCGATGGCGGCTGGACCGGCCTGACCGCCTCGCCGGAGCTGGGCGGCCAGGGCCTGCCGCACACCCTGGGGGTGCCGCTCAACGAAATGATCAACGCCGCCAACCTGGCGTGGGGCAACTTCCCGCTGCTCTCGCACGGCGCCATTGAAGCGCTGAAGCAGCACGGCGAGGCGTGGCAGCACGACGCCTTCCTCAAGCCGCTGATCGAAGGCCGCTGGACCGGCACGATGTGCCTGACCGAGCCGCACTGCGGCACCGACCTGGGCCTGCTCAAGACCAAGGCCGAGCCGAACGCCGACGGCAGCTACTCGATCACCGGCACCAAGATCTTCATCACCGCCGGCGAGCACGACCTGACCGGGAACATCGTGCACCTGGTGCTGGCCAAGCTGCCCGACGCCCCTCCGGGCGCCAAGGGCATCTCGCTGTTCGTCACCCCGAAGTTCAAGGTCGACCGCGAGGGCAACGTCGGCGAGCGCAATGCACTGCGCTGTGGCTCGATCGAACACAAGATGGGCATCAAGGGGTCGGTCACCTGCGTGATGAACTTCGATGGTGCGCAGGGTTATCTGGTCGGCCAGCCGCACAAGGGCCTGCAGGCCATGTTCACCATGATGAACACCGCGCGCCTGGGTGTCGGCCTGCAGGGCATCGGCCTGTCCGAGCGCGCCTACCAGAACGCACTGAAGTACAGCCGTGAGCGCCTGCAGTCGCGCGCCCTGAGCGGCGCCAGGTTCCCGGACAAGCCGGCCGACCCGATCCTGGTCCACCCGGACGTGCGTCGCATGCTGCTGACCGTGAAGTCGCTGGTCGAAGGCAGCCGCCTGCTGGCGCTGCATGCCGCCACCCTGATCGACATCGCCCACCACGCCGAGGATGCCGCCGAGCGCGAGCGCGCCGACACCCTGGTGAGCTTCCTGACCCCGATCTCCAAGGCCTGCCAGACCGAATGGGGCATCGAGAACACCTACAACGCCCTGCAGTGCTTCGGTGGCCACGGCTACATCCGCGAGCACGGCATGGAGCAGCTGGCCCGCGATGCACGCATCACCACGCTGTATGAAGGCACCACCGGCATCCAGGCGCTGGACCTGATCGGCCGCAAGACCGCATCCAGCCAGGGCGCCGGCCTGAAGCTGATGCTGGCCGAGATCGAAGCCTTCGCCAAGGAACACGAGGGCAACGAAGCGCTGGCCGAGTTCATCGGCCCGCTGCGCGCCAAGGCCGCCGAATGGGGCAAGCTGACGATGGACGTGCTGCAGCGCGCGGCCGCCAATCCCGACGAACTGGGCGCGGCCAGCTACGACTACCTGTTCTATTCGGGTTACGTGGTGCTGGCCTACTGGTGGGCCCGCAGCGTGGCCGCCGCCGATGCCAGCGCGCACGGCGCCGCCTTCGCCCAGGGCAAGCGCGAGACCGCACGGTTCTACTTCGCCCGCGTGCTGCCGCGCACCCTCAGCCACGCCGCCGCGATCCAGGCCGGCGCCGCGCCGCTGATGGCCATGGACGACGAGCGCTTCGGCGCCTGAGCCGGGCTTCGCCCGGCACCCGCGGTAGTGCCGGCCGCTGGCCGGCAACCGCAATAGCAACAGCTGGATCCCGGTGGATGGCGGGGCGGTGTGGGCTGGCAGGACACGCCGTAAACCCCGCTCCGCGGTCCGGCCCAGCCGCTGGCGACTGTGCCTTCGGGCGCTTGCGAAGCAGTGCTTCGCAAGCAAAGCGCCCTCACCCCTGGGGGCTCGATGGCGCCCTCCATGGCGCCAACGGTCCTGCCAACCCACACCGCCCCGCCTCTGACAGTTCCCCGCGATCTGCGTAGATCCACGCCACGCGTGGATGGAAACCACCGAAATCCATCTGGGGAAAAGCCCCCCTTTGTTAAGGGGGGCGCACCGACAGGTGCGGGGGATAGGAGGAATGCGCGGACCTGAATCATTGCGATTTGGGTTTCGCCCTCCGGGCGATACCCAAATCGCAATGATTCAGGTATAAGCTGTTCTCCCGATGGAGACAGACACTACACGCTTGGGTCTGATCGAAGCCGGAGCTCCGTTTTCTGCTCCGGGCGCCGAAGCATCGCCCAACGCCACGACGCTGCATCGCCCCGGTTCGGTCCGGCTGCTCTCGCTTGATGCCCACGGACGCGTACTGGACTGGATCACCTGGCAGGATGCGGCCTGCCTCTACGCCCGCGAGGCGGTGGCCTGGACGCTCGGCGACCCCTGCCTGCACATCCACGGCGGCACCAACCGTTTCAGCGGCCTGCAGAGCGGCATGGACCTGCACCCGATCATCGCCGCCCGCGGCCACGCCCGCTCCCGTGCGATCGACCCGACGCCGAACCTGACCAACCAGGCCCTTTTCGCCCGCGACGCCCATCTGTGCATGTACTGCGGCCAGCAGTTCAGCCGCCCCACGCTCACCCGCGACCACGTCATGCCGCTGTCCAAGGGCGGCCTGGACTGCTGGGAAAACGTGGTCACCGCCTGCTTCCACTGCAATTCGCGCAAGAGCGACCGCACCCCGCAGCAGGCCGGCATGCCCCTGCTGGCAGTGCCCTACCGGCCCAGCTGGATCGAGCACCTGATCCTGTCCAACCGCAACATCCTGGCCGACCAGATGGCCTTCCTGAAGGCGCAATTGCCCAAGCGCTCGAAACTGAGCACCTGAACGCCTGAAAATGCAACCCTCACCGTCCTGTCACGGACGGCGGCGTTTGCTTGCCCCACCCCCGTTTGAGGGCGAAAATGGGCGTTCAGAAAAAGTGCGAACATGATGATCGACTCTGCCCGCTATCCCCGCCTCGCGCGCATCCAGACGCCGGATGACCTGCGCACGTTCGACGAATCCGAATTGAGGGCGGTTGCCGACGAACTGCGCGCCTACCTCATTGAATCGGTGGGCAAGAGTGGCGGCCACTTCGCCGCCGGCCTGGGCGTGATCGAGCTCACCGTGGCCCTGCACTACCTGTACCAGACACCGCACGACCAGCTGGTCTGGGACGTCGGCCATCAGACTTACCCGCACAAGATCCTGACCGGCCGCCGCGACGAGATCCACACCGTCAAGCAGAAGGACGGCATCGCGCCGTTCCCGAAGCGCGAGGAAAGCGAGTACGACACTTTTGGTGTCGGCCACTCCTCGACCTCGATCTCGGCCGCACTGGGCATGGCCATCGCCCGCCAGTCCGAAGGCGACGACCGCAAGATCGTGGCGGTGATCGGTGACGGCGCGATGACCGCCGGCATGGCGTTCGAAGCGCTGATGCACGCTGGCGGCATGGAGCCGGAGCCAAACCTGCTGGTGATCCTCAACGACAACAACATGTCGATCTCCGAGGCCGTGGGCGGCCTGACCAAGATGCTGGGCCGCGCCACCGGCAGCCGCACGCTCAACGCGCTGCGCGAAGGCGGCAAGAAGATTCTCGGTGACAAGAAGAACAATCCGGCACGCTTCGTGAAGCGCTGGGAAGAACACTGGAAGGGCATGTTCGTGCCTTCCACGATGTTCGAGGAAATGGGCTTCCACTACACCGGCCCGATCGACGGCCACGACATGCCCGCCCTGCTGTCCACGCTGAAGACGCTGCGCGCCTCCAAGGGCCCGAAGCTGCTGCACGTGATGACCACCAAGGGCAAGGGCTACGAGCCGGCCGAAGGCGACCAGATCGGTTACCACGCCGTGGGCCCGTTCGATCCGGACAAGGGCCTGGTGGCCAAGGCCGGTGCCAAGAAGCCGACCTATACCGATGTGTTCAGCGACTGGCTGTGCGATGCCGCCGCCGCCGAGCCCCGCCTGTACGGCATCACCCCGGCGATGCGCGAAGGCTCCGGCCTGGTGCGTTTCAGCAAGGAATACCCGCAGCGCTATTTCGACGTGGCGATTGCCGAACAGCATGCGGTCACCCTCGCCGCCGGCATGGCCACTCAGGGTGGCAAGCCGGTGGTGGCGATCTACTCGACCTTCCTGCAGCGCGCGTACGACCAGCTGGTACATGACGTGGCGATCCAGGACCTGGACGTGCTGTTCGCGATCGATCGCGCCGGCGTGGTCGGCCCGGACGGTGCGACCCATGCCGGCAACCTCGACCTGAGCTTCCTGCGCTGCGTGCCCAACCTGGTGGTGATGGCACCGTCCAACGAAGCCGAGTGCCGGCAGATGCTCAGCACCGGCCTGCAGCACCCGGGCCCGGCCGCCGTGCGCTACCCGCGCGGCACCGGCACCGGCGTTGCAGCCGGCACCGACCTGTCCACCCTGCCGATCGGCAAGGGCGAACTGCGCCTGCAGGGCAGCCGCATTGCCCTGCTCGCCTTCGGCAGCACCGTGGCCGCCGCCGAGCAGGTCGGCCGCGAACTGGGCCTGAGCGTGGTCAACATGCGTTTCATCAAGCCGCTGGACCGCGAGCTGGTGCTGGCTGTCGCCGCCCAGCATGAGGGCCTGGTGACGATCGAAGACAACGTGGTGGCCGGTGGCGCCGGCTCCGGTGTTGGTGAACTGCTCAATGCCGAAGGCGTGCTGCGTCCGATCCTGCACCTGGGGCTGCCCGACAGCTACCAGCACCATGCCAGCCGCGAAGACCTGCTGGCCGAAGCCGGCATCGACGCCGCCGGCATCCGCGCTGCTGTGCTCAAGCGCTGGCCGCAGCTCGCCGCAGGTACCCCGCCGCTCAGCGCGGCAGGCTGAGGCCGATCACCACCCGGTAGATCCACACAGGGCGCAATGGGCGCGGACAGCGTCCGCACCCTCCAGGCTCGCAACGCGTAGATCCACGCCATGCGTGGATGATGGAATTCCGGGTGCCTGCCTTGGCAGGCACCCGCGCTCAGCCGTAACTGACCGCTTCGACGAACGCGCCGCTGGCTTCCACGCGCACGGCCGCACGCTGACCGGTGTCGACAAAGTGCAGGCGGGCCAGAGTCTCGGCGAAGTCGTAGGCGCGGGCGCCATCGCGGAACTCGATCGGCTCCGGCCGGTCCGGATGCAGCACGCGCCACTGGCGCTGTTCGCATTGCAGGCGGATCAACATGCAGCTCACTCCTTGAGACAGCGTATCGACGGCGGAGGGATGCCCATGCCGGTTATGGCACACGGCACCGCTGGAATTCAGGGCATGCAACATGCCCTGATCGCAGACAATACGGCGTTCAAAATGTGAGCTGTATCAGATTATTCTGATTTTCATGGGCTGAACCCGTAAAGGTCAGTTCACCTGGAACTGCGCCCGGCAGCCATCACTCACCCAGATGCCGCGGCGATCCCAGCCCCAGCTCTGGCCTTCGATGCAGGCGCTGCGCGAGTCCTGGCGGATCAGGCGCACGCCCCGGCGGATGCGCGCATCGCAGTACTCCTGCCGATGTCCATTGGAATGGCAGGTGACCACATCGCCGCCGCCCCATCCGTTGCCATTGCCATTGCCCCAGCCGCCACCATTGCCACCCCAGCCGCCACCGCGGCGATATTCACCGACGAATTCGGCACGGCACCCCTGTGTGACCCAGACGCCGTTGCGCGACTGGCCCCAGGTCTCACCTTCCACACAGGGCGAACCGGACAACTGGCGGATCAACCGCGCGCGGCCGTCCAGGCGGCACTCATTGCTGCGGTTCTTGACCGACTCGCAGCGCACGATGCCGCTGCCATCGCGGCCACCATAGCGGTCGTCGTCATAGCCGTAGCCATAGCTCTGCGCCTGGGCGCCGCCGGCCGCCGCCAGCATCGGCAACAGGGTGCAGGCCAGGGTGCGCCAAGTGAGTGCGTTGCCCATCGAAATCTCCAGATGAATACGATGGCGCAAGCATCCGGGATTCACGGCCCGGCGCACAGAGGGGAGCGCAACGGCAGTTTTTCCCCATTCAAACAACGCAACCGGACCTGACTGCGTCACGGTTGCTGGCGTCACTCTCCGACGTGAAGCGCGTCTACCGTATTGCCAAGCGCCGCGACCCGCACCGTGCTGCGCTGGCCGGTGCGGCGGTGATGCTCCAGGGCCAGCGCGGCGGCGGCGTCAAAGGCGTCGGCGCCACGTGCGTAGCGGGTGGCCTCGCGTGCCTGCGGGTGCAGTACGGACCAGCGCTGGGCAGTGCATTGGACGGTGATGACCATGGGGAGGCTCCTGCGGATAGAGGGTGCGGTGGCAGGCAGACGTGCCGCTCGCCGTTACACCATCAGGCTAGCGACCGCCTCCGGAATGGCCTATCAGATTTGTACGAAAAGTCCGCGCCAGTGCGTCAGAACCCCGCCCTCATCACATCCCTGAGTCCGTTTAGCTCGTTCATTCCGTGATCCTTGTCACGGAGTCAGCTGGGCTTCACACTACCATCATCAACAGGGGCCCCTTCCACATGCGCACCTTCTTCTCGCACCAGCGTTCGACGTTGCTGAAGTTCTATTTCGTGGCCAGCTATCTGATTCTGATCGAAGAGTTGGTCCGCGCCGCCGTGCATTGAGCGCTTGCTGACGGGCTATTTGCGACAGAAAATGTTGCTTTACGCACGGAGCTCGCGCATGAAGGTGCTTCTTCTGATTCCAGCGCTGCTGGTTCTGGCCGCATGCGCGAGCCCGGACAATGCAGCCCCGCGTGCCGACGGCAAGCCTTCGACCACCATGCCCAAGGTAGGCGGCGATCGCGACGCGCACGGCTGCATCGGCTCGGCCGGCTACCAGTGGTGCGAGCACAGCCAGCGCTGCGAGCGGCCCTGGGAGCTGGCACAGGCACACGGCCTGGCCAACAGCGCCGAGGCGATCGACGCGTACTGCGCCACGCCCGCCAGCCCGGCGCGCAAGTGAGCACGACCCGTCATGGCTGAGCTAAGTCCCCTGCCCGACCTCGCCCGTGGCCGGTATCGCCACTTCAAGGGCGGCGAATACGAAGTGATCGACATCGTCCGCAGCAGCGAGACGCTGGAACCATTGGTGCTGTACCGCGCACTCTACGGCGAAGGTGGCCTGTGGGTACGCCCCTACCCGATGTTCGTCGAGCAGGTCCCAGGCAAACACGGCCCGCAGGCGCGTTTCGCACGCATCGACGATTGATCCGGCTCCCACCGGGCGGTGACCGATGATCGCGCCGGTGACGCGATCCGGCTGCGCTACAATCATACCGTCCAGTCGGTTTCTTCCCATCATGGCCCCGCCCCCTCCCCGCTCGCGGCGCAAAGCGCCCGACAGCGTGCGCCAGTCATTGCTGCACGCCACCATCGCCGTGATTGGCCAGAACGGGCTGGCGGCACTGACCGTGCAGGATGTCGCGCGCGTGGCCGGGGTCAGCAAGGGCGCGTTGTTCCACCATTTCAGCAGCAAGCAGGCACTGGTCGATGAAGCCATCGGCGCACTCATCGGCGAATTCGAGGCGCGTGTGCGCGCGCTCCTGCAGGACGGCACGCCCGGCCACGGCTGCTTCAGCCGCGCCTATGTGCGGGCCAACTTCGAGCACCTGTTGCAGCAGGAACAGGACAACGACATCGGCCTGACCCTGGGCAACCTGATGGAGCCGGCCCTGCTGGCGCACTGGCGCGACTGGAAGCGCGCGATGCTGGCCGAGTTTCCCGGCGAAGCCGGCGATCCGCGCCTGTACGCGGCACGCTGCGCGGCCGATGGCTATTGGGCCACCGCCTATGGTCGGCCGCTGGACGAAGCAGAGCGCCTCAATGCGCTGGCGATGGCCGAGCAGGCCCTCAAGCTGTGCGACCCGCAGTGACCCGGAGCCCGCGATGAACCCCTATATCTACCTGGCCGCCGCGATCCTGCTGGAAGTGATTGCCACGTCGCTGCTGAAGGCCTCGGACGGCATGAGCCGGCTGTGGCCGACACTGGGCGCGCTGGTCGGCTACGGGCTGTGCTTCTACCTGCTGTCGGTCACCATGAAGTCGGTGCCGACCGGCATCGCCTATGCGATCTGGTCCGGCGTCGGCATCGTGCTGATCTCGCTGATCGGCCTGGTGGTGTTCAAGCAGCGGCTGGATGCAGCTGCGCTGGCCGGCATCGCGCTGATCTGCGCCGGCGTGCTGGTGATCAACCTGTTCTCGCGCAGCAGCGCGCACTGAACGCGCTGCTGCGCGACAGGTGCTAGCTGACCTTCTTCGCCACGCTCATGCCGATCAGGAACAGCACCACGGCAATGATGATGCCGGCCCAGAACAGGAATTTGGCGATGCCCACAGCGGCACCGGCGATGCCGCCGAAGCCCAACACGCCGGCGATGATGCCGATGATGGCGAAAATGATGGCCCACTTGATCATGTCAGTCCTTACCCCGCAGGGAACGCAAACGGTGTGATCAGGCTAGGCCGCAGCCGATGCGGCAATCGTGAAAAGGCCGCGTGTGCGGCGTGAATCAGCGCGGCCGGAAGCGCAGCAGCGCCACCGCGAAGGCCAGGAACACGCTTCCCACCAGCCGCTCGAACCAGCGCCGTGCGAATGGCTTTGCAAGCCAACGACGCAGGCCGTGGCCACCGGCGGCGTACATCACGTACCAGAACAGTTCGCAGGCCGCGAAGGTCGCCACCAGCACGCTGTACTGCACGGCCTGGCTACGCGACGGATCAACGAACTGCGGCAGGAACGCCGCGGCGAACAACAACAGCTTGGGGTTGCTCAAGCCAACCCACAGGCCGCCACGGAATACCGTCGCTGCGCCATGTACCGGCGCCAGTGTGACCTCGGCAGCATCGGCCACCGCGGGTGCCGGGCGGCAACTGTCACGCCACGCCTTGATGCCAAGCCAGGCCAGGTAGGCCACACCGAGATAGCGCAGCACTTCGAACAGCATCGGCGAGGAGTGCAGCAACGCGCTCAGGCCCGCAGCGGATGCGGCCAGCACCAGCAGCATCGCCAGCAGGCAGCCGGCCATGGCCGGCACGCTGCCACGGAACCCCAGCCCGACGCTGCGCCCGAGGATGTGCAGCATGTTCGGCCCGGGCGTCCCGCACAGCACGAAGACCGTGGCCAGGAACCACCACCAGGTATGCAGGGCCATTGCCGGTTTCCACTTCAGAAGACGGCACCAGCATAGGGCACCCATGCAGGACGCGGCACATACAGCGGGCGGTGGATGCGACGGTTACAGATGCCGGCGCCCGTGCACGGCAGCGCCACTGCCATCTGTGCTGCAATGGCCGTCTCTGGCTTGGAGCAGTGCATGAAGACCCTTGGCCTGATCGGCGGCATGAGCTGGGAAAGCTCGGCGCAGTACTACCGGCTCATCAACGAGGCGGTGCGGCATCGCCTCGGTGGCGCGCATTCGGCGCAACTGCTGCTGTGGTCGGTGGATTTCGCCGGCATCAAGCAGCTGCAGCACGACGGCCAATGGGATCTGCTGGGCAACCACATGCTCGATGCTGCACGGCGGCTGCAGGCCGGTGGCGCCGAGCTGCTGGTGATCTGCACCAACACCATGCACACGCTGGCCGGCCGGATCGAAGCCGGATGCCCGCTGCCCCTGCTGCATATCGCGGACCCGACCGCCGCGGCGATCCTGCAGGCCGGCATCCGCAAGGTGGGACTGCTCGGCACCGCCTTCACCATGGAGCAGGCGTTCTACCGCGACCGGCTGCAGGACCGCTTCGGGCTGGAGGTACTGGTTCCGGAGGCCGATGATCGCCGCAGCGTGCACGACATCATCTACCAGGAGCTGATCTGCGGCGTGGTCAGCGAGCATTCGCGGCAGGCATACGCCGGCGTGATCGCGCGCCTGGTTGCACGCGGCGCCGAAGCGATCATCCTCGGCTGTACCGAAATCATGTTGCTGGTCCGCGCCGAGGACAGCCCGGTGCCGCTGTTCGACACCACCACCCTGCACGCCCTGGCGGCGGTGGATGCGGCACTGGCCTGACCCTGCGCGCTGTCAGTCTTCGCCCTGCACTTCCAGTGCGGTGATCAACCAGTCGACCACGGCCTGCGAATCACACAGGAAGAAGATGGCATCGCCCGAACGCGCCTCAGTCAGCAGCCGATAGACGGTAATCGCCACTGCCGACTGGTTGGCGATGAACACCTCCGGGCTGCGCGGTCCCTCGCTGTGGCCGGCCACGGCATGCAGCGCCTTGCGCGCAGCCACGGTGGCGGGCGGGTCCGCGCTGCGGGCCAGTTCCGGCCCGCGCAGGCCCCACGCAATGAACACATGCTTGCCCTTGAACGTGGTGTCCAGGACACGCACCTGCCCGGCCTCTGCGCCAGCCGAGCGATGAATGACGGTACTGCTGATCAACGCAACCCCCTGTGGTCGTCGTGGTCCGCGCATCCTCCTCCACACGCCGGCTGCACGCCAGTGACGGCAGCCACAGGCTGGGCCGGCAAGCGTGGGAGAGATGTAAGAAGGTGTAAGCCGATGCGATCGGATGTGCCGCGATGATAAGGGATGTAAGGCTCTGCATGGGCCGGTGCACACTACTAAATCCCCACTGAGCCAACGCCGGAACGATCCGTTCCGAGGGCCCCGGGCTGGTCCATTCTTGCGGCCCGTTCCCCTGCCGAGGCCCCCCATGACCCATCGCCTGCTGCTGCCGATTGTCCTCCCCACCCTGGCCCTGCTGCTGGCCGCCACCACGGTGGCCGCCCAGGATTACGACAGCGATCCCATTGCGCCGCTGCGCTGCGAATCGCAGTTCAACAAGACCCAGCAGTGCCCGATCGAAGGCCGCATGCGCCTGGCCAGGCAGCTGTCGGTCACCCGCTGCGTAGAGGACCAGAACTGGGGCCAGAGCCGCCGCATGCTCTGGGTCACCGACGGCTGTCGCGCCGAGTTCGTGGCCGACGGACAGGGACGCGGCCGCTGGCCGGGGCGCGGCCGTGACCGTGACCGCGATGACGATGGCGAGCGCCTGGTCTGCGAGTCCTACGAGCAGAAGGACAAGGAATGCCGCATCCGTGTGCGCCACGAGGTACGCCTGGTCAAGCAGAAGTCGGTGACACCGTGCGTCGAGGATCGCAACTGGGGCTGGGACCGCCGCGGCGTGTGGGTCAGCGACGGCTGCCGTGCCGAGTTCCGTGTGTATTGACTGCCGACCACACGCTGGCTGTGGCGGATGCGCAGACACGGCCGACGCGATCGATAGACTGGGCGCACCCAGCCCAGGAGCCTTCGATGGTGCCGCCCGATCCCTCCTCGACGATGTTGCACATCCGCGAGGCAATGCCCGCCGACGTTTCCGCGTTGATCGCGCTCGACAGCGTTGCGGTCCACGATCCGCAACGCGCACGGCAGATCAGCGACTGGCAGGCCAATGGTGGCATGCACGTGGCCGAATGGGCCGGCCAGCTGGCCGGTTACCTGGCCATCCACCATCACTTCTTCGGCGAAGCCTTCGTCGAGATGCTGATGGTGGCGCGCGAACAACGCAGCCAGGGCGTCGGCGCCGCCCTGCTGCGCCATGCCATCGCGCTGCACGGCCACGGCAGGCTGTTCACTTCGACCAATGCTTCCAATACCGGCATGCAACGCCTGCTCGCCGCTTCGGGTTTCATCGACAGCGGCATCGTGCACGGATTGGACGAAGGCGATCCGGAACTGATCTACCGCTTTGCCGGCAGCTGATCGAGATACGTGGTCACCTTTGCATCCAGCAGGTCCATCAACAGCGGATCCATGCAGCGATAGTCGTCGGGGATATCCAGGCAATGCAGGCGCTTGTGTTCCAGCAGGCGCGCATAGGCGGCCTGCAGGCGATGCTGGTGCTTGGCCTCCATCACGAAGATGACATCGGCCCAGCGGATATCCGCCGGGCCGATGGGGCGTCGTGCATGCGGGCTGGTGCCGGCCGACAGCGCAGCGAAGCCGGGTCGCCGTCGCCACATGGCTTCGGCGGTCGGGCTGCGCAGCTGGTTGCGGCTGCAGACGAACAGCAGGTTGATCATTCCTGTTCCTGCAGTTGGCGGGCGCTGAGGACCGGATAGGTGAAGCCCAGCTGGCGTGCGCGCGCGAGCTTGGCATCGCGCGTATACAGCAGCTTCCAGTTCTTCTCGGGCTTGTAGCTGTAGGCGGTCGTGGCGCGGTCGCCACCACGGTTGCGAGCCTGGCTGCGACGCCAGGCACGGCTTCTTGCAGAATCCATGATGTGTTCTCGTGAGTACCGGGTTCAGCAGCCGCGGTAGTACGAGTGGCGCGCAGCATACACCGCACGCACAAAAAAGCCCACGCATCGCTGCGCGGGCTTCTTGATTCATCACAGTGGTCGGGACGGCCGGATTCGAACCGACGACCCTCTGCCCCCCAGGCAGATGCGCTACCAGGCTGCGCTACGCCCCGACTGATGCTGCGATGTGCCCGCCACTGCGGCGGGCCGTGAAGTATAGCGGATTACGATGGAAATGGGATCAGCGGCGCAGCAACTGCAGCACTTCTTCCAGCTCCATGCGCACCTGCTTGATGATCTGGTTGCTCAGCGCCGATTCCTCGCGGGCATCGGGGCCGTCCAGACGCAGGCGTGCACCACCGATCGTGTAGCCCTGTTCGTACAGCAGGCTGCGGATCTGCCGCACCATCAGCACGTCGTGGCGCTGGTAGTAGCGGCGGTTGCCTCGGCGCTTGGCCGGCTCAAGGCTGGGAAACTCGGTTTCCCAGTAGCGCAGGACATGCGGCTTGACGTCGCACAGCTCGCTGACTTCACCGATGGTGAAGTAGCGCTTGGCCGGGATCGGCGGTAGTTCGCGGTTACTGCCCGGATCCAGCATAAGCTTCCACCCTCTCCTTGAGCTTCTGGCCCGGACGGAAGGTGACCACCGTACGGGCGGAAATCGGAATTTCCTCGCCGGTCTTGGGGTTGCGACCCGGGCGCTGGTTCTTGCGCCGCAGATCGAAATTGCCGAAGCCCGACAGCTTCACCTGACGTCCCTGTTCCAATGCTTCACGCAGCACATCGAAAAACGCGTCGACGAATTCCTTGGCTTCCCGCTTGTTCAGACCGACTTCGTCGAACAGCTTTTCCGCCATCTCCGCCTTGGTCAATGCCATTGCCTGCTACCCCCGAGTGCTGCCCGCTCAGCCGCGGATCCGGGCGTGGTGTTCACGCTCGATGGCAGTGACCGCCTCGGCCACCACCGCATCCACGTCGCGGTCCGTCAGAGTGCGCGACTTGTCCTGCAAAATCAAGCCCATAGCGAGACTCTTGAATCCCGGCTCGACGCCCTGGCCGACGTAACGGTCGAACAGGTTCAGGTCGCGCAGCAGCGGGCCGGCGGCCTGGCGGACGGTGGCCGCCAGATCGGCCCAGGCCACCTGTTCAGGCACCAGGAACGCCAGGTCGCGACGCACCGCCGGGAAGCGCGACAGCTCGCCGGCGCGCGGCAGTCGGCGGGCCGTCAGCGGCTCCAGGTCCAGCTCGAAGGCGTAGACGTCGGCTTCGATA
Source organism: Stenotrophomonas muris (assembly GCF_052751275.1). Taxonomy (NCBI): domain Bacteria; kingdom Pseudomonadati; phylum Pseudomonadota; class Gammaproteobacteria; order Lysobacterales; family Lysobacteraceae; genus Stenotrophomonas; species Stenotrophomonas muris. The sequence continues at coordinate 698,582 of NZ_CP199879.1, read as the reverse complement.
TCCATCGCCCGGGTCAGTCGCGGGTGGATCTGGCCGATCCAGCCGATCGCCACGCCATCGCGGTACACCTCGGCCGAACGCGCCGGGTGACCGTAGGCGCGGACGGACGGGCGGAACTCCAGCTGCGCGCCACTGGCGGCCGCCAGCGACTCCAGGTCGCCCTTCAGGTCATGGAAGTCGACCTTGCGGGTCGGCAGGCCCCACTGCACCGCCTGCGCCTCACCGCAGACCGCAGCGGCCACGCGCGGGGTTTCCAGCGGTGCCGGCTGGCCGTCTCCGGCCTGCTGGGCGAACACGCGGCCGAGCTCGAACAGGCGCACACGGCCCAACTGGCGGGCGGCGTTGCGGCCCAACGTGGCGACCAGGCCCGGCAGCAGCGACGGGCGCATCACCGCCAGTTCGGCCGACAGCGGGTTGGCCAGCGGCACCAGGCCGTCGCGCAGCTGCCACTGGGTCAGCAGCGCGTCGTCGACGAAGGCGAAATTGACGGTTTCCTGCTGGTCACGGGCGATCAGCTGGCGGCGCACGCTCAGCGCGTCCAGCTGGGTCTCGCTCGGCATCGCCACGCGCGAGGCACCGCCCGGCAGCGTGGTCGGGATCTGCTCGTAACCGTGGATGCGGGCCAGCTCTTCGATCAGGTCTTCTTCGATGGCGATGTCGAAGCGGCGGCTCGGCGCGACCACCTGCCAGCCGTCGGCGGCGGCGACCACGTCCATGCCCAGCGCGCGCAGGATGCGCTCGACTTCCGCATCGTCGATGGTGATGCCGAGCACGCGGGTGATGCGGGCGCGGCGCAGCACGATGGTCGCCGGCTGCGGCAGATCGGCTTCACGCACGGCCTCGGTGACCGGTGCCGGGGTACCGCCGGCCAGGTCCAGCACCAGGCGGGTGGCGTACTCGATCGCGGTGCGCGGCAGCGCCGGATCGACGCCGCGCTCGAAGCGATGGCCGGCATCGGTGTGCAGGCCCAGCTTGCGGCCACGGCCCATGATGGCGGCCGGCGCGAAGTGCGCGGCTTCCAGGAACACGGCGGTGGTCGCGTCGGTGACGCGGGTGTCGAAGCCGCCCATCAGGCCGGCCAGGCCGACCGCGCGGTCAGCGTCGGTGACCACCAGGAAGCTGTCGTCCAGCGCAGCATCGCGGCCGTCCAGCAGCTTCAGCGTCTCGCCCGCGCGCGAACGGCGCACGGCGATGCTGCCCTGCAGGGTGCCCAGGTCGTAGGCGTGCATCGGCTGGCCCAGCTCCAGCATCACATACTGGGTGATGTCGACCAGCAGCGAGACTGGACGCACGCCACTGCGGCGCAGGCGCTCGGCCATCCACAACGGGGTCTTGGCGGCAGCATTGACGCCTTCGATGACACGGCCCAGGTAACGCGGCGCTTCGGCGCCGGCGTCGAGCTGGATGCCCAGCTCACGGCTGCCGACTGCCGGAATGGCGTCGGCAGCGAAGTCCAGCACTTCACTGCGGGTGGCGGCGGCGACGTCGTAGGCGATGCCGCGCAGGCTGAAGCAGTCGGCGCGGTTCGGGGTCAGCTTGATCTCGATGCTGGCATCCGGCAGGCCCAGGTACTCGACCAGGGTCTGGCCGACCGGTGCGTCGTCGGGCAGTTCCAGCAGGCCGGAAGCATCGTTGTCCAGGCCCAGTTCCTTGGCCGAGCACAGCATGCCGTTGGACTCGACGCCACGCAGCTTGGCCGGCTTGATTTTCAGCTCGCCGATCTGCGCACCGACCATCGCCAGCGGCGCGACCAGGCCCGGGCGCGCGTTCGGGGCGCCGCACACGATCTGCAGCAGTTCGCCCTGCCCGGCATCAACCCTGCACACCTGCAGGCGATCTGCTTCCGGATGGCGCACCGCATCGACGATGCGTGCCACGACCACGTGGTCGAGGCCTTCGCCCAGCGCGGTCACGTCTTCCACTTCCAGGCCGATGGCGGTCAGCACTGCACTCAGTTCATCGCGCGAAGCGCCGGTCGGGACGTGGCTGCGCAGCCAGTTTTCGGAGAATTTCATGGTGTCATCCTGGTGGGCCCGGCGCATGCGCCTGGGCCTGCGAATTTGGGAGCAGCCGAGCATGGCTCGGCCCTACACGGTTGCGGCTTACGCGAACTGTTTCAGGAACCGCACGTCGTTCTCGAAGAACGCACGCAGGTCGTTGACGCCGTAGCGCAGCATTGCAAAGCGCTCCACGCCCATGCCGAAGGCGAAGCCGGTGTAGCGCTCCGGATCGATGCCGACGTTGCGCAGCACGTTCGGATGGACCATGCCGCAGCCCAGCACTTCCAGCCAGCGGGTGCTGCCATCGGGCTGCTGCCAGGCGATGTCCACTTCCGCGCCCGGCTCAACGAACGGGAAATAGCTGGGGCGGAAGCGCATTTCGAAATCGCGCTCGAAGAAGGCGCGCACGAACTCGGCCAGCGTGCCCTTCAGGTCGGCGAAGGTCGAATGCTCGTCCACCAGCAGGCCTTCCACCTGATGGAACATCGGCGAATGGGTCTGGTCGCTGTCGCTGCGGTACACCTTGCCGGCGGCGATCATGCGCAGCGGCGGCGCGTGGTCACCCATGTAGCGCACCTGCACGCCGGAGGTGTGCGTGCGCAGCAGGCGGCCGTCGCCGAAGTAGAAGGTGTCGTGCATGGCGCGCGCCGGATGGTGCGGCGGGAAGTTCAGCGCCTCGAAGTTGTGCCAGTCGTCCTCGATCTCCGGCCCTTCCGACAGCTCGTAGCCCAGCCGGCCGAAGATGCCGGTGATGCGCTCCAGGGTGCGGGTGATCGGATGCAGGCCGGCGCGGTCGCCGTTGCGACCCGGCAGGGTGATGTCGATGGCTTCGGCGGCCAGGCGTGCATCCAGTGCCGCATCTTCCAGCAGCGCCTTGCGCTCGCCGAGCGCGCGGGTCAGCGCGTCGCGGGCCTGGTTGATCGCTTCACCGGCGGCCTTGCGCTCGTCGGCCGGCAGGGCGCCGAGCTGCTTGAGCTGCGAGGTGATGCTGCCACTCTTGCCAAGCAGGGCCACGCGCAGCTGTTCCAGCACGTCGGGGCTCTGTGCGGCGGCCACATCGGCCAGCGCCTGGGTGGTGAGGGATTGGATGTCGCTCATGGGGGGCCGGAACTCCAGTCGATCTGCCATCGCGATGCGCGAAGGGCCGACCCCTGTCGCCACCGCCGTCCCCGCGCTGCCGCCATGGCCTCGCCGGGACCCAAAAAAGAATGGGGAAGGACTTGCGCCCTTCCCCATGCATTGCCTTGACCTGACACCGTTCCGAATGAACGGTTACGGCATCGGGAAGGACTTATGCCGCCAGCGCGCCCTTGGCCTTTTCGGCCAGCGCAGCAAAACCGGCTGCGTCGTGCACGGCGATGTCAGCCAGGACCTTGCGGTCCAGGGTGATGCCGGCCTTCAGCAGACCGTTCATGAAGCGGCTGTAGCTCAGGCCGTTGATGCGGGCAGCCGCATTGATACGGGTGATCCACAGCGAACGGAAGTTGCGCTTCTTCTGCTTACGGCCGATGTAGGCGTACTGCTGTGCCTTGATGACCGCCTGCTTGGCGACGCGGAAGACCTTGCGGCGAGCGTTGTAATAGCCCTTGGCGAGATCCAGAATCTTCTTGTGGCGGCGACGCGCCTGTACGCCACGCTTAACTCGTGCCATTTTTCAGTTCCTCAGAGGTAAGGGAGCATGCGGTCCAGACGGCCTGCGTCTTCTGCACGGACATGGCCCGTCTGACGCAGATTACGCTTACGCTTGGTCGCTTTCTTCGTGAGGATGTGGCTACGGTTGGCGTGGCCGCACTTGTACTTGCCCGAGGCGGTCTTGCGGAAACGCTTGGCCGCTGCCCGGTTGGTCTTGATCTTGGGCATTGCAATGTCCTTGATGGGATTTGACCCTGGTTTCTGACTGATCTGGCGGCGGCCTGGGCCGCTCTTTCCGTCCTGCCATGATCGGCGTACGACCCGTCCTGGGTGGGTCGAGCCGGGCATGATACAGGCAAAACCGCCCTGCCACCAGCCCCAGCACCCCTTGCGCCGGCATTTCACCGGCATCCTGCAAAAGCAAAGGGACGCCAGTGGCGTCCCCTTACCCTGAACCATTCAGCCAGGCGCCCCGGAAGGCGGCCCGTCAGGCCTCAGGTCTTCTTCTTCGGCGCGATCATCATGACCATCTGACGCCCTTCCAGGCGCGGACGGGATTCAATGACGATGTCCTCGCCCAGATCGGTCTCGATCCGGTTGGCCATTTCGCGACCCAGTTCCTGGTGGCTCATTTCACGGCCACGGAAACGGATGTTGACCTTGATCTTGTCGCCTTCTTCAAGGAACCCGCGCATCTTGCGCAGCTTGATCTGGTAGTCGCCCTCGTCCGTGACCGGACGGAACTTCACTTCCTTGATCTCGACCTGCTTGGTCTTCTTCTTGGCCTCGCTGGCCTTCTTCTGCGCTTCGAACTTGAACTTGCCGAAGTCCATGATCTTGCAGACCGGCGGATCGGCCTGCGGCTGGATTTCGACCAGGTCCAGGCCTTCATCTTCGGCCATGGACAGCGCTTCGTCGCGCGACAACACGCCGATCATTTCTCCGTCACTGCCGATCACGCGGACGCGCGGCACACGGATTTCCTGATTCTTGCGGTTCTGTTTGTTGTCAGGGGTGCTGATATTACGTTCTCCCAAGGGTATCGAACCGGTCCGGGTGCCTGTGCCCCCGGACCGGACCTTTGCTTACGCGCCCTCGGCCTGGAGCCGCTCGATGAAGGCCTGCAGGCTCATGCTGCCCAGGTCTTCGCCAGAACGCGTACGCACCGCCACAGCCCCATTTTCCTTCTCGCGGTCACCAATGACCAGCAGGTAGGGCACGCGCTGCAACGTATGCTCGCGGATTTTATAGCCGATCTTCTCGTTACGCAAATCCGAGCTGACGCGGAAGCCTTGCTCCGCAAGGGTTTTGGTCACGCCCGAGACGTAGTCGGCCTGGGCGTCGGTGATGTTGGCCACCACCACCTGGGTCGGCGCCAGCCAGGCCGGGAACTGGCCGGCGTGGTGCTCGATCAGGATGCCCAGGAAGCGCTCCATCGAGCCGACGATGGCGCGGTGCAGCATGACCGGATGCTTCTTCTGGCTGTTCTCATCCACGTACTCGGCGCCCAGGCGGCCCGGCATCATGAAGTCGACCTGCATGGTGCCCAGCTGCCAGGTACGGCCGATGGCATCCTTCAGGTGGTACTCGATCTTCGGGCCGTAGAAGGCGCCCTCGCCCGGCAGCTCCTGCCATTCCACGCCACAGGCGGACAGCGCCGAACGCAGTGCGCCCTCGGCCTTGTCCCAGGTGGCGTCGTCGCCCAGGCGCGATTCCGGACGCAGCGCGATCTTGATCTGGATCTCGTCGAAGCCGAAGTGCTGGTAGACCGCCAGCGCCTGCTGGTGGAACGCGGTCACTTCCGATTCGATCTGGCTCTCGGTGCAGAACACATGGCCGTCGTCCTGGGTGAAACCACGCACGCGCAGGATGCCGTGCAGCGCGCCGGACGGCTCGTTGCGGTGGCAGGAACCGAACTCACCGTAGCGGATCGGCAGGTCGCGGTAGCTGTGCAGGCCCTGGTTGAACACCTGGATATGGCCCGGGCAGTTCATCGGCTTGACCGCGTAGGTGCGCTTCTCCGACTCGGTGAAGAACATGTTGTCCTGGTAGTTGTCCCAGTGGCCGGACTTCTTCCACAGGCTCACGTCCAGGATCTGCGGGCAGCGCACTTCGCCGTAGCCGCTGCTGCGGTAGACCTTGCGCATGTACTGCTCGACCACCTGCCACAACGCCCAGCCCTTCGGGTGCCAGAACACCAGGCCCGGCGCCTCTTCCTGCAGGTGGAACAGGTCCTGCTGCTTGCCGATGCGGCGGTGGTCGCGCATCTCGGCTTCCTCGATGCGCTTGATGTACGCCTCGAGCTGCTTCTTGTCGGCCCAGGCGGTGCCGTAGATGCGCTGCAGCTGTTCGTTCTGCGCATCGCCGCGCCAGTAGGCGCCGGAGATGCGGGTCAGCTTGAAGGCCTTCAGGAAGCGCGTGTTCGGCACGTGCGGGCCGCGGCACATGTCCACGTATTCCTGGTGGTAGTACATGCCCATCGCCTGGATGTCGTCGGACATGTCCTCGATCAGGCGCAGCTTGTAGTCCTCGCCACGGGCCTTGAAGATCTCGATCACTTCGGCGCGCGGCGTCATCTTCTTGATGACGTCGTAATCCTGGGCGATCAGCTCACCCATGCGCTTCTCGATCGCGGCCATGTCGTCCGGGGTGAACGGGCGCTCGGAATAGATGTCGTAATAGAAGCCCTCGGCGATCACCGGGCCGATCACCATCTTCACGTCCGGGTACAGCTGCTTGACGGCGTGGCCGACCAGATGGGCGCAGGAGTGGCGGATGATCTCCACGCCCTCCTCGTCCTTGGCGGTGATGATGCGCAGGCTGGCATCGTGGTCGATGACGTCACTGGCATCGACCAGCACGCCATCGACCGAACCGGCGATGGTGGCCTTGGCCAGGCCGGCACCGATCGACTGGGCGACGTCCATGACGCTGACGGGGTTTTCGAACTCGCGGCGGCTGCCGTCGGGAAGGGTAATGTTGATCATCGCATTGGCTTCGTGCGGGGCCCGCTGGGCGGGCTGGAAAGCGTTCCCGGGCCATTGCCCGGGCAATAAAAAAGCGCCGCGAGGGCGCCTGGAACACAGGGCCTTCGGGGGCAGGTCAACAGTGGGCGGTGGTAGTGCTCATGTCGCACGCTCGGCCGGCGCTGGGCGCGGGCCACCTTGTTCCAGTCAGGGTTCTGCGACGATCTTAAACCAGCACACCGGAAAGCCCAAGGCCTACCGTACGGTCCGCTGAATGGTCCTCGCTGGCGGCGTGAAAACGCAATGATTACCATGTCCGCGCAGCCCGCCCCGTGCCAGCCTGCCCGCTTCCCCCCAGGACCTCGTGATGCGCCACCCGCTCCGACCGGCTCCCGCCGGCCCCGCCCGTGCCCCGCGTTCGCTGGCCCGCTGCCATGGCGGCCGCCCGCAATGATCACCGTCGGCCTTTCCACGCTGGGCTTCTGCAGCCTGGGCATGCTGGCAGCGATGTTCTCGGCACTGGCCTTCTATGCCGCCTCGCCGCACTGCCGCTGGCCCCGCCTGCGCCGCGCCGGCCGCCTCGGCCGCCAGATCGGCCTGGTCGCCGCGGCTGCCGCATTGTGGCTGTGGATGGCCGAACTCGGCTTTGCCGCTGGCCTGGTGGCGATGCTGTGCACCTGGATGCTGGCCGCGATGCTGCTGCCGGCACTGGCCGCCTGGCATCGCCCGGGCACGGAGTCGCCCTGATGTGGCCGCGCGCCTTCGCCGGCATCGTGGCCGGCTTCTTGCTGGCCGCCGCCGCGACCGGGCTGGTGACGTGGTTGCCGCCGGGCCCCTGGCAGAACGCGCTGGTGCCCAGCCTGATCACGTTCATCCCGCTGTGGATGCTGGCTGCCCTGTGGGCGTTCAGCTTCCGCAGCGCGCTGCGCGCCTGGGTGACACTGGCCGGCAGCGCTGCGGCCGGCTTCGCCGTGCTGACGCTGCTGCGCCTGACCGGCGCGGTGCAATGAGACTCCCCCCATGAAGTTCAGCTCGCAGACCCTGCGTACGTTCACCACCCTGCACACCTGGGTCGGCCTGGTTGCCGGCTTCGGCCTGTTCGTGGCCTTCTACGCGGGTGCGCTGACCCTGTTCCACCACGACCTGCCGCTGTGGCAGACGCCCGGTGCAGCCACCGCGTTGCCGGCGGGCCTGGACGACGCACAGTACCTGCTGGAAGACGTGCTGGCGGCACACCCGGAGGCCCGCCGCCACGTCGGCATGACGTTCCCCGGCGCCGAACATCCGCAACCCCTGGCCTACTGGCAGGCCGACGACGGCAGCTGGCGCTATGCCTGGCCGGGCCAGATCGCCGGCAGCCCGACGCCGCCACAGACCGGGCTGGCCGAACTGGTCAACGAACTGCACTACAGCCTCGGCCTGCCGGTGGCCGGCATCTACGTGATGGGCATCGTCAGCCTGCTGTATGGCATGGCGCTGCTGAGCGGCCTGGTGATCCACCTGCCGAAGCTGTTCGGCGACCTGTTCGCGCTGCGGCCGGGCCGCAACCTGAAGCAGCTGTGGCAGGACGCGCACAACGTGATCGGCGTGCTCAGCCTGCCCTTCCACCTGATGTTCGCGGTCACTGGCGCCCTGCTCTGCCTGGTGTTCGTGCAGATGGCCCTGCTCAATCCACTGATCTACGACGGCAAGGCCCTGCAGGCGGTACCGACTGCAATGGACACCGCGCCGGTGCGCGACGCCAGTGGCATCCCGGCACCGCCGGGCAGCCTGCGCCTGCTGCATGCGCGCGCGCTTGAAGTAGCACGCGCACAGGGCGTGGCCAACTTCGAGCCGGCCTACCTGAAGCTGGCCAACGCCGGCGATGCCAGCGCCACGATCGAGATCACGGGCGAATCCACCGGCACACTCGGGCCGCTCGGTTCGGTGGCCCTGGACGTGGCCACTGGCAACGTCCTGGCCTCCCAGCTGCCGGGCCAGCGCGATGCCAACCATGCCACGCTCAGCGCCGCCTATGCCCTGCACTTCGGCGAGTTCGGCAACGGCGTGGTGGTCTGGCTGTACTTCCTGCTCGGCCTCGGCGGTGCGTTCCTGTTCTACTCCGGCAACCTGTTGTGGATCGAGTCGCGGCGCAAGCGTCGCCAGCCGCAACAGCCGCGTGCTGGGGTGAACATGGCACGGGCCACGGTTGGCGTGTGCATCGGCCTGTGCGTGGCGATCTCGGTCGCTTTCATCACCGCGCTGGTGCTGGAGCGGTTGGCACCGTCGGCGGTCGACCATGGCATCCGCTGGGCCTGCTTCGGCAGCTGGGCAGCCTGTGCGCTGTGGGCTGCACTGCGCCGCCCCGCGCAGGCGGCGCGCGAGCTGCTGTGGACCGCAGCGCTCAGCACTGCACTGGTGCCGGTCCTGCACGGCGCACTCAATGGTGACTGGCTGTGGCGCGCCGCCGCGCGTGGCCATTGGCCGCTGTTCTGGGTCGATGCCATCGCGCTGGCCGTGGCCTTCGGCTTCGCTCGCCTGGCCGTCGCCAGCCAGCGCCGCGCCCGCAACGGCGACCCCAACAGCGTCTGGGCCAACTAAGCCTTCACCGGGCATGGCCCGGCGCTACCGCTGCGGGTGTTCTTCGCCCGGGTAACGACTCACTTCGATCAGGTTGCCATCCGGGTCGCGGAAGTACACCGATTCGATCGGTCCCAGCGCACCGGTACGTGTGGCCGGCCCCTCCTCCACCACGATGGCCTGCGCCTGCAGGTGCGCCAGCACATCGACCATTGCCGTATGCGTGACCAGGCACAGATCGGCACTGCCCGGCGTGGGTCGCAGCGCATGCGGCTGCAGTGGCGCGCTGGCCGGATGCAGGTTGATCTTCTGCTGGCCGAACTGCAGCGCGGTACGGCCGGCGCCGAAGCGCACGACCTGCATGCCGAGCACGCGCTGGTAGAAGTTACAGCTGCGTTCGATGTCGGCGACGGTGAGGACCAGGTGGTCCAGGCGTTCGAGATGGATCATGCCCAAAGCGTAGCGCCGCCGGCGTCGTCGCAATGTGCGGTGTCGGGTCGATGGCGTTGCCGCCTGGCGCCGGGCATGGCCCGGCGCCACCAGTGACTCAATCGCCGATGCGCGCCTTCTGCCACGGGCCGAGCATCGCGTTGAGCAGGCTGGCCTGCTCGTCGTCGCCGGTCAGCTCCCACATGAACACCCCGGCCAGGCCCTGCTCACGGGCGAACCGGGCACGCAGGCCGATCGAGCGCGGGTCTTCATAGCTGATGAAGATCTTCTGCACGGCGTTGTACAGCCACGGGCTCTGCGCCTGCGGCTGCCAGTGCTTCACCCAACCCGGCTGGTCGAGATAGCGCGCCTTGATCACCCGCCAGTCGCCGGCGTCGGCCGGTGCGCTGTAGGGCTGATACAGGCCATCCGGCGCATCGCCGGTGACCTTGAAGCCGCGCCCATAGAACGGCACGCCCAGCACCAGCTTGTCGGCCGGCACACCGTGCTCGCGGTAGTACTGCACCGCGCCGGCCACGTTGTTCCAGCGCCGCAGCTCCGGCGCCAGCGGATCGGCCGGCACTTCATGCAGGGGCGCATTGAAGGTCGACACCGATGAGAAGCCGGTGCCCATGTCATAGCTCATCAGGTTGATGAAATCGAACACCTTGGCCAGCGCCGGCAGGTCGTAGCTCGCCGCCGGATCATAGGGGCCATCGGTCTGCAGGCGACCGGCGGCCAGCGCGGCGCTCAGCAGCATTGGCTGCCCCACCTTGCGCCCGTGCGCGTCGAGTGCCACGCGGAACGCCTGCGCGAGCCTGGTCAGGTTGGCGCGATCCTGCGGGCGATGCGCCAGCTCCTTCGGCCCGCCACTGACCGGGAACTCCCAGTCGATATCCACGCCATCGAAGCTGCCGGCATGGTGATCGAAGAACAGTGCCATGCATGAGTTCACCAGGCGCTTGCGGCTGGCCTCGGTCAACGCTGCATCGGAGAACCCACCCGCACCCCAGCCACCGATCGAAATCAGCGTGCGCAGGTGCGGATGCGCCTTCTTGAGCTCGGCCAGCGCGGCGAAGTTCTTCGGCGCTTCCGCGCCGACCGCGCAGCGGCCGTCCTCGATGGTGGAGAACGCATAGAACAGATGGGTCAGGCGCTCGGCGGGAATGCTCGACACCGGATAGCGCTCGGCCGAGCCGCCGGGGTAGTAGGCACCGAAGATCGGCGGCGGCGCCGGCGCGGCGCGCGCAGCGATGGGCACGGCACCGGCAATCAGCACGGCAAGGACGGCCACGGTCTGGCGGAACATGGGATCTCCCGGTTCGAAGGCGCCGCCACGTTAGCAAACCGATGTGGCTGCGGGACGGTTGTCGCGGCATGTCGTCCCGTGGACAGGCGTGATCCGCGCAACCGTGACAGAACGATGGCCACGTGGCGGCGCTCACGCACTGCAGCAGGACATGCAGCGACCTGGATGAGCGGCACTGCATGACATCAAGGCAAAGAAAAAGCGGGCCGAAGCCCGCTTTTTCATTTGCGGAAGCGTGAGGACCGACGGTCCTCACCCACCGCACAATCAGCAGTACCGATTATTCGGCGCTGACGGCGTCGCCTTCTTCCACGGCCTTCATCGACAGGCGGATACGGCCCTGCTTGTCGACTTCCAGCACCTTGACCTTGACCACATCGCCTTCCTTCAGCACGTCGCCGACCTTCTCGACGCGATCGCTGGAGATCTGCGACACGTGGACCAGACCGTCCTTGCCCGGCAGGATCGTGACGAACGCACCGAAGTCCATGATCTTGGCGACCTTGCCTTCGTAGATGCGGCCCGGCTCGACGTCCGAGGTGATCTGCTCGATGCGGGCCTTGGCGGCCTGGGCAGCGATGGCATTGACCGAAGCGATGACGATGGTGCCGTCATCCTGGATGTCGATCTGGGTGCCGGTTTCCTTGGTGATGGCCTGGATGGTCGAGCCACCCTTGCCGATCACTTCGCGGATCTTGTCCGGGTGGATCTTGATGGTCAGCAGGCGCGGCGCGTAGTCGGACAGCTCTTCACGCGGAGCGGTCAGGCCGTGGGCCATTTCGCCCAGGATGTGCAGACGACCAGCCTTGGCCTGCTGCAGAGCCTGCTTCATGATCTCTTCGGTGATGCCTTCGATCTTGATGTCCATCTGCAGGGCGGAAATGCCCTCAGCGGTACCGGCCACCTTGAAGTCCATGTCGCCCAGGTGATCTTCGTCACCCAGGATGTCGGACAGGACGACGAAGCGCTCGCCTTCCTTGACCAGGCCCATGGCGATACCGGCCACCGGCGCCTTCACCGGCACGCCGGCGTCCATCAGGGCCAGCGACGAGCCGCAGACCGATGCCATCGACGAGGAACCGTTCGACTCGGTGATTTCCGAGACGACGCGGATGGTGTACGGGAAGGACTCCAGCGACGGCATGACAGCCAGCACGCCGCGCTTGGCCAGGCGACCGTGGCCGATTTCGCGGCGCTTCGGGCCCATCATGCGGCCGCACTCACCCACCGAGAACGGAGGGAAGTTGTAGTGGAACAGGAAGTTTTCCTTGTACTCACCGGCAACGGCGTCAATGACCTGGCCGTCACGGGCGGTGCCCAGGGTGATGGTCACGATGGCCTGGGTTTCGCCACGGGTGAACAGCGAGGAACCGTGGGTACGCGGCAGCACGCCGGTCTTCACGGTGATCGGGCGGACGGTGTCCAGCGCACGGCCGTCGATACGGACCTTGGTGTCCAGCACCGAGTCACGCATGGTGCGGTATTCCAGTTCGCCGAATTCCTTCGACAGCTCGGCCGGGTTCCAGCCTTCAGCGGCCACGCGACCAGCCAGGGCTTCGAACACGTCCTTCTTGATCGCCGAGATGGCGTCGCGGCGCTGCAGCTTGTCACGCACCTGGAAGGCTTCGCCCAGGCGCGGGCCGATGGCTTCCTTCAGGGCGGAGATCAGCGCTTCGTTCTTGGCCGGGGCTTCCCAGGTCGACGGCTTGGTGCCGGCTTCGACGGTCAGCTCGTTGATCGCGTTGATGACCTTCTGCATTTCGCGGTGACCGAAGGTCACGGCGCCCAGCATCACTTCTTCGGACAGCAGCGCGGCTTCGGATTCAACCATCAGCACAGCGTTGGAGGTACCGGCGACGACCAGCTCCAGCTGCGAGTCAGCCAGTTCGCTGACGGTCGGGTTCAGGATGTACTCGCCGTTCTTGTAACCGACCTTGGCCGCGCCGATCGGACCCATGAACGGGGTGCCAGCCAGGGCCAGGGCAGCCGAAGCACCGATCAGGGCCGGGATGTCACCGTCCACGTCCGGGTTCAGCGACATCACCGTGGCGATGATCTGCACTTCGTTCTTGTAGTCTTCCGGGAACAGCGGGCGGATCGGACGGTCGATCAGACGCGAGATCAGGGTTTCCTTCTCGGTCGCACGGCCTTCGCGCTTGAAGAAACCACCCGGGATACGGCCGCCGGCGTAGAACTTTTCCTGATAATCGACGGTCAGCGGGAAGAAGTCCTGGCCTTCGCGCGCGCTCTTGGCGGCGACGGCGGTGACCAGCAGTACGGTGTCGTCCATCTTGACGATGACGGCGCCGCTGGCCTGACGGGCGACTTCGCCGGTCTCAAGCGTGACGGTGTGCTTGCCGTACTGGAAGGTTTTGGTGATTTTTGCCACGGAGGGTGTCCTTGGGGATGCTGTCTGCGAATTTGGACCGTCGGCGACCCTTGCCGCCAGCGGGTGGCCGGATCGTTCCGGCCTGAATCGGGGATTGCGGTACTACAAAACAAAACCGCGGCGCATCGCTGCGCCGCGGGGGATTCGTTGCTTAGCGACGCAGGCCAAGCTTCTCGATCAGGGCCTTGTAGCGCTCGACGTCCTTCTTCTTCAGGTAGTCGAGCAGGCTGCGACGGCGGTTGACCATCTGCAGCAGGCCGCGGCGGCTGTGGTGGTCCTTCTTGTGGGTCTTGAAGTGGCCGGTCAGCAGTTCGATGCGGGCGGTCAGCAGTGCAACCTGGACTTCCGGGGAGCCGGTGTCAGCCGCGCTGCGCTTGTTGTCTTCAATGACCTTCTGGGTGTCGATCGACATTTCTTTTTTCTCTGTGATGCGTGGCCGGCAGGAACGCGCTTCGCGCACCGCCAGGCTCGCCGTGGACTACGAGGATGAAACCTGCGCGAGGCAGGTTGCCGGAAAACGGCCGCGAAATTGTAACGGCCGGGGGCGTCCGGGACAAGGACCGGGGCTGAACCGGCAGGCCCCGGTCAGAGGTTGAAACGGCGCTGCGGGGCCAGCAGGCCACTCTCGTCGACCTGGCCCAGGCCCTGGACAGCATCGTCCGGACCGAACACGGCCACCAGGCCGCGCGGCCAGGACAGGTCGCGCTGGCGCTGGCCCACGCAGAACCGGTGGGCCTGGTCGGCGTCCAGGTCGACCCTCGGGTATTCAGCCAGGCCGGCCGCCAGCGGCAGCAGCAACGCGTCCATGCCAGCCTCGTCACCGGCCTCGACCATCGCCCGCAGCTGGTCCAGGGTGACCATGGCAGGCTCGCGGAACGGCTCGACCCAGAGCCGGCGCAGCGCGCTGATGTGGGCGCCACAGCCCAGGCGTTCGCCGAGGTCGCGGGCCAGACTGCGGATATAGGTGCCGGAACCACAGGTCACGCGCAGCCGCAGCCGTTCCGGCTGCTGCTCCAGCACCTCGATGGCGTGTACCTGCACCTCGCGTTCGGGCGCTTCGATGACGTCACCGCGGCGGGCCTTCACATACAGCGGTTCACCGCCCTGCTTCAGCGCCGAATAGATCGGGGCACGCTGGCGGATGGTGCCGGTCAGCGGCGCCAGCGCAGCCTGCAGGGCCCCGGTACTGATCGCCGGCACCGGGCGCTGCAGCAGTACCTGGCCTTCGGCATCGTCGGTATCGGTGGTCTGGCCGAGCACGATCTCGGCGTCGTACGCCTTGGCCGAACCCAGCAGCAGGCCGGCGATCTTGGTCGCCTCGCCGAAACACAGCGGCAGCAGGCCGGTGGCCAGCGGGTCGAGGCTGCCGGTATGGCCGCCCTTCTCGGCGCGGAACAGGCGGCGCGCCACCTGCAGGGCGGCGTTGGAGCTCATGCCGGTCGACTTGTCGAGCAGCAGGATGCCATCCAGGCGACGGAACTGAATTCGGGTCATGACAGGAAAGTGTTGAGACGGGCCATGCTCGGCTGCCGCAGCGCGGCCTGCATCAGACATCGCGCAGCCGGAATGCAGCAACGCCGGGCATGCCCGGCGTCGCGCGGTTATTCTTCGTCGCTCTCGCGACGCTTCTCGGCGGCCAGCGTATCGGGCAGGTCGCGCAGGATGTTGTCGATGTGCTCACCACGGTCGACCGAGTCATCGTAGTGGAAATGCAGCTCCGGCACGTGACGCAGCTTCATCGCGCGGGCCAGGTCCATGCGCAGGCGGTAGCCCAGTTCCTTCAGGCCGGCCACGGCTTCAGCCGAACGTTCCGGCATCAGCGCGGTGACGAACACCTTGGCATGGGCCATGTCGCGGGTGATTTCCACGTCGGACACGCTCACCGAGGGCAACCCGTGCTCGCGCACGGCGTTGTGCACCAGGGTGCCGAGTTCACGGCGCAGCTGGGCGGAGACACGGTCGGTTCGATGGAAAGTCTTGGGCACGAGGAGCTCTTGGTTCAGTTGTCGCCCGACCAACGGTCGGGCACTACCTTTGATTCGATTGTCGCCCGACCAACGGTCGGGCGCTACAGGTACATGGTGGGGCCCGACCGTTGGCCGGGCCACCTTGCAGCATTACAGGGTGCGCGGCACTTCGATACGTTCGAAGCACTCGATCTGGTCACCCGGCTTGACGTCGTTGTAGGCCTTCACCGCGATACCGCATTCGGTACCGTTGCGGACTTCCTCGACGTTCTCCTTGAAGCGACGCAGCGATTCCAGCTCGCCCTCGAAGATCACCACGCTGTCGCGCAGCACGCGGATCGGCTTGTTGCGCTTGACCACACCCTCGATGACCATGCAGCCGGCGACGGCACCCAGCTTCGAGCTGCGGAAGACGTCGCGGACCTCGGCGATACCGATGATCTCTTCGCGGATCTCCACGCCCAGCAGACCGGAGGCCACCTGCTTCACCTGGTCGATCACGTCATAGATGATCGAGAAGTAACGCAGGTCGACACCATTGGATTCGATGATGCGACGGGCCGAAGCGTCCGCACGCACGTTGAAGCCGATGACGGTGGCCTTCGAAGCGGCGGCCGAGTTGGCGTCCGACTCGGTGATGCCACCCACGCCGGAGTGGATCACGTTGATGCGGATGTCTTCGTTGGACAGCGCGACCAGTGCCTGGCTCAGCGCCTGCACCGAACCCTGCACGTCGGCCTTGATGACCAGGTTGAGGACCTGCTGGCCCTCGCCCTTGCCCAGGGTCGCCATGATGTCTTCCATGCGGCTGCCAGCGGTGGCCACCAGGCGCGATTCACGGCGCTTGGTCTCGCGCTGCTGGGCAACGTCCTTGGCCAGGCGCTCGTCCTCGACGACCACGAAGTCGTCACCAGCTTCCGGCACGCCGGACAGGCCCAGGACCTGCACCGGGATGGACGGGCCGGCGAACTCCGGCTGCTTGCCGGTTTCGTCGAACAGCGCACGCACGCGGCCGTACTGGATGCCGCACACCAGGTAGTCGCCCTTCTTCAGGCGGCCCTGCTGCACCAGCACCGTCGCGACCGGGCCGCGGCCCTTGTCCAGCGACGATTCGATCACCACGCCCGAGGCGCGGCCTTCATCGACCGCCTTCAGTTCCAGCAGTTCGGCCTGGATCGAGATGGCGTCCAGCAGGTCGTCGATGCCCAGGCCGGTCTTGGCCGAGATCTCCACCATCTGGGTGTCACCACCGAAGTCTTCGGCCACGACCTGCTCGGACAGCAGTTCGTTCTTGACCCGCATCGGATCCGCGTCGGACTTGTCGATCTTGTTGATCGCCACGATCAGCGGCACACCCGCCGAACGGGCGTGCTGGATCGCTTCCTTGGTCTGCGGCATGACGCCGTCGTCGGCGGCCACGACCAGCACCACGATGTCGGTCAGCTTGGCGCCGCGCGCACGCATCGAGGTGAAGGCGGCGTGGCCCGGGGTGTCCAGGAAGCTGATCACGCCCTTCGGCGTATCGACGTGGTAAGCGCCGATGTGCTGGGTGATGCCACCCGCTTCGCCGGTGGCGACCTTGGTGCGGCGGATGTAATCCAGCAGCGAGGTCTTGCCGTGGTCGACGTGGCCCATGATGGTGACCACCGGCGGACGCTGGGTGGCTTCGCCCTGGTTTTCACCGGTCGAGGCCAGCAGTGCGTCTTCGGCGTCGTTGTCGTTGGCACGGATCGCCTTGTGGCCGAGTTCTTCGGTCACCAGTGCGGCGGTGTCGTGGTCGATGGACTGGGTGATGGTCGCCATCACGCCCATCTTGAACAGCGCCTTGACCACCTCGCCGCCCTTCAGCGCCAGCTTCTGCGCCAGGTCGGCCACGGTGATGGTGTCGCCGATCGCCACTTCACGCACCACCGGTGCGGTCGGACGCTCGAAGGCGTGCGGGCCGGCATTGTTGCCACCGCGCGACATGTCGCGACGGCCACCGGCCTGGTTGCGCCCGCCCGGACGACCCCGGGTGTTGCTGTTGTTGCTGTTGCCACGACGCGCACGGTCGGCGGCCGACAGGTGCATCTGGCCGGCGAAACGGTCACCCGGGCCACGCTCGTTGCGCGGCGCGCTGCGGTTGTTGCGATCGTCGTTGCGCGGCGGCGGCGGTGCACCACGCGGCGCAGCCGGGGCTGCGGCCGGGGTGCGCGGCGGGCGCGGCGCGGTTTCGTCGATCGGAGCACGCTTGGGCTTGCTGGCAGCCAGCGTCTCGGCCGCCTTGGCGGCAGCCGCAGCTTCCTCGGCAGCCTTCTTCTCGGCCTCGGCGCGTTCCTTGGCGGCGGCCTCTTCCTCACGGGCACGGACGATGGCTTCGTCGCGCAGACGATCCTTCTCGGCCAGGGCCTGCTGTTCGGCAAGGTTGCGGGCGCGCGACTCTTCCAGCTTGCGCAGGATGTCGGCGCGCTCTTCGTCCGGGGTCATGGCGCGAGCACCATCCTTGACGTAGGTACGCTTCTGGCGCACCTCGACATTCACGGTCGTCTTGCTGCGACCGGAATTGACCGTCACTTCCTGCTGCTTCCGGCGGTTGAGCGTGATCTTCTTCGCAGACTGATCGGTCTCTTCCGGGGCCTGCTCGGGCTTGCCGTGCGAACGACGAAGGAAGCCCAGGAGCTTCACCTTCTCGGAGCTGGTCACGACCTGGTCGGGACCGCTGAACTTCATGCCGGCACCGGCCAGCTGTTCCAGCAGTTTTTCGACCGGCGTGTTGACCAGTTCGGCAAGCTTGCGGATGGTGGTTTGCTGCGACATTCGGATCCTATGATCTTGTGGGCGCCCCCCCGCATGTGGAGGTGGCGCGGATTCTACGCCCTGAGCGGCTCAGGGCCCTGTTCATTGCCGGCTCATTCGCCGCGTTCCAGTCGGGCGATCTCCTCGGCTCGGGCGGCCAGGATCAGCGCGGCGGCGCGCGCCTGATCCAGTCCTTCGATGCCGAAGTCCATGACCTCGTCGGCGGCCAGGTCGGACAGATCCTCGCTGGTACGCACGCCGTGGCCGGCCAGCGCGTATGCGGTGGCTTCGTCCATGCCCTTCAGGGACAGCAGGTCCTGCGCCGGCTGGCCGTCTTCAAGGCCTTCCTCGACTGCCAGGGCCTCATTGAGCAGCGCATCGCGGGCACGAGCGCGCAGCTCTTCGACGATGTCCTCGTCGAAACCTTCCACGGCCAGCAGTTCGCCGACCGGGACATATGCGATTTCCTCGACGGTGCCGAAGCCTTCGCTGACCAGGATGCCGGCGATTTCCTCGTCCACTTCCAGCTTGTCCATGAACAGCTGGCGGGCCGCAGCCTGCTCGGCTTCCGACTTGGCGGTGACCTGGTCCTGGGTCATCACGTTGAGCTGCCAGCCGGTCAGGCGGCTGGCCAGGCGCACGTTCTGGCCGCCCTTGCCGATCGCCTGGGCCAGGCGGTCTTCGGCAACGGCCAGGTCCATCGAGTGCTTGTCTTCGTCGACGATGATCGACTGCACTTCGGCCGGCGCCATCGCGTTGATGACGAAGTTGGCCGGGTTGTCGTTCCACAGCACGATGTCCACGCGCTCGCCATTGAGCTCGTTGGACACGGCCTGCACGCGCGAACCGCGCATGCCGATGCAGGCGCCGATCGGATCGGTGCGCTGGTCGTGGGCCAGCACGGCGATCTTGGCGCGGTCGCCCGGGTCACGTGCACAGGCCTTGATTTCCACCAGGCCCTGGCCGACTTCCGGCACTTCCAGCTTGAACAGCTCGATCATGAATTCCGGGGCGGCACGGCTGATGAACAGCTGCGGGCCACGCGGCTCCGAGCGCACTTCGGCCAGGTAGCCGCGCACGCGGTCACCGGCGCGCAGCACGTCGCGCGGGATGCCCTTGTCCTTCGGGATGAAGCCTTCGGCGTTGCCGCCGAGGTCGACATAGATGTTGCCGCGCTCGGCGCGCTTGACCACGCCGGTGATCAGCTCACCCACGCGATCCTTCCACGCATCCACGACCTGCTGGCGCTCGGCTTCGCGCACGCGCTGGACGATGACCTGCTTGGCGGCCTGGGCAGCGATGCGGCCGAAATCCGGGTTCTCGATCTGCTCTTCGATGTAGTCGCCGACCTCGACGCCTTCGGCTTCATCGACGGCATCCATCAGGCGGATCTGGCGGTCCGGCGATTCCATGACCACGTCATCGGCCACCACTTCCCAGCGGCGGAAGGTTTCGTAGCTGCCGTCCTTGTGGTCGATGACCACGCGGGTCAGTACTTCCTCGTCGGGATAGCGCTTCTTCGCTGCCGAGGCCAGGGCGGCCTCGATGGCATCGAAGATCACTTCACGCGGCACGCCCTTCTCGTTGGCGACTGCGTCGACTACCAGCAACAGTTCCTTGCTCATTGGCTCACTCCGCGCGCGGCTTCTTTGCCGCCGGCTCGTTGGAAGAAGAATTCGTGTTCGGCTTCGGACGCTTCGGTGCCGGACCGGTCGGCTTGCTCGGGGCCAGCCCCAGCGCCACCCAGTCGGGCATGATCCGTGCCTTGTCGATGTTGTCGGCCGACACGACCACTTCGGCCTTGTCGACGATGAAAGTGATGGTCCCCGCCGCCTCGTCGGTCGCCTCGATACGACCCTGCAGGCGACGACGGTTGTCCTGCGGCAGCTTCAGCGTGACCTTGGCCGATTCGCCGAGGTGACGGCCGAACTGCTCCAGGCTGAACAGCGGACGGTCGACGCCCGGCGAGGACACTTCCAGCGTGTAATTGCCGCTGATCGGGTCCTCGACGTCCAGCTGCGCCGACACTTCGCGGCTGACCCGCTCGCAGTCGTCGACATTGATGATGCGCTCGGGCTGTTCAGCCAGCGGCACGTCGATGTAAAGGCGCAGGGTCGCACCGCCGGGGGCCGGCAGATACTCAACGCCCAGCAGCTCCAGGCCCAGCGACACAACGGTCGGGGCGAGCAGATTCGCGATGTCGGTTGCCTTGTCGCTCACAGCCTGCCTTGATCTCTATGGTTGGGTGCCGGCCTTGGCCGGCGTGGAAACGTGACGCCCCGGAAACGACAAAGGGCCCGTTGGGCCCCTTTTCCGGAAAGACTCCGGTGACTGGATTCCGGTTGCAACCTGCATTGCCTGCCGGTTGCGGCCCTCCTTCCGGGTCCGGACTCCCGCTGGGAGGCCGCCTTCAGGGGTACTGCTAGGCCGCTGATGATAGCGACTGCACCGCGCTGGTGCAAGGTGCGGACCCGGGTCAGATCCCTTTTCCCGTGGATAAGGGATCTGACCCCGATCACGCAGAAACAACGCAGACCCCAAAGAAAAACGCCCTCGAAGCAGGACTTCGAAGGCGATCTCTTTACTTGGTAGCGGGGGCAGGATTTGAACCTGCGACCTTCGGGTTATGAGCCCGACGAGCTGCCAGACTGCTCCACCCCGCATCAGAAGCGGAATCATGAGGCATTGCTGCGAAAAATGCAAGCTTTCCCTCATTCATCGAACCGGTTGGCGCCGATCCGACGTTGGTAGCGGGGGCAGGATTTGAACCTGCGACCTTCGGGTTATGAGCCCGACGAGCTGCCAGACTGCTCCACCCCGCACCGGAAGTGTTTGAACTGCTGCCCTGCTCTTTCGAGGAGGACTACCGCAACGATGTTCTGGCTGAACCGCTGCAGTGACAACTCAGGCTGCGCATATTACACGAATCGCGCAGCTTTGTGTCAACTTTCATGCAAGATGCGCAAATGCCTGCTGGCACCAGACCATGATCGGGTTCCAGGCCAGGCCCAGCGCGAGCAGCGCCAGGGCATTCACGCCCAGCACCACGCCCAGCACGCGGTCGTTGCTGCGCG
This sequence comes from Stenotrophomonas muris, assembly GCF_052751275.1. Lineage (NCBI taxonomy): Bacteria > Pseudomonadati > Pseudomonadota > Gammaproteobacteria > Lysobacterales > Lysobacteraceae > Stenotrophomonas > Stenotrophomonas muris. The sequence continues at coordinate 677,482 of NZ_CP199879.1, read as the reverse complement.
GCATGGCCTCGCCCACCGGCTCATCGAAGTACATGACCTTGATGACGCGCAGGTAGTAGAAGCAGCCGACCACGGCGCACAGCACGCCGAGGATGGCCAGCCACAGCAGGCCGCCGTTGACGGCCGCGCCCAGCACCGCCAGCTTGGTCCAGAAGCCCAGGAACGGCGGGATGCCGGCCAGCGACGCCATGATGCACAGCACCAGGCCGGCCATCCACGGGTTGCGGGCGTTCAGGCCCTTGAAGTCCTCGATGTTCTCGGCTTCAAAGCCGGCACGCGACAGCGCGATGATCGCGCCGAAGGCGGCGGTGGACATGATCGCGTAGGCCAGTGCGTAGAACAGCGCGGCGGCGTAGCCCTGCGAACCGCCACCGGCGATGCCCATCAGCAGGAAGCCGATGTGCGAGACGGTGGAGAACGCCAGCATGCGCTTGAGGTTGCTCTGCGCGATGGCCATCAGGTTGCCGATGACCAGCGATACCGCGGCCAGGCCGGCGATCAGCAGCTGCAGTTCGGTCGACAGCGGACCCACGCCCATTTCCAGCAGGCGGTAGGCCATGCCGAACGCGGCCAGCTTCGGCGCCGAGCTGATGAACAGTGCGATCGGTGCCGGGGCACCCTGGTACACGTCCGGCAGCCACATGTGGAACGGCGCGGCACCCAGCTTGAAGGCGACGCCGGCGATCATGAACACCGCACCGGTGATCAGCAGCACGCGCTCTTCCGAGTGCGGGATGGCCTCGCGGATCACATCCAGGTGCAGGCTGCCGGTGGCGCCGTAGATCAGCGACATGCCGTAGAGCAGCAGGCCCGAGGCCAGCGAACCCAGCACGATGTACTTCATCGCCGCCTCCGACGCCAGGCCGCTTTCGCGGTTGCTGGCGACCAGGGCGTAGGAGCACAGCGCCAGCAGTTCCAGGCCCAGGTAGACCATCAGCAGGCTGCCGGCCGAGACCAGGATCATCATGCCGGCGGTGCCGAACAGGATCAGCACCGGGATCTCGCCCTGGAACAGGTCGCGATCACGCAGGTAGCGCCAGCCGTAGACCAGGGTCAGGCCGCTGAGCAGCACGATCCCGGTCTTCATCACGTCCGCGGCGGTATCGCGCACGAACATGCCATGGAAGACCTCGCCCTGCCCGCCCACGCCGGTGGCCAGCATGAACAGCACCACGGCCAGCGCAGCGAGCGAGAACAGGTGGGTGACGATCTTGTTCCGGTTGCTGACGAACAGGTCGAGGATCATCAGGGCGAAGGCGCTGCCGATCAGCACCAGCTCGGGAGCGAGCGGTGGCAGGTCAGCGGCGGTCAATGGCAGCAGCGGCGAGGTGGTCATCATCAAATCCTGGAATTACAGCAGCTTGCTGGATGCGATCTGCATCGCCAGCTTCGCGATCGAGGGCTCCATCAGGTCGGTCAGCGGCTTGGGGTAGATGCCCAGGGCCAGCACGCCGATGGCGAACACGCCCAGCACCAGCCATTCGCGGCCGTTGATGTCCTTCAGTTCGGCAACATGGCTGTTGGCCACTTCACCGAAGAAGATGCGCTTGTACAGCCACAGGGTGTAGGCGGCGCCGATGATCAGGGTGGTGGCCGCGCCCAGGGCGATCCACGGATTACGCTGGAAGGCCGAGAGGATGACCATGAACTCGCCAACGAAACCGCTGGTACCCGGCAGGCCCGCGTTGGCCATGAAGAACAGCATCGCGAAGGTGGCGAACCACGGCATCACGTTGACCACGCCGCCGTAATCGGCGATGCGGCGGCTGTGCATGCGGTCGTACAGCACGCCGACGCAGGAGAACATCGCGCCGGACACGAAGCCGTGCGAGATCATCTGCACCATGGCGCCCTGCAGGCCCAGGCGCGCGGCGTCGGCGTTGCCGGCTTCGCGCACCAGCCACAGGGCGATGAAGGTGCCCAGGGTGACAAAGCCCATGTGCGCGATCGACGAATAGGCGATCAGCTTCTTCATGTCGTCCTGCACCAGGGCGACCAGGCCGACGTAGATCACCGCGATCAGCGACAGCGCGATCACCAGCCAGGCCCATTCCTGCGACGCGTCCGGGACGATCGGCAGGTTGAAGCGCAGGAAGCCGTAGCCACCGATCTTCAGGGCGATCGCGGCCAGGATCACCGAACCGGCGGTCGGCGCTTCCACGTGGGCGTCCGGCAGCCAGGTGTGGACCGGGAACATCGGCACCTTGACCGCGAAGGCGATCAGGAAGGCGAAGAAGATCCAGGTCTGCTCCTTGGCCGACAGCGGCAGCGCGTACAGGTCGGCCAGCTGGAAGCTGCCGCCCTTCATGTACAGGTAGATCAGCGCCACCAGCATCAGCACCGAGCCGAGGAAGGTGTACAGGAAGAACTTCAGCGCGGCGTAGATGCGGCGCGGACCGCCCCAGACACCGATGATCAGGAACATCGGGATCAGCATCGCTTCGAAGAACACGTAGAACAGCATTGCGTCCGTCGCGGCGAAGATGCCGACGGTGACACCTTCCAGGATCAGGAAGGCCGCCACGTACTGGTTCACGCGCTTGTCGATGGCGCTCCAGGCGCCGATCAGGGCAAGCACGCTGACCAGGGTGGTCAGCAGGATCAGCGCCACGGCAATGCCGTCCACGCCCAGGTTGTAGCCGATCTTGTACGCCGGGATCCAGGCATGGGTCTCGACGAACTGCAGACCATCGACGCCTGCGTTGTAGCCGCTCAGCAGCGAGAGGCTCGCCACGAAGGTCAGCACCGCTACGCCCAGCGACGCCCAGCGGGCGGTCTGCGCATCACGGATCGCAAGGATCAGGGCACCACCGATGATCGGCAGCCAGATGAGGACACTGAGTAGAGGCCAGTTCGACACGTCTTCTTATTCCGTACAGGTCATCAACGCAGGTAATGCATCAGCACGCCCAGCAGGGCAATCAGGCCGATGATCATCGCGAAGGCGTAGTGATAGAGGAAACCGGATTGGGTACGACGCAGCACGCCGGCTGCGACGTCCACAACACGTGCCGAGAGATTGACCACGCCGTCGACGATGTTGCTGTCGATCCAGCGCGAGACCTTGCCCAGCTTGACGCTGCCACCGGCAAAGCCATCGATCCACAGCTTGTCGAAGCCGTACTTGTTTTCAAGCACCGACACCAGCGGAGCAAAGGTCTTGCGGGCCTTGCCCGACAGGTCCGGCTTCCACAGGTAGAACAGTGCGGCCAGCAGGAAGCCCGCAACGGTCAGCATGAACGCCGGAGCCATCATGCCATGCAGCGCGAAGGCGACCGGGCCATGGAACTCCTCACCCAGGAAGCCGATGGTGTTCTTGGCCGGATCGTAGAAGTCGACGATGCCGGTGAAGAACGTGTGCGCCTGGCCCTTGATGGCATCGTGCGCGTGGTTGCCGGCCCAGTCGGTGCCGTACAGCATCGGGCCGATGCTGAAGAAACCGATGGCGATCGACGGGATGGCCAGCAGGATCAGCGGCAGGGTCACCACCCACGGGGTTTCGTGCGGCTCGTGCGGACCGTGGCCATGGCCGTGGTCGTCGTGGCCATCACCATGGTGTGCATCGCCGTGGTGGGCGTCGGCGGCGTGGTGATCGTCATGGCCATGGCCGTGATCGTCATGCGCGTCGCGGAAACGCTCCTTGCCGTGGAAGGTCAGGAACAGCAGGCGGAAGCTGTAGAAGCTGGTGACGATCACGCCACCCAGCACCGCCCAGTAGCCATAGGTGGCCACCCAGCTGTTGGACAGGTGCGCGTGCAGCTCGGCCGCCTCGATGATGGTGTCCTTCGAGTAGAAGCCGGAGAAGAACGGCGTGCCGACCAGCGCCAGGGTACCGATCCACATGGTGATGAAGGTGATCGGCATGTACTTGCGCAGGCCGCCCATCTTGCGCATGTCCTGCTCGTGGTGCATCGCGATGATGACCGAGCCGGCGCCCAGGAACAGCAGGGCCTTGAAGAAGGCGTGGGTCATCAGGTGGAACACGGCAGCCGAATAGGCCGACACGCCCAGTGCAACCGTCATGTAGCCCAGCTGCGACAGGGTCGAGTACGCGACCACGCGCTTGATGTCGTTCTGCACGATGCCGATCAGGCCAGTGAAGAACGCGGTGGTGGCGCCGATGAACAGCACGAAGTTCAGCGCGGTCTGCGACAGCTCGAACAGCGGCGACATGCGGGTGACCATGAAGATACCAGCGGTCACCATCGTCGCGGCGTGGATCAGTGCCGAGATCGGGGTCGGGCCTTCCATCGAGTCCGGCAGCCACACGTGCAGCGGGACCTGGGCCGACTTGCCCATGGCACCGATGAACAGGCAGATGCAGATGACGGTGGCGATCGACCAGATCACCGGCTCGTTCAGCAGCTGCATGCCCAGCAGCGTGCCGTCCCAGATCTGCAGCTGGGCGCGCGGGTCGGCCAGCATGCCGGCCTGCGAGAACACCTGCGAGTAGTCCAGGGTGCCGAACACCCACAGCACGCCGGCGATGCCCAGCAGGAAGCCGAAGTCACCGACGCGGTTGACCAGGAACGCCTTCATGTTGGCGAAGATCGCGGTCGGGCGCTTGAACCAGAAGCCGATCAGCAGGTACGACACCAGGCCCACCGCTTCCCAGCCGAAGAACAGCTGCAGGAAGTTGTTGCTCATCACCAGGGTGAGCATCGAGAAGGTGAACAGCGAGATGTAGCTGAAGAACCGCTGGTAGCCCGGATCGTCCTGCATGTAGCCGATCGTGTAGATGTGGACCAGCAGCGACACAAAGGTCACCACCACCATCATCATCGCGGTCAGCTTGTCGACCATGAAGCCGACGTGGGCCGAGTACTGGCCGACTTCGAAGAACGTGTAGATGTTCTGGTTGAACGGCTGCGCCCCACCCCACAGCAGCTGGTAGAGCGTATACATCGACAGGCCGCAGGCCACCGCGACGCCGAGGATGGTGATGGTCTGCGCGCCGAAGCGCTTGACCTGGCGACCGAACAGGCCGGCGATGATGCTGCCGAACAGCGGTGCGAGCACCACTGCGATCAACAGACTCTTGGAGAGAGTGATTTCCATCTGTGGATCAGCCCTTCAACGAATCGACTTCGCCGACATTGATCGTGCGGCGTGTACGGAACAGGGTCACCAGGATCGCCAGGCCGATGGCGGCTTCCGCGGCGGCGACGGTCAGGATGAAGAACACGAACAGCTGGCCGGACGGATCGCCCAGCTGACGCGAGAAGCCGACGAAATTGATGTTCACCGACAGCAGCATCAGCTCGATCGACATCAGCAGGACGATGACGTTCTTCCGGTTGAGGAAGATACCGGCCAGGCTGATGGCGAACAGCACCGCGCCCAGCGCGAGGATATGGCCAAGGGTGATCACGGCTGGGTCTCCTCGCCGGCGACCGGCTTGCTGTTGCTGTGCACGACCGGTGCTTCGGCACCCATCTTGACCATGCGCAGGCGCTGGCCGGCCTTGACCATGGTCTGCTGGCCCGGGTTCTGGCTCTTCACGCCGGTACGGCGACGCAGGGTCAGCATCACGGCGGCAACCACGGCCACGGTCAGGATGACGGCGGCGAACTCGAACGGCAGCAGGTACTCGGTGAACAGCGTGCGTGCCAGCCAGGTGATGTTGGAGCTGTCGGCGGCGACCGCAGCGGCGTTGTCGGCCGGGAACGGCGTGACCGAACGCGCCTTGACCCCGATCAGGATCAGCATCTGCGCCAGCATCGCGACCGCGACAATCAGGCCGACCGGCAGGTAGCGCACCCAGCCCTCACGCAGCTTGGTGGGGTCGATGTCCAGCATCATCACCACGAACAGGAACAGCACCATCACCGCACCGACGTAGACCAGCACCAGCGCCACACCGAGGAACTCGGCGCCCACCAGCAGCCACACGCAGGCGATGGAGAAGAAGGTCAGCACCAGGCAGAGCACGGCGTGAACCGGGTTGCGCACGCTGATCACCGCACCGGCCGAAACCGTTGCCGCGATGGCGAACACCCAGAAAGCGATATTTACCCAATCCATCTCTCGACCTCAGCGGTAAGCGGCATCGGCGGCGCGACGCTCGGCGATCTCGTTTTCGAGACGGTCGCCCAGGGCCAGCAGCTGCGGCTTGGTAACGATGTTTTCGCCACGATTCTCGAAGTGGTACTCGAGTATGTGGGTTTCGACGATCGAGTCCACCGGGCAGCTTTCCTCACAGAAGCCACAGAAGATGCACTTGAACAGGTCGATGTCATAACGCGTGGTGCGGCGGGTGCCGTCCTCGCGCTTGGCCGAGTCGATGGTGATGGCCAGCGCCGGGCACACCGCTTCGCACAGCTTGCAGGCGATGCAGCGCTCTTCGCCGTTGGGATAACGGCGCAGCGCATGCAGGCCACGGAAGCGCGGCGACTGCGGGAACTTCTCCATCGGGTACATCATCGTGTACTTCGGCTTGAAGCTGTACTTCAGCGTCAGCCAGAGGCCCGCCAGCAGTTCGAGCAGCAGCAGGCTCTTGAAGTAATGGGTAATCCTGTTCATCACTTTAGACGCCCTTTTGAATCACGCCGAAGAACACCATGACGGCGGTAACCGCGATCCACAGAATGGCCAGCGGGATGAAGACCTTCCAGCCCAGGCGCATGATCTGGTCGTAGCGGAAGCGCGGGAAGCTGGCACGGAACCAGATGTAGGCACTGGCGAAGAAGAACACCTTGACGAACAGCCACGGCGCGCCCCCCTTCCAGATCCAGTCGACCAGCGGCGAGACATCGCCGAAGTTGACCCAGCCCTGGACCGGGCTCAGCCAGCCGCCGAGGAAGAAGATCGAGATCAGGAAGCTGATCAGGATCATGTTCGCGTATTCGGCCAGGAAGAACAGGGCGAAGGCACCGCCGGAGTATTCGACCATGTGGCCGGCGACGATTTCCGATTCGCCTTCCACCACGTCGAACGGCGCGCGGTTGGTTTCAGCCACGCCCGAGACCCAGTAGATGACGAACAGCGGGAACAGCGGCAGCAGGAACCAGTCGAAGAAGCCGGAACTGCCGGCCTGCGCCATCACGATGTTGCTCAGGTTCAGGCTGCCCGAGGCGATCATCACGCCGACCAGGGCGAAGCCCATGGCGATTTCGTAGCTGATCATCTGCGCCGAGGCGCGCATCGCCCCCAGGAACGCATACTTCGAGTTGGACGCCCAACCGGCCAGGATGATGCCGTAGATGCCCAGCGAGGTCATCGCCAGCAGGTACAGCAGGCCGGCGTTGGCGTTGGACAGCACGATCTGCGAATCGAAGGGCACCACCGACCAGGCCGCGAAGGCCGGGGCCAGGGTGATCAGCGGGGCCAGCAGATAGATCGCCTTGTTGGCGCTGCTCGGCTGGACCACTTCCTTGAACAGCAGCTTGAAGACGTCGGCGAAGGCCTGGAAGATGCCCATGCCCACGTACATCGGGCCGTGGCGGACGTGCATCCAGCCGATCAGCTTGCGTTCCCAGACCACGTAGAAGGCCACCGAGATGATCACCGGAACGGCGATCACCAGGATCTTCAGGATGATCCAGATCAGCGCGCCGATGTCACCGAGGCCCAGCAGCCACTGGTGCAGCGGGTCGACCGCGTTCAACAGCAATTCGTTCATGCAGCCACCACCGATACGCGAGCGGCACCCAGCGGCGCGGTCGCGCCGTGGCCCGATTCAATCCAGACCGAACCCGCAGCGACGCGGGCGTCGACCACCACCGGCAGGGTGGCCTTGCCGGCATCGGTGCCGACCTTGGCCATCTGCCCTTCCTGCAGCTGCAGGCGAGCGGCATCTTCAGCGTTCAGCACGATGCGCGGGGCGTTGTTGAGCGGATGCGACTGCAGCGCCGGGGCGCGACGGACCACCGCATCGGTGCGGTAGATCGCGGCGGTCGAAGCCACTTCCAGGCCTTCGCCGGCAACCACCGGCTGCGCCGAAGCGGCAACGGTGACCGGTACCGGGGCCAGGCTGGCGCGCAGGCCGGCCAGGTCGGTGAAGTCGAAACCGGCCACGGCCAGCTCGCCGCCCAGGGCGCGCAGCACGCGCCAGCCTTCACGGGCCTCGCCCGGCAGCTTGCCGCCGGCACGGGCCGACTGCTCGCGACCATCAAGGTTGGTCAGGGTGGCGTCGATTTCCGGCAGCGCACCGATCGGCAGGATCACGTCGGCGACGTCGCGGGTCGAGGCACAGGCGAACTGGCTGAAAGCCACCACCTGGGCACCGGCCAGCGCCTTGCGCGCGGCAGGTGCATCGGCGAAGTCCAGGCCCGGCTCAAGGCCGTACACCACATAGGCCTGGCGCGGCTGCGCCAGCATCGCGGCGACGTCCTTGCCAGCCGGCAGCACACCGGCGCGGGTCAGGCCAACGGCGTTGGCGCCCTGCGGGATGCGGCACAGCTTGGCACCGGTGGCGGCGGCGAACTCACGCGCAGCAGCGCGGATCGCGGCAGCCTGCGGGTGGTTTTCGGCGATGCCACCGACGATCAGCACGGTGTTGTTGCCGCCCTGCACTGCCGAACGCAGCTCGGCGTTGGCCAGCGCGTCGACGAACTTGGACGGTGCGACGATCTGCTTGCCGGCGATGCTGAAGGCGAAGTCGAAGTCCACCGGGTTGACGACATGGATCTTCGCGCCCTTGGTGGTCTGCGCCTTGCGCAGGCGGGCGTGCAGCAGCGGCAGTTCGTGGCGGATGTTGCTGCCCAGAACGACGATGCGGTCAGCGCCTTCGATTTCGGCCAGTGGCAGGCCGAACACTTCGGCGGTTGCGGCGTCGGAGAAATCGCGGTTGTTGATGCGGTAGTCGATGTTGCCCGTGCCCAGGCCCTTGGCCAGGCGGGCCAGCAACGCGCCTTCCTCGTTGGAGGTGGACGGGTGCACCAGCACGCCCAGGTTGTCGCCCTGGTTCGCCTTGAGGATCTCGGCGGCCGCGGCCAGGCCTTCGGCCCAGCTCACTTCCTTCCACTCGCCATTGACCTTGCGCAGCGGCTTGACCGCACGGTCTTCGCTGTACAGGCCCTGGTGCGAGTAGCGGTCACGGTCGGACAGCCAGCACTCGTTCACGGCTTCGTTGTCGCGCGGCACGGTGCGCAGCACTTCACCGCGACGCACGTGCAGGAACAGGTTCGAACCCATCGCGTCGTGGTAGCCCAGCGATTCGCGCGCGGTCAGTTCCCACGGACGGGCGCGGAACTGGAACACCTTGTTGGTCAGCGCGCCGACCGGGCAGACGTCGACGACGTTGCCGGACAGCTCGGTGGTCAGCGGCTTGCCGTCAAAGGTACCGATCTGCAGGTTCTCACCGCGGTACATGCCACCCAGTTCGTAGGTACCGGCAACGTCGGCGGTGAAGCGGACGCAGCGGGTGCACTGGATGCAGCGGGTCATCTCGGTGGCGACCAGCGGGCCCATGTCCTCGTCCGGCACCACGCGCTTGCGCTCGTTGAAGCGGCTGACCGAACGGCCATAGCCCAACGACACGTCCTGCAGCTCGCACTCGCCGCCCTGATCGCAGATCGGGCAGTCCAGCGGGTGGTTGATGAGCAGGAACTCCATCACCGAGCGCTGGAACTTCAGTGCCTTCTCGCTGCGGGTGGCGACCTTCATGCCGTCCATCACCGGGGTGGCGCAGGCCGGCGCCGGCTTCGGCGACTTCTCCACGTCCACCAGGCACATGCGGCAGTTGGCGGCGATCGGCAGCTTCTCGTGGTAGCAGAAGCGCGGAATCGGAATACCGGCCTTGTCGGCCGCCTGGATGATCATCGAACCCTTGGGCACGACCAGCGACTTGCCATCGATCTCGATGGTCACGTGATCCGGTGGCACGTTCGGGTTTACGGGTTGCGCGCTCATGCGGCGGCTGCCTCCACCTTCTTGCCGTCAACCATCGAATGACCGTTGACGATGTAGTACTCGAATTCGTCCCAGAACTGGCGCAGGAAGCCCTGGATGGGCCATGCAGCCGCTTCACCGAACGCACAGATGGTGTGGCCTTCGATCTGCCCCGCCACCGCCTTCAGCTGGTGCAGGTCTTCCATCGTGGCCTTGCCGGCGACGATGCGCTCCAGCACGCGGTGCATCCAGCCGGTACCTTCACGGCACGGGGTGCACTGGCCGCAGGATTCCTTGTGGAAGAACTGGCTGATGCGGCAGGCGAACTTGACGCAGCAGACGCTGTCGTCGAGCACCACGATCGCGCCCGAACCCAGGCCGGAGCCCAGTGCACGGATGGTGTCGTAGTCCATCGGCAGGTCCTCCAGCTCGGCCGCGGTCAGCACCGGCATCGACACGCCGCCCGGGATCGCGCCCTTCAGCGTGCGGCCCGGACGCAGGCCACCGGCCATTTCCAGCAGGTCGTGGAATTTGGTGCCGAGCGGCACTTCGAAGTTGCCGCCGTTCTGCACGCAGCCGGACACCGAGAAGCACTTCGGACCGCCGTTGGCGGTCAGGCTCAGGCCCTTGAACCACTCCGGACCGTTGCGGATGATCGCCGGCACCGAACCGTAGGTTTCGGTGTTGTTGATCGTCGACGGCTTGCCATACAGGCCGAAATTGGCCGGGAACGGCGGCTTGTAGCGCGGCTGGCCCTTCTTGCCTTCCAGCGATTCCATCAGCGCGGTTTCTTCGCCGCAGATGTAGGCGCCGGCGCCCAGCGCACCGTAGATGTCGATGTCCACGCCGCTGCCGAGGATGTTCTTGCCCAGCCAGCCGTTCGCATAGGCGTCGGCCAGGGCCTGCTCGAAGTGCTCGAACGGCTCGTGGTGGAACTCACCGCGCAGGTAGTTGTAACCCACGGTCGAACCGGTGGCGTAGCAGGCAATCGCCATGCCTTCCACCACCGAATGCGGGTTGTAACGCAGGATGTCGCGGTCCTTGCAGGTGCCCGGCTCGGATTCGTCCGAGTTGCAGAGGATGTACTTCTGCATGTTGCCCTTGGGCATGAAGGACCACTTCAGGCCGGTCGGGAAGCCTGCGCCACCGCGGCCGCGCAGGCCCGAGGCCTTGACCATCTCGATGACCTGCTCCGGCGGGATCTTCTCTTCGAGGATCTTGCGCAGGGCGGCGTAGCCACCGGTCTTCAGGTAGCTTTCGTACGACCACGGGGTGTCGTAATGCAGGGTGGTGTAGACCACCTGGTGCGGCAGCGGCGCGGGGCCGACCGGACCCTTGGATTCGTGGTGATGTGCCATGCCCTTACTCCAGCCCGTCCAGCAGCTCGTCGACCTTTTCCAGGGTCAGACGCTCATGGTAGTGACCGTTGATGACCATCATCGGCGCGCCGCCACAACCGGCCAGGCACTCTTCCTCGCGCTTGAGGTAGACGCGGCCATCCGGGGTCGATTCACCGTGCTTGATGCCCAGCTTCTTCTCGCAATGGCGGACGATGTCCTCGGCGCCATTGAGCCAGCAGCTGATGTTGGTGCAGATGGCCACGTTGTTGCGGCCCACCTTCTCGGTCTCGAACATCGAGTAGAAGCTGGCGACCTCGTAGGCCCACACCGGCGGCAGGTCGAGGTACTTGGCGACGGCGGCGATCAGCTCGTCGGTCAGCCAGCCCTGGTTCTGCTCCTGGGCCGCATGCAGGCCCTGCAGCACGGCAGAGCGCTTGCGGTCCGGCGGGAACTTGGACAGCCAGTGATCGATGTGAGCGCGGGTCTTGTCGCTCAGCACCACCATCGGGTCGACGTCGCGCGCCGCCTCGAAATTACCTGTCGCCTTCATCGGCCGACCTCAGCGAAATGCATAACGTGAAATTCCAGAAACTGCGGCGCCGGCTTGCGCCGGCTGCCTGCAGCGGGCGTTGGCGTGGCGGACGGCATTACCGGTCAACCTCGCCGAACACCAGGTCATAGGTACCGATCATCGCCACCACGTCGGCCAGCATGTGGCCGCGCACGATCGAATCGATCGAGGACAGGTGGGCGAAGCCCGGTGCGCGCAGGTGCACGCGGAAGGGCTTGTTGGCGCCATCGGAGACCAGGTAGCAGCCGAATTCGCCCTTGGGCGCTTCCACGGCCGCATAGGTTTCACCCGCCGGTACGCAATAGCCTTCGCTGAACAGCTTGAAGTGGTGGATCAGCGCTTCCATGTCGTCCTTCATGTCCTCGCGCTTGGGCGGAGCGACCTTGAAGTTCTTGACCATGACCGGGCCGGGGTTGGCCTTCAGCCACGCCACGCACTGCTTGATGATGCGGTTGGATTCGCGCATTTCGGCGACGCGGACCAGGTAGCGGTCGTAGCAGTCGCCTTCCTTGCCCAGCGGGATGTCGAAATCGACAGCATCGTACTTGGCGTACGGGCGCTTCTTGCGCAGGTCCCAGGCCACGCCCGAGCCACGCAGCATCACGCCGGTCATGCCCCACTGGTGCGCCAGTTCCGGAGTGACCACGCCGATGCCGACGGTACGCTGCTTCCAGATGCGGTTGTCGGTCAGCAGGGTTTCGTATTCGTCGACGCGCTTGGGGAACTCGACGGTGAAGTTCTCCAGGAAGTCCAGCAGCGAGCCTTCGCGCGAAGCATTGAGCTGCTTCAGCGCCTTGCCCTTGTGCCAGCGCGATTCCTTGTACTTCGGCATGTGGTCCGGCAGGTCGCGGTAGACACCGCCCGGGCGGTAGTACGCCGCGTGCATGCGCGCGCCGGAGACCGCTTCATAGCAGTCCATCAGCTCTTCGCGCTCACGGAAGGCATACAGCATCACGGCCATCGCACCCAGGTCGAGCGCGTTGGAGCCCAGCCACATCAGGTGGTTGAGGATGCGGGTGATCTCGTCGTACATGGTGCGGATGTACTGCGCACGCTCCGGCGCCTCGATGCCCATCAGGGTCTCGATCGCGCGCACGTAGGCGTGCTCGTTGCACATCATCGACACGTAGTCGAGGCGATCCATGTAGCCGATCGACTGGTTGAACGGCTTGGACTCGGCCAGCTTCTCGGTGCCACGGTGCAGCAGACCCACGTGCGGGTCGGCACGCATGATGGTTTCGCCGTCCATTTCCAGGATCAGGCGCAGCACACCGTGAGCGGCCGGATGCTGCGGGCCGAAGTTCATGGTGTAGTTGCGGATTTCCTGCCGGCTTTCGGCGGCGTTGCTGGCGAACGCTTCGCCGGCCTGGTGTACTTGGCTCACTTCACTGCCTCCTGCGCGCGCTCACCGGCTGCGGTCTGCAGACGGGCGTCGTCACGGATCACGCGCGGCACGCCGACACGCGGCTCCACCGAGGTGACCGGTTCGTAGATCACGCGCTTCTTTTCTTCGTCGTAGCGGACTTCGACATTGCCGATCAGCGGGAAGTCCTTGCGGAACGGATGGCCGACGAAACCGTAGTCGGTCAGGATCCGGCGCAGGTCCGGGTGGCCTTCGAAGATCACGCCGTACAGGTCGAACGCTTCGCGCTCGAACCAGTTCAGGCCCGGCCACACGCTGGTCAGCGAGGACACCACCGGCAGCGCTTCGTCAGGGGCGAAGCAGCGCAGGTGCATCATCAGGTTGTGCTGGTACGAGCGCAGCTGGGCGACCACGGCGAAACGCTGGGTCGGCATGTGCTGCGGGCGGGCACCGTCGGCACCGTTTTCCTCGGTGGGGAACTCGCCCCACGCGAAGCGGCCCTGGGCCTTGCCTTCGACGCCACGGCTGAAGCCCTGCGAGGACACGTCGGCGGTGTCCCATTCGTCGGAGCCATAACCGAGGTAGTCGACGCCGCACAGATCCACGGCCTGCTCGAAACCAAACTCGTCACGCAGCGCCAGGGCGGTGGCGTGCCACTCGGCGGCAGGCACTTCCAGCGTCACTTCGCCGCGGGGTTCGACCACGATGACCTTCGCACCAGCGAAACGTGCGGAGAGTCGGTCGATGAAGGATGCTTGCTCTGCCATGGGGGCTTGGCGCGCTCTTGTCAGGTGAAGGGGTCAGCGGGCGATGGTCTGTGTACGCCAGATCTTCTTCTGCAGCTGCAGGATCCCGTACACCAGCGCCTCGGCGGTCGGCGGGCAGCCCGGGACGTAGACGTCCACCGGCACCACGCGATCACAGCCGCGCACGACAGAATAGGAGTAGTGGTAATAGCCACCGCCGTTGGCGCAGCTACCCATCGAGATGACCCACTTCGGGTCCGGCATCTGGTCGTAGACCTTGCGCAGCGCCGGGGCCATCTTGTTGACCAGGGTACCGGCCACGATCATCACGTCGGACTGACGCGGCGACGGGCGGAACACCACGCCGTAACGGTCAAGGTCCAGGCGCGCGGCGCCGGCGTGCATCATCTCGACCGCGCAGCAGGCCAGGCCGAAGGTCATCGGCCACATCGAGCCGGTGCGCGCCCAGTTCAGCAGTGCGTCGACGCTGGTGGTGACGAAGCCCTTTTCCAGCAGCGGGTTGTCGCCCTCCGGCCGCAGGATGTCATCAACCCGGCCTTCCGGCGACGGGTTGTTCATGAGGCCATCGAGAGTCTGAATCACTCCCATTCCAGCGCTCCCTTCTTCCAGACGTAAATGAAACCGAGGAACAGCATGCCGACGAATAGGCCCATGGTGATGAGCGAACGGGCGCCCAGCTCCATGAAGACCTGGGTCCACGGCACGATGAAGATGATTTCCAGGTCGAAGACGATGAACTGGATCGCGATCAGGTAGTAGCGCACGTCGAACTTCATGCGCGCGTCTTCGAAGGCCTCGAAGCCGCACTCGTACGGCGACAGCTTTTCCAGATCGGGGCGGCGGGGACCGAGGAATCGACCAACCAGCATCAGCGTAATGCCGATACCGGTGGCAACGATCAGAAACAGCAGAGAAGGCAAATATTCGGCCAGCACAGCGATTCTCTCTTGCCTCTGCCGCCGCGCCTGCAGGCGCTTTGGCATGGGGGAGTGGACGGGAACCTGCCTGGCGCATTGCGCGCCAGGCGAACCCGCTTTACTTACAAATGGTGCCCAAGAGGGGACTCGAACCCCTACGACTTGCGTCGCTACCACCTCAAGGTAGTGCGTCTACCAATTCCGCCACCTGGGCAAACGATCACATCAGACTATCTTCCCGATGCGCCGCGTATTGTAACCGGCTTCAGTGTTTCTGGGAGCCTTCCGAAGGCTTTTCTTCACCAGAAACCGAAGATTCCGCCTGAGCCGGCACATTCGCCGCCGGAACCGGGGCGGCCGGGACCGGATCGGCCTTCGGAACGGCCGGCAGTTCGCCCGCCGGAGCCGCCGGCGCGCTGGCCGCCGGGGCGGACATCAGGCCCAGGTCCTGGTCGGCCGCCGGACGGGTGCCGTGACCGGCATACCAGGCCATGAAGAGACTGATGCCGAAGAACACGACGGCCAGCCACTTGGTCGACTTGGACAGGAAGTTCGAGGCGCCACGCGCACCGAACACCGTACCCGAGGCGCCGGCGCCAAAGCCCGAACCCGCCGCCGCACCCGAGCCACGCTGCATCAGGATCAGCGCGATCATGGCCACAGCGACCAGCACGTAGACGACATTGAGGATCAACATCAGCATTGGAAACCGCCCTCGGACAATACTTCTAGGATTAGTTCGCGGCCGCCGCCCGTGCGATGGCCAGGAAGTCCGCGGCCACCAGGGAGGCGCCGCCGACCAGCCCACCATCGACATCCGGCTGCGCGAACAGTTCCCCGGCATTGTCGGGCTTCACGCTACCGCCGTAAACAATGGGCAGTGAATCAGCAATTCTAGCATCGAAGCGCGCAACTTCGCCACGGATGAACGCGTGCACCTGCTGTGCCTGCTCCTTTGTAGCGGTACGGCCGGTACCGATGGCCCAGACCGGCTCGTAGGCGACCACGGCCTTGGCAAAGCCGGCCGCACCGACCAGCTCCAGCACCGGCGCCAGCTGGCTGGCGATGACCGCTTCGGTCTGCCCGGCCTCGCGCTGCTCCAGGGTCTCGCCCACGCACAGCACCGGCACCAGGCCGGCATGCTGGGCGGCGGCGAACTTGCGCGCGACCAGCTCGCTGCTTTCATGGTGATACTGGCGGCGCTCGGAATGGCCGACCAGGCCATAGCGGGCCCCGACCTCGACCAGCATGGCCGCGCAGACCTCGCCGGTATAGGCGCCCTTCTCGTTACTGCTCACGTCCTGCGCGCCGAAGGCCAGGCTGGTCTCGCCGAAGTCCTCGACCAGCTCGCCCAGGTACGGCAGCGGCGGCAGGATCACCACGTCCACCCCCTCCAGCGGCAGCCCGGCGGCCACCTGCCCCAGCAGTTCATTGGCGAATTGACGGCTGCCATGCAGCTTCCAGTTTCCGGCGACGATCTTGCGGCGCATGAGCGGGTGGCTCCTGTGTGAAGTCAGCCGGTCATGATACTCGTTGCGGCAAAATCCGTTTCATTGTAAGCGGTTACATGGATTTTCAGCCAACGGCGCAGCCCCTCGTGGCGGGAGTTTGTTTGGGTTGGTCGCGGAAAGCCCGGTTGGATTGGTGGGCTTGGCCGGGCGGGTGGGGATGGCGGGGGACGCCGTAAACCCGTCCGTGGGGGCTTGGCCGCGGCATCCATGCCGCGGACACCCCCGTCATCCCCACCCGCCCGGCCTCCGACACATTCCGGCGGTTCCGCCCGCCACGGAAAGAAAAAAGAAGAGCAAGAGCAAAAGCGGCATACCACGTGCCCTGCCCCACTTCGATCTAACAGATCTCATCCACGCATGGCGTGGATCTACCGTGTCGAGCAAGGTCGACACCCACCAACCGTCACCGGGAAACTGTCGAAGGCGGGGAGGTGTCGGATGGCGGGGTGTCCGCGGCATGGATGCCGCGGCCAAGCCCCCAGGGATGGGTTTACGGCGTCCCCGCCATCCGACACCTCCCCGCCTCCCCACGGAACACCCCAGAGCCGCTTTGGCTTTGGACTTGCCGGCCAGCGGCCGGCACTACCGCGGGTGCAGGGTGCAACCCTGCAAAGAAAAAGGCCGCCTTTCGGCGGCCTCACTTTTCCTTACTTCAGCTTGATCTCGCGCAGGCGTTCCTCGAGGAAGCCGTGGGCGGTGATCGCCTCCGGATACCGGCTCGGGTTCTCCGGGGTGATGCACGAGGGCAGCACGTCGATCAGGAAGTCCGGGTTCGGGTGCAGGAAGAACGGCACCGAGTAGCGCGGCTGGCGCGCCAGGTCACCCGGGGGGTTGACCACGCGGTGGATGGTCGACGGATACACGTGGTTGGTCAGGCGCTGCAGCATGTCGCCGATGTTGACCACGATCGTGTCCGCATCTGACGTAAATGGCACCCACTCGCCGTCATGCGACTGCACTTCCAGGCCTGCGGCACTGGCGCCGACCAGCAGGGTGATGAAGTTGATGTCGCCATGGGCACCGGCACGCACGTTCGGGATGTCGTCAGTGGTGATGGGCGGGTAGTGGATCGGGCGCAGGATCGAGTTGCCGAAGTTGGTCTTGTCGGCGAAGAAGTCTTCCGGCAGGCCAATGTGCAGGGCCAACGCGGACAACACGCGCGACCCCAGGTTGTCCAGCGCCTGATACAGGCCGTAACCGCGCTCACGGAAACCTTCGACCTCGGCCGGCCACAGGTTCGGCGCCATCACGTCCCGGTACTTGGAATCGTCGGCGATCTCGCGGCCGATGTGCCAGAACTCCTTCAGGTCGAAATGCTTGGAGCCCTTGGCGGTTTCCACGCCGAACGGGGTGTAGCCGCGGGCGCCGCCGCTGCCGGCCACGTGGTACTTGCGCTTGACCTCTTCCGGCAGGGCGAAGAAAGCCTTGAAGGCATCGTAGGCCGCGTCGATGTCGGCCTGCGGGATGCCGTGGTTACGGATGCCCGCGAATCCCCATTGGCGGTAGGCCGCGCCCAGCTCGGCCACGAAGGCCTCGCGGTCGCTGTCGAAACGGGTGATGTCGAGGGTGGGGATCTGGCTCACAGCGGTTCCTGGCTTGTCGTTGGGTCTGAGGGGGCCAACGCATTCATGGCCCGCCTGAACATTGTGACAGATCGCCCGGGGGACGCCACTCGATACACGGAAACAAACCGATACAATGCGCGACCCGCGCGCGGAGCAACGCTTCCGTCACGTTGGCCCCGCCCCTCTCCTGCACCCCCTGAACCTGCCCCACCATGCCCGCAGCTGCCCCTGCCGCCCCTGCCATTGAAGGTTCCGCCCGGCGCTGGCGGCGGCTGGCCTGGTGGTCGCTGTTCATCGCCGGCAATGCGGTACTGGCCGCGGCGATTGCGCTGGGCAATGTACCGCTGCGTGACAATCCGGGCGGCGGCGCCGGCCTGGCCTATCTGGCGGTCGCCCTGCCCGGCCACCTGCTCGCGTTCGGTGTGCTGGCCGGCCTGCTGCCGCTGCTGCTGGGCCTGTGGCCACGCAGCGCGCGTACGCTGAGCATCAGCGCGGCCGTGCTGCAGGGCCTGTGGCTGTGCCTGCTGCTGGTCGACGCCAAGGTCTTCACCCTGTACCGCTTCCACCTCAATGCCATGGTCGTGAACATGGTGTTCGGCGGCGCCCTGCAGGACCAGGTTGCCCTGTCCTGGAAGACCTGGCTGCAGGTCGGCCTGCTGGTTGCCGCGGTCTTCACCGCCGAGGGCCTGCTGGCCTGGGCGTGCTGGAAACTGCTGCCGGCCGCGCCGCGCCGTCGACGGGTGCTGCAGGCCTGGGCGGTGGTCGCGCTGCTGATGGCCGGCGGCCAGGTCGCCACGGCCTACTACGACGCCCGCGGCGACCGTGATGTGATCGCGCAGTGGAACTACCTGCCGTGGGCGCAGCCGATCACGGCCAAGAGCTTCATGCGGCGCCTGGGCGTGGTCAGCCAACAGCACGCCGGCCTGCCCGACCCGCGCCATGCGCAGCTGCTGTACCCGCTGCATCCGCTGCGCTGCCAGAGCCCACATCGTCCCAACGTACTGATGGTGGTACTGGAGTCGCTGCGCCACGATGTGCTGACACCGCAGCTGATGCCCAACACGTCGACGCTGGCGCAGGATGCGCGCGTCTTCGACCACCATTTCAGCACCGGCAATGCCACCCGCTACGGCCTGTTCGGACTGTTCTACGGCCTGCCCGGCGGCTATTGGCCGAGCATGCTTGACGAGCAGCGTGGCTCGCAGCTGTTCCAGGTGCTGGGCCAGCAGGGCTACGACCTGCACCTGTACGGCAGTGCGCCGTTGTACAGCCCGGAGTTCGATCGCACGGTGTTCGCCGATGTCCGCGACCAGCTGCACCAGGGGCCGGCAGCGCTGAAGTCAGACGGCCGCGACCGCGCGATCATCAGTGCGCTGCAGCAGGACATCCGCGCCAGCCAGGCCGCGCAGCGCCCGTGGTTCGGCTTCGTGTTCCTCGACTCCACCCATGCGCCCTACCACATGCCCGAGGGCTATCCGGCGGTGGCCACACCGATGGCCGCCGATATCGATTTCCTCAAATTCGGCCCGGAGCATGACCCGACGCCGGAACTCAACCGCTACCGCACCGCCGTGCACTATGCCGACAGCCTGATCGGCTCGCTGCTGGACGACCTGCGCGCACAGGGCCTGGCCGAGGACACCATCGTGCTGGTCACCGGTGACCATGCCGAAGAGTTCAACGACCTCAAGCTGAACTACTGGGGCCACAACGGCAACTTCTCCGACTATCAGCTGCAGGTCCCGTTCGTGCTGCATTGGCCGGGCAAGGCCGCTGGCCACGACGCACGCACCAGCTCGCACGAAGACTGGGTGCCGACACTGATGCGCCACGCACTGGGTTGCGAGAACGCACTGGCCGATTACAGCACCGGCCAGGACCTGCTGGCCGGGCCGCAGGGCACGCGTGCGCTGGTGGTCGAAAGCTGGTCGCAGCGCGCGGTGCGCCATGGCGATGCCATCTATGTGTTCGACAAGTTCGGCAACGCCACCGCCCTGGACCTGCGCTACCGGCCGCTGCCACAGCAGGCGCCCGATGCGGCCGCCGTACGCACTGCATGGGAAGCGCTGACCCGCTTCCGCAACCGCTGACCCTCAAGGATCGATCCTGCATGAACCGTCCGCTGCGCATCCTGCACACTGAAGCCGCCAAGGGAATGGGCGGGCAGGAGATCTACATCTTCCGCCACATGCAGGTGATGCGCGCGCGTGGCCACGAGGTGGCGCTGCTGTGCCAGCCCGAAGCGCGACTGGCCCAGCTGGCACGCGATGATGGTTTCACCGTGCATACCCTGCGCATGGGTGGCCTGCTGCGCCTGCTGCGCGGCATCTGGTCGGTCTCGCGCCTGGTGCGCCGCGAACGCTATGACGTGGTCAACACCACCAGCCGCCGTGACGCACTGATCGCCGCCGCCGGTGCACGCCTGGGCGGCACGCCGCTGGTGGTGCGCTCGCGCCACCTGATGAGCCCGGTCAACTCGCTGCTGACCTATACCGGCCTGCCGCACCGGGTGCTGACCGTCAGCAGCTTCGTCAAGCAGTTGCTGGCCGCGCGCGGCATTCCGGCCGAACACATCGGTATCGTGCCGCCCATCGCGGTCCCGCCGCGCTGGAGCGAAATCCGCAAGGACGACCCCTGGCAATGCCTGCAGGAGGTACGCGCGGACGTGCGCGCCGAACTCGGCTTCGGCGAACAGGACATCGTGGTCGGTTGCGTGGCGGTGCTGCGCGAACCCAAGGGTCATGCCGACCTGCTGCAGGCGATGGTGCCGCTGTGCAAGACGCACCCGAACCTGCACCTGGTGGTGGTCGGCGATGGCCAGCCGGTCATGGACCGGCTGCAGGCGCTGCGCGACGAGCACGGGCTGCAGCAGCAGGTCCATCTGCTCGGCTATCGCGATGGCGCATGCCGGCTGATGGCTGGCTTCGACATCTTCGCGCTGGCATCGCACAAGGAAGCGGCCGGTACCGTCTTCCTGGAGGCCGCCTATGTCGGGGTGCCGATCGTGGCCACGCGGGTGGGTGGCGTGCCGGAGATGGTGGTGGATGGCAGCAATGCGATCCTCACCCGGCTGGGCGACAATGCAGCCCTGACAGGCGCCCTGCGCCTGCTGGTGGACGATCCGGAACGGCGGCGGCAGATGGGCCGCGCCGGGTGGGACTGGATGCGCAGCGCGCACCGGTTCACTCCCGACGGCCACGGTGAGACCACCGAACACTATTACCACCAGTGGCTGAAGGAGCTGGGACATGGCTGATGATGCCCGAACCGTACCGGTGCTGATGCACCACCACGTCACTCCGTCGCCGGGCATGATCACCGTGTCACCGGAGAATTTCGAAAGCCAGATCGCGTGGCTGGCCGGCAACGGCTGGACGTCGCTGACACTGGACCAGTACGCCGGCTTCCTGGCCGGCAAGCCGGTGCCGCGCAAGTCGATCGTGATCACCTTCGACGATGGCTACCTGGACAACTGGGTGTATGCGCACCCGATCCTGCAGAAGTACGGCATGCACGCGGTGGTGTTCGTGGTCACCGGCTGGATGGGCGAAGGCCCGGAGCGGCCCCACGCCGGGCTTGCCGGGGCAACGTTGCCTGCCACGCCGGACCATCGCGGCTGCGAAGCGGCGATCTACGAGCAGAACCGCAGCGACGACGTGATGATGCGCTGGAGCGAAGCGCGCGCGGCCATCGCCGCCGGCACCTTCGAAGTGCATTGCCACACCCATACCCACACCCGCTGGCTGCGCCGCGACGACCTGGACCGCGCACAGCGCCGTGCCGGCCTGAGCCACGACCTGGCAGTCTCGCGCGACGTCCTGCAGGACAAGCTTGGCGAGGTGTCCGATACGCTGTGCTGGCCCTACGGCGATTTCGACCAGGACCACATCGAGGTGGCGCGCGAGCACGGCTTCCGCTACCTGCATACCACCCACCCGTTCGGACGCAATGTGGTGGGCGGCGACCCGGAGCGCATCTATCGTTTCGCGATCCGCAACCGCCCGGCCAGCTGGCTGCGAAAACGCATCGCACAGAGCTACAACCCGCTGATCGCACCGCTGTTCAATGGCTTCAAGGCACGCCAGAAGAAGATGGTGCCGGGGCCGTAGGCAACCCACCGCCCTGCCCCTTCAACGAAAACGCCCCGGCATTCCGGGGCGTTTTCGTTGGGCGGATGTGCAGCGGCCTCAGGCGGCGGCTTCACGTACCGCCGCGGACAGTCGATCCAGCGTGTCCTGCATCAGCGTCGCATCATCGGCCTCGACCGTGACCCGCACCACCGGCTCGGTACCGGACGGGCGCAGGAACGCACGGCCACGGCCGGCCACCGACTGCTGCGCGACAGCCAGCGCGGCCTGCACGCTGCCGGCCTGCACCGTGGCCTTGGCCGAGACATTGCCCAGCCGCACGTTGACCGTCTTCTGCGGCACCCGCACCAGTCCTTCCAGCGCCTGGCGCAGGGTCTGCCCGCTGTTGCGCAATGCCACCAGCACCTGCAGCGCGCTGACGATGCCGTCGCCGGTGGTGGCCCGATCCAGGCACAGCAGGTGGCCGGAGGCTTCACCGCCGAGCACGCCGCCGCCTTCCATCAGCGCCTGGTGCACGTAGCGATCGCCGACATTGCTGCGCACGAACGGAATCTGCAGGTCGGCAAATGCCTTCTCGATGCCGTAGTTGCTCATCAGCGTACCGACCACCGGGCCGCGCAGGCGGCCTTCGGCTTTCCATGCACGGGCCAGGATATACAGCAGGTCATCGCCGTCGACCGGGTTGCCCTGGTCGTCGGCCATCAGCACGCGGTCGCCATCCCCATCGAAGGCGATGCCGAGATCGGCGCGGGTTTCGCGGACCTTGGCCGCCAGGTTGTCGATGTGGGTGGAACCCACGCCGGCGTTGATGTTGACGCCGTTGGGCTCGGCACCAATGCCGATCACCTCGGCGCCCAGTTCACGGAACAGCAGCGGCGCGATCTGGTAGGTGGCGCCGTGCGCGCAGTCCAGCACCAGGCGCACGCCACGCAGGTCGAACGCGCGCGGCACGCTGGCCTTGCAGAACTCGATGTAGCGGCCGACCGCTTCGCGCGCACGCGACGCCTTGCCCAGCTTTTCCGATTCGGCGGTGGTGAACGGGATGTCCAGCGCCGCTTCCAGGGCCAGCTCGGTCGCATCGTCGAGCTTCTCGCCCTGGGCGGAGAAGAACTTGATGCCGTTGTCGTAGTGCGGGTTGTGCGAGGCGCTGATGACGATGCCAGCGTCCACGCCAAGCGTACGGGTCAGGAACGCCACCGCCGGGGTCGGCATCGGCCCCAGCAGCTGCACGTCCGCACCGGCGGCGACCAGGCCGGCTTCCAGTGCCGCTTCGAACATGTAACCGGAGATGCGAGTGTCCTTGCCGATCACCACGATCGGCCGGCGCCCATCCTGGCCGCGCTGGTCGACCAGGACACGGCCCAGGGCGTTGCCCAGGCGCAGCACGAAGTCGGCCGAGATCACGCCCTGGCCGACCCGTCCACGGATGCCATCAGTACCGAAGTACTTGCGGCCTCCCATCAAGCCACCTCCGGCGCCGGCTGACGGCCCAGCATTGCCAGCAGATCGGACAGGCGGTCGCGCATTTCGCGACGGTCGCAGATCTGGTCGATGGCGCCGTGCTCCAGCAGGAATTCCGAACGCTGGAAGCCTTCCGGCAGCTTCTCGCGCACGGTCTGCTCGATCACGCGCGGGCCGGCGAAGCCGATCAGCGCCTGCGGCTCGGCGATGTTGATGTCACCCAGCATCGCGAAGGAAGCCGACACGCCGCCGGTGGTCGGATGGGTCAGCACCGAGATGTACGGCAGGCCGGCTTCACGCAGCTTGCCCAGCGCGGCCGAGGTCTTGGCCATCTGCATCAGCGAGAACAGGCCTTCCTGCATGCGGGCGCCACCGCTCTGCGAGAAGCACACGTAGGGCGCACCGATCTCGACCGCGGTTTCCGCGGCCAGTGCGAAACGCTCGCCGACCACCGAGCCCATCGAGCCGCCCATGAAGGCGAAGTCGAACGACGATGCCACCAGCGCACGGCCCTTGAGCAGGCCGCGCATGGCGATCAGCGCGTCGTACTCGCCGGTGTTCTTCTGCGCGATCTTGATGCGCTCGCTGTACTTCTTCTGGTCCTTGAACTTGAGCAGGTCGGTCGGCCCCAGGCGCGCACCGATCTCGGTGGTGCTGTCGGCATCGAACAGGGCAGCCAGGCGCGCACGCGCACGGATCGCCATGTGATGGCCGCACTTCGGGCAGACTTCCAGGTTCTCTTCCAGTTCCGGACGGTACAACGCGCTGCCGCAGTTGCTGCACTTTTCCCACAGGCCCTCGGGGACACTGCGCTTCTTGCTGGGGGTGTTGTCGGTGCGGATGCCGGACGGCATCAACTTGCTGAGCCAACTCATGCGGGAGGACACTTCCGTTCAGGGCGGCCCGGGGGCCGCAAAGGCGGACAGTCTAGCTCCGCTTTCCCCGCCCGTGCACCCCCTTGCCAGCCACGGGGCAGCCGGAAAAAACCATGCTGGGACGTACGTTTAGGTGCTGGGGCGGTGCCCGCCGCTGGCCGGCAGCCCTTGCGTGCAGACCGATGGGTAGTGCCGGCCGCTGGCCGGCAGCCCTTGCACGCGAGCCCTCAGGAGGATGCCGGCCAGCGGCCGGCACTACCGTTACGCGTCCAGCGCCTGCCGCAGCGGGGCGAGGAAGGCCCGGGCGTGCTGCGCGGCCTCTTCCGCCGAGCCCGCTTCGGCCAGCGCCGCCACCAGCGCGCTGCCCACCACCACGCCGTCGGCCTGCCGGGCCATGGCCGCGGCACTGGCGGCATCCTTGATGCCGAAGCCCGCCACCACCGGCACCGACGCACGCGCGCGCAACGCCTGCAGGCGGGCACTGGCGGCATCGCTGTCCAGGCGCTCGGACGCGCCGGTGACACCGGCAAAGCTGACGTAGTAGAGATAGCCACGGGCCAGCGCCAGCAGCTTGTCGGCTCGCGCCTCGCTGGTGGTCGGCGACGCCAGCAGGACCAGCGCAAGGCCGGCTGCGTCGAACGCCTGCTGGGCGTCGCCCGCTTCTTCCGGCGGCAGGTCGACCAGCAGCACGCCGTCTACGCCGGCGTCGACGGCGGCCTTGGCGAAGGCCGCGTAACCGTGGATCTCCACCGGGTTCAGGTAGCCCATCAGCACCACGGGGGTCTGCGCATCGCGCTCGCGGAACTGCGCCACGGCCTGCAGGACGTAGCGGCTGCCGGCGCCGCGCGCCAGCGCGCGCTCGGAGCTGCGCTGGATGGTCGGGCCATCGGCCATCGGGTCGGAGAACGGCACGCCCAGTTCAATCACGTTGGCGCCGGCGTCGACCAGTGCGTGCATGACCGGCACGGTGGCCTCCAGCGAGGGATCACCGGCCGTGACGAAGGGGATCAGCGCCTTGCGCTGCTGTTCGCGCAGACGCTGGAAACAGGCATCGAGTCGGGATACGGACATTTCAGGCACATCCTTCAATCAGTTCAATCGCATCGCTGGTTCCCCAGTACATCTGGGTGACCCGCCCTTCAAACAGTTCCACGCGGATACCCAGGTCCGAACCCGGGTCCTGCCAGGTGAGGTACTCGCCCTGGTCACCGTCGTAGGCATGCGGGCTGGATACCGGCGGCTTCGGGAACTGGGCCATGGCCTGGGCGCGGGTCATGCCGACACGCAGGCCGAACGGACCGGGCTGCTGGGTCGGCGCCCCGCTGTCCGGATCCAGGCCGAGATCGAAACGGACGACGCGATCTTCATCGGTCATCATCGACACGCCGGGCGGCAGCCCCTTGCCGTCGTAGTACTCGCAACTGCCGCCGATGGCTTCGACCGCCCCTTGCGCGGTCCACGGCCCGAGTGCCTTCAGATCGCCCATGTGCTGGCCGATCAGCACCTCGCCGGCATGGTCCAGCGCCACCGAGACCACCGCAGGCGCGCCATCGCTGTCCATATCTTCCGTGGACGGCGGATCGACGATCGGCGCACGTGCCATCGGGTCGAGGTCATCATTCGCGGCCGCCTGCTGTGCCGGCTGCGTGGTGGCCTTGGCGGCCGGTGCCAGCAGCGGCGGCTCCGGCGGCTGGCACGCGGCCAATCCCAGCGCCAGCAGCAGCACGCCACTGTTGCGCAGCAGCGCGCTCACAGCACCAGCCCTTCGCGCGCGGCGATGGTATGCACATCCTTGTCGCCACGGCCGGACAGATTGCACAGCACGATCTGGTCACGCGGACGCTCACGCGCCAGCTTGATCGCCTGCGCCAGCGCATGGCTGGACTCCAGCGCCGGCAGGATGCCCTCGGTATGCGCCAGCAGGTGGAAGGCCTGCAGTGCTTCGTCATCGGTGATGCCGAGGTAGCGCGCGCGGCCGGTATCGGCCAGGAATGCGTGTTCGGGGCCGACGCCCGGATAGTCCAGGCCGGCCGACACCGAATGGGTCTCGATGATCTGGCCGTCGTCGTCGCACAGTACATAGGTGCGGTTGCCATGCAGCACGCCCGGGCGACCGGCGGCGATCGATGCAGCATGGCGACCGGTGCTGATGCCATCACCTGCGGCCTCGGCGCCGACGATCTCGACCTGGCGGTCGTTGAGGAAGGCATGGAACAGGCCGATGGCATTGCTGCCGCCGCCGACGCAGGCAGTGATCGCATCGGGCAGGCGGCCGTACTCGGCCAGCATCTGCTCGCGTGCCTCGCGGCCGACGATGGCGTTGAAGTCGCGCACCATGCGCGGGTAGGGATCCGGACCGGCGACCGTACCGATGATGTAGAAGGTGTCCTGCACATTGGTCACCCAGTCGCGCATCGCTTCGTTGAGCGCGTCCTTCAAAGTGGCCGAACCGGAGGTGACCGGCACCACCGTCGCGCCGAGCAGCTTCATGCGGTAGACGTTGATCTTCTGCCGCTCGATGTCGGTGGCGCCCATGTACACCACGCATTCCAGGCCCAGCCGCGCGGCAACCGTGGCGCTGGCCACGCCGTGCTGGCCGGCACCGGTCTCGGCGATGATGCGCTTCTTGCCCATCCGCGCCGCCAGCAGCGCCTGGCCGATGGTGTTGTTGATCTTGTGCGCGCCGGTGTGGTTCAGGTCTTCGCGCTTGAGCAGGATCTGCGCGCCGCCGACATGGTCGCTCAGCCGCTGGGCGTGGTAGATCGGGCTCGGCCGGCCCACGTAGTGGGCCAGGTCGCGGTCGTAGGCGGCCTGGAAGGCCGGATCCTGGCGGGCCTGGTCATAGGCCTGGGCGAGTTCCTGCAGCGGGCCGACCAGGGTTTCGGCAACGAAGCTGCCACCGTAGCGGCCGAAATGGCCCTGGGCATCCGGGAAGGCGTGGTAGTCGGCAATGGGGGAGGCAGACATGGAAGCGACCGCTGGTTCGAGACAGGTGGATACTCTAGCGCACGGGTCGTGACCGGAAAATGGATATTATCTGGCATATACCGTCAGGAAATCTCACATGAGCCGTTCGCTGTTGCCACCGCTCAATGCGCTGCGCGCGTTCGAGGCCACCGCCCGCCTGGGCGGGGTTGGCCGCGCCGCGCAGGACCTGCACGTGACCCACGGCGCGGTCAGCCGCCAGCTGAAGCTGCTGGAAGACCACCTCGGCCTGGCGCTGTTCCAGCGGGCCGGTCGCGGCCTGCGCCTGACCGATGCGGGCACGCGCCTGCAGGCAGCGTGCAGCGAGGCCTTCAGCGGCATCGAAGACTGCGTGCGCGAACTGCGCCGGCCGACCGCGGCCCCGGCGCTGGTGCTGGGCTGCAGCGGCAGCGTGCTGGCGCGCTGGATGATTCCGCGCCTGCCCGCACTTCAGGCCGCCCTGCCCGGCGTACGCCTGCAGTGGTCGGCGCTGGATGGCAGCTTCACCGAGGCGCAGGCCGCACTGGACGCGGTGCTGCTGCTGGCGCAGGGGCCGTGGCCCCGGGGCTGGCAGGTGCGTGAGCTGGCGCCGGAACGGGTCGGCGTGGTGGTGGCCCCCTCGCATCCGGCCGCGCAGCGACTGCGGCATGTGCCGCCTTCGGCGCTGCTGCAGGAGACGCTGCTGCACACCAGCTCACGGCCGCAGGCATGGCCGGCGTGGGCGCAAGCGCACGATCTGGACACCTCGAAGCTGCAGCTGGGTACTGCCTTCGAACACCTGTACTACCTGCTGGAGGCAGCGGTGGCCGGGCTGGGCCCGGCGATCGCACCCGAGCCCCTGGTGGCCGAGGACCTGGCCGCCGGGCGACTGGTCGCGCCGTGGGGATTTGCCGCCACCGGTGGCTTCTGGGTGCTGGCGCGACCGGATGGACCGGCAGATGGGCGCGTGGATGCGCTGGCCGACTGGCTGGGCCAGCAACTGCGCTGACAACAAAAAGGGGACGGAGGGGATTAAGTCGCAAGTGGCACAAACGACTTAATCCCCTCCGTCCCCTTTTTTCAGCTGGCAGTCGGGGTGGCCAGTCGCTGCTGCAGGTCTTCGCGCAGGCGCGACAGCTCGACTTCGGCCTGCTGCCGCTGCTGCATTCCTTCGCGATGGATGCTGCGCACTTCCTCGACCGTGGCGATCAACTGGTCGTGCACGTGGCGCAGCGTGGCCACGTCGATCACGCCGCGCTGGTTGCTGCGCGCGGTATCCACCGAGGCCTGGCGCAGCAGGTCGGCGTTGCGGCGCATCAGCTCGTTGGTGGCATCGTCGATGGCGGTGGACAGCTCGACCGCGGCCTTCTGCTCACCCAGCGAAAGCTGGATGGCGAACTGGCGCTTCCACGACGGGATGGTGATCTCGCGCACCGTGTTGAACTTCTCGATCAGCTGCAGCGCGTTGGCCTGGATCAGGCGGATCATCGGCAGCGACTGGTCGGCCGCATGCTGCATCAGCTGCAGGTCGGACACGCGCTTTTCGAGGAGGCGGATCGCGTTGTCGACTTCGCTCTGGCGGATGCGCTGCTGCGGATCCTCACTGCCCTGCCCGGCCTGCTGCTCGGCCTGCAGTTCGGCCAGGCGCTGCTTGCCGGCCGCAGCATACAGGCCCAGCGCATGGCGTTCTTCGCGGACGATGTCATGCATGCGGTCGAACTCGCCCACGCGCTTGCCCATCAACGCCTGCTGCACACCGACATCACCCAGCAGCTGCTCGATCTGCGCATTGGTGTCGCTGAACTTCTGCACCAGCTCGCCCTTGGATACGCGCAGGCGGTCGATCAGGCCACCGATCACCGGCACCTTCGACCGCTGCGCGAAGCCGTCCAGCTTCAGGCTGCGTGCGATGCGCACCACTTCGCCCAGTTTCTCGCCGCTGGCATCGAGGTCACGATTGCGCACCTGGTCCAGCAACTGGCTGGAAAACGCCGCGGTGCGCGTGGCCGCTTCGCGACCGAAGACCTGCAGGTTGCCCGGGCGCAGGTCATCCAGCTCCAGACGGATCTCGGCGATGCGCGGCAGATCCTCGCGGACCAGGCCAAGCGCCTGCAATGCGCCTTCATCGAGCGGAACGGCGGTAGTCGTGCCGGGCACGAGGGCACCGGGGGTCTGGCTGTCCTGGGTCATCGGGCAGTCTCCTTGCAGTTGGGTAAGCGGCAGCGGCGGCCGGCTCAAGGCAGTCTAGCCTGAGCCGCCGCGACCTCGTCATCGATCTGTGCGTGCAGCGTGGCGGCCTTCGCCGCCAATGTGGCGCCGGCCGCGGCCTGGCCCGCCGCGGCGGCCTGCCGCCAGGCTGGCAACAGGACGTCATGGATGCGCGCGAAGCGTTGCAGCAGCACGTTGTCCTGGTCCTGCAGGAGCTGCCACTGGCCGGCCTCGAGACGGCGCAGCGTGGCCAGCCGGCGCAGGTGATAGAGCCGTTGCGACAGCGCGGCCTGGCCGGCGGTATCCAGCGACGCCAGCCGCACCGCTGCCAGCTCGACCCAGGCGTCCAGCGCTGCGGCCGCCGCTGAATGTCCGGCGATGGCCATGGCCCGCAGCTGCAGCTGCTGCTGCAGCTGCTGGGCCTGCTCGCGCGCCTGCAGGGCCAGCACGCCCAGCTGCGACTGCAGCGCACGTCCTTCCGCCTCGCGATCGACATCGCGCCCCAGCAGGCGGCCCCACCAGCCCGCCTGCTGCCGGATCTGCGCCGGGTTATCGGCCTGCAGGGCCAGCGCGATGCGTGCCAGTGCGGCCACCAGCCCTGCGCCCGCGCCCGGCGGCAACGGTGTTTCGCGCCGCGCCAGCGCCTGCAGCAACGGCGCACCATAGTCGGCCAGCGCGGCGACATCGGCCGTGTCCGGCAAGCTCGGTGGCGGCAGTGGCGCCTGCATGGTCACGGCAGCGGCGGCGGCTTCGGTGTCGTCGCTGGAATCTCCTCACCGTCGTCCGGCGGCAACGACTCGCCGTAGAAGTGACGCATCAGCGCCTCATCCAGCGCGCGCTCCTCCGGCGTCGTGGCACGGCGCACACGCGCACGCTGCGCCACCGCACTGTTCGGCACCCCACGCTCGACCTGCTGCCGCGCCCAGCCGGCGAACGCGGCCAGGGTCTGGGACACCTGTGCCTGCTGCGCCTGCGATGCCGCCAACAGTTCCACCAACGGTGCCAGGCCAGCCTGCAGGTCGTCGGCCAGGACCGTCGTCGGCACACTGGCGGCTGCCGCGACCGGCACCGGCGCGGCGGGCGGACGTGTTTCAGAAAGACGATGCAGGGCCTCCAGCAACGCCGGCCACGGTGCCGGGTCGGCAACGGCAATCGCTTCCGGCGCCGGCGGTGGAAGCTGCAGGGCGGTGGCGATGTCGGCCAGCTGCGCGACCACGCGCCCGCCGACATCGCTGTCGTCGGCCCCCATGGCCTTGTTGCGCAGGAAGTCGCGCTTGATCTGCGTCCAGCGTTGCGCCTGCGTGTCGTCCAGCACGCCGCGCAGCTCGGCCAGCTTCAACAGGTTTTCTTCGGCGCCGGTGGTCAGCAGCTGTGCCTCGCCCAGGTAGTGGTCGGAGATCAACTGCTGCAGCTCGTCCTCGTTCATCACCGGCGAGATTTTCTCGGCCAGCTTGTTCATGTTGCGGTAGCTACCCTGCAGCCGGAACGGCGGCTCGGTGCGGTAGCGATCGTCCTGCGCGGCACTGGCGATGTACTGCTGGTTGACGCGGTAGGCCACGTCGCGCACGCGCAGCATGCGCTGCAGGGTGGCGGTGATTTCGTTGATCTCCGCGCTGCTGTAGGCGTGGCTCAGGCCGTTGGTCGAGACCTCCTTGCCCATCGCCCGGTCGACCAGCGTGTACAGGTCAGCCATGTCGCGCGTAGCCAGCGGCGCCAGCACCGGGTTGGAAGTCAGGCTGTTCTCGATGTAGCTGAGGGTAAAGGCCGCCTCCATGCCACCGAGCACATCACCCAGGTTGTAGATGTCGGCACGGTTGGCCAGCATGTCCGGAATCTTGAACACCTCGCCAGACTCGGTGTACGGATTGCCGGCCATCACCACGCAGAATTTCTTGCCGCGCATGTCGTAGGTGCGGGTGCGACCGCGCCACACACCCTCGATACGGCGGGTGCCATCGCACAGCGAGATGAACTTCTGCAGGAACTCCGGATGGGTGTGCTGGATGTCGTCCACATACAGCATGGTGTTGTTGCCCATTTCCAGCGCCAGGTTGAGCTTCTCCAGCTCCTGCCGCGAGGTCGCGTCCGGTGCCTGGGCCGGGTCCAGCGACCGCACCTCGTGACCCAGCGCCGGGCCGTTGATCTTCATGAAGACCAGGCCCAGGCGGTGCGCCACGTATTCCATCAGCGTGGTCTTGCCGTAGCCGGGCGGCGAAATCATCATCAGCAGGCCCATCAGGTCGCTGCGCTTGTTCTCGCCGACCGTGCCCATCTGCTTGGCCAGGTTGTCACCGATCACGCCCAGGTAGACATCATTGATCAGCTTGTTGCGTACGAACGAGGACAGCGGCCGCGCCTTGAACTCGGAAAGCCGCAGGGTCTCGCGCTCGCGGCCGATGATGCCCTGGCGCAGCGCCTGGTAGGCATGGAACGCTGGCACGAAATGACGCAGGTGCTGCTTCAGGCGCGCCAGGAAATCATCCAGCGATACCACCAGCGTGCCGTTGCTGATGCGTGCGTGTTCACCCAGCAGGCCACTGACCTCCGCCTGCAGCGCGGCGTCGCTGGCACGGGTACGCAGCTGGCGCTGCACCAGCAGCAGTGCTGCAGCCTCGTCGACGTAGCCGGCATGCGGGGCATGCGCCGGCATCCGCGCCAGCGCCCGCAGCCACTGACCGGCCAGCGCCCAGCGCGTGGCCAGCGGATCCTGGCTGCGCTGCAGGGCGCGTTCGACCGCCTCGCGTTGCCCGGCCTGTTCCAGCTGCCGAGCCAGTGCCTCCAGCAGCGCTACCGCATGGCGGCTGCTGCTGAACACCGGTTCGCCGGCCGCCAGTTCCTCGCCCAGATAAGCGGCCGCGGCCTCTGCGGCATCGGCATCGAACGGCAACGCGTGGGATTGCGCATACGCCAGCAGTGCCTCGGCCATTTCCGCACGCAACGCCAGGCGCCCTTCGTCGGACCCCAGCAGGCGTGCCAGCGCTTCAGCACCCATCTGGCGGGCCGGCCATTGCGCCACCGCTTCGCGCCGCTGCTCGGCAGCCCAGAACAGCACCGCCAGCGCACGCACCCGCGGTGCATGCCGCAGGCTGCCGGCCGCCTGCTGCAAGGGCAGCAACGCACGCAGGATCAGCGCGGCATCATGGTCATGGATGCCGCGCTCGTAGCCTTCGCGGTAGCGCGGTGCGGCAAACGCACGCACGCGCTGGTCCAGTGCTTCGGGCGTGGCGACGTCGTGCTGCAGCGTGGCCAGGTCAAGCCCGTCGCTCCCCTCCTGCGCGGCCATCAACAGGCTGCCGGCAAGATACTCGCCGCGATACAGTGCAGGTGATTCGGAGTCCAGGGTGACCGGCCAGAACGGCTTCAGCGCATCCAGCTCCGGATCGTGCAGCGTCTCCAGGAAGTCGGTGCCGGTCAGATGGATCGCCAGCGTGTCACCACGCGGCAGCAGGGTCAGGTCCAGCGCCTGGGTGTTGACGCTGAAGCGATGGCGCGGCCCCAGCCGCACCACGTTGCCGCCCGCCTCGTACAGATCACTGCGGTCACGCAGCTGGCGCACCGCCTGGTCACGCACGCCCTTCAGGCGCGCTTCGATGTCGTCGGCCTTGACGTTGTCATGCAACGCGCGCAGGCGTTCGGCCAGCTCACGCAGCTTGAGGATCAGCGGATCGCCGGCAAAGAACGCATTGAGCTCATCGGCGGTGGCGAAGCGCTCGGTGCGCTTGGCCAGGCCATCGAGGATGCGGCTGGCCGCATCCAGCACCGAACGTGCCTTGCGCTGGCGGTCATCCAGCAGCGCCTGCTTGTGCGTTTCGAAGGCTTCAACCAGCTCTTCGCGCTTGCTCAGGATGTCGCCGAGGAACTGCTCGTGTTCGCCGAACTGGCTCTCCAGCTCCTCCAGCTGCACCAGCAGGCGCGACAGCTGCTCGTCGGCACGCTCCGGGTCCGTGGCCAGCGCCAGCGCGCTGGTGATCGACTGCGAGAACAGCGCGAACTGCGCGGCGAACTGCGCCACGGCCTCGGCTGAGCCGAGCGACCTGCGGCGCTGATCGGCACGCGCGCGGGCCTGGTTGAGGCGGCCGTACAGCACCGAAATGGACTCGACCACGCGGGTGCGGGCGGTGGCATCGTCCACCTTCAGGCCGGCCATCAGTTCAGACAGCATATCCAGATCGGCCGCCATCCCGCGCAGCCCCTCCAGCTGCTCATCCAGCTGGCGGGCACTCTGCGCCTGCTGCGCAGCCTCATCCAGCGCCTGCAGGCGCGTGGTCAGCGGCACCAGCGCGGCATCGCCGGCGAGGAAGTCACCCGTGGCGGCGCCGACATGATCCTGCGCCTCCACCAGCTCGGCCGTCATCGTCTCGATGCGCGCGGTGTCGATGTAGCGCAGCTCGCGGATGGTCAGCAGCCGTCCGCGCAATGCGGTGATCGCATTGAGGGCCTCGACGAAGGCCTGCACCTCGCTCCAGTTCTGCGGCTGCAGCCGGCCCAGCAGCGCCTTGTGCGCGGCCTCTGCCTCGACCATCGCCTGCGCCGACTGCTGGCGGATCGACTGCACCTTCTCGTACTCGTCCAGCACCGATTCGCCGGTGGCGCTGATCTGCCGCAGCAGCGCCTCGGCGCCATCGCAGGCCGCGTCGCCCAGCCAGTGGTGGGCATCGAACAGGCGCCGGGTGTCGGCCACCAGGCGCTGGTAGCGCTGCACCGACACGTCCTGGCCATCGATCTCGCGCGCCAGGTTGAACAGGTTGGAGATGCCCCGCACCAGTTCGGCGTTGCCGATGCGTCCCATGAAGGTGTTGCCGGGTGGCCGGCTTGCAGCAAACTCGTCACTGCTGAACGGGGTCTGCCAGACCTGCATCGGATGGATGCGGGTCGGTTCGCTGCCTTCGGCATGGAACAGCACCATGCGCCCGTCCTGCATCAAGGCGTAGCCATGGCCGAACACCGGGTTCTGCAGCACGCGCTGGATGGTGTTGTAGACGAACAGCGCCGAGCGCCCGCCTTCGCGCTCGTAGAAGATGTACAGCACGTCCTCGCCGTTGGGCGAACGGATGCTGCGCTTGAACTGCATGCCGGCCATCGAGGCGTCGAACGCCTTGTGCTCGCCGCCCTGCAGGTAATAGCCACCCGGGAAGATCACGCCGTGGTCTTCGGGCAGCTGCACGCAGGCCTGCACGATCGCATCGTTGCGCACGATGCCGCCGGTCAGCGTGTTGTAGATCAGCCCGCGCCACTCCGTCTCGCGGTACGGCAGCACCTTCAGCAGCACCAGCGAGCCGACCCGGGCGAACTCGAACTGGGCGTCGTCCAGCGACTGCGTGCTGTCCTCCACCGGTTCGCTGTAGATGCCCTGCCCTGTCTCGGTGTTGTTCTCGACCTTGATCGTGAGGTCGCCGCCGGTGGTCTCCACGAACAGGGTATCGAGGATGTTCAGGTGCGAATGGCGGCCATTGACCGCCAGGTCGCGGGTCGCCCGGGTCCATTCGAAGTCGAACGGCGGCGGCAGTGCGATATCGCGCTCACCGCGCGCATCCAGATAGGTCAGTTCGCCATCGCGCGACAGCGCCCAGCGGAACACGCGCACGTCGCTGCTGCGCTCACCGATCTGGAACGACGCCAGCAGCTTGTCGCCCACCACGATCAGCTGCAGCAGGCGCGCGTGCTTGTAGTAGGCGTACAGTTCGTTGAAGTCGTGCACGAAGCCGGGCTGGTCGAGGAAGCTGCCCTTCAGCTCCAGCGCCGCCACGTCGTAGCCGTCGCTGCCCTGCACCAGCCGGTACAGGCCGAACACGTCCTCGATGCGGGTCTGGGTCTTCAGCCCGATGAACACGTTGTAGCCGAACAGCAGGCGGTCCGGCCCGACCTGCACGATGTCACGGCCGACGCAGTTGTTTTCGCTGCGGATGCGGAAGCGCCCGACCACCTCCAGGCGGCTGTCGCCGAACTCGGCCAGGCGCTGGCGGTTGAGCGTTTCGGCCAGGCCCTGCAGGCGCTGGCCCTGCTCGGCCAGGCGGCGGCGCAGGACTTCATAGGCACCGCCCTGGGCAACGGCCTGGTCGACGGTAGTGCCGCCGGCCTCCGGTGCGGTGGATTCGGCGGACGGATGGGTATCAGACATCAGCAGGCTTCCGGCTCACGGGCGGACGGCCGCGGTTGCGGCCGGCGCGGGCGGGCGATGGCCGCAGCAGCCATCGCCCGATGCATCAACGGGCGCTGTCGACCACGGTGGCCGACACGGTCGGCACCGCTTCGGCATCCTCGGCGATCTGGCGCGGCGCCGGTTCGGCCACGGCCACGCCCAGGTAGCGCTGCATCAGCTCCTGCACGATCGGGCTCTTGCCGGCAAAGCCTTCGATCGACTTGCCCAGCGACACCGCCTTGACCAGGTTCTCGAACATGCCGCCGTCGCCACCGACCAGGTCGATATCGGCGTTGCGCAACGCGCTGGCGATGACGTTGGCGTTCTCGCGCGAGACTTCCTTGCCGGCTTCGATCGAGGCCAGCGCCTGCTTCAGGCTGTTGTCCAGCATCATGCGGAACTCTTCGTGGCCACGTGCCTGGTCGCTCAGCGAAGCGATCGCTTCGAACTTGCGCACCAGGCCTTCGGCTTCGGCCAGCAGCTTCTTCTGCACCACGCCGGCTTCGGCGTTGCCCAGCGATTCGGTGGCGGTGGCACGGGCCAGGCCCATCTTCTCCTCACCCTGCGCCTGCGCCTGCAGGGTCTCGGCCAGCACGCGGGCTTCGTTGCTGCCCTGCTTCAGGCTGGCTTCGGCCTTGGCTTCGATCACGCGGGCCTCGGCGATGCCGACCTTCTCGATGGCCAGTGCCGAAGCTTCACGCACCTGCGCTTCGGCCAGGCCCGGTGCGGCCTGCTCGGCGCGCAGCGCGTCGGCCAGCAGGCGCTTGGCTTCGGCCTGCTTGCCGGCTGCTTCGTGTTCGGCCTGGGCCAGCGTGGTCAGTTCCACTGCGCGGTGCTTGGAAGCGGTCTCGCGTGCCTGCGCTTCCTTTACCTCGCGCACCAGCGATTCCTGTGCCTTGGCCTCGGCTTCCAGGATCAGCACCTGCTTCTGGCGGTCGGCCTCGGAGACCTCGCGCACTTCCTTGATGCGCTCTTCCTCCTGCGCCACGGTCTTGTCGATGGAGATGCGTTCGCGGGTGATGTTGGCCACGTCCATCTTGCCCTGCTCGACCACCTTGTCGCGCTCCACGCCCTGCAGCTGCACTTCGCGGTCGGTGGTGACCTGCTCAAGCTGGCGTGCGCGCTCGACGCGCTCGGCCTCGATGGCCACGGCGCGCTGGCGGTTCTGCTCGGCCACTTCCACTTCGCGCAGGCGGTTCTGGTCGCGGATCTCGATCAGCTGCTGTGCTTCGATGCGGGCGTTCTCGGACAGCTGGCGCTGCTCTTCCTGCACCTTGGCGGTCTCGGCCTCCTCGCGCGCGCGGATGGTCTCGATCTCGCGCTTCTGGCGTGCTTCGGCTTCGGCCTGCTGGCGTTCCAGCGCCAGCAGCGCTTCACGCGCTTCCACGTTCTTCTTGGTGATGGCGAGCTTCTCGTTCTGCTCCAGCTCGTTGGTCACCACGTTCTGCGCGGCGGTCAGCTCGGTGATCTTGCGGATACCCTGCGCGTCAAGGATGTTGAACTGGTCCAGCAGCGCCTTCGGGGTCTGCTCCAGGTAATCGATCGCCACGTCTTCCAGCACATAGCCGTTGAGGTCGTTGCCGATCACCGCGATGATCTCGTCGCGGAACTCCTGGCGCTTCTCGAACAGTTCGGTGAAGTCGAACTTCTTGCCGACCGTCTTCAACGCTTCGGAGAACTTGGCGTTGAACAGCTCATCGACGGCATGCTTGTCCGACGCACGGTCGGCACCGATGGCCTTGGCCACGCGCAGCACGTCGGCCTGGGTCTCGTTCACCCGCAGGTAGAAGGCCACGGCGATGTCGGCACGCATGTTGTCGCGGCAGATCAGGCCTTCCTTGCCACGGCGGTCGATCTGCAGGGTAATCAGGCTGATCCGCATCAGCTCGGCGCGGTACAGCACCGGGATGATCAGCGCACCGGTGAAGTGCACCTTGGGCGTGGAGCTCATGTCGTTGACGATCAGGGCCACGCCCTGGTCGACCTTGCGGTAGAAGGCCTTGAACAGCCCGGCCACGCCCAGCAGCAGGACAAGCAGGCCGCCGGCGACGGCCAGGAACGGTAAGAGGGATGCCAACGTCATTGATGAGTCTCCTTGTTGCCCGGAAGCAGGTTGTCCTGGAAATCGAGGGCGATCGCATCGGCGCGGACCACCCGGTAATAGTGTTGTTCGGCCATGTGCTCAACCAGCACGATGCGCTCGCCACGCTGCAGTTCGATGTCGCTGCGGATCTGCAGCACCAGCCCGGCGCCGCCATCATCGACCGTGGCATGACCGCTGCGTGCGTCCACCTTCGGCGACGCGACCACGCCGGCCCGGCCGAGCAGCGATGCCTGCGGCACCGGCCGCAGGCGCAGCAGGAAGCGCCGGACCGGGCGCAGGATCAGCGCGATGAGCGGTACCGCTGGCAGCGGTGCCAGCACCGCCACGAGCGTACCCAGGCCCCAGCGCAGCAGGTCCGGCAGCGGCAGCAGTACGAACAGATGGATGAAATAGGTGATGAGCCAGCCGAACAGGCTCAGCAGGGTGACCACCACCATGATCGGGACGCCACCCAGGCCCCAGCGCGCCAGCATGGCTGACAGGCCACTGAGGTCGGTCCCCGCCTCGAGCGCGCCATCGGCGCCGAGATTGCCAAAACCGTCATCGACCAGGCCGAACGCCGCAACCGCCCAATACATCACCGACACCAACAGCAGAATGCTGTACGGCAGCGTCGGGTAACCGAGTACGACGGTGAGAAACTCCTGCATCGCTTGCCTTCCTGGGCTGTGGGCGGCGGCCACCCGTTCGGGGCGCGCCGCGCGCGTCCCGTCGATCCCCGCGCCAGTCCTCATGGCAGGCGCGCTTGGGACCATCCTATGTGAAGAATGCGTGCAGGCTCAAATCCAGGTCCAAATCACGGCAAATAGTGACGCCAATCACTCGAGAACCGTGCAATCGGCGCGGCGCACTTCCTCGACGAAGGTGCGCATCTTGTAGCCGTCCTTGATGCCCGGCTCCAGTTCGATGCCACTGGAGACATCCACGCCCCACGGCAGGGTACCCAGCACCGCGTCGTAGACGTTTTCCGGGTTCAGGCCGCCGGCCAGCAGGAACGGGCGATGCAGGCCGGTCGGGATCCGGCCCCAGTCAAAGGCCACGCCGGTGCCGCCACCGCCGCCCGGCGCGTGGCTGTCGAACAGGAAGCCGGCGGCGCTGGGATAGCGCAGCTGCAGGGTGCGGGCGTTGATCTCTTCACGGCCGCCCATGGCGATCGCCTTCAGGTACGGCATGTTGAAGCTGCGGCAGAAGCTCTCGTCTTCCTCGCCGTGGAACTGCAGCAGGGTCGGTCGTACCGTGCGCAGCACCTCGCGCACTTCTTCCTTGCTGTTGTTGCGGAACAACGCCACCACGTCGACCATGGGCGCGATCGCCTGGCGCATCGCGCGTGCCTCGGCTGGAGCGACCCGGCGGCTGCTTTCACGGGCGAAGATGAAACCCACCGCGTCCACGCCCAGCTCACCGGCCAGGCGGACGTCGCCGGCCCGGGTCATGCCACAGAACTTGATGCGCGTGCGGTAGTAGGAGCGGCTCATAGCGTGACCTCGGCGGGCAGATGCCAGTTGTCGGGGTACAGGGGCCCGAGGAACACCAGGCCCTGCGGCGGTGCGGTGGGACCGGCTACGGTGCGATCGCGCCCGGCCAGCAGTTCGGCGATCCATTCCACCGGCTTCTCGCCACTGCCCACCAGGATCAGCGATCCGACGATATTGCGGACCATGTGATGAAGGAATGCATTGCCCTGCACGGCGACCTCGATCACCTCGCCCTGGCGGCTGACCTGCAGCGACTGCAGTTCACGCCGTGCATGCAGCGCCTGGCACTGCACCGAGCGGAACGCGCTGAAGTCGTTCTCGCCTAGCAGGGCCTGGCCGGCGGCATGCATCAGGCCCGCGTCCAGCGCACGGCGCTCCCAGCTGAGGGTCTGCCGCTGCAGCGCCGGCCGCACTTCGCGGTTGAGCAGGCGATAACGGTAACGGCGTGCCCGCGCCGAGAAGCGGGCGTGGAAATCATCGGCCACGGGCACGCACCAGCGCACCGCGATCGAGCGCGGCAGGCGGGTGGTGGTGCCCAGCATCCAGGCGCGCGGATCGCGCACCACGTCGGTGTCGAAATGCACGACCTGGCACTGGCCGTGCACGCCGGCATCGGTGCGGCCGGCACAGACCACCTGCAGCGGCGCATCGGCCACCGACGACAGGGCCTGCTCAAGGCTGGCCTGCACGCTGGGACCACCCTCGCCCAGGTTCTGCCAGCCCCTGAAATCGCTGCCGTCATACTCGACGCCAAGCGCGTAACGCATGTGCTACCTCGATGTTGCGGGAGGGGCGGCGCTCAGGCCGGATCGCGTTCGGACCAGACCGCCAGTTCGTTGCCACCGGGCTCGACGAACTGGAAGCGGCTGCCACCGGGGAAAGAAAACACCGGCCGTACGATCTCACCGCCAGCGTCGCGCACCGCTGCCTCGATGGGCGCCAGCTGGTCGGCATACAGCACCAGCAGCGGCGCGCCGCTGTCACTGGCTCGTTGCGGCTGGCCGCGGAAGAAGCCACCCTGCAGGCGGCCATCGTCGAAGGCGGTGTAATCGCTGCCATAGTCGACGAACGACCACCCGAACACCTTTTCGAAGAAGGCGCGGCTGTCGGCCGGGTCACTGGAGGCGAATTCAACGTAGTCGATACGGCGCTCGCGGCTCATGGCACGGTCCTTGTCGGCGGGTTCGGTCACGGCAGGCGGGCCAGCAGTTCGCGAGCCTGGGCCTGGCAGTGCAGGTCGCCGCCCTCGGCCACTTCCAGCAGCAACGTCCGTGCGGTCTGCGCATCGCCCAGGTCGAGGTAGGCGATGGCCAGTTCCAGGCGTTCCTGCCCGGCGCGCGGCGCCCAGCCGGCATCGCTGGCCGGCGCGGCAGTACCGTCTTCATGCGCGGCCGCGGCCAGCGCGTCGTGCGGCGCCGCGCTCGAATCCCCGCCGTCATGATGCTCGGCCGGCAGGTCGAACACGCCGCGGAACTGCGGCTGCTGTTCGGCGTGCAGCGCGTAGTCCGGTACTGCGATCTCGTCAGGGACCGCCTGCGCGGGCGGCTCATCCTGCACGGGGGTGTCCTGCATGGCCACCGGCTCGTCCCAGCGCGGCAGGTCGGTCACGGCCCCGGGCAGCTCCACCACTTCGTCATCGCGCAGCGTCTGCGCCTGCCAGTCAGCCTGGGCGGCGACGTCGGCGACCGCTTCGGCAGCCACGTCATCCTGCACCTCGGCTTCGGTCGCCCAGGCAGGCATCGCCGGTTCCTGGCGGCCACTGTCGGACACCGCCGTCGACCACGAAGACTGCTCGGCCAGCGTATCCAGCGCCGCGCCGGCCGGTACCGCAGCGGCCAGGCCGGCGGCGTCGCCTTCCTCGCGCAGCGGCGGCAGTGGCGACGGCTTGCGACGACGCAGCAGCCAGGCCGCGCCGGCCGCCAGCAACAGCACCGGCAGACCCAGCCAGTACCACGGCGTTGCCGCATCGCGGGCAGCCGGTGCCTGCGCCAGGCGCTGCTGCGCCGCGGCCAGGTCGTTGTCCTTCATCGCGATCAGCGACTGCTGCTGTTCCTTGAGTTTTTCCAGGTCGGCCACCCGCTGCTTCAGCTCGCCGATCTCGGCATCGCGGGTCGCGATGTCCTCGCGTGCCTGGCGCAGTTGTTCGTTGCCCAGCATGTCACCCTCGCTGCCGGCTGCAGTGCCGGTGGTTGTGCCCGCGTGCGCGGCGTCGGAGGCCAGCGCCGGAGCGATTTCAAGTCGTGCCCCAGTGGCCGCAGCCGGGGAAGAAGCCTTCGTGGTTCCCGCCGTGGCGACCGGGGCGACAGTACCCGCCGGTTGCGGCACGGTGCGCGCCTGACGCCACTGTGCGGCATGCTCGCGCACCAGCGCGGCGGCCTCGGCGGCATCGACCGCCGCCAGTGCATCGCTGCCGGGCATGCGCAGCACGGCGCCCTGCCTGAGCAGGTTGACGTTGCCACGGATGAAGGCCTCCGGGTTGGCCCGCAGCAGCGCAATCATTGCGCGGTCGCGGCTGACCTGGTTGCCGCGGGCCACCACGCTGGCGATCTGCGACAAGGTCTGCCCACGCTGGACGGTAACGCTGCCATCGGCTGCCGGTGCGGCAGCGGGTGCAGCCACTGCACGCGGGCGAGCCGGTGCGGGTGCCGGCGTGGTGGCGGTGGACGGCGCAGGCGCGCTCACGCTCTCCGCGGCGGCGGGCGCCGGGGCGGCCTCACGGGCGATGGTGTTGGAGAGCGTACCTGAGGGTGCAACGATTTCCGGCTCGGCCACGGCCAGTGCGCTGGACGGTGCATCGACCAGCGCCGAGTACTCGCGCACCAGGCGGCCCTGGCCCCAGTCCGCCTCGATCAGGAAGCTCAGCGACGGGGTCTCGACCGGCGTCTGCGAGGTCACCCGCACCACTGCCCTGCCCTGCGCATTGCGGGTCAGTTCGAACTGCAGTTCGCCGACCAGCCCGGTCGGCCGCTGCAGGCCGACGCGCTCGAAGGTGACCGGTGAGGCCAACGCGACACGCAGGTTCTCCAGCTCGGACGGATCGGCCGAGACCACCGGGATTTCGGCCAGCAGGGGCTGGCCCGGCTTGGACAGGACACGGATGTCGCCCAAGCCCAGGGCAAGCGCCGAACTGCTGGCCAGGGCCAGCAGCGCGGTGGAAAGATAGAGGAGGGGGCGCTTTGCGCCCCTGGCCCGTTTATTCATGGCGACACTATAAAGCGTGCGGACCGCGGTCCGCACCCACCCATGGGGACCTTCGGTAGTGCCGGCCGCTGGCCGGCAGACACGCACGTGCCATCACGGCAATGCCGGCCAGCGGCCGGCACTACCGGTGAGGCAACCGCTGTGATCAGCGCTGCTCGGCGGCGACCAGCTCGGCCAGCTGCACGGCATTCAGGGCGGCGCCCTTGCGCACGTTGTCCGATACGATCCACAGGTTCAGGCCGCGCGGGTGCGACAGGTCCTCACGGATGCGGCCGACGTACACCGCGTCGGTGCCCGAGGCGTGGGTGACCGGGGTCGGGTAGCCACCGGCCTCGTGACGGTCCACCACTTCGATGCCCGGCGACTGCTCCAGCAGCGCACGTGCTTCGGCCACGGTGACCTTGTCGCGGGTTTCGATCGCCACCGACTCGGAATGGCCGTAGAACACCGGCACGCGCACTGCAGTCGGGTTCACCAGGATGCTGTCGTCGCCGAGGATCTTGCGGGTCTCCCAGATCAGCTTCATTTCTTCCTTGGTGAAGCCGTTGTCCTGGAAGTCGTCGATGTGCGGGATCAGGTTGAAGGCGATCTGCACCGGGAAGCGCTGCGGATCGATCTCCTGGAAGCTCAGCAGCTGGCCGGTCTGCTTGCCCAGCTCCTCGGTGGCCGAACGACCACCGCCGGACACCGACTGGTAGGTGGAGACGTTGATGCGCTCGATGCCGTACTTGCGGTGCAGCGGCGCCAGCGCCACCAGCATCTGCATGGTCGAGCAGTTCGGATTGGCGATGATGCCGCGCGGACGGTTGGCGACCTGTTCCGGGTTGACTTCGGACACCACCAGCGGCACGTCATCGTCGTAACGGAAGGCCGAGGAGTTGTCGATCACCACCGCACCTGCGGCGGCGAACTTCGGTGCGTATTCCTTGGACACGCTGCCACCGGCCGAGAACAGCGCGATCTCGACGCCGGCCGGATCGAAGGTGGCCAGGTCCTGGACCGTGACCTTCTGGCCGTTGAACTCGATCTCGCCACCGGCCGAACGCTCGGAGGCCAGGACGCTCAGGGTACCGACCGGGAAATCACGCTCGGCCAGGATCGACAACATGGTCTCGCCGACGGCGCCGGTGGCACCGACGACGGCGACGTGGAAACTGCGCTGTGCATTGCTCATGGGGGAACTCTCACGAAAACGGGAATGGGGAAAAACACGCACGACAGCTGGGTTCGGGGAACCTCCTCAAGCGGGGCGCGCGGAGGTTCCCTATCGTTTCCCGGTTTTTTTGCCCAGCGTCACGCGCGCGGCCATCGCCGCGTCAGCGTTGATCGCGCTCGGCATCCGCGACGGGCCGCCGTCCAGGCCGAGCCCGGCAAGCAGATTATCCACGGCCAGCTGTACCATCGCCGTGCGCGTGGCCAGCGAGGCGCTGCCGATATGCGGAGTGAGCACGACGTTGCGCAGCGCCAGCAGTTCCGGGCGTACCGTTGGCTCGCCTTCGTACACATCCAGACCCGCCGCAGCCAGGCGACCGTTGGCCAGCGCATCGGCCAGCGCGATCTCATCGACCAGGCCACCGCGGGCGATATTCACCAGCGTCGCCGACGGCTTCATCTTCGCCAGTGCGGCGGCATCGATCAGATGATGCGAGGCCGGCGTGTACGGCAGCACCAGCAGCAGGTGATCGGACTGTGCCAGCAGCGTATCCA
This sequence comes from Stenotrophomonas muris, assembly GCF_052751275.1. Classification (NCBI taxonomy): domain Bacteria; kingdom Pseudomonadati; phylum Pseudomonadota; class Gammaproteobacteria; order Lysobacterales; family Lysobacteraceae; genus Stenotrophomonas; species Stenotrophomonas muris. The sequence goes on along the minus strand of NZ_CP199879.1, from coordinate 633,416 downwards.
GGTCCACATAGGTCGCGCCCACTTCCGCCTCGGTCGCCGCCGGCAGCTGCGACCGGTTGTGGTACAGCACCTTCATGCCGAAACCGTGCGCGCCGCGACGGGCGATGCCCTGGCCGATGCGGCCCATGCCAAGGATGCCCAGCGTGCTGCCGTGGATATCGGCACCGAGCATGGTCTGGAACGACCACTGCTGCCACTGCCCTTCGCGCAGCCAGCGCTCGGACTCGGTGATGCGGCGCGCGGTGGCCATCAGCAGGGCGAAACCGAGATCGGCGGTGGTTTCGGTCAGTACGTCCGGTGTGTTGCTGGCCAGGATGCCGGCCGCGCTGAGCGCGTCGACGTCCAGGTTGTTGTAGCCCACCCCGACATTGGCGATCACCCGCAGCTGCGCGGCGCCGGCCACCTGGGCCGCGCCGATGCGCTCGTTGAGCGTGATGATCGCGCCGTCGGCGCTGGCCAGTTGTTCGGCGATCTGGTCCGGCGCCCAGGCGGTGACGGTGTCGGTGCTGCGCAGCTGCACGCGATCGCGCAGCGGCGCGATGGCCGCGTCGATCAGCGGCTGGCTCACCCACACGGTCGGCCGCGTGTCAGCCATCGATCTGCCCGGGAATGCGCGGGGTGATCGTGCCGACATCGCCGCACTGCGCGCGGTGGCGCAGCGCCTGGTCCATCAGCACCATCGCTACCATCGCCTCGGCGATCGGGGTGGCGCGGATGCCGACGCAGGGGTCGTGGCGGCCGGTGGTGACCACCTCGACCACGTTGCCGGACGTATCCAGCGACGGGCCCGGCAGGCGCAGGCTGGAGGTCGGCTTCAACGCGATCGAGGCGACCACCGGCTGGCCGGTGGAAATGCCACCGAGGATGCCACCCGCATGATTGCTGGCGAAGCCCTGCGGGGTCAGCAGGTCGCGGTGTTCGGTGCCCTTCTGCGCGGCGCTGGCGAAACCGTCGCCGATCTCCACGCCCTTCACCGCGTTGATGCTCATCAGCGCGGCAGCCAGTTCACCGTCGAGTTTGCCGTAGATCGGCTCACCCCAGCCCGGCGGCACATTGTCGGCGACCACGTCCACGCGCGCGCCGACCGAATCTCCGGACTTGCGCAGCGCGTCCATGTACGCCTCCAGTTCGGGCACCTGTGCAGCGTGCGGCCAGAAGAACGGGTTGTCTTCCACCGCCGACCAGTCGAAACCGGCCGGGGTGATGTCGCCCAGCTGCGACAGGTAGCCACGCACGGTGACGCCGAAGCGCTCGGCCAGCCACTTCTTGGCGACCACGCCAGCGGCCACGCGCATGGTGGTCTCGCGTGCCGAGGAACGGCCGCCACCGCGCGGGTCGCGGATGCCGTACTTGTGCCAGTAGCTGTAGTCGGCATGGCCCGGCCGGAACTGCTGGCCGATGTTGGCGTAATCCTTGCTGCGCTGGTCGGTGTTGCGGATCAGCAGCGCGATCGGGGTGCCGGTGGTCAGGCCCTCGTACACGCCGGACAGGATCTCGACCTCGTCGGCCTCGCGCCGCGCCGAAGTATGCCGGCTCTTGCCGGTGGCGCGGCGCTGCAGGTCGTGGGCGAATTCGGCCGCGTCCAGCGCCAGCCCCGGCGGGCAGCCATCGATCACGCAGCCGATGGCCGGCCCGTGCGACTCGCCGAACGTGGTGACGGTGAACAGCTTGCCGAACGAATTGGAGCTCACGGGCGCTGCGCCGCCAGTTCGGTGATGCGTGCGCTGTGGGCGATCAGCTCGCGGCATTCAACCGCGAAGATACCCATCTGGCCGACCTTGAATTCGATCCAGGCGAAATCGACTTCCGGCAGCAGCTTGACCAGATGCTGCTCGGATTCGCCCACTTCACAGATCAGCAGGCCGTCCTCGCTCAGGTGCAGCGGGGCATCGCGCAGGATCTTCAGCACCAGGTCCAGGCCGTCGTCGCCGGCACGCAGGCCCATCTCCGGCTCGTAGGAGTATTCCTGCGGCAGGGCATCGGTCTCGTCGTTGGTGACGTATGGCGGATTGGTGACGATCAGGTCGTAGTGGCGGCCGGACAGGCCGTTGAACAGGTCCGACTTGATCAGGGTGACGTTGTGCGCCTGCAGGCGCTCCTTGTTTTCTTCGGCCAGCGACAGTGCATCGTCGCTCAGGTCGACGCCGTCCACCTGCCAGTTCGGGTAGTAGTGGCCCATGGCGATGGCGATGCAGCCCGAACCGGTGCACAGGTCCAGTGCACGGTACACGTCGCGGCCGGCCAGCCACGGCTCGAAGCCGCATTCGATCAGTTCGGCGATCGGCGAGCGCGGTACCAGGGCGCGCTTGTCGCTCTTGAAGCTCAATCCTGCAAACCAGGCCTCACCGGTCAGGTAGGCGGCCGGGATGCGTTCATCGATGCGGCGCTGGAACAGCTCCAGCACGCGCAGCTTTTCGGCCTGCAGCAGGCGCGCCTGGCCGTAGGCCGGGCCGAGGTCGTGCGGCAGGTGCAGGCTGTGCAGCACCAGCTGGGTGGCCTCGTCCAGCGCGTTGTCGTAGCTGTGCCCGAAGGTCAGCCCGGCTTCGTTGAAACGGCTGGTGCCGTAGCGGATCAGATCGATGATCGTGTGGAGTTCGGCGGCCGTTTCAGCGGTCATGGCGGTACTGCGGGCAAAGTGGCCCCCGATTATAGGGGCTGGCGCCCGTGGCGGCATCCGTTGCGGCGGAAACGATTCGGGCCACAGCCGGTATGATGGGGCCCACTTCGCGCGGGAGCCCCCATGTTCAATCGCAACGCCGGCATCATCCTGCTGATCGCCCTGGCGGCGGGTCTCGGCCTGCTGGCCGCCCAGCAGGTGTTCGCGCCGAAGCCGCCGGCCAATGCCCCGGCCACCGAAGCGATCACGCTGTACCCGCAGCCGCGCGAACTGCCCGACTTCAACCTGGCCCAGTCCGACGGCACCCGCCTGATCCCGGGCGAACTGAAGGGCCACTGGACCCTGGTGTTCCTGGGCTTCACCTTCTGCCCGGACGTCTGCCCGACCACGCTGGCCGCGCTGGCCGGCGCGCAGAACCAGTGGGAAGCCCTGCCCGACAGCCTGCGCCCACGCGTGCTGTTCATCTCGGTCGACCCCGACCGCGACAGCGCCACCCGGCTGGGCGAGTACGTGCACGGCTTCCACAAGGACACCCTGGCCGCCACCGCTGACGTTCCCTCGCTGGAGCGCTTCGCCACCTCGTTGGGCTTCGTGTTCCAGAAGGTGCCGGGCAAGCATTTCGACGAGAACCCCGAGGATTACACCGTCGAGCATTCGGCCAGCCTGGCCGTGCTCGACCCGCAGGGCCGCCTCGCCGGCCTGGTACGCCCCCCGTTCAACGCGCCGGCGATCGCCCGCGACCTGCAGAAGCTGACCGAGAAAACCGCCCCATGAGCCTCACCACCGCCCTGACGTATGCCCTGCCCCACCGCCTGCTGTCCTCGATGGCGCGTTCGCTGGCGTACTCGGACGATCCGCGCGTGTCGCGCTGGCTGATCGACACGGTCACCCGCAAGTTCAACGTCAACCTGGACGAAGCGGCCAACCCGGACCCGCGCAGCTATGCGACCTTCAACCAGTTCTTCACCCGTGCGCTGAAGCCGGGCGCACGCGTGGCCGATGCCGATCCGCGCAGCCTGGTGATGCCGGCCGACGGCCGCATCAGCCAGCTCGGCAGGATCGAGGCCGGCCGCATTTTCCAGGCCAAGGGCCAGTCGTTCACCGCCGCCGAACTGCTGGGCGGCGACGAGGATGCCAAGCCGTACAACGACGGCCTGTACGCCACCGTGTACCTGTCCCCGCGCGACTACCACCGCGTGCACATGCCCTGGACCGGCACCCTGCGTGAAACCGTGCACGTGCCAGGGCGCCTGTTCAGTGTCGGCCCGGCGGCCGTCAACGGCGTACCGCGCCTGTTCGCACGCAACGAACGCCTGGTCTGCCATTTCGATACCAGCTTCGGCCCGATGGTCAGCGTGATGGTCGGTGCACTGCTGGTGTCCGGCGTGGAAACCGTGTGGAGCGGCGAGGAGATTCCGCACTACGGCGACCGCATCACCCGCAAGGACTACCGCGGCCAGGGCATCAGGCTGGAGCGTTTTGCCGAGATGGCACGCTTCAACTATGGCTCGACCGTGATCGTGCTGCTGCCGCCGGGCGTGGCCGAATTCGCCCCGCAGCTGGGCGCCGAAAGCCCGGTACAGCTGGGCCAGGCCCTGGCGAAGCTGCGCTGATAAAAAGGGGACGGAGGGGATTAAGTCGTTTATGCATAAACGACTTAATCCCCTCCGTCCCCTTTTCCACAACGGGATGCCGGCCAGCGGCCGGCACTACCGGTACGCGCGTTACTGCAGGGCCGGGGCCGGGCCGACGTCCATGCCGTCGTAGTCTTCCACGCCCTTCTCCGCGGCCAGGGCTGCGAATTCCTGGTTGCGACGGTCCAGCGAGGCTTCGTCGTGGATCTCCACGCGCTCCACATGCAGCACGTGGAACGGCGCGTCACCCTCTTCCGGATCTTGTTCGAACAGTTCCACGAAGGTGTAGCCCTGCGCCTGCAGGTGCTCTGCCAGTGCCTGCAACGGCTCAGCAGTGGAGTGCACGAAGAAGTACCCCCACAGCAACGGGCCGTTGATGTCCCAGTCGGTGTTTTCGCGGAGGTTGGCGAACAGGTTGCGGGTGTCTTCGAGATCCATGCGGGTTCCAGGGGTCGGGGGAATTACTTGTCGCAGCCCTGCAGCTTCAGCGTCTGGCCGTGACGCAGGCTGTAGGCCGGGGCCTTCAGGCCGTTGGCGCGGGCCAGGGTCGGCACGTCGCACTGGAACTTCGCCGCGATGGCGCCCAGGGTCTCGCCCTTGCCCACCTTGTGGCTGCGCACCGGCTTCGGGCGCGCGGCCGGCGCCGGGCGAGGCGTCGCCACCGCCGCCACCGGCGTGGTCGGCACACTGGTAGAGGCCGCAGCGTCGGCCACCGGCACCACGCCGCCCACGGCGACGCTGCCGGTGTAGCTGGCCGCGGTCGGGCGCTTGATCGCCGCGTTCAGATCGGCGGTGATCAGGGTGCGGGCCAGGTCGGCACGCGGGCCACTGACGCAGTTGCGCTGGTACAGCCCGGCGATGCGGGTGGTGGCGTTGATCAGGGTGCCGGCCGGAATCCAGCCATCGGCTTCATAGCGCGGGTTGAGGTTGCGCAGCGCGCGCATGTAGCCATCACGGGTGCCGTGGCTGCCCAGACAGATGGTCAGTTCATAGATGGTGGTGGACTTGGCCAGGCGCAGCGTGGCCGGCTGCGCGCTGATCTTCGGGAACTCGACGCCATACTGCTGCGGGTGCAGGAAGATCCAGGCCGCGGCAATCACCATCGGCACATAGTCCTTGGTCTCGCCCGGGAACTGGTTGTAGACACTGTCGGTCCAGAAGCTCTGGCCGGCGCTCTGCTTGAACACGCGTGCGGCACGGCCTTCGCCACCGTTGTAGGCGGCCACCGACATTTCCACGTTGTTGTTCAGTTCGCGCAGGCGTTCGTTGAGGTAGCTGGCGCTGGCCTCGGCGGCGCTGCGCGCATCGAAGCGCGTGTCGAAGCCGGTGCCATCCGGGCCGAGGCCGAAGCGACGGCCAGTGGCCGGCATGAACTGCATCAGGCCGGCGGCGCCGGCACGCGAGGAGGCGTGCACGCGGCCGTTGGATTCCTTGGCCATGATGCCGAACAGCAGCGCCTCGGGCAGGCCACGCTTCTCCCACTCCGGCCACATCACCGCGCGCAGGTTCTGGTAGTTCTCGTAGCTGGTCAGCAGCGCAGGACGCATGTCGGTCAGCCAGCGACGGATGCCGGCCTGCACCGCCGGGTTGTACTCGACCATGCTGTCGAAGGCGTGCCGCTTGTCGTTCAGCAGCGCGGCAGCGCGCGCGGCCTCGGGCACATCCGCGGTCAGCGGGCCGATGTGATCCGGGTCGGCTTCCAGGCGGTCACCCCCCTCGTCGGCCACGTCATCGCTGGCAGCGGCATCGGCGTCGTGCTTGAGCAGGCGCTTGTAGCTGGCCAGCAGGGTGCCCATCTGGCAGCCCTTCTGCTTCACGCAGTCGTTGAGGACATCTTCCATGTCCTCCAGCGCGGCGTCGGCCTCGTTGCTGCCCTTGGGGTCGGCATTGGCGACCAGCAGCAGGGCGTCGCTGTAGCGCTTTTCGGCGACGGTCATGCGCTGCTGCAGCGCATCCACCTTCACCTTGTCCCGGGCCGAAACCCGCTGCGCATGGGCGTCGGGCGCCAGGGAAACCAGGCCGGCCAGGGCCAGCAGCGGCCAACCGCGGGAAATCAGGACAGGAACGGGCATTGATGGCACTGTGTGCGAAACAGGCAGGCAGAGTAGCGGCGCCGCCAAGGTCCGGGCAAGCCGACCTTCGGACCGTCACTGCCGGCGGTTAACATTGGGCTATTCATCACAAGGGCTGGACCATGGATCCGATTCTGCTCGGCAAAGGCATTACCGACGATATTGCCGTCACCCTGCTGCCGAAACTCGGCAACCGCCACGGCCTGGTGGCCGGCGCCACCGGTACCGGCAAGACCGTGACCCTGATGACGCTGGCCGAGGGCTTCTCGCGACTGGGCGTGCCGGTGTTCCTGGCCGATGTGAAGGGCGATGTCTCCGGCCTGGCCGTGCCCGGCAGCGGCGCCGAGAACCTGCTCCAGCGTGCCGCCGAGATCGGCGTGGCCGACTATGCGCCGGCCGCCAGCCCCACCCTCTTCTGGGACCTGTACGGCAAGCTGGGCCACCCGGTGCGCACCACCGTCAGCGAAATGGGCCCGACCCTGCTGGCGCGCATCCTCGAGTTGAACGACACCCAGTCCGGCGTGCTCGACATCGTGTTCAAGCTGGCCGACGACCGCGGCCTGCTGCTGCTGGACATGGACGACCTGCGCGCCCTGCTCGGCCTCGTCGCCGAGGAGCGCAAGGACATCTCCACCGAGTACGGCCTGGTCAGCGCGCAGTCGATCGCCGCGATCCAGCGTTCGGTGCTGCGCCTGGCGCAGGACGGTGGCGAGCACTTCTTCGGCGAACCTGCGCTGGAGCTGGCCGACATCATGCGCGTCAACCACGACGGCCGCGGCATGATCGGCATCCTCGCCGCCGACCAGCTGGTACTCAAGCCCAAGCTGTACTCCACCTTCCTGCTGTGGCTGCTGTCGGAGCTGTTCGAGCAGCTGCCGGAAGTGGGCGACCTGGACAAGCCGAAGCTGGTCTTCATCTTCGACGAGGCACACCTGCTGTTCGACGATGCGCCGCCATCGCTGGTGCAGCGCATCGAGCAGGTGGTGCGCCTGATCCGCTCCAAGGGCGTGGGCGTGTATTTCTGCTCGCAGTTCCCCGACGACGTGCCAGGCAACATCCTCGGCCAGCTCGGCAACCGCGTGCAGCACGCACTGCGCGCGTTCACCCCGCGCGACCAGAAGGCGGTGAAGACCGCGGCCGAAACCTTCGTGCCGAACCCGAAGCTGGACGTGGCCAAGGTACTGAGCCAGCTCGGCACTGGTGAGGCCCTGGTCTCCACGCTGCAGGACAAGGGCATCCCGATGCCGGTGCAGCAGACCATGATCGCGCCGCCACGCTGCCGGATGGGGCCGATCACCGAAGCCGAACGCGCCCAGGTGCGTGCCGGCAGCCCGGTCGGCAGTCGCTACGACACCGCGATCAACCGCGAATCGGCCGCCGAACTGCTGGCCCAGCGTGCACAGAAGACTGTCGAACAGGCGCAGGCGCCGGCCGCGCGCAGCCGCGAGCAGGACGAAGCGCAGGAAGGCGGTTTCGGCCAGGCGATCAAGGACGCGATCTTCGGCACCAAGCGCCGCCAGGGCATGATCGAGACGATGGCCAAGCAGACCACGCGCACCGTCGGCACCAAGCTGGGCAACCAGATCGTGCGCGGCATCCTGGGTGGCATCTTCGGCGGAAAGCGTTGATCTGCCACGGCCGGGGTCAGAGCCCTTTCCGCTGGAAAGGGATCTGACCCCGCTCTCCCGTTCGTCATCCAGAAAAGAAGTCGTATTGCATGTCGCGTTGGCGCCCCCCCGCAGAAAAAAGCACGGCCCTGATCACCGCCTCCGGGCATGCCCGGCTGAAGGCCGAACTGGATGAGCTGTGGCGCGTGCGCCGCCCGGAGGTGGTGAAGGCACTGGCCGCGGCCGCCGCGGAAGGTGACCGCTCCGAGAACGCCGAATACACCTATCGCAAGAAGCAGCTGGGCGAGATCGACCGTCGCGTGCGCTACCTGACCAAGCGGCTGGAATCACTGCGCGTGGTCGACACCACGCCGACCGACCCGCTGGCGGTGTTCTTCGGCGCATGGGTGGAACTGGAGAATGTGGACAGTGGCGAGACCAGCCGCTATCGCATTGTCGGGCCGGATGAGACCGATGCCGGGCTGGGCTGGATCAGCATCGATTCGCCGTTGGCGCGGGCGCTGCTGAAGAAGCGACTGGATGATGAATTCTCGGTGGAGCTGCCCGGCGGGCAATTCACCTTTGCGGTGATCGGGGTGGAGTACGCGCCGTTGTAGAGTCGAGTCATGCCCGACCTCGCTGCCGTTGTAGAGCCGAGCCCATGCTCGTCTGATGGGCAAACGCAGCCGAGCATGGGCTCGGCTCTACAACGGCGGCGGGTATGTGCGCCCTGCGCGCAACGGGCGGAAATACCCGGCATTGCGATAGAAGGCGGAATCCTGCACGCCGTGCCAGCCAGGAACACCGGCCAACGGCAGGGGCCGCAGCTGCAGCGGATCGGTCACTGCCCTGCCTTCGGCAATGGCCGCAGTCACCGCGTCAACGCAGGCAGCATCGGCATCACCCTGCACCACCACGCACTTGCCCACCAGCAATCGCCCCGGCAGCAGTGCCTGTTCCATCAACGCGTGCCCGAATACCGTGGCAATGGCGATGTCACCGCTCTGCCAGCGCGTTGGCTCGAACAACGCAGGCCAGTCATGCCCATCCCACGCGCGCAGCAACGTGACATCCCCCACACGCACGATCACGCCGGTTTCGTCGAACTGGGTCAAGGCGGCCTGCGCGCGGTTGCGCTGGCCGGGTGGCATGGCTTCGATATGCCGGCACTGCTGCACGTTGAGTGCCCGCTTGAGCTGCGGGTGGGAGGCCCACACCAGCGCGTTGAACAGGTCGTGCCAGTTGTCGGCACGGGTGGCGATGCGCCCCTGCGCGATGCGGGCCTCGTAGTGCAGGCCATCGGCCAGCAACGCGGCATCCTGTTCGACCAGCTGCCAACCCGGCAGGGACAGGCGTGCGTCAAGCGCCGCGATGGACGGCCAGTGGGGGCCATCCAGCAGATCACGGAAATCCTGCAGCCCGGCAAACAGCGGCTGCGCGAACACCTGCGGATCGATCGCCGCACGTGGCGGCGGTACGAAGCGCCGGACGCCGCCCCCGTCACTGGCGGCGGTCGTCGCTGCGGTCACAGCATCTTGAGGTCGAATGCCGGGCGGGTAGCGGCGGGCAGCGCGTCACCGTACAGGTCGTGCTCGTCGCTCTCGGTGATTTCCACGTCGACGAAGTCGCCCACGCGCAGCGGCACCTGGTCGGCGTTCTGGATGTGCACCAGTCCGTCGATCTCCGGCGCATCGGCCCTGGAACGGGCCACGGCGATATCGCCTTCGATGGCGTCGACCAGGCACTGCTGCACGGTGCCGATCTTGGCCTCCAGGCGTGAGGCGGAGATCTGCGCCTGCTTCTCCATGAAGCGGGACAGACGCTCCTGCTTCACTTCCTCCGGCACAGCATCGGGCAGATCGTTGGCGGTGGCCCCCTCGACCGGCGAATAGGCGAACGCGCCCACGCGATCCAGCTGCGCTTCGTCGAGGAACGACAGCAGTTCTTCGAACTCGGACTCGGTCTCGCCCGGGAAGCCGACGATGAAGGTCGAACGCACGGTGATGTCCGGCGCGATTCGGCGCCAGTTCTGCACGCGCTCCAGGGTCTTCTCGACCGCACCGGGGCGCTTCATCAGGCGCAGGATGCGCGGACTCGCATGCTGGAACGGGATGTCCAGGTACGGCAGGATGCGGTTCTCGGCCATCAGCGGCACCACTTCGTCCACGTGCGGATACGGGTAGACGTAGTGCATGCGCACCCACGCATCCAGCTCGGACAGGCCTTCGCACAGCGCCTTCAGGCGGGTCTGGTAGGCCTTGTCGCGCCACATCTTCTCGGCGTACTTCACGTCCACGCCGTAGGCCGAGGTGTCCTGCGAAACCACCAGCAGCTCACGCACGCCACCACGCACCAGGCGCTCGGCTTCGCGCAGCACCTCATCCACCGGGCGCGAGACCAGCTTGCCGCGCATCGACGGAATGATGCAGAAGCTGCACTTGTGGTTGCAGCCTTCGGAAATCTTCAGGTAGGCGTAATGGCGCGGGGTCAGCTTGATGCCGTAGTCGGGCACCAGATCCACGAACGGATCGTGCTTGGGCGGCAGTGCTTCATGCACCGCTTCCATCACGCTCTGGTAATCCTGCGGGCCGGACACCGCCAGCACGTTGGGGTACGCCTCGCGGATCTGCTCAGGGCGCTTGCCCAGGCAGCCGGTGACGATGACCTTGCCGTTCTGGTTCATCGCCTCGCCAATGGCATCCAGCGACTCGGTCACCGCCGAATCGATGAAGCCACAGGTGTTGACCACCACCACGTCGGCCGAATCGTAGGACGGGACGATGTCGTAGCCTTCCGAGCGGAGCTGGGTGAGGATGCGCTCGGAATCGACGAGGGCCTTCGGGCAGCCAAGGCTGACGAAGCCGACTTTGGGGTTCAGCTGGGACATGGAATCGCGGGACTCTGGGGGCCTGGGCCCCTGCCGGCATGGCAGGGGTTCCTGGGGGCCGGGGCCTGAAAGGGCGCCAGTATACCGGGCTTCGGGCCAGCGCCCTGAATCGCCGCTGCCGCCTGCGGCGCCTGGCCCGTGAAGGGTCAGTACCCGGTCATATCCAGCACCACTGCAACCGCCCGGTCTCAGCCAGCGGCTGTTTCAATGGGCAGCGCTTCTTCCACCTCGATCGCCTCGAACCGGTACAGTGCCCCGAACTTCAAGGCATGCGCATCCAGCGGCGATACCGGGATCACCATCTGCGGAAGAAGGTTCTCGCCCTCCGGCCGGAAATGCAGATTGACCACCCCCGACTGCTCCACTGCGCGGGTCAGCAGGACAAGACGTGCGTTGAACTTCATGTTGGATCTCCAAAAAAAGGGCCGCATCCACCGGCGGCCCGAACGGTTTTCATGCAGGGCACCCACCGCGACGGGCAGGTGCACGGGTCACCACACGCCCATGCGCACGCGCAGGCGTCCGGCTTCGTCATAGACCCGCCAGTTGCCATCGCTGTACTCGGTACGACGCCCGCCACCGGGGGCACTGACACTGAACGCGTCGGCCACCACATCGAAACGCGAGACCTGGCCGCTGGACGCCAGTTGCACGCCCCCTACCCGGCCATCTGCACGGACGTTGACCGACCACTGCGCGGAAGACTCGGTGCCTCCGGCCGACCAGGTGGGCGGGGCGGTTGCTGCCGCGTCCACCTGGCTGAGCATCGGGCGGAACATCCAGAAATAGGGCGTGTTTCCACCGGTGCCGATCACGATCACGCGAAAGCGAGCGAAGGTCGCCGTGGCGGGCGCCTTGGTGATCAGGAACGTGCGCGTCAAGCGGTCGAGCGTGATCGGGGTTCCGGTATCGCTCCTCACGCCCGGGCTGTGCACCAGCCCCAGGTGATTGCCGGCCGCATCGAAGAACGTCATCTCCAGCTTGGCTTCCACGCGATGGGTATTGATCCAGGCGGACGCGCAATAGGTCTTGCCGCCTTCGATGGCGATGTCGTACTCGGTTCCCCACCATGCCATTTCGCCTGCTGCGACGACGCCGGGCGTCACCGCGCCCAGCCCGAAGATCCCCTGCGGATGCCAGTTGTCATCGCCGGTGGGGTTGCCCAGTTCGGTCCACCGCCCGTTCGGATTACTGCCCCAGCCCCACCCCGAGCGCTGCCAGAAGGGGAACGTGGTGTTCATCAGCAGGTTGCCACCGGCGCCCAGATTCTTGACCTGCGCCTGCATGCTGGTGACCACGGCTGCATCCGCCTTGCCACCCAGTGAGGCCTGCACGCCATCGATCCGCCCGGACAGCGCGGTCAGTTGCGTACCCTGCTGGCTGACCTGGCTGTTCAGCTGCGAGAAGCCGCTGGCCGATACATCGCCCACCTGGGTCTTGAGCTGGGTCAGGTCACGCGCGGTGGTGTCCAGCTTGGTGCCCTGCTGGCTTACCGAGGTGCTCAGCCCCGTGATGGCCGAGGCATTGGCATCGTTGGCCACCTGGTCGGTGATGTCATAGACCTGGACGCTGTCCACCCGCACCTGACCGTTGTCGGGATGAACATAGAGGTTCAAGCGCCAGGCATCGATGCCGCTGTTGAAGGCATCGAAGTCGAACGATCGGGTCTCGAACGCCTCCACCGCGAACACGGCACGCAGATCCTGGTAGGACTGCTGGCCTGCCGCATTCTTGCGATATATCCGCACCAGCAGATTGTTGGCGCCGCCAGCACCGCAGGCGCGGACGATCACCCGCAGGCGGCGCGCGCCGTTGATCGGCACCCATTTGCCACCGTTGGCCTGCAGGGTCGGATTCACGTTCGTGTAGCGGTTGAGCAGCACACCTGGGCGTCCGTCGCCGTTGACCGTACTCCACACCGCCCCATTGGCCGCCGCCGATGCCGCCCACCCCCCCAGCCCTTCGGCGAAGTCGGGATTGGGCAGCAGGCCGCTTCCGGTGTTGAGCACGCCCTTCAGCCCGCTGGACAGGTCTGTGAGCTGCTGCGCCTGCGCGTCGACCTTCGTGCCCTGCTGATCGACTTTGGTGGTCAGCGCGGTCACCGCGGTGGCCGTGGCAGCGGCGCTCTGCTGCGCGGCGTAGGCGTCGGTGACATCGATCATGCGGATGTCGTCCACCTGCACGCGCACGCCCACTTCGCGCGCACCACTTCCTCCCGGAATGCTGACCAGCATCCGCCACTTCGCCGCAGACGCGGCGGTGTTCAGGTAGCCGCTGACCTTGGTCCAGCCATCCTTGCGCAGCGAGGCCAGTGCGTAAGCCTGCAAGGGCCACGAATTCTCCGCGTTGGCTTCGTTGGTGGTCTGCCAGCCCACCCGGATGGAACCACCAGTCGGCTGGATACTGTCCGGATGCAGGCGGGCGTAGTACTCCACATAGATGCGGCGATTGCCGGTGATGGGGGTCCACTGCCCGAGGTACAGGTCCGCATTGGTGTTCGGACTGGTGTTGGCCGCAACGTTCACATCCAGACCGCGCTCACCGGTCCGGCGAGCATCGGCGCGGACGGTGTAGATCGTGCCCGCCGCACTGCCCAGCAGCTGGCCATCCTGGAACGTTTCGAACGCACCCAGCGGGAACAGGCTGTCGCTGCCATTGAGGACCGACTGCACGTCCGACTGCAGCTTGAGCACACTGGACGCACTGCTGGTGACACGATCGCCCAGCTGCACCACGTCGCTGCGCAGGTTGGCGATGGCCGTCGCGTTGCCGGCGATGTCCTGCGCATCGGTGATGTCGTAGAACTCGATCCGGTCGAACAGCACCTTGCCGCCGGCGTTGGTCAGATGCACCTGCGGCATGATCTCGTTGCGATCCTGCGCGGCAGACCATTCGGCCGTGTAGGTTTTCCAGGACGCATCGGACAGGTTCAGCGTCACGTCGGCATGGCTTTCGCCTGTACCCGTGGTTCGCACGCGCAACCGGCAGACCAGGGTCGCCGTGGCTTCATCAAAGGCGCGAGCCACCATCACCAGTCGGTACCGGCGCGACCGCCCCGCAACCACCGGCAACCACCGCGCGTCATTGGCCGTGATGAAGGGGTTCTGCCCGGCCTGCGGCCCATGCGTCATCAGCAACGCATCACCACTCTGGCCCGATGCCTTCACCCACTCCACGGTGTTGGCCGACACGGTACGGGTCAGCGTCCACCAGGCGGCACTGCCAGCAAAGTTACTGTTGCGCAGCACGTTGTCGCTGCTGGTCACCGAGGTGTCGACCCGCGCGGTCAGGCTGGTCAGGCTGTCGGCGGCGGACACCAGGTCGGTACCGAGCTTGCTGACGTCGGTGCGCAGCCCGGTCAAGGCGTCCGCATTGCTCCGCGCCGTACGATCGAGCATCGACGAATCCTGCGATCCGGTCGGCACGCCATTGAGCACGGTGACGGTCATTTCCACCCACATGCCAGTACGGCCGGTCTCCGGCAAGGGCGACAGGATCTGCCTGCCACCGCCGGCACCACTCCTGCGCCGCCCGATCATCACCAGCATCCGCGACCCCGACAGGGCCGCCAGGTTTTCCTGTGACAGGCCCGCGTCCAGCAGGCGGGTGCGCAGGCCACTGGTGTCGCTGTTGCTGGCACTACTGATCGCCCCCACTGCATCGGACGTATAGGCAATGAAGTACTGGTTGTCCTTCAGCGTCTGGTCGTACCAGGTGTTGAAGCGGGCCGACTCGCTCTGCAGATTGCCATGGGTATCGAACACCGCCGTATCGGTGATGCTGTTGTCCGCATTGATGATGCCCACCCGCAGCCCCCGGTTGGCGCCCATGCCCGGCACGATGCTGCCGTTGGCACGGTACACACCCGATGCTCGGGGGCCACCGGTGGGCCAGGCGAGGATATGTGCGTTGGCGATGATGTTGTAGGCCACCATGTTGCCGATGCCCGAGGCCAGCCGGGTGACGTCCTCGGCGGCACTGCTCAGCTTGCCATCGATCTGTTCCACCCTGGTCGACAGGCCACTGACCGCCGCAGCGTTCGCGTCGACATCGGTCACATCCTCCACCCACAGATCGTCCAGCCACAACGTGCCGGCCGTGCCATTGCGATTGATCGTGACCTTGATGCCCTGCACCGTGCCGGTAGGCGGCAACGTCACGAAGGTCTCGGTCTTGACCCAGTCCGCCGATTTCGGGAACGACTGCGTGGCGCCGCCCATCAGGTTGCCGTTGTGGTCGGCGACGCGCAGCTTGGTATTGTCGGCGGTGCCGTCGAAGTCCTCGCTGGTCCGCGTCCAGCACGACACCCGATAGCGACGGCCGGCGGTCAGGGTGATGACGCGCCCCTCATTGACCGCGGCGCTGACCACCGTATTGCTTCCGCCCGCATAGGGCTCCGCCTTCCAGCACAGGCTGTTGCCGCGGCCCTCGCGCACCACCGATGCTGCGGTGGTGTTGAAGAACGTCCAGCCGGTGCCAGCGCCCAGGTTGAAGTCGCCATTGAGCGCGAGGTTGCTGCCCGCGCCCATCACCGCTTCCATGCGACTCTTCAGCTGCACCAGGTCCTGGCTGCTGCTGGTAACCCGGCCATCGAGCTGCCCGACTTCGGTCTTCAACGCATTGAAGGCGCTGGATCCGATCTTGTCCCCCATCGTGGCATCGAGGCTGTCCACGCGCCGCCCCAGCGCGGTGTCAGCGGTCACCATCGCCTGCTGCAGGCTGCTGACACTGGCACTGGTGGCCAGCGCGCCGGTGCCTGCCGGCATCCGTGCCTGGAGTGCCTGGATCGACTGCGCGTTGACCTGGTCGCCACTCAGCCGTGCGGTCTTCTCGGCCGCGATCAGGCCCTGGCTGACCCCTGCCAGGTCACCGCCCTCGTAGCTGCCGCGCAACTGCACGGCCAGCGACTCGCGCCGGCCCGCTTCGCTGCTGTCTGCTGCGACGCGTGCAGTGGCTTCGTCCTGCAGCATGGCCACCGACGCACCCGGCGTCGGGCGACCGATCGCCACCCAGTCCAGCAGGAAGTAGTCGGCATCGGTCTGCGCCTTGGACAGATCCAGGCGGATCTGGTCGACGATGGTCCCGTTCCATGGAATGTTGTCCACGTCCAGCGTCGCGATGCCGTTGCTGTCATAGCTTGGCTCCGCGAACTGCACCATGCGTGCGTTGTCCCACGACTGGCCGGGACCATTCCACAGCAGGCGCCCGTCCCAGGCAGGACTGCCCACCTTGCGGATGCGCAGCTTGACGAAGCGGTGCGCCGCGCCCTGGACATCCTGGCCGCGCGGGCTCGTCACGAAGGCGTCGCTGGCATGGTTGGCCGGGCGCAGCCAGCCCTCCACCAGCGTTGGACTGCCGCCATTCGCGCCCCAACCTTCCACGCTGCTGTCGAAGTACCAGATGCGCTTGCTGTCGAACTGCACGCCACTGCCTGCCGACAGCTGGCTCACCATGCGGGTCAGGTTCTCCACATCCGACCGGCGCTCGCTGGTTTCGCGGGTCACCGCCGTGGTCAGCTCGGTGCGGGTATTCAGATCGCCGGCAGCACGGTCCAGCACTTCGCGCGCCAGGCCATCGGTGTTCGCCTTGAGCGCCTGCGCCTGCTGGTCCAGCCGTTCGGCCTGGCCGGCAAGTCGTTGGGCGCTGGCGGTGATCTGGTCCTGCAGGCGCAGCGATTCGCTACGCAGCGCCTCGGCTGTACGGGTGGCGGCGGCCAGGTCGCTGTCGATGCGGGCGTTGATTTCCTTGCCCAGGTCCTGCTTGACCGATTCGACCACACCGCCGATTCCCTCCAGCGTCTGCCCGGTATTGCGCCCCAGCGAGCGTCGCAGGTAGCGGGCACCGACGGACAGCACGCCAGCGGTGTTGCGACTGCGGCACGCAAACGTCCAGCTGCCCGCCTCTGGCAATACGGCTTCGATTGCGGAGGTGAAGAAGCCACCGGCATCGCCCAGCGGGGTCATGTGCTCCCACAGCGGGTTGTCGATACTGCCGGCGGTATAGCGGATTTCCACGCCGGCGAAATCAGCCGACTGCACGGTGTCGCCGGAGAAGCCCCACACATACCGGCGCACGCCACCGCTGAGCTCTTCGATGTCGAACAGATCGACCAGGACCGGCGGCGCATCGGCACCCAGCGTGGTGTACTGGGTGGACACGGCAACGCCGGCACGGCCATCGGGGCTGTACGGACGAACGACCACCGGATAGGTACCCGCTCCGGGAATCGCCCAGCTCGCTGATCGCGTGCTGGTGCGTGCCACTTCCTCCAGCGCGGCATTGCCGTCTGGATCGGACAGGACCCGCGTTTCGCCGGTGGGTCCACTGATATCGAAGCTGGCCTGCAGTTCGGTATGCACGCTGCCACCCCGGCTGACCTGGCGCTCGACCACCTTCAGATTGCTGGCCACCGGCCGGGTCTGCAGCGAGGATTCATTCGACGGCGGCACATACTGCCCGGTCCGCACGTAGTGCCAGAACTCGGGCCCCTCCTGCACCACCTCCACAGCGGCGCCCTTCAGGTCACCTTCCGGGCGGATGCCGGTCACGCGCACGCGGGTACCCGGCGTCTGCTTGAAGTCGTAGATCCAGATCGTGTCGTGTGCAGGATTGCCGTCGTTGTGGCCCGGCAGCGGTGCATCTGCCGGCCACGGATCGGCCAGCACCAGCCTGTCACTTGGCTCAGCGCCCGGAACCACGCGCAGTACGCGGTAGACACGCTCGCCTGGAATACGCAGGCCGATGAACGCACTGCCCAGCGAAGGTGCCGGGACCGTCTCGTCCAGTTGCAGCGTGGCAACGCCTGCAGCGTCGACGGCGGCATCGATCAGGCGGCCACCGAAGCCCCACTGGGTAAGGTCGTGCTGCAACGCCAGCACCGACAACCGCGAGTAGGCCAGGTGCTCGATGTCGGTGCTGTAGCTGATCGACTTGTATTGATAGACGCTCTGCGCCAGATGCCAACGCGCCAGCATCGCGGCATGGGCTTCGGAGCTGACGCCCTCACCGGTGATCTTGGCCGGATTGAGCATCACCTCCACGCCCGGCGCCGGCACGCGCAGCGTCGCCGCCTTCCAGGTGCGGCGGTCCAGGTAGCTGTACTCGATGCCGTCGGCAGCGTTGGCCAGGGTGTAATCGACCTGGAACTGGCCCTTCTTGATCGTGGCCATGTTGACCACGCCGGACAGGGGCTGCTCATCGGCCGCCCAGGCCACGCCCAGCCGGCCCTTGGCCCAGGTCACCTGGCCGAAGCCGGCCAGCGCGATGGCGTCGAGCACTGCCTGGTGGCTGCGCACCTCGGTCAGCCAGTAGTCGTAGCCCAGCGCGTTGTCCGCGCAGTGCAGCATGAAGGCTTTCAGGCTTTCGATATCGATGCGCCGGTCGGCCATGCCCAGGCCGGCGATGCGCTTGCCGTTCTCATCATGGATGCCACGCGCGTAGGCCAGGATCTGTGCGCCCGGGTTGCTGGTTTCCTCGGTCACCCAGCCGGCCGCTTCACCCTTCCACACCGGAATCGGTCGCGCATGAGCCACGCAGCGGATCTCATCCGGGGTGCCATTGAGCTGGCCGGACGCCTTCATCTGCAGGCCGATGGCAGGAATGCCGGCATGGCTGGCGTCGTCGCGCTGCACGCTGACCAGCGTGGTCCAGGTGAAATTCGCCTGCGCGCCACTGCCATCGGTGTTCTGCCCGGCCACGCGTACGCGCACGTCGTACTGGCCCAGCTCCACGTCGCGGCCGTAGCTGACGCGGCGCGCCTTCTGCGTGCGTCCCACGACGCTGTAATTGCCGAACGACTGCCAGGCATCGGAGCCGACCGGCCGGTACTGGATCTGGATCTGCTCGCGGTTGTCCTTGTCCTTGCCCTTGGACGTGGTATCCCACAGCCGGAACTCGATGTTCACCTGCAGGCGCAGAGAGTCAGCGGAGCTGGTGCGCTCCACCCACGGGCTGGCCACGTGCTTGGCATCGCTGCCGGTATCGAGCAGCTGCGCGCCTTCAATCACATCCGCGTTGCTGTACAGCGGAATCGCTTCGTCGGGCATCTGCGGGAAGCCGCGGAACCAGGTGCGCACGCCTTCGTAGCTGGACAGCGCCGAATCACCGTTCTGCAGGGCCTCCACCCGGCCAACGTTGATGCCCGGGCTGAGGGTCAGGCCGACGTACTGCTCATCGCCCTCGAACCAGGTATAGGGGCGGCTGATCAGGTCCGGAGCGAGGCGCGTGGAACCGAACAGCAGGCCCAGCGGTTCATAGGCGCGCACACGGTTGCGCGGCGCTGCCAGGGAATACGCCGTGTCGGCGACACCGCCACCGCCACCTGCACGGGGAGGCTTCGGGCCCAGCACCTTGTTGATCAGCACGCTGCCGGCAACATAGACCGCCGACGCCAGCGCGGTGCCGTAGGTGGCGCTGAGCCCCGCAACGGCGCCTGCGCCCCACGCGGAACCGGCCACCAGCGTGCCGATGCCGAAGGTGAAATAGGTCAGCGCGATCATCGCCACCAGCGGAATCACCGCCTTGCCCACCACGCTGCGCACTTCGATCAACTGGCCATGGCGCGGTCGCGTGTGCATCCACTGCTCGCGCGGCACCTCCAGCCCGTCAACGCAGACCTGCCATGCGCGGCCATCGAGCCCGTCTACATGGCGCATGAGGAATGCGTACAGGCTTTCACCCGGGCGCAGTTCGACCGGCACGTTGCGCTGGCCATCCAGCAGCACCGGGTGCGGGGTGATGATGAGGCGGCCGTCGACCGCCGGTTGTGGTGTCAGTTCCATGCGTAGTATCCCTCGATCCTCAGCCCAAATCCGGGCAGGTCACGAACGCGGTGCAGCACGCTGCAGCCGTTCGTTTCGTTGCTGTGCAAGACCCAGCCCTCATGAGCCAGGAAAAAGAAAACCCCGGCGTGGCCGGGGTTGTGTTGTCCGCGTTCGATCATCAGTACCAGGTCGCCGTCCTGTGGAGGGCCCTCGCGAGGTACCGCCTGCGCGCGCGACAATGCGCCCAGCTCGGCCGAGCCGCGCCGCCCGCGCGGCCGGCGTCCGGGCAGTGCCACTTCACGGGCGAACAGCGCCCGCTGCACCTGCATCACCAGGTCGGCGCAGTCGCACGCTGCTTCGTCATAGGGGATGCCCACCCATCGCTCGACGTCGACCAGGCGCATCAGAAGATTCCCGGCAGCGTGAACGGATTGGCATGCAGCAGCACAGCCTGCTGGCGCATCAGGAAGTCGACACCACACTGGGCACTGACCGTGCGCGTGTTGACCGACACCTGGGTCATCGGCAGGTCGTACTCGGCCTCGATGGCATCCGGATCGGCGCGATCGGTCAGCATCAACCGTGCGGTCACCATCTCTCCGGGGGCAAGCCCTTCCAGGTCCTCGGTGAGTGCGCGGCCGATGTTGTCGATCACCAGCTGCGCGCGCGGTGCCTGTCCACTGACATCGTCGGGAAGCTGGAAGCCGAACGGTGCGGCAATGAACTCCTTGCCGTTGCTGGTCCAGTTGACGTTGTCGTTGACGATCCGCAACACCTCCGGCATCGACGGCGCCGACACTTCCAACAGCATCAGCGGTCCCTGGGTGTCGGCCAGGCGCTGGCGGCGCTCATGGAAGGAACTCATCGCATGTACTCCAGTACAAGATCGCGCTTGGAGAAGCGGAACCGGGTGTTCAGTGGCACCAGGCGGCCGATGCCCTGCGGGAAGCGGGCGCTGATCGGCTGCCCGGTCCGCGGGTGCTCCATCGTGAACCAGCCGACGCGACCGACATCGTGCAGGTACCACGCTTCGAATGCCTCGGCGTCAGCCGCGGTGCGGAACTGCACCGAGGCGTACACGTTCTTCATCACCCGGCTGTTGAGCGCGCGCATCTTGCTGGGGCCGCGCTCCATCTCGGTCCGCTCTTCCGAAGCGACGATCTCCTCGCCGTAATCCGCAAAGCGGATTTCTGCATATTCTGGCCAACTGCTCATCCCACTGCCTCCGTCCATCCGTATCGGGCCCGTCCAATGGCGCCCAGCTCACCACCGTTGAGGCTGTCGCCCACGATGTCGATCACCAGCCGCCGTACTTCGCTGCCATCGGGCATGCGCTGCCGCTCTTCCCGGGTGTTGACCCGGCTTTCGCCGTAGTTGTTGATTTCCACATTCATCCCACCCTCGCCGGCACGGGCGATCGGTACCTGCACATAACCCCCGCTATCACCACCGGACAGGCCATTGCCGGTTCGCAGCGAAGTGCGCAGGGCGAAGAATGCCGATGGGCCGCCGAGCGCAGCCATGTC
The DNA here is from genome assembly GCF_052751275.1 of Stenotrophomonas muris. Lineage (NCBI taxonomy): Bacteria > Pseudomonadati > Pseudomonadota > Gammaproteobacteria > Lysobacterales > Lysobacteraceae > Stenotrophomonas > Stenotrophomonas muris. Next base: position 612,311 of record NZ_CP199879.1, on the reverse strand, counting down.
TTCCTGGCTGAGCACGCCCTCGCCCTTGTGGACGATGCCGGCCGGCTCGTACTTGCCCCCTGGGCCTGTATAGCCGCCGATGGAAAAGCCGGTGATCTTCGGTCCGAACATCTGCCCGATCGAACTGATCAGCCCACTGACCATCTGTTTGGCTGCCACGCGCGCCAGATCGGCGATGATCGAGTCGGCGAGGTCGGAGAAGGACAGCTTTCCGGTCTGGGCAAACTTGACCAGACTGTCTTCCAACCCGCCCAATGCATTACTGAAGACGCCGTGGCTCAACTCGGCGGCATTGGCCGCGGCATCGGCATAGTCCTCGAACGCCCGCATTGCGCCGTTCTTCCAATCGGACTGGTATGCCTTCTTGTTCTCCTGGAACTCTGCCTCGCGTTGCAGTGACTGTTCATGGAATGCATCGAGCTCGGCCAGCCGGGCTCTGTAGCGCTCCGACTCGATGACCTTGCCATCCTCACCACGCGACTCGTCGTCCAGCGCGCGCTTTCGATTGTCCCGATCCTCATCCAGAGCGGAACGGCGTTGCATGCGATCCACGCTCGCTGCGCCATGGCCGATGCCGAACAGCGCCTGGTCGTTGCCGCGCTGCTGTGCATGCGCCGCCTGCTGGAGCTCCCGCTGCAGCTTCAGCAGATCCTGCTGGGCCTTCTTCGACGCTTCAGCGGCTGCCGCTTCCTTGGCCAGGGCCACCGCGGCGTCCAGCGAGGCCTTCACCCGCAGTTCCTTCTGCTCGCTGAGCTTCTTCTCGGCATGCTCCATCTCGTCAAGGAGGGTGACCTGCAGCTTTTCCGCCTCTGTCATCCCCTCCTTCAGCTTCTGCCGCACCCGGTCCTGGGCGATCTGCTTCTCGATGCGATCCATCAGCCCGGCGTACGCATCAGCCTGCTCGTGCACGCCCCTGACCGACTGTTGGGCGGCCTGCTGCTGTTCGCGGAACTGGGCCTTGCGTTCGATGTCGGCCTTCTTGCGCGCGGCATCCCTGTTGAACTCTGCGCGCTGGGCCGGGTCCATCTTGTCCGGGCCGCCCCTTGCGTTGATCTCCGCGCCGCGTTCAGCCATCCAGGCCGCGTACTCGCCACGGGTCAGCCGGATCCACTCGACCTCGTCCCGCCACGCCTCTCCGCGCATGGCGCCCAGCATGCCGTTGAAGGCATCGGTCGCCTTCAATGCGTTCCATTGCGTCGCACCCAGAGACGCGATGAGCTGGTCAAGCGTCTGGTTGTCCACGTTCTGGATGGCCGCGGCAATCGCATTGAACAGCTTCTCGTCGAGGGCGCCCCTGATCGTTTCTTTCAGGCCCCGGAACTTCTCCTGGACCGGCGCGACCTCCGCCTGGAACGCTTCCAGGTTCGCCCTGGCCTTCTCCAGCTCGGCGTAGTCCGAGGCTGCACTCAGGCCCGCCCCTTCCCGTCCCGATCGCTGGCCATGACTCACTCGGCCTTCCCAATGGACGACCGAGCCCTGCAGCGCCTTCTCGCGTGCCTCCAGCTCGCGCAGCGCCCTGGCCTGCTCATGCAGCGTGGCGACCGCCTGCTCCAGGGGCAGCGTGCCCGCGCCCATGCCCAGGCCGGCCTGGTCCATCGAGAACGACATCTGCTGCAGCGACTGCATCTGCTCCTTGTACTCGCTGCGCGCACGTTCGGACGCCTTGACCATGTCCAGGTACGCTTCGCCCAGCTTCTGCACCGACGCGATGGCGATGCCCCATGGGCCACCGGCGGCCGTCAGCAGGCCGCTACCAAGCTCCTTCAAGCCGCTGCCGAGCACATCGCCGCCGACGTTGGCCTTTGCCTTTGTCGCGGCCTTGCCCGTTGCGCCCTCCGGTGCCGCATGCACGCGCGCCAGCGCGGCGGCCGTCCGCTCGGCCTCCGCGCGCAGTGTCTTGAGATTCTGCGTTGCCAGGCGGCTGGCCTCCGCCATTGCGGTACGGAAGCCCGTCGTGTTGACCCGCAGTACTACGTCTAGATTCTGGTTAGTGGACGCCATACGCGTTCCTCCAAGAATGATGAGGGGCCCCGCAGGGCCCCAGGTTCGATTGCATGCCACGCATCGGAGAAGCAATGCCCTGCCCCGCCCGGAATCACGCCGCAGCGTTGCGCCGCGATGCGCTGCCGAACAGTTCCAGCAGCTGCTGCGAGCGCTCCTTTGCCGCCCTCTCCGGCGACGCACGCGGTCGCACCAGCAGGAAGTCGTCGGCAGTGGTCGTATTGCCGTGCACCTGCGCCAGCACACTGGTCAGCTGGGCGAGCATCCCCTGCAGGGGCTGGTCCAACGGCTCCAGGCGTGCGAACGCATACATCTCCGAGAGCTGGCGGGAGGTCACTCCCGCCAGCAGGTGGTCCGGATGCGGGAGGCCCAGCCTCCACGCGATCCGGAACTGAAGCCGGCGCTCAGGCCGGCGGATCAGTTTTTTTCCAGCTCTCCCACGGCCGCATCGCCGAGCGCATTGAGCGTCTGCGCGACACGGAACACGCGATCCAGCGCCGCGGCCGATTTCGTGCCCAGCTGGGCCACCTCGTGGTCGGAGAACAGGCGCTCGCCCATTTCATCGACCAGGCACAGGCCGACGAATCGCGCGCGGAAGTCATCCACCTTGGGCGTGTCACCGCCATAGGTCTCCTGCTCCCAGCGATCACGGTCACGCGCCGACATCATCGCCACGCGCACGCTGCCGCCCCATTCGGGTACGGCGACGTCCTCGTGCCGGCGATCCTGCGCGTCCAGGATCTGCTGCTTGCCCAGCAGCATCACGGGGTGCCGCCAGCGGCCACGGTTACCAGCGCGAACTCACGCGGCAGCAGGTCCGCAGTGAACGTCAGCACCTGGTTGGTGCCCGGGGCCACGTTGAAGGCGGCGACCTTGGCGACGAAGGTAGCGGCATCGCCGGTGGGCAGCACCATCAGGAAGTGCAGGTCGGCATCCGGATCGGCGTCGCGCAGGATCTCCTGGCCTGCCGAGCTGCCGACCGGCCAGCGGTGGCCGGACACCTGCACGGCCTGGCCGCCGGACAGACCCGCGATGTTCTCCATCTGCTTCGAACGCAGGTTGGTGGCATCAAGGGTGTTGGCCTGGCCGCGGCCGAACGGGAAGGCGGTCAGGCCGTCGATTTCGGTATAGCCGGCCGGATTGTTCGGCGCGGTCGGGGCGGTACCGGCCTTCACGTACAGCGCGGAGTCCTGGGCGGAAATGGCTTGATTGATGGACATGGTGTTGAATCTCCTGGAAATGAAAAAGCCGCCTTGCGGCGGCTGGGGTTCGGGGTGATCAGGCTCGGGGCTGCCTGCAGTGGGTCATCGTGGCTGGCCCGTCACAGCCACCGGTTGCGCGTTGCGACCCGCAACACGCGGACAACAAAAAAGCCCCCGGCTCGCGCCGGAGGCTTGTATGTCATCGTGGCTGAAAGCTTAGGCTGCGGGTGTGCACCGGTCAATGCAGAAACAGCCCTCTGCACCGCCTTGGGAACGCACTGCCGCAAACCCGCAGCCGCCCGATCCGGCACAGCCGCTGACGCCGCGCTAACCGGCGCAGCGCCGACAATGCAGCTCTGTTCCCAGCAACGAGGAAGATGACGATGGCCGAGTGGATCACCCTGGATACGCATCACGGCCCGGTACGGGCCTGGCAGGCCCTGCCGGACGGCACCGCGCGCGGCGGCCTGGTGGTGGTGCAGGAAATCTTCGGCGCCAATCCGCACATCCGCAGCGTGGCCGAGCGCTTCGCAGCCGAAGGCTATGCGGTGCTGGCGCCCTCGTTCTTCGACCTGGTCGACGGCCCCGACGCCGACCCGGATGCGCTGCCCTACGACGCCGAGGGCGTGAAGCAGGGCCTGGAACGGGTCGGCGCGCTGGGCATGGAACGGGCGCTGGAGGTCGTGCGCGCGGCGGCCACCCGACTGGCGCCCTACGGCAAGGTCGGCACCGTCGGCTACTGCTGGGGCGGCACGGTGGCGATGCTGTCCGCACTGCGCCTGGGGCTGCCGTCGGTCAGCTACTACGGTGCGCGCAACGTGCAGTTCCTCGACGAGGCTCCCAAGGCCCCGGTGATCTTCCACTTCGGCGCCCAGGACCGCAGCATCCCGCCGGAAGCGGTCCAGGCCCACCGCGAGAAGCTGCCGCAGATGGCCACCTACGTCTATCCGGCCGATCACGCCTTCAACCGGGAGGTCGGACATGCGTATGATCCAGACAGCGCCGCCCTGGCGCTGCAACGCACCCTGGACTTCTTCTCGGAGCATCTTGGATGAGCGAATTCGAACTCGATTCACGCCTGGCCACCGATAGCGTGCTGGTGGCGGAAGGACCGTTGTCGCAAGTGCGGCTGATGAACGACGAACGATTCCCCTGGCTGGTGCTGGTACCGCGCCTGGCCGGGGTGACCGAGTGGATCGAGCTGGACGGCGAGCAGCAGGACAAGCTGCGCACCGAGCTCAACCGCGCCTGCAAGGCCCTGAAGGGCGCAGACGGGGTGGAGAAGATCAACATCGGGGCGCTGGGCAACATCGTGCGCCAGCTGCACTTCCATGTCATCGGCCGCCATGACGGTGATCCGGCCTGGCCGGGCCCGGTCTGGGGCAGTGGCCCGGCGCACCGCTACGAGCCGGCGGCGCTGGACCAGCATGTCGCCTACTGGAAGGAACGGCTAGGATATCCGGCCCAGTCCTGAGCCTTCGCCGACCCGATGCGATTCAACCTCGTTGCCGCCGTCCTGCTGATCCTGATCGGCCTGTTCATGCTCGCCAGCAATCTCGGCTGGACGCACCTGAACCTGTCCAAGCTGCTGTTGACCTGGTGGCCGGTGGCCCTGGTTGGTGTCGGCATCGCGATGCTGTTCGGTCGCGGCAAATAAGGAAGGCGGCGCATTGCGCCGCCTTCCCTCATGTAGAGCCGAGCCATGCTCGGCTTCAATGCAGGGCAGCCGAGCATGGCTCGGCTCTACAAATCGCCTGCAATCGTCAGGTCCGCGGCAGGGTCACGCCGGTCTGGCCCTGGTACTTGCCGCCACGGTCGCGGTAGGACGTCTCGCAGACGTCATCGGCGGCCGCCTGGAAGAACAGCATCTGTGCCACGCCTTCGTTGGCGTAGATGCGCGCCGGCAGCGGCGTGGTGTTGCTGAATTCCAGGGTGACGTGGCCTTCCCATTCCGGCTCCAGCGGCGTCACGTTGACGATGATGCCGCAGCGCGCGTAGGTGCTCTTGCCCAGGCACACCACCAGGGTATCGCGCGGGATGCGGAAGTACTCGACGGTACGCGCCAGCGCGAAGCTGTTCGGCGGGATGATGCATTCGTCGGCGGTGATGTCGACGAAGCTGCCCGAGTCGAAGTGCTTGGGATCGACGATCGTCGAGTTGATGTTGGTGAACACCTTGAACTCGCGCGAGCAGCGCACGTCATAGCCATAGCTGGACGTGCCATAGCTGACGATGCGCTGGCCGTTGGCCTGCTTCACCTGCCCGGCCTCGAACGGCTCGATCATGCCGTGCTGCTCGGACATGCGGCGGATCCAACGGTCACTCTTGATGCTCATGCTTTGTCCTGGGGGTACGAGGGGGCGCGAGGATTCTAGCAGGGGCCCGGCCTCGGCCGGCGGCCCCTGCCCCGGCCCTTACAGCAGCGACGACAGGATCGGGATCGAAGCCCGCGGGCGCCTGCCCACTTCCTCGATCAGGCGCTGTGCGGCATGTCGGTAGGCCTGGGCCGGCGCCGAATCCGGCTGGGCGACGGTGATCGGGGTGCCTGCATCGCCCTGTTCACGGATGCCGATCTGCAGGGGCAGAGAGCCCAGCAGCGGCACGCCGTACTGCGCGGCCATGCGCTCGCCGCCGCCCTCGCCGAACAGGTGCTCGATGTGCCCGCAACTGCTGCAGGTGTGCACCGCCATGTTCTCGACGATGCCCAGCACCGGCACCTCGACCTTCTCGAACATCTTCAGCGCTTTCTTCGCGTCCAGCGTGGCGATGTCCTGCGGCGTGGTGACGATCACCGCACCGGCCAGCGGAATCTTCTGGGTCAGGGTCAGCTGGATGTCACCGGTGCCCGGCGGCAGGTCGATCAGCAGGAAATCCAGGTCGTCCCACAGGGTGTCGTTGAACAGCTGGGTCATCGCCGAGGTGGCCATCGGGCCCCGCCAGATCATCGGCGTGTCCTCTTCGATCAGGTAGCCGATCGACATGGTGTCCACGCCAAAGGCACGCAACGGCTCGATGCTCTTGTTGTCCGGGCTTTCCGGGCGACCGGACAGGCCCAGCATGGCCGGCACGCTCGGCCCGTAGATGTCCGCATCGAGCACGCCCACGCGCGCACCGAGCTGCTGCAGCGCCACGGCCAGGTTCACCGAGGTGGTGGACTTGCCGACGCCGCCCTTGCCCGAACCGACCGCGATCACGTTGCGGATGCGGGCATGCGGCGTAAGTCCCTTCTGGACCTGGCTGACATGGGGACGGCGGGGAGAACTGTTCACAACGGGCACCGGCGGGGTCAGGGGGATAACCCGACATCATACAAGCTGGATGCAAGCTGACTGAAATTCAGGAATGCGACAGATTCGTGCACAGATTGTTAAGTTCATGTTACGTTCGATGAGCACTGTTTTGAGCTGCGGAGCCGGATATTCCAGCCCGCGCGATGGCGCATGCGCAGTGCCGTTTTTGTTTTTGCTCTCCAATGGAATTACATGAAACACGTCAGCAATACCGCACGTCGCAACACGCTCGCCGTCGCCCTGATGTCCGCTCTGATGGCCGCCGCCCCGGCAATGGCCCAGGACAAGGCGACCAACCTGGACAAGATCACCGTCACCGGTTCGCTGATCCCGCAGACCCAGGTCGAAACCCAGACCCCGGTGATGTCCATCACCGCCGAAGACATCCAGACCCGCGGCTTCAGCAGCGTTGCTGAAGTTCTGCAGCAGTCGTCGCTGACCACCGGCGGCCTGCAGGGTGGACAGACCTCGGGTGCGTTCACCCAGGGCGCCGAAGCCGCCGGCATGTTCGGCCTGAACCCGGGCTACACCAAGTACCTGATCAACGGCCGCCCGATGCTCTCGTATCCGGCGCTGTACAACGGCAGCGAGTCGTTCAACAACATCAGCGGCATTCCGATCGACATCGTCGAGCGCATCGAGGTCCTGCCGGGCGGCCAGTCGTCGCTGTACGGCTCGGACGCGATCGCCGGCGTGGTCAACATCATCCTGAAGGAACGCATGGACGGCGGCACGATGTCGATCCGTGGCGGCACCTACACCGAAGGTGGTGGCAGCAACATCCGCTTCAGCGCCGCCAAGGGCTTCAACGCATTCGACGACCGCTTCCACGCGCTGGTCAACGTGCAGATCGAAAACGGCAGCCCGATCTGGGGCTACCAGCGTGACATCACCAAGCAGAACAACCCGGTCGGCTATACCGCACAGCTGCCGTCGAACGACTTTGCCGTCATCGGCAACGCCGACAACAAGCTGTACATGATGGACCCGACCCGCTGCGCCAACGTCGCAGGCCTGTACGACGGCACCACCACCGTCGGCAAGCGTGCATCGGGCGAATCGTGCGGCTCGGTGTACAGCGCCGGCTACAAGACCCTGAAGAACGGCAAGAACAGCGGCCAGTTCTACTCGTCGATGACCTTCGACGTGAACGACAACTTCCAGCTGTTCGCCGATGTGCTGTACAGCAAGGAAAAGACCGAGTTCACCTCCGGCTCCAGCGCCCTGTGGTGGGGCACCAAGTCGGTGATGGGCGGCTTCTACGACCAGGGCCTGGGCAAGGTCGTGAACCTGCAGCGCGCCTTCGCACCGGAAGAAATCGGCCCGGGCCACTACAACAACATCCTGAACTCCGATGAGAGCCGTTCCTACCAGGTCACCCTGGGTGGCAAGGGCATGGTCGGCGACTGGGACTACAGCGCCAGCTTCACCCGCGGCGAATACCGCCTGGACCAGAACCGCTTCGCGCGCTGGAAGGACAAGATCGAAGGCTTCTTCGGCGACACCGTGCTGGGCCCGCGCCTGGGTACCACCGCTGATGGCTTCGGCATCTACAACCCGGACTACGCTGCGTTCTACTCGCCGATCACCCCGGACCAGTTCGCCAGCTTCACCGGCTATGGCACCCACCGCAGCAAGACCTGGCAGAACCTGGGTCGCGTGCAGGTGACCAACGGGTCGCTGTTCTCCCTGCCGGGCGGCGACGCCGGCCTGGCCGTGGTGCTGGAAGGTGGCAGCGAAGGTTGGGATTACTCGCCCGACCAGGCCTTCGTCGATGGTAACGCCTGGGGCGCCACCGCCGTGGCCGGTGCCGGCCACCGCAGCAACTACGCGGTGACCAGCGAACTGCGCATGCCGGTGTTCGAGTCGCTGACCATCAGCGCCTCGGGCCGCTACGACGCCTTCAAGATCGCCGACAAGACCGTTGACAAGGCCACCTACAGCATCGGCCTGGAATACCGCCCGGTTGAGAGCCTGCTGCTGCGCGGCAAGTACGGCACCGCATTCCGTGCGCCGACCCTGTCCGATGCCTTCCAGGGCATGAGCGGCTCGTTCGCCTCCGGCCAGAACGACTACTACCGCTGCAGCCAGATGGGCTACGCGCTGCGTGACGAAGCCTGCTCGTTCTACAAGACCACCTCGGTGTACAGCGAAAAGTCCGGCAACCCGGACCTGAAGCCGATCACCGCCGACGTGTGGAGCGCGGGCGTGGTGTGGGCCCCGGTGAGCAACTTCTCGCTGTCGGTCGACTACTACAACTGGAAGATCAAGAACGAGGTCAAGACCCTGAGCACCGACCAGCTGCTGCTGGCCGAGTACCAGTGCCGCAACGGCCTGCCGAACAACACCTCGGCCAGCTGCCAGAACGTGACCGACTGGGTGTCCCGCGACGCCGGTGGCAACCTGGCCCGCGTGTACACCCCGAAGCTCAACGTGGCCAGCCAGAACCTGGAAGCGGTGACCGTCGGCGCCAAGTACCAGCAGGACCTGGGCCGCTTCGGTTCGCTGATGTTCTCGGGCAACTACACCAACATGCTGAAGCGTGAAGTGGTGCCGCTGCCGGGCGCACAGAAGCTGGATCTGCTGAGCGATCCGTACAACATGTGGTACTACGACAACTTCGCCAAGGTGCGCGGCGATGTGTCGGTGGGCTGGGCCATCTCCAAGTTCACCACCACCCTGTACGCCAACTACGTCGGCAGCACCCCGAACTACCTGGCCTACACCGGCCGCAGCTATGACTACGTCCACTCCTCCGGCGCCAAGGCCGGCAAGTGGGGCTCGTACACCACCTACAACATGAGCCTGAACTACCAGGCGCAGGACGATCTGACCCTGTCGCTGATGGTCAACAACGTGTTCAACAAGCTGCCGGAAGGCCAGCGCTACAACTACCCGGGCAACGAATCGACCCCGTTCAACGACGGCTTCTACAGCGTCTACGGCCGTCAGATCTCGGCCCAGGTCAAGTACGACTTCTGATCCCGTCGTATTCCGGACTGCGTGTCTGGACCAGGCCCCGCTTCGGCGGGGCCTTTTTTTGTCCGTCGCACAGCACGGCCACATCCCGTTCACGGTTCAGACACGTTTGACATGAACCGAAACAAATCAATACATATCAATGAGATGAAGGAGAAATGGGCGCTCCTGTCACTGCAAGGCGCGCCCATCACCCACAGCTTCATGACTCCCTCGTGAACGTTTGACAGGCTCGGTTAATGTCGTGTTAATCTCGGGTCATCGGCACGTGAAGCCGGTACCAGCGCCGGGTGGCAGCACGCTGCCGACCCCGGGCAAGGGGCACACGGAGACGCCGACAAGGACCTGTCCCGGTGTACGACGCAATCATTCGATTCAAGGGGATTTCAGATGATCAATCGCAAGTCGCTCAGCAAGCACCCGCTGAGCTTCGCCCTCGCCTCCGCCGTGCTGCTCGCTGCGGCTGCCCCGGCGATCGCACAGGACGCCTCGGGCTCGACGCAGACCACCGAAGAGGCATCCAAGTCCAAGGCCACCAATCTGGATACGGTGACCGTCACCGGCTCGCGCATCAGCCGCGACGTGTTCAACTCGGTCTCGCCGGTGCAGGTCGTCACCCGTGAAGAAACCACCCTGGCCGGCTTCAACTCGACCACGGCGGCCCTGCAGAGCACCGCGGTCACCGCCGGTGCGGCGCAGATCAACAACGCCTATGGCGGCTACGTCACCGACGGTGGCCCGGGCGCCAACACCCTGGGCCTGCGCGGCCTCGGCCCGACCCGCACCCTGATCCTGCTCAATGGCCGCCGCGTGTCGCCGGCCGGTACCCGCGGCTCGGTGGGCTCGACCGACCTGAACGTGCTGCCGAACTCGATCGTCGACCGCGTCGAAATCCTGAAGGACGGTGCGTCCTCGATCTACGGCTCCGACGCCGTTGCCGGCGTAATCAACATCATCACCAAGAAGAAGGTCGATGGCGTCAGCTTCGAAGCACAGCACAACGCCACCGATGGCGGCGGCGGTGAAGAGCGCCGTTACTCCATCATGTTCGGTGCCACCGGCGAGCGCTCGCACTTCTCCGGCTCCTATGAGTACTACACCCGCAACGAGCTGACCCTGGCCGACCGCAGCTGGGCCGGTGGCTGCCCGACCGACATGTACCGCGACATCGACGCGGGCGACTATTGGGGCAGCGGCGACTTCATCGACCCGCTGACCGGCAAGCCGAAGTGCTGGTCGCTCGATGCCGGCGGCACCACGCTGAACACCATCGGCACCAACACCCGTACCGGTGTTGCGGCCCCGGGCGGCGCCGGCACCCGCTTCAACCGCTGGCGCCCGAATGCGGCCATCACCACCGGCCTGGTGGGCTACGAAGGCGTGGACCTGAACACCCGCGACACCTTCGATCCGGCCATGCGCAACCAGTCGCTGATCTCGCCGACCAAGACCCACACCCTGTACCTGCAGGGTGGCTTCGACCTCAACGCACTGGGCGATGCCGAGCTGTACTACGAGTTCCTGGGCAACAAGCGCAAGTCGACCCAGACCGGCTATCGCCAGCTGACCCTGGACTATGCCGTGGGCAGCCCGCTGATCCCGGCCAACCTGCGTGACAGCGTTGCCGGTGCTCCGACCGACCAGACCAGCGGCAAGAACCTGGGCGTGCGTGCGTTCATCGGTTTCGGCAACGACACCAACAAGCAGAACGTCGACTTCCTGCGCTTCAATGCCGGCCTGCGTGGCCACCTGAGCTCGGAGTGGAACTATGACTTCAACGTCATGCACTCGCGCAGCGACGCCGACTACACCTTCGAGAGCTTCCTGACCAGCCGCCTGCGCCAGAGCCTGGACGTGGTCTCCAACGGTGCCGGTGGCTATGTCTGCCGGGACGGTTCCAACGGCTGCATCGCCGCGCCGGCGCTGAACACCAACACCATCGGTGGCAAGCTGCCGCAGGACTGGAAGGACTGGGTGTTCGTGCCGGTCACCGGCAACACGCTGTACAAGGAAACGACGGTCAACTTCAACGTCAACGGCCCGCTGTTCGACATGCCGTACGGTTCGGCCGGTGGTGCATTCGGCGTCGAGTACCGCAAGGCACGCATCGACGACACCCCGTCGCCGTACTCGATCAATGCCGACCTGTACAACCTGACCAACGCCACTCCGACCCGCGGTTCGGACTCGGTGTTCGAAGCCTACGGCGAACTGGAACTGCCGCTGCTGTCCGGCGTCACCGCTGCCGAGGAACTGACGGTCAACCTGTCCGGCCGCTACACCGACTACAAGTCCTACGGCTCGGATGAGACCTACAAGATCGGCGCGCTGTGGACCCCGGTGAAGTGGCTGTCGTTCCGTGCGTCGTACGGCACCTCCTACCGCGCACCGGCGCTGTTCGAACAGTTCCTGGGCGGCACCACCGGCTTCCTGAGCAGCAGTGCCGACCCCTGCAACGAGTATGGTGATCGCAACCCGAGCTCGCCGCGTTACCAGAACTGCGCATCGCTGGGCCTGGCACCGGACTACCTGGCCACCCAGGGCGTGACCGTGGTCACCCAGGGTGGTGCCGAGGCCGGCCTGGAAGCCGAAACCTCCAAGGCCAAGACCCTGGGCGTGGTGATCCAGCCGGAATTCGGCAGCGGCTTCGGTGACCTGTCCTTCGCCGCCGACTACTTCGACATCGAAGTGAAGAACGGCGTCGACAGCGCGGGCGGTGCGAACATCCTGTCGCGCTGCTACGACAGCGGCAGTGCCGACTTCTCCTCCGGTTCGGGTCTGTGCCGCCTGGTGGCCCGCAACCCGGTCAACAACCAACTGGTGGTGACCAACGGCTTCATCAACCTGTCCACCGACAAGGTCCGTGGCCTGGACTTCACCACCCGCTATGTCCGCGAAATCGGCCCGGGCACCCTGCGCACCACGCTGCAGTTCACCCACTACCTGGAACAGGCCAGCAAGGTCTTCTCCGACGATCCGCTGGTGGACTACAACGGCATGCTGTCGCGTCCGGAAAACACCGCCTCGCTGGACCTGAGCTACAAGTGGAAGAACTGGCAGGTGCGTTACGGCCTGGACTGGATCGACAAGATGGACAGCTACGCGTACTACGAGGAGCGCAACCCGGGTGACTTCGATCCGGCCACCTCGGCGTACAAGCTGTACACCCCGAACTACTTCCTGCAGGCCATCTCGGTGAAGTATGAAGCGGACAAGTGGTCGGTCACCGGTGGCGTGCGCAACTTCGCCGACCGCAAGCCGCCGACCATCTCCCAGGGTGTCTACAGCACCGTCGGCAACGCGCTGCTGTACAGCGGCTTCGACTACTTCGGTCGCAGCTACTTCCTGAACATCACGCGTTCGTTCTGATCCTGCTCCCTGCAACCGCCGCCCTTCGGGGCGGCGGTTCCATTTCAGGCACCGGATTCTCCGCAGGCCGGTGCCAACGCATTCCGAGGTTGCAATGAAGCGAGCCCTGCTGCTGGCGGCCCTGGCCAGCCTTTCACCGTTGCTGCACGCCAAGCCTGTGGCGCCCACCATCGAACAGATGGCCGCCTTCCCGGCCATCTCCAGCCTGTCGTTGTCACCAGACGGAAAACACATCGCCGGCCTTCGCGCCGATGGCGAGGAGCGCGTGATCGTGGTTTGGCGGACCGATGCACTGGACAAGCCACCCACGGTGATCGGCGCCAACCGCATGAAGTTCCAGAGCGTGTCGTTCATCAAGAACGGACAGCTGGCCGTCGTGCTGTGGCAACCCTACGACCTGCGCGCCGACCGGGTGACCAAGACCTTCGTCAGCAAGTTCTTCATCACCGACATCGAAGGCAAGCAGTGGAAGGAGCCGATCACGCCGCCGCGCGCCTCCAGTCGCAATGAAGAGCTCGAGCAGGCACTGGCCAACGCCACGGTGCTCGACACCCTGCCCAACGATCCCGACCACATCCTGGTGGTCAACGGTTCGGGCAGCAGTTCCGGTGACGTCTACAAGGTCGACCTGCGCAACTTCACCTCCCAGCGCATCCAGAAGACCGAAGAGCGCGTGGCGGGCTATATCACCGACCTGGACAGTGAACTGCGGGCACGCCTGCGGCAGGACGTCGACGGTACCGGCGCCTACGTCGCCACCGAGTTCCGCTCGCCTGCCAACGGTGCCTGGGAGGAGCATTTCCGCTCCTACGTGAAGAACCGCGACGTCAACCAGGTGATCGGCTTTGCCGATGATCCGAACATCGCGTTCGTACTCAGCAATGTCGGCCGCGACAAATCAATCGTCTACGAGTACGACATCACGGCCCGCAAGCAGAAGGAAGTGCTGTTCGAGCACAAACTGTTCAACGCCGGCTCGATGCTGATCAACCGCCACCGGAGCGGTGCGGTACCCTTCGGCGAGATCATGGGAATCGGCTACGCCGGTCCGCGCGGCGACGACATCCAGTGGACCTCTCCGCGCATGAAGGCCCTGGACCAGGGGCTGCGCCAGGCGCTTGGCATCCGCCAGGAGCCGCTGGCGATGGTCGATACCGCGAACGGCCAGCGCTACACCGCCAACTACGATACAGGCCTGAGCTACCGCATCGTCGACTACACCGCCGATCTTTCCAATGTGCTGGTGGCTACCTCCGGCCCTTCCAACCCGCCCGAGTATCACCTGCTGCACGACGGCAAGCTGACCCTGCTGGCCAAGACCTATCCGCAGATCCAGCCAGCCGCGCTGGGCACCACCCGGCTGGTCTACTACAAGGCACGCGACGGGCTGGACATTCCGGCATTCCTGACCACGCCCAGCACCGAGCTGTGCGGTGCCGGCCCGTGGAAAGCCGTGGTGCATCCGCACGGCGGCCCGTGGGCGCGCGATGGCATGGACTTCGACGGCTCGATGTGGGTACCGCTGATGGCATCACGCTGCATGGCGGTCCTGCGCCCGCAGTTCCGCGGCTCGGCCGACTGGGGCCGCAAGCTGTGGATGGCCGGTGATGCCGAATGGGGCCAGAAGATGCAGGACGACAAGGACGATGGCGCGCAGTGGATGATCGACCAGAAGATCGCCCAGCCCGGCCACATCGCCATGTTCGGCTTCTCCTATGGCGGCTACTCGGCGTTCGCGGCTTCGGTGCGTCCCAATGGCCTGTACAAGTGCGCCATCGCCGGTGCCGGCGTTTCGGACATCAAGAAGATCTGGTCGCGCTTCTATACCAACCCGTTCTTCCGCCAGGCCCAGGCGCCGACCGTGGCCGGCCTCAACCCGGTCGACAAGGCCGGTGAAATGAAGATTCCATTGATGGTCTACCACGGTGACCGCGACCGCACGGTGCCGATCGAGCAGTCGGAGTGGTTCGTGAACAAGGCCAGGGGTTCGGGGCAGCCGGTCGAGTTCCACGCCATCGCCGACTACGCGCATGGTCCCGCCTGGACCCGCGCGATCATGGGTGACCAGCTCAGGCTGATCAACGACTACCTGGGCAAGGGCTGCGGCGGCGGCGGCCTGTAAGCCGCACCGCTTCCTGCAAGGGCGCCCACGGGGCGCCCTTGCACGTTCTGGCCCTTGCGCCCGGACATGACCTTCGACACCCTTGCAGGCCAGGCCGGCGGCGTATCGTTCGGCCCACGGCCGTACCTGCGGCTTCTCCCTGACTCACTCGGCCTGGAGGCCAAGAATAGTGATGACGCGCACTCCCAAGATCGTCCTGCTCAGCCTGGCCGTGTCGGCCGTGCTGGCCGGCTGCGGCAAGAACGAAACCCCGGCCAAGGATGCCGCGACCCCCGCCCCGGCCACCGCCGAAGCCACCACCTACAAGCTGGACGACAGCAAGCTGCCGGCCTACAACGCCTTCCAGCCGAGCGACCTGGACACCACCAAGGACGCGTGCACCGCCTTCGGCGACTACGTCAACAGCAAGTGGCTGGCCGCCAATGAAATCCCGGGCGACCGCACCAGCTGGGGCGCGTTCACCATCCTCGACGAACGTTCGGTGGCCGTGCAGCACCAGCTGGCCGAACAGGTTGCGCAGGTCAAGAACCCGAACCACATCGAGAAGATCGTCGGCGACCTGTGGGCCACCGGCATGGACGAAGCCAAGATCAACGCCCAGGGCATCGAGCCGCTGAAGGCCGACCTGGCTGCGATCGACGGCCTGCAGGACAAGGCGGCCATCGCCAACTACCTGCGCACCAGCGCCGCCAAGGGTGACAACCTCCTGTTCGGCTTCGGCGCTGAAGCCGACTTCAAGAACTCCGGGGTGAACATGGCCTATGCCAGCCAGGGCGGCCTGGGCCTGCCGGATACCACCTACTACACCGATGCCAAGAACGCCGACAAGCTGAAGGCCTATCAGGCGCATGTCGCCAAGGTGCTGGAGCTGTCCGGCGTGGCCGCGGCCGATGCAGCCAAGCAGGCCGAGGACGTGGTCAAGTTCGAAACCCGCCTGGCCAAGGCCTCCAAGTCGCGCGTGGAGCTGTCGCGCAACGTCGAGCTGTACTACAACCCGGTCACCCTGGCCGACGCCGACAAGCTGACCCCGAACTTCAGCTGGACCGAGTTCTTCAAGTCGCAGGGCGTGGCCGCGCCGGAGAAGTTCTCGCTGGCCATGCCGGCCTTCCATGAGGAAGTGAGCAAGTCGCTGGCCGACACCGATCCGTCGGTGTGGCGCGCCTACCTGCGCTTCCACACCGTGGACAGCGCCTCGCCGTACCTGGCCGATGCCTTCGTGCAGGAGAACTACGAGTTCTACGGCAAGACCCTCAACGGCCAGAAGGAGCAGAAGCCGCGCTGGAAGCGTGTGCTGGGCACCATCGAAAACGATGCCGGTGAAGCCTTCGGCCAGCTGTACGTGAAGGTTGCCTTCTCGCCGGAAGCCAAGGCGAAGATGGAAGAACTGGTGAAGAACCTGGCCGCCTCGCTGAAGGACCGCATCCAGGGCCTGAGCTGGATGAGCGAGGAAACCAAGGCCAAGGCCATCGCCAAGTGGGAAACCTTCACCCCGAAGATCGGTTACCCGGACAAGTGGCGCGACTGGTCGGGCCTGCAGACCCAGCGCGACAGCTACCTGGGCAACGTGCGCGCGGCCAACGAGTTCAACTACAAGTTCAACCTGTCCAAGATCGGCAAGCCGGTGGACAAGACCGAGTGGGGCATGACCCCGCAGACCGTCAACGCCTACTACAACCCGCTGCAGAACGAGATCGTGTTCCCGGCCGCCATCCTGCAGCCGCCGTTCTTCGATCCGAAGGCCGACGACGCGCTGAACTACGGCGGCATCGGTGCGGTGATCGGCCATGAGATGACCCACGGTTACGACGACCAGGGCGCACGCTTCGGGCCGACCGGCAACATGGAAGACTGGTGGACCCCGGCCGACAAGAAGAACTTCGAAGGCCTCACCGGCAAGCTGGTCAAGCAGTTCGACCAGTACAAGGTCGACGGCCAGGCAGTGAACGGCCACCTGACCCTGGGCGAGAACATCGCCGACCTGGGCGGCCTGGCCACCGCCTACGACGCCCTGCAGAAGGCCACCGCCGGCAAGGAAGATGCGAAGGTCGACGGCTTCACCCGCGACCAGCGCTTCTTCTTCAACTGGGCCACCGTGTGGCGCACCAAGTACACCCCGGAAAACGCCAAGGTCCGCCTGGCCACCGACCCGCACGCCCCGGCGCAGTTCCGTGCCATGGGTGCGCCGTCGAACCTGCCGACCTTCGCTGCCGCGTTCCAGTGCAAGGCCGGTTCGCCGATGGCCCGCACCGGCGAGCAGCAGGTGGTGATCTGGTAAGCCACGGCTGACGCTGCGGCAGACCTGCAAAGGCCCGGGAATCCCGGGCCTTTGTTTTTCACAGCGCCCGTCATCCACGCATGGCTCAGGCCGTTGGTAGATGCCGACCCTGGTCGGCGCACGGCCCAGCGGCGCCACCGTGACGCGTGCATGCCGCGCCCATGCACAGCTTGCTATAGTGCGCGCGCCCTCAATCCATCACGGATTCGTTCCACATGCCCAATTTCCGTCCGCTTGCCATCGCCCTGGGCATCAGCCTGGCGACCCTGGTCCCGACCCACGATGCGTTCGCCGCCAAGAAGAAGGCCGCGCGCGCCCCGGCCGTCAGCGCCCAGTGCAGCGACTTCTACGACGCCACCAATGCAGGCTGGCTGAAGGCCAACCCGGTGCCGCAGACCGGTGCCACCACCGCGCTCGGCCAGCTGGTCGAGCGCAGCCGCCAGCAGCAGCGTGAACTGCTCGACGCAGCGATGAAGTCGCCGCAGGGCAACGTGCAGAAGCTGCTGGGCGACTTCTGGGCCAGCGGCCTGGACGAAGCCGCCGTGGAAGCGGACGGCTCCAACCCGATCGCGCCGCTGCTGACCCGCATCAACGCCATCAAGAAGGCCAAGGATGTGCCGGCCTCGATCGCCGCGCTGCACCAGGTGGGCATCCCGGTGGCCTTCAACTTCGGCCCGGACGTCGACCTGAAGGCACTGGACCGCCACATCGGTTACTTCATGCAGGGCGGCATGGGCCTGCCGGACCCGGCGTTCTATACCCGCACCGACGCCGATACCGTGGCGCTGATGGGGCGCTACCGCAACTACGTCAAGCAGATCCTGGCGCTGACCGGCACCCCGGCGGCCAGGCTCGATGCCGAATCGCAGTCGGTGATCACGCTGGAGACCGAGCTGGCGCGCAATGCGCAATCGCTGGCCGGCATCAACAACCCGTTCAACAACTACGCGCCGATCTCCACCAAGGAGCTCAACAGCCGTTACCGCAACCTGCAGCTGGACGCGTTCCTGAAGGCACAGGGCGTGGACGACGACCTGGTCTCGCTGGCCGACCCGGGCCTGTTCAAGCAGCTCGATGGCATGGTCACCAAGCTCAAGCCGGACCAGTGGAAGGCCTACCTGCGCTGGCGCGTGGGCGACTCGATGGCACCGTACCTGTCCAAGGCCTACCGCGACGCGGAGTTTGAATTCCGTGGCCGCGTGCTGCGTGGCGAAACGCTGCCGCCGCAACGCTGGGAAGACGTGCTGGAGGCGATCAACGTGGCCGCCGGCCCGATGGTCGGCCGCGAATATGCGGCCCGTTACCTGTCGGCCGAAGACCGTCGCCAGGCGGCGTGGATCGTCGACAAGCTGCGCGAAGTGCAGATCGAGGCGGTCAAGAACAACAGCTGGATGAGCGCCGAAGCCAAGACCGAAGCGCAGGCCAAGCTGGCTGCGCTGAAGATCGAGATCGGCACCCCGTTGCGCGACCTCGACTACAGCGTGCAGCCGATGGGCCGCGGTTCGTTCGGCGGCAACATGCTGATCGCGTCGACCTGGCGCCACCGCGAGGAAATGAAGCGCATCGGCAAGGGCAACGCCGACCGCCGCTGGGACGTGCTGCCGCAGCAGCCGTCGCTGGCCTACGACCTGGCACAGAACCGCCTGATCGTTACCGCGGCGATCCTGCAGGGCCCGGTGTTCAATGCCAAGGCCGACGCCGCCGACAAGTTCGGCAGCTTCGGTGGCCTGGTCGGCCATGAGCTGACCCGTGCGATCGACGCCAAGGGTGCACTGGTCGACGCCAAGGGCGAACTGCGCAGCTGGTGGACCCCGGCCGACAAGACCGCCTGGACCCTGCTTGGCAACCGCGTGGCCGCGCAGTACAGCGCCTACGATTTCCCGGGCGTGAAGGGTGCCAAGGTCAACGGCACGCTCACCCAGGAAGAGAACCTGGCCGACATCGCCGGTCTGGAACTGGCCTGGGCGGCCTATACCGCGCAGGAGCCGAAGGCCAAGCCGGCACAGCAGCAGGGCTTCTTCCGCGCCTGGTCGGCGTTGTGGGCACAGCAGCTGTCGCCGAACGAGGCCGTGCGCCGCCTGACCGCCGACATCCGCGCGCCGGGCCTGTGGCGCAGCAACGGCACGCTGGCCAACCTGCCGGCATTCGGTGCCACCTTCAGCTGCAAGGCCGGCCAGCCGATGCAGCGCAGCGAAGCCGACCAGATCAAGGTCTGGCGCTGAGCCACGCGCACTACCCGTAGTACAGGGGGCGCCTTCGGGCGCCCTTTTTTGCGGGTGCAGCACGATCCCGGGTTAACACCGCGCGTGCTATCGCTGCGGCTTCGTCCATCGCGGAGCCCCGACATGGCACACAAGAACACGATCTGCCTCTGGTACGACAACGGCGCGCTCGAGGCCGCCACCTTCTACGCCAGCATCCTGCCCGACAGCGCGGTGATCGCCGTGCATCGCGCCCCCGGCGACTTTCCGGATGGCAAGGAAGGCAACGTGCTGACGGTCGAGTTCACGGTCTGCGGCATTCCCTGCGTCGGCCTCAACGGCGGACCTGCGTTCAAGCACAGCGAAGCGTTCTCGTTCCAGATCCAGACCGACGACCAGGCCGAGACCGACCGCCTCTGGGATGCGATCGTCGGCAATGGCGGACAGGAGAGCCAATGCGGCTGGTGCAAGGATCGCTGGGGCATCTCCTGGCAGATCAGCCCGCGCATGTTGATCGAAGCCGTGACCAGCAAGGACAAGGCATTGGCCAAGCGCGCCTTCAACGCGATGATGCCGATGAAGAAGATCGACATCGCCACCATCGAAGCGGCAATCAAAAAAGGGGACGGAGGGGATTAAGTCGTTTCTCCCCATGCCCCGTGTGCAGATGCAGATTGCGACTTAATCCCCTCCGTCCCCTTTTTGCGAGGTGTTGATGTCCTGGGATGCGATCGTCGTTGGTGGCGGCCACAACGGCCTGGTCTGCGCGGCCTATCTGGCGCGCGCTGGAAAGAAGGTGCTGGTGCTGGAACGTCGTGGCGTTCTCGGCGGTGCCGCAGTCACCGAGGAATTCCATCCCGGCTTCCGCAACTCGGTGGCGTCGTACACGGTGTCCCTGCTGCAGCCCAAGGTGATCGACGACCTGCAACTGCATGCGCATGGGCTGCGCATCATCAATCGCCCGGTCAACAACTTCCTGCCGATGGAGGATGGTCGTTATCTGCTGTCGGCACCGGGCCGCACCCAGGCAGAGGTCGCGAAGTTCTCCGAGCGGGATGCGCAGCGGCTTCCCGAATACGAAGCGCGCCTGGAGATCTTCGCCGATGTGCTGCGCGCGTGGGCCCTGCGCGCGCCACCGGATGCCGGCGTTGCGGGTGGTTGGCGCGCGTTGCCTGCGCTGTGGCAGATGGGTCGTCTTGGTCGTGAACTGGCCACGCTGGATGCCTCGCTGCGGCAGGAGCTGCTGGACCTGTTCACGCTGTCGGCAGCCGAGTATCTGGATCGCTGGTTCGAAAGCGAACCGATCAAGGCGCTGTTCGGCTTCGATGGCATCGTCGGCAACTACGCAAGCCCCTATACACCGGGCAGTGCCTACGTACTGCTGCACCACGTATTCGGCCAGTGCAATGGCGTGAAGGGTGCGTGGGGCCATGCGATCGGCGGCATGGGCGCGATCAGCCAGGCGATTGCAGCCTCGGCACGCGAGGCCGGAGCGGAACTGCGCGTGGAGGCCGGCGTGCAGCGCGTGCGAATCGAACAGGGCCGCGCGGTGGGCGTCGAACTGGCCAACGGCGAGATCCTGCGCGCACGCACGGTGGTCGCCAACGTCAATCCGAAACTGCTGTACGAACAATTGCTGGAACCGGCACAGGTACCCAACGCGACACGCGAACGCATGGCGAACTGGCGCTGCGGTTCCGGCACGTTCCGGATGAACGTGGCGCTGTCGCGGCTGCCGGAGTTCCGCGCCCTGCCCGGGCCCGGCGATCACCTCAGCGCCGGCATCATCATGGCACCCAGCCTGGATTACATGGACCGCGCCTGGCTGGATGCGCGCCGCGACGGTTGGGCGCGCGAACCGATCGTGGAAATGCTGATTCCGAGCACGCTGGACGATTCGCTGGCGCCGCCCGGGCAGCACGTGGCCAGCCTGTTCTGCCAGCATGTGGCGCCGGTGTTGCCTGAAGGCCGCCATTGGGACGATCACCGGGAGACCGTGGCCGACCTGATGATCGCCACCGTCGAACAGCATGCGCCCGGCTTCACCGCCAGCGTGCTCGGTCGGCAGGTGCTGTCGCCGCTGGATCTGGAACGCACCTTCGGCCTGGTCGGCGGCGACATCTTCCACGGCGCACTGAGCGCCAACCAGCTGTTCTCGGCACGGCCGATGGTCGGCCAGGCCGGCTATCGTGGCGCCCTGCCCGGGCTGTACCTGTGCGGTTCGGGCACACACCCCGGCGGCGGCGTCACCGGTGCACCGGGGCACAACGCGGCGCAGGTGGTGTTGCAGGATCTGTAGAGGCGTGCCGACCAACGGTCGGCACCTGCAGCGTCAAATGATCCTTCGGATCATTTGACGCTGCGCAGATGGTTCGGGCGCTTCGGTGGGCCGGGCGGGCGGCGCCTGAACGGCGGCTGCCCGCGCCAGTAGCGGATCAGCAACCAGCCGAACAGCATGCCGCCGAGGTGCGCGAAGTGGGCCACGCCCGGCTGCCAGCCGGTCATGCCCAGCACCAGCTCGCCCACACCGAACAGGATCACGAAAGTGCGCGCCTTCATCGGGATCGGCGGGAACAGCAGCATCACCCGCTGGTTCGGGAACAGCATGCCGTAGGCCAGCAGCAGGCCGAACACGCCGCCGGAGGCGCCCAGCACCGTGGCAGGGTTTTCCAGCAGCGTACCCACCAGCAGCTGGCAGACACCGGCACCGGCCACGCACACCAGGTAGTACAGCAGGAAGCGCTTCTCGCCCCAGGTCTGCTCCAGCGGCGCGCCGAACATGAAGACCGCCAGCATGTTGAAGAACAGATGGCCGAAGCTGCCATGCAGGAAACCGTAGGTCAGCAGCTGCCAAGGCTGGAAGTTGCCACCCGGCGAGAACGCGTCGAAGCCCTGCTGCAACGGTTGCAGCATGAACGGCTCGAAGGTCTGCATGCCGAGCAGGAACGGCTGCTGCAGCAGGAACAGGATCGCGTTGGCGATCAGCAGGGCCTTGGTGACGGTTGGCAGTCGCGGGAACATGGGAGCACCGGCATGGAACGGCCTCCATCATAGCCGCAGCATCGTGTCTTGTTGGCGACCCGCAGGTCCGGCCTGTTCAGTCGCCAGCGGTGCTCAGCCCGGGCCCCACACCGCTGCGTCCAGCGCCGCCGCCGGATCGGTCGCCGGCATCCGCACCCGGCCGTTCTCCACCCGCACACCCTCGGCGCGCAACCGTTGTGACTGCTCGCGCCAGCCGGCCGACCCTTCTTCCATGGCAATGCGCCCGTCCGAGCGCAGCACGCGGTGCCAAGGCAGGTCCGGGTCGTCGTTCTGGCCCAGGATGCGTGCGGTCAGGCGTGCACGCCCGGGCAGGCCCGCGCGCATCGCCACCTGGCCGTAGCCCATCACCTGCCCCGCCGGGATTGCGCGGATCACCGCCAGGATGCTCGCACGCGCCTGCTCCGGCGTCAGCGCCGCAGGCGGGTCACCAGCAGAACGCCGATCAGCACCAGCACGGTGCCGGCGATCTGCGCCGGCCCCATCGGTTCGTCGAGCAGCCATAGGCTCATCACGATGGTGGAAACAGGGCCCAGCATACCGACCTGCGCGGCCAGCGACGAACCCACGCGCTGCACCGCCAGCATGATCGCCAGCACCGGCAGCACCGTGCACACGGTGGCATTGACCAACGACAGCCACTGCACCGGCGCCGGTGCCTGCCACAGCAGCGGCAGCGGATGGGTCACCGCGAAATGCAGCAGCACCAGCACGCTGGCCACGCAACTGGCATAGGCGGTCAGCCGCACCGCACCGATGCGCGCGACCACCTGCCCACTGCCGAACAGGTACAGCGCATAGCTGAGGGCACTGCCCAGCACCAGCAGGCTGCCGACGATGATCTGCCCACCCTCGCGCTGCAAATCGTGGCCGAAGGCCAGCAGCACGCCGAGGTAGCTCAGCACCAGCGCACCGATCTGCCAGCGGCCCGGCCGCTGGCGCGCCAGCAGCACGTTGATCAGCAGTACCAGGGTCGGGTTCAAGTACAGGATCAGCCGCTCCAGGGTCACGCTGATGTACTGCAGTCCCTGGAAGTCGAGCAGGCTGGACAGGTAGTAGCCGGTGAAGCCCAGCCACAGCACGCGGGCACGGTCGGCCCAGGACAACGGCTCGGCCCGGCGCGCGGCCCACGCTGCCATCAACGCGAACAGGGGCAGCGCCATCAGCATGCGCAGGGCGAGCAGCGTGGTGGCATCGACGCCGTGGCGCAGGCCGAGCTTGACGATGATCGCCTTGCCCGACGCGGCGATGGCGCCGATCGCGGCCAGGCCGATGCCGCCCAGCGCAATGCGTGGGGAAGCAGTGGCAATGCGGGAAGCGGGAGTGGACATCAGGACGACGGCGGGCCGCGCAGAGCGGCCCGGCAAGGCGTGGGGTCGCTCATTGTCGCATGGGGGCGCCCGCTGCCCTGTAGAGCCGAGCCCGCGCTCGGCGTCGCCAGGCCGGTGCGAAAGGCTGCCGAGCAGGGCTCGGCCCCACAACATCCCGGCTCAGCGCATCAGCACCACTTCTTCGGCCGAGGTCGGGTGGATCGCCACGGTGTCGTCGAACTGGGCCTTGGTCGCGCCCATCTTCACCGCCACCGCAAAGCCCTGCAGGATCTCGTCGGCCGCTTCGCCCAGCAGGTGGATGCCTACCACGCGTTCTTCCGGGCCGGCACAGACCATCTTGAACAGGCTGCGCTGGGTACCATTGGCCAGCGCCTGCAGCATCGGGCGGAAGCGGCTGTGGTAGACGCTCACCTGGTCGAAACGCCGGCGCGCTTCTTCCTCGCTCATGCCCACCGCGCCCAGCGGCGGATGCGAGAACACCACGCTGGCCACGTTCTCGTAATCCATTTTGGACTGCGGGCGCCCCCCGAACAGGCGGTCCATCAGCCGCCGCGAAGCGGCCACCGCCACCGGGGTCAGGCCGACCTTGCCGGCGATGTCACCGACCGCGTGCACGCTCGGCACGCGGGTGGTCTGCCACTCGTCCACCTGCACCTGATCGTGCTCGCCGATGTCGATGCCGAGCGCTTCCAGACCCAGGCCACGGCTGTTGCCGCGGCGGCCGGCAGCGAAGAACACCGCATCGAACACACTGTCGATCGGGCCGTCATGGCCGAACGCCCGCACGCGCTCGCCATCGCGCTGCAGTTCGCGCAGGCGATAGTCGAAATGGATCCGCACGCCCTGCTGTTTCAGGTTCTCGGCCAGCTGATCGGTCAGCTCGTAATCGAAGCGCTCCAGCAGGCGCTTGCCGCGCACCAGCAGGCTCACGCGGCTGCCGAGCGCCTGCAGCAGGCCAGCCAGCTCCACCGCGATGTAACCACCACCGATGATCGCCACCTCGGCCGGCGCCGCACGCAGGTCGAAGAAATCGTCGGAGACCAGGCCCAGCTCCGCGCCGGGAATATCCGGACGCAGTGGATGCGCGCCAGTGGCGATCAGGATGTGTTCGGCGCTGTAGTGCACGCCATCACTGCAGGCCACGGTGTGCGCATCAAGCAGATGGCCACGTGCCGGAATGCGCACCACGCCGGTTTCGTCCAGGCGCTTGTGGTAGCTGGTGTGGATGTTGCTGATGTAGGCCTGGCGATGGATCACCAGTTCCTTCCACGACAGCGCCGGGCGTGCCTCGACATCGAAGCCCATCGCATTGGCCAGGCCGATGCGCTCGTGCAGGTCGGCCGCCAGCCACATCGCCTTCTTCGGCACGCAGCCGACATTGACACAGGTTCCGCCCAGTTCGCCGGGTTCCAGCATCGCCACGCGCTTGCCATGCTGCGCGGCGCGGATCGCACCGGCCAGGCCGGCGGAGCCGCCGCCAAGGACGATCAGGTCGTAATCATAGGATGCAGTGCTCATCGGAATCGCTCGGGTCAGTAAGGGGCAGGATCGATCGCTGGCGTGTGGCCGCAGACGAGATCGGCGATCCGCTGGCCGATGCCGGCGCTCATGCTGACGCCGAGCATGCCATGCCCCGCTGCAGGCCAGACGTGAGGATGCGCGGGCGCGCGGCCGATCAGCACAGCGCGTGCGCGCTCATCGCTCACCCCTGCTTCGTCCTGCGCCGCATCGGTGGCCACTGCCGGTAGGTCATTGCACGCCACAGCCATTCCATCGGACCAAAGCGGAAGCGCGCCAGCCACGCGTGCGAAACAGCCACCTGCACGGCAAACAACAGCAGCGCGAACAGCAGCTGCACGCTGCGCGGCATCATCTCGAACCTGCCCAGGCCGTAGTGGTAGAAGGTCCAGGTACACAGCAGCGACTGGCCAAGATAGTGGGTCAACGCCATGCGCCCCACCGGCGCCAGCCACGCCAGCCGCGTGCGCCAGTGCACGATCCACGCCAGGTAGCCCAGGCACATCGGCAGCCCGCCAACCGTGACCAGGGCCATCGCCGCGGTCACCGGCAGGTTGTAGGCGCCGGGTGCAAGGTAGGGTTTCCAGGCAACCCCCAGCAGCGTGACCAGCAGCCCCAGCGGCAGTGCGATCCAGCGCAGCGACGCGTACAGCCGCGGGAAGCGCTCCGGCGTCGCCAGCGCGCCACTGCCGGCGAACCAGCTGCCGAGCAGGAACATGCCCAGCACTTCCGGGCCGCTGATCAGCAACGCGCCCATCGAGGTGCCGAACTCGCTCAGGCGCTGCACAGTGGCCTGCGCCCAGCTGCCCTGCCCGTACACCTGCCGCTGCAGGTCGATGCTCTGCTGCGCCTCGGCAAGCATGCCCTGCACCTCTTCGGCCGACGCCATCGACACCATCGCACCCACCAGCAGCATCATCGCTACACCGCCGAGGTAGACGATCACGCCCATCCACGGCAGCCAGCTGCGCGGCGCCTCGCGGCAGGCCAGCAAGGGCAACGATACCAGCGCATACATCACCAGGATGTCGCCGGACCAGACCAGCAGTGCATGGCACAGGCCGATCAGCAGCAGGCCGGCGCTGCGGCGCAGGTAGAACGGGGTGAAGTCGCGCCCGGCCACCTCGGCGCGTTGTGCCATCACCGCAAAGCCGGCACCGAACAGCAGCGAGAACAGGGTGAAGAACTTGCCCTGCACGAACACATAGACGAAGGCGTCGGCCCAGTAATCGATGCCCCGCCAGTGCACGTCAATGCCGGTGAAGGCCAGGTCCAGCGGGCCGCTGAAAGCCTCGATGTTCATCAGCAGGATGCCCAGCAGCGCAGCACCACGCAGCACGTCCAGCACGGCGATGCGTTCGCCGGAAGCCACCGGCTGCAGGGAAGGAGAAGCGGCGTTCACGGGGCGTCCGTCAGGCAGGTCCGCCATTATGCCGCCGGCCCGTGCACCATGGATGGCCGCGGCGTGTTCCAGAAACGCAACGGCCCGCCGAAGCGGGCCATTGCTGCCATCACGATCGCGCTGCGATCAGTGCTGGTGACCGCCGTCGCCGTGGACGTGGCCGTGGTCCAGCTCTTCCTTGCCGGCTTCGCGCACGTCGACGATTTCGACGTCGAAGTGCAGGTCCTTGCCAGCCATCGGATGGTTCAGGTCAACGTCGACGACGCTCATGCCGACCTTCTGCACGGTCACCGCACGCGGGCCGAAGTTGGTCTGCAGCACGACCTGCTGGCCCGGCGCCAGCTTGGTATTGCCGAAGTGCTTCTTCGGCACGCGCTGGGACAGGCCCTCACGACGCTCGCCGTAGGCATCGGCCGCCTTGACGTCGACGTTGAAGGTCGCGCCGGCTTCCTTGTCCATCATGGCGTTTTCCAGGCCCGGGATGATGTTGCCGTGACCGATCAGGATCGCCAGCGGCTCGCCGCGGTCCTTGGACGATTCGATCGGCTCCTGGCCGACTTCGGAAACGGTGTAGTGGAAGCGGACAACGCGGTCTTTTTCGATCTTCATGCGCAACTCTGTCTGGATCTGCCGGAGGCAGGCGGGTTGGGGCGGGTTGTCGCCCGGCGGGGACGCCGCCATCATGACGGCCAATCCAAGGTGGCGCATTATCCGGAGATCATGCACATCACGCCAGTTTCGTCCGGCCAGCGCCGGTTTCTCGCCCCGGCCCTGCTGCTGGCCCTGCCCCTGTTGATGACCGCCTGTGGCGGTGGCAAGGCCACCCGCCCGGCCCCGCCCCCGCCCACGGCGAACTGGCCAAAGACCGTGCCGGACAACCCCGAGGCTGCCAACTCGGTGCTGATGCGCGCCATCAGCCTGGTCGGCACGCCCTACCGCTATGGCGGCAACACCCCGGATTCGGGCTTCGACTGCAGCGGCTTGGTCGCTTATGTCTATCGCGAGATGCTGGACCTGCGGCTGCCGCGCACCTCCCGCGACCTGGCGGCGGTGCAGGGCCCGAAGATCGACCCGCAGCGCCTGGCCACCGGCGACCTGGTGTTCTTCGGCAGCCGCGGCAGCGTCACCCACGTCGGTATTTATGTAGGTGAAGGGCGTTTCGTGCATGCGCCGAGCACCGGCGGCACCGTGCGCCTGGACTCGCTCAGCGGTCCCTACTGGAAGGACCACTACACAGGGGCGAAACGCGTCCTTCGCTAAAATGAACAGGCGATATATTCAAAACTGTGACGAACATCACTGTGCAACTAACGAATTACTAACGGAATTTTTAACTTATCCGCGCTTTTACAGGGCATGATGCCCCATCGTTTTTTTCCTGTGACCGACGCGTGACGACTGACGACCTGAAAAGCGAAGGCCAGACTTCCGTATCTTCACGTAGTGCCCGCCCGCTGTTGCTTGGCCTGGCACTGTGTCTGACCAGCCTTCCGGCCTGGTCGCAGACTGCTCCGAACCGTTCCGATGTGACCCCGGCCCCGGTGGCCGAGAGCACCGCCCGACCGGCCGCCAAGGCCGAGGCTGCCGCTCCGCAGCGCAGCCGCGTCGATGCCGCCGCCAGTGCCACGCTGGCCGCCCTGCTGCCGCACCTGGCCGCCAACGACACCATTCCGCTGATGGACCGCTCGGCCGTGGTGGCCGGCGACCTCAGCCGCCTGCTCGCCAACTACGACACCAGCAGCGCCGCCAATGGCAGCGTCGTCGGCACCGCCGCCGACAACGGCAAGGTGCAGTCGCTGCTGCGCCGCGCGATGACCCTGCTGGGCACCCCGTACCGTTGGGGTGGCAGCAACCCGGACAGCGGTTTCGACTGCAGCGGCCTGGTCGGTTATGTGTTCCGTTCGGCCCTGGGCATCGAACTTCCGCGCGTCTCGCGCGAGATGGCCCACGATGACAATGCCGAACTGATCAACGACCGCACCGCGCTGGCCGCGGGTGATCTGGTGTTCTTCGGCCGCAAGGGCCGCGTCGACCACGTCGGCATCTACGTCGGCGATGGCCGTTTCCTGCATGCGCCGAGCTCGGGCAAGGACGTCCGCGTGGACACCCTGCTCAGTGGCTACTGGGGCAACAAGTTCATGCAGGCCCGCCGGGTCGACCTCTGACCGGCTGGCGTCACAGCGCCGTCTGACACGAGAAAGCCGCTGCCCTGCAGCGGCTTTTTTGTTGGGGCCCGCGTAATGGTGGGTAGCTGCCGACCTTGGTCGGCACCGCCTCCATCCACGCATGGCGTGGATCTACCACGGCCGGCAGCGCGTCAGCCATCTCCCAAACGAAAGGCCCGCCGGTCAGGGCGGGCCTTTCATCTCCACGCAACCTCAGCTGCGTGGCGGTGTCGGGTCAGGATCGTCCACGCCCACATTGCTGGACGGATTGTCATACACCGCCTGGTCCAGCAGCCCGGTTTCCTTGGCCACGATCACCGGCACCAGCATCTGGCCGGTCACATTCGTCATCGTGCGCATCATGTCGAGGATGCGGTCGATGGCATACAGATAGCCGATGGTCTCCAGCGGCAGGTTGGCTGCGCTCAGCACCACCGTGGCCATGATCACCGCGGTACCCGGCACGCCGGCCGTACCGAAGCTGCCCAGCACCGAGGCGATCAGCACCACCACGTACTGCTCCGGGGTCAGCGGCACACCGCTGTACTGCGCGATGAACACCGCGCACAGCGCCGGATAGATCGCGCCGCAGCCATCCATCTTGATGCTGGCGCCCAGCGGCACCGCGAATGAACCGTAGTCCTTGTTCACGCCCAGGTTGTGGGTGATCGAACGCAGCGCCACCGGCATCGCGGCGAAGCTGGACGAGCTGACGAAGGCCACCTGCATGCCCGGCGCCGCGCCGCGGAAGAACTTCAGCGGGTTCAGGCCGTGCGCCAGCAGCAGCGCGCTGTAGACCACCACGATGTGCAGGGCGCAGGCCACGTACAGGGCCAGCACGAAATGGCCCAGCGGCAGCAGCTTCTCGAAGCCATAGCTGCCGACCAGGCCGGCGATCAGGCCGAAGGTACCGATCGGGGTGACTTCCAGCACGAAGCGGGTCACCTGGATCATGATGTCGCTCATCTGGCCGACCAGCTTGCGCGCCTCGGTCACCTTCTCGCCCAGCTTGACGATGGCAAAGCCCACCAGGCCTGCGAAGAAGATCACCGGCAGGATCGAGCCGCGACCGGCCGCCAGCACAGTCTCACCGGCCGCATTGACCTTGGTACCGATGCCGGACAGCGCGTAGAAGACATTGGCCGGCACCACGTCCAGCAGCACCTGCACCACACTGGGCACTTCGCGCGGCACGTAGTTGCTGGCCATTGTCAGCTGCAGCCCGCCGGCACCGGGCTGCAGCACGGTCCCCACGCCCAGCCCAACGCATACCGCCAGCGCCGCGGTGATCACGAACCAGAGGAAGGTGCGGCCACTGAGCGCGGCGACCGACTTCTGCCCGTGCAGCGACGAGATCGCGTTGATGACCGCGAAGAACACCAGCGGCACGGCGATCATCTTGATCAGGGTGACGTACAGCTCACCGAGCGGGCCGAACCACGTTTCCGCGGCCGGGCCAAGCGCCCAGCCGGCCAGCGCGCCGAGCACGAAGCCACCGACCACGCGCTGCCAGAATGGAATCCGCAGCCAGGCAGAGACCAGCTTCATAGGCAATCCAGAGGGGAAGGAAGGGATGCTGGCACGATAGCCCAAGGCGGCCCGCAGAACGACCGCCCGGCCGGCAAATCAGTGTGTCATCGGCGTGCCTTGCAGGGGCGGGCATAATGAACGTCCCGTTACAGTTTGTGAGATCCCAGCGTCCATGCGCCGTTCCGTCTCCCTGTTGGCCGCCTGCGCCACCACCCTGCTGCTGGGCGCCTGCGCCAGCACCACCCCCGCCTCTGCCCCGGCCGGCCTGAAGGTCGCCGTCGACCCGGTCGCCCATCCGGCCGGCGAGACCCCGCAATGGTGGTACCGCAGTGGCGCCGCCCAGGCCGCCGCCAACGGCGCGATGTCCGGCAAGGCGAAGAACGTCATCCTGTTCCTCGGCGACGGCATGAGCCTGACCACCGTGGCCGCCTCGCGCATCTACGAAGGCCAGCAGAAGGGTGGCTCGGGCGAGGAGAACCTGCTGTCCTGGGAGCGCTTCCCGGCCACGGCGTTCAGCAAGACCTACAACACCGATTCGCAGACGCCGGACTCGGCCGGCACCATGACCGCCATCACCACCGGCGTGAAGACCCACATGGGCGCGATCGGTGTCAGCGCCGGCAGCCGCACCGACTGCGCCGACAGCCTGTCCAAGGGTCTGCTGACCTGGCTGCAGCTGGCCGACAGCGCCGGCCTGGCCACCGGTGTGGTGTCCACCGCGCGCCTGACCCATGCCACCCCTGCTGCCACCTATGCGCACTCACCCGAGCGCAACTGGGAAAACGACACCGACCTGACTGAAGCGGCCAAGGCTGCAGGCTGCAAGGACATCGCACAGCAGCTGCTGTCGACCTCGCGTTATGGGCGCGGCCCGCTGGTCGCTCTCGGCGGCGGTCGCGCTGAATTCACCACCGTGGAAGAGCGCGATCCGGAATACGACGACAAGGTCGGCCAGCGCCTGGATGGCCGCAGCCTGGTGCAGGAATGGCAGCAGGCGCACCCGCAGGGTGCCTACGTGTGGAACAGCAAGCAGCTGGCGGCGGCCGCCAATGCGCCGGCCATCCTCGGCCTGTTCGAACCGGACCACATGCGCTACGAATACGAGCGCCCGCAGGATCCGGGCGGTGAGCCGAGCCTGGCCGAACTGACGGCTGCAGCGATCAGGAATCTGGCCAGGCACCAGGAAGGCTACGTGCTGATGATCGAAGGCGCGCGCATCGACCACGCCAACCACAGCGGCAACGCCTTCCGTGCACTGACCGAGACCGTGGCGCTGTCCGACGCGGTGCGCGTGGCCAACGAGCTGACCTCGGCCGATGACACCCTGATCATCGTCACCGCCGACCACTCGCATACGCTGAACTTCGTCGGCTACCCGGCACGTGGCAATCCGATCCTGGGCAAGGTGAAGGACAAGGGCGGCGAAGATGGTGCCGGCAAGCTGGACTACGCGCTGGACGGCACCGGCCAGCCGTACACCACGCTGAGCTATGCCAACGGCCCGGGCCATACCGGCAGCAGCAACCAGCAGCCGGCCGGCCCGAAGCGTTACCCGCACAACCCGAGCAGCTTCGAACCGGCCAACGGCCGCCCGAACCTGCGCGAGGTCGACACCGAGCATCCGGACTACATGCAGGAAGCACTGGTGCCGATGAAGTCCGAATCGCACGGTGGTGAGGATGTCGGCATCTGGGCGCGTGGCCCGGGCAGCAAGGCGATCCGCGGCACGCTGGAACAGAACGCGATCTACCACATGATCGTGCAGGCCACCCCGGCCCTGCGCGAGCGCCTGTGCCAGGCCGGCACCTGCGATGACAAGGGCGTGCCGGTGCAGCTGCCGGCACCGACGGCCTTCGAGCGCAAGGCCGAGGCCAAGTGATCGTGCGGCAGGCCCGCCTCGACCGCGGCCGCTTCGCGCGGTCGCTGGTCCTGCTCGGCGTACTGGCCGGTTCCAGCGCGCTGGCGCAGGCGCCGGCCTGCAAGCTGCTGACCGACGAACACGGGTTGTGGCCGCTGCCCAACTGCGAGGTGGTCGATCACCGGCCGAAGATCAGCGCCGATGCGCTGAAGGACCTGAACTACGACGACCACGGCCTGGCCGTGGTGTATGCCGACCAGGGCTTCCACTACGTCGACCGCAAGGGCCGCAGCCTGCCTGTGCTGACCTGGGACAACGGCCCGGAAACACCGCAGGAAGGCCTGCTGCGCGGCCGCGTCGGCAACCGCGTCGGCTACTTCGACCTGACGTTCCGCCAGGTGGTGCCCGGCACCTACGATTTCGGGTGGCCGTTCCAGGATGGCGTGGCCGAGGTCTGCAACGGCTGTCGGCGCGGCACGCCGGATGCCGATGGCCACACGCCGATGGAAGGCGGGGAGTGGTTCCGCATCGACCGCGCGGGCCGTCGGGTGAAGTAGGTTTTTCGGCAGGGCTGCGCCCTGCACCTGCTACACGCCAGAGCAATAGCAACGGCCACGGCCGAAGCAACAGCAACAGCGTGCGTTCCGTGGGATGGCGGGGCGCTGTGGGTTTGCGGGGACGCCGTAAACCCGTCCCTGGGGGCTTGGTCGCCGCATCCATGCGGCTCACACCCCGCAAACCCACAGTGCCCCGCCTTCGACAGTTTTCCGGCGGCTGTTGGTAGGTGTCGACCTTGGTCGACACATCTGTCAGATATCGAAATAAATCGGGGTCAGATCCGTTTTCCGCAGGAAAACGGATCTGACCCCATCGGCACGTCCAACAGTTCGCAGGAAACTGTCGAAGGCGGGGTGGGTCCGGTTGCGGGGGCGTGAGCCGCATGGATGCGGCGACCGAGCTTACATGGACGTACTTGCAGCGGCCCCCGCAACCGGACCCACCCCGCCTACCCTCAGGAAACCAGCTTCTGCTGTTGCTGTTGCTGTTGCTGTTGCCGTTGCTCTGGATCGTAGCGGGTGCAGGGCGCAGCCCTGCCGAGCAACCCTATACTTGCCGCCGTGACTGCCTTCCCTGCCCTCGTTCTGCTGGATGCGCCACTGCTGGTGGGCTACAGCGGCGGTGTCGACTCGACCGTGCTGCTGCACTGGCTGTGGCGCAGCGCCAAGGCCTCCGGCACGGCGCTGCGCGCGGTGCACGTGCACCATGGCCTGCACCCCGATGCGGACGACTGGGTGCTGCATTGCCAGCACCAATGCGCAGCGCTGGGCATCGAACTGGCCGTGCATCGCGTGCAGATCGCCCCTACATCGGGCCTGGGCCTGGAAGGCGCAGCACGGCAGGCGCGACGCGCCGCGTTCGCCACCGAACTGCGCGACGGCGAAACACTGGCGCTGGCGCAGCACCTGGACGACCAGGCCGAGACCTTCCTGCTGCGTGCCCTGCGTGGCTCCGGCGTCGATGGTCTTGCCGCGATGTCCGCAGACAGCCGCGTAGGCGAACACCGTGTGTGGCGACCGCTGCTGGCGGTGCCGCGCCGTGCGCTGCTCGATTACGCGCACCAGCACGCGCTGCGCTGGGTTGAAGACCCCAGCAACGCCGACGACCACGCCGATCGCAATTTCCTGCGCCTGCAGGTGCTGCCGTTGCTGCGCCAGCGCTGGCCGCACACCGCCGCGGCATTGGCGGGCAGCGCCCTGCATTGCCGGCAGACCCGCGAACTGCTGGACGAGGAGGACGCCGAGCTGATCGTGCATCTGGAGGTGGCACCGCGTGTGCTGTCGCTGCAGCTGCTGCGCCAGGTGTCACCGGGCCGCGCCGCGCGCGTGCTCCGTGCCTGGGTGATCGGCCATGGGGCCGCCCCACTTCCGGCCACGGTGCTGCAGCAGGCGCTGGACGAGCTGCTGCCAGCCGGCAACGATCGCCAGGCGCGGGTGCGCTGGCACGATCATGCCATCCAGCAATGGCGCGATCATGCCTATCTCCTGCCCGCGCAACTGCCGGCGCTTCCCCATGATTGGCAGGCCGGATGGGATGGACGCGCGCCATTGGCGCTGCCCGATGGCGGTCAGCTGCACCTGCACGGCGCCGAGGCCTTCGAACGGCCGCTCCAGGTCCGTGCGCGTGTGGGCGGCGAACGCATCCTGCTGCCCGGTCGCCAGCATTCGCATGCGCTGAAGGACTGCCTGCAACGCGAACACCTTGCCCCCTGGCGACGCGCCCAGCTGCCGCTGGTCTTCGATGGAGCGCAGCTGCTTGCCGCCGCCGACGTGGTCATCGCAGCTCCCCTGCAGGCCTGGTTGCAGGCCCACGACGCGCAGCTGCAGTGGCGTCCGGGCGGCTGGTGAATTGACCCCCGCGCGCAGCCCGTCCACACTTGCCGCATGGCCAAGAAGTCCCCCGAAAACGCCTCCCCGGTCGCCCAGTTCGAGCAGTCGCTCGAATCGCTGGAGCAGCTGGTGGAGCAGATGGAAACCGGCGAGCTGAGCCTGGAAGCGTCGCTCAGTGCTTACGAACGCGGCGTCGGTCTGTACCGTCAGTGCCAGCAGGCGCTGGAGCAGGCCGAATTGCGCGTGCGCCTGCTCAGCGATCCGGCCCAGCCGGAAACGGCCGAGCCTTTCGATCCGCCCAACCATGACGGCTGAAGCCCTGTTCGCGCGCTGGCGCGACCGTATCGAAAGCCAGCTCGATGCCGCCCTGCCCTCGCCCGCCGAAGCACCGCAGCGCCTGCACCAGGCCATGCGCTATTCGGTGCTGGGCGGTGGCAAACGCATGCGCCCGCTGCTGGTGTATGCCAGTGGCCACCTGTTCGGCGCGCAGCCGGAACAGCTGGACGCGGCGGCGATGGCTGTCGAGCTGATCCACGCCTATTCGCTGGTGCATGACGACCTGCCGGCGATGGACGACGACGCCCTGCGCCGCGGCAAGCCGACCACCCACATCGCCTTCGACGAAGCCACCGCGATCCTGGCCGGCGACGCCCTGCAGACGCGTGCCTTCGGCCTGCTGGCCGATGCGCCGCTGCCGGCCACGCTGCGCGTGGCCTGCCTGCAGACCCTCGCTCACGCGTCCGGCGCCTCCGGCATGTGCGGTGGCCAGGCGCTGGACATCGATGCCACCGGCCAACAGCAGACCCTGGCGGCACTGACCCGCATGCATGCGCTGAAGACCGGCGCGCTGATCCGTGCAGCGGTGCGCATGGGGGCGCTGTGCGGCCAGGCCCACGAGCCGCAGCTGGCCCAGCTCGACAGTTTCGCCGATGCACTCGGCCTGGCCTTCCAGGTCCGCGATGACATCCTCGATGTCGAAGCCAGTTCCGAACAGCTGGGCAAGACCGCCGGCAAGGACCAGGCGCAGGACAAGAGCACCTTCCCCGCGCTGCTCGGCATGGACGGCGCGAAGGCGCAGCTG
Organism: Stenotrophomonas muris; assembly: GCF_052751275.1. Taxonomy (NCBI): domain Bacteria; kingdom Pseudomonadati; phylum Pseudomonadota; class Gammaproteobacteria; order Lysobacterales; family Lysobacteraceae; genus Stenotrophomonas; species Stenotrophomonas muris. The sequence continues at coordinate 576,561 of NZ_CP199879.1, read as the reverse complement.
CGCGAACTGGCCGCACGCATGCAGGCCACGTTGGCCGGCCATGGCGAAGAGGCCGATGCGCTGCGCGCGCTGGCAACGCTGGCGGTGGAACGCGATCACTGATCGCCGCCGGTGACGCTGCCCTCAAACAGAAACGCCCGGCAATGCCGGGCGTTCCTGTTTGCACATGCGGCCGGTATTACTTGATCAGGCGCAGGGTGAACGGGTAGCGATAGGCTTCGCCGTTGTTGGCCTTGACTGCGGCAATGATGCAGAACACCAGGTTGATGATGCCCACGATCGGCGCCAGGATGCCGCCGATGATCACCACCATCAGGATGATGCTGATGACCATGGCGATGGTCACGGTGATCTGGAAGTTCAGCGCTTCCTTGGCCTGGTCGGTCACGAAGGCCTTGCTGGCGTCATCCTTGTTGATCAGCCAGATGATCAGGGCGCCGATGAACCAGGTGAAGATGCCCAGCAGGTGCGCAGCCAGCGCCATGGTGCGCTGGTCGGCCGGGGCATCGGTGGTTGCCGGCGGCGGCGGGACGTTATCGAATTCGCTCACGACAAAACTCCTTTTCATTGGGTGGTCTTGACCCACCAGCACCAAGCTGGTTGCGTCAGGCGCGCATAGCTTACGTCATCAATGCCATCAATCATTACCGGCGACGGTCATCCGCCCCAGCAGGATCGAACCGGTCCGGATGTGCGAGCGCGGGTCGACGTCGCTGCCGACCGCCTCGATGCTGCTGAACATCTCGCGCAGGTTGCCGGCGATGGTGACGCCGTCCACCGGGTACTGGATCTCGCCGTTCTCGACACGGAAGCCGCCCGCGCCTCGTGAGTAATCGCCGGTCACCCCGTTCACGCCCTGCCCCATCAGCTCGGTCACCAGCAGGCCGTCACCCATCTGCCGGGCGATCTCTTCCAGCGGGCCGGCATTGGCCGCCAGCTGCAGGTTGTGCACGCCGCCAGCATTGGCGGTGGTCTGCAGGCCCAGCTTGCGCGCCGAATAGCTGCCCAGCACGTAGCGCTGCAGTACGCCGTCTCGGACCAGCGCCGAACTACGGGTGGCCACGCCGTCGCCGTCGAAGGCGGCCGAGCGCAGGCCACGGCGCAGGTGCGGCAGCTCGTCGATCTGCATCCATTCCGGGAACAGGCGTTGGCCGACGCTGTCCAGCAGGAAGCTGGCCTGGCGGTACAAGGCGCCGCCGGACACCGCCGACAGCAGGTGGCCGACCAGGCTGCGCGCCACTTCCGGGGCGAACAGCACCGGCATGCTGCCAGTAGCCAGTGAACGCGGCTGCAGGCGGGCCACGGTGCGCTCGGCGGCACGACGGCCGACCAGGCCCACGTCTTCCAGGTCCTCCCGGGCAAGCGCGCTGGTGTACCAGCCATCGCGCTGCATGCCATCGCCCTGCCCGGCGATCAGCGCGCAGCCGACCGAATGGTGGGTGCCGCGCTCACGACCAAAGAAACCATGCGAATTGGCATACACCGACAGGCTCTGCATGCTCGACACCGATGCGCCGTCGGAATTGCGGATCTGCGCGTCGGCCTCGCGACCGGCCGCCTCGCAGGCCAGGGCCAGGTCCACCGCCTCATCGGCCTGCAGCGCCCACGGGTGCCAACCGTCCAGCTCCGGGAAGTCGGTGGCCATCAGTGCGGCCTCGGCCAGGCCGGCAGCCGGGTCATCCTCGGTATGCCGGGCAATCGCGCAGGCCTGCTCGACCGTAGCGGCCAGGCTGGCCTCGTTCAGGTCACCGGTGCTGGCACTGCCCTTGCGCTGGCCGAAATAGACGGTCACGGCGATGCCGCGGTCACGCGTGGACTGCACGGTCTCGACCTCGCCGAGGCGGACATTGACCTCCAGTCCGCGGTCCTCGCTGCAACTGACCTCGGCCTGGCTGGCGCCCAGCGCGCGGGCGCGGTCGAGCAGCTGCTGGGAGAGGTCGGCCAGCCGTTCCAGCCGGGCCGGGCTGTCGTCGCCGACGGCCACTTCAGGGGCGATCACGTTCAATGCTTTATCCTGTACAGGTTGGGCCCGGCATCACGCCGGGCGACTTTTTTTGAGATCAGGTAGGGACGATGCGCGGACGCGACGAAGAAACCGGTGAATTCCACGACAAGAGCCGCAGCCAGAACCGGCGCGACGCGCTCGACGTCCTGGCCCTGGGCGAGAAGCTGGTGTCGTTGACCCCGGCCCAGCTGGCGCGCCTGCCGATCCCGGAAGACCTGCTGCCGCATATCGCCGAGTGCAAGCGCATCACCGCCCACATCGCCCACAAGCGCCAGCTGGCGTTCCTGGCCAAGCACATGCGCCGCGAGGACGAGGCAACGCTGGACGCGATCCGCGATGCGCTGGACGCCAACAGCGAGACTGGCCGCCGCGAAGTGGCGATGATGCACCGCGTGGAAGACTGGCGCGACCGCCTGTTGGCCGACGGTGACAAGGCGCTGGCCGCCCTGCTTGACGACTACCCGCAGGCCGACCGCCAGCAGCTGCGCACCCTGGTACGCAACGCGCAGGCCGAAAAGGCGAAGAACAAGCCGCCGCGCGCCTACCGCGAGATCTTCCAGGTGCTGCGTACGCTGATGCTGCCGGCGGCGCTGGGCTTGAAGACGGCGGGCGACGAACACGCCGGCGATCCGGTCGACGAGGCCGACGAGGACTGAGTCCGCGCCGGCCCGGGCGGTGGCCGCGGCCATCGCCACGCTCAGGCCTGCGTACCGCCGACGGTGATGCCCTCGATCAACAGCGAGGGCTGGCCGACACCCACGGGCACACTCTGCCCGTCCTTGCCGCAGATGCCCACGCCCTCGTCCAGGGCCAGATCGTTGCCGACCATGCGCACCTTCTGCATGGTCTCCGGGCCGTTGCCGATCAGGGTCGCGCCCTTCACCGGGGTGGTGATGCGGCCATCCTCGATCAGGTAGGCCTCGGTGGCCGAGAACACGTACTTGCCGCTGGTGATGTCGACCTGGCCACCGCCGAAGTTCACCGCGTACAGGCCCTTCTTCACCGAACGGATCATCTCCTGCGGGTCGTGCTCGCCGGCGCGCATGTAGGTGTTGGTCATGCGTGGCATGGTCAGGTGCGCGAACGATTCGCGGCGCCCGTTGCCGGTCGGGGCCATGCCCATCAGCCGCGCGTTGAGGCTGTCCTGCATGTAGCCGACCAGGATGCCGTCCTCGATCAGCGGGGTGCACTGGCTCGGGTGGCCTTCGTCGTCGATGTTCAACGAACCGCGGCGACCGTCGAGGGTGCCGTCGTCGACGATGGTCACCCCCGGTGCGGCGACGCGCTCGCCGATGCGGCCGGCGTAGACGCTGGTGCCCTTGCGGTTGAAGTCGCCTTCCAGGCCGTGGCCGACCGCTTCGTGCAGCAACACGCCCGGCCAACCCGGGCCGAGCACCACCGGCATCATGCCGGCCGGCGCCGGCACCGCGTCCAGGTTCACCAGCGCCTGGCGCAGCGCTTCCTGGGCCAGGGCTTCGGGGCGGCCGCTGGCGAACAGCGCTTCGTAGCCATAACGGCCACCACCACCGGCGTAGCCGGACTCGCGACGGCCGTTGTGTTCGACGATGACCTGCACGTTCAGGCGTACCAGCGGGCGCACGTCGGCCGCCAGCACGCCGTCGCTGCGGGCGATCAGCACCGTATCGACGCCGCCGGACAGGCTCACCATCACCTGCTTCACGCGCGGGTCGGCGGCACGCAGGTAGCCATCCAGGCGCTTGAGCACCTCGACCTTGGCCTCGTTGCCGATGCCGTCGATCGGGTCCAGCGCCGGGTACAGCGCGCGCGCATTGCCGCGCAGCAGCGAACGTCCGGTCTGCGCACCGCCCTCGCGCGAGATCGCGCGCGCCGACTGCGCCGCCGCCAGCAGCGCATCGGCATGGATGTCATCGGAGTAGGCGAAGCCGGTCTTCTCGCCGGAAATCGCCCGCACGCCCACGCCCTGCTCGATGGAATGGGCGCCGTCCTTGACGATGCCGTCTTCCACGCTCCAGCTCTCGCGGCGGGCGTGCTGGAAATAAAGGTCGCCGAAGTCGACACCAGGGCCGAGCAGCTGCCCGAAGGTGCGCTCCAGGCCGGCGGTATCCAGGCCGCCGGGGCGCAGCAGGCGGTCTTGGGCAAGCGTCAGGGCGATATCAGTCATGGTTTCGATCTGGGGGTGCGGGGGCGCTCAGGCAAGCCCCGTGAACAGGAAGCCGTGCTCAGCGCGAGCGCGGCAGGTCGGTGACGGTCGGCGGAATGGCCGGTGCAGGTGCCGGCACGGGCGGTGATGGGGTCTTGTCGCGGCTGCGCTCGATCACTTCCACCTTCGGCTCCTTCCATGGACCGGTCACCTTGTAGGTACGGGCGCCAATCTCGCCCAGCGGCTTGGACAATACCGCATTGGTGGCCGCGCCCAGCGCCGCCCCCACCGGGCCGCCGGCCACCGCACCGACCACGGTCAGCAGGTTGCCCGCGCGCGGGTTGACGTCGATGGTCTGGTCGAACTGCTGGTTGCGCAGGTCGGCCTGGCCACGGATGGTGATGTTGGCCGCCGGGCCTTCGATCAGCACCTTGTCGGTGCGCGCCATGCCCTGACCGAACTGCATGCTGCCCTCGATCTGGTTGAACGCGAAGCCCTTGGAGAAGAAGTCGCGGAAATCGAACATCAGCCGCCGCGGCAGCTGCGCGACGCTGAGCAGGCCCAGCACGCGGCCGGCGCCCGGCTCCAGCTCCAGCAGCTGGCCATTGCGCGCATGCAGGTCGAGGCTGCCCTGCAGGTTGCCCAGCTGGAAGTCCGACGGCCCCCCGCTCCAGGCCGCCTGCAGCTGCGCCTGGCCGGAACCGCCGCGCAGCTGGCCGCCGTAATCAAGGTTCTGCATCAGCCCGCCCAGGTCCTCGCTGCGCACCTGCGCGGTCAGTTCGGTACGGGCGCCGCCCGTACGGCCGAGCCAGCGGCCGGTGATGTCGATTTCCTGGTCCGGCGCGCGGAAGCGCAACGCGTCCACGTTCAGGCCGTTGGCCAGCGGGCGCGTGCGCAGCACCGCCTGGCCCAGCACCACCTTGCCGAACTTCAGGTCGGCGATATCCAGCGCGAACGGCGGCAGCGTGGCCGGGTCCATGTCATTGGCACCGGCCTGTACCCGCGCCGGCGCGGCGGCCGCACCCGGTGCCGCCGGCAGTGACTGCCAGTGCACCCGGTCAAGCTGGCCGCTGATGGTGCCGCCGTCGGCGTTGGGTACGGTCAGGCGGCCGGCCAGCGACGGCCCGTCCAGGCGCACGTCCAGTGCCTGCGGGCCCGGGTGCAGCTGCAGCCGGGTCTGCTCGAAGACTCCGCCAATCAGCTTGAGCTGGCCGACCTGCACGTCGACCGTGCGCAGCGGCATCGCGTCGTCGTCACTCCCACCGCGCGCCAGGCTGATCCACTCCAGCGCATCCAGGGTCGGGCTGCGGCCATTGACCGTCAGTCCGCTCGCCGGCGGCTCGCGGTCGACATGGTCGCTGCCCAGCGTGACCTGCACACCGGTCTGGTTGTTGTGGCTGCGCGCGGCCAGGGCCAGGCGCTGGCCGAACGCCACATCGATGCGGCCGGCGCCCATCGGCAGCTGCGCGGCCACCGTGGTCGCCAGCGGCTCGGCGGCCGGCTTGTCCAGCGGCGCCGGCAGGTCGAGCCGGGTGCCGACCAGGTCCGAACTCAGTCGCAGCTCGCTCGGCGGCGCAGGCGCGCCGGGCGCCACCTTGGGCAGGTTGACGCCGATGGTCCAGGCCGAATTGCCGTTGATGTAAGGCTTGAGCCAGGCCATCTCCGGAGCACGGTCGATCAGCACGCTGGCATCGAGGCGGGCGGTCAGCTGCGACTCGAAGGCGCGCGTGCTGTCATGCACGTAACCGCCGGCACGCAGGCTCAGCCGTCCTTCCTGGCCGAGGTGGCGCACCGCCAGGTCCTCGGCGCCGAAACCGCCATTGCTGTAGCGCGCCTGCCCGTGCATGTTGTCAAAGGTCAGCTGGAAGCGCTTGTCGACCAGCTTCACGCCGGCCAGATCGACCGTGCCCTGCAGGTGGCCCTCGCCCTCGTCCTGATGCAGCGGCTGCAGCAGATCGAAGGTCACATGGGCCGGACCACTGGCGACCAGATTGTCCAGCGTATCGCCGTAATCCTTGTGCAACGGGCTCTGGCGCAGCATCGCCAGCAGCTTGCCGGCCTCGCTCGGCGCGTCGGCACGTACGTACAACGGCTGGTGCCCGAAGTCCGGAATGCCCGCTTCGAATTTCTGTACCGCCACGCCGGCAAGATCACCCCGTCCACGCATGTCGAAGCCAGGGCCGATGAAGGCGATGTCGGCGTCGACCTGGCTCATCAGCGGCCAGTCGTGCTGGAAGCGGATGTCGCCATTGGTGATGTGGCCGGTGGCCTCGAAGCGGCCATCATTGTTGTCGAACGGCCAGTCGTCCAGGTCACCGGTGACCAGGCCGACGCCATTGCGCACCTGGCCGCCAGCCAGCGCCATGTCCAGCCAGTCGGTGGCGCCCTTGCTCATCTTGGAGTGGATCCAGAAGCGCTTGGCCGCCGTCATCGGCACGTCGTCCAGCTTCGCGGCCAGCTGCAGCCACGGCCGCGTGCCGTCGCCCTGGAACCAGACCCCGCCGCGCACGTCGGCCGCGTAGTCGGTGCCTTCCACACGCATCGCCGGCGTCCCGATCCGCCAACCACCGCCCTCGTCGCGCCAGCCCACGATCTGTCCGGCCAGGTGCAGGTCATGGCGCACGCCGAAGCCGGTCGGCCAATCGAACTGCAGCTGCCGTTGCGGTTGCAGCTGCAGGCTGAAGCCGTCGGCGTCGCCTTCAAAGCGCCCGCCCAGGCCGCGCAGGCCGGGCGAGTTGCCCACGCTGGCGAAACCCAGCGACTGCAGTTCACCCTGCGCCCACAGGGGGCCATCGCGTTCGCCCGACAGCTGCAACGCGCGCACGTCCAGCTGCGGCCTGGACAGGAACAGCCAGCGACGCAGGCCCGGCTCAAGGCGATCACTCAGGGCCAGCGCACGCAGTGCGATGCCGGCCTGCACTTCACCGGAACGGACCTGCAGCTGTTTGCCGACCTGCAGCTGCAGGCCATCGAGGCGCTGCTCGCCGTCTTCATTCTTCAGCCGCAGCTGCGGTACCTGCAGCGCCCAGCCCTCGGCCTGGCGCTGCCAGCGCAGGCGGGCCTGCAGTCGCTGCAGCTGCAGCTGCGGCGCCGCCATGCCGGGTATCGGTGCGCCATCGATACGCACGTCGCGCAGGTCCGAATCCGTGGTCAGCGCCACCGGCGCGAAATCGCGCAGGGTCAACCACAGGTTCAACTCGCCCTTGCCCTCGCGCAGGCGCACGCCGCCAGCCGCCAGCAAGGGCGCCCAGGCGTGGAAATCGACCGGGTCGGCGCCCAGCCAGGCCTCGCCGTTGCCGCGCGCACGGTCCACGTCCAGCACCGCGGTCAGCGGCAGCGCTTCGGGCTGCGCCCAGGCGCGTACGCCCACGCGCAGGCGATCGCCATTGACCCGCATGCGCAGGTCGATGCGCGGCAGCGTGGTGTCGATGCCCAACGTCGGCGCGTGCACGCCCAGGCGCCCCCCGATCACCTGCAGCTCGCCCAGCCGGCGCAGCGCATCCAGCGGATCGCCGCCGTTGTCCGATTGCGGCAGCCCGCGCACCGTCCAGCGTCCGTCCTCGCCCTGCTGCAGATCCAGCGCCAGGCCACGCAGGCGCAGCTCGGTCAGCGAGCGCCCGGGCAGCAGCCCGCTGTACATCGATACCAGCACCTCGGCCTCGCCGATCGCCAGGCCCTGCCCGGCGCCGATGCGCAGGCCTTTCAGCTGCAGCAGCGGGCCACGACGGGTCCAGGCGGTCTGCAGCTGGTCGAAACGCACCGGCTGGCCGGCACGCTCGCTCAGCCAGGCGGCAATCCTGTCAGGATGACGCTCGGCCAGCGGCAGCAGCTGGCTGAGCGTGCCCACCAGCAGTGCAAGCCCGACCAGGCCCACCGCACAGGCGGCAATGAAATGACGGCGGATCCTTCGCAGTCGCAGGCGCGGCGGCGCGCTCATCGGCCACCGCCGGCCTGCAGCCGGCGAGGATCAGAGCAGAACGACATCGAATTGCTCCTGCAGGTACTGCTCGTCCGCCTGGAAGCGGATGCTCTTGCCGAGGAACTCTTCCAGCTCGGCCACCGCCGAGGATTCCTCATCGGTAATTCGCGCGACCACCTTGGTCGAGGCGATCACCAGCAGGCGCGCAGCATCGAACTGGCGCACGGCACGGGTGATCTCGCGGAAGATCTCGTAGGTCACCGTCTCGGTGGTCTTGATGCTGCCGCGGCCGCTGCACTGCGGGCAGGTCTCCGACAGCTGGCGCTCCAGGCTTTCCACCGTACGCTTGCGGGTCATCTCCACCAGGCCCAGCGGCGAGAAATCATAGACCGTGGTCTTGGCATGGTCGCGGGCCAGCGCCTTTTCCAGCGTGCGCAGCACCTGGCGACGATGCTCCGCATCATCCATGTCGATGAAGTCGATGATGATGATGCCGCCCAGGTTGCGCAACCGCAGCTGCCGCGCCACCGCCTGCGCCGCTTCCAGGTTGGTGCGGAACACCGTTTCTTCCAGGTTGCGCTGGCCGAGGAACGAGCCGGTGTTGACGTCGATGGTGGTCATCGCCTCGGTCTGGTCGATCACCAGGTAGCCACCGGATTTCAGCGGCACCTGCTTGTCCAGCGCGCGGCCGATCTCGTCCTCCACGCCGAACATGTCGAAGATCGGGCGGTCACCGGAGTACAGCTCCAGCTTCTCGGCCAGCACCGGCATGTACTTGGCGACGAAGGCCTGCAGTTGGCCGAAGGTCTCCTTCGAGTCCACCTTCACCTTGTCCACGTCCTTGCGGATCAGGTCGCGCACCGACCGCAGCGGCAGGCTCAGGTCTTCATAGATGATGCTGCACGACGGCGCTTCGCGGCCGCGGCGCTCGACCACGTTCCACACGCGCGACAGGTAGGCGATGTCCTCGGCGATGGCCTCGGCCGGCTGCCCTTCGGCGTTGGTGCGCACGATGTAGCCGTAGCCGCCGTGCTGCGCCGACAACTCGGTCACCAGCGCCTTCAGGCGGGCGCGCTCGGTTTCATCCTCGATGCGCGCGGACACCCCCACCACCTTGGACTGCGGCAGCAGCACCATGTAGCGCGAGGGAATGCTGATCTGCGTGGTCAGGCGTGCACCCTTGGTGCCGATCGGGTCCTTCACCACCTGCACCACGATGTCCTGGCCGTCACGCAGCAGCTCGACGATCGGCACGCTGGCCGGCGGCGGCAGCGTCGTGTTCTCGGTGTCGGCACTGGCCACCGGGGCCGGGCGCACCACGTCGTTGGCGTGCAGGAACGCGGCGCGCTCCAGGCCGACCTCGACGAACGCGGCCTGCATGCCGGGCATGACCCGCTGCACCTTGCCCTTGTAGATGTTGCCGACCACACCCCGGCGCCAGCCGCGCTCGATGTGCAGTTCCTGCAGCATGCCGTTCTCGATCACCGCGACCCGGGTTTCGCGGGGGGTCACATTGACCAGGATTTCCTCAGACATCGGCAGCCTCCCTGGCGGCATCGGCAGTGGGGGCCGGCACGCCACAGCGCGCCAGCAGACGATCGGTATGCAGCAATGGCAGCCCCATGACGCCGGAGTAGCTGCCGGAAAGATGTTCGATCCAGCGCTCGGCCCCGCCCTGGATGGCGTAGGCCCCGGCCTTGTCCAACGGCTCGCCGGTGGCGACATAGGCGGCGATGTCGGCGGCGGCGATCGGGGCAAAGGTCACTTCGGAAATGACCAGTTCGCTGTCCAGCCCGTCGGCGCCGACCACCACCACCGCAGTCATCACCTGGTGGGTGCGCCCGGCCAGACGCGCCAGCATCGCGCGCGCGCCGGCGGCGTCGGCCGGCTTGCCGAACACTTCACCGTCCAGCACCACCTCGGTGTCCGAGCCGAGCACCCGCGCCTGCGGGTCCTCGGCCAGCACCCGGGCCAGCCCGGCGCGCGCCTTGTCGGCGGCGACCCGGCACACATACTGTTCGGCACTCTCGGTCGCGGCGCGCTGCTCGACGACCTCCAGGTCCAGGGCCTGGAAGGGGCGTCCGAGTCGGGCCAGCAACTGGTTGCGTCGGGGGGAGCGGGAAGCAAGATAGAGCATCGGCACAGCATAACCTGAGCCCGTCACCTGAATCGTCGGCAACCCGTTACGGAACGCGTACAACCCCTTACAGGCTCACAGCGCGTTCATCGCTACGACACCACCCTCACCGCACAACAAGGAGATCCCATGCGCCTGACCGCCACCCCGCTGCTGCTCGCCCTGTCCCTCGCCCTTGGAACCTCGATGACCGCCCATGCCGCCCCGTCGTCGCCGTCGATCGCCGCCGCGGCCGAAGGCACCCTGCTGAACATTTCGGCCAACGCCGAGGCCACCCGCGTGCCGGACGTCGCCACCCTGTCGGCCGGCGTGGTCACCCAGGCCGCCGACGGCAACAGCGCCATGCGCCAGAACGCCCAGCAGATGGACAAGGTGCTGGCCGCGATCAAGGCCGCCGGCATCGCCGAGCGCGACGTGCAGACCAGCGGCGTCAGCCTCAACCCGCAGTACCGCTATGCCGACAACGAGGCGCCGAAGATCACCGGCTACCAGGCCAGCAACACGGTCAGCCTGAAGGTCCGTGACATCGCCAAGCTCGGCAAGGTGCTCGATGCGCTGGCCGCTCAGGGCGCCAACCAGATCAACGGTCCGCAGTTTGAGATCGACCAGCCCGAACCGGTCTATGACGAAGCCCGCCTGGCCGCGCTGAAGAAGGCCCAGGCCCGCGCCCAGACCTATGCCAAGTCGCTGGGCCTGCAGGTGCGCCGCATCGTCAGCATCTCCGAGAACAGCAGCGGCGGTTTCCGCCCGATGCAGATGATGCGCACCATGGCGGCCGGTGCGGCGATGGACAAGGCCACCCCGGTCGCACCGGGTGAATCGACCCTCTCGGTCAACCTGGACGTGGTGTTCGAACTGGGCCGCTGATCGCGTCCGCCGCGGTCGACGACACAGGCGGGTCCCGCAGGGGGCCCGCCTTTTTCGTGCCCTCCGCCGACACTGGCTGAAGGCCAGCCCAACGATCATGCCCCTGCCTCTAGGCAGTAGCCGTCGTGCCGCGCTACTGATGGACTGCCAGCCGCGTGCGGCAACCCCGCCACGGGCCCTGGTGCGTTGAGGACTTCGTCACTGGCATGGAGGTGGATCATGGTTCGTACGTACCCCGTTGCATCCCTGCATTTCGACCCCGCCCGGGTGGCCGCCTGGAGCGCGGCGATCGCCCTGCACCTGCTGGCCTTCCTGTTGCTGCTCATCCCTGCGACCTACCAGGCCGTGCAGGTCCCGCGTGAAAAGACGCCGGTCCGGCTGATCGAGAAGATCCCGCCACCGCCAACGCCGCCGGTTCCGGTCCCGCCCAAGGAGATCGTCCAGGTGGTGCCGAAACCGCGAACGCAGCCGGTGGTACCGCCACTGCCGGCGCCCACCGCGACCGTGGAGGAGACCCAGGGCATCGCGCTGCCGGCCGCCGAACCGGCTCCGCCGCAGCTGGCGCCCAGCATCGACACGTCCACCCCTCTGGCCGGCGCCCAGCTGCAGTACCGCAGCGCCCCGCCGCCGACCTACCCCATCCAGTCCCTGCGCAACCACGAACAGGGAACAGTGCTGTTGCGGGTGGAAGTGGACAGCCATGGCCAACCGGTCGCGGTCAGCGTCGAGCGCAGCAGCGGCTCGCGCAACCTGGACCAGGCCGCCCGCCAGCAGGTGCTCCGGCACTGGCGCTTCGAGCCTGCCCAGCGTGACGGCGTGGCAGTTCCGGCCATCGGCCTGGTACCGGTACAGTTCTCGCTGCCCGACTGAGCCCCACCACCGGCCCGGCCTCGCGCCGGGCCGGTCCCTGCCGCTGCCCGGGAAATGCGGACAGGCCAGGGACCAAGCGTTACCGATTAAGCAAAATTTCACGACTTCGTCACCTGCAGGAAACCTAGATTGGCGCGTCCCGGTATCGATCCGGCGACAGCCCTCAACGCTACGGTTTTCCAGTTAGGAGAGAAGCTGTGAAACACCCGATCCAACGGCCCGCCAGCCGCCGCCGCAGCACCCTGGCATCGTCCATCACCCACATCCTCACCGGCGGCGCCCTGCTGCTGGCCGGCGCCGTCGCTTCCTCCTCCGCCTTCGCGCAGGAAAAGGCCACCAACCTCGACCGCATCACGGTCACCGGCTCCAACATCCCGCGCACCAACACCGAGACACCGTCGCCGGTGCAGGTGGTGACCCGCCAGGAAATCGACCGCACCGGCAAGACCTCGCTGGCCGAGTACCTGCAGACCATCACCGCCGATGGCGCCGGCTCGATTCCCAAGACCTTCGGCAACGGTTTCGCCGGCGGTGGTGCCGGCATCTCGCTGCGCGGCCTGGGCGCCGGCTCGACGCTGGTACTGTTGAACGGCCGCCGCATGGCCACCTATGGTCTGGCCGATGACGGACAGAAGGTCTTCACCGACCTCAGCACCATTCCGCTCGATGCCGTCGAGCGCGTGGAAGTCCTGAAGGACGGCGCTTCGGCGATCTACGGCTCCGATGCCATCGCCGGCGTGGTCAACATCATCCTGCGCAGCGACTTCCAGGGCGCCATCCTGCGTGGCTCCTACGGCCTGTCCGGTGACAGCGATGGCGACGCCCGGAAGGCAACCCTGACCGCCGGTACCGGCGACCTGGCCACCGATGGCTGGAACGCCTTCTTCAGCCTGGACGTTGGCAAGACCGACGCGATCAAGATCAGCGACCGCAAGAACCGCAAGTGGATCGGTACCGGTGACACCCGCCCGTGGGGCTATGACAAGACCGCCCAGTTCCTCGGCGGTGCCTACACCCGTGGTGGCACCTCCGGCGGTTCCGGCCCGAACGGCTCCTACCTCGACGCCACCGGCCATCTGGTGCCGCTGCCGGGTTGCGCCGGCCTGACCACCATCGGTGGGCAGACCCCGGCCAGCATCGCCGCCGATGGCTGCCTGTGGGATCCGGCGCAGCAGTACCGCGACCTGATTCCGGAAGAGAAGTACGTCAACGTGTTCGGTCGCGCCAGCTTCGCCTTCGGTGAAGGCGGCGAGATCTACACCGAGATCGGCTACTCGAAGAAGGAAACCATCTTCAGCAACACCCCGTCCGGCGTGTCGGGCGGCTGGGGCTATCCGGGCGGCCCGGTCAATGCCAACAGTGGCCCCGGTGCCACCGTGCTGGGCCCGAACCATCCCGACAACCCGACCCCGGGCACGGCGCGCCGCGTGCGTTACTCGGCCTGGGATGTCGGCCCGCGCGTGACCGACAACACCAATGAGTTCAACCGCTTCCTGGTCGGCATCAAGGGCAACTGGGGCGACTGGAGCTACGACACCGCCTACCTGCACTCGGGCACCGACCTGACCAACAAGCGCACCGGCTTCCTGCGCTACAGCGCCGTCCAGTGTGCACTGGGCAATGCCAACTGCGCCGGTGGCGTGTGGCGTATCGGTGATGATGCCGGCAAGAACTCGCAGGCGCTGTACGACTACATCTCGCCCACGATCAGCGCCCGCGCCAAGTCCAGCCTGGACATGTTCGACTTCACCGTCTCGCGCAGCCTGATGGACCTGAAGGGTGGTCCGCTGGGCCTGGCGATCGGTACCGAGTGGCGCAAGACCAGCAACAGCCTGACCCCGCAGACCTACACCGACCAGGGCGACATCATCGGCCTGGGCTACTCGGCCTATGACGGCACCCAGAACGTCTACGCCGGCTACGTCGAACTGTCGGCACCGGTGCTGGAACAGCTGGAACTGTCCGGCGCCCTGCGTTACGACAAGTACGAAAGCGGCGAAGGCAAGGCTACGCCGAAGCTGGGCGTGAAGTGGACCCCGGCCGACTGGATCGCCCTGCGCGCCAGCTACGCCGAAGGCTTCCGCGCGCCGAACCCGGCCGAGAACGGTGACGGTGGCCTGGCCGCCTTCTCCACTGCGGTCGACCCGGTGCGTTGCCAGATCAGCGGCGGCGCTGCCAGCGAATGTGGCGCCAATTCGGTGGCGATCATCACCAAGCCGAACAAGCTGCTGAAGCCGGAAGAGTCCAAGAGCTACTCGGTCGGCATCGTGCTGCAGCCGACTTCGACCACCTCGATGACCGTCGATGCCTGGCAGATCAAGCGTACCAACGAGATCGTGCAGGGCAGCACGGCGGCGGCGATCCTGGCCGGCAACGTGCTGCGCGACAGCAACAATCTCAATGGCGTGGCCAACAGCGGCACCATCCTGGCGGTCAACACCGGCTACGTGAATGCCAGCTCGTCGCGCGTGCGCGGTATCGATACCGATATCCGCCAGACCTTCGAGATCGGCCCGGGCCAGCTGGAGCTGGACCTGCAGTGGAGCCACATCCTGAAGTTCGAGCGCACCGAAGGCGGCGACACGGTTGATTACGTGGGTACCCACGGCAACTGCGACGTCACCAACTGCATCGGTACGCCGAAGGACAAGGTCAACTTCGGCACCACCTGGAAGCAGGGCCCGTGGAGCGTCAGCGGCATCGTCAACTACATCAGCAAGATGGACAACATCGACAGCCGTGGTGGCAGCTACCTGGCCTTCTACGCTGACGGTACGCCGGTGAAGAAGATCTCTTCGTTCACCACGATGGACCTGTCCGGTCGCTGGAGCATCAACGACTCGTTCGAACTCAACGCCTCGGTGGCCAACGTGTTCGACCGCATCGCCCCGCTCGATCCGACCACCTACGGCGCGGTGAACTACAACCCGATGCACTTCTCCGGTGCGCTGGGCCGTTACTACACCGTCGGCTTCAAGTACACGTTCAAGTAAGACCGGTTGCAGCGTCACCTTCGAAGGCCCGGGCCGTTGCCCGGGCCTTCGTCGTTTTCACGCGGGCCGGTTCCTGCAGGCTGGCGCTTGCCCGCTGGCTCTTGCGGACATGTTCACGAGGACATGGCTACCGTATGCTCGCGGCATCCGCGCCGCAGGGGATCTCCATGGCCGCGACATCGCAACGGCTGGGCCTGCCCGCGTTGACTGCACTGGTAGTCGGCTCGATGGTCGGCGCCGGCATCTTTTCACTGCCGCAGAACGTCGCGCGCAGCGCCGGCCCGGCCGCCGCCTTGATCGGCTGGGCGGTCAGTGGCGCCGGCATGCTGATGCTGGCCTTCGTGTTCCAGGCCCTGGCCAATCGTCGCCCCGACCTGGATACCGGCATATACGCCTATGCGCGCGAAGGCTTCGGCAACTACATCGGCTTCTCCGCGGCGTGGGGCTACTGGGTGGCGTCGGTGCTCGGCAACGCCAGCTTCTTCGTACTGATCTTCAGTGGCCTCGGCCACTTCGTGCCGGTCTTCGGTGAAGGCAATACACCCGCCGCCGTAGCCGCTTCATCACTGCTGCTGTGGACCGTGCACCTGCTGGTGCTGCGCGGCCTGCGCACGGCCGCCATCGTCAACGGCCTGGTGACGGTGGCCAAGCTGCTGCCGATCGCGTTGTTCCTGATCCTGGCGGCGGGCGCGTTCCGCATGGACGTGTTCCGCGCCGATTTCCTCGGTACGCCCGCACTCGGCGACCTCGGCCAGCAGCTGCGCGGCATGATGCTGGTGACCGTGTGGGTGTTCATCGGCATCGAAGGGGCCAGCATCTATTCGCGGCGTGCCGCGCGCCGTGCCGACGTCGGCCGTGCCACGGTGATCGGTTTCCTCGGGGTCTGGCTGCTGCTGGTACTGGTCAGCCTGCTGTCGATGGGCGTGCTGTCGCAGGCCGAACTGGCCGGGCTGCCCAATCCGTCGATGGCCTACGTGCTGCGCGCCATCGTCGGCGAATGGGGCGCGACGGTGATCATCATCGGTTCGATCGTCTCCGTACTCGGCGCATTGCTGGCCTGGGTGCTGCTGTGCGCCGAAGTGCTGTATGCCGCCGCCGGTGACGGCACCATGCCGGCCTTCCTCGGCCGCGAGAACGCGCGTGGCGTGCCGGCCAATGCACTGTGGTTGAGCAATGGCCTGATCCAGTTGTTCCTGCTGATGGTGCTGGTCAGTTCGGGCAGCTACACCGGGCTGGTGCTGCTCGCTGCGTCGATGAGCCTGGTGCCCTACTTCCTGTCCACCGCGTTCGGCGTGCAGCTGGCCTGGCGCGGGCAGGCCTACACCGGCGAACCAGGCGTGCGCTGGCGCGATTTCGGGGTCGCACTGCTGGCCAGCGCCTATGCGCTGTGGCTGGTGTATGCCGGCGGCCTGGACAACCTGCTGCTGTCGGTACTGCTGTACGTGCCCGGCGTGGTGTTGTTCGCTTTGACCCGGCGCCAGCGCGGCGAGCGGGTATTCACGCGCTGGGAGTGGGTACTGTTCGGCGCGATCCTGGCGGTGGCGATCGCCACGCTGGTGGCCTTCTGCAGAGGTGAGCTGGCACTGTAGAGCCGAGCCCGCGCTCGGCTTCACACAGGCAGCCGAGCATGGCTCGGCTCTACAACTGGCGATCCGCCAGCATGCCGATATCCTGCATCCAGCGCTCGGCCAGCTGCGGCCACGCCGCGACCGGTGCATCCTTCATGCGCAGCCCGAATGCGTGGCCGCCGCGTGCAAACAGATGCATTTCCACCGGCGCGCCCGCGTCCGCCAAGGCACGGTAATAGGCCAGCGATTCGCGCACGTCATCGGTGCGATCGTCGGTGGCCTGCGCGATGAACGTCGGCGGCACCTTGTCATCCACGGTGATGTCCCTGACCAGCGACAATCCCTTCCCGTGCCCTGCCCACAGGTGCCCGGAATACATCACCATCGCGAAATCGGGACGGCTGGGTTGCTTATCCGCAGCATCGACCGGCGCGTAGCTGCGCAGCGCGTGCGTGCTCAGTCCCGCCACCACGTGACCACCGGCGGAAAAGCCGATCGCCCCGATCCGCTTGGGATTGATTGACCAGCGCTCGGCCTGTGCGCGCAGCAGGCCCATTGCACGCTGTGCATCCTGCAGGGCCATCGGCACTTTCGGAATGTCGCGGCAGTTGCACTCGGGGTCCCAGTTCGGGCCAGAGGCTGGCACCCGGTACTTCAGCAATGCACAGGTGATGCCCTGTGCGGTCAGCCAGCCGCAGATCTCGCTGCCTTCCAGGTCCATCGCCAGCACCCGATAGCCTCCGCCAGGCACCACCATCACTGCGGTGCCGGTGGCCGGTCCCTTCGGTGGAAACACGGTGAGGGTCGGCGCAGCGACGTTCTGCAGCATCATCCAGTGTTCGCCACTGGCTTCGGAGATCACTTCGCTGACCTGCTCGGGCCCCTTCAACTTCGGCGGCGCGATCACCGTGCCCTGCGGCCACAACGGAAGCTCGGTGGTGCCCTGTGGCGGATGCCAGGTGGAAGGCGCGGCCTTCGTTGTGGCGAACGGCACCATCGCCAGCAGCAGGAAGCTCGAGGACAGCAGCACGCGCATGATCGGCATCCATGGTTGCAGCAGCAGAGTGTAGCGACAAAAAAAAACCTGCATCTTGCGATGCAGGTTTCTCAAGGTGGCGCCCGAAGTTGGACTCGAACCAACGACCCCCTGATTAACAGTCAAGTGCTCTAACCGGCTGAGCTATTCGGGCAGACGACTAGTATAACCACTCTTCACGCGCGATGGTAGGGGTGATTGGCAATCATTGCGGCGGCCCGATACAGCTGCTCGGCCACCACCAGGCGCACCAGCATGTGCGGCAGCGTCAGCGGTCCGATCGACCACTTCTCATCGGCCAGCGCGGACACCTCCGGCGAATGCCCTTCCGGGCCACCAATCAGGAACGCCAGGTCGCGGCCCTGCCCGCGCCAATGCTCCAGGCGCTGTGCCAGCTGTTCGGAACTCAGCTGTCGTCCTGGCACATCCAGTGCCACCACATAGGCGTTCTTCGGCAGCGCAGCGATGACCCGCTTGCCTTCATCTTCAGTGGCGCGGCGCGGATCACGTCCCTTGCCGCGCAAGCCGGGCTCGATTTCCACCAGCTCGAACGGCAGCCAGTGCGACAGCCGCTTCTGGTACTCGGCGAAGCCCTGCGCGACCCAGCTGGGCGCGCGTTCACCGGTGGCGATCAGGCGGGCTTTCATCTACACGGTCCTCCAAAACGTCGACGGCGCCATCGGCGCCGTCGAAGGGATGCATCAACGTGCGGCTCAGGCCACTTCGTCGTCGCTGGACGGCGGCTGGTCGCCAACGGTCCACAGGCGCTCGAGGGCGTAGAACTCACGCACGCGCGGCAGCATCACATGGACGATCACGTCGCCCAGATCGACCAGCACCCACTCGGCTTCGCGCTCGCCTTCAACACCCAGCGGCATCACGTCGATGTTCTTGGCGAAGCGCACGACTTCATCGGCGATCGACTTGACGTGGCGGGTCGAGGTGCCCGAAACGACGATCATGTAGTCGGCAACGCTGGACCGGCCGCGCACGTCGATCTCGACCAGGTCCTTGGCCTTCAGGTCTTCGGTGGCTTGGCGGACGCTGGCCAGCAGTTCCGGCACGGACGGCGGCGGGCTGGGCAGATCGACCTTGATGGTCTGGGGCTGGGTCTGGTTGCTCAAAATGGATCGACTCGATAAACGTGGGGGCGATTATACGGGGATGGCACGGCGGCGCCATTCACGCTGTGGCCGGGCGGTACAGCCCGTGTGCAGCGACGTAGTCCGCGACAGCCGGCGGCAGCAGGGCGCGCCAGGGGCCACAGGCGGCGATCTGCGAGCGCACGGCGCTGGCCGATTCCTCGCGCAGCGGGTGGTGCAGGCGCAGGATGCGTCCGGCCGGGCTGGCGAACAGGGCCTGTTCGTTGTCGGCCCAGCGCCCCTGCAGGGCACGCCCCAGTTCACCGTCGATCGACGCCTGCAGCGGGCTGCCCGGCCGCTCGGCCACCACGAAGTGGGCCAGCCCGAACAGGGCCTCCCATTCGTGCCAGCCGGACAGGCCCAGCAGGCTGTCGGCGCCCACCAGCCAGGCCAGTGGCCGGCTTGGGCCCAGCTCGCCGCGCAGCTCGCGCAGGGTATCGACGGTGTAGGACGGACGACCGGGATAGCGCGTGGCACGGTCCAGTTCACGACGGTCAAGCAGCAGGCCCGGTTCGTCGCCGATGGCCAGCGACAACATGGTGCAGCGCTGCTCGGCGGTAGCGCCGGGCACCGCACGGTGCGGCGGATCGCCTGCCGGCAACATGCGCACGGCCACCTGCAGTTCGTCCCGGGCGGCTCGCGCGATTGCCAGATGCCCCAGGTGCACCGGATCGAAGGTGCCCCCGTAATAGATCCGCAGGCTCATCGTTCAGGCCCGCGCCAGCAGGCGCACGGCACGCGGTTCGGCCACGGCCACCAGCAGGCGCTCCAGCGCCAGCCAGGCATCGCCGTCGGCCCGCCCCTTGGCGATGCGGTCGACCAGCCCGGCTTCGGCCACGAAGCGTTCCCAGCGCTTGCCTTCCGGGTGCCGCTGCAGCGCGCGCTTGTAGGGCGCCTGCCGTGATTCCCAGATGCCACGCGATTTCATTTCGGCGGCCAGGTTGCCGCCACGGGCCTGCACACGGGCCAGGCCGGCACCGGCCAGCAGTTCACGGATCACGATCGGCATCAGTGCGGCCACCGCTTCGCCTTCGCCGCGCAGGCCAGCCAGCATGCGCAGCACGGCCGGCGGCTGGCCGGAGAACGTCGCCTCCACCAGCCGGAACACGTCGTAGCGGGCAGCGTCAGCCACCAGCGATTCCATCCGCTCCACATCCAGCGGCTGGCCATCGGCCAACAGCGCCAGCTTGTCGATTTCCTGGGCGGCGGCCAGCAGGTTGCCCTCCACCCGCTCGGCCAGGCGTTGCACGGCGGCCGGGTCGGCACGCAGGCCCTTGCCGCGCAGGCGGCGCTCGATCCAGTCCGGCAGTTCGTGCGGCTTGATCGCCCAGGCCACCGACAGCACGCCGATGCGGCTGACCGCCTCGGCCCACTTGCCCTGATGGGCCTTGCTCCATTCATTGGCGGTGATCATCAGCACCACGTCCGGCGCCGGATTGGCGCAGAACTGGCTGATCACTTCGGCGCCGTCCTTGCCGGGCTTGCCGCTGGGCAGGCGCACCTCGACCAGGCGGCGGGCGCTGAACAGGCTGGGCGCATTGAAGCTGGCGTCGAGCTGGTTCCAGTCGAAATCCCGCCCGTCGGCGTCGAACACTTCGCGTTCGCCGATGCCGGAGGCGCGCGCGCGCGCGCGGACGGCATCTGCCGCCTCCAGCACGCGCAGGGTTTCCGGGCCTGCGATCAGGTACACCGGCGCCAACGGGGTGTCAGCGCCCTGGCTGGCCAGCTGCTCCGGACGCAGTTCCATCGTCGCTGCCGCTCAGTGCTTGGCGTCGGCGGCCGGCACCGCACCCTCGATCGGCTTGGCCTTCGGCGCGGACAGGCTGCCGCCCTTCTCGATCTCGGCGCGGACCACGCTGTCGATACGGCGGATGATCGAGGCGGACATTTCCCGGCGCAGCTCCGTGGCCAGGATTTCGCGTTCGGTGGTGGTACCGGTGGCGTCGGTCGGCGGCGACACATAGTCGCGCGACAGTTCGATCACCTGCTGCGGCACCAGTTCGCTGCCATCCTCGCGACGGAAGATGAAGATCACCGCGTAGCGCAGGCTGTATTCCTGTGCGCGGCCCTGCGAGTCGATGGCGATCGGCAGGTCACCCCAGCGCTCGGACAGCACCTGCAGCTGGGCGTTGGGTCCCTTGCTGTCCTCATCGGCCAGCTTGGCACCGGAGGCCAGCAGGCTGCGGTTGAGCAGCTTGACCAGTTCACTGTACGGGGCGGTGGAGACCACCTTCACCGGGGCAGTGTCGGTCGGCAGCATCAGCTTGTTGCGCAGATGGAAACCGCAGCCGGCGAGGCCGAGGACAAGAACGAGGGCAAGCAGGATTCGGGTCATGGAGACAGTCTGGCGGAGCCGGGCGATCACGGCAACACACAGCGTGCCCGAAGCCGCGTGAATGCAGGGCCATCAGGCGCCCGGCCCTGCTCATGAAATGGCACCGGCCACCGCGCGGGTGACCGGTGCCGGGGACATCAGGCAGCGACGATGTTCACGATCTTGCCCGGGACGATGATGATCTTGCGCACCGTCAGGCCTTCCATGAACCTGGCCGCGTTGGGCTCGGCCAGGGCCAGCGCCTCGACCTGCTCGCGCGCGGCATCGGCCGCCACCTCGATGGTGCCACGCAGCTTGCCGTTGACCTGCACCGCCAGGGTCAGCGCATCGCGCACCAGCGCGCTGCTGTCGGCCTGCGGGAACGGCTGGTCTTCCAGCAGCGTCTCGCCATGACCCAGCACCTGCCACAGGGCGTGGCTGGCATGCGGGGTGATCGGGTTGAGCAGCAGCACGATCGCCTGCAGCGCTTCCTGGCGCACCGCGCGGCCCTGCTCGCTGCCATCCTCGAACTTGGCCAGCGCGTTCATCAGCTCCATCACCGCAGCGATCGCGGTATTGAAGCTGTGGCGGCGGCCATAGTCGTCACCGACCTTGCCGATGGTTTCATGGGTCTTGCGGCGCAGCGCCTTCTGGTTGGCATCCAGCGCCGCGATATCCAGTGCCGGGGCGGCACCGTCGGCAGCGTGCTTCTGCACCTGGGCCCAGAGGCGGCGCAGGAAGCGGGCCATGCCGTCCACGCCGGCTTCGTTCCACTCCAGCGACTGTTCCGGCGGTGCGGCGAACATCGAGAACAGGCGCACGGTATCGGCGCCGTACTTGCCGACCATCGCCTGCGGGTCCACGCCGTTGTTCTTCGACTTGGACATCTTCTCGGTACCACCGACCACCACCGGCTGGCCGTCGGCGATCAGGGTGGCGCCGGTGATGCGGCCGCGCTCGTCGCGCTGCACTTCCACGTCGGCCGGGTTGATCCAGTCCTTCGAGCCGTCCGGGTTCGGGCGGTAATAGGTTTCAGCGATCACCATGCCCTGGCACAGCAGGTTGCGCGCCGGTTCGTTGCTGTCCACCATCCGCGCGTCGCGCAGCAGCTTGTGGTAGAAGCGGAAATACATCAGGTGCAGGATCGCGTGCTCGATGCCACCGATGTACTGGTCCACCGGCAGCCAGTAGTTGCCGCGCTTGTCGACCGCATCACGGGCACCCGGCGAGGTGTAGCGGGCGTAGTACCAGCTCGACTCCATGAAGGTGTCGAAGGTGTCGGTCTCGCGCTCGGCCGCGCCGCCGCAATCCGGGCAGGTGGTCTTGCGCCATTCCGGGTCGGTCTTGATCGGCGAGCCGGTACCGGCGAAGGCCACGTCTTCCGGCAGCACCACCGGCAGCTGCTCTTCCGGCACCGGCACCGCGCCGCACTTGGCGCAGTAGATCACCGGAATCGGGCAGCCCCAGTAGCGCTGGCGGCTCACGCCCCAGTCGCGCAGGCGGTAGTTGACGCGGCGCTGGCCCTGGGCCTTGCGCTCGAAACGTTCGGCCAGGGCTTCAAAGGCGCCCTGGAAATCCAGGCCGTCGAACTCGGCCGAGTTCACCAGCTCGAAGGCACGGCTCTTGTCGCTGTACCAGTCCTGCCAGCGGCTACCGTCCCAGTTGCGCTCCTCTTCGGTGCGCGCATCCTTCAGGGCGATGACCTGCTTGATCGGCAGGCCGTACTTGTTGGCCACTTCGTTGTCGCGCTGGTCATGGCCCGGAACGGCCATCACCGCGCCGGTGCCGTAGCCCATCAGCACGAAGTTGGCGACCCACACCGGCACCGGCTCGCCGGTGACCGGATGCAGCGCGCGCAGGCCGGTGTCCATGCCGCGCTTTTCCTGGGTTTCCAGTTCAGCCTCGGACACGCCACCCTGCTTCAGGTCGGCCAGCATCGCCGCCAGCTCCGGGTTGTTCTTCGCCGCATGCAGCGCCAGCGGGTGCTCGGCGGCGATCGACACGAAGGTCACGCCCATCACCGTGTCCGGGCGGGTGGTGAACACGCGCAGCGGGTCCAGCGCGCTGCCATCGACATCGCGCACATCGAACTGGATCTCCAGGCCCTCGGAACGGCCGATCCAGTTGCGCTGCATGGTCTTGACCGATTCCGGCCAGCCGTCCAGCTCGTCCAGGCCGTCCAGCAGTTCCTGGGCGTAGTCGGTGATGCGCAGGAACCATTGCGGAATCTCGCGCTTCTCCACCAGCGCACCGGAGCGCCAGCCGCGGCCGTCGATGACCTGCTCGTTGGCCAGCACGGTCTGGTCGACCGGGTCCCAGTTCACCACCGCGTTGCGGCGGTAGGCCAGGCCCTTGCGCATCAGGCGGGTGAACATGCGCTGCTCGTGGACGTAATAGTCCGGACGGCAGGTGGCGAACTCGCGCGACCAGTCGATGGCATAGCCCAGCGACTTCAGCTGGCTGCGCATGTGATCGATGTTCTTGTAGGTCCACGCCGCCGGCGCGGTCTTGTTCTTGATCGCAGCGTTTTCCGCCGGCAGGCCGAACGCGTCCCAGCCCATCGGCTGCAGCACGTTGTGGCCGGTCATGCGCTTGTAGCGGCTGATCACGTCGCCGATCGTGTAATTGCGCACGTGGCCCATGTGCAGCGCACCGGACGGGTACGGAAGCATCGACAGGCAGTAGTACTTCGGCTTGTCCGAAGTCTCGTCGACCTCGAAGGCACGGGTGGCGTCCCAGTACTGCTGGGCGGCGGATTCAACCTGCTGCGGGTCGTAGGCGTTGGTTTCAGCGCTGGTCATGGAACACGCGGATGCGGCGGCAAAGCGGTACAGCGTACCGCAGTGCGGCAAATGGCTCCAATCCTGCCTGCCGGACGCCGGCGCCGCGGCGCTCGGGGAGGCGTCTCAGCGCGGACGCGACAGCGGCAGGGCCGCCGCCAGCCAGACCAGCCAGCAGGCGAACGCGAGCCGTTGTGCCATCGGCGCCGGCAGTGTGCCCTGCAGGGCGAACGCCGCCAGTGCGGCCAGCACGCCGCAGCCCAGGGCCACTGCGCCCAAGGCCCGGCCATGCGCCTGGCGCAGATGGGACACGCCCAGCAGCACGGTGCCGGCGACGAAACCCAGTACCCAGATCATCCAGGCGCTGGCATGCAGCTGGCTGGCGGGCCCATGCAGGTCATCCACGTCCAGTGGCAGCAGCCCCATCGCGGCAAAGGCCAGACCGGCCAGCAGCAGCATCTGGCTGCCGACCCGTGGCGCCCAGCCAGCAGTGGCCGGCAGACTGCGGCGCAGGCGTTCAGCCACCGCCACCGCCAGCACGCCGGGCAGCACGAAACCCAGCAGATTGAAGGCCAGCGCATGCGGTACACCGCGCGCACCCAGCAGCGCCACCGGGTGGCGAGCCTGGGCATAGCCGTCCAGGCCGGCACCGAAGCCGGCCACGGCCAGGACGAATACGACTGCCGCAAGCAGCCCCAACCAACGATCAAGCCGGACCACGGACATTGCGCGCAATCACCTGGAAAGGAATGGACCACGGCATTGTCGCGGCAGCGGCGCGATGCGCCAAGCGCGGCGCATTCCAGAGCACTTCAATATCCGCCTGCTGCGCCTACCGTGATGCTCGAGGCATGGCAGTTCCGCCCTGTCGCAAGCGCGCCTCCCCATCGAAGCCTGTCGCCTCCGGCTAGTGGGTGATCCACACGCTGCACTGCGCCCCTGCCGGCCCGCCAGCACCACTCGAGGGCGTACTCCGTGATGGCAGGGTTGAGACCGACATCGATCGTCACCATAGAATCGGTCTCCAGATGCCAAGCGATGCCTCCCCCATGACCGAGACGACCTACGTATTCGACGCCACCACTGCGACCTTCGAGGCCGAAGTCCTGCAGAAGTCGCTGCAGACGCCGGTGCTGGTCGACTTCTGGGCCACCTGGTGCGGGCCGTGCAAGACCCTGGGCCCGATGCTGGAAAAGCTGGCTGCCGAGTACAACGGCGCTTTCGAGCTGGCCAAGGTCGATGTCGACAAGGAACAGCAGATCGCGGCAGCCTTCCAGATCCGCTCGGTGCCCACCGTGTTCCTGGTCAAGGGCGGCCAGCTGGTGGACGGCTTCCCCGGCGCCATTCCGGAAGGCCAGCTGCGTGAATTCCTGGCCCAGCACGGCATCGTGCCGGCCGATGTCGGCGATGCCGCCCCTGAAGATGACGCCCCGCTGGACCCGCAGGCGCAGGTCGACGTACTGCGCGCGCAGATCGCCGCCGAGCCGGACAAGGATGAGCTGAAGCTCGACCTGGCCCTGGCCCTGCTGCAGATCGGCGGCGTGGACGAGGCCGGTACCCTGATCGACGGCCTGCCGGCCAATCTGGCCACCGACGACCGCGCCGTGCGCGCCCGTGCCCGCCTGGCCTTCGCCGCTGCGCTGAAGGATGCTCCGGCGGCCGAGGTGCTGGAGGCCCGCATCGCCGCTGATGGCAAGGATCTCAAGGCCCGCCACCTGCGCGGCGTGCAGCTGCTGCTGGGCGGGCATGACGAGGCCGCCCTGGCGCAGTTCCTGGAAATGCTGCGGATCGACCGTGGATTCGAGGAGGGCCTGCCACGCAAAGCCTTGATCGACGCCTTCAATGTGATCTCCGACGAGGACCTGGTGGGCCAGTACCGCCGCAGGATGGCGTCGCTGCTGTTCTGAACGGAAGCCCGCTCCGTTCAGAATCCCTGCACTGAACGCGGGCAATAATGCGCGCGCTGGCGGCCTTGCGGTCGCCACGATCCGTTCGGGGGGATGAGGTCGGGGCCATGGGGTCTTGCAGCTGCACCCCCGCATTGCCGGGATTGCAAACTGTGACCGTCGTCCGCTCTCTGTCGTTCGCCATGCGTTTAACGGGCGCCCTGCTCTGCGCCCTCCTCCTGCCGCCTGCCATCGCCGGCGCCCAGGACTGGAACTACCGGGTCCGGCCCGGCGACACCCTGTGGGACCTGGGTGGGCTGTACCTGAAACCCTCGGTACGCTGGCAGCAGCTGCAGCAGCACAACCGCATCGACAACCCCTACCAGTTGCCGCCGGGCCAGCTGCTGCGCTTCCCGATCAGCTGGCTGCGCACCGAACCGGCGCCGGCCCGGGTGCTGTCGGTGCGCGGCAAGGTCGAGCTGTCCGGTGCCGATGGCACGGCGACCCGTGCGCTCCAGGCCGGCGAGCAGCTGCATATCGGTGACACCGTGGAAACCGAGGGCGATTCCAGCATCACGCTGGAATTCGCCGATGCCTCGCGCCTGCAGCTGCGCGAATACTCGCGCCTGCGCCTGGACCAGCTCAGCCGCTATGGCCACACCGGCATGGTCGACACCCGCCTGCGCCTGCAGCAGGGGCGCGCCAGCAACCGGGTGACGCCGGCGCGCGGCCCGGCCTCGCGCTACATCATCGATGCACCCACCGCGACCAGCAGCGTGCGCGGCACGGTGTTCCGGGTCAGCGCCGGGGATACCGGGCACGTCGGCGCCACCGAGGTCCTGCAGGGCAAGGTGCAGGTCGGCAACCCCCATGGCCAGCGGCTGGTACGGCCGGGGCAGTCCACCCGCAGCAGCAGCGCCGATGCGGCCCCCGCCGCGGTCTCGGCCCTGCTGCCGGCGCCGGCGCTGCGCAATGACGCGCTGCGCCTGGCGCCGCTGCCGACCCTGCTTGCCTGGGAACCGGTCACTGGCGCCGATCACTACCGGGTGGAAGTGGTGCAGGCGGCAACGCCGGAGATCCTGCTGTTCGCCACCACCACCGCCGACACCCGGTTAGCGATCGGCGACCTGCCGCCCGGCCAGCTGCGCCTCCTGTTGCGCGCGGTCGACGCACAGGGCGTCGAAGGCCTGGATGCGAGCGCCGATTTCGAGCTCAGTGACCAGCCACCGCCGCCGCTGACCGTATCGCCGCTGCATGGGCAGACGATCAACAGCGACCGCCCGCGCTTCCGCTGGAGCCAGGCCCCCGGTGCACGCAGCAGCGTGCTGCAGATCGCCGCCGAACCCAGCTTCCGGCAGCCACTGCAGGAGCAGGCTACCCATGCGACCGACCTGCGCCTGGCGCAACCGCTGCCGCCCGGACAGTACTACTGGCGCGTGGCCTCGCGCGATGCCGAAGGCCACCAGGGCCGCTATGGCCAGGCGCTGCCGCTGCAGCTGAGCAACGAGCCGGTGGACCCGGCACTGCAACCGCCCGAGGCCGCGCACGGCGAGCTCACCCTGCGCTGGCAGGCCGGCAGCGAAGGCCAGCGCTACCGGGTGCAGGTGGATCGCCGCGGTGACTTCAAGGCCCCATTGATCGATGAAACCGTGGCCCAGCCGCAGGTGAGCTTCAAGCGCCCGTGGAGCGGCACGCTGCACGTGCGCGTGCAGTACATCGACGATGACGGCCACGCCGGCGAGTTCTCTCCTGCCCAGCAGATCCCGTTGCCATGCCGCCTGTGCTACGGCGCCGGTGGCGGTGCACTGCTGCTCTGGTTGTTGTTGTGAGGCGCTCGCCGCTGCCATGGTCGAAGCGGATCCTGCTGGCCCTGCTGGCCGGCGTGCTGACCATCGTGGCCAGCCAGGGCCAATGGCTGTGGCGGCAGGACGAGGCGGCCTATGACGCACTGGTCGGCAACTGGGACTACCGCCCCGACCCCAGCGTGCTGATCGTGGCCATCGACGAAGGCAGCCTGCAGCGTATCGGCCAGTGGCCCTGGCCGCGCTCGGTGCATGCCCGCCTGCTGGACCGCCTGACCGATGCCGGCGCCGAACGCGTTGCGCTGGACCTGATGCTGTCCGAACCCGACCGTCGCGACAGCCGCCAGGATGATGAGCTGGCGGCCGCGATCCGACGCAACGGCCGGGTGGTGCTGCCGGTGCTGGCGGCACCGGCGGCCGGCGACCGCATGGCCGAGGAAATGCTGCCGATCCCGCAGATCGCCGCCAGTGCCGCCGCGATCGGCCACACCGATGTCGAGGTGGATGGGGACGGCGTCGCCCGCGGCGTCTATCTGCACGCCGGTATCGGACGGCCGCACTGGCCGGCACTGGGCCTGGCACTGGCCGACCTGCCGGCGGGTGCGGTACGCGGCCTGCCCGACCCCGACCCGGCGCTGGGCTCGCCCTATCAATGGCGTCGCGATGATTACGTGCGCGTGCGCTACGCCGGCCCGCCCGAGCGGCTGCCGCAGGTGTCCTATGCGGACGTGCTCGATGGGCACGTGGATGGAGCGATGCTGCATGGCCGCCGCATCGTGGTCGGGATGACGGCCAGCGGCATCGCGCCTCGCCTGCTGACCCCGACCACCCGCGAGTTCTGGATGAGCGGCAGCGAGTACCAGGCCAACATCACCTCGATGCTGCTGCAGCACAAGCAGATCGACGTGCTGCCGCACGCCTGGCAGCACGCCATCAGTGGCGTGCTGGTGGCGCTGTGCGTGATCCTGCTCGGCCTGCGCCTGCCGTGGCTGGTCGCGCTGTGTTCGCTGCCGATGCCGCCGCTGCTGAGCTGGCTGCTGCTGCGCACCGGTGACCTGTGGTGGGCACCGGCCAGCGCGATGCTGGGCGTGGTGCTGGCACTGCTGGTCTGGGCGGTGTGGCGGATCTCGGCCTGGCACCGCCTGGCCAACCGCGATGCCCTCACCGGCCTGGGCAACCGCCTGCGCTTCGAGCAGTCACTGCAGCAGGAATGCGACGCCGCGCGGCGCAGTGGCAAGCCATTGAGCCTGGCGCTGATCGACGTCGACCACTTCAAGCGCCACAACGACCGCCATGGCCACCAGGTCGGTGACCGCGTGCTGCGTGATGTCGCCCGCCTGATCGGCGCCCATGCGCGCCGCCCGCGCGACATGGCGGCGCGCTACGGTGGCGACGAATTCGCACTGGTGCTGCCGGATACGCCGGCCGAGGGCGCGCGCCGGGTGATCGAGGACCTGATTGCCTGCGTGCGTGCACTGCCGGCGCCGGGCGATGGCAGCGATGACGGCGTCACGCTCACCATCGGGGTATTCACCCGCGTGCCCGACGGTGACCTGCAACCGCACCATTTCGTGGAAGGCGCCGACACCGCCCTGTACCAGGCCAAGGCCAACGGCCGCGACGGGTTCATGATCGACGGCGGGACGTGACTCCCGGGGTGCAACATACGCATGCGAATGGTTAGACTGGGCACCTCGCCTCGCGCCCCGGACCCGCATGAACGCCCGCCTGTTCCGCTTCGGCATCAACCTCTGGCCGCCGTTCCTGTTCACCGGCATCCACGTCACCCGGATCACGCCCGATTACCGGCAGATCGACGTGGCACTGCGACTGCGGCCGTGGAACCGCAATTACGTAGGCACGCATTTCGGCGGCAGCCTGTTCGCGATGACCGATCCATTCTGGATGCTGGGCCTGCTGCACATCCTCGGCCGTGACTATTACGTGTGGGACCGGGCCGGTACGATCGATTTCCTCAAGCCTGGCCGGGGCACGGTGCGTACTTCGTTCCGCATCGATGATGCACTGCTGGCTGAACTGCGTGCCGAAGCGGCCGGCGGCGAAAAGGTGCTGCGCTGGTTCAGCAACGATGTCGTCGACGAAAGCGGCGAAGTGGTCGCCCAGGTACGCAAGCAGGTGTACCTGCGGTTGAAGCCGCACGCACGCTGATCCAGCACGCGCGCGCTATCCTCGGCCTCCCTGCCATGGAGGCTCCGATGCGCCCGTATGCGCTTGCCACACTGCTGACCCTGCTGTCCTTCACCACCCACGCCCTCGACCTGCCACCGGTGCAGTATCCGACGCTGCCGGCCCAGGCGGCCAATGCCGCCGGTTTCGTCCCCCAGGGCTGGGCACTTGAATCGAGCGTCGAAGGCGATCTCGACCAGGATGGCCGCGCGGACCTGGTGCTGGTGCTGCGTCAGCAGGCGCCACGCAACGTCATCGAGCACGATGGCTTGGGTCCCTCGCCGTACGACAGCAACCCGCGCATTCTCGCCGTGGCGTGGTCGCGCCCGTCCGGCTATGTGCTGGCGGTGCAGGACCACCAGCTGATACCGCGCCCGGACAATCCGGTGATGAGCGACCCGCTCGAAGACGGCGGCGTCAGCATCCAGCGGGGCACCCTGAAGGTCGCACTGTTTTCATTCGCCAGCGCGGGCAGCTGGTCAATGGGCACGACCGCCTTTACCTTCCGTTGGCAGGACGATGCCTTTGCGCTGATCGGCTACGACCAGAATTCGGTGATGCGCAATTCCGGGCAGACCGAGTCGGTGAGCGTGAACTTCTCCACCGGCAGGGTAAAGCGGAGCGAAGGCAGCATCGAGGACGACAAGGACAGCGTGCACTGGGAGGCCCTGCACAGCCGCCGCCGCTGGACGCTGCAGACCATTGGTGATGGCTGGGCATTCGATCCGCTGGCGGGCAGCGACTGAGACGCTGCTCAGTCGCGCGCAGCAGCGGCCGGGGCGTTCTCCATCACCAGCGGCACCGACAGCCATGGGCTCTCGTCGGTGCTGCGCGACGGTGAACGCCGCGGCACCTGCAGACGGCGGCCATCGGCCGACAGCTGCGGTGCCCGCACCGGCGAGCGGAACTGCGCAGGCAGGCGCTGCAGCGCATCCACCGGATCCTGCGCCTGCTGCCGCAGCCAGCGCTGCGCGCCGATCAGCCGCACCATCGCGGCGGCATCCTGGGTCCGTGACGAATAGGCCGGATAGACCGGGCGGGCAATATCGGTCAGCACGCACCCCAGGATGTTCGACAGGCAGCCAAAGTCATGCTGCGGCGGTGCCGGCACCGGCAGCGGGCGATCCGCTTCCAGCGCCGCCATCGCCGCCGCGCCGCAGGCCCAGCCCAGATTGCCCGCCGCGCGCGCCAGGGTGCTGCTGCGATCCAGGACCAGCACCCCGCTGAATTCCTGCGCCGAAGTTTCGATCGCAGCCCGGCTCATCGCGTACTCACCCTGCATCGCACGGCACAGGCTCTGTTCGGCGGCCAGCATCGGCTGCATTGCCTGATCGCATTCCGCTGGCAACGGATGGTCGGCCGGCAGTTCGACCAGCATGTCGGCCAGCAGTTGGGCATTGGCCTGCACCAGGCTGGCACCGATGATGCTCTCCACCAGGTAACTGCCGCCCGTCACCAGCCGCCGGCCCAGCTGAAGCCCCCTGCAACTGCCACGCAGCGCACCGTCGATATCGCCCTGCACATAGGCCAGCGCGCGTGCGCTGGTGGCATCGATCATCAGGCCATAGGTCGGCATCGGCACCAGGATGCCGTCGCCCTTGGGCCGGAATGGCGACACGAAGTGGTCCGCATCGGCCAGCTGGTCCAGGCGCGCATGCAGCTGCTGGTGGCCAGCGTGGGCATCGACGAAGCGCTGCGGGTCGGCGCGCACCTGGCCCAGGCAGTCACTGGCGGTCGGCCCGCAGCTGGCCGCCGGTCGTGATCGCAGCGCGTCATGGTCCTCCGCCAGCTGCGGTCCGGCGCCGCCATTGCCGCGCGGATCGGCCTCCCAACGCTGCACGTCGCGGGCCAGGGCCTGTTCGCGCTGGCGCGCGTCCAGATCGTCGAACGCGAGCGTCCACAGCAGCGCAAAACCGTTGTGGCCGTGGACAGGCAGGCGGGCCTGCAGGCGCTGCTGGGCCTGTAGCCGCGATTCCGGCACCGGCCACATGCGCGAGGCGCACCACACCACGATGGCCAGCACCAGAAGGCCTGCCAGGGTCCAACCCAGTCCGCGCAGAATCTTCAACACAGCTTCCCTTCCATGTGCCGTTGCCGCAGTCGATTGCTCAGCGTAATCGAGCGGCCGTGACCGCTACAATGCGCACATGTCGCTCGAAGCCCCCGCCCTGGTCCCCCGCCCCTCCCTGCAGCGCCTGTTCCTGACCGGCCTGCTGACCCTGCTGCCGATCTGGCTGACCTGGGTCGTGGTCAAGTTCGTGTTCGTGCTGCTGTCGGGCATTTCCAGCCCGTTGGTGGTGCCACTTTCCGAGCAGATCGCGACAAGCTTTCCGCACTACCTCGGCTGGGTCCGGGCCGAGTGGATCCAGAACACCATCGCCCTGCTGGCCACCCTGCTGGTGATCCTGGCGGTGGGCGTGGCCAGCCGCCGCGTGCTGGGCCAGCGCCTGCTGCGCTGGGTCGGCGCGGTCATCAAGCGCATTCCGCTGGCCAGCATCATCTACGACAGCGCCAAGAAGCTGCTGGACATGCTGCAGACCGAACCGGGCAGCACCCAGCGCGTGGTGCTGATCGACTTCCCGCACCGCGACATGAAGTCGGTCGGGCTGGTCACCCGCGTGATCAAGGAACACGGCACCGACCGTGAACTGGCCGCGGTGTACGTGCCAACCACGCCGAACCCGACTTCGGGTTACCTGGAAATCGTGCCGGTGGAACTGCTGACCCCGACCGACTGGACCGTCGACCAGGCCATGAGCTTCATCATTTCCGGCGGCGCCGTCGCGCCGTCCAGCGTTCCGTTCACGCGCGCCGGCGATCGCAGCGAATGACCGCGGCGCCGATCGAGCGCCCGTTGCAGGACCGCGCGGTCCTGCTGTTCATCGTGCTGGCTGCGTTCTTCTGCGGCAATGCAGTGCTGGCCGAACTGATCGGGGTGAAGGTCTTCGCGCTGGAAGACACCCTCGGCATCGATCCGCTGAACTGGAACCTGTTCGGCCAGACCGGTTCGCTCAGCTTCACCGCCGGCACCCTGCTATGGCCGGTGGTGTTCATCATGACCGACACCATCAACGAGTTCTTCGGCAAGCGCGGCGTGCGCTTCATCTCGTGGCTGGCCGTGGTCCTGATCGCCTATGGCTTCCTGTTCGCCTTCGCGGCGATCTCGCTGGCGCCGGCCAGCTGGTGGATCACCTCCATGGACGGGCACGGCGTGCCGGACTACCAGGCCGCATTCGCAGCGGTGTTCGGCCAGGGCATGTGGACCATCGCCGGTTCACTGGTGGCCTTCCTGCTCGGCCAGCTGATCGACGTGGCGGTGTTCCATCGCATCCGCCAGGCCACCGGCGAGCGCCACGTGTGGCTGCGTGCGACCGGGTCCACCGCGATCTCGCAGGTGGTGGACAGCTTCGTGGTGATCTGGATCGCCTTCGTGCTCGGCCCGCAGCACTGGCCGACCTCGCTGTTCCTGGCCGTCAGCAGCGTCAACTACATCTACAAGATGGGCTTTGCAATTGCCCTGATTCCGGTGCTGTACCTGATGCGGCGTGCGATCACCCGCTATCTGGGCGCAGACAGGGCCGCTGCGCTGCGCGCGGCGGCGGCGGCTGACTGAAGCCCCAGCGGCGGCAAGCTGACTGCGCCTTCACGCTGGCCGTACGCGGCCGGATCGTGCAAGCTCCACGGTCTGTGTTCCACGGAAGCTCCTGATGCCGCATCCCACCCGCGCCCTGGCCGCCGCCATCGCCGCGTTGTTCCTGTTCAGTGCCGTGCCGTCGGCCGAAGCAGCGAAAAAGAAAGCCAGCCGCCCTGCCGCCGCGCAGACCCGCCAGGCTGCCAAGCCCAAGGCCAGGCCCGCCCGCGCCACCGCGCCGGCGCGTGGCAGCTCGGCACGCCGCGCCGCGCCACGTCCGGTCGCGCCGGCCCGTGCCGTACCCAAGCAGGTACAGCTGGAGCGCCTGTACGACGAGTACTGGGATGCCTCGATGCGGTTGAACCCGCTGCAGGCCACCTTCCAGGGCGAATCCCGCTACAACGACCAGCTGCCCAACATCCTGTCCGCCGCCTGGCGCCAGCAGTCGCACGACTTCACCACGCAATGGCTGGGCAAGGTCGAGAAGCTCGGCAGTGATGGCCTGCAGGGCCAGGACCTGCTCAGCTACGAGATCTTCGTGCGCGACGCACGCGCCTCGCTGGCCGCCGAGCGCTACCCGAGCTGGATGATGCCGATCAGCCAGTACTACAACATCGGCAGCATCATGGCGATCCTCGGTGCCGGTGCCGGCGCGCAGCCATTCAACACCGTGCAGGACTACGACACCTGGTCGCGCCGTTCGCTGGGCATTCCCGAACTGTTCGACCAGGCCATCGACAACATGCGCCAAGGCATGAAGGCCGGCGTGGTACAGCCGCGCGACCTGATGGAAAAAGTGCTGCCGCAACTGGATGCGGTGATCAAGCCGACCGCCGAAGAGAGCATCTTCTGGTCGCCGATCCGCACCATGCCCAACACCATCCCGGCCGAGGACAAGGCGCGCATCAGCGCCGAGTACAAGCGCATGATCGAACTGCGCATCATGCCGGCCTATCGCGCCCTGCGCGGCTTCATCGCCACCGAATACCTGCCGGCCACGCGCGCCAGCAGCGGCCTGGGCGCACTGCCCGATGGCCAGGCCTGGTACGCCAGCCTGATCGTGCAGACCACCGCCAGCGACCAGACCGCCGCGCAGCTGCACGCGCTGGGCGAACAACGCGTGCAGGAACTGCAGGCGCAGATCGCCACGGTGATGAAGGATGCCAAGCTGCGCGGCACCCCCACCAAGCTGCTGCGCAGCATGCGCAACGACCGCCAGTTCCAGTACGGCGATGCCAATGCGCTGATCAACCGTTACCGCCAGGTGCAGCAGCAGGTCAACGCACGCCTGCCGCAGGTGCTGGATACCTTGCCGAAGGCGCCGCTGGACGTACGCGCGGTGGAACCGGAGCGTGCGCTCACCGCCGCTGCCGCTGCCTACCAGCCGGCACTGCCCGGGCAATCCGCGGTGCTGTACGTGAACACCCGCGACCTGCCCGGCCGCAAGCGCTGGACCGTGCCGGTGCAGTACCTGCATGAAGCGATCCCCGGCCACCACGTGCAGCTGGGCCTGCAACAGGAGCTGGCCAAGCTGCCGCGCTTCCGCCGCCTCGGTGGCGATCTCGCCTTCGTCGAAGGCTGGGGCCTGTACGCCGAAACGCTGGGCGAGGACCTGGGCATCTACACCGATCCCTACGACCGCATCGGCTACCTGTACTCGCGCCTGCTGCGCGCCGCCCGCGTGGTGGCCGATACCGGCGTGAATGCCCAGGGCTGGAGCAAGCAGCAGGCTGTCACCTACCTGCAGAAGACCGTGGACATGAGCAGCGACGATGCCAACGCCGAAGTCGAGCGGGTCATGGCCCAGCCTGGCCAGGCACTGTCGAACGTGGCGGGCCTGACCACCATTGTCGCCCTGCGCGACAAGGCCAGGGCGCGCCAGGGCGCCGCCTTCGACCTGCGCCGCTTCCACGCCGAACTGCTGAAGGACGGCTCGATGCCGCTGGACGTGCTGGACCGCAAGATGGAACGCTGGATGGCCCAGCCGGCCAGCGCCACGCCCGCCCCGTCACCCTGAGCCTTCCGGAGCCGCCATGCGTCCTGCCGTCGCCCTGTTCGCCGCCGTGCTGGGCCTGCTGCCGCTGGCCACCGTTGCCGCACCGGTGCTGGCCCCACCGGATGCGGGCATCGACGGCCTGATGCAGGCCTACGACGGCCAGGTGCCCGGCGCCGCCGTACTGGTGCTGCATGACGGCAAACCGGTATTCCGGCGCGGCTATGGCCTGGCGGTGGTGGAGGACGGCACGGCGGTCACCGCGGCCAGCAACTTCCGGCTGGCCTCGGTCAGCAAGCAGTTCACCGCTGCGGCGGTGCTGCTGCTGGTGGAAGATGGCCGGCTCGGGCTGGACCAACCTGCCCGGCAATGGCTGCCCGAACTGCCCCCGGCTGCGGCCGCCATCACCATCCGCCAGCTGCTCTCGCATACCGGTGGCCTGCCCGACTACGAAGACCTGATGGACCCGGCTGATGCTCGGCAGGTGCATGACGCCGATGTGCTGACCCTGCTGTCGCGCCAGGACCGGCTGAACTTCGCGCCCGGCACGCAGTACCACTACAGCAACAGCGGCTATGCGCTGCTGGCACTGATCGTCGGCCGCGCCTCCGGCCAGGATTTCGCAGCCTTCCTGCAACAGCGCATCTTCCGCCCGCTGGGCATGGCCCACACCGTGGCCCATCAGGACGGCATCGATACCATCGCCGCACGCGCCTATGGCTACAGCTGGATCGATGGCCGTTGGCAGCGCACCGACCAGAGCACCACCAGCGCCGTGCTCGGCGATGGCGGCATCTATTCCTCGCTGGACGACCTGGCCCGCTGGGATGCGGCGCTGTACGACGACCGCCTGCTGTCGAAGGCCTTGCGCCGCGCGATGTTCAGCCCCGCCACATCGACGCCCGAACCGGATGTACCGCACTACGGGTTCGGCTGGCGGCTGAATGGCCCCGTGCAATGGCACAGCGGCGAGAGCATCGGCTTCCGCAACGTGATCGTGCGCCACCCGGAAAAACACCTGACCGTGATCGTTCTGACCAACCGCAACGACCCCGAACCCTATCCGCTGGCGCTGAAGATCGCCCAGCGCTGGCTGGACACCCTGCAATGACCGCCGATTCCGGTGCCCTGCTGGGCATCCACCACGCCGCACTGATCTGCAGCGACTACGCACGTTCAAAAGACTTCTACGTGCGCATCCTCGGCCTGCGCGTGCTGGCCGAGAACCACCGCGCCGCGCGCGATTCCTGGAAGCTGGACCTGGCCCTGCCCGACGGCGGCCAGCTGGAACTGTTCTCCTTCCCCTCGCCGCCGCCCCGTCCCAGCCGCCCGGAAGCCCAGGGCCTGCGCCACCTCGCGTTCCGGGTGACTGCACTGGAACCCTTCATCCAGCGCCTGGCCGCGCATGGTGTCGCCTGCGAACCGATCCGCGTGGACGAGTACACCGGACGCCGCTTCACCTTC
Source organism: Stenotrophomonas muris (assembly GCF_052751275.1). Classification (NCBI taxonomy): domain Bacteria; kingdom Pseudomonadati; phylum Pseudomonadota; class Gammaproteobacteria; order Lysobacterales; family Lysobacteraceae; genus Stenotrophomonas; species Stenotrophomonas muris. Next base: position 539,845 of record NZ_CP199879.1, on the reverse strand, counting down.
TTCGCCGACCCCGACGACCTTCCGCTGGAGTTGTACGAAGCCGGTTGACGTCCCCGGGGGTCAGATCCCTTTTCCGACGGAAAAGGGATCTGACCCCATCGCCGCCACCGGAAACGTCATCCACGCATGGCATGGATCTGTGTCGACCAAGGTCGACACCCACCAACCGCACCAGCACCGGCAGATCGCCGGAAACTGTCGAAGGCGGGGCATTGTGGGTTTGCGGGGTGTGAGCCGCATGGATGCGGCGACCAAGCCCCCAGGGACGGGTTTACGGCGGCCCCGCAAACCCACAGTGCCCCGCCATCCCTCAGCAAGTCCGCTTTTGCTGTTGCTCCGGCTGTTGCGGCTGCCTCTGCAGGTGCAGGGCGCAGCCCTGCAAAGCCCCCCCTTCCCCATACCCCGCCGAATGGGTATACAGTCGACCCATGCCGGCACCGTGCCGGAATGAACCCTGGGAGGGGACCATGCGCAACACCTTCAAGACCCTGCTGCTGGCACTGCCGCTGTGCCTGGCCGCCCTGTCGGCCCAGGCCGCCGACGGCGCCGCCGGCCGCTGGAAGACCATCGACGACAAGACCGGCAAGGTGAAGTCGATCGTCGAGATCACCCAGGCCGCCAACGGCACCCTGACCGGCAAGGTGGTCGACATCCTGCACTCGGACAAGGGCCCGAACCCGGTCTGCGATGGATGTGAAGGCGCCAACAGGAACAAGCCGGTGAAGGGCATGACCATCCTCTGGAACCTGAAGGCCGATGGCGCCAACAAGTGGTCCGGCGGCACCATCCTCGACCCGGCCAACGGCAAGACCTACAAGTCGAAGATGGAGCTGCAGCCGGGTGGCACCAGGCTGGACGTGTCCGGCTGCATCGCCTTCATCTGCCGCGCGCAGACCTGGCAGCGCGAATAAGCGCCCCGGCCCCCGCTTCATCCCCGTGACCCGGCCCCGGCCGGGTCACGTCGTTGCGGGCATGCGATACTCTGCGGTTCCCCTCGGCTTCACCCCGCGACCATGACCCGTACCGCGCTCGTCACCACCGCCCTGCCCTACGCCAACGGCCCGCTGCACCTGGGCCACCTGGTCGGCTACATCCAGGCCGACATCTGGGTGCGTGCGCGGCGAATGAGCGGCGGCAAGGCCTGGTTCGTCTGCGCCGACGACACCCACGGCACGCCGATCATGCTGGCCGCGGAAAAGGCCGGGGTCACCCCGGAAACCTTCATCGCCAACATCCAGGCCAGCCACGAACGTGACTTCGCCGCCTTCGGCGTGGCCTTCGACCACTACGACTCGACCAACTCGGCGGCCAACAAGGCACTGACCGAGCAGTTCTACCTGAAGCTGGAAGCGGCCGGCCACATCAGCCGCCGTTCGGTCGCCCAGTTCTACGACCCGGCCAAGGGCATGTTCCTGCCCGACCGCTACGTCAAGGGCATCTGCCCGAACTGCGGCAGCCCCGACCAGTACGGCGACAACTGCGAAGTCTGCGGCGCGACCTATGCACCGACCGACCTGAAGGAGCCGCGTTCGGTCATCTCCGGCGCCACGCCGGAAATGCGCGATTCGGAGCACTTCTTCTTCGAGGTGGGCCACTTCGATGCATTCCTGCGCGAATGGCTGGCCGGCGATGTCGCCCTGCCGGGCGTGAAGGCCAAGCTGGGTGAGTGGCTCAACGCCGAAGGTGGCCTGCGCGCGTGGGACATCTCGCGCGATGCGCCGTACTTCGGTTTCCAGATTCCCGGCCAGCCGGGCAAGTACTTCTATGTCTGGCTGGATGCGCCGATCGGCTACCTGTCCAGCTTCCAGACCCTGTGCGGCAAGCTCGGCGAAGACTTCGAAGCGCACCTGCGCGCCGGCACCGCCACCGAACTGCACCACTTCATCGGCAAGGACATCGTCAACTTCCACGGCCTGTTCTGGCCGGCGGTGCTGCACGGTACCGGCCACCGCGCGCCGACCCGCCTGCACGTCAACGGCTACCTGACCGTGGACGGTGCCAAGATGAGCAAATCGCGCGGCACCTTCGTGATGGCGCGTACCTTCCTCGATGCCGGCCTGGAGCCGGAAGCGCTGCGCTACTACTACGCCGCCAAGTCCGGCGGTGGCGTCGACGATCTTGACCTGAACCTGGGTGATTTCATCGCCCGCGTCAACGCCGACCTGGTCGGCAAGTTCGTCAACCTGGCCAGCCGCTGCGCCGGCTTCATCAGCAAGCGCTTCGACGGCCAGCTGGCCGCGCAGCTGCCCGACGCGGCGCAGTACCAGCGCTTCGTCGACGGCCTGGCGCCGATCCGCGAAGCCTACGAGCGCAACGACCCGGCTGCGGCGATCCGCCTGACCATGACCCTGGCCGACGAAGCCAACCGCTACATCGACGACGTCAAGCCGTGGGTCATCGCCAAGCAGGAAGGCGCCGACGCGCAGCTGCAGGCCGTGTGCAGCCAGGGCCTGAACCTGTTCCGCGTGCTGGTCACCGCACTGAAGCCGGTGCTGCCGGCCACCGCCGCGCAGGCCGAGGCCTTCCTGGCCGCGCCGGTCAATGACTGGACCGAACTGGCACAGCCGCTGCTGGGCCACCGCATCACCGACTACACCCCGCTGTTCACCCGTATCGACCCGAAGAAGATTGACGCCATGATCGACGCCTCCAAGGACACCCTGCAGCCGGCCGCCGCTGCCGCCCCCGCCGCCAGGACCGACGCCGCCAAGCCGGCCACACCGGCCCCGGCCAAGGACGACGCGAAGAGCGCCGATGCTCCGGCCTATATCGGCATCGACGATTTCGCCAAGCTCGACCTGCGCATCGGCAAGGTGCTGGTGTGCGAGTTCGTGGAAGGTTCGGACAAGCTGCTGCGCTTCGAACTGGATGCCGGCGAACTGGGCAAGCGCCAGATCTTCTCCGGCATCCGTGGCAGCTACGGCGAGCCGGAAGCCCTGGTCGGTCGCAGCGTGGTGTTCATCGCCAACCTGGCCCCGCGCAAGATGCGCTTCGGCCTGAGCGAAGGCATGATCCTGTCGGCCGGTTTCGACGGCGGCGCGCTGGCGCTGCTGGACGCCGACAGCGGCGCGCAGCCGGGCATGCCGGTCCGCTGATGCCTGCAGCGGGCGCGGCCACCGCCGCGCCTGCCGGCAGCATCGGCCAGCGGAGGCAACGCGATGGTAAGCAATGGAATGGAACTGGCGCTGTTCGACTTCGACCACACCGTGACCACCTGCGATACCTATGGCCGTTTCCTGCGCCGCGTGGCCACCGCCGAACAGCTGGCGCAGGCGTGGTGGAAGGTCGGCCCGTGGCTGGCCGCATACAAGCTGAAACTGATCTCGGCCGAACGCATCCGTGCACGCGTCACCCGCCTGACCTTCAGCAACCGCCACAGCGATGACATCGCCACGCTGGCCGCAGGCTTCTCGCGTGAGTTCCTGCCCGAGGTGGTGCGCCCGGAAATGCTGGAGCAGATCCGCTGGCACAGGGAACAGCAGCATACCGTGGTGATCGTGTCCGGCTCGCTCGACCTGTACCTGCGGCCATGGTGCGAGCAGCTGGGCCTGCAGCTGATCTGCAACCGGCTGGAAAGCCAGGACGGCCGCCTGACCGGTCGCTATGCCGGTGGCGACTGCGGCCCGCGCAAGGTCGAGCACATCCGTCGCCAGTTCGATCTGTCCCGCTACGTGCGCATCCATGCCTACGGTGACAGTTCCGAAGACAAGCCGATGCTGGCGCTGGCCCACGAGCGCTGGTTCCGTGGCAAACCCCTGAAGTAACCCCGACGCGCAGCCTTCGCCACGCATGAGCCTGATCCCGCCCCTGACCGAACGCCTCGACCGCCTGCTGCCGCAGACCCAATGCGGGCAGTGCGGCTACGACGGCTGCCGCCCGTATGCGCAGGCGATGGCGCGCGGCGAGGTGGGCGTGGACCGCTGCCCGCCGGGCGGCGATGCCGGCGCGCGCGCGCTGGCGCAGGTACTGGGCGTGCCTGCCATTCCGTTTGATCGTTCGCGTGGCGAACACAAGGTGCCGCAGGTGGCGCTGATCGTGGAAGCCGACTGCATCGGCTGCACCAAGTGCATCCAGGCCTGCCCGGTGGACGCCATCGTCGGCGGCGCCAAGTACATGCACACGGTCATCGCCGATCTGTGCACCGGTTGCGAACTGTGCATTCCGCCGTGCCCGGTGGACTGCATCGAGTTGCTGCCCCTGTAACAGGGGTCGGATCCCTTTCCGCGGGAAAGGGATCCGACCCCATCCCGCAGTTACGGCACGGCCGCCGTCACCACGATCTCGACCTTCCACTCGGCGTGGGCCAGCTTGGCTTCGAAGGTTGCGCGGGCCGGGGTCGCGCCCTCGACCACCCACTCGTCCCACGCCTTGTTCATGCCGTCGAAGTCGGCGATATCGGCCAGGAACACTTCCGCGCGCAGCACGTGCTGGCGATCACTGGCGACCAGTGCCAGCAGCTTGTCGATCTCCGCCAGCACCTGCCGGGTCTGCCCGGTGATGTCCTGGCTGGTGTCTTCCGGAATCTGGCCGGAGAGGTAGGCGACCTTGTTGTACACGGTCATTTCGGACATGCGCGGTCCGACGTCGTAACGCTCCATCATGGGCGTGGCTCCTGCGGGTGATCAGGCCTGCATTGTCCTCCAATCCGGTCGACGGTGGGTGCACGGGCACCTTCCGCGACACGTCACTACCGGGCTCCGACGGTCCCACTGGTCAAATGACGATGACAGGCGCACGATGCGCCACGCCCGCGTTGACACCGCCCTCGCCCCTCCTGCCGCACCCTTGCGCCGATGACCGTCCCCGTCGATTCCACCACTGCCCCTTCCACGCCAGCCTGGAAGCGGGTTGCCACCATCGTCATCCCGCTGCTGATCCTCGCCCTGGCCCTGCACGGCCTGGCCAACGAGTTCGACGAGCACGGCTACCGGGCCATCCGCCACGCGTTCCGCCAGCTCAGTGGCATGCAGATCGCGCTCACCGTGGTACTCGGCCTGGCCAGTTACGCCTGCCTGATCGGCTTCGATGCCATCGGCCTGCGTCGCAGCGGCATCCGCGTGCACCCTGCGCGAGTCGGCATCACCGCGTTCCTTGCGCACACGCTGGGCCAGACCGTGGGCTTTGCCGCGTTGACCGGCGGCGCGGTACGCCTGCGTGGCTACCGCAGCGCCGGCCTGGACCTGGCGCAGATCGGCCAGGTGGTGCTGATGAGCACGCTCGGCTTCGTGTTCGGGGCATGGCTGCTGATCAGCGTGGCACTGTGCATGGAACCTGCAGCGGCAGCGTTGGCATTGCCATTGAATCCCGATGCCGTGCGCATCGTCGGCATCGTCGCCCTGCTCGCGTATCTCGGCACCGTGCTGCTGGTCGGCCGCGATGGACGGCAGTTCAGCGTGTTCGGCCATGCGTTGTGGCTGCCCGACCGCCGCACCATGATCGGCGTCACCGTGCTGAGCGTGATCGAACTGGTGCTGGCCAGTGCCGCGTTCTACGTGCTGCTGCCGGACTCCACGCCGACCGGACTGCCCGGCTTCGTCGGCCTGTACCTGGTGGCCGTGCTGGCCGGCCTGGTCTCGACCGTGCCCGCCGGCCTTGGCGTGTTCGAGTGGAGCCTGCTGAAGCTGTTGCCGCAGGTGGCACCGGCGGCGGTGCTGGCAGCGGCGCTGATCTACCGCGTCACCTACTACGTGCTGCCGCTGGTGCTGGCCACCCTGCTCGCCCTTGCGCCCGCCCTGCGCCAACCGCTGCAGGCCAGCGCCGGGGCAACCCGTGCGGGCTGGAACGCGCTGCGCCCGTGGCTGCCGCAGATCATCGCGCTGGCGGTGTTCAGCATCGGCGCCGCACTGGTCATCGACGGCACGCTGCCGACGCCACGCCGTCACCTGGTCAATGCCTCGCTGCCGATCCTGGAGACCTCGCACCTGATCGGCAGCCTCAGCGGCGTCGCACTGCTGCTGATCGGCCAGGGCCTGGCCCGGCGCAGCCACGCCGCGTGGGTGCTGGCGATGGCGGTATGCGTGATCACCCCGCTGCCGCTGTGGCTGCGGGGTGGCCAACTGTTGATCGCCGTCTCGGCAGTGCTGGTGGCGATGGCACTGTGGGCCGCACGTCGCGAGTTCTACCGCCAGGGCGCGCTGCTGGACGAAGCCTGGTCATGGCCGTGGCTGCGCAACCTCGGCCTGGTGCTGGTCGCGGTCACCTGGCTGCTGTTCTTCACCTACAGCCATGTCGAGTACCAGAACGAGCTGTGGTGGCAGTTTGCGATATCCGGCAACGCACCACGCGCGCTGCGCGCGTTGCTGGTCGTGGCGATCGCGCTGGTGATGTTCGGCCTGGCGCGGCTGCTGCACAGCACGCGCAGCCCGCTGCCAGCCGCCGACGAGGCCACGCTGCAATCACTGGCGCCGGTACTGGCCGGTGCCACCGATACCCAGGCCTGCCTGGTGCTGACCGCCGACAAGGCGGTGCTGCGCGACGAGGCGAAACAGGGCTTCGTGATGATGCAGCGCTACGGCGGTTCGCTGATCGCGATGGGCGATCCCGTCGGCCCGCCGGAGGTCGCCCGCGCATTGATCTGGCGCTTCCGCGAGGAAGCCGACCGGCTCGGCCTGCGCCCGGTGTTCTACCAGGTCGGCGAGTCCTACTGGCAGACCTACCTCGACCTGGGCCTGGGCCTGGTCAAGCTGGGCGAAGAAGCGATGGTGCCGCTGCACGATTTCGGCCTGGAAGGCCGCGAACGTGCGGACCTGCGCCAGGCCTGGAACCGGGGCAAGCGCGGCGGCCTGTCCTTCCGTGTGGCACCGGTGGAGGAAATTCCCAGCCTGCTGCCGCGCCTGCACGCGATTTCCAACGCGTGGCTGGAAGACAAGGCCGGCGACGAAAAGGGCTTTTCGCTGGGCAGCTACGACCCGGATTACCTGGTGCGGTTCCCGGTGGCACTGGTGGAGGCCGAAGGCCAGATCGTGGCGTTTGCCAACCTGTGGCAGGCACCGGCCGGTGCCGAGCTGTCGGTGGACCTGATGCGCCACGTCAACGAGGCGCCGAAGGGGACGATGGACTTCCTCTTCATCGAGCTGTTCCTGTGGGGGCGCGCGCAGGGCTATGCACGCTTCTCGCTGGGCATGGCGCCACTGTCCGGGCTGGCACAGCATCGCCTGGCCGGCCGCTGGAACCGCCTGGCCGGCCTGCTGGCGCGGCATGGCGAACGCTTCTACGGCTTCAGTGGCCTGCGCCGCTTCAAGTCGAAGTTCGACCCGCAGTGGCGGCCACGCTATCTCGCTGCGCCGGGCGGCATGCACCTGCCAGCCGCACTGCTGGATGCCACGCGCCTGATCTCGCTGGACCCGCGGCGCAATTGACGCCCCGCACCACCAGGCATACCCGGCGCCACCTGCCGCCCGGTAGGTGTCGACCTTGGTCGACACGCTCATCCCCAAGGCGCCCTCAGCCCCAGCGCCGACCAAGGTCGGCGTCTACCAAGCGCTACATACCGCCCTTGAGGATCACCTCGGCCAGCCGATCATAGTCACCACCGAAATGGTGGTCACCCGGCAGCTTCACCTTCTTCACACCGTCATTGGCCGGCAGGTCCGGGCACAGTGCGTCCTCATCCTTGTCGCCGTACACGCACAGCGTTTTCTCCGCCGGCAGTCTGGCCACTTCCGGCGCGATCGGCAGACCGTCGCCGCCGCCGCCCAGCCAGTTGCTGACGTGGAACTCGAAGTCGGCCTTCTTGCCTACCGACAGCAGCACGATGCGGTCCAGCGCTGCACGGGTATCGGCATCGAGCTGGTTGATGGTCGCCGGCAGCACGTCGGCCCCCTGCGAGAAACCGATCAGCATCACCTTGTCGCGGTGCCACTGCTGGCGGTAGTGATCGATGATCTTCTGCAGGTCAGCAGCGAAGCCCTTCGGCGTGCGCTCGCTCCAGAAGTAGCGCAGCGAGTCGATGCCGACCACGGCCACGCCGTGCTCGTTGAGCGACGACGCCACATCCTTGTCCAGGCCGGCCCAGCCACCATCACCGGAGACGAACACGGCCAGCGTGTCGCCGTTGCCGGTCGACGGTACTTCCACCACCGGCAGGCCCTTCAGCGCGGCCGGCGGCGGTGCCAGGCTGACGCCTGCCTGCGCACCCATCACCCGCGCTGCAGCCACCAGGCCCGGTGAGGCATCACCACGCGCCGTGCGCTTGAACTCGCGCGCCATCGCCACCTGCTGCACGAAACCGCTGGCCTCGCCCGCCTTGCAGCCGTGATCACCGGCTGCACTCAACCACGGGAAGTTCAGTTCGGCGGGTTGCAGCGTGTTGCGCTTCACGCCATCGCCGCAGACCATGCGCTCGTGGTTGTGGTCCGGGCAGAAACCAGTGGTGAGCAGGCCGGCGAACACCTGCGTATCGGCCTGCGCAGCCAGCGCATAGGCCATTTCAGCGCCTTCGCCATCGCCGCCGACCAGCGGCAGGTGGTACCCGGGCAGATGCAGCGAGGCCTGCAGCCAGCGCGAGAAATTCTCGACATCGCCGGAACCGAACGAACAGGTCGGGTTGCCTTCGCGCTTGAGCACGCCGCGCAGGTGCGCGATGTCCACGGCGGCGACCATCGCACCGTCGGCACGCAGGGCCTCGATCGGCAGACGGCTGGTATCGCCACCGGGAGTCGGTTCGTGGAACCAGATCACCACCCGCTGCGGGGTACCGGCCGGCATATGCACCGGAATCTGTTCGAACCGCCCGTGGCTGAACTGCTGCACGGTCGCTGCCGCGGTTGCCGGCAGTGCGGCCAGCGCCAGCACCACGCCCATTACCCTGCCCAGCCCTGCACGCTTCATATCGCAGCCCCGATGGAATGCGCACACGATACGCTGCCTCCACGTGCACGGCACGTACCGGTGCAGGCCGTTGGGGTTTCAGCAGGCTGCGGCGCGACGACTGCGCCGATACAGCGCCAGCGCCAGATACAGCAGCCAGCCCACGATCACCACGATCACCACTTTCTGCCCCAGCCCGCGCGGCGGCCCGCCACGCCACAGCACGTGCAGCCACAGCAGCACGAAGGCCAGCCAGGCCCAGCCCCAGAGCAGGCCGGCGGCGGATTGCCAGCCCGGTTCGCGGCGCAGGTACCAGGCCTGCAGCAGCATGCCGACGCTGGCACACAGGAACGCAGTGTTGGCCGCCAACCCGTGGATGAACGGTGCCAGCAGCGGGGTTGCTTCGGGCAGCCAGCTGTCACCGATGGCGACCGTGGCCAGGCCCAGCGCCGAGACCGTGAACAGCAGCGGCGCCGCCGCGCTGCGCCGCGGGCCGATGCTGCCGCGATAAAGGGCGATGCCGAGCAGGGTGATCGCCAGTGCCAGCAGGCAGTACGCCGCACGCAACGCCAGCCCCCACGGCCCGTGCAGGTAGAGGCTCAGCGTGGCCCGCACCCAGTCCAGGTCGGTGCGTGCGAACTGGGTCCACAGCGCGGTAACCAGGAACAGAACCAGGGCGGCCAGCGCCAGCAGCGCCGCCGGACGCGCGCGGCTCATGCGGAGGCCTCCGGGTGCCGCGCCTGCCATTCGGCCAACGCCTTGCGATAGCGCTGCAGCTCGTCGGCATACAGGTCCAGCACGCACAGCGGGCAACCGCTGCCACAGCATTCGTTGGGACCGGGCTCTTCCGGCGGCAGCGGACGGGGATCGGGATCAGGGACGGACACGGTTGGAAGCGGCAATCGGTGGAAACGGGCCCCAGTGTAGCGGGCTGGCTCAGCGACCCAGCTGCCGCCGCAGGTTGTCGCGCGCGGCCGCGTCGAGGCGCTGGTGGAAGAACTCGCTGAGGAAGATGCGCGGTGCGCGCAGCAGGCCCTGCAGGAAACGGCGGCGGCCAGCGCGATACAGGAAGCCCGGCACCACGCCCTTGTACTCTTCGGCCACGCCCCGGTCATAGGCGGTGAACACCGGTTCCGGCGCGGCCAGGATCGCCATGTCGCAGTCCAGGAACAGCGCGGCCTCGGCATCGACATCGTCCGGGCCGAGCGCGCCATGGCGGGCGGTCAGCAGGATCAGCTGCTCGACCCGGGCGGCATCGACAGCGGCGAGTTCCGGCGCCTGCGTGATCGCCTGCAGGGCCATCTGCGCCGAACGTGCTTCGTTGTCCTTTCGCCCCGCCACGTAGATCGCATCGTGGTAGAGCACGGCCAGGTAGACCTCGGCCGGCTGCTGCCAGCCGGGGCCGTCGGCAACCTCCTGGCAGTGCTGCAGCACCGCGCGCACGTGGCCGAAGTGATGGTAGGCGCGTGGTGGCGTTGCATAGCTGTCCTGCAGCGCCTGCCACTGCGCCGGAGCGAGCGTCAGCGGGGAAAAGTCCATGCCCGGATCATCCCGCCTGCGCGGTTGACGGGCAAGCTGTCGCTTTTTTCACCACGTCCTCACAACGCCCTTCGCACTAGGCCGCAACGCGGTTGTCCACAGCTTTCCCGAGCGCTGGTCCACACCGGTTGTGGATGAACGTGCGGACCGACCAACGGTCACTGCAGCGGTGCGCGCACAGGTCTACACTCGCCTCAGGCGGGAGCGCCCGCCGCTGCCGGGAGCCGTCATGTACCGTCCTGCCGCCCGATTCGTTCTGCTCGCACTGGCCGCATTGGCAGCACCGTCCGCGATCGCACAGGATCATCCGGGAACGGCCGCGCCGCTGGCCGTTGCCAGCACCGCCACTCCGGCGATACCGACGCCGCAGCAGGTGTTCGCGATTCCACCGGCGATGCGCGACATGCTGCGCACGCAGGTGATCAATCACAGTTACTCCCGCGAGCAGCGCCTGCAGGCGCTGGTGGAGATGATCTTCGACCGCCACGGCCTCGACCTGCAGTACGACGCCGATGCGACCTTCACCGTCAGCGAGATCTGGCAGCAGCGGCGCGCCAACTGCCTGGCCTTTACCCTGATGTTCGTCGCGCTGGCACGCGAAGCCGGCATCCAGGCACGCGTGCAGGAAGTCGGCCAGGTCGTGTCGTGGTACCAGGACCAGGCCCAGGGCCTGGTCTACAGCGTCGGCCACGTCAATGCCGGGGTCGGCTTCGCCGGCCGCTTCGCCACCGTCGATCTGGATCGCAACGTGCTGTACGACCGCCGCGGGCCGCTGCCGATCAGCCAGGCACGGGCATTGGCACACTTCTACAACAACCGCGGCGCCGAACGCATGGCCAGCGGCGATCTGGTGGGTGCACGCACCTTCTTCAATGCCGCGCTGGCACAGGACAACAGCTTCGCCGCCACCTGGAACAACCTGGGCGTGCTGGAAAACCGTACGGGCGATACCGCCGCCGCGCGCCGGGCATTGGAAACGGCGCTGCGACTGGACGGCCGCCAGGACGCTGCACTGACCAACGCCAGCGCGCTGTACCGGAAGCTGGGCATGGTCATGCAGGCGCAGGCGCTGGAGCAGCGCCTGCAGTCGGTGCAGCGCGAGGATCCGTTCGCGCAGTACATGCTCGGCGCCGAGGCCGAACGCGCCGGCCGACTGGATCAGGCGATCCGCTATTACCGGCAGGCCGTGCGCCTGTACGACACCGCACACCAGTTCCACTTCGGGCTGGCGCGGGCCTATTTCCTGGCCGGCCAGCTCAGGCGCGCCGATCGTGAACTGCTGCGCGCGCAGGCGCTGGGCGGTGCCCCGCAGCAGGCGCGCTACCAGGCCAAGCTGGACAGCCTGGCCCGCTGGCGCGCACAGCAGCAGGCCAGGCGCTGAAGGCCGGTCAGGCCTTCTTGAGGAAGCAGGTCTTCAGGACCAGGCCCTTGATCTTGTCCGAGTTGCCTTCGATGTGCTCGGCATCGTCCTCGACCAGGCGGATGTTGCGGATCACGGTGCCCTGCTTGAGCGGGATCGAGGAACCCTTCACCTTCAGGTCCTTGATCACGGTGACGGTGTCACCGGCCTGCAGGGTATTGCCGTTGCTGTCACGCACGACCAGGGTCGAACCGGCACTTTCCTCGGCGGTCCATTCGAAGCCGCAGTCGGCGCAGATCCACAGCGCGCCATCGGCATAGGTGTTTTCCAGGGTGCACTGCGGGCAGGCGGGGGCAGAAGACATCAGCAAGTACCTCAAAGTGAATCAACAGCCGCCATTGTAACCGCCCGGCTCGCCTGCCCTTTTCCGGGCGGCGCCCGGCTCCCGGCTTGACCCGATCCGGCCTCCCGATACGGAATGGGAGGCCGCAGGAACTTGCAGTCGGCGGCGAACTGCAGCAGAGTGCGCGGCCCCTGATCGCCCCCGGAACTCCCCATGCGCCTCGGCATCGACTTCGGTACCAGCAACTCCGCCGCCGCCATCGTGCATGAGGGAACACTGCTGCCGATCCGCTTCGGCGACGCCGAGCAGTTCCGCACCAGTGTGTACTTCCCCGGCGTGGTGCCCGACCCGGACGACTTCCAGCTCGACGACGGCCAGGAACACCAGCTGCAGCAGATGATCGACAGCGCCGCGCGCGCGGCGCGCGCCGCCGGCCAGGAACGCACGCCGCAGGCGCTGCGCCGCGAAGCCCTGCGCGCGCTGCGCCGGGAATGGATGGAAGCCCGCGTCGGCAAGGAACGCAGCGCCAACGACCTGCTGCAGAACGCGGTCTACGGCGACGAAGCGCTGGAAGCCTATTTCGAGGAACACGAAGGCAACCTGGTGCAGAGCCCGAAGTCGATGCTCGGCTACAACCTGCACCCGCGCGCGAAGCAGACCATCACCGGCATCGCCGCGCACATCCTCGAACACATCCGCCTGACCGCCAGTGCCCAGCTCGGCCGGCCGCTGCGCGCCGCCCTGCTCGGGCGCCCGGTGCAGTTCCGCAGTTCGATCGGCGCAGCCGGCAACGACCAGGCGCTGGACATCCTGCGTGAAGCGGCCACCCAGGCCGGCTTCGACCAGGTTGATTTCCTCGAGGAGCCAGCCGCGGCGGCCATGCATTACCACGCCGAAAGCCGCGAGCGGCACCAGGCGGTGATCGTCGATATCGGCGGCGGCACCACCGACATCGCCCATGCCGAAGTCGGCGGCGACGACGCCCCGCGCATCCACCGCGCCTGGGGTATCGCCCGCGGCGGTACCGACATCGACCTGGCGCTGAGCCTGTCCAGCTACATGCCGCTGTTCGGCCGCGGCATCACCCGCGTACCGGCCCACCACTACGTGGAAGCGGCCACCGTGCAGGACATGACCCGCCAGCGCGAATTCCGCCTGCACAAGTACGACCATGTCGACGCGCCCTGGGGCGAGCGCCTGCAGGCCCTGCAGGACACCGGCAACACCGCCCGCCTGTACCGTGACGTCGAACGCGCCAAGATCGCCCTCAGCGCTGCCAGCGAGCACCGCAGCACGCTGGACTACATCGCCCGCGACCTGCATGCCGACAGCAGCGCCGACGGCCTGGCCGCCGCCGCCCATGGCTACCTGGAGCAGATCCGCGAGCTGCTGGCCCAGGTCCGCAGCGACATCGGCGGCGACCCGGATGCCGTGTTCCTGACCGGTGGCATGTCCCGCGCCGGCTACCTGCGCCAGGCGGTGGCGGCCGCCTTCCCGGGCGCCCGCATGGTCCACGGCGAGCCCTCGCTGGGCGTGGTCCAGGGCCTTGCGCTGGCGGCAGCCAGCCAGGATTAACAAAACGTTACGCGGTCTAAGTTACTCTTGGTCGGCTAGAACCCTGCTGCCCCTTCCACCGGCCATGCCGGTGTGTGTCCACGGTGCAGCCTGGCCCGCCCAGCGGGCCTAGCGGCCATGCCTTCCTGGCTCGTTCATGGTCCGCGCAGCACCTGAGCCGCCATTGAGACCCGCTTTGGGCACCCGCCAGGCCCCTGAGGCCTTACAACCTGACGCAGCACCTGCACCCATCGACTGCCGCCGTTGTGACGCGGTCTGTTGCCGGTTGCCCGTGCTGCTGCAGCCCGGCGACCACGTGCCCGGCCAGTTCCTGTCACGCGACACCCACGGCCGTGCCGTGATGGCGCGCAACGAGGAAGGCTGGTGCGCGGCGATCGATCCCTATCACCTGCGCTGCACGATCTATTCGCAGCGCCCGGCGATCTGCCGCCAGTTCTCGATGGGCGGCGATGACTGCCGCCGCGAGCGGCAGGACTACCTGCGCCAGGCCGATGCCTGGGCGCTTTCCTCCCCTTCCACCTGACAGGAGCAACCATGCCCCGCAAGGCAAAGACCCCCGCGAAGGCCAGCAACAGCATCCGCAGCGAACGCAAGGGCGCGGCCGCCAGCACCGTGGTCAGCAGCGATTCGATCGCTTCGGACCTGGCAGCGTTCCGCAAGGCCGGTGGCAAGATCGAAGTCCTCGGCACTACCTGGGCGCTGAAGAAAGCCAGCTGACCCAGCTCCGACCGCGGCGGCGCTGCCGCCGCGGCCTGCCGGACCGCGCTCAGCGATCCAGGCGTACCCGCACACTGCCCGAATGCGACTGGATGCGGATGTCACCGTCGCCATTGCCGAGCCGAGTATCGAGATGGCTGCCGGGGCCGTAGCGCGGCCGTTCCACCTGGCCGGCGTCGCTGTTGATCGACCCGCTGAAGCTGTTCACCGACAGCTGCGCCGAAACCGTGCGTGGCAGGCGCAGGTTGACCGACGCGCTCACCGATTCGACATTGATACGGCCCCCCGGCGCCAGCCCGGCCGCCGACAGGTCGATGCTGCCCGACACGGTTTCCACCGCCAGCCGCTGCACCCGCCCGGCATCGACCTCGACCCGGCCGGATACCGTCTGTGCACCGATGTCACCGGACACGCCGCCGCCGGCTTCGATGCGGCCACTGACCGTGTTCACGTCCAGCTTCGGCGTCTGCAGGCGCGCGATGACACCGCCGCTGACCGTATTGAGCTTGCTGTCGCCGCTGCGACCGGAGGCGCTCAGGCTGCCGCTGACCGTGTCGGCCTGCAGGCGGCGCACATCGATGCCGCTGATGTCCTGGCTGGCACTGACCGTACTCAGCAGCAGTTCCACCGAGCGCGGCACGTTCAGCACCAGCGTCGCGCCGCCGTTGTTGTTGCGACGCGGATACTCGATCTCCCAGCGCACGCGGTTGGCACTCTTCTCCTGGCGCAGCTGCAGGCCATCGCTCAGCGTACCGGTGAGCTGCACGTCGTTGCGGTCCCAGCCACGCACGCTCACTTTGCCGGCCACGTTGCTCAGTTCGATGCGGCCGCCGGCGGCCAGGTTGTGGCGCTCGTCGATCCGGGTGTCAGCCAGGGCCACCGCGGGCAGCAGCAACAGCGCGGCGCAGCAGGTCATCAGGGTTCGTGTCATCGGGGGTCTCCTCAGGTCGTCAGGCCGGACTCGGCGGCATAGGCCGCCTGCCGGGTCAATTCCAGCCGCAGCGCATAGGTGCGCTTGAGCTGGCCAAGCAGATGCGGCGCGCGTGGATCCTGCGCCAGCGCGGCCCGGATCTGTGCCGCGCTTTCATCGAGTTCGTGCAGCGCCGGCTGCCATTCCGGCGCCCGGCCTGCGGGCAACGAGGCCACTGCCTGCTGGTACTGCTCGGTCATCGCCGCGGCCTGCAGTTGCAGGGTAGACGGCACCGGCGCGTCCGGTTGCGCATGGCGCCACGGCGCCACCGCGTAGAGCGCCAGGCTTGCGGCCAGTGCGGCCCCCACCGGCAACCACCAGCGCCGGCGCGAACGCCCCGGCAGCACCACCACGTTGCCGGTCGGCGCAGGCGCCGCCTGTGGTTCACGCGGCGGCAGCTGCGCCGACAACCGCGCCCAGCCATCGGCGGGCAGGCCGCGTTCGGAAGGCAGCGCGCGCAGTCGGGCCACCAGATCGTGGTCGGAATCGTGTTCGTGTGTACTCATGTCATGTCTCCCAGCCGTGCGCGCAACAGGCCGCGCGCACGATGCAACTGTGCCTTGGAGCTGCCGACGGCCATCTGCAGCTGCGCGGCGATCTCCTGGTGTTTCCAGCCCTCGATGTCATGCAGCACCAGTACCGCGCGCGCCCTCGGCGGCAGCGTCGCCAGCGCACGCTCCAGGTCGCGCTCGGTACCGGCGCAGCGGTCGTGTACGGCCAGTTCCTGCAGTCCTCCGTCCACATCATCAAGACTGTCGTGGTCCTGCCCGGCGGCGCGCCCACGCAGTTCCATCAGCGCAGCGTTGACGCCCAGGCGATGCAGCCAGGTCGACAGGCTGCTCTCGAAACGGAACCCCGGCAGCGCCTTCCACGCCTGCAGGAAGGCTTCCTGCAAGGCGTCTTCGGCACGCGCCTGCTGGCCCCCGCACAGCCGCCACAGCACGGCGAACACGCGCGGTGCATGCCGCCGGTACAGCAGTTCATAGGCCGAGGTATCGCCGGCGGCGGCCGCCCGCACCAAGGCGGGTTCATCGACGGCGTCGTGGGCGGCAGGCGGCGCGGGCATGGTGGTGTCGAGCATATCGCTTGGATGCGGCGGCCCGGGAAAAGGTTTAGAGCCGGACGACGATCACTGCCGTGCAACCTTTTCGACACCTGCTGCATCCATGGAAGGTCCTTCGCGAAATTGCCGTCCAGGAGTCCTGCCATGTCCAGCCCAACCTGCGCCGCCCTGCTGGTGATCGCCGCCTGCGTCGTGCTGCAGGCACTGGGCCTGTCGCTGCAGCTGCACCCCGGTAACGGCCGTGCCTGCCTGCAACAGCACCGCCAGGCGCTGGTGTGCCTGGCCTGGGCCCCGGCGGTCGAATCCCCGGCACGCGCCGGGTAACATCGAAGGTCGTTATTGCCACCTGTTGTCGCCCCATGATGTTGTCGCTGAAGGATCACCTGCCGCCCTGGACCCACCCGTGGTTGAACTACGCCGGCGTCGCCCTGCAGATCGTAGGGGTGCTTCTGGTCGCGTGGCTCCTGCGCGTGCTCGCCCGGCGCCTGATCCGCCGCTTCGCCGAGCACTACACGTTGCCGCCCGAGATGGTGATGGGCGCGCGCCGGATCACCAGTTTCGTGGTCTATTTCAGTGCCCTGCTGTACATCCTCAGCCTGCTCGGCGCGAAGCCCTCGGTGCTGTGGACCGCGTTCACCGGCTTCGCGGCCGTGGGCGCGGTGGCCTTCTTCGCGGCCTGGAGCGTGCTGTCCAACATCTTCTGCACGCTGCTGATCTTCACCACCCGCCCGTTCCGCCTGCACGACTACATCGAGGTGCTGGAGAACGGCGAGAAGCCGGGCCTGAAGGGCCGGGTGATCGACGTGAACCTGATCTACACCACGCTGCAGGAGACCGGCGAGGGCCACGAGGGCACGGTGCTGCAGCTGCCGAACAACCTGTTCTTCCAGCGCACGGTACGGCGCTGGCGTGACCCGGCGCAGGCCCCCGGCGGCATCCAGGGCGACGGTTGAGGGTGGAGTTTTCGGCAGGGCTGCGCCCTGCAATAAAACACCCCTTTACCTCAGCTGGCTGTCCTTGCTGCCACGCCGGTTGTACCCGGCATGCGCCTGGTCTTCGTCGTCCCGCGCCTGCTGGCACGCAACGCACAATCGCACACCAGGCACAGCCTGGCGCCGCGCCAACGGGATCGGCGCGTCGCATTCCTCACAGTGTTCCAGACCGGGTCCCTCGCGCAGCTGGCGCCGCGCGCGGGCGATCGCGTCGTCGACGGTGGCGTCGATCTGGTCCTGGACCGCGCCGTCTCCTGCCCAACCGGTGGCCATGGCTATCCTCCGCAGGTGTGTCGCCCGATATGGGGACGATACACCCCGGCAAAAAGGAAGGCCTTCATGTAGAGCCGAGCCATGCTCGGCTGCTCTTCAGGATGCCAAACAGAACGCCGACGGATCCGATCAGGCCGATTGCGGCTTAATCCCCTCCGTCCCCTTTTTGCTTACCAGACCAGGTCGTCGGGCACCTGGAACTGCGCGTAATAGGCGTCGTCTTCTGCGTTGCCGGTGGAGATCTCGGCGGTCGAGCCCGGCTGGCCGTGGTCGACGATGATTGCTTCGGGTGCGCGTTCACGCACCTTTTCGGCGGCGGCGCGGGGCAGCAACGCATAGCCCTCGCCGTGGGCGACGATGACCAGCACGCCCACCGACAGCGCCTTGCGCAGCTTGGGGTCGATCAGCAGGGTACGGATCGCTGCGCCATCGCTGAAGCGGTACTCGTCGTCGCCCTTGTGGGGTACGGCATGGGCCGTGATGATCTGCCTGGCCTGGGCCTTCTGTTCAGCCTGCCTGGCCTGGGCATTGCGTTCGGCGGCCAGTGCGCGGTCGCGCTCGACCTTCTCGGCGCGGGCACGTTCAGCCTCGCGCTGGACCTCGGCCGAGGTCGATTCGGCCTTGCCCTGGCGGGCCTTGGCCTGCTCGCGTGCGGCGGCGCTGGCCTGCGACTTCTTGGCCAGGCCGGCCTTGAGCAATTGTTCCTGCAGCGCGTTGGGCTTTGCCATGGTCGGTGCGTACCGCGTGTAATCTTGGATGCCCCATTCTACCGACGCCCCGCCGGCCCTGCATGGCAGTCCTGAAGTACCTCACCGGTTATCCCGAACCCCTGGTTGCCCAGGTCAGCGAGCTGCTGGCGCAGGGCAGGCTCGGCCCCTGGCTGCAGCAGCGCTACCCCGACCCGCACGAGGTGCGCAGCGACCGCCAGCTGTACGACTACACCCAGGAGCTGAAGGACCGTTACCTGCGCAAGTCGGTGCCGCTCAACAAGGTCTGCTACGACAATACGCTGGAAGTGATCAAGCACGCGCTGGGCACCCACACCGCCATCTCCCGCGTGCACGGCGGCCGCCTCAAGGCCAGCCGCGAGATCCGCATCGCGACCGTGTTCCGCCAGGCACCCGCGGCGTTCCTGCGCATGATCGTGGTGCATGAGCTGGCCCACCTGAAGGAAGCCGACCACAACAAGGCCTTCTACCAGCTGTGCCAGCACATGGAGCCGGACTACCTGCAGCTGGAGTTCGATACCCGCCTGTACCTGACCGAGCTGGCCAACCGCGGCCAGCGCTGACCGGCCGCAGCAGCTACACTGCGCGCCCCCTGCCCGACCTGCCTGCCATGGAACCGATCCGTCTCGACAAACGCCTGTCCGCCCTGCTCGGCATCCCGCGCGGCGAAGCGCGGCGCTACATCGAGGGCGGCTGGGTCACGGTCAACGGCGACGTGGTGGAACAGCCGCAGCGCCCGGTCGATGACAGCGCGGTGATCGTGGTGGCCGAACAGGCCAGCGATGAAAAGGCCGAGCGGGTCAGCATGCTGCTGCACAAGCCGGCCGGTGTCGCCGCCGAAACCCTGTGTGCCCTGGTCAGCAGTGACAGCCGCAGCGAACTTGATGCCAGCGACATCCGCCCGTTGCAGCGTCACTTCCACGGCCTGCAGCTGGCCGCCTCGCTGCCGGCCAGCGACAGCGGGCTGGTGGTGGTCAGCCAGGATCCGGCCACGCTGGCCCACCTGCAGCGCAACCTGGGCCGTACCGAGCAGGAATACCTGATCGAAGTGGCCGAAGGCGGTCCCGAGCGCGGGCCGTGGCTGATGGCGCGGCTGCAGCAGGAATCGGGCGGCGCCAAGGTCAGCTGGCAGAGCGAGCAGCGCCTGCGCTTCGCCGGCAAGGGCCTGACGGCCAAGGGGCTGCGTGTGGCGGTCAGCGCCGCCGGCCTGCAGGTCACGGCCGTGCGCCGCCTGCGTATCGGACGCGTGGCGCTGGGGCCGCTGCCGCCGGGGCAGTGGCGCTACCTGGGCAGCGACGAGCGGTTCTGAGGTGTGCGGGTCAGGGCCCTTTCCCGTGGAGAGGGATCCGGGGGTCGGATCCCGTGCCGAAGGCAGGGGCTCTGACCCCCTGTCGATCCTGCAGGCATTCCTTCACGCATGGCGTGGCTCTACCATCGGGGCATGAGCCTGCCCAAGCCGCTGTGGCGACGCCTGCTGCGTGTTGCTGCGATCATCCTCGCCGTGCTGGTGCTGCTGGTCCTGTCCGGGCTGCTGCTGGCCGACCATCTCACGCCGCAGGCGCATGGCGCGCCTTCGCACGTGCTGCCGCTGCAGCCGGCACAGACCCGCATCGACCAGCAGATCGTGCCGCTGCAGGCGGCCCATCCCGGCCAGTCGGGCGTGGCCTTCCTCAGCGATGGCATGGATGCCTTCGCCGCCCGCGCGATGATCACCACCCAGGCCGGCCGCAGCCTGGACCTGCAGTACTACATCTGGCACGACGACCTGATCGGCCACCTGATGGCCAAGGCGCTGTACGACGCCGCCGAGCGCGGCGTGCGCGTGCGCATCCTGCTCGATGACATGAATGCCAAGGACAAGGACGCGCTGATGATGGCGCTCGATGCCCATCCGAACATCGAGATCCGCCTGTACAACCCGTTCCGCAACCGGACCGGCATCCTGCGCATGGTGGAGATGGTGCAGCGCTTCTTCAGCGTGAACCACCGCATGCACAACAAGAGCTGGATCGCCGATGGCCGCGTCGCGATCGTCGGTGGCCGCAACATCGGCGAGGAGTACTTCAGCGCGCGCACCGACGTGAACTTCCAGGATCTGGACCTGCTGGTCGCCGGCCCCGCCGTGGAGCAGGCCAACCGGATCTTCGACGACTACTGGACCAGCGAAACCGCCATTCCGGTATCCGCGCTTGCCTTCCATACCGACGCACAACTGCGCCTGCTGGTGCGCGAATCGGACCACGAGGCGCAGCGGGACGTGGCCCGCCCCTACCTTGCGCGCGTGGCCGAATCACGCCAGCGGCAGCGCCCGAGCCCCGAGCCGTTGCACTGGAGCGGTGCCGTGCGCATCGTGTCGGACCCGCCGATGAAGCACCGCAGGGATGATCGCGCCACCTGGCTGGTGTCGACCCTGATCAGCGAGCTGCAGGCCGCCCGGCACAAGGCCCTGTTGATCTCGCCCTACTTCGTGCCCGGCAACGAGGGCCTCGATGGCTTTTCGGCAATGGCCGGGCGGGGCGTGCAGGTGGGCGTGGTCACCAACTCGCTGGCCGCCAACGACGTCGCCGCCGTGCACGGGGGCTACATGGGCTACCGCGTGCCACTGCTGGAAGCCGGCGTCCACCTGTACGAGCTGAAGGCACAGGGTCAGTCGGGCGATGCCGGCGTGTTCGGCAGCAGCGGCGCGAGCCTGCACACCAAGGCATTCCTGATCGATGACCGCCGCGGTTTCGTCGGCTCCTTCAACCTGGACCCGCGCTCGGCCTACCTGAACACTGAAATGGGTGTGCTGTTCGACGATCCGGTGCTGGGTACACAGCTGCGGGACGAATACCTGCGCCTGGCTGACCCCAGGCACAGCTGGTGGCTGGCACTGGACGACCGCCGCCGGTTGCGCTGGCTGGAGCGCGAACCGCCACCGCACTGGGTGGAGGCCGAGCCAGGGGCAACGGCGCGCAAGCGCTGGTTGTCGCGGGTGATCAGCTGGCTGCCGGTGGAATCGCAGCTGTAGCGCTCAGGACGCCGGAGTGGCCTCATCCTGTCCGGCCTCGTCCAGCGTTTCCACGTTGCGCCCATGCAGGCGCCGCCAGATCCAGCGCAATGCATGCGGCGGTGCCGAGGGCAGCTGCTCCAGCAGGGCCAGCATGCGGCTCTGGCTGGCATGCCCATGGCGGCACAACAGGCTGGCCGCTGCGGCCGCGCTGGCCAGGCGCAGGCTGTCGGCCAACGATCCTTCCGCATCCACCGCCAAGGCCTGGTGAACCGGCTCAGGCAACTCCCATGCGGCAGCGACCCGCTGCGCCAGCGGCAACGACCACTGCTGCAACAGCTGCAGGGCCAACGCCGGCTCCACGGGCTCGCCACGGGCCTGTGCCTCCTGCAGCAGCTGGCGCATCACCAGCGCCGCACCCAGCCCCTGCACCAGGCCCAGCCACTGCGCGGCGAAGGCATCGCCGAAGGTGACCGTGCGTGCGTGGTCGGCCGCTGCACGCGATGCCAGCAGTGCGTGCTCCCAGATGATCGCGCTGAACTGCGGGAACACCTCGCATTGCACCTGCATCACCGGCTGCACCAGTACCGCACTGATGATCTGGCGCACGCCCTCGGTGCCGACCAGGGTCACCGCCCGCTGCAGGCTCTCTACCGGGCGCTCGTGGACCTTGTAGGCCGGGCTGTTGGCGATGCGCAGCAGGTTGCCGGTCAGCACCGGGTCCTGGCCGATGATCGCGGCCATCACCCGGGCCGAGGCGGCATCGTCGTTGACGGTCTGGATCAGCTGCGGCAGCAGCTGCGGCCGGCGGGGCAGCTGCCTGGCCGCCCAGTCGCGGTCCTGCAGCGCGCGCGCCACCGCCTCGCCCAGGCCTGGGTCCTGCACCGGCGTTGGCTCGCCGGCCAGCCGTGGGTACAACGCAAGCGCATGCAGCCCGCGTTGCAGGTGAGCGGCGATCTCCGGCGACGGCAGCGCCTCGCCCTGCAGGCTTGCGGCTGCGGCGGCCACCGCCTGGCGGGATGCGGCAACCAGCCGCGCCGGTGCCGTCCCGGTCGAACGTGTCAGCCAGCCGCGCAGCGATCGCCACCATGCCGCTGTCATCGCCGCCCGTCCTGTCGTTGTGATGCCCTTGCCGTCACTGACCGCCCTGCCTCTTCACGCCCATCCGGCCACCCGCCGTCGTCGCAGCATCGGCCGCACTTTCATCTTCTTTAACCGGACGGCCGCCGACGTCGACGGCAACGGCCGGGCGAATGGACTAGAATGGCGCCGCGCGACCCGTCCCCCAGCCATGACGACGTCGCTTTTTTTGTTTTGGGACCCTACCGTTCACTGGCCGTTCGCTGCAGTTCGCCGCTGTTCGCGCCATCGGAGACGCCATGCTATTCGAAACCCTCGCCACCACCGGCCACGAACAAGTGGTGTTCTGCCACAACCACGATGCCGGCCTGAAGGCGATCATCGCCATTCACAACACCACCCTGGGCCCGGCCCTGGGCGGCGTGCGCATGCGCCCCTACGCCAGCACCGACGAGGCACTGGCCGACGTGCTGCGGCTGAGCCGGACGATGACCTACAAGAATGCGCTGGCCGGCCTCAACGTCGGTGGCGGCAAGGCGGTGATCATCGGCGACCCGAAGGTGGACAAGACCGAGGTGCTGTTCCGCGCCTTCGGCCGTTACGTCGACTCGCTGGGCGGCCGCTACATCACCGCCGAAGACGTCGGCACCGACGTCAACGACATGGAGAACATCTACCTGGAGAGCCAGTTCGTGACCGGCGTGCACCAGGTCCATGGCGGCTCCGGCGATCCGGCCCCGTTCACCGCCTACGGTGCGCTGCAGGCGCTGATGGCGGCGATGCGCTTCAAGTTCGGCCACGAGGAAGTGGGCAAGACCAGCATCGCGGTGCAGGGCCTGGGCCACATCGGCATGGAGCTGGTGAAACTGCTGCGCGACCGCGGTGCCAAGCTGTATGTCACCGACCTGGACAGCGCACTGGTTGATCGCGCGGTCAGCGATTTCGGCGCCGAAGCGGTCAAGCCCGACGAGATCCACGAAGTGAACGCCGACGTGTTCGCACCGTGCGCGCTGGAAGGCGCCATCAACGCCGACACCCTGCCGCGGATCAAGGCCAAGATCATCTGCGGTACCGCCAACAACCAGCTGTCGAGCCTGGAAATCGGCGATGAACTGCACGCGCGCGGCATCCTGTATGCGCCGGACTATGCGGTCAACGCTGGCGGCGTGATGAACGTGTCGCTGGAGATCGATGGCTACAACCGCGAACGCGCGATGCGCCTGATCCGCAGCATCTATCACAACCTCACCCGCATCTTCGAACTGTCGCAGCGCGAGAACATCGCGCCGCAGCGTGCGGCCGACCGCATCGCCGAAAGCCGCATCCTGTCGATCGGCAAGCTGAAGATGCCGCTGGGCCGCAGCACCCCGCGCCTGGGCAACCTGCGCGGCGGCTGAGCCTGCCGATGTCGCGCCGGAGCTGACGTCCCGGCGCGACCTCCCGCTCAGAACCCGGTGCTGTAGCGCAGCGCCGCCTGGCGCGCGCCCTCGCCACCGACGCGCTGGTCGAAGCCCAGGCTCAGGCGGCCATTGCGGCCCCACCACGACTCCAGCGCCACGCCGAACAGCGCACTGCCACGCGGTGCGTCCCATCCCGCCAGGGGTGCCCAGGCATCGACACCAACGAAGCTGGCCTGCCAGTCCGCATCGGCACCGTCGAGCCGTTGCTGCCACTCGGCGTGCCCGCGCAGCGTCCAGCGCCCCCAGCCGCGCTCGCCGCGGATACCGGCCAGCATCTTGCTGCGCTGCACGCGGTTGGCGTCGCCACGCAGGCCGAAGCCGAAACCACCCAGCTCATTGAAGGCATCGGTATCCACGCGCGTGGTGCTGGCACCCAGATACGGTGTCAACGACGCGCCCGCGCGGCCAAAACGATAGCCGCCTTCGACGCTGGCACTGCTGAAGCGTCCGCCGTAACGTGCGGAAACACCATAGGCACCGGCACCCAGCAGCAACTGGCGATCCAGCGCACGGGTGAACTGGCCGCTGCCGACCTGCGCCAGCGCATAGCCCCGGCCCAGGTTCCAACCGGCGTACAACTGTGCCTGCGCCTGGCGATCACGCCCACGATCGCCGCCGAAGCTGCTGCCACCATTGCTGCGGGTCTCGCCAAAGGCCACGCCCATCAGCCCATTGCTGCCCAGCGGCAGGTCCTGGCCGGCCATCCAGCCACGGCTGTCGGCGGCATTGCCGGCAAAACTGCCCTGCCCGGCCTCACCGAGCGCGCTCTGCCAGGCCCCGCGCAGGCGCGGCGCCGCCTGCACGCGATCGAAGCGCTCGGCGATCGCACGGCGCGACATGTCGATGCTGTCGAAGGTGGCCGACTCGGCCCGCGCATGCGCCTGCCCGGACAGGCTCTGCAGGCTGGCTGCCAGGCCCTCGCTGCCACCGCCGGTCCACTGCAGCGCACCGGCCGCCGTGCCGAAGGCCGAGCCCTGCAGCGCAGGACTGCCATCGAGTGCGCTGAACGCACCTTCCAGTCGTTGCGCCGCGGACTGCGCCGAGGCCGCGAGCCCGGTCGCCGCCGCCGTCACGCTCACCTGGGTCAGGTTCAACCAGGCAGTGTTGCTGTCATAGCCATAGCTGCTCTGCAGCAGCGACAGGCCCTGCAGGCCGCTGGAGGAGGCCGGGCTGCTGAAGGTGCCGCTCAGGCCACCGGCCGCATGGACCAGGTCCTGGCGGCTGCCGTTCTGCGGCACGTAGCCGGAGACGAAGCCATGCACGCGCACGCCACCATTGATCGAGGCCGTGCCGGTCACCTGCAGCGCATTGGCACCGAGCGCGATCATCAACTGGCCACCCGCCTGCTGCGTGTAGTTGCCCTCGATGGTGCCGGTGGTGCTGCCGGTGGTCAGGAACACGCTGCTGCCGTTGACCACGTTGCCGATCACGCGCGGCGTGCCGCCATTGAACTGCAGGCCGGTCGAATCCGGGTCGGGCTGGCCGAGGATGGTCACGTTGGAACGGATGACACCGCCGTTCTGCAGCGACAGGATGCCGCGTTCGATGCGGGTGGCGCCGCTGTAGCTGTTGTTGCCTGCGAGCACCAGGGTGCCCCCGCCCTGCTTGACCAGGCCGCCGCTGCCGACGATGTCGTTGCTCCACAGCGAGCCGCTCGATGGCGCATCGACATTGGCCACTACATCACCCCAGTCGAAGCGGCCCGGGCCCTTGATCGCCCGCGAGATGTCGAGCAGGCCGTAGCCGAACACCGCATCCACGCCGGGCGCGCCGATGTCCTTGGCCGTGCCCAGCAGGGTCTGCCGCACCAGGTTGTTGTCGAAGTACGGGTAGCGCTGCCAGACCAGCGCGGCGGCGCCGGAGATCAACGGGGCGGCGAAGGACGTCCCGTAGTTCCAGTAGTAGGTGCTGCCATTGGCATCGGGATAGACCGCGCTGCCCGGCGCCGCCAGGCAATAGCGCGCCGCCTGCCCGCAGGCATTGGCGTAGCTGGCCAGCGTGCCCGGTGCATAGGGATCCACTGCGGTCGCCACCAGCCAACCGCGCTCCAGGTCGGCCGCCGGCAGCGAGCCGGCAACGCCCAGCTGGCTGGGCAGGGCGGCCAGGCTGCTCGGTTCGGTGCGCGCATCGTTGCCGGCCGCGAACACCACCAGGCCGCCATGGTTGATGACGAACGGACGGTACTCGGCCGCCACCTGCGCGGTGGTCGGCAGGTCGGTCCAGTACAGGCCGCCCCACGAGTTGTTCATCACCTTCACGTTGTAGCTGATCAGGTCCTGGTGGACCTGCGCCACGCCCAGCGGACCGCTGAAGGAATTGCCCTTGCCGCTGCCGTCATCGACCGGCGGCTTGTCGGCGATGATCCGCGCCGAAACGATCTGCGCACCGGGGGCGATGCCGCCCGGCCAGGTTCCCACCGGCGCGCCGGCGGCCAGGCTGGCTACCGCCGTGCCGTGGCCCACCACGTCGTCCACCAGCAGGTTGTTGCGCGCCGGATCGATGTAGTTGAGGTTGCCCACCACCCGCCCGTTCAATGCCGCTGCGTTGCGCTGCACGCCCGAGTCGACGATGCCGATGCGCACGCCCTGCCCGGTCAGGCCGGCGGCCTGTGCGGCACGCGCATTGGTCACTGACAGGTGCGCGTCGAAGGCCGGTTCCTGCGGCTTGGCCGGAGGCGGTGCCGTCGGAGGGGGCGTCGTTGGGGGTGTGGGGGTGGTCGGAGGGGGATCGATGCGGACATTGCCGCCGCCTCCGCCGCCGCCACATGCCGTCATTGCCATCGCCAGCGCCGTTGCCAGCGCGGACCTAACCATCGTCGTGCGTTCCATCGATTCCTTCCCATGAACGTTGACCTGCCTACATCCCGGCAGGCGTGCGGTGCCGCCCAGCGGCGGCCCTCCCCGACCCTCTATACTTGGGCCGACCCCCACGCAGTCTGCCGGGAAACCGGGGCGCTTCCAACGTCCGCGGTCTCCTTTCCGAACATTGCTTACGCATCAACGAGATTGCCATGTCCAACATCGTCATCGCCGCCGCCAAGCGCACCGCCATCGGCTCCTTCCTCGGCCAGTTCAACGGCGTGCCGACCCCCACCCTCGGCGCGGCCGCCATCGCTGCCGCCCTGGAACAGTCGGGCGTACCGGCCAGCGACGTCTCCGAGGTCCTCATGGGCTGCGTGCTGCCGGCCAACCTCGGCCAGGCGCCCGCCCGCCAGGCGGCGATCGCCGCCGGCATTCCGCTGTCGACCGGCGCCACCACCCTCAACAAGGTGTGCGGCTCGGGCATGAAGACCATCATGCTCGGCCATGACCTGATCAAGGCCGGTTCGGCCAGCATCGTGGTCGCCGGTGGCATGGAATCGATGTCCAACGCCCCGCACCTGCTGCCGAACTCCCGTACCGGCAACCGCTTCGGCAACTTCCAGGCGGTCGACCACATGGCCCACGACGGCCTGGTCAACGCCTATGACGGCAAGGCCATGGGCGAATTCGCCGAATGCGCCGTGGACAAGTACCAGTTCAGCCGCGAGGAGCAGGACGCCTACGCGATCGAATCGGTCAAGCGCGCGCAGGCCGCACAGGCCAACGGTGCGTTCGCCGACGAGATCGTCGCGGTGAAGGTAGCCACCCGCAAGGGTGACGTCGAGGTCGCCACCGACGAGCAGCCGGGGCGCTCGGATATCGCCAAGATCCCGACCCTGCGCCCGGCCTTCAAGAAGGACGGCAGCGTCACCGCCGCCAGTTCCTCCAGCATCTCCGACGGCG
Organism: Stenotrophomonas muris; assembly: GCF_052751275.1. Classification (NCBI taxonomy): domain Bacteria; kingdom Pseudomonadati; phylum Pseudomonadota; class Gammaproteobacteria; order Lysobacterales; family Lysobacteraceae; genus Stenotrophomonas; species Stenotrophomonas muris. The sequence goes on along the minus strand of NZ_CP199879.1, from coordinate 512,184 downwards.
CCGCCGCGGTGGTCCTGCTGACCGAGGAAGACGCGGCCGCCCGTGGCATCACTCCGCTGGCCCGCATCGTCGGCCACGCCACCCATTCGCAGGAACCGGAGTGGTTCACCACCGCCCCGATCGGCGCGATCCACACGCTGCTGGCCAAGACCGGCTGGTCGCTGGACCAGATCGACCTGTTCGAGATCAACGAGGCCTTTGCCGTGGTGGCAATGGCGCCGATGCGTGAGCTGGGCATCCCGCACGACAAGCTGAACGTGAATGGCGGTGCCTGCGCGCTGGGTCATCCCATCGGTGCCTCCGGTGCACGCCTGGTGGTGACCCTGGTCAACGCCCTGCGCACGCGCGGTGGCAAGCGCGGCATTGCCACCCTGTGCATCGGTGGCGGCGAAGCAACGGCAATCGCCATCGAATTGATTTAAAAAGATTTAACGATGATTTCGCAAAAATGAATGCGGGATCGCTTGACACCCAATCTTGGCTTGTCATCATGTTGTCGGCGCGCAGCATGCGCGTTGCCTAATTCTAACGACGAGGATTTACACAATGAGCATCAACAAGCTGCTGGTCGCGATGTCCCTGGCTCTGGCCCTGGCCGCCTGCTCGAAGCAGGAAGCTGCCCAGGACGCCGCTGCTTCGGCCAACGAAGCCGCCACCGAAGCCCAGGCTGCTGCCGACCAGGCCGCCGCTGCCGGCGCCCAGACCGCCGACGCTGCCCAGCAGGCTGCCAACACCGCCGCCACCGCTGCTGACGCTGCGACCGACGCTGCTGCCAACACCGCTGCTGCCGCGACCGACGCTGCTGCTGGCGAAGCCAAGGACGCTGCCAAGGCTGCCGAAGCTACCGCTGAGCAGGCCAAGGACGCTGCTGAAGAAGCCAAGAAGTAATAACTTCTTTCTTCACGCTGTTCCGGAAAAGCCGCTGGTTCGCCAGCGGCTTTTTCTTTGCGCCACTGCGACCTCGCGGCGCGGGCATCGCGACCCCACCTTCACAACGGCATGAATAGGCTGGCGTCCCCATCCATTGCAGTACCGGAGACCGCCATGAAGATTCGCCCGATCACCACCACCCTGCTGGCCGCCTCCCTGCTGCTGGCCCTGGCCGCCTGCAAGGGCCCGGAAGCCGAACAGGCCAAGCAGGACGCGCAGCAGGCCGCTGACAGCGCCGGCGCGGCTGCCCGCGATGCCGTCGACAAGGCGGCAGAAGCTACCCGTGACGCCGCCGACAAGACCGCTGCAGCCTCCGAGCAGGCCGCCGCCGATACCCAGCAGGCGCTGGACAAGGCTGCAGACGCCACCGCCAACGCTGCCGACAAGGCCAAGGACGCCGCAACCGACGCCGCCGCACACGCCAGCGACGCGACTGCCAACGCCGCACAGAAGGTGGCCGACAAGGCCCGCGATGTCGCCAATGACGCGAAGGCGAACGCCGCCAAGGAAGAAGCCAAGCACTGAGGCGTACCGGCAGCCAGGCATGGGCCCGGCGCTACAGGAAAAGCCGCGGCACTGCCGCGGCTTTTCTGCTTTTCGCTTTGCGTTTTTTCCGTTGATTCCGTGGTGGGCGCTCCTACGGCAGCGCGCGCACCAGCATCGCCGACAGATCCACGCCCGTCGGCAGGGTCCCGAACACCAGCCCATGCTCCGCTTGCAGCCGGCTGCGCACGAACGCCTCTGCCATCGGACTTTGCGCACGCAACAGCAGCGCGGCCTGCAACAACAGCACTGTGCGCTCGCAGAACAGCCGCGCCTGCGACTCATCCGGTGGCGGTGCTGCTGCCCACCGCTGCAAAGCCGCTGCGTAGCGCGCATCACGATCGGCCACCGCCGCCAGTTCAGCGCGCAGCGCCGCCAGCGCCTCCGGTTCGCGCGCCAGCGCGCGCAGCACGTCCAGACACTGGATGTTGCCGCTTCCTTCCCAGATCGAATTCAACGGTGCCTGCCGGTACAGCCGCGGCAGCATCGATTCCTCCACATAGCCCGCGCCGCCCAGGCATTCCTGTGCTTCATTGACGAAGGCCGGCGCGCGCTTGCACAACCAGTACTTGCCCAGCGCCGTCCCCACACGCGCCAACGCGGCTTCGTTGGCATCCACGCCGGCCCGGTCCACCGCACGCGCGATGCGCATCGACAGCACTGTGGCCGCTTCCGACTCCAGTGCCAGGTCGGCCAGCACATTGGTCATCAACGGGTGCTCGACCAGCAGCTTGCCGAACGTGCGGCGATGACGTGCGTGATGCAGCGCCTGCGCCAGCGCCATGCGCATTTCCGCCGCCGCGCCCAGCATGCAGTCCAGGCGGGTCATCATCACCATGCCGATGATGGTGGCCACGCCCCGCCCCTCCTCGCCCACGCGCCACGCCTGTGCCCCGCAGAACTCGACTTCGCTGGAGGCATTGGCCCAATCGCCAAGCTTGTCCTTCAAGCGCATCAACCGGAATGCGTTGCGGTCGCCGTCGGCCAGCCGGCGCGGCATCAGCAGGCAGGTCAGTCCTCCCGGCGCCTGCGCCAGCACCAGGAAGCCATCGCACATCGGTGCGGAAAAGAACCACTTGTGACCGACCAGGCGATAGCGCTCGCCATCGATCGGTTCAGCGCGCGTGCTGTTGGCACGCACATCCGAGCCTCCCTGCTTCTCGGTCATGCCCATGCCCAGCGTGATGCCGGCCTTGTCCGCCACCGGTACATCGCGCGGGTCATAGACCGGCGCTGCGGCCTTGCGCGCCCACTCGGCCAGGTGCGGCTGCGTGTGCAGCACCGCAACTGCCGCATGGGTCATCGTCAACGGGCAACTGGTGCCAGCCTCGGCCTGGTGGTGCAGGTAGCTCAACACCGCGCGCGCGACATGCCCGCCCGGTTGCGGCTCGTGCCAGGACAACCCGGCGACCCCGTGCGATTTCGCTGTGCCCATCAACTGGTGATAGGCCGGATGGAACTCCACCGTATCGATGCGATGGCCCTGCGCATCATGCGTGCGCAGGCGCGGCCGATCGCGGTTGGCATCGAAGCCGAGCCCGTACAGTTCGTCACCCGCCAGCGCACCATAGACCGCCAGCCGCGGCGCGAAGCCGCCAGCGCCTTCGCGCTGCACCGCCTCCATCAGCGCCACGTCATCGGTCCACAACTGGCGCCCCGCGAACGACGGCGGCTGGTTCAGCACCACATGGGTTTCGTAGGGCGCATTGCTGCTGAAGCTGGGTCCACTCATCCGGTCCGTCCTGGCGGCAAGAGATCTGCGGTTCGATTGTGCCGCATCGCCTGCCAAGCCCGTGTTCAGGCCGATTCTCACCCTGTGCACGAGCGGCCGGCCACAGTGACCGCATGGCAGTCAATGACGATCTGGTGGTCCTGCGCCCCGAAGGGCTGTACTGCGCCGCCGGTGATTTCCACATCGATCCCTGGCGACCGGTCCCGCGCGCGGTCATCACCCATGGCCACGGCGATCACGCACGCCCGGGCATGGGCGAATACCACTGCAGCGACGGCAGCCTGCCGATCCTGCGCTGGCGCCTGGGCGATGTGCCGGTGCAGGCGCATGCCGAGGGCGTGCCGTTCCGCCTGGGCCGGGTGCAGGTATCGCTGCATCCCGCCGGCCATGTGCTGGGGTCTTCGCAGGTGCGCATCGACGACGGGCAGCAGGTCTGGGTGGCGTCCGGCGACTACAAGCGCCAGCCTGATCCAACCTGTGCGCCGTTCGAAGTGGTGCCCTGCGATACCTTCATCACCGAGGCCACCTTTGCCCTGCCGATCTATCGTTGGCCGGACACGCCCACCGTCGCTGCGGAGATCGTGGCGTGGCGCCGCGAATGCGAACAGCGCGGCGAAGCTGCCATCCTGCTGTGCTATGCACTGGGCAAGGCGCAACGGGTACTGGCCGAACTGCTGCCGCTGGACGATCGCCCGGCCTGGCTGCACGGTGCCATCGCCAATGGTGTGGAGGTGTATCGGCAGGCCAACGTGCCAATGCTGGAGACGCTGGCGGTGGCCGAGCAGGGTCGCCAGCCGGATGCCGCCGGCCAGTTGATCCTCGCCCCGCCCTCGGCCGCCGGCACGCCGTGGATGCGCCGCTTCGGCCGCTACCAGCTGGGCTTCGCCTCGGGCTGGATGCAGCTGCGCGGCAACCGGCGTCGCCGCAACGTCGATCGTGGCTTCGTCATTTCCGATCACGCCGATTGGCCCGCACTGCTGCAGACCATCGAACAGACCGGCGCGCAGCGGGTGATCGCGACCCATGGCAATACCGATGCGTTGATTCCCTTCCTGCGCGAGCGCGGCGTAGCGGCTGAAGCCTTCCGTACCGATTTCGGGAGCGAGGAATGAAGGCCTTCGCGGCGCTCTACCAGCGCCTGGACCGCAGCACCGCCACGCTGGACAAGCGTGCGGCATTGATCGATTACTTCCGCCAGGCAGGCGCGCACGATGCGGCGTGGGCGCTGTACCTGCTCAGCGGTGGCAAGGTGGGCGGCGCACGCCGCAAGATCGCCGCCAGTGGCGAACTGCGCGCCTGGATTGCCGAAGAATCCGGCTTGCCGCCATGGCTGGTGGAAGACAGCTATGCGCAGGTCGGTGACCTGGCCGAAACGTTGACCCTGCTGCTGGATGATCCATCCCAGCCCGCCGCCGACCGTGCGTTGGCGGATTGGATCGAACAGCATCTGCTGGCGGTGGCCAACCAGCCCGAAGCGGTACGCCGTGCGGCGGTCGTCGCGGGCTGGCAGCAGCTGTGCAGCAGCGAACGCCTGGTGTTCAACAAGCTGCTGACCGGCGCCCTGCGCGTTGGCGTCTCGCAGCGGCTGGTGCAGCAGGCACTGGCGGAGTGGTCCGGGCTGGACATCGCGCGCATCGCCCAGCGCATGCTTGGCGAGTGGGTGCCCTCGCCCGCACTGCTGGGCCAGCTGCTGTCGCCGGATGAGCTGCCACTGGACCGGCAGCAACCCTACCCGTTCTTTCTCGCCTCACCACTGGAAGGCGATCCTGCCGAACGCCTCGGCTCCATCGAAGATTGGCTGCTGGAATGGAAGTGGGATGGCATCCGCCTGCAGCTGCTGCGCCGGCGCGGCGAGGTCGCATTGTGGTCACGCGGCGAAGAGCGGCTGGATGGTCGCTTCCCCGAAATCGAACAGGCGGCGATGGCGCTTCCCGATGGCTGCGTGCTGGACGGAGAGCTGCTGGCGTGGGACGAAGCCACGGACCTGCCGCGTGCATTCACCGCGCTGCAGACCCGCATCCAGCGCCGCAAGCCCGGTGCGGCTACCCTGCGCAACACGCCGGTGCGCGTGCTCGCCTATGACCTGCTGGAACACGATGGCGCGGACCTGCGTGAGTTGCCGTTGCGGGAACGGCGTGCACGGCTTGCCGACGTCGTCGGTGCCCTGGGTGATGCACGGATCCAGCTCTCACCCGACGTTGCCGCCGAAGACTGGCCGCAGGCGGCGGCGATGCGCGATGTGGCACGCGAACGTGGCGTGGAAGGGCTGATGCTGAAACGTCGTGCCTCACCCTACCAGGCCGGGCGACGCCGCGGTGACTGGTGGAAATGGAAGGTCGATCCGCTCACCATCGATGCAGTGCTCCTGTACGCGCAGGCTGGCCATGGGCGGCGCAGCACGTTGTACACCGACTACACCTTCGGCGTCTGGGACGGCGACACGCTGGTACCGGTGGCCAAGGCCTATTCGGGCCTGGATGACAAGGAGATCCTCGCGCTTGATCGCTGGATCCGCGCCAATACCCGCGAGCGCTTTGGCCCGGTGCGCAGCGTACGCCCCGAACACGTCTTCGAACTGGGCTTCGAGGCGGTCAACCGCAGCAGCCGGCACAAGTCCGGTATCGCCGTACGCTTTCCACGCATCCTGCGCTGGCGCCACGACAAGCCAGCCAGCGAGGCCGATCAGCTGGCTACCCTGCAGGCGCTGGCGCGATGAACCGCAGCCAGGCACTACGCCGGCTGGAAGACTGGTTCGCGTCGAAAGGCTGGCGCTCGTTGCCGTTCCAGCGCGCGATGTGGCGGCACTATCTCGCCGGCGGATCCGGGTTGCTGCACACGCCCACAGGCAGCGGCAAGACACTGGCGATGTTCGGGGGACCGCTGCTGCAGGCCATGATCGACCCACCGCCTTCGCCCCGCCGCGCCAGTGCGGTACGCCCGCTGCAGGTGCTGTGGGTGACGCCCTTGCGCGCGTTGGCCAGCGACACCGCGCGTGCGCTGCAGGCCGTGGTCGATGGGTTGCAGCTTGGATGGCGTGTCGGCCTGCGCAGCGGTGACGCCAGCAACCGCGAACGACGACAGGCACGCGAGGGCCGCATCGACGTACTGGTCACGACGCCGGAATCGCTGGCGCTGCTGTTGAGCTATCCGGATACGCTGCCGCGCATGCGCCAGCTGCGCTGCGTGGTGGTGGACGAATGGCACGAACTGCTGGGCAACAAGCGCGGCGTCCTGCTGCAGTTGAATCTGGCCGTGCTGCGCGATGCCGCGCCTGCATTGCAGCTGTGGGGGCTGTCGGCCACGCTGGGCAATCTGGATGAGGCGCGCGACGTGCTGCTGCCCGGACAGCCCGACGCGCCGATCGTGCAGGGCGTGCGCCCGCGTGCGACCACGGTGCGCAGCCTGCTGCCCGAACCCGGTGAACGCTTTCCCTGGGCCGGGCACCTGGGCCTGGCCCAACTGCCGCGGGTGCTGGACGCATTGATGCAGGCACGCAGCAGCCTGCTCTTCACCAACACCCGTGCACAGGCAGAACTGTGGCATCAGGCGCTGGCGTCGGTTTGGCCCGAGGAACACGACACGCTTGCGCTGCACCACGGTTCGCTGGATCCGGCGCTGCGCCAGCAGGTGGAGGACGGGCTGCGTGCAGGAACGCTGCGCTGCGTGGTCGCCACCTCCAGCCTCGACCTCGGCGTGGACTTTCCCGAGGTCGAACAGGTACTGCAGCTGGGCAGCCCGAAGGGCGTCGCCCGCCTGCGCCAGCGCGCCGGACGTGCGCGCCATCGTCCCGGTGCCAGTGGCGCGATCCTCTGCGTGCCGAGCCATGCGCTGGAACTGGCCGAGTACGCAGCCGTGCGTCGCGCACTGGCCGAAGGCGTGGTCGAAGCACGCAGGCCGCCGATGCTGTCGCTGGACGTTCTGGCCCAGCATGCGGTCAGCCGTGCCCTGGCCGGTGGCTTCCACGGGGATGCGCTGCTGGCGCAGGTCCGGCGCACCCATGCGTTCGCATCCCTGGCCGAGGACCAGTGGCAGGCCGTGCTGACTTTCATCGTGCAGGGGGGCCAGGCCCTGGCCCAGTACCCTGACTTCCACAAGGTCGTGCAGGACGCCGATGGCCGCTACCGGATGCACGACCGGCGCCAGGCACTACGCCACCGGCTGTCGATCGGCACCATCAGCAGCGATGGCAGCGTGCGCGTGCAGTTCCTGCGCGGGGCCGGCCTCGGCGCCGTGGAGGAACAGTTCGCCAGCCGCCTGCGCCGCGGAGACCGCTTCCAGTTCGCCGGGCGCCTGCTGGAGCTGGTGCAGCTGCGCGACATGACCGCCTTCGTGCGGCTGGCACGAGGGCGCGGTGAAGGTGTCGTGCCCCGCTGGCAGGGAGGCCAGCTGCCGCTGTCGATGGCACTGGGCAGCGAACTGGAGTCGGTGCTGTCAGGCGCCGACGACAGCGCGGAAGCCCGCTGGCTGGCACCGCTGCTGGCACTTCAGCAGCAGGTGTCGGCGCTTCCCGGCCCGGACCACGTGCTGCTGGAGGACGTACGCCGCCGCGAAGGCCAGTTCCTCTTCGTCTATCCCTTCGCCGGACGCCACGTGCACGAGGCGCTGGCCGCCCTGTTGGCACTGCGCTGCACCCGCCAGCAACGCAACAGCATCGGCTATGCCGTGAATGATCACGGCCTGGTGCTGGCACCGGCGCAGGCGATCGACCTGGACGCGGCGCAATGGCATGCGTTGTTCACCACCGATCAGCTGCTGGACGATCTGCGTGCGGCGGTGAACCTGGGCGAGCTTGCGCGGCGCCAGTTCCGTGGCATCGCGCGCGTCGCAGGCCTGCTGGTACCCAGCCTGCCGGGGGGCATGCCGCGATCGCTGCGCCAGCTGCAGGCCTCGGCGGGCCTGCTGTATGACGTATTGCGCGAGCATGACCCCGAGCACCTGCTGCTGGCGCTGGCCGAACGCGAAGTGCTGCATGACAGCCTTGACCTGCCGGGGCTGCGCCAGGTGCTGGTCCGGATCGGCGCGCGACGCATGTCGATGCAGCGCCCCGCATCGCTGACGCCCCTGGGCTTTCCACTGTGGGCCGAACGCCTGCGCGGACAGTTCAGCAACGAGGACTGGCGTACCCGCGTGCAACGCGCGGCCCAGCAGCTGGAACGTCGCCATGGCCGATGAAATACCGCTGCTGCTTGCCGGCGAACCGGTGACCCTGGCGGGGGCACGCGCACTCTACTGGCCGGCGCGGCAGGCGCTGCTGATCGCGGACCTGCACCTGGGCAAGGCCGATGTGTTCCGCCGCGCCGGCATCGCGCTGCCCAGCGGCGGAACCGGCGAAGACCTGCAACGCCTGCAGGGTCTGCTGGACAGGCACGCCTGCCGCGAACTGTGGATCCTGGGCGACATCCTGCATGGGCCGGCGCATCGCGCCGCCTGGTACCAGCAATGGCTCGGCTGGCGCGAACGCAACACCGCACTGGACGTGCATGTCCTGCGCGGAAATCATGACCGGCAGCTACCGCATGCCCAGCTGCAGGTGCAGATCCACGAGGAGGTGCGGCTGGCGCCGTTCCTGCTGCGCCATGAACCGTGCGCAGACCCGGCGTGGCACGTGCTCGCAGGCCACCTGCATCCGCAGGTCGCACTGCCCGCATTGCGCCGGCGCTTCCCGGCCTTCTGGCTGCGCGAGCGGATGACGGTCCTGCCGGCCTTTTCCGCGTTCACCGCCGGAATCGTGCCTGCTCCCGCCAGCGGCGAACAGATGATCGCCTGCGTGGAAAACGGCCTGGTGGAACTGCCAGTGGCTTGAATCAGGCCGGACGAATGTCCAGCTGCGGCATCAACTGGAACTCAGGCGTGTCAACTTCACGTCGCCGCGGCAAGGCCTGGATTGCCGCCAGCATCTCCTGTGCGCAGGCGCGGATGCGTCCGTGGTGCTCCGGCGATGCATGACTGATCAAGCTGCCCACATGGAATTCGAACACGTCCTCCAGTACGTCGGGCTGGTCCTCGTGCAGCATCTGCAACAGTCCGCGCAGCTTGCAGATTTCCGATTCCAGCTCCTCGACCGCGAACCACATGGCGTCCTCCTCTTCAACAACAGGCGGCACGTCCGGGCCGCGACAGGCCGCAACGGCAGCGCCGCCCGGGCCACGCGCGATGTCAATCACGGAAAGGAAAACGGGCGACGCGCAATCGCGTGCAACCTACTTCTCGCATATACACGGTGAGGCAACCGTTAATTCGCGTGACAGCGCGCTTCACGCATTCGCAGTGATCGCGCTGATGCCAGGCATCTGCGCCCTTGCAGCCAACGCGTCGACAAATGCCGGATCCAGCGCAAGCGAACCGAACCAGCCATGCTGGGTACCGCTGAGCACGCGCAGCATGTGGCCACGCCCACCCGGCAGGCGCCCCATCGGCCCGAGCAGCACGTCGCGCGCCTTTGCCCAGGCATCGCGATCAGACTGGAACAGCGGCGTCAGCCAACGGCTCCAGCGCTGGTAGACCGCAACGTGCGCCCTGCGCTGCGCCTGGTAGGCCTGCAATGCAGCGCCTCCCCCGCCATGTGCGCGCACGGCATCGCGCAATGCCAGCGCATCGAGCAGCGCCATGTTCACGCCCTGCCCCAGCTGCGGGCTCATCGCATGTGCGGCATCGCCGGCCAGCACCATGCGGCCGCAATGCCAGCGCGTCATCACGGCGTCACGGTAGACCGCGCGCGCCAGCTGGCCGGCATCATGCAGATGCGCAAAGCGCGCGCTGGCCTGCGGCCACAGCGCGTGCAGCTCGTCCAGCCAGGGCGTCATGCCATCGGCCTGCCATCGTTCGAAGTCGGCGCGTGGCAGGCTCCAGAAGAAGCTCAGGCGCGGCGTGTCATCACCTGGCCGCGTACCGACCGGCAGCAGCCCGATCATCTTGCGCGCGGCCACGTAGCGCTGCCGCAGCTCCTGCAGGTGCGGCCAGTCCTCGGCCGGCAGCAGGCACCACAGTGCGCCCCAGGGATACACGCGGTCCAGCCCGGTGCCGCCTTCGATCGAGCCGCGCAGCGTCGAAGCCGCACCATCGGCGGCCACCACCAGGTCGAACGGCCCATGCATGCGGCCCTCACTGTCATGCAGGCGGCCCTGTGCGGCATCCACTGCGGCGATGGTGACGCCGGCATGCAGCTGGCCCGCACCCGCACGCGCCCCGTCCAGCAGCGAGAACAGCGCCCCACGCTGCATGCCGAGGCCGTGCAGGCGCGCGTCCAGGCCGTCATAGCGCATGTCCATCACCGTGCGCTCGCACGGTGTATCGCCATAAAGACGGTGCACCGGCGCCGCATGCGCGCGCACGGCATCAAGCAGGCCCATCTGCCACAGCACCTGCAGGCCGCTGGGCTGCAGCAGGAAGCCGGCGCCAACCGGCCCCGGCGAGGGCACGCGTTCGAAGATCTCCACCTCGTGGCCATCACGAGAGAGCAGGATGGACAATGCCTGTCCAGCGGTGCCGTAGCCGATCACGGCGATGCGCAGTCGTTCCTTCATCGGCGCATTGTGCCCGAGCGCAAATCCGGATGGCCACCTGGAACCCTGTCCACAGCGCCGCAATGCCCGTCGCGACGCAAAAAAAACCCCGCCGAAGCGGGGTTTTCAACGCACTGTCGAGTGGATCACTCGGCCGGCGTGATGTTCGAAGCCTGGGCACCCTTCGGGCCCTGGGTCACGTCATAGGTGACACGCTGGCCTTCCTGCAGGCTGCGGAAGCCCTTGGAGTTGATGGCGGAGAAGTGCGCGAACACGTCGGCGCTGCCATCCTCCGGCGAGATGAAGCCAAATCCCTTGGCGTCGTTGAACCACTTGACGGTACCGTTCGGCATGGTGATGCGAGACCTTATGCAATGAATGGGTGGTGTACGCTGAACCCGCGCACAAGCTGAGTATGCAAAGCTTGCTCGGGGAAGACAATCACCCCCGCGCCAATTCGCCCACCAGTTCCGGAAGTCCGTTGCTGGCCGCCTGCACGTTCGCCAGTACTTCGGCCATCGTAATCTCCTCGCCATCACCGCAGCCGGCGGCCCAGTTGGCGATGATTGCCAGGCAGGCGTAATCCAGCCCCAGCTCGCGTGCCAGCGCGGCCTCCGGCATGCCGGTCATGCCTACCAGGTCGCAGCCGTCATGGCGCATGCGGGCGATCTCGGCGATGGTCTCCAGGCGCGGGCCCTGCGTCGCGCCGTAGCAGCCACCGTCATGGACCGTGACGCCGGTCACTTTCGCTGCCGCCAGGATCTTGCTGCGCAGCATCGGCGTATAGGGGTGGCCGAAATCGACGTGGACCACGTCGGTGCCTTCTTCTTCACAGATCGTGCTGATGCGGCCCCAGGTGTAGTCGATGATCTGGTCCGGGCAGGCCAGCACGCGCGGGCCGAAGTCTTCGGTGATGCCACCCACCGTGTTCAATGCCAGCACGCGCTGCGCGCCCAGCTGCTGCAGTGCGGCCAGGTTGGCGCGGTAGTTGATCTTGTGCGGCGGCAGTGAGTGCCCCTCGCCATGCCGCGCCAGGAACGCCACGCGATGGCCGAGCAGCGTGCCCACGCGCACCGGGCCGGACGGGCGGCCAAAGCGGGTGTCGACCTCGTGGGTCTGCACGTCGTCGAGCTTGGCCAGGTTGTAGACACCGGTACCGCCGATCACGGCCAGGGCGATCTGTTGCATTCAAAGCACTCCATGGAAAGACGAACGCCGGCACCCGAGGATGCCGGCGGTGGAAGAAGACGCGCCGCAGGCAGCTGCGCCGTTACTCCTTCATTGCGTAGATCGCCGGCACGCAGCGCAGGGTCTCGTTGACGTCCATGCCGAAGCCGAACACGTAGCGGTCCGGCAGCTCGATGCCGGCGTAGTCGGCGGTCACGTCCGGCAGTGCGCGGTCGTGCTTCTTCACGGTCATCGCGGCGATGCGCACGTCGGTCGCGCCCTGCTCCAGGCACCAGGTGCGGACGCCCTGCAGGGTGTAGCCCTCGTCGAGGATGTCGTCGATCAGCAGCACGCGGCGGCCGAACAGCGAGGTGGCCGGCTTGTGCTTCCAGACCAGGTCTCCGCCGGTGGTTTCACCGCGGTAGCGGGTCGCGTGCAGGTAATCGAACTGCACGTCCTGGCCGCGCGCGCCCAGTTCCAGCGCCAGCTGGCCGGCGAACGGCAGCGCACCATGCATGATGGACAGGAACAGCGGCACCTCGCCCTTGTAATCGCGCGCGATGGCGTCGGCGATACCAGCGATGGCCTTGTCGATGGTGGGGCGGTCGACCAGCAGGTCAGCCTGGGCCAGGGCCTGGGAAATGGTGAGGTTGGGCATCAGACGGTTCTTCCAAGGGTTTCAAGCAGACGGGATTGAGTGTCGCCATGGCGGGCGTCGGCCAGCAGGCCGTCCCAGCCGAGCGCGCCGCGGCCAAGCAGGCCCAGCAGCGCAGCAGTATTGAGGGAGCGTCCCTGCACCGCGTGCAGGGCTTCATCGACCAGTTCCGGGTGGCAGACCAGCACCACGTCGCAGCCGGCATCCAGGTGCGCGTGCACGCGTGCCGGCACGCCACCGGCACTGTGCGAGGCGGCCATGCCGATGTCATCGGAGAACACCACGCCACGGAAGCCGAGCTCGCCACGCAGGATGTCCTGGATCCAGCGCGGGGAATAGCCGGCCGGCTCCGGCGCCACCTGCGGATAGATCACGTGCGCCATCATCACCGCATCGGCACCGGCGGCGATGCCGGCCTGGAACGGCACCAGGTCCTGGGCGCGCAGTTCGTCCAGCGCGCGAGGGTCGATCGCGGTATCGACGTGGGTGTCTTCCAGCACGGTGCCGTGGCCGGGGAAATGCTTGAGCGTGGCGGCCATGCCGACCGCATGCATGCCGCGCACATAGGCGGCGGTGAACGCGGCCACCACCTGCGGGTCTTCACTGAAGGCACGGTTGCCGATGGCGCGGTTGCCGCGGCCAAGGTCGACCACCGGCGCGAAACTCAGGTCGAGGCCGCTGGCACGTACTTCGCTGGCCATCAGCCAGGCATGCTGCTCGGCCAGGGCCAGCGCCTGCTGCGGGTCGGCGGCGTACAGCGCGCCGATGTCCTGCAGCGGCGGCAGCGCGCTGTAGCCCTCGCGGAAACGCTGCACACGGCCGCCTTCCTGGTCCACGCAGATCAGCTGCGGGCGCGGGGCGGCGGCACGGATCGCCGCACTCAGATCGGTCACCTGCTGGCGCGAGGCGAAGTTGCGCTTGAACAGCACCACCCCGGCCACGGCGTCGTGCTGCAGCCAGTCACGTTCCTGGGCGGTCAGTTCGGTGCCGGCAACGCCGATCAGCAGCATGGTCGATCTCCACAACGCGCGCCCGCATGGCGCAGTGCCGCATTGTCGCAGAACCGGCCGACAGGCGCAGGGGTCAGACGAAGGGGAGTGTGGGGTCAGAGCCCCTGCGGGGATCTGACCCCGGGGTCGGATCCCCGCAGGGGCTCTGACCCCGATCTGCTCAGACCTTGCAGCCGTCCGGGCCGCAGGCCTCGTCGCCGTCAGCCGAAGCTGCCGGGGCGCCCTGTTCGGCTGCGATCTGGCGAAGGGCGTTGGCGAAGGCCTCTGGCGGCTGGGCCCCGGAAATGGCCCACTTCCCATCGATGACGAAAGTCGGCACCGAGGAAATGCCCAGTGCATGGGCCTGCGCCAGCCCGGCTTCGACCTCGGCCAGGCCGCGGTCGGAGCCCAGCATCTGCGCGATTTCAGCACCGTCCAGGCCGCCAGCCACGCCGGCCTTCACCAGCACTGCAGTATCGGCCAGATTCTGGCCATGCTCGAAGTGGGCACGGAAAAGTGCTTCGCCGACCGCATCCTGCACGCCGTGCTGGCCGGCCAGCCACAACACCCGATGGGCCGGCAGCGTGGTCACCCGCACCTGGCCCTGGCTGAAATCCATCGGCAGGCCCTCGGCCCGCGCGGTGGTCTGGGTCTGGCCGAGGATCTGCTCGGTGCGCTCGACGCCACCGAACTTGCGCACATAGGCCTCGCGCAGCGGCACCGGGGTGGCGTCCGCGTCCGGGTCCAGCTGGAACGGCTGCCAGTGGATATCGAGTTCAGGCGCATTGGCGCCGAGCAACTGCACACCCTGCTGGAAGCGATGCTTGCCGATCCAGCACCAAGGGCAGACCACGTCGGAGTAGATGTCGATTCTCATCCCCACCACATGGGGCCCGCCTCCCTCGAAAAAAGGGGACGGAGGGGATTAAGTCGTTTCCAGCACAGCTGGGGTAAAGACGACTTAATCCCCTCCGTCCCCTTTTTGGGGGCTTCACCACTGTGAATAGGGGTGACTGGCCAGTGCGACGTTGTAGTAGCGCGCGTCGTCGGTGACTTCGGCACCCACCCAGTCCGGCAGGTCGATCGCCTGGTCGGCGCTGTCCAGCTCGACTTCGGCCACGACCAGGCCGGCGTTGTCGCCGAGGAACTCGTCCACCTCCCAGGTCAGGCCGGCGTGTTCGACCAGGTGGCGGCGCTTGTCGATCAGGCCACCGACGCACAGCGCCAACAGGGCGCGCGCATCCTCCACCGGGATCGGGTAGTCGAACTCCTGGCGGGTATGGCCGATGGTGCGCGACTTCAGGTTCAGCGCGGCGTGGTCGCCTTCGATGCGCACGCGCACCGAGGCGTTCTGGGTGCCGCGGTCGAGCGCGCCCATGTCGTTGATGTAGCCCTGCGCCATCGGGATCACCCGATGCGCGGCGGTGCGCCAGCCATCACTGCTGACGAGGAATTTGCGTTCGATTTCGATGCCCATCGCGCCATTATGCGCGATGGGTGATGACAACCTGTCAGCGCTTCTCGAACACCGCGATGCTTTCCACGTGCGCGGTATGCGGGAACATGTCCATGGCACCGGCGCTGACCAGGGTGAAGCCCTGTTCGTTGACCAGATAGCCGGCATCGCGCGCCAGCGAGCCCGGGTGGCAGCTGACGTAGACAATGCGCTTGAACTGCTTCAGCGGCAGCTGCTGCAGCACTTCGATCGCACCCGAGCGCGGCGGGTCCAGCAGCAGCTTGTCAAAGCCCTGGCGCATCCACGGGGTGCTGCGCTGGTCCTGGGTCAGGTCGGCGCTGAAGAACTGCGCGTTGGCCAGGCCGTTGCGCTCGGCGTTCTCACGCGCACGCGCCACCAGGCCGGCATCGCCTTCCACGCCAACCACCTCGCGCACGCGGCGCGCCAGCGGCAGGGTGAAGTTGCCCAGGCCGCAGAACAGGTCCAGTACACGCTCGTCCTCACCCGGTTCCAGCAGGTCCAGGGCGTGGGCGATCATCTTCTCGTTGAGCTTGGCATTGACCTGGATGAAGTCCAGCGGGCGGAACGCCAGCTCGACATCCCACGGCGCCAGACGGAACGACAGCGGCACACCCTGCCCGTCCAGCGGCTGCACGGTATCCACGCCGCCGGACTGCAGGTAGATCACGAAGCCATGCTGCTGGCCGAAAGCCGCCCAGGCCGTGCGGTCGGCATCGCTGAGCGGCTGCAGATGGCGAACGGTCAGGACCACGGCCTGGTCACCGGCGATGAATTCGATCTGCGGGATGTCACGCTTGCCATCGAGTGACTCGATGAAGGTGGACAGCGCCTCGACCTTGGTGCCGATCTCGGGGATCACGGTCAGGCACTGGCTGAGGTCGGCGACGAAGCGCGGATCCTGTTCACGGAAGCCGACCAGGGTCTTGTCCTTCTTTTCGACCCGGCGCACCGAGAAGCGGCCCTTGCGGCGGTAGCCCCAGCTCTCGCCGACCAGCGGCGCGAGCACGGTGCCCGGCTTCACATGGCCGATCCGCTCCAGGTTGTCCATCAGCACGCGCTGCTTGGCCACGATCTGCTGGTCTTCGTCCAGGTGCTGCAGCACGCAGCCGGCGCAGGTGCCGAAATGAGGGCACTTGGGGGTCACCCGCTGCGGCGAGGCCTGCAGCACCTCCAGGGTGCGCGCCTCGTCGAAATGGCGGCTGCGGGCAGTCTGCTCAGCCATCACCACCTCGCCGGGCAGCGCGCCGCTGACGAAGGTGACCTTGCCGCCCTCGCCTTCACGGCGGGCGACACCGCGACCATCATGGCTGAGGTCGAGGATCTCGGTCTGGAATGGGGTACGGTCAGTGCGGGAACGGGATCGGGCCACGTGGCAACAGGCTGCGGGCAAAAATGGGGGCGTATTGTCGCAGATCCTGACCGACGGGGCCTGGACCCGCTTGCGCCCGTGGCCGTCGTGCTTGATGATTGGGCCAGCTGACATGGAGGCAGCCCTGATGCAGATGACCCCGCGGGCCGCACGGCCCCGCTTCCTGCTTGTCGAGGACGACATCATCAGCCGCGGTTTTTTCAAGGCGGCGTTGGAAACGTTACCGGCGGATGTGGATACCGCAGATTCGCTGGCCAGTGCCCTGGCCAGTGCCGAACCCGGCGCGCATGATCTGTGGCTGATCGACGTCAACCTGCCGGATGGCAATGGCGCGCAACTGCTGCGTGAGCTACGCCGCTCACATCCCGACACACCGGCGCTGGCACATACGGCCGACGGCGATACCTCCATCCACGCCCGCCTGCGCGAAGCCGGTTTCAGCGACACCCTGGTCAAGCCGCTGGGCCGCGACCAGCTGCTGAAGGCCGTGCGCCGTGCGCTGGTCAACAGCCCGGCGGGAATCTTCGTGGCACAGGCCCCGGCCGCGGTCGAGCTGGCCGTTCAGGACTGGGACGAGACTGCGGCATTGGCCGCGCTCAATGGCCAGCGCAACCACCTGATCGCACTGCGCGAGCTGTTCCTGGCCGAGTTGCCCGGTGTGCGCGACGCGGTCGAGCAGGCGGTGGACCAGCACGACGAGCGCCAGCTGCGCAGCCAGCTGCACCGGTTGCAGGCGAGCTGTGGCTTCGTGGGGGCGGCACGGTTGGGCCGGGCGGTGCGCCAGCTGCATCATGCACCCGAGTCCGGGCAGGCCCAGGACGGGTTCCGCGCCGCGGTAGCTGCCCTGCTGCATTGAGGGTTTTTCGGCAAGGCTGCGCCCTGCACCCGCAGAGGCTTCAAGCCAAGCCAAGGCAACAGCAACAGCAACGGCATGCATTCCGTGGGTTGGCGGTGCGGTATCGGAGGGCGGGGACGCCGTAAACCCGTCCTTGGGGGCTTGGCAGCCGCATCCATGCGGCTGACACCCCGCCCTCCGATACCGCCCCACCTCTTACAGTTTTCCGCGATCGGGTAGATCCACGCCATGCGTGGATGAATTTCTGTCAGATATCGAAATCAATCTGGGGTCGGATCCGTTTTCCTGCGGAAAACGGATCCGACCCCACGCCGTTCCGACAGTTCGCGGAACACTGTCGAAGGCGGGGTGGGTCCGGTTGCGGGAGTGTCCGCGGCATGGATGCCGCGGCCAAGCCCCCAGGGACGGGTTTACGGCGTCTCCCGCAACCGGACCCACCCCGCCTACCCACGGATAGCCAGCTTTTGCCGTTGACGTTGATTCGGCAGGTGCAGGGCTGCAAGCCCTGCCGCCCCCCCCCTACCTGCGCGGCGCAAGCTGCTCGAGCATTTCCCAGGACTTCAGCCCGCGCGCGCCCAGGTGATGGGCCAGCACCCGCCGCATCGGCAGGCGCAGGCTGGCCAGATCGGCGGCATCCGGTTCTTCGTCGGCCGCAAGGGCCAGCAGCGCCGAGCCAGTGGCCGCCGCCCGGCGCTCCCCGCCACGCTCGCTCAGCAGGCGCTGCGCCCCTTCCTGCGGGTCCAGCTCGTAGCGCGCCGCCGGGTCGATCGGCTGGCCATCACTGGCACTGTCCAGCTCGAAACCCAGGCCCAGCGCGGACAGCAGTTCGCGCTCGAAACGGCGCAGGGTCCAGGCCAGGCCGGCACCGACCGCCAGCCGCGCGCGTGCCTCACCGTAGGCAAGGTACAGCTCCGGCAGCGGGTCCTGGCGCGGGGCCAGGCGCAGGGTCAGTTCACTCAGGTAGAAGCCGGCCAACATCGCCTGGCCGACCAGGCGTGGCGCGGCATCCAGCGCCTCGGCACCCCGCAGCTGGGCCAGTTCACCCCGCTGCTGGGCACTGAAGCGGATCCACTGCAACGGCTGCAGGGCGGCGCGCAGCACCTGGCCCTTGGCGGTGGACACGCCACGCGCCAGCAGGCCGATACGGCCATGCTGCGCGCTCAACACTTCGACCAGCAGGCTGGTCTCGCGGTAGGCCCGTGCGTGCAGCACGAAGCCGGTGTCGTCCTCGATCATCATCGAAGCGACCGTCGCGGCTTATTCGTAGCCGAAGGCCTTCAGCGCGGCCTCGTCGTCGGACCAGCCTTCACGCACGCGCACCCAGGTTTCCAGGAACACCTTGGCCCCGAACAGACGCTCCATCTGCAGGCGGGACTTGGCGCCGATCTCCTTCAGGCGGGCGCCGCCCTTGCCGATCACGATGGCCTTCTGGCCCTCGCGCTCGACCCAGATCACCGCACCGATGCGCAGCAGGTTGCCATCCTCGGTGAAGCGCTCGATCTCGACGGTGGTTGCGTACGGCAGTTCCTCGCCGAGCTGGCGCATCAACTGCTCGCGCACCAGTTCACCGGCCAGGAAACGCTGGCTGCGATCGGTGATCTCGTCCTCGCCGAACATCGGCGGGGCTTCCGGCAGCAGCTTCAGCACGTCGCGCACCAGCGCTTCCAGGCCGTTGCGCTTCTGCGCCGAGATCGGGTGCACGGCGGCGAAATCACGACCTTCGGTCACCTGCTGCAGGAACGGCAGCAGCGCGCCCTTTTCCTTCAGGCGATCGATCTTGTTGACCACCAGCACCACCGGGATGCCGGCGTCGCGCAGCACGTTGAACGCCAGGCTGTCCTCTTCATCCCAGCGACCGGCTTCGATCACCAGCAGGCCGGCATCGACGCCTTCCAGCGAGCCACGCGCGGCGCGGTTCATCACCCGGTTCATCGCCCGCTTCTGCACCTTGTGCAGGCCGGGGGTGTCGACCAGGACCAGCTGGCCTTCCGGATAGGTGGCGATGCCCAGCAGGCGATGGCGCGTGGTCTGCGGACGGTTGGAGACGATGCTGACCTTGGCGCCGACCAGGGCATTGGTCAGGGTCGACTTGCCCACGTTCGGGCGGCCGATGACGGCCACGCTGCCGCAATGATGGGGAGTTTGTTCGCTCACTTGGAATCCAGTTGTTCTAGGACGGCCGCAGCCGCCTGTTGTTCGGCAAGCCGCCGCGAGGCGCCTTCGCCCTCGGTGCTGGCGGCCGGGTCGGCTACGTTGCAGCGTACCCGGAAGTGCTTGGCGTGGTCGTCACCGGATTCTGACACCAGTTCATACTGCGGCAACGCCTTCTGTCGGGCCTGCAGCCATTCCTGCAGGCGGGTCTTGGGGTCCTTCTCGGGCCGGCCGGAGGCCGGCAGTGCCTCGATCGAAGCGCTGAACCAGGGCAGTACCACCGCCCGGCAGGCCTCGAAGCCGGCATCCAGGTAGATCGCAGCCACCACGGCTTCCACCGCGTCGGCCAGGATCGAATCACGACGGTGGCCGCCGGACTTCATTTCGCCCGGACCCAGGATCAGTCGATCGCCCAGTTCCAGGGTGCGCCCGATCACCGCCAGCGCGCCTTCACGCACCAGCTCGGCGCGGGCACGGGTCATCGCGCCTTCGTCAGCCTTGGGCCAGCGCTGGTACAACGCCTCGGCCGCCATCATGTTGACGATGCTGTCGCCCAGGAACTCCAGGCGCTCGTTGTGTGGCGCACCGGCACTGCGATGAGTCAGCGCCTGCTTCAGCAGCGCCGGGTCGCGGAAGGGATGACCGATCAGGTCACCACGTTGGAAAGGTTTATTCGGCACCGCTTCGGGTCAGGTCCTGGGATGAATCGAATTTGCCAACCACGTCCAGGTTGCCGACCAGCGGACGGCGCACTTCGTAGTTGACCTTGAGGGTCCAGCCATTGTCGCGGCGGTCGAACTTCACGTTGGCCGGCTTCACGTTTTCCGAGTAGTTGATGTACAGCCGCTTGAAGAACAGATCCTGGATCCGGGCCGGTTCCATGCTGCCCACACCCGGCTCGTTGGCCAGGCTCTTCATCGCCGAGCGCACCGCGTAATACTCCTGGTACATCGGGAACAGCTTCATGCCGATGTAAAGGAAGAAACCGACCACGATCAGGACCGCCAGGAACGAGGTCAGGGTCATGCCACGCTGCGTGTTCATCGTCTTCATTGCGTTCTCCCCAGATACGCGTTGGATGTGAAAATACTCGGTTGATGCCCGATCAGTTGATGCTCGAGCCGATCCGCGACGGCTCGAAGCCATCCTTGCAGAACCAGCCCTGGCAGTTCAGCCAGATCAGGAAGGCCTTGCCGCGCAGGTTTTCTTCCGGCAGCAGGCCCCAGAAACGGCCATCGTCGCTGTTGTCACGGTTGTCGCCCATGACAAGGTACTTGCCGGCCGGCACGGTCCACTGGCCCTGGCCACGCGGATAGTCGGTCTCCAGCACGGTGTGGGTTCGACCCGGCAGGTGTTCGACCAGCAGGTTGGCACCCTCGCCCTGGCCCTTGTGGCCTGCATAGATGCCCTTGTTGTCGTACTTCAGCGGTTCGCCGTTGAGGATCACGCCGTCGCCTTCGAAGACCACGGTGTCGCCCGGCACGCCGATGACGCGCTTGATGAAGTTCTCACCCTTGGCCGGATCGTTGTCGCTGTGGCCGGGGAAGTGGAACACCACCACGTCGCCGCGCGACGGCTCGCCAAACGGCACGATCTTGGTGTTGCTGATCGGCAGGCGCAGGCCGTAGGAGAACTTGTTGACCAGGATGAAGTCGCCGATCAGCAGGTTCGGCATCATCGAGCTGGACGGGATCTTGTACGGCTCGGCGATGAAACTGCGCACGATCAGCACGATCGCCAGCACCGGGAAGAACGCACGCGAGTAATCCACCAGCACCGGCTCGGAGTCGAGCAGGCCCGCGCGCTGGGCGCGACGCTTGGCGAGGTACAGCTTGTCCGCGAGCAGGATCAGGCCCGAGGCCAGGGTCAGCACGACCAGGAGGATCTCAAACAGTTTCATTCAGGGTCCTTTGCAACGTCACCAGACGACCGGCCCCGCAGGGCCGGTGCGGGCCTTACTTGTTGTCCATCTGCAGGACGGCCAGGAACGCTTCCTGCGGAATCTCCACGCGTCCGACCTGCTTCATGCGCTTCTTGCCTTCCTTCTGCTTTTCCAGAAGCTTCTTCTTGCGCGAAACGTCGCCACCATAGCACTTGGCCAGCACGTTCTTGCGCATGGCCTTGACCGTGGTGCGGGCGATGATCTGCGAGCCGACGGCGGCCTGGATGGCCACGTCGAACATCTGGCGCGGGATCAGGTCCTTCATCTTCTCGCACAGCTCGCGGCCACGTCGGTCAGCGTGGCTGCGGTGCACGATCAACGACAGCGCATCGACCTTGTCACCATTGATCAGCACGTCCACGCGCACGAACGGGCCTGCGTCGAAGCGCACGAAGTGGTAATCGAGCGAGGCATAGCCGCGGCTGACCGACTTCAGCTTGTCGAAGAAGTCCAGCACCACCTCGGCCATCGGCAGCTCGTAGCTGATCTGCACCTGGCTGCCCAGGTAGTTGATGCCGATCTGGCTGCCGCGCTTTTCTTCGCACAGCTTGATGATGTTGCCGATGTACTCCTCGGGGGTGAGCACGTTGGCGCGGATGATCGGTTCGCGGATTTCCTCGACCTGGTTCACCGCCGGCAGCTTGGCCGGGTTGTCCATGTTGATGATCGAGCCATCGGTCTTCAGGACCTCATACACCACCGTCGGCGCGGTGCTGATCAGGTCCAGGTTGTATTCGCGCTCCAGGCGCTCCTGCACGATTTCCATGTGCAGCATGCCCAGGAAGCCGCAGCGGAAGCCGAAGCCCATCGCTTCGGAGCTTTCCGGCTCGAAACGCAGCGCGGCATCGTTCAGGCGCAGCTTGTCCAGCGCTTCGCGCAGGTCCGGGTAGTCTTCGGCATCGACCGGGAACAGGCCGGCGAACACGCGCGGCTGCATTTCCTGGAAGCCCGGCAGCGGCTTCGGCGCCGGGTCGCCGGCCAGGGTGAGGGTGTCGCCGACCGGCGCACCATGCACGTCCTTGATGCTGGCGGTGACCCAGCCCACTTCACCGGCACGCAGCGCCGGCAGCACCTTGCGCTTCGGCGTGAACACGCCGACGTTGTCGACCTGGTGGTTGCGGCCGGTCGACATCACCTGCAGCTTGTCACCGGCCTTGATCTCGCCCTGCATCACGCGCACCAGTGACACCACGCCGAGGTAGTTGTCGAACCACGAGTCGATGATCAGCGCCTGCAGCTTGTCGGTGTCGCGCGGCGCCGGCGGCGGGATGCGGTGCACGATCGCTTCCAGCACGTCCTGCACGTTGAGGCCGGTCTTGGCACTGACCGGCACGGCGTCGGAGGCATCGATGCCGATCACGGCCTCGATCTCGGCCTTGGCGCGCTCGATGTCGGCGGTGGGCAGGTCGATCTTGTTGATCACCGGCACCACTTCCAGGCCCTGCTCCACGGCGGTGTAGCAGTTGGCCACCGACTGGGCTTCCACGCCCTGCGCCGCATCAACCACCAGCAGCGCGCCTTCGCAGGCGGCCAGCGAGCGGCTGACTTCATAGGAGAAGTCGACGTGGCCGGGGGTGTCGATGAAGTTCAGGTGGTAGGTCTGCCCGTCCTTGGCCAGGTACGGCAGTGACACCGACTGCGCCTTGATCGTGATGCCACGCTCGCGCTCGATCGGATTGGAATCGAGCACCTGCGCTTCCATCTCGCGGGCCTGCAGGCCACCGCAGAGCTGGATGATGCGGTCGGCCAGCGTGGACTTGCCGTGGTCGACATGGGCGATGATGGAGAAGTTGCGGATGTTCCGCATCGAATCAGAAGACATAGGTGGCGGCGGCGCGCGGCGTCGTCAGGGTAACGGTCGATTATCGCACGCCCAGCGCCCGGCCGCTAAAACCGGCTGCCGGGCACCGGCCCGGAACGACCGAAACCCCGCCGGGGCGGGGCTTCGGGGGAGGCCCAGGGGCCGCCGGAGCGGCCCCGGCAGGCCCTACTGGCCGGCCTTGACCGCCACGAAGGCGCTGTTGCCGTTGGCCGTGCGGACCAGCAGCATGACCACGTCGTCCTTCTTGAAGCTGGACAGCGCCCGGTTCAGGGCATCCACACTGCCGACCGCGACGCGGCCGACCTGCAGGATCACCATGCCCGGCGACAGGCCGGCATCACGCGCCGCCTGGCCCTTGACCCCGGTGATGCGCACGCCTTCGTTGCCGTTGAGCCCGAACTGCTTGCGCTGAGCCGCGCTCAGGTCGCTCACGTCCAGCCCCAGCAGGGCATTGGCCCCGGTCTGCGGCGCCGCCTCGGCACCGCCGGCCGACGGCCCGCGGGCACTGGCCTGCCCGTCTTCACTCAGGGCGGTCAACGTGGCACTGAGGTCATGCGGCTTGCCGTCGCGGTACACCACCAGGTTCACCTTGCTGCCCGGCGCCATCGCACCGATCAGCGGCGGCAGGTCGGACCAGCTGTTGACCGGGCTGCCGTTGACCGAGCGGATGACGTCGCCCACCTGCACGCCGGCCTTGGCGGCCGCACTGCCGGCCACGATCTGGTTGACCAGGGCGCCACGGCTGTCCGGCAGGCCCAGGCCCTGCGCCTTCAGCGAATCGATCGGCTCCACGACCGCGCCGAGCTGGCCGCGGGTGACCTTGCCGCTCTTCTTGATCTGCTCGACCGCGCTCATCGCCAGGTCGATCGGGATCGCGAAGCTGATGCCCATGTAGCCGCCGGACGCGGAGAAGATCTGCGAGTTGATGCCGACCACTTCGCCGCGGGTGTTCAGAAGAGGGCCACCGGAATTGCCCTGGTTGATCGCCACGTCGGTCTGGATGAACGGCACATAGCGCTGGTCGGGGCCACCCGTACTGCGGCCGACGGCGCTGACCACGCCGGCGGTGACAGAATGGTCGAGGCCGAACGGCGAGCCGATCGCGACAACCCACTGCCCCGGCTTCAGGCTGTTGGAGTCACCCACGCGGACGGTTGGCAGGTTCTTCCCGTCGATCTTCAGCAGGGCGACGTCGTACTGCTGGTCGCTGCCCACCACCTTGGCGGTGAACTCACGGCTGTCGCCCAGCTTGACCTTCACGTCACTGGCGTCGGCCACCACGTGGTAATTGGTCAGCACATAGCCATCGGGCGAGATGATGAAGCCCGAGCCCATGCCACGGCCCTTGATGCTGGGGCCACCGTCTGGCCCACCCGGCCCCTGCCCCGGCATCGGGAAGTCGGGACCAAAGAAGCGGCGGAAGAACTCCGGCATGTCATCGTCGCCCATCGGGCCGCGCGCGGCCTGGCGGTTGTTGCGGACGATGGTGGTGTCGACGTTGACCACGCCCGGGCCGACCTGTTCGACCAGGTTGGTGAAGTCGGGCAGGCCACTGACCAGCGGCTGCGCCGGTGCCCGCGCGGCCGCGGCTGGCGCGGGCTGGGTCTGCGCGACGGGCGCCGGCGCCTGTGCGCAGGCCACCAGGGGAAGGGTCAGGGCCAGCAGGCCAATGGCCTGCGTGCGGAGTCGGGGAGTCATCGGACGGCAACCTCCGGGTCGGGTGGAAAGAGGAATACGGGCCCCGCCGACGGCGGGGCGTGAAGGCGCCCGGCTCAGTCGCGCGGGCGCGGCGGCACCGGCAGCTCATCCTGCAGGCGCGGCTCGAACGGATAGAACGCGGCACTACCGGCGTGGGCCGGGAAGCTGGCATTGAGCGCGCCGCCAGCGGCGGGCGCCAGGCTGGAGCGCGGCCATGGCCGGGCCTGCAGCCCGCTGACCTCGCCGAACGGCAGGTTGCGGTTGGCGTTGGCCGGCACGGTCGGGGTCAACGGTGCCTGCACGGCCGCGATGGCGCGCTGCGAAGTGTCGTCGCGCTGGGCGGCACGCGCGGCCTGCTGGCTGCGCGTAGCGCTGGCACGGCGGGCGTCCTGGCGGCGGCCCGCCGCGGCCATCGCTACGGCCGGCGCAGCAGCCACGGCCACCGCGGCCGTGTCCACCGAAGCCTCGGTGACTGGGGTGGGCGCGGCCGGTGCCAGTTCCGCCTGGCTGGCGATCACCTGCGGCGCCTGCGGTTCACCCGGCGTCGCCTCCTTCAATTTCTCGCCGCCGATGAACAGGGCGACCGCGGCCACAGATGCGGCCAGCGCAGCACCGCCGCCCCAGGCGCGCCAGCCACTGCGACGCACCTGGCGACGCGGCTCGGCCTGCGGCGTCGGCTCTGCCGCAATGGCGGCCGCAACGGCGGCACTGAAGCCGGCCGGTGCCAACGCCGGGGCCTGCCCGCG
This sequence comes from Stenotrophomonas muris, assembly GCF_052751275.1. Lineage (NCBI taxonomy): Bacteria > Pseudomonadati > Pseudomonadota > Gammaproteobacteria > Lysobacterales > Lysobacteraceae > Stenotrophomonas > Stenotrophomonas muris. The sequence goes on along the minus strand of NZ_CP199879.1, from coordinate 486,605 downwards.
CATCACGTCGCCCAGCAGCTGCCAGCGCTCCTGGCAGCCGGCCAGTTCGGGGTCGTGTTCCATCCGGCGCAGCAGGAAGCGCGCTTCATCGGCACCCAGCTCGCCATCGACCAGGGCCGACAGCTGCTCGCGATGGCGCTGGTCCAGGCGCTGCCCGGCGGGCGATTGATGGTTCTGCGATTCGTTGAACGGATTACTGGTCATACGCGGCTCTTCTCACGGGTGGCGCTGCCGATGTCCAACAGCGGCCGGAGTTCGGTGTCGATCGCCTCGCGCGCCCGGAAGATCCGGGAACGCACGGTGCCGATCGGGCACCCCATCTTCTGCGCGATATCCTCGTAGCTCAGGCCTTCCACCTCGCGCAGGGTGATCGCCGACCGGAGTTCCTCCGGCAGCGCGTTGACGGCCTTCATGACCGTCTGTTCCAGCTCCTGGCGCATCAACTCGCGCTCGGGCGTGTCGGTGTCCCGCAGGCGGGTACCGCTGTCGAACTGCTCGGCGTCACCGATGTCGATGTCATCGGTCGGCGGACGACGATTGTGTGAAGCCAGGTAGTTTTTGGCGGTATTCACGGCGATTCGATGCAACCAGGTTGAGAACTGGGCATCGCCACGGAAACTCCCGATCGCGCGGTAGGCACGGATGAAAGTGTCCTGGGCGACGTCCTGACATTCGCTCCAGTCGGCGATGTAGCGACCGACCAGGGCCACGACCCGATGCTGGTACTTGCGCACCAGGACATCGAACGCGGCACTCTCGCCGTGCTGCACGCGCCGGACCAGCTCCAGATCCAGCTCCTGAGGTGTATCAACATCGGCCATGAGGGGCCGCACTCCTGTCAGCCCAACCGACGTCGGGCAATGAGACTGCCAATCCCGGGAAAAGTTCAGTCGCCGATCACCTGGCGCCGCACCAGCTTTTAACCACCATTCGGTTAGCGTCCCGATCCACGGCCATGGATCCGGAGGCGCCACTCCCCTGCTATTGGGATTTGACGCGGGGGAAACAACCTCTGGATCATAGCCGCTTCTCCATACACAACCGGATGGAACGTCCATGCTCTCAGGCTTCGATGGTCTCCGCTTCAGCCACTGGCACCCCGAGATCCGCGACGACGGCGTGGTGGTTCTCTCCCTGGATCGCCAGGACAGCAGCGTCAATGCGATGTCGCAGGACGTGCTGCTGGAACTGGGCGACCTGCTTGAGCGCATTGCCCTGGACCCGCCCAAGGGCGTAGTCATCCAGTCGCTGAAGAAGGCCGGCTTCATTGCCGGTGCCGACCTGAAGGAGTTCCAGGAATTCGACCGTCGCGGCACCGTCAACGACGCGATCCGGCGTGGCCAGGCCACCTACCAGAAGCTGGCCGAGCTGCCCTGCCCGACCGTGGCGGCCATCCACGGCCACTGCCTCGGCGGTGGCACCGAGCTTGCCCTGGCCTGCCGCTATCGCGTGGCCTCCAATGACAGCAGCACCCGCATCGGCCTGCCGGAAACCCAGCTGGGCATCTTCCCGGGGTGGGGTGGCAGCGCCCGCCTGCCGCACCTGGTGGGCGCCCCGGCAGCGATGGACATGATGCTGACCGGCCGCACCCTGTCGGCCTCGGCCGCGCGTGGCATCGGCCTGGTCGACAAGGTGGTGGCACCGGCGGTGGTGCTCGACACGGCCGTTGCACTGGCGCTGTCCGGCACCACCCGCCCGTTCAAGCAGCGCGCCACGGCTTGGGCCACCAACACCTGGCTGGCACGCACGCTGCTGGCACCGCAGATGGTCAAGCAGGTCGCCCGCAAGGCGAAGAAGGACCAGTACCCGGCGCCGTACGCACTGATCAGCACCTGGCAGCGCAGTGGCGGCAAGCCGATCCAGGCCCGCCTGGACGCCGAGCGGCGTGCCGTGGTGAAGCTGGCCAGTACTCCGACCGCGCGCAACCTGATCCGTATCTTCTTCCTGACCGAACGCCTGAAGGGCCTCGGTGGCGGTGATTCCGGCATCCGCCACGTGCACGTGGTCGGCGCCGGCGTGATGGGCGGCGACATCGCCGCGTGGGCCGCCTACAAGGGCTTCGAGGTGACCCTGCAGGACCGCGAGCAGCGCTTCATCGACCCGGCCATGGAACGCGCGCAGGCGCTGTTCGCCAAGAAGGTGCGCGACGAGAGCAAGCGCCCGGCCGTGGCCGCGCGCCTGCGTGCCGACCTGGAAGGCAACGGCGTGGCCGAGGCCGACCTGGTGATCGAGGCAATCATCGAGAACCCCGAAGCCAAGCGTGCGCTGTACCAGACGCTTGAGCCGAAGATGAAGCAGGACGCCCTGCTGACCACCAACACCTCGTCGATTCCGCTGGTGGAACTGCGCGACCACATCCAGCGCCCGGCGCAGTTCGCGGGCCTGCACTACTTCAACCCGGTAGCGCAGATGCCGTTGGTGGAGATCATCCATCACGACGGCATGGCGCCGGAGACCGAGCGCCGCCTGGCCGCGTTCTGCAAGGCGCTGGGCAAGTTCCCGGTGCCGGTAGCCGGCAGCCCGGGCTTCCTGGTCAACCGCGTGCTGTTCCCGTACATGCTGGAAGCGGCCACCGCGTATGCCGAGGGCATTCCGGGCCCGGTGATCGACAAGGCCGCGGTGAAGTTCGGCATGCCGATGGGCCCGATCGAACTGATCGACACCGTCGGCCTGGACGTGGCCGCCGGCGTCGGCCGCGAACTGGCGCCGTTCCTGGGCCTGCAGATCCCGGCCGCACTGCAGACGGTGGAACCGGACAAGCGCGGCAAGAAGGATGGCCAGGGCATCTACACCTGGGAGCACGGCAAGCCGAAGAAGCCGGACGTGGCCAGCGACTACCAGGCCCCGGCCGATCTGGAGGACCGCCTGATCCTGCCGCTGTTGAACGAGGCGGTGGCCTGCCTGCACGAGGGCGTGGTGGCCGACGCGGACCTGCTGGATGCCGGCGTGATCTTCGGCACCGGTTTCGCACCGTTCCGCGGCGGTCCGATCCAGCACATCCGTGCGGTCGGTGCCGATGCGATCGTCGAGCGGTTGAAGGCGCTGCAGCAGCGCCATGGCGACCGTTTCGCGCCGCGCCCCGGCTGGGACAACCCCGTCCTGCGCGAACCGGTGGTCTGAGTTCATCGGCCGGGCCTGCGGCCCGGCACCCGCAGAGGCAACCGCCGAAGCCAGAGCCGGAGCAACAGCCGGCTCTGGCTTTTCTGTTAGGCGGGCGGGGCGGTGTGGGCTTGCAGGACACGCCGTAAACCCCGCTCCCCTGCAAGCCCACACCGCCCACCCAGACAGTTTCCCGGTGACGGTTGCTGAACTGCGATGGCTGGTAGGTGTCGACCTTGGTCGACACGCTTGAAACACGCGTGGACGCGAGCGAAGCGACCGGCGTTTGATTTTGATTTTGATTTTCTTTTTTCTCTTCTCCGTGGCTGGACGCACACGGAAACTGTCAGAGGCCGGGCGGGTGGGTGGCGCAGGACCGTTGGCGCCATGGATGGCGCCATCGAGCCCCCATGGATGGGTTTACGGCGTGTCCTGCGCACCCCACCCGCCCGGCCAAGCGCGGCTTTTGCTTTACGCGACCAAGCAACCAGCCACGAGGGGCTGCGTCGTTGGCTGGAACACCCTGTTACCCATACGGGGCATGTGCCCGTCACAGCTGCATGCGATGCTCACCACCTGATCCCTGCCAGCGAGAACGCCCGCATGACCACCATCATCGCCCCGCGCGTGCACGACATCGGCGGCCTCGAAGTCCGTCGCGCCGTCCCCACCCTGCAGGCGCGCAGCATCGGCTCGTTCGTGTTCGTCGACCAGATGGGCCCGGCACTCATGCACCCCGGCACCGCCATCGACGTGCGCCCGCATCCGCATATCGGCCTGGCCACCGTCACCTACCTGTGGTCGGGCGCGATCGGCCACCGCGACACGCTGGGTTCGGATCAGGTGATCCGTCCCGGTGACGTCAACTGGATGACCGCCGGCCGCGGTATCGCCCATTCCGAGCGCACGCCGCAGCCGGACCGCGATCACGACAACCCGATCCACGGCATGCAGACCTGGGTCGCGCTGCCGAAGTCGCATGAAGAGATCGAGCCGGCGTTCTACCACCATGCCGCTGCCACCCTGCCCGAGCAGCGTCGCAACGGCGCGTGGCTGCGGGTGATCGCCGGCCGTGCGTACGGCGAGGAATCGCCGGTGAAGGTGTTCGCCGACACCCTCAACGTGGCAATCGATCTCGACCCCGATGCGGAAATCGATATCGACGACGGCCACCGCGAGCGCGCGTTGTACATCCTCGAGGGCGACGCGCAGCTGGATGGCGTGGATATTCCCGCGCAGCACCTGGTGATCCCCGAAGCCGGTGCACGAGGCCGCCTGCGCGCGAAGACGCCGGTGAAGGCGATGCTGTTCGGTGGCGAGCCGCTGGATGGCCCGCGCCACCTGTGGTGGAACTTCGTGTCGAGCTCGAAGGAGCGCATCGAGCAGGCCAAGCACGACTGGGAAGCCGGCCGCTTCGGCACCATTCCGGGCGACGACAAGGAATTCATCCCACTTCCGCAGTACTGAACATCGCGTGTTGCACACATCTGAAGGTGTATCCCTGCACCCGGCGTTGACGCGACAGTCACCCGCTGATCATTGAAATGTGACATAAATCACACTTTCGACCGTCAAAGGAGTGCAACACATGAGCATGGGTAAACGCTTGTCCGCCGAGTTCCTCGGCACGTTCTGGCTGGTTCTGGGTGGCTGTGGCAGTGCGGTGCTGGCCGCCAAGTTCGGTGGCGACGGCAATCCGCTGGGTATCGGTTTCCTCGGCGTGGCGCTGGCCTTCGGCCTGACCGTGGTGACCGGCGCCTATGCGTTCGGCCATATCTCCGGCGCGCACTTCAACCCGGCAGTCAGCGTCGGGCTGTGGGCCGGTGGTCGTTTCCCGACCAGGGATCTGGTGCCCTACATCATCGCCCAGGTTGCCGGCGGCCTGCTGGCCGGCTTCATCCTGCTGCAGATCGCCTCCGGCGCCACTGGCTTCGCCATCGATGGCAGCCAGGCGGGTGCGTTCGCCAGCAATGGCTATGGCGCGCTGTCGCCCGGCGGCTACAGCGTGGCAGCCGCCTTCCTGTGCGAAGTGGTGCTGACGGCGGTGTTCCTGATCGTGATCATGGGTTCCACCCACGGCAAGGCACCGGCCGGTTTCGCCCCGCTGGCGATCGGCCTGTCGCTGACCCTGATCCACCTGATCAGCATTCCGGTCACCAACACCTCGGTGAACCCGGCCCGCTCCACCGCCGTGGCCTTCTTTGCCGGCAGCGGCGCAGTCAGCCAGCTGTGGCTGTTCTGGGTCGCTCCCCTGCTGGGCGGCGCGATCGGCGGCCTGATCTACAAGTGGATCGGCAGCGACCGCTGATCCTCGCGACTCCCATTGCGGCCGACCGTCGGCCGCAATGGTTACTTCTGCAACCGCGAATTGTGCGATTGCTCACGTTCCGTTAAGGTTGAGTTGACCGTCCGTGCACATGCCGGATGGGGCGGCATCCGGGGATGGGATGCCACGGCCGCCGGCCCTGCTGGCGGAGCCAAACAACTCATCACCTTGGGGGATGCATGAAGTTCGTGCCTGTCATCTTGTCGAGCCTGCTGTTCGCTGCGGCCCAGGCCGCCGCGCAGGCGCCGTCCGAATGTCCTTCGCTGCCAGCCAGCAGTGGCCTGCAGTGGCAGCAGCAGGTGCAGGCCGATTTCCTGGTCTGCCGCGCCAGCACCCCTGATGGCCGCGAAGTACTGAGCCTGATGCTCAGCGCGCGTGACCCCGCCATTCCGCTGAGCCGCTCGCTGCGCCAGGAAAAAGGCAGCTTCGGCGGTGAATCGCTGTACTGGTACCAGCCCGACCTGGGCGGCCAGCAACCGCCGGGTTACGCCGAACGGCGCATCAGCGTGGTCAAGATCGACAAAGGGCGTTACGCGCAGATTGCGCTGTATCCGGACAGCGCGCAGGAGCTGAGCTCACTGCAGCAGCTGGCGCAGGGCATGAGCCTGACCCCGTCGGCCGTGGCCGCCGGGCGCTGAAGGTGACGGGGATGACTGCCTGGCAGCATCCCCGCAATGCACCTCGATCGGCAGGTAGTGCCGGCCGCCGGCCGGCAAACCCTTCGGTCCTGATCAAAAGCAGGTGCCGGCCGGCGGCCGGCACTACCTCAGAACCTGCCTTCCTGGAAATCGACGAAGGCCTGCATCAGTTCCTGCCGCGTGTTCATCACGAACGGGCCGTGCCGCATCACCGGCTCGCGCAACGGACGGCCGGCCACCAGGATCAGCCGCGCGCCTTCGCTGCCAGCCGAAACATGCAGCTGTTCGCCGCCGCCCAGCACCGCCAGCTCCTGGCGCGCAACATCACGGGCGGCGTCCTGTTCACCCACCGTCAGTCCGCCTTCAAATACATAGGCAAAGGCGTTGTGGCCTTCCGGCAGCGTGTAAGTCCAGGCCCGGTCGGGCGCCAACGTGATGTCGAGATACAGCGGCTCGGTAGCCGGCTGCACGATCGGGCCGCGGGTGCCGTCGACCGAGCCGGCGATCACCTTCACTTCCACGCCGGCTGCCGGCTGCACCACGGGAATGCGCTCGGGCGCGAACTCCTGGTACTTCGGCTCGGTCATCTTCTCCTTCGCCGGCAGGTTCACCCACAGCTGGAATCCACGCATCTGCCCGCTTTCCTGCTCGGGCATCTCCGAGTGCACCAGGCCGCGGCCAGCGGTCATCCACTGCACGCTGCCCGGGGTCAACAGGCCTTCGTTGCCATGGTTGTCGCGATGCCGCATGCGTCCGTCGAGCATGTAGGTGACGGTCTCGAAACCGCGGTGCGGGTGTTCCGGGAAGCCGGCGATGTAGTCCTCGGCCCGGTCGGTGCCGAATTCATCGAGCAGCAGGAACGGGTCCAGGTCCGGCAGCGTCGGGCCGCCGATGACGCGGGTCAGGCGCACGCCGGCACCGTCGGAGGTGGGCATGCCACGGATGGTGCGCAGCACGCGGACCGGTTCGGGAAGGCTCATGGCGACTCCTGTGGGATGGATGCCCCTGAAGATGGACGCCACATGGCCGTACGCCAATGGATGGCACCGCAACCAATTGTTCCATCCCTGATGTTGGCTGCACGTCAGCGCCACCGTCGTACGACCAAAGTACTACCGCCGATTCGTCCTGTGCCAATTGACCCTGTCGTGGGCAAGCAGGACTCTTTGACTGTCTTTCCGGGAGAGAGCACCTCATGAAAGGGTTTTCCAAACTGGGCTGGGCGGCACTCGCCCTGCTCGGCGCATTCTGTCTGGGCACCGTCGCCCTGCGCCGCGGCGAGCACATCAACGCACTGTGGATCGTGGTGGCCGCGGTCTCGCTGTACCTGGTCGCCTACCGCTTCTACAGCCTGTTCATCGCCAACAAGGTGATGCAGCTGGATCCGACCCGGGCCACCCCGGCGGTGATCAACAACGATGGCCTAGACTACGTGCCGACCAACAAGCACGTACTGTTCGGCCACCACTTCGCCGCCATTGCCGGCGCCGGCCCGCTGGTCGGCCCGGTGCTGGCCGCGCAGATGGGCTACCTGCCCGGCCTGCTGTGGCTGGTGGTGGGCGTGGTGCTGGCCGGCGCAGTGCAGGACTTCATGGTGCTGTTCCTGTCCAGCCGTCGCAACGGCCGCTCGCTGGGTGACCTGGTGCGCGAGGAGATGGGCCAGGTACCCGGCACCATCGCCCTGTTCGGTGCGTTCCTGATCATGATCATCATCCTGGCGGTGCTGGCGATGGTGGTGGTCAAGGCGCTGGCCGAAAGCCCGTGGGGCATGTTCACGGTGATCGCGACGATGCCCATCGCGATCCTGATGGGCGTGTACATGCGCTACATCCGCCCCGGCAGGATCGGCGAGATTTCGGTGGTTGGCCTGATCCTGCTGCTGGCCGCGATCTGGTACGGCGGCAAGGTCGCCGCCGACCCGGTGTGGGGGCCGGCGTTCACCTTCACCGGCACCCAGATCACCTGGATGCTGATCGGCTACGGCTTCGTCGCCTCGGTGCTGCCGGTGTGGCTGCTGCTGGCCCCGCGCGACTACCTGTCGACCTTCCTCAAGATCGGCACCATCATCGCGCTGGCCATCGGCATCCTGGTGGTGATGCCGGAACTGAAGATGCCGGCGCTGACCCAGTTCGCCGCCAGCGGTGATGGCCCGGTGTGGAAGGGCGGCATGTTCCCCTTCCTGTTCATCACCATCGCCTGCGGTGCGGTCTCCGGTTTCCATGCACTGATCTCCTCCGGCACCACGCCGAAGCTGCTGGCCAATGAAGCGCACATGCGCTACATCGGCTACGGCGGCATGCTGATGGAATCGTTCGTGGCGGTGATGGCGCTGGTGGCGGCCTCGATCATCGATCCGGGCATCTACTTCGCGATGAACAGCCCGGCCGCCGTGATCGGTGCCGATGCAGCCTCGGCGGCGCACTACATCACCAACACCTGGGGCTTCACCATTACCCCCGAGCAGTTGACCGCGACCGCAGCCGCCATCGGTGAACCGACCATCCTGCACCGCGCCGGTGGTGCACCGACGCTGGCGGTAGGCATCGCGCAGATCCTGCACGAAGCGATCCCCAGTGGCAGCGACGCGATGATGGCGTTCTGGTACCACTTCGCGATCCTGTTCGAAGCCTTGTTCATCCTGACCGCGGTGGACGCCGGTACCCGCGCCGGGCGCTTCATGCTGCAGGACCTGCTGGGCAACTTCGTGCCGGCCCTGAAGAAGACCGAGTCGTGGACCGCCAACATCATCGGTACCGCCGGCTGCGTGGCGCTGTGGGGCTACCTGCTCTACACCGGCGTGGTCGATCCGTTCGGCGGCATCCAGACGCTGTGGCCGCTGTTCGGCATCTCCAACCAGATGCTGGCTGGCATCGCGCTGATGCTGGGCACGGTGGTGCTGTTCAAGATGAAGCGTGACCGCTATGCGTGGGTCACTGCGGTACCGGCGGTGTGGCTGCTGATCTGCACCACCTACGCCGGCTTCATCAAGATCTTCGACAGCAACCCGGCGCAGGGTTTCCTGGCGCAGGCACACAAGTTCCAGGCCGCGCTCGCCAGCGATACGATCACTGCACCGGCCAAGTCGGTGGCGCAGATGAAGCAGATCGTGGTCAACGCCTACGTCAACACCGGCCTGACCGCGCTGTTCCTGCTGGTGGTCGGCGCGGTGCTGGTGTATTCGATCAAGACCATCCTGGCGGCACGCCGCAACCCGCAGCGCAGCGACCGCGAGACCCCGTACGTGGCGCTGAAGCCGCATGAAATGGTGGATCTGTGATGAGCACGCAACTGGTTCCCGCCGGCCAGTACCAGGCGCACCGCCGCATCTGGCGGCGCCTGGTGCAGACCGCACGACTGTGCTGTGGCATTCCTGATTACGACAATTACGTCCGGCACATGCTGGATAAGCACCCGGACCAGGAGCCGATGGACTACAAGACGTTCTTCCGCGAGCGCCAGGAAGCGCGTTACGGCGGGCGCAACGGCGGGCGCTGCTGCTGAGGGCCAGGCCTGCCTTTCAGCAGGCAAAAGAAAGCCGAGCGCGGGCTCGGCTCTACACGGGCAGAGCGGGTTCGCGGCGCACGCCGCGAACCCGCAACAGGATCGTCCGGCCAGGACTCAGGCGCCGGCCATCCACTTCAGGATCAGGCCGGTGACATACGCCAGCCCGGTGCCGGTGGCATAGCCCACCGTACCCAGCAGCACGCCCACCGGCGCCAGCGTCGGATGGAAGGCTGCGGCCACCACGGGGGCCGAGGCGGCCGCGCCGATGTTGCCCTGCGAACCGATCGCGAAGAAGAACAGCGGCGCGCGCAGCAGCTTGGCTACCCCCCACAGCACCAGCACGTGCGTGGCCATCCAGATCGCGCCAAGCAGGAACAGCCACGGCCGATCCAGCAGCGACAGCAGGTTCATCTGCATGCCGATGCAGGCGATCAGGAAGTACAGGAACACCGTGCCCAGCCGCGAAGCGCCTGCGGCTTCCAGCCGGCGCGCACGGGTGAAGCTCAGGCCCAGGCCCATCGCCGTGGACAGCAGGATCACCCAGACGAACTGGCTGTCGAGGCTGAACTGGCTGGCCCAGCTGACATTGGCCTTGAACCAGCCCGACAACGGCGCGGCGATGGCATGGGCCAGGCCGACGCCACCCAATGCCACGCCAACGATCACCATCAGGTCGGTCATGCTGGGAATGCGCGCGTTCTGTGCCTCGTAGGCGCTGATGCGTGCCTTCATCTCGTCGATGGCGCGGGTGTCGGCACCGTTGCGGGTATCGATCTGCTGCGCGCGGTTGGCCAAAAACAGCAGGATCGCCATCCACAGGCTGGCGCAGGCCACGTCGACCACCGCGAACTGGCCAAAGGTGGTGGCATCGGTGCCGAACACCTCGCGCATGGCCACCATGTTGGCGCCGCCACCGATCCAGCTGCCGGCCAGCGCGGCCATGCCGGCCCAGGTATCACCGGCCACCGTTTCCGGATGGATCAGCTTCATCAGCTGGAACGAGACGATGGCGCCGAGCATGATGCCGGCGGTACCGGCGCAGAACACGATCAGCAGCTTTGGGCCGAGCTTGATGACGCCTTTCAGGTCGATCGACAGTGTCAGCAGGACCAGCGCAGCGGGCAGCAGCACGTCGCGCGCGACCGGGTTGTACAGCGAGGTGTTGTGGCCATCGATGACACCGGCGGTGTTGTAGATGGCGGGGATGAAGTAGCACAGCAGCAGTGCCGGCACCCAGGCGAAGATCTTCTTCAACAACGGGGTCGGACCACTGGCGGCCCAGAAGATCAGGGCCAGGGTGGCGGCAATCAGGCCCAGTCCAACGATGTCGTTGCTGATCAGGGCGGTAGCGGGTTCGGTCGGCATGGGATCCTCTGTCGATCGAAAGAGCGGAGAAAAAAAAGCGCCGCATGAAGCGGCGCAGGTCGAGATTAACATTGTCTTCACGCCTGGTCATGCTGCGCTGCTTGTCGCCTTCTCCTGCATTGACGACGATTGCGGCATCACCGTTGTGGAGCAGGCCCATGCAGCTTGGTGCCTTCTCTGTCAGCCTGTCCGTGAAGGACCTGGCCGCCTCCCGTGCGTTCCACGAAGCCCTCGGGTTCTCGGTCACCGGTGGCGATCCCACGCAGAACTGGCTGGTAATGCGCAGCAACGGCACGGTCATCGGGCTGTTCCAGGGCATGTTCGAGGGCAACCTGCTGACCTTCAACCCCGGCTGGGACCAGCACAGGCAGGAACTGCCCCACTTCCAGGATGTGCGTGAACTGCAGGCGGAACTGGATGCCAAGGGTATCGAACTGGCAGTCCGCACTGACCCCGATGGCCAGGGGACCGGCTACCTGCAGCTGGCCGATCCCGACGGCAACGTGATCCTGATCGACCAGCACGTGGCGCGGCCGAACGGGCGGTAATGCGAACAGCCATTGCGTGGGTAGGCGTCGACCTTGGTCGACGGGCCGCATGCCAACCAAGGTTGGCATCTACCAGGACGGCCGGATCAGGCCGGGCGCGAGGCACTGAAATCGAGCGTGACACGCGTTCCGCGCGGCTCGCAGGGCTGCAGCTGCAGGGTCCAGCCCAGGTGCTCGCACAACCGCGCGATCAGGTCCAGGCCGATGCCGCCGCCACGATCGGCGCGTCCGCCACGGGCCATGCGCGCGTGGATGGCGGCAATCTCCTCCGGGCTCATGCCATGCCCTGGGTCCTGCAGCGTCAGCACCGCCGACGCACTCAACTGCAGCTCGATATGGCCGCGGCCGCTGTTCTCGATGGCATTGCGCAGCAGGTTGCCGATCGCCGCCTGCACCACTGCCATCGGCGCAACGATATCCACCGGCGCCGCCTGGATGCCGATGCTCAGGTCCTTGTCGCCCAGCAGGTGGCGATGGTCGTCGACGATCTCCGGCAGCAGCTGGTCCAGGGCGATGCGCTCGGCACGCGCGGCCAGGCGTGCCGGATCACGCGCCAGCACCAGCAGCAGCTCGATCAGCTGCTCCACGCTCTGCGCTGTGCGCAACACCCGCTGCATCTGCTGGCGGGCGCGCTCGGGCAGGCCCGGTTGCTCCAGCGCGAGCTCGGCAGCACCGGTCATCACCGCGATCGGCGTGCGCAGTTCGTGGCTGGCGGTGCTGATGAAGACCCGCTCGCGCTCGACGAACTGCTCGTTGCGGTCCAGGTAGTCGTTCAACGCACCGGCGATGGTATGCAGCTCAGCGCTGCCGCGCGGATCGACTTCGATACGCTGGCCCTGCACGCCCGGCCGCAGCCCGGCAATGTGCTGTGCCAGCAGGCTCAACGGACGCACCATCCGCTCCATGCCGAACGACGCCATCAGCACGGTGACGAAGATCATGATCACCCCGGCCAGCATCACCCAGCGCGTGGCGAACTGTTCCAGGTCATGGAAATCGGAGATGTCCAGCGCCAGCGCCACCCGTCCCATCGACTGTGTTTCACGGACCATCACCGCCGTCTCGCGGCCCTTGACCATCACTCCGTCATGCAACCCCGGATGCAGGGAGCGCAGGCTCTCTGGCAGATTGACCGCGTCAAAGCGGTACAGGCTCAGCGTGTCCGAGTCCTGCCAGCGATAGTGAGGTTCGTGCTCGACATGCTCGACGATGCTGTCCAGTTCGGAATTGAGCAGCGCGCGCCACGCGGCGTGCTCGGCGTGTTCGTGCACGTAGTTGCCGACACTGAACACTGCAATCGACAGCAGTGCCAGGTACCCGAGCAACCACCACACCACCCGCCGGTACAGCGGCCCCGGCTTACGCGCCCTCATCAGCATTCCTGCCTGCGTCGGCAGCGTCCATCAGCGCCAACCGATAGCCCACCCGCGGCAGCGTATGGATGAGCTTGTCGGCAAACGGGCCGTCGACGCTGCGGCGCAGCTCGTAGACATGCGAGCGCAGCAGATCGCCATCCGGTGGCTCGTCGCCCCACAGGGCGAACTCCAGCTGCTGGCGGGTGACCGCACCGGGGCTGGCGCGCATCAGCACTTCCAGCAGCTTGCGGCAGGCCGGGTACAGGTGCAGCACCTGGCCACCACGCTGGGCTTCCAGGGTCGCCAGGTCCAGCACCAGGTCGCCCACCTGCAGGCGCTTGCGCGGATTGCGGCCCTGCGCGCGCAGCAGCAGCGCCTCCAGCCGCACTTCCAGCTCGGGCAGGGCGAACGGCTTGGTCAGGTAGTCGTCGGCACCGGCGCGGAAGCCGGCGATCTTGTCCGGCAGCTCGTCGCGCGCGGTCAGCATGATCACCGGCACCTCCGACGCGTGCTCGGCGCGCAGGCGACGCAGCACCTCCGGCCCCTCCATGCGCGGCAGCATCCAGTCCAGGATCACCGCATCGTAGGGGTGGCTGCCTGCCAGGTGCAGGCCGGTGATGCCATCCGGGGCCACGTCGAGCACGTGCCCGCGCGACTCGAAATAGTCGAACAGGTTGGCCACCAGCTGGCGGTTGTCCTCGATCACCAACAGACGCATGCACGAAAGATCCACGGAAGTTCGTACCATGGTAGCGCCGACCATGTCGGAATGCGGTCGCCCTGCGCCCGCTCCGACGCCTTTCCTACCCCAGCCACGTCAGAGTGGCGGTTTTGCTCCCGGAGCCTGCCGTGCCCGTAGCCCTGCCCCGCCGTTGGCGCCTGCCCCTGTTATGGCTGCTGATCATCGCCGCGTTGGCCGCCGGTATCGGCCTGCGCCAGCCGCAGCCGCCGGACGAGCCGCGCTTCGTGCTGGCGGCCCGTACCATGGTCGAAAGTGGGGAATGGCTGCTGCCGCACCGGGGCGTGGAGCTGTACGCGGAGAAGCCGCCGGTCTTCATGTGGCTGCAGGCGGCCGCTTACGAGGTGGTCGGCAGCTGGCAATGGTCGTTCCTGCTGCCGTCGCTGCTGGGCGCCCTGCTCAGCCTGTGGCTGGTGTCGGACCTGGCACGGCGGCTGTGGTCGCCGCGGCATTCCCTGTACGCCCTCGCGGCGCTGTTCTGCACCCTGCAGTTCGGCCTGATGGCCAAGCGCGCGCAGATCGACATGGTGCTGGTCGGCATGACCACGGTGGCCCTGTGGGGATTGATGCGCCACCTGTGCGAGCGCCGCAACCTGCCCGCGCTGTGGCTGGCCGGTTTCGCCGCTGGCCTCGGCACGGTGACCAAGGGCGTGGGGTTCCTGCCGCTGCTGATGGTGCTGCCGTGGTTCGGCTGGTGGCTGTACCAGCGCCGCCGCGGGCGCAGCGTGGACGGTCCGCACCCGGCAACGCTGCTGTGGCTGATCCCGGCCTTCCTGCTGGGCGTGGCGGTGTGGCTTGCCCCGCTGGGCTGGGCATTGCTGCATGAGCCCAGCGCGTCCCTGCAGTCCTACGCCCACGAACTGCTGTTCAAGCAGACCGGCACCCGCTACGCCAACGCCTGGCACCACCGCCAGCCGGTCTGGTACTACCTGCAGGTGATCCTGACCTTGTGGCTGCCGGGCAGCCTGTTGCTGCCGATGCTGTTCAAACCCTGGTGGCGCCGCATCCGCCGTGGTGACTGCCGGCAATGGCTGCTGTTGGGCTGGGCGCTGCTGGTGCTGGTGTTCTTCAGTGCCAGCCCCGGCAAGCGCGAGGTCTATGTGCTGCCAATGCTGCCGGCGATGGCGCTGGCGGTGGCCCCGCTGTTGCCTGGCCTGCTGCGACGGCTTTGCGTGCGGCGCTACCTGTTCGGCTACACCGTGGTGCTGATGCTGGCCACCGGTGTGCTCGGCGTGATGCTGATGACCGAACATCCGTGGGCCCTGGCGCAGCTGGAACGGCGGGCGATGCCCGATTCGCTGCTGCCGGTGCTGGGAGATGGCCTGCTGACCTTTGCCATTGCCCTGGCCACGTTGATCGTGTGGCTGCGGGTGCGACGTGCCGCAACGCTGGTGTTGCTGACCCACGGCATGCTGTGGATGCTCTACGGCCTGGTGCTGATCCCGGCGCTGGATCCGTACGCATCAGCGTCGGCGGTGATGCGCCGGGTGGGCGCGCGGATCGGCCCGGACGCGGAGCTGGCACTGGTCGCCTGGCGCGAACAGAACCTGCTGCAGGCAGATCGGCCGGTGCGCGAGTTCGGCTTCAAGCGCCCCTGGGCCGAACAATGGCATGACGCCGGCCCGTGGCTGGCCGAGGCGCCGGGCAAGCGCTGGGTGCTGGTGCTGGACGATGCGATGAGCCCCTGCGTGGACCCGGCGAAGGTGATCGACATCGGCATTGCCAACAGGAATCGTTGGCAACTGCTTCCCGGTACGGCCTGGGACCCGAAGTGCCACGCCGAGCGCACCGGATCGACCGCCGAAGAAGACTGAACGGTGACGCGCGCCGGGGACTCATTAACCCGGCGCGAACGGGCGTCCGACCCTTCTCCGACATCGAGGTGACGAGCATGAGCGCGGATTCCCGAACCGCCCCTTCCCAGCATGCCCGTTCGTCCCATTGATGCGGCAGCGCCGCTTGCGACATCACCACTGGCGTCAAGATTCGCCGTAACTCACTTCTGGCTGCCTGTCGCAATCGGTCTGCCCGTGTTTACGCTGCTGATGGGTTTCGGCGGTGATCAATGGGTGGCCGATCACCTGTTCCGCCTCGAAGGTGGCCACTGGGCGTTGCAGGACGCCTGGGTCACCCGCACGGTGGTGCACAAGGCCGGCAAGTGGCTGAGCACGTCGGCGGCGCTGGTCGCGATCCTGTTGTGCGTGCACCACTGGCGCAAGGGGGGCGATCGCACCCTGCGATGGGCGCTGCTTTATGTCGTAATTGCCATGGCGCTGGGTACGGGCGTGATCTCCCTGCTGAAGACCCTGGTGCCGATGGAATGTCCCTGGGACCTGCTGCGCTACGGTGGCCATCAGCCCTATATCGGGCTTTTCACGCAGCGCCCGGCCGGCATGGCCGCACAGGCCTGCTTCCCTGCCGGCCACGCCAGCGCAGGCTATGCGTGGCTGTGCCTGTACTATTTCGCCCTGCTGTGGCGCCCGTCGTGGCGCTGGGCAGGCTTGTGGATCGGCCTCGGCACCGGCCTGGTGTTCGGCATCAGCCAGCAGCTCCGGGGCGCGCATTTCCTTTCGCATGATGTTGCCACCGCGTTGATATGTTGGCTGCTGTCACTCGGCCTGTACCTGATCGTCAAAGGCATCCTGATCCGCCGTCAGCTGGACCGTCCCAACCGCCAGGAGGCAAACGCATGAGTGCATCGGTCCAACGCCCCGCCCGCCCTTCCGCGCTGGCGGGTCTTCGCCACTGGCGGCCACAGCTGTCCACCGAAGCACTGATCGCGTTCACCAGCCTGTTCTTCGCGGTGGCCGGCAACGGCCTGTTCTGGCACAGCGCGATGGCCAGCCATCCGGGCAGCCTGCGCTACGCGCTGTCGCTGCTGCTGTTGCTGCTGGGTGCGCACGGCGTGCTGCTGGGCATCCTGGTCTGGCGCTGGAACGCCAAAGTGGTGATCAGCCTGCTGCTGCTGGTGACCGCATTCGCCGCACACTACATGAGCCGCTACCACATCTACCTGGATGCGGACATGCTGCGCAACGTGCTGGCGACCGACCCCAAGGAAAGCCGCGAGCTGATGACGGTATCGCTGCTGTGGCCGGTACTGCTGCTGGCAGTGCTGCCGATGGTGGTGCTGTGGCGCGTGCAGCTGCGCCGCCGCAGCTGGGGCCGCAGCCTGCTCTGGCGCGTCGGCTTCCTGGTGGTGGCGGCAGTGACGGCTGTCGGCGGCGCGTTGATCTCGTTCCAGGATGTCTCGGCACTGATGCGCAACCAGCGTGAAGTGCGCTATCTCGCGACACCGGCCAATGTCCTGTTGGGCATGCCGCGTGCATTGCGTGGCGACAATCCGGTGCAGCGCGCGCCGAAGCTGCCGATCGGCACCGATGCCAAGGCCACCCCGCGCGCGCCGGCCAGCAAGCCGCGCCTGCTGGTGATCGTCATGGGCGAGACCGTGCGTGCGCAGAACTGGGGGCTCAACGGTGGCCGCAACACCACCCCGGAACTGGCGCAGGCCAGCGTGATCAATTTCCCGGACATGCATTCGTGCGGCACCAGCACCGAGGTTTCGTTGCCGTGCCTGTTCTCGCCGTGGGGCCGCCATGACTACGACGAGAAGAAGATCCGCGCGCACCAGTCGCTGCTGCACGTATTGAACCGTGCCGGCATCGCACCGTTGTGGCGTGACAACCAGTCCGGCTGCAAGGGCGTGTGCGAAGGCCTGGACTTCCAGTCGCTGTCCGATGCCACCACGCCGGGCCTGTGCGCCGATGGCCGCTGCATGGACGAGATCCTGCTGCAGGACCTGGCCACCCAGGTACGCGCCAGGCCCGGCGACCGGGTGGTGGTGCTGCACCAGCTGGGCAACCACGGTCCGGCCTACTTCGAGCGCTATCCGCCCGCATTCCGCCGTTTCACCCCGACCTGCGATACCCGTGACATTGGCCGTTGCTCGCGCGAAGAGATCACCAACAGCTACGACAATGCCGTGCTGTACACCGATCACTTCCTGACAAAGACCATCGGCACGCTGCAGGGCATGCAGGATTACGACACGGCGATGATCTACCTGTCCGACCACGGCGAGTCGCTGGGCGAGAAGGGCCTGTTCCTGCACGGCGTGCCCTACGCCATCGCCCCGGCCGAGCAGACCCGGGTACCGATGACGATGTGGTTCTCGCCAGGCTTCGCCAGCAGCCGTGGGCTGGACCTGCAGTGCGTGCGCAAGCGTTCGGCGGCGTATACCGACCATGACAACCTGTTCCCGTCGGTGCTGGGCCTGATGCAGGTGAAGACCTCGCTGTACGAACGCGACCGCGACGTGTTCGCCAACTGCGAGAGTTGAGGGGTGTTCGGCAGGGCTTGCAGCCCTGCACCTGCCGGGGCAACGGCCGAAGCAACAGCAACAGCGTGCATTCCGTGGGATGGCGGGGTGGGCCCGGTTGCGGGAGACGCCGTAAACCCATCCTTGGGGGCTTGGCCGCGGCATCCATGCCGCGGACACTCCCGCCACCGGACCCACCCCGCCTTCGACAGTTTTCCGCGATCTGTTGGACATGCCGATGGGGTCGGATCCGTTTTCCGTAGGAAAACGGATCCGACCCCATTTTGATTGTCGATATCTGACAGATGTGTCGACCAAGGTCGACACCTACCGACAGCACACGGAATCTGTCAGAGGTGGGGCGGTGTCGGAGTGCGGGGTGTCAGCCGCATGGATGCGGCTGCCAAGCCTACACGGACGTACTTGCGGCGTCCCCGCACTCCGACACCGCCCCGCCAAACCACGGATAGTCCGCTGTTGCTGTTGCTTCGGCTTTGCCGTTTGTTGAAGGCCTCTGCGGGTGCCGGGCGCCGCCCGGCCGACTTCCGCCACTTGCGGAGGCAGCGGCTGCCCACTAGCCTTCGGCCGTCGTTCACCACCCAAGGACCGCCCGTGAAACACCGTCATCTCCTGCTGGCCTCGGCAATCGCCGCCGCCACGCTGGCCCTGGCCGCCTGCAAGAAGGAAGCTGCCCCAGGCACCGATACCGCCAGCAGCAGCGCCCCGGCCGGCGAAACCGCCGACCAGTTCGTGGCCCGCATCAATGCCGAGTTCAAGGCCGCCTACCCGGAGATGACCTCGGCGCAGTGGCTGTCCTCCACCTACATCAATAGTGATTCGGAACGCATCGCGGCCAAGGCCAACGAGCGCTCGCTGACCCAGCTCAACAGCTGGATCGAACAGGCTGCGAAGTTCGACGGCAAGCCGATGAGCGAGGACAGCAAGCGCGCGATCCACCTGCTGAAGCTGATGTCGTCGATGCCGGCACCGCGCGACCCGGCCAAGCTGGCCGAGCTGACCCAGATCGCCACCCGCATGGAAGGCAGCTATGGCGCCGGCAAGTACTGCACCGATGCCAACGATCCGAACTCCTGCCGCCAGCTGGGCGAGCTGGAGCAGGTGCTGGCACGCAGCCGCGACTATGACAAGCAGCTCGACGCCTGGCAGGGCTGGCACAGCACCACCAAGAACATGCGCGGCGACTACCAGAAGTTCGTCGGCCTGGTGAACGAAGGCGCCAAGGGCATGGGCTTCACCGATGCCGGCCAGATGTGGCGCAGCGGCTATGACATGCCGCCGGAGCAGATCGGCCCGGAAACCGACCGCCTGTGGGAACAGGTCAAGCCGATGTACGAGCAGCTGCACTGCTACGCACGCGGCAAGCTGGACAAGACCTACGGCAAGGACAAGGCCGAAGTGGGCAACGGCCTGATCGCCGCGCACCTGCTGGGCAACATGTGGCAGCAGGACTGGTCGAACCTGTGGGACCAGCTGGAACCGTACCCGGGCGCCGGCAGCCTGGACATCACCGCGGCGCTGGAGAAGCAGTACCAGACCAACCTGAGCGCGGCGCTGGCCAAGGCCGGCAAGGATGCCAACGTGGCCGCGCAGTACAAGGCGCAGCGCGAGGCCGAACTGCGCACCGCCAAGCAGATGACCGAACGCGCGCAGGACTTCTACGTGTCGCTGGGCATGCCGTCGCTGCCGCAGTCGTACTGGGAACGCACCCAGTTCATCAAGCCCGATGACCGCGATGTGGTCTGCCACGCCAGCGCCTGGGACATGAACATGGAAGGCGACGTGCGCACCAAGATGTGCATCAAGCCGAACGAAGAGAACTTCACCACCATCTACCACGAGCTGGGCCACATCTATTACGACCTGGCCTACAACCCGCTGCCGCCGCTGTTCCAGGGCGGTGCCAACGATGGGTTCCATGAAGCGATCGGCGACACCATCGTGCTGGCGATGACCCCCAAGTACCTCAGCTCGATCGGCCTGGTCGATGCGCCGACCGAAAGCCGCGAAGCGGTCATCAACAACCAGATGCGCATGGCGCTGTCGGGCGTGTCGTTCCTGCCGTTCGGGCTGATGATCGACCGCTGGCGCTGGGGTGTGTTCGATGGTTCGATCACCGCCGACAACTACAACAAGGCATGGTGGGACCTGAAGGCCAAGTACCAGGGCGTGGCGCCTGCCAGTACCCGTGGCGAGGAGTTCTTCGATCCGGGCGCGAAGTACCACGTGCCAGGCAACACCCCGTACACCCGCTACTTCCTGGCGCGCATCCTGCAGTTCCAGTTCTACAAGGGCCTGTGCGACGCGGCCGGCTACAAGGGCCCGCTGCATGAGTGCACCTTCTACGGCAACAAGGAAGCCGGCCAGAAATACTGGGCGATGCTGAGCAAGGGTGCCAGCCAGCCGTGGCAGGCCACGCTGAAGGAGCTGACCGGCACCGACAAGCTCGATGCCGGCCCGATGATCGAGTACTTCACGCCGGTCAACGAGTGGCTGAAGCAGCAGAACGAAGGCCAGATGTGCGGCTGGCAGGCCAACGCGGCCCCGGCGGCAAAATGAAAAAAGGGGCGGGTCCGCAAGGATCCGCCCCTTCCTGGTAGTGCCGGCCGCTGGCCGGCAACCACGCGATGAAGACCCCGCGGGCAGCCGGCCAGCGGCCGGCTCTACCGGAATGCCTGTCAGCTGTCCTTCTTCGCCGCCATCGCCGCGGCCAGGTCCGCCTTGAACTCCTCGAAGGTCTGGCCCTTTTCCTTCGCTTCGGCCTGTGCGGCGTCGCGCAGCGCATCGGAGTACATCAGGCGCACCGGCGTGCCGTTGCGCTCGTGCAGTTCACCGGCCTGCATGATCAGCGCCAGTACCTGCGCGGCGGAGTCACTGTGGCCGGCGATACGGCCGTCCATGCCCAGCACCCATTCGCCATCGCGGCGCACGACACCGGCCAGCAGGGTGCGCTGCGCGTCGCGCAGTTCCGCATGTGGCTCCACCGGCGAGGCCTGGGCAGCGGCCTTGTTGGCGGCCTGCTTTTCCTGGCGACGGCGCTGGTCGCGGCGGGTCTTGGAGCTGGTGGACATGGTGCGGTACCGCTGCGAAAGGGGGCGCAAGGATAGCGCACCCCACGCGCAGCACCGCTTCACGCGCGCTCGATCCAGCAAGGTCAGTCCAGCACCTTGCCGTGCCGCCAGTAACCCATGAAGGTGATCGTGCGGCGGTCCAGCCCGCACTCGCGGACCAGATGGCGACGGATCGCCATCACCGCTCCCGCCTCGCCTGCCACCCAGGCATACAGCGGCCCGGCCACGCTGGCATCGGCCTGTTCCCAGAGAATCTGCGCGTCAACGTCGATCTCTTCCAGTTCTTCGCCAGCGACCACGCTCGAGGCGGCCAGGCGCGCCTGCACCGCCTGCAACAGGGGCGCCCCGTACGCCGCCCGCCCGCGCGGCAACCAGACCAGCTCGGCCGTGGCCGGCGCCTTCAGGCGAACCGCATCACCGGCCTGCGCCACTTCCAGCAGGGCCAGCGTACGTGGCGGATCCACCCTGGCCGCCAGTTCCTCAAGAATGCCGGCCACTGCCGGCAGCGCGGTCTCGTCAGCCACCAGCAGCACCTGGCCAACGCCGGCCGGCGGCTTCCATTCCCAGCCCTCGCTGCTGTCGGCGCAGTCGGCATCCGGGGCCAGCAGCACCACGCGGTCGCCCGGCCGTGCATGGATGGCCCATCGCGAGGCCGGCCCGGTCTCGCCATGCAGCACGAAATCAACATCGACCTCGCCCTGCTCTGCACGCAGCTGGCGGAGGGTGTAGGTGCGCATCGGCGGGCGCTGATCGTCCGGCAGGGCCCGATAGCGTGGGTACCAGTCCTCGCCGCTGGGGACCTGCGGCACCTCCTGGCCGGGCAAGGGGAAGAACACCTTGATGCGCTGGTCGGGCCCTCCGGTCGTCATCCGCGCCACTTCGGCACCGGTGAACACCATGCGGTCCAGGGAAGGGGAAAGAACGCGGCGCTCCTTCAGCGCCACCTCGAACAGGCGGTAGGTCTGCTGCGCAGCCATGGGGAACCTCATGCAACGACAGTGGATCGGCTGGCTGTCGTGCACCTGTGCACCGGCTGGCTGGAGTGCCCAGCCTAGTCCGGCGGTTTCCCGTCGCAAGCGTTGCGGGCGTCGTAGCCTGCCCTACCCCTGCGCGCTGCTCAGTGACCCGTGCAGGCTGCCTGCGCCGCGCGTTCGCGCCGGTGTTCCCAGTACCAGAACACGAAGCCGGCGCCGAAGAACCCAGCCTGGCCCAACGCCAGGTGCAGCGGGCTGGCGCTGAGCAGCGGCGACACCACGCCGGCCACCACGGTGCTGATCATCAGCTGCACGAAGGCCTGCAGCGACGAGGCCAGGCCGCGCTGGTGCGGGTACATGTCCAGCACCGCCAGCGCCAGGATCGGGAAGATCAGCGCCATGCCCATGCCACCCAGGAAGATCGGCAGCACCGCCCACGGCAGCACGAACTGCGGCGCCAGCGCCACGTAGCCGACGTTCAGCAGCACCGACAGCGCGCACAGGCCGAAACCAATGGATACCTGGCGGGTGGGCGTGGTGTGCCCGGCCATGCGCCCGGACAGGAACGAGCCGGTGGTCATGCCGCCGATGGTGGGGATGAACAGCCAGGCGAAACCGCCCTCGCCCAGGTGCAGGTGCTGCATCACGAACACCGGTGCCGAGGAGATGTACAGGAAGATGCCACCGAAACCGATGCTGCCGGCCAGCGCCAGGCGCAGGAAGCGCGGATTGAAACCGATGCGCACGTAATCACGCATCAGCACCCGCGGCGACAACGGAACGCGCGCTTCGAGCGGATGGGTCTCCGGCAGGTAGCGGGCGGTGGCCGCCAGCAGAACCAGTGCGAACACCACCAGGAACCAGAAGATCAGCGGCCAGCCAGCACCGCTGAGCAGGATCCAGCCACCGATGATCGGCGCGATCGCCGGGGCGATGCCGAACAGCATCGACACCTGGCTCATCAGCCGCTGCGCGTCGTGACCGTGGTACAGGTCGCGGATCACCGCGCGGCCGACGATCATGCCGACGCCTGCGGACAGGCCCTGCAGGGCGCGGAACCCCAGCAGCGTGGTCAGATCGGTGGACAGCGCACAGCCGACCGAGGCGCCGACGAACACCACCAGGCCGCCGAGGATCACCCGCTTGCGGCCCCAGGCATCGGACAGCGGGCCGTGTGCCAGGCTCATCAGGCCGTAGAACAGCAGGTACACGCTGATGGTCTGCTGCACCGCCACCTCGTCCACCGCCAGGCGCTGGGCCAGCTGCGGGAACGCTGGGAAGATGGTGTCGATCGAGAACGGACCGAACATGGCCAGGCCGGCGAGCAGCAGGGCCATGCGGCGGGTGGAAGGAGCAACAGCGGCGGTCATGGAGAAGGCGTCCGGCAGGGCCATGCGCGGCACGCACGGCGGGCGCCAGTCCCCTGCAGCAGGGACGGCGCCAGATGAATTCGGGTATCCGCCCATCATAGGTGGGGATTGCGCCTGATGCCATGCAGCAGTGCACAAAACGCACGGGCGGGCCATCGGCCATTCAGGCGCCGCGGCCGGGCCCGCAGGCGGCTGGCGCGCCCGCAACGGGCTATAATCGGCGGGCAACACGGTGGGAGAAGCGGAACACCGCTGCCGAAGGCGCAACGCCCGTAATCGCTCAGGCCCGATACCACCCGTAACACAACTCTGGAGAGACCGGTTCGATCCGGCGCCGAAGGGGCACGAAGCCGCGGTTTTCCGCGCTTCCAAACTCTCAGGCAAAAGGACAGAGGGGCGCCCCGCAGACCGCCGACCGGCGGCTTGTGCCCGTGCGTGTGCCCTTTCCTGACGGATCCTTCGCCATGTCCCAGAACACCCCTTCCCTGCGTGAGCTCGAGCACCACAATGCGTTCGTCGAGCGCCACATCGGCCCCAACGATGCCGAGATCGCGCAGATGCTCGACGTCGTCGGCCACGCGTCGCTGGATGCGATGACCGATGCCATCGTACCGGCCAAGATCAAGTCGCCGGCGCCGCTGGCACTGCCGGAATCGATGACCGAAGTGCAGGCACTGGCGAAGATCCGTGCGATCGCCGACAAGAACACCGTGCTGCGCAGCTTCATCGGCCAGGGCTACTACGGTACCCACACGCCGAACGTGATCCTGCGCAACATCCTGGAAAACCCGGCCTGGTACACCGCCTACACCCCGTACCAGGCCGAGATCTCGCAGGGCCGCATGGAAGCGCTGATCAACTTCCAGACCCTGTGCGCCGACCTCACCGGCATGGAAATCGCCAACGCCTCGCTGCTGGACGAAGCCACCGCCGCAGCTGAAGCGATGACCCTGGCCAAGCGTTCGGCCAAGTCGAAGTCGGACACCTTCTTCGTGCACGACGCCGTGCACCCGCAGACCCTGGAACTGCTGCGTACCCGCGCCGAGCCCATGGGCATCGTGCTGCGCGTCGGCACCCCGGCCGAGGCACTGGAAGCAGAAGCCTTCGGCCTGCTGCTGCAGTACCCGGACACCTTCGGCCAGATCGGCGACTACAAGGCGCTGGTCGAGGCCGTGCACGCGCGCGGCGGCCTGGTGGCCGTGGCCACCGACCTGCTGGCGCTGACCCTGCTGGCCGCCCCGGGCGAATGGGGTGCGGACATCGTGGTCGGCAACAGCCAGCGTTTCGGCGTGCCGTTCGGCTTCGGCGGCCCGCACGCCGCATTCATGGCCTGCCGCGACGCCTACAAGCGCTCGATGCCGGGCCGCCTGATCGGCGTCTCGGTCGATGCCCAGGGCAACCCGGCCTACCGCCTGACCCTGCAGACCCGCGAGCAGCACATCCGCCGCGAGAAGGCCACCTCCAACATCTGTACCGCACAGGTGCTGCTGGCGGTGATGGCCTCGATGTATGCCGTGTACCACGGCCCGGAAGGCCTGACCCGCATCGCCCGGCGCACCCACCGCCTGGCCTCGATCCTGGCCGCCGCGCTGCGCGAGGCCGGCGTGCAGGTCGGTGGCGACTTCTTCGACACCCTGCATGTCACCGGCGTGCACGCCGATGAGATTCACGCCAAGGCCCGCGCCGCCGGTTACAACCTGCGTGCGATCGACAGCGACTCGGTCGGCATCAGCCTGGACGAGACCGCCACCCGCGCCGACGTGGTCGCACTGGCCGCCGTGTTCGGTGCGCAGGCCGACGTCGACGCGCTGGATGCCAGCACCGCCGATGCGCTGCCGGCCGGCCTGCTGCGCCAGTCCGCGTTCCT
This sequence comes from Stenotrophomonas muris, assembly GCF_052751275.1. Classification (NCBI taxonomy): domain Bacteria; kingdom Pseudomonadati; phylum Pseudomonadota; class Gammaproteobacteria; order Lysobacterales; family Lysobacteraceae; genus Stenotrophomonas; species Stenotrophomonas muris. The sequence goes on along the minus strand of NZ_CP199879.1, from coordinate 461,413 downwards.
GACCCATCCGGTGTTCAACACCCACCACAGCGAGCACGAACTGCTGCGCTACCTGCGCTCGCTGGCCGACAAGGACCTGGCGATGGACCGCACGATGATCCCGCTGGGCTCGTGCACCATGAAGCTCAACGCCACCGCCGAGATGATCCCGGTGACCTGGCCGGAGTTCTCGCAGATCCACCCGCTGGTGCCGGCCGACCAGGCGCTGGGCTACAAGGAACTCATCGACACGCTGGAAGCGATGCTGGTGGAATGCACCGGCTATGACGCGGTCAGCCTGCAGCCGAACTCCGGCGCGCAGGGCGAGTACGCCGGCCTGCTGGCGATCCGCGCCTACCACCGCTCGCGCGGCGAAGGCCACCGCGACATCTGCCTGATCCCGGATTCGGCGCACGGCACCAACCCGGCCTCGGCGCAGATGTGCGGCATGAAGGTGGTGGTGACCAAGACCGATGCCAACGGCAACGTCGACGTCGAGGACATCCGCCTCAACGCCGAGAAGTACAGCGACCGCCTGGCTGCGATCATGATGACCTACCCGTCCACGCACGGCGTGTTCGAGGAAGAGGTGGTGGAGATCTGCGAGATCATCCACAAGCACGGCGGCCAGGTGTACACCGACGGTGCCAACATGAATGCCCTGGTCGGCGTGGCCAAGCCGGGCAAGTGGGGGTCGGACGTTTCGCACCTGAATCTGCACAAGACCTTCTGCATCCCGCACGGCGGTGGCGGCCCGGGCGTCGGCCCGTGCGCGGTCAAGGAGCACCTGGCCCCGTTCCTGCCGGGCAAGCTGGGTGACAACGGCCCGGTCGGCATGGTCAGCGCGGCCAGCTTCGGCAGCGCCTCGATCCTGCCGATCAGCTGGATGTACATCGCGATGATGGGCCGCGACGGCCTGCGCAAGGCCACCCAGGTCGCGCAGCTCAACGCCAACTACATCGCCAAGCGCCTGGCCCCGCACTTCAAGACCCTGTACACCGGCCGCAACGGCCTGGTGGCGCACGAGTGCATCCTGGACGTGCGCCCGCTGGAGAAGACCAGCGGCATCGGTGCCGAGGACGTGGCCAAGCGCCTGATCGACTTCGGCTTCCATGCCCCGACCCTGAGCTTCCCGGTGGCCGGCACGCTGATGGTGGAGCCGACCGAGAGCGAATCGCTGCACGAACTGGATCGCTTCATCAACGCGATGATCCAGATCCGCGAGGAGATCACCGCGATCGAAGACGGCCGCCTCGACCGCGAGGACAACCCGCTGAAGAACGCGCCGCACACTGCCACCGCAGTGACCGCCAGCGAGTGGACCCACGCCTACCCGCGTGAACTGGCCGCCTTCCCGCTGGCCAGCCTGAAGCAGAGCAAATACTGGCCGCCGGTGGCGCGTGTCGACAACGTGTACGGCGACAAGAACGTGATGTGCGCCTGCATCCCGGTCGATGCCTACAAGGATGATGAAGTCGAGGCGTGATTCCTCACTGCATCGGTAAAGAAAACGGCCCGCGCAAGCGGGCCGTTTTCATGGGGCGTGTGGACCAAGGCCCACACCCACAAGCATCCGATCACGGGTCCGGCATCTGCCCCAGGCTCAACTGCCACGACACGCCAAAGCGGTCCTGCACCCAGCCGTAGCGATTGCTGAAGTCATAGTCGCCCACCGGCATCAACCAATGGCCGCCCTCACCCAGCACGCGTGCCGCGCGCTCGAACTGCTCGGCACCGGAACACTCGACGAACAGCGAGATCGACGGCGAGAAGGTGAAATCGTGCACGTCCAGGCTGTCGAAGCACAGGTAGTGGGTGCCACCGAGCAGGAAGATGGCCTGGCGGACCTGCCCCGGCACGCCGGCGCCGGCCCCCTCGGGATGGCGTTGCAGGGCCAGCAGCCGGAAATCGGCAAAGGCTTCGGCGTACAGGGCCAGCGCGGCCTCGGCCTGGCCGGTGAACATCAGGAAGGGACGGCTGCGCAGCATGCGGTACTCCTGGTCGACGGGCCGATGACGGCCTGCCTGCACAGTGCCACGCGGAGTGTGTGCCTGTTGTAGAGCCGAGCCCATGCTCGGCTGGCGATCGCGCAAACAGCAGCCGACCGCAGGGTCGGCTCTACAGAATCACGCCTGGCGCATGCGCCGCGCGATGGCACTGCTGGCGGCGATCGTGGCGGTCAACGCCACCATCGACAGGAACTGCAGGCGGGTGTGCGACTCACTCAGCAGCAGGCCGAAGATCAGCGCAAGGATCGCCAGTGCACAGCAGGTCAGCCACGGGAAACCGGCCATGCGGAACGGCAGTCGGGTACCCAGACGATCCGCGCGACGACGCAGCACCAGCTGCGAGACCAGCGACAGCGTCCACACCAGCAGGCAGGTGGAACCGACGATGTTCAGCAGCACCGGCAGCACCCGGTCCGGGAACAGCAGTTCCATTACCGTGGCGGCAAAGCCGAACAGCACGCTGGCCAGCACGGCGATCACCGGCACCTGGCGCGGGTCGGTCCAGCCAAGCACGGCCGGCGCTTCGCGACGCTGCGCCAGCGAATACATCATGCGCGAGGCGCCGTAGAGGTTGGCATTGAGCGCCGACAGCAGCGCGATCACGGCGATCAGCGTGATGGCGGTACCAGCGCCCGGGATGCGGGCGATGTCCAGCACGGCGGCGAACGGCGACTTCAGCGCCTCGCTGGTCCACGGCACCACGGCGATGATCACGCTCAGCGAGCCGATGTAGAACACCAGGATGCGCCAGGCCACGGTGCGGATGGCACGGGCAATGCTGCGCTCGGGGTCTTCGGTTTCGGCCGCCGCCACGGCCACGATCTCGGTGCCGCCGAAGGCGAACACCACCACCAGCAGCGCCGCGCCGATCCCGGCCAGGCCCTTCGGCGCAAAACCACCGTGTTCGGTGAAGTTGCTCAGGCCCGGGGAGGTCACCTGCGGCAGCCATCCCATCAGCAGCGCCACGCCAATGGCGATGAAGGCCAGGATCGCCGCGACCTTGAGGATGGCGAACCAGAATTCGAACTCGCCGAAGCTCTTCACTCCGAGCAGGTTGATCGCGGTGAAGAACAGCATGAACGCCAACGCCGCCATCGGTACCGGTATCGCCGGCCAGACCGTGGCCAGCAGCCCGGCCGCACCCACTGCTTCGGCGGCGATCACGATCACCAGCTGCACCCACCACAGCCAGCCCACGGTGGCACCGGCGGTAGCGCCCATGGCGTCGGCTGCATACACCGAGAACGCGCCGCTGGTCGGTTTGGCCGCCGCCATCTCGCCCAGAGCGTTCATCACGATGATCACCAGCGCTCCGGCGACCAGATACGACACCAGGACCGCCGGACCGGCCGCCTGCACACCCACGCCCGAGCCGAGGAACAGCCCGGCGCCGATGGCGCTGCCCAGGCCCATCATGATCAGCTGGCGGGGCTTGAGCGAATGTCCGAGGCGGGACGGCGAAGCGGTCGGAATCGAGTTGGGCATCGGCGGGGCTGGCGGCGGGCTACAGGGGCGACACCTTACCCTGTCCCGTGCCCACGGGGATAGGCACAGCGCAGCAGGCCGCTCAGGCCAGCGCCGGCTCGCCGACGTTCCCACCGATACGGGCACGATAGGCACGCGGCGAGAAACCGGTTTCAGCCTTGAACTTGCGGGTGAAGGCACTCTGGTCGCTGAAACCGCAGGCCTGGCCGATGCAGGCGATGCTGTCGTCGCCATGCAGCAGATGCATGGCCATCTGGATCCGCAGCCGGGTCAGCACCTGCTGCGGGGTCATCTGGAACACCTTGCGGAAGCTGCGCTCCAGCTTGGACAGCGAAAAGCCGGTGATGTCCAGCAGGGTCTGCATGCGCACGTTCTCGGCGTAGTGCGCGTTGAGGTGGGCCAGCGCCAGCCGCAGCTGCTCGTACTGGGTGCCGAGGCTGTCCTTCTGGCCAAGGTCGCGGGAAATGCCGATCAGGCCCTCGATGGCCCCGTCGACCACCAGCGGGCGCTTGCAGGTCAGGCACCAGCCCGGTTCGCGGTTGGCGAACAGGTGCAGCTCCATCAGGTTCTCGATCACCTCACCGGACAGCACGCGGGCGTCCTGGTCAACGTAGTCCGCACTGAGGCCGGTCGGGTAGATTTCGGCCGCCGTACGCCCGATCACGTCCTTGCGCGCGCGCAGACCCAGCCGCCGCAGCATGGTCTGGTTGACGTGGGTGTAACGCCCCTGGCGGTCCTTGATGAAGAACAGCACATCCGGGATGGCGTCGAACAGGGCTTCGATGTCGGCGGGCTCGACTCGCATGCGGCAAGCATACCCGAGCCTGCTTTTGCCCGTACGTTCACCTTTGCCGGACCGTGGTTTAACGGGGCTGGTTCCAGTGTCGTGGTTCCTTTTGATGATCCGGAGCCAACGTCCATGGCCGCCAGCAAGCCGACCGGCAAGCGCGCAACCGTCCCTGCCGAAAGCCACCGCCGGGGCGATGGCGATGAACTGCACCAGCAGGCCGGGGGCAGCCATCCGGCAATGACCACCGACCAGGGCATTCCGGTGGCGGACAACCAGAACTCCCTGCGGCAGGGACCTCGGGGGCCCACGCTGCTGGAGGACTTCATCCTGCGCGAGAAGATCACCCACTTCGATCACGAACGCATTCCCGAGCGCATCGTGCACGCACGTGGCAGCGCAGCACACGGCTACTTCGAGCTGACCCGATCACTGGCAGCCCATACCCGCGCGCGCATCCTGACCGAGGTCGGCGTGAAGACGCCGGTATTCACCCGCTTCTCGACCGTGGCCGGTGGCGCAGGCTCGGTGGATACCCCGCGCGACGTGCGCGGCTTTGCGGTCAAGTTCTACACCAAGGAGGGCAACTGGGATCTGGTCGGCAACAACATCCCGGTGTTCTTCATCCAGGACGCGATGAAGTTTCCGGACCTGGTGCACGCAGTGAAGATGGAGCCGGACCGCGCCTTCCCGCAGGCCGCGTCGGCCCATGACACGTTCTGGGACTTCATTTCGCTGATGCCCGAATCGATGCACATGATCATGTGGGCGATGAGCGACCGCGCCATCCCGCGTTCGCTGCGGATGATCGAAGGCTTCGGCGTGCACAGCTTCCGCCTGCTGAACGAGGCTGGCGAGTCGACGTTCGTCAAGTTCCACTGGCGGCCCAAGCTGGGCATTCAGTCCACGGTCTGGGACGAAGCGTTGAAACTGCAATCGGCCGACAATGACTTCCATCGCCGCGACCTGTTCGAGGCCATCCAGCGCGGCGACTTTCCCGAATGGGAGCTGGCGGTGCAGCTGTTCACCGAAGAAGACGCCGACGCATTCCCGTTCGACCACCTGGATCCGACCAAGATCATTCCCGAATCGCTGGTGCCGTTGCAGGTGATCGGGCGCATGGTACTGGACCGCTGGCCCGACAACTTCTTCGCAGAGACCGAGCAGGTGGCGTTCTGCCCGGCCAACGTGCCGCCCGGCATCGACTTCAGCAACGACCCGCTGCTGCAGGGCCGCCTGTTCTCCTACCTGGACACCCAGCTGCTGCGCCTGGGCGGCCCGAACTTCCACCAGATCCCGGTGAATGCACCGAAGTGCCCGTTTGCCAATCATCAGCGCGACGGCCACATGCAGATGCAGGTGCCCAAGGGCCGCGTCGCCTACGATCCCAGCTCGCTGCAGGACGACACCCCGCGCGAGACGCCTGCCGGATTCCGCAGCCATGCCAGCGCCGACGATGGCCGCAAGGGCCGCACCCGCGCGGAGAGTTTCGCCGACCACTACAGCCAGGCCCGGATGTTCTTCCGCAGCCTGGAAAAGCCGGAGCAGGCGCACCTGGCATCGGCGCTGGTGTTCGAGCTGTCCAAGGTGGAAACGCTGAAGGTGCGGGTGCGCACCGTCAGCCACCTGCGCAACATCGATGACGCGCTGGCGCAGCGCGTGGCCGATGGCCTGGCCCTGCCTGCGCTGCCCGACCCGGCCCCAACCGCCACGCCGGTGCGGGACATGCCGCCCGCTCCCGAGGTGCGCGTGATCGGGCGTAACAAGCCCACCCTGCAGGGTCGCTGCATCGGCATCCTGTTCGACGAAGGCTCCGACGCGCGCGTGATTGCCAGCCTGAGCAAGGCCGTCCGGAAGGCAGGTGCAGACGTGAAGCTGGTCGCGCCAAAAGTGGGAGGCGCCACGCTGAGCGATGGCGCATTGCAGGCGGCAGATGGGCAGCTGGCGGGCACCCCGTCAGCCGTGTTCGATGCAGTAGCCGTGGTGCTCAGCCTTGAAGCCGCGAAGGCCTTGTCGAAAGAGAGTGCAGCCGTCGAATTCGTCAGCCAGGCGTGGGCACACCTGAAGGCCATCGCCAGCGACGCGGGCGGCCAGGTGCTGCTGAAGGCGGCGCGCGTCGGCAACGACCCCGGCATCGTCGAAGCAGAAGACGCCAAGGCATTCCTGGCGGCGGCCGCCACCCGCCAGTGGGCGCGCGAGCCCAAGCTGCGCCTGCTGGCCTGACCACAACGACAGGAGAATCGTCATGCCCCGTGGTGACAAATCCGCATACACCGAAAAGCAGAAGCGCCAGGCCGAGCACATCGAGGAAAGCGAACGTGATCGCGGCGCGAGTGAAGGCACCGCCGAGCGCATTGCCTGGGCCACCGTGAACAAGCAGGACGGCGGCGGCAAGCGCGCCGGCAGTGCCCGCAAGGGCGCGAAGAAGGCGACCAGCAAGAAGGCTGCCAAGAAGGCGCCTGCCAGGAAATCGGCCACAAAGAAGGCCGCAACCAAGAGGACGGCGGCGAAGAAGGCACCTGCGAAGAAGGCGGTGGCGAAGAAGGCACCGGCTCGCAAGACCGCGACAAAGAAGGCCGCAAAGAAGACGGCGAAGAAGGCAGCGGTAAAGAAGGCGGGTACGGCCGCCGCGCGGAGCGCCGCCGCGAAGAAGGCAGCCAAGACGCGGGCCGCGAAGAAGACCGTGCGCAAGGCGGCGGCGAAGAAAGCCGCGCGCACGCGTGCACGCGGCTGAGTCTTCGATCAGGAGGGGAGCGCCCTCATCCATGCGGCAACTTCGGCTGCGGCTGCCTCGGCACGGGCCTGCAGCAGTAGATGCGGCCCTTCCAGCGATACGTGCCGGGCATCGGGCAACAAGACCTGCAGCTCGGCCACGCTGGGCGGCCACAACAGGTGGTCCTGTCGTGCATGCAGGCATAACGTCGGCAGCGTGAGCTTCGGCAACTGCGCGCGGACATCGATCTGCAGTGTCGCCGCAGCGCGCTGCCGCAGGATCGCGGTCGGTACCGCAGCGATCGCATGTCGCAGCTCGCGAAGGTTCATGCGTGTCCGCCAATGCCCCAGCAGAAGCCGGGCCAGCAACGCCAGCGGCGGCGGTGGCCATGCAGGGGCAAGCAAGCGTGCGCTCGCCGCTGGCAGCGGCACCGGTCGCCGCGCGAAGGTCGTACTCAGTATCAATCCGCGCAACCCCGGCGGTGAAGCCACCGCCAGTTCAATAGCCAGCGGCCCGGCAAACGATTCAGCCAGCAGCACAAAGGGAGAGATGGGAAGCTGCGGGCGCAGGATCGACGCCAATGTAACGTAGTCCTGTGGCCCGTGCATGGGCAGCGGCAGCACCTGCACGGTAACCCCCTGGTCCTGCATCGCTTCCACGAAGCATGTCGACAGCAGGCCGCTGCCATCCAGCCCGGGCAGCATCACGATCGGGAGCATCACGGCGTTCATCACATTGCTCACTTCTCAGGTCCCTTCGCACGACTCGCTGCCGCGCAGCTTCGCTTATCGGCTCGACCCAGGGAAGTGCACGCCGCTGGTCGCGGCGCTACCCTGATGGCCCCGGACAGACGAGGAAGGCGGCATGCGCAAGCCACGCTGGCTCAGCTGGACCGGCATTGCCCTATGCGCGCTCTATCTCGCGCTGACCACCTGGCTGGTGCTCGATGCCCGGTCCAACAGCGACCCCAAGAGCGCCTACATCCTCATGCAACTGCCGGTGATGCTGCAGACCGCAGCACTCAACGTCATCGGCGTGGGACGCTGGCTTTCCGGAATGACCTGGATCACCGTCTACCTTCTGGTAATTCCTCCCACGCTTGGCGTGCTGTACGTGCTTGGGGCCATGCTCGGCAGCGTCCTGGAGCAATGAGGGCGATCCTCCCTGCTGCCTGAGCGGGCAATGCAAATACGGCCGCTCAAGGCGGCCGTATTCCTGTCACGGGGTCAGCAGCCTGCTCAGGCTGCACGGCGCGGCACGGCCGAAGCCACTGCGCCTTCCACCTTGAATACCGCTACCGACGTGGTCAGCGCATGCGCCTGTTCTTCCAGCGCGCGGCTCGCCGCAGTGGCTTCTTCCACCAGGGCCGCGTTCTGCTGCGTCACCTGGTCCATCTGCACCACCACCTGGTTGACCTGCTCGATGCCGGCGGCCTGTTCCTTGCTGGCCGCTGCGATGTCGCTCATCAGCTGGGTGGTGCGCGAACTGGCCTGGGCGACGCGTGCGATCGCTGCTTCCGATTCAACGGTCACCGCCAGGCCACTCTTCACCTTGGCAGCGGCGTCTTCGATCAGCTCCTTGATTTCCTTGGCGGCGACGCCGGCACGCTGCGCGAGCGTTCGTACTTCGCTGGCGACCACGGCAAAACCACGGCCCTGCTCGCCCGCGCGCGCGGCTTCCACCGCAGCGTTCAGCGCCAGGATGTTGGTCTGGAACGCGATGCCGTCGATAACGGTGGAGATTTCCGAGATGCGTGCCGAGGAATGATCGATCTCACCCATCACCGAGGCCATCTGCGCCATCGCCTGCTCGGTCTCGCGTACGGCGGCACCGGCGGCATGCGCTTCGCTGTCGGCCTGACGCGCCAGCTCGGCGTTCTGGCGCACGGTGGAGGTCAGCTCCTCCATCGACGCGGCAGCTTCCTCCAGGTTGGCCGCCTGCTGCTCCGTGCGGCGCGACAGGTCGTTGTTGCCGGCGGCCAGTTCCTGGGCCGCGTTGTTGATGCTGTCGGCAGCCACCTGGATGCCCCGCACAATGCCCGTCAGCTGCGCGGTGGTGGTATTGGCGTCGTCGCGCATGCGTGCGAACACGCCGTCGTACTCACCGTCCATGCGTGCGGTCAGGTCACCGTGCGAGATCGCGCGCAGCACGTCGGAAACATCGGCAATGCTGGCCTGCGAACTGGCCATCATGCCGTTGAGGTGTTCGACCATCGCCTTGAACTGATACTGGAACGCAGCAGCATCGCCACGCATGCTGAAGTCGCCGGCGCGAGCCGCACGGGCCAGTTCATCGATCTGCGCGTTGATCGCCATCAGGCTCTGCTTTACCGCGGCCAGAGTGCGGGTCAGCGTGCCCTTCTCGCCCGGGTAGTCCGGCAGGTCACGGCTGAGGTCGCCGATCGCGTAACGCTGCATCACTTCGGCCATCAGCAGCTCCACCTGCACGTGCGATTCGACCAGGCTGTTGGTGGCCTGCACCATGCGGCCGAAATCACCGGGGAAGGCACTGTCGTCCATGCGATAGCGGATCGCACCCGCTTCGTGCTGCTCAGCCATCTGCAGCTGCGCGCCGATCGCCGCCTGCACGCTCTGCCGCACGCTGGCCATGGCCTCGCCCAGCTGGGTCAGCTCATCCCGGCCACCGAGGCGGAACTCCTGGTCCAGCTGGCCCTTGGACAGCCGCTCGGCCAGGTTCACCGCGCGCGCCAGCGGGCCGGTCAGGCTGCGGCCAATCATCACCGAAGCGCCGATGCCGGCAAGCAGCGCGACGCCGCCCAGCACCAGCAGCTGCAGCAGGCTGCGTTCGCCCAGGCGGATCGCTTCGGCGGCAGCCTCACGGCTTTCCTTCTCCTCGAAGTCCACGCCATCGGACAGCGCCTTGTTCCAGCCGTTGGCCGCTTCCTGCACCGGGCCCAGGGTCAGCGCCACGGCGCCAGGGTAATCACCCTGCTCCATCAGTTCGCTGGTCTGCTTGTTGAGCGGGCGCGCAACGGCACGCTTGGCCGCGATGGTTTCCGCGATGGTCTTGCCCTGGGCATCGCTGGGCAGCGCCTGGTAGGCGGTCCAGCTGGCCTCATAGCGCTTGACCAGGTCGGCGATGCGCTTCTCGTCGCTGCCGCGGTCTTCGCCCTGACGGATCAGCATTTCGCGGCGCACGACCATCATCTGGTTGTTGGCATCGAGCATCTGCGACAGCAGGCGCACCTTGGCCACGCTGACGTCGACCACCTGCTGCATCGCGCGCTTCTGCACGACACTGGCAGTGGCGCCGGTGGCCACCACGGCGGCGACCAGCAGCAGCAACAGGCCAAAGCCCAGCCCAAGACGCCAAGCAACCCTGACGTTCCTCAAGTAGTTCATGGGGGTATCCAATACGGGGGGATGTGGCCTTATCGGCGGCCTCATGCTGGGTCTTGACCCGTAAATTCTGAACGCTTCGGGCGCGATTCACATTTGCATCGCCATTGCCAGCAACGAATGCGCAGCATCTCCGTAGGCGGTCTGATCCACGCAGTTGTTGCCGTTATGCTGGGCCACCGCTGATCTGCAAGATGCCAGACCTCGGCCACCCTCGCCATCGTACAAGGACGACCATGAGGCATTATCTCAGTGCACTTCCGCTCCTGCTTGCCTGCATGACAAGCCCACAGTCCGCGCACGCCCAGGACGCATACACCGGAAGCAACTTCAAGTTCCTCTACGCGTACAACATCATCGGCAATGCTGACCCCGCAGTCCGCTCCCAGCTGACCGAGCTGCACAATGCCGGCGCGAATGTGATTCCCGTGACAGGATGGAATACGGGTGAACTCAGCTCCCGTTTGCAGGCGCTGCGGCAGGACCCGCTGTTATCCAGATTCAAAGTGCTGCTCCAGTTCAACGGACCCGTTCACGACGCCTGGTACGCAGATCCCGGCAGTGCCTGCTCTCCTGGCAACGAGCGTCTACCAGACTGGCTTCAACAGGAGCTTGACGCTGTTGCTGCACTTGCCCTGCAGAACTCAGACATCGTAGTTGGTTACTACACTTTTGACGAACCAGCTCTGCCACAGACACCACAGAACCTTGGTATCTGCAAGCGCTTCCAGGAACTGGTCTACGAAAGGCTTCGGCAAGCGGATCCCGATGCATCCGCGCGCCCGGTGATCATCGCCAATCTGATGGGCACGTTGAGCGATGTCCAGATCCAGTACGCAATGAGCCCACACGCACAGGATGTCGTCTTCGTTGACCAGTATCAGAACACCGTCAACGAACAGGTCGCTCAGTACCACAAATGGAAACGGCACGGATTGCTGGGAGGTGGAATGGTTCCGGTCCTTCCTGCTTTCAACTACACCAGCTGCAATGACCCCGGACTGCGCACCAGCTTCCGGGTGAAACTCGAAGCTTCATTGCAAGCCGTGTATGGAGCGGACCGCCCTCGCAACCTAGGCAGCGCCTACTTTGCGTTCTGGCCGGGTGCACGCCCTGATTTTCAGTTCGACGGGCAGAACTGCCCTGCCATCTTCAACTCAATGATCGATGACCTCACGCATCAACCGGACCTTCAGGTCACGCGGATCGACACGATTCCAAGCCAGTTCCGGGCAGGGGAGCCAGTCCGTTTCCGGGCAACCATCCGAAATGCCGGCAATGCTCCGTCTCCCATGAATCACCACAGTGTCCTCGTCCATGAGGAGGGACAGTGTTTCGAGGGAGGATGCCAATGGGGAATCTTGACCATCAGTCTGGCCCCTGGTCAACAGGCCACCATAGATCTGAACCAGGGACCCAGCTGGACACCTTCGGCAGGGCTGCATGCGATGACCGTGTTGGCTGATGACGCGGACCGCATCAAGGAACTCGACGAACACAACAACGAGTTGACCCGGGAAATCATGGTGGGGGATCTGCCCGATCTGCAGCCATACCTGATCGAAACGATTCCAGCCAGTTTCAAGCCAGGCGATGCAGTGACATTCCGCACGGCGGTAACCAACCGCGGATCAATGCCCGCACCTGCGGGTTGGCTCGGAGCGGTCTATCTGGTAAACGGCGCGTGCCCAGCCAGTGGCTGCCCCTGGAGTGGCCTGACAACGGCCTTGGCGCCGGGCGAATCCGTATGGTTGAGCCCCGCAGGCCCCGTTTGGCCAGCTGCGGGTGGCCAGCAACAGATCACCTCCATTGTTGACGACCAAGGGCTGATCCAGGAGTCGAATGAGGGCAACAACCAGCTGGCTCGAATCATCCAGGTCTCGGACAAGCCAGACCTTCGGATCACCAGCGCCCATTCACGGCCGCTGCGTCCGAAATCCGGCGATGCAACCTCGTTCACCGCAACCATCGAGAATGTCGGCTCGGTCGCCGCCAGCGCGCCTTGGATTGGGCTGATGGCCATGAAGAACGGGCAGTGTTTCATTGAAGGTTGCGTATGGGGCGGCCTCCAGAACTACACCCTGGCACCCGGCGCCAGCGTCAATGTCAGGACTTACAACGACGTCTGGCGCCCGACCCCAGGGGTGCACTCCATCCAGCTGCTGGTTGACGATCAGAACACCGTGAGCGAGTCACGGGAGGACAACAACAGCATCGACATCATGGTTACTGTGGATTGAACATCAGGGCAGGCGGCGACGGATCCGTGGTCGCCTGCCCTCGTTGCTTTCCATGTGCAGACGCGGCCCCACAAGGGATGGTCACGTTGGCACCACTCATCCCGGCGTCAGATTCTTTTCACATCAGTCCTGCATTGCGCACAGGCATGGTAGTTCCGTGAATGCCGGAGATGCCCATGCGTGTACCCCATCCTGTACTGTTCGTCCTGTCGCTACTGATATCACCCGCCTTCGCGCAGCCCCCTGCGCCCAACCTGCCCGCCCCCATTGCCGAGAAGGCCGGCCCGGACACCGCAGTGCGCTCCGCACTGCATGCCCAGGTGCTGCTGGATCGCGCGAATTTCTCGCCTGGCCAGATCGATGGCGAAGTGGGCAGCAACCAGCGACGCGCGGTGGCGGGCTTCCAGGCCGCGCATGGGCTGACCGCGACGGGTGAGCTGGACGACGCCACCTGGAAGGCTCTGCAGGCTGATACGGTGGGGCCGCTGGCCAGCTACACGCTGACTGCCGAGGATGTTGCCGGCCCGTTCCAGGCCACACCGAAAGGACCTGCCGCACAGGCCAAACTGAAATCGCTGGGTTTCAGCAGCGTGGAAGAAGCCCTGGGCGAGCGCTTCCACGCCTCGCCGGAGTTGCTGAAGGTGCTCAATCCCGGCGTGGATCTGAGCAAGGCTGGCAGCCGCATCCAAGTGCCCAACATCGCACCAGCGGCATTGCCGAAGGCGGCGAAGATCGTGGTCGACAAATCCGACTCCACCCTGCAGTTGCTGGATGCGCAGGGCAAGCTGATCGCGCAGGTGCCGGTGTCGTCGGGCAGCCAGCACGACCCGTTGCCGATCGGCGAATGGAAGATCCTGGGCGTGTATCGCGACCCGCCGTTCCACTACAACCCGAAGTTGTTCTGGGATGCGCGCAAGGGCGAAAAGAAGGCGACGCTGCCGCCGGGCCCGAACAATCCGGTCGGCCGGGTCTGGATCGACCTGTCCAAGCCACACTACGGCCTGCATGGCACGCCCGAACCCAGCCACGTGGGCAAGACCGAATCGCATGGCTGCGTACGCATGACCAACTGGGATGCGGTGCGTGTGGCCGACGCAGTGGATACCTCGGTACCCGTGGTGATGCAGGAGTGAACCGATGCGTCTTTCGCAGCTGATCGTGCTGGGCGTGCTGCTGGGCGTGGGAGCAGGCTGGTGGCTGCACCACGATGCGGGTGAGCCGGTGGCGGTTTCCCCGCCCGCAGTGCAACCAGCGGTCGCTGCGGTTGCAATGCCGCGCGTAGGCGCTCCGGCTCCCACGGCCTTGTCGCCGTCCAGCGCCACTGATGCACCGTCCGGCCTGCTGCTGCCGGTGCAGGGCATCCTGGCCTCGCAGCTGCGCGATACCTTCACCGATGCACGCAGCGAAGGCCGCGCGCACGATGCCATCGACATCCTGGCCGATGCCGGTACTCCGGTACTCGCGGTGGCTGATGGCACGGTGGAAAAACTGTTCGACAGCGAACGCGGCGGACTGACGATCTACCAGTTCGAGCCCAGCGGACGCTGGTGCTACTACTACGCGCACCTGCAGCGCTATGCCGATGGCCTGGCCGAGAAACAGGCGATCAAGCGCGGGGATGTGATCGGCTACGTCGGCAGCACCGGCAATGCCAGCGCCGAGGCCCCGCACCTGCACTTCGAAGTGCATGTGTTGGGGCCGGAGAAGCAGTGGTGGAAGGGAGAGTCGATCAATCCCTATCCCTTGCTGAAGTCGGCGGCACCGATGCCCGGCGCTGCTGGCGCCGCAACGCCACAGTGAAGACAGTCAACGCAGCCCCCGGAATCAGCAGGAACAGCGCCGCCATCTTCCAGAAAAAGAACGGCCACAGCCAGAGGTAGTCCAGGTCGGTCAGCTTCAGCAGACCCAGCGGCGGCTGCAGCTCGATGTCTGCAGTGCGTCCCGCCAGCGCCGGATCCACCTCCAGCACGGTTACCCGCAGCCATGAGCGGCCGCGTGGCAATGCGTCGCCGCGACCGTAACCAAAGTAGGAGGCCATGAGGCCGCTGGACTCAACCGATACCAGCGCGCGGTCGATGCCCTGCCCGGCCACTCCTCAACGCTTCCCTGCGCGGAAGTCTCCATGATCGGTCGGAGTTTCGATGCGCAGCAGCACTTCAGGGTCAGCCTCTGTACCGTCCGCGGCATAGCGCAGGCGCAGCCGAAGCTGGTCATCGATGAGGCGGTAGACGGTGATCTGGGCGGTTGCGCCAGGGCGCAGCACCAGCGGCACCGTCTGCGTGCGCGAAGCCAGGGCATTGGCGGCTGCACCCAGCACAAGTACCAGGCCGGCCATGCACCACAGGCTCCACGACACCCACAGGGTGACCCGCACTACCGTCCCGCCTTTCACGCTGACATCCTGGTCATCGCGTCGCTTCCCCGCTGGCCTGGCCACACAGTAACGAAAAAGCCCCGCGTGCGCGGGGCTTTTCCTGTCACCAACGCCGGGCATGGCCCGGCGCCACCTCAGGCGAACGGATCCTGCAGGACCATGGTGTGGTCGCGGTCCGGGCCGGTGGAGACGATGCTGATCGGGCAGCCGGCCAGCTCTTCCAGCGAACGCAGGTAGGCGCGTGCGGCCGGCGGCAGGTCGTCCCACTGGGTGATGCCGTGGGTGTTCTCGCTCCAGCCCGGGAACTCCAGATACACCGGGGTGCATTCTTCCCAGCCCTGCGCGTCCAGCGGCGCGTACTCGGTGCGCTTGCCGTTGTATTCGTAGGCGATGCAGACCTTCAGCTTTTCCATGCCATCGAGCACGTCCAGCTTGGTGATGCACAGGCCGCTGATGCCGTTGATGGCCACGGCGCGCTTCAGCGCGACGATGTCCATCCAGCCACAACGACGCGGACGGCCGGTCGACGCACCGTACTCGGCGCCGCGGTCACGAATGCCCTGGCCGACTTCGTCGTCCAGCTCGGTCGGGAACGGGCCACCGCCTACGCGGGTGGCGTAGGCCTTGGCGATGCCCAGCACGTAGTCGATCGAATCAGCGCCGACGCCGGAACCGGCCAGCGCACCACCGACGGTGGTGTTGGAGCTGGTGACGTACGGGTAGGTGCCGTGGTCGATGTCCAGCAGCGCACCCTGCGCACCTTCGAACAGCACGCGCTTACCCTGCTTGCGCAGGTCGTGCAGGATGCCGGCCACGTCGGACTTCATCGGCTGCACGTATTCGCCGAAGGCCAGTGCTTCGTCGAAGGTCTTCTGGAAGTCGACCGCATCGGTGTTCAGATACTTGGTCAGCACGAAGTTGTGGTAATCCAGCGCGGTGCGCAGCAGTTCTTCCAGCTGCTTCGGGTAGTGCAGGTCGGCGATGCGGATGCCGCGACGCGCCACCTTGTCTTCGTAGGCCGGGCCGATGCCGCGGCCGGTGGTGCCGATCGCCTTGCCACCGGCTGCGCGCTCGCGCGCCTGGTCCAGGGCGATGTGGTACGGCATGATCAGCGGCGCGGCCGGGGAGATCTTCAGGCGCGAACGCACTTCCACGCCGGAGGCTTCCAGCTCGGCGATTTCCTTCTGCAGCGCGGCCGGCGAGATCACCACGCCGTTGCCGATCAGGCACAGCGCATCGTCACGCAGGATGCCCGACGGGATCAGGTGCAGGACGGTCTTCTTACCGTTGATGACCAGGGTGTGGCCGGCATTGTGGCCGCCCTGGAAGCGCACGACGGCGCCGATTTCCTCAGTGAGCAGATCGACGATCTTGCCCTTGCCTTCATCGCCCCACTGGGCACCCAACACTACGACAGACTGACCCATGACGGGCTCCTCGGTTTGTTGCGGCCATCGGGGCCGCGGACGGGTAAACCGTGGCGGGGCTGGCCAGCACCTGGAGGGCGGCTCCAAACGGGGAGCGGCCGGCGATGGAGGGCCCAGACACGGAAAAAGCCGAACGGGGAGGCCCGTCCGGCTTTTGTGCATTATCCGGGTTTACGGGGTCCGCTGCCACCTTTCCGACGGACGGCTTCACCGGCCGGTCAGCCGCCCCGCCCGGTCGTGCCGGCCGCTGGCCGGCAATGCCAACCAAGGTTGGCATCTACCAGAGCCTGGCCACGCAGGTGCAGGTCGGTCAGCTGCCCCGCCCGGTCGTGCCGGCGGCTGGCCGGCAATGCCAACCAAGGTTGGCATCTACCAGAGCCGGGCCACGCAGGTGCAGGTCGGTCAGCTGCCCCGCCCGGTCATGCCGGCCGCTGGCCGGCAATGCCAACCAAGGTTGGCATCTACCAGAGCCTGGCCACGCAGGTGCAGGTCGGTCAGCCGCCCCACCCGGTCGTGCCGGCCGCTGGCCGGCAATGCCAACCAAGGTTGGCAGCTACCAGAGCCTGGCCACGCAGGTGCAGGTCGGTCAGCTGCCCCGCCCGGTCGTGCCGGCCGCTGGCCGGCAATGCCAACCAAGGTTGGCATCTACCAGGGCCAGGCCACGCAGGTGCAGGTCGGTCAACTGCCCCACCCGGTCGTGCCGGCCGCTGGCCGGCAATGCCAACCAAGGTTGGCATCTACCAGAGCCTGGCCACGCAGGTGCAGGTCGGTCAGCGGCCCCGCCCGGTCGTGCCGGCCGCTGGCCGGCAACGCCAACCAGGGTTGGCATCTACCAGGGCCAGGCCACGCAGGTGCAGGTCGGTCAGCCGCCCCGCCCGGTCGTGCCGGCCGCTGGCCGGCAATGCCAACCAAGGTTGGCAGCTACCAAGGCCAGGCCACGCCCGTAGACGCAGGCGGCCGCGCCGGGGCGTCTAGTGCCGCACCCACCACAGCAGGCTCAGGCCGGCCAGCAGCACCAGTCCGCCGAAGCTGCGCAGGGCCGGGCTGGGCAGGTCCAGCAGGCGTTCGGCCATGCGCTTCCAGGCGAACGGCGCGACGAACAGGAACAGGCCTTCCAGCACCGCGACCAGGCAGACGGCGGCGAACAGATCTTTCATCGGGAACTCCGGAAAAAGCACGGGGCCCGGCAGTTGGCCGGGCCCCGTGGGGTAATGCCCTGCGAGCTCAGCGGTCGTTCTTCAGGTACTGCAGGAACGGGTCGTTCTTGTCGAGCACGATCACGCCGTTGCCGTCGGTCATGGAGCCGCGGTACGCCTCCAGGCTACGGTAGAACGCGTAGAACGATGGGTCAGCCGAACCGGCCTTGCCGTAGATGCGGGTGGCTTCCGCATCACCTTCACCGCGCAGGCGCTGTGCATCGCGCTCGGCCTCGGCGATCAGCACGGTGCTGTCACGGTCGGCCTGGGCGCGGATGGTCAGCGACTGTTCCTCGCCTTCCGCGCGCAGCTTGGCGGCTTCCTGCTTGCGCTGGGCGCGCATGCGCTCGTACACATCGTTGATCACCTGGCTGTCGGTGGGCAGGTCCACCTGCTTGATGCGCAGGTCGATCATCTGCATGCCCAGGCCGGCCACGGCCTCGTTGATTCCCTTCAACTGCTCGGCGATCAGCTCACTGCGGTCGCCGGACACCAGCTGCTGCAGGGTGCGCGAGTTGATCTGGTTACGCAGCGAATCGGTGATGATCGGCGCCAGGCGGGCGTTGGCCACGCGCGGGTCGCCGCCGGTGGCACGGAAGTAGTCACCCACGTTGGAGATGTAGCCGATGGCGAAGAAGTCGACGCTGACGTCCTTCTGCTCGGCGGTGAAGTAGCGCGCCGGCGCGGTGTCGAGCACCTGGAAGCGGCGGTCGAAGACCTTCACCGTTTCCACCACCGGCACCTTGAAGTGCAGGCCTGGCTTGATGTCCGACCGCACCACCTTGCCCAGGTTCAGCACCATGGCGGTCTGGTCCTCACGGACCACATACACCGAGCCGAGCAGGCCCAGCACCACCGCCACGATCACGGCGATCCAGATAGGACTCTTCATCGGCTGCCCTCCTCACGGCCGCTCGGTCGCCCGGTCGGGCGGCCCACCGGCCGGCCCGGATCACGGGAAGCTTCCACCGCTGCGCCCGGCAGCGACGGCATGACCACGTCCGGGTTTGCCACTGCGGCCGGGGCCGACGTGGTGGGACGGGTGTCGCCGGTCATCGGCACGTAGATCAGCTGGCGGCCATCGCCGCCGATCACCTTGCGGTTCTCGCTCAGCACCTGCTGCACGGTCTCCAGCCACAGGCGCTTGCGGGTCACTTCCGGCGCGTCCTTGTACTGGGCCTGCAACAGGCTGAAGCGCTGCGCGTCACCCTCGGCCTTGGACACCACCGCCTGCTTGTAGCCTTCGGCGGTGGTACGGGCGCGCGAGGCCTGGCCTCGGGCTTCCGGCACGACCTTGGCGGCGTAGGCCTGGGCTTCGTTGATCAGGCGTTCCTTGACCTGCTGGGCACCATTGACCTCGTCGAAGGCCGGCTTCACTTCCTCCGGCGGACGGGCGTCCTGCAGGGTCAGGCCGGTCACGGTCAGGCCGGTCTTGAACGCCTTCAGCAGCGCCTGCAGGCGCTCCTCGGCGGCCACGGCCAGCGGGCCACGGTTGTTCAGCACGGCATTGAGGTCGGCGCGGCCGACTTCCTCGCGCACCGCGCTCTGCGCCGACTGCTCCAGCACCTGGTTGGCATCGACCGTGCCGAACAGGTACTGCTGCGGATCGTCGATGCGGTACTGGACGTTCAGCGAGACGTTGACGATGTTCTCGTCACGGGTCAGGACCGGCACCTGGATCGAGAAGGTCTTGATCTCGGTGGCGTTGACCTTGGTGACCGACTCGATCGGCCACGGCAGCTTGAAGTTCGGGCCGGGCTGCAGGATGCGCGAGAACTGGCCGAAGCGCAGGACCACGCCACGCTGCTGCTCACCGATCAGCTGGAAGCTGGAGAACAGCACCAGCAGCACCACGGCCGCCACCACCCAACGCACGATGCCGCCGTCGAACAGGTCCTTCAGCGGCCCGGGCAGTCCGCCCCAGCCACCACCATTGCCACCGCCGCGCGACCCGAACGGCCCGCGTCGATTGTCCTCGGGGCCTTGTCCGCCCTTGTTGCCGCCGGGTGTATTCCAGGCCATGCACGCTCCATCAAGATGTGGGCTGCGGCGCGGGCCCTTCCCGCGGCGCCAGCCGTGAAACCATTACCGATCATACAAGATGGGGCGGATCGGCAGGATCGAAAGGGCGACGACGGGGTAAGGTGGCGTTTTCCTCGAAGTCAGGCAACGCCGATGGCCCCCACCACCCCGTTCACCGCCTTCCGCATCGAAAACGACGACGCCGGCTATCGCAGCGGCCTGACCCGGCTCGGTGTCGACGACCTCAACCCCGGGCAGGTGCTGATCCGCGCCCACTGGTCCTCGGTCAACTACAAGGATGCCCTGGCCGGCACCGGCAAGGGGAAGATCCTGCGCCGCTTCCCGCTGGTCGGCGGCATCGACGTGGCCGGCACCGTGGTCGCCAGCACCGACCCGGCCTGGCGTGAAGGCGACGCGGTGCTGGCCACCGGCTGCGGCCTCAGCGAGACCCGTGACGGCGGCTACAGCCAGTATGTGCGGCTGGAGTCGCGTGCGGTGATTGCACAGCCGGCCGGGCTGAGCCCGCGCGAGGCGATGGTGCTGGGCACCGCCGGCTTCACGGCGGCGCTGGCGCTGCTGCGCATGCAGGACAACCGCCAGACCCCGGAGCTCGGCCCGCTGGCGGTCACCGGCGCCAGCGGCGGCGTCGGTGCGCTGGCGCTGTCGATCTTCAGCCGTGCCGGCTACACCGTGCACGCGGTCAGTGGCAAGCCGGACCAGACCGACTTCCTGCGCGACATCGGTGCCAGCGAGGTGCTGCCGCGCGAGGCGCTGGCCGACACCGGCCCGCTGCAGTCGGCGCGCTTCGGCGGGGGCCTGGACAATGCCGGCGGCGCCATGCTCGCCAGCCTGCTGGCGCAGACCGTGCCCTACGGCAGCGTGGTCAGCGCCGGCCTGGCGGCCAGCCCGACGCTGGACATGACGGTGATGCCCTTCATCCTGCGCGGTGTGTCGCTGCTCGGCGTGTCTTCGGCCAATGCGCCGCGCCGGCTGCGCGAAGAGGTGTGGTCGCGCCTGGGCGGTGAGTGGAAGCCGCAGCACCTGGACCGCATCTGCACCGCCGAGGTCGGCCTTGATGGCCTCCGGGCAGTGTTCGAGCGGATGCTGGCGGGTGGATCGCTGGGCCGCACGGTGGTGCGGATCGACTGAACGTCGCAGGCAGGCGACGGACGGCAGGTGCCCCCCTCCCGCCGGTAATGAGCCCGCACTACACTGCGGGCATTACATGGGGAACAACATGGCACGCATTCTGATCGTCGACGACTCACCGTCGCAGCTGTTGGGGATACAGCGCATCGTCGAGAAGCTCGGGCACCAGATCCTGACCGCCACCGATGGCGCCGCCGGGGTCGAAACCGCCAGGGCCGAGCTGCCCGACCTGGTCCTGATGGACGTGGTGATGCCCAATCTCAACGGCTTCCAGGCCACCCGTACCCTCGCCCGCGACGAGGCGACCCGGCATATCCCGGTGATCCTGGTGACCACCAAGGACCAGGACACCGATCGCATGTGGGGCATGCGCCAGGGCGCCAAGGCCTACATCACCAAGCCGTTCTCGGAAGACGAGCTGTCCGAGGTGCTGGAGCGGGTGTTCGCCGGCCAGGGCTGAGACGCGCGTGGTCGTGCCGGCCGCTGGCCGGCAACCACGCGTCACCGTCCCAGGTCATGAAATTGCCGGCCAGCGGCCGGCACGACCGCAAGGCGTGCTCAGATCGACTCGCCGAAGGCCTTGGCCAGATTGCGGTAGGCCTTCTTCTGCGCCTCGTCGGTCGCGGCCGGGGCCACGATCTCGATTTCAACGATCTGGTCGCCGTCCGGGCTGCCCGGCAGGCCCCGGCCACGCAGGCGCAGTTTGCGGCCGGCATCGGAGTCGGCGGGGATCTTCAGCTCCACCGCACCGCCCAGGGTCGGCACGCTGATGCTGGTGCCCAACGCGGCCTGCCAGGGCGTGACCGGCAACGTATAGAGGATGTTGCGGCCATCGACCTCGAACTGCGGATGCGCGGCGTACTCCACTTCCAGCAGCAGGTTGCCGCCATGGTTGCCCTGCCCTGCCAGGCGGATCACCTGGCCCGGACGGATGCCCTTGGGCACGCGCACGTCCAGCTGCTTGCCGTTGACGGTGATGCGCAGGCTGTCGCCGCTGTAGGCCGCTTCCAGCGGGACCGACAGCTTGGCGCGGGTGTCGCGGTTGGGTGCGTGGCCCTGGCTGCTGAAGCCCGGGCCCGGACCGGCACCGCCACGCTGGCGCGCGAACAGGCTTTCGAAGAAGTCGCTGAAGCCGCCGTTGGGGCCACCACCGCCGAATACTTCCTCGAAATTGAAACCGCCGGCGCCGCCGTAGTTCGGCGGCACGTTGAACTCCTCGCCCGGGCGATAGCCCTGCGCGCGCAGCTGGTCGTAGGCTGCGCGCTTTTCCGGATCGCGCAGCGCCTCGTAGGCCTCGTTGACCGCCTTGAACTTGTCTTCGGCCCCGGCCTCCTTGCTGACGTCCGGGTGGTACTTGCGTGCCAACCGGCGGTAGGCGGTCTTGATCTCCGCCTCGCCCGCGCTCGGTTCCACCCCCAGGGTGGCGTAGTAATCCTTGAATTCCATCCAGCTACCTCGATCTGCTTCGGCCGCGCCGGTGGCGCCGCCCCGGGTTCATTCTACGCGCCGGCGATGCTACGCCGCCCCTCGTGCGGCCCCGGTGAGGCCGACTGATCCTGCGCAATGCCGCTGCCATCCCGATGCCCCAGGCTGTGGCTGGAAGCCCCCGCCGCAACGCCTGAAGATGGGGCCTGCACACGGGTTTTCCAATGTCTTGACGCCCCTGTCCCATCCGGCCCACTAGCCTGCCCCAGCAAGGAGTTCCCCATGACCATCCATGTCGGCGACCGCATTCCGGAAGTGACCCTCAAGCGCATCCGCGAGGGCATCGAAACGCTTGATACGCATTCGCTGTTCGACGCCCGCAAGGTCGTCCTGTTTGCGGTGCCCGGCGCGTTCACGCCCACCTGCTCGGCCCGCCACCTGCCCGGCTACGTCGAGAAATTCGAGGCCTTCCGCCAGCGCGGCATCGATGTCTACTGCATGGCGGTCAACGACCCGTTCGTGATGAAAGCCTGGGCAGCCGACCAGAAGGTGCCCGACGGCCTGCTGATGCTGTCCGACGGCAATGCCGAGCTGACCCGCGCGCTCGGCCTGGAGCTGGATGCCAGCGCCTCGGGCATGGGCATGCGCTCGCGCCGCTTCGCGCTGTACGTGGTCGATGGCGTGGTGCGTGCGGCCTGGATCGAGCAGCCGGGCCAGTTCGAGGTGTCTTCCGCCGAGTACGTGCTGGAGCACCTGCCTACCTGATTCCCCACCGCAGAAGGAAACGGCCAGCAATGTCCAGCAAGCCAGCCAAAGCCAGCAAGCCCGCCGCCGGGATTCCCGGCATCAGTGACCGTCAGACCCTGCGCGAGCGTGCCCGGCACAACATCGAAGACGGCGCGATCACCGACAGCTACAGCGCCGACCGCAAGGTGGTGATCAAGCTGCTCAACGATGCCCTCGCCACCGAGTACGTGTGCGTGCTGCGCTACTACCGGCACTATTTCATGGCCAAGGGCATGCTGGCCGACGCGGTCAAGGCCGAGTTCCTCGAGCATGCGCAGCAGGAACAGGCGCACGCCGGCAAGCTGGCCGAGCGCATCGTCCAGCTTGGCGGCGAGCCGGACCTGAACCCGGATACGCTGACCACGCGCTCGCATGCCGAATACAAGGAAGGCAGCGACCTGCGCGACATGGTGCGCGAGAACCTGGTGGCTGAACGGATCGCCATCGACAGCTACCGCGAGATGATTAACTTCATCGGCGACCGCGATACCACCACCAAGCGCATCCTTGAAGAGATCCTGGCGCAGGAGGAAGAACACGCCGACGAGTTCGCCGACCTGCTGGACGGGTGGATCGGGGAATAGCGGCCCCGCAAACGCTCGGTAGATGCCCACCTTGGTGGGCGCATTTATCGTGTGCCAACCAAGGTTGGCACCTACCAGAGCACGGATGCGTCGGGTCGACGGGCCATTCCCAGCACCTATCGCAGGACGTTGAACCGCACCTGCGTCCACGCGCCGTCGGCTGCCAGCGCGGTCAGGGTGTGTGCGCCCGGATCGGCGAACTCGCGCTGCATCAGCTGCGCGCCGTGGGTCTGTGCAATCCAGCGTCCATCCAGCAGCCAGTCCACCGCCTGCTCGCTGCCCAGCGCGCGCAGCTGCAGGCGCACGCCGTGCTCGGAATTCGGCGCGCGCGCCAGCGTGGCGCCGTCATTGAGCCCGTCCACGTGCAGCGCGACGCTGGCCTCACGCCCGTCGTCGCGGCAGTCCGGCGACAGCGCCGGCAGCTGCGAAGCCTCGCGCGTGGCCTTCGGCAGCCACGGCGACAACAACGCCGGCCAACGCGCGATCTCCCGCGCGACTTCCTGATGCGGCAAACGGCAATCAGCGGATACACGCAGACCGGTCCGCGCGTCGGCCAGGTAACGCTGCCGCCCCGGCTGCCAGCGCCGCGCCTCGCGCTCGGGGAAGGTCGGCGGTGCCGCACCGTCCAGCAGATAGGCCGACATCCGCCGCTGGCACAGCGCCGCTGGCAGGCCCTCGGCACGTTCGCCGGTGGGCCAGCAGACGTCCTCCTGGCTGACACTGGCCGGCATCGGTGCAGCAGCTGAATCACCGCGCTGGCGAGGCAGGCTGTCCACCACCTCGAACATCAGCGGCAGCGCGGTCACCGCGCCGTACTGGCCCGGCAACGGGGTACCGTCCGGCCGCCCCACCCACACGCCCACGGTGTAGTGGCGGGTGCTGCCGATCGCCCACGCATCGCGGTACCCGTAACTGGTGCCGGTCTTCCACGCCACGCGCGGGCGGCCACCGACATCGAACGTCCCGACGCTATACCCCGGCCGCGGATTCGATTCCAGCATCTCGCGCACGATCCAGCTGGCGCCCGGCGAGGCCAGGCGACGCTCGATCATCGGTTCGTCATCGGTGTAGCGCACGCGCCCGGCGATGCCGTTGCGGTTGAGCGCTGCGAACGCACCGACCAGATCTTCCAGCCGCGCACCGGTGCCGCCCAGGATCAGCGACAGATTGGGTGTACTGCCCGGCGGGAAGCGCAGCTGGATGCCGGAGTGCGACAGGCGTGCCGCGAAGCGCGCCGGACCGACCCGCTGCAGCAGGTCCACCGAGGGCACGTTGAGTGACAGCCGCAGCGCGCTGGAGGCACCAATCGGCCCATTGAAAGCCATGTCGAAGTTGCCGGGGCGGTAGCTGCCGAAACTCTGCGGCGCATCGACCAGCAGGCTTTCCGAATGGATCAGGCCATCGTCCAGCGCCATGGCATACAGGAACGGTTTGAGCGTGGAGCCCGGCGACCGCCAGGCCTGCACCATGTCCACGTGGCCCAGCCGCTGCCGGTCACCGAACGCCAGCGTGCCGACATAGGCACGCGCCTGCAGGGTCTGGTTGTCGACTACCAGCAGGGCGGCCGAGGTGCGTTCCGGCAGCGTCGAGAAATAGCTGGCCACGCGTTCTTCCAGCGTGCGCTGCAGGCCGATGTCGATGCTGCTCTGGATGCGTGCCTGGCCCGGATGCGCCGAGTGCAGGCGCTGCGCCAGCAGCGCGGCGTGCAGCGGCGGGCGCAGCGAGCGCGCCACCACGTTCTCGATGCGCGCGTCTTCCACTTCGTCCGCCGTCCACACGCCCAGCTCGTTCATGCGGGACAGCACCTTGTCGCGCGCCTTCTGCGCCGCTTCCGGATGACGGTCCGGGCGCAGCCGGCTCGGCGCCTGCGGCAGCACCGCCAGCAACGCGGCCTCGGCATGCGACAGCTGCGCCGCCGGCTTGCCCAGGTAGGCCCAGCTGGCCGCTTCCACCCCCTCGATGGTGCCGCCGTAGGGCGCGCGCTCCAGATACAGGGCCAGAATCTGCTGCTTGCTCAGGTGCACTTCCAGCTGCACCGCGCGCAGCATCTGCTTGAGCTTGCCCCACGGCGTGCGCGTATGCGGATCGAGGATGCGGGCGACCTGCATGGTCAGGGTCGAGCCACCGGAAACGATGCGGCCGCCACGCAGCAGCTGGCCGCTGGCACGCAGGATCGCCAGCGGGTTGATGCCCGGATGCCGCCAGAACCAGCGGTCTTCGTAGGTCAGCAACGCCTGCAGGTACAGCGGCGAGACGCTGTTGATCGAAGCCGGGTAGCGCCACACACCCTCGGCGTCGGCGAATGCACGCAGCGGCGTGCCGTCGGCAGCCACCACCAGGGTGCTGGTATCACGCTGCTTCGGCAGCGGTGGCGGGAAGGCGAAATCCAGCACCAGCAGCAGCGCCAGCGTGGCGGCCGTACCCCAGCGCAGCCAGGGCCACAGCGGCTGCAGCCGGCGGCGCAGGGCCGCCAGCCGGATCGACATCGTGTTGTTCATTGCAGGTTGCCGGCAGGACGGGCCGCGCCGTCGCGGCCCGTCCGCGCGGTCACGGCTGTACCACCGTGATCGTGGTCGGGTTGCTGCGGCCGACGCCGCGCAGCTGCGGCCGGTACATGTCCTCCACCAGCGGCGGCGGCACCGAGTAGGTTCCCGGCGTCACCGCGCGTACCAGGTAGAACACGTTGGCCTTGCTGCCACGCGAGAGCTTCAGCGCGGCCACGTAGCGGTCGTCGCGGAACTCCTCGTGCTTGGTATCGGCGGCTTCACCACGGTCGCTGATGGTGATGCCATCGACCACCACGTCGGCCCACTGCTTGGCATCGCCCAGGTTGAAGTTCTCGATTTCCAGGCCCGCCGGCAGCAGGTCGGTCAGCAGCGCATCGGGCATCGTGGTGTCGGCAGTCACCGTGACGCGCACGATCAGCGCTTCGCCTTCCTTCAGCGGGCGCGGCGACCACGGCTTGCCATCGGTGCCGTAGTAACTGCGCTCGACGCCCAGCACACTGTTGTCCGGTGCCGGTGCGCTGCGCGGGATGCCGGCCACATCAATGCTGGCGAACATCGGCGGCTGCCCCTGCGGGGTGAAGCGCACGCCGCTGGCCAGCTCACTGGCGCTGAAGTTGCGGCCGAACAGCTTGCGCTCGCCGATGGCTTCGGTGTTGCCACCGATCACCAGCTCACCGGCCACCAGCGCCTTCTGGTTGGCGGCCAGGGCCTTGCCGAGGCGGGCAATCGCCACCTGTTCCTGCGTGCTCAGCCACATCCAGCCGGCATTGCGGCGCGCATCCAGGCCACGGCCAAGATCCACCGCACGCGCATCCCAGGCGGGCTTGGCCAGCTTGTTCTCGTGGGTCAGCGCGATCATCAGCGCGTCATCACGGATCGCACTGCCGTAGTCGCCGAAGTACGACGGACGTTCACTGCTGGACTTGGCGAAGGCCGCCGCCAGCGCGGCCTGGCCACGCTTGGCATCACCCTGCAGCGACAGCGCCACGCCCAGGTGGACCAGCGACAGGCCACCGACCGCCTTGCTGCGCTCGTTGTCGTACAGCGTGCGCAGGGTACCCAGCGGTGCACGGTTGACCCGGGCCAGCACGTAACCCGAATACGCCTGGTTGGCGAACTTCAGCTTCTCGCGATCCTCCTGGCCATAGAACTGATTGCCGCCGGACAGCAGATCCTCGCTGAGCCGGTTGAGCGCCTTCTGCAGCACGTTGTCGGGCACGGCGAAGCCGGCGTCCTTGGCATCAAGCAGGAACTCGGTGATGTACGGGGTCAGCCACGGATTGACGTAGCCGTCGTCACCCCACATCGAGAAGTTGCCATTGGCCACCTGCATCGACGCCAGGCGACCGAACGCACCTTCCATGCGCTCTCTACGGGTCTTGGCATCCAGGCCGTCGGCACCGAGCATCGACGACGTCGCCTGGTCCAGGATCAGCGCGGCATAGCCCTTGCTGGTGGTCTGCTCGGCACAGCCATACGGGTAGTTCAGCGCGCCCTGCAGTGCACTGGCGAACGGGATCGGCGGCAGCGGGCTGACCAGCAGGCGGGCATTCACCGACTCTGCCATCAGGCCATCGGTCAGGCTGTTGTCGAGGCTGACCGCGGCCAGCGGATCGAGTGTGCGCACCTGCGAACGCAGCACCTGCGGCCACGCCGCACGCACCGGCAGGTCGTAGCGGCGATCAGCCTTGAAGCCGTTGCCGTCCACCCGCACCCGCACCTTGGCCACGCTGTGGCCCTCGCGAGCCGACAACGGGAAGCTCAGCGTGGTCTTGGCATCGGCGTTCAACTGCACGCTGCGGCTGCCCTCACCCAGGTTCAGCGGACCCTCGCTTTCCACCTTGACGTTGAACTGCCCCGGCTTGCCGGTGAAGTTCTGCACGTCCAGGGTCACGGTGCTGCGGTCGCCCGGGGCCAGCACGCGCGGCATGCTGGCTTCGGCCAGGATCGGGGCGCGCACGATGGTTTCCACGTCACGCTTGCCGTACTGGTCATCGCTGTAGACCAGCGCGGACACGCGCAGGGTGCCGTTGAAGTCCGGCACCTTCAGGCGGATGCGGGCATTGCCCTTGGCATCGAGCTGCACCGGGCCGGAGAACAGGTCCACGGTCTGCACGCGCGCGGTCGGGCGCTTGGCCTGCGGCAGTGCCTGCAGCGCCATGTCGCCGCCGAACTTCAGCTTGCCGCTGCCACCATCGAAGCTCTCGATCACCCGGCTGTAGATGTCATAGGCATCGATACCGAGGCGACGCTGGGCGAAGAAGTGCGCGCCGGCGTCGGGCACCGGGAAACGGGTGATGTTGAGGATGCCCACGTCCACCGCCGAGACGGTCACGTGCGCGGCCCTGCCGGCCAGCTGCGGTGCGCTGACCGTTACCGGCAGGTCCTGTTCCGGCCGCATCTGCTTGGGCGCGACCAGGCCGACGGCCACGGTTCGGCCCTTGCGGTCCATCGGCACATGCACCACGCCCACGGCGCGGGCCGGGGTGATCTTGCTCGGCGCACTGCCGCCGCGGAACACCAGCGCGGTGATGTAGACGTCGTGGCGTTCCCAGTCGGCGGTGACCGGGATCTTGAAGGTCGAGCCCGGCTTGGCCTCGATGTCCTGCACATACAGCATGCGGTCGGTCTCGACCATCAGGATGCCCTTGCCGGCGTGCGGCGGGGTCACCGTCACTTCCAGGGTGTCACCGGCCTTGTAGCCGGTCTTGTCCAGGCCCAGCTTGACCTTGTCCGGGCGTGCATCCAGGCCACGGTTGTCATCGCCCCAGCTCCAGCCCGCACGGAACGGGTAGCGGCTGGTCAGTCCGGTGGACGGATCGAACACGTCCACCCGGTACTCGCCCCACTCCACCGGGAAATCGAAGGCAACCGCACTGCTGCCGGCATCGACGGTGCGGGTTTCCTTGTTCTCGAAACGGCGGGTGAAATCGTAATCCCAGCGGTTGTCGTTGAAGGTCCAATGGTAGTCGCGCAGTTCCCGCACCAGGGTGATCTTCAGGCCCTTGGCTGGCTGCGGTGTGCCGGCGGCATCCACGCGCATCAGTTCGAAGCGTGCGTTGCCGTTGGAATCAGCACCATCGTCGGGGTTGAACAGCGGCCGCACGCCGACCAGCGCGTTGGCCGGCCACATCACCCGTTTCAGGGTACGGGTGACCGTGCGGCCACCGGTTTCATACAGGCTGCCGGACAACACCACGGCGATCGGTGCCTTGGCCTTGGCCGCCTCTTCCGGCAACGCCACATCCTCACGCAGCTGGCCATTGGCCGGCAGCGTGGTATCGATCACGTCCTTGGCCTCGCGCGGCAGCTGCAGGGTCGGGTCACCGAAGAAATAGCCCGGCAGGCCCTCCACCGGCTTCTGCTCGGCAGCCACCGCCATGCGCGCAGTGAAGCGGTTGCCATCGGCCGGCGCGCCGTACAGATAGGCGCCGTTGGCCTGCAGGCGCAGGTCCTCGCCCGGCTTCAGCGTCTTCTGCGCGCTGTCCAGGTCCAGCTTCATGCGCTCGGGCAGGAACTCCTCGATGCGCAGGGTCATGCCCTGGATCGCTTCCTTGCTGGCCGGGTCGGTGCGGAACTCGACCTGCCAGCGCCCGGTCGGCGCCTCGGCGGGGATCACCTGCTCGAAGTTGATGTAGCCCTGGTCGCCCGGCTGCAGGCGGGTCTCGCGGAAGGTCTTGCCGTCGGGCTGCTTCAGGCGCAGGAACACCGGTTGTGCCTTGACCGGCTTGCCGTCGTTGTCGCGCAGCAGCGCGGACAGGCGCACGGTCTCGCCCGGGCGGTACAGGTCGCGGCCGGACCAGGCGTAGACGTCGAACCAGGCGTTGTCACGACCGGCCACGGCGAACTCACTCAGGTCCAGCGCCGGCTGGTTGAACGGCAGGAAGCTGGTGTCCTTGCCACTGCTGGCGACCAGCACGTGGGTGGCATCCAGGGTGTAGTTCAGCAGCGCATTGCCGTTGCCGTCGGTGCTGCCCTTCAGCACCACCTCACCCTTGGCGTCGAGCACGCGCAGGTCGATGCCCTTCAGCGGCGCACCGTCCTTGAGGCCGGCGGTGTGCACGAACAGCTTGTCCTTGTAGGCACGGGTATGCAGGCCGATGTCGCTGACCGAGAAGAACGCGGTATCGAACTCGCCCTCGTAGTCACCGGTGCGCTTGAGCAGGGCGAAGTACAGGCCCGGCTCCTGCAGTTCCTTGATGTCCTGGGTCGGCAGGTAGGTCAGCACCCGCTCGTTCTGTTTGCCACCCAGGATGAAGCGGTTGACGTAGACCGGCTCGGCCAGCTTGTTGATCGGGCTGCGCTCGTAGTCGCTGCTGAGCTCCCAGCTGCCACGGCGGCCGCCGCGCTGGTACTGGCTGAAGAAGGTCGGCAGGTCCTTCTCGCGCACGCGCAGGAACTCGACGTCGACCTCCGGCACGTTCACCGAGACCACCGGCAAGCCGCGGCTGTCCTTGGCCGGCAGCACGCTGCCCTGCGAGGCGAAACCGACCACCGGCTTCAGCTCGCCGCTGAACACCTTCTGCTTCAGTTCCTTGCCCAGCCGGCTGCCGTCGGCGGCCAGCAGGTCCGGCGAGACCACCAGGCTGAACTCCTTGCCGGCCTCGACGAACGGGTAACGCAGGGTCAGGCCGTCATCGGACAGGGTCCAGCTGCTGTCCTCGGTGCCGACCTTCTCTTCGAAGCGAACGAGTTTGTCGAAATCCTGGGTGCCGACCAGCGGGCGCGAGAACTCCAGCGCCAGCGACAGGCCGTCATTCTTCTGGTCCGGGTAGGCACGCAGCAGGGTGAATTCCTTCACCTGCTCGGCCTTGGTGGTGATGGCTTCACCACTGGCCTTGGGCAGCTGCCCGCTGTCATTGCGGCAGCCGGCCAGCCCCAGCAACAGGCCTCCTGCCAGTACGGCCGCCGCCCATCCCCACCGCTTCCGCCGTGCCGGACCGCTCATGTCGTCACTCCTTGATCGAGGCGGCCATTATAGGCAGGCCACGTCAAGGTGTTGACGCAAATCCGGCAATTGCCGCGGTGCGGGTAGTGCCGGCCGCTGGCCGGCAGTGTCGGTAGCCGCCAACCTTGGTTGGCGTCGGCCGTGCCAACCAAGGTTGGCACCTACCCAAGCGGGTCGAGCCACGTGCCCGGCAAGCAGGCGCGGTGTCAGATCCGGTGAAGCGTCCCCTACCCCGGCAGGTACAGGTCCACGTAGTCGGTCACCGGCATCGCCGCCAGCGCCACCGGATCCAGCGATGCGGCCAGGATGCGCTGCTGCTGGGTGGTCGGGAAGCGATGGGCCAGGTGCCGGCGGAACTTGTCCATCAGCAACGGGATGCCCTCCTCGCGTCGGCGCGCGTGGCCCAGCGGGTATTCCACCAGTACCTCGGGCAGCTCAGTGCCGTCGCTGAAGCGCACGCTCAGGCCGTTGGCGATGCTGCGCTTGTCCGGGTCCAGGTAGTCGGCGCTGAGCTGCGGATCCTCATGACAGGCCATCTTCGCGCGCAGTGCGTCGATGCGCGGGTCGGCAGCAACGTCGTCCTCGTAGTCCTGGGCCACCAGCCGCCCATGCAGCAGCGCGATGGCGACCATGTACTGCACGCAGTGGTCGCGGTCGGCTGGGTTGTGCAGCGGCCCCTGCTTGTCGATGATGCGGATGCAGGCTTCCTGGGTGCGGATGGCGATGTGCGCGATGTCCTCGACCCGCCGCCCCACCGCACGCAGCTGCTGATGCAGCGTGATCGCCGCCTCCACCGCGGTCTGGCCATGGAACTCGGCCGGGTAGCTGATCTTGAACAGCACGTTTTCCATCACGTAGCTGCCCAGCGGTCGCTCCAGCGTCAGCGCCTTGCCCTGCATCGATACCGCTTCAAAACCCCAGGTCGGCGCGCTCAACACACTGGGATAGCCCATCTCGCCACTGGCCGCCATCAGCGCCAGGCGCACGCCACGGCTGGTCGCATCGCCGGCCGCCCAGCTCTTGCGCGAGCCGGTGTTGGGCGCGTGCCGGTAGGTGCGCAGCGCCTGGCCATCGACCCAGGCCAGCGACAGTGCATTGAGCATGCGTTCGCGATCCAGGCCGAGCAACTGCGCGACCACCGCGGTGGTGGCCACCTTGACCAGCACCACGTGGTCCAGCCCGACCCGGTTGAAGGAATTCTGCAGGGCCAGCACGCCCTGGATCTCGTGTGCCTTGATCATCGCCAGCAGCACGTCATGCAGGGTCGGCGCTGGGCGATGCAGGGCCTGCGCGTTGCGCCCCAGCCAATCGCAGACAGACAGGATGCCGCCCAGGTTGTCCGACGGGTGGCCCCACTCGGCGGCCAGCCAGGTATCGTTGAAATCCAGCCAGCGCACCATCGCGCCCAGGTTGAAGGCGGCCTGCACCGGGTCCAGCACGTAGTGCGTACCCGGCACGCGCGCCCCGTTGATCACGCTGATACCCGGCACCAGCGGACCGAGCAGCTTGCTGCAGGCCGGGAAGGACAG
The DNA here is from genome assembly GCF_052751275.1 of Stenotrophomonas muris. Lineage (NCBI taxonomy): Bacteria > Pseudomonadati > Pseudomonadota > Gammaproteobacteria > Lysobacterales > Lysobacteraceae > Stenotrophomonas > Stenotrophomonas muris. The sequence goes on along the minus strand of NZ_CP199879.1, from coordinate 428,894 downwards.
CGCTTCCAGCCCGCAGCCCAGCGTGTCGAGCAGGCAGTAGTGCGCGGTCTGGAAGGCCAGGGGGGAGTCGATGCGCGCGTCGCGTACGTAATCGACGATGTCCACCAGCAGCGCATCCCACGCTGCACGCTCGTTGGATGGGGTGTGGCTGTCAGACATCGTCGATCTCCTCTTCAGAGCTCAGGCCGCGCCTCCCGGTAGTCACCAACCTTGGTTGGCGCTGGACGTTGCCCGGGCGGTGCCAATGCCATGCCAACCAAGGTTGGCATCTACCGAAGCATGTGATGCCAGCGCCGACCGGCTGGTTATTCGGCCGGCACCCGCACCTTGCCTTCCATCAATACGCGGGCGCTGCGGCTCATGATGGCCTTGGTCACTGTCCACTGGCCGTCAACGAGGCCGGCCTGCGCGCCCACGCGCAGAGTGCCGGAAGGGTGGCCGAAGGTCACCGCTTCGCGTTCACCACCACCGGCCGCGCGATTGACCAGCGTGCCCGGAATCGCCGCCGCAGTGCCGATCGCCACGGCGGCGGTGCCCATCATCGCGTGGTGCAGCTTGCCCATCGACAACGCCCGCGCGTGCAGGTCGATGGCCGAGGCCGGAATGGCCTTGCCGCTGGAGGACACGTAGTCCCGTGCCGGCGCCACGAAGGCCACCTTCGGCGTGTGCTGGCGGGTGGCCGCATCTTCCAGGTTCCTGATCAGACCCATGCGCAAGGCGCCGTAGGCGCGGATCTTCTCGAAGCGCTCCAGCGCCCCCTTGTCCTCGTTGATCGCAGGCTGCAGTTCGGTGCCGGTGTAGCCCAGGTCGGCCGCATTGAGGAAGATGGTCGGAATGCCGGCGGTGATCATGGTCACCTCAAAACTGCCGACGCCCGGCACGTCCAAGGTGTCGACCAGGTTGCCGGTCGGGAACATCGCGCCCGCATCGCCGTCATCGGACGGATCGATGAACTCCAGCTGGATCTCGGCGGCCGGGAAGGTCACGCCATCCAGCTCGAAATCGCCGATCTCCTGCACTTCGCCATCGCGCATCGGCACGTGGGCGATGATGGTCTTGCCGATGTTGGCCTGCCAGATGCGCACGGTGCACAGGCCATCGCGCGGCACCCGGGCCGGATCGATCAGCCCATTGGCGATCGCGAACGGACCCACTGCCGTACTGAGGTTGCCGCAGTTGCCGCTCCAATCGACGAAGGCGGTGTCGATCGAGACCTGGCCGTACAGGTAGTCCACATCGTGGTCCGGCACCGAGGCGGTGGAGATGATCACGCACTTGCTGGTGCTGGAGGTGGCACCGCCCATGCCGTCGGTCTGCTTGCCATACGGATCGGGCGAGCCGATCACGCGCATCAGCAGCGCATCGCGCGCGGCGCCCGGCACCTGAGCGGCTTCGGGCAGGTCCTGCAGGCGGAAGAACACGCCCTTGCTGGTGCCGCCGCGCATGTAGGTGGCGGGAATACGGAGTTGCGGGAGGAAGGTCATCGTCGAATCCACGCGTTTGAATTTCAGGAAATGTCTTGCATCAGTGCGTCAAGACCACGATCAACGCACCACACACGCATGATGTCCACGCGGTCCGGTAGATCGAGGTAATAGACGAGGTAGCGTTCGAAGCCCGGAACCAGCATGAACCGCAACGGCACCGGCAGCTGTGCTGCGAGGTCGGCGTGCCGGGTGGAACCCGAGCCTGGAAACACGACGATGCGTTGAAGCGTGGTCTCCAACTCGGCGAGAAAGCGCCGACCCAGTACCAGCCCACCCTGCCGTGCAGACCACAGCGCGGCATCGGCTGCGTCGGCTTCGGCCCTTGGCCGCCATTCAATCGCCTTCACGCTCCAACCTTTCGGTCAGTTCGCGACGCATGCGCTCGAATGTGTCGGCCGTCACCGCAACGCCTGGACCAGAAGCCAGCCCCTCGGCTATCAACTGCTTGAGCAGCTCTTCGGCCTTGCTGCGCTGGCGCTGGCGGATCAGGTCACGCACGTAGTCCGACGTACTGGAGTAGCCGCCTTCACGCACTTCCTCGTCCACGAACTGCTTGAGCGGGTCGGTCAGCGAAATGTTCATGGTGGCCATGAAACTCTCCTTTGGCAGTTTTTGCCAAGTTAGTCTGCGCCCCGCCCTGGTGTCGGACAAGCCCGCCCCCGGCCTCCGGGGGCAGGCATTCAGGCCGGTATCACGCCACCTTGGCCCCTTCCAGGAAATCCTGGGCGAAGCGCTGCAGCACGCCACCGGCTTCGTAGATCGCCACTTCCTCGTCGCTGTCCAGGCGGCAGGTCACTGGCACGATCACATCCTGGCCGTCGCGGCGGTGGATGACCAAGGTCAGGTCGGCGCGCGGGGTGCGCTCGCCGATCACGTCGAAGGTCTCGGTACCGTCGATGCCCAGGGTCAGGCGGGTGGTGCCCGGCTTGAACTCCAGCGGCAGCACGCCCATGCCGATCAGGTTGGTGCGGTGGATGCGTTCGAAGCCTTCGGCCACGATCGCTTCCACACCGGCCAGGCGCACGCCCTTGGCGGCCCAGTCACGCGAGCTGCCCTGGCCATAGTCGGCACCGGCGATGATGATCAGCGGCTGCTTGCGGTCCATGTAGGTCTCGATCGCTTCCCACATGCGCATCACCTTGCCTTCCGGCTCCACGCGCGCCAGCGAACCCTGCTTCACGCTGCCATCGTCGTTGCGCACCATTTCATTGAACAGCTTCGGGTTGGCGAAGGTGGCGCGCTGTGCGGTCAGGTGGTCACCGCGGTGGGTGGCGTAGGAATTGAAGTCCTCTTCCGGCAGGCCCATCTTCGCCAGGTATTCGCCGGCGGCACTGGACGCCAGGATCGCGTTGGACGGCGACAGGTGGTCGGTGGTGATGTTGTCCGGCAGCACCGCCAGCGCACGCATGCCCGACAGTGTGCGCTCACCGGCCAGTGCGCCCTCCCAGTACGGCGGACGGCGGATGTAGGTGCTCTGCGGGCGCCAGTCGTACAGCGGGCTGACCGCCGCGCCATGCTCCACGCGCACGTTGAACATCGGGTTGTAGACGCGGCGGAACTGCTCGGGCTTCACCGAGGCCTTCACCACCGCGTCGATCTCGGCATCGCTCGGCCAGATGTCCTTCAGGCGCACCTCGTTGCCCTCGGCGTCCACGCCCAGCACGTCCTTTTCGATGTCGAAGCGCACGGTGCCGGCGATGGCATAGGCGATCACCAGCGGCGGCGACGCCAGGAAGGCCTGCTTCGCATACGGGTGGATGCGGCCATCGAAGTTGCGGTTGCCCGACAGCACGGCCGTGGCGTACAGGTCGCGATCGATGATCTCCTGCTGGATGGCCGGATCCAGCGCGCCGCTCATGCCGTTGCAGGTGGTGCAGGCGAAGGCGACGATGCCGAAGCCGAGCTTTTCCAGGTCCGGCAGCAGGCCGGATTCTTCCAGGTACAGCTGCACCGCCTTCGAGCCCGGCGCCAGCGACGACTTTACCCACGGCTTGCGCAGCAGGCCACGTTCGTTGGCCTTGCGCGCCAGCAGTGCGGCAGCGATCACGTTGCGCGGGTTGGAGGTGTTGGTGCAGCTGGTGATGGCGGCGATGATCACCGCGCCGTCGGGCATCAGGCCCTGCGCCTGCTCGGCCCTGCCCGCTGCCAGCTTGGCTTCGTCGGCGATGCCGCGCTCGGCCAGCTCGGCAGTGGCCACGCGCTTGTGCGGGTTGGACGGGCCAGCCATGTTGCGCACCACGCTGGACAAGTCGAAGCGCAGCACGCGCTCGTACTGCGCGGTGGCCAGGTCATCGGCCCACAGGCCGGTGGTGCGCGCATAGTTCTCCACCAGCGCCACCTGCGATTCCTCGCGGCCGGTCAGGCGCAGGTAATCGATGGTCTGCCCGTCGATATAGAACATCGCGGCGGTGGCGCCGTATTCGGGGCACATGTTGGAGATGGTGGCGCGGTCACCGATGGTCAGTGCCGACGCCCCCTCGCCGAAGAATTCAAGATACGCACCCACCACGCGTTCCTTGCGCAGGAACTCGGTCAGTGCCAGCACCACGTCGGTGGCGGTGATGCCCGGCTGCGGCCTGCCGGTCAGCTCGACGCCGATGATATCCGGCAGGCGCATCCACGACGCGCGGCCCAGCATCACGTTCTCCGCTTCCAGGCCGCCAACACCAATCGCGATCACGCCCAGCGCGTCCACGTGCGGGGTGTGGCTATCGGTGCCCACGCAGGTATCCGGGAAGGCTACGCCGTCCTGCACGTAGATCACCGGCGACATCTTCTCCAGGTTGATCTGGTGCATGATGCCGTTGCCCGGCGGAATCACGTCCACGTTCTGGAACGCCTGCTTGGTCCAGTCGATGAAGTGGAAACGGTCTTCGTTGCGGCGATCCTCGATGGCGCGGTTCTTCTCGAACGCCTGCGGATCGTAGCCACCGCATTCCACCGCCAGCGAGTGATCGACGATCAACTGCACCGGCACCACCGGATTGACCTTGGCCGGGTCGCCGCCCTTGTCGGCGATCGCATCACGCAGGCCGGCCAGGTCCACCAGCGCGGTCTGGCCGAGGATGTCGTGGCACACCACGCGTGCCGGGAACCACGGGAAGTCGAGGTCGCGACGGCGCTCGATCAGCTGCTTCAGCGAATCGCCGAGCGTGGCCGGATCGCAGCGGCGCACCAGGTTCTCGGCCAGCACGCGCGAGGTGTACGGCAGGGTGGCATAGGCGCCGGGCTGGATCGCATCGACAGCGGCGCGCGCGTCGAAATAGTCCAGCGCGCTGCCGGGGAGGTTCTTGCGGTAATCGGTATTCATGGGCTGGCGGAGTGCTTGGGGCGGGCCGGGTGCCGGCGGTGCGGCGGCGAAAGCACCCGGCCGGCATGCGGCCGGCCGGATGGGTACAGCAGGGGGATCAGACGCGCTTGTCGATGGCGACGAAGTCGCGGTCTTCCGGACCGATGTAATTGGCGCTCGGGCGGATGATCTTGCCGTCGATGCGCTGCTCGATGATGTGCGCGCTCCAGCCGGCGGTGCGCGCGATCACGAACAGCGGGGTGAACATCGCGGTCGGCACGCCCATCATGTGGTAGCTGACCGCACTGAACCAGTCCAGGTTCGGGAACATCTTCTTGATGTCCCACATCACCGACTCCAGGCGCTCGGCGATGTCGTACATCTTCATGCTCGACTGTTCCTCGGACAGCTCGCGGGCCACGTCCTTGATCACCTTGTTGCGCGGATCGGAGACGGTATAGACCGGGTGGCCGAAACCGATCACCACTTCCTTGCGCTCGACGCGCGCCTTGATGTCCTCCTCGGCCTCATCCGGGTTGTCGTAGCGCTTCTGCACTTCGAACGCCACTTCGTTGGCGCCGCCATGCTTCGGGCCACGCAGCGCACCGATGCCACCGCAGATCGCGCTGTACATGTCGCTGCCGGTACCGGCGATGACACGGCAGGTGAAGGTCGAGGCGTTGAACTCGTGCTCGGCGTACAGGATCAGCGAGGTGTGCATCGCCTTCACCCACGAATCCTGCGGCTTTTCGCCATGCAGCAGGTGCAGGAAGTGGCCGCCGATCGAATCATCGTCGGTTTCCACATCGATGGCGCGGCCGTTGTGGCTCCAGTGGTACCAGTACAGCAGCATCGAACCGAGGCAGGCCATCAGCTTGTCGGCGATGTCGCGCGCGCCCGGGTGGTTGTGGTCGTCCTTCTCCGGTGCCACGCAGCCGAGCACGGACACGCCGGTGCGCATCACGTCCATCGGGTGCGCCGACGGCGGCAGCTCTTCCAGCGCGGCCTTCACCGCGGCGGGGATCCCACGCAGCGACTTCAGCTTGGCCTTGTACGAAACCAGCTCGGCGCGGGTCGGCAGCTTGCCGTGCACCAGCAGGTAGGCGATTTCCTCGAACTCGCTGGTGTTGGCCAGGTCCAGGATGTCATAGCCGCGGTAGTGCAGGTCGTTGCCGCTGCGGCCCACGCTGCACAGCGCGGTGTTGCCGGCCGCGGTGCCGGACAGGGCGACGGACTTCTTCGGCTTGAAGGTCGGGGTTGCGGTCGTATCGTTCATGTTTCCCTCCGAAACTTGATGGTGCAGGGTACTGCTTATTTCTTGGCGGCGAACAGCGCATCGAGCTGCTGCTCGAAGGCGTGATAGCCGATGCGGTCGTAGAGTTCCTCGCGGGTCTGCATGGTTTCCACCACGTTGCGCTGGTGGCCATCGCGGCGCACCGCCTGGTAGACGTTCTCGGCGGCCTTGTTGGCGGCACGGAACGCCGACAGCGGGAACAGCTGGATGGCGACGCCGGCCGAGGCCAGTTCATCGCGGCTGAACAGCGGGGTGGCGCCGAATTCGGTGATGTTGGCCAGCACCGGCACCTTCACCGCGTCGACGAAGCGGCGGTAGGTATCCAGATCGTAGGCGGCCTCGGCGAAGATGCCGTCGGCACCGGCCTCGACACAGGCGATGGCGCGCTCGATCGCCTTGTCCACGCCGTCCACCTGGATGGCGTCGGTGCGCGCGATCAGGAAGAAGTCCGGATCGGTCTTGGCATCGGCAGCGGCCTTCACACGGTCGACCATTTCACCCTGCGAGACGATCTCCTTGCCCGGACGATGGCCGCAGCGCTTGGCGCCGACCTGGTCTTCGATGTGGCAGGCGGCCGCGCCGGCCTTGATCAGCGACTTCACGGTGCGCGCGATGTTGAACGCGCTCGGGCCGAAGCCGGTGTCGATGTCGACCATCAAGGGCAGGTCGCAGACATCGGTGATGCGGCGCACGTCCACCAGCACGTCTTCCAGGGTGTTGATGCCCAGGTCCGGCAGGCCCAGCGAGCCTGCGGCAACGCCGCCGCCGGACAGGTAAATGGCACGGAAGCCGGCGCGCTTGGCCAGCAGGGCGTGGTTGGCGTTGATCGCACCGATCACCTGCAGCGGCGATTCGGCAGCCAGCGCCTCACGGAAGCGGGCACCGGCGGAGAAAGGGGCAGAAGCGGTCATGCGGCAATCCAGGTTGAAGTACGGGAAAGGAAGCGCAAGCACCATGCCAAGCTGCAAGCGGTTGATTTCACGGGAATGACCGGCATGCAACAGTGGAACATATGAAACATTGAAACGGATGTATCATGAAACATCCTCCCCGAAACGGCTGCCATGTATCTGCCCCGCTCCCCCCTGCGCCATGCCGATGCCGACCCGGGCCGTCCGGTGATCTGGACGGTCAGCGTCTCGCGGCTGACCGGCCTGCTCGGCGACGTGATCCCCGAGTTCGACCGCCGCGCGCGTATCGAACAGATCAACCTCGGCTTCGAGGAAGCGGTGGAGGTGATCGGCCAACGCCTGCGTCGCGAGCACTGCGACGTGGTCATCGCTGGCGGCTCCAACGCGGCCTGGCTGCGCGGCCGGCTGGAGCTGCCACTGGTGCCGATCCAGGCCAACGGCTTCGACCTGATGGAAGCGCTGGCCCGGGCACGGCGTATCGCCAGCCGCATCGGCCTGGTCACCCACGCCAGCGACGTACCGGTGTTCAGCAACTTCCAGCAGAGCTTCGGCCTGGATATCGAGCATCGCCGCTTCGTCACCCGCGAGGACGCCCGCGACTGCATCGCCGACCTGCGCGCCAACGGCATCGAGGTGATCGTCGGCACCGGCATGGCCATCGACCATGCCGAGCAGGCCGGCCTGCCCGGGGTGCTGCTGTATTCGGCCGACTCGGTGCGGCAGGCGTTCGAACATGCGCTGGAACTGACCCAGACCCTGGCACGTTCCGGCAGCAACCGCGCTGCACCGCGCCGGCGCCCGGCAGCGCGTGCCGATGCGCATGAACTGCTCGGCGACAGCGACGCGATGGCGCAGGTGCGCGCGCAGATCGCGCTGTATGCCCCACATGACAGCACCGTGCTGGTCAGCGGCGAAACCGGCACCGGCAAGGAACTGGTGGCGCGCCAGCTGCACGCCGCCAGCGGGCGCCGTGGCCGCTTCGTCGCGCTGAACTGTGGCGCGATCAGCGAATCGCTGCTGGAAGCGGAGCTGTTCGGCTACAGCGATGGCGCCTTCACCGGCGCACGGCGTGGCGGCCGCGTTGGCCTGGTGGAAGCTGCAGATGGCGGCACCCTGTTCCTGGACGAAATCGGCGAACTTCCGCTGCCGCTGCAGACCCGCCTGCTGCGGGTGCTGGAGGAACGTGAAGTGCTGCGCGTGGGTGCCACCGAACCGACGCCGGTGGACCTGCGCGTGGTCGCCGCCACCCTGCAGTCGCTGGAGCAGCGCGCGGCAGCCGGCAGCTTCCGCCGCGACCTGTATTATCGCCTGGCCGCGCTGCGCATCGCCCTGCCCTCGCTGCGCGCCCGACGCGGTGACATCCCGTTGCTGGTGCAGCATTTCTTCCGCCAGCTGCGTGGCATCGACGCGCCATTGGATGAGGCGGCGCTGGCGCTACTGTGCGCGGCCGAGTGGCCGGGAAACGTGCGCGAGCTGCGCAATCTGGTCGATCGCCTGCGCATCCACTGGCAGCCCGGTGAAGGGCTGATCGATACGGCGCGGCTGCTGCAGCTGGCACCCGAGCTGGTGCATGAAGGTGTCGCGGCGTTGCCGGTGGAAAGCAACGGCAGGCGCCCGCCGCGGGCCAAGCTGGAAGCACTGCTGCGGGAACACCGGCATGATCGTGAGGGCATGGCGCAGGCGCTGGGCGTGTCACGCACCACGCTGTGGCGCTGGCTGCGCGCGGAGGACCTGTAAAGCCGAGCCCATGCCCGGCTGATGTCCCCGCAGAAGCAGCCGAGCATGGGCTCGGCTCTACAGGATGCCTGTCGTCAGCGCGCTTCGATGGCGAACCGTCCACTACCCACTGCGGCAATCCACAACAGCAGCACGCCCAGCGGCACTTCGCTCAGGTAGAAGAACCAGCTCAGCCAATCCGGCACGCTCAGTCCCGCAGGAATGCGCGCGATGCCATCGGTCAGCGCAGCCACTACGCAGATCGCCGCCAGCAGCAGGGCCGAGGGGCGGCTCAAAAGGCCCAGCACCAGCAGACCACCCGCAATCCACTCGATCGCACCGAGTACCGGCGCACTGAACACCGGGAATGGGATACCGGCATCGACCAGCGTATGCACCATGCGCTCGCGCCCGGCGTCGGTGAACACCTTGTTCCAGCCGGACACGCAGAACATCACACCGGCGACGATTCGGGCGAGCAGCAACAACAACGCTTCCACGCCGCGGCGTGGTGGCGGCACGGCAAACAGGCAACGCCAGGAGGGCACGGCAACTCCGCAGATCGAGGGCATCGCAGCGAGTGTGCCCGTCGCCGACCTGCTCGTGCATGAAGCGGACCAGTCCGTTCGCGACAAACGCAGGTTGCTGTAGAGCCGAGCCCATGCTCGGCTGCTCCTGCGAGAACATCAGCCGAGCATGGGCTCGGCTCTACAGCAGCCCCGGCACCACCCCGCCTTACGGGTACAGCAGGCGCTTGCTCCAGCGCCCTTCGGCGCCGGCTTCATAGCACCAGCGCTCGTGCAGGCGGAACTGCGCGCCATACCAGAACTCGATGCGGTCAGGCACCACGCGCAGGCCGCTCCAGCCCTCCGGGCGCGGCACGTCCTTGCCCTCGAAGCGGGCTTCGACCTCGGCCACGCGCGCATCGAATTCCTCGCGCGTGGCCAGCGTCTTCGACTGCTGCGAAGCCCACGCGCCGATCTGGCTCATCCGCGGGCGGCTGGCGAAATAGGCATCGGCTTCCGCATCGGCGACCTGCTCGACACGGCCTTCGATGCGCACCTGGATGCCGGCCTCGCGCAGGCTGCGCCACAGGAACAGCAGCGCGGCCTGAGGATTGGCCTGCAGCTCCTGGCCCTTGTGGCTGTCCAGGTGGGTGTAGAACACAAAGCCGCGCTCATCGAACGCCTTCAGCAGCACGGTGCGCGCCGAGGGACGACCCTGCGTATCGGCGGTGGCCACGGTCATCGCGTTCGGCTCGACCTCGCGGCTCTGTTTGGCCTCGTCGAACAGGCCGGCAAACGTGGACAGGGCTTCGGCGTACAGGTCGCTCATGATTGCGTTCTTCTCACACGGATTGGGCTATTGTGGCTGCATGGCCGCTGCTGCGTATATGCCCCAGGTGAAAGGATTCCCCGAAACATTGGCCGAACAGGCGCTGGATGATGCGCTGGGCAGCGGCGCAGCGGTTCCAGTATTGGCGATCAGCGGCCTGCAGGGGAGCGGCAAATCGACGCTGGCGGCGCAGGTGGTGGCCCGTGCCCAGGCACGCGGCCTGAACGCAGCCACGCTGTCGATCGATGATGTCTACCTGACCCGCGCACAGCGCCAACGGCTGGCCCGCCAGGTGCACCCACTGCTGATCACCCGCGGCCCGCCCGGCACCCACGACCTGCCGCTGGCCCATGCGGTATTGAACGCCGTGGCCGCACGCCAGCCCTTCGCAATGCCGCGCTTCGACAAGCTGGCCGACGAGCGCCTGCCCGAAGCACACTGGCCGCAGCTGCAGCAACCGCTGGACCTGCTGGTATTCGAAGGCTGGTTCCTGGGCACGCCCGCGCAGGATGACGACGCGCTGGACAGCCCGTTGAACGCACTGGAACGCGAAGCCGACGCCGATGGCCGCTGGCGGCGCTGGTGCAACCAGGCGCTGGCCCGTGACTACCCGGCGTTGTGGCAGCGCTGCGACCGCCTGTGGTTCCTGCAGCCGCCGGATTTCTCGGTGGTACCACGCTGGCGCTGGCAGCAGGAGCAGAACCTGCAGGCCGCGCAGCCGGGCCGGCACGGCATGAGCCGGCCACAGCTGGAGCGCTTCGTGCAGTACTACGAGCGGGTCAGCCGGCAGGCATTGAGCGCCCTGCCCGCCCTGGCCGACCACGTGGTGGTGCTGGACGGCCAGCGACAGGTGCAGGACGTGCGCTGAACGCGCCCCTATTCCACCAGGAAAGTCACCCGCAGGTTGACCCGCCATTCGGTGATCTCGCCGCTGCCATTGGTGACTACCTTGGTCTCGTTCACCCAGGCGCCCTGGATGCCCTTGACCGTCTCGGAGACCTTCTTCAGCCCGCTGCGCACGGCGTCTTCCACGCTTTTCGGCGAGGACGCAGTGATTTCGATGACCTTGGCGACCGTCATGGCCTGTACTCCGTCTGGCGCGGGAGACCCCGCAGGAACGCCCACCCTGACGTGAAGAACGTAAAGGCCAGGGCACGGAGGTGTTAGCATCAGAAGGCATGAATCCTGCTCCGAACCTGATCCTGATCGGCCCGATGGGCGCCGGCAAAACCTGCATCGGCCGCCGCCTGGCCGAGCGTTTCACGCTGGACTTCGTCGATGTCGACCAGGCCATCGTCGATGCCGCCGGCGCCAGCATTCCGACCATCTTCGAGCACTCCGGCGAAGCCGGCTTCCGCAGCCATGAACGCCAGGCGCTTGCGCGGGTACTGGAAGGCCGTGGCCAGCTGGTCTCCACCGGTGGCGGCGCCGTGCTGGATCCGGACAATCGTGCACTGATCGCCCGGCGCGGCTTCGTGGTCTATCTGCGGGTCAGCGTGGCCGAACAGCTCGAGCGCCTGGCCCGCGACAAGGGCCGGCCGCTGCTGCAGCGCCCGGACCGCGAGCAGGTGCTGCACGATCTGGCCGCACACCGCGACCCGCTGTACCGCGAACTGGCCGACCTCACCCTCGACACCGACCCGTATACCGCTGCCGATGCGACCGCCCAACTGGTGGTCAAGCTGGCCACGCAATGGCAGCGCCAGGACCTGACCGCATGACCTCCCCCGCCCTGCTGCAGGTCGCCGTTGGCGGCGACCGCCCCTACTCCATCACCATCGGCGCCGGTGCCCAGGCCGATGGCACCGCGCTGGCCTCGCACGTGCGCGGCCGTCATGTGCTGCTGCTCAGCGACAGTGAAGTCGCCCCGCGCTATCTGGCGCCGGTGAAGCAGACGCTGCTTGCCGCTCGCCCCGACCTGGTCATCGGCGAGCACGTGCTGGCCGCGGGCGAAGCCTCCAAGACGCTGGCCGAGTTCGGCCGCGCGATCGAAGCGCTGGCCGCGCTCGGCGCCACCCGCGACGCCTGCGTCTTCGCCCTCGGCGGCGGCGTGGTCGGTGATCTCGCCGGTTTCGCTGCCGCCTGCTGGATGCGCGGCGTGGACTGCGTGCAGCTGCCGACCACCCTGCTGGCAATGGTCGATTCGTCGGTGGGCGGCAAGACCGCAGTCGACATTCCGGCCGGCAAGAACCTGGTCGGTGCCTTCCATCCGCCGCGTGCGGTCATCGCCGATACCCGCGTGCTGGCCACCCTGCCGCCACGCGAGCTGCGTGCCGGCCTGGCCGAAGTGGTGAAGTACGGCGCGCTGGGTGATGCCGTGTTCTTCGAGTGGCTGCAGCAGCATGCCGATGCGCTGCTGGCCGGCGAGGATGCGGTGCTGGCCGAGGCCATCGCGCGCAGCTGCCGGCACAAGGCCGCCATCGTCGAGCGCGACCCGTTCGAAAAGGGCGAGCGTGCCCTGCTCAACCTCGGCCACACCTTCGGCCACGCCATCGAGACCGAACAGGGCTATTCGGCCCCGGGCCGCGATGCACTGAACCACGGCGAGGCGGTGGCGGTGGGCATGGTACTGGCGGCGAAGCTGTCCACCGACCTGGGCCTGGCCGACGATGCCGACCGCGCGCGCCTGCAGGCCCTGCTGGAACGCCTCGGCCTGCCGGTGGCGATCCCGGGCGGGCTGGAGCCGCAGGCCCTGCTCGGCCGCATGCGCCTGGACAAGAAGAACGTGGCCGGCCGCCTGCGCCTGGTGTTGTGGCGCGGGATGGGCCGTGCCGAAGTGGTGCCGGACGTGGATGAGGCGGCGGTGCTGAAGGTGCTGTCGGTCCGGTAGTGCCGGCCGCTGGCCGGCAACGTCAGCAACGAGGAGGTCGGCCAGCGGCCGGCACTACCGGGCTGCGCGGCAGGATTGCCGGCCAGCGACCGGCACGCCGGCGTTGCGGCCGGGGTCACCCTGGCCCCGCTACAATCGGCGCCATGCACGTTTACCTGCAACATCCCGACGCCGGTGCGCAGGCACCGCGCTTCCTGCGCCTGAGCCTGCTGCCGGACCTGTTCGGCGGCTGGGAGCTGCTGCGCGAGAGCGGCCGTGTCGGCAGCCGCTCGCAGCTGCGGCGCGAGCTGTTCCTGCAGGCCGACGACGCCCGCCACGCCTTCGAGAAGGCCCGTGATGCCGAACTGCATCGCGGCTTCCAGATCCTTTCGCACGGCGACTGACGCCGCTGCTCCTCCCGTCCAAGGAATGCCCATCGTGACCAGCCCTCTCCGCAACGATCGCCTGCTGCGCGCCCTGCGCCGCGAACCGGTGGACTGCACCCCCGTCTGGCTGATGCGCCAGGCCGGCCGCTACCTGCCGGAATACCGCGCGACCCGGGCCAAGGCCGGCAGCTTCCTGGCCATGGCCAAGACCCCGGAGATTGCCTGCGAAGTCACCCTGCAGCCGCTGCGCCGCTTCCCGCTGGATGCGGCCATCCTGTTCTCGGACATCCTCACCATTCCCGATGCGATGGGCCTGGAGCTGTACTTCGTCGAAGGCGAAGGCCCGAAGTTCCGGCACCCGGTGCGTGACGAAGCCGCCATCGCCCGGCTGGCGGTGCCGGACATGGAACAGGACCTGGGCTACGTGATGGATGCGGTACGGCTGATCCGCCGCGAGCTGGACGGCCAGGTACCGCTGATCGGCTTCTCCGGCAGCCCATGGACGCTGGCCTGCTACATGGTGGAAGGCGGCGGCAGCAAGGATTTCGCGCGCATCAAGGCGATGGCGCTGAACCATCCGCAGGCGCTGCACCGCCTGCTGGAGGTCACCACCGAGGCGGTGATCGCCTACCTCGGCGCGCAGCGCGCGGCCGGTGCGCAGGCGCTGCAGGTGTTCGACACCTGGGGTGGCGTGCTGTCGCCGGCGATGTACCGCGAGTTCTCGCTGCGCTACCTGCAGCGCATTGCCGAGGGGCTGGAGCGCGGCGAAGGCAGCGAGCGCACGCCGCTGATCCTGTTCGGCAAGGGCACCGGCCTGCACCTGGAAGCGCTGTCGCAGACCGGCGCCGATGCACTCGGCCTGGACTGGACGCTGGACCTGGACGAGGCGATGCGCCGCACCGGTGGCCGCGTCGCCCTGCAGGGCAACCTCGACCCGACCACGCTGTACGCCTCGCCGGATGCGATCGCCGCGGCCGCGGCGCGCGTGCTCGACACCTATGCCGCCGGCAACGGCGGCTCGCGCGAGGGCCATGTGTTCAACCTCGGCCATGGCATGTCGCCGGACATGGACCCGGCACATGTACAGGTGCTGGTCGACGCAGTGCACGCGCACAGCCAACGCTGAGCATTCCGCATGCAGGTACGGCGCGACCTTGATCGCGCCGTGACCCGCAGTGCGCGATCATGGCGGCCCCCACGCTGCACCGGCCGCACCCCATGTCCACATCGCCATCGACCTACAACCGCCAGCGTCCCCTGCTGTGGCTGGTGTCCCTGGCGATCTTCATGCAGATGCTGGACTCGACCATCGTCAACACGGCGTTGCCGGCGATGGCGGCCAGCCTCGGCGAGAGCCCGCTGCAGATGCAGTCGGTGGTGTTCAGCTATGCGCTGGCGGTAGCCACCTTCATTCCCGCCTCGGGCTGGATCGCCGACCGCTACGGCACCCGGCGCACCTTCCTGGTGGCGATCATCCTGTTCACCCTCGGCTCGCTGGCCTGCGCGCTGGCCCAGCACCTGCACCAGCTGGTCGGTGCGCGCGTGCTGCAGGGCATCGGCGGTGCGATGCTGCTGCCGGTCGGCCGGCTGGCGGTGATGCGCTCGGTGCCCCGCGAGGATTTCCTGCGCGCGATGAGCTTCATCGCCATCCCCGCGCTGGTCGGCCCGCTGATCGGCCCCACGCTGGGCGGCTGGCTGGTCGAGATCGCCTCATGGCACTGGGTGTTCCTGATCAACCTGCCGATCGGCGTGATCGGTTTCATCGCCGCGATGAAGATCATGCCCGACCATTACGCCAGCCACCGCACCCGCTTCGACCTGCGCGGCTACGTCATGCTGGCCTTCGCGATGGTGGTGCTGTCGCTGGCACTGGACGGCATCTCCGGCCTGGGTACGCCACACGCACTGGTGATGCTGATGACCGTGGCTGGCCTGGCCGCGCTGGTGGGCTACTGGCTGCACGCCGCCAACTCGACCGCACCGTTGTTCTCGCTGGCCCTGTTCCGCGTGCCCAGCTACCGCATCGGCATTCTCGGCAACCTGTTCTCGCGCATCGGCAGCAGCGCGATGCCGATGCTGATCCCGCTGCTGCTGCAGGTCGGCCTCGGCCTGGGCCCGATGCATGCCGGCCTGATGATGGTGCCGGTAGCGGCCGCCGGCATGGTCTCCAAGCAGCTGGCGGTGAGGCTGGTCGAGCGCTTCGGTTACCGCCGCGTGCTGATGGTCAACACCGTGCTGGTCGGCCTGGCGATGGCCAGCTTCATCCTGATGACACCCGGCCAGCACCTGGCCTGGCGCCTGCTGCAGCTGGCGTTCTTCGGCGCGGTCAATTCGCTGCAGTTCACCGTGATGAACACCGTGACCCTGCGCGATCTGGACCGTGAGTTCGCCAGTTCCGGCAACAGCCTGCTGTCGATGGTGATGATGCTGGCCGCCGGCTTTGGTGCTGCTGCGGCCGGCAGCCTGCTGGCCGCGTTCGGCAACCACCTGGACAGCAACAGCGCCACCGCCGCGCTGCATGCCACGTTCCTGTGCGTGGGCGCGATCACGCTGACCTCGACGATGATCTTCTGGCAGCTGCCCGACACCAAGCCCGAACCGCGGCAGGTGGAGCACGTCGCGGAGTGAAGGGGGTTCGGCAGGGCCTGCGGCCCTGCACCTGCGGTAGTGCCGGCCGCTGGCCGGCAACAGCAACAGCGAGCATTCCGTGAGTTGGCGGGGCGGTGCGGGCTTGCAGGACACGCCGTAAATCCCGCTCCGCGGTCCGGCCCAGCCGCCGGCGGCTGCGCGTTCGGGCGCTTGCGAAGCAGTGCTTCGCAAGCAAAGCGCCCTCACCCATGGGGGCTCGATGGCGCCATCCATGGCGCCAACGGTCCTGCAAGCCCACACCGCCCCACCTCTGACAGGTTCACGCGGCTGTGGGTAACGGCGACTGTTGGAACGCGCGGTTGTTGGTAGGTGTCGACCTTGGTCGACACATCTGTCAGATATCGAATTCCAGATTGGGGTCAGAGCCCGTTGCGCAGCAACGGGATCCGACCCCGAGCTCCGACAGATCGCGGAAAACTGTCGAAGGCGGGCTTTTGACGTTGACATTGATTCTGCAGGTGCAGGACTGCAAGCCCTGCAATAAACCCTACCTGCCCATCGCCCTGGCGATCGCTTCCACCAGCAGTTCACCGGTCACCGGCTTGCGCAGGAAGCCGCCGATGCCGGCCGCTTCCACCTGCTGCTGAAGGTCCGGATCAGTCCGCGCGGTCACCGCCAGCAGCGGCAGCATGTAGCCCTGGTTACGCAGGTGCTGGGCCAGTTCGAAGCCGCTCAGGCCGGGCAGGTCCAGATCCAGCAGGCCGACGTCGAAATCGCCGGCACTGATCTCGCGCAGCGCCGCCAGCGCATGGCCGGCATGCACCACCTCGTGGCCGCGTGCGCTCAACAACCCCCGCACCACATCGGCCACGGTGGCATCGTCCTCGACCAGCAGCACCCGCAGCGGTGGCATGTTCGCCGCATCGTCGCGATGCCCCTCGGCGGACACCTCGGCGTCACCGTCCACCACCAGTGGCAACGGCAGGGTGACGCCGAAGCAGGTGCCCCGGCCCAGCTGGCTCTCCACCTGGATCCGCCCCTGCATCGCTTGTGCCAGCTCGCGGCAGATCGCCAGGCCCAGGCCGCTGCCACCGTACTGCGCTGCCGTACGTGCACCATCGGCCTGCTCGAAGCGTCGGAACAGGCGCTGCTGCTGTTCCTGGCTGATGCCCGGGCCGGTATCACGTACCTCGAAATGCAGCGCGCGCAGCTCGCCATCGCAACGTGCATGCAGGGTGATGGTGCCGCGGCTGGTGAATTTCACTGCGTTCGACAGCAGGTTCAGCAGGATCTGCCGCACGCGCATGGCATCACCGGTCGCCTGCAGGCCCGGCGGCAGCTGGTTGTCCAGGACGAAGCGCAGGCCCTTCTGTGCAGCCAGCGGGCCCATCAGCGCCGCCAGATCCTGCAGCAGGCCATTCAACGCAAACGACTGCGACTGCAGCTCCAGGCGCCCGGACTCGATCCGCGCCAGGTCCAGCGCATCGTTGACCAGATGCAGCAGGTGCTCGCCCGCATGCCGGATCGACTGCGTGTAGCCGCGCTGCTGCGGGTCCAGTGGCGAAGCCAGCAGCAGCTCGCTCATGCCCAGCACGCCGGTCATCGGCGTACGGATCTCATGGCCAAGGTTGGCCAGGAAGCGGGTCTTGGCCGCCGAGGCCTGCTCGGCCAGTTCCTGCTTGTGCAGCGCCAGCTGGTAGGCGTGGCGCCGCTGCAGGCGGCGTCGGTACAACCAGGCGAACCAGCTGGTCAGCAGCAACCCGACCGACGCCAGTACCAGCAGGCCGGACAGGCTGCGCCACCACGGCGGCTGCACGCGGAACTCCAGGCTCTGCACCCGCGACCACACATGGTCGGCCGAGCGTGCCTGCACCTCCAGCCGGTAGCTGCCCGGCGCCAGGCGCGAGAACAGGCGCTCACCCGCCGGACCGACTTCAACCCAATCCGGGTCGTAGCCGGCCAGGCGATAACGGTAGGTATTGGACGCCGAGTCGGCGAAGGACAGCAATCGCGCGACGATGCGCAGGTCGCGATCGCCATCAGCGATCTGCAACGGCGCATCGTGGGTCATGTCCAGCACCTGTTCGTTGCGGCGCACTTCCACCCGCTCGATCACCAGTGGCGCGCGACGTACCGAAGGCCGTACCTGCTCCGGGTCGAACACCACCGCGCCCGCTGCCGTTCCGGCCACCAGGTGGCCATCGGCCGCTGCGATCAGGGTGTGCTCGCGGAATTCCTGGCTTGGCAGGCCGTCGTGCACGCCGTACAGGCGCACGCTCTGCCCATCGGCACTGACACGTACCAGGCCGCGTGCGCTGGTCGCCCAGGCCACGCCCTGCGCATCCACCACCAGGCCAGAGGCGGAGATCGCCGGATAGCCCTGTTCGGCACCGACCACCGCCTGCCGTTCCAGCCGCCCCTGGCTCCAGCGGTATCGCGACAGGCGCCCGTCCTCGGACAACCAGACCTGGCCGTCACGGCCCACATGCAACGCATGGATGGCCGTTGCCGGCGCACCCGGCACCGGCTGGAAGCGTTCGCTTTCCGGCAGCCACTGCAGCAGGCCACGGCTGCTGGCCAGCCAGATATGGTCCTGCGGACCGCATTCCACATCGAGGTTGAGCTGGCCCTGCTGCAGGCCGCGCTGGCCATTGACCAGCTGGCGCCGCAGGCGTCCGTCGAGATCACGTTGCTGCAGGCCCGCGGGAAGCATCAACCAGAGGCTGTCGCCGTCGCAGGTCATCATCGCTTCGATGACCCCTTCCATCGCCGCATCGGTACCGGCATCACGGCCCCAACGACGCAGTTCGCGCCGTTGCGGGTCGTAGCGCACCAGTGCATCGGTCGATCCGATCCAGACCTGGCCACGCCGGTCCTCGCGCACCGAGGTCAGCCAGTGCATGCCGTTGACCCAGGTGCGGTGCTGCTCGATCCTGCCGGTCTTCGGATCGAAGCGGTCCAGCGCGCCATGGCTGCCCACGGTCCAGACACCGCCATTGCTGGACGGGCTGGTGCCCAGCACGAGCGCATTGCGCAGCGAGCTGGGGTCGTCCTCCAGCCGCGACAGCACCGAGAACTGCCACCAGCGTGGCAGCAGGTGCCACAACCCGGCATTGGTGCTGGCCAGCCAGATGCCACCTTCGCGGTCCTCATAGGCACCGGTCCAGTTCGGCCGCACCGGACCGCGTGCGATCGCGCTGTACAGAGGCACGGTCTGGTACTGGCCGTCGACCGCACGTCCCAGCCCGGTGCGCGTATCCAGCCAATGCCCGCCCTGCTCGTCGCGCAGCATCATGCCCAGCACCTGCTCGCCTGGCGGCAGCTTCCACGGTGGTGCCTCGAAGCGGCCATCCGGGCGGCGCACGGTGGCCCCGGCCATCGTGCTGATCCACAGGCTGCCATCGGGCTCGGCGGTCAACCCGTTGATCAGCAGGCTGGGAATGATGTCCGTACCGACACGCTCGAAGTCGGTCCCGGTCCAGCGTGCCACGCCATGCTTGGTGCCGATCCACAGGCTGCCATCGGCCAGCGTGGCCAGGTAGGGCACCGACGACGAAGGCAGGCTGCGCGGATTGTTCGGCTCGGGCAGGTAGCGCTGCAGGCGGTCCTGGCTGTCCAGGCGGTACAGGCCGCCTTCGTGGGTACCGAACCAGATCGAGCCATCAGGCGTGCTGGCCAGGCTCCAGACCGTGTTGGTGCCCATCAACGGCTGGCTGCTGCGGTCGTAGAAGTGCAGCTGCCGGCGGTCGGCCGACATGCGCACCAGGCCAGCGTTCTCGGTGCCTATCCACAACTGGTTGCGGGCATCGACCAGCACCGTCCAGATGCGGTTGTCACGCAGTCCATCCTCGGAACGCCACACGCGGTAAGTGCGGCCGTCATAGCGGGCCAGGCCATCGTTGGTCGCGATCCACAGGTAGCCGTACCGGTCCTCGGCCATGCGGTTGACGGTATTGGACGGCAGGCCATCGAACACCGTCACCTGCCGCGGGCTCGGAGGCACCGGCTGTGCCGCAGCGGGCAACGCGCCGCACAGGAGGACCAGCAGCAGCATCGCCGCCCGCAGATACACCACCGATTGCCTCCTCACGCTGGTCCTGATGATTCCCGCGCTGCGGGCGTCGGCATGGTAAACCGAAAGTCGCGCCGTTCACGCCCGGCGCCGGCACGGTCACGCAGTTGCCTGCCGTTTCGCACGCGCCTGGGCGATGGCCGCCACCAGCAGGTCGCCGGTCACCGGCTTGCGCAGGAAGCCATCGAAGCCGGCGGCCAGCACCTGGGTTTCGGCGTAGGCATCGGAACGGGCGGTCACTGCCACCAGCGGCAGTTCATAGCCCATGGTGCGCAGCTGGCGGGCGATGGCCGTACCGTCCAGCGCGGGCAGATCGAGATCGAGCAGGCCGACGTCGAAACCATCGGTGGCGATCTCCGACAGCGCACCCAGGCCATGCAGCACGTGGACCACCTCATGCCCGCGCACCCGCAGCAGGCCGGCGATGACCTCGGCCACCGTGGCGTCGTCCTCGACCAGCAGGATGCGCAGCGGCGGCAGTTCCGGCAGGGCCGCCACCTCGCCCGCGGTGCCGGCGGCCTGGCGCGTCCAGGGCAGGGGCAGGCGCACGCGGAACCGCGCACCCTTGCCAGGCTGGCTGTCCACTTCGATACGCCCCCCCATCGCCACCGCCAGTTCCTGGCAGATTGCCAGTCCCAGGCCACTGCCGCCGTAGCGCGACGCGGTGCGCGGACCGTCGGCCTGTTCAAAACGATGGAACAGGCGCTGCTGCTGCTCGGCATTGATGCCCGGGCCACTGTCATGCACTTCGAAACACAGGCCGCCCTTCTCTTCCAGGCGCACGGCCAGGCCGACGTGGCCGCGCTCGGTGAACTTGATGGCGTTGCCGAGCAGGTTCAGCAGGATCTGGCGCACGCGCATCTCGTCGCCGCTGACACTGACCGGCCCTGCCGGGTTTTCACCGCGCCGGAATTCCAGCTGGCGCTGCTGCGCCATCGGCTGCATCAGGCCCTGCACCTGGTCGAGCAGTTCCTCCAGGTCGAACGGACGCAGATCCAGCTCAAGCCGCCCGGCTTCGATGCGGGCCAGGTCCAGCGCATCGTTGACCAGCCGCAGCAGATGGCTGCCGGCCTGCTGGATCGACCCCGCGTAGCCACGCTGCACCGGATCCAGCGGAGTCGCCAGCAGCAGTTCGCTCATGCCCAGCACGCCGGTCATCGGCGTGCGTACTTCGTGGCCCAGCGTGGCCAGGAAACGGCTCTTGGCCTGCGAGGCCTGCTCGGCCAGCTGCTGCTTGTGCACCGTCAGCTGCCATTGCTGGCGACGGCGCAGCCGCGCGCGGACCGACCAGACCAGGACCACCAGCAGCAGCGACCCCAGCAGGATGTAGCCGAAGATCGCCATGCCGCTGCGCCACCACGGCGGCAGCACCTTCACCTGCAACTGCTGCGAAGGCGTCCACGCGCCCCGGGCGGTCGCTGCCTGCACCTCGATGACGTAGCTGCCGGTCGGCAGCCGCGACAGGGTGCGCTGGCCATCGCCCCCCTGCTCCACCCAGTCCTGGTCATAGCCCTGCACGCGGAAGCGGTAACGGTTGCCCTGCGGGCTGGCATAGGACAGCAGCCGCGCATCGATCTGCAGATCGCGGTCATCCGGTCCCAGCAACAGGGTGCCGGTGAGCGGCAACGGTTGCCAGCCGCGCGCGTCGTCGCGGCGTACGCGCACTTCGGCGATCACCAGCGATGAAGAAGGCAGCACCGTGTCGTCGGCATTCACATCGAAGGCAACCAACCCGGTCTGGGTGACGGCCAGCACGCGACCATCTGCATTCACTGCCGGTGGCCGGCCGGTGAACTCCGCATCGGACAGTCCATCGCGCTCGTTGAACTGCTGCAGGCGCCGCGTTTTCGGGTCCCAACGCAGCAGGCCGCGCGGCGTCGTCGCCCACAGCTGGCCGTTGCCGGCCAGCGCCAGCCCGCCCATGGTGACCGGCGGCACGCCTGCACTGCCGTCGATGCGCTGGATCAGGCGCAGGCTCAGGCCATCCCACTGGTAGCGCTCGAACGCGCCTTGGCGCGCCAGCCACAACTGTTGCGGATCGATCCACACCAGGTCGTAGATGGGCCCGCGCGAAACGCCCGGTACTGCCTCGAAGCGTCCAGCCTGCTCGCGCCAGATGCCCATGTCACCCATCACCCAGGGCCGGCCATGGGCGTCGAAGCGGATCTGCTCGATCGGCGCATCGGCGGTCCCGCGGAAATGCTCCAGCGGATAGCGGTGCAGCAGCCGGCCCTCTGCATCGCGCTGCTGCAGGTCCAGGCCCATCACCGACACCCACACCGTGCCATCAGGCGCCTGCCGCATCAGGTCGATGCGCTGGCGCAGGTCGGCACTGCCATCGATCCGCAGATCGCGCAGCGCGCCGGTAGCCGGATCGTAGACGGTGATGCGGCCGCCGCGTCCCAGCCACAGGCGCCCATCCGGGCGCGGCAGCACCGACCACACCACGCCGCTGCCGAGCTGCCGGTCGCTGGCCAGCAGGCGCAGGGTGCCCTGCGCATCGAGCTGGTACACCCCTCGCGCCGAGCCGACGTAGTAGTTCTTCCCATCGCTGGCCGCGCTCAACAGGTACTGGCTGTCCAGCGGCTTGCCGTCGAGCTGGTTCCAGATCGAGAAGCGCCGCCAGTCCGGTGGCAGATAGGCCAGGCCCTGGGTCAGCAGCGCCACCCACAATCCGCCCTCGTGGTCCTGCAGCAGATCGAGCACACCGCTGTGCGCGGTCAGGAAGCCGCTGCCGCGGTCGCCCTCCAGCCGGCGCAGCGCCGCCGCATCCCCCCGCAACAGGCCATCGGAGGTGCCAGCCCAGTAGCCCCCCTGGCGATCGGCCAGGACCAGGGCCGAGCGCAGCTGGGCGCTGTCGGCCCATCGCGGACGACTGACCCGGTCCTGCCCATCGATGCGGTACAGGCCATCGTTCTGGCTGCCGACCCAGATCGAACCCTCCGCATCCCGGCTCAACCGGAGCACGCTCAGCGTGCCCAGTTCCCGCGCGGCCACCGGCTCGAATCCGCTGCCGTTCCAACGCGCCACGCCCGCTTCGGTGCCCAGCCACAGGCGGCCCTGCGCGTCGACCAGGCTGGTGAAGATGCTGTTGCTGGGCAGGCCCCCCGGCTGCGCCGGGTCATGGGTGTAGAGGCGCACGCTGCCGTCCTCGCCAAGCCGGCAGACGCCATGGTTGTTGGTCCCGATCCACAAGGCGTCGTCGACATAGGCCAGCGCCCAGAACTGCCCCTGGCAGGTGGAATTGACCGTGTCGAAGGTCCGGAAGCGCTCGCGGTCGGCATCCAGGCGGGCCACGCCCTTGCCGTTGATGCCCACCCAGACCCGGTCCAGCGGATCGATCAGCAGGGTCTCGATCTCGTTGCCGGGCAGCGAGCCCGGCTGTTCCGGATCGTGCTCCCAGACCCGCAGGCTGTTGCCGTCATAACGGGCGAGTCCACCATCGGTGGCGGCCCAGATGTGGCCCTGGCGATCCTCGGCCAGCGCCACCACCATGCGTGACGGCAAGCCTTCGGCGGCACCGAAGCGGCGCAGGCGCGGTGTTTCTGCCATGTCCAGGGTCGCAGCCGCCGTGGCCAAAGCCATCAGCAGCAGTCCCATACCTGCGATGCCACGGCACCACCGGCGCCAGCCGCTCGTCATCCTGAACCCCCTGTCCTGGGCCGATTGTCACACAGGGCCGGGTTCATGGCTGCAACAGGCTGTTTCCAGCGGCGGCACCACCACGAACTGTTGCAGCCATGCACGCAACGTTGGCAGGGGGCTGTGCGTATGATCACAGCGTCACCTTCCGGAGCCCGCCATCGATGCGTCCCTGCCTGGCCCTGCTGCCGATGCTGCTCGCCACCGCCCCTGCCTGGGCGGCCACCGACACCTATCGCCTCGATCCGGTGCACACGCGGGTGCTGTTCTCCATCGATCACGCGGGCTACTCGCAGGCCATGGGCACCGTGTCCGGCAGCGAGGGCCGCGTGCTGTTCGATCCCGACAACTGGCGCGACGCCACCCTGGAAGTGGACATTCCGGTGTCGCGTCTGGACCTTGGCGACGCCAAGTGGAACCAGGCCACGCTGGCCCGCAGCCTGCTCGATGGCGAGCGATTCCCCAGCGCACGCTTCGTCTCCAGCCGGGTCGAACCGATCGACGCCAAGCGTGCGCATGTGATCGGCACGCTGACCCTGCGCGGGGTCAGCCAGGAAGTCACCCTGGACGTGACCCTCAACGCGCTCAAGCGCTACCCGCTCCCTCCATTCCGACGCACCGCCGGGTTTTCCGCCAGCACGACGCTGAGCCGGCGCGCGTTCGGCATCACCGCCTGGCCGGGGGTCATCGGTGATGCGGTACAGGTGCGGATCGAGGCCGAAGCCACCCTCGACCGCAGCGACGCCCCGGGAACTCCCGCTCCCGTTCCACACTCCGACCACACGACGGCCCCCAAGGACCCTTCATGACCGCCAAGAACACCCCCGCCGCGTGGGGAAGTGTCAGCCAGCTCCTGCACTGGTTGATCGCACTGCTGATCCTCGCCCTGGGCGTGGTCGGCCTGACCATGGGCGAACTGCCCAAGACGCCCAAGTACTTCTGGGTCTACACCGCGCACAAGTCGATCGGCATCACCGTGCTGGCGCTGGTGCTGTTCCGTCTCGGCTGGCGCCTGTATGCCGGTGCGCCGAAGCAGGTGCCGGGCGTGCCCAGCTGGCAGGAACGCATCGCCAGTGCCACCCACGTGCTGCTGTACGTGCTGATGTTTGCCATTCCGCTGTCGGGCTGGCTGTACGATTCGGCCAGTGGCCTGCGCCCGTTCCGTTGGTTCGGCCTGGTCGACGTGCCCAAGCTGAGCGGCCCCGACCCGCAGGTCGTCGCGGTGTCCCATGCCCTCCACGAATACGGCTTCTGGCTGTTGATCGCGGTAGTGCTGGCCCATGCCGGCGCTGCCTTCTACCACCACCTGTTCCAGCGCGATGCAACGCTGTCCCGCATGTTGCCGCGCGGCTGGCTCGCCTCCCCTCAGAAGGACTGACCGATGAACCTGAAACTGACCACTCCGGCCGCCGTGGCTGCCGCCCTGGCCGGCATGCTGGCCACCGCCCCGGCGCTCGCTGCGGAGTATGCGCAGGCCCCCGGTGCCGGCTCGATCCTGGTGTTCGCCAGCAAGTACGACGGCGAAGTGTTCACCGGCAGCTTCCCGGGCTTCGCCACCAAGCTCAGCTTCGACCCGGCCAACCCGGCCGCCGGTTCGCTGGATGTGGTGATTCCGCTGGCAGGCGCCAGGAGCGGCAACAGCGACCGTGACTCGACCCTGCAGGGCGCCGACTTCTTCAATGTCGGCAAGTTCGCCACCGCGCGTTACACCGCCAAGGGCTTCCGCGCCGTGGGCAACGACCAGTTCGCCGCCGATGGCACCCTGGAACTGCGCGGCGTCAGCAAGCCGGTCACCCTGACCTTCACCTGGAAGCCGGGCACCCAGCCGGTGCTGACCGGCAAGGCCACGGTCAAGCGCCTGGACTTCGGCGTCGGCGGCGGTGACTGGGCCGATACCAAGACCATTCCGGACGACACCGCGATCAGCACGATCGTGAAGTTCGACGCGAAATAAGACCATCCGGTGATGCCGTGCCCGCGGCCGGCATCACCGGGCATCGCAACGCATCCGGTAGTGCCGGCCGCTGGCCGGCATCACCGGGAACAGAGGAGTTGCCGGCCAGCGGCCGGCACTACCGATCGACGGCCAACCAGGCCTGCACCGTGGCCGCATCGAACGGCCAGTCCAGCTCGCGCTCGCCGCGCTCGTCGCGCAGCACCGGCACGCGCGTGCCATAGCGCGCTTCCAGCGCCGGCTGGTCATCCAGGAACACCGATTCGAACTCCGGCGCCCGCGCCTTGGCCAGCTCGGCCAGGGCCAGGTCGCACAGGTGGCAATCGTCACGCTGGATCAGGGTCAGCACCAGTCAGGCTCCCGTGGCGGAAATGCTGCGCCGCAGCCATCGGATGGCCCGGCAAGCCGCTAGAATAGCCGCTTGTCCGGTACCCGCAGTTTGGCATCCATGGCTGTCAGCACGTTCGACGTTTTCAAGATCGGCATTGGCCCGAGCTCCTCGCACACCGTCGGACCGATGAAGGCCGCCGAGCGATTCATCCATCGCTGGCTGCTCGACCCGGGTCGCCTGCACGAGGTCGCGCGCATCCGCGCCGATGTCTACGGCTCGCTGGCCTTGACCGGCCGCGGCCATGGCACCGACAAGGCGATCCTGCTGGGCCTGGAAGGCCAACGGCCTAACCTGATCGACCCGGACATCATTCCGGCCACCCTGGAGCGCATCCGCAGCAGCAAGCGCATCCAGCTGATGGGCCAGCACGAGATCGCCTTCGACGAGAAGCGCGATCTCGGCATGAACAAGCGCCAGAAGCTGCCCTACCACACCAACGGCATGCGCTTCACCGCGTACAACGCCGACGACGAAGTGATCGCCACCCGCGATTACTACTCGGTCGGTGGTGGCTTCGTGGTCAACCAGGACGACGCAGCCGATGACCGCATCGTGCCCGATGAAACCCCGCTGCCCTACCCGTTCAAGAGCGGCGACGAGCTGCTGGCACAGACCGCACGCAGCGGCCTGAGCATCGCCCAGCTGATGTTCGAGAACGAAAAGTGCTGGCGCAGCGAAGACGAGATCCGCGCCCAGCTGCGCGAGATCTGGAGCGCGATGCAGTCGTGCGTCACCCGCGGCATCCGCGAGGAGGGCGTGCTGCCGGGTGGCCTGAAGGTCGGCCGTCGTGCACCGGCGCTGTACCGCGAGCTGTCGTCGAAGCCGGAAGCGGCGATGCGCGATCCGCTGACGACGCTGGACTGGGTCAACCTGTACGCACTGGCAGTGAACGAAGAGAACGCTGCCGGTGGCCGCGTGGTGACCGCACCGACCAACGGTGCGGCCGGCGTACTGCCGGCGGTGCTGCATTACTTCGACCGCTTCTGCCCCGGCGCCAACGAACAGCGCGTGTTCGATTTCCTGCTGACCTCGGCGGCGATCGGCATCCTGTACAAGGAAAACGCTTCGATTTCCGGTGCCGAAGTGGGCTGCCAGGGCGAAGTGGGCGTGGCCTGCTCGATGGCGGCCGGTGGCCTGGTCGCGGCGCTGGGGGGCAACCCGAGCCAGATCGAGAACGCCGCGGAAATCGGCATGGAACACAACCTCGGCCTGACCTGTGACCCGATCGGCGGGCTGGTGCAGATCCCCTGCATCGAACGCAATGCGATGGGCGCGGTGAAGGCGATCAACGCCTCGCGCATGGCGATGCGTGGCGACGGCAAGCACAAGGTGTCGCTGGACAAGGTCATCAAGACCATGCGCGATACCGGCCGCGACATGCAGGACAAGTACAAGGAAACCAGCCGCGGTGGCCTGGCGGTGAACGTCATCGAGTGCTGAGGGCGACCGGCTCCGGCGCGATGGCGACGGGCCACAGGTAGAGTCGACTGTCAGTCGACCATCGCGCGCAGCGCGGGATTTCCGCGGCCTGAGGGAAGAGCAGTCGACCAACAGTCGACTCTACCCGGTCACCCTTGCCCGTACGGGCGACACCGTCACCGCGTTCCGGTTAGGCTCGGGGCTTCCCCACCCCGGATTGCCCCATGCGCGTGATCGCTGCCGCCCTGCTTGCCTGCCTTCCGCTGGCCGCCCTGGCCGCCCCCACCTACGGGCCTCGGCTGGAGGGTTTCGACTACGGCTATCCGGTGAAGACCTTCGCGCTGGAATCGCAGCGGCAGCCGCTGGAGATGGCCTACCTGGACATCGCGCCGAAGAAGGCACCCATCGGCGTGGTGGTGCTGCTGCACGGCAAGAACTTCTGTGCCGCCACCTGGAAGGAATCGATCAAGCCACTGGTTGCCGCCGGCTACCGGGTGATTGCCCCGGACCAGGTGGGCTTCTGCAAATCCAGCAAGCCCGAGCGTTACCAGTATTCGTTCGCGCAGCTGGCCGCCAACACCCATGCCCTGCTGCAACAGCTGCAACTGGGTGACGTCCCGGTGCACCTGGTCGGTCATTCGATGGGCGGCATGCTGGCGGTGCGCTACGCGCTGATGTTCCCGCAGGACCTGCGCAGCCTGTCGCTGGTCAATCCGATCGGGCTGGAGGACTGGAAGGCGCTGGGCGTCCCCTGGCGCAGCGTCGACGCGTGGTACGCCGGCGAAATGAACATCAGCTATGACAGCATCCGCCGCTACCAGCTGGAGGTGTACTACGACGGCAAATGGAAACCGGCCTACGAACCGTGGGCGCGGATGCAGTCTGGCATGTACGAAGGCCCGGGCAAGCAGGCCGTTGCATGGAGCCAGGCGCTGGCCTCGGACATGGTGTTCAACCAGTCGGTGGTCTACGAACTGAAGCACCTGCAGGTGCCGACCACGCTTTTCATCGGCCAGAAGGACCGCACCGCGATCGGGCGCGACCTGGCGCCGCCTGCGGTGAAGGCGACGCTGGGCAATTATCCGGTGCTGGGCAAAGCAGCGGCCGCAGCGATTCCCGGCGCGACGCTGGTCGAGTTCGCCGAACTGGGCCATTCGCCGCAGGTGCAGGACCCCAAGCAGTTCAACAGCGCGTTGTTGAAGGCCCTGAAGTCCCGCTGACCGGCAGGCGTGCCCTCTGTAGAGCCGAGCCCACGCTCGGCTCATGCGGCAGGACCGGGGTTCTGTCAGGAGCAGCCGAGCGTGGGCTCGGCGCTACAGGAACAATGCGATCAACCCACGATCCGCAGCACGTCATCCAGCAACGCAGCCGCAGTGACTTCCGCGCCGGCACCCGGCCCCTGGATCAACAAGGGTTGGTGGCGGTAGCGATCGCTGTGGATGGCCACGCGGTTGTCGGTGCCGGCACCCTGCGCCAGCGGATGATCGGCCGGCAGTTCGCGCAGGCCCACCTGCGCACCTTCGCTGTCAACACGGCCAACGAAACGCAGCACGCGGCCGTTGTCACGTGCCTGCTGCCAACGCGCCTGCAGCGGCGCATCCAGCTGCTCCAAGGCAGCCACGGCATCCTCCAGCGGCAACGCTGCCAGCGCTTCAGGCACCAGTGAATCCACCTGTACCTGCGACGCATCCAGCGCCAGCCCGCTGCTGCGCGCCAGGATCAGCAGCTTGCGGCGCACGTCCTCGCCGGACAGGTCCAGGCGCGGGTCTGGCTCGGTATAACCGGCCGCCAGCGCCTCGCGCACCGCCGCCGAGAACGGCGACTGGCCGTCATAGCGATGGAACAGCCACGCCAGCGAGCCGGACAGCACGCCCTCGATGGCATGGATGTGATCGCCACCGGCCACCAGCGCGCGCAGGCTGCTCAACAGCGGCAGCCCGGCACCAACGGTGGCACTGTCGCCATAACGCGCGCCACTGTCGGCACAGCTTTCGGCAATGGCCCGCGCGCGGGCGAGCTGCGCGCCCCGGCCCAGCTTGTTGGCGGTCACCACATGCACGCCGCGCGCCAGCCATTGCACGTGACGGGCGGCCACGTCTTCACTGGCCGTGGCATCGACCACCACGTCGCCACGCTCCAGCCCTTCGGCGCTCGCCCATGGTGGCGAACTGTGGCCATCGCGGGGGGCTCGACGTGCCAGTTCCAAGGGCAGCGCCAGGTCGCGATCGATCTCCAGCGCGGTGCGCGAGTTGGCCAGCCATTGCACGCTGGGCAGTTCCAACCCGCGTGCCTGCAGCGCCTGGTAGCGCTGTACGAAGGCCGAACCGACCGTGCCCGTACCGAGCAGCGCCAGGCGTCCCGCCCCCAGCGCAGGAATGTCAGCGGCGAGTGCGCTCATGCGTCCACCACCTGTTTGCGGCGGGCGGCCGCATCGATCACCGCTTCGGCGCGCTGCAGCGCGGCGCCGAGATCGGCCAGCAGGTCACGCTCGGCCTCGATGCCGACCGACAGGCGCAGCAGCCCTTCGCTGATGCCGGCGGCTGCACGCGCTTCGGCGGTCATCGCCGCATGAGTCATCGTGGCCGGATGTGCGATCAGGCTTTCGACGCCGCCCAGCGATTCGGCCAGGGTGAAACAGCGTAGCCCGTCCACAAATGCACGCACCGCCGCATGCGGATCATCACCGGCGCAGTGCGCCAGTTCGAATGACAGCATCGCGCCGAAGCCATTCTGCTGGCGCGCGGCGATGGCGTGGCCCGGGTGATCGGCCAGGCCCGGGTAGTACACCGCGCCGACCGCCGGATGCTGGTCCAGCAGGGCAACGATCGACGCCGTGTTTTCCTGGTGCACGCGCAGGCGCGCATCCAGCGTGCGCAGGCCGCGCAGGGTCAGGAAGGCATCGAACGGCGAACCGGTCAGGCCCAGCGCGTTACCCCACCACACCAGCTGCTCGTGCAGCGCCGGATCGCGCGCGACCACCGCCCCACCCACCACATCGCTGTGGCCATTGATGTACTTGGTGGTGGAATGCAGCACCAGGTCCGCACCAAACGACAGCGGCTGCTGCAGCGCCGGTGACAGGAAGGTGTTGTCGACCACCACGAGGGCACCGGCCTTGTGCGCGGCATCGATGACGAAGCGCAGGTCGGTGATGCGCAGCAGCGGGTTGGACGGGGTTTCCACCAGCACCAGCTTTGGCTGCGTGGCCAGCGCCTGCGCCAGCGCTCGCGGATCGGTCAGGTCGGCGGTGACCAGTTCGAAGTGGCCCTTCTTTGCCAACGCGTTGAACAACCGCCAGCTGCCGCCGTAGGCATCGTGCGGCACCACCAGGGTGTCGCCCGGCTGCAGCAGCGCGTTCAGCACCAGGTTGATCGCGCCCATGCCGGTCGCGGTGATGACGCCGCCGGCGCCGCCTTCCAGTTCGGCCAGCGCTTCACCCAGCAGGTCGCGGGTCGGGTTGCCACTGCGCGTGTAATCGTACTGGCGCTTGTTGCCGAAGCCTTCAAAACTGAAGTTCGACGACAGCACGATCGGCGGCGTGACCGCGCCATGCGCGGTGTCCCGATCGATGCCGGCACGGACGGCGGCAGTGGTACGACTACAGGACGGCTCGTTGGCGTGCAGGCTCATGCGGACTCTCCAGAAGTGCGGAAGGCGGTGGCGAGGATCGCATCGATGCGATCGGTTTCTTTGAGGAAGGCATCGTGGCCATAGGGCGAGCGCAGCACGCGCAGGCTGCCGCGCGGGCCCAGCCCTTCGACCAGGCCGACCAGGTCGGCCAGCGGCACCAGGCGGTCGCCCTCCACGGCCACCACCACGGTCGGCGGCAGGATCGCGGTGGGATCGACGCGGTGCAGGTCGATTGATTCGGACAGGCGCAGGTAAGCGGTCACCGGCGTGCGCGCGACGTACTGCGCACCGGCCGCGTCGAGATAGTCTTCGGCAGCCACGCGCACGCGGCCATTGATGACCTCCGGCGCAGCATCAAAGCGCTCGCCGAACTCTTCCGGGGTGCGGTAGCTGAGCATGGCGAACTGCCGGGCCAGGGCCAGGCCGTGGTCTTCGCCGCACTGCAGCTGGCCCAGCGCGACCGCGCGGCGCTGCAATGCGCGCCAGGCGGCGGCATACGGATGCGGTCGGTGCGCACCGCTGGCCAGCACCAGCTGGCGCACGCGGGCACGATGACGGATCGCGAACTGCTGGCCGACCAGCGCGCCATACGAATAGCCAACGAAGGCCTTCAGCGTGCGGATGCCGAGATGGTCCAGCAGCAGCGCCAAGGCATCGGCCTGGTCGGCGGTATCGATCGGCACATCCAGTGCACCGTCGGCGCCGATGAAGTCGAAGGCCAGCACGCGCAGCTGCTGCGGATCCAGCGCGCGGCCGCTGCCCACCAGGTCTTCGGCCCAGCCCTTCTCGCGGAACTGCGTGTTGGACGCCACGTGGCGATGGGCGGAAATGCCGCCGGCCAGCACCACCACCGGTGCATTGGCCGGACCGACCCACTCATAGCGCAGGCGCACCGGGCTGGGGCCGGCGTGGCGCATCGACAGCACCGCGGCGAACTCACCGCGCTCGGCATGCACGCGGTCTTCGACCGGCACGCTGACGGGGACAAAGGGTTCGGGGCGAATGGCGGTACTGGCGGCGAAGCTCATGGCGGGATCCGGTTGGGGAATCGGCCATCGAGCCTTCGCGGGGCCCGCGTTCGAGATGCACGTGTGGTGCATGGTTCGAACCATCTTTCGGTGGACGCCACGGTCCCCGCAGGATTTGGCACCTACGCAGGCGCTTGCGCGCCTGCGGGCTGCCCCGGCTTCAAAGGGCCTGTCCCTCTGCCGGTCTCGATGGTGGGGCCACGATGCCAGCCCTTTCCGGCACTGTCAATCCCTTCATGCGGATAAAGCGATGAATATTCTTGGGACAGCTATGCGAAGGCCGTCCCGGTCGCCCTGTTCAGGATCGGGTACAGTCCGGGCGGTCCATTCCGCTGGAAACGCCGATGTCGCGCCTGCCCCTGTCCTGCCTGCTGCTGCCTCTGCTGGCGAGCGCGACCGCACACGCCGGCGACTGGCGCCAGGGCTGGGGACTGGCTCCCCCTTCCGCCCCGGCCACCCGCGCAGGCAGTGCCGAGGGCGCCGCCCCCATGGCCCAATTGCGCCTGCAGCCGGTCGGTACGCAATGGCAGGCCCGGATCGACAACGGGCTGGCAGGGCCGCTGCAGATCCAGCTGCGCGCCGCCCCCGGGCACCCGGTCGAAGGCCTCCCGGTCGAGTCGCTGATCCAGGGCGACAGCAGCCTGGTAGTCGGCCACCTGCCCGCCCCGATCGATGGCCGCATGCTGGATCTGCGCCTGCAGTCGGTGCCGGGCAACCCGGCCGCACAGGCCGAAGATGTCGCCTACCGCCTGCCATTCGATGCGGCGCGCCTGCGCGTGGACCAGGCGCCGCAGGGACGATTCAGCCATGACGACGAGGAGAACCGCGACGCGGTCGACTTCGCACTGCCGGAGGGCACCCTGGTGCTGGCCGCGCGCGAGGGTACGGTGATGCAGATCCAGGATGGCTTCCGTGGCAACGGCCAGGACCGCGAACGCGATGGTGCCCGCGCCAACTTCATCCGCGTGCTGCACAGCGACGGCAGCATGGCGCTGTACGGCCACCTGCAGGCCGGCGGCATGCGCGTGCGTCGTGGCCAGGCGATAGGCGCCGGACAGCCGATCGGCCTGTCTGGCAACAGCGGCTATAGCAGTGCCCCGCACCTGCACTTCGTGGTGCAGGTCAATCGCGGCATGGGCCTGCGCTCGGTGCCGGTGCGCATCTTCGCCGAGCAGGGCCAGCTGCAGTTCGCCCGCCAGGGCGAGGCCGAAGGCGGTACCGGGCGCTGACCGCCCCCGGCCGGTATAATCGGGCGCTTATCTCTTTGAAAAGCGCCCCGGGCGGGCGCCACTGCCATGTCCGAAGTCGCCAACGAAGCGTCGCGTCGCCGCACCTTCGCCATCATTTCCCACCCTGACGCCGGCAAGACCACGCTGACCGAAAAGCTGCTGCTGTTCGGGGGCGCGATCCAGATGGCCGGTTCGGTCAAGGGCCGCAAGGCTGCCCGCCACGCCACCTCCGACTGGATGGCGCTGGAAAAGGAGCGCGGCATCTCCGTCACCTCCTCGGTGATGCAGTTCCCGTATGAAGGCAAGATCGTCAACCTGCTCGACACCCCCGGCCACGCCGACTTCGGCGAAGACACCTACCGCGTGCTGACCGCGGTGGACTCGGCGCTGATGGTGATCGACGTGGCCAAGGGCGTGGAAGAGCGCACCATCAAGCTGATGGAAGTGTGCCGCCTGCGCGACACCCCGATCATGACCTTCATCAACAAGCTCGACCGCGAGGGCAAGGACCCGATCGAGCTGCTGGATGAAGTGGAAACCGTGCTCGGCATCCAGTGTGCGCCGGTCACCTGGCCGATCGGCATGGGCCAGCGCCTGAAGGGCGTGGTCCACCTGCTGACCGGCGAAGTGCACCTGTACGAACCGGGCCGCAACTTCACCCGCCAGGACTCGACCATTTTCCCGTCCATCGATGCTCCCGGCCTGGCCGAGAAGATCGGTGCACAGATGCTGGCCGACCTGCGCGACGAGCTGGAACTGGTGCAGGGCGCCAGCCACCCGTTCGACCTGCAGGCCTACCGCGAGGGCAAGCAGACGCCGGTGTTCTTCGGCTCGGGCGTCAACAACTTCGGCGTGCAGCCGCTGCTGGACTTCTTCGTCGAACACGCACCCGCACCGCAGGCGCGCTCCACCACCGGCCGCGAGATCGCCCCGGAAGAAAACAAGCTGACCGGCTTCGTGTTCAAGATCCAGGCCAACATGGACCCGCAGCACCGCGACCGCGTGGCCTTCATGCGGGTCTGCTCGGGCCGCTTCAGCGCCGGCATGAAGACCTTCCACGTGCGTACCGGCAAGGAAATGAAGCTGGCCAACGCGCTGACCTTCATGGCCAGCGACCGCGAAATCGCCGCCGAGGCGTGGCCGGGCGATGTGATCGGCATCCACAACCACGGCACCATCTCCATTGGCGATACCTTCACCGAAGGCGAAGCGGTCACCTTCACCGGGATCCCCAACTTCGCCCCGGAACTGTTCCGCCGCGCCCGCCTGCGCGATCCGCTCAAGCTCAAGCAGCTGCAGAAGGGCCTGGCCCAGCTGTCCGAGGAAGGCGCGACCCAGTTCTTCCGCCCGCTCACCAGCAACGACCTGATCCTGGGTGCCGTCGGCGTGCTGCAGTTCGACGTGGCCGCCTACCGCCTGAAGGACGAGTACGGCGTGGAAGCCACCTTCGAGCCGGTGAGCGTGACCACTGCGCGCTGGGTCCACTGCAGCAACGAGAAGAAGCTGGAAGAGTTCCGCGAGAAGAACGCGCTGAACCTGGCGCTGGATGCCGCCGGGCACCTGGTCTACCTGGCGCCGACCCGGGTCAACCTGCAGCTGGCCCAGGAACGCTCGCCGGACGTGCGCTTCTCTGCCACCCGCGAAGCGGCGCATACCGTTTCGGCAGGCTGATGCCACGGGGTCGGATCCCTTTCCGGCAGGAAAGGGCTATGACCTCAGCCAAGGCAAGGCAGGCATTCACACACCATACGGTGACAGGCGTGCACGCATCGCCCATCGCGGCGATGATAGGGGGGGTGCGGGTCCCCCTCCCCGCGAACAATGCCTACGCCATGTCCACGACGTCCATTGCTTCGATCCGTGAAGAAATCGCCAGCGCCCTGACCCATGGCCTGGGCGCGGTATTCGCCCTGGCCGCCAGCGCGGTGTTGATCACCCTGGCGGCGATCTACGGCGACGGCTGGCAGCTGGCCAGCGCGATCGTATTCGGTATCGCGCTGTTGCTGCTGTACACCGCCTCCACGCTGTACCACGCCATCCAGCATCCGGTCGCCAAGGGCCGGTTGAAGGTGTTCGACCATTGCGCGATCTATGTGCTGATCGCGGGCACCTATACCCCGTTCACCCTGATCGGCCTGCGCGGTCCGTGGGGCTGGGGCCTGTTCACCGCGATCTGGGCGCTGGCGCTGGGCGGCGTGGTGTTCAAGCTGTTCTACACCGGCCGCTTCAAGGTGCTCTCAACGGTGATCTACATCGCCATGGGCTGGCTGGTGGTCGTGGCGATCAAGCCGATGTGGGCCTCGATCGATGGCGGCACCCTCACCTGGCTGTTCGCCGGCGGCCTGTCGTACACGCTGGGGACCTATTTCTACCACCGTGAATCGATCCCGTACTCGCATGCCATCTGGCACCTGTTCGTGATCGGCGGCAGCGTCTGCCACTTCGTCGCGGTCACCATGCAGGTGCTGTAACGGCCGCTCGACGGCAGCGCGTGCACACCATGCACATGGTCGCTTCGCGCCCTGTCCACGAAGAGGGGGCAACCATGGCAGCGTGAATGCTGCCGCCTCCCCTGCCGCAAAGCGCACGCCCCGCTGGCGCCTCCGCCGCCCCGGCCCACGAGGCCGGCGCTGGCTCACGATCCTGATCTTCCTGCTGGCGGCGATCCTGGTACTGATCGCGTTGTGGGACTGGAACTGGTTCAAGGGGCCGGTGGAGCGCGCGGTGCAGGCACGCACCGGCCGCGTGCTGCACATCGGGAACCTTGATGTCGACCTCGGCCGCACCAGCACGATCCGCGCCGATGCGGTCACCTTCGCCAATGCCAGCTGGGCGAAACAACCCGATATGGCCAGTGCCGACCGCGTCGAGATCGACGTGCGGGTCTGGCCCCTGCTGCGCGGCAGCGTGCAGCTGCCCGAAGTGCGCCTGACCCGGCCGGACGTGCTGCTGGAAACCGCCCCGCGCAAGGGCGAACCGGGCAACTGGGATTTCCTCGGTGACAGCGCCGGCGGGACCAGCCCCCAGCTCAAACGGCTGCGCGTCGATGACGGTCGCCTGCAGTTCCTCGATGCGCTCGGCCGCACCGATATCCGCGTGGACGTGCGCAGCGGCCAGCCGAAACAGGCCGACGCGGCGCCACCGCTGCTGGTGCAGGGCAAGGGACGCTGGCGGGGCAATCCGTTCACCCTGCGCGGTGGTACTGAATCACCGCTGGAGCTGACCGACAGCGGCCACCCGTTCCGCATCCACCTCGACGGTCGTGCTGGCGCCACCCACGCCGTCGCCAGCGGCACATTGACCAATCCCTTCCAGCTGCGCGTGTTCGACCTGCAGTTCGCGCTCAGCGGCCAGGACCTGGCCGACCTCTACCCCTTGCTCGGCATCGCCATTCCGCCGTCCCCGCCCTACGCGTTGAATGGTCGGCTCAAGCGTGACCACGACCTTTGGCGTTACGAGCAGTTCACCGGCAAGGTCGGCGACAGCGACCTCGGTGGCAACCTGCAGTTCGAAGTGGGAGGCGCGCGCCCGCGACTGACCGCCACGCTGGAATCCAGACGCCTGGACTTCGATGACCTGGCCGGCTTCGTCGGTGCGCCACCGAAGACCGGCGGCGGCGAAACCGCCAATGCAGAGCAGAAGGCCGAGGCCGCACGGGTCGCCGCGCGTGCGCGTGTGTTGCCGGACACGCCCTACAACCTCGGCAAGCTGCGTGCGATGGATGCCGACGTGCGTTGGAAAGCCCACCGCATCAACGCGCCGTCATTGCCATTGGACGACATGGATGCACACCTGTTGCTGGACGACGGTGTGCTGCGGCTGGACCCACTGAACTTCGGCGTCGCCGGCGGCGACATCCGCAGCACGATCCGCATGGACGCGCGCCAGCCGCAGATCAGTACCGCGCTGAAGGCCAGTGTGCGCGGCGTGCAGCTTGGCCAGTTGTTCCCCGACGCCAAGCTGGCCGAACAGGCCAAGGGTGGCATCGGCGGCGAGGTGGACCTGAGTGGCCGCGGCAATTCGATCGCCGCGATGCTCGGCAGCAGCAGCGGCAAGGTCGGCCTGGCAATGGGCCGTGGCCATGTCGGCAACCTGGTGATGGAACTGGCCGGCCTGGACATCACCGAGTCGCTGAAATTCCTGGTGACCGGCGACAAGCAGATCCCCCTGCGTTGCGCCTTCGCCGACTTCGGCGTGCGCGACGGCCTGATGACCAGCCAGGCGTTGGCGGTGGATACCACCGACACGATCCTCATCGGCGAAGGCACGGTCAGCCTGCGCGACGAGAGCCTGGACCTCCTGTTGAAGCCACGCCCGAAGGACAAGAGCATCCTGGTGCTGCGCTCGCCACTGCACATCGCCGGCACTTTCAAGGACCCGTCGTTCCGCCCGGACTTCAAGGCGCTGGGCATCCGCGGCGCGGTGGCCCTGGCACTGGGCAGCATCGCCCCGCCGGCGGCATTGCTGGCAACCATCGAACTGGGGCCGGGCAAGGATGCCGACTGCGGGGGGCAGTATGCGAAGTAGGAGCGTTCGTTCGTGGCGCCTGGATTGGTCGTGGTTTGAGGGGGACGAGTGACAGTTTCCTGCGCGCGCGGAACGAGAGCGGAAATTCAAAGTCAAAAGAAAAAAGCAAAGTCAAAAGCTGTTGCCAACCAAGGTTGGCAGCTACCAAAGGCAGTCAACCGACGGGCAACCCACCGCACTCGCGGGACGAGTCCTGAGGCGGAGTGCATGGCCGTGCAGGACCGTTGGCGCCATGGGCCCGAGGCATGCCTCGGGCGGGTTGGGCAAGACGCCCAACCCCGGTCTTGCCGTGTGCGCAGGACAGCGCACACGAGCAAGGCGCCATCGAGCCCCCATGGGTGAGGGCGCTTTGCTTGCGAAGCACTGCTTCGCAAGCGCCCGAACGCACAGCCGCCAGCGGCTGGGCCGGACCGCGGAGCGGGGTTTACGGCGTGTCCTGCATGGCCATGCCCTCCGCCTCCCCCGCATCAGGAAGGCGCTGCTTTGGCTTTGGCTTTGGCTTTGAGCTTCGAAAAGCGGGCCGGCGGGCCGCAGGCCCGCCGGTGAACACCTCACCCCGCCACGATGTACTGCTGCAGCTGGTCCAGCTCGCGCCGCTGCGCATCAATCACCGACTTCACCAAGTCACCGATGGAGATCACCCCCAGCACCTGCGCGCCCTCCACCACCGGCAGATGGCGGATGCGGTAGTCGGTCACCAGTTGCAGGCAATGCTCCACCTGCTCACCGGGCGACACCGTCACCACCTGCGCCGTCATGATCTCCGCCACCGCGGTATCGCGCGATGAACGATCACGCAGCACGATCTTGCGCGCGTAGTCACGCTCGGACAGGATCCCGACCAGCCGCGGCCCGTCCATCACCAGTACCGCACCGATGCCCTTTTCCGCCATCAACCGGATCGCATCGATCACCGCCGCGTCCGGCGCGACCGCATGTACTTCAGGAGACTTGCCATCCAACAGCTGCCGTACCGTCGTCATCTGCCTGCCCTCCGAGGGTGGGTTGCAGGGCCGAGTCTGCCACGGCGGATGCTAGCCACGCGTCAACCAGGTACAACGGCCGCTGCTTGGACTCTTCGTACAGCCGCCCCAGGTACTCTCCCACCAGCCCCAGCGCGATCAACTGCACTCCCCCCAGGAACAGGATCACCGCCATCATCGTCGGCCAACCCGCCACCCGGTCGCCATACAGCGCCGCCTTCACGATCACCCACAGGCCGAACACGAACGCGACTGCGGCGGTTGCCAGTCCCAGGTAGGTGGCCGCCCGCAGCGGCACAGTCGAGAAGCCGGTGATGCCTTCGAGGGCGAAATTCCACAGCCGCCACAGGCTGAATTTGCTGGTGCCGGCCACGCGCGCGTGGCGGTGATAGGGCACGGCAATCCGCTTGAAGCCTACCCAGCTGAAAAGCCCCTTCATGAAACGGTGGCGCTCACGCATCCCGCGCAGGGCGTTCAGCGCGCGCGGGGACAGCAGGCGGAAATCTCCGGTATCGGCCGGGATCGGCGTACGCGACAGGCGACCCATCACCCGGTAGAACATCGCTGCCGTGGCGCGCTTGATCCAGGACTCGCCATCGCGGGCCATGCGCGTGCCGTAGACGTTGTCATGGCCCTCGCGCCAGCGCGCGACGAATTGCGGCACCAGCTCCGGCGGGTCCTGGCCGTCGGCATCGAGGATCATCGCTGCCCCCTCGTGCACCAGATCCAGGCCCGCGGTCAGCGCCGCCTCCTTGCCGAAGTTGCGCGACAGCTTCAGCGCCGAGACGCGCGCATCAGCCTTGGCCAACTCCGCGATCACCTCCCATGTGCGGTCATGACTGCCGTCATCCACATAGAGGATGTGGCCGTCGATGTCGGGCATGCCGTCCAGCACTGCGCACAGCCGTGGATGCAGCAGCGGTAATGCCAGGGCCTCGTTGTAGGCGGCGATGACAAAAGTGAGCCGTTCGCGGGTCATGCCCGGATTGTACATTGCCGGCCAGGCGCACGACCCGTCGCCCGCCGCTCACGCCACGCCTGCCTCAGTCCTCCGACAAGTATGACGCGCCTCCCAGCTGGCGCGCCTGGCGCTGGATCCATGCGGCGCGCCGCTGCACATACGGCCCCGGTGCGGCCGCGTTGTAGCGTCGCGGTGCCGGCAGTACCGCCGCCAGTCGCGCACTCTCGGCCGGGCTCAACCGGGCCGCGTCCTTGCCCCAGTATTTCTGGGCTGCCGCCTGCGCACCGTACACACCATCACCGAACTCGGCGATGTTGGCGTACATCTCCAGGATGCGCTCCTTCGGCCACAGCGCCTCGATCAGCACCGTGTACCAGACTTCCAGGCCCTTGCGGATCCAGCTGCGGCCCTGCCACAGGAACAGGTTCTTGGCCACCTGCTGGCTGATCGTGCTGGCGCCACGCAGGCGCCCTCCCCTGGCGTTATGGTCGCGGGCCTTTTCGATGGCCTGCAGATCGAAGCCATTGTGGTCGGGGAAGCGCTGGTCCTCGGCCGCCACCAGCGAGATCGGCAGGCTCGGCGCCATCTGGTCGAGGTCGCGCCACTGGTAATGCAGCCGATAGGACCAGTCCGCCTCGCCCAGCGCCTCGCCGTAGCGCCACAGCATCACCGTGGACACCGGCGGGTCGATGAACCGCAGCACCAGCACCTGCAGGCAGCTGAAAGCAGCCAGCAGCACCGGCAGCCACAGCAGCCGCCTCCAGCGCCAGCGCCGCCGGCGCGGCGCGGCCACCTCCGCCACTACCTTGTGCTGCTCTCCCGCTGCCCCCATTACTGGTGCATCCTTCTTCTGTCTGGTTGTCGGCGCATTATCCGGCAACCGCCCCCGTTTACGCGCGATGTGAGCCGATGACCGCCAACTCCGATTCCCTGATCCGTTTCCTGCTCCCCGACGCCGGCGTCCGCGGCGTGCATGTGCACCTGCAGGCCACCTGGCAGGAAATCCTGTCCCACGCCGTGTACCCGGACGCCGCTGCCGAGCTGCTCGGCGAGGCCTGTGTCGCCTCGGCCCTGTTCACCGGCCACACCAAGATCGACGGCCGCCTGTCAGTGCAGCTGCGCAGCAGCACTGCCCTGCGCACCCTGTTCGCCGAATGCACCGCGGGCGGCACCCTGCGTGGCATCGCCCAGCTCAGCGAAGGCGCCGACGCGCCGCGTGACCTGTCCAGCCTCGGCGATGACGCCATCCTCGCCATCACCATCGAGAACCCCGGCCTGGACCCGCGCGAGCCGCAGCGCTACCAGAGCCTGGTCGCGCTGACCGCGCCGGAACTGGACGAGGCCTTCGAGGACTACTTCCGCCAGTCGGAGCAGCTGCCCACCCGCCTGCTGCTGGCGGCCGACCGCAACGGTGCCGCCGGCCTGCTGCTGCAGAAACTGCCGGGCGACGAAGGCGACGAAGATGGCTGGGCGCGCGCCAGCGCCCTGTTCGAGACCCTGGGCAAGGCCGAACTGCTGGCGACCCCGGCCGAGCAGCTGCTGCACCGCCTGTTCCACGAGGAGCGGCCGGAGCTGCTGGGTGAAAAGCCGCTCTCCTTCGCCTGCTCCTGCTCGCGCGAGCGGGTGGCCGGCATGCTGCAGTCGCTGGGGGAAGAGGAGGCCCGAGCGGCCGCCGAGGACACTGGCGCCGTCGAGGTGCGTTGCGAATTCTGCGGACGCGAGTATCACTTTCCATTGACGGAGTTCGGCATACTGTTCCACGGCGCCCAGGGGGCTGTACCGGCGCCTGAACGACTTCAGTGAACGGCAGTCTTGTACCTGGGGAGGATCAAGGCTTGTTAAGAATTCATAAACACCCTAGGATCGAGTTCCCGTCCCCACGGGAACTTCCGTTGTCTGTCCCTGTCTGAACTGGTCCGATGCGTACCTTCCTGCGTCTACCGCTGGCCCTGCTGATCGCCCTTGGCGCGATCACGGGCGTGCATGCGCAGAGCAAGGACACCCGCACCGTGCTGCCGGTCTGGAACAAGGGCAGCGGCAAGGTCGAGGCGCTGCTGTACCTTGAGCCGACCGGCGAACAGGCGGCCGGCGCCCGCTGGCATTTCGGCCGCAACTCGCTGGACGCGGCCTTTGGCCTGTCCTCCGGCGATTCGCTGGGCCTGCTCTGCAACAGCAGCAGCGGCACCAGCATCAGCGGTCTGGCCAGCCATTGCATGCTGGCCAGCCTGGGCGACGAGGATGATCTGAACAGCCGTCGTTTCAGCGGTACCGCCGCGCTGAACCGCGGCAACAGCCGCCTGGGCATCACCGCCGGCACTGGCCGTGAAACCCTGCCCGCCTGGTTGTCGGGCCCGAACAAGGCGCCCTCGCTGCGTGCCGAGCAGAACGATCTGACCGTGTTCGCGCAGAAGAACATCGGTCGCGAAGGCTTCGTCTCCATCGCCGGTACCTACGCCAAGGCGCGCCTGGTTCCGCTGGCCGACGCCTCGCCGGCCATCGTCGATCGCTGGGACAGCAAGAGCCTGAGCATCGGCGCCGGTTACGGCAACTTCACCGGCAGCATCATCGGCCGCGTGGTCGACGTCCCGGGCAAGCCCGGCAAGTGGGAAGGCCTGGGCATCGGCCTGACCTGGCGTACCCCGTGGTCCGGCCAGCTCACCGTCGGCGCCGAGAATGTGATCAGCCGCGGCAAGAATCCGTTCTCCCCGCGCAACGAAAGCAACGACGACGGCACCGTGCCGTATGTGCGTTACGAACAGGATCTCTGATCCCGGTAAACAGGCTCAGCAACGATATTCCCAAAGGCGCCGAAAGGCGCCTTTTGCATGTGCAAGCCTGCCGCGCACTTGCGTAACCGGTATCGCCGCTGGGCAATGAAACGCTGCGCACCGACATAGTGAGATACATTTCAATCGAAACTTTTTTCATCATTCTGCGTTAACAAACGAGGCAGAGCGCCTTGACCATGCCGGTAAACTACTGATTGGCATGGGAAAAGCGCATCTTTACCAAAATCACAGGCTTGATTAACACAGCTTTAATTCTTGGCGAACGCCCGTTACTATCGGGTCAGCCTCGCGATTTGGGAGCGCTTTTTCGCTCCCCCGCCGGGCATTAACCCCAGCCAAGATTTCTTGGAGAGAGAGAGCCAATGAAACTCAAGTCCAGCCAGCTGCGTGACGCAGTTGTGATCGCGCTTGTCGCCGGTGCCACCACCGCGACGGCCCACGCCCAGGAAGCCACCAACCTCGACCGCATCGAGG
Source organism: Stenotrophomonas muris (assembly GCF_052751275.1). Lineage (NCBI taxonomy): Bacteria > Pseudomonadati > Pseudomonadota > Gammaproteobacteria > Lysobacterales > Lysobacteraceae > Stenotrophomonas > Stenotrophomonas muris. Next base: position 385,979 of record NZ_CP199879.1, on the reverse strand, counting down.
TCACCGGTTCGCGCATCCGTCAGGTCGATACCGAAACCGCCCAGCCCGTTCTGAGCATCAGCCGCGCTTCGATCGAGAAGAGCGGTTTCAAGACGGTCGCCGACGTCCTGCAGAACATCGCCGCAGCCGGCAGCCCGGCCATCAGCCGTTCCGAGCCGCTGTCCTCCGGTGAAGCCGTCGGTGGCTTCTACATCGACCTGCGCAACCTCGGCGCCGAACGCACCCTGGTGCTGGTCGACGGCAAGCGCCTCGGCGCCAGCGTCAGCGGCCTGCAGGACGTGTCGCAGATTCCGTCGGCCATCGTCGAGCGCATCGACGTGTTGAAGGACGGCGCGTCGTCGATCTACGGCTCCGACGCGATCGCCGGTGTGATCAACATCATCACCCGCAAGAACTTCCAGGGCCTGGAAGCCAACGCCTACGTCGGCCAGTACGGCGAAGGCGACGGCCAGAAGACCAGCTACGACTTCGTGGCCGGCTTCACCGGTGACCGCGGTTCGATCACCATCGGCGCCGAGTACGCCGAAGAAAAGGAAGTGTGGGCCAAGGATCGCTGGTTCAGCCGTTATCCGCGCACCACCTTCCACCCGGCCCAGAACTGGAGCCCGGTCAGCCAGTGGGGCACCATCATCGATCCGGATACCGATGACTGGCTGGTGCTGAACCGCGGTGGCGACTACCGCGACGTCAACCAGTACCACGACCAGGACTTCGCCGGCATCACCGGTGACACCAGCAACTCCAATACGCAGATGCACCTGCTGACGCCGACCAAGCGTCGCTCGGTGTTCGCCAACGTCCAGTACGACCTGACCGACAACATCCGCTTCGTCTCCGACCTGCTGTACACCCGTCGTGAGTCGCAGGCCCAGGTCGCAGGCTATCCGTTGCAGTCTGCGTCGTATGAGCGCCTGGGTGCCAAGTGGGATGCCGACAGCTACTACAACCCCTTCGGCAAGGACATGGGCTTCATGCGCCGTGGCTGGGAAGTGCCGCGCCTGTCGACCAACAAGCTGACCACCTTCCGCTTCACCGGCGCCCTGCAGGGCAGCTTCCAGTTCAATGACAAGTACTTCGACTGGGAAGCCGGCTACATCTACCAGAACTCGGAGAACCAGCAGAGCCAGACCGGCAACTACAACGTGCTGGCGGTCAATGCCGCCACCGGCCCGTCGTTCTACAACCCGGCCACCGGCCGCGTCGAGTGCGGCACGGCAGCAGGCCTGGTCGATGGCTCCAACCCGATCTATGGCCCGGGCGCCGGCGGCTGCCTGCCGTGGAACCCGGCCATTCCGTACGGCCGTACCGGTGACGGTGGCCTGACCGGCAACCCGGATCTGCAGCAGTTCCTGTTCCCGACCACCAAGAACACCGGTGAAGTCACCACCAAGACCTACTACGCGAACATCGCCGGCAGCCTGTTCACCCTGCCCGCCGGCGACCTGGGCTTCGCGCTGGGTTACGAGTACCGCGAGGACAAGGGTTCGTACAATCCGGACGCCCTGTCGCAGACCGGCTACTCGACCGACCTGGCCGCCGGCCCGACCGGTGGTGGTTACGACGTCAACGAAGTCTATCTGGAGCTGAATGTTCCGATCCTGGCCGACCTGCCGGGTGCCAAGGAACTGAGCTTCAACGCCGCGACGCGCTACTCGAAGTACAGCACCTTCGGCAACACCACCAACAACAAGTTCGGCCTGAAGTGGAAGCCGATCGACCAGCTGCTGGTGCGTGCGACCTACGCCGAAGGCTTCCGTGCGCCGACCATCGACAATCTGTACGGTGGCAGCTCGCAGACCTTCGCGTACTTCACCGATCCGTGCGATACCGACTTCGGTTCGACCGGCCAGCCGGGCGTCGCTGCCCGTTGCGCCGCGGCCATCGGCCCGACCGCCAGCACCTTCCGCCAGCTGCGCCAGGGCTACGTGCCGGCCAGCGGTCCGGATGAGCAGACGCCGGACCCGTTCAACGCCGTCTCCAACCCGAACCTGACTCCGGAAAAGTCCAAGTCCAAGACCGTTGGCCTGGTGTGGAGCCCGACCTTCGCCCAGGGCCTGAACATGAGCCTGGACTGGTGGAACATCAAGATCACCAACACGATCGTCACCGACAGCCCGGATGACCAGCTGAACGACTGCTACGTGCTTGGCATCGCCGAGCGCTGCAACTCGTTCACCCGTGATCCGAACCGTCACAACGTGATCAACCTGACCTACGCACCGCGTAACGCCGGTTACCAGGAAACCGAAGGCTTCGACTTCGACGTGGCGTACCGCTTCGAGACCGACAGCTGGGGTACCTTCAACGCCAACCTGCAGAACAGCTACGTCACCAAGAACGTGCTGAAGACCACCAATGCGCAGCAGGTGCCGGTGTCGATCCTCAACGGCTTCGGCAGCAACTTCCGCCTGCGTTCGAACCTGGTGCTGGGCTGGGAGCGTGGCGACTGGGGCGTGACCTGGGGCACCCGTTACTTCTCCAGCGTCAAGGAGCGTTGCTACTACAGCGACGAGTGCAGCCTGCCGGACTTCGGTTCGCCGGATCCGGTGCGCGACCAGCCGATGAACAAGCGTGGTTCGACCATGTTCCACGACGTCCAGGTTTCCTGGAACGCACCGTGGAATGCGACCATCGCCGTCGGCGCACGTAACGTGTTCGACCACTACGGCCCGCAGATGTACTCGGCACCGAACTCGCAGTTCTCCTACTACGGTGGCTACGACATCGGTCGCTTCATGTACATGCAGTACAAGCAGAAGTTCTGATCGGCACTCTGATCAGCTGATGCAGCAACGGCCCCGCAAGGGGCCGTTGTTCTTTGTGGCGCATGGAAACAGCTGGCCAGGCACAACAAAAAAGGCCGCGGTGTCGCCGCGGCCTTGCTTCGCATCACTCCCGGGTGCTCATCCGTTCGGAATCAGCGTCTCGATCAGATGCTCGACGTACGCTTCGAAATCCTCGCGCGCCTGCTTGGGCTGCTGCAGCTGCAACGACAACTGCAGGAAGCCGACATACGCGGCGTAGGCAAGGCGTGCCCGATGACGGGCATCGGTCGAGCTGAGGCCCGCCTGGCGGAACGACGCGACCAGATAATCGAGGCGGCGCTGCGAGACGCGGTCGATCACCGGCCGCACCATCGGATGATCCAGTGCCTTCAGCAGCTCGCTGTAGATGATGTGCGGCTGCACTTCATGCGCCACCATCTGGAACAGCTGGCGCAGGCGCACGCGCGGATCCGGTACGTCTTCCAGGCTGCCGAACACCTGTTCCTGTTCGAACAGTTCCCAGCGTTCCAGCGCCGCCTGCAGCAATGCATCGCGCGAAGGGAAATGCCAGTAGAAACTGCCCTTGGTAACGCCGAGCCGCCGTGCCAGCGGCTCCACCGCGACGGCGCCGACACCTTGTTCAGCAATCAGATCGAGGGCCGCCTGGGCCCAGTCTTCGGCACTCAGGCGGCTGTTGCGGCCGGCGCGCGGTTCGCCGGCGGAAGCGTCAGGTTGATTCATGGGCTGATTTAACCATACGCCGGGGTTCGTTGCAGTACGCGGTTGCGGTCGAAACCGTCGCAGCCTCCCAGGCGAGGTCCATTCAGGGGACTTCCGCAGCGCACCATACCGTGCAGTATTGACTTCCCCCCGAACCGATCCATACTAGCAAGTATGGTTACGTCCCCACCTCCCGCTGCGTTCCATGACCTGCGCCTGGACGCCGCCCATGGCGCCCGCCTGGCAGCCACCGCCAGCGACCATGGCCGGCGCGGCCGGGTGCTGTTCGCGCATGGCTTCGGCCAGACCCGCCACGCCTGGAATGCCACTGCCCGCGCACTGAATGCCGCCGGCCTGCAGACGCTGGCCTACGACGCCCGCGGCCACGGCGATTCGGACTGGAATGCCGCCAACCTGCCCTATCACGGCGAACAGTTCGCCGATGACCTGATCGTGCTGGCCGGCGAGCAGCCGCGCCCGCCGGTACTGGTTGCCGCATCGATGGGCGGGCTGTTCGGCCTGCTGGCCGAGTCGCGCTGGCCCGGCCTGTTCTCGGCGATGGTGCTGGTCGACATCACCCCGCGCTGGGATACCGCCGGCGTCGAGCGCATCCTCGCCTTCATGACCGCCCATCCCGACGGCTTCGCTTCGCTGGCCCAGGCCGCCGACGTGATCTCGGCGTACATGCCGCACCGTCCGCGCAAATCCGAGCAGTCGCTGCGTGCGCTGCTGCGCGAGGACGGCCGCGGCCGCTGGCGCTGGCACTGGGATCCGCGCCTGGTGGCCGAACTGGCCCGCGACAGCGAACAGCACCAGGACGCACTGGCCGAGGCCGCGCGCCAAGTGAAGTGCCCGCTGCTGCTGGTCAGCGGCGGACGCAGCGACCTGGTCACGCCGCAGACCGTGGCCGAGTTCCTGGCGTTGGCGCCGCATGCGCGCCATGTGCAGCTGCCGCAGGCCACCCATATGGTCGCCGGCGATGACAACGACGCCTTTACCGCTACTGTGTTGGACTATCTGGACGTGTTGCCCGCAGCGGACGCTGCGGCTTCGTCCGCCACAAACGAGCACGTCACCGGAGCACGCTCATGAGCATCGTTCTTCCCTTCCTCGCCCTGCTGCTGGCAGGCGCGTTCGTCGCCTACCACCGCATGCGGCTGGTTACCTGGACGCTGATCAGCGTGGCCCTGCTGGCCGCCTGCTGGTTCATTCCCTACGTCAACCAGACCGCCACGATCGTCGCGGCCGCCGTGTTGGCCGTCATCGCCGTGCCGCTGCTGCTGCCGTTCATCCGCAAGCCGCTGCTGACCGGCCCGATGATGAAGGTGTTCCGCAAGGTGCTGCCGCCGCTGTCGCAGACCGAGCGCATCGCACTGGAAACCGGTTCGGTCGGTTTCGAGGGCGAACTGTTCACCGGTGATCCGGACTGGAACATCCTGCTCAACTATCCCAAGCCGCAGCTGACCGCCGAGGAACAGGCCTTCCTCGATGGCCCGGTGGAAGAGCTGTGCGCGATGGTCAACGACTGGGAAATCACCCATGTCCATGCGGACCTGCCGCCGGAACTGTGGGCCTTCATCAAGAAGAACAAGTTCTTCGGCATGATCATCCCGAAGGAATATGGCGGGCTGGGCTTCTCCGCACTGGCCCACCACAAGGTAATCCAGAAGCTGGCGTCGGTGTCTTCGGTGGTCAGCTCCACCGTCGGCGTGCCCAACTCGCTGGGCCCGGGTGAACTGCTGGTGCATTACGGCACCCAGGAACAGAAGGACCAGTACCTGCCGCGCCTGGCCGATGGCCGCGAAGTGCCCTGCTTCGGCCTGACCGGTCCGTTCGCCGGCTCCGACGCCACCTCGATCCCGGACTACGGCATCGTCTGCAAGGGCGAGTGGAACGGCGAGCAGGTGCTCGGCGTCAAGCTCACCTTCGACAAGCGCTACATCACCCTGGCCCCGGTCGCTTCGCTGATCGGCCTGGCGTTCCGCATGTACGACCCGGATGGCCTGATCGGCGATACCCGCGACATCGGCATCACCCTGGGCCTGCTGCCGCGCGACACCGCCGGCGTTGAAATCGGCCGTCGCCACTTCCCGCTGAACTCGACGTTCCAGAACGGCCCGATCCGCGGCAAGGACGTGTTCATTCCGCTGACCCAGCTGATCGGTGGCGCGGCGATGGCCGGCAAGGGCTGGAACATGCTCAACGAGTGCCTGGCCGTGGGCCGCTCGATCACCCTGCCGTCCACCGCCAGTGGTGGTGCCAAGGCCGGTGCCGCGGTGACCGGCGCCTATGCGCGCATCCGCAAGCAGTTCGGCCTGTCGGTCGGCCGCTTCGAGGGCGTGGAAGAAGCGCTGGCCCGCATCGGCGGCAAGGCGTACAAGATCAGTGCGCTGTCGCAGGCCACCGCCGCCGCGGTTGACCGTGGCGACGTGCCGTCGGTGCCGTCGGCGATCGCCAAGTACCACTGCACCACCATGAGTCGCGAAGTGATCTCGGACATGATGGACGTGATCGGCGGCAAGGGCATCATCCTGGGGCCGCGCAACTTCGCTGGCCGCAGCTGGCAGGCCGCGCCGATCGCGATCACCGTGGAGGGCGCCAACATCATGACCCGCAGCCTGCTGATCTTCGGCCAGGGTGCGATCCTGTGCCACCCGTGGGTGCTGAAGGAAATGAAGGCCGCGCAGGATCCGGATACCCGCGCCGGCCTGCAGGACTTCGACCGCAGCCTGTTCGGCCACATCCGCTTCGGCATCTCCAATGCCGTGCGTTCGTTCTGGTTCGGCCTGACCGGCGCGCGCTTCGGTGCCGCCCCGGGCGACGCCTATACCCGCCGCTACTTCCGCAAGCTGGACCGCTACTCGGCCAACCTGGCGCTGATGGCCGACATCTCGATGATGACCCTCGGCGGCAAGCTGAAGTTCAAGGAATCGCTGTCCGGCCGCCTGGGCGATGTGCTGAGCCACGTCTACATGACCAGCGCCATGCTCAAGCGCTACCACGACGAAGGCGCACCGCAGGCCGACCAGCCGCTGCTGGCCTGGGCCTTCCATGACAGCGTGCACAAGATCGAAGAGTCGCTGTCGGCCGCACTGCGCAACTTCCCGATCCGTCCGATCGGCTGGCTGATGTGGGCACTGATCTTCCCGCTGGGCCGTCGTGCCGAGGCTCCGGGCGATCGCCTGAGCCGTCGTGTCGCCGCCCTGCTGATGGCGCCGAATGAAGCCCGCGACCGTCTGGCCAGTGGCGTGTTCCTGACCCCGTGCGAGAACAACCCGGGCGGCCGTATCAACAGCTACCTGAGCAAGGCGATCATGGCCGAGCCGGTGGAGCGCAAGTTCCTGAAGGCGCTGAAGAGCAAGGGCATCGAGGCGCTGGACTTCAAGGCGCAGCTGGACGAAGCCGTGGCCGAGGGCGTGATCACCCAGGATGAGCGCAGCCTGCTGGAAGAGCTGCGCACGCTGACCCTGGACACCATCAGCGTGGACGACTTCGACACCCACGAACTGCGCGCGGCCAGCTACTACGACCGCCAGCACAAGGACCCGCATTCGCAGGCAGCCTGATCGCCCGCGACACGCGTTGCTTCGACGGCGGGCCTCGGCCCGCCGTCGCTTTATCCGCCGACCGGAATACCCACCATGTCCACGCCCCTGCTCTCGCTTTACCACCGGCTGCAGCGCTGGCCCGCCGGCACCTGGCTGTTCTCGCGCGCGGTGTGCTTCAAGGCGCCCTACTTCGCCAGCATCGCGCCACGCATCACCCGCCTGGAACACGGCCGCTGCGAAGGCACGCTGGCCGACCGCCGCAGGGTGCGCAACCACATCGGCACGGTGCACGCGATCGCGATGTGCAACCTGGCCGAACTGACCGCCGGGTTGATGGTCGATGCATCGCTGCCGAAGGGCATGCGCTGGATCCCGAAGGGGATGCAGGTGCAGTACCTGGCCAAGGCACGTGGCACGCTGCAGGCGGTGGCGTTGCCGGCACAGCCGATTGTCGTCGCGGCCGAGGGCTATGCCCTGCCGGTGACGGTGAGCGTGCGCGACCGTGCGGGCACGGAGGTGTTCAGCGCGGTGATCGACATGTGGTTGTCGCCGGCGAAGTAGGTTCCCGCGAACGGCGCAGCCCCTCGTGGGTGGACGGTTGATCGCGGAAAGCCCTGGTTAGGCTGGGGACGGTGGGTTCGCGGGGGACGCCGTGAAGCCATCCCTGGGGACTTGGCCGCGGCATCCATGCCGCGGACATCCCCGCGAACCCACCGCCCCCAGCCTCGGACGCATCTCTGCGGCGTCCACCCACGCAAGAGAAAAAAGAAGGGCAGAAGCAAAAGCAAAAGCGGCCCACCGGCCGCTTTTTGCTGTTGCTGTTGCTGTTGCTCTTGAACTTCTTTTTCTTCTCCGTGGGCTGGCCGCGCCCTGAAACTGTCAGGGGTGTGGCGGGTGGGCCGTTCGGGGGCGTTGGCGCCATGGATGGCGCCATCGAGCTTACATGGACGTACTTGCAGCGTCCCCTGCACGGCCCACCCGCCACACCCAACACATGACCGCTCCACGCGACCAACCCACGAGGGGCTGCGCCGTTGGCTGGAAACTACGCCAGCGCGCGAAACACCAACGCCAGGATCGCCGGCATCGCCTGGATCATGAAAATACGGCGGCTCACGCTGTACGCGCCATAGCACCCCGCCACCACCACGCAGGCCAGCGAGAACGTCACCAGCACCGGCTGATCGATCACCAGCCCCACCACGATGCCTGCCGCCAGGAAGCCGTTGTACAGGCCCTGGTTGGCCGCCAGCACGCGCGTGGCCCCGGCCTTCTCCGGCGTGTTGCGGAAGGTCTTCAGGCCCAGCGGGCGGGTCCACAGGAACATCTCCAGCACCAGGAAATAGACGTGCAGCAGTGCGACCAGCAAGGTCAGGGCGAGTGCGATCCAGTACATGTGCGGTTCCTTGGACAGGGAAGGAGAATGGGGTCAGCGCCCTTTCCCCGCGGGAAAGGGCCCTGACCCCGGCAAATCAACGGTCGCGCGGCAGCTTCTTTTCTTCGCGCAGCACGCCGAATGCAGCCAGGGTCATGAAGCCGGCCACCAGCACGCCGCCGATGAACACCACGTGCGAACCGAACAGGGTCAGTGCCTTGTGGATCCAGGTGAACCCCAGGTCCGCGCCGCGGTACACCACGGTGTCGATCGCCGCGCCGGCCTTGTAGCGCCACTGCCGGTCCACGCGCGTGTAGATGGTCTCGCGCGCCGGCTTGGCCAGTGCGAATTCGCTGGCGCGGGTCATCACCTGCACCACCGCGACCATCAACGGCATCGGCGAGGCTGCCAGCACCGAGAAGCCGATCAGGATCGCGAAACCGGGAATCAGCAGCGCCGGCGCGATGCCGTGGCGCGACAGCAGCCAGCGGGTCAGGCCCACCTGCATCAGCAGCGCCAGCGCGTTCACCGCCAGGTCGATGCGCGAGAAGAACGCAGTACTGGCCGCCGGGTCGGTAAACGCCGCGCGCACGATGCTGGCCTGCTGGTTGTACAGCAGCGTGCCGACGCCCACGCCGAACACCACCATCACCGCCAACCAGCGCAGCAGCGGCTCGCGCACGATCAGTTTCAGGCCGTCCAGCACGCTGCCGCCCATCGGTTGCTCGCCGGACACCAGTTGCTGCTCGCGTTCGCGCAGCACCGCCCAATGCCGCAGCCGCCAGATGCACAACAGGCACACGACCAGGAATGCTGCCGAGACCAGCATCAGGTTGGCGATGCCCACGCGCTGCGCCAGCGCGCTGGTGATCAACGGGCCGAGGAACGCGCCAACGGTGCCGGCCGCACCGATGTAGCCGTAGTAGGCACGCGCCTGTGCGTTGGAGAACACGTCGGCCATGAAGCTCCAGAACACCGCCACCGCGAACAGGTTGAAGACCATCACCCAGAGGAAGAAGGCCATGCCCCGCCCTGGCACGTGACTGTCGAACAGTGCGTAGAACCCCAGCAGGGTGACGATGAAGAAGCCGTACACCACGGGAAGGAACACACGGCGCGGGAAGCGGCTGACCAGCCAGCCGTACACCGGCTGCAGCACCAGCATGATCACGAACACGCAGGAGAACAGGAACTGCAGGACGAAGTCCTTCAACGCGATGCCATGGCTGGCGAACCAGGTGATCAGCACGGGCGGGAACACCGTTTCCAGGTCCGCCGAGGCGGCCATGGCCTCACGCACCGGGCGCAGCACGTAGTAGCCGCTGAGCAGGCAGAAGAAGTACAGGAACGACCACCACAGCGCCGGCGACTCGCGCAGCGCCGCCGCCAGGCCCTGCAGCGGCCCCTTGCCCGATGCAGCGCTCATGCAGCGCCCCTCGCCCACAGACGGCGGTTGGACAGCAGCATGGCAGGCTCCGGGGCGGTGAAGCGCGTACGTTAGCCAATGCACTGAAACATCGCCAGCGTGACGCGCCCTCGCGCCTGCGGACGGACGCGACGACCGGCCTGGACGACACGTTCCGACACACACTTTCGGGGCGTCAAAATTCCAACTTTTTCAACAAGATGCGCATTCATCTTCGCTCTGTTTGTGCACAGGGGAAAAGCGGCGCTAGAATCGCCATCAGCAGTCGCGCACGGGTCCAACCGATGAAAAAGAACAGCCTGCGTCGTCCGATCCGTTCGGCGGCCACCGGTTTGCTGGGCATGTTGATGCCCGTTGCCTTGTCCACCACCGCGCAGACACCGCCGGCGTTGCCGCCGATGCCGACCAACATCGAATCCGCGACGGCTGCCACCGTCGCCCACACCCAGCCTGCGGCCTACCGCACCGGTCTGGTGCCGCGCGTCCAGGCGCCGGCGGCTGGCTTCAACGTCGCCAACATCGAATCGATGGCGCAGCAGCTGACCTATGGCGAGCGCGTGCCAGGCATGGCGGTGGCGATCGTGCAGGGCGGCCGCATTCTCAGCGCGCGTGGCTATGGCGTCACCGACGTCAACAACCCGCTGCCGGTCGATGCGCACACCGTGTTCCGCCTGGCCTCGCTGTCCAAGGCCTTCGCCGGCACCATGGCCGGCCTGCTGGTCAACGACGGCACGCTGCGCTGGGACAGCAAGGTCACCGACTACGTGCCGGGCTTCCGCCTCAATTCGCCCGAAGCCACCGACCGCCTGACCGTGGCCGACGTGCTCAGCCATCGCGTCGGCCTGCCGTACAACGCCTACGACCGCGACATCGAAGGCAACGCCGAGTACTACGCGCTGACCCAGAAGCTGGCCAACACCAGCCTGAAATGCCTGCCGGGCGACTGCTACGCCTACCAGAATGTGGCCTTCAGCCTGATCGGCGACGTTGTCTATGCGGCCTCGGGCAGCTTCTACGAGCAGTCGGTCGAGCGCCGCATCTTCAAGCCGCTGGGCATGAATGATGCCAGCCTCGGCCTGGCCGGCATCCAGGCCAGCTCGCGCTGGGCGCGTCCGCACGTGCGCAGCCGCAACGGCTGGGTCTCGCTGACGCCCAAGCCCACCTATTACCGCGTCGCTCCGGCGGCTGGCGTCAACGCCAGCGCCAGCGACATGGCGCAGTGGCTGCTGGCCCACACCGGCCATCGCCCCGACGTGCTGCCGGCACCGCTGCTGGCCACCCTGCATTCAAGCCTGATCAACACGCCGGGCGAGATGCGTTCGGGCTGGCGCCGTGAGCGCCTGCACTCGGCGGGCTACGCATTGGGTTGGCGTACCTTCGACTACGCCGGCCACGACGTGGTGTTCCATGCAGGTGCCGTGCAGGGCTATCGCGGCCTGGTCGCGCTGGTGCCGGAACGTGACCTCGGCATCGCCATCCTCTGGAATGGCGAAAGCGGCCTGCCCAGCGGCCTGCTGCCGACCGTGCTCGACTCGGCGCTCGGCCTGCCGGCGCAGCGCTGGCTGGACGTGGACACCGACTTCGGCAGCGACAACCTGATGGCCGAGGGCGCAAGCCCGGCGCAGCAGGACAAGCGCAAGGGCAAGGGCGCCTCGGGCAACCGCGCGGTGGCTTCGCCGCGCTGACCAGGCGGGCTCGACCGTGTGTGCGAAGGGCGGCCCATCGGTCGCCCTTTTTGTTGGCCGTTGCAGCGTCGAGCCCATGCTCGGCTCTGCAGTTCCGCAGCGCTAGTGCGCGAAGTAGTGCATGCCGCCGTCCACTGGAATCACCGCACCGGTGATGTAACCCGCCAGCGGCGAGGCCAGGAACGCCACCAGCGGCGCCACTTCCTCCGGTTCACCAAAGCGTCCGATCGGGATGTTGCGGGCAATGAACGCGCGTCTGCTTTCCTCGGTGGGGTGCAGGCGGTCCAGGATCTGCGCGCTGTTGATGCGCCCCGGTGCAATCGCGTTCACCGTGATGCCCTGCCCCGCCACCTCCGACGACAGGCCCTTGCTCCACAGGTGCAATGCCGCCTTCGCCGCGGTGGCCGCGTTCACCGCGCGCGGTTCCATCGAACCGCTGAAGTTGATCACCCGTCCCCATGCCTGCGCCTGCATGCCGGGCAACAGCGCCTGGGTCAGCCGTCGTGCGGCGGAGAAGTTCAGGGCGATCGCTTCCTCCCAGATATCGTCATCGGCATCGACCGTGGTCGGCCGGGAACCGCCTGCGGCATTGACCAGGATGTCGACACGCTGCAATGCCTCACGGGATGCGTCCGCGATGTACCGGAGGTCGCCGGCAACCGTGACATCGCCGGCCACGATGACCGGTGCGGCGCTGCCTTCGGCTTCGATCCGCGCCGCCAGCGCCTGCAACGGTGCCCGCTGCCGCGACGTGATGGCAACGCGCACGCCCTGGGCCGCCAGCTGCCTGGCGACGGCGGCACCGATGCCGCTGGCCGCGCCCGTCACCAACGCGGTACGACCAGCAAGATTCAAGTCCATGGTGTTCTCCTGTCAGCGTGGCCGGCGAATCCGGTCCGTGCACGACATGCTGTTTGATCACCCCTGATTGATAAACTCCACGCAGGTTTCAGCATTCAACACCCGGGGTGTCAGATGAACCTGCTGGAGAGCATGCAGGTCTACGTGCTGATCGTGGACAAGGGCAGCCTCAGTGCGGCAGCCGCGGCGATGGATATCTCGGCAACGATGGCCGGCAAGCACCTGCGCGCATTGGAAGCCCGGCTGGGCATGCAGCTGTTGAGCCGTACCACCCGGCGCCAGCACATGACACCGTTCGGCGAGGACTACTACGCGCGCTGCAAGGAGATCCTGCGCCTGGTGGAGGAAAACCGACGCGCAGGCGCAGCACCAGCAGCTCTCACCGGCGGGCACGCTGCGCATCAGCGCACCGGTGATCTTCGGTACACACGCGCTGGTACCGGCGCTGGCCGAGTACATGGCCCGTCATCCGGATGTCCGGGTCGAAGCCACGCTGACCGATCGTGTGGTCGACCTGGCCGAAGAGGGCTTCGAGGCGGCACTGCGCATCGGCACGCTGGCCGACAGCAGCGTGCTGGTGGCACGAGCACTGGCCCCCTATCGCTTGATGATGTGCGCCTCGCCGGCGTATCTGGCCAGGCATGGCACGCCACGCAGCGTGCACGCACTTGCCGGCCATCAATGCCTGTCGTTCGAACCGAGTGCGCTTGCCCAGTGGCTGCAGGACGACGCTGGCGAGCTCGACCACGTGCCCGACGGCCGACTGCAGATCAACAATGGCGAAGCGCTGCGTTCGGCGGCGCTGCACGGCCTTGGCATCGTCCTGCAATCGACGCTGCTGCTGGCCGCCGATGTCGAGGCGGGGCGTCTGGTGCAGCTGTTCCCGGAATACGGTCAGGCCGGTCGGCCGATGCACGTGGTCTATGCGCACGACCGTTACCACTCCACCCGCCTGCGCAGCTTCCTCGACTTCCTGATGGAGCGCTTTCCAGCGGCGCCGCACGGCTAGCGCCGACCGTCAGCAAAGCGGTCGAGCCTGGCTCGACTCGACGCTACAAGTGGCCCATAAAAAAACCCCCTCCCCGCTGGGCAGCCAGGGAAGGGGGTTTCAGGATGCGGCTATCGGGAAGTACTTAGATCAGCGGCGCCGGGGTTGCCGGCAGAGCGACCGGAGCGGCCTTCTTCTTGCGGGCGGCCGGCTTGCGCTTGGCAACCTTCTTCGCTGCCTTCTTCGGGGCAGCCTTCTTGGTGGCCTTCTTCGCGGTCTTCTTCACTGCCTTCTTGGCGGTCTTCTTGACGGCCTTCTTGGCAGTGGCCTTCTTCGCGACCTTCTTGGCCGGCTTGCGCGCCGCGGCCTTCTTGGCAGTCTTCTTGGTGGCCTTCTTGGCAACCTTCTTGGTGGCCTTCTTGGCAGCGGACTTCTTGGCTACCTTCTTCGCCGCCTTCTTCACTGCCTTCTTCGCAGTGGTCTTCTTGGCGACCTTCTTCGCAGCCTTCTTCACTGCCTTCTTGGCGGTTGCCTTCTTCGCGACCTTCTTCACTGCCTTCTTGGCAGCGGCCTTCTTCGCGACCTTCTTCACCGCTTTCTTGGCGGCGGGCTTCTTCTTCGCAGCTTTCTTGGTTGCCATGGGATGGCTCCTCGTCAGTGATAGGGAGTTGAAACGCCCAGTTGGATCAAACCCGCGGATGCTGCGTGCGGGGACCGCCGGCGCGTCAGGCGCGCCGTTACGGATGCGGCAATGCCCGCCTCGATCGGCGGAGCGGGCATCGGAACGGGAGTTGCCTTGCATTTCTCCGGGGGAAGCGGGGCCATGTCCACCGTCATCAGGGTCGCGGTGGTCTTGAAGGGGCTGCTTCGCATCGGACGATTGATTCTGCGCACTCGGTTGGGCAGGCAAGGTCTGCTGAGGCGAAACCTAATCACGGTTTTTTTTACTGTCAACAACCCCCGCGAAAAATTTTCACATCCGCGCCTTCCCGGGCGCCGCCGGCGCCACCACTCTGCACGGCCTGCAACGACGGTGGAAGCGGCGCGCACGCACGTTGCCTGCATCGATGCCAATGCAGGCGTTGATCAAAAAACACTTGAAATAAGCACTCCGCGTAGACAGGCGCAGGCAAGGCACAACGGCGTACGCGCATCGTCGGTGGTCACCGGCACCGCCGCCAACGCCAGCACAACGGCGCCGCAACGGGGGGCGAAAAGTTTTCACATTCGAACGCTTCGGCGCGGGGCTGAAACGCGGATTTGCGCAAAACTGCGCACGCCCATCGGCACCGTTCGCCTGTCGGCTGATGCCACGCCGAGGGTGCACAGCGAACCCCGCGTCATGAGTCCGACGCGGTCGCCAAAACAAAAACGGCCACCCGAAGGTGGCCGTTCCAGAATCCGGAAACGACGACTCAGTGGTCGTCGTTCTCCAGGGCTTCGGCGTACGCGTCCGGGTCCAGCAGCTCGTTGACCTCTTCGGCGTTGGTCAGTTCGATCACGAACATCCAGCCTTCGCCGTAGGCATCTTCGTTGATGGTTTCCGGCTTGTCGGACAGGGCCGAGTTGACCTCGACGACCTTGCCGCTGATCGGGCTGTAGACGTCCGAGGCGGCCTTCACCGACTCGACGACGGCGATCTGTTCGCCGGCCTTGGCGTCGGCGCCGACTTCCGGCAGTTCGACGTAGACCAGGTCACCCAGCAGGCCCTGGGCGTGGTCGGAAATACCGACGGTGACGCGGCCATTGCCTTCGACACGGGCCCACTCATGGGACTTGAGGAACTTGAGGTCGCCGGGGATCTCGCTCATGGGACTGCTCCAGAGATATGCAGGGGTGGAAAAAACGGGGCTAGTGTAACCAACCGGCCGCCACTGCTGTCAGTGACGACCGGCACGTTCGGATCAGGCGTCGGCGAGCACGCCGGGCTGGGCCTGGCCTTCGCGCACGAACGGGAACTTGACCACGCGCACCGGCACCTGCCGGCCGCGGATGTCGACGGTGACCTCGCCGAGTTCACCGGCCGGCACGCGGGCGAAGGCGATGCCCTTGGCCAGGGTCGGCGAGAAGGTGCCGGACAGGATCTCGCCCTGGCCGCCAGCGGTGGTCACCGCCTGGCCGTGGCGCAGCACGCCCTTCTCGTCCATCACCAGGCCGATCATCTGGCGCGCGGTGCCGGCGGCCTTCTGCGCCTCCAGCACGTCGCGGCCGATGAAGTCGCGGCCTTCGTCCAGCGACACGGTCCAGGCCAGTGCCGCTTCATACGGGCTGATCTCTTCGTCCATGTCCTGGCCGTACAGGTTCATGCCGGCCTCCAGGCGCAGGGTGTCGCGCGCACCGAGGCCGGCCGGCTTCACGCCTGCCGCCAGCAGGCGGTTCCAGAAGGCGACCACGGCATCCTGCGGCAGCAGGATCTCGAAACCGTCTTCACCGGTGTAGCCGGTGCGGGCGACAAACAACTCGACGCCGTCGTCGGACTGCGCCTGCAGGGCGGCGAAGCGGCCCAGCTTGGTCAGTGCTGCACGGTCGGCTTCGCGGGCCAGGCCGATCACGATGTCGCGCGCCTGCGGGCCCTGCACGGCGAGGATGGCCAGGTCCGGGCGCTGCTCGACGGAAACACCGAACGGTGCCGCCTGCTCACGCAGCCAGGCCAGGTCCTTTTCGCGGGTGGAGGCATTGACCACCATGCGGAAGAAATCGTCGCCCAGGTAGTAGACGATCAGGTCGTCGATGACGCCGCCGCGCGGATTCAGCATGCACGAGTACAGGGCCTTGCCGGTCACCTTCAGTTTGTCGATCGAATTGGCCAGCAGGCGGCGCAGGAACGGCTTGACCTGGTCACCGCGCAGGTCGACCACGGTCATGTGACTGACGTCGAACACGCCGGCTTCGCGACGCACCAGGTGGTGTTCGTCCAGCTGCGAGCCGTAGTGGATGGGCATGTCCCAACCCCCGAAATCGACCATCTTGGCGCCAAGGGCGCGGTGGGTATCGTTGAGCAGCGTCTTCTGGGTCATGACCGGTCCGGCAGCAGAGGAAACAGGAATTCCCATTATCCCAGATCGGTCGCCCGCAGGCGTGCCGCAGCGCAGCGGTTCGTGGAAGCGGAAGCGCGGCCCGCCTTGCCCTTTCCCTTTCGGGCAAGGCAATGGCTGCGCTCCCCGCAACCGCCTGTTACAGGCGCACCCGCCCACGCAGGATGTCGACGAACATCACCCAGTCACCCATGAATGAATACAGCGGATGCCGGAAGGTGGCCGGGCGATTCTTCTCGAAGAAGAAGTGGCCGACCCAGGCGAATCCATAACCGCAGAACAACGCGGCCAGCAGGAGCGTCGGCTGGCCGCGCAACACGGCAGCCGCAGCCAGCAGCAGCACTCCGCAGCTGCCGATGAAATGCAGGCGCCGCGAGACCGGGTGGCGGTGCTCGCTGAGATAGAACGGATAGAACTCGCGGAAGCTGGCGAAGCGGGACATGCGCGTGCTCCGGGGGCCGTGGTCACTGCCATCATGCGCCTTACCGGGATGCAGCGCTGCGCGCTTGCGGGGCATGGCCCGGCGGCCGTTGTAGAGCCGAGCCATGCTCGGCTGCCTTGGCCTTTGTAGCGCCAAGCTTGCTCGACTGCTCCCCGGAGAAGCAGCCGAGCATGGCTCGGCTCTACAAAAGGGTGGGCGCGGTCGAGCCTGGCTCGACGCTACACCGGGGGCGTGCGCGGACCGAACATGATCACCGCCATGCCGGCCAGGCACAGGGCTGCACCGAACAGGTCCCAGCGGCTGGGGCGGATGCCGTCGACCAGCCACAACCAGAACAGCGCGGTGCCGATGTACACGCCACCGTAGGCGGCATAGACCCGTCCACTGGCAGTCGGGTGCAGAGTCAGCAGCCAGGCGAACAGGGCCAGGCTGGCCGCGGCCGGCAGCAGCAACCAGACGCTGCCTCCCTTGCGCAGCCACAACCATGGCAGGTAACAGCCGACGATCTCGGCCAGCGCGGTCAGCAGGAACAGGCCAAGCGTCTTCACGCTTTTTCTGCTGCCTTGGCGTGCTGCCACAGCGCTTCCTGCGCATCCAGGTCCAGTGCCGCCAACGCCTCCCCCTGCGCCTCGGCCTGCGCTTCCATCGCGCGGAAGCGCCGCTCGAACTTGTGGTTGGCCCCGCGCAGTGCGGCGCCCAGATCGATATCGGCGTGCCGGGCCAGGTTGGCGCAGACGAACAGCAGGTCGCCCAGTTCTTCCTGCAGGCGCGCCTTGTTGCCCGCGATATCGCCGCGCTCGAATTCCTCTCGCAGCTCCTGCAGCTCCTCGGCCGCCTTGTCCAGCACAGGCAGCGGGCCCGGCCAGTCGAAACCGACCCTGGCCGCGCGCGACTGGAGCTTCACGGCGCGCTGCCATTCCGGCAGGCCACGCGAGATACCGGCCAGTGCGGAGGTGTCCTGCTCGCCCTTGGCGGCACGCTCGGCGCGCTTGATCGCGTCCCAGTTGCGCATCACCCCGTCGGCATCGTCGACGCTGACATCGGCAAACACATGCGGGTGACGGCGCTGCATCTTGTCGCTGATCGCACGTGCGACATCGGCGAAGGCAAATGCCCCCTGCTCCTCGGCCATGCGTGCGTGGAACACCACCTGCAGCAGCAGGTCGCCGAGCTCGTCGCAGAGATCGTCGAGGTCGCCGCGGTCGATCGCATCGGCCACCTCGTAGGCTTCCTCGATGGTGTACGGGGCAATGGTCGAGAAGTCCTGCTCCAGGTCCCATGGGCAACCTCCCTGCGGGTCGCGCAGGCGCGCCATGATGACCAGCAGGCGTTCCAGTTGACGGCTTGCCTCGCTGCCGGTGGCAGGGGTGTCGTGCGCGCTCATGCGGCCTCCAGGTTCAGTCGGACAACCAGTCGCGCCACGGCAGGCTGGTATCACCAAGGGCAATGAAATCGCCGTTCAACAGCGTTTCGCGGCGGTTGTAACGGAACGGCTTGCCGGTCGCGGCCGACAGCACCGCGCCACCCGCCGCATGCAGCACGCACTGGCCGGCGGCGGTATCCCATTCAGAGGTCGGGCCGAGCCGCGGATAGACATCCAGGCCGCCTTCGGCGATCCGGCAGAATTTCAGCGACGAGCCCTGCGCGATGGTCTCGATGCGGCCCATGCGCGCCAGCAGCGCCTCGGTTTCCGGCGAACGGTGCGATCGGCTGGCGGCGACGCGCAGCGGAGCAGTGGCCGGCGTGCGGGTGCGCAGCACGGTGTCGTGCAGACCCTGCCGCCGATAGGCCAGTTCCCCGCGCATGGCATGCCAGACAATGCCGGTGACCGGCGCCAGCACCACGCCGAATGCCGGTGCGCCCTGGTAGATCAAGGCAATGTTGACGCTGAACTCACCGTTGCGCTTGACGAACTCGCGGGTGCCGTCGAGCGGGTCCACCAGCCAGTAGGCGCCCCAGTGGCGGCGCTGCTCCCAGCCCACCTGCGCCGATTCCTCGGACAGGATCGGCAGGTCCGGGGTCAGCTGGCGCAGGCCCAGTTCAATGACCTGGTTGGCGGCCAGGTCAGCTGCGGTGACCGGGCTGTTGTCGTCCTTGATCTGCACGTCGAAGCCACCGGCATACACCTGCATGATGGCCTGTCCGGCTTCCTGGGCGATGGCGATGGCGGTCTCGCGCAGGTCCGTCGTCAGCTTGATCATCGCGTTCCCTGCAGCCACTGGCGGGCAATGAACAGCGCCGCCAGCGAGCGTCCCTCTGAGAAGTCCTCGCGCAGCATCAGCTGGTCCAGTTCGGCCAGCTTCCACGGCACCACCTCCAGCTCCTCCGGCTCGTCGCCGGCCAGTTTTTCCGGGTACAGGTCGCGCGCCACCACCAGCCACGACTGGTGGCTCATGTAGGTCGGGGCCAGGGTCATCGCGCGCAGCACGTCGACCCGGCGCGCACCATAACCGGCCTCTTCCTTCAGTTCGCGGTCGGCCGCCTGCTCGGGCGTCTCGCCGGCATCGATCCGGCCCTTCACCAGCCCCAGTTCGTAACGGTGCATGCCAGCGGCGTATTCACGTACCAGCAGCACGGTTTCGTCGTCGAGCATCGGCACCACCACCACCGCACCGTGCCCACGGCTGACCAGGCGCTCGAAGCGGCGGCGTTCGCCGTTGGAGAACTCCAGGTCCAGGTGCTGGCGCTGGAAGGGGCCGTTCTCCTCATCGGTGATCCGATGGATGATCGGCAAGCGACGGCCGGCACGGTCATCGTTCATGCGGAATCTCCGCGGCGACCGGCGGCTGCGCCGGGGCCGATAGAATGTGCAGGCAGCAACATGTTCATGAGCCCGAAATGCTAGCAGACCCAACCCCCTCCCCGCTGGCCCGCCACTGGCGGCAGCGCGACCTGCAGGTGCTGTGGCACCCGTGCACGCAGATGCGTGAGCATCCGGACACCCTGCCGCTGGTACCGATTTCCCGTGGCGAAGGCGCATGGCTGATCGACCACGACGGCAACCGCTATCTGGACGCGGTCAGCAGCTGGTGGACCAATCTGTTCGGTCATGCCGAACCGCGCATCGGGGGCGCCATCGCTGCCCAGGCCGGGCAGCTGGAACAGGTGATGCTCGCCGGTTTCGGCCACGAGCCGGCGATCACCCTGGCCGAACGCCTGCTGGCACTGGCGCCACGCCAGGCCGGCCGCGAACCGCTGGCCAAGGTGTTCTACGCCGACAACGGGTCCGCCGGCGTGGAAGTGGCGCTGAAGATGGCCTTCCAGTACTTCCAGAACCGCGGAGAGCCCCGGCGCACGCGCTTCATCGCGCTCGAGAACGGCTACCACGGCGAAACCCTGGGCGCGCTGGCGCTGGGTGACATTCCGCTGTACCGCCGCGTCTATGCGCCGCTGCTGGCCGAGGGCCTGTTCGCGCCGTCGCCCGATGCCTACCTGGCCGAACCGGGCCAGAGCGCGGCCGATCGCGCACGGCAGGCGGCCGATGGCCTGGCCACGCTGTTCGACCAGCACCCGGGCGAGGTCTGCGCGGTGATCCTGGAACCGCGCCTGCAGTGTGCCGGCGGCATGCGCATGCATGACCCGGTCTACCTGCAGCGCGTGCGCGAACTGTGCGATGCCCATGGCGCGTTCATGATCGCCGACGAGATCGCCACCGGCTTCGGCCGCACCGGCACCCTGTTCGCCTGCGAGCAGGCCGGGGTGATGCCGGACCTGATGTGCCTGTCCAAGGGCCTGACCGGCGGCTTCCTGCCACTGGCCGCCGTACTGGCGACGCAGGCGCTGTATGACGCCTTCCTCGACGACTCGCGCGAGCGCGCCTTCCTGCATTCGCACAGTTACACCGGCAACCCGCTGGCCTGCGCCGCGGCGCTGGCGACGCTGGACATCTTCCGCGACGACGATGTGATCGCGCGCAACCGGGGCATCGCCTCGGTGATGGGCACGCTGGCGGCACCGTTTGCCGACCACCCGCACGTGGCCGACGTGCGCCAGGCCGGCATGGTGGTGGCGTTCGAGCTGTCGCGCGACGGCAACAAGCGCACGCCGTTCGACCCGGGCCTGCGGCTGGGCCTGCAGGCCTACAAGGCCGCCCTCAAGCGCGGCGTGGTGCTGCGCCCGCTGGGCGACGTGCTGTACTGGATGCCACCCTACTGCGTGGACGACGAACAACTGGAGCTGCTGGCGCACACCACGCTGGCGGCCATCGACGAGGCGATTGCATGCGCGTGACCCGCTGCCCCATCGACCTGGCGCTGCACAGCGGCCAGACCGTGACCCTGCCGGAAGACACCGCCAACCACCTGGTGCGGGTGATGCGACTGCGCGAAGGCGATACCTGCGTGCTGTTCAACGGCGATGGCCACGACTACAGCGCGACGCTGACCGTGGCCGGCAAGCGCGAGGTGCAGGTCCGCATCGACGCCGTGCAGGCCATCGACAATGAATCCCCGCTGGCGATCACCCTGCTGCAGGGCATCGCCCGTGGCGAGAAGATGGACCTGATCCTGCAGAAGGCCACCGAGCTGGGCGTGGTCGCGATCATTCCGGTCAACGCCGAGCGCACCGAGGTGAAGCTGGACGCGGCACGGGCGGAAAAGCGCGTGGCGCACTGGAACAACGTGGTGACCTCGGCCTGCGGCCAGTCCGGGCGCGCGCGCATTCCGCCGGTAGGATCGCCGCTGTCGCTGGCGCAGGCTGCGGCGGCGCTGCCAGCCGATTCGCTGCGCCTGACCCTGGATCCGCACGGAGCACATCGCCTGTCGACGCTGGAAGCCGCTCCCGCTGGCGGCATCGTGATTGCAATCGGCCCGGAAGGCGGCTGGTCGCCACGCGACCGCGATCAACTGGCCGCAGCAGGGTTCCAGGGGCTGCAACTGGGGCCGCGGATCCTGCGCACGGAAACGGCCGGACTGGCCGCGATCGCGGCGTTGCAGGCGCGGTTGGGCGATCTGGGGTGAGGCTGATTCGTGGTAGTGCCGGCCCGCTGGCCGGCATCCACGGGATCATGAGGTTGCCGGCCAGCGGCCGGCACTACCAGCTACCCGACCGGCGGATTGCCGATCAGGCCGCCAGCGGATGTCGACGCAGGAAGCCGCTCCCGCTGGCGGCATCGTGATTGCAATCGGCGGGATTCCAGGGGCTGCAACTGGGGCCGCGGATCCTGCGCACGGAAACGGCCGGACTGGCCGCGATCGCGGCGTTGCAGGCGCGCTTGGGCGATCTGGGGTGAGGCTGATTCGTGGTAGTGCCGGCCCGCTGGCCGGCATCCACGGGATCATGAGGTTGCCGGCCAGCGGCCGGCACTACCAGCTACCCGACCGGCGGATTGCCGATCAGGCCGCCAGCGGATGTCGACGCAGGAAGCCGCTCCCGCTGGCGGCATCGTGATTGCGATCGGCGGGATTCCAAGGGCTGCAACTGGGGCCGCGGATCCTGCGCACGGAAACGGCCGGGCTGGCCGCGATCGCGGCGTTGCAGGCGCGGTTGGGCGATCTGGGGTAAGGCTTCGTGGTAGTGCCGGCCGCTGGCCGGCATCCACGGGATCATGGGGTTGCCGGCCAGCGGCCGGCACTACCAGCTACCCGACCGGCGGATTGCCGATCAGGCCGCCAGCGGATGTCGACGCTGGAAGCCGCTCCCGCTGGCGGCATCGTGATTGCAAGCGGCAGGATTCCAGGGGCTGCAACTGGGGCCGCGGATCCTGCGCACGGAAACGGCCGGGCTGGCCGCGATCGCGGCGTTGCAGGCGCGGTTGGGCGATCTGGGGTAAGGCTTCGTGGTAGTGCCGGCCGCTGGCCGGCATCCATGGGATCATGAGGTTGCCGGCCAGCGGCCGGCACTACCGGCTACCCGACCGGCGGATTGCCGATCAGGCCGCCAGCGAATCCAGCGCCGCTTCCAGTGCATCCAGGTTCGGCAGCAGCGCGCTCTGCTCACCCAGCAGCACGCGCATGTGCACGATCTGCGGCAGGGTTTCTTCGGAGGCGTCGGCCAGCAGGCCGTCGCGCGGCACCGAGATCAGCTGCGGGAAGTTCTGCGTCAGCAGCGCGTAGTACGGGCGCTGCGCGTTGCCGCTGAGGGACTTCAGTACTACCACCTTGTTGTGGCCGGCCACCGTCTCTTCGCCCAGCCCGGAAAGGCGTGCGAACGACACCAGCGGCACCTGCCAGCCGTGCCAGCCGATCTCGCCAACCAGCCAGCGCGGCGCATCGGAGACCGGCTGCACCGGTACGCGCGACATCATTTCGGCCACGGTGGCATTGGGCAGCAGTACGCGCTCGTTGCCGGCCTGGATCAGGACGCCGCGGATTTCGTCGTTGCTGGCGTAGCTCATGGTGCCTCTCCGTTGTCGTCCTGCTCACCCCAGCGCGCGGCAATTGCCTGCGCCAGCTCCTGCGGTTCACCGGCCACCATGCCGGCAGCAACCACGGCGGTGGCCGCAGCCGGGTCGTAGCAGCCCTCGCCTACCTGCCCGGCCACCCACGCACCGGCGGCCGCCAGGTCCAGCGCCGGGCCGACATGGGCCAGGTCGGCACCGCTGAGCAGCACCAGCGCAGTGTGTGCGGCCGGCAATGCAGCGAGCGAAATACCGGTGGCATCGCTCTGGAAATGCAGGCCATCGCTGGCCGCGCGCACGCCGATATCATCAGCCAGCACGTGGACCTCGCCCGGCGCGGCGCGCTGGCCGGCCTCGGCCAGCTGCACCGGCAACGGCGAAACACGCGACATCTGCTTGACCAGGTTGCCGTAGCGGCCACCGTCCAGGCGCATGTGCACCAGGACCGGCACGCTCAACGACGCGGGCAGTGCGCCGAGCAGGCGACGCAACGCATCCGGGCCACCGATGCCGGCCAGCACCAGCACTGATGCGGCGCGCGCACCGGCCGGGGCGGCGGCATCCAGATCGACCAGGGTCAAATGATCGGTATCGAAGGAGGGCTGCGGCGCAGCGGCCGGCGCCGCCACTTCTGCCGGTGCCGGCGCTTCGATCGATTCCTCGACCAGCGACCAGGCGGTGTGATCGAAGGAGATCGGCGGTGCCGCAGGCGCCGCCGGTTCGGCCGGCGCTTGCGGCGGCGAAGGCGGATCCCGTGGTTCGGGCACGTCCGGCTGCAGTGCCGCCAGGGCCTGCTCCAGCGCGATCGGTTCGTGCAGGTGTGCCGGCGGCGAATACAGACCGTCGGCCGGAACGTCATCGGCCCAGCTCAGCGCCTGCGCCAGATGCGGCTGCAGGGCTTCTTCCTGCGGTGCCGGCGCGGGCGCCGGATGGCCGGGCTCCAGCTGCAGGCTGGGCTCTTCCTCGGCACCCGGCGGCAACACCTGCTGGTGGCCGTGCAGCTTGGCCGCCAGATGGCGCCCCCAACGCTGCGCCTCCCAGCCGTCGCGGCGCGCGGCCAGCTCGGCCTCATCGAACACCAGGGTCAGCCCCGGTGCCGAGAGCGCGGCGTCCAGCCGTTCCAGTGCGTCCTCGATGGCCGCTTCCAGCGCGATCACCACGAACTGCGGATCCGCAGCCTGCAGGACCTGTGGCTCCAGGCCGTTCGGGTCATCTTCCAGAACCAGCTGCACATCTGCATGCGACAGCGCCTCGCGCAGGCGTTCGCGCGCCGCACCGGGGCGGGCCAGCAGGGCGACGGCCGGGGCCGGATGGGTTTCACTCACGGACACGGGCGATCCCCAGCAGGTCGTACACGTTACGCATCAGGTCCAGTTCCTGGTACGGCTTGCCCAGATAACGCTGGACACCGATCTCGAAGGCGCGCTGGCGGTGCTTGTCGCCGCTGCGCGAGGTGATCATCACGATCGGCACATCCTTGTAGCGCGGGTCGGCGCGCATCGCCGTGGCCAGCTCGTAGCCGTCCATGCGCGGCATCTCGATATCCAGCAGCATCAGGTCCGGCACGCGCTCTTCCAGCCGCTCCAGTGCTTCCACGCCATCGCGGGCGACGCTGACTTCGAAGTTGTGCCGTTCGAGGATGCGTCCGGTCACTTTGCGCATGGTCAGCGAGTCATCGACCACCATCACCAGCGGCACCTGGCGTTCGTCGCGCGGTGCATTGGCCAGCACCGGTGCGGTCGGATTGGCGAGGAAACGGCGCACCAGCGGCGCGACGTCCAGGATCACCACCACGCGACCATCGCCGGTGATGGTGGCACCGTAGATGCCCGGTACCGATGCGATCTGCAGGCCGACCGGCTTGACCACGATTTCGCGGTTGCCCAGCACCTGGTCGATCGCCACGGCAGCGCGCAGGTCACCGGCACGCACCAGCAGCAGCGGCACCTGGTCCTGGCCATCGGCGCGTGCCGGGGCCTGCCCGACCAGGCTGCCGAGGTCATACAGCGGATAGTCTTCGCCGCTGTAGCGGTAGCTGCTGTCGGCGGCCTCGAAGCGTTCGCGTGACAGGCGGCCGATACCACTGACCGAGGCCACCGGCACGGCGAAGGTGGTTTCACCGATCTGCACGAACACCGCCTGGGTGACGGCCAGCGTCTGCGGCAGGCGCAAGGTGAAGCGCACGCCCTGGCCACGCACCGACTGGATGTCGACCGAGCCGCCGAGCTGGCGCACTTCGTTGCGCACCACGTCCATGCCCACGCCACGACCCGCCAGCTGGCTGACCTGGTCGGCGGTGGAGAAACCGGAGGCGAAGATCAGGTTGTCCAGTTCCTGCTCGCTGGGCTGCGCATCGGCGGCCAACAGGCCACGATCGATGGCGCGGCGGCGGATCGCTTCGCGGTCCAGGCCAGCACCGTCATCGGCCACTTCCAGCACGATTTCCGAGCCTTCACGGTGCAGGCGGATGGCGACTTCGCCCTCCTCCGGCTTGCCGGCGGCGCGACGCTGTTCCGGCGCCTCCAGGCCGTGGGCCACGGAGTTGCGCAGCATGTGTTCGAGCGGCGCGACCATGCGATCGAGGACATTGCGGTCCAGTTCGCCGTGGGTGCCCTCCAGGGTCAGGTGCACCTGCTTGCCGGTATCCATTCCGGACTGGCGGACCACGCGGCGCAGGCGCGGCACCAGGCCATCGAACGGCACCATGCGCGCGCGCATCAGGCCATCCTGCAGCTCGGAGCTGACGCGCGACTGCTGTTGCAGCAACGAATCGTACTGGCGTGACAGATCGTCGAGCACGCCCTGCAGGCCCCCGAGATCGGCCGCCGACTCGTTCAGTGCACGGCTGAGCTGCTGCAGCGTGGAGAAGCGGTCCAGTTCCAGCGGATCGAACTTCTGATCGGCCTGGTCCTGCTCACGCTGGTAGCGGGCGACGATCTGCGCCTCGGTTTCCAGGTCGAGTCGGCGCAGCTGGTCGCGCAGTCGCGCATTGGTGCGCTCCAGCTCGCCCATCGCGCCGCGGAAGGCACCAAGCTGCTGTTCCAGGCGCGAGCGGTAGATCGCCACTTCACCGGCATGGTTGACCAGGCGGTCGAGCAGATCCGCGCGCACGCGCACCTGTTCCTGCTGCGGGCGCGCCAGCGGATCTTCATCGATCACGCCTTCGGCCGGCAGCGGTGCCGACAACGGCGCATCGAGCAGTGCCGGCGCAGGGCCGGCGACCGCTGCCGACGCGGTTTCTGCAACGCTCGCCACGTCCGCTGCGCCTGCGGCAGCCGCTGCTGCTGCGGCAATATCGGTGGTGGTACGCACTTCGAACGCATCGACCAGATCCTGCGCCGGTTCCACCACGCGGTGGTTACCGGTGCGGGTCAGCAGCTGGTGCAGGCGATCGAATCCGCGCTCCAGCAACTGCACATCGCGGCGTTCGATCTCGGTGCGACCGGCGGCGACCGCCTCCAGCAACGATTCGATGCTGTGGCCGAGATCACCGATGGCGTTGATGCCGGCCATGCGTGCGCCACCCTTCAGGGTGTGCAGGTCACGCTGCAGGCCGGCCAGCACCTCGCGGTCCTGCGGTGCATCACGCAGCTCGCTGATCAGGCCATCGCAGTGGTCGAGCAGGTCCTTGCCTTCCTCGACGAAGATGTCGACCAGCTCGCGATCGTAGACGCTGAAGTCGAGCGTATCGGTGCTGTCTTCCGGCACCGGCATGGCAAGGATGTCAGGTGTCACGGTTTCAGGCACGTCGGCTTCGGGCGCGCTGGCTGCCACGGCATCCGACACCGCAACCGCGTCGACGCCGGCAGCTTCGGCGTGGACCTCCGCCTGGCCCGGCGCGTCTTCCAGTTCGAAGAAGCGTACCGGTTCGGCGGTGGCCTGCGCTGCGGCCTCCGCGATCTCCTCATTCACCGTCGCCGGGGACGGCTGATCGGCGCTCTCTCCTTCACCGATCGCCGCCTCCCCGCCGACGTCCGCATCCTCGGCAAAGGCTTCCGCCTCGCCCGGCGCGAGTTCGCTGGCCTGCAGGCCGAGCACGGGCCATTGCCCGTCGTCGGCCAGGGGCTGCTCTTCGTCGATCACGTGCAGGCCGGCCTCGAGCGCGGCTTCCAGCGAGACCGGTTCTGCAAACCCCGGCGCAGCCATTTCATCCTGCAGGCTCGACAGCTCGCTGTCGAGTGGCAGTGCAGCAGGCATTTCGAACGCCGTGGCATCAGCGACGTGCGCGCGATCGGCCGAGGGCGCATTCAGGTCAGATGCGACGGCTTCGACAGCGGCCGGAGTCTCTTCGGCGTCGCGGTCGTCAACCGGCAGCGCACTGGCATCCAGGTACGGCGACAGATCATCCACGACGGTCAAACCGGCATCGTCGGACAACCGCAGCACGCCTTCGGCCTCCGCCTCGACACCGGCTACGGCAACGGCTGGAACGTCGTCGGCCACCTGGATCGATTCGACCACCGGCAGCGACGCATCCTCCTCACCCGGTACGGACGGCCATCCGGCATCGAAGTAGCGCGAAAGATCATCGCTGGCCGTCAGCTCACCGACCTCCAGCCCGGCCTCGATCGCCACGTCGGCGACCGGGGCTTCGACAGTATCGGCACGTGCTTCCGCGTCCTGCTCCGGTGCGGCAAACGAATGCGGCACCGCATCGGATTCAGGCGCGACGGCTGTCGATGCATCCGCGTCCAGTTCCACCGGCGGTTCGTCATCCAGCGCCAGATCGTCTTCTTCGTCTTCCAGGCCCACCATCGGCCAGCGCGCTTCCGGCAACGCGCCAGCCAGCGCCTGCAGGCGCTGCGCGAGTACCTGTTGCGGCGCGATGCGCGGCTGTTCGGCCTGCAACGCTTCCATGGTGGCGGTGATCGCCTGCGCAGTCGCATCCAGGGCGGCTACGCCTTCATCACCCGGGACCACCTCGGCGGCCAGTGCGCGCTTGATGTAGGACTCCGCGCCGCCGGTCACCGCCGTGATCTCGGGCACTTCGGTCATCGCGAAGGCGCCGTTCATGGTGTGCACCGCGCGCAGCAGTGCATCGCTGACCGGTTGCGGCGCCTGCTGCGCCGAACGCAGCCAGTCCTGCAGGGTGGCCTGGTGGACTTCCACCTCGGCCTCGAGAATCTCGCGCAGCACGCTGTCGATGTTGGCCGGCGTACCGGCCACTTCGGCCTCCACGTCGGTATCGGCCGGCGCCGAGGCGGCAGCCTCCACATCGAGAATGCGGCTGATCTCGTCTTCGCCGTCAGCTTCAGCAACCGGTACAACCGGCGCAGCCGCACCCGGCAGCGGTACGTAGTAGGTTTCCTCGCCTGCGCCGACACGATCGGCAATGGCCTGCATGGCCTGCAGGTCGACGCTGATGCGCTGGCCGTGGCGCAGCGCTGCGTTCAGTTGTGGCAGCGCCGCATGTGCGTTGTCGACCATCGCCAGCACCGCCGGCGAGGCGGCGCGGCTGCCATCCAGCACGCGGTTGAGCATGCCTTCGATCTTCCACGCGAACTCGCCCAGCGTACGTGCGCCAACCAGGCGGCCACTGCCCTTGAGGGTATGGAAGATGCGGCGGATCGGGCGCAGCCGGTCCATGTTGTCCGGCTGCATGCGCCACGCCGGCAGCAGCGTGCCCAGATTGGCGAGCTCGTCGTCGAACTCTTCCAGGAACACCTCGCGGATGTCCTCGTCGATGTTCTCGGCGTCGTCGTCGAAGCCGGCGTCGAAGCCCGTAGTCGCGTCGGCATTGGCGTCGGCGCCGGTCGCAACGACCGCCTCCGGTGCCGTCGCGGTGGGCATCGCCTGCGGATTGAAGCCGGCAGCAGCTGCACTCAGCTCGGCGAAGAACTGGGCATCGGCTTCGCTGAAATCGATCGGCGCGATGGTGTCGATATCGATCACCGACACGGCCGGCGCCGACGTTTCCGCTGCCGGGGCGGGCGCTTCGATCGACGGCGGCGTGATCGACGATGCCGGCAGGTCATCCGGAGCCTCGTCCACCCTGACCTCCGCCGCAGGCGATGCATCGGCCAGCGGCGGCGCCACGGCATCGACGATCTCCAGCGACGGATGCAACCCGGCGTCATCGTCCAGCGACAACGTTTCCATCGCGTGCAGCGACAGCACATCGTCAGCGTTGTCCAATGCATCGGCGTCGAAGCGGAACACCACGTCGTCGGCCTCGGCAACCGCGCCCCGTTCGGCCGCTACCGGATCGAACACCGGCGCAGCATCGAATCCGGTCACGGGCGAAACCACGCTGTCCGTCGTCTCGTCGATCGCAGGCGCTGCGCTTTCCTCGAGCACCTGCGGCGCCTCGGACAGCGACCACTGCGGTGCATCGGCGTGATCGCTGTCGGCCAGTTCGAAGCTGACGGGATCGAAACTGGCGAACGTCGGCGCGCGTTCGTCGCCGGCGGGCGCGGCCGCCTCGGCTTCGGGGTAGAACGGCGCCAGCTCCCACTGCGGGACATCAGGCGCAGGTGCGCTGGACGCGGCGAAGACCAGCGATGCCTCGGCATCATCCTGTGTTGGCAGCGGCGAGGCGCCAGCATCCAACGGGCTGGCGGCCACGACGCCCGCGGTGCCCAGCGCGCCGAACATCAGGCTGTTGTCGGGCACCCTCGGTGCCGGTGTGGCCGGCGGCGGATCGAAGGTGAAGTCCGGCAGCGATACCGGCACGTCGCCGGCCGCGGGCGCAGCAGGCTGCACCGGTACCTCGATGCGCTCGGGCTGCAGCGGCTCGACCTGCACCGGCAGCGGCTCACGTTCGATCGCAAGCGCTGCCGGCGCTTCCGGTGCGGCGGCGTTGCGTTCGGGCAGCGGCCAGTAGCGCAGTGCCTCGAGGCTGCTGCGGGTGATTTCGAGGATGTCTTCGCGGCCCGGGCGACGATCGCGCAGGGCTTCCAGGTAGTACTCCAGGCTGGCCATGGCATCGGCCAGGGTGTCCAGCTGGCGGCCGCTGGGCACGCGCTGGCGGCCGATCAGCTCGGCCTCGATGTACTGCTGCACGCCACGCAGGTAATCGGCGGCGGTACCCAGGTCGAGCATGCGCAGCGCGCCGGACACATCGCCCAGCAGGCGCGGTACATCCTGCAGCTCGGCATGGTTCCAGCTGGTTTCGATGAAGGCGACGAAATGCTCGCGGGCGGCAGCGAAGTTGGCGATGGCTTCATGGGCCAGCACTTCCACCGTGCGCCGGTTCTCCACCGCGCTCGGATCGTCCTCGCCACTGCCGCCGGCGCCCAGATGGGCAACCTGGTCGTCCAGCGAGGCATCGACGTACAGCAGCGCACCGGCGATATCCAGCAGCAGGTTCTCGTCGATCTGCTGGCGCCCCTCGACCACGCCACGCAGCGCGTCGCGCTGCTGCACGACCACGCCACGGGCCACGCCCAGGCCCATCATGCCCAGCGTGTCGGCCACGGCGCCCAGTTCGTTGGCCTGGGTCTGCAGCTGTTCCGGTGCACCGCCGGTGCGCAGGTGCAGGTCAAGCGCATCCTTGATGCGCAGCAGTTCTTCCTTCACTGCGCTGCCGACGGTATCGAGCAGCTCGCGGTTGCGCCCGCTCAGGCTGCCCCGGGCATGGTCCAGTTCGGCCTCGGTGGCGGTGATGCTGTCCGGCGCAAAGGCCAGCAGCACGCTGTCGTTGACGCCTTCTTCGCCACGCGACGCGCGGATCTCGTTGAGCAGCGGCATCAGCACGATCGGAATGTCGCGATGGCCGTTCTGCAGGCGCTCCAGATAGTCCGGCAGCAGCACGCTGCCACGCATCAGGGTCGCACAGGCTTCATCCCGGTCGGCCACCTGGCCGGCGCCGATGGCATTGGCCAGCTGCTCCAGCTCTTCGGCCACCATCGCCGGGGCATACAGTTCAACCATGCGCAGGGTGCCCTGCACCTGGTGCAGGTAGCCGGCGCAGATGCGCATGCGGCTGGCATCGCTCGGGTCTTCCGCGTAGTACTCGACCTCGTTGCGCACCTGGCGCAGGGTCTCGTCCAGCTCGGGCTTGACCCAGCCCAGCGCTGCGTGGCTCATCGCATCGCGCAGACTGCTCATGGACGCGCTCCGTTCGCCGCCGCGCGGTGGCCGCGCGGATTCTGGCGTGGGGAATGGAAATGCTTCATCGACTGGTTCCTTGCTCGCCGCCCTGCCCGCGTCACGCCGGCAGCTTGAAGTCGGCGACCGAACGGCGCAGGTCCGCCGCCAGCTGCGCGAGGTGGCCGATCGACTCTGCGGTCTGCCCGGCACCCTGCGAGGTCTGGCCGGTGATCTGCCGGATCACGCCCATGGTGCGGGTGATGTCCGAGGCCGCGGCCGACTGCTGCTGGGCGGCGATGGAGATGTTCTTGATGAGGGTATTGAGGGCGTTGGACACGCGCTCGATCTCGGTCAGCGCGGTACCGGCGTCCTCGGCCAGGCGCGCACCGGACACCACTTCGGCCGTGGTCTGCTCCATCGAGGTGACCGCTTCGTTGGTATCGGCCTGAATGGCCTGGACCAGGTTTTCGATGCGTCGGGTCGCACCCGAGGTACGTTCTGCCAGGCGCTGCACTTCGTCGGCCACGACCGCGAAACCGCGGCCCGCTTCGCCCGCCGACGCCGCCTGCACCGCCGCGTTCAGCGCCAGGATGTTGGTCTGCTCGGAAATGTCATTGATCAGTTCCACGATCGAGCCGATTTCCTGCGACGACTCGCCCAGGCGCTTGATGCGCTTGGAGGTTTCCTGGATCTGGTCGCGGATCTGGTCCATGCCCTGGATGGTCTCGCGCACCACGCCGGCGCCTTCGGCGGCGATCACCACCGAGCGCTGTGCCACGTCGGCCGACTCGGCCGAGTTGCGCGACACCTGCTCGATGCTCGCTGCGATTTCACCGATGCGGTCCGAGGCGGAGGTGATCTGGTTGGCCTGGTGGCCCGCCGCCTCTGCCAGCTGCATCGCGGTGGCCTGGGTTTCCTGGGTGGACATCGCGACCTTGGCCGAGGTGTCGTTGATGGTGGTCACCAGGTGGCGCAGCTCGTCCACCGCATAGTTGATCGCGTCGGCGATCGCGCCGGTCATGTCCTCGGTCACCGAGGCCTTCACCGTCAGGTCACCCTCACCGAGCGAGGAGATTTCGTCCAGCAGCCGCATGATCGCCTGCTGGTTGCGGCTGTTGAATTCCACCTGGGTCTGGTAACGCAGTTCCTGCTCGCGCGAGCGGCTGCGCACGTTGGTGGAGACGAAGCCGATGATCGCGATCAGCGACAGCGCGCCGGACACCACGCCGATCCAGAAGTTGGGGAACAGGCGGGTGTCGGACACCGAGCCGAACGAGGAGAACGCATCGAACAGCTTGCGGCTGTCGTCCAGCATGTGGGCCGAGCCCTGGCCCAGCGCGGTCGCCGCCGACTGCGCCGCGAACAGCTGGCGCGAGCTGGCCAGGATCGCATCGGCGTCCTGCTTCATCGCTTCCCACTTCTGCTGCGACTGCTCCAGTGCGGCCACGGCGGCAGCACCGCGCACGGCGGTGATGCCCAGTTCCTCGTTGCCGTTGCGCAGGCCGTCGAGCACCTGCGAGAACACGGTGATGTCACGCGCCAGCGCATCCCCGGAGGTCGCTGCGGCGCTGCCACCGGCACGCATTTCGGTCACCCGACGGGCCATCGAACCGGCCACCACGACCTGCTGCAGTGCGCTGTACACCTGCGACGAGGGGGCGCCGGAGGCGGACATCGCGCGCACCAGCTCGTTCAGCTGGGCCTGCAGGCCCGGTACCGCGCCGGTGAAGTTGTTGGCATTGCCGGCCAGCGCCAGCACCGCCGGCTCGCTGGCCACCAGCTGCCCGGCCTGCTTGCCCAGCGGCGCCCAGGTTTCGCCCAGGGTGGCGATGGCGCCGGACACGCCCGGCTCCTTGCCATAGCGGCCCTGCAGCGTCGACACGTTCTGTTCGATCGCGTTGCGGGTGGCCTTGAAGGCGGTGAAGGCCTGGGCGTTGCCGCCGACCGCGTCACGTCCCTGGTTGGCCAGCTGCTGCGACAGCACCTGCAGGTCGGCGGCCTTGGAGCCGGCGTCGGCAAGGCGGCTGCCCTGCCAGGTGGCGACGCCGGTGTTGACGCCGAACAGGATCATCGATGCCAGCAGCAGGAACAGCCAGAGGTTGCTGCCGCCCAGCCGCAGCTTGCCGGTCTTGGTGGCGTCCGAAGCAGTACTCATCGTTCAACCTCGATCTTCAATGCAGGGGGCGATGCCCGGCCTCAGGCCGCGGCTTGCCGGAATTCAGGGGTGCGCGACAGCAGCGAGAGCGAGAACACGCCCCAGTCATGGCCGTCGGCATGGAAGGCACGGTCAACGAAATGGCCGTAGCGGCCTTCGGCCAACGTGCCTGCGTCGATCTGCTGGTCCAGCTCGAAGCTGCGCTGGCCGAACAGTTCATCGATGGTCAGTGCGACGTCGCCGCCAGCCTGGCGCATGATCAGCACGCGCTGGCCTTCCTGCTGCACGGTGCGCGTGCCTTCCAGGAAGTACTTCAGGTCGACCACCGGAAACAGGTTGCCACGCAGGTTGCCCACGCCCAGCAGCCAGGGCTGCGCGCAGGGCACCGGGGTCACCGGCGGCATCGGCACGATTTCCACCACTTCGCGGAAATCGGACACCAGCCGGCGCTGGCCGACGCGGTAACCGACGCCACGCCACAGGTCCTGGGCGAACTGCCGCCCGGGCAGCTGCACTGCATGGGCCAGGCTGCGTCGTTCGTAGGCTTCAAGGATGTCGAAGGGCGAGCGCATCAGGCCACCAGTTCGTTGATCCGCGCGATCAGTTCATCCTCGCGCGGCGGCTTGACGATGTAATCGGCTGCGCCCTGGCGCAGGCCCCAGGCCTTGTCGGTTTCCATCGCCTTGGTGCTGACGATGATCACCGGGATGTGCTTGATCGCCGCATCGCGGGCCATCGCCCGGGTGGCCTGGAACCCGCTCATGCCGGGCAGGACCACGTCCATCAGCACCAGCTGCGGCACCTGGTCGCGGACCAGCTGCAGGCCATTCTCGGCGTTGTCCGCTTCCAGCACCTCGTGGCCGGCACGGCGCAGCCACTGGGTGAACACCGCGCGGTCGGTCGGTGAATCCTCGATCAGGACGATACGAGCCATTGTGCCTTTCCCCCCTGGTCAGGCGTTGACGTATGTGCGGATGGCACCCAGCAGTTCTTCGCGCGTGAAAGGCTTGGTCAGGTATTGCTCCGAGCCGACGATGCGCCCCCGCGCCTTGTCGAACAGACCATCCTTGGACGACAGCATGATCACCGGGGTCGCCTTGAACAGCTGGTTGCCCTTGATCAGCGCACAGGTCTGGTAGCCATCCAGGCGCGGCATCATGATGTCGACGAAGATGATCTGCGGCTGCTGGTCTGCGATCTTGGCAAGCGCTTCGAAGCCGTCGGTGGCGGTGACCACCTCGCAGCCTTCGCGCTTGAGCAGCGTTTCCGCAGTCCTGCGGATGGTCTTCGAATCATCGATGACCATCACCCGGAGTCCTGCGAGTTCCCCGCCCGCAGTCGTGTTTTCAGTCATTGCCTATCCCCAAGCGCACGGCCCAATCTCTGGCGGGAGCCGCTGCGAAAGCGTATCTATATCGCACTTCCCGCGCCCGCTTCAAGGCCGGCCTGCCGCGCAGGGGGTAGCACCGGGCTGAACGTGACCGGGTTCGCAATGACTGCGCTGCCGGCAGGCGGACGCTGCGTTGCGCTACGGCGGGGAGGCACACGGCCGGCGTTGCCGCTACCATCAACGCCTTGCCTGACAGGTGCGCCCATGCCGTTGAACGTCATCGTGGTGATGGACCCCATCGCCCACATCAAGATCGCCAAGGACACCACCTTCGCCATGTTGCTGGAAGCCCAGCGCCGTGGCCATGCCCTGCACTACGTGCGGCCCGGCGGGCTGGCCCTGGAAGGTGGCGTGGCGGTGGCCCAGACCGCACCGCTGCAGGTGCGCGACGACCCAGCCGGCTGGTATGAGCTGGGCGCGTTCAGCCGTACCGCGTTCGGTCCCGGCCAGATCGTGCTGATGCGCAAGGACCCGCCCGTCGACGCCGAGTACATCTACGACACGCAGGTGCTGGACGTGGCTGCCGCTGCCGGCGCCTGCGTGGTCAACAACCCGCAGGGCCTGCGCGACTACAACGAGAAGCTGGCCGCCCTGCTGTTCCCGCAGTGCTGCCCGCCGACCCTGGTCAGCCGCGATGCCAAGGCATTGAAGGCCTTCGCGCTGGAGCACGGCCAGGCCGTGCTGAAGCCGCTGGATGGGATGGGCGGCCGCTCGATCTTCCGCAGCGGCCAGGGCGATCCGAACCTGAACGTGATCCTGGAAACCCTGACCGACGGCGGCCGCAAGCTGGCGCTGGCCCAGAAGTTCATTCCCGACATCACGGCCGGCGACAAGCGCATCCTGCTGGTCGACGGCGAACCGGTCGACTACTGCCTGGCGCGCATTCCCCAGGGTGACGAGTTCCGCGGCAACCTGGCGGCTGGCGGCCGTGGCGAAGGGCGCCCGCTGAGCGAGCGTGACCGCTGGATCGCCGGCCAGGTTGGCCCGGAGATGAAGCGCCGTGGCATGCGCTTCGTCGGCCTGGACGTGATCGGCGATTACCTGACCGAGGTCAACGTGACCAGCCCGACCTGCGTGCGCGAGCTCGACGCGCAGTACGGCCTGAACATCGCCGGCACCCTGTTCGACGCGCTCGAGGCCGGCCTGCGCTGATGGCGGCCGCACCTGCCGTCCTGCCCCCGCCGGCGCGCGAAGCGCAACGGCTGGGCGCGACCATCGCGCTGTCGATCGTGGTCCACGCCCTGCTGATCCTGGGCGTGGGTTTTGCGGTGAAAGGCGACGCACCACTGGTGCCGACGCTGGAGGTGATCTTCAGCCAGACCCGCACCGCACTGACCCCGAAGCAGGCCGATTTCCTTGCCGCCGCCAGCCAGGAAGGTGGCGGCGAGCACGACCGTGCGCAGCGCCCGCGCGACAACCAGGCCGGCATCGTTCCGCAGGCCCAGGCGGGGCTGAGCCCGGTGCCGCAACAGCAGCAATCGGCCGCGCCGGCGCCCCCGCCGCAGGCGCGGGTGGTCAGCAGCCGCAACGGCGAAGAGGCAGTGGCCCAGGCGCAGGCGCGCCCGACACCGGAGCAGCCGGAACCGGATGCACCGCTGACGGCACGCGAGCAGCGTGATGCCGAGATGGCACGGCTGGCGGCCGAGGTGCATCTGCGCTCGGCGCAGTACGCCAAGCGCCCGAACCGCAAGTTCGTGTCGGCCAGCACGCGCGAATATGCCTACGCCAATTACCTGCGCGCCTGGGTCGACCGCGCCGAGCGCGTCGGCAACCTGAATTACCCGGACGAGGCCCGGCAGCGCCGGCTCGGCGGCCAGGTGGTGATCAGCGTGGGCGTGCGCCGCGATGGCAGCGTGGAAAGCAGCCGGATCCTGCGTTCAAGCGGGACGCCGTTGCTGGATGAGGCGGCGCTGCGGGTGGTGCAGCTTGCGCAGCCATTCCCGCCGCTGCCGAAGACCGAGGACGAGATCGACATCCTGCAGGTCACCCGCACCTGGGTGTTCCTGCCGGGTGGCACCCTGCACGACGACCGGTAGGGGTTTGTTGCCCGGGCCTGCGGCCCGGGACCCGCTGGAAGGCTGGAGCAACGGCAACAGCAACAGCGGCGGTTGGGATATTGGGTTTGGCGGGGCGGTATGGGCTTGCAGGAAACGCCGTAAACCCGTCCCTGGGGGCTCGATGGCGCCTTGCTCGTGTGCGCTGTCCTGCGCACGCGGCAAGACCGGGGTTGAGCGTCCTGCCCAACCCGCCCGAGGCGTGCCTCGGGCCCATGGCGCCAACGGTGCTGCAAGCCCATACCGCCCCGCCTCTGACAGATCCCGACGCATCATTGCTGTTGGTAGGTGTCGACCTTGGTCGACACACATCCACGCTACGCGTGGATGCGAGCGAAGCGATCCGCTGTTGACTTTGATTTTCTTTTGATTTTCCGTGGCGGACGCACACGGAAACTGTCAGAGGTCGGGCGGGGTGGGTTCGCGGGGGTGTCCGCGGCATGGATGCCGCGGCCAAGCCCCCATGGGTGAGGGCGCTTTGCTTGCGAAGCACTGCTTCGCAAGCGCCCGAAGGCACAGCCGCCAGCGGCTGGGCCGGACCGCGGAGCGGGGTTTACGGCGTCCCCCGCGAACCCACCCCGCCCGGCCAAGCGCGGCTTTGGTTTATGCGATCAACCAACCCCGCCACGAGGGGCTCAGCCGTTGGCCTTCGCCTTCGCCTCGCGCGCGGCCTGCTGCTCGACCAGGGTCAGTGCCACGTTGTCGCGCAGGTAGGCCGGCTCGACCTTCTCCGGTGCAATGGCTTCGCCGCGCGCGAACGCCGGCACCGCCAGTGCGAGCACGTCCGACGCACGCGGCAATGCCGTGGCGTCGAATCCGCGCAGGCCAGTACCGAGCTGCGCGACCAGCGCACCCTCGGCTGCGGCGAACCCGGTACCGACACCGTAGGCCGACAGCCCTTCCGGCAGCGCCACCGCTGCCGGCGCGCAGACGCGCTCGGCATCGCGCGCGACCGGCAGGCCGTCCACGCGCTCGAAGCGGGCGACGTAGAGTTCGCCCATCCGCGCATCGATGGCCGACAGGATCTGCGTTTCTTCCGCCGGTGCGCGCAGCGCCAATACCTGCAGCGTCGAGACCGGCAGCAGCGGGCGGTCCAGTGCCAGTGCGATGCCCTGGGCAATGGCAATCGCCAGGCGCACGCCCGTGAACGCACCCGGACCGCGACTGAGGGCGATGCCATCAAGCTGGCGACGGCTGATGCCGGCGTCGGCCAGCAGCGCCTCGGCCCACGGCAGGCTCAACTCGGCGTGCCGGCGCGGGGCGATCTCGAAGCGTTCCAGGACCTGCCCATCGACATGCAGGGCAACGGAACAGGCTTCGGTGGCGGTTTCAAAGGCAAGCAGTTTCATTGGATCAGGTCAGAACAAGGGGAACGTGGCACCGGGAGCAGGCTCCGGGCCCGCCGCAACGGCGGCCGGGGCAGCCGCATCATCGGCCACGGGCAGCCATTGTGGCCTAAAGAAGGCCTGCACATCGGCCAGGCTGCGGGTGCGCCGGAACGGCGGCAGCGACTCAAGAAAGACCCGGCCATAGCCACGGTTGAGCAGGCGCGGATCGCACAGGACCAGCACGCCCCGGTCGCTTTCGCTGCGGATCAGGCGGCCAACGCCCTGCTTCAGGGCGATCACCGCCTGCGGCAGCTGCTCGTCGCGGAACGGGTTGCCCCCCTGGCTGCGGATCGCCTCCAGCCGCGCCTCGTATACCGGGTCATCCGGTGCCGCGAACGGCAGCTTGTCGATCATCACCACGCTCAGCGCTTCGCCGACCACGTCCACGCCCTCGCGGAAACTGGCCGAGCCCAGCAGCACGCCATTGCCCGATTCGCGGAAACGCTGCAGCAGCGCCGCGCGTGGCGCCTCGCCCTGCACGAACAACGGCCACGGCCCGTCGCGCAGTGCCTCGGCGGCCTCGCGCAATGCACGGTGCGAGGCGAACAACAGGAACGCCCTGCCCTGCGAGGCCTGCAACACCGGCCGCAAGGTCTGGATCAGCGCGGTGCCAAACCCGCGCGCCGCCGGATCGGGCAGGCCTTCGGGCAGGTAGCACAACGCCTGCTCGGGCCAGTTGAACGGGCTCGGCTGGACCAGCGTGTGCGGATCGTCCAGGCCCAGGCGCGTGGCGATGTGGTCGAAGCCACCGCCCACGGTCAGCGTGGCCGAGGTGAAGATCCATGCCGCGCGGCTGCGCTCGCGATGCTCGCGCAGCGGGCCGGACACATCCATCGGCGTGCGCTGGCAGCGGAAACCACGCGGGGTGAGCTCATACCAGAGCACATCGGCGGCACGGGGGGTCTCCGCCGGATCGGTATCGAAATCGAGGGTGGGCTCATCATCGCCCAGCCAGCGCTGCAGCCGCGACACCGCCTCGCGTGCCCGCGCATGACAGGCATCCAGACCCGCCGCCGCCTCGCGCAGCGGTTGCAGTGCCTGCTCCAGCGTCACCAGACCGGCCATCACCGTATCGAATCCATCGCGCACCTGTGGCATCGCCAGCGCACGCCACTGCGTACCCCGTGGCGGCAGCCCCTCCATCGCCGAGCGCAGCGCCAGCAACGCCTGCTGCAACTGGTCGACCGGTTCCTGCAGGGCCGACTGCGCGCCGCCTACGCCGCGCGCCTCGGCCAGGCAGTCGCGGCCGAGTTCCTGCCACGGGCGCATGCCGAAGCCTTCGCCGAAAAACTGCGCGGCCAACTCGGGCAGCTGATGCGCCTCGTCGATGACAAAGGCCTGCGCCCCCGGCAGCAACTCACCGAAGCCGTCCTGTTTCAGTGCCAGGTCGGCCAGCAGCAGGTGGTGGTTGACCACCACCACGTCGGCAGCCTGCGCACGTTGGCGCGCGCGCACCACGAAGCAGTCTTCCCAGAACGGGCAATCGGTACCCAGGCAGTTGTCGACCGTGGAAGTGACCATCGGCAGAAGCGGCGAGTCATCGGCCAGGCCTTCCAGTTCGGCGATGTCACCGAACTCCGAACGGCCGGACCAGGCCAGGATGCGCTGGAACTGCGCAGCCTGCTCCGGGCTGGAAAAACGCGGTTCGCCCCGCGCCTGCTGCAGGCGGTAGCGGCACAGGTAATTCGCGCGTCCCTTCAGCAGCGCGCTGCGCAGGCCAACGCCCAGTGCCTGGCGCACGCGCGGCAGATCGCGGTGGTAGAGCTGGTCCTGCAACGCGCGGGTACCGGTGGAGATGATGGTGCGCAGCCCGGACAGCAGCACCGGCACCAGATAGGCGAAGGTCTTGCCGGTGCCTGTACCGGCCTCGGCCAGCAGCAGGTCGCGCTGCTGCAGCGCTTCGGCGATGGCGTCGGTCAGGTGCAGCTGTGCCGGACGCGGGACAAAGGCATCCAGATGCGAGGCGAGCGCGCCGCCTTCGCTGAGGGCTTCGCGGCTGGCATGGACAAGGTCGGACATCAGAGGGAGAGGATACCCGGCCGGGCGCTGCCCGGCACCCGTTTCAAGCCAGGGCAACAGCAACAGCGGTGTTCATGGCTCTGGATTTTTACGTACTGGGCAGGCCGGGAGGGGCAGGCAGGACACGCCGTAAACCCATCCATGGGGGCTCGATGGCGCCATCCATGGCGCCAACGGTCCTGCCTGCCCCTCCCGCCCCACCCTCGACAGTTTCCCAGTGACGGATGCACGCGCGGCGTCGCGTCGAGCTTGCTCGACTGCCCTTTCAGAAGCGGTGGGTGGAACGGAAACAAGAAGGGGTCGGATCCGTTTTCCTGCGGAAAACGGATCCGACCCCACAACGAGTGCGCGCAGCGCGCGACCCGCTTTTGATTTTCTTTTTCTTTTCCGTGGCTGGACGCACACGGAAACTGTCAGAGGTTGGGCGGGGTGGGTTCGCGGGGGTGTCCGCGGCATGGATGCCGCGGCCAAGCCCCCAGGGACGGGTTCACGGCGTCCCCCGCGAACCCACCCCGCCCGGCCAAGCGCGGCTTTTGCTTCTGGCTTCAGCGACCAACCCACAGCCACGAGGGGCTGTGCCGTTGGCTGAAAACTCAGTACCGCTTGATCCCCGGCACCGTGCAGCCCTCAATCTGCGCATGCGCCGACACCGCATTCTCCTTCTCGCCCCGCGCCAGGCGCGACTGCTCGATCGTCGCCCAATGCCGGCGGCACAGCGGCCCGGTCTTCGAGCCCAGATCCACCGCCTTGCGCGCGAACGTCTCCGCCTGCGCCCACTGGCCCTGCAGCAGCGCCAGTTCGGCACGTTCCTGCAGCACTGCCGGGTCACCCGCCACGATCTCCAGCGCGTGGTCCAGGCTGCTGGCCGCGCCGGCCAGGTCGTTCGCCTGGCGTTGTGCCAGTGCAGTCACCCGCAGATCTTCCACCTGCGAATCACGCAGCGGCTGTACCGACAATTCCTTGTCGTCCGGACCCGCTGCAGCATCCACCGCAGCCAGGCGCTGCGCCGGCGTGGTGGTATCGACCGGCTTGACCACCGGTGGTGCGCTGCTCACGCAGGCGGCCAGGGCCAGGCTGAGGCCGGTCAGGGCCAGGGGCTGCAGCAGGGATCGCATGTTCATCGGCATCATCGGCTCGGGGGAGGAGTGGCGGCGGCAGGTGCCGCGGCAGGTTCGGCAGGCGCTTCCGGCTTGCGGTCCAGGCCGAACCAGCTGCGCCAGCCACCGCCCTCGCCGTCGGCCTCGCCCTGCCCCTCCGGCGACGCGGCCGGCGCGCACGGCGCATAGGCAGGCGCATAGCCCACCACGAACGGGAAACGACGCGCGCCGGGGCAGCCTTCATCGGTGCTGTTGAGGCCGGTGGGGGCCACCGACTGCCAGTCCAGGCCCTTGTTGCTGACCCGCAGCGGCGCGCTCGGCAGGCGCTGGAAGATGCCCGACCAGACCCGCATCGCGCCGGTGGCGCCATACAGGCCGGCCTGCGCGTTCTGGTCGTTGCCGATCCAGATCACTGCCAGGTGATCACCGGTGTAGCCGGCATACCAGCTGTCACGGCCATCGTTGGTGGTGCCGGTCTTGCCGGCGGGCTGCAGGCGGCCGAGGCCATCGGCATTGAGCCGCTGCGCGGTACCGCTGGCGACCACCTGCTGCAGGCCGACACTGATCAGGTTGGCGGCAATCGAGTCGCCTTCCTGCGCCGGTGCCGGGGTCTTGTCGTACCGCTTGAGCAGCTTGCCCTGCGGATCGAGCACGCCACGCACCGCGTGCAGCGGCTGGATCTCGCCGCCGGACGCCAGGAACTGGTACAGCTGCGCCATCGCGTACGGGCTCTGGTCGGTCGAGCCGAGGATCACCGCCGGGTTGGCGTCAGCCTTGATGCCGGCCAGGACATGGATCAGCTGGGTCACGCGCTCCGGGCCGACCTGCATGCCCACGCGCACCGTGGCCTGGTTGTAGGAATGCGCCAGTGCGTCGATCAGGCGCACCGTGCCGTGGCTGCGGTTGTCCGCGTTGCCGGGACTCCAGTTGCGGCCGCGGCCGAGCTGCACCGTCACCGGCGAATCATCCACCCAGCTGGCCAGCGAGTAACGGTCCGGCTGCGCCAGGGCCAGCAGGTAGACGAACGGCTTGAGCAGCGAACCGACCGGACGCTGCGCCTCGATCGCGCGGTTGAAGCCGACCTCGGACACCTCGCGGCTGCCGATCACCGCCAGCACGTCGCCGTTGTGCACGTCGGTCAGCACCATGCCGGCCTGCAGCTCGGGGCGGCGCTTGCTTTCCAGCGACTTGATGGTGCGGGTCACCGCGCCTTCGGCATAGGCCTGCGCGGACGGCGACATGCCGGTCATCACGCTCAGGCCCGCGCCCTGCAGCGCCGATTCCGGATAGTCATGGCCGAGCTGGCGGCGGACCAGGTCAACGTAGGCCGGGAAGCGGTTGGCTGCCACCAGGCCCGGCGTCTTGGGCACGCCCAGCGGTGCCTTCAGCGCGCGCTGGTACTCGGCATCGTCGATCAGCGTGGCCTCATGCAGCTTGCCCAGCACGAAGTTGCGGCGATCCAGCGCGCGCTCCGGGTTGCGCCGCGGGTCGTAGAAGGACGGCCCCTTGACCAGGCCGATCAGCAGTGCGATCTGCTCGGTCTCCAGCGACTGCAGGTCACGGCCGAACCAGAACTCGGCGCCGGAGGACATGCCATGGATCGCCTGGCTGCCGCGCTGGCCCAGGTACACCTGGTTGAGATAGGCCTCGAAGATGGTGCGCTTGTCATAACGCGCTTCCATGATCAGTGCGTACAGCACCTCATTGAACTTGCGGGTGACCGTCTGCTCCTTGCCGATGCCGAGCAGGCCGCTGCGGGCCAGCTGCTGGGTCAGCGTCGAAGCGCCCTGGCGGCTCTGGCCACCGGAACGGATCGTCACCCACACCGCGCGCGCGATGCCGGACAGGTCGATGCCGTGGTGGCGGTTGAAGTCCTTGTCCTCCACCGCCTGCAGGCCAGTCACCAGCAGGTCCGGCGCCTCGTCCATGCGGATCAGGCGGCGCTCTTCCTGCTTCTGGCCGTACAGGGTGGCG
This sequence comes from Stenotrophomonas muris, assembly GCF_052751275.1. Lineage (NCBI taxonomy): Bacteria > Pseudomonadati > Pseudomonadota > Gammaproteobacteria > Lysobacterales > Lysobacteraceae > Stenotrophomonas > Stenotrophomonas muris. The sequence goes on along the minus strand of NZ_CP199879.1, from coordinate 342,689 downwards.
ATGCGCGCCGGATCCAGCCGCGCGGCCTTCAGCGCCTTGCGGTTGTCGGCGTCGCGCAGCGAGGCCACGCCGCCATCGGCCAGCGACAGCTCCACCCGGCGCGGGGCCACCCGGCCGTCAACGTCGTTGAAGCCGCGGCTGGAGATGACGAAGCGCCCGCCGTTCACCGCATAGGTGGCCGGCTCCTTGCCCTGCCCGTCATCGCGGTAGGCAGAGGCGGCCAGCTCGGTCTTCAGCGTAGACGCATCCATCGCCTTGCCGGGGGTGAGCACCAGCGGGCGCGCGTACACGCGCGTCGGGATCTGCCAGCGCAGTTCACCGAAACGCTGGGTCACCTGTTGGTTCAGGTACAGCGTATAGGGAATGAGGAAACCCAATCCCAACGCGACCGCAGCCATGCTCCAGGTGATCAGCCGGCGCCGCCACAGCGGACCGTTGTCCTGCTGGTCGTCGTCGGAATCGTCGATGTCGTCGGAATCGTAGCGTCGGGGCACGGGAATGCGAGAATGTAGGGTCTGGCGAGTCTACCCCAGCCGCTGCGGCTGGCGAATTCTCCCGGGTTCCCCTGCTTAAGCTGGAGTTGCAACCGGATGGCGATGTCCCTGGCCGAGATCCGATACCTGATCAACCGCCTGTCGGGCCTGGCCCGCCGGAGCCTGGCAAGCCTGCGCACCCGTGGCTGGCGTGCCACCTGGCAACGCATCCGCGTGCATGCCCAGCGCGCCGTCCCCGCCCCGCGCACGCCACTGTTCCTGCCGCCAGCGCAGGATTTCGCCCCCTTCACGGTGCCGTTCAGCGAGTCGCCGGAGGTGAGCATCGTCATCCCGGTCTACAACCACGTCGCCCACACCGTGGCCTGCCTGCGCGCCCTGGCGGCGCACCCGCCGGCCGCCGCGTGCGAGATCCTGGTAGTGGATGACGGCAGCAGCGATGCCACCGTGCAGTGGATGCCGCAGGTGGCCGGGCTGCGCTATGAAGTGCGCGCGCACAACGGCGGCTTCATTGAAGCCTGCAATGACGGTGTATCGCGCGCACGCGGCCGCTACGTGGTACTGCTGAACAACGATACGGTGCCGCAGCCGGGCTGGCTCGACGCCCTGCTGGACACCTTCGGCAGCGTGCCCGACGCCGGCCTGGTCGGCAGCCAGCTGCTGTACCCGGATGGCCGCCTGCAGGAGTCGGGCGGGGTGATCTTCGCCGATGGCAGTGGCTGGAGCTACGGCCGCTTCGAGGCCGCCGATGATCCGCGCTTTGCCAGCCTGCGCGACGTCGACTACTGCTCGGGCGCGGCGCTGATGCTGCCACGCGCCCTCTGGCAGCAGCTGGACGGCTTCGACACCCGCTACAAGCCGGCCTACTACGAGGACACCGACCTGGCCTTCCGCGTGCGTGCACACGGCCTGCGCGTGCTGGTGCAGCCGGCCAGCCGGGTGATCCACGACGAAGGCACCAGCAACGGTACCGACACCGGCAGCGGGGTGAAGGCCTACCAGGTACGCAACCAGGCCATCTTCGCCGCCCGCTGGGCCACCGAACTTGGCCGTCATCCGGCGGTCGGCGAAGTGCCGTCTCCGGCGCTGCTGCTGCGCGGCCGGCGCCAGGTGCTGATCCTGGACGAGGAAGTACCGCAGCCGGATCGCGATTCCGGGTCACTGCGCCAGGTCAATCTGATCCGCCTGCTGCTGCAGGGCGGCGCCCACGTTGTGTTCGTACCGACCCGGCGCGAGCACGCCGGTGCGGCCACCGAAGCGCTGCAACGGATGGGCGTGGAAGTCTGGTACGCGCCCTTCCTGGACGGCGTAGCCGGCTGGCTGCGCAGCCACGGATCGCGTTTCGACGTGGCAATGCTGGTGCGTCACCACGTCGCCCACGAATGCCTGCCGCTGCTCAAGCGCTATGCACCGCAGGCACGGACCGTGTTCGACACCGTTGACCTGCACTACCTGCGCGAACGCCGCGGTGCCGAAGTCGCCGGCGACGCAACCCTGCTGCGTGCAGCGGAACGTACCCGCAGCAGCGAACTGGCCGTGATGGAGCAGTGCGACATCACCGTGCTGGTCAGTGCGGCCGAACGGGAGCAGCTGCAGTCCGATGCGCCGCAGGTGCGGGTGGAGCTGATCTCCAACCTGCATGAGGTCGCCGGTGCCGGCGCCGTATTCGAGCAGCGGCGCGACCTGGTGTTTGTCGGTGGCTTCCGTCATCCGCCGAACCTGGACGGCATGGAATGGTTCATCGGCGAGGTCTTTGCCCGCATCCGCGCCCGGTTGCCGGAAGTGCGCCTGCACTGCATCGGCGCCGCGGCGCCGGAGTCGCTGCTGGCACTGGCCGCACGCCAGCCCGGTGTGCAGATGCACGGGTTCGTCGAAGACATCACGCCCTACATGGACGGCGCGCGCATCGCCATTGCGCCGCTGCGGTTCGGCGCCGGCGTGAAGGGCAAGATCAACCTGAGCATGGCCCATGGCCAGCCGGTGGTCGGTACCACCTGCGCCGTGGAAGGCATGCACCTGCATCCCGGCCAGGACGTGCTGGTGGCCGATGACGCTGTCGGTTTCGCCGATGCGGTGATCCGCCTGTACCAGGATCCACAGCTGTGGCAGCAGTTGTCCGATGCCGGCCTGGCCAACGTCGCCCAGCATTTCTCACTTGATGCCGCCCGCTCGACCGTGCAGCGGGTGTTCTTCGCCTAGTCCGCCCGTCCACCGGCGCGACGCAGGCGGTCTTCGAACGCCGGCAGTTCGGCCAGGTCCGGTTGCAGCAACCGCGCCTGTTCGGCAGCGTGCGCGGCAAAGGCCAGGTCGCCATTGCCGAGCCGTTCGCTGCCGATCGCCAGCCAGCGCTGGGCCAACCGCAGCCGCGCCGAGGGCAGGCCCGCTGCGGTCGGTGACAGCGTCTGCCAGGCCTGCAGGCAGGCACCCGCCGCCTGTACCCGGTTCTGCCGCAGATTGTCGTCGAAGCAGCGGCGACTGGCGGGCAGCAGGCGTGCTGCGGCAGCCTTCACCCGCGTGTCGCGGGGGGCCAGTGACTGGGCTTCGCGCAGTGCGTCGAACGCGCTGTGCCCCGGTGGGCTGATCCACTGCCCTGCACGTTCGGCACGCTCGATCTTGCGCAGGTGGTCGCGCAGCTGGCGTTCGCGCTGCGCCGTACTGATCGCGGGCTGCTGCAGGGCCTGTTGCGCCTGGCGCGCACGCTGCAGGCGCTGTGCCAGTTGTTGCCGGATTGCCTGCGAAGCGCCCAGCTCCGCCGCCAGGGCTGCATCGCGTTGCGCCGCATCGAACTGGAAGTCGTCGGCGGATGTCTGGCTGCGCGCCACCACCGCCTGCAGCGCCTGCTCACGCCCCCGCTGGGCATTGGGATCATCGGCCGCCACCGCAAGCACTGCCAGGAAACCCTGGGCCGCGGCGTCCAGCTGCTGTCGTTGCAGTGCCCGCTGCGCCTGCTGCAGGCGCTGGTCCACCGCGCGCGCCAGGGCTTCCTCGCTGGCCGGCAGATCGGCATGACCGGCATCGAACTGGCGGGCACGACGCAGGATCGCGGCCGCCTCGGCCAGCTCTCCGCGCCCTGCCAGCGTGCGCGCCTGCAGCAGCAGGTCGCTCAGCGCATCTTCGCGCCCTTCCAGCGCCGGCAGGTTGTCCGGCTGCAGGGCAAGGATGCGCTGGAACAAGGGCAACGCACTGCTGTCGCCATCATCCAGGCGTCCGGCCGCGAACGCGTTGCGCGCCTGGGCCAACAACGCACCAATACCGGCTCCGGCACTGCGTCGCGCCTGCAGCTGGCGGGCGACCGCATCGGCTTCGCCCTGCGGCACCTGCAGCTCACGGGCCAGTGCCAGTGCCTGCGCGCTGCCGTCCAGGTCACCGGCGTGCAGGCGATCGCGCGCCTGTTGCAGCGCTGCCGCGCCGGTATTGGCCAGGCCCTGGCGCGCCTGCGGGCGATCACCGTCCAGCGCCAGCACCGCCTGGTAGCGCTCGCGCGCACCACTGCCATCGGCATCGCTCAAACGACCGGCGGCCAGCGCACGATCCCCCTCGGCCAGCAGCTGTTCGATCTGCGGCTCATCCCAGAACCAGTCGGCCAGCGGCTTGCGCAGCAGGACCAGCAGCACGAACACGGCCAGCGCCGCAAGCAGCGCCCAGCGCCAGACCCGGCGCGCATGGCGTGCCTGCAGCCACCACCAGCGACCCTCGCGACGGACGCGGTCCAGCGCAGGATGTTCAGCGCCATGCGGGCGATGCGGGGGCTCGCGTTCCATGCGTGCAGGGTAGCCGGGGCAGCGTGAAGCTCAGCCGAGGCGACGTGCCTCGCTCACGCCCGGCAGCGCATCAAGCTTGCCCAGCAGCGTCGACAACTGCCCGTAGTCGCTGACCTTCAGCCGCAGCCGCAGATGGGCACGGCCACTGTTGCGCACGTTGTCACTGTGGATGTCGAGCACGTAAGCGTCTTCCTGGGCGATCAGGTTGGTGATGTCCTTCAGCAGCCAGCGGCGGTCGACCGCGTCGACCACCACGTCCACTTCGTAGCCGCCACCGGCCTGGCCCCACTCCACCGGCAGGATGCGCTGCGGGCTGGCGGCGGCCAGCCGGGCCAGCGCGGCGCAGTCTGCACGATGCACAGTGACACCACGGCTACGGGTCAGGTAGCCGACGATCGGCTCGCCGGCCACCGGCTGGCAGCAGCGTGCCAGCTGCACCAGCAGGTTGCCCACGCCCTGCACGGTGAACTTGGACTTGCCCAGGTTCTCGCGGCGCGCGGTCGGCCGCGGCAGGGTCGGCGCGGGCGCGGGCTGGCTGGCGGCACGTTCCGCCTCCAGCAACGTCCGGCTGACCTGGTTCGGGCCGGTATCGCCCAGCGCCACCTGGATGTACAGGTCATCGACGCTGTCGGCATGGAACTTCTTGGCCGCGACGGCCAGGTCCGAGTGCTGCAGGCCCAGCCGCTTCAGCTCGCGCTCGAGCAGCTCGCGACCGGCCTGCACGTTGCGCGCGCGGTCCAGCTTGTGGAACCAGCTGCGCACCTTCTCGCGCGAGCGGTTGCTGGCCAGGAAGCCATTGGCCGGCATCAGCCAGTCGCGGCGCGGGTCGGCCTCCTTGCCGGTCAGGATCTCGACGCGGTCGCCACTGCGCAGGCGATAGGTCAGCGGCACGATACGGCCGTTGACCTTGGCGCCGCGGCAGCGGTGCCCGACCATGGTGTGCACCTGGTAGGCGAAATCGAGCGGCGTAGCGCCCTGCGGCAGGTCCAGCACCTCGTCCTTCGGGCTCAGCGCATAGACCCGGTCCTCGGTCAGCTCGGCATCGAGCGCCCCGGCCAGTTCATTGCCCTGCCCGTCCTGCGCCTGCTCCAGCAGCTGGCGCATCCAGGTGATCTTGCGATCGAAGGACTTCTCCGCGCCCTTGCCGCCTTCCTTGTACTTCCAGTGCGCGGCCACGCCCAGCTCGGCCTGCGAGTGCATTTCATGGGTACGGATCTGCACTTCGATGGTGCGCCCTTCCGGGCCGACCACGGCGGTATGCAGCGAGCGATAGTCGTTGGCCTTCGGGCGTGCGATGTAATCATCGAACTCGCTTGGTACCGGCGCCCACAGCGCGTGCACCACGCCCAGCGCGGCGTAGCAGGCGGCGACGTCGTCGACCATTACGCGCACCGCACGGATGTCATACAGCTGGTCGAAGGCCAGCCGCTTCTTCTGCATCTTCCGCCAGATGCTGTAGATGTGCTTCGGGCGGCCGCTGACTTCGGCCTTGATGCCCTGGGCGACCAGCTCGCGCGACAGCACCTTCTTGACGTTCTCGACGTAACGCTCGCGGGCGATGCGGGTTTCGTCCACCTCGCGGGCGATGCGGCGGTAGGTTTCCGGTTCCAGGTGGCGGAACGCCAGGTCCTCCAGCTCCCACTTCAGCTGCCAGATGCCCAGGCGGTTGGCCAGGGGCGCGTGGATGTCGCGGGTCAGCTGGGCCAGCGCGCGGCGTTGCTCGTCGTCCAGCTTGTCGGCCGCGCGCATCCTCGCGAGCTGGCGCGCCAGCAGGATCGGCACCACGCGCAGGTCGCGGATGATCGCCAGCAGCAGCCGGCGCAGGCCCTCGCTGTTGCGTCCGGCCTCACGGCCGGCGTGCAGCGCCCACACCGGGTCGGCGGCATCCTGGCCGTCGAGCAGGCCGATCACCGCCGCCTGGTGGCTGCCCAGCGGCAGCTGGTCCAGGCTGGCGCGCAGGCCCGGCAGGTCGAACAGCAATGCTGCCACCACCGCGCCTTCGTCGGCCGAGAGCATCGCCAGCGCATCGAGGGTATCGCCCAGCACCGACCAGGTGGCACGCATCTGGTGGTCGCAATCCGGCGCTTCCCAATGCTCGCGCAGGGCCTGGCGCAGCGGAGCAGGCAGCACCGCTGCCGAGGGACGGTTCAACAAGGCATCCAGGCCAGGGACGGAAGCGCGGTTCACAGCATCGAGCAGGCAAGACAGAGGCCCCTACACTAGCGCCGGCGCCGTTCAGGGACAATCACTGCGGCCACCATCACCCGGCATGAAGACATGCCGCTACACTCGCCAACACATCCAGGAGAGACCCGCCATGCCTTCGATTGCCCTGCGCGTCCGTCCACGGCTGCTGGCCTGTGCCGCCGTGTTGCTGTCCCTGTCCGCGCCTGCGCTGGCCCAGCGCGTGGTGGAGGGCGACCTGCAGCAGCAGATGTCGCCCACCGAGTTCAAGGCCGCCGGCCTGGACAAGCTCAGCGCCGCTGAACTGGCCACGCTCAACCGCTGGCTGCAGGGCAAGGTCGAGGCGGCCACCACCCAGGCCGTCGCCGCAGCGCGCGAAGAAGGCCGCCAGGAAGTGATCAAGAAGAACCGCGGCTTCCTGGACTTCGGCAGCAGCGAACCGATCGAAAGCACCCTGCAGGGCGAATTCCGTGGCTTCGGCCAGGGCCGCCGCTACGTGCTGCAGAACGGCCAGGAGTGGGAGCAGATAGACGCCACGCACTATTCCGGTGGCCGCAAGGAAGCGCCGAACGTCAGCATGCGCCCGGGCGTGATGGGCGCCTGGTACATGAAGGTGGACGGGGTGAACGTGCAACCGAAGGTTCGTCGCACCAAGTAACGCCCGGGCATTCCGGCCGTGCCGGATCCATGCCCGGCGGCCATGGTCGCCCGATGGGGCGACCATGGCGCGCATTCACGCCTGGCGAAGTGCAGCCACCCGCTGCGCCAGCTTCTTCGCCGAAATGCCGGTGCGTGCCCCCAGCTCCTGCGCGAACAACGACACCCGCAGCTCTTCCAGATCCCAACGCAGCGCCTGCCATTGCGGGCGATCACGCAGGCCCTGCTGCTCGCCCGCTTCCAGCGCCTCCAGGAACGGGTGCAATTCCAGCATGCGCGCCTGGTCACGCGGCGGATCACGCTTGGCACGCTCGGTGCGCAGGATCATCGCCTTCAGGTAGCGCGGGTACTGCGCCAGCGCGTCGGCCGGCGTGTCGCGCAGGAAGCCGGGGTGGATCAGCCCGGCCAGCTGCGCTTCCATGTCGTCCAGGTTGCCACGCGCCCAGCCCATCAACGGCGCCTCCAGCAACGGCTTCAGTTCCGCCACCAGCGCCAGGATGGACTCGGCCAGTTTCAGCCGCGACATCGCCTCGCCGAACAGGGCCTTGGCCGCATGCTCGCGGCGTTGCTCGAAGGCTGCCGCATCGCGGATGTCTTCCAGGCCTTCGGCCAGCACCGCGTTCATCGCCGCATCCACCAGGTCTCCACGCAGGCGTTCCTGCGATTCGATCGCGGCATACAGCAGGCCGGTCTTGGCACCCACCGGCAGCTGCTTGCGCGCCTGCTTGACCTTCTCGGCCAGGGCAATCTCCAGCAGCCGGCGCACACCCAGCGGGTGGGCCTCCTGCGCCTGCTGGCGATCGGCGAAGATGCGCAGCGCCACGCTGTCGCCCTCGTCCAGCAGCGCCGGATAGGCCGGGACGCCGGCTTCACCGGGCACCTGCAGCGGAATCGGCGCGGCCGGGAACGTGCGCAGGCCATCGGCCGCCATCTCGCGGCCCGCGCGTGCAGCGAAGGCATCGCCGGCACGGCCGCCGAATTTCGCGCGCAACGCATCGAGATCACGCGAGGTCGCCAGCACCTTGCCGTGCTCGTCGCGCAGGCGCAGGTTCATGTGCAGGTGCGGTTCGATCGAAGCGGGTTCGAAATCGAGCGCCGTCACCGTCGCGCCGGTGGCACGTGACAAAAAGCGCGCCAGTTCGCCAGTGATGGCATCGGCGCTGGGCTGCGGGAATGCCTCGAAGAACGCACGACCGAAGTCCGGCGCCGGCACGTAGTTGCGGCGCATCGCCTTGGGCAGGCTGCGGATGAGTGCCGAGGCCTTGTCGGCGACGAAGCCAGGCGCCAGCCAGCCCAGCTGCACCGGGTCCAGCGCGTTGAGCAGGTGCAGCGGCACGTCCAGGGTCACGCCGTCATCATCGGCACCCGGCTCGAAGCGGTAGTGCAGTGGCAGGCGCGCCTGGCCCAGTGGCAGGTACTTCGGGTAGCGCTCCTGTTCGCTGCCCTCACCCGGCAACAGGTCGACCAGTGACCAGTGCAGGGTCTTGCGCTGTTCCGGCGCCAGCCCCTTCCACCAGGTATCCAGCCCTGCGGCCGAATGGATCTGCGGCGGCACCCGGTCCAGGTACCAGCGCGCCTGCCAGTCCTCGTCGGCCACGATGCCGGCGCGGCGCAGCTTCGCTTCCTCCTCGCGGGCGACCTCCAGCACTTTCTGGTTGTCGGCCACGAAGCTGGCGCGGGTGTTGATCTCGCCGGTCACCAGCGCCTGGCGCACGAAGATGTCGTGCGCCTCGCCCGGTGCGATGCGGCCGTAGTGCACCGGCTTCTTCGGTGCCAGCACCAGGCCGAACAGGCTGATCTGCTCGGAGGCCAGCACCTGGCCCTGCGCGCGCGACCAGTGCGGGTCGAAGTGCTTGCGCAGCAGCAGGTGCGGCAGTTCGGCGATGACCCAGTCCGGCTCGATCGCGGCCAGGGTCATGCCCCAGACCTTCTGCGTGTCCAGCAGGTTGGCCACCAGCAACCACGGCGGCGGGCGCTTGGACAGCGCCGAACCGGGGAACGGCAGGAAACGGCGCTGGCGTGGCGCCTGGAAATCGCCCTTCTCGGTGCGGTGCCCGATCTGCGTCGGCAGGCCCGCCACCAACGCCCGGTGCAGGGTCTGGTAGGCAGCCGCGCGCACGCGTTCGCTGAAGCCGCCGCCCGCCGGTGCCTGCTCCTTCTGTGCACGTACGGCCACCGGCGTCGGCGCCGCTTCGGCCTTGCCTTCGCGGGCCAGGCGTGCAGCGCGGTGTAGCTGGCCACGGGTGGCCTTCACTGCGGCGGCATCATCACGCGCTGCCGCCGGCGCACTGCTGCCGGCCAGCAACGGCGCCATCGACGCCTCGTTGGCCTCTTCCTTCCAGCCCAGTTCCTCGCACAGCAGCCGCAGCTGGCGGTGCAGCTCGCGCCACTCGCGCATGCGCAGGAAGCCGAGGAAATGACGGCCGCACCAGTCGCGCAGCTTGGACTGGGTCAGGTCTTCATGGGCCTGCCGGTAGGCATCCCACAGGCGCAGCACGCCAACGAACTCGGAACGACCATCGGCGAACTGCGCATGCGCGCTGTCGGCGGCACCGCGTGCTTCGGGCGGACGTTCGCGCGGGTCCTGGATGCCCAGGAACGAGGCGATCACCAGCATCGGCCGCAGGCAGCCGGCGGCCTGCGCGGCGACCAGCATGCGCGCCAGCTTCACGTCCACCGGCAGGCGTGCCATCTGCTTGCCGATGGTGGTCATGCGCCGCTCGGCGTCGATCGCACCCAGTTCGGTCAGCTGCTGCCAGCCATCGGCCACCGCACGCTCGTCCGGCGCTTCCAGGAACGGAAACTCCTCGATGCGGCCCAGGCCCAGCTGCAGCATGCGCAGGATCACCCCGGCCAGGCTGGAGCGGCGGATTTCCGGATCGGTGAACTCCGGCCGCGCCTGGAAATCGGCTTCGGCGTACAGGCGGTAACAGATGCCCTCGGCGATACGGCCGCAGCGGCCCTTGCGCTGGTTGGCGCTGGCCTGCGAGATCGGCTCGATGTGCAGGCGGTCCAGCTTGTTGCGCGGACTGTAGCGCTTGACGCGGGCAAAGCCCGGATCGACCACGTAGCGGATGCGCGGCACCGTCAGCGAGGTCTCCGCGACGTTGGTGGCCAGCACGATGCGCCGGTTCGGCCCGGGATTGAACACCCGGTCCTGGTCCTGGTTGGACAGCCGCGCATAGAGCGGCAGCACCTCGGTGTTGCGGTACTTGCGGCGCTCCAGCGACTGGTGCGCATCGCGGATCTCGCGTTCGCCCGGCAGGAAGATCAGCACGTCGCCGCGCGCATCCAGGCGGGTGATCTCGTCGATGGCCGACACGATGGCGTCGTTGACGGTGCGTTCGCCCTGGTCTTCGCCCTCGCCTTCCAGCGCGCGATAGCGCACTTCCACCGGGTAGGTGCGGCCTTCGACGCTGATCACCGGCGCATTGTCGAAATGCTGGGCGAAGCGTTCGGTATCGATGGTGGCCGAGGTGACGATCAGTTTCAGGTCCGGGCGCCTGCGCAGCAGCTGCTTCAGGTAGCCCAGCAGGAAATCGATGTTGAGGCTGCGTTCGTGCGCCTCGTCGACGATGATCGTGTCGTAGTTCGACAACCAGCGGTCACTGGCGATCTCCGCCAGCAGGATGCCGTCGGTCATGAACTTGATGCGGCTGTCGTCGCTGACCTTGTCGTTGAAGCGCACCTGGTAGCCGACCAGCTGGCCCAGTTCGCTCTGCAGTTCCTGCGCCACGCGGCTTGCCACCGCACGTGCGGCAATCCGTCGCGGCTGGGTGCAACCGATCATGCCGGCCTGGCCACGGCCTGCGGCCAGGCACAGTTTCGGCAGCTGGGTGGTCTTGCCCGAGCCGGTTTCACCAGCGATCACCACCACCTGATGGTCGCGGATCAGCCCGATGATGGCGTCGGCTTCACGCGCAATCGGCAGCTGCGGGTCCAGAGTAATGGACGGCTGCTGCTGCGCCCGGACCTGCCGGCGCTGCACCGACGCCTGCAAGGCCTGCTCGAAGGTAGCGGCCAACGCCGCATCCTGTGGCTTGGCCTGGCAACGCGAGAGCATCCCCAGCAAACGGCCCCGGTCGCGGCTCATGGCGCCGTCGATGGCGGCGCGCTGTTGGCGCAGGCGGGACGATGGATTTTTATCGATAGAGTTCATCAATCGGTTCGTTCAAAACTTTGATAGCGACCAGTCATCACGACCGGTTTATTGTGAAGGCCAACGATTCCACAAGGAGGAACCCCATGGCGAAGACCAAGAGCACGACCAAGGCCAAGACCGGCAAGCAGAAGCTTGCAGCGGCGGCACCGTCGGCGCCGAACATCGATATCGGGATCACCCAGGGCGACCGCAAGAAGATCGCCGACGGTCTGTCGCGCTTCCAGGCCGATGCGTTCACGCTCTACCTGAAGACGCACAACTTCCACTGGAACGTGACCGGGTCGATGTTCAACTCGCTGCACACCATGTTCGAGACGCAGTACACCGAGCAGTGGGCGGCACTGGACGACGTGGCCGAGCGCATCCGCGCGCTGGGCTTCAATGCCCCGGGCTCCTACCGGGAATTCGCTGCGCTGACCTCGATCGCCGAGGAACCGGGCCTGACCGACAGCGCGGACTGGCGTGAAATGGTACGCCAGTTGGTGGTCGCCAACGAAGCAGTCTGCCGTACGGCACGTGAAGTGCTGGAGGTGGCGGCCAAGGGAGAGGACGCCCCGACCGAGGATCTGATGACCCAGCGGCTGCAGACCCACGAGAAGTACGCCTGGATGCTGCGCTCGCTGCTGCAGTAAGAGTTGGGGGGCCCGGCAGGGCTGCGCCCTGCACCCGCAGAGGCCTTAAAGCCAAGGCCAGAGCCAGAGCAAAAGCTGGCCTCCTGTGGGTAGGCGGGATGGGTCCGGTGGCAGGGGACGCCGTAAACCCGTCCTTGGGGGCTTGGCCGCGGCATCCATGCCGCGGACACCCCTGCCACCGGACCCACCCCGCCTTCGACAGATTTCCGCGATCTGCCGGCAAAGCCATTGGGGTCAGATCCGTTTTCCCCAGGAAAACGGTTCTGACCCCATTTTGTTTGTCGAGTTCTGACAGTTTTCATCCACGCATGGCGTGGATTGATCTGGCCCCCCGTCACCGGGAAACTGTCGGGGGTGGGGCGGTGTGGGCTTGCAGGACCGTTGGCGCCATGGATGGCGCCATCGAGCCCCCAAGGGCGGGTTTACGGCGTGTCCTGCAAGCCCACACCGCCCCGCCCAATAAGCAGACAGCCCAGAGCCGGCTGTTGCCTTTGACGTTGCACTGGCTTGCAGCAGGTGCAGGGCGCAGCCCTGCCGAACCCCTACCCCTCCCTCCGGGGTAAACTAACCGGATGGCTTCCCGTCCCGCGCACGACCTGCTCCAACGCGTCTTTGGTTACGACGATTTCCGTGGTCCGCAGCAGGACATCGTGGAGCATGTGGCTGCCGGTCACGATGCCCTGGTGCTGATGCCCACCGGCGGCGGCAAATCGCTGTGCTACCAGGTCCCGGCCCTGCTGCGTGACGGTTGCGGCATCGTCATCTCGCCGCTGATCGCGCTGATGCAGGACCAGGTCGAAGCCCTGCGCCAGCTCGGCGTGCGCGCCGAGTACCTGAATTCCACCCTGGATGCCGAGACTGCCGGCCGCGTCGAGCGCGAACTGCTCGCCGGTGAGCTGGACATGCTCTATGTCGCTCCCGAGCGGCTGCTGACCGGTCGCTTCCTGTCGCTGCTGTCGCGCAGCCAGATCGCCCTGTTCGCCATCGACGAAGCACACTGCGTGTCGCAGTGGGGCCACGACTTCCGCCCGGAATACCGCCAGCTGACCGTGCTGCACGAGCGCTGGCCGCAGATCCCGAGGATCGCGCTGACCGCCACCGCCGATCCGCCAACCCAGCGCGAGATCGCCGAGCGCCTGGATCTGCAGGAAGCACGCCACTTCGTCAGCTCCTTCGACCGCCCCAACATCCGCTACACCGTGGTGCAGAAGGACAACGCCCGCAAGCAGCTGACCGACTTCCTGCGCAGCCACCGCGGCGAGGCCGGCATCGTCTACTGCATGTCGCGGCGCAAGGTCGAGGAGACCGCTGAATTCCTCTGCGGCCAGGGCTTCAACGCCCTGCCCTACCACGCCGGCCTGCCGCCGGACGTGCGCGCGAACAACCAGCGCCGCTTCCTGCGCGAGGACGGCATCGTGATGTGCGCCACCATCGCCTTCGGCATGGGCATCGACAAGCCGGACGTGCGCTTTGTCGCGCATACCGACCTGCCCAAGTCGATGGAAGGCTACTACCAGGAAACCGGCCGCGCCGGTCGCGATGGCGAGGCCGCCGAGGCCTGGCTGTGCTACGGCCTGGGCGACGTGGTGCTGCTCAAGCAGATGATCGAGCAGTCCGAGGCCGGCGAAGAGCGCAAGCAGCTGGAGCGGGCCAAGCTCGACCATCTGCTGGGCTACTGCGAATCCATGCAGTGCCGCCGCCAGGTGCTGCTGGCCGGTTTCGGCGAGACCTACCCCCAGCCCTGCGGCAACTGCGACAACTGCCTGACACCGCCGGCCTCGTGGGACGCGACCATTCCGGCACAGAAGGCGCTGAGCTGCGTCTACCGCAGCGGCCAGCGCTTCGGCGTCGGCCACCTGATCGACATCCTGCGTGGCAGCGAGAACGAGAAGGTGAAGCAGCAGGGCCACGACAAGCTCAGCACCTATGCGATCGGTCGCGATCTGGATGCGCGCACCTGGCGCAGCGTGTTCCGCCAGCTGGTCGCCGCCAGCCTGCTGGAAGTGGACAGCGAGGGCCACGGCGGCCTGCGCCTGACCGACGCCAGCCGCGACGTACTGACCGGCCGCCGACAGATCAGCATGCGCCGCGACCCGGCCAGCAGCACCAGCGGGCGCGAGCGCAGTGCGCAGCGTACCGGGCTGTCGGTACTGCCGCAGGATCTGGCGCTGTTCAACGCCCTGCGCGGCCTGCGTGCCGAACTGGCCCGCGAACAGAACGTGCCGGCGTTCGTGATCTTCCACGACAGCACCCTGCGCAACATCGCCGAACAGCGCCCGACCAGCCTGGATGCACTGGCACGGGTCGGCGGCATCGGCGGCACCAAGCTGAGCCGTTACGGCCCGCGCCTGGTCGAGATCGTGCGCGAAGAGGGCTGACGGTATCGCGTTGCCGCGCTGCGCGGCCGCCGGGCATGGTCCCAACGGCGCGCGGGCGCCCCTGTAGAGCCGAGCCCACGCTCGGCTGCCCCTGCGCGAACAGCAGCCGAGCGCGGGCCCGGCTCCACCTTGGTGCAGCTCCAACCTTGAACCGGCCATTCAGCCGGAAGTGCATCCGCGCCCGCTTGCGGCTAGATTAGCGCCATGTCCCTGGCCTCGACCCTGCTTCGTGTCGTGCTCATGCTCAGCCTGTTGCTCAACGGGCTGAACGCGGCCATGGCCAGCGGTCATGAAGAAATGGGGCGGATGGCACACGCCGTCGCGGCCGCCGCAGCTGGCGGTGACGCCGACTGCCACCACGCCGGCATGCAGGCCGACCCGGCCCCGCAGGCCAAGGCCCCCGCCCACGACGCCCACTGCCAGATCAAGGACTGCGTGCGCAGCTGTGCCCAGCACCCGTTGCTGGTGGTGCAGCCGTTGCCGTTCATGGCCGGCCCGGCGTTGTCGCTGGCACCACAGCCGATGCCGGCCACCGGCCGTCCGGCGCCGCCGCTGCCGCCGATCTCACGCCCTCCCATCGGCTGATTCCACATGCACCGTGCGCCCTGCGCACCGTAGCCGGCCACCTGCCGGCGTCTTTACGTGTCTGGAGTCACCACCATGAATACCCGCATTCCCCCCGGTCCGGGCGCCGTGCCCATGCCGTCGCGCCGCCTGTTCGTGCAGGGCCTGGCCGCCGGCGGCGTGGTTGCCGGCATCGCCGCCGTCGGCGTACCACAGCGCGCGCTCGCCGCCGCCACGGCCACCCCGCGCCTGGCCGGCGCCCCAGCCGTGCTCAGCGACACCCGCATCGAACTGGCCATCGGCGAATCACTGGCCAACTTCACCGGCCGCACCCGCCCGGCGATCACCGTCAATGGATCGCTGCCGGCGCCGATCCTGCGCTGGCGCGAAGGCCAGACCGTGGACCTGTTCGTGCGCAACACGCTGGAACGCCACCCGACCTCGATCCACTGGCACGGCATCCTGCTGCCGGCCAACATGGACGGCGTGCCCGGCCTGAGCTTCAACGGCATCGGCCCCGGCGAGACCTACCACTACCACTTCCAGCTGAAGCAGTCGGGTACCTACTGGTACCACAGCCACTCGATGTTCCAGGAGCAGGCCGGCCTGTACGGCGCGCTGATCATCGATCCGGCCGAACCGGCGCCGTACCGGCACGACCGCGAGCACGTGATCATGCTGTCCGACTGGACCGACATGGATCCGGGTGCGCTGTTCCGGCGCATGAAGAAGCTCGCCGAGCATGACAACTACTACAAGCGCACCCTGCCCGACTTCCTGCGTGACGTGAAGCGCGGGGGCTGGTCAGCCGCGCTGTCCGACCGTGGCATGTGGGGGCGGATGCGGATGACGCCGACCGACATCTCCGACATCAACGCCCACACCTACACCTACCTGATGAACGGCACCGCCCCGGCCGGCAACTGGACCGGGCTGTTCCGCAGCGGCGAGAAGGTGCTGCTGCGTTTCATCAATGGCGCCTCGATGACCTACTTCGATGTGCGCATTCCCGGCCTGAAGATGACCGTGGTCGCCGCCGATGGCCAGTACATCCATCCGGTCAGCATCGATGAGTTCCGCATCGCTCCCGCCGAAACCTACGATGTGCTGGTCGAGCCCACCGGCCAGGACGCGTTTACCATCTTCTGCCAGGACATGGGCCGCACCGGCTTCGCCGCCGGCACGCTGGCGGTACGCCATGGCCTGCAGGCGCCGATCCCTGCACGCGACCCGCGCCCGTTGCTGACCATGAGCGACATGGGGCATGACATGGGCGGTGGCGGTCATGGCGGGCACGACATGACCGCGATGAAGGGCATGGAAGGCGGCTGCGGCGCCAGCATGGGCCACGGTGCGCATGGCGGCGGTGATGCCGCCAGCAAGGCGCCAAAGCACCCGCCCAGCGAGCGCAACAACCCGCTGGTGGACATGCAGAGCTCGGCGACCGAACCGAAGCTGGACGACCCCGGCATCGGCCTGCGCGACAACGGCCGCCAGGTGCTGACCTATGGCGCGATGCGCAGCCTGTTCGAGGACCCCGATGGCCGCGAGCCCAGCCGTGAGATCGAACTGCACCTGACCGGGCACATGGAGAAATTCTCCTGGTCGTTCGATGGCATTCCGTTCGCCAGCGCCGAACCGCTGCGGCTGAACTACGGCGAGCGCATGCGCATCGTGCTGGTCAACGACACCATGATGCAGCACCCGATCCACCTGCATGGCGTGTGGAGCGATCTGGAGAACGCGCAGGAGGAATTCCAGGTGCGCAAGCACACCATCGACATGCCGCCCGGCACCCGCCGCAGCTACCGCGTGCGCGCCGATGCGCTCGGCCGCTGGGCCTACCACTGCCATCTGCTGTACCACATGGAAGCGGGCATGATGCGCGAAGTGAGGATCGAAGAATGAGCCGCTCACTGCTTTCCCCCAGCCTGCTGGCCCTGGGCCTGGCCGCCGCATTGCCGGTGTTCGCGCAGTCGCACGCCGGGCATGACGTGGCCGCGATGGATCCGCCCGCAAAGACCGCCAACGCGCCGGTCGAACAGGCCGATCATTCGAAGATGGATCATTCGAAGATGGATTCGGGCGCCACAGATCATGCCGGCATGGATCACTCGAAGATGGACCATGGCGCGATGCAACCGGCGGCGATGGACCATTCGCAGATGGACCACGGGGCAATGGGCCATGCCACGCCCGCGCCCACCGAACCGCGCGACCCCATCCCGGTGCCGTCCGATGCCGATCGTGCCGCTGCATTCCCACCGATCGCGCACGGCGCGATGGAGCATGCGCCGGAGATCAACAGCCTGCTGCTGATCGACCGCCTCGAACATTGGGACGGCAAGGGCAGCAACGGCCAGGCCTGGGAGGCCACCGGCTGGATCGGTGGCAACATCAACCGCCTGTGGCTGCGCACCGATGGCGAACGCAGCCGCGGCCGCACCGAGTCATCGTCGCTGGAAGCACTGTATGGCCGCAGCGTGTCGCCGTGGTGGGACGTGCTGGTCGGCGTGCGCCAGGACTTCCGCCCGGCCGACTCGCGCACGTGGGCGGCCATCGGTATCCAGGGGCTGGCACCGTACAAGTTCGAGAGCTCGGCCACGCTGTATATGGGTTCCGGCGGCCAGGTGCTGGCCAAGGCCGAGGTCGAGTACGACGTGCTGCTGACCAACCGCCTGATCCTGCAGCCGCTGCTGGAAGCCACCGTCGCTGCCAGGGATGAACCGGAGTACGGCATTGGTCGCGGACTGAACAAGGTCGAAGCCGGGCTGCGCCTGCGCTATGAGTTCAGCCGCCGTTTTGCGCCATACATCGGCATCAGCCACGAGCGCACGTTTGGCGACACCGCCGACTACGCCGGTGACCACGCGCGCGACACACGCTGGGTGGCCGGCGTGCGCATGTGGTTCTGAGCAGCGGCTCGTGCGCAATGGCCAGCCCCGGCAGCCGCCGGGGCCGGCTACACTGCGCCACGTTCCAGTGCAGGCACCGCCATGTCGTTGCAGATCCGCCGCGCCACCCTTGCCGATGTCGATGCCCTGTCGGCGATCGCCGTCACCACCTACACCGAAACCTGGGGCGACTCGTACCCCGCGCAGGAGCTGCATGATTTCCTGCAGGCGCACTACAGCAGCGAACCGCAGCGCACTGAACTGTCCGACCCACGCAGTGCCATCTGGCTGCTGATGGAGGGCGACGCCGTGGTCGGCTACCTGGCCGCCGGTGCCAACACCCTGCCGCATGCCGATGCACGCGAGGGCGACATCGAACTGAAGCGGTTCTACATCCTGGCCGCACACCAGAACGGCGGCCATGGTGCACGCCTGATGGACGCGTTCATGGCCTGGCTGGACCAGCCGCGGCGCCGCACCCTGTGGGTGGGCGTATGGGAAGAAAACTTCGGCGCGCAGCGCTTCTACGCGCGCTATGGCTGCAGCAAGGTCGGCGAGTACGACTTCATCGTCGGTGATACCCACGACCGCGAGTTCATCCTGCGGCGGCCATGATCATGCAGCCCATGTAGCGTCGAGCCATGCTTGGCCAGGGTCTGCAATATCCAGTCGAGCATGGCTCGACGCTACAAACTAGAAATCGAACAGTTCCGACAGGAAGCTGTCCTTCTTCTTTTTCTTGTAGCCCTGGCCCCGGTTGTCCTCGTAGCGCTGGCCGAGGTGGCGGGTATCACGGTGCATCACCGGTGGCGGCGACGCCGGCTGAGCCAGCACGGGCGCTGGCGGCGGTACGGCCGCACCGGCGCCTGCGCGCTCGATGATCTTGTCCAGCTCACCACGATCCAGCCACACGCCGCGGCAACTTGGGCAGTAATCGATCTCGATGCCGTGGCGTTCGGCCATCTGCAGCGTCTGGGTCTTGCACACGGGGCACAGCATCGGTATTGCTCCTGTCGGTCTGGTTTCGACTGTACCTGCACCGCGATGACTGTGCGGCAACGCGTGACCGATGGCACAGGGACTTCCGGCGCGTGCCCACATGCGTACCGCGCGGCACACTGCGCCCTTGTCCCGCAGGGAATGCGTACATGACCGTGTTGTCCCGCTTGCCCACCACCGCGCGCCTGTTGCTGGTGCTGCTGGGTGTCGGCCTTGGCCTGAACCTGCGGGATATCGCCGCGGCCATCGGCACACCGGTTCCCGCACTGCCCATCCCCTATGGCGGCAGCCTGTTGGACAACGCGCTGGCGGTACTGGTGGCACTGCTGCTGGCCGCGCTGCTGCGGCCCCGTGACATGGGCCTGATGGCCAGCTTGGGACTGCGCGGAAACGGCTGGGGCGGCCCGTTGTGGGTGCTGCTGGCCAGCCTGCCCTGCTGGCTGGGACTGGCGCTGCTCGGAACTCCGAACACGGCACTGACTGCGCTGGATGCCACGATGCTGGCCGCGCTGTTCCCGCTGGCCGAGGAAGTGCTGTTCCGTGGCCTCGGCTTCGTGCTGCTGGTGAAGATCGTGCGCGGTCCGTGGCCGTTGCTCGCGCTGCCGCAGGCACTGCTGTTCGGCATGGTGCACTGGCTCGGCTTCGGCGGGTTCGACGGCGGCGGCATCGCACTGTTCATTGGCGCGGTGATCGCGCTGGGCGGCTTCATCTTCGCCTGGCTCGACCACCTCGACGGCGACACCCTGTGGTGCGGCCTGGTCCTGCATGTTTCGATGAACCTTGCCTGGAATGTGTTCAGCCTCGATGACGCCATCGCATTGGGTTGGCAGGCCACCGGCCTGCGCATCGGCACCGCCCTGCTCGCAGTGGTGGTGCTGGCCTGGCACGTGCGGCTCAGGCGCCAGAGAGGCCTGTAACGCCCGCTTAGCTTGCCGTGCACGTCGGGATCACTACCGGCTTGCGCATACTTGCGCGCCTTTTCACCGTTGCTGTCCGGAGTTGTCGCGTCATGTTGCTGTCCAAGCGCCACGTTGAACCCCGCGTCCTGCTCATCGAGGACGCCGAGGAAACCCGCGAGCTGAGCCGACTGGCGCTGGAAAGCCAGGCCTGCCACGTAGTGGGCGTGAGCTCTGCCGAAGCGGCGCTGGGCCTGCTGGCGGCCGGTGAGCGTTTCGACCTGCTGTTCACCGACGTCAATCTGGGTGCGATCAGTGGCATTGAAGCCGCCAACCGGGTCCGCAGCCTGTATCCCCAGCTGCCGATCCTGGTGACGTCGGGCATGGACCAGCACCAGGTGCTGCCGCAGCTGCGCGACGGCATCCATTTCCTGCCCAAACCCTACAACATGAGCGAGCTGCTCGACGCCATCCGGCTGTGCTTCCGGCACGCCGATGTGGGCGTATTGACCGGGCCGGACGCACAGGCGGCCTGAGGCACTCATCAACCGCTGCTGTACGGCCCGGTACCCGGGAACACCTTCAGCAGCGCGCGGGTGATCATGTCCGGGTAGACGGTGAAATGGTCCTCGCCGTCGATCACCATGTTCTCCACCTTCAATGATCGCCCGCTGCTGCGCAGCTGCTCGGCGAACTCGGCGTTGTGGCGCAGCATGTCGTTGCGGGTGAAATAGCGCGGCTCCGGCTTGACCGTTTCGAAGCTGCCGATCGACAGCACCACCGTGGTCGGCTGCGCAGGCGCCTTGGCTTCGGCCAGCATGCGCGGCACCCGATGGTTGTCGAACCACAGCGACGGGCTGGACAGGATGTAGCTGCGGAACATGTCCGGGCGCGTGGTCAGCACGTAGGCGCCGAACAGGCCGCCATAGGAATGACCGGCATAGGCTCGCCGCGCCGGATCGGTGCGGTAGCGCGCATCGATCAGCGGCAGTACGCGCTCGGCGAGGAAGTCGCGGTAATGCGCGGCGCCGCCGTAGCTGACGTCGTCGCTGTAGTCACGCGGATCGGTGCGCGCCGGATCGCTCGGCGTGTAATCCCGCGAGCGGCTCTGCCTGGAGGTCAGGCCTTCCTGCGGCGGCAGCCCGACCAGGATGAAATCCTCGATGTTGACGCCCTTCTGCCCGACCAGGTTGCGCACGCTGCGCACCAGCGGGAAGCTGTACAGCGCATCGGTCACGTACAGCACCGGATAGTGCTTTTCCGGATGTGCGGCGTAGTCGGCCGGCAACGCCACCCAGATCGGGTAATCGCGTCCCACCGGGTCGTGCACGCGCAGCGCCTCGGTATCCGGCAGCACCACGCCCTGCGCGGCGGTGGCCGCGCTTTCCTTCGCTTCATCCAGAGTTGCCGGTGGCGCCACCGACATCGCACAGCCCCCCATGGCCAGGCAGGCCGCCACACTCCATCCACGCACACGCTGCATCCACACTCTCCCGTTGCGGGCGACGTACCCGGGTGGCGTCGCTACCGCATCCTCACACGTCGCGCGGCGCCGCGCCACGCGCGGTCAGGGCGAGGCCGGCGGCGGCGCCGGGAACAGTGTGCGCAGCGCCTGCAATGCGGCCGGGTGGTAGACGGTCGCGTGGGTTTCCTCCGGCAGCGGCAGGTACTTCACCAGCGGCGACGGCGAGGCCTGCTGCAGCAGCGCGGCCAGTCGTGCCGTGGAGGCGGCCAGTTCCGGTTGCCCGCTGCTGGCCAGGAATACGTGCGGCTGTGCACGCGTCACCGCCGGCAGCTGCCGGGATGCTCCGGCCAGCATCGCACCACGGTTCCACCACAGGCTGGGGTCCAGCGCGATATAGCTGTTGAACAGCGTCGGCTCCTGCAGCAGCGTCTCGACCACGAACAGGCCAGCCAGCGACTCACCGATCAGCGCACGCTCGTCTGTGGTCGGGTAGCGCTGGCGTACCTGCGGCATCAGTTCATCGCGCAGGAAGCTGCGGTAGGCCGCCGAGCCACCGATGCGTGGCGCGATCTTCTGGTCCTGCGGGTCGCTGCTGGGGCCGGTCATGTCGCGGCGGCGCTCGGTATTCTCGATGCCGACCAGCAGGAACGGACGCATGCTGCCATTGCCGGTCAGCACCTGCACCAGCCCTGCCACATGCAGGAAATCCTCGCCGATGCCGCCATCGGCCATGTACAGCACCGGCAGCGGCGCCTTCGGATCCAGGCCCCAGGGCTGCGGACGATAGACATTGATGCGGCGGGTCTCGCCCAGTGCCTTCGACTGCACGGTGAAGGTCTCGCCGATGACCAGTGGTGCGGCCGCAGCGGTCGATGCCGGCGGTGCTTCCGGCACGGTGGGAACAGCTGCGAGGCCCGGCCCTGCGGCGGCCAGCAGGATCAGGGCGGAGAGAGCGACGACGCGCATGCGAACTTCCATTTTCGAGAGGACGGCCAGCATAACTGCGCCGGCGCCCTCAACGGCGATCCAGTTCGATCACGGCCTGGCAGGCACGGAGCTGGTCGTCGGCATCGCGTCCGATTCGAACAAGCGCTGCCGCAACCTCTGCTCGTAACTGGGCGCCCGCATCACGTTCGCCGGTGCGGGCGGCGGCTTCGGACAGACGGCCGGTATGGCACGCGGCGAGGTCGTCGCGCAGGCGGAGAGTGCCAGCGCGCAGGGCAGCCACCACATCGGCATCCACCTCGGCCGCGCGCTCACGATCCTGTTCATGTTGTTCCCCCAGTGAGGCCATCGCCTCGCTCCGTTCTTCCTGATCCCGGCGCAACCGCCGTTCGGACTGCACCGCGCCGGCCTGTTGCTCCGCATCGGCACGCGCCATCGCGAGGTCGCTGCGATCACCGCGCCAACGCCAGCCAGTCATGAACATCAGCAACGACCACAGCAGCAGCGACGCCATCACCACCAGCATGCGCGGCATGGGTCACTGCTCCGCCAGACAACGCGCATGGCGCTGCTGCTGGCGCTCCCACACTCCCCAGCACACGGTGTTGGGGCGGCCGTCGATGCGGGTTGAACAGTCGTAGCCCCCTGCCCGCCTCCACAGCAGCAAGGCATCGCAGGCCTGGTGATACTCACCCTGCAGCAGATGCCGGCGCATCGACGACGCGCGCCAGTTGCCAATGCCGTACTGGTAGAGGAAATCGACATAGACGTCGTACTCGCCCTGGCTGAGCGCCACACCGGGCAGCGACGCGCGGAACTGCCCTTCCTCCCTGGCCAGATGAGCCTGCACGGCATGCAGCGCGCGTACCGGCGTGGTGCGGTCGCCCAGCCTCACCGGCGTGCCATCCTCGCGAACGGTCGAGCCGAAGCCATAGGTGGGTCGGTCATTGCGCGTGGGCACCACTGCGGCGTCGGTGTATCCCTCGCGGTCAACGATGGCGATCAGGCCCGCAGCACTCAGCGCAAGCGCGGCGACCAGGCTGCGTACCGGCAATGTACTGCCGGGCCGGCTCATTCGCGCTCCCTGCGGCGCCATTCGCGCAGCCAGCGCCAGCCCAGATAGGCAATCTGCGCCGCCAGGTAGATGATGGTGAGGACCACGACCAGGCGGTCCAGGGTGATGCCGGCTGCAAGCGCACCGGCGACGGTAACCGGCGGCGCCGACTTGATGGCCGCCGCGCCGGCCGTGCTGATGATTTCTTCTTTCATGATGGGTCCTGGAGGGAATGCAGGCCGCGTCGCATCGACGTGGCCCGAAGAGGTGCCCGCCCCGCTGCCGGCTCGGCACGAGGGTTGTTCCGGTCGGGAGGCGGGCGGAAGATCGGTTCCGCCGCTCATGCGGCCTGGGCGATGCCCTCCATCCAGCCACGTACGCGCTGGAAGCCAAGTTCGACCAGGTTGAGGTAATGCCGGTTGGATACCGGCCGCTGCCCGCTGTTGGCCAGCAGCAGATTCGCCGTTTCGAATCGTTCGACCTTGCGTCGGCCACGCCCGCAGTAGTAGCCGCGCAGCGCACAGGCCATCGCCACGTTGTCACGCGCGACCGCCGTGATGATGTCTTCGATCTGCTGCGCCAGCTGATCGGTTTCCAGAGGCTTGTAGCCCTGGGCCCGCCCCGGCATGTCACCACGATGCTCGATCAGCACCGCCAGCAGGTTGCGCGACTGGAAGCCGAGGTATTCGCAGTCGCGATGCAGCGCATATTCGCCGCCCCAGTGCTCCAGGCGGCTGCGGACATACTCACCGAACGTATCAAGCTGCATGGGTGGCTTCTCCTTTGACGGGCGACGGGGTCGGACCGAACACATCCGGGCGCAGGGATTCGCGGCGCACGGCGCCCGCAGTGGCCAGCTCGATGCGCCGGCACAGGCGCGCGCCGGGCAGCTTGTGGCCGCGGGCGATCATGTAGAGGGTCCGCAGCGCGCAGCCGGTCTGGTGGGCCAGGCGGCGCATGACGGGACAGCTGGGGGTGCCGTAGCCCCCTTGGGAGATGGCGTAGTCGATGAGGTTCATGGGCCACACATTACTGCCACGGTAATGGATAGTCAATACCGTTTTGGTCATTTGCTGGATTGGTAATGCAGCGCACCATCTACAGATGGACGCCAGTACCGCTCGCACCCTCAACATGCGCCTCCGCGTGGCCGCCGCCGGCGGCCCGGCCGAGTGGGCCCGCCTGTACGGTGGCACCCGCTGGGCCCAGCCCCAGGTCAGCCAGTGGATTTCCGAGAGCAACCCGAAGAGCATCGGCCATCGGCTTGCGCGCGATCTTGAATCAGTGATGCAGCTTCCACATGGAACGCTGGATCGCGTCGATCAGGACGGAGACGTGTCGCTTCAGTCTCAATCTACGGGACTGGATTTCGAGAAAATGAGCGCTGCGGTCAAGGTGCTTTCGCACTACCTGGAGCTGGTCGGCGATCCACCGGAATGGATCTACGATCCCGTGCTGCTGGAGACCGCATTCATGGTCGTGGACGAGTTCGGTCAGCCCTCTGCACCGGACAATGTGCTCGACCTGACGAAGCTTCTGGCAAGACGGATCAGGGAGGCAAAGGATGACTCACACGCGACTCGAGGAGCTCGCACAGCGGTTGGCCGCTAGGACCCAGGAACTGCGCGGCGAGCGCACCCCGGCGCCGGCATTGCGGGTGGTGGCGGGAGACGCACATGGGGTCCGCGGGGAGAGGCGCATGGACGCGATCATGCGCGAGTGGCATTGCCGCATGATCCGCAACGTACGCCGACGCTGGGGCGAACCCATGCAGCATGTGATCGATCAGGCATGTTGCGGTGTGGTCAACATCGAGCAGCTCGCCGACGACGCACTGATCCAGTTGCACAAGGACATGGAGCGCGCGGAGGAGTGCATCCGCGAGGGCATTTCCTTCCACGATGCCGGGCTGTTGCGCGCGCATTACGGCTGACAGCGTCCCTGGCCGGCCGGAAACGGCCGGTTCTGATGAGATCAATTACCTGAAATTACCAATATTTTTACCTTAAAGGTAATTTTTTAAGGTGAGCGACGCGGGGGCAGCAGCGACGGAAGCGGGTGCGCGGAGCGCCGCTTCCCCGCACCCGCTGGCAGCGGGCGCCGGGGAGTCGATAGCACCTGCAACACCGCATCGTTGCAGCGGCGCTTCCCCCATTGCGGAAGTGCTTTGAAGGAAGCAACAAAAAAGGCGCCCCTTGGGCGCCTTGATCGTCAATGCAATGGTGGGCCGTGAAGGATTCGAACCTTCGACCAAAAGATTAAAAGAAGGCTGGCGCTTCCTTTGAAAACAACCGGTTGCGCCACTCTATTTTTCCGCCCATCGAGCGTGGAACCATTGCAGGTCCTAAGCTCACTCGACCATTTTTCCGGCGTCTCAAGCGGTATGCACGGGATCCACGACCAAGACTCCACCGTTTGACGTCGGTTGCCGAGCCGTTGGCGAACTGGTGTGCCGCGACGTACAACCATCGTGAGCGTGCGGTCGGGAACGGCAATGAGAAGGCGCCCAGTAGGCGCCTCCTCACAATCCAGCGGCAAATCAGGAGCCCTGCACGTTGGAATCCAGCCACGCCTGCACGCCCTGCAGCTCGGCCCCGACCTTCGCATTGAAGGTTCGCTCCACATCCCACGCAACGCCCCTCCCTTGGGCAAAGGCCGCGCGATACTTCTTTATCATGTTGCCCGGGTCGTTAGCCAGTTCCTGCATGAGCTGGGGTACACCCCAGATCGTCAGCTCGAAAGGTTCGCCGAACGCCTTCTGCAGAATATCCGGAAGGTCGCCGTAGTGGATGGTGTCACCTGCCAGATACACGATCTCGTTGCGGATCGCAGGTGTGTGGAACACGATGCGCGCTGTCATTGCGCCGATATCATCCGGCGTGGTCAAGGTGACAGCGTTGCTCGCCGAGCCCAGGGCGTTCACTTTATGCCCAATCAGGTCGACCACGCCGAAGTCGGGCTCGAAGAGGTAGCTGGTGAACATCCCAGTGGAGATGATCACCCAATCCATCGCAGTCTGCGAACGAAGATACTCGCGCACGTCCAGCTGGGCGTCGAACAGATCCTGGGGGCCACCGCGCCCAATGGCATCGAAATCGACACCGAACTGCCAAGGGAAGTAGCGGGGAATACCAGACTTCACCGCCGCACGCGCGACCTTCATTGGCGTATCGCGGCCTGCGGCATAGCCGGTGCATCCAATCACTGTGTCGAACTGCGCGAAGGTGGCCGCCAACGCTTCTACTGATTCAGTTACCAGATCGCCAGCAACGATATTCACCCCCAAGGCGCGGATTTCATCGACCACCCGCTGCTTCTCCGGCAGTTCTGAGTCGATCGACGTCGCCCGTAGCATCACACTGATCCGTGTGCCTGGATGACTTACGGCCAAACGTGCAAGGTTCCGGATGACAGGCATTCCAAGCTCGCCTGCGCCGAGCACCAGGATCGACCGAGAGGGGGTAGTGCTGATATGAGATGACATGGAAATCGCCTTGTGTGTGTACGATGGCGGCGATTCTGCTCACCTAATGGCCCATACGTAAGAAGGCACATCGATGATACCGACCGCACCGTTCATGAGTCCGGAAGAACTCCTAAGGCACTCTCAAGCCATATGCGACGGGATGAGCGAGGACGAAGATGGACTGCGCCGGGAGGTTCTAGCGCACGCTGGTAGCCGCTGGTCCCTGGGTATCATCCATGCGCTTGGCGTGTATGGAACGCTGCGTCACGCCGAGGTCGCTCGACGGATGAAGGGGATCACCCAGCGCATGCTTACGCGCACCCTCCGGCAATTGGAACGTGACGGGTTGATCAGCCGGCAGGATTTCCGCGAAGTACCGCCACATGTGGAGTACAGCATCACAGCGCTGGGCAAGGACCTTCTTGTACTGATGATTCCCATGTGGACATGGGTAGTGGCTCATGCGGAGGAATTCCGCCAATGTCGGCAGAATTTTGATTCTTCAGACGGGAAATGAAGATGTAGGCCAGCAGCGGCGCAGGCAGGTAGCTTCACCCACTGGGGGGATGCTCCAGCACGTCATCACCGAGGTATTCGCGTCGGTCACATCCGACGCCAAGCGTTTGGCCTTGTGTGGGCTACAACATCGGGGCGTCACCGAAGGCCCACAAGACCGCATGTGGTCACGTCACCGAAGAGATGCGCCGGTGGTTCAACCGCCTCATAAGCCGCACGTGCTCGAGCGTGGAACCACTTAATTTTTCCGGAAATATGAAAAAGGTGCCGCAAGGGCGCCTAAGTCATTGGTGCAATTGGTGGGCCGTGAAGGATTCGAACCTTCGACCAAAAGATTAAAAGTCTTCTGCTCTACCGACTGAGCTAACGGCCCGATGCATCGCCCGGCCTTTCGGCGGGGTCCGCATTCTACCCTACTTTGCCGGGTCGCGCGAAGTACAGGGGTGTTGCGTGTCCCGGCCAGCGGCCGGCACTACCCGGTCGGGTCAGCCCGCTTAAACCTTCAGGGCCTTCCACGCATCCCATCCATGTTCACCACCCGGAGCCACGGATGCGCCTCACCTGCTGTCTGATCGCCATCCTGCTGTTGCCCTGCACAGCAGTGGCCTCGACGTCCCAGGTCGTCACTGACGACATCGCCCGCTTCTGGGCCACCTATGACGCGGTGCGCGCCGAGCCTGATGCCGAACGCCGCGTGGTGCTGGTCCAGCAACGCTACATCGATCCCGGCAGCCCCGGACTGCATGCACTGATGCAGGTCCGCAACTACACGGCCCGCGAATACGCCGAGGCCATGCAGTCATGGCCACGCTTCTGGACTTCGGTACGGCCGTTGACTGCGAACGCGCAGCAGGCCAGCGCCACGCTGGACCGGGACCTGGACGCGTTCCGCGCGCTCTACCCTGCACTGCGTCCGGCCACCATCACCTACGCGATGGGCGTGCTGCGTACCGGCGGCACCACGTTGGGCGACAAGGTGTTGATCGGGGCGGAGATGGCGCTGGGCGATGAGCGCGTGGACGTAAGCGAGCTGCCCGAGCCGATGCGCGGCCGCCTGCGGATCTTCTACGACAGCCTCCCCGGTGCGAACAACGCGCAGAACAACCTGCACGAGTACGTGCATACCCAGCAGCGCGAGACCACTGGCAGCCTGGCCCAGTACGCAGTACGCGAAGGCGTGGCCGAATACGTGGCAGAGCGCATCAGCGGTCGCCGTCCGGCACTGCCGCTGTACGCCTATGGGCCCGCGCACGAGGCACAAATCCGCACGCGCTTCCTTGCCGAGATGCACGGTGACAGCCTGGACAACTGGCTGTACAACAGCGCGCGCAATCCGTTCGGGGTGAGTGATCTGGGCTACTACGCCGGATACCGCATCGCGCAGGAGTACATGCGCCAACAGACCGACGAGGGGGCCGCCATCGCGCGGATGATCGAACTGGACTACGCCGATCCGGACGCGGTGCGCGGCTTCATCGAGGCATCGGGATGGTTGCAGGCCCGGTAGGTCAAGGAGTGCGAACCAACGGTTCGCACCCACCGAGAGGGGGGCGGGCGCACCCACCGAGAGGGGGCGGCTTGCACCCACCAAGAAGGGGCGGTTCGCACCTGCAGTGAAGCCGGCCAGCGGCCGGCTCTACCAGACGCGGTCAGGCGTACAGCGTGGGGTCGGGCACGCCGGCCTCGGCAAAGCCCTGCGCGCGCAGGCGGCAGGCATCGCAATGACCGCAGGCGGCGCCGTGAGCGTCGGCGTTGTAGCAGGACACGGTCAGGCCGAAGTCCACGCCCAGGCGCACGCCTTCGCTGACGATCTGGCCCTTGCTGAGGAACTGCAGCGGTGCGTGCACCTTGATGCCCGCACCTTCCACGCCCGACTTGGTGGCCAGGTTGGCCAGCGCCTGGAACGCCGCCACGAACTCGGGGCGGCAGTCCGGGTAGCCGGAGTAATCCACGGCGTTGACACCGCAGAAGATGTCGTTGGCGCCAAGCACTTCGGCCCAGCCCAGGGCCAGCGACAGCATGATGGTGTTGCGCGCCGGCACATAGGTGACCGGAATGCCGGCACCGCCGGCCTCCGGCACGTCGATGTCGTCGGTCAGTGCCGAGCCGCCGATGCTGCGCAGGTCCACGTCCACGGTCTTGTGCGCGACCACGCCCTGGGCCTTGGCCACGCGGGCGGCAGCGTCCAGTTCGGAGGTATGGCGCTGGCCATAGCGCACGCTCAGGGCATGCACGGCGAAGCCCTGTTCCTGGGCCATGGCGATGACGGCGGCTGAATCCATGCCGCCGGAGAGAAGCACGACTGCCTTCTTCATGGGAAAAACATCCGGTTGGGAGGGGAAAGCCAGCACGCTGTCCCGCGCCGGAGTTACATCAGGGAACGCTGCGCCGGCTCATCGGCCCGGCTCGTCGTTCCACAGGATTTTATGCAACTGCATCTGGAAGCGCACCGGCAGCCGGTCTTCGACAATCCAGTCGGCCAGCTGCCGCGCGGTGATCTCGCCCTTGCTGGGCGAGAAGAACACGGTGCAGCGCTGCACCAGGCCGTGCTCGGCGACCATCGCCTTGGCCCAGTCGTAGTCCTCGCGGTTGCAGATGACGAACTTGATCTGGTCGCGGGCGGTCAGCAGCGGCAGGTTTTCCAGGCGGTTGCGGGCGGCTTCGGCCGAACCCGGCGTCTTGATGTCGACGACGCGCGACACCCGCGGGTCCACCGCGCTGACGTCCAGCGCACCGGAGGTTTCCAGCGAGACGTCCATGCCGGCATCGCACAGCTTTTCCAACAGCACCAGGCAGCGCTTCTGCGCCAACGGCTCGCCACCGGTCACGCACACGTGGCGCACGCCCTGGGCCAGCACCTCGGCCACGATGTCGTCGATATCCCACCAGGTGCCGCCGTGGAAGGCATAGGCGGTGTCGCAGTACTGGCAACGCAGCGGGCAGCCGGTCAGGCGCACGAACACGGTTGGCCAGCCGGCGGTATCGGCTTCGCCCTGCAGCGAGGTGAAGATCTCGGTGATCTTCAGGCGTGGCAGGGGCGACTGCACGATCTCACTGGGCGTGGCGGCGGCGCTGGACGGAGTAACGGCGGTCATGGCGGGTACTTCTTGGTGGGACACGTGGCGGGTGGGCTACCGTGGCCGGTAACGAACGCAGCCGAGCATGGCTCGGCTCTACGAAAACAACCGGGCAGACAGGGCCCGGCGCTGCCGGATCCGGGCGGGTTTGCCGAACCGGAAACGAAAGCAGCCGAGCGTGGGCTCGGCTCTACAGGGCACCTATTGTACGCCGGGTCAGCGGATCAGCGGATCTGCTTGCCGAGGCGGATGGACTGCAGACGGTCCTGCGCGGTGCGCGCGGCGTCCGAGCCGGGGTACTGCGCCACGACGGCCTCCAGCGTCTGCTGGGCCTGGTCGACCTTGCCCTCGCCATACTGCGAGAGGCCGACCTTGAGCAGGCCGCCGGCGGCCTTGTCGTGGGTCGGATAGCGCGAGAGCAGTTCGCGGAACTGGGTCTCGGCCATCGGGAAGTTGCGGGTGGCGTAGTAGCTCTCGCCCAGCCAGTACAGCGCGTTCGGCGCGTAGACGCCGTTCGGGTACAGCTGCAGGAAGCTCAGGAACAACTGCGCCGAATCATCGTACTTGCCGGCCTTCAGCGAATCGAAGGCGACGTTGTAGGAGGTGCGCTCGTCGCCGGTGGCGGCAAGACTGCCGGCATCACCGTGGACGGAAGGCGGCCGCTCGGAAGTGGCCGCCGCTGCGGGTTTTGCCGGGGCCGGTGCGGCCTTCGGCGCGCTCGCCGGAACGGGCGGCAGGGCCGGGGCGGCATTGCCCCCTTCCAACCGGTTCAGGCGGCTGTCCAGATCCAGGTACTGGTCCTGGGCGGACTGCTTGAGCTGGGCGTTGTCGTGCTGCAACTGCTCGATCGAGGCCTGCAGGCTGGTGACCTGCTGCCGCAGCTGATTGATCTGGTTCAACAGGTCCTGGTTGGCGCTGTTGTTGTACATCTGCTGCTCGAGCGCGCCGACACGGTCGGCCAGGCTCTGTCGCTGTGCATGCGCCGGTGCGGCAGCCACGAGGGCTGCCGCAACGACCAGCATCAGTTTGATGCCAATGCGCATGGATTACTGCGCGGTGTAGACGATTTCGACGCGACGGTTCTGCGACCAGCAGGACTCGTTCGACTCGGTGCAGACCGGACGCTCTTCACCGTAGGACACGACGGTCAGCTGCGAAGCCGAGCCACCGTTGGCCTGCAGGGCCGAGTTGACGCCGTTGCCACGACGCTCACCCAGGGCCTGGTTGTACGCGCGCGAACCGCGTTCGTCGGTGTGGCCCTGCAGGGTGATGCGCGAGGACGGACGGTCACGCAGGTACTTGGCGTGGCAAGCCATGATGGCCTGGAATTCCGGCTTCACGTCTTCCTTGTCCAGGTCGAAGTAGACAACGCGCTGGCGCAGGCAAGCGTCGGTGTCCAGGTCGCCCGGGCCGTACAGGCCGGAGGTCGACGGACCGGTCGGGGTGGTGGTGGAGGTGCCGGTGTCGACCGGGGTTGCCGGCTCTTCCTTCACCTTCTTCGAGCAACCGGCCAGGACGGCCACAGACAGCAGGGAAACAAGCAGAACGCGGGTGGACTTGTTCATGGCGATACCTTTGTGGCTCCTAGGCCGATGAGGGGTTCAAGACAGCGAAAATATTAACACTCTTTTAGCGCTGGGTACGGTATGGGGACCATGCCGGTTCGCGCACATCTCCGTCAGCCAGAACCAACCGCTGGCGCACGCGCGCATCGGCGGAAACGGCGTACAGCACACCACGGCCACCCTCGCGGGCGGCGTACAACACCATGCTTGCGTTGGGCGCAAAGCTCGGAGATTCATCCAGCGAACCCGGGGACAGCGTGCTCCAGCGGGGCGAACCCAGCGAGCTGTCCATCATCGCGATCTTGTAGCTGTTGCCCGAGCCCTGCGCAACGGCGATCTTCTTGCCGTCGTAGGACACCGAGGGCTTGGCATTGTAGTTGCCCTGGAAGGTCACGCGCTCGGCACTGCCGCCACCGGCGCCGACCTTGTAGACCTGCGGGCGGCCGCCGCGGTCGGAGGTGAAGTACACCGCGCTGCCATCCGGCGCCCAGGTCGGCTCGGTGTCGATGGCGAAGTGGTTGGTCAGCTGGGTCAGCTGCTTGCTGCCCAGGTCCATCACGTAGATTTCCGGGTTGCCCGAACGCGACAGGGTCAGGGCCAGCTTGCGGCCATCGGGTGAGAACGCCGGGGCGCTGTTGATGCCGCGGAAGCTGGTGACCAGTTCGCGCGCACCGGTGCCGATGTTCTGGATGTAGATCGCCGAATTGCCACGCTCGAAGCTGACGTAGGCCAGCTTGCTGCCATCCGGGCTCCACGACGGCGACAGCAGCGGCTCGGCCGAACGCACGATGGTCTGCGGGTTGTAGCCGTCGGAGTCGGCAACCATCAGCGCATAGCGCATGGCATCGCCCTTGCCGCTGGCGGTCACGTAGGCGATGCGGGTCCAGAAGGCGCCGCGCACGCCGGTGATCTTCTCGTAGATGGCGTCGGCCATCTGGTGGGCGACGTCGCGCATGGCGTTGCCACGGGCGGTCATCGCCAGGCCCAGCAGGCGCTCGCCCTTCGGCACGTCGAACAGTTCGTACTCGACGCGGTAGGCACCGGCACCGGCATCGAGCACGCGGCCGACCACGATGTAGTTCTGCTTCAGCGCGCGCCAGGTGGCGAACTGGATGTCACCGCCACGCACGGGCTTCTCGACGATCTGCGCTTCCGGCAGCGTGCGGAACTGGCCCGAACGCTCCAGGTCGGCGCGGACCACGCCGGCGACGTCGGTCTGCGGAGCGGCCGACGAACCCTGGTAGGGCATCGGCACGATGGTGATCGGCAGGGCGGAGGCATTGCCGCCGATGATGTCGATATCCAGCCCCTTCTGCTGCGCGACGGCAGCAAAGGGCAGCAACAGGGCCGCAAACACGGCAAGCCAGCGAGGCATCTTTTTCATGGAGCGCTCAATAGGGGGAAACCGGAACGAGGGATAACAAAGCAGGAGTGAACCGCTTCGCAATCATGAACCAAGGGTACGTGAATTCCGGGTCAGTTCCAGCCCGTCCTCTCACGCACCGTTAACGTCGTGGCTAACATCGCACCTGCCTGCCCCGGTCACGCCGCCCCTCGGGGCGGTGTTCGACAGCAGCCTGCAGCCTGCCCGGCCGAAACCGAGCACGCCAGAGGCAAGCGCGACATCCGTGGGCAGGAGTGGCCCGAGGCCACCCCTGCCCTGCCCGCCTCAGCGATCCTGGGCGGTAAAGGTGAAGTTGAGCGTACGCGCGAACACCGACTCGAAGCCGCGGTACGGCAACGGCTGCGCATTGAGCACCGCGGCCTCGATCGAACGCTTGCCGGCCTCGTCATAGGGGCAGTTCGGGCTGACCTTGGCCTGCATCACCGTGCCGCCCGGAATCTGGGTGATGGTGATCTGGCAACGCTGGCCCAGCGGCACCGTATCCGGGCGCACCCACTGCGACAGCACCTTGGCCTGGATCGCTGCGGCGTACTTGGCTGAAAGATCGTCGCTGTTGCCACCACCACCGGCCGCCGGCTGGGAAGCGCCGCTGGAGCCGGCAGCGGCACTGCCTGCGGCATTGCGCGCGGCGGCGACCTCGCGCAGCTTCCGCTCGGCCAGCTTGGCTTCCTTCTCGGCCTGCTCGCGGCGGGCACGGATCTCGGCGATCTTCTTCTGCTTCTCGGCCTCGGCCTTGTCAGCCGCGACGCGCTCCTGCTCGGCCTGCTTCTTCTTCTCGTCCGCTTCCTGCTGCTTGGCCAGGCGCAGCTTCTGCTCCGCTTCTTCCTGGCGCTTGCGTTCGGTCAGGTCGATCTGCTCCTGGCGGCGCTTGGCTTCCTGTTCCTGCTTGGCCTTCTCCTGCGAGATGGCCAGTGCGCTCACCGCTTCCTGGTCCTTGGTGTCCGGCTGCGCAACACGCTCCTGCGCCTGTTGCTGCTGGGGCGTGGGCGCGTCCTGCGGGCGCGGCTCGGGAATCGGCTGCGGCGGCGGAATGGTGTCTTCCGGCACCGGGATCGGCTCGGCGACCGGCGGCGGCAGGTCCTCCAGCTTCTCTGACTGGCGCAGCGCCTGGCGTGCGGCGGACGCCTCGGAGGCGGACAGCGCCAGGCTGGCCTCGACCGAGGGGTCGCCAGCGGCGGCATCGGTGTTGCGCTGGGGCGACCACAGCCAGGCCACGATGAAGACCAGCGCGACCAGCAGGTGCACCAGCAAAGCCAGCGCCAGGGGCAGACCCCAGCCGGGTTCGCGCTGATGCGGGGGTGGCAGGGCGTCAGCGTGCATCGGTGGCCAGGCCTACCTTGTCTACCTTGGCGCGCTTGATCACGTCCATCGCGGCAATGACCTTCTCATAGGCCACGGCGCGGTCGGCGGCGACGATCACGCGCACGCCCTTGTCCTGGGCGGCGATGCCGGCCAGGCGGCCTTCCAGTTCCTCGGCCGACACGGCGGCCGGCTCCTTGGCGTCGGGCAGCTTCAGGCTGAGCTGGCCGTCCTGGCGCACCGAGACGATCACCGGGTCCTGCTTGCTCTCCAGCGCCTTGGCGTTGGACTGCGGCAGGTCGACGTCGAAGCTCAGGGTGAGCAGCGGTGCGGTGACCATGAAGATGATCAGCAGCACCAGCATGACGTCGATGTAGGGAACGACGTTGATTTCCGATTTCAGCTTGCGGCGCTTGCGGCGACCGATGGCAGCGGACATGGCTTGGACTCCCGGGTCAGGCGCTTACTCGTCGCCAGCGCTCTGGCGCTGCAGGATGGAGCTGAACTCTTCGGCGAAGGTCTCGAACCGCACCGACATGCGCTCCACGCGGGTGGTGAAGCGGTTGTAGGCCCACACCGCCGGGATCGCCACGAACAGGCCGATGGCGGTGGCGAACAGTGCCTCGGAGATGCCCGGCGCGACGGCGGCGATACCGGCCTGGGCACCGCTGCTGATCATGTCGTGCATGGTCACCATGATGCCGAACACGGTACCGACCAGGCCCACGTACGGGGCAGTCGAGCCGATGTTGGCCAGCAGCTCCAGGTTGCGCTCGAGCTGGTCCACTTCACGGGTGTAGGTGGTGCGCATGGCGCGCTGCGCGCCTTCAAGCTGCGCACGGCCATCCAGCCGGCGCTTGTCGCGCAGGCGGGTGTACTCGCGGAAACCGGCTTCGAAGATGGCTTCCAGGCCGGTCACGCTGCGGCTGCGGTCGGTGGCTGCGCTGTACAGCTTGCCCAGGTCGGCGCCGGACCAGAAGCGGTTCTCGAACTCGTCGGCTTCGCGGGTGGCCTGCTTGAACACGCGGGCCTTGCGGAAAATGATCACCCAGCTGACGAACGAGCCGACCAGCAGCAGCAGCACGATGATCTTCACCGGCAGGCTGGCCTTGGCCATCAGTTCGAGGTAGTTGATGCCGCCGCCGGTGGTGGCCTGGGCAAGGGTCTGTGTCGCGGCGTTGCTGACGTCGGCCGGCAGTGCCTCGGTGACCGTGGCCTGCAGGGCCAGGAGCGTTGCGATCATCCGTTGTTCCTCAATGTTCGGATTCGGGGTGGAGGTGGGGTTGCAGCACGGCAAGGACGGCATCGTCCATGCCACGCGGGCGGAAACTGGCCGCTTCCAGTGCGGCGATGCGGACCTGCGCGGACAGCAGCAGCTCGCCGTCGCGCAGGATCTGCTGGTCGAAGACCATGCTGGCCTTCTTCAGCTGGACCAGGCGGGCAGTCACCTGCAGGGTGTCATCCAGCCGTGCCGGCCTGATGAAATCCATCTGCATCGAGCGCACCGCGAAGACCATCCCGTGCTCGGCGCGCATGCGCTCCTGGCCGTAGCCGAGCGCACGCATCCATTCGGTCCGGGCCCGTTCCATGAAGGCCACGTAGCGGGCGTGGTAGACCACGCCACCTGCGTCGGTATCTTCCCAGTAAATGCGTGTCGGCCAACTGAATCGGGGCTCAACCGACATCGGGAACCTCCGCGAACAGGTCCTGCGGCGGGTTCTTCGGCTTCAGGCCCATGTGCCGGTAAGCCTTGTGGGTGGCCATGCGGCCGCGCGCGGTACGCACCAGGAAGCCCTGCTGGATCAGGTACGGCTCGACCACGTCTTCCAGCGTGCCGCGCTCTTCGGACAGCGCCGCGGCCAGCGATTCGATGCCGACCGGGCCGCCGTCGAAGTAGTCGACCAGGGTCTTGAGCAGGCGCCGGTCGAGCTCGTCGAAGCCCTCCGGATCGACCTTGAGCATCTTCATCGCGGCCTGTGCCACGGCCTCGTCGATGTGGCCGCCGGCCTTCACCTGCGCGTAGTCGCGCACGCGGCGCAGCAGCCGGTTGGCGATGCGCGGGGTGCCACGCGCGCGCCGCGCGATCTCGCCGGCGCCGTCGGCGGTGCAGTCGATGCCGAGGATGGTGGCCGAGCGGCGCACGATCCGGGTCAGCTCCTCGACGCTGTAGAACTCCAGGCGCTGGACGATGCCGAAGCGGTCGCGCAGCGGCGCGGTCAGCAGGCCGGCGCGGGTGGTGGCGCCGATCAGGGTGAACGGCGGCAGGTCGATCTTGATCGAGCGGGCCGCCGGGCCCTCGCCGATCATGATGTCGATCTGGAAGTCTTCCATCGCCGGGTACAGCACTTCCTCGACCACCGGCGACAGGCGGTGGATCTCATCCACGAACAGCACGTCATGCGGCTGCAGGTTGGTCAGCAGCGCAGCGAGGTCGCCGGCCTTCTCGATCACCGGGCCGGAGGTCACGCGCAGGGCCACGCCCAGTTCGTTGGCGATGACGTGGCTGAGGGTGGTCTTGCCCAGGCCGGGCGGGCCGAAGATCAGCACGTGGTCCAGCGCATCGCCACGCGCCTTGGCCGCTTCGATGTAGATCTCCAGCTGCTCGCGCACCGGGGCCTGGCCGAGGTAGTCGGCCAAGCGCCTGGGGCGGATGCTGGCGTCGGCGGCGTCATCCTCGCGGGTGGCGCCGGCGCCGATGATGCGGTCGTCGGTCATGTGCTGATTATGCGGCAAAAGCGTATGGGGTCGGATCCGTTTTCCAGAGGAAAACGGCTCTGACCCCGAACCGGAACACCGGGAACATGGGGTCAGAGCCCTTTTCCTGCGGAAAAGGGATCCGACCCCGCGCGCGTCAGATCTCGACCTGGGCCCCGAGTTCGACCAGGCGGTTGCCCGGAATCCGGAAGAAGCCGGTGGCCGGGGCGGCGTTGCGATGCATCAGCGCGAACAGCTTGTCACGCCAGATCGGCATGCCGCGGTTGGCGGTGGCGACGATGGTCTCGCGGCTGGCGAAGAAGGTAGTGTCCATCGGATCAAAATAGATGCCACCGTGGTCGCACGAGCGCATCAGCGCCAGCGGCACGTCCGGGGTCTCCATGAAGCCGAAGCGCACGTAGACGCGGTAGAACTCGTCACCCACCGATTCGATCTTCAGCCGCTGCCCTTCCATCGCATACGGGATCGGCAGGGTTTCCACGTGCAGGAACACGTTGCGCTCGTGCAGCACCTTGTTGTGCTTGAGGTTGTGCATCAGCGCATGCGGCGCCACGGTCGGGTCGGCGGTGAGGAACACCGCGGTGCCCGGCACGCGCACCGGCGGGGCCAGCATCAGGCCCGGCAGGAAGGTATCCAGGCGGATGCCGTCCTTGCGGATCTCGTCGCGCAGCAGCTCGCGGCCACGGCGCCAGGTGCGCATCATGGTGAACAGGAAGATGCCCAGCACCACCGGGAACCAGGCGCCCTGCAGCAGCTTGGCGCCGTTGGCGATGACGAAGCCGAGGTCGATGATGAAGAACACCACGCACAGCGGCAGCAGCCAGCCACGCGACTTCGGCCACAACGTCCGCGCCACCACGGCCAGCAGCAGGGTGTCGATCAGCATCGTGGCCGACACCGAAATGCCGTACGCCACGGCCAGGTTGGACGAACTGCGGAACGCCAGCACCAGCCCGAACACCATCACCGCAATGCCCCAGTTGATGCCCGGGATGTAGATCTGGCCGATGGTGTCGTGCGAGGTGTGCTTGATGCGCATGCGCGGGATGTAGCCCAGCTGCATGGCCTGGCGCGAGACCGAGAACGCGCCGGTGATGACCGA
The DNA here is from genome assembly GCF_052751275.1 of Stenotrophomonas muris. Lineage (NCBI taxonomy): Bacteria > Pseudomonadati > Pseudomonadota > Gammaproteobacteria > Lysobacterales > Lysobacteraceae > Stenotrophomonas > Stenotrophomonas muris. The sequence goes on along the minus strand of NZ_CP199879.1, from coordinate 304,462 downwards.
CTGCGAGGCGATCACCGCCGCCATGGTGGCCAGGATGATCATCGGGTACAGCGCCCACGACGGCACTGCCTCGAAGAACGGATTCTTCAGGGCCTCGGGGTGGTTGAGCACCAGTGCGCCCTGCCCCAGGTAGTTCAGCACCAGGCACGGCAGCACGAAGAAGTACCAGGCGTGGCGGATCGGGCGCAGCCCGAAGTGGCCCATGTCCGCATACAGCGCTTCGCCGCCGGTCACCGCCAGCACCACTGCACCGAGAATGAAGATGCCGTGCCAGCCGTGCTCCATGAAGAAGCGGATGCCCCACCAGGGGTTGAAGGCCTTCAGCACCTCGGGCGCATCGACGATGTTGTAGATGCCGATTGCCGCCAGCGACACGAACCAGATTGCCATGATCGGGCCGAACGCCTTGCCGATCTTCTCGGTACCGAAGCGTTGCGCGGCGAACACCGCCAGCAGCACCACCAGGGTGACCGGCACGATGAAGACATGAAGTCCGGGCGCGGCCACCTCCAGGCCTTCGACCGCACTGAGCACGGACATGGCCGGGGTGATCACGCCGTCGCCGAAGAACAGCGAGGCGCCGAAGATGCCGAGGATGCCCACCACATAAGCCGAGCGCGAGCCGTTGCGCAGCGTGCGTTGGGTCAGCGCCATCAGCGCCATGATGCCGCCTTCGCCATCGTTGTCGGCGCGCATGATGATGGTGACGTACTTCAGGGTCACCACCAGGTTCAGCGCCCAGAACGCCAGCGACAGCACGCCCAGCACGGTGTCGTGGTCGCTGTTGAGCCCGTAGTGTGGCGAGAACGCCTCCTTCAGGGTGTACAGCGGGCTGGTACCGATATCGCCGAACACCACGCCGATCGCACCGATGACCAGCGCCAGTCCTCCAGTGGAGGGGGCGTGGCCATGGCCGCCGGGGGCGGCTGCGTGCGGGGTTTGACTGCTGGACATGGGACTCCTGGCGAAGCTCAGGCGGTAGGTTGGGGGAAAGGGACGCGGTTCAGCGCAGCGCGGACTGCAGCGCCTTGCGGATCACGGTGGCCACTTCGTCGCCTTCATTGAAGGCATCGCGGGCCATGCGGGCCGCTTCGGCCGGCTTGTAGCCCAGCTGCTGCAGGGCCACGGTGGCATCGGACAGCGGATCGGCCGGGGCCGGACCACTGCCGGTGGGCAGCGCGCCGCCGGCACCGAACTGGGCCGCGCGGTCACGCAGTTCCAGCACCATGCGTTCGGCGGTCTTCTTGCCGATACCCGGGATGCGGGTCAGCGCGGTGATGTCGCCGGCCTGGACCATGCGCGCGAATTCTTCGACGCTGACACCGGACAGCACGGCCAGCGCGATCTTCGCGCCGATGCCGCTGACCTTCTGCACGTCGCGGAACAGGCGCCGCTCGCCCTCGCGCAGGAAGCCGTACAGCGAGACGCTGTCTTCCTTCTGCGAGTAATGGGTGTACAGGGTGACCTCGCGGCCGAGCTCGGGCAGGTCGTAGAAGGTGCTCATCGGCGCCTCCAGTTCGTAGCCCACTCCGTTCACGTCCACCACCAGCCACGGCGGCGCCTTGTAGGCGACGATGCCGCGCAGTCGACCGATCATTGCGTGCAGCTCCTCATTTGCGGCCCCACGCCTGGCGGGCACTGAGCCCCAGGCGGTTGGCCGTCGCCCTTACGTGGGCATGGGTGATCGCCACCGCCAACGCGTCGGCCGCGTCGGCCTGCAGCTTGGTTTTCAGGTTGAGCATGAGCCCGACCATGTGTTGAACCTGTTGCTTTTCGGCGCCACCGCGCCCGACCACCGCGAGCTTGATCTCGCTGGCGGCGTATTCGTGCACCGGCAGGTCGCGCAGCACCACGGCCGAGATCGCCGCGCCGCGGGCCTGGCCCAGCTTCAGCGCCGAATCGGGATTGCGCGCCATGAACACCTTTTCGATGGCCACTTCATTGGGCTGGTACTCGCGGCACAGATCGGCCAGGCCCAGCACCAGCAGTTTCATGCGCTGCGGGAAGTCGTCGGCGCCCAGCAGCACCAGCGGCTGGTGGTGCACGTAACTGACGCGGCCGGCGGCGTCGACATCGATGATGCCGACCCCGGTCCGCTGCGAACCGGGGTCGATGCCGAGGATGCGGGTCATGCCGCGCTCCTGGCGGGGCGGAACGGGGGGCGCTGGCAGGCGTATGGGCTCATGACTGTCCGCGGTGACCGTTCAACGGCCCGCGCCCAGGCCGTCGAGGACGGCTCAGGCGTAGGCGTCGGCGCCGAGTTCGGCGTTGGAATACACGTCCTGCACGTCGTCCAGGTCTTCGAGCATGTCCAGCAGCTTCTTGACCTGCAGGGCGACCTCGCCTTCGACCTTGATGTCGTTGTCGGCGCGGAAGGTGATCTCGGCGTGGTCGGCGACATGCCCGGCGGCGACCATTGCGTCCTTGACTGCGTTGAACGCGTCAGGGCTGGTGACCACGTCGATCGAGCCGTCATCGGGGTAGACCACGATGTCGTCGGCGCCGGCCTCGATGGCTGCTTCGGTGATGGCTTCCTCGTCGGCACCCGGGGCGAAGCTGAGCACGCCCAGGCGCTTGAACATGAAGGCCACCGAGCCTTCGGTGCCCATGTTGCCGCCGCACTTGCTGAACGCATGGCGGACGTCGGCCACGGTGCGCACGCGGTTGTCGGTCAGGCAGTCGACGATCACGGCCACGCCACCCGGGGCATAGCCCTCGTAGCGGATTTCCTCGTAATCGACGCCTTCCAGTTCACCGGTGGCCTTCTTGATGGCGCGCTCGATCACGTCCTTGGACATGTTCACGGCCAGGCCCTTGTCCACCGCCACGCGCAGGCGCGGGTTGTTGTTGGGGTCGCCTCCACCGCCGCGCGCGGCAACGCCGATCTCGCGGATGATCTTGGTGAAAATCTTGCCGCGCTTCGCGTCGGACGCGTTCTTGCGGGCTTCGATGGAGGGGCCTCTACCCATGGGTGCTACCGTCTGGCTGCTTCAGGATCAAGGCGCGGATTCTACCTGATCGGGCGCTGCAACCGTGTCTAGGCCCGTATTGTTGTAGCGCCGGGCCAATGCTCGGCTCAATGGGCCCGACGGAATGCAGCCGAGCATGGGCTCGGCGCTACAAGGCGGCCCCGCCTGCCCTGCCCCTATGCCGCCGCCGCGTCGCGGCTGTGGTCGAAGTGGCCGTGGCGCAGGAAATGTGCGGTCTGCCGCGCGGCGTCGGGCGACACCACCAGGCCGCTGTGGCTGGTACGCACCACGCAATGGTCGGCCAGGCCCGGCAGGCGGGTCTCGGCCAGGGCCACGGTGCCGTCGGACGCATCGTCGATCGCGCCCAGCAGGCTGCCCAGCCCGTGCGGCACCGAACCGGCGATCAGGCCAACCTCGGCCTTGCCCTGCCAGTCCGGCAGGCCGTCCAGCAGCAGCTCGCTGCTGCGCCCCAGCGCCAGGCCCCAGCCATGATCGGACAACGAGCGCGCGGTACCACTGCCGCGCAGCGGCGAGCCCAGGCAGACCACGCGCTGCACTGGCAGCTGCGGATCGCGGCGCAGCGCCTCCAGTGCCAGCAGTCCGCCCAGGCTGTGACCGACCAGCGACAACGGCCCGGCGTCGGCCAGACGTTCCAGCAACTGCGGCACTGCCACATCGGGGCCACCGAACACCGAGGGATAGCCGAACGCGTGTACCTGGAAACCACGCGCGCGCAGGCGCCAGGCCAGTGGCCCGACCCAGGCACGGGCATTCCAGATGCCATGCAGCAGCAATACGGGGGGAGTCATGCAAACAGCCTGGCGGTCAGCGGGGCAGGAACGTGAGGTGATTGAACACGCGCGCGCGGCAAGCGGCGGTGAACGTCAGGCCGCGCGCGGCGCGCGGCGCAGGATGAATTCGAGGTCCTGGGTGTCGCCGACAGGGAACAGGTACTCGCCGGCCTTCTCGAAGCCGTAGCGGGCGTAGAAGCGCTGCGCGCCGAAGTTCTCCGACCACACGCCCAGCCACAACGTGCGCGGGCCTTCGTGTTCCAGCCAGGCCAGCGCGGTTTCCAGCAGGCGGCTGCCCCAGCCGCAGCTCTGCTGCGTCTTGACCAGGTACAGGCGCTTGAGTTCGCCGTCACCGGGTTTCACATCCGGATGCGGCAGGCCACAGGGGCCGGCGGCGGCATGGCCGACCGCCTCCCCATCCAGTTCCAGCAGCCACACCGCGTAATCGGGGTGGGACAGGATCACGCGCTGGCGCTCGACCGTGTAGGCCTCCTCGAGGAAGGCCTGCAGGTCCTGCGGCGGGTACAGATGGCCGAAGGTTTCAGTGAACGTGCGTGCGGCCAGCGCCGACAGGGTCGGCGCGTCGTCCACAGTGGCGCGGCGGATCGAATACATGCAGGAAGTTGACGTCAGGGCGAAGCGCGGGTCAAGCCTTTCCAGGCGATTCCGCTTCTTCTTCCTCGTCCTCTTCCTCGTATTCCTCTTCGTCCTCGTCCTCTTCTTCCTCGCCTTCCTCGTCCTCGTCGTACTCTTCTTCCTCTTCGTCGTCCTCGTAGTCCTCGACGCCGAAGTCTTCACCGTCCCAACGGCCTTCGCCGTCGGCGACGAAGGTCAGGGCCATTGCGGCCGGATTGGTGCCGACGCGGACCAGCCACCCCCCGAACACGCGTGCACGCTCGGTGACCAGGGTGGCCTCGGAGCCTTCATTGCCCAGCTTTTCCCACTCCAGCGAAAACGCAAACTCGGTCATTGCCTGGATCTCCTGATCAGTTGGTCTTGGGGCGAACCTGGATGTGCACTTCGGCCAGCTGCGCGTCGACGATCGGCGACGGCGCGTCGGTCATCAGATCCTGTGCACCGGTGGTCTTCGGGAACGGGATGACGTCGCGGATCGACTCGGTTCCGGCCATCAGCGCGGCGATGCGGTCGATGCCGAAGGCGATGCCACCGTGCGGCGGCGCGCCGTAGTTCAGCGCGTCGAGCAGGAAGCCGAACTTGGCGCGGGCCTCTTCGGCGCCGATGCCCAGCAGCTCGAACACCGCGCTCTGCATGTCCGGACGGTGGATACGGATCGAACCGCCGCCAATTTCATTGCCGTTGAGCACCATGTCGTAACCGCGCGAGACGGCGGTACGGGCATTGGCGCGCAGGTCGGCGATGTCGTCCACGGCCGGTGCGGTGAAGGGGTGATGCAGGGCGACGTAGCGCTGTTCTTCCTCGTCCCACTCGAACATCGGGAAGTCGGTGACCCACAGCGGTGCCCAGCCGTCGGCGACCAGGCCAAAGTCCTTGCCGGCCTTCAGGCGCAGCGCGCCCATGAAGTCGGACACCTTGTTGTAGCCACCGGCACCGAAGAACACGATATCGCCGTTGCCGGCACCGACATGGGCCACCAGCGCCGCGAAGCGCTCTTCGCTGAAGAACTTCTGGATCGGCGAGCTGACTTCGCCGTTGTCGGCGATCTTGATGTAGGCCAGGCCCTTGGCGCCGTACTTGGCGGCATGCGCGGCGTACTCGTCGATCTGCTTGCGGCTCAGCGCCGCGCCGCCCGGGATGCGCAGCGCGGCGACGCGGCCTTCGGCATCGTTGGCCGGGCCGGTGAACACGGGGAACTCGCTGTCCTTGACCAGTTCAGCCACGTCGACCAGTTCCAGCGCGATGCGCAGATCCGGCTTGTCCGAACCATAGCGACGCATCGCCTCGGCCCAGGTCATGCGCGGGAAGCTGGCATCCAGCTCGACATCGACCACTTCCTTGAAGATGGCGCGGATCATGTCCTCGACGAAGTCCTGCACATCGCGTTCGCGGACGAAGGCGAACTCCATGTCCAGCTGTGTGAATTCCAGCTGGCGGTCGGCACGCAGGGCCTCGTCGCGGAAGCAGCGCGCGATCTGGTAGTAGCGGTCGAACCCGGCCACCATCAGGATCTGCTTGAACAGCTGCGGGCTCTGCGGCAGGGCGTAGAACTCGCCCGGATGCATGCGCGCCGGCACCAGGAAGTCGCGCGCGCCTTCCGGAGTGGCCTTGGTCAGGATCGGGGTCTCGATGTCCTGGAAGCCCTTTTCGTCCAGGTGGCGGCGCAGCGCCTGCACCAGCTTGATGCGGGTGCGCTGCATGCGCTGCATTTCGGGGCGGCGCAGGTCCAGGTAGCGGTACTTCAGGCGGGTTTCCTCGCCCGGGTTCTCGTGGGCGTGGAACGGCAGCGGGGCGGCCTTGTTCAGCACGGTGATGGCGGTGGCGATCACTTCCACCTTGCCGGTGCGCATCTTGTCGTTCACCGCGTGGCGGGCGCGCACGACGCCCTCCACCTGCAGCACGTCCTCATAGCCCAGCGACGCGGCCACGGCGAACACGTCGGCGTTGTCGACCTCCACGGTCACCTGCACGATGCCTTCATGATCGCGGAGATCGATGAAGCAGACGCCGCCCTGGTTACGGGCCACGTCGGTCCAGCCGGCGAGGGTGACAGTCTGGCCAATCAGGGTCTCGTCGACCAGGCCGCAGAAGTGGGTACGCATGGGGGGAAGCTCCGCTGGAGAACGCCGGCACCGGATGGGGGCCGGAAAGCCTCGTATTCTGCGGCCGAGGCCCCGGCCGGGGCAAATCCGGGCAGTCACGCCGGCTTGATCGCCCCGGTCCCTATAGTCGGGCACCTGCCACCGTATGGGATGCCGCCATGAAATCGTTGTCCCTGGCCAGCCTGGCCGTGACCCTGAGCACTCTGGCCGTGCTCGCCCTGCCCTCTGCTCCGGCCGCTGCGCAGGACGGGGTGATCCGCTGCGAAAGCCAGAACAACCGTGAACGTGTCTGCAGCACCGGCTGGCGCAATGCGCAGCTGGTCCGCCAGCTGTCCGGCAGCGCCTGCGACGAGGGCCGCACCTGGGGCAGCCGCAATGGCAGCATCTGGGTCAGCAATGGCTGCCGCGCCGAGTTTGTTGAAGCCCGCGGCGGCTGGGGCGGTGGCAATGGCGGTGGCTGGGGCGGCAACAACGGCCGTCCCGGCGAAACCATCCGCTGCGAGAGCCAGAGCAACCGTGAGCGCAGCTGCCCGGTCGGCTGGCGCAACGCCCGCCTGGTCCGCCAGCTGTCCGGCAGCCCCTGCGATGAAGGCCGCACCTGGGGCGTGCGCAACGGCGCGGTCTGGGTCAGCAACGGCTGCCGCGCCGAGTTCGCCGAGGCCCGCGGCTGGGGCGGCGGCGGTGGCTGGGGCGGCGGCAACAGCAATTATTCGATCACCTGCAGCAGCAACAACAACCGCACGCAGAACTGCGACTGGGATGAGCGCCAGGGCCGGCCGGTGCTGCAGCAGCAGCTGTCCGGCAGTGCCTGCCAGGAAGGCCGCAGCTGGGGCTATGCACGCGGCCAGGTGTGGGTGAGCAACGGCTGCCGCGCACGCTTCAGCGCGCGCTGAGCCCCGGGGTCGGATCCCTGGCCGACGGCCAGGGCTCTGACCCGTGGGTTCATGCAGTGACCGGGTCGGACCCTCCGCAGGAGGGATCCGACCCGAAGATCAGGGTGCTGGCGCCTTCTCGTCGCCCCACGGTGCGGGCGGTAGCTCGACCGGCTTGCTCAGGTCGAACTTCACGCGGAAACGGCGGCCTTCCGGGCGCGTCAGTTCGTAGACGAACGTCTGGTCGGGGTCGATCTCCATCGCCCAGGTGTTGTGCGTGGAGGCCAGCATGTCGGCACGACGGAACATCGCCACCGAATCGGAGTCGGCTGGGAACCGCTGGCGCTCGGCGGTGCCCGGTGGCGTGCTGTCGCCGCCATAGAGGGTGATCGCGTCGGGGCTACCGTCTTCGTGGCGATGATCGTGTTTCAGGCGCAGGCCGTTTTCGGTGCGGGTCAGCACCCAGGTGCGCGAATGGTCATCCCCCACATGGAAGGGAATCCGAAGTTCATGGGCGGGGTCGGCACAGCCGCGCACATGCATGACCAGGCGCTGGTCGGCGAACGGGTCCTTGCCGGTCGGTGCCGGCGTGTCCTCCACCACCCGGCCCTCATAGGCCTGGCCGCAATGCGCGGCGATGGCAGCCATGAAGGCATCGGCCGGTGCGGTCGCCAGATCATGCGCGACCGTATCGGAACGCTGCGAGCAGGCAGCGAGGCTGAGCAGGAGGGCGGAAGCGGTGACAACGGCAGGCAGTTTCATGCCCCAACCCTAACGGCCATGGCCGACGGGCGCAAACCGCGCGCGGCAACCGGTCAGCGTTCGGCGATGTGAGGTTCCGGCCGCGTCTCGGTGGCCGCTACCGGCGCGGACTCGCCCTCGCCCGCCGGCTCCTGCTCCACCGGATCGACGTCGAAGGGTGTGCGGAACACCAGCGACGGCAACAGTGTGGTCAGTGCGGCGTACAGCAGCAGCGCGCCGAACAGCACCGCCGGAATCTGGAAACGCTCGCGCATGATCGCCGCCAGCACCAGGGTGAAGATCAGGGTCGGGGCCAGCGCCAGCGAGACGCGCAGGCTGCTGCGGAAGCTCTCGCCGAACATCACCCGGCGCTGCAGCCAGACCACGCCGATGCGCAGCGGCAGCACCACCAGGGTGATCACGATGCCCAGCCCCAGCGCCTCGAAACTGAGGGCTTCGCTGGGCACCTTGGTGCCGGCATTGAAGAAATAGAATGGCACGAAGAACGAGGCGAACAGGCGCAGCGCGTGCAGGTTCTCGTGCGAGGCCAGCAGCGGCATGCGCTGGTGCAGCAGGCGCGCGACCAGGCCGGCGATGAACGCGCCCACAAGGTAATACACGCCCAGCAGATAGGTGATGTACGCCGCCACCATGCCGACCATCACCAGCAGCGAGAACTCCGAGCCCGGCGCGTGCGGCGCCACCCAGCGGCCCAGCGCGATGAACAGCAGCGGCAGGCCGATCATCATCGCCAGCAGGGCCAGGCTGGACAGCGCCATGTGGCCCGGGTCGCCGGCCTGCAGCACGATGAACAACGCCGCCAGCGCCAGCAGTTCGCCGGCGATGGCCTTGCTGGTGACCCAGAACCGCTCGTCCTCGCTCAGGCCCAGCCGCGACAGCGAATCCATGATGAAGCCGGTGGAGGGCGTCAGCAGCGCCAGCGCCAGCAGCCCAGCGGCCTGCCATGGCAGCCCCGCATAGCGCCAGGCCAGCCAGCCCACGCCGAACAGCGTGCCGGTACGGATCACCAGGTGCGCCAGCAGCGGCCACATGCCACGCCGCAGCGCCTGCAGATCCACTTCCAGGCCCGCGAACAGGAACAGCGAGGAAATGCCCAGCGTGGCCAGCAGGCCGATCACCGCGTCGTGTGCCTGGTCGCCCAGCCAGAGCATGCCGATGATGCCGAACAGCAGGCAGGTCAACGGCGCCGGCAGGCTGAAGCGCTGCAGTGCGCGCGGGATCACCAGCAGCGCGAAGATCAGCAGCAGGTAGATCAACTCATGGCTCATCGGGGTCTTCCGTGGGGTTCGAACGCGCGCAGGATGCGCGTGCCCGACCGATCCGGCAAGCCATTTCCCAATGACCCCGGTTACCTCATCCGATCATCGCATCGGCCAGCGCCCCCACCCGTGCAAGCACTGCTGCGCGCTGGTCGTCATCGACCGATGCGCCCTGCAGATAGGCGGTGACCACCCACGCGGTGCCGCCCGCATGCGGCCACAGCACGGCGATGTCGTTGCGCGTGTCATCACCGTTGCTGCCGGTCTTGTCCCCCACCCGCCAGCGCTTGCCCAGCCCGGCGCGCAGGCAGGCATCGCCGGTCTGGTTGTCGATGAGCCAATCGGCGAACTGCCGGCGCGATGCAGGCTGCAGGCCATTGCCCACCGCGAAGCGGGCCAGGCTGGTGGCCATCGCGGCCGGGCTGGTGGTATCGCGCGGGTCTCCCTTCGCGAACAGATTCACGTCCGGCTCGTTGCGGTCATTGCGGGTAATGCTGTCGCCCTGCCCGCGCAGGAATGCCGTCAGCGCCGACGGCCCGCCCACCACCTCCAGCAGCAGGTTGGCCGCCGTGTTGTCGCTGGTGGTCAGCGTGCCCCGGCACAGGTCGCGCACGGTCAGATCCTTGCCCACGTGGCGGCGCACCACCGGAGCGTAGGACAGCAGATCCTTCCCGGCGATGGGCACACGGGTGTCGAGCGAAACGCGGCCTGCATCGGCAAGGCTCAGCACATGGGCGACCAGCATCGACTTGAACGTGCTGCACATCGGGAAGCGCTCATCCTGCCGATGCCCGCCGATGCGACGGCCGTTGCCGGTGTTCAGCACGGTGACACCCAGGCGGCCACCGCTGGCTTTCTCCAGCGCGGCGAAATCGGCGGCGCCGGCAATGGCGGCGTTCGCGGCGGGTATGCCAGACGAGGCGGAAACCGGTTGCGCCAGCGCCGGGGCAAGCAGCGAGGACGCAACGGCAGCACCACTGAACTGCAGGAATCGGCGACGGGCGAGCATAGGGGTTCTCCTGGTGACCGCTCGATTATTGGCGCCTCCCCTGCAGCCGACCAGCGCGAAAAATCAAGGCAAGCCATAAGTGGAATTCATGCCTGTCGCGATCAACTCATTGAGATTTACGAAATTCCTCATTGAACGAGTACGATCAGCCATCATCCTGGCTCACGGCTTTTCGATGTTGCACCCTACCCTGCCGCTGAACGCGCTGCGCGCTTTTGAAGCCGCCGCCCGCCACCAGAACTTCACCCGTGCCGCGCTCGAGCTGTGTGTCAGCCAGGCCGCGCTGAGCCATCAGATCCGTGGGCTGGAGGACCGGCTTGGCATCCGCCTGTTCCATCGCCTGCCACGCGGCGTGGCGCTCACCGATGAAGGGGCAGCGCTGTACCCGGTGCTCAACGAAGCGTTCGAGCGCATTTCCGCCAGCATCGCGCGCTATACCGGTGGCCCGGCACGCGAGGTGCTGACGCTGGGCGTGGTCGGTACCTTCGCCACCGGCTGGCTGCTGCCACGGCTGGCGGCGTTCGAAGCCGCGCACCCGGACATCGAGCTGCGCCTGCAGACCCACAACAACCGTATCGACCTGGCCGGCGAAGGGCTGGACCTGGCGATCCGCTTCGGCGATGGCGACTGGCAGGGCCAGGCCTGCACGGCAATCCTCGATGCGCCCTTCGCACCGCTGTGCGCCCCCGCATTGGCGCGGCGGCTGAAGCAACCGCGCGACCTCGCCACACTGCCGTTGTTGCGTTCCTACCGCAGCGACGAATGGCCGCGCTGGTTGCAGGCGGCCGGGGTGAGCGGCGTGGAAGCCCGCGGGCCGGTGTTCGATTCCTCACTGACGGTGGCGATGGCCGCCGCCGGGGGCGCCGGCGTGGCCTTGCTGCCCTTGTGCATGTTCGAGCAGGAACTGGCCGAAGGCCGCCTGCTGCAGCCCTTCGGCACCACCTTGGAGCTGGGCCGCTACTGGCTGACGCGGCTGCGCTCGCGCGCCGAGCGCGAACCAGCCAAGCGCTTCCGCGAATGGCTGCAGGCGCAGGGCACGTAACAAAAAAGGGGACGGAGGGGATTAAGTCGTTTGTGGCACAAACGACTTAATCCCCTCCGTCCCCTTTTTTTTTGCGTGATCAGGACTCCAGCAGCTCCATCCACGCCGCTTCGGCTTTCTCCAGCTGCGCGGCGGTGGTTTCGCGGTCACGTCCGATCACCGCCATGCGGGTGGCATCGGCATAGTTGGCCGGGTCGGCCAGCTGGCGGTCGAGCTCGGCCAGCGCGCCCTCCAGTTCGGCCACCTTGGCCTCGGCAGCCGCCAGCTTGTGTGGGTTCACCGGCTTCTTCTGCACCACCTGCGCCACCGGTGCGGTCTTGACCACCACCGGCTCTTCCACCTGCTCCATGCGCGCCTTGGTGCCCTGCGCCTGCGGGCGGGTGCGCAGCCACGCGGCGTACGCGTCCAGGTCGCCATCGAACGGTTCGACCACACCATCGGCCACGCGCCAATAGGTATCGCAGACCAGGCCGATGAGGTGGCGGTCATGCGAGACCATCACGATCGCGCCTTCGAAGGTGGCCAGCGCTTCGGCCAGTGCTTCGCGCATTTCCAGGTCAAGGTGGTTGGTCGGTTCGTCCAGCAGCAGCACGTTCGGCTGCTGCCAGGCGATCAGCGCCAGCGCCAGGCGCGCGCGCTCGCCACCGGAGAAGCCATCAACCGGCTCGAATGCACGATCGCCCGGGAAGTTCCACTTGCCGAGAAAATCGCGGAAGGACTGGTTCGGTGCGTCCGGGGCGATCTCGCGGAAGTGCTCCATCGGCGATTGGCCTTCGTGCAGCGATTCCACGGTGTGCTGGGCGAAGTAGCCGATCTTCAGGTCCGGGTGCGCCATGCGCTCGCCGACGATCGGTGCAAGTTCGCCCACCAGGGTCTTCACCAGGGTGGTCTTGCCCGCACCGTTCGGGCCGAGCAGGCCGATGCGCTGTCCCGCTTCCAGGCCGAAGCCGACGTTGTGCAGGATCACCGCGTCCTTGCCGTAACCGGCCTCGACGTGGTTCAGGCGGATCAGCGAGAACGGCAGCTTGGCCGGCGGCGCGAACTCGATGCGGAACTCACGCTCGGCGCGCACCGCTTCGGTGCCGGCCAGCTTGGCCAGGCGCTTCATGCGGCTCTGCGCCTGCGCGGCCTTGCTGGCCTGCGCCTTGAAGCGGTCGATGAAGCTCTGCAGGTGGGCGCGCTCGGCCTGTTCCTTTTCATGCGCGATCTGCTGCTGGCGCAGCTGTTCGGCCCGCTGGCGCTCGAAATCGGTGTAGCCGCCCGGGTAGAGCTTGGCGCCGCCGCCATGCAGGTGCAGGGTGTGGGTGGCCACGTTGTCGAGGAACTCGCGGTCATGCGAGATCAGCAGCAGGGTGCCCGGGTACTTCAGCAGCCACTGTTCCAGCCAGTACACCGCGTCCAGATCCAGGTGGTTGGTCGGCTCGTCCAGCAGCAGCAGGTCGCTGGGCATCATCAGCGCGCGCGCCAGGTTCAGGCGCACGCGCCAACCACCGGAGAACGAAGACACCGCGCGGTGGTGGGTCTCTGCGGGGAAACCGAGGCCGTGCAGCAGCTTGCCGGCGCGCGCCTCGGCGTCGTAGGCGTTGAGCTCGGCCATCTTCGTGTGCGCCTCGGCCACCGCTTCCCAGTCTTCGCGGGCGGTCGCGTCGGCCTCGGCGGCCAGCACCGCGGCCACCTCGAGGTCGCCGCCGAGCACGAAGCTCAGCGCCGGGTCGGGCAGCGACGGGGTTTCCTGGGCCACGCTGGCGATGCGCACCTTGCCGGGCAGGTCGACGTCACCCTTGTCGGCCTCCAGCTCGCCCTTCACCGCCGCGAACAGGCTGGACTTGCCAGCACCGTTGCGGCCGACCACACCTACCCGGTAACCGGCGTGCAGGGTCAGGTCGACATTGGACAACAGCAGCCGCTCGCCGCGGCGCAAGGCGAAATTACGAAGGGAGATCATCGGGGGAGGGGTCCATATAACCGGATGGAATGTGCTGGTGAGCACTGTTCCTGCGACGCAATTCTAGCGTTAACGAATACTTGACGCGTCCCGGGATGCGCAGTGGCCGACGTTCCTCTCTCCCACGTCCCCGCCGCGCGCGTCCCGGGGTCCCTTCCTGCCAGCGCTGATCCGGGCTAAATGGTTGCTGCTGCAACGTTTTTTCTGACGCCTGGCATTTGACAGGCACTGAATATCCCGTTAATTGCTGTATTGCGCACCGCAACAACCGCCGTCCGCCTCACGCTCGTGATGTCGATTCCGGTGCCGCCCCCGCCAACCGGAGCCCATCCCGATGACCCGCAAGACCCGCCTGATCGCCGCCGCCGTCGCTGTCGCACTCGGTGGCTCTCCGTTCGTCGCCGCTGCACAGCAGGCCGGCACCGCCGCCAACACCCTGGACACGGTGATCGTCACCGGCACCCGCGTGGCCGACCGCACGGTCGCCGAATCGCAGTCGCCGATCGACATCATCACCCCCGAAGTGCTGCAGTCCACCGGTACCAGTGAACTGGCCACTGCACTGTCGCGCGCCCTGCCCTCGCTGAACTTCCCGCGCCCGGCGCTGACCGACGGCACCAGCGGCGTGCGCCCGGCGCAGCTGCGCGGCCTGTCGCCGGACCAGGTGCTGGTGCTGGTCAACGGCAAGCGCCGCCACACCTCGGCGCTGATCAACGTCAACGGCAGCATCGGCCGTGGCTCGTCGGCGGTGGACATCAACGCGATCCCGATCGCCGCGATCGAGCGCGTGGAAGTGCTGCGCGACGGTGCCTCGGCGCAGTACGGCTCGGACGCCATCGCCGGCGTCATCAACATCGTGCTCAAGGGCAGCGGCAGTGGCGGCAGCCTGGCAGTGGACTACGGCCAGTACTCGGCCGGCGACGGCAACAAGTACCAGCTGTCCGGCGACACCGGCGTCGAGTTCGGCAACGGCCGCGGCCGCGTGCACGTGGCCGGCCAGATCAGCCAGCAGGACGAGAGCAACCGCGCCGGCCCGTACCGCGGCACCACGCCGAACACCGGCAACTTCCCCAGCATCGGCCAGAAGACCTTCATCGTCGGCGACCCGCGCGTGGATGCCACCGCGGCCTCGGCCAACGCCAGCTTCGACTTCAGCGACCACGTGACCGGCTACGCCAGCGCGCTGCTCAGCAACCGCGACATCACCTCGTTCGCGTTCTACCGTTCGCGCAACCACAGCGGGCAGAGCGCGCTGCTGGCGCAGACCTACCCGGACGGCTACGTGCCGGAGATCAACCAGTATTCCAAGGACCGCTCGCTGGTGGCCGGGGTCAAGGGCAACACCGACAACGGCTGGACCTGGGACCTGAGCCTGAACCACGGCGAGAACACCCTGGACTTCCACACCCGCAACAGCATCAACTACAGCCTGGGTGCGACCAGCCCGCGCTCGTTCTACGACGGCACGCTGAAGTACCAGCAGGACATCTTCAATGCCGATCTGACCAAGTCGCTGGACTGGGGCCTGGCCTACCCGGTCACGCTGTCCTTCGGCGGTGAGTACCGCAAGGAGAAGTGGGACCAGAACCCGGGCGAACTGAACTCGTACACCGGCAGCGGCGCGCAGGGCTTCGCGGGCTTCACCCCGACCAATGAAGTGCATGCCGACCGCCACAACTACGCGGTCTACGCCGGCCTGGAAGCGGACCTGACCGACAAGTTCTCGGCCGGCATCACCGGCCGCTACGAGGACTACTCGGACTTCGGCGACCGCTTCTCGGGCAAGCTGTCGGCGCGCTACGCGTTCACCGACAAGGTGGCGCTGCGGGCCACCGCCTCCAGTGGTTTCCGCGCGCCCTCGCTGGCGCAGCAGGGCTACCAGGCGGTGACCAGCCAGTTCCTCAATGGCGTATTCGTCGAGCGCGGCACCTTCCCGACCACCAGCCAGGCCGCGCAGGCGCTGGGCGCCTCGCCGCTGAAGGCCGAGACCTCCACCTCCTACAGCCTGGGCCTGGTGCTGCAGCCGGTCGACCGCCTGTACATCACCGTCGATGCCTACCAGATCGACATCGATGACCGCATCGCGCTGTCGTCGAGCATCACCACCAATGCCGCGACCAGCGCGCTGCTGGGCACCCTGGGCCTGCCGCAGGTGACCGCGTTCTCCTACTTCACCAACGGCCTGGATACGCGCACCCGCGGTGTCGACTTCGTCTCCAGCTACACGGTACCGTTCAGCGCCAGCAGCCTGGAGCTGACCGCGGCATACAGCTACAACGACACCGAAGTGCGCCGCGTTGGCGGCACCCCGCCGGTGTTCGGCACGCTGGGCCTGACCCAGTCGCTGATCGGCCGTGATGAGATCGGTCGCATCGAGGACAGCTACCCGCGCGACAAGGCGATCCTGAGCGGCACCTGGCGTTCGGACCACTGGGAGCTGGGCCTGGCCGCCACCCGCTACGGCAAATTCACCGTGCGCAACTCGGCCACCGCGCTGCGTGACCAGACCTACGGCGACGCCTGGGTGGTGGATGCCTCGGCCAGCTACAAGCCCAGCAGCAACTGGACCCTGACCGTGGGTGCCGACAACCTGCTGGACAAGTACCCGGACCGCACCGAAGACCTGCAGAACTCCACCTTCGGCATGCTGCCGTACAGCAACTACTCGCCGTTCGGCTTCAACGGCGCGTATGTGTACGGGCGGATCAAGTACACCTGGTAAGGGGTACTGCCGGCCGCTGGCCGGCATACCCTCGCCACATCTCTCACACCCGCCGGAATGATCCGGCGGGTGTTTGTTTTGTGCTGCGAGCAAGATCAGCCGCGCGGCTGGCAATTGGGCGTGCGATGACCTTCTGCGATCACACGGACAGACTCGAGACAGTTGTCCAGACTGTCAAAATTCACGCTCACTTGAAGACCAGGCAGCGACCAGCTCGCGCTGCCAAATGTTCCTTCATCACGCCAACGACTGGCTCGTTGACCCATGCGCTCTTCGAGAATGGACGGCGGATCATCGAATTGAAGACCGAATGGCAGCGGCCCAGCCCAAGCTCTTGAGTTTTCCAGTCGATCGCGGACGAAACTGATACCGGCGCATACCGGATGGCTACCGGGCAGGCCCCGCCCACTGCCAAAGTAAAGGATGAAGCCATGCTCGTCGGCTCTATCAACAACCTCGCTACTCGCCTCTGCCATCAGGCTCGCAAGACCAAGGTCCCGGAACACAGCCTGAAAATCAGTGCCGTCGGTCGATTTGCCAAGGACAGCAAGCACCTGCTCTGCTGACGGGTAGTCGTGCGTTGCCGATGCGCGAGACAATGGACGCATGGGAATTCCCAAGCTGATATCAAAGATCCCACACGCTCCTGCCTGCTTGATGCATTCAGCCTGATAGGTCAGACGAATGCGGTGGTCAGGCAACCACCACGCGTCACGCCTGCCGGCGTGCAACCTATCCGCAAAGCCCGCTGTGGCGAGTCTTTCGCGAGCCGTCGTCCTGTCGTCCTCCCATTGCAGGCCAAACGGCAGACCACCTTCGTACCTGCGCATGACATCCGGAATGCCTGCTGTCACCGCAACGTTGGTGAAGATCAGCTCACCGCTCTTGCCGTGCGAAGCAACGGATCGCCCGTTCCAGTAGTTGCGCTCGCTGAAGGAGAACAGCATGCCCTGCCCGCTCACACGCAGAATCGCCTCGTAAGGGCTTTTTGCAGGACGGGCCAGCTCTGGCCTTCGCCTGACGCCAAGCGATTGCAGCACCGCTGTGACGGCTGGGTCAGTGGCGCTTCTGCCAAACAGCGCTGTTACTGCCTGGATGTGCACCATATTTGTTGGAAGAATCATGGAAGGCCCACTGTCCGTTCGAGCGGGATGCGCATACGCCGCGATTACGCTTGGCGATGAGTACGGTCCACCGGAATGCCAACGGACACGCAGCGAATCGAATCTCCGGGACCGGAAAAATCCACCGTAAGCTCCAGACCGCCGACCCACCAAATATCCACTTCTCCAGAAAAGCCCATTTCGACAGCGTTCCCTGCACCCAGAACGGCAAGTCGCTCCCTGACATGTGGACGCAGCATTGAAAAGCTCAATCCGTGTGGCAAAGATCCAGCGTAGGTTCGCTTGTTTTTCCTGACTCCCCAGAAGATCGCGTCGGCCAGCACCCATGGGCCATCGTCCAGATCGTGATACGCAATGTCCTTCAGCAGTCCGATGTCCTTGAATTCCAACTGCAGCGAACCCTCGCTGTCGGTCCACATTC
Source organism: Stenotrophomonas muris (assembly GCF_052751275.1). Classification (NCBI taxonomy): domain Bacteria; kingdom Pseudomonadati; phylum Pseudomonadota; class Gammaproteobacteria; order Lysobacterales; family Lysobacteraceae; genus Stenotrophomonas; species Stenotrophomonas muris. The sequence continues at coordinate 286,808 of NZ_CP199879.1, read as the reverse complement.
GCCTTCCTGCCAAGTTGAACGGATAGCGACGGAAGTCGACCTCGCCGATTTCCAGTTCAAGGAGCAACCGGGACAGGGAAGCAGAACTCGTGTCCTGACCTACCGCCTGAATCACTAATTCAATGTCGGGAAGCTTCATATGGTTGTTCACCCATGCGGTCTAAAGAAAGCAGGCCCCCGACTGGTTGGCAGGCAGAAGGGGCAATGAGCACATGGTGACGCGTGCGGGGCTCGGGAAAACTTCGGCCAGACCGCAGGCGTCCTACCCAGAACGCGCGCCACCGGAATGACTTCCCACCCTCGTATGCCAGTGGATCGACTGAAAAACCTTGGCGCACAGGGCAAAGGGCGCTGCGATGGCACCGCCGCGTATCGAACCCATCCTCCTTCCCGTGCCCGTCTCGGGTGGCGTCGGTCTGGTTCCGGTTCACGGTCCAGAGCAACTGGCCATCCCAAACAGGTCCGATCCCGACAGCGCCACCCTCGATCGCAGCGCACACGCCAGGTCGGACGCTGACCACTGATGGCTCCGCCCACGCAACGATCCGATACGCTGGCCAGGTTTGCCGTATGTGACCGCATCGGTGAAAATCGGGACATCCCCCCGATTTCCTGCGAGTGCCGATGCACCATGACACCGACCTGATCAACATCGTTGCCGTTGGCCTGGGGCTCGCCTTCATCTTCGGCGCGCTGGCCAACAAGCTCCGCTTGTCTCCCCTGGTCGGTTACCTGGTTGCTGGCATCTGCGTAGGCCCGTTCACTCCCGGCTTCGTCGCCGACCAGGCGCTGGCCAACCAGCTGGCCGAACTGGGCGTGATGCTGCTGATGTTCGGCGTCGGCCTGCACTTCTCGCTGAAGGACCTGATGGCGGTCAAGGCGATCGCCATCCCCGGCGCCATCGGCCAGATCGCGGTGGCCACCCTGCTCGGCTGGGGCGTGGCCTCGCTGATGGGCTGGCCGGCCATCCATGGCGTCATCTTCGGTTTCTCGCTGGCCACCGCCAGTACCGTGGTGCTGCTGCGGGCGATGGAGGAACGCCGCCTGCTGGAAACGATGCGCGGCAAGATCGCGGTCGGCTGGCTGATCGTGGAAGACCTGGCCTGTGTGCTGGCGCTGGTGATGATGCCGGTGATGGCCGGTGTGTTCGGTCCTGACGCGGCCAAGGAATCGCACTCGCTCGGCAGCGTGCTGGCCGACATCGGCTGGACCTTCGTGCAGCTGGGCCTGTTCGTGGCGGTGATGCTGGTGGTCGGTCGGCGGGTCATCCCGTGGATCCTCGAGCGCATCGCCGGTACCGGTTCGCGTGAGCTGTTCACCCTGTCGGTGCTGGCGATCGCGCTGGGCGTGGCGTTCGGCTCGGCGATGCTGTTCGGCGTCTCGTTCGCGCTGGGCGCGTTCTTCGCCGGCATGCTGCTCAACGAATCGGAGCTGAGCCACAAGGCCGCGCATGATTCGTTGCCGCTGCGCGATGCGTTCGCGGTGCTGTTCTTTGTGTCGGTCGGCATGCTGTTCGACCCCAACATCCTCGTCCAGCATCCGTGGCAGGTGCTGGCCACCGTCGCCATCATCATGTTCGGCAAGTCGGCGGCGGCATTCTTCATCGTGCGTGCGTTCGGCCACCCGACCAGCACCGCGCTGACCATCTCGGCCAGCCTGGCGCAGATCGGCGAGTTCGCCTTCATCATCGCCGGCCTCGGCGTGGCGCTGCAGATCCTGCCGAAGGAAGGCCAGTCGCTGGTGCTGGCCGGCGCGCTGGTGTCGATCATGCTCAACCCGCTGGTGTTCGGCCTGCTGGACCGTTGGCAGGCCAAGCAGGAGCAGTCTCCGCAGGTACCCGAGCCGCCCGAAGCGATCGGCCCGTCGCGCGACCTGCATGACCACGCCATCGTGATCGGTTACGGCCGCGTCGGCAGCGAACTGGCGCAGGTGCTGCGCGACCGTGGCGTGCCGGTGCTGGTGATCGATGACAACAAGGAACACGTCGAGCAGGCACATGCCAAGGGCCTGGCGGCGATCCGCGGCAGTGCCGCCGCCGACCGGGTGCTGGCCGAGGCCCATCCGGAGCGCGCCAAGATCGCGGTGCTGGCGATTCCGCAGCCGCTGGAAGCCGGTGAGGCGCTGGCCAAGCTGCGGGCGATCAATCCGGACCTGACCCTGCTGGCGCGCGCGCACAGCGATGCCGAGGTGAAGCATCTGCTGGAGCACGGCGCCGATGGCACGGTGATGGCCGAGCGCGAGCTGGCGTATTCGCTGGCGGAGATGATCATGTCCACGCCGCCGTACCGGAATCTGGGGCAGCACAGCATTCCGGTGGTGTGAGGGGTGTGCGTGCGGCAGGGCTTGCAGCCCTGCACCTGCCGAAACAACGGCAACGGCAAAAGCGGGCATAGCGTGGGATGGCGGGGTGGGTCCGATTGCGGGAGACGCCGTAAACCCTTCCATGGGGGCTTGGCCGCGGCATCCATGCCGCGGACACTCCCGCAACCGGACCCACCCCGCCTTCGACAGTTCCCTGCTGCTGTTGGTGGATGTCGACCTTGGTCGACACGGCGGCGCGCGGGGTCAGATCCGTTTTCCAAAGGAAAACGGATCTGACCCCGGAAACAAAAAATCCCCGGTCGACCCGCATCGACCGGGGATCTGGATCGCCACGTTGCCACGCCTTGGAGAGGCAGTTCCACCGTAACCCATCGCGGTGCCGGCGGTGATCGCCTGTGGCGATGACGACCAAGCGCGCAGCTATCAGGCGCCGGCCAGGGCCTGTTCCAGGTCCGCGCGCAGGTCGCCAATGTGCTCGATGCCGATCGACAGCCGCACGGTGTCCTCGCTGACACCGGCCTTGGCCAGCTCCGCTGCATCCAGCTGGCGATGCGTGGTCGAAGCCGGATGGGTGGCCAGTGACTTCGCATCCCCCAGGTTGACCAGGCGGGTGAACAGCTTCAGCGCATCGAGGAAGCGGGCGCCGGCCTCGCGCCCACCGGGCAGACCGAAGGTCAGTACGCCCGAGCCGTGTCCACCCAGATAGCGCTGCGCGGCGGCATGCTCGGGGTCGTCGGCCAGTCCGGCGTAGCGCACCCAGGCTACCCTGGCATGCGCCTTCAGGAACTGCGCAACGGCCAGCGCATTGGCATTGATGCGTTCCATGCGCAGGGCCAGGGTCTCGATGCCCTGCAGGATCAGGAACGCGTTGAACGGCGACAACGCAGCGCCCGTATTGCGCAGCGGCACCACCCGCGCGCGGCCGATGTAGGCCGCTGGCCCCAGGGCTTCGGTATAGACCACGCCGTGGTAACTGGGGTCGGGCTGGTTGAGCCGTGCGAAGCGTTGGGGCTGTGCGGTCCAGTCGAAGTGGCCGGAATCGATGATCGCGCCGCCCAGGCTGTTGCCGTGTCCCCCGAGGTATTTGGTCAGCGAATGCACCACGATGTCGGCGCCGTGCTCGAACGGGCGCAGCAGGAACGGCGTGGCCACGGTGTTGTCGACGATCAGCGGCACCCCGGCGGCATGCGCGACCTCGGCGATGGCGGCGATGTCGGTGACATTGCCGCGCGGGTTGCCGATGGATTCGACGAACACCGCCTTGGTGCGTTCGTCGATCAGCGCGGCGAACGCGGCCGGGTCGGCCGGGTCGGCGAAGCGCGCCTGGATGCCGTACTGCGGCAGCGTGTGCGCCAGCAGGTTGAGGCTGCCACCGTAGAGCGCACTGGAGGCGACGATGTTGTCGCCGGCCTCGGCGATGGTCTGGATGGCATAGGTGATCGCGGCCTGCCCCGAGGCCAGCGCCAGCGCGCCGATGCCGCCTTCCAGCGCGGCCAGGCGCTGCTCCAGCACGTCGGTGGTGGGGTTCATGATGCGCGTGTAGATGTTGCCCGGAACCTTCAGGTCGAACAGGTCAGCGCCGTGCTGGGTGTCATCGAAGGCATACGCCACGGTCTGGTAGATCGGCACCGCCACCGCGCGGGTGGTCGGGTCGGGACGGTAACCGCCGTGCACGGCCAGGGTTTCCAGTTGCCACTGCGGGTCGCTCATTGCACCAGGCTCCATCCGGGAAACCGCCACCATAGGCCAGCCAGGGCCGCCTGCTGAAAGCCGCTGGCGATGACGTCCGTACCCGCGGTTATCAGGTTGGCCGCGATTCAGGCAGTCGTCATGGGGCGTTGCTAGGCTGCGCCGCCGGGCGCTCCTGCCTGGGAACGGAGGCCCCACGCATGCAGCCATCCCCCTGGACTCCCCCTGCCAGCAGTTCGCCCACGTCGGTCCTGCTGGTGGAGGACGACCGTCGCCTGGCCGAACTGGTCAGCGACTATCTCCACGAACATGGCTTCGCCGTGCAGCACGTGGCACGCGGCGACCTCGCCAGCGCCGCCTGCCGCCAGCATGCACCGGAACTGGTGGTGCTGGACCTGATGCTGCCCGGCCTGGGGGGCATCGATGTGTGCCGGCAGATCCGCAGCTTCTCCGATGTGCCGATCCTGATGTTGACCGCCTGTGAGGACGACATCGAGCAGGTGCTGGGCCTGGAATCGGGTGCCGATGACTATGTGCACAAGCCGATCGAGCCACGCCTGCTGCTGGCCCGCCTGCGCGCCCTGCTGCGCCGCCGCCACGGCAGCAGCAATACCGGCACGCCCAGCCGGCTGATGCATGGTGAGCTGCTGATCGATCGCATGCAGCGCGAGGTGCACCTGCACGGCCAGCCGGTCGAGCTGGGCACCACGGAATTCGAGATCCTGTGGCTGCTGGCCAGCCAGCCGGGGCAGATCCTGTCGCGCGACCAGATCCTGCAGGCGGTGCGCGGCATCGGCTTCGACGGTCTGGACCGCAGCGTCGACGTCTGCATCGGCAAGCTGCGCCGCAAGCTCGGCGACGATGCGCGCGAACCGCGGCGGATCAAGACCGTGTGGGGGCGCGGCTACCAGTTCAATCCTGCGGCCTGGTCGGAATGAAGCGGCTGTTCCTGTGGCTGTGGTTCATCACCGGCGCCTGCTTCCTGGTGTCGGTGTTCTTTCTCAACCACATCCTGGATGGCATCTACACGCCCGTGCAGGATCGCGTGTTCGTGCAGCAGGTGCGCGGGCAGGTGTACGCCCTGCGCAGTGGCCTGGCCGGCCTGGACGCCGTCCAGCAGCGTGAGCGCCTGCAACAGTGGCAGCCACACTACGGCATCGCCCTGACCCTGCTCGACAAACCTCCCGCGCTCGACGCGCAGGAACAGGAGGCCGTGAAGGCCGATGGCTTCGTCGTGCGCGATCAGTACCAGCAGGTGCTGCTGCCCATCGACGGCATCGGCGGCCGCTGGCTGCACCTGCGCCTGCCCGGCGCGGTGCAGATGACGACGTACATGACCATCGCCGCCTACCTCAGCATCCTGCTGCTGGTGGGCGCCAGCCTGTATGCCTGGGTGCGCCTGCTCTGGCGCGACCTGGAAGCACTGCGCCGGCACGCCGACCGCATCGGTTCCGGCGACCTGCAGGCACGTGCGCAGGTTTCGCCCCGCTCGCAGATCCGGGTCATCGTCGAACACTCCAACCGCATGGCGGCACGCGTGGCCGAACTGGTGCAGCGCCAGCGCGACCTGACCCATGCCATTTCGCACGAACTGCGCACGCCCATCGCGCGCGTGGCCTTCGGCCTGGACCTGATGCAGGACAGCGATGACCGCGAACGCCGCGCACGGCTGGCGCAGGGCCTGCACGGCGACCTGGCCGAGCTCAACCGGCTGGTCAGCGAACTGCTGGCCTACGAACGGCTGGAGCATCCCAGCGAGGGCGAACCGATGCAGCGCATCGAAGCCAACGACTGGCTCCAGGCCTGCCTGGCCGATGCCCGCCGCGATGCCGAACGTGCCGGCATTGTCCTGCGCGTGCAGCCCAGCGCGTTGCCGCGAGTGGATGCCGAGCCACGCCTGTTGCAGCTGGCGCTGAGCAACCTGGTCGGCAATGCGCTGCGCCACGCGCGTTCGCAGGTGGAGGTCTCGCTGGTCGGTATCAGCGGCCGCGCCTGCCTGCGCGTGGACGATGACGGCCCGGGCATCGCCGAAGCCGATCGGGAGAAGGTGATGCGCCCGTTCACCCGCCTGGACGACAGCCGCAGCCGCGATACCGGCGGCTTCGGCCTGGGCCTGGCCATTGTCGGCCGCATTGCAGCCCGCCACGGCGGCGAGCTGCGCATCAGTCGCGCCACGCTGGGCGGCGCGCGCCTGGAAATGCACTGGCCGCTGGCTGCCAGCTGAACGCCCAAGGGCGCCATTACAGTTGATTACAACTCCCGCACAACTGCGGACGGATCGGTCGCCGGCATATCGCCACGCTGGCAACCCTGCAGCACTCGCCGGATGCGCGCGCTGCTTTCCTCCCATTGCCGAGAGTTTCCATGTCCCAGCTTCGCCGTTCCCCCGCCCTGCTCTGCCTGGCCGTGTTGCCGCTGTTCGCCGCCCCGATCGCCCACGCCAAGGATGACCACTGGACCTTCGAGCTCGCCGCCGGTGGCGGCGTGGCACCGCGTTACAGCGGCAGCGAGGAGTATCGTGCGACGCCGTCGCTGTCCTTTGATGTCACCTCGCCGGGGGGATGGTTTCTGGGCACCAGTGGCATCGGCTGGGGCACCTCCCTCGGCGAGCACACGCGCGTGCGTGCCTATGTCGGCGCCAGCGGCATCCGCAAGGACAAGGACTCGCTGCTGGGCGGTTCGGACTTCCTGCGCGGCATGGGTGATATCGATACCCGTCCCCTGGTCGGCGTCTCGGCTGGTTATACGCTGGGCGAAGCCGTGCTGAGCGGCTCCTGGCAGTTCACCCGCAAGGACGAGGACAAGGCCGAGAACGGCCTGGCCACCCAGCAGATCCATCTGAACCTGAGCATGCCGCTGTTCGACCTGGCCGGTGGCGTGGTCAGCGGCAGTGTTTCCACCGACTACGGCAACCGCGGCTACATGCAGACCTGGTACGGCGTCAGCCCGGAACAGGCCAAACGCACGGGCTTCGCCGAGCACAGGCCGAAGGCCGGCCTGGTCAGTGCCGGTGTCGGCCTGAAGTGGAGCCACCGCGTGGGCCGCAACGGCAACTGGTACATCTCGGCCGAAGGCACGCGCCTGCTCGGCGATGCGGCCAACAGCCCGATCGTGCAGAAGGCAAACCAGTTCGGGCTGATGAGCGGTTACACCCACCGCTTCTGATGCATGAAGGGCGCCGCAGGGCGCCCTTTCCCTCTGCGGTCAGCGGCAGGCCGGTGCGTCGCCGTTGCCGCACAACCCGACCTCGCGCAGCCAGCCGATCCACTGCACGACGTCCTCCTTCTCCGGCTCGGAGCGGAACGACTTCTGCACGGTGTGGAAGCCCTGCCTGCCCTGCACGCCCTTGATCCAGGTGAACTCCGGCTTGCCTGTCCCCGGATTCCGCGGGCAGCTGAGCATCAGCAGGGCGAATGGCCGTCCCCCTTCTTCACCTTCGCGGATCCAGTGGCTCTGCGCCGCCGGACAGGCGATGCGCCACCCCGCCTCGATGATGCCGAGGAACTCACGCGGACTCACATGGCCACTGTTCGGCGCATCGTTGACGGTGACCATGTCGGTCCAGTCGTGCACGGTCTGGCCCTGTGGCACGTACTCGGTGATGCGGTTGCCTTGCGCGTCGGTGCTCTGGTGGGCCTGCTGGTAGCCCTTCATCGGCGGCAGCTGGACCTGTTCGGCGGCCGCGGCGTGTCCACAAACAGCAGCCAACGCCAGCGTCATGCAGAGTGAAGCCCTGCGGGCAACGTCCATGCGGTTCTCCTCATCCTTGCGAAAGTGAAACAGGACCATCGTGCGCTGCCAAGGCTCGGATGGCGCCCCAGCCATGGCCGGGGCGCCACCGGTTCAAGCCTTGGCGAACACCAGGCGACCACCGTCGTTGCCGACTTCGATGGTATCGCCGTTGACGAAGGCGCCGGACAGGATCTGCTGCGCCAGCGGGTTTTCCAGCTGCGACTGGATCGCACGCTTCAACGGGCGCGCGCCGTACACCGGATCGAAGCCGACGTTGCCGAGCAGGTCGAACGCCGCATCGGAGACCGCCAGCTTCAACCCGCGCTCGGCCAGCCGCTTCTCAAGCCCGCGCATCTGGATGCGCGCGATCTGCTTGATCTGCTGCTTGTCCAGCGGGTGGAACACCACGATGTCGTCCAGGCGGTTGATGAACTCCGGACGGAAGTGCGCCTGCACCACGCCCATCACCGCTGCCTTCATCTGCGTGTAGGCCTCCGGGCTGTCGTCGGCGCTCATGTCCTGGATCTGGTGCGAGCCCAGGTTCGAGGTCATCACGATGACGGTATTGCGGAAGTCCACGGTGCGGCCCTGGCCATCGGTCAGGCGGCCATCGTCCAGCACCTGCAGCAGGATGTTGAACACATCCGGATGCGCCTTCTCCACTTCGTCCAGCAGGATCAGCGAATACGGGCGACGGCGCACCGCCTCGGTCAGGTAGCCGCCTTCCTCGTAGCCCACGTAACCCGGGGGGGCGCCGATCAGGCGGGCGACGCTGTGCTTCTCCATGAATTCGCTCATGTCGATGCGGATCATCGCGTCGGCGCTGTCGAACAGGAATTCGGCCAGCGACTTGCACAGCTCGGTCTTGCCGACGCCGGTCGGGCCGAGGAACAGGAACGAGCCGGCCGGACGGTTCGGATCGGACAGGCCTGCACGCGAACGGCGCACGGCATCGGAGACGACCTTGATCGCTTCCTCCTGGCCGACCACACGGTTGTGCAGCACTTCTTCCATGCGCAGCAGCTTGTCGCGCTCGCCTTCGAGCATCTTGTTGACCGGAATGCCGGTCCAGCGCGACACGACCTCGGCGATCTCCTCGTCGGTGACCCGGTCCTGCACCAGCTTGAAGTCCTTGTGCTCGGCTTCCTGGGCCGCGGCCAGCTGCTTTTCCAGCTGCGGCAACAGGCCGTACTGGATCTCGCTCATCTTGGCGAAATCCTGGCGGCGCTGCGCGGCTTCCAGTTCCAGCTTGGCCTGCTCGACCTGCTCCTTGATCTTGGTGGCGCCCTGCAGCGCAGCCTTCTCCGACTTCCAGATTTCATTGAGGTCGGAGAACTCGCGCTCCAGCCCGTCGATGTCGTTCTCCAGGTCGGCCAGCCGCTGCCGCGAGGCTTCGTCCTTTTCCTTCTTCAGCATCTCGCGCTGGATCTTCAGCTGGATCACCCGGCGTTCCAGGCGATCCAGCTCCTCCGGCTTGGAGTCGATCTCCATGCGCAGGCGCGAGGCCGCCTCGTCCATCAGGTCGATGGCCTTGTCCGGCAGCTGGCGATCGGTGATGTAGCGGTTGGACAGCGTGGCGGCGGCCACGATGGCCGGGTCGGTGATCTCCACCCCGTGGTGCACGGCGTACTTTTCCTTCAGCCCGCGCAGGATCGCGATGGTGTCCTCCACCGACGGCTCACCGACGAACACTTTCTGGAAGCGGCGCTCCAGCGCAGCGTCCTTCTCGATGTACTTGCGGTATTCGTCCAGCGTGGTCGCACCGATGCAGTGCAGCTCGCCGCGTGCCAGCGCCGGCTTCAGCATGTTGCCGGCATCCATCGCGCCGTCGGCCTTGCCCGCGCCGACCATGGTGTGCAGTTCATCGATGAACAGGATGATCTGGCCTTCGTTCTTGGCCAGGTCGTTGAGTACACCCTTCAGTCGCTCCTCGAATTCGCCGCGGAACTTGGCCCCGGCGATCAGCGCGCCCATGTCCAGCGACAGCACGCGCTTGCCGCGCAGGCCCTCGGGTACTTCGTCGTTGATGATGCGCTGGGCCAGCCCTTCCACGATCGCGGTCTTGCCCACGCCGGGTTCGCCGATCAGCACCGGGTTGTTCTTGGTCCGGCGCTGCAGCACCTGGATGGTGCGGCGGATTTCCTCGTCACGGCCGATCACCGGGTCGAGCTTGCCGCTCTCGGCCCGCGCGGTCAGGTCGATGGTGTACTTCTCCAGCGCCTGCCGCTGCTCCTCGGCATTCTCCGACTGCACGTTCTCGCCGCCACGCAGCTTGTCGATCGCCGCCTGCAGGCGCGTCTTGTCGGCACCAGCGGCGCGCAGCGCCATGCCCAGCGTGCCGCCATCGTCCAGCGCCGCCAGCACGAACCACTCGCTCGCAATGAAGGCGTCCCCGTGCTGCTGCGCCAGCTTGTCGGTCTGGTTCAGCAGGCGCCCCAGATCGTTGCCCATCGAGACGTTGCCGGCCTGGCCGGATACCTTGGGCAGTGCGTCCAGCGCCTCGGTCAGGCGCTCGCGCAGCACCGGCACGTTCACCCCGGCCTGGGCCAGCAGCGGGCGCGTGCTGCCACCCTGCTGGTCCAGCAGCGCGCTGAACAGGTGAACCGATTCGATGATGCTGTTGTCGCGGCCCACGGCCAACGACTGTGCGTCTGCCAGCGCCTGCTGGAAACGCGAGGTGAGCTTGTCCATCCGCATTGCGAATCCTCATCGGTCTTCAGGGCCGGCCTGGGCCGGCAATGCTGGAAAGATGCGGTTGCCCCACCCGGTTTCAAGGGTGGCTGCGACTGCACCCCGGGGCCAGTCAGCCTGCGGCCAGCATGCCGGAGCGCGTGTGGTCGGCGCGTTGATCCCGATCAGTTCCGCACGGTGGACGGGCTCAGCGGGTGATCGTGCTGCGGATCGCCCGCAGCTGCTGCTTGATCGCCCGCGCCTGTGCAGGATCCATGCGTAGCAGGGCCTTCTGCCCGATCGAGCGTGACTGCAGGGTGGGATCGACGAAGCGATAGCGGCCGCGTTCATCGCGCTGCACCAGCGGCGACTGGGCCAGTTCCGGGGTGTCCAGCAGGTGGTCGATCACCATGACCAGGCGGTCGTTGAAATAACCCTCGGGCCGGCCAAGGTCGGCATAGGCCTGCTGGATCAGCGGATAGAAGCGCTTGTAAGCGGTAGCCGTTGCCGTCGGGTCCAGCGCAGTGAACGCCTGTACGTAAGGCGCATAGCGTGCCGCATTGCTGGCGGCGATGCGTTCGCCGCCTTCGCCCGTATCGACCTGCAGGTTGCCCGGCAGCGGCCGCGCGGCCAGCGCGGTCGGCGGCACGCTGGGCTTGTCCAGGTTGTCGACCTGGGTGACCAGGCGCTGGATCAGGTGATCACGCAGCAGCAGGGTCAGCGGCCCCTCGCCTTGGAACAGCTGGCTCAGTGCGCCCCAGGCCGCGGCGTCGCTGTCAGCCAGTTTCGGCAGCGCCGGGTCGGCGGCGGCCTCGGTATCCAGCGGATGCCTGATCGATGGTGGTGCTGGCGCGGGCTCTGCGGCCGCCTGCGATTGTGCCGGTGCACTGGTACTGGCAGGGTTTGATTGCACCGGCACCGGGACACCGTCGGCCAGGCTCTTCAGCTGATCGCGGAACAACCAGCCGCCCGCGCCACCGATCACCACCACACCCAACACCCAGGGCCAGACCGCCTTTCCACTCTGCATGATGCAGCACCTCGTTTCACACGCAATGGAGAAGGTGTGACCCCATCGATTGCAGCCGGTTCCCCGCCTGTTCCGCTGCCGTTCGGGTTCAGGCACGCGTCGTCCACGCTCACGTCTGCTTTGCGCCACCCGCGCGAGGCTAGGAGTCCTGTCCCGTGGAGACTCTGCCATGCAGTACGCGCTGTACTACTGGACCGGCATCCAGGGCCGTGGCGAGTTCGTGCGCCTGGCGCTGGAAGATGCCGGCGCCGACTACATCGACATGGCGCGGGTGCACGGCGATGCGGTGATGCAGCCGTTTCTGGAGGGTCGCAACGAAGGGGCACAGCCCTTTGCGCCGCCGTTCCTGAAGGCCGGCCGCCAGGTCATCGCGCAGGTCGCGGCGATCCTGGATTTCCTCGGCCCGACGCTGGACCTGGTGCCGCAGGCCGCATCGCGGCGGATGCAGGCGCTGCAACTGCAGTTGACCATCGCCGACCTGGTAGCCGAGGTGCACGACACCCACCATCCGATCGCCGCATCGAAGTACTACGAACAGCAGAAGACCGAGGCCAGGGCACGAGCCGCGTCACTGCGCAGCGAGCGCCTGCCCAAGTTCCTCGGCTATTTCGAGCAGGTGATGGCCGCCAACGGTGGCCGCCATGCACTGCGCGAGCACTCCTATGTGGATCTGTCACTGTTCCAGCTGCTGAGCGGGCTGGACTACATGTTTCCGCGCCGCATGCAGGCGCTCGGCCCCACCCTGCCCCGGCTGCGCGCGCTGCAGGAACGAGTGGCGAAACGACCCAACATCGCCGCCTATCTGGCGTCTGAGCGGCGGTTGCCGTTCAACACCAACGGCATCTTCCGCCATTACCCGGAACTGGACGCCGAACGGTAGTGCCGGCCGCTGACCGGCAGAGCGCGCTGTGATCATTCGCCACCTGCAACACGCCCCTGTAGAGCCGAGCCATGCTCGGCTCAGAGCAGCCGAGCGCAGGCTCGGCTCTACAGAGCACCAGAAGTGGAAGGAGCGGTAACGCCGGGCCATGCCCGGCGTCACCGGTCAATGATCGGTGCGATCACCCAGCGGTTGCACCGGCTGCTTCTGCAGCGAAAGCAGGCCCAGCAGCACCGCCAGGGCCACGTAGGCGCCGGCAAACTGCAAACTGATGATGCGCGCCAATCCTTCCAGGTCCCACGGCAGGTAGATGCCACCGCGCGGGTCCACCGAGTGGATCAGGCCGAACAGGGTCAGCCCGGCGGCCACCAGCAGGACGCCACAGGCACGGCGCAGGCGGCCATCGACCATCGCCGCCACGGCCGAGATCCACAGCATCGAGGTGATGATGAAGCCATTGCCCAGGGTGAAGATCACCGCCAGCTCGGGCAGGCCGTGGCCGTCGAGCTTGGTCAGCAGCTGCGGCAGCTGGTCCGGTGCGATCCAGCCCGGCGCCTTGATCGCCAGCAGGTAAGCCACCGACGGCAGGAAACCGAACACCATCGCGCCGGTATGGTGGCGCGGCGTGGCCTGGAAGGCCTGGGTGGTGATGTCGATGGCCACGTACACGATGATCGGTGCCAGCACCGCCAGCGGCAGCCACTGCACCAGCCCGGAGATGATGCCGAGCATGCCGCCGATGCCGACGAACAGGCCGGTCAGCAGCGTGTAGCCGCTGCGCGCGCCCATGTGCTTGTAGGCAGGCTGGCCGATGTAGGGCGTGGTCTGCGCGACACCGCCACAGACACCCGCCACCAGCGTGGCCACCGCTTCCACCAGCAGGATGTCGCGGGTGCGGTAGTCATCGCCAGCCGCGCGTGCGCTCTCAGACACATTGATGCCGCCGACCACCATCAGCAGGCCGAACGGCAGCAGCAGCGGCAGGTAGGTCATCGCCGTGGGCAGGCCCTCAAGGAAGCCCAGCGTCGGCAGCGGCAGCACCACCTGCGGCGGCACCCATTCCGGCACATGGAAGCCGGGCGCGCCCAGCCCGGCCAGTCCAAGGCCGTAATACAGCACGGTGCCGAACACGAAGGCCAGCAGCACGCCCGGGCCACGCACCGGCAGCTTGCCCTTGGCGATCAGCACATACAGCAGCAGGCCCAGCGTGGTGAAGCCGACCAGCGGCGAGCGCAGCGTTTCCAGCAGCGGCAGCAGGCCCATCAGCACCAGCGCGATGCCGGCGATGGAACCCAGCAGCGCAGCTCGCGGCAGTGCGCGGGTGACCGCTTCACCGAAGAACGACAGCACGAACTTGAGCACGCCCATGATGACCAGCGCGGCCATGCCCAGCTGCCAAGTGGCGATGCCCGCAGCGTGCGGGTCCATGCCCTGCTGCTTGAACGCGAGGAAGGCCGGGCCGAGCACCAGCAGGGCCATGCCGATGCTGGTGGGGGCATCCAGGCCGAGCGGCATGGCGGTGACATCGTCGCGGCCGGTACGTGCCGCCAGCCGGCGCGCCATCAGGGTGTACAGCAGGTTGCCGACCAGCACGCCAAAGGCGGTGCCGGGGAACATTCGGCCGAACACCACGTCGGCGGGGAACTGGAAGATCCCGACCAGGGCCATGGCGATGAAGCCGAGGATGGAGAGGTTGTCGACGACCAGGCCGAAGAAGCCGTTGAAGTCGCCGGCGACGAACCAGCGACGCGGTACGGCGGAAGCGGGAGCGGACATGGAAGGGGCGGTGGGGGTGGGGAGCGCCGATGGTAGGCCCAGCGAGGCCGGCGCGCCAATTCCGTCGTGGAATGATGGGTTCCAGCCAACGGCGGGGCCCCTCGTGGCTGGTCGCGGGTAGAGTCGACTGTTAGTCGACTGGCATTGCGAGTTCGGCCGGTCGGGGGGGCTGCGCAGGACACGCCGTAAATCCCCAGACCGGCCCAGCCGCTGGCGGCTGTGCGTTCGGGCCTTGCGAAGCAGTGCTTCGCAAGCAAAGCGCCCTCACCCACGGGGGCTCGATGGCGCCATCCATGGCGCCAACGGTCCTGCGCAGCCCACCCGACCGACCCCTGACAGTTTCCTGCGCGCGGCAGCCACGGAAGAAGATCAAAAGATCCAAAGCCAAGGCAGGCTCTCGCTGCAGTGCCGAGCCCATGCTCGCCCGCTGTACGCGAAGGCTCTGAGCCGAGCATGGCTCGGCTCTACAGAAGATTATTTCGATCATTCGTTCGTTCATCCACGCATGGCGTGGATCTACCGTGTCGACCAAGGTCGACACCTACCACACGGATGGCCGCCGTTGCTTCTGAGTGGCCGGCCAGCGGCCGGCACTACCGCGGGTGCAGGGCGCAGCCCTGCATCGACCAACCCTCTACTTCTTCAGGAAGTTGTCCACCAGCAGATGCTTCACGTCGTCGAAGCGGCCGTTCAACACTGCCTTGGCCGCGTACAACGCCGTACCGGCCACCTGCTTGGCCTCGATCTGCGGCGGCATCACCAGCTCCGCGCGGCTGGTATGCACGTCCAGCAGCGCCGGGCCGCGCTGGGACAGCAAATCCAGCACCGCCTCTTCCAGATCCTCGCTGCGGGTCACCGTGCGGCCGTGGAAGCCGATGACCTCGGCCAGGCGGCCGAAGTCCGGGTTCTTCAGGTCGGTGTAGTTGTCCAGCAGGCCCTCCACCTTCTGCTCCAGCTCGACGAAGTTCAGCGAACCATTGTTGAACACCACCACCTTGATCGGCAGGTTCTCCTGCACTGCCGTGAGCAGGTCACCCAGCAGCATCGCCAGGCCACCATCACCGGACAGCGAGATCACCTGCCGGCCGGGGAAGGCCTTCTGCAGGCCCAGCGCCTGCGGCATCGCGTTGGCCATCGTGCCGTGCAGCAGGCTGGTCAGCGTGCGGCGGCGGCCGTTGACGCGGATATGGCGCAGCACCCACACCATCGGCGAACCCCCGTCGGCGGTGAACAGCGCATCGTCGCTGGCATGCCTCGACAGCAATGCCGTCAGATGCTGCGGGTGGATCAATTCACCCTCGCCCGGCTGTTCTTCCTGTTCGCGCTTCTTCAGCGCCTTGTCGCGACGCCCGATGCACTCGTCCAGGAAACTGCTGTCCTCGCGCGGCGGCAGCATCGGCAGCAGCGCGTCCAGCGTCGGTGCGATGTCACCGACCACGCCAAGGCTCACCGGGTGGCGGCGGCCGAGGTGACTGCCATCGCGGTCGACCTGGATGATCGTGGCCTTGTCCGGGTAGAACTGGCCCCAGGCGAAATCGGCGCCGAGCAGCAGCAGCGTGTCGCACTCCATCAGCGTGTGGAAGCCGGATTCGATGCCGAAGATGCCGGTCATGCCCATGTTGTACGGGTTGTCCGGCTCGACGAAATCCTTGGCGCGCGAGGTATGCGCGATGGGCGCCTGCAGGCGCCGGGCCAGCTCCAGCAGCTGCGCGTGCGCGCCTTGGCAACCGGCACCGGCATAGATGCCGATGCGCTTGCCCTGCCCCAGCAGTTCGGTGATGCGCTGCAGCTCGGCATCGGACGGGCGCAGCACCGGCTGGGTGTAGTGCACCGAGAACGGCACATCGTGCTTCACCTCGGCCTGGCTGATGTCGGCCGGCAGGATCACCACCGCCACGCCACGGCGGCTGATCGCGGCCTGGCAGGCCAGGGCCACGACGCGCCGCGCCTGCTCCGGGCTGTGCACCTGCTCGCAGAACACCGAACAACTGGCATACACCGCCTTGAAGTCCACTTCCTGCGGAAATTCCATGCCCAGCTCACTGGTCACCACCTGGCTGGCGATCAGTACCATCGGTGCACGGTTGCGATTGCTCTCGAAGACGCCGTTGATGAAGTGCAGGCCACCGGGACCACAAGAACCCGCACAGGCGGTCAACTCGCCGCTCACCAGCGAATCGGCGCCGGCAGCGAAGGCGGCCACTTCTTCGTGGCGTACATGTACCCAGTCGATTTCACTGCGGTGCAGGGCATCGGTGACGTGATTCAAGGTATCGCCAACGATGCCGTAACAGCGGCGGACGCCCGCCTGCTGCAGGGTATCGACAACGATCTCGGCAACGCGCTTGCTCATCGGATACATCCTCGAGGGGAGAGCATCCGAGGCTAGACCCGAAGAAGTGATGCCTCCGTGGGCAAGGCGCACATCACCTCGATAGGCAAACTACCGGCGGAGATCGAGTCAATCGTTGACGTTGATCCAGCCCTCCACCGCGCCCTGCTTCGGGTTGCGGTAGCGCAGCTTCACCCAGCCATCCTGTTCATCCAGCATCTCCACGCGGTCTCCCTGCACCAGGTAACGCCTGGTGCTGGATGCGCCGGGTCGATCGAACAGGAACAGCCGCGCGGGTACCACGGTGGCCTGCTGGCCACGCAACGGTCCATCCGGCGGTGCACCCAGGCCATCGGCGATGGCACTTTCCAGCACCCGGCCGGCGGCATCATAGGTGCGCCAGACGGCAAGCGGGCCCTGCTCGCCGGTCTGTTCCCACTGCAGCGCGGCGTTCAACGTATCGCCCAGCATCAGCACGCTCTCGGCGCGGTACAGATAGAGCTTCGCGCCTGCAAACCGGTACTGGTCGGTGTACCACATCGGGCCGCTGCGGCAGCTGCTGGTCAGCGTGCGGCTCGGACGGTCGACCGTCAGCCCCATCAGGTCACCGCAACTGTCCTTGCCGTGGGTGTCGGCCTGCAGCGCGCGGAACCCGGCACTGGCCGGATCGAAGCGGTACACCGTCACCGCTTCGTTGACCATGCCCACCGAGGCGCGCGCGACCAGTTCCGGGTAGCCATCGAAATCGACATCCTCGAGCGACCATCGCGAATTGCCGTCGGCATCGGCCGCGCCCTCAAGCGTCTGGCGCTTGCCTGACGGTAACAGCTGCACCGCGATGCTGCCGTCCTGCTGGGGATCGGCGTGCGCCTGCACGTGCTCGGCCACTTGGAAGCGCAGCGTTTCGCCGTCGTCCCCACCCGCCTGCGCCGTCGGTGCCAGTACGCCTGCCAATGCCAGGCCCAGCAGGCATTCCCTGTAGTTCATCATTGCTCCCTGCAGCACCGCGGCGGCACCTTCAACTCAGAACGATACCTCGACCGGCTGCCGCGACCACAGCACCGATTGATGTTTGGTCTGCTGCTTCCACGCCAGGCGGATGGCTTCGATATCGGCACGGCGCTGCGGGGTGTCCTCGTGCAGCACCACCAGCACCTTGGTGCGCAGACGGTTGGGCGAGGCATCACCGCGGAACAGCCACTGGCCGTAGGCATCGAACACGGTCAGGCCATCCGGAAAGCGCGGGGTCACTTCCTTGTCCAGGAAGGTGCGCCACTGCGCCTCGCTGATGGTGTCGGCCTGCGGGCGGTTGCCGGCGCCCTGCTCTTCGCCTACGCCGAAGTACAGCTCGCTGCGCACCCAGCCGTGGCCGGCGGACGGACGCGCGGCATCGCCCTTCAGTTCGGCGGTGGTGGCCGTGGCATAGGCGCTGGGCGCCTGCGAAGAGAGGCTGGCGCAGCCACTGGTGGCCAGCAGCACGGCGAAGACGAGGCCAAAGTGTTTCATCGGTACAGCTCCGGGGAAGGGGGACAGGGCAAGCCGGCAGCGTACAGCGCCACTGGCCCGGCGTGCTGATGCCAACCGGGCATCAGCTCATGCCGGACCGGCAGGGACTTGCATCGGCACCGGCCATCACGCGAAGATAATATATCGCTTCATCCGGATGGATGTAAGTGAAACTATCTCCCCCTTCCCCGTCGTCGTTGTTGCTGGAGCCCCCATGTCCGCCCGCCTGCCCGCGTCGCCGCTCGGCCTCGCCATCGCCCTCGTGCTTTCCTCCGCTGCCGTCCCGGTCCTGGCCCAGGACGCCACCAACCTGGACACCGTGATCGTCACCGGCACCCGCGCCGCCGATCGCACC
Source organism: Stenotrophomonas muris (assembly GCF_052751275.1). Lineage (NCBI taxonomy): Bacteria > Pseudomonadati > Pseudomonadota > Gammaproteobacteria > Lysobacterales > Lysobacteraceae > Stenotrophomonas > Stenotrophomonas muris. The sequence goes on along the minus strand of NZ_CP199879.1, from coordinate 268,516 downwards.
GTGCTCGAATCCACCTCGCCGGTGGATGTGCTCACCGCCGAGGACATCCGCAAGGCCGGCGTGGTCAACGGTGAACTGGGCAGCGCGCTGCAGGCGCTGCTGCCGTCGTTCAACTTCCCGCGCCAATCCAACTCCGGTGGCGCCGACCACGTGCGCGCCGCACAGTTGCGTGGCCTGTCCCCCGACCAGGTGCTGGTGCTGGTCAACGGCAAGCGCCGCCACCACACCGCGCTGGTCAACACCGACAGCAAGATCGGCAAGGGCACCACCCCGGTCGATTTCAATGCGATCCCGGTCAGCGCGATCAAGCGCATTGAAGTGCTGCGCGACGGTGCCGGTGCGCTTTACGGCTCGGACGCCGTGGCCGGCGTGATCAACGTGATCCTCGACAACGGCGGCGACGGTGGCGAGATCGAGGCCAGCTACGGTGCCAACCACACCGACCTCAAGCCGATCGGCCGCACCCTCACCGACGGCCAGACCGGCAACGTCAGCGCCAAGGTCGGTACTTCGCTGGGCGAGGACGGCGGCTTCCTGCGCGTCGGCCTGGAATACAAGCACCGCAACGGCACCAACCGCGCCGGCTTCGACCAGATTCCGCCGTGGGACCAGACGCCGGACAACCTGGCGCTGCAGGGCAAGCGCAACTATGTGCTGGGCGATGGCAAGAGCAAGGACATCAACCTGTGGCTGAACACCGAGATTCCGGTGGGCCAGACCTCGACGTTCTACGCGTTCGGCACCTTCAACCAGCGCGATACCGAAGGCGCCAACTACTTCCGCTATCCCGATGGCGATGCCAACTGGAAGCAGGTCTATCCGAACGGCTACCGACCGATCTCCGAAGGCGAGAACCGCGACGTACAGGCCGTGGCCGGCGTGCGCGGCCAGTGGGGCGAATGGAGCTACGACAGCAGCCTGGATTACGGCCAGAACGACTTCACCTACCGCCTGCGTGATTCGCTCAACGCATCGCTGGGCCCGACCAGCCCGACCCGCTTCAAGACCGCCGACTACGAGTACGCGCAGACCGTGGGCAACCTCGATCTGAGCCGCGTGTTCACCCAGAGCGACAGCATCAGCCACACGCTGGGCCTGGGCGTGGAAGCGCGCCATGAGCGCTACCAGACCCGCCCCGGCGACCCGGCCAGCTATGCGGCGGGCCCGTACACCGACCGCCCGACCGGCTCGCAGGCCGGTGGCGGCCTGACCCCACAGGACGCCGCCACCCTGTCGCGCGACGTGGCCAGCGCCTATGCCAGCCTGTCCAGCCAGTTCGGCGAGAAGTTCTCCACCGACCTGGCCGCGCGCTACGAGCACAACGACGACTTTGGCGGCGAACTGACCGGCAAGCTCGGCCTGCGCTACGAATTCACCCCGGCGTTCGCACTGCGCGGTGCCATCTCCAACAATTTCCGCGCTCCGTCGCTGGCGCAGATCGGCTACGAATCCACCTCCACCGGCTACAACGCCGGCGGCCAGCTGGTGCAGGGCCGGCTGCTGTCGGTCAACAATCCGATCGCGCGTGGCCTGGGTGCGCAGAACCTGAAGCCGGAGAAGTCGATCAACACCTCGCTGGGCTTCACCAGCCGCATCGGCGAGCATTTCGACCTGTCGCTGGACTTCTTCCAGATCGATATCGACGACCGCATCGCGCTGTCGGAGAGCATCACCGGCGATGCGCTGACCGATTACGTGGCCGCCAGCTACGGCGTCAGTGGCCTGCAGAGCGCCAGCTTCTTCGTCAATGCCGCCGATACCCGCACCCGTGGCGCCGAGCTGGTAAGCAACTGGCGGCAGTCGCTGGGCGATGGCCAGCTGCTGCTGACCGGCACCTACGCCTACACCAAGACCACGCTGAAGAATGTGCTGGCCACGCCGGCGCAGCTGCGCGCGCTGAACCCGGACTACGTACTGTTCGGCATCGAGGAGACCAACACCCTGACCGATGCCACCCCGCGCACGCGTGGCAGCTTCTCGGCCGCCTGGAGCAACGACCACTGGTCGCTGAGCACCCGCGTGAACCGTTACGGCAGCGCCACCCGGGTGTTCAACTTCGGTGATGGCTACATCCCGCGCCAGACCTACCAGGCCGAATGGCAGCTGGATGCCGAAGTCGAGTACCGCATTACCCCGCAATGGAGCGTGGCCATCGGCGGCCAGAACCTGACCGACAACTACCCGGATCGATCCAACAGCGATATCCACTACTTCGGCAACCTGCCGTACGACGTGCTGTCGCCGATCGGCAGCAACGGCGCGTACTACTACGGCCGCGTCCGCTATACGTTCTGATCGCATTGGGTGGGTGCGGACCGTTGGTCCGCGCTGTTTGGGCTGGATGCAGGCTGACCTGCCGTGCCGACCAACGGTCGGCACCCACCGAAGCTGATCCGCAGCCTGCCCTCGACCCCACGTACACGCCCAGGCTGGCAGGCTGGTCGTCATGGCTGAACCGCTCCCCCTGCGTCCGCCACCGCCATTGCTGGACGACGCCTGTGCGTTGTTCCTCGATGTCGATGGCACCCTCATCGAATTCGCTGCACGACCGGATGCCGTGCAGCTCCTGCCGGATGTGCGCGAAGCCATCGGCCGCATCAGTGACCGCCTGGAAGGCGCCGTGGCACTGGTCAGTGGCCGACCGCTTGAACAGCTGGACCAGCTGTTCGCTCCCCTCCAGCTGCCTGCCGCCGGCCTGCATGGGCACGAACTGCGCGGCGAGGATGGTCGTGTGCTGCGCGACGAACACGACGACGACACCGCCGAGTGGCTGCACGCGCTGCACCAGCAGGCGATGCGCTTTGCCCACGGCCATCCCGGCGTGCTGGTGGAAGACAAGGGCGTCGGCCTGGCCCTGCATTGGCGCGGTGCGCCGCACGCGGCAAGTGATGTGCGCGCCTTCGCCGATCGCCACGTGCGGGGCCGCGCCAGCTACCGCCTGCAACCCGGCGACCATGTGGTCGAGTTCGTGCCCGTCGGCACCGACAAGGGCCGTGCCGTGCGCCGGATGATGCAGTACCTGCCCTTCCGCGGCCGCCTGCCGGTGTTTCTCGGTGACGACCTCACCGATGAATTCGGCTTCGATGCCGCCAACAGCCAGCATGGCTGGAGCGTGCTGGTGGGTGAACGTGAACCCAGCGCGGCGGTGTTCGCGCTGCCCGACATACGCAGCGTGCACGCCTGGCTGCGTGAGAATGCCTATTGACCCGGCCAACCCCCACGGCCGCAACCGAGATGTACCGCGTGATGACCCAACCCGATCTTGATCTGGGCGTGGTCGGCAACGGCAGCTTCGGCGCCCTGGTCGACAAACGTGCCCGCGTTGTCTGGAGCTGCCTGCCCACCTTCGACGGCGACCCTACCTTCTGTGCGCTGCTCGGCCCCAACCAGCAGACCGGTGGCGACTTCGCCATCGAGCTGGAAGACTTCGCCAGCAGCGAGCAGGAATACCTCACCAACACGGCGATCCTGCGCACGGTGCTCCGCGACGCGCACGGCGGCGAACTGGAAATCCTGGATTTCGCCCCCCGCTGGCGGCAGAACGACCGCTTCTACCGGCCGGTCAGCCTGATCCGCCAGGTGCGTCCGCTGGCTGGCAGCCCGCGCATCACCGTGCGTGCGCGCCCGCTGGCCGACTGGGGCGCACGCGTGCCAGAGTCGACCTGGGGCAGCAACCATGTGCGCTGGATCCTGCCGGAGCACGTGCTGCGGCTGACCACCGATGTGCCGGTGCGCTTCGTGCGCGATGGCCTGCCGTTCGTGCTCAACCATCCCATCCACCTGATCCTGGGCGTGGATGAGTCACTCAACCGGTCGATCAGCGGCTACGTGCAGGAAGCGTTCCAGCGCACCCGCGACTACTGGCGCGAATGGGTGCGCTACCTGTCCATTCCACTGGAGTGGCAGGACGCGGTCATCCGCAGTGCGATCACGTTGAAGCTGTGCCAGTACGAGGACAGCGGCGCGATCATCGCGGCGATGACCACTTCCATTCCAGAAGCACCCGGCAGCGTGCGCAACTGGGACTACCGCTACTGCTGGCTGCGTGACGCAGCTTTCGTGGTGCGGGCGCTGAACCGTCTCGGCGCAACGCGCACGATGGAACAGTTCCTCGGCTACATCTTCAACCTGGCCACCACCGACGGCACGCTGCAGCCGCTGTATGGCATCGGCTTTGAAGCCAAGCTGGACGAAGACGAAGTGCCCAGCCTGTCCGGCTACCGCGGCATGGGCCCGGTGCGCCGTGGCAACCTGGCCTGGGTGCAGCGCCAGCACGATGTCTACGGCAGCGTGGTGTTGGCCTCCACGCAGCTGTTCTTCGACCGCCGCCTGCAGGATCCCGGCGACGCGCACACCTTCGCCCGCCTCGAACCGCTGGGCGAACAGGCCTTCGCCCTGCATGACGTACCCGATGCGGGCCTGTGGGAGTTCCGTGGCCGCACCGAAGTGCACACCTACACCAGCGCGATGTGCTGGGCCGCCTGCGACCGCCTGTGCAAGATCGCCGTGCGCCTGAAGCGCGATGACCGCGCTCACTACTGGCGCGAGCGCGCCGACACCATCCATGCGCGCATCATGGCCGAGTCCTGGAATGAGGAACTGGGCCACTTCACCGATACCTTCGGCGGCCATCGCCTGGACGCCTCGCTCCTGCTGCTGGCCGACATCGGCTTCATCGATGCGATGGACGCCCGCTTCATCGCCACCGTCGATGCGATCGGCCGCGACCTCAAGCATGGCAATTCGCTGTACCGCTATGTCGCGCCAGATGACTTCGGTGAGCCGGAAACCAGCTTCACCATCTGCACGTTCTGGTACATCGATGCGCTGGCGGCGATCGGGCGCATGGACGAGGCGCGCGAGATGTTCGAGCTGCTGCTGAAGCAGCGCAACCACCTGGGCCTGCTGTCGGAGGATCTGGCCTTCGACAGCGGCGAGGCCTGGGGCAATTTCCCGCAGACCTATTCGCACGTCGGCCTGATCACTGCCGCGATGCGCCTGTCGCGGTCCTGGCAGGAGGCATCGTGAGTCGTCTGGTGGTGGTTTCAAATCGCGTGGCCGTACCCGGCGAGAACCGCGCCGGCGGCCTGGCGGTCGGCCTGCTGGCCGCCCTGAAGGAACGCGGCGGCCTGTGGTTCGGCTGGAGCGGCAAGACGGTAAAGGACGGCAGCGGCACGCTGCACCGGCAGAAAGACGGTGACATCGACTACGTCACCATGGACCTGAGCAAGCGCGAGGTGGACGGTTACTACAACGGCTTTGCCAACCGCACGCTGTGGCCGCTGCTGCACTTCCGCCTGGATCTGGTCGACTACGACCGTGCCACCCGCGAGACCTACCACAAGGTCAACGCACTGTTCGCCGACAAGCTCGCGCCCTTGCTGCGCGAGGATGACATCGTCTGGATCCACGACTATCACCTGATCCCGCTTGGCGCACTGCTGCGCGAGCGTGGCATCGGCTGCCGCATCGGCTTCTTCCTGCACATCCCGATGCCCTCGGCCGACCTGCTGCAGGCGATGCCCGACCACCTGCGGCTGTTCTCCGCGCTCTACGCGTATGACCTGGTGGGCTTCCAGACCCAGCGCGATGCCGATCGCTTCCAGACCTACCTGCGCCTGTTCGGCGGCGGTCGGGTACTCGCCAACGGCGAGCTGGAGGCACCGGGCGGGCGTCGTTTCCGCGCGGCGGCGTTCCCGATCGGCATCGACACCGAGCTGATCGCGCGCCAGGCCGGTACCGCCGCCACCAAGGCCGCCGTAAAGAACCTGCGCGCGAGCCTGCGTGATCGCCAACTGGCGATCGGCGTTGATCGCCTGGATTATTCCAAGGGCCTGCCCGAGCGCTTCCTCGGCTTCGAACGGTACCTTGAGCGCCATCCCGACCAGCGCGGGTCGCTGACCTACCTGCAGATCGCCCCCGTCTCGCGCGGTGATGTCACCGAGTACCGGCAGCTGCGCAGCCAGCTGGAGCAGATCGCCGGCCACATCAACGGTGGCCACGCCGAGCCGGACTGGACGCCGCTGCGCTACGTCAACCAGAACTTCACCCATGCCACCCTCACCGGTTTCTACCGTGCAGCGGCGGTGGGGCTGGTCACGCCGCTGCGTGATGGCATGAACCTGGTGGCCAAGGAATACGTGGCCTCGCAGGACCCGGAGGACCCGGGCGTGCTGGTGCTGTCGCTGCTGGCCGGCGCCGCCGACGAACTCAAGCAGGCACTGCTGGTGAACCCGCACGACCTGGATGGCGTTGCCGACGCCATCGCCACCGCGGCGACGATGTCGCTGCGCAAGCGCAAGGAGCGCTGGCACGCCATGATGGAGCACCTGCGCACCTACGACATCAACCACTGGCGGCGCAGCTACCTGGACGCACTGGAAGGCTGAGAAAAAAGGGGACGGAGGGGATTAAGTCGTTTGTGCACAAACGACTTAATCCCCTCCGTCCCCTTTTCTTCAATCCAGGAACCGCGCTGCCTGCTCCGGTGCGGGCAGATGACAGGCATCATGCCGCCCGAACCAGCGGTAGCGGTTGCGCGCCAGCGCGCGATACGCGGCATCACGCCAGCCGCGCGGCACCATCCGCAGCACGCCGGTCAGGCGCCAGACGCCGTCCAGCCCGGCCAGTACACGCAGGATGGCATCGGTATCGGTCCAGGCGCCCTGCGCGTCCAGCAGCAGGAACGACATCGGGTCCTGCGGGTCCAGCCCGTGCGCGCGCAACATCGCGCTGCCCTGCTGCCCCTGCATCGCCGCAAAACGGTAGCGCCCCTTGCGGTCGAAACGCAGCAGGAAGCGCACCCAGCGGTTGCACAGGGCGCACACGCCGTCGAACACGATCACCGCGCTGCCAGTCCCGGCGGCGCCGTCACTGTGGTTCGAGCCAGCCTTCATAGCGGATCAGGGCTCCGGCCCAGGGCAGCGTCACATCGACTAGGAAAGTGTAACGCTCGCCGCGCCAGGCTTCACGGCAGCGCACACCGCCGAACCAACGCGTCGGCAGCGGCAGCAACCCGAACGCCCAGACCCGCCGCACCGACCAGTCGATACCACCCTCGCGGGCCTGCAACGCGAACTCGAAGCGCACCGCGCCCAGCTGCTCGCGCAGAATCCCTTCGTGCGCCCACAGCCGCGACACCATCGGCCAGCGGCCGAACCGTCGCGCCCACTGCTCACCCTGCCCGCGTGCACTGAACGCCACTTCGGTGGGCAGCGCGTCGCCGTCCTTCGGCAGCCGCGCCAACGCGGCCAGCAGCGGCACCAGCCAGTGCCGCCCTCGCACGATGCGCGCCTGCCCCACGTAGCGGCAGGGCAACGGCGCGGCATGCAGCGCCTGCACCGGCGCTGCCAGGGTGGCGAAGGCCGGCCCCAGCACGCGCGCGAACAGCGGCGTGGTCAGGGCGCGATCCAGGCCAGGGTCGCCATGCGCCCGGTACGACGGTCGCGCCGGTGCGAATACAGGTCAGGATCGGCCATGGTCGACACCGTGCCGCCATACACCTGCGCCGGGTCCATCCCCGCCGCCTGCAACCGCTGCCGCGCCAGCGCGAACAGGTCCACTTTCCAGTGGCCTGCGCGGGTGGCCACGAACGCCGCCCCGGCGGCCGGATCATGGCCGACGAAGGCGTGGTAGACCTCTTCGCCGATCTCGTAGTCGACCGGCCCGGCAGCCGGGCCCAGCCAAGCCCGCAGCTGCGCCGGCGGCGTCTGCAGGGCGGCCACCGTGGCCTCCAGCATGCCGTCAGCCAGCCCACGCCAGCCGGCATGGGCCGCACCCACCTCGCTGCCATCGGCCGCGGCAAACACCACCGGCAGGCAGTCGGCGGTCAGGATCGCCAGCACCACGCCCGGCACCGAAGTCACCGCGGCGTCGGCCACCGGTTCGCTGGCGCCAGCCACCGGTGGCGCGGTGAAGCGCAGCACGGTGCTGCTGTGCACCTGGCGCAGCCAGTGCGGTGCCGAGGGCAGTGCCAGCCCCTCCTGCAGCAGCTGGCGGTTGTGCTCCACGTTGGCCGGGGTATCACCATCGGCCGCGTGCCGGTTGCCGAGGTTGAACTGCGCGAACGGCGCCGGCGAGATGCCCGCGCCATGCCGACGCGTGGTCAGCGCATGGACGCCTGCCGGCGCCGGCCAGTCCGCCTGCAGCAACGGCAGCGCGGCGGCCATCACCAGCGATCCCGCTCGCGGGCGGCGAAGGCTTCGCTGTCTTCGCGCAGCACCTTCATCAGGTGCAGCATGTCCTCCGGCACCGGCGCGGTATTGCGCACCGGCTCACCAGTGATCGGATGCATGAACTCCAGGGTCTCGGCGTGCAAGGCTTGGCGCTTGAAGCCGCGCAGCGCGGCCACCAGCTCGTCGCTGGCACCCTTGGGCAGCTTCAGCGCACCGCCGTACAGCGGGTCGCCGATGATCGGATGGCGCACGTGTGCCATGTGCACGCGGATCTGGTGGGTACGGCCGGTTTCCAGACGGCACTCCAGCGCGGTGTGCGCACGGAAGCGCTCGCGCAGGCGGTAGTGGGTCACCGCTTCCTTGCCGTCTTCGCGCACCGCCATCTTCAGCCGGTCGCGCGGGTGGCGGTCGATCGGGGCATCGGCGGTACCGCCTGCCACCAGCGCGCCCATCACGATGGCCAGATACTGGCGGTGCACGTCACGGGCCGCCAGTTGCTCGACCAATGCAGTCTGGGCTTCCAGGGTCTTGGCCACCACCATCACGCCGCTGGTGTCCTTGTCCAGGCGGTGCACGATGCCCGCGCGCGGCAGCACCGCCACCGACGGGTCGCGGAACAGCAGCGCGTTGACCAGGGTGCCGCTGTGGTTGCCGGCGCCGGGGTGGACCACCAGGCCGACCGGCTTGTTGATCACCAGCACATGCTCGTCCTCGAACAGCACGTCCAGCGGGATGTCCTCCGGCTGGGCGTCGGTCTGGGTTTCCAGCACCACATGGAGGGTCACCACCTCGCCGCCGCGCAGCGGATCGCGCGGGCGCACCTGGGCGCCGTCCAGCAGGACGTCACCGGACTTGATCCACTCGGTCAGGCGCGAACGCGAATATTCGGGGAACAGTTCGGCCACGACGGCATCGAAACGACGGCCGGCGGCGGTGTCGGGGACGATGGCCTGGCGGGCCGATTCAGAGGGTTGTTCAGACATGGCAGGGGGCATTCTTTGAAATTTTGGGGTCCCGGCGGCCGGTTTCAGTCGCTGGACAGGACACTAGGCTATCATCGACCCTTCGTATTCCAGCCGCGTCCCGCCTCGACCCCATGATCCGACGCTCCGCCATGCTCTCCGCGCCCGTCCGCCTCACCGCCCTGCTGCTGGTGCTGGTCATCGCCGCAACCGGCTGCCACCGCGGCGCCAAGAAGGGTGATCGCCCCGACGAAGGCGTGCCGGTCGAACAGCTGTACGAGAAAAGCCACAAGCTGATGCAGGGCGGCAACTGGAGCGGCGCCGAAGCCAGCTTCCGCCGCCTGGTGGCCCAGTATCCGTACGGCCCGTACACCGAGCAGGCGATGATCGAAACCGCCTACGCCCAGTACAAGGCCGGCAAGCACGATGACGCGGTGTCCAGCATCGACCGTTTCATCCGCACCTACCCGACGCACCGCAACATTGCGTACCTGTACTACCTGCGCGGCCTGGCCAATTCCAACCGCAGTACGGTTTTCCTGCGCCGCGTATGGTCGCTGGATGCCAGCCGCCGCGACCTGTCCACGCCGCACCAGGCGTACTCGGACTTCAACATCGTGGTTGATCGTTACCCGAACAGCCGCTACGCCGCCGATGCGCGCCAGCGCATGCTGGAGCTGCGTGACGTGTTCGCCCAGCACGAGCTGGACAACGCCCTGTACTACATGCGCCGCGGCGCCTGGGTCTCGGCCGTGGGCCGCGCCAACTACCTGCTGGAAACCTACCCGCAGAGCGCCTTCCAGTACGACGCCGTGGCCGTGCTGGCCGATTCCTACACCCACCTGGGCAACAAGACTCTGGCCGACGACGCCCGCCGCGTCCTGCAGCTGAACCAGCCGGACCATCCGTGGCTGGAAGGCAAGTGGCCGAAGTACCCGTGGATGATCCGCAAGCTGAACCCGTTCGCCGGCGAGAAGTCCGCCAGCACCGGCCAGCGCAACGCGCGACTGGAAAAGAAATAAGAGAGGGCCCCGAAAGGGGCCCTTCTTCTTTGTGGAGTCGAGCCACGCTCGACTGCTTTCCTCATCCGCCTCCCCGCGCCGGGGCCGGCACCTAGGAATGCTACGAATCCAGCGCGGATGCGACGCCGGTCGCAGCCCGCCTGGGCGAGGCGCTCCACACTGCGGCGCAACGGCCACACCGGCCATCACGGAGCGTCCCATGGCCCCACTGCGCTGCAGTTTCCGTCCCCTGTCCTGCCTCATCGCCACCGCCCTGCTGGCGCTATCCCCGCGCCCCCTGGCCGCTGCACCGGCCGCGCCGGGCGATCTGCTGTCTGCCGCCCCCTATCGCGCGTCATGGGTGCCGTCGAAGGCCGCGCAGGCCTACAAGCTGCACTACCGCACCCCGGACCACCGCGGCCAGCTGGCCGAAGGCACCGGCCTGCTGTACCTGCCCGCCGGCGCGGCGCCTGCGGGCGGGTGGCCGGTGGTGTCCTGGGCACATGGCACTCAGGGCATTGCGGATCGCTGTGCGCCCTCGGTCTCCGGCCCCACCCATGCCGAACGCGACGGACGCTTCCTGGACGTGTTCCTGGCCCAGGGCTATGCCGTCGCCGCCGCCGACTACCAGGGCCTGGGCAGCCCAGGCAATCATGCCTACCTGCACGTGCGTACCGCGGCGCGCAACGCCATCGACATGGTCAAGGCCAGCCGCCAGTACCTGGGGACGGCAACATTGTCGCCGCGCTGGGTCTCGGTCGGATATTCGCAGGGGGGCGCGGCCGCATTGACAGCAGGCCATCTGGCCGCCTCCCATGGCGGCCCATCCCTGCAGTACCGCGGCAGTTTCACCGCCGGAACGCCCACCGCAGTCGAACTGACCGCGCTGGTGATGAATCCCGGCAACCGCACCGCCAATCCTGGCGCACCCAACGCATATCACGCGTATCTGCTCGACGGCCTGCTGCAGGCCGCGCCTCAGATCGACCGCGTCCTCAGCGACGCAGGCCGTGCCCGTGTGGCAGTGGCCCGCGAGCAGTGCCTGAGCGAACTGACCGCCACGCTGGACGGCGCCGATACCGGCAGCATGTTTACTGCACCACTGACCAGCGTGCCGGGCATCTGGGCGGTGCTGTACGACTATCTGGGCGTACCGCGCCGCGGCTTCAGCCAGCCGCTGATGCTGGCCCATGGCAGCGAGGACCGCGACGTGCCCTATCTGACCACCCTGCTGTACGCCGCAGGCCTGGCCGTGCGAGGCGAGCCGGTCGCGTTCCGGCGCTACCCGGTCGATCATCGCGGCACGCTGGATGCGGCGGCGGCGGATGCCCTGGCGTTCGTGCGTGCACGACTGGAGGGCGACCACTTCAACGACGCTGCGGAGATCGCAGGCCTCGAACAACGGCTCGACGAAGCCCGGTAGATCCACGCCATGCCGGATACGCGATCCAGGAAGTTGCCGGCCAGCGGCCGGCACTACCGAATGCAGTAGATCCACGCCATGCGTGGATACGCGCTATAGGGCGTTGCCGGCCAGCGGCCGGCACTACCTGCCAACCGCTGCCTCAGCCCTTGTAGCCGTTGCTGATCGGGTAACGACGCTCGCGGCCAAAGGCGCGGCGCGAGACCTTCGGCCCCGGCGCGGCCTGGTGCCGCTTCCACTCGCTGATGCGCACCAGGCGCAGCACGCGGTCAACCACGGCCGCGTCGTAACCGGCGGCCACGATCTCCGTTCGCGACTGTTCCTGATCGATGTAGCGGTACAGGATGCCGTCCAGCACGTCATAGGCCGGCAACGAATCCTGGTCCAGCTGGTTCTCGCGCAGCTCGGCCGACGGCGGGCGGCTGATCACCGCCGGCGGGATCACCGGTGCGCCGCCCACGGTATTGCGCCACTTGGACAGGCCGAACACTTCGGTCTTGTACAGGTCCTTCAGCGGCGCATAGCCACCGCACATGTCGCCGTAGATGGTGGCGTAGCCGACCGCGTACTCGCTCTTGTTGCCGGTGGTCAGCAGCAAGCCGCCGAACTTGTTGGCCAGCGCCATCAGGATCACCCCGCGGCTGCGCGACTGCAGGTTCTCTTCGGTCACGTCCGGCGCGGTGCCCTCGAACATCGGCGCCAACGCTTCCATCAGGCCCTTGAACGCCGGCTCGATCGACACCGCCTCCAGCTTCACGCCCAGCGCCTGGCACTGCTCGGCCGCCAGGTCGTTGGACAGGGCCGCGGTGTAGCGCGACGGCAGGCGCACGGCGGTTACGTTCTCCGCGCCCATCGCGTCGACCGCCATGGCCAGCACGATCGCCGAGTCGATGCCGCCGGACAGGCCCAGCCACACTTTCTTGAAGCCGTTCTTGCGGCAGTAGTCCTGGATGCCACGGGTCACCGCGCGCCAGGCCAGCGCGTCCATGCTCTCGTCGCCGTCGTCCATCCACACGTGCGGCATGAAGCGGCGGCTGGCGCCGTCGTACTCCACCACCAGCCACTGGTCGACGAAGGCAGCAGCGGCCGGGTGCACCGTGCCATCACCGTCGGCCACCACCGAGGCGCCATCGAACACCAGCGCGTCCTGGCCGCCAACCACGTTGAGATAGGCGATCGCCGCCCCGCTCTCGCGGGTACGTGCAGCCAGCACGGCGTCGCGCTGGGCATGCTTGCCACGCTCGTACGGCGAAGCATTCGGCACCACCACCAGCTGCGCACCGGCGCGCATGGTGTCGGCCAGCGGCTCGGCAAACCACAGGTCCTCGCAGATCAGCAGGCCAACCGGAATACCGTTGACCTCGAACACGCAGCTGCCGCCATCCGGATCGACATCGAAGTAGCGGCGCTCGTCGAACACGGCGTAGTTGGGCAGCTCACGCTTGCGGTAGGTCTGCTCGACCAGGCCGTCACGCAGCACGCTGGCGGCGTTGTAGACCACCGCGCCAGCCGCCTGCGGCCAGCCGACCACGGCGGTGATGCCGCGGCAGGCGGCAGCGATGCGGGCCATCGCCTGCTCGCACTCGTACAGGAAGCCCGGGCGCAGCAGCAGGTCTTCCGGCGGGTAGCCGCTCACCGCCAGCTCGGGGAACATCACCAGCTCGGCGCCGTACTCGTCGCGCGCCTGGCCGATCATCTCGATGATGCGCTCGGTGTTGCCGGCGACATCGCCGACCGGGAAGTCGAACTGCGCCATCGCGATGCGGATCGAAGCCATGGGATTCCAGCCTGTGGTTGCAATGCCGCCATTGTAACGCCGGGGTCAGATCCGTTTTGCGCAGCAAAAGGGATCTGGCCCCACACCAGACACAGAAAGGCCGCCCGGAGGCGGCCTTTCTGTGTTCAAGCGGCCGGCCAGCGGCCGGCTCTACAGCATCGTCTGCCGGAGGCAGTCGATCTTATTTCACCAGCTTGGCGATGGCAGCGCCCAGATCGCCCGGCGAGCGGACGGTGACAACACCGGCAGCTTCCATGGCGGCGAACTTGCCTTCGGCAGTGCCCTTGCCGCCCGAGGCGATCGCGCCCGCGTGGCCCATGCGCTTGCCGGCCGGAGCCGACGCACCGGCGATGAAACCGACGACCGGCTTCTTCACGTGGTTCTTGATGTACTCGGCGCCGGCTTCTTCAGCGTCACCGCCGATCTCGCCAACCATGATGATGCCTTCGGTCTGCGGGTCTTCGTTGAACAGCTTCAGGCAGTCGACGAAGTTCAGGCCGTTGATCGGGTCACCACCGATGCCGATGCAGGTGGACTGGCCCAGGCCGACTTCGGTGGTCTGCTTGACCGCTTCATAGGTCAGGGTGCCCGAACGCGACACGATGCCGATCTTGCCCGGCTGGTGGATGTGGCCCGGCATGATGCCGATCTTGCACTCACCCGGGGTGATGACGCCCGGGCAGTTCGGCCCGATCAGCACGGTGTCCGGATGCGAACGGGTCAGCACGTTCTTGACGCGCAGCATGTCCAGCACCGGGATGCCTTCGGTGATGCAGACGATGACCTTGATGCCGGCAGCTGCGGCTTCCAGGATCGCGTCGGCCGCGTACGGCGGCGGCACGTAGATGACCGAAGCGTTGGCGCCGGTGCTCTGCACTGCATCGGCAACGGTGTTGAAGACCGGCAGATCGATGTGGGTGGTGCCACCCTTGCCCGGGGTCACGCCGCCAACAACCTGGGTGCCGTACTCGATCATCTGAGTGGCGTGGAAGGTGCCCTGCTGGCCGGTGAAGCCCTGCACGATCACCTTGGTGTTCTTGTTAATCAAAACAGACATGGGAATTCCTTGGTGTCGAATCAGGCAGCGTTCTTGACAGCTTCAACGATCTTCTTGGCGCCATCGTTGATGTTGTCAGCCGGGATGATGGCCATGCCGCTGTCGCGCAGCAGCTGCTTGCCTTCTTCCACGTTGGTGCCTTCCAGGCGCACCACGACCGGAACCTTGACGCCCACTTCCTTCACGGCGGCGATGATGCCTTCGGCAATCATGTCGCAGCGGACGATGCCGCCGAAGATGTTGACGAAGATGCCTTCGACCTTGTCCGAGGACAGGATCAGCTTGAACGCTTCGATGACGCGCTGCTTGTTGGCACCGCCGCCCACGTCCAGGAAGTTCGCCGGCTCGCCGCCGTTGAGCTTGATGACGTCCATGGTGGCCATGGCCAGGCCGGCGCCGTTCACCATGCAGCCGATGTTGCCGTCCATGGTGACGTAGTTGATGTCCAGCTCCGAAGCGATCACTTCGGTCGGATCTTCCTGGGTCTTGTCGCGCATGGCGACCAGGGCCTTCTGGCGGAACGCGGCGTTGTCGTCGCTGTCGAACTTGCCGTCCAGCGCGTACAGGTTGCCGTCGTCCAGGATGGCCAGCGGGTTGATTTCAACCAGGGCCAGGTCCTTTTCGTTGAACAGGCGGTACAGGTTCACCATGATGCTGGCGAACTGGCCGGCCTGCTTGGCGGTCAGGCCCAGCTTGAAGCCGAAATCACGGCCGTGGTAACCCTGCACGCCTTCGACGAAGTCGACGTTCAGCGAGTGGATCAGCTCCGGGGTTTCAGCAGCGACCTGCTCGATTTCCACGCCGCCTTCCGAAGAGGCGATGTAGGTGATGGTCTTGGTGCCACGGTCGACCAGCACCGACAGGTACAGTTCCTTGACGATCTCGCCGGCGGTGGTCACCAGCACCAGGTTGACCGGCAGTTCAACGCCTGCGGTCTGGTAGGTGGCCATCTTGGTGCCGAGCATCTTGGCCGCAGCGGCCTTCACGTCGTCGGTGGTCTTGCAGAACTTGACGCCGCCAGCCTTGCCGCGGCCGCCAGCGTGGATCTGCGCCTTGACCATCCAGGGGCCCTGGCCCAGGGAGTTGGCAGCGGCAACCGCTTCGTCCGGGGTCGCAGCGACCTTGCCGGCCGGGACCGGGATGCCGTACTCGGCAAGCAGTTGTTTTGACTGGTATTCGTGGAAATTCATGCGTCACCGTGGGAATAGGAACGACCGCACGCAATTCCTCAGGGCCCCGGCGGGGCGCCGGCATGGACCGCGGCGGGCCCACTATTGTGGCCGAGCCGGCGCCGGGGCGCAAAGAAGTCTGTACAAAACGCCAGACGCGGCCAGATTTCCGCCGTCATTCAGGCAGTTGCGCCCGGCGGCCCACTGGCCACCGGTATCCATCCCGGGCCAAATGCGCGATCCGGGCGGCTCCGGCGGCGCCCTGCCTGGGGCCCTATACTGGTCAGCCAGGGTGTGTCGCGTCGGGGTTGCTCGACCGCTTCCACCGCAGGCCACATCGAAGCGACGTGCCCGCCCGGCCTCAGGGGACGCCGGGCAGGCCTGCCGCAGATTCCAGACCCAGGCAGCCAGAAGGGGAGTTCCGGCGTGTCACCCAGTGCTTCATTGATCGACCGCATCGAATCGATTCCGCGGCGTGAGCTGTATTTCTTCGCGCTGTACCGGGTGCTGATCGCCTCGGTCATCGCCGCCCTGCTCTACAGCCCGCTGTCGGCCATGGTCGGCGAAGCCCACCATCCGCGGCTGGCCGACACCGTCGCCGCCATCTACCTGGTGCTGTCCCTGCTGGCCCTGGTGATCGGCCGCAACGAACGCTGGCTGCGCCCGATCGTGGTCAGTGGCGTGCTGGTGGACATCGTCGCCGCCACCCTGCTGTCGCATGCCCTGCCCGGTGCCAGCGCCGGCATCTCGATGTCGCTGCTGTTCAACATCGCCGCCGCCGCCACCCTGCTCCCGCTCAGCCTGGGGCTGGGCCTGGCGCTGGCCGCCAGCCTCGCCACCGGCGTGGAGTACACCTGGAAGCTGCTGGAAGGCGGCGATCCCACCCGCACCCTGGCCGAACTGGCCATGTTCGCCACCAGCTACCTGGCGCTGGCCTTCATCAGTTACCAGGTCGGCAGCCGCGCGCGCCGCAACCAGCAGCTGGCCAACCAGCGCGGCGATGAAGTGGCCAACCTGTTCCAGATCAACGAGCTGATCATCCGCCGCATGCGTACCGGCGTGCTGGTGGTCGACGCCGACAACCGCGTCACCCTGGCCAACGAGGCCGCCGCGATGCTGCTCGGTGACAACGACGGCAGCGGCGAAAGCGGCCGCCTGGACCTGGCCAGCGCCGCCCCGGAACTCGCCCGTCGCCTGCAGCGCTGGCGCAATGGCTGGGCGCAGGACGAACTACCGCTGCAGCTCAACCCCGACCAGCCCGAAGTGCAGCCGCGCTTTGCCCGCCTGCTGGCCGGCAGCGACCTGGCCCTGGTGTTCCTGGACGACTCCAGCGTGGTCTCGCGCCGCGCCGAATCGCTCACCCTGTCGGCGATGGGCCGCTTCTCGGCCAGCCTCGCCCACGAGATCCGCAACCCATTGGCCGCGATCAACTACGCGGTGCAGCTGCTGGAAGAAGGCACCGGCTTCAACGAAAGCGACCGCCGCCTGCTGCAGATCATCCGCCAGCAGTGCCAGCGCACCAACGGCATCGTCGAAAGCGTGCTGGGCCTGGCCCGGCGCGAGCGCGCCACGCCGGAGAACGTCGACCTGGCCGCCTTCGTGCGCCGCTTCGTGCTGGAGTACAAGCAGGGCCAGACGCTGGAGACCGACAGCATCGAGCCGATCATCAACGACACCTCGGTGCTGGCCCAGGTCGACACCAAGCACCTCTACCAGGTGCTGACCGTGCTGGTGCACAACGCGCTCAAGTACGGGCGCATCGGCCAGCAGCCGGCGCGGGTGCGCCTGCGCGTGGCGCAGCACGAGCGCAGTGCGGTCATCGACGTGATGGACCGTGGCCCCGGTATTCCCGAGAGCGTGGCCGCACAGTTGTTCCGGCCGTTCTTCACCACGTCCGAGCATGGCACCGGGCTGGGCCTGTATATCGCCCGCGAGCTGTGCCGGGCCAACCAGGCGCGGCTGGACTACATCCCGGTTCCCGCTGGAGGCTCCTGCTTCCGCCTGGTGCTGCCCGGCCCGCATACGCTGTTGCCCACCTGATCTCGATTCTGTGCGTCAAACATTTGTCGCTTCCAGCCCCCTCGTTTATCTTTCACGCCCATGAACGAAACCCGCAGCGCCCTCGTCGTCGACGACGAACGCGACATCCGCGAACTGCTGGTACTGACGCTCGGCCGCATGGGGCTGCGCATCAGTACGGCAGCCAACCTTGCCGAAGCGCGCGAACTGCTGGCCAGCAATCCGTACGACCTGTGCATCACCGACATGCGCCTGCCGGACGGCAATGGCATCGAGCTGGTCAGCGAGATCGCGCAGCACTACCCGCGCACGCCAGTGGCGATGATCACCGCCTTCGGCAGCATGGACCTGGCCGTGGAAGCGCTGAAGGCCGGCGCCTTCGACTTCGTCAGCAAGCCGGTGGATATCGCCGTGCTGCGCGGCCTGGTCAAGCACGCGCTGGAACTGAACAACACCGAGCGCCCCGCGCCCGGCCCCGCCGCCGAACAGGGCGCACGCCTGCTCGGCGATTCGCCGGCCATGGACGTGCTGCGCACCACCATCGGCAAGGTCGCGCGCAGCCAGGCGCCGGTCTACATCCTCGGTGAATCCGGCGTGGGCAAGGAGCTGGTCGCACGCACCATCCATGCCCAGGGCTCCCGCGCGACCGGCCCGTTCGTGCCGGTCAACTGTGGCGCCATTCCCGGCGAGCTGATGGAAAGCGAATTCTTCGGCCACCGCAAGGGCAGCTTCAGCGGCGCCCACGCCGACAAGCCCGGGCTGTTCCAGGCCGCGCATGGCGGCACCCTGTTCCTCGACGAAGTGGCCGAGCTGCCGCTGCAGATGCAGGTGAAGCTGCTGCGCGCGATCCAGGAAAAATCAGTGCGCGCGGTGGGCGCGGCTACCGAGGAGCCGGTGGACGTGCGCATCCTCTCGGCCACCCACAAGGACCTGGCCGAGCTGGTCGAGGACGGGCGCTTCCGCCACGACCTCTACTACCGCATCAACGTGATCGAACTGAGGGTGCCGCCGCTGCGCGAGCGTCGCCAGGACCTGCCGGAACTGGCCGCATCGGTACTGGCACGGCTGGCCCGCAGCCATGGCCGCCCGACGCCGTTGCTGGCGCCGTCGGCGCTGGACGCACTGGCCCAGTACGCCTTCCCTGGCAACGTGCGCGAATTGGAGAACATCCTGGAACGCGCGCTGGCCCTGGCCGAAGAAGACCGCATCGGCGCCGACGACCTGCGCCTGCCGCAGCATGCCCCGCGCACGCCCGGCAGCGCAGCGCACGCCGAAGCCGTGGTGGACCTGCAGCCCGGCAGCGCCGCCCTGCCCTCGTACATTGAACAGCTCGAGCGCAGCGCCATCCAGCGCGCACTGGAAGAAAACCGCTGGAACAAGACCCGCACCGCCGCGCAGCTGGGCATCACCTTCCGCGCGCTGCGCTACAAGCTGAAGAAGCTGGGGATGGAGTAAGGAGGGCCCGACGCGGGCCACCCCATCCACGCACGACGCAGATCTACTGTAGAGCCGAGCCCACGCTCGGCTGCTCTTCGAACCATCAGCCGAGCATAGGCTCGGCTCTACCTCAATCCTTGGTAACGCGGTTGATCTCGGCCAGGCTGGTGACACCCGCCGCCGCCTTCTTCAACGCCGACTGGCGCAGATCGTTCACCCCGATCTGCTGTGCGGCCTCGGCAATCTGCAACGCATTGCCACCGGCCAGCACGATCGTGGCGATCTCGTCGGTCATCGGCATCACCTGGTAGATACCGGTGCGGCCCTTGTACCCCTCGGTGCACTCGTCACAGCCGACCGCCTCGTACAGCTCGATACCCGCATCCAGCTGCGCCTGGGTAAAGCCTTCAGCCAGCAGCGCGTGCTCTGGCAGGTTGGCCGGGCGCTTGCAGTTGTTGCACAACCGGCGCGCCAGGCGCTGGGCGATCACCAGCGTCACCGAGCTGGTGATGTTGTACGGCGCGATGCCCATGTTCATCAGGCGCGCGATGGTCTGCGGTGCATCGTTGGTGTGCAGCGTGGACAGCACCATGTGGCCGGTCTGCGCCGCCTTGATCGCGATCTCGGCCGTCTCCAGGTCGCGGATTTCGCCGACCATGATGATGTCCGGATCCTGTCGCAGGAACGAGCGCAGTGCCGCGGCGAAGGTCATGCCGCGCTTGTTGTTCTGCTGCACCTGGTTGACGCCGGGCAGACGGATTTCCACCGGGTCTTCGGCGGTGGAGATGTTGCGCGTCTCGTCGTTGAGGATGCCCAGCGCGGTATACAGCGACACCGTCTTGCCCGAACCGGTCGGGCCGGTCACCAGCACCATGCCGTACGGCTTGTGGATGGCGTCCAGGAACAGCTTCTGCTGGTCCGGCTCGTAACCCAGCTTGTCGATGCCCAGCTTGGCCGCGCTGCCGTCCAGGATACGCAGCACCACCTTCTCGCCGAACAGGGTCGGCAGCGTGCTCACGCGGAAGTCGATCTGCTTGGTCTTGGACAGGTTGAGCTTGATGCGTCCGTCCTGCGGCACGCGCTTCTCGGCGATGTCCAGCTGCGCCATCACCTTCAGGCGCGCGGCGATGCGCTGGTTCAGCTTCACCGGCGCGCGCGCCACCATCTTCAGCAGGCCATCGATGCGCAGGCGCACGCGATAGTCGTCTTCATAGGGCTCGAAGTGGATGTCCGAGGCGCCCTTGCGGATCGCGTCCACCAGCACCTTGTTGACGAACTTCACCACCGGGGTGTCATCACCCTTGGCATCGATGCCGGAGTCGCCGGCTCCGGAAATGTCTTCGTCACCGCCGGACACATCCAGGTTGCCAATGCCATCGTCGTCACCGCTCAGCGCGTCGCCCAGCGTGTCATGGCTGGCATGCCACTGCTCGAGCGTGCGGCGGATCTGGTCTTCATCCACCAGGATCGGCTCCACCACCAGGTTGGTGTGGAACTTGATCTCGTCCAGCGAATGGGTCGGGTTGCTGGTGCCCACGAACAGCTTGCCGCCGCGCTTGAACAGCGGCAGCACGTTGTGCTTGCGCAGCAGCTCCTCGCTGACCAGGCTCATCGCGTTCTGGCTGGCGTCGAACGTGGACACGTCGAACAGCGGCATGCCGAACTCGACCGCGTTGGCCGCCGCCAACTGGGCCGCCCCGACCACCTTGTTCTGCGCGAACCAGGTCGGCAGCGGCTGGCGGGCCGCAGCGGCCTTGGCCATGGCGTCGCGGGCGGAAGCCTCGTCCAGCGCACCATCCTGGACCAGGCGACGGGCCAGGCCGGTGATGCCGACGAGATTGGCGGTGGTTACGGCGTTCATATGGATCCTTGGCTCATCATGGGTCAGGCAGTGCGGCGCGCCTTCCAGAGGCACCGCACAGGGCAGCAGAACCTGCCGCGACCCGATGGCCGACGACGACGCCAATCCTTCAGCATGACTGCCTCGCCCGGCACTCCCAGCCCGGCAGGCACGATCCTGACTCCCCCGGGGATGATAGCCCCGTCAACGGCCTGCCAACATCCCTTCTGGTCACATGTTTCCACATCGCTTTCGTCTACAGCCGCTCCTCAGACTACTTCAGGTTGGAGGAGGTCTGACCCGTGCCTTTCCTTCCGCTCCTTCCCATTCAGGCACCGCAGCGGAGTACCATTGCACCGGGGAAAATGGGGACACACTTTGAATCAGCTCAGCATCATCCTGCCGGCCAAGAATGAAGCCGAAGGCCTTCTTCGCACGCTGCCGGAACTTCGTTTGCAGTACCCACTTGCAGAGATCATCGTAGTCGATGACGGCTCCACCGACGCCACCGCAACAATTGCGCGGGAACAAGGTGTTCGGGTGCTTTCCAGCCCCTATTCGATGGGTAACGGTGCCTCGATCAAACGTGGCGCACGTGCAGCCTGTGGAGACATTCTGGTGTTCATGGATGCCGATGGGCAGCATGACCCGGCCCACATCCGGGCATTGCTGGATAAGCTATCCGAAGGCTACGACATGGTCGTCGGCGCTCGCGACAGCAGCGGCCAAGCCAACGTTCACCGCGGCCTTGCCAATCGATTCTACAACTGGCTGGCCAGCCATATGACCGGCTTCAAAGTAATGGACCTGACTTCGGGCTTCCGTGCGGTACGCGCGCGACGCTTCCGCGAGTTCCTGCATTTGCTGCCTAACGGATTTAGCTACCCAACGACCAGCACCATGGCATTCTTCCGAAGCGCCTACCCTGTTGCCTATGTTCCCATTCCTGTCGCGAAGCGTGTGGGGAACGGTAGCCATATTCGTCCGATCAAGGATGGAATCCGCTTCTTGCTGATCATCTTCAAGATTGCGACCTTGTACTCCCCCCTGAAACTGTTCGCGCCGGTGGCGCTGGCCTTCTTCCTTCTGGGCTTGGGTTACTACGGGTATACATTCGCGACCATGCATCGCTTCACCAACATGAGCACACTGCTGTTCAGCGCATCGGTGATCATCTTCCTTATCGGCTTGGTATCGGAGCAGATCACCGGCCTTACCTACCTTGCATCGCGGAAGGACTCAACCGAGTGACTGAGGGAGGCATGCAGACCGCCTCTCTTCCGGGGCTGCTGGTCGTGGCGTCCACCTATCCGCGGTGGGAAGGAGACACCGAGCCTGGGTTCGTGCACGCCCTCAGCCGGCATCTGACCGGTGATTTCCGGGTCACTGTGCTATGTCCTCACGCTCCTGGCGCCGCCACCCAAGAGAAACTGGACGGTGTACAGGTCATTCGCTATCGCTACGCGCCGGAAGGCATGGAGCAACTTGTCAATGGTGGTGGCATCACCTCCAACTTGCGCCGCCGCCCTTGGATGCTTGCACTATTGCCCACGTTCCTGCTGTGTCAGTGGTGGGCATTGCAACGCGAGCTGCGGCGAAATCGTCACGAAGTGCTGCATGCACACTGGATCATTCCGCAGGGACTCACAAGCGCGCTGCTGCCAAGACGCCTCCGCCCCCCGATGCTGATTACATCTCATGGCGGAGATCTCTTCTCTCTGAAGGGGCGGCTTCTCTCGGCCGTGAAACGATTCTCCCTAGCTCGCGCACAAGCGGCCAGCGTCGTCAGTCAGGCGATGGTGGCGCCCTTCCGCGCATTAGCGGCGAACCTTCCCTTGGCGGTTTCGCCAATGGGCGTGGACCTTCAACATCGCTTTGTCCCCTCCCCAGTGAAGCGGGCACATAACGAACTGCTGTTCGTCGGACGACTGGTCGAGAAGAAGGGATTGACGTACCTGATTGATGCTTTGCCACTCGTTCTGGCTCGTCATTCCCAGGTCTTCCTCACCGTCATCGGACACGGGCCGGAACTACCAGAACGGGAAGCTCAGGTGGCAGCATTAGGTCTGCAAAAGCACGTCCGTTTCGTCGGTCCGGTGACACAGAACGCGCTTCCCGCCTACTACCAACGTGCGACTACGCTCGTCGCTCCCTTCGTCGAGGCCCGCAACGGAGATCAGGAAGGGCTTGGATTGGTTACTGTGGAAGCTCTCGGTTGCGGCTGCCCGGTCGTGACCACGGACGTGCCGGCAGTACGTGATGCATTTCCAGCGGGCCCGCCTCGCTATCTGGCCACGCAACGATCCTCAGCTTCGCTTGCAAGCGTACTCATCGAACTGCTGAGTGCACCGGAACAGGCGCAAGCGTGGGCACACGCACAACGACCTGAGCTGGTAGCTCGCTTCGACCATTCGCAAGTCGCCGCAGACTATGCGAAGCGACTACGCGCCATCATGGAGCCCCAGAATGTCCGCTAGGCTACCGCGCCTTGGCAACCTTGCTAGGACCTCGATCCTGGTGATGTTCTGGCAGGGCATGCGGATGGCGTGCTTGGCTGCATGGATCATCCTCGGCGCTCGCGTTTTGGGGGCAACCGACTACGGCCTGTTCTCCGGCACGGTTGGCACGGCCTCGGCTCTTGCCGGCCTAGTCGGGCTGGGCAGCGGCATGCTGATGTACCAATACAGCACTGCGGACCACGGGAAGTTTCCCCGTTATTGGAAGCAGAGCCTTGTGCTCTGCGCCCTGAGCGCAGCGCCACTTTCCTTGGCCTTTTCTCTACTGACCGCTGGCTTGATGTCGTGGCCCGCACTCGGCCTTGTCGCGCTTTCGGAGATCATCGCATTCCCCATCGTCACCAATGCTGCATTCGCATTTTCAGCCAATGATCGTTTGGGCTGGGCCGCTGCCCTTCCCGCATTGAACGCAGGCATGAGGCTTGCAGCCATCTGCATCTTCGGGCTGCTACCGGTCGACCACAACCTGACGACCTATCTATTGCTGCACCTGGCCTCTTCGGCATGCAGCGCGGTGCTGGCCCTCATGCTGGTCCGGCGAATACTGCGCCCCGGCCCAGCACACCTGCAGATCGGACGCAGCGATCTGGCTCATGGCACGGGACACGCCGCTGCCTGGAGTTCTGCCGTTGCCGTGACTACGCTGGATAAATCGCTCGTCCTGCATGCAGGTGGAAGCGAGCTAGCCGGCTTGTATGCTGCGTGCTATCGCATCGCGGCGGTAATTGCGATGCCACTCGATGCAATGGTCATGTCAGCGATGCCGCGGTTGTTCCGTGCGCAACCAGTGTCCCCCCAGCATCTACACCTGATCGTTTCAATGATCTTGGTCGCGACGGCGTATGGAACGCTGGGGGGCCTCGTGCTGTGGTGTACCGCCAGCATCTTGCCCTCCGTGCTCGGTATTGAGTTCTCTGCTGCCATTCCCGGCCTGCAATGGATGGGCCTGTTCATCATCGGCTACAGCCTGCGCCAAATCGCCTGTAATGTGCTGATTGGACGTGGCAAGAAAATGCATCGATTCGTCATCGAGACTCTCGGGCTGGTGATAATGACCTTGATCGCCGCAGCCTGGATTCCTGCACACGGACTGTTGGGAGCGGTTTGGATGATCATCGTCGCCGAAGCACTGATGGCAATGGCCGCATGGTTGACTGTGATTTTCAGTCCCGGCCCTGAAGCCGCTCAATTGCCAAGCTGAAGAGCTCCAGATACGCCTCACAGGCTGCATCGATGGAGAATGCCTTGCTACGTTCGCGAAGATCTTCAGCAGCCACCTGCCGCCTTCCATTCAGCACATTCCTCATGGCCTGGGCCAATGCATGCGCATCTCCCACAGGCACCAGTTGACCAAACCGACCGCCGCCCAGGACTTCCGACGGACCGTGTGGGCAGTCGGTAGCAATCACCTGAACGCCGCAGCTCATGGCCTCGACCAGGACATTGCCAAACCCTTCGTAGTCTGACGGCAGCACCAGCGCCGTGCTTCGGGCCATCCAGGGCAGCGCATCCTCCACCCGCCCCAGCAGAGCGCAGTCGCTCTGGAGTGTGCTCCTCTCAATCCACTGGGCCACACGCGCACCTTCCGGCCCCTGTCCCAGTATGAGCAAACGTGCCGGATGGGTGGCTCGCACCAGCACAAATGCCTCCCAAAGAAGATCGAGGCGCTTCTCCGGTGAAAGGCGCCCCGCATAGATAAAAACCGGAACATCGTCATGCGGGAAGGGCCACGCCTGAGAAATGTGCCTTGCCTGCACACCCTCCGTACTGACCAACGGGTTGTGAATCACTCGTATTCCGGAGCGAGGGAGCTTCAGCTCAGACGCCATTTCTGCCGCCAACGCCACAGAAACAGCGACCAGACCTTGGGACCGCGTCAGCATGCCCCGCATCGCCCAACGAATCAATTCCAGTTTGAGCCTGACAAACCCACGAGCCGCCCGCCTGGGCCCTGACAGCGAAAGATGCTGAGCCACAACGACTGCCGTAGAAGGATAGAGAATGCGGCGCCAGAAGGTGACCCATACCGCAATGTCGTTGGAGGTAGTGACCACGACGCGTGGCCGCTCACGTCGGATGCGCAAGGGCAATCCAAGGAGCATCTGCCAGGCACCGCGCGGAGCGATGAACGTCACTTCACCATTGTCACCCGGCCCATTCAGATCACGCCCGGCGATGATACTCACCGAGCATTTTCTCTTCTTGAAGCCACGCGCGAGGTTCAATTGCACGCGCTCCAATCCGCCGGCTTCCCAGCGGCTGGCCAGCAGCCAGATCATGCAACCTCCAAGGCCCGGACCGGCCCTGCAATGCAGATCACATCCTGATAGTCACGCAGATCCTGAACACCGATCCGAACCAACCGCCGCCTCGCCTCCAAGCGATAGAAGCGATAGCCCAATGGCGATAGCAGCTCCAGAATCTCCCGACTATGGTATCCAGCGGCCAGGCTGGAGCGCTCCTGCACTTCCACCGCAATTATCGGCAGGAAGCGTCGTAGCGTTTCGATCCCCCCCTGCAGACAGGGCAACTCACCGCCTTCAATGTCGACCTTCAATAGGTCCAGCCGTGACAGGCCAATACGCCGTACGAGTTCGTCCAGCGTCGTGATGTCGACCATTCCAATGCGCTGGTCGACGCCCTCGGTTCCATGCAGGCTCCCCAGCCCCAGATTAACTTCATCCACATCATGCTGTCCGTAGGACGCATAGATCGCCTGCCGGCCAACCTCTCCCGCCAAGCCCTGCTGATGGACCTGCACTATCCCCTGCAGCCCATTGCGCCGCACATTCAATCGCAATTCGTCAGCAATCCCGGCTATCGGCTCCAATGCGACGACATGACCGGCACTGCCCACTCGATTCGCGCAGACCAGGCTAATCTCCCCGATGTTGGCACCCACATCGATCACGGTCATTCCCCGCTCGAGGAGACGGTCGAGGAGAGAGACGAGGCGAAGGTTGTAGTAGCCCATCCAGAACATGCGACGCTGCATATGCTCGGCAAGATCGAGGGTCATGATGAACCGGCCATCGAAATCGCGTACGGTCTGCCGCCCGCGGGCCCGACGGAACAGGCGGCGCAGCATGCTCTGCACCCAGCCCGGCCGCTCCCCGATGCGCAGCTGATTACCCACCTGCCTCAGCGCTGTTGCAAATCCCATGCCCCCCCCCCCGCAGGTGACTTCCCACCTTCAACTGGCCCATGATGATGCACTACCCATCTGATTTTCCATACAGGTCAGTCCATGCATGTCCTCATGCTCAGCAAGCGGCAGTACACCGGACGCGACCTCATCGACGACCGCTATGGCCGACTCTGGGAAATCCCGGAAGCACTTGCGCGCCGTGGGCATGCCATCAGCGGAATCGCACTGAGCTATCGGCATCGAGATTCCGGGAATTTCCTGTCTGCGGCAGGGGTTCAATGGCGTTCCATCAACGCTCTTTCACTCGAGACCATCCAGTTAGAACGTGCTATCAGGCGACTTCACCAGCAGCACCCTATCGATGTCCTCCTGACAAGCTCTGATGCACCATGCACCGTGCTCGGTGCAAGCTTGGCGAAGCACATCCATACTCCTCACGTTGCAGATCTCTACGACAATTACGAATCTTTCGGACTCAGCCGGATCCCAGGCATGCGCGCCGCGTTCCGTCGCGCATGTGCGGGCTCAAAGGCAATCAGCGCAGTAACACATGCCCTGGCTGATCACGTGAAATCCACCCTTTCAACACCTATCCCAGTACATGTCATTGGCAACGGAGTCCGCCGGGATCTGTTTCATCCGATCGACAAACGTGTCAGCAGGGAGATGCTTGGTCTTCCCGTGAAGGCTCGCCTAATTGGCTGTGCCGGCGCCCTCGATCAAAGCAGGGGGATTGAAGATCTATTCCGAGCATTCCAGACACTTTCAGAGCGCCACCCCGACATCCACCTCGTCATTGCCGGCCCCAGGGATGCCACCCTTCACCGCTACCCACATCCCAGGATCATCGATTTCGGCGTCATCGGCTGGAAGCAGGTCCCGTTACTAATCAATTCACTCGATGTATCAGTAGTCTGCAATCGCAATTCAGGGTTTGGGCGTTTCTGCTACCCATTGAAGCTAGCGGAATCGATTGCCTGTGGTGTGCCGATCGTCGCCTCAGACGTTGGTGACACACGACGGATCGGCGGGGGCGCAATACGCGTATACGCCCCCGGCGACATCAATGATCTCGTAGAATCCATCGATCTTCAGCTTCAGATGCCGCTTTCCAGTACCGCCCTGAGGGCCTTCGACTGGGAAGAGCGAGCCATTCAGATGGAAGCGCTTCTTCTAGAGGCGACACGCTCAAATCACCCCTGAACTCTCGTTCAAGCCCCGGAACCGGACTGTCGTCTAGCGACAGGATGTGGGCACATACCGGGCGTCCAACCCTCCACAAGACCAGTTCACCGCCCCGTTGGTATCGCTCGCGGTAAGAACTAGTGTCTGTCCGGCGACCTTCGCGCTGGCCGAAGAAGCAAAGGCCACCGAGATCGATCCGGTACCGTCAACGGTCACCGATCGGACGAATTTTCCGGATACCGACCCTGGAGCAGCCATGCCCGCGGCGCGATTGTCGGCAGGAAACTGCCCATGGTCGGAGTAGTAGGTGGCTATTGCCTCCTTGGCCCCGGTCGACAACGAGAGCCCCTCAGCTACCTGTCCTCGAGCAACATAGTCCTGGTAGGCCGGCAGCGCAATTGCCGCCAGGATGGCGATGATAGCAACCACGATCATGAGTTCGATCAAGGAAAATCCACGCTGATTCATGTACTACTCCCCTGTTGTTTGTTGGCTCGCCACCAGCCAATGCTCCAGGCCCTCAATGTCCCGGTCATATGCATGGCGATGATTGACGGCTCGCAGGATCCCCAATCCTTGCCTAGCCTCACTGACCTGAAGCAAGTTCGATGCCAATCCCATCCTCAGCAACCAAAGCCGGCATCCCAGGTCCTCCGGCGAGATCTGCACGGCCTCACGAATGAGCCTCATCGCTAGAGACGGATCTTTCATCACGTTGAAGGCGTAATTGGAGAACACTACCCGGACCCTCGACGATCGAGGATTCTCTGCAGTTGCGGTCGACAACAGAGCAAACAGTGCCTGCTCTTCAACTGGCCTGCACCCCCCCTCAACCCGGCATGCGACGATCGCTTCAAGCGCCCCGACTTCCTGTGGTCCCAATGACCGCCTGGATATCTTCCGCTCAAGTGAACCCCATATCTCCCGGGGCTGCGCCCGCCCTTGATGCGACTTGAGAATGATCAGTGCCTGCTCGGGAAGTGGCGAACTACCGGGCAATGAGGCCGCATGCGTGAACTCCTTCTCAGCCAGCGCCCAGGCCGGGGAGGCAGGATCGGCGGGGGCCGATGCCAGCAGTGCTCGTCCAAGTTCATAACCGGCCCGCGAAGAATCAGGATTACGGTTGGACAACGTGAGAGCAAGGCGCATTGGATCTGCCCACGTCTGCACCTGGATCCACCCCATGGCCGCAACAAAAAGCAGCAGGACTCCCCCTACCGTACGGCGTGCCTCAACGGTCCACCTCTGCATCACCGCGGCCAGTGGTTGCACCAGGGCAAGAGCGATACCCACGATTGCCAGGTAGTTCCGATGTTCAAATGCCAACTCCAGCGGCACAACGTTACTGGTCAGCAAATGGCTGGCAAAGAACCATCCGATGCCAAGTGCCGTCAGGGGCCAGCGCTTGCGCAGCCCCCAAGCCGCTGTCGACAGCGCGACCAGCGCCAGCACCGGAACTATGAAAGTAGTTGAACGCCAGGATGGCGGGACCTGTGCATTGTCGTAATAGAACTTCAACGACTCGGGCCAGGGAAGCATGATCTGCTGAAGGTAGTTCAGCAGAATCGCCGGTTGCGAGTACAACCGGCCTGCCAAGCTGAAATCACGTGCCGAGTAGCGTTCCGGCGCCAGGGCGCCAGGCAGAATCACTGCGAAATATAGAAAGATCGCCCCTATCGCTCCAAAGGCATATAGGAGGGAAATTGCGCGCGCGCGTGTTCCATCCGGATTCCGGAACTTGAGGAGAAACACCTCGATCAAGAGTGTGTAAGCTGGAATGAGTATCGCGGTCTCTTTGAAGCCCAAGCCAATCCCGGCTCCGAACACCGCACAGCACCACCAGAGCAACGACGCCCGGGACCAGGGAGCGCTGCCGCGCGCCTTGAGATAGCAGAGAAGCGCGATCAGGACTCCCGTCGCCCCTCCTATTTCCATGCGCTGCACGACATAAAGGACGGTAGACACCTGCAATGGATGAACCATCCACGCGGTGGCGACCATGAAGGCCGTCAAGCGCACCTGTGACCACGAAATGCTGAGCACTCGCCTGATCAGCATGGACGCCAGGGCGAACACCAGCACTGAATTCAGGAGGTGTAGAGCCAACCCGGTCGCCTTCATCGGCCAAGGCGCCAAGCCAGTAAAGTAGTAATTCAGGCCGAAACTGAGAATTGCCAATGGACGGCCCACGTCGCCCGTGACCCCGTTGCCCATGACCTGCGCGATGGAAGTAAAGTCCATCGAGGTCAAGCGCCAATCCGGATCGTCCACCAGATTGGGAAAGTCATCAAAGATGAACCCCCCATTCAAGCCATTCCAGTAGACGCCCACACCCAGCAGCGCCAGCAGGACAAGACCCACCAGAGGCAGCAGTCGCTGAGCAGGCACACTTCGCATCGAATAGAACTCCCCTTGCCCCAAAAAGAAAGGGCCGCAAAGCGGCCCTTTCCCCATACCGCTATGCCGTCTGCGCGATTAGCGGCAGGACGACGGACGGTACTTGGCGTCGATGGTCGTGGCGGAGCCCTTGCAGTCCCAGGTGATCGAGCCGCCAGCGTCTGCCGGGACCAGCGCAAAGTCGCGACCGGCGACCTTGGAGCTCACCGAGCCCGAGCCCTTCATCTTGGCGGTAATCACGCCGTTGGCACCAACGGTCACGCTGGCCACGTACTTGCCGTTGATCGACGACGCGCCAGCAAGGCCGGCCATTGCATTGGTGGTCGGGAAGGCGCCCTTGTCGGCGTAGTACTCGGTAACAGCGGTCTTGGCACCCGAGCTCAGGGTCATCGCTTCGGAAACCTGCGAGCGTGCCACATAGTCCTGGTAAGCCGGCAGCGCGATGGCAGCCAGGATGGCGATGATCGCAACAACGATCATCAGTTCGATAAGGGTGAAGCCCTTCTGGTTCTTCATTTGGTACATCCCCAAGATAAGTGGTGGTTGATTTCAGAAGTCAGGATCGGTCTGACCAGTGGTCAGCTGAGCGGGTCCTGCCCCCTGCGGGTGGATCAACGCAGGTTGCGTGCCAACCCCGGCACGCCTCCCCCTGGATTTCCCCGCGCCCATGATGGCAGCTATTTCACGGATGGGAACCCCCCGGATGCGAATCTGCGATGGACGCGGCAATGTGACGCAGTGCGTCACCTTTGGTCGGCACCCGGCACGAATTCGCATGATGGTGCCCCCAACAACTGCCCAGACGGGCACGAACCCGCTACCATCGACGGCTAGACGCCCGCCTGGGGATGGCGGGTCTTGGGGAGCCGATATGTCTGTCAGTCGCAGTGCGATCAAGAAGGAGCCCGTGGCGCGCAGCACCACGGACCTGCAGCCGTTTGTCTGGGAGGGGACGGACAAGCGGGGTGTGAAGATGAAAGGGGAGCAGGCCGCGAAAAACGCGAATCTGCTGCGGGCCGAGCTGCGCCGCCAAGGCATCACCCCGGGCACGGTCAAGCTAAAGCCCAAGCCACTGTTCGGCGCAGCCGGCAGCAAGATTTCGCCGAAGGACATTGCATTCTTCAGCCGCCAGATGGCGACGATGATGAAGTCCGGTGTGCCGATCGTCTCAGCGCTGGACATCATCGCCAGCGGGCACAAGAACCCGCGCATGAAGAAGATGGTGGACGGCATCCGCACCGATATCGAGGGCGGATCGTCCCTTCATGAGGCAATCAGCAAGTATCCGGTGCAGTTCGACGAGCTCTATCGCAACCTGGTGCGTGCAGGTGAAGGCGCCGGTGTATTGGAGACGGTGCTTGATACCGTGGCCAACTACAAAGAGAACATCGAAGCCCTGAAGGGCAAGATAAAAAAGGCTCTGTTTTACCCTGCAATGGTCATTGCGGTAGCGCTCTTGGTCAGCTCGATCCTGCTGATCTGGGTGGTTCCGCAATTTGAGGACGTCTTCAGGGGATTTGGCGCTGATCTGCCAGCATTTACTCAGATGATTGTAGCCGCATCCCGGTTCATGGTCTCTTGGTGGTGGCTGATCGCGATCATCGTCATCGGCAGCATCGTAGGTTTCACCATGGCCTACAAACGCTCGCCGAAGATGCAGCACGGGATGGATCGCTTGATCCTGAAAGTGCCAGTCATTGGCCAGATCATGCATAACAGCTCGATTGCCCGCTTTGCCCGCACGACCGCTGTGACTTTCAAGGCTGGCGTACCGCTGGTAGAAGCCTTGGGCATTGTTGCAGGCGCTACCGGCAATACGGTTTACGAGCATGCCGTATTGCGCATGCGCGATGACGTCTCGGTCGGTTACCCGGTCAACATGGCCATGAAGCAGACCGCCCTGTTCCCACACATGGTCATCCAGATGACGGGTATCGGTGAAGAGGCGGGCGCCCTGGACGCCATGCTGTTCAAGGTGGCCGAGTACTATGAGCAGGAGGTCAACAATGCCGTTGATGCCTTGAGCAGCCTGCTCGAGCCGATGATCATGGTGTTCATTGGTATCATCGTCGGCGGCCTGGTCATTGGCATGTACCTCCCCATCTTCAAATTGGCATCGGTGGTCTGACGCATACATGGCATTTCTCGACCAGCATCCCGGCCTCGGCTACCCCGCCGCGGCCGCCCTGGGGCTGCTGCTGGGCAGTTTCCTCAACGTCGTCATCCTGCGCCTGCCGAAGCGGCTGGAGTGGCAGTGGAAGCGCGATGCGCGCGAGGTCCTGGAAGAACCGGACTTCTACGAGCCCCCACCACCGGGGATCGTGGTCGAGCCCTCGCACTGCCCGCACTGCAAGCACAAGCTGAGCTGGTACGAGAACATCCCGCTGTTCAGCTGGATCATCCAGGGCGGCAAGTGCCGCCACTGCAAGGCGCCGATCTCGCTGCAGTACCCGCTGGTCGAGGCCCTGACCTCGGTGCTGGTGCTGGCCTGCGTCTGGCAGTTCGGCTTCGGCTGGCAGGGCTTCGGCGCTATTGTGCTGACCTGCTTCCTGATCGCCTTGTCCGGCATCGACCTGCGCACCCAGCTGCTGCCCGACCAGTTGACCCTGCCACTGATGTGGCTGGGCCTGATAGGCAACATCGACAACCTGTACATGCCGGCCAAGCCTGCCTTGGTCGGCGCGGCGGTGGGCTATCTGTCGCTGTGGATGGTCTGGTGGCTGTTCAAGCAGCTGACCGGCAAGGAAGGCATGGGCCACGGCGATTTCAAGCTGTTGGCCGCGCTCGGCGCCTGGTGCGGGCTGAAGGGCATCCTGCCGATCATCCTGCTGTCGTCGGTGCTGGGCGCCATCATCGGCTCGATCTGGCTGTACACCCGGGGCCGTGACCGCGCCACGCCGATCCCGTTCGGCCCCTACCTGGCCATCGCGGGCTGGCTGTACTTCATGTGGGGCGCGCCCGTGGTGGAGCAGTACCTGGTGTTGAGCGGACTGCGCTGAGGGGAATCCCCATGAGCCGCTATGTGGTTGGCCTGACCGGCGGCATTGCCGCCGGCAAGAGCGAGGTGACCCGGCGCTTCGAGGCGCTGGGCATCGTGGTGGCCGACGCCGATCTGGCCGCCCGCGCGGTGGTTGCCGCCGGCAGCCCAGCCCTTGACCGTATCGCCGAGCGCTTCGGCGCCGGCATGCTGCAGGCGGATGGCAGCCTGGACCGGGCGCGCCTGCGGGCCCACGTATTCGCCGACCCGGCCGAACGGGCGGCACTGGAAACGATCACCCACCCGGCCATCCGCCTGCTGATGCAACAGCAATGCGCGCAGGCCGCCAGCCCCTATGCGATTGCCGCCATTCCGCTGCTGACTGAGGTCGGTGGGCGGCAAGCCTACCCGTGGTTGGACCGGGTATTGCTGGTGGATGCGCCCGAAGCCGTGCAGCACGCCCGGCTGATGCAGCGCGACGGCATCGACGCCGCGCTGGCCGACAAGATGATCGCCGCCCAGGCCAGCCGCGCGCAGCGGTTGGCACTGGCCGATGATGTAGTGGTCAACGATGGTCACCCGGAGGACCTGCAGGCGCAGGTGGAACGGGTGCATGAGCGGTATCTGGGGTTGGCTGGGGGCTGAGGCCTGGCTGTCGGCCAGCGACCGGCACTACCGAAGCGCATCCGCGCATTGCGGCGATTTACCCTGCACCAGCGTGGAACTGCTGTAGAGCCGAGCCCACGCTCGGCTGCGATCATCAAGCCGAGCATGGGCTCGGCTCTACAAAGCGTTCTGCATTCACGCGTGGCGTGGACCTACTCCAGCTGCAGGCGGGCATAACGGGCCAGTTCGCGTGCGCCGAGCAGCAGGCCGTCGACGACATCCGGGCTCAGCTGCTGGTGGGCACCGCCCTGTTCGCGGGCGGCTTCGGCGGCGTGCAGCACCTGCATGAGTGCATTCAAGCCGGCCAGGGTGCGGCTGAGGCCGGCCATGGTGGCCGCCTGGGCAGGGCTGAGGCCCTGCGCTTCCAGTCGCCGGCCGTCGGCGGCATCGCGGCCGTCCATGCGGGCAAGCAGCGCAGGCAGCAGATCCTTGGGATCATCGAGCAGGGTTTCGATGCGCGCGGCGACGTCGGCCGGCAGCAGGTCAGCGGCTTCGCCGATCAGTGCGTACAGTTGGGGGAACACGGGGCGTGCGGACATGGTGAATCTCCTCGCAGACGACGAGCCACCTGCGGATGCGAGGTGGCGGACGGTGCGGGTTGGCGTACCGGAGACCCAACAACTCAAGCGCGAGGAAAAAGACTCCAGCGGATTCTGATGAATCCCCACGCACCATCCGCCGAAACGAGGCAGGCGATGCATTTTCCATGATGAGCCGCAGCCCACCCGGAGCGCTTGAGTTGAAGGTTTTTTTCAGGACGCCAATCCCGGCCAGGGCACCTGCCCCGGCCGCCCCATCTGGCCATCACGTAGCGTTGTGATCTGTAAGGAAATTCTCAAGCCGCCGCTGAGGGTACGAATGCGTGCATGCGGACACACGCGCTACGTGGCAACGGTCACGGTGATGTCGTGTTGGGCTTCTGGCCCATCCTTCCTGCGAGGGGAATTCGATGGCACAAGCGACAGAGGGCGCGACACGAACCCGCTGTGGAGCCGAGCCTATGCTCGGCTTCGGGAAGCCACGGCAGCCGAGCGCAGGCTCGGCTCTACAAGTGGAGCACCCACCCAAGCAGGGGCCCTTACAACGGCTTCGGCGAGAACGTCAGCGTGGCGATCACGCCGCGCTCGCCACCGGGGCGCACGCTGACCTGCCAGCCGTACAGATCGCACAGGCGGCTGACGATCGACAGGCCGATGCCGCCCCCCTGCGAATGGCCGGCATGCGTGCCGCGATAGCCGCGCTGGAACAGCTTGGCGGCGTCCTCTTCGCTCAGGCCCGGGCCGCTGTCGGTCACCGACACTGAATTGCTGCCGACAAAGACGCGCACTTCGCCATCCTGCGAGTACTTCACCGCGTTGCCGATCAGGTTGCCCAGCGCCACCGACAAGGCCGCCTCCGGCGCATCGATCACCAGGTTGCGCTCGCCTTCCAGCGCCAGCTCCAGCGGCTTGCCACCCAGCTGCGCGCGGTGGGCGTCCAGCAGCTGTTCGGCCACGCGCGCGACGTTGCTGGTGCCCTGCCCGCGCTCGTTGCGCGACAGCAGCAGCAGCGCGCCGATCAGGTCGCTGCACTGCTGTTCGGCGCGCTGGATGCGCTGTAGCCGCTGCAGCACCTTCTCATCCAGGCCGGGCCGGGTCAGCAGCAGTTCGGTGGCGCCACGGATCACCGCCAGCGGCGTGCGCAGTTCGTGGCTGACGTCGGCATTGAACTCGCGGTCGCGCTGCACCACTTCGGTCAGTCGCGACGAATAATCATCCAGCGCCTGCGCCAGCTGCCCCACTTCGTCATCGGGGAAACGCGGCGCCAGCGGCTCGGGATCACTGGTGCCGCCGCGATAGGCACGCAGCCGCGCGGCCAGGTCCGAAACCGGCTTCATCACCTTCGATGCCGACCACCAGCCCAGCACCAGCGACAACAGGCTGAACACCAGCACCGACAGCACCAGCGCGCGGTTGAGCTGCTGCCCACCGCGCACGCTGTCGGTCATGTCGTAGGCCAGGAATGCCCAGGCGTCGGGCGTCTTGCGCACGGCAAGCTTGTAGGAATAGCGCTGGCCGCGCTCGTCCACGCCGCCCATGTTGTACAGGCCATCCTTGAACTCATACCAGTCCGGCTCTTCCTCGCGCAGCGCGTCAAACTTGTCAGGCTTGATCAGGCGCGCACGCATCTGCTGCACGGGCAGGTCGGGGTTGCGATCCGGGCTCTCGTAGAACCGCCGCACGTACTCGTTGATGTTGCGGTTCATCACGTCTTCCACCAGCTGGTTTTCCACGCGCATGCGGGCCCAGTTGGTGGCAAACGCGAACAGTGTCGTCAGGCAGAAGCCCAACAACACGAACGAGACGATGATGCGGCTGCGCAGGCGCCGCCGATACGGCGAACGCCGGCGCTCCCCCTTGGTTGCCACGGAATCAGGCTTCCGGGGTGGCGATGCGGTATCCGATGCCATGGCGGGTCTGGATCAGCGGCACTTCAAACGGCTTGTCGACCACCGCACGCAGGCCGTGGATGTGGACACGGAGCGAATCCGAGTCGGGCAGCTCCTCGCCCCAGACGCGGGTTTCCAGCTCCTGGCGGGTGACCACGGCCGGCGCGGCCTCCATCAGGGCCTGCAGGATCTTCAGCGCGGTCGGGTTGAGTTGCAGCAGCTTGCCCTGGCGGCGCACTTCCAGCGTGTCCAGGTTGTATTCCAGGTCGCCGGTTTCCAGCACGCGGGTCTGCACACCCTTGCCGCGGCGCGACAGCGCGTTCAAGCGCACTTCCACTTCCTGCAGCGCGAACGGCTTGATCAGGTAGTCATCGGCGCCGGAATCGAAACCAGCCAGCTTGTTGTCCAGCGAGTCGCGGGCGGTCAGCATCAGCACCGGGGTCTGCTTGCGCGCTTCGTTGCGCAGCTTGCGGCACACTTCGATGCCATCCATGCCCGGCAGGTTCAGGTCCAGAACGATGGCGTCGAACTCGTGGACCACGGCCAGGTGCAGGCCGGTCACGCCGTCGGCGGCGAAGTCCACGGTGTGGCCACGATCCTCAAGGTAGTCGCCAAGGTTGGCGGCGATGTCGCTGTTGTCTTCGATTACGAGAATGCGCACTGGGACCTCTGGTTCTTGAAGGGTCGTCGGGGGGCCAGGCCCACCCGCTCAGGATGCCCCTGCGTGGGTGGACGCGACGTCTACCTGCTGAACGATACAGGTTCCATTCTTAACATTTCGTACCGAAGGGCCGACACCGGCAAAAGCCCCCTCGGCGAGCGGTCAGCGGCTGATGCGCTGCTGGTCGGTCAGCGCCCGGCGGCTGTCTTCCTGGGCCTTGCGACGCTGGGCCACGGTCAGGCAGACGCTGGTCGGCATGTTGCTGCCGGTAAGGCGCTCGCGGCGGCAGATCATGCGGCTGTCGGCCTGGGCGCGGGTCATGATGGTGTTGACGATCTCCTGCTCGTTGAACAGGTCGTTGCGCTCCTGCGGGGCCAGCTCATCCACCTTCTCCCGGCCATTCATCTTGATCCGGATCCGGTTCAGTGCCTGCTGCACGCGACTCTTGTCCTCCAGCCCGATCTCGCTGTAGTCCTCGCTGCCCATGGCCGTTTCAACGCGGCGGATCTGCTCGGACACCGGGGTGAAGGCATCCATCTGCACGGTGTCCTTCTGCGCCTTGGCCTGCACGGTGGCTACCAGGCCGAGCGACAGCATCAGGGCAAGTGTCGTATTGCGGTACATGACGAGCTCCATGTTCGTCCATGAATAGGGTCTCGACTTTACGATTCCGCCGATGCGCCCACAAGGGACGCACGGCAGGGTGACCGATGGCGGCATGCGACCGGTCCGGCAGCGATCAGGGCTTGTAGTTGTTGAAGCGCTGGTTGTCGTTGAGCGCCTTGCGGCTGTCTTCCTGCGCCTTGCGGCGCTGGGCCACGGTCAGGCAGACACTCTGCGGCATGTTGCTGCCGGTGGTGCGTTCACGACGGCAGACCATGCGGCTGTCGGCGTGGGCGCGGGTCATGATCGTGTTGATCACTTCCTGGTCGTTGAAGATCTCGGTGCGGTCCTGCGGACTGACCTGCTCCACGCGTTCGTGGTCGCCCATCTTGATCTTGATGCGGCCCAGCGCCTGCTGCACGCGGCTTTTGTCTTCCAGCCCGATCTCGCTGTAGTCCTCGCTGTTGATCGCCGTCTCAACGTTGCGGATCTGTTCGGCCACCGGTGCGTTGGCGTCGAACTTCACCTGCCCTTTCTCGGGCTTGGCGTGGGCGGTGGTGGCCAGGGCCAGGCCCAGCATCAGGGCGAAGGGGGTCATGCGCTGCATCGTTACCTCCA
Organism: Stenotrophomonas muris; assembly: GCF_052751275.1. Taxonomy (NCBI): domain Bacteria; kingdom Pseudomonadati; phylum Pseudomonadota; class Gammaproteobacteria; order Lysobacterales; family Lysobacteraceae; genus Stenotrophomonas; species Stenotrophomonas muris. Next base: position 230,458 of record NZ_CP199879.1, on the reverse strand, counting down.
GGTTCTTCCATGAGTGGAACATCGATCCTGCGGTGCCACCGATGCGCCGTCACAGCACACTCGATGGGCCGAAGGGCGGTGCGGTCAACGCCCGGCGGGCGGTGGGCTGAGCGTGTTGTAGCTGCGCTGGTCGTTGATCAGCGCCTTGCCTTTCTCTTCGATCCGGCGCCGTTCGGCCACGGTCAGGCAGCGGCTCTTGGGCATGTTGCTGCCGGTGGTGCGTTCGTACCTGCAGATCTGCCGGCTGTCTTCATGGCCACGCGCCAACAGGGTGTTGATGCGTTCCTGCTCGTTGAAGACCTCGGCCTGCAGCTGCGGCGGCAGCTCCTGCACGGTCTGGCGTTCGCCCATGTGCTGGCGGATACGCGACAGCGACTGCTGCACCTGGCCGCGATCCTCGGCGGACAGTTCGGCATAGTCGGGGGCGGCCAGGGCGGTTTCCACCTGACGCATCTGCTCGGCGACCGAGCCCTGCCGGTCCATCTGTACAGCCACTTTCTCCGGCTTGGCGGCAACAGCGCCAGACAGGCCCAGCAGCAACGCGATCATCATGATGCGGTACATCGCCAACCTCCCGATCCATCCCGGAACGAAGGGCCAACTCTACGACCGTCACGCGGCCTCCACAAGAGACCTTGGGCATGGGGCCGACAGGCATAAAAAAGGCCCAGACGGTGCACCCGCCTGGGCCTGAAGTCGTATCCCGATACCGATCCTGCTGAGAGGCAGAGCTGCGGTTCGCTGAAGCCTACGCCCGATCCGATTAAAGCCTCGTTAAAGGCCCGGATCATTTGCCGGTGAGAATCATAACCCCATGGATAATCAGGGTTTTTTGATCTTCTCTACGTGCTCGATGATGCGTGTCGCCACGTCGACCCCGCAGGCCGCTTCGATGCCTTCCAGCCCGGGCGTGGAGTTGACCTCCAGCACCAGCGGGCCGCGCGCGGAACGGATCAGGTCCACGCCGCAGACCGACAGGCCCAGCGCCTTGGCCGAACGCACCGCCACCTGCTGCTCGGCACGGCTGGCCTTGGCCGCCACAGCGGTACCCCCGGCGTGCAGGTTGGAGCGGAAGTCGCCCTCCGGTGCCTGCCGCTGCATCGACGCCACCACCTGGTCGCCCACCACGAAGCAGCGCAGGTCGGCCCCCTTGGCCTCGCCGATGAATTCCTGCATCAGGAAGTTGGCGTACAGGCCGCGCAGCGCTTCGACGATGCCGCGCGAGGCACTGGCCTTCTCGGTCAGGATCACGCCGCGCCCCTGGGTACCTTCATTGAGCTTCACCACATGCGGCGGCGGGCCGAGCATGGACAGCAGATCGACGGTGTCATCGGGGTTGTCGCCGAACACGGTGACCGGCATGTCGATGCCCTTGGCCGCCAGCAGCTGGTGCGCGCGCAGCTTGTCGCGCGAACGCAGGATGGCGTCGGACGGATTGGGCGTGCGCGCGCCCATCAGCTCGAACTGGCGCAGCACCGCGGTGCCGTAGCGGGTGATCGAGGCACCGATGCGCGGGATGACCATGTCCACGCCGGTCATTGGCCGGCCCTTGTAGTGCATGGAAAAGCCATCGGCGGCGATGCGCATGTAGCAGCGCAACGGGTCCAGGATGCGCACGGTGTGGCCGCGCGCGCGCGCCGCCTCGACCAGCCGACGGGTGGAATACAGGGAGCTGTTGCGGGACAGGATGGCGAGCTTCATCGCGGTGGGATCGGTCGGCAGGCGCGAAGCATAGCGCGGGCGTGTGGCGGGTGGATGATGCCTGGCCCGTGCCGCCTGCGCCGGTAGTGGCCGGCTCCTGCGGCGACGATTCCGGCGAAAGAGTAACCATCGCCGGATACACCACAGGCCCGCATCACCATGCGGGCTGGTTCCGCTTCAGAACCCGCGCGCGGATTCACCCAGCGCTGCGATGCAGGCCATCTGCGTGACCGATCCGGCCGAGGTCCCCTCATAGATCTGCCACAGAAGCTGCGCGGCCTTCGGCCCACCGGCGCGACCCAGTGCGCGCACTGCCGCCAGCTGGCGGGAGGTGCCGGCACCGGAGTTCCTGTAGATCTCATGAAGGCTGCCGACGACGTCGTCCTTCGTTTCCATGCGCTGCGTCCCGTGTAGGAAATGCGGCAACGCTAACCGGGCGCGGATGGCCGTGGATATGAAACTAATCAGAAATGCAGAAGGCCGCTGATGAGCGGCCTTCTGTCTACACGCGTGGCGTGATTGGAGCGGGCGATGGGAATCGAACCCACGTCAGTAGCTTGGGAAGCTACAGCTCTACCATTGAGCTACGCCCGCATTGCGGGTGAAAGTCTATGCGGTTGGGCCAGTGTTGCGCAATGGCAGCATGCCGCAATGGGGTCAGAGCCGTTTCCTGGCGGAAACGGATCCGACCCCCGGCGCAACAGGTCAGAGCCCTTTCCTTGCGGAAAGGGATCCGACCCCAGCGGGTGCTGCTTAGAACGTGCCGCTGAAGTTGGCGAACAGGGTGGCGTCCTGCGCGCGCTTCTGGCCGGTCGACGCGCTCAGGCCGAAGTTGCTCTGCAGGCCGAACAGTTCGGTACGGGCACCCAGCACGACGGTGGCGTAGTTCTTGTCGAAGTTCAGGCCGGGCACGCGGTAGTTGCCCAGTTCCGGCAGGGTCTGCAGCCAGGCGCTGGCCTGCTTGGTGTCCTCGAACTCGTGATCGTAGGTCACCTGCGCGTACGGCTTAACGGCGCCGCCATCGAAGCGGGCCTGCCAGCCGAGGCGGCCGACGGTCGAATCGACGTTCTGGCGGTCATAGCCCAGTGCGGTGGCCAGGGTGCCGGCCGCGGCGCTTTCGGTGTAGCCGTCGATCTTCACCTTCTGCCAGATCACCGAGGCGATCGGGCCGTGGCGGAAGCCGCCTTCGGTGCCGAACTCGTAACCGGCGTTCAGGGCGGCGGTCAGGTTGCTGCCGTCCGGCGAACCACCGTGCTCACGGGTGGCCGGGCCCAGCTGGACCTTGCGGTTAACGTCATAGGACAGCCAGGTGTAGCTGACCTGGCCGTTCACCCAGATGCGATCGCCGTACCAGCCGGCGAACAGACCTGCGGTGGTGTCCTTCTGGGTGAAGTCGCCACGGCTATTGCCGAAGTCGGCGCTGAGGCGGCCGAAGCCGGCGAAACCGCCGAACACCATGCCGTCGCGGGCCCAGTCGATACCGAACAGGCCGGCCGGGGCCAGGCCGTCGTACAGGTCGGCGTGGTCGTAGCGCTGCAGGTCGCCACGCACGCCCCCCCACCAGGACAGGCCGTCAGCCGGCCGACCACCCAGGTGCATGCTGACCTGGTCGGCACGCGAGCGGCCGATGGTCTGTGCCGAGTGGCTCAGCACCTGCTGCAGGCGCGGGCCTTCCAGCACCGAGACCGCGTACTGGCCCAGCAGCTGATGACCGGCAGTGGTCGGGTGCACACCATCGGCAAACAGGTAGGTGTTGGCCGCATCCGGGCTGACGTAGCTGGTCGGGTTGCAGGTCAGGATGCTCTGCGTCGAGTTGGCCGGATCGATCTTGCAGGCGGTGCTGGTGACGTTGGTGAAGCCGTACATGCCCGGGTTGGCGGTCACTTCACGCAGGATGCTGAAGGTGTCGAGCGGAATGAACTCGATGCCCGCCTGCTTCAGACCACCGTACAGGGCCTTGTTGTAACCGGCCGACAGTGCAGTGGCGGCGGCGGCGTTGGGGCCACGGAACTGCGGAGTGATGCCCACGTCCGGCAGATTCGGCACGAGCACGTACTGGGCACCGGCCTGCTTCAGGGCGCCCACCAGCGCGATCTGGTCGGTGACCGCGGCGCCGATGATGCCCTGCACCTGGGCCTGCGAGGCACCACCGGCCGCTGCGCGCGTGGCCGCGAACAGATCGTTGGCACCGCCCCATACGGTGTACAGGGCATTGGCGTCAGCCTTGCCACCATTCGCAGCAAGGTAACGGGTCGCCTGCGACTTCAGCGACGGAATGGCTCCGAGGCCACCCGCTTCGTCGGCCGATACACGGGCGCCGCCGACGGCGTAGTTGTCACCGTTCTGGCCATTGCCGTTGGGCGTGCCGTTGAGGCCGTAGTAGTTGGCGACCTGCTGCGCCCACACCCAACCCGGGTTGGTGGTGAACTGGCCGGTCACCGGACGCACATCGGCCGGCAGCAGCGGGCGGAAATAGCCAGCGTCGGTCAGGCTGTCACCGAAGAACACGGCCTTGGAATAGGGGGATTCGCCTGCCATGGCCGGAAGCGCGGCCAGCGCGATCGCGGCCGCCATCAGGGAGCGGATCGGGCGTTTGCTGAGCAGCATGTAAAAAACTCCTGTGGGGATATCGTTGAGGACCCGGCGGACGTACGCCGCCGCACGGTGAATGGTTCCACTGCGCCGCGTTTTGCTCACGCTGCGCCGCCGCATGGATTGTCGCCTGAGGGCGCTGGACCACGCTGTGCCGGGGCTGGCGATCAACGAAATTTGCAAGGGTTCCGATCCGCGCAGGCCATCGGCGACAATGCGGCGATGAACATCCAGCTCAACGGCGAACCCCGTACCCTGCCCGCTTCGGCGACCCTCCACGACCTGCTGCAGGCCGAGCAGCTGCTGCAGCGCCGGGTGGCGGTGGAGGTCAACGGCGAGATCGTCAGCCGCAGCCGCCATGGCGAGCACGTCCTGGCCGAAGGCGACGTGGTGGAGATCGTGCACGCGCTGGGCGGGGGCTGAGGCCTGCGCGGGTGTTCAGGGGTCAGATCCCTTTGCCGATGGCAAAGGGATCTGACCCCACGCTCGACCCCGCCCTCTGCGTGACCCCATCTTCAGGCGGATAAGCGATAATCGCGCCATGAACGTTCATGTCTCCCCCGATTCGCTGGTGATCGCCGGCAAGACCTATGGCTCGCGGCTGCTGACCGGCACCGGCAAGTTCAAGGACCTGGAAGAAACCCGCCTGGCCACCGAGGCCGCTGGCGCCCAGATCGTCACCGTGGCCATCCGCCGCACCAACATCGGGCAGAACCCGGGCGAGCCGAACCTGCTGGACGTGCTGCCGCCGGAGCGCTTCACCATCCTGCCCAACACCGCCGGCTGCTACACCGCCGAGGACGCCGTGCGTACCTGCCGGCTGGCCCGTGAGCTGCTGGACGGCCACAACCTGACCAAGCTGGAAGTGCTGGGCGACCAGAAGACCCTTTACCCGGACGTGATGCAGACCCTGAAGGCCGCCGAGCAGCTGGTCAAGGACGGTTTCGAGGTGATGGTCTATACCTCCGACGACCCGATCCTGGCCAAGCGCCTGGAAGAGATCGGCTGCGCTGCGGTGATGCCGCTGGCCGCGCCGATCGGCTCGGGCCTGGGCATCCAGAACAAGTACAACCTGCTGCAGATCATCGAAGACGCCAAGGTGCCGATCATCGTCGACGCCGGCGTCGGTACCGCTTCGGATGCGGCGATCGCGATGGAGCTGGGCTGCGACGGCGTGCTGATGAACACCGCCATTGCCGGTGCGCGCAGCCCGGTGCTGATGGCCAGTGCGATGCGCAAGGCGGTCGAGGCCGGCCGCGAGGCCTTCCTTGCCGGGCGCATCCCGCGCAAGCGCTACGCCAGCGCCTCCTCGCCGGTGGATGGGCTGATCGGCTGATGACCAATCCTTTTGACAGCGCCGGTTCCAAGGCCCCGCCCAAGCCCTTCACCGTGAGCGAGGGCCGCCGCGAGGTGCGCAGCTTCGTGTTGCGCCAGGGCCGCTTCACCCCTGCCCAGCAGCGCGCGTTCGACGAACGCTGGCCGCGCTTCGGCCTCGACTACACCGGCCAACCGCGTGACCTGGACGCCACCTTCGGCCGCCCGGCACACAAGGTGCTGGAAATCGGCTTCGGCAACGGTGCCGCGCTGCGCTTCGCCGCCCAGCACGACCCGTCGCGCGACTACATCGGCATCGAGGTGCACGCCCCGGGCGTGGGCCGACTGCTGAACGCGCTGGCCGAGGACAATGCCGACCACGTGCGCCTGTACCACCACGATGCGGTGGAAGTGCTGCAGAACGAGATCGCCGACGGCGCGCTCGATGAAGTGCGCATCTACTTCCCGGACCCGTGGCACAAGAAGCGCCACAACAAGCGCCGCCTGCTGCAGCCGGCGTTCGCCGAACTGCTGGTGCGCAAGCTGCGCCCGGGCGGCCGCCTGCACTGTGCCACCGACTGGGAGGACTACGCCGAGCAGATGTGGGATGTTCTCGATGCCACCGCCGGCCTGGTCAACCGTGCCGGCCCGCGTGGCAGCGTGCCGCGCCCGGACTGGCGCCCGCAGACCCACTTCGAGACCCGCGGCCAGAAGCTCGGCCATGGCGTCTGGGACCTGCTGTACGACCGCACCTGACGATCGCCTGAGGACGCCGCGCCCCACATGGATACCGCGCTGACGCTGACCAACGACATGAAGCTCGTGCTCGGGCTGGTCGGCTTCACGATGGCGATGTTCCTGTTCGAGCGCATCCGCGCCGACGTGGTCGCGCTGGTGGTGCTGGTGGTGCTCGGTGTCACCGGACTGATCGCGCCGGAGGAAATCTTCGGCGGTTTCTCCGGTAACGCGGTGATGAGCATCATCGCCACCACCATCCTCGGTGCGGGTCTGGACCGCACCGGGGCGCTGAACCGGCTGGCCGCCTGGCTGCTGCGGCGCGGCCACGGTGTCGAGCAGCGGCTGCTGATGATGACCACGGCCATCGCCGGCCTGAACTCATCCTTCATGCAGAACCCGTCGGTGATGGCGTTGTACCTGCCGGTCGCCTCGCGACTGGCAGCGCGCACCGGGCTGACGATGCAGCGCCTGCTGCTGCCGATCTCGGCGGCGATCGTGATGGGCGGCGCGCTGACCATGGTCGGCAATTCGCCGCTGATCCTGCTGAACGATCTGCTGGCCTCGGCCAACAACAACCTGCCCTCCGGCCTGGCCACCATCGAGCCGCTGCGCATGTTCGCGCCGCTGCCGATCGGCGTGGCACTGCTGGTCGCCTCGCTGCTGTACTTCCGCTACTACGGCGACCGCAAGCTGATCGAGGAAGAAAACCTGGTCAACGACGGGGTCACCCCGGCGCGAACCGAGAGCTACTTTGCCAAGACCTACGGCATCGAAGGCGATGTGTTCGAGCTGGTGGTCAGCGCCGAAAGCCCGCTGGTCGGCATGACCCTGGGCGAGGCCGAGACCCTGCACGATGCGCCACTGCTGCTGGCCCTGAAGACCGGCAATGACACCCGCCTGGCGCCGCCGGCGGAGATGCGCATCTGGGTCGGCAGCGTGCTCGGTGCGATGGGCCCGCGCCAGCAGATCAGCGACTTCGCGCAGAACCAGTTCCTGCGCATGTCCTCGCGCCTGAAGCACCTGGGCGACCTGTTCAACCCCAGCCGCGCCGGCATTTCCGAGGCGGTGGTGCCGCCGACCTCGAACGTGATCGGCAAGAGTGCGGCCGACCTGCGCCTGCGCAAGGAGCGCGGCATCAGCCTGCTGGCGATCAACCGTGACAAGCAGGTGATCCGCGAGGACGTGCGTGACGTGCAGCTGCGCGCCGGTGACATGCTGGTGTTCCACAGCATCTGGACCGACCTGGCGCAGGCTGCCAAGAGCCGCGACTTCGTGGTGGTGACCGACTACCCGACCGGCGAGCAGCGCCCGCACAAGTTCAAGATCGCGATGGCGATCTTCGCGTTGACCATCCTGATCGCGCTGACCAGCAAGCTGCCGGTGGCGCTGACGCTGATGACCGGCGTGGCCGGCATGCTGCTGACCGGCGTGCTGCGCATGGACGAGGCCTATGCCTCGATCAACTGGAAGACGGTGTTCATGATGGCCGGGCTGATTCCGCTCGGCTGGGCGATGGACTCCAGCGGTGCGGCCGCGTGGGTGGCCGGCCATACCATCGACAAGCTGCCGACCGGCATTCCGGTGTGGGTGCTGGAGGTGGCGCTGGCGCTGCTGACCACGGCGTTCTCGCTGGTGATCAGCCATGTGGGCGCGACCATCGTGATGGTGCCCATTGCGGTGAACCTGGCACTGGCGGCGGGTGGCAACCCGACCGCGTTCGCACTGATCGTGGCGCTGTCGGCGTCCAACAACCTGATGACGGCCTCCAACCCGGTGATCTCGATGATCACCGGCCCGGCCAACTACACCCCGCGCGAGATGTGGCGGGTCGGCGGCCCGTTGTCGCTGATCTACACCTGCGTGGTGGTGCTGATGATCAACCTGATGTTCTGAGGGACTTGATCGGCAGGGCTGCGCCCTGCACCTGCAGAAGCCGAAGCAACAGCAACAGCGGGCATTCCGTGGGATGGCGGGGCACTGTGGGTTTGCGGGGACGCCGTAAACCCATCCATGGGGGCTTGGCCGCGGCATCCATGCCGCTCACACCCCGCAAACCCACAGTCCGCCGCCTTCGACAGTTTCACGCGGCTGGTGGTGGGTGCCGACCGTTGGTCGGCACGGATCTCGCTCTGGTAGCTGTCGACCTTGGTCGACACGGCTTTTGTAGCGTCGAGCCGTGCTCGACTGCTTCTGGCCTCAAGCCAGGTAGACCTGCCCGTCGCGCACGTCCACCGGCACCGCGCGCAGGCGGTCGCCCTTGCACGGGCCGGCGATGCAGTCGCCACTGTCCAGCGCGAACGACGCGCCATGCGCGGCGCACACCAGGTGGCCCTCGCGGCTCTTCAGGAACTGCCCCGGCGCCCAGTCCAGGCGGCGGCCGGCATGCGGGCAGATGTTCAGGAATGCGCGCACCTGCGCGCCGTCGCGGTACAGCACCAGCGATTCGGCATCTCCATCGACCACCGCTTCGACCTCGGCAAACGCGCCATCGGCAATGGCATCCAGGGCGATCAGGGCAGCAGCGGCAGTCATGGCGAAGGCTCGTACGATAAACCCGCATTGTCGCATGCCCACTCAGGTGACTGGCTGCGACATGAACACAAGTCATTGATCCGTAATAAGCACAGGCTATATTTAACGAGTTTTTCACTCAATGACAGTGGCGCGTCCCGATACTCTGGTTTCGCTGATCCCAGCCTATCGAGCCGCCATGTTCAATCGCGCATCCGCCTTCAACCAGTTCCGCACCCTGTTCGCGCCGCGCAAGCCGCGCCACCCGCTGGTGCGCGTTGCCGTGGGCCTGCTTGGCCTGGCGATCCTGGCCGCGATGGTGTTCATCGGTGTGTTCGTCGGTGCGGCGATGATCCTGGTCGGCCTGGCGTGGAAGCTGCTGGCCTCGCGCAAGCCGGGTGTTGCCCGCCCGGTCGACCCGACCGTGGTCGAAGGCGAGTACCGCGTGGTACGCAAGCCGGTGTTGCCGGCCTCGCGCTGATCCACCTCCTGCGCGCCCGCTGACGGCGGGCGCCATGCGTTCTAGACTGCGGGCACGCCCTTCCTGGATGCCCGCATGTCCGATGTCTCCGATGTGATCCCTGCCGTAGCCCTGCCGCGTGTGCCGGTAGCCGGTGGTGGCAGTTTCCCCGTGCACCGCATCTACTGCGTCGGCCGCAACTTCGCCGACCACGCCCGCGAAATGGGCGCGGCCGTACCGGCGGCCGATGACCGCGGCCGCCCGATGTTCTTCAGCAAGCCGGCCGATTCGATCGTGGTCGGTCACGACGATGCCATCCCCTACCCGCCGGCGACCGCCAACCTGCACCACGAAGTGGAGCTGGTGGTGGCGATCGGCCGCGATGCGCCCGTCGGCGAGCTGGCGGTGGCCGATGCCGACGCACTGGTCTACGGCTATGCCGTCGGCCTGGACCTGACCCGCCGCGACCTGCAGGCCGCCGCCAAGGACAAGGGCCACCCGTGGGACGCGGCCAAGGGCTTCGATGCCTCCGCGCCGATCAGCGAAATCGTCCACGCCGAGGAAGTCGGCGACCTGGCCGCGCTGAACCTGTCGCTGGAGGTCAACGGCGAGGTGCGCCAGCAGGCTCTGCTCGACCAGATGATCTGGAACGTGCCGGAGATCCTGCATGAGCTGTCCAAGCTGTGGCAGCTGCGTGCCGGCGACCTGGTGTTCATGGGCACGCCGTCCGGCGTGGCCGCGCTCAAGCCCGGCGACCGCTTCAGCGCGCGCCTGGAAAACGTGGCCGAGCGCCACGGCGTGATCGCCGGCTGACATCACCTGCGCTACCCTGCGCGCTGTCCACTTCCCCACCGGAGAAAAACAACAATGGGAATGCTCACCGAGTTCAAGGAATTCGCGATGCGCGGCAACGTCATCGACCTCGCCGTCGGCGTGGTGATCGGCGCGGCCTTCGGCAAGATCGTGACCGCACTGGTCGAGAAGATCATCATGCCACCGCTGGGCTACCTGATCGGCCGCGTGGACTTCTCCAGCCTGGCCTGGACGTTGTCGCCAGCCCGGCTCGGACCGGATGGCAAGGAGATCCCGGCGGTGGTGGTTGGCTACGGCGACTTCATCAACACCGTCATCCAGTTCGTGATCGTGGCTTTCGCGATCTTCATCGTGGTCAAGGCGATCAACCGCCTGTCGCGCAAGAAGGAAGCGGCACCGGCGGCGCCGGCCGAAGAAGTGGTGCTGCTGCGCGAGATCCGCGACAGCCTGAAGAAGTAAGGGTACCGGGCGCCTATGGGCGCCCCTCCCACCTGTAGAGCCGAGCCCACGCTCGGCTGATCTGCAAAAGGCAGCCGAGCATGGGCTCGGCTCTACAGAAGCAGGCGAAAGCCCCGCTCCGGCGGGGCTTTCGCTTTGCTGCATCTGGCGGGAAACAGCATCCGCGCCAGCCATGACCTCCCGCCCATGCGCCGGGCTGAACGACTGTTAAGCTCCAAGGCTTAGGTCCCTTCCCGGAGTTGTCCATGCGTCGCCGCGTCCTTGCCATCGCATCCTCCCTCGCCCTGTTGGCCGCCCCGGCCTTCGCGGCACCGCGCACCACCACCCTGCCCCCCGCCTCGCTGGCGACCGCCGCGCAGCTGCGCGACCAGGCGCTGGCCGATGACACCGGCTGGAAGGTGGTCGAGTCGCTCACCACCGAGATTGGTCCGCGCATCGCCGGCAGCGAAGCCGATGCCCGCGCCGTTGCCTGGGCCGAAGCCAAGTTCAAGGCCCTGGGCTTCGACAAGGTCTGGAAGGAGCCGGTGACATTCCCGAAATGGGAGCGCCGCAGTGAACACGCCGCCGTGACCGGCAGGAACCCGCAGCCGCTGCAGATCACCGCACTGGGCGGCAGCCCGGGTGGCACCGTGGAAGCCGAGGTGGTGCGCTTCGCCGATCTGGCCGCGCTGCAGGCCGCACCGGCAGGTTCGCTGAAGGGCAAGATCGCCTTCGTCGATTACCAGATGCTGCCCTTCCGCGATGGCCGCGATTACGGCCGCGGCGGTGCGATCCGCAGCAAGGGCCCATCCGAAGCCATCCGCAAGGGCGCGGTCGGCTTCCTGATGCGCTCGGCCGGTACCGACTCGCACCGCGTGCCGCACACCGGCATCACCCGTTTCGATGACGGCCTGACCCCGGTGCCGTCGGCCGCGCTGTCGGTGCCTGATGCCGACCAGCTGGCCCGCCTGCTGGCGCGTGGCAGCACCACAGTGAAGGTGGCACTGGATTGCGGCTGGGACGGCACCGCCACCTCGTACAACGTGATCGGCGAGATCACCGGCCGCAGCCTGCCGAAGGAAGTGGTGGTGATCGGTGGTCACCTGGATTCGTGGGACCTGGGCACCGGCGCCGTGGATGACGGCGCGGGCGTGGGCATCACGATGGCCGCCGGCCACCTGATCGGCCAGCTCAAGCAGGCACCGAAGCGCACCATCCGCGTGATCGCCTTCGCCAACGAGGAACAGGGCCTCTACGGCGGCAAGGCCTATGCCGAGGCACACGCCAAGGACGTGGCCCTGCACCAGCTGGCCGCCGAGAGCGACTTCGGCGCAGGCCGCATCTATGCCTTCAATACTGGTTCACCGAATCCGGAAGGCTCACGTGAAGCGACGAAGCAGATTGCCGAAGTAATGAAGCCGCTGGGCATCGAGTACCAGGCCGACAAGGGTGGCCCGGGCCCGGACGTCGGCCCGCTGGCCGCCAAGGGCGGTGCGTGGGCGTGGCTGGCGCAGGACGGCTCGGACTACTTCCACCTGCACCACACCGCCGACGACACGCTGGACAAGATCGACCCGAAGGCACTGGCGCAGAACGTGGCCGCGTATACGGTGTTCGCCTACCTGGCGGCGGAAGCCGACGGCAGCTTCGGCAGCGAGGCCAAGGCGACCACGCCGCCGAACGAGTGATGCGCTGGCGCCGGGCCATGCCCGGCGAGTGCAGCGGGAAGAGCGGTGCGAACCGAGGTTCGCACCCACCGGGCAATGGCGTGGGTCAGAGCCCTCGCCCTGGCGAGGGATCTGACCCCGATCCTGTCAGCCTTCCCACACGCTGGTGTTGCGCACGCCCAGCAGTTTCGGGTTGAACAGCGGATCCTTGCCGGCCTGGCGATGCTGCTCGTAATCGCGCAGTGCGGCCAGGGCAGGCCTTTGCAGCAGCAGGATGGCGATGATGTTCAGCCAGCTCATCAGGCCGACGCCGATGTCGCCCAGCGACCAGGCCACTGTGGCACTGTTCACCGCCGAGTAGCCGGTCGCTGCCAGGAACAGCAACTGGAAGACGCCCATCAGCCACGCCGCCGGCCGATCGCGGCACAGATAGCTGACGTTGGTCTCGGCCATGTAATACAGCGCCAGGATGGTGGTGAACGCAAACGGCAGGATCGCCAGCGCCACGAACGAACGGCCGAAGCCCGGCAGCGTCGATTCCACCGCGTGCTGCACGAAGCGTGGGCCGGCTTCGACACCCGGCAGATTGCCCAGCAGCAGGCGCGCCTCATCCGGAATACCGTTCACCGCCGGGTCGTAGACGTTGTACAGGCCGGTGGACAGGATCAGGAAGGCGGTCGCACTGCACACCACCATTGTGTCGATGTAGACCGAGAACGACTGCACCAGGCCCTGCTTGACCGGATGCGAGACTTCCGCGGCGGCGGCCGGATGCGCACCACTGCCCATGCCGGCCTCGTTGGACAGCACGCCACGGCGCACGCCCCACTGGATGGCGGTGCCGATCATCGCGCCGAACGCCGCATCCACGCCGAATGCACTGCGCAGCACCAGCATGATCACCTCCGGCACCCTGTCCGCGTTGAGCACCATCACCAGCGCCGCGACCAGCAGGTAGGCCACGGCCATCAGCGGCACCACCCATTCGGCCACGCGCGCAATGCGCCGCACACCGCCGATGAGGATGGCCCCCAGCACCACCAGCAGAACCGCCGTGGTGGTCATCACCGGCACGTCCCAGGCTTCGTTCACCGCACTGGTGATCGCATTGGACTGCGTGCCGGCCAGCATCGCGCCCGCCAGCACCGTCACCAATGCGAACAGCACGGCATACCAACGTTGGCCGAGGCCTTTTTCGATGTAGTACGCCGGGCCACCCCGGTATTGTCCTTTGCCGTCGCGCTCCTTGTAGATCTGCGCGAGCGTGGACTCGATGAAGGCGCTCGAGGCGCCGAGGAAGGCGACGATCCACATCCAGAAGATCGCGCCGGGCCCGCCGAAGGCGATGGCCATGGCGACGCCGGCGATGTTGCCCACGCCCACGCGGCTGGACAGCGAAAGGGACAACGCCTGGAACGGCGACACGCCGGCATCGGAGCGCTCATGGCGGAACATCAGGCGCAGCATGTCCGGCAATGCACGCAGCTGGATGAAGCGCGTGCGGACGCTGAAGTACAGGCCGGTGAGCAGGCACAGCACCACCAGGTAGGGGCTCCAGACGACGCCAAGGATCGCGTTGACGATGGATTCGATGTTCATCGGCGGCCCCTCAGAAGAACATGCCCAGGGCGACCTGGGGGCTGATGATGCGGCCGGTGTTGCGGCCAGCCACGCTGAACTCGACGCCGGCGATCAGGCCCAGTGACGGGCTGAAGTGGTACTCCACGGCCGGCGCCAGGGTGACGCTGCGGCTGGCCGGGCGATGCTCGTCGATGCGTTCGAAACCACCGCTGGCGTTGCGCGCGAAACCCCTCAGGCGCTGGCCGGTCTCGCGGCTGGCGGCCACTTCCATCACGCCCACCCAGCGCGGATTGAAGCTGTACTCGGCGCCGACCGACAGGCCCAGCACCGACCCCCGGGAGATGTGCCCCTGGAAGCTGTCGTCGGTGCCGTAGACGCTGGCCCCGGAGATCGCCGTCCGCGACGGCGCAGGCCCGGCGCTGAGCTGGGCACGCCAGCGCAGCGGGCGGTCGTTACCCAGCCAGACCACCTGCTGCACGCCCAATGCGGCAGTGGTGCGCTGCACACCGTCGCCCTGCGCATCGAGCGGATTGCCGGTGATGCGGTCATGGCTGCCGGTGCTGAAGCGCTGCACCAGCGCGACCGAGATGGCCGGACGCGTGCCATCGGCATTGGGCGCCTGCAACAGGTACTGCAGGCGCGCGGTGGTGTCACCGGCACGGAAACCACTACTGCGCGCGCCGCCCTGTTCGGCACGCGATGCACTGAGATTGACCTGCCCCATCACCCGGTCGCTGAAGCCGTAGATGATCGGTACCACCGTTGCCCATGCGCCGCTGCGTTGCCCACTGCGGCGGCGATGGCCGCCATCGTCGTAATGATCGCGGCTGTCGATCCGCACCAGATAGGGTTCGATGTACCAGTTGCCCTGCGGCAGGCCAGCCGGGTTGGGGGTGATCAGCGGCCCGGTGAAGTTGACGCCGTCCAGGCTGCGTTCGCTGGCTGCGGCACGGCCGTTGGCAAGGACGCTGGTCAGGACCAGCAATGCGATGAGGATACAGCGTGGGTGATGCATGGCAGCCTCTTCTGGACAACGTGGGATGGAGTTCCACCCTGCGTTGCCGGAAGCGGCTGACCAATAAGGAAACTTTCAAAACATCATGCGCGCTTGACGCAATTACGGACCCTGGAAGGGGTCAGAGCCCTCGCCTGCGGCGAGGGATCCGACCCGGGATACCGGATCAGCCGCGGCGACTCGCCCACTGCGCCAGCAGTACCGCCGTGGCCGAGGCCACGTTCAGGCTCTCCACCGCGCCGCTGCCGGGAATCGAGACCTGCTGGTCGCACGCTCCCGCCAGGCTGCGGTCCATGCCCTCGCCTTCGGCGCCCATCACATACACCAGGCGGGCCGGCAGCGAGGTGCGGAACACGTCGTCACCGCCCTCCACCAGGGTCGCCGCCAGGCCGAAGCCGGCCGCACGCAGCTGCGTCATCGCCTGGGCGGTCTCCGGCAGCTGCACCAGCGGCACCGCTTCTGCACCGCCCTCGGCCACGCGCGCGGCGGCACCGGACAGCGCCAGCGTGCTGCCGGCCGGCAGCAGCAGCGCCTTGGCGCCGAAGTGTGCGGCCGAGCGCAGGATCGCACCGAGGTTGTGCGGGTTGCCCACGCCATCAAGCCACAGCGCCAGCGCCGGGCCGTCGCCGACCTGCTCCAGCCACTGCGCCAGCGGCAGCGCCGGTGCGCGCAGCACATCGGCCACCACGCCTTCGTGGTGGGTGGTGCCGGCAAGCTTGTTCAGATCGCCGTCTTCAACCACGCGATACCCCACGCGGTTGGCCACGCACCACTTCAGCAGCGGCTGCAGGCGCGGAATGCGCGCCTCCAGCAGGTACAGCTTGCGCAGCGCCTGTGGCCGCGCTTCGAACGCGGCCAGCACGGCATTCAGGCCGTACAGGCGCAGCTCGTCGCCGCCACCGCGCCCACCACCGCCCGTGGCCGGCACCTCCGGGCGCGGCAACGGCGTTGCGCGCGGCGGACGGGCGGACGGGCGGCGGTTGTTCCAGGGGTTGTTCACTTACACACTCTCCTGCTTGCGCTGGCGCCAGAAATCGGCGTTCTTGATGCCCAGGGCATCAGGGTCGAACACCGGATCCAGGCCCAGCTTCTTCTGTCGTTCGTAGTCACGCAGGGCCAGCATCGCCGGCTTCTGGATGATGAGGATGGCAATGATGTTCAGCCAGGCCATCAGGCCGACGCCGATGTCACCCAGCGCCCAGGCCAGGGTCGCATTATGGAACGCGCCGAACACCACCATGCCGATGATGCCCAGGCGCAGCACCAGCACGGTCAGCGGGCGCTTCCTGTTGTGGTTCACATAGCTGAGGTTGGTCTCGGCCATGTAGTAGTACGCCATGATGGTGGTGAAGGCGAAGAAGAAGATGGCCACCGACACGAACGCCGAACCCCAGCCCGGCAGCACCGCTTCCACGCCGGCCTGGGCGTAGCCCGCACCTTCGGGAATGCCGGCCAGGCCCTGGAAGATCGGCGCGGCGCCCTCCACCGGCGAGTACACGTTGTAGGTACCACTGGCCAGGATCAGGAACGCGGTGGCGGTGCACACCATCATGGTGTCGAAGTAGATCGCGAAGGCCTGCACGTAGCCCTGCTTGGCCGGGTGCGAGACTTCCGAGGCGGCCGCTGCATGCGGGCCCGAGCCCTGGCCGGCTTCGTTGGCATAGATGCCGCGCTTGATGCCCCACTCCACCGCCAGGCCCATCATCGCGCCGAATGCGGCATGCGTGCCGAAGGCACTCTTGAAGATGATGCCGAACATTTCCGGCACGCGGTCGTAGTTGATGATCATGATGATGATGGCCATCAGGATGAAACCGGCGGCCATGAACGGCACCACCACTTCGGCGAAGTTGGCGATGCGCTTGACGCCACCGAAGATCACCACGCCCAGCAGCAGCGCCACCACGATGCCGATGCCCAGCTTCAGCGCCTGCACCGATTCCATGCCGAAGGCCTGGCCATCGAGCGGACCGCACAGCGCGGTGCCACGGCAGGCGTTGATGATGCTGTCGGCAATGGCGTTGGCCTGTACGCCCGGCATCAGGAAGCCGGCGGCGATGATCGTGGCGATGGCGAAGGCCAGCGCGTACCACTTCAGGCCCATGGCCTTTTCGATGTAGTACGCCGGGCCACCGCGGTAGCGGCCTTCGGCGTCCTTGGTCTTGTAGATCTGCGCCAGGGTGCATTCCACATACGACGTGGACGCGCCGAGGAAGCCCATCACCCACATCCAGAAGATCGCACCGGGGCCGCCGAAGGCGATGGCCGTAGCCACGCCGGCGATGTTGCCGATGCCCATGCGGCCGGCCATCGACATGGCCAGGGCCTGGAACGAGGACACGCCGGCGTCGGATTTCTCACCCTTGACGGTGAGGCGGCACATCTCGAAGAAGCCACGGATCTGCATGAAGCGCGTGCGCAGGCTGAAGAACAGGCCGGCGCCCAGGCACACGAAGATCAGTGCCTTGCTCCAGATGATGCTGTTGATGAAGTGTACGGTTGCTTCCACGCGCGCTCTCTCCAGTCGGCGGGTTGTAAGGACGTCCCGTCGGCTGGAAGGGACCGGTCGATTCTCCCTGATCGCAGGCCGCTGCGGTAGCGCTGTTTTGTAGAGCCGAGCCCATGCTCGGCTTGGCCCCCCGAGGAGGCAGCCGAGCATGGGCTCGGCTCTACAACAGCCAGCCCGCGTGTTCAGGGCAGCTGGGTGCGTACCCTGGCGAAACGGCGAAGGTCGTGCAGCACGCCGCGCTTGTAGACCGCGCAGCGCTCCACGCCCTCCTCCTGGAAGCCGTTCTTCTCCAGCACCCGCGCCGAGCCGAGGTTGAAGTCGACGACCGTGGCCTGCAGCCTGAACAGGCGCAGCTCGTCCATCACCCACGGTGCGAACAGCCCGACCACACGGGTCATCACGCCCTGCCCCCAATAGGCCTGGCCCAGCCAGTAGCCCAGTTCGGCGGTGTGCCCACGCTCGGCCATGCCCTGCTGGGCAGCGACGCTGCCGCAGGCCTGGCCGTCGATCTCGATGGCCAGATTCAGGGTTCCGGGGGCCAGCACGCGGCCGGCGAGGAAGGCCTCGCCATCGGTGCGCGTGTACGGGTACGGGAAACGGTCGCGCAGGCCGCGCGACACCTCGGGATCGTTGGCGTGGCGCAGCAGCGATTCCAGATCATCCGGGCGCCAGGGGCGCAGCTGGAAGCCGTCGCCTCGAAGTGGCGTCAGAGCCCTTTCCCTTTGGGAAAGGGGTCCGACCCCGTCAGCGAGGGACCCGACCCCGTCGGTGTGCCGGTCAGGCATGGCCGCCCACCGACGGCGATTCCGCTTCCTGCTTCTCCAGCTCGCGCTTCACCGCTTCCGGCGAACGGGTGTACGGGGCAAGCCGCGCGTAGAACGCCGGCACCACGAACAGCGACAGGAAGGTCGAGAGGGTCACGCCGAAGATGATCACGATGCCGATCGTGCCACGGCTGGCCGAACCGGGACCACCGGCCACCACCAGCGGAATGGCGCCGACCACGGTGGCGATCGAGGTCATCAGGATCGGGCGCAGGCGCACCATCGCCGATTCAATGATCGCCTCGCGCACGCTGCGCCCATCGTCGCGCAGCTGGTTGGCGAATTCGACGATGAGGATGCCGTTCTTCGCGGCCAGGCCAACCAGCATCACGATGCCGATCTGGCTGAACAGGTTCACCGTACCGCCACTCACCCACAACCCGACCAGCGCGCCGAGCACGCCCAGCGGCACGGTCAGCATGATGGTGAGCGGGTGGATGAAGCTCTCGAACTGCGCGGCCAGCACCAGGTAGACCACCAGCAGGGCCATGGCGAAAGTGAGCAGCACGGCGCCACCGGCGCTCTGGTACTCGCGCGATTCACCCTTCCAGTTCACCTGCGCGTACTGCGGCAGCTCTTCCTGGGCCACGTTCTGCGCCCAGGCAATGGCCTCGCCCAGCGGATAGCCCGGCGCCAGGCCGGCACTGATGGTGATCGAGCGCAGGCGGTTGAAGCGGTTCAGGGTGCCGGCCTCGGCCACTTCGCTCAACGTGACCAGGTTGGACAGCGGCACCAGTTCGCCAGAGGTGGCGCGCACGCGGATCGCGGCCAGGTCGGCCGGGCTGGCGCGACCGTCACGTCCGGCCTGCACCAGCACGTCGTACTCCTCGCCGTTGTCGACGAAGGTGGTGACGCGGCGCGAGCCCATCATGGTTTCCAGCGCCGAACCGATCGCGGTGACCGGCACGCCGAGATCGGCCGCACGCTGGCGGTCGATGTTGACCCGCATCTGCGGCCGGGTTTCCTTGTAGTCCGAGTCGGGGCCGACCAGGCCGGGGTTGTCGGCCATGCGCAGCAGGATGCGGTCGCGCCACTGCGCGATCTCCGCGTATTCCGGCCCACCCAGCACGATCTGGAACGGCTGCCCGCCGCTGCGCACCAGGCCGCCACCGACCTGGGTACGCACACGCACGCCACGGATGGTGTCCAGTTCCTTCTGCAGTTCGTTGGCCACGTCCGGCGTGGCCTCGCTGCGCTGGCGCCACGGCTGCAGGAAGATGCTGACGCGGCCCGTGTGCATTTCCTCGCTGGCACCGAAGCCACCGGGCACGCGCGGGTTGGCACGCACGATCGGCTTGTCCGGGCCGACATGCGGGGCCAGCAGCGCCTCCACCTGCTGCACCTGCTGCACGGTGTAGTCGTAGCCGGCACCTTCCGGGCCGTCGATCATGATCTGGAACGAACCGCGGTCTTCGGCCGGCGCCAGTTCCGAGGGCAGCAGCTTGAGCAGGCCCCAGCTGGCGACCAGCGCGGCCACCATCACCAGCAGGTAGATCCAGGTGCGGTCGACATGGTGATCGAGCACCCGCCCATAGGCACCCGCGAGGCGTTCCAGGTTGCGGTTGATGAAGCCGTGCAGGCCACGTGGCGCCTGCCCGGTGTGCGGCTTGAGCAGCTTGGAGGCCATCATCGGCGTCAGTGTGAGCGCCACGAACGCGGACAACGCCACGGCGGCGGCCAGCGCCACTGCCAGCTCGCGGAACAGGCGCCCGGTGTTGCCTTCCAGGAAGCCGACCGGCAGGAACACTGCCACCAGCACGGCGGTGGTGGCGATCACCGCGAAGGCGACCTGCGCGGTGCCGCGCTTGGAGGCCACCAGCGGTGGCTCACCCAGGTCGATGCGGCGCTGCACGTTC
The DNA here is from genome assembly GCF_052751275.1 of Stenotrophomonas muris. Lineage (NCBI taxonomy): Bacteria > Pseudomonadati > Pseudomonadota > Gammaproteobacteria > Lysobacterales > Lysobacteraceae > Stenotrophomonas > Stenotrophomonas muris. The sequence goes on along the minus strand of NZ_CP199879.1, from coordinate 210,439 downwards.
TCCACCACCACGATCGCATCGTCCACCACCAGGCCGATGCACAGCACCAGCGCCAGCAGGGTCAGCAGGTTGATCGAGAAATCGAACGCGTACAGCGCGATGAACGCCGCGACCAGGCAGACCGGTACCGTCACCGCCGGGATCAACGCGGCGCGGAAACTGCCGAGGAACAGCCAGATCACCACCAGCACCAGGATCATCGCCTCCACCAGCGTGGCGTAGACGCGGTCCACCGCCGCTTCGATGAAGGTGGTGTTGTCGAAGGCGACGAAGATCTGCGTGCCCTTGGGCAGGGTCAGCGCCACCCGCTCGGCTTCAGCGCGCGCGGTACGCGCCACGTCCAGCGAGTTGGCGGTGGAGGTCTTGACGATGCCCAGCCCGATGCCGGGCTCGCCATTGCTGCGGTAGTACGCGCGGCGTTCGGCCGAGGCCAGCTCGATCTTCGCCACGTCGCCCATGCGCACCACGTAACCGTCGCGGCCCTTGCCCAGCGGGATGGTCGCGAAATCTTCGGGCTTGATGTAGTTGCGCTCCACGCGCAGGGTGAAATCACGGTCGGTCGACTCGATGCGGCCGGCCGGCAGCTCCACGTTCTCGTTGCGCAGCGCGGTTTCCACGTCGCCGGTGGTCAGCCCGCGTGCGGCCAGCTGGTCCCGGTCCAGCCAGATCCGCATCGCATAGCGCTGGCGGCCGCCGATGCGGACCTGGGCCACGCCATCGAGGCTGGAAAAGCGATCGACCACGTAACGGTCGGCGTAGTCGCTCAGCTCCAGCGTGTCCATGGTCGAGGAGACCATGTTGAACCAGATGATGGGGTCGGCATCGCTTTCGACCTTGGCGATCTCCGGTGGCCGCGCCTCTTCCGGCATGCGGTCGGCCACGCGGCTGACCGCATCGCGCACGTCGTTGGCCGCCGCTTCGATATCGCGGTTGGAGGTGAACTCGATGCTGACCTGCGAGCGGCCGTTGGTGCTGCGCGCGTTGATCGTATCGATGCCTTCGATGCCGGCCAGCGCATCTTCCAGCACCTGGGTGATGCGGCTTTCAATGACCGCCGCCGAGGCGCCGGTGTAGTCCACCGAGACCGAGACGATCGGCGGGTCGATGGCCGGCAGTTCGCGCAGGGTCAGGCGGGTGAAGGACATCACGCCCAGCACCAGCAGCAACAGGCTCATCACCACGGCGAACACCGGCCGCTGGATGGAGATGTCGGACAGCTTCATCCGCCGTGGCCCTCGGCCGCGGCCGGCGCAGCGTCTTCAGCGGGCTTTGCACCACTGGCGGGCGCTGCGTCCTTGGCGGCGACCTTCAGGCCCGGACGCAGCTTGCCGGTGCCATCGACCACGATGCGCTGGCCCGCTTCCAGACCCTGCCTGATCTCGACCACGCCGGCACGGCGCGCGCCAGTTACCACGTCCACACGCTCGACGCTGTCGTCAGCCTTGATGCGGTACACGAAGGTATCGCGACCGACCTGCACCACGGCGATTTCCGGAATCACCAGCGCCGGGCGCTCGGGGCGGAACAGGCGCACGTCCAGCAGCATGCCAGGACGCAGCGCATGGTCGCCGTTGGCAAAGTCGGCGCGCACGGTCACGGCACGGGTGGCCGGGTCGATGCGCGCATCGATGGTGCTGACCACGCCCTCGAAGGTGCGGCCCGGCCAGGCCACGCTGGTGGCGCTGACCTTGTCACCGACGCCCAGCGCAGCCAGTTCCACTTCAGGCACCTGGAAATCGATGTGCATGTGCTCGATGTCATCGAGCGTGGCGATGACCGTGGTCGGGGTCACCAGCGAGCCAGGGCTGACCTGGCGGATGCCGAGCACGCCGGCGAACGGCGCGCGCACACGGCGATCACCGATGTCTGCCTGCATCTGCATCACGCGCGCTTCGGCGGCATCGCGGATCGACTTCTGCGTATCCAGCGTGGCGCTGGACACCAGCCGCTGGGCGGCCAGCTCGCGCTGGCGCTTGTACAGCTGATCGGCTTCATGGAAGGTCGCCTGCGCCTGCACCAGCGCGGCCTCCTGGGCCTGCCCACGAAGGGTCACGATCGGCGCACCGGCCGCAATGTGCTGGCCGCTTTCGAAATGCACTTTCTCGACGATCTCGCTGACCTTGGCGGTCACGCTGATCGATTCGCGCGCCTTGGCCGTGCCAAGCGCCTGCAGGGTGTCGCTCCACTGACGGGACTGCACGACCTGCGCAGTGACCGGCACCGCTTCTCCCTGCCGACGCGCGGCGGCCTCCTGTTTGCCTGCGCACCCGGCCAGCACGGCCAGGCTGAGGCCAAGGGCCAGGGTCGAAGCGATACGAGCCAACATGAACGGTCCAAATTGATCCACGGCCGCCGAGTGTAGGCAAGTGCCCCTGAAAGCGGTATGTGCCAAGCGTTTACCGGCGTGGAACCAGGGCTGCGATAGCGCCTTGAACCCATTCCGTGCAAGGCTGCCATGGGCAGTGTCGGCGTGTATCGGGGTGTATCCCGTCGTGCACCACCGGGTCAGTCATCGTAGAGTCGAAGCTGCCCGACGGAGGGCGTCGGGCGGGGACGGATCCTGGCGGGGATCCGGCCCCGTTTTTTTACATCCGGCGGATCAATACCGGTAGTTCAGCTTCATCCACACGCTGCGCCCCGGCTCGTTGATGCGCACCGGGTCGGCCGGGAAGCCGAAGTCGGCGCTGCCGGCCAGGTTCAGGTGCTCGCTGTAGGCGCGGTCGAACAGGTTGTCGACGCCTGCGCTGAGCTGCAGCTGCGAACCGAAACGGTACGCCGCGTTGAGCGCGAAGGTGGCAAAGCCCGCGCTCGGCCCAAGATCCTGTGCGACCACGTTGCCCTGGCCATCTGCGACACGGTGCTGGTGGGTCACCGCGCGCAGCAGCGCACCGGCGCTCCAGCGCTGGCCTTCCCAGTTCGCACTCAGGCGCGCTTCCAGCGGCGGCATCTGCGGCAGCGGACGCTGCTGGTCGCGGTTCTCGCCCCAGGCATAGGCCAGCGTGCCACCCAGCTTCCACTGTTCGGCCACGCTCACTTCCAGCCCCGCCTCGGCACCGGCGATGCGCGCATCGACGTTGCTGGCCTGGCTCATCCCCATCGCGCCGCTGCGGTGGTAGGTGAACAGGATGTAGTCCTGGATCTGCCCGGCGTACGCCGAGACCCAGGCCTGCACGCGCGGTCCCTTGTACTGCAGGCCAGCGTCGAGCTGGGTGGTGCGCTCGGGCTGGATGCCGGCAAACGCGTTCACCGCATCGGCCGGGCCGTGGTCGGGCGAGAACAGCTCCCAGTAGTCGGGCATGCGTTCACTGTGGCCGAGGCCGGCGTACCAGGTCAGGCCGTCGGCCAGGTCCTGCTCGTAGCGCAGGAAGCCACTGCCGAGCCATTCCTTGCGACGCTGGCCCGCAGTCGGATTGGGCATGTTGCCCATCATTCCGCGGAGCAACTGCCGCTCGTCGCGCACGCTGGCGCGATCGATGCGCAGGCCGCTGATCCAGCGCTGGTCGGTGCCGGCGCCGAGGGTCAACTCGGTGAACACGCCGTAGCGGCGGAAGTTGGCATCGGTCTCCCAGGCGGCCTGGCGGTAGGTGTCGCGGCCCATGCCCATGCGGCCACGATGGCGGCTGTCCTCGCCATCCACGCCCGCCACCAGCTGCACGTCCTGCCAGCGCCACTCGGAACTGACCCGGCCGCCCTGGGTACGGCGATCCACGTTCGAGGCCATCGGCATCGGCATCATGCTGTTCGGGTTCGGCGCACGCAGCGTGTAGTTGTCCATCACGTGATCGGCCTCGTTGTAGTACACGTTGGCCTGCACCGTGTCCCACGCACCCGGCAGGTTGCGCTTCTCGAAACGCGCGGCATAGCTGGTGCGTTCGAACGCGGCCCCGTCCATGCCCCGTCCCGCATAGCGTGCGATCGCATCTCCGGCACCGGCAGAAATTTCCAGCAGCGTGTCGGCATCCGGCGTCCAGCCGATCGCCACGTCACCGTTCCACTTGCGCCACTTCGACGGCACCACATCGCCGTGGCCGTCCTTGTAGTCATCGGCTTCGGAACGGTTGCCACTGGCGCGCACATAGCCGGTCGGGTTGCCCAGGGTCAGGTCAAGCACCTGGTCGTTGCGGTTGCGCGAACCGACCAGCGCACTGGCATCGGCACGCAGGCCCGGCTCTTCGAAGCGCGGTGTATCGCGCTCGAAGCGTACGGTGCCAGCCGAGGCACCTGCGCCCCAGCGCACGCTCTGCGGGCCCTTGATGATGGTCAGCCGGTCGAAGCTTTCCGGCGCGATGTAGGACAGCGGATTGTCCATGCGCGACGGGCAGGCACCGATCAGGTTGCCGTCATTGCTGAGGATGTTCAGGCGCGAACCGAACATGCCGCGCAGCACCGGGTCACCGTTGGTGCCGCCGTTGCGGATGGCGGAGAAACCGGGAACGGTCTTCAGGTAATCGGCGCCATCACTGGCGGGTACCGGCTGCCGCGGCAGGCGTGGGTCGGTCACCCAGTGCAGTGGCGAGGACGGTGCGGCAGCGGTGACCACCAGGGTGTCGAGGGTACGCGCCTCTTCGGCGGGCGCGGCATGGGCGAGCGTTGCAGCTACGGCCAGGCCAAGGGCAAACGGCAGGCGCGCACAGGCGCCCGCGGGGCGGGAAGTCATTTTCATCGGAACAGCTCCAAGGTACGCACGCGCGCACGGCGCCCGGTCAGGCGTCGTGCGGCAGATTCGACAGGGACATCAGCGAACGATGGAGAAAGGCGGCGGCCCACGCGCGGCATGCGCCGGCCAGCACAGCGCGGGCAGCACCTGCCGCGACCAGGGGAACACCAGCCGCGGCCGCCACAACAGCGGCAACAGCAGCACCAGCACGGCCAGCCACGGCAGCAGGCGCATCGCCAGCACGCAGTATTCGCAGGCTTCGCCGTGCATGGCGTGGGGATCGGCCGGTGGGGTCGGATCCGTGTGCCCGGGCAAGGGGCTCTGGCCCGCTACGGCACCATCATGCTGCATGTGCGCGTGGTCCATGCCGGCCATCGCAGCGTGGTCCATCGGCTGCGCCTGCAGCGCGCGGCTGACCAGCGGCGCAAGCACCATCAGCAGCGTCGCCAGGACGGCAAGCTGGAGCAGAAGGCGCTGCGGGCGGGACAGCCGAGTCATCCCGCTAGTGTAGAGCCGGGTCCAGGGTTGCCCGTGCGACGAACCGTCGCAGGAGGGGGTTTATCGGCAGGGCTGCGCCCTGCACCTGCAGAGGCCACGTCCACGGCAAGAGCCGAAGCAACAGCAAAAGCAAAAGCTGGCTTCCTGTTGAATGGCGGGGCGGGTCCGGTTGCGGGAGACGCCGTAAACCCATCCATGGGGGCTTGGCCGCGGCATCCATGCCGCGGACACTCCCGCAACCGGACCCACCCCGCCTTCGACAGTTTCCTGCGGTCTGTTGGAACGGCTTTGGGGTCAGATCCGTTTTCCGAAGGAAAACGGATCTGACCCCAGATGTATTTCGATATCTGACAGCTTTCATCCACGCATGGCGTGGATCTACCGTGTCGACCAAGGTCGACACCTACCAACAGCCGCGAAGATCTGTCAGAGGTGGGGCGGTGTCGGAGTGCGGGGTGTCAGCCGCATGGATGCGGCTGCCAAGCTTACAGGGACGTACTTGCAGCGTCCCCGCACTCCGACACCGCCCCGCCAACCCACGGAATGCCGCTTCTGCTGTTGCTGTTGCTGTTGCTTGAATGCCGCGGCAGGTGCAGGGCTGCAAGCCCTGCTCGACCAACCCCTCACACCGTGATGGTCTGGGTCAGTGATTCCCAGGTCGGTGGCACCGGCCACGCGGCCGCCTGGTTGCCATCCAGCACCCGCCGCAGGTCGCGCGGATCGATCTGCGGTGCCAGCACATGCACCAGCTCCAGCGCGTAATCACGCAGCACGCGGTCGCGCGGCAGCACCGCCCAGGCGATGCACTCGCTGATCGGGTCCGGCGCCGGCCACGACCTCAGGTCTTCGTCGTTGGAACTGACCGCCATTTCGGCCAGCAGGCCCACGCCCAGGCCGGTACGCACATAGGTCTTGATCAGATCGGCATCCAGCGCGGTCAGCGCCAGATCCGGCACCAGCCCGTTGGCGGCAAACGCACGCTGCAGCGACGAATTCGGGCGGGTCGAGGATTCGTAGCTGATCAATGGTTGCCGGGCCAGCGCGGCCAGGTCCGGTGCACGCCCGGCGCGGTCCAGCGGGTGGCCCTTGGGCACCACCACCAGGCGTCGCCAGCGGAACAGTGGCACCGCGATGCCATCGGTGGGCTCTCCCCCAGCGGTGCTGATGATGGCGATATCCGCGTCACCCTGGTTCAAGCGATCCAGCGCGTCGGCTTCACCGGCCTGCTGCAGGTGCACGCTGACCTGCGGGTAAGCCTGCTTGATCGCCGCCACCGCCGGCGGCAGCACGAAGCGCGCCTGGGTGTGGGTGGTGGTCAGGATCAGCTGGCCCTGGCTCTCGCGCCGCTGGTTGGCCGCGTAGGTGCGGATGTTGTTGGCCTCGGCCAGCACGGCGCGGGCGCGGGCGATCACCTCGGTCCCGGCCGGGGTGACCGACTCCAGGCTGCGGCCCTTGCGCACGAACAACAGGAAACCCAGCTCGTCCTCCAGCTGCTTGAGCTGCTTGGACAAGCCGGGCTGGGTGGCATGCACGCGCGAGGCGGCCAGCGTGATGTTCAGCTCGGCGTCGGCGATGGCAACCAGGTAGCGCAGCTGGGTCAGCGTCATGGGCAGGCAGGCGGCGTGGGGCGGAGGTCCACTCTAGGGTCAATTGCCGTCACCAGCTTATAACCAAAGGTTGTTTAAGAAAGGTATCTGGTCATTTCCGGGCGTCATATGCCGGCGCTACGGTCAGCCGGCAGCCGCTGGCCTGAACAGCCAGCCCTCCCCCTTCGCCCGCCGAAGCCCGGCGCGGCCCCGTTTCCGGAGCGCTTCCATGGCCCTGTACGACTCCATCCTCGACACCGTCGGCAACACCCCCATCGTCAAGCTGCAGCGTCTGGCACCGCCGCAGGTCAGCGTTTACGCCAAGGTCGAGTCGTTCAATCCGGGCGGCTCGGTCAAGGACCGCCTGGCTTTGGCGATCATCCTCGACGCTGAAGCGCGTGGCCTGCTCAAGCCGGGCGACACCATCGTGGAGGCCACCTCGGGCAATACCGGCGTGGCACTGGCGATGGTCGCCGCAGCGCGCGGCTACAAGTTCGTGGCGACCATGGTCGAGACCTTCTCGGTCGAGCGCCGCAAGCTGATGCGTGCCTATGGTGCCAAGGTGATCCTGACCCCGGCTGCCGAACGCGGCAGCGGCATGGTGCGCAAGGCAGCCGAACTGGCCGAACAGCACGGCTGGTTCCTGGCCAGCCAGTTCGCCAACCCGGCCAACCCGGCCTATCACCGCAACACCACCGCCGCGGAAATCCTGCGCGACTTCGCCGGCAAGCGGCTGGACTATTTCGTCAGCGGCTGGGGCACCGGCGGCACGCTCACTGGTGTGGGCGAAGTGCTGAAGGTCGCGCGCCCGCAGACCCGCATCATCGCCACCGAGCCGGCCGGCGCCGCCCTGCTCAAGGGCGATGACTGGAAGCCGCACAAGATCCAGGGTTGGACCCCGGACTTCGTGCCGGACGTGCTCAACCGCGATGTGGTGGACGAACTGGTCTCGGTCGAAGATGACCGCGCGATCGCCACCGCGCGCCGCCTGGCCGCCGAGGAAGGCATCTTCGTCGGCATCTCTGCCGGTGCCACCGTGGCCAGCGCGCTGGACGTGGCTGCCCGCGCCGAACCCGGCGCGGTGATCCTGGCGATGCTGCCGGACACCGGTGAACGCTATTTCTCCACGCCGCTGTTCGCCGATGTCAACGAAGGCTCCGACGACGACTGGCTGGCCGGCCTGCCGTAAACCGCCCGGGGTCGGATCCCTTTGCCGCAGGGAAAGGGCTCTGACCCCACCCGCGTGGATCAGCGACAGGGGTCAGAGCCTTTCCCATGCGGGAAAGGATCTGACCCCGCTCTGCTTCAGCCTGCGTGAAGGCGTCGCCCGCCATCGTGCGTGAAGGCCGTCGGATCGCAGCGCGTGAGACGGTCATGACGCAGTATCGATGCCCTGTCCCCTACCGTGGGAACAGCCGGCGCAGATGCTGCGCGGATCACCTCACAGGCAGGAGACGGACGCATGAAGATCGAGGTTTGGCAGGGTGACATCACGACCCTGGCGGTGGATGCGATCGTCAACGCGGCCAACGAAACACTGCTCGGTGGCGGCGGTGTCGACGGCGCGATCCATCGCGCGGCCGGCCCCGCATTGCTGGCCGAGTGCGCGCAGTTGCCGGAGCTGCGCCCGGGCGTGCGTTGCCCGACGGGCGAAGTGCGCGCCACCAGCGCCCATGCGCTGCCGGCGCGCCATGTACTGCACACGGTGGGCCCGGTCTGGCATGACGGCCAGCGCGACGAACCGGCGCTGCTTGCCAACTGCTACTGGAAGTCGCTGCAGCTGGCCGAGTCGCTGGGCGTGCAGTCGATCGCGTTCCCGGCGATCAGCTGCGGTGTCTATGGCTATCCGCTGTACCAGGCGGCGCAGATCGCAGTGACCGAAACACTGGCGTGGCAGCGCAGCCATGCGCAACCGATGCGCATCGTGCTGGTGGCGTTCAATACCGCTACGGCCAAGGCCTACCAGCAGGCGTTGAGCGCCGCCGGGCAAAGCGCGGACAGCGAACCGCGCGGGGCGATGCTGCCGCCCCTGGGTGATGCGGGTTTTGCCGCCGCGCACTGAATCCCGGTGCGCGACGTAAAGAAAAAGGCCGGGCAGTGCCCGGCCTTTTCCGTTGCACCGTCGTGCTCAGCCACGCATGGCGTGGGGCACGCTCAACGGCTGGCAGCTTCCACCGCGGCGGCGTCATCGGCCACGGCGGCTGCGTCGGCTGCGGCACGTGCCGCCGAGGCCGCAGCCCCATCGGCGCTGGCGCCATCCACCTGCACGCGCACTTCCACCATGCCCGCGCCATTGTTCAGGCTGGACACGTCGACCGTGTAATGACCGGCCGGCAGGGTCTCTTCCAAGCGCGAATTGGTGCCGTTGCCACCATCGTCGTCGGTCAGCTCGACATCGCCGCCGACCACGCGCAGCACGGTATCAACCTGGCTGGATATCGCATCCAGGCGCACATCGGCCGGGCGGTCCAGCGACAGCAGGAAGCGGCGACGGCCATCGTTGTCGAGCATCGTGTACACGCTGCCCGACTTCGGCAGTGCCGTGCCATCGCGCTCGACCAGATTGCCGGGCAGCTCGATGCGGTTGGCCGACAGGGTGAACATGCCGCTGACGCCGTCGCCGAGGCCGCGCGCGGTCAGGGTGTACTTGCCCGGCTTCAGTGACAGGGTCAGGCGCGAGTTGGTGCTGTCGCCGCCATCGTCATTCTCTGCATCCACGCCCTGGCCCGACAGCTTCAGCACCGGATCGAAGACATCCGACACCAGGCGGATCTCGTACAGGCCGGCCTTGTCCACCTGCAGGGTGTAGTCCTGGGAACCACCGGCCAGCATGTCGACGATCTCGCCGCTGCCCGCCAGCGGCTTGCCGTCGTACGGCACCAACTTCTCGGCGCGCAGGCGGTAAGGACCGTAGTCGGTCGAGCCGTTGGCGTTGACCGCCACCTGGTAGGTGCCGCCACCGTTGGCACGGAAGGCCACCGAGACGTCGCCTTCGCGCTCGTAGCCGGTGTTGCTGCTGGCCACCAGGCTGCCGTTGTTGAACACGGCGATCGAGCCGCTCAGCGAACCGGTCAGCTTCAGCCCGACCAGCTGCTTGTCTTCCAGCTTGATCTGGTAGAGCTGGTGGTGGCTGCCGTCGTTGTAGTTGATGCCGCTGCGCGAGGTGATCTCGCCGGATACCGGCTTGTCGAAATCGAGTGACGCGGCCTTGCCCGCGTCCGCGCCGCCGCCGATGCGGTTGCAACCGCTGGCGACCAGGACCGTGGCAACGGCCAGTGTGATTGCTGCCAAACGCATGTTGTTTCTCCTTGGCCTTCCATGTGGTTCCCGCATACCGGCCAGGCACGCGGGGGCGGAAAAGATACCCGCAAAAGCAAACGCCGGCGTGATGCCGGCGCTGCCTTGTTCATCCGGCGATGGGACGGATCAACCGTTCCACTTGCCCAGCGCGGCCAGGCCGTTGTCCTTGGCGCGCTCGTACACCGTCTTCTGGGCAGCAGCGTAGTTGCCCTTCATGTCCTTGGCCCACAGCTTCAGCGCGGCCTGCTGCATGGCGCGGCCGTAGGAGAAGCTCAGCGGCCACGGCAGGTTGCCCAGCTGGTTCATCGCGTTCAGGTGCTCGGTGGACTGCTCGTCGCTCTGGCCACCGGACAGGAACACCACGCCCGGCAGGATCGCCGGCACGGTGCTCTTCAGGCACATCACGGTCGACTCGGCCACTTCCTCGACATCGGCCTGCTCTTCACAGTCCTTGCCGGAGATGACCATCGAGGCCTTCAGGATGGTGCCTTCCAGCAGCACGTTCTGCTGGTACAGCGCGTCGAACAGCGAGCGCAGGGTGGCTTCGGTGACTTCGTAGCAGGTTTCGATGTCGTGTTCGCCGTCCATGATCACTTCCGGCTCGACCATCGGCACCAGGCCGCATTCCTGGCACAGCGCTGCATAGCGGGCCAGCGCATGGGCGTTGGACTCGATGCAGGTGCCCGACGGGATGCTCTCGCCGATGTTGATGACCGCACGCCACTTGGCGAAGCGCGCGCCCAGCTTGTAATACTCCTGCAGGCGCTCGCGCAGGCCGTCGAGGCCTTCGGTCACCAGCTCGCCCGGGCAGCCGGCCAGCGGGTGCGCACCCTTGTCCACCTTGATGCCCGGAATCATGCCGTGGTCGGCCATGTACTTGGCGAACGGCACGCCGTCCTTGGTCGACTGGCGGATGGTCTCGTCGTACAGGATGGCGCCGGAAATGTGCTCGTTGAGCTTCGGCGTGGTCAGCAGCAGCTCGCGGTAGGCGCGACGGTTCTCCTCGGTGTTCTCGATACCGACGCCGGCGAAACGCTTGGCGATGGTAGCGGTGGATTCGTCGATCGCGATGATGCCCTTGCCCGGGGCGACCATGGCCTGGGCGGTTTCAGCCAGCTGTTCGATGCTCATGTATTTCCTGTGGCGGGTGCGGGAAAAACGTAAGTATAGCCCTGCTGCCCGTTGCCTCGCCGTGGAGGACAGGATGGAAACGCTTCCACGTCTACGCAGGACAAAGGATGTCCTGCGGCATGGGGTCAGAGCCCCTTCAGGGCTCTGACCCCAGATCGGCAGCGCCGACCCGACCGTCAGGGCTTACAGATCGCCCAGGCCGATGGCGCGGCCATCCTCGCCCACTTCCAGCAGGCGCAGGGTGTTGGTGGCACCATGGGTTTCCATGTGCTCGCCGCTGGTGAACACAACGCGGTCACCGGCCTGCAGCAGTTCCGATTCGACCAGCAGGCGGATGCTGCCGCGCGCCGCTTCGCGCGGGGTCAGGCCGCGGCTGTCGAAGTTGATCGGGAACACATCGCGCATCAGCGCCATCTGGCGACGCGCGCCGTCGTGGCGGGTGACCGCGAACACCGGCGCCTTGGCGCGGAAACGCGACAGGTAACGCGCGGTGCCGCCGGATTCGGTCATGGCCACGATCGCGCGCACGCCCACATGCTGCGACAGGAACATGGTGGCCATGGCAATTGCCTGGTCGGCACGTTCCAGGTTGCGCGGCGAGGCGTTGAAATCGGTCTCGGTCTGGAACTGGCGCTCGGCACCCAGGCAGATGCGTGCCATCGCTTCCACCGCCTTGACCGGGTAGGCACCGGCGGCGGTTTCCGCCGACAGCATCACCGCGTCGGTACCGTCGATGACCGAGTTGGCCACGTCCAGCACTTCGGCGCGGGTCGGGATCGGGCTTTCCACCATCGACTGCAGCATCTGCGTGGCGGTGATCACCACCTTGTTCTGCGCCAGCGAGGCCTTGATGATCTTCTTCTGCAGGCCCGGCAGCTCGGCATCGCCGATTTCCACGCCAAGGTCGCCACGGGCAACCATCACCACGTCGCTGGCCTCGACGATTTCTTCCAGGTTCTCGATCGCCTCGGTGCGCTCGATCTTCGACACCAGGGCGGCATCACAGCCGTGCGAGCGGGCGATGTCGCGCGCGTCGTTCATGTCCTGCGCGTTGCGGCAGAACGACACGGCGATGAAGTCCACGCCGATCTTGGCAACGATGCCGATCAGTTCCTTGTCGCGCTCGGTCAGGGCACCCAGCGACAGGCCGCCGCCCTGCTTGTTCAGGCCCTTGCGGTCGGACAACACACCATCGTTGAGCACGGTGTTGACGATGCGCTCGCCCTGCACTTCCACCACCTGCAGCTGCATCAGGCCGTCGTCGAGCAGCAGCACATCACCCGGGCCCACGTCCTGCGGCAGGCCGAGGTAGCTCACGCCCACCTGGCTGGCGTTGCCCGGGCCGGCGTTCTCGCTGGCGATCAGGTCGAAGCGGTCACCCGCCTTCAGCTGCACCTTACCTTCGGCGAAGCGCTCGATGCGGATCTTCGGGCCCGGCAGGTCGGCCAGGATGCCCACTTCCACGCCCACGCGGGCCGACGCGGCGCGCACTTCGGCAGCACGCTTGGCCTGGCCGGACGGATCGCCATGGCTGAAGTTCAGGCGCACCACATTGACGCCGGCGCGGAAAAGATCCTCCAGCACGCCCGGCGGATCAGTGGCCGGACCGAGGGTGGCAAGGATCTTGGTGCGACGCTGACGCTCGAACATGGTGGATGGGCCTCTCCCGTTAAAGAACGGAAATTAGCACATCCTTCACGCCGCATGTATACGGTTACAGCCTTGTGCTGCCTGACTCCGCAGGTCATGCAACGGACATTGTCCGGACATACGCTGGCGCAGGGCATTCCGTAGAGCCGAGCCCATGCCCGGCTGGCCACTCGCCGGAGCAGCCGGGCATCGGCTCGGCGCTACAGGAAGCTAGGCCAGCAGCGTTTCCAGCTGCGCCGGTTCGCGTGCCAGCTGGCCAGCGCCGGCCGCGGTGAGTTCCGCCTCACCGCCAAAGCCCCACAGCACACCCACGCTGCGCAGGCCGTGGTGACGCGCGCCTTCGATGTCCATGCGGCGGTCGCCGATCATCCAGCACTGTGCGGGCTGCACCTGCAGCCGGCGCAGAGCTTCCCCGACCAGCTCCGGCTTGTGGCTGCGCGAGCCATCCAGGGTCGAACCGATGATCTCCTCGAACAGCCCGCCAAACGGCAGGTGTGCAAGGATGCGGCGCGCATGCGGCTCGTTCTTGGCGGTGACCACCGCCAGGCGGTGGCCACGGCCATGCAGCGTGCGCAGCGTGTCTTCCACCTGCGGGTACACCGTGTGTTCGCGCCAGCCTTCGGCGTCGAAGCGCTCACGGTAGTAGCCCACCGCCTGTTCCACCCGTGCCGGTTCGACGAACAGCGGCGCGAAGGTGGTGCGCAGCGACGGACCGATCCAGCCCAGCAGCGTCTCCTGCGGCGGCACCGGATGGTCCATCTTCTGCAGCGCATAGGCGATGCAGGCGGTGATGCCCACCTGCGAATCGATCAGCGTGCCGTCGAGGTCGAAGAACAGGACATCCTTGCTACGGTCGGCACTCATGCGCCGCGCGCGTCGAGCGCGGCGACGGCCGGCAGGGTCTTGCCTTCCAGGAACTCCAGGAACGCACCACCGCCAGTGGAGATATAGCTGACCTGCCCGGCGATATCGAACTTGTCGACCGCCGCCAGGGTGTCGCCACCGCCCGCGATGGAGAATGCCGGCGAGCTGGCGATGGCGCGGGCCAGCGCTTCGGTGCCCTTGCTGAAGGCTTCGAACTCGAACACGCCGACCGGGCCGTTCCAGACCACGGTGCCGGCCTTTCCGATCAGCTGCGCGTACTGCGCAGCGGTCTGCGGGCCAATATCCAGGATCAGGTCGTCCTCGGCGACGGCGTCGACCGCCTTCACTTCGGCAACAGCGTCCGGCATGAACTGCTTGGCGGTGACCACGTCGACCGGCAGCGGGATGTCGGCGCCACGCGCCTTGGCATCGGCCACGATCTTCTTCGCGGTGTCCAGCAGGTCCGGCTCATACAGCGACTTGCCGACCTTGTAGCCGGCGGCAGCGATGAAGGTGTTGGCGATGCCACCACCAACGATCAGCTGGTCGACCTTGCCGACCAGGTTGGCCAGCAGTTCCAGCTTGGTGCTGACCTTGCTGCCGGCAACGATGGCCAGCAGCGGCTTGGCCGGTGCGTCCAGCGCCTGCGCCAGCGCGTCCAGCTCGGCCATCAACAGCGGGCCACCGGCCGCGACCGGGGCGAAGCGGATGACGCCATGGGTCGAGGCCTGCGCGCGGTGTGCGGTACCAAAGGCATCCATCACGAACACGTCGCACAGGGCGGCGTACTTCTTCGACAGGGCCTCGTCGTCCTTGCCCTCGCCGACGTTCATGCGGCAGTTTTCCAGCAGCACCAGCTGGCCCGGCTGCACGTCGACGCCGTCGACCCAGTCACGCACCAGCGGAACCTCGCGGCCGAGCAGCTCGGACAGGCGCTGGGCGACCGGCGCCAGCGAGTCGGCCTCGCTCCACACGCCTTCCTTCGGGCGCCCCAGGTGCGAGGTGACCATCACTGCCGCGCCCTGCTCCAGCGCGCGCTTGAGCGTCGGCAACGAAGCGGTGATGCGCTGTTCGGAAGTGATGCGGCCATTCTCGATCGGCACGTTCAGATCCTGGCGGATCAGCACGCGCTTGCCGGAGAGGTCGAGGTCGGTCATGCGGACGATGGACATGGGAAACTCTTTGGCTCAGGGACGGGATGCCGGGCTACGGCAGGCGGCCATTGTATCGGGTGCGGCTGGTGGGAGGGCCGATGCCTGCGGCAGGCAGAGGCGCAACTGCAACTGCAACAGCCAGAGCCAACGCGCTGGCGCCTTGTGATGCTGTGGGTGGGCCGGGGCGGTGTGGGCTCGCGGGGGACGCCGTGAATCCATCCCTGGAGGCTCGGGCGCGCCATCCATGGCGCTTACGCCCCCGCGAGCCCAGACCACCCTGGCCTCGACAGGTTCATGAGGCGGAGCGGACGGCGAAAGCAAAGACGGTTTCTGGTGTCGGAGGGAGATGGAAGGTTGAGCCGAGCTGATGCTCGGCTGGGGATCTCGTGGAGAGCAGCCGAGCGTGGGCTCGGCTCTACAAAGAGCGCCCAGCCAAGCAGCTTTTGCTCTTCTTTTTTTCTTTCCGTGGGTGGACGCACACGGAAACTGTCAGAGGCCGGGCGGGTGGGCTGGGCAGGGGTATCCGCGCCATGGATGGCGCGGCTAAGCCCCCAGGGACGGATTCACGGCGTCCCCTGCCCAGCCCACCCGCTTGGCCCATCCCCGGGATCGCGCTTTGCAGCCACCCACGAGGGGCTGCGCCGTTCGCCGGAACCTACGCCGAAGGCGTCGGCTTCTGCCGAAGCAGGCTGAGCGCCAGGCCACCCACCACCAGCACGCCCAGACCCAGCAGCGCCCACAACAGCCACGACTTCCAGTCATGCTGCGGTTTCAGCGCCGCGTCGCCCGCCAGCGGTTCCGGGCTGCCTTCCAGTCGCGCCAGCGTCGGCTGCCACGACGGATCGTTGCGCTGCCGAAGTTCCTCGATCAACACCCCGATCGGCGCGTCCGTGCGGCGCGCGGTCGCGCTGCCCACCGCCAGTGCGTAGGGCGCCGCACCCTGGCTCAGGAACACCAGCACTTCCGGTTGGTAGCCCAGGCGCAGCGTCGGCGCAGTGGCAGATTCCGCCGGATTCGCCACCAGCTTCCAGTAGCGGTCGCGGTGCACGCCGCCCAGCGGCTGCGCCGCCGACTGCTGGCGCTGGCCCTGCGTGCCCTGTTGCACCTGGTAGGCGATCCACGGCGCGCTGCGGCGCTGCCACTCGGCACTCTCATCATCACGACTGAACAGCGTCCATTGCACCAGGCTGTTGTCGGTGCTGGCCACATCGGCGCGCGCCACCGGGAACCGGCCATCCATCTCGAAGGTGTATTCGCCCTTGCCCTTCGACGTCGGCTCCAGCGACAGCCATTCCCACGGCAGCGTGGCCGGCGCTGGCGGCAGTTCCGCCAACACGCCGCGCAGGGTCGGCAACCGCGAGTCGCCCTGCGCCAGGATGCGCAGGTAGCGTGCAGTGCCGTCCACCTGCAGGCGGCGCTGCAGCAGGCGCTTGCCGGCGCGCTGCAGATCCACCAGCGGCACGTCGCGACCCATCGATCGCCAGTGCTGCAGGTCATCACTGGCATCCAGCTGAACCTGCGCCTGCAGCGGCTGGCCGCTGTCGGCCCAGTCCAGCACCAGCGCCGCCAGCGGCTGCTGGTCGAGCATGCTGGCGTCGATCAGCCAGCCGCCCTGCCCGTTCGCCGTCGCCCCGCCACTCACCCGTGCTTCGACCCGGCGCACGCGCCCATCGGTATCACGCTCGGTCAGCAGCTGCAGATCGTTGCGCTGGGCATCGGCCAGCGGCGGCAGCACGAACCACGGCAGTTCACGCTGCACCGGCGGTTGCGCCAGCGGCTGGTCCGGCGCCAGCAGTGCCGACGGCAGCAGCTGGCTGGCTGCATTGAACACCTGCAGGTCGCTGAGGTCGGGGCTCACGGCACGGCGGTAGATCGCCGGCTCCAGCACGATGCGGTAGGCACCGGACTGCGCGCTGGACAATGTGAGCGGCCATTGCTCGGCATACTGCGTGCGGTAATCAGCCGCCTGCACCACGACGGCGGCCAGCATGCCGAACATCGCCGGCAGCAGCGCCCTGCTCCACTTCCTCATTGCTTTTCCTCCACGGTCGGCGCCACGCTCGGCGGAGCCGGTGCCAGATAACCCACGACCGTGCACAGCAGGCCGTAGGCGATGAACGATGCGATGCCCAGCAGGTTGCCCAGGTGCTGGCGATCGACAATAACCAGCTTGGCCAGTACCACGCCCATCAGCACGGCACCGACCATCCACAGCACACGCTGGCCACGACGCGAACCCCACACCCAGGCAATCACGCCCAGCACGCTCCACAACACGGTCAGGCTGGTCTGGGCCAGGCTGAAGCGCATCATCGACGCGTTCCACGCCAGCCCACCCCACTGGTGCACGCCATGCAGCACCAGGCTGGTCAGCGCGACGAAGGCCGCCAGTGCCAGCAGCGGCATGCGGATGTTCAGCAATGCCTGCGGGGCCTGCGATCCCTGATTGCTGTACAGCCAGCGCGCCAGCAGCAACAGGCTCAACCATTGGCCGATCTCGGCCGGATTCAGCACCGGCAGCCACAACAGCGGTGCAGCGTCGCCCGGCAGCAGCTGGCCCAACAGCCAGCCGATCGACAGCAGGCCGAACAGCACGCACTGCAGCGGGACGCGCACGCTGTCGAAGGCCTGTCCCAATGGCCAGCGCAGCGCATTCCAGCGCCACAGCGACAGTGCCGCCATCAGCAGCCATGGCAAGGTCACCAGCAGGGTCGTCCAGCCCTGCGCCAGATCGGCTTCGCCACCGCCCCACAGGGCCAGCAGCGAAAGCAGCGACGGCCACAGCAGCCACCACAGGAACTGCGCGATGCGGGCCACGGTATCGCCGCCCTGGCGCAGGCACAGCAGGGTCCGCACGCCCAGCACCGCGAACACCGCCCAGGCCAGCGCGCCATAACCGGCGAACGGCTGGTGGTGTGCATCGCTCTGCACCAGGGCCAGCGGGAAGCCCAGCGCGAGCATGGCCAGTGCGGTCACGCCCAGTGCACGTGCCGGCTGGCGACGCTGCACTTCGGCCACCAGCCAGGCAGTGACCGCGGCCAGCACCAGCAACGCGTCCACTTCGGTGCGGTACGGGAAGAAGCGCGTGATCTCATGGACCAGGCCGCCCAGCCACCACAGCAGGCCCCACAGGTAGTACACCAGTGCGACCTCATGACGTGGCCTGCGCTGGTAGCTCCACGCCGACGCGAAGCCGGCCAGGGCCAGCAACAGCGCGCCGATGGCGGTCGGGTTGATCAGGAAGCGCAGGTCTTCGTGCCAGTGGTCGCCACCGGCAACGAAGGCGAATGCGGCGCCGATCTGCAGCAACGCGCCGGATACCTGCGGCAGCCAGCGCTTCTGGCGCAGCCCCAACCAGGCCAGGCCTGCACCTTCCAGCGCAAACACGGCACCGGTGGCACGCGCCGACAAGGCCAGCGGCACCGCCAGCGTGGCGAAGCCCACCGCAAGCACGGCATGCGACTGCGCCAGCATGGTGTACGAGGCACGTGCGATCAGCGCCCGTGCCAGTACCGCGTAGATCGCGGCCAGGCCCAGCGCGCATAGTGCCAGCGTCATCGGTTGTTCGTGCAGCATGCCTGCCTGCAACGAGAATGCGACCAGCGGCGCGCCGAACACCAGGCTGCCATCGATCAGATCGCGCCGGCCGGCCGGCTGGCGGCGCGCGTACAGCAGCGGGATCAGCAGGTAGAACACGAAGAACAACAGCAGGAACGGCTCAGTGCTGCTGAACTTGTCCGGTACGTACTGCAGCACGCCCCAGAAGGTGCCGATGCCGAAAGTGAAGGCGAAGCCCAGCAGGTTCAGCGCGCGCCAAGGGCGGAACCAGGCGATGGCGAAAATGCCTGCGTTGAGCACCGCGTAATAGCTGAACAGCCCCACGTGATTGCCGCTGCCGGTGGACAGCCACAGCGGTGCCATGAAGCCGGCCAGGATCCCCAGCACGGCCAGCGTGCGCGAGTTCTGCACCACCGCCAGCACGCACAGCCCGGCCACCAGGGCAATGGAGCTGGCGAAGGCGAAGCCCGGCGGAATCAGGTCGAAGCGCTTGAAGGCCGCGAAGATGGTCAGCAGCAGCACGCCGATGGCACCGCCCTGCAAGGCCAGCGCAAACAGGCGCCGGCGCTCGCGCTGGTGCCAGCCGAAGGCCAGCAGGCCCAGCGCGCCCACGGTGATGCCGGCCAGGCGCAGCTCGATCGGCAACACCAGCCAGCCCTGGTCGCTGACGTACTTCAGCAGCGCCGCGACACCGGCCAGCAGCACCAGCATGCCGATCTTGACCGGCACGTTGCCTTCGGTGAACCAACGCTTGACCGCGCCAATGCCGCGCTCGATGAAGTTGGGCAGTGCCGGCTCGGAAGGCAACGGTGGCTGCACCGGCGCAGGCGGTACTGGCGGTGGCGCAACAGGACGAAGGACGGGCGCTCCGGTGGGCGCTGCCTCGCGTGCCGGCGGCTGCGGGGGCTGCGGTGCAGCAGTGACGACCGGCCGCAGGAACGGTGGATCGGCACTGGCCGTGGGCGTGGCCGCAGCCCGTTCAGGCGTGGGCGCGCTGGCGGCCGGCCTGGCGGTGGCAGGCGCGGCGGCCATCGCGCTTTCCAGCGCCGCGACGCGGCGGCGCAGGCCGGAGATCATCACCAGCGCCACCACCAGCAGCAGGGGGATGGCCAACAGGACCAATACGACCAGTGCGATCAGTGCTTCCATTGCGTGCTTCCATTGCGTTCCCGCGCCCCAGCGGCAGCGGTCGACCGCCCCATGCTACGACAGGGCGGGCCCCTTAAACGACGAACCCCGGCCAGGCCGGGGTTCGTCTGCGATCTACGCCGGCCTTACTTGGCGGCGATGACCTTGGCCATTTCCAGGCACTTGTTCGAGTAGCCCCACTCGTTGTCGTACCAGGTCACCAGCTTGACGAAGGTGCCGTCCAGGGCGATGCCGGCATCGGCGTCGAACACCGAGGTGCAGGTCTCGCCACGGAAATCGGTGGCCACCACCTTGTCTTCGGTGTAGCCCAGGATGCCCTTCAGCGGGCCTTCGCTCTGTGCCTTCACTTCGGCGCAGATCTCGGCGTAGGTGGCTTCCTTTTCCAGCTCGACGGTCAGGTCGACCACCGACACGTCCGAGGTCGGCACGCGGAAGCTCATGCCGGTCAGCTTCTTGTTCAGTTCCGGAATGACCACGCCGACGGCCTTGGCCGCACCGGTGGACGAGGGAATGATGTTTTCCAGGATGCCACGGCCGCCGCGCCAGTCCTTGTTGGACGGGCCATCGACGGTCTTCTGGGTGGCGGTGGCCGCATGCACGGTGGTCATCAGGCCGCGCTTGATGCCCCACTTGTCGTTGATGACCTTGGCCAGCGGGGCCAGGCAGTTGGTGGTGCACGAAGCGTTGGAGATGATCGCCTGGCCGGCGTAGGTCTTGTCGTTCACGCCGTACACGAACATCGGCGTGTCGTCCTTCGACGGGGCCGACATGATGACCTTCTTGGCGCCGGCATCGATGTGCTTCTGCGCGGTTTCCTTGGTCAGGAACAGGCCGGTGGCTTCCAGCACCACATCAGCGCCGACTTCATCCCACTTCAGGTTGGCCGGGTCGCGTTCCTGGGTCAGGCGGATCTTCTTGCCGTTGACCAACAGGTCGTTGCCCTGCACCGCCACGTCGGCCTTGAAGCGGCCGTGCACGGAGTCGTACTTGAGCATGTACGCCAGGTAGTCCGGCTCCAGCAGATCGTTGATGGCCACGATTTCGATGTCGTCGCCGAAGTTCAGCACCGCCGAGCGCAGGACGTTACGCCCGATGCGACCGAAACCGTTGATACCAACCTTGATTGCCATTTCTCAAGCTCCTGCGGCCGCGACAGGTGCGGCGGGATGGATAGGGCCCACAATTCTAGCAAACCGCCGCTGGCCACCGTGGGCCAGCCGGGACCGCCGGCCGGCCCACGGACAGGATTTGATCCGGATCAAAGCGTTAGCGCGGCGTGAGGCCGAGACTGTCGCCATCCACCCAGCAACGAGAACACCCCCATGCGCAAGACCTCCCCCCTGATCGTGGCCAGCCTGGCCGCCGCCCTGTCGCTCGCCGCCGCCCCGGCCATGGCCCAGTCCAAGGGCGACTGGACCGTCTCGGCCGGCGTGCACCAGGTGGCGCCGAAGTCGAACAACGGCTGGCTGGCCGGCGGCACCCTGAAGGTCGACGTCGACAATGACGTCAAGCCGACCATCACCGGCGAGTACTTCATCGCCGACAACCTGGGCATCGAAGTGCTGGCCGCGCTGCCGTTCAAGCACGACATCAACATCAACGGCCTGGGCCGCGTCGGCAGCACCAAGCAGCTGCCGCCGGTGGTCACCCTGCAGTACCACTTCAACAGCAAGGGCAAGGTGTCGCCGTTCGTCGGCGCCGGCCTGAACTACACCACCTTCTTCAGCGAAGACACTACGGGTGCGCTGGCCGGCAGCAAGCTGAAGCTGCAGGATTCGTGGGGCCTGGCCGCACACGCCGGCGTGGACTTCGCGATCGGCGAGAAGGGCGCCCTGCGCGTGGACATGCGCTGGATCGACATCGACAGCAAGGTGAAGTTGAACGGCGAGAAGATCGGCACGGTCAACATCGATCCGCTGGTCTACGGCGCTTCGTACGTCTTCAAGTTCTAAAGCGGTGTATTGGGCGCGGGGGCTTCGCCCCCGCTCCCCCGCTACACGCAAAGCCCTCGCAGCATGTTGCCCCGGTAATTGCCGGGGCTTTTTTGTGCCTGGGACTGAAGCGGTTCCGGAGCTGGGGCAAGGCAGGGAGCGGAGCCGGGACACGCCGTAAACCCATCCCTGGGGGCTCGATGGCGCCATCCATGGCGCCAACGGTCCCGGCTCCGCTCCCCGCCTTGCCCCTTCCCATCACCGCGTGCGTACCAGCTCAAGCAAAGGCAAGAGCAGAACCCGTGCATCCGAGGCGCAGTGATTGCCTGTAATTGCAGGAGGCCGATTTTGATCCTGCATTTGTTTTTGATGTTGCATTTGACGTTTGCATCCGCCTCCGCGGCCATGTTTGGAGGGGAGCGCAGAGGGAGGGGCGGCGGGACCGTTGGCGGCATGGATGGCGCCATCGAGCCTCCTCCAAGGACGGATTTACGGCGTGTCCCGCCGCCCCTCCCTCTACGCTTCCACTTCGGAACAGGAACGCGCCGCTCTTCAATCCACCTACCCCGCTAGAATGGGCGCATGAAAGCCCTGCACTCCCTGTTCCTCGCCGCCGCCCTGGCGCCGGCCCTGCTGTCCGTCTCCGCCCCTGCCCATGCCTGGGGCGCGCAAGGCCACCGCCTTGTCGCCGAAGTCGCCGACGCCCGCCTCACCCCCGCCGCCCGCGCCGAAGTGGACCGCCTGCTGGCCACCGAACCGGACGCCACCCTGGCCAGCATCGCGCCCTGGGCCGACCAGCTGCGCGCCAAGGACCCGGGCCTGGGCCGTCGCTCGGCCGGCTGGCACTACGTCAACATTGCCGAAGACGACTGCCACTACGAAGCACCGAAGCACTGCAGGAACGGCAACTGCATCGTCGAAGCCCTCAAGGCGCAGAGCGCCATTCTGGGCGACCGCAGCCTGACTGACGGCGAGCGCCTGCAGGCGCTGAAGTTCGTCGTGCACCTGGTCGGCGACATCCACCAGCCGATGCACGCCGGCTACGCCCACGACAAGGGCGGCAATGATTTCCAGCTGCAGTTCGGCAACCGCGGTACCAACCTGCACTCGCTGTGGGACAGCGGCATGCTCAACACCCGCAAGCTGGACGATGCCGGCTACCTGCCGGTGCTGCAGAGCCAGCGCGCACCGAAGCTGGCGCGCCAGTCCAACCCGCAGCGCGACCCGCAGGTCTGGGCCGAGGCCAGCTGCCGCATCTCCATGCAAGCTGGCGTTTATCCGGCCTCGCGTAAAATCGGTGACGAGTACACCGAGCGCTACCGGCCGCTGGCCGAAGCGCAGCTGCGGCTGGCCGGTGAAAACCTGGCGCAGTTGCTGAACCGCGTGCTCGGCACGCGCTGAGGAGAGCTCCAATGCCGGTCCAGGTGCAGTCGTTCTTCCACCGTGACAGCAACACCTTCAGCTACCTGGTCAGCGACCCGGCAAGCGGCGAGGCGGCGCTGATCGATCCGGTCCTGGACTACGACCCGGACACCGACGCCAGCAGCGAATCACCGCTGCGCGCGGCATTGCAGGCCATCGAACAACAGGGCCTGCAGCTGCGCTGGCTGCTGGAGACGCATGCCCACGCCGACCATGTGTCGGCCGGGCGCCGGCTCAAGCAGCGCTTTCCGCAGGCCACGCTGGCCATCGGTGAAGGCATCCGCGCGGTGCAGGCGACGTTTGCGCCACGCTATGGCCTGCAGCTTCCGGGCGCCGATGAAATCTTCGACCACCTGTTCAGTGACGGCGAGACCTTCACTTTGGGCGAACTGCGCTGCCAGGTGATCGCCGTGCCCGGCCACACCAGCGACAGCATCGCCTACCTGATCGACGATGCGCTGTTCACTGGCGACTCGCTGTTCATGCCCGACGGCGGCACTGCCCGCTGTGACTTCCCCGGCGGTGATGCCGCACAGCTGTACCGCTCGATCCAGCGCCTGCTGGCCCTGCCGGATGCCACCCGCGTGTTCGTCTGCCACGACTACGGCCCGGGCGGCCGCGACTTCGCCAACGAAACCACCATCGGTGAACAGCGCGCGCACAACATCCACGTGCACGACGGCGTGGCCGAGGCGGAGTTCGTCAGCGTGCGCCAGGCCCGCGATGCGACGTTGGAAGAACCGAAGCTGATGCAGCCTGCGGTAAAGGCCAATATCCAGGGCGGGGCCTGACGTACGCCGGGCAGAGCCCGGCGCCATCGGTTTCCATCACGGACCGCGAGCGTTCATTTTCCCTGCATCCGCACCACGTGCTGGCCCTTCACGATCTCGAACGTGAAGGCGTACTGCAGGGTAACCGCTACCGGCTCGACGCGCTCGGCGCCCCGGCAGTCACCGCGGTCGGCAGGCACCTTGCCCGCCGCGAAGTGGCAGACCGCTGCGGACGAGTACTTCCACATCGCCACGGCTTCCTGGGCAGCCTGCAGCAGGGGCGCATTCTCGCCCGCAGCACCTGCCGCGCACTCCGGACGATCGGTCAATGGCAGGCTTCGCTCCACGGCGCCATTGGCATCAACCACCACCTGCAGGCAGATCGTGGTCGGCGCCAGTTCCGCGCGCGGGTCACGATCGCCAACCTCCGGGTCCGGTGCCGCGTACAGCTGCGGCATCCGGTAGCCTTCGGTCGCACCCAGCGAATACACCTGCAGCTGTCCACCGCCGCTGCCCGCCTGCGGCTGCAGGCGCTGGTGGCCGACATTTTCGCTGCGGGTATCCACCGTGGTCAGGCGGTCCTGGCTCGCACACCCGACCAGCAGCGCTGCCGCCATGATCAGCGCAGCGGACTTCATTGGGTGTCCTCGGTGTTGTCCATGGCGAACGTGATCGGAATCTTCACCGCCGCTGCAACCGGCTTACCGTTCTTCATCGCCGGCCGATAGGTCCAGCTGCGTGCCGCAGCGATCGACACCGCATCGAACACGCCCGGATTGGTGGCACTGAGCACGCGGACATCGCTGGGACGCCCCTGCGCATCCACCTCCACGCGCAGGTTCACCACGCCTACCTGGCGCTGCTCGAACGCGGATTTTGGATAGGACGGCGGTGGCATCCTGTCGATCTGGATCGGACGGTCCAGCCCAGCCTTGGCCGCACCTTCTTCCGCCGTTGCGTACGGCTCGACACCGATCTCCGGGCTCCCGGCCGCGCCGCCCTGGCTGGCCCATGCCACCGCGCCCATGCCCACACACAACCCGACCACCAGCACCTGCCCGGACACCCACGGCAATGCCTTCCGCTTGGACTGCTTCAACATGGCGATACGCTCCTTCAACACGGGTTGGCTGCGCCAATGGCAGACCGCGGGCGCAACCGGGTGGACCAGCTGCGCCTTCAGCAGCGTGCTGGCGTAGAGGCCGCGCAGCGCCGGCTGCGGGGCCATGGTGCGGGCATCGCAGGCCAGTTCCTGGTCGCGCAGGAAGCGGCCCGCAGCCCACGGCAGAAGCGGGTGGAACCAGAACACCGCGCGCACCAGCAGCAGCGCACCGTTGGCCCAGTGATCGCCATGACGGTGATGGCTGCGCTCGTGCTGCAGGATCAAGCTCTGTTCCTGTGCGGTGAACTGCAGGTCGAAGTCGGGACCAACCACGATGCGTGGGCGCCACAGGCCAACCAGCGCGGGCAAGCCGGGATCGCCGCTGGCCTGCCAGCTGCCATCGGTGCGCGGCGTCAGTGGGCCCATGCTCCGTTCGAAACGATGTTGTGCGTGCAGGTCGCGCAACAGGCGGATGCCCGCGCCCAATGCCCACAGCGCGAACAACAGCCCGGCCCAAGGCAGCGAGGGCCCGCTCAGGGCATCGAGGGCACCGGGCATCACTTTCAGCGGCAGCGTGGGTACCTGCTGCAACACCGCAACCTGTGGCAATGGCAGCGTCAGGGCCACCAGCAGCAGCGGCAGCAGCCACCAGCTGCGGTAGGCCAGCCCAGCGCCCCCCAACCGCACCAGCAGCGGTCGCAGCACCGCCAGCAGGACCACACCCACGGCCAGCCACAAGCTGGCCCGCCACAGTCCGTCGAGCAGCTCAGTCATGGTCCAGCTCCTGGATCAGCTTCTTCAGTTCGGCGATGTCCTGCGCGCTCAGCTGGCCGCGTTCGCTGAAGTGCGCGACCAGCGGCGCCACGCGCCCTTCGAAGACACGGCCGATGAAGTCCTGGCTCTGCGCCTCCACCCACGTCTGTCGCTGCAGCAGCGGCCGGTACAGGTAACGCCGTCCATCGCGCTCGGCAGTGATCGCGCCCTTGGTCAGCAGGCGGTTGAGCAGGGTCTTGATGGTCGGCTCGGCCCAGTCGCGATGGGCCAGCGCGGCCACCACGTCATCGGCACTACGCGGTGCCTGCTGCCACAGCACCTCCATCACGACGGCTTCGGCTTCGCTGATCGGGGTCATGGTTTACATCCGTAATCGACAGATTGATTACGCGCGTAATCGAACTGCCTGTCAAGCCCCTCGACTCCGGGTTCATCCCGGCTGCGCCAGCATCGGTTCCTCCCGCCCCTGGCCCCGGATGAAAGCACTGCCGAAGAAGGATTTCCCGGTCGAGCAGGCCCGCCGCTTCCTCGAACCCGGCCCGATCGTGCTGGTCAGCACGGCATGGCGCGGCCAGCGCAACCTGATGACGATGGGGTGGCACATGGTCATGGGCTTCTCGCCTTCACTGGTCGCCACCTACCTGTGGGACGCAAACCACAGCCACGCGTTGGCGCGCGGCAGCGGCGAGTGCGTGATCAACGTGCCCGGGGTGGAGCTGCTCGATACCGTGGTGGACATCGGCAACTGCAGCGGCCGCGAGGTCGACAAGTTCGCCCGTTTCGGGCTCGACGCACTGCCCGCGCGTGAGGTCGGCGCGCCACTGGTCGGCCAATGCCATTCGTGCTTCGAATGCCGCCTGTACGACGACAGCCAGGTGGCAGCGAGCAATCTGTTCATTTGGGAAATCGTGCACGCCCATGTTGCGCCCCGGCCGAAACTGCCGCGCACGGTGCATTACCGCGGCGATGGGCAGTTCATGGTGGCCGGCGCGGAAGTCTCGCGTCGACGGCGGTTCAAGCCCGACATGCTGTAATGCCCGCACTTCCCCGACGCAGGACCGCCGCGCATGACCGAACACCTCACCGACCTGGACGCCGCCGTCGACTGGTTGTTTGCGCGCGTGGACGGGCCGCTGCGGATCGGGGCACCGCTGGCACTGGGCAAGCCGCATCGGCTGCTCAACGCCCTCTACTCGCGCGTCGAGCACGATCCGTCGCGGCCGCTGCAGCTGTATACCGCGCTGTCGCTGAATCCGCCGAAGGCGCGGGGCAACGGCCTGGAAGCCCGCTTCCTGGCACCGTTCGCGCAGCGCCATTTCGGCGACGACTTCCCGCGCCTGGCCTATGCCGATGCGATCGCACGCGACGCGTTGCCGGCACATGTGCAGGTGGAAGAGTTCTACATGCAGTCCGGCGCCCTGCTCGGGTCGCGCCAGGCGCAATCCAGCTATACCAGCCTGAACTACACCCACGCCGCCGATGCGGTGGCGCAGCGCGCGCCACAGGTGATCGTGCAGAAAGTGGCGATGCGCCCGAACGACCGCCGGCTTTCCCTGTCGTGCAACAACGACATCACCCAGGACACGCTGGACGCGATGACCGCGCGTGGCCTGCCGCGTCCGCTGCTGATCGCCGAGATCGATCCCCAGTTGCCCTACCTGGGCGGCTCGGCCACGGTCGATGTCTCGTTCTTCGATCTGGTGATCACCCCACCGCCGCCGTACCCGGCGCTGTTCGGGCTGCCGCGGCAGCCGGTCGGCGATGCCGACTACGCCATCGGCCTGTACGCCAGCACGCTGGTGCGCGATGGCGGCACGCTGCAGATCGGCATCGGTACGCTGGCCGACGCGCTCAGCCATGCGCTGGTGCTGCGCCATACCGACAACGCGCGCTACCGCCGCGTGCTGCACGCGCTGGATCCGCAGCTGGCCAGCCACCCGCTGGTGCAGGAGATCGGCGGTGTGGACCCGTTCGAAGTGGGCCTGTACGGCTGCAGCGAGATGCTCAACGAGGGCTTCCGCAGGCTGGTGCAGACCGGGGTGATCAAGCGCAAGGTACACGATGACCTGGCGCTGATGCAGCGCATCGAGAACGGCAGCACGCTGTCGATCGACCACGCCACACTGGCGGCCGAAGGTGAGTACCTGCACGGCGCGTTCTACCTGGGCTCGCCGGAATTCTACGAGTGGCTGCGCACGCTGCCAGAGGACGAGTGCCGTGCGATCGGCATGCGCCGCATCAGCGAGATCAACCAGCTGTACGGCGGCAACGAAACGCTGGAACGCCTGCAGCGCCGCCATGCGCGCTTCTTCAACTCCTGCATGATGGCCACCGCGCTGGGCGCGGCGGTGTCCGACGCGCTGGACGATGGACGCGTGGTATCCGGTGTGGGCGGCCAGTACAACTTCGTGGCGATGGCACATGCCCTGCCGGAAGCCCGCAGCGTGCTGATGTTCCGCGCCGCGCGCGATGACAAGGGCCGACGTGAATCCAACGTGCGCTGGAACTACGGGCACACCACCATTCCGCGCCACCTGCGCGACATCTACCTCAACGAATACGGCATTGCCGACCTGCGCGGACTGACCGACGAGGACTGCGTGCATGCGATGACCGCAATCACCGAGGCCCTGTTCCAGGGCGGCCTGCTGCAGCAGGCGCACGCCTCGCGCAAACTGCTGGCGGTCGCGCAACCGGATCCGCAGCGGCAGCAGCGCAATACGCCGCAGGCGCTGACAGCGGCGCTGGCCCCGTTCCGCGCCGATGGCAGCCTGCCGGACTATCCGCTGGGCAGTGACTTCAACGAGATCGAGCAGGTGCTGGTGAAAGCGCTGGCGTGGCTGAAGGCCAATACGCAGACCCGCGGCGACAAGCTGCGTACCGTCTGGGCAGCACTACGGCAACCGGCCGGCGACGGCGATGCGGTGTACCTGCAGCGCATGGGCCTGCAGGCACCGAAGGATTTCGCCGAACGCCTGGACGCGCGCCTGCTGCGCCTGGCACTGGCACGCACCGCCTGAGAAAAGGGGACGGAGGGGATTAAGTCGTTTGTGCACAAACGACTTAATCCCCTCCGTCCCCTTTTTCCTGCGGCAAAGAAAAGGCCGGCTTGCGCCGGCCTTTCCTCATTACGTCGCGATGCTGCTTACAGCGCCTTGGCGGCTTCCACCACGTGCGCGGTGGTGATGCCGAAGTGCTTGTACAGCTGGTCGGCCGGGGCGGAGGCACCGAAGGTGTCGATACCGATCACGGCACCGTCCAGGCCGACGAACTGGCGCCAGAAGCCGGTGACACCGGCTTCCACAGCCACGCGCTTGCGCACCGCGTTCGGCAGCACCGATTCACGGTAGGCCGCGTCCTGGCGCAGGAACACGTCGGTGGACGGCATCGAGACCACGCGGGTCTTGAGACCAGCCGCATCCAGCTGGGCCTTGGCTTCGGTGGCCAGCGAGACTTCCGAACCGGTGGCGATCAGGATCACATCCGGGGTACCGGCGGCATCGGCCAGCACGTAACCGCCGCGCTCGATCTGCGCGATCTGCTCGGCGCTGCGCGGCTGGTGCGGCAGGTTCTGGCGGCTGAACACCAGGCAGCTCGGGCCGTCCTGGCGGGTGATCGCGGCCTTCCAGCTCACCGCCGACTCGACCGCATCGCACGGACGCCACACGTCGTTGTTCGGGATGTAGCGAAGCGAGGCCAGGTGCTCCACCGGCTGGTGGGTCGGGCCGTCTTCGCCCAGGCCGATCGAGTCGTGGGTGTAGACGTGGATGGCGTGCGCCGGGATCAGCGCGCTCATGCGCACGCCATTGCGGGCGTAATCGCTGAACACCAGGAAGGTGGCGTCGAACGGAATGAAGCCACCGTGCAGGGCCAGGCCGTTGGCAATGGCGGTCATGCCGAACTCGCGCACGCCGTAGTACACGTAGTTGGCGTTGGCGTCGTCGCTGGCAACCGATTTGCTGCCCTTCCAGAGGGTCAGGTTGGAGTGCGCCAGGTCGGCCGAGCCGCCGACGATTTCCGGCAGCAGCGGGGCATAGGCTTCAATGGCCAGCTGCGAGGCCTTGCGCGAGGCGATCGTCGGACCTTCCGCGGCCACCTGGGCGATGTAGGCATCGGCCTTGGCAACGAAGTCGGCCGGCAGTTCGCCATGCGAGCGGCGGGTCAGTTCGGCTGCTTCAGCCGGGTACTGGCTGGCGTACTTGTCGAACAGCTGTTCCCACTCGGCCTGACGCAGGGTGCCGGCGCCATTGGCGCGCCAGCCGTCGTAGATCGCCTGCGGGATCTCGAACGGACCGTATTCCCAGCCCAGCTGCTTGCGGGTGGCTTCCAGCTCGTCCTTGCCCAGCGGTGCGCCGTGGCTGGATTCCTTGCCCGCCTTGTTCGGCGAACCAAACCCGATGGTGGTGCGGCAGCAGATCAGGGTCGGCTTGTCGCTCTGCGACAGCGCGGCCTCGATGCCGGCCTTGATGCTGTCCGGGTCATGGCCATCGACGTCGCGGACCACGTTCCAGCCATAGGCTTCGAAACGCTCCGGGGTGTTGTCGGTGAACCAGCCCTCGACGTTGCCGTCGATGGAGATGTGGTTGTTGTCCCAGAAGCAGACCAGCTTGTGCAGGCCCCAGGTGCCGGCCAGCGAAGCGGCTTCATGCGACACGCCTTCCATCAGGCAGCCATCGCCCATGAACACCCAGGTGCGGTGGTCGACCACTTCCAGCTCCGGACGGTTGAAGCGCTGTGCCAGCAGCTTCTCGGCCAGGGCGAAGCCCACGGCGTTGGCGAAACCCTGGCCCAGCGGGCCGGTGGTGGTCTCCACGCCCGGGGTCTCGTGGCGTTCCGGGTGACCGGCGGTGTGGCTGCCCAGCTGGCGGAACAGCTTCAGCTGCTCGATCGGCAGGTCGTAGCCGCTCAGGTGCAGCAGCGCGTACTGCAGCATCGAACCGTGGCCGTTGGACAGCACGAAACGGTCGCGGTTGAACCAGTGCGGGTTGCTCGGGTTATGGCGGAGGTAGTCGTTCCAGAGGACTTCGGCGATGTCGGCCATGCCCATGGGCATGCCGGGGTGGCCGGACTTTGCGGTTTCAACCGCATCGGCGGCAAGGAAGCGGATGGCGTTGGCCAACTGGCGACGGGTAGGCTGCGTCATGGTTCTGTCGGAATCGGGAGGCGGCCGCGGACGTGCGGGCGGCCTATTGTCCCATAGTCGCCGGGCGGGGGGTCAGTTCACCTTGCCCGGTCGTGCCGGCCGCTGGCCCGCAAGGACGTGATCTCCGCCGGATTCCGCATGTGAAAAGGGGCCGGAGCCCTTTCCCCTGAGGAAAGGAATCCGACCCCGATCAGGTCGCCAGCAGTGGCGTTGGACTCAGTCCTGCTGCGGACCCAGCGCCGGGCCATCGTGCGACTCGCCCTTGGCCACCAGCGTGGTCAGGGCCAGGTCGCCGGTCACGTTCAGCGCGGTACGGCACATGTCCAGGAAGTGATTCACGCCCAGGATCAGGCCGATGCCCAGCGGATTCACACCGACCATCGCGCAGATCATCGCCACCACCGGCAGCGATCCCGACGGGACGCCGGCGGTACCGATGCCACCGAGGATGCAGACCGCCATCACCATGATCTGCTGGCCGATGCTCAGGTCCACGCCGAAGAACTGGGCCAGGAAGATCACCGTCACACCCTCGAACAGCGCGGTGCCGTTCTGGTTGGCGGTGGCACCCACGGTCAGCACGAAGCGCGACACGCGCTGCGGCAAGCCCATCTGGTCGGCCACGCGCAGCGCGGTCGGCAGGGTGGCATTGCTGGAGGCGGTGGAGAACGCCATCACCGTTGCTTCCTGGGTATCGCGGAAGAACGACAGCGGCGAGCGGCCGGACAGCCACACCGCGGTACCGTAGGTCACGATCATGTGCAGACCCAGCGCCAGCACCACCACGCCCACATAGGCACCCAGGCGGATGATCAGCTCGAAGCCGAACAGCGCGGCCAGGTTGAACATGAAGCAGGCCACCGCATAAGGGGCCAGGCGGATGACCAGGTTGATCAGGGTCATCGAGATTTCGAACACGCCTTCGATGGCGCGGCGCAGCGGGGCAACCTTTTCATTGTCGGTCAGCACCATGCCGATGCCGAACATCAGCGCGAAGAACATCAGCGACAGGATCGCGCCGTTGTCCGACGCGGCCTGCAGCACGTTGCTCGGCACGATCGACAGCAGCATGTCCATGCCCTTCGGCGTGCCGTGGATGCCAGCGACGATTTCCTTGCTGCGCTCGGCGTTCTCCGAGAGCATCAGTGCCGCAGTCTGCGGATCGACGCCCGCGCCCGGCTTGAGCAGGTTGACCAGCACCAGGCCGATGCCCACCGCGATGCCGGACAGCAGCACGGTGTAGGCCAGGGTCTTCCAGCCGATGCGGCCGAGGGCGCGGATGTCGCCCATCTCCGACACGCCCATGATCAGCGCCGAGAAGATCAGCGGCACGATCAGCATGAAGATCAGGTTGAGGAACAGGCCCGACGCCGGGGTGGTGACGTAGTCCATTACCCACTTGGCACCAGCCTGCAGACCATCGACGCTGCCGCCCAGGGCGTGCACGATCAGTCCCAGGACCAGGCCGATCGCAAAGCCGATGCCCATCTTCCAATGCAGGGGCAACTTCTTCTTGTCGGCAGCAGCTGCTGTCATACGCGGGTTTCCTCGAAAAATGAATGCACTCTAACAAAGCGCGCAAGCGGCGCCGGTTCAGGTTCGCCGCGGCGGATACAGCGGCGCCAGGTCAGTGTCGGCGGTGCCCGCAGCCGCCGACCAGTGCGGTCCGTCACGGAAGACCTCGCGCAGGCGCGTGCGCAGCGGCGCCAGATCCCCCTGCCCGCCCCACCGCGCCTGCTGCAGGTCCTGTAGCACTTGACGCTGGGCTGCATCCCCAAGCCGCGCGATGACCTGCTCGATGCGTTCCACACCAGCCATCGCACACAGCTGTGCTTCCACCTGGTCGAAGCCCTCGCCATCCAGCGCGCGGCGCAGTTCTGCCAGGCCGGCACGCCCGCCCGCCGCAGTCGGCACAGAGGGCTTGCCCGCTACAGGCGCCACTGCGCGCGGGCGCCGACCTCGCTGCCAGCCCCACAGGAGAGTCAGCAGCCACAGCAACGCCAGGCCGATGGCCGCCGCCATCCACGGCCACGGACGCTCGGACAGGCCGCTGGCACGCGGATCGGTCGCGGCGATGCGGCTGTCCTGGCCATCGGCGCCCGGCAGCGCGGCATCGGTGTCGATCGGCGGCAATGGCGCCGGTGAGGCAGTGCCGGTGCCGGTGCCGGCCGCGACGGCCAGCGTCAGGTCCGGCAGCTTCGCCTCCTGCGCCTTGCCGTTACGCACATCCCACCAGGGCAGGCGCGGCCCCGGCACCACCAGCGAACCCGGCTGGCGCGGCACGATCGAATAGCGGCGGGTGATCTTCAGGCGCGGCGTGCTGCCGTTGAAGGCCTCTTCGTACTGTGTCGGTTCGGCGAACACCTGCGCATTGGTGCCGACATCCGGCACCGGCAGGTCGGTGAACTGCGCGCGCGTCGCGCCTTCGGCAACCGCTTCGACCACCACGTTGGCGGCCTCACCGGTGCGGGCACTGGTCGGCGCACTGGTGTAGCGCAGCTGCAGGCTCTGCAGTGGCAGCCACGGCTGCGGGGCCTGCGCCGGCTGTGCCTGCACCTGCAGCGTGCGGTCTGCGCCGGTGGCATTCATGCGGCCATCGCCACCGCCGAAGAAGTCGTCGAAGAAGCCACCCGCACTGCGCCCACTGAAACGGGCACCGGCCAGGCGCAACGCGCCGCTGCGCTCGGGGATCAGCAGGAAACGCCGTTCGACCACGTTGTAGCGGCGCCCGTTGACCTGGCGTACATCGGTGCGGTCGTCGCCCACACGCTGCAACGACGCGCCCGCCGGGGTATCCAGCACCAGCTCGCCGGAGGCCAGCTGCGAGGCGAAGTACAGCCGCACCACCACGCCCACGCTCTGCTGCACATACGGCGTATCGTCATCGACAACGGTTTCGATGAAGGCCATCGCATTGCTGTCGGGCCCCGCCACGGCGGCCGCATCGACCTGCAGCGTCAGCGGTGCGGTGCGCACACTGCCCACCTGCAGGCCCGGTACCACCAGCGCACCACTACGTCGTGGTGTCAGCGCCACGCCATACAGGTTGCGCTGCTGCATGCTGCCATTGCTCCATTCCACCTGGCGGCTGCTGGTCTGCCCGCTCAGGTCGAAGTCGGTGCGCAATGGCGTGAAGTCAGGGGCGCCCTGGTCGCTCTCGACATTGAGCGTGACCGTGTCGCCCATCGCGATGCGGTCGCGGTCCAGCCACGCGCGCGGCTGCGCCCAGGCCAGCAGCGGCAGCCACAACAGCAGCGCCGCCAGTACCTGTCGAGGCCAGTGCCCGTGCATGTTGATCGACCGCGTCATCGCCCTTCCCTCTTCCTGCGTTCGTTTTCCAGCTGGAACTTGGCCCGCAGCAATGCGCCCGGATCATCCGGCACACGCCGCATCCATGCCTCCACCGCCTGTTGCTCCTCGCGCTGGCGCGGCGTGCGGCCCTCACCACCCGGCACTGGCTTGCCCCCCTTGCCGGCCTCACCCTCGCGTGCCTGCTGCATCGCCTGCTGCATGCGCTGGCGCTGCTGTTCATCGGCCTGCGCCTGCGCCTTGGCATCTTCCACCTGCGGTGGTGCCTGCTGGCCATCGCGGCCACGTTCGCCAGGCTGAGGCTCCGACTGCGCGTTGTTGTCACCCGCCTTGGGCTGGCCCTGCTGGCCCGACGGCGGCTGGCCCTGGCCGGGTTGCTGCTGGCTCTGCTTCGGCTGTCCCTGTGGGTTCTGTTGGCCCTGCGGGCCCTGCGGTTGTTTCTGCTGCCCGTTCTGCGGTGGCTTCTGTTGATCCTGGCCTTGGCCGCCCCCGGATGGCCTGCGCTTGCGTGCGGCATCGACCACGGCGCGGTTGGCCACTGCATCGGCCATGCCCGGATGCAGCGCCAGTGCGCGGTCGTAGGCGGCGATCGCTTCGTCGTAGTTGCCTTCGCGTGCAAGCGTGTTGGCCAGGTTGTACCAACCGGCATCGCTGTCGATGCCTTCGAACTGTCTGCGTGCAGTGGCGAAGTCGCCCTTGCGGTAGGCCTGAACCCCCTCGGCCAGGCGTTGATGCTGCAGCTGGTCGCTGCGCTTCCACAGCGTGCCCTGCGCCGGCTGCGAGACAGGCGTCGCAGGGGCTTGCGCCTGCGCGTCATTCATCCATGGCAGCAGACCCACCGCGAGCACCGCAGCCAGCACCGCGCGACGGCGGAAGGCCAGCAATGCCAGCAGCATCACCGGCGGCAGCAACCAGAAGCCTTCGTCACGCCACTGCTTGCCTTCGCCCGGCCGCTGCGCCGCCGTGCCGTCGCGCGCGTCGAGTACACCGAGCGCACGCAGATCGCCGTCATCGGCAGAGATGCGCGCATAGCGGCCGCCACCGGCAGTGGCGACTGCACGCAGGCTGCCCTCATCCAGCGCGGCCTGGCGGATCTGCCCATTGCCATCGCGGTACGCCGCACCGGCAGGCGTGCCCAGGCCCAGCACCGACACCTGCAGGCCCAGGCTGCGTGCCTGCGCCGCCGCCAGTGCAGCTTCGCTGTCCGCCTGATCGCTGACCAGCAGGATCTGCCCCTGCAACGCGCCGATCTGCCGCATCAAGCGTGTCGCCCAGTCGATGCCGCGGTCGGCACGCTGGCCATCACGCGGCATCACGTCCGGCGACAGCGCATCCAGATACAACGCAACATTGCTGCCGTCGTCGGTCAGCGGCGCCACGGTGTAGGCATCATCGGCATACACCACCAGCCCCACCTGCCCGCCCTGGCGCGCGCGCAGCAGCTCGCCCACTTTCGCCCGCGCCTGCAGCAGGCGCGACGGCGGAAGATCGGTTGCCGTGATCCGGCTGGACAGGTCCAGCACCACCAGCAGCGGTGCGCTGGCCTGGAACATCGGTTGTGCCTGCTGGCGCCAGCTCGGCCCGGCCATGGCCAGCGATGCCAGTGTCCAGCCCAGCAGCAGCGCCCATGGCAGGCGCACTCGCCGCTTCGCGCCCGCGGCCAGCAGATGTGGCAACAGGTGTGCGTCCACCGCCTGCCGCCACGCATCACTGCGTCGCTGCCGGTACACCGCGAGCGCGAGGATCAGGGGCAACGCCAGCAGCGCCCACAACCACTCCGGTCGCAGGAAGTGCAATGCGCTCCAATCGGGGAGATTCGAAGCAAACGCGATCATCGGCGACGCTCCGGCCACAGCCAGGCCAGCACGCCCAGCAGCAACGCCAGCCCCAACGGCCAGGCATAGCGTTCTTCGCGCGGACGCAGGCTCGGCCCCTTCGCGGCGACCGGCTCCAGGCGATCGAGCTCGGCGTAGATCCCGGCCAGCTGCGCGGTGTCACGCGCGCGGAAGAACTGGCCACCGGTCATGCTGGCGATCTTCTTCAGGGTGGCCTCATCGACCGGATCCTGGTCGGTGGAAATCGGGATACCAAACAGGCGCATGCTGCCATCACCGCCGAATGCAACCGTGTGGATGCGCACGCCTTCGGCGCGCGCGACTTCCGCGGCGCGCAGCGGCTCCAGCACACCGGCGTTGCTGACACCATCGGTCAACAGGATCAGCACGCGCTGTCCCTCCGGCTGGCTGCGCAGGCGCTTCACTGCCAGGCCGATGGCATCACCGATGGCGGTCTCGCGCCCGGCCAGGCCGACCACGCTGTCGCGCAGCTGATCGCGCACGCTGGCCAGGTCTGCGGTAAGCGGCGTAAGCGTGTAGGCGCGATCACCGAAAATCAGCAGGCCGACGCGGTCGCCGGCACGACGATCCAGGAAGTCGGCCAGCACGGCCTTGGCCGCGGTGAGGCGATCAACCGCCTGGGCTCCCAGCACCATGTCACCCTCGCCCATGCTGCCGGACACGTCCATCGCCAGCATCATCTGCCGGCCCTGCTGCGGCGGCGTGATGGCTTCGCCCAGCTGCTGCGGCCGTGCCAGCGCGATGCACAGCGCGCACCAGCCCAGCCATAGCAGCAGCGTGCGCAGCCACGACACGTCGACGCGGCCCCCACCGGACAGCGCTTCGAGCTCGGCGGCGGCGTAGGGCACACGCAGCGCGGCGCCCGGTTCTGCACGGCGCTTCCA
The DNA here is from genome assembly GCF_052751275.1 of Stenotrophomonas muris. Classification (NCBI taxonomy): domain Bacteria; kingdom Pseudomonadati; phylum Pseudomonadota; class Gammaproteobacteria; order Lysobacterales; family Lysobacteraceae; genus Stenotrophomonas; species Stenotrophomonas muris. Next base: position 173,701 of record NZ_CP199879.1, on the reverse strand, counting down.
CCAGCGCATCAGCAACGGCAACGGCAGCGCGAGCAATGCCAGTGGCCATGCCAGCTGCAGGTCCGGCCATGGCCAATAGGTCGTCCAGAGGTTCATCGGCGGCGCTCCAGCAGCATCGCCAGATAGCGCTCGCGGGCCCAACTGCGCACGGCCGCCACGTCGCTGCTGTCGACGCGTGGGCGATACGCGCCTTCGGCCAGCAGGCTGCGACGCGCACCGGGCAACGTGCCCTGGGGGTCTACACGCTGCCACCAGGCATCATCGCGCAGCGATTCACTGCCCGGCTTTGCACGGCGTGCGGCACGGCGCAGCAATCCGGCAATGGCCGCCAGTTCGGCCGCAGCGTCGGTGGTGGCTGCCAGTTCGCTATCGAACAGCTGCAACCAACGCTGGCGGCGACGGCGACGCCGCCACATCAGCACGGCGATCACCAACAGCACCAGCACAACCGCCGCGCCGACCATCAGGTAACCGGGGGCAGGCGGCCACCATGAAGGTGCCGGTGGCAACTGCACATCGCGCAGCGGCAGCGCGGCGCTCACGCCGGCACCTCGGTCGGTGATGGCGCCAGCCACGCGTCGCTGGGCGCATCCGTGGACAGCACCTGCACATCGACACGGCGTGCGCCGAGCTGGCGCCGCAGTTCCTGCAGCGGTTCGACGAAGTGTGCCTGCCAATGCGCCTGCACTTCACTGCGGCGCAGGTCGAGGCCGATGCGCTGCTGTGCGGTCTGGAACTGCAGCGCCGCCGAGGGGGGATGCAGTTCCAGCGGATCAACCAGCAGCACCAGGCTGAGATCGTGATGCTGGGCCAGCGCGCTCCAGCGCGCGGGCGAAATGCGGATGGCCTGCTGCGGATCGGCCAGCACCAGCATGCGTGCCCCCGGGCGCAGCACGCGACCGGCATGATCCAGTGCACGCGCCAGGCCCAGATCGTCGACCGGCGGCTGTGCATACCAGCGGGTCAGCGCGTCGAGCACGCGCAGCACGCCGCGTGGCCCGCCCGCAGGGGCAATCGGCGCTTCGCGGTCACTGCCGCGCAGCGCACCCACGCGGTCGCCGCGGCGCTGCGCCGACCACGCGGCAACCGCACCGGCACGGGCGGCCTGTACCGATTTGAAGCGCACGCGCGTGCCGAAGTACAGCGCCGGCGACGTATCGGCCACGATCAGGCTGACCCGCTCGCGCTCGGCCTGGAACAATTTGGTATGGGCGCGGCCGGTGCGCGCAGTCACGCGCCAATCGATGTGGCGCGCGTCGTCGCCAGCTACATATTCGCGCGACTCGGCGTATTCCATGCCGCGGCCGCGCAGTTGGGACGGTGCCTGGCCCGCGTTGCCGGTGCGGCCACGGCGCGGCGGCGGCGGACGCTGTGCCAGCCGCCGTAGCGCGACCAGTTCGGCCAGCTGCGGGCGCAGCCCGTCACCTTCGAGCGCGGACGGTGCCTGTTCCAGGGATGGATCGGTCATGCGCAGGCTCAGGGTGCCGGCACCCGGGCCAGCAGCTCCTGCACCAGGCGCTCGCCGTCCCAGCCCTCGGCGGTGGCTTCATAGCTGGGCAGCACGCGATGGCGCAGCACGTCGGCGGCGACTGCACGCACGTCGTCGGGCGTGACGAAGTCACGGCCGGCCAGCCACGCCCGCGCACGGGCACAGCGCTCCAGTGCGATGGAACCGCGCGGGCTTGCCCCCCAGGCGATGCGGCGGCCGAGGCCGGCGTCGTAGCGCGCGGGATCGCGCGAGGCCAGCACCAGTTCGATCAGGTAGCGCTCCAGTGCCGGTGCCATGTGCAGGTCCAGCACTTCGCGGCGGGCGTCGAACACGTCCTGCATCGGCATCTTGTCCGGCGCCGGCGCAGCCTCGCCCAATGCACCACGGGCACGCTCACGGGCCAGCCGCAGGATTTCCGATTCGGCGGCCTGGTCCGGGTAACCGATGCGCACATGCATCAGGAAACGGTCCAGCTGCGCTTCCGGCAGCGGGAAGGTGCCCTCCTGCTCGATCGGGTTCTGCGTGGCCATCACCAGGAACAGCGGCGGCAGCGCATAGGTATGGCGGCCAACCGTGACCTGGCGCTCGCCCATGGCCTCCAGCAGCGCCGACTGCACTTTGGCCGGTGCCCGGTTGATCTCGTCGGCCAGCAGGATCGGGTGGAAGATCGGGCCGGGCACGAACTCGAAGCGGCCCTCCTGCGGGCGCCAGATCTCGGTGCCGGTGAGGTCGGCCGGCAGCAGGTCGGGGGTGAACTGCACGCGGGCAAAGTCTGCTTCCAGGCGCGAGGCCAGTGCACGGATCGCCGTGGTCTTGGCCAGGCCCGGCGCGCCCTCCACCAGCAGATGGCCGTCGGCCAACAATGCAATCAGCAGGCGTTCGACCAGTGCCGCCTGGCCGACGATCTCGGCCGACAGCGCGTCGCGCAGCTGGGTGAACGCCGCATGCAGGCGGGAGGTGGCCGGCGCGGGCGGCGGCGAGACGGTTTCGGGCATCGGCGGTGGCAGGTTCATGGGGGCCTTTGACCGGCGCAGGACGGCACGGGTTCCCGACATCATCGCAGGGTGCCCTGCGATTGGCATCAAGAACCGCTGAACAGCCGTCCACACCGGGCATGGATCTGCTTCGTGCATGCCGCCAGCCCAAACGAAAAAGGGCCGCACGGGGCGGCCCTTCTTCGTTTCGCGGGAGGCGCGGGCTCAGTTCTGCTTGGCCACGCGCAGCACCTTCGGGGTGACGAACACCAGCAGTTCGGCCTTGTCCTTGTTGCGACCGCGCTTCTTGAACAGGTTGCCCAGGAACGGCACGTCGCCCAGGAACGGCACCTTGCTGATGCTGTTGCGATCGGTGAACTCGTAGACGCCACCGATCACCACGGTCTGCCCATCCTCGACCAGCACCGCGGTGTTGACTTCGCGACGGTTGATCGACGGCACGGTGCCGTAGCCCTCCAGCTGGATCAGCTGGTCGACTTCGTCCTTCTTCACCTGCATGTTGAGGAACACGCGGTTGTCGTTGGTGATGGTCGGGGTGACCTTCAGCTCCAGCACCACTTCCTTGAACTGGACGTTCGGGGTCGCGACGCCGCCAGCGCCACCACCGCTGATGGTGACGTAGCCGATTTCCTTGCCCTGCTTGATCATCGCTTCGCGCTGGTTGGTGGTGACCACGCGCGGGTTGGAGATCACCTCGCCTCGCGACTCCTGCTGCATGGCCGACAGCTCCACGTCCAGCAGGTAACCGGCATTGAGGATGGACAGTGCCAGCGAACCCGGGTTGCTGGCGGCAGCCACCGGCAGGTTCCAGTTCAGGCCACGGGTGATGGTCGAGCCCACCGGGACAGGAGCCGGGCCCACCCGGCCACCGGCGATCCAGTCGCGCTCGGCCTTGGCGTTGTCCTGCGCGGACTTGACCTGCGATTCCCGGGTCAAGCGGTTGGCCTCGAGATTGCCGCTGAAATAGACATTGTCGCGGCTGCCGCTGACACCGAACTTCGCGCCCAGCTCGCGGGCGAAGGTGTCGGTGGCGATGACGATGCGGCTTTCGATCAGCACCTGGTCGACCGGGCGGTCGATCACGTTGATCAGCTCGCGCATGCGCGCGATCTTCTTCGGGATGTCGCTGATCATCAGCGTGTTGGTACGCTCGTCGGCCACGATGCGACCACGCGAGGACAGGAAGCCACTGTCTTCCTGCGAGGAGTTGCCCGAACCACCACCACTGCCACCACCACCGCCGCCGCCGATCCCCTTGGCCTCGGTCAGCGCTTTGAAGATCTGTGTGGCGCTGTGGTAGTTGATCTGGATGTAGTCGGTCTGCAGGTCTTCGCGGTTCTCGATGGCGATGCGCGCGTCTTCCTTCTCCTGCTCGAACTTGGCCAGTTCGGCCTGCGGCGCCACCCAGATCACGCTGCCGTCACGACGCTTGTCCAGGCCCTTGGCGCGCAGGACGATGTCCAGCGCCTGGTCCCACGGCACATTGACCAGGCGCAGGGTCACGTTGCCCTGCACCGAGTCGGACGCCACCACGTTCAGGTTGGACTCCTCGGCGATCAACTGCAGCACGGTGCGCACCGGCACGTCCTGGAAGTTGAAGGTCACCGGCTTGCCGGTGAAGCCGCGCTGGCCGACGGCCTTGGCCGCCTGGGTGACGCTGCCGGCGGTGACCGCACCCACGGCGGCCTGGGCCTGGCGCGGGCTGATCTCGACCACGTATTCGTTGCCGCTCTGGTAGGCCAGCGACTCCACCGCGCCACCGGTGCTCAGCACCAGCTGGGTACCGGCGCCCGACGGCTTGGCGTCGATGCGCTGTACCGGCGTGGCGAAGTCGGTGACGTTCATCGGCTTCTGCAGGTTGGCCGGCAGCCGGGCATTGCCGACGTCGACCACGACGCTGTTGCCCTGCGTGCGCAGGTCAGGGATCGCGCCCTGCCCGTCGAACTGCACGATCAGGCGCCCGGCGCCGTCATCGCCACGCTTGAAATCGATCTTGGCCACCGACAGGCCCGCCGGCGCGGCGGCCGGTGCCACGGTGGCGCCCACCGGCTTTTCCGCCGGTGCGGCAGCCAGCGCCGGAGCGCAGGCCAGCATCAGCGCGACTCCCAGCGCGCTGACACGGTTCAAGGTAGAGCGCCGGATGGGACGCAGCCCCTTGGCTTGGTGAAAGGTCATCGTGCTATCCCCAGTAAACGATCATTGATCTTCAAGCGAGAGCGTTGCCGGCCGTTCCAGCCAGCCACCCGCGCCATCCGGCACCAGTTCGATCAGCTCCACGCGGTCTTCGAAGACCGCCGTGACCCGCCCGTCGCTCTGCCCCAGGTAACCGCCCGGGCGAACCCGGTAGGTGACCTTGTCCGGCCCCATCACCAGCGCCACGGTACCTGCGCCGGTACCGATGGTGCCGACCATGTCCAGCGCATCCAGCGGGAAGCCTTCCAGCGGCTCCTTGCGCCGGTTCGGGTCCGGTCGCAATCCGCCGTTCCCCTGCTGCGGATTGGTCCAGGCATCGGTGAACGGATCGCGCATGCCCTGCGCGGAGTATTCAAAGGTCTCGAACTGCTGCATCACCGGCAGCGGCTCCAGCGGTTGCGCCGGTCGCGCGCGCTCGCCTTCCACCCACTTCTCAAGGTTCGGTGCGTCGCCGGGCGTGCTGGTCACGCCACGGCCGCAACCAGCCAGCAGCAGCACAGCCAGCACCATCGCACCACGTACGGTCTGCGCGCGCATCACTTCTTGCCCTCCTTGCCAGCGTCGGACGCCTGCTGCGCCTGCACCTCGGTCTCGTCCAGGTAGCGGTAGGTCTTGACCGTACCGGACAGTTCCAGTGCACCGCTGCGGACGTTGCCGCCGGTCTTTTCCTTGGGCTTGAGGTTGATGTCATGCATGGTCAGGATCACCACCCGCGGCAGCGAGGCCACGCCACTGACGAACGCGCCGAACTGGTGGTAACTGCCCACCATGCGCAGCTTGATCGGCTTCTCGGCGTAGAACTCCTTGATCTGCTCCTGCTCCGGCTCGAACAGCTCGTTGGTCAGGCCGCTGGACAGCGCGGTCTGCGAGATGTCGATGATCAGGTCGGGCATTTCGGTCTTGCTCGGCAGCTGCCGCAGCATCTGCTGCAGCACCTGCTCCATCTGCGCCAGCTGCTGCTTCAGCGGCCCCAGGTTCACCGCGCGTTCCTGCTGCTTGGTGAACTCGGTGCGCAGCTCGACTTCCTTCGATTCCAGGCCGGCCAGTTCTTCGCGCTTGCCGCTGATCAGCAGCATCCACGCCACGAACATGATGACCAGCGCCAGCAACGAGCAGAAGACGATCTTGGCCTTCTGCGGCCAGTTGCCGATGTCGTTGAAATCCAGGTTCTTGATGTCGATCTTCTGGCTCATGCGCGGTCCCCCTGCAGCAGCGCATTGAAGGCCTGCGGCGGCTGCGCCAGGCGGCTGCCCTCAGGCTTCGGGGCAGGTGCCGGGGCCGGCGCGGCGGCCGGAGCGGCCGGTTGGTTCGGCTTGGCCGGCGTGGCCGGTGCAGTGGCCGGTGCGGCGGGAGCTGCTGCCGGCTGGCCCGCTGCCGGGGCCGCAGGCGTCGCGGCATCCGGACCTGCGGCCAACGGTGCCACCGGTGCCGGGGCAGCCGTCGCCACCGAGCCATCGGCGTTCAGGCCCGGCGTCGCCGACACCTCTTCGCTCTGTGCCGGCAGTTTCACCTTGACCACGAACACGTAGGGCAGCGCCTTGATGTCGGCCAGCGGGCCGGCCTTGCCGTCCTTGTCCTTCTCCGGGTCACGCGCTTCGATGATCGACAGCTCCGGGTTGGTCATCCAGCCGGAGGTCTCCAGGTTGCGCATGTAGGCCGAAACGCGGGCGTTGGACTGGGTGCGGCCTTCCAGCGTCAGTACATCCCCTTCCTGCTTCAGCGCGGTCAGCACCACGCCGTCGGGAATGGTGCGCACCAGCGCGTCGAACAGGTGGACCATCTGCGAGCGCTTGGCCTGCAGCTCCTCGATCACCTTCTTGCGCGCCAGCAGGCGTTCCTTCTGCGCGTCGAGGCGGTCGATCTCCTTGTTCTGTTCCTTGACCTTCTCGATCTCGGCTTCCAGATAGGCATTGCGGTCCATCTGGCCGCTCACCTGACGGTCGTAGTAGAACCAGATCATCAGCGACAGCAGCAGGCCACCGACGGCGGCCATGCCCAGCATTGCGTAGAACTCGCGCTGGCGTTGCTTGCGCCGCTCGGCGCGCCAGGGCAATAGATTGATGCGTGCCATCAGTCAAAGCTCCTCAGCGCCAGACCGGTCGCGATCATCAGCGCGGGGGCATCCTGGGCCAACGCATGCGCGTTCACCTTCGGCCCCAGGGTCATCTGCGCCAGCGGGTTGGCGACCACGGTCGGCACGCCCAGCTGTTCCTCGACCATCTCCGGCAGGCCACCGAGCACGGCGCAGCCGCCGGCCAGCACGATGTGATCGACGCGGTTGAATTCGCTGCCTGCGTAGAAGAACTGCAGCAGGCGGCTGATCTGCTGGACCGTGGCTTCCTTGAACGGCTCCAGCACTTCCATCTCGTAGCTTTCCGGCAGGCCGCCCTGGCGCTTGGCCAGCCCGGCTTCCTCGTAGCTCAGCCCGTAGCGGCGCATGATCTCATCGGTCAGCTGCTTGCCACCGAACACCTGCTCGCGGCTGTAGAGGCTGCGGCCGCCGCGCAGGACATTGAGCGTGGTCATGGTGGCGCCGATGTCGACCAGCGCGACCACGCCGTCGATGGATACCGGCAGCTCGCTGGCGACCAGAGCGTAGGCGTTCTCGACCGCGAAGGCCTCCACGTCCATCACCTTGGCCTGCAGGCCACCGAGTTCCAGCGCGGACTGGCGCAGCTCGACATTCTCCGAACGCGACGCGGCCAGCAGCACCTGGACCATCTCCGGGTTGTTCGGGATCGACCCGATCACCTCGAAGTCCAGGTTCACTTCCTCGATCGGATACGGAATGTAGTTGACCGCTTCCAGCTCGATCTGGGCTTCCATGTCGTTTTCGTCGAGATCGGCCGGCATCGGGATCACCTTGGTGATCACTGCCGACCCCGCGACGGCGGCAGCGGCCAATTTGGCCTTGCTGCCTGAACGGTTCATCGCCCGACGGATGGCCTCACCCACGGCCTCCACTTCAACGATGTTCTTCTCCACCACCGCATTGGGCGGCAGAGGTTCCACAGCGTAATGTTCCACGCGGAAACGATTGCCGCTGCGGGACAGCTGCAAAAGCTTTACCGCAGTCGAACTGATGTCGACGCCTACGAGCGGCGACTGACTTTTTGGGATGAGCCCCACGGTTTCTCCCCTGCCGACGGGCACTTGGACGCAAGACCTGCGCCCAAGCATTAATAACGTATTCTTAGCAAATGGCAACGGCCCTGCTGTGAATTCCTTCACGGATTCACCATGCAGCCCCTGACTGTTCCCCTTGCGCTCCCCGGTGCCGACCCCAGCCGGCACCTTGCGTAATCTATACTCTGCGACCACGAAATTCGCAATCGGAATCTGAACCCGATGACTCGACTCCGCCGCTGGCTGCGCTGGATCTTCTTGATTGTCCTGGTCCTGGCGCTGATCGGCGCGGCCGCCGTGGGCGGTCTGTACTACGCCGTTTCCTCCAAGCTTCCCGACGTGCAGACCCTGCGCGACGTGGAAATGCAGGAGCCGATGTACGTCTATGCTGCCGATGGCAAGCTGATGGCGGTGTTCGGCGAGACCCGGCGGACCCCGATCACCATGAAGGACGTGCCGGAGAAGCTGAAGCAGGCCTTCCTGGCGACCGAGGACGCCCGCTTCTACGAGCACGGCGGCGTGGACTACATGGGCATCGGCCGGGCGGTCTGGCTGCTGGCCACCACCAGCGACAAGCGCGTGCCGGGTGGCTCCACCATCACCCAGCAGGTGGCCCGCCAGTTCTTCCTCAGCTCCGAGTACAGCTACACCCGCAAGCTGGCCGAGATCCTGCTGGCGCGCAAGATCGAGTCCGAGCTGAGCAAGGACGAGATCTTCGAGCTGTACCTGAACAAGAGTTTCTTCGGCAACCGCGCCTACGGCGTGGCCGCTGCCGCCGAGTTCTATTACGGCAAGAAACTGAACGAGCTGGACCTGGATGAGATGGCCTCGCTGGCCGGCATCCCCAAGTTCCCCTCGTCGGGCAACCCGATCTCCAACCCGGAGCGTGCCCGCCAGCGCCGCGACAACTACGTGCTGCAGCGCATGGCCGACCTGAAATTCGTCAGCCAGGCCGAGGCCGACGCGGCCAAGGCCGTGCCGATGCACGCCACCGCGCATGAGCCGCCGGTGCAGGTCGATGCTCCGTACGTGGCCGAGCTGGTGCGCCAGGAGATGATCGCCCGCTTCGGCGGCGACGTGGTCAACAAGGGCTATCACGTCACCACTACCATCGACTCCACCCTGCAGACCGCCGCGAACCAGTCGGTGCGCGACGGCCTGCTGCTGTACGACCACCGCCACGGCTGGCACGGCGTGGAGAAGCAGGTGCAGGTGGGTGCCGGCGAAGACGCCGCCGCCCTGGCCGAGCACCTGCGCGGCATGTACGGCCAGGCCGGCCTGCTGCCGGCGATCGTCGCCAGCACCGGCGCCGACGGCAGCGCCACCGTGGTGCTGGCCAACCGCAGCGAGATCGTGCTGCCGGCCGGCGCCGCCAAGTGGACCAACAAGACCCCGGGCAAGCTGGTGCAGCGCGGTGACATCGTGCGCGTGCGCGCCGGGGCCAAGGAGGGCGAGTGGCTGCTGGACCAGATCCCGCGCGGCCAGTCCGCGCTGGTCTCGCTGGATGCCCACAGCGGCGCGCTGAAGGCGCTGGTGGGTGGCTTCAGCTTCTCCGGCAACAAGTTCAACCGCGCCACCCAGGCCCGCCGCCAGCCGGGTTCGAGCTTCAAGCCGTTCGTCTACGCAGCCGCCTTCGACAAGGGCTACAACCCGGCCTCGATCGTGCTCGACGCCCCGGTCGTGTTCCGCGATCGCCGCGGCAAGACCTGGGCCCCGCAGAACGACGGCGGCGGCTTCCGCGGCCCGATGCGTCTGCGCGAAGCGCTGGTGCAGTCACGCAACCTGGTGTCGGTGCGCCTGCTCGATGGCATGGGCGTGGACTACGCACGCAAGTACATCAGCGAGTTTGGCTTTGCCGAATCGGAGCTGCCGCCGAACCTGTCGATGTCGCTGGGCACCGCCTCGCTGACCCCGCTGTCGGTGGCGCGCGGCTACGCCGTGTTCGCCAACGGCGGCTCGCGCGTGGACACCTGGCTGATCGACCAGGTCAATGACCGCGACGGCAACCTGGTGTTCAAGGAAAACCCGGCGCTGGCCTGCCGCGACTGCGCCGGCAGCAGTGACCAGCCGGTCAACCAGGTGGTGGACGGCTTCAACTTCGGCGCTCCGGCCCCGAAGGTGGACCCGGCCGCCGCCAAGGCCGAAGCCAAGGTCGAAACCCCGGCGGCACCGGCCAACCCGGATGCCCGCACTGCCCCGCGCGCGATCGACGCCCGCACCGCCTACCAGCTGGTATCGATGATGCGCGACGTGGTCCAGCGCGGTACCGGCGTTCAGGCCAAGGTGCTCGGCCGCGAGGACGTGGGCGGCAAGACCGGCTCCACCAACGACCACCGCGACGCCTGGTTCTCCGGCTTCGGTGGCCCGTACGTGACCACCGTGTGGGTGGGCCGCGACGACTTCCGTTCGCTGGGTTACCGCGAATACGGTGGCAAGGCCGCCCTGCCGATCTGGATCGACTACATGCGCACCGCGCTGAAGGACACCCCGATCGCGCAGAACGACCCGCCCAGCGGCATGGTCCAGGCCACCCTCAACGGCGCGACCGAGTGGGTGAAGGTGGAAGACATGGACCGCCTGACCGACTACGACCTGAACCTCAATACGCCGCAGGCCGACGCCGCCGCGTTCGATATCTTCTGAGGAAGGTTCTGGTGGGTGCCAACGGTGAGTTGGCACCCATGCGGCTGTAGAGCCGAGCCCATGCTCGGCTCCGGGCGCCTGCGGTAGAGCAGCCGAGCATGGGCTCGGCTCTACAGGATCAACGACACCCGCTTGCTCGCCTCCATGAAATACCCACGCGGATGTCACATCCTTGCGCTAGTCTGTAGCCAGGTCGCAACAGGAGTCATCGCATGCATCGCGCCCGTCAGCATGCTGCCAGCCAGACCCGCGAGCGGCGCCATCGCCTCGCCCACGAAGCCGCCCGCCTGATGGCCGAAGGCGGCATCCGCGACTACCACCAGGCCAAGTTGAAGGCCGCCAGCCGGCTCGGCATCCACGACGATGCCTCCCTGCCCCGCAACACCGAGATCGAAGACGCCCTCCGCGAGTACCAGCGGCTGTTCTCCGGCCCCCAGCACGGCAACGAACTGCAGCGCCGCCGCGAAGCCGCGTTGCGTGCGCTGGAGTTCCTGCACGGCTTCGCACCGCGCCTGGCCGGCCCGGTGCTGGAGGGCACCGCCGATGCCAACAGCCCCGTGCAGCTGCACCTGCACAGCGACGACCCGGAAGCCGTGCATCGCTTCCTCGACGAACACGGCATTCCCGCCGAATCGCGGACGCGCCGGTTGCGGATGGACCGCGAACGCTGCCTGGAGGTACCGGTGTGGGTGTTCAGCGCCGAAGAGCTGACCTTCGACCTGGCCGTGCTGCCGTATGACGCCCTGCGCCAGGCGCCCTTGTCGCCGGTGGATGAGAAGCCGATGCGACGCGCGTCTGTCGCACAGTTGCGGCAGCTGCTGGCCCAGGCGGAGATCACCGCGTATATCGGGGGGTGACGGTTGCGCCGACCTTGGGGTGCGGACCGTTGGTCCGCACTGTGCATCAGGCATGCGGACACCTGCCCCAAGAGCAGCCGAGCATGGCTCGGCTCTACAGAAGGCGCGTTGCCTGCTTCCTTCTTCTGGTAGGTGCGGACCGTTGGTCCGCACGGTGCATCAGGCGTGCGGACACCTGGCCCAAGAGCAGCCGAGCATGGCTCGGCTCTACAGAAGGCGCGCTGCCTGCTTCCTTCTTCTGGTGGGTGCGGACCGTTGGTCCGCACGATGCATCAGGCATGCGGACACCTGGCCCAAGAGCAGCCGAGCATGGCTCGGCTCTACAGAAGGCGCGCTGCCCTACCAGACATCATGGTGCTGCTCCTCCGGCTCATCGCCAAGCAGGCGCATCAGCCACGGTGCTCCCACCCGCTGCGGGTACGCCATCATCATCCGCGCGTGCATGTTCTGCAGATCGCCCAGCAACCAAGTCTGGTTGTAGACATCGCCGAACGGGTCCGACCACGCCGTCTGTATCCGCGCGCGCTCACCGCCGTTGAGGTTGGGCATCCTGTCCAACGGCACCTCCAGCACCGGCTCCAGCCCCCGGTTGATGGCCGCGTTCTCCGCCTCCGCCGCACGCATGAGCTCCAGCCGGTGGCTCACCTGCCAGCATGGGAAGGGGAAGCAGCTGCCCGTGGCTTCGATGTACGCCGCCATGTCGGCCAGCATGTGGGCTTTCAGCTGCCACACCCTCTCACTGTCCAGCAGTTGTCGCACCCGCAGGGTGCGCAGCGTTCCCGCGCGGACGTCTTCCGGCGTGGTGAACGGCTCGCCCGGTGTCGGGCCGCCATGGCGCACCAGCACGATGCGGTGGATCGCTTCCTGGGTGATGTTGTCCACGCGCAGCGCGGCGGCCTCCGGATGCACGCGCGGTGGCGGCACGCTCGCCACCCGCCAGTGGTACCAGAGCACCAGCACCATGCCCACCAGGCACAACAAGGTGAACTGCACCCAGCGATCCAGATTGCGGGTGTAGTAGTAGAAACGCGCCCGCCACAGATAGAACGTGCGGTAGCTGATGAATCGGCTTACCCATCGATACATTGCCATCTCCTCGGCAAGGACCCCGGCGCGGCGGGGTTCATTACGCGCACCACGCCGGGGCTGCACGGCTTACCAGCCGATGCCCACGCCGACGCCCATGCTGCGCTCACCGCTGTTGGTGAACGCACCATTGAGGCTGAAGGTGGCCGAACCCTTCTCGTTCAGCACACGCTGGTAGCCCACCGCCATCGCCGACTCACCCTCGCTGTAACCCACGCCCGCACCCAGGCGGTTGTAGGTAGCCAGGCCGGCGGTATTCATCGCCATCGCACTCTGCGCACTGCTCATCGCCGCCATGCGGTTGAAGCGCTTGTCCATCTTGTCCAGGCGGCGTTCGAAGGTGCTGATCGCACCATCGGTGTACTCGTTGGCCCGGGCCAGCATCTTTTCCAGGTCGGCGGTGTCGACCTGCGGCTTGGGCGTGTCGTCCTGCTTCGGCTTCGGCTGCGGCGTCGGCTTGTCACCTTCACCGGTAGAGGCGATCTGCGGCGAGCCGCTGGTTTCCGGCGTCGGCGCGATCTCTTCGGTGGACGGCGAAGGTGTGGATGCCGCCGCCATGGCGCGGGCCTGCGGATGATCGTCGATACGCTGCTCCAGCCCATCCATGCGGCCGTTGATCTGCTGCTGCATCGAATGCAGCTGGCCACCATTGACCGCATCGCGGCTGCCGGCCGCGATCAGGCCGTTGGCCACGTTGGAAATGACCATGCCATTGGCACCGGCCAGGATGAGCTGGGCGGCACCGTCTGCGCGTACCGAGGGAGTTTCCTGGAACACGGAGCGGAGCTGGGATTCGACCTGGTTCACGCGCGAGGTGGTGCTGACCACGGCGCCGTCGAGCGCTTCCAATGCGCCGTTGAGGGTGGATTGGGACTGGCCCTGCACGTTGAAGCTGGGGCCGACGATGTTGCCGCTGGCATCGACTTCGCCGCCGAGGGCGGAGAGTGCACCGCGCAGCTGGCCGACTGTGGCGGCGTTGTGGTCTGCGGTGCCGTTGGCGATGTTTACGAGGCGGCGCTTCATCTCACCATTACCGAACGATGCAACTCCTACCTCGGTCGCATACGAGTCGAACCCAAGCGCCATCGAACCGTCGGCACCATTCCGAACCCTCGCACCGATGCCGAGAGCGATCCCACCAATCGCGGTTCCACCATCATACGTTCCGACTTCCGCGCCCGTCCCAATGGCAATGCTGAAATCGGACCCATTGAAGACGGTCGATCCCCGCCCAAGTGCCACCGAGTTCACCCCCAACGCAAGAGAGCGTGACCCAATCGCAGTTCCTCCTTCGGTGCCCGCCTTTGCAAGGATGCCAAGCGCGACCCCGGCTCGGCCGGCCTCCGCGCGACCAGTCGTGGGACCTGTACCCACACTGAGAAACTGACCAGCATCTTCCAGTGCATCGAGTCGACCATTGGTCTCATAGAGCTGACTCCCGCGCACAACATCCGAGCTATCAGCCGACAACTTCGCCTCGGCCACGCCAGTCAAACGCGCACCACCGTAGTCGATGACGCTCGCATCCAATCCACGCATCGCCTGCTCGCCCATCTCCCGCTCCTTGCGCATCGACTCCAGATCATTCCGATTCTGCGAGATCTTCTGCTCTGCGGCGTACAACTGACTGCCGGTTACGGCATCACGGCTTCCTGGCGCCACTCGGCCGTCAGCCAGGTTGGTCAGCACCATGCCATTCACGCCATTCAGCGTGATCTGGTTCATGCCATCGGCACGGGCCGACGGCGAATCCTGGAAGATCGAGCTGAGCTGACCTTCCACCTTGTCCGCGCGTCGGCCCGCGGTGATGACAGCGCCATCGAGTGCCATCAGTGCATCCTCGACGGTGTTCTGCGTTCCACCCTGCACCGCGTAGGTCGGGGCGATGATGTTGCCATTGGCATCCATGCCTGCGCCTCCGCCGAGCGTGGCGAGGGAATCCTTGAGCTGGGAGACGGTGGTGGCGTTGTGGTCAGCAGTGCCTCGGGCAATATTCACGAGACGGCGCTGGATGCCGACGCCCCCGAATGACGCAACTCCTTCTTCATCCGCTAGCGAGCCATTTCCAAGTGCCAGCGAGCCATGAGCACCACCTTCAACGCTTGCGCTAGCACCAATCGCCACACCTGCATACGCGCCGCCAGCGTCTCCGCCAACCTGTGCACCTGCCCCCATGGCGAATCCATTCTCGGAACCTTCAGAAACAGCTGCCGCTCGACCAATTGCGGTGGAGTTCTTCCCCATCGCCTCCGCAAACGTGCCTACCGCGGTTCCCCCATCTAGTCCCGTCTTGGAAGAATTTCCGACCGCGACACCTGCGACACCGGCTTGTGCGCGCTCATTGAAGGGAGCTGATCCGATACTCACAAACTGCGCGACATCCTCTAGATCTGAGACGCGCCCATTCGTTGAATACAGTTGTTTCCCGGACACAGCCTCAGCACTGCTTGCGCTCAGCAATCCATCCGCCACACCACTGATCGTCCGGTCGGCATTTGCACTATTACGCACATTCAGGGTCGTACCGCTGTTTTTCTCTCCCAAACGAACATCGCCAGAGGCGGAGACCTGCGCCACCAGCCCACCCAGAACCGCTGTTTCGGCCAGCGCCTTGGCCGCATCCACCTTTGCCAGGGTCGCGTCCGCAGCTGCAGAGCTGGCCACGCCCTCCACAGCCACCACCTTCTCATTGGTGGCATTGAGCTGCCTGCCATTGACAGCCTCGTAGCTGCCGGCGCTGACCACGCCATCCGCCACGCCGGTCAGCTTACGGTTCGCATTCGCGCTATTCCGCACATCCAGTACGGTGCCGCTGTTCTTTTCACCCAAGCGGACAATCCCCGTGGCCGAAACCTGCCCGACCAGCCCACCCAGAACGGTGGCTTCAGCCAAGGCCTTGGTGGCATCAACCTGTGCGGCATTGGCGGTGGTCTGCGCGCCGTTGGCGGCATTCTGTGCAGTCGTTACCCGGCCATTTGTTTCATTCAACTGCTTGCCCGTAATGGCCTCGGTACTGCTGCTGCTGACAGCGCCATCCGCCAGGTTGACGATCTTGCGCTTGATACTGGAGCTGCCGACCGAGACCTGATTGATGCCGGTGGTCTGGGAGCCGTTGCCCAGAGCGACACTTCCCGTGTGCGATGCCAGGGCGCGGTCGCCCAACGCAACGGCACTTTCGGCACCCGCCTTTGCAAGATTGCCAAGCGCCGTCGAATACAAGGCCGATGCGGCGGCCTCCCGGCCAATGGCGACGGCCTGATTGCCGCTCGCATCTGCCTTGTAGCCCAGCGCGGCGGCATGGGTCGCCGCGGCCGTCGCATCATTGCCTACGGCCACGGCGCGATCACCCACTGCCGAAGCACGCAGGCCTGCCGCCACCGCGCCATTGCCACCGCGCGTTGCAGCACCGAGAGCAACTGCACCGGTGGCAGCGCTCTTGTCGCCGTTGGCGTCGACACCGGCCCGAGCATCTGCACCAACTGCGATGCTGTTGGTGTTGTAGGCCTTCGCCGAGCGCCCCATCGCTACGCTGGCGGTGCTTCCGCTCCCTTCCGCCTCTGCCGCCAGCCCGATAGCCGGGGCGGATGCGTTCAGGCGCGCGGCTGCCGCGTCTGCGACGCGCTGTGCATCTGCCAGCTTGGTGTTGGTGGCATTCAACTGCTTGCCTGACACAGCATCGGTGCTGGACGTACTCAGCGTGGCATCCGCCACGCCCGTGATCTTGCGATTGGCGCTGGCACTGTTGCGGACGTCCAGTGCGGTGCCGCTGTTGCTTGCGCCTATACGGATATTTCCCGAAGCAGACGTCTGGCTCAGAAGGCCGGAGAGCGTATTGGCCTTTGCCAGCGCACTGTCGGCATTGGTCTTGGCGGAGTCGGCGACGGACCGTGCGGCCGTTACATTGGTGTTGGTGGCATTGAGCTGCTTGCCAGACACAGCATCCGTACTCGTCGTGCTTAGCGTGGCATCCGCCACGCCCGTGATCCTGCGATTGGCGCTGGCGCTGTTGCGGACGTCCAGCACGGTTCCGCTGTTACTTGCACCTAGGCGAACGTTCCCCGAGGCAGCCGTCTGGCTCAGGAGGCCGGAAAGCACATTGGCTTTCGACAAGGCATTGTCCGCATTGGACTTCGCCGTATCGGCAACAGTCCTGGCCGCCCTGGCGGTCGAGTAAGCCGAATCCGCTGTGCTTCGCGCCGATGCTACATTCTGATTTGTTTCATACAGCTGACCACCGGTGACCGCATCCGCACTACCGTAGGAAATGTTGCCTGATGCGACATTCACGATCCTTCGTTTAATGCTGTTGCTTCCCACCGATACTGTGTTGCTTCCATTGGCTACCGAGTTGGCACCAATGGCGACCGCATTCGATGCGGTGGCCGAGGCGCCGCTTCCAATGGCGACAGCATTCTCAGCGCGAGCCGTTGAGCTGTTACCCAAAGCGGTTGCGCCAATGTAATCGGCAAAGGCCTTGGCCCCAATTGCGACATTGTGACCCCCATTGCTGCCGGTGCGCGACGTGTAACCGATCGCCACGCTGTCAACGTCGGAAGATGTAGAGTGGTATCCAAACGCGACACTGTTCCGCTTCTCGATCCGTGCGCCTTGACCGAAGGCGAATGAATAGCTTCCGTATATTCTGGACCCCGCACCGATCGCCATCGAGTTCGTCACATCCAAACTCATATCGGCATAGCCCGTCGACATCTTTGGATCCCATACACCCATAAATGGGATGCAGTGCCGGATGTTCCCGTTGTCACCCGAACAACCGACATCGAGACCCGCATTCGCGCTGTCCACCGCACCGGCCAGTGCGATGAAGACAACCAGTGCGGTCCCGCGACGATGAATCAAGGTGCTTCGTGGCTTTCCACGCGCTGCTACCAGCTCGCCCACGACCACCCAACACTGCTTTGCATTGCTCCAGATACGACGATAGATGTGGTTCATGCTCTCTCCCTTAACAGGACTTCGGAAATGAGGCCCCGCGAATAGTGCGGGGCCAGAACGATCAGGCGCTCGGCGCCAGGGTGGTTACGTGCTCGCGGTAGCCGTCCTTGGACAGGCGGTAATGCAGCTGCACGGTATTGCCCGGTTGAGGCTGGAACGGCAGCTTCAGCTCCGCGTCCGGGTACAGGCTTTTGGCAAAGTCGTGGGTCGTACAGGCACCACTGGCGCTGCATTCGGCCAGCCCGGTGATGCCGACCCGCAGGGTCCCCACATTGCGCAGGGTGTCGCCCTGCAGTTGCAGATCCACGCTGCCGTTGGTGGGCAGCACGTTCACCAGCGCACCCCAGACCAGGCTGACGCCGACGTTGGCTTGGGCAGCCTGCTCGTCATCTTCGAGAAGGGTCCCGTCCGGGCCCCTGACCCCCTCGAAATAGACGCGGTAGGCCGCTTCCTTCTCGACAGTACGCAGCGGAATGACCCGGATCAGGCGATTGCCTCCGCCACTCAGTGCGAACTTCCCAGGGGTGATGGCGACCGCGGCATCGGCCGCCTCCATTTCCACCTCTTCCTCGCCAACCTGGGCAGGATTCGAGATGCGCAACAGGCGTGCCTGCACGTACTGCGGCTGGGTGGAGTGCGAGTAGACGCGGATCTGCGTACCGCGCTTGCCATCGACGGCCGCGCGCATCGGATGGATGGAGAGGTTGGCATGCGCCGGCGGGGCCAGCAGCGCACTCAGCGGCAACAGGCAGAACAGCAGCTTCTTCATGATGAGGCTCCGTGGGGATCAGGGTTTGGCGGTCGGCACGCGCAGCTCTACCGTCAACTCGCCGTCGTAGAGACCGGGCCGCTTGCTGGCGATGGGCGTAGGCGGCGTTTCCAGCACCAGCGGCGTGGGCACGCAGTACACGGGTTGGCTGATGCCCGGCAGCATCACCAGCCGCAACTGCGCGCTGTCGATACCGCGTAGCAGCTGTTCTTCGCCGTTCTTCATCGCCAGACGGTTGCCGCCGTATTTCAGGCTGACCTGGTAGTCGAGGCGCTGGGTGTCATCGCTGCCACCGTCCCCGTGCCAGACCGCGAAGTCCCTTCCGGGCGGGGGCCGTGGACCGCTGTCGCGCACGGTGACGCCGAGGAACTCGCTCTGCGAGCCCACGCCGTCGTACAGGCACATGTCCACTTCCTTGTAGCCGCCGACCATCTTGCGGATGGGGTCGTAGCGCAGGTCCATGTTGACCAGCGGTGCGATGCCGTCGAAGCCGGGGAAGTAGATCGAGATCGCGTCGTAGTCGGTGACGGTGAAGTCGAAGTTGAAGGTGGCTGTGGCGACGGGTGCTGCAGCAGGATCGGCCTTGATGTTCAGGCGCATCGTGGCCTTCCAGTGGCCTGCGACGAGACGCGAAATTTCGCGTTGAGGCAGGATCATCTCGACGCCGGTTCCGAGCGGCTGATCTGCCCCGCTACCTATGCCACAGGTGAACCAGAATGATCCGTTCAGAATGCGCTTGTCACTGTCCCAGAGATCGCTAGCGCAGCGATAGCCCGACATCGCCCGCTGCAAGCTTCCCACCGCACGAATCTCCGTTTGCAGGCCAGTCCTCAGCTCAACGAGACGCAACGCAATCTCTGTTGTGCCCCCTGACATGGTCGGCTCACTTTCCGTCGGGCACCGCCCAAACTCACTATCAGAAGCAGACCCACAAACCACATGGATCTGCCCATACTTCATCGCCAGATCGTGACTGAACCCCAGCACCGTCCGCGGCGCCCACAGCTCCACATCACCCGGCACCGCCGAGCGATCCCAGCTCATCACGATGTCCCGGCTCTGGTCCGTCGGATGCGTCTCCGGCGGCCACTGCGCCCACGCCCGTGGCATCACCAGAACCAGCGCACACACCAGCATCAACACACACATCCAACGCCGGCTCATGGCGCACCTCCTGCAGCAGCGGTCTGGGGCGTGGCGGCGATCAACGCGCGTTCCTGCAGCAGGCGGGTCACGCGGGCCTGCTGGCGGATCTCGGGGGGCAGCTGGGCCACGGCCAGCGGCTCGCAGTGCACGGCGCCGACCAGCAGCACCACCTGGCGGCGCTCGCGCACCTGCAACGGGCAATGCAGCAGACGGTCGTCCTGCAGCAGGTACAGCGTTGTTTCGCGGCGCGGGAAATCGGCAACGAAGCTGCCGTTGGCGCTGGTGCCGGGCACCGGCGCATTGAGGATGCGGGCGCCGCCCAGGGGCGCCCCCGCAAGGTCCTTGGCGTTGCCGATGAAGGTGTAGGTCACTTCGATCGGCACTGGCATGCGCATCAGCTTGCCGGGCGTGAGGAACATCGGCCGTGCACCGCCCACGCCGGTCACGCGGATCGCGGCGATGCTGTCCAGCGTGCTGGCATCCTGCACTTCGGCGCGCTGCGACTGATAGGCCTGCAGCGGCAGCAGCCGGCGCTCGCCGATCTGCAGACGCTGTCGGCGCAGCCCACCCACCTGCAATTCCGCGGCCACGCCATGCAGGTCGGCATCGTCGAAACCGTCCACCTGCACGGCCAAGCCGGCCTCGGCGCCGTTGGCACCGCTCCAGTAGAAACCACGACGGCCCAGTGCGAAGCCGGAGCTGTGGCTGCCGCTGTAGCCGGTCTCGCCACGCCCCCGCTGCTGATAGTGCGCGATGCTGGCGGTGGTGTTGCCGATGCCGTTCTGCAGCTGGCCACTCAGTGACGCGCTGTAGCGATCGTTGTTGTTGGCGCGCAGTTCGGCGTTCAGCTCCCGATAGTACGTGTCCCGGTCCTGGCGCAGGCTCTGGCCCACGCTGTAGTCGATGGCCGGGCGCTGATGCTGCGGCTGGCGCACGTCCACCGCGTAGCGGCGCTGGCCGCTGCTGTCATGGTTACGCTGCAGGCGGGTCAGGCTGAGGTTGAAGTAGATGCCACGGTCACGCTCGTTGCTGCCGCGCACGCTGTCGGTGCTGCGCTGCTGCCATAGCCCCACGCGCGTGGACACGCTGAAGTCCTGCCAGCGGTGGCTGCGGCTGAAGCTGGCCTGCCAGGTCCGGCTGAGCACGGGCTCGCGGCGCGGCTCCAGCGGACCGGGCGGCAGCAAGGGATCCAGCCCGAACAACGGGTCCTGCTCGAATTCAGGCCGATGCCAGCCGGTGCGCCAGGTCTGGCGCCGGGTGTAGCCCACGTAGACGTTGCCGCCGGCCAGCGGCAGCGATACCGAGCCGCTGAGTGAGTTGGTGCAGCCCAGCTGGTCGCGTGCATCGGCCTCGAACTGGCAGGCCTTGCCGCGCATGCGCTGCTGGTAAAGATTCCACGACGCCTTGCGCCGGTATGACAGCTGGTGCTGCTGACCATTGCTGCCATCGCTTCCACGCATGCCGCTGAGCGAGGCGCGCATTTCCTGGGTGGCCAGCACGCGGCGCAGGTCCAGGCGCAGCTCGCCGTAGCTGTGGCCGCCGAGGTTGGCGGCACCCGCGGTAAGTGCGGCATCGCGGCCCAGCGGCACGCGTACGCCCGCCACCGCAACCGACTCACCGTCGAAACGATCGCTGCGTCGCTCGTTGCGGCGGCCGCCCTGCACGAACCACTGCCACTGGCTGTTGGTCCAGTCGCCGCCCTTGTCGAACGGCGCCTCCTCGGTGCGCACCAGCACACCGTCCTCGTAGATGCGCATGCGCACCAGGTAGTTGCCGAACGGGAAATTGCGGGTGTCGATCTGGTTGATGCCGGCCTGCAGGTAGAAGGTCTGCAGCAGCCGCTCGCCATCGAACACATCGACGCGAGCGTCGCGCGCCAGCAGCACCGTCAGCGGCGTGGCCTGCACGGCGGCATCGGTGTCCACATAGGCCTGGGTGGTACCCACGCGCGCGCCCTGGAAACGGTCCAGCGGCAGCATGCTGAAACTGAAGGTGCCACCCTGCGGGCTGGACAGGTTGCGGCGATCCATGCGCCCGAGCTGCAGGTAATGCGCCTGGCCCAGGTCATGGCGGTAATAGACGTTGTCGAACTGGAAGTCGTCGTCACTTCGGCTGCGGTAGCGTTGCTGGGTGTAGTACCACTCGGCGGACAGATGACCGCGGTCGAACAGGCCCAGCGTGCCCACGCCGCGCGCGGACAGTGCCTGGTAATCGCGACCACCGCTCACATTGAGCGTCTGCTGGTGCAGGAAGGCGTTCTCGGCATTGGCCGTGACCTTGTGGTAACGCTCCGCTGCCGGCTCGCCGGGAATCCACTGCCGCGCCACGAACAGGCGCACGGCGCCCTCGCCTTCGTCGTACAGCGCGCGCGCCGCGGTGGGCTCTTCGGGCGGGTCCAGATAGCCGCACCCCGCCGTGGCGCCACCAAAGCGGCAGGCCAGGTGACTGTTGCGCGGCAACGGTTGCGACAGCGCCGGTAGCAACGCGGCCTGTGCTTCGGCAGGCAGGGCCAGCGCCTGCAGCACGCGCGCAGGATCTTCCAGCTGCACGTGCTCCAGGGTCACGCGCACCGGCGACAGCCCGGCCGAGCGGCCGAACAGCTGGATGTCGAGTTGTTCGGTCTGGCCATCGACCAGATCCTCGAAACCGGCGGGCACGCCGCGGGCCGCCACCAAGGGAGCAACCATTGCCAGGGCGAGCGCGACCGCCAGCCGAGTGACGGCGGGGGCGTGTCGAATCATGGGGGTACCGCTGTAGAAGCGGCCGGCCCGGCGTGCGGACCGGCGCGCGGGGATTACGGCGTGGTGGCCTTCTGGTTCAACACGACGCTGACGATGCCGGCGTAGCGGCCCTTGGTGGCAATCGGCGCCGGCGTGGTCTGGGCAATGGTCAACGGCATCGAAATCGAGGCGCCCGGAGTGGAGCCGGCGCCGGTGAACAGATCAGCCGCCTTGTACTCGATGGCAGTGGTACCCAGTGCGCGGTTGTTGAGGCTGATGGTCATCGGCACGGTGACGGCGCCGGTCTCGTTGGCCAGCACGAATGGACCGTCGATACGGGCCTCGATATCGGCGGCTTCATCGTTGGAGTGGATGCGGACGCGCTGGGTGTCCGGAATCAGGCCGCGCAGCGGATCGTGGGTCAGCGTGACCAGGTCCGGCAGCGGGGTGCCGTCATCGCGCAGCAGCGCCAGGGTCGGATCGACGTCGGCGTAGACGGAGATCCTGGTTTCAACAGCGTGCGCGGACAGTGAAGCAGTGGCCAGCGCTGCAGCGAGCGCGGCCTTCTTGATAATGGCGTGCATGATTGTCTCTCTCGGACAAGGGGGAATTTGAAAGCTCCCCTCCCCAAGGAGAAAAGGGAGGGAAGCGCCGCCCGCGGGGATGGGTGCGGGCGACGGAGAGAATGTTAGAAATCCATTGCCATGCAGGCCATTCAAGCATTCCTAAAACGTTGAACGTTAAGGAGAATTTTTGAAGGCGCTCTATGTTTGAGGGTTATGCAATTTCCCTCACTGTTTGAATGCAATAAACCTCATTGCATTGCGTTTGTAGAGTCGGGCATGGCTCGACTCTACTGTGGGGCATCCACGCGTGGCGTGGATCTGCGGGATGGCATCAGGCCGCCTTTCGGCGGCCCGATGACACGGCGCGGTGGTGCGCGATCAGAAGAAGATCGCGTACAGGATCAGCAGCGGAATCGGCACGCCCAGCAACCAGAGCAGAATCATCTTCATGGCAGGTCTCCTTGCATGGAAGGGTGGATTACAGGTCGCGGCGGCGGCCGCCCCAGGTGGCGCTGAGGCTGGCGAAGAACGCGCCGATCAGCAGGGTGATGAAGAGCCACAATGCGGCGTAGGCGGTCGCCTTCCGCGCATCGTCGGCAGCCTGCTTGGCGGTATTCCTGGCCTTCTGCAGCGCTGCACGCATGCGCGTCTGCACATCGGTCACGCGGGCCTGCGCTTCAGCCGGGCTCATCCCGGTATCGCGCGCGATCAGCTGTGACAGATACTGGGTATCGGCCGGATCCAGGCCTTCCCCCTGCAGGCTGTTGACGATGATGCGGTTCACTTCGGCACGCACTTCGCGGCGATCGCCGATCGGACCGTTGCCCGGCGCCGGTCGCGGCGGTGGGGCCATGCGCGCGTCGCGCGGACCGGCGCCCGCTGCCGGCGGTGGCGCGGCATCCGGGTCCATCGGTGCGCCCGGCGGCGGCGCTGCGGGATCGGCCGGCCCTGCGTGGGTCGTGCTGCGGAACAGCGCATCCACCCAATAGTCGAGGTCGCCTTCCGGCGCAGCCGCCACAGCGCCGCTGGCACCGGCTGCAGCCACGCCGACGGTGGACGCAGCGGCACCGGCAGTGGCGCCGGCCACCTTTGCGCCCGCACCCAGCACGCCACCGATGGCCGACGTCAGCAGGCCCGCGGTCAGCAGCGTGGCCACCGCCCACGACACGAAGCCGTGCGCGGTGTCGCGGAAGTAGGTTTCGTCGCCGTGGATCTGCGTCCACTTGGTACGCAGGCGACCCGCCAGATAGCCACCCAGGCCGGAAGCGGCCAGCGCGGTGAAGGTGAGCCAGGCGATGCTGGACCAGCCGAAGGTTTCCTTGCTGACGCCTTCGAACGACCAGGGCGACACCGACGACAACCCCAGGCCCACGCCGAGGATCAGCAGGATGAGAGAGAGCGCAGCGGCGGCGGCGGCGCCAGCGAAGATGGCTCCCCACGACACCGCGCTTTCGCTGGCG
Source organism: Stenotrophomonas muris (assembly GCF_052751275.1). Lineage (NCBI taxonomy): Bacteria > Pseudomonadati > Pseudomonadota > Gammaproteobacteria > Lysobacterales > Lysobacteraceae > Stenotrophomonas > Stenotrophomonas muris. Next base: position 149,695 of record NZ_CP199879.1, on the reverse strand, counting down.
GGCGGAACGATGGGGGCAGTGACGACAGCGGCGACGTCAGCGCCGAGCGGGCCGCGCTCGGGTGGGTCGAATCGGGTACTCATCGGGATGGACGCTCCATTTCAGGTGCTGCGGATGCAGCTGGCGTCCTGAGGCTGCGCGAGCGCTTGTGAAGCTGATGAGACCCCTGAATCACGCGGTCTTGGCGCGTTGAAGAGCATGCCAACCAAGGTTGGCACCTACCAAGGCGGGAACGCGGTAAATCCATGCCACGCGTGGATGGGGAGCGTGCCAACCAGGGGCGGGAACAAGTGGATCCACGCCATGCGTGGATGGTTTTTCGCGAGTGTCGAAAGCGTGCCAACCTTGGTTGGCACCCACCAGGGCGGCAGAAAAAAAACGCCCCGCGCATGCGGGGCGTTCTCGGCACAACCTACGCGGGGCGATCAGCCCTGGTAGTCGCGCACGTCGCTGCCGGTGTAGACCTGGCGCGGACGGCCGATCTTCATTTCCGGATCGACCTGCTGTTCCAGCCAATGCGAGACCCAGCCGGAGGTACGGCCCAGGGCGAACATGACGGTGAACATTTCGGTCGGGATCTGCAGCGCCTTGTAGATGATGCCGCTGTAGAAATCGACGTTCGGGTACAGCTTGCGCGCGACGAAGTACTCGTCCTGCAGCGCGGCCTGTTCCAGCTTCACGGCCACGTCCAGCAGCGGATCCTGCACGCCCAGCTGCTTGAGCACCTTGCTGGTCATCTCGCCGATGACCTTGGCGCGCGGGTCGAAGTTCTTGTAGACGCGGTGGCCGAAGCCCATCAGGCGGAAGCCGGAGGTCTTGTCCTTGGCCTTGACCACGGCGGACTCGACGTTGTCGGCGCTGCCGATCTCTTCCAGCATCTTCAGCACGGCTTCGTTGGCACCGCCGTGGGCCGGACCCCACAGCGCGGTGACGCCAGCGGCGACCGACGCGTACGGGTTGGCACCGGTCGAACCGACCAGGCGCACGGTCGAGGTCGAGGCGTTCTGCTCGTGGTCGGCGTGCAGGATGAACAGCAGGTCCAACGCCTTGACCACATCCGGGTTCAGATCGTACTGGCCGTCAGCCGACTCGAAGGTCTGCTTCAGGAAGCGACTGACATAGTCCAGCGAGGTGTCCGGCTTGTTGGCCGGCAGGCCCTTGCCATGGCGGTAGATCAGCGCCGACAGGGTCGGCACCTTGGCGATCAGGCGCACGGCGGCCTGGCGGCGCTGTTCGGCGTCGGACAGGTCCAGCGCGTCGTGGTAGATGGCCGACAGCTGCGCGATCGCAGCAGCCAGGATGGCCATCGGGTGGGCGTCCTTGGCGAAGCTGCCGATCAGGGTGTTGATCGAGTCGTCGACATTGGCTTCGGCAGTCAGCTCATCGGTGAAGGCCTTCAGCTGCTCGGCGCTCGGGCGCTCGCCGTTGATCAGCAGGTAGGCCACTTCGACGTAGCTCGACTTTTCCGACAGCTGCTCGATCGGGTAGCCGCGATACAGCAGCACGCCCTTGTCGCCGTCGATGTAAGTGATGGCGGACTTGCAGCTGGCCGTCGCGGTGAAGCCGGAATCGTAGGTGAAGAACCCCGTTTCCTTGGTCAGCTTCGCGATGTCGACGCAGTCGTTGCCAAGGGTGGGTTTGATGACGGGCAGAACGACGGACTTATCGCCGGCGTTGAGCGTGACCTGATCAAGATCGGACACTGTGTGCGCTCCTTCATGGGAAGGCGCCTGCCCAAGCGCATTGGTCAGGCACGTGAATGACGTCCTCGGCCTGTGCCGGGGATCATGCCATTATCGCACAGCAGCATTTGCCCGGCGCTAGACAGAAGTCGTAGACGGCAGGCGGCCAGAACCCGGCCAGCAAGCGGCCCGGATCGGCAAAAGCGTTGTCACACGAACGCAGTGTTCTGTCCATCCAAACGCCCGTTGGGTAGGCGTTGGGGAAAAACAAACGGCCGCGCAGAGCGCGGCCGTCGGTTCGAAGCTGGATCGACAGATCAGCGCGCGTAGCGCTTCTGGAACTTGTCGATACGGCCCGAGGTGTCGATGACCTTGTGCTTGCCCGTGTAGAACGGGTGCGAAGCCGAGGAAATTTCAACCTTCACCAGCGGGTAGTCGTTGCCGTCTTCCCACTTGATGGTTTCCTTCGTCGCCATGGTCGAGCGGGTCAGGATCTTGAAATCGGAGGTGACGTCATGGAAGACGACGTCGCGGTAGTTCGGATGGATATCGGCCTTCATGGGCTCACACCGTAAATGGGCTGGTGGTCAAGAGCGGCATTATAAGCACCGGTTGCCGCCCGGGGCAACCGGTGCCGGTCAATCGGCTTCAGTTCGCGCCCAGGGCCTGGCGTACCAGGGCCTCGAAACGCTGCTGGTCGTAGGCCATCAGCAGATCGCAGTTGTCCGGCTGGCCGGTCTGGCGGTTCCAGTCGACGATGGTGGCGCCGCGGCTGAACGTGCCATTCAGCTCCACGTTCAGCGGACGCGACTCGACCCGCAGCTGCCCTTCCGGGTTCAGTGCCCAGGCCATGGCAACCGCGTCGGCGGTGTACCAGCGGCCACCCTTGCTGTCTTCGGACAGGCCACGGGTCTTGCGCGAGATCAGCTCGTAGAAGCGGGCACGATCGGAGTCGGCCTGCAGCCACTTCTCGGCTTCTTCCAGCGGCAGGCCGTGGGCGACGGTGGCCTCCCAGTCCGACACCAGCAGGTGCTTGAACGAGGTGAACACCACATGCGCCGCTTCCGGATCGAAGGCGATGTTGAATTCGGCCGCCGGGGTGATGTTGCCGTGGCAGGTGACCGCGCCGCCCATCACCACGATGCGCTTGATGCGCTGGGGCAGGGTCGGGTCCAGCTTCAGTGCCAGCGCGAGGTTGGTCAGCGGGCCAAGCATCACCAGCATCAGTTCGCCGGCATGCGCGTGCGACAGGCGCAGGATGGCCAGCGCAGCATGCTCGGCTTCGGCCTGGCGGCTCGGCGGCGGCAGGTCCACGTCGCCATAGCCATCACGGCCATGCACGTGGGCAGCGTCTACGGAAGGATGCAGCAGCGGATCCGGGCTGCCGGCAAACACCGGCACGTCGGTGCGGCCGACGATGTCGCAGAGCTTGAGGGCGTTGCGGACGGTGTACTGCAGGCCGACATTGCCGGCGGCGATGGTCAGGGCGACCACGTCATGCCGCTCATCGGCAAAGGCCATCAGCAGGGCCAGGGCGTCGTCTACACCGGGGTCGGTGTCGATCAACAGGGGGATCTTGTGGGTCATCGTTGCCGTCTTCAGATCGGCAACGAAGTGTGGACCGGGATGATGACCGTTGCAAGTATGGGGGGCGGCAGGGCTGCGACCTGCACCCGCGGTAGTGCCGGCCGCTGGCCGACAACTTCAACAGCAACGCCGAAAACGGGTTTCCCGCGGATGGCGGGGAAGAGCTCTCTGTAGAGTCGAGCCATGCTCGACTCCCGCGCGCAACGCGCACAGCAACCGAGCGTGGGCTCGGCTCTACAGTGGATCCACGCCGTGCGTGGATGAGCGTCCCGGGGATGGGGTCAGAGCCCTTTGCTGTGCAAAGGGGCCTGCCCCCCCCCACTTACGCCGAGGCGTAGCGCACGGCGGTGCCGATCCAGCGCTGCACCACGCGATCGGCCAACGCGGGCTGCTGGGCCAGCAGTCGCTCGGCCAGGTCATGCACGCCGGGCAGCAGGCCGGCATCGCGGGCCAGGTCTGCAATGCGGAAACCGGCCAGGCCGGTCTGGCGGGTGCCCAGCAGTTCGCCGGGGCCGCGCAGTTCCAGATCCTTCTCGGCGATGACGAAACCATCGTTGGTTTCGCGCATGGTCTGCAGGCGCTCACGCGCCATCTGCGAAAGCGGAGCCTGGTACAGCAGCACGCAGCGCGATACCGCCGAACCACGCCCCACGCGGCCGCGCAGCTGGTGCAGCTGGGCCAGGCCGAGGCGTTCGGCGTTCTCGATCACCATCAACGAAGCATTGGGTACGTCCACGCCCACTTCGATGACCGTGGTCGCGACCAGCAGGTCGATCTCGCCGGTCTTGAACGCCACCATCGTCGCCAGCTTTTCGGCGGCTTTCAGGCGTCCGTGCACCAGCCCCACGCGAACGCCGGGCAGCAGTGCCTGCAGCGATTCGTAGGTGGCCTGCGCCGGGGTGGCATCCAGTTCTTCGCTTTCCTCGATGAGCGTGCACACCCAGTACACCTGCCGCCCTTCCTGGCAGGCCAGCGCGATGCGCTCGATCAGCTCCGGGCGGCGGTCATTGTTGAGGGCGACGGTCTGCACCGGCGTGCGTCCCGGTGGCAGTTCATCGATGGCCGACACATCCAGGTCCGCGTACTCGGACATCGCCAGCGTGCGCGGAATCGGCGTGGCGGTCATCACCAGCTGGTGCGGCACGCTGTTGCCACCCGCGCCCTTGTCGCGCAGCGCCAAGCGCTGGTGCACGCCGAAGCGGTGCTGTTCGTCGACGATGGCCAAGGCCAGATCCTGGAACACCACCGCCTCCTGCATCAGCGCGTGGGTACCGACCACCACCTGCGCTTCGCCGCTGGCGACCTGCGCCATCACCTTGGCGCGCGCCTTGCCGGTGACCTTGCCGGCCAGCCAGGCGATACGCACACCGAGCGGCTCCAGCCAGCCGCGCAGGTTGTTGAGATGCTGTTCGGCCAGCAGTTCGGTGGGCGCTGCCAATGCGACCTGCTTGCCCTGCTCCACCGCCAGCATCGCCGCCAGTGCGGCCACCACGGTCTTGCCGGAACCGACGTCGCCCTGCACCAGCCGCAGCATCGGGCTGGGGCGCGCGAGGTCTTCGCGGATCTGCTTGAACACGCGCGCCTGCGCGCCGGTGAGCGCGAACGGCAGCTGCTTCAGCAGCGCCTTGGCCAGCTTGCCAGGACCAGCCAGCGGCGGCGCATGGTGTGCCTGCAAGGCAATGCGCTGGCGACGCAGGCTGAGGTGGTGGGCCAGCAGTTCTTCCATCGCCAGGCGGCGCTGCGCCGGGTGGGTGCCGGCGGCCAGCGCGGCGAGGTCGGCATCCGGCGGTGGCCGGTGCACGGTCAGCAGCGCGCTGCGCAGCGACGGCAGGCCCAGGCCATCGAGCCAACCGCTGGGCAGCAGTTCCAGCGTGCTTTCCTCGGGCAGGCGATCCAGGGCCTGGCCGATCAGCTTGCGCATCGTCATCGGGCCCACGCCTTCGACGGTGGGATACACCGGGTCGAGGCGGTCGCCGAGTTCGGGATCATCGTTGCGGCCCAGCACCTGGTAGCTGGGATGGACGATTTCCAGGCCGAGGTGGCCGGGCTTGGGCGTGCCGAAGCAGCGCAGCCGGTTGCCGACCGCGAACTGGCCGACCTGCTGCTGGCGGAAATGGAAGAAGCGCAGCACCAGGGTGCCCTGCCCTTCGTCCTCCACCGCGACCTTCAGCATCGGCCGGTAGCGCATGCCGCGCTCGACCGCGACCACCCGCCCTTCCACCTGCGCCGGCACGCCGTTGCGCAGGTCTTCGATGCGGGTCAGCCGGGTCCGGTCTTCATAGCGCAGGGGCAGGTGAAGCCAGAGATCCTGCAGGGTGGCCAGGCCACGCGCCTGCAGTTTGGCGGCCACGGCCGGACCGACGCCGGCGAGCATCGCCAGGGATGCTTCGCCGGACGGTGACAGGACCGGGGTGACCGCCGCCTTGCGTGCCACGTGGTGGTCAGTCGATGACCATCACCGCGTCGACCTCGAAGCTGGCGCCCTTCGGCAGGCCGGAGACTTCGATGGTGGAACGGGCCGGGTACGGGGCCTGGAAGTAGTCCTGCATGACCGCGTTGACCTTGGCGAACTCGCCCAGGTCGGTCAGGTACAGGCCCAGACGCACGACCTTGTCCAGCGAGCCGCCGGCGGCTTCGGCCACGGCCTTGAGGTTGTCGAAGGCGCGACGGGCCTGCGCTTCGACGTCGCCAGCGCCGACGATGTCGCCGGTGGCCGGGTCAAGCGGGATCTGGCCGGAGAAGTACACGGTGTTGCCGGCGCGCACGGCCTGCGAGTACGGGCCGATGGCGGCGGGGGCCTTTTCGGTGTTGATGATCTGGCGGGACATGGGTCGCTCCGGTGCTTTGGGGGAAAACAGAGCGGTGATTGTACCGGGTGGGCGCGGCATCGGCTGGGGGTCGGATCCGTTTCCCGGCGGGAAACGGATCCGACCCCGTATGTCGTGTGCGCGGAACGTCATCCACGCATGGCGTGGACCTACTGGCGGCGTACCGACTGCACGACCGACAGGCGGCGCAGGCGGCGCATCACTTCGGCCAGGTGGTTGCGGTCGCGCACCTGGATGTTGAACGCCAGCACGGCGGCGTTGAAATCGCGATCCAGGTAGTCCACGCGCTCGATGTTGGAGTGGCTCTGCGCGATGGCAGCGGCCAGCTGTGCCAGCACGCCGGTGCCGTTCTCCACTTCCACCACCAGCGAGGTGTCGTAGTCGCCGGAGACGGTGGTGTCCCAGCCGATCGGCACCCAGCGCTCGGGCGACTTGCGCAGCTCGGCCAGGTTCGGGCAGTCCATGCGGTGCACCACGATGCCCTTGCCGGCGGTGTGGTAGCCCATGATCTCGTCGCCGGGAATCGGCTGGCAGCAGCCGGCGAAGGTGACCACGCCACGCTCGCTGCCGTTGATCAGGATCTTTTCCTGCGAGTGGTGGCGCGAATGCGGGCCGCCACGCAGTTCGGCGTAGGCCATCAGCGCCTGCGCGGCCTGGGTCGGCATCCAGTTGCCCAGTGCGACCTCGGCCAGCAGGGCTTCCAGGCGCGGGAAGCGGTGTTCGGCCAGGAACGCATCCAGGCGCCCCTTCGGCAGCCGCTCCAGCGACGAATCCATCGCTTCCAGCGCACGGTCGAGCATGCGGTGGCCCAGCTGCACGGCATCCTCGTGCTCCAGCTGCTTGAGCTGGTGGCGGATGGCGGTGCGCGCCTTGCTGGTAACCACGAATTCCAGCCACTGCGGTTTCGGCGTGGCCGAGCGTGCGGTGATGATCTCCACCGACTGCCCCGACACCAGCTTGGTGCGCAACGGCACCAGTTTCTTGTCCACGCGCGAGGCCACCGCCATGTTGCCGACGTCGGTATGCACGGCGTAGGCGAAATCGAGCGCGGTGGAATTGCGCGGCAGGGCCAGGATCTTGCCCTTCGGGGTGAACAGGTAGACCTCGTCCGGGAACAGGTCGACCTTGACGTTGTCCAGGAACTCCAGCGAGGAACCGGCGGCACGCTGCGAGTCGATCAGCTCGACGATCCACGCGTGGGCACGGCTCTGTGCGCTGTTGGGCGAATCGCCGCCGAACTTGTAGGTCCAGTGCGCGGCCACGCCGCGTTCGGCGATCAGGTCCATTTCCTCGGTACGGATCTGCACTTCGATCGGCGAGCCATACGGCCCGAACAGCACCGTGTGCAGCGACTGGTAACCGTTGGCCTTGGGAATGGCGATGAAGTCGCGGAAACGGCCATCCAGCGGCTTGAAGGTGGCATGCACCGAACCCAGCGCGTGGTAGCAGCTGGGCACGCTGCGCACGACCAGGCGGAAGCCGAACACATCCATCACCTGGTCGAAGGATTTGTTCTCGTCGCGCATCTTGTTGTAGATGCTCCACGGGGTCTTGATGCGGCTGATCAGCCGATGCTCGATCCCCTCCTTGGCCAGGCGCTGCGACAGCTGCACTTCCACCTGCGCCATCGCTTCGCGGCGCACCACCGGCTGGCTGCGGATGTGCTTCTCGATGATGGCGTGGCGCCACGGGTACAGCGCCTTGAAACCGAGGTTCTGCAGCTCGCTCTTGACCAGGCTCATGCCCAGGCGCTGGGCGATGGGCGCGTAGATCTCCAGCGTCTCGCGGGCGATGCGGCCGCGCGCTTCGCGGCTCTGCGCACCCAGCGTGCGCATGTTGTGCAGGCGGTCGGCCAGCTTGATCATGATCACGCGCAGGTCGCGCGACATCGCCAGCAGCATCTTGCGGAAGCTCTCGGCGGCCGCCTCCTGGCGGTCGCGGAACTTCAGCTTGTCCAGCTTGGTGACGCCGTCGACCAGTTCGGCCACGGCTTCGCCGAACTCGGCGGCCAGCGCCTCGCGGGTCAGCGGCGTGTCTTCGATGGTGTCGTGCAGGATCGCGGCGATCAGCGCTTCCACGTCCAGGCCGAGCTCGGCCAGCACCTGGGCCACCGCCACCGGGTGGGTGATATAGGGCTCACCCGACTTGCGCGTCTGCCCAGCGTGCGCGGAGGCTCCGACTTCCCAGGCACGGCGCAACAGCGGCAGCTGTTCCGGCGGCAGGTAATGGGCGGCGCGTTCAAGCTGGAGGACGTAGTCGGGTACGGCGGCAGTGGGGGCTGCGGCGACCTTGGCAGTGGGGCCTGGGTTCATGCCCGCAGCCTATTCCAGCGCGACGTTTACGGCAAATCCTGAATGCGAAACAGCCCGCACGGGGCGGGCTGTTCGGTGTATCCAACGATTACGTTGATCGATGCGATCAATCGTCGTTCTTGGACATGTCTTCGTCAGCGACCACTTCGGCGGCAGCCCACTCCAGCGCTTCGCGCTCGGCGCGCTCACGCTCGGCCTTCTCGACTTCGTCGATCAGCGCGTTGTCGATCTTGCGGGCGGCGATTTCGCGCAGCGCCAGCACGGTCGGCTTGTCCTCGGTCTCGCTGTTGTCCAGCGTGGCCTGCACGCCGTTGGCGAGCTGGCGGGCACGCTTGGATGCCATCATGACCAGTTCGAAACGGTTGTTAACGACTTCCAGGCAATCTTCTACGGTGATGCGGGCCATACGGGCTCCCGGCGACCGGTCGGCCGCTCAGTCGAATGAGGGAAAGGGGACGGAGTGTACTGGCAGGGGCTGGACAAAATCAAGCCAACCCCTACCCGATTCTTTTGGAATCAGTCAGTTGCGCCCGGATCGGGAGTCAGCAGGGCCTGGATCAGGCCGGCGTGGCGGACCTTCTGGGCCTCCCGGCGCAGGCGGCTGGCGGTGAAGATGGCGCACAACTCGTCCACGGCGGTGTCGAACACCTCGTTGACGATGACGTAGTCGAACTCGTTGAAGTGCAGCATTTCATCGCGCGCCGCGCCCAGGCGCTGGGCGATGACCGCCTCGCTGTCCTGGCCGCGCTTGCGCATGCGATCCTGCAGGGCCTGCCTGGACGGCGGCAGGATGAACACGGTGACCGTGCCCGGCACCAGCTGGCGCACCTGCTGCGCGCCCTGCCAGTCGATTTCCAGCAGCACGTCCTGGCCGGCGGCCAGCTGCGGCTCCACCGACTGCCGGGCCGTGCCCTTCCAGTCGCCGTGCACCCACGCATGCTCGAAGAAGTCGCCGGCGGCGATCATTTCTTCGAACCTTTCCGCAGAGACGAAATGGTAGTGCTGGCCGTTCACTTCCCCCGGGCGCATCGCGCGCGAGGTGAAGGAGATCGACAGCGCGATCTGCGGGTCACGCGCCAGGGTGGCATTGACGATGCTGCTCTTGCCGGCGCCGGAGGGGGCGGCAACGATGTACAGCGTGCCGCGCGCAACGGCGTCCGACGGCTTCGACGGGGCGCTCATGCGCGGAACCCAACTGGTTGATTTCGCAAAATTTTTCCTCGGTGTTCCAGATCCGGCGCGGAGGATCGCGCCAGGACGGCGGGGGCTGCGCGGAACATCCTGGAACCAGGCCCGGCAGACGCTTCCCCGGGGGGCGGGCACGCAACTTTACCAGAGCGGCCCCGTTGCGCGCCCGCCCCGCCGGCGCCGGGCCTTGTGCCACATGGGCGTGCGGGGGCCTGTGCTATAACCGGGCCGTACCCAACGACAGCCCGGAGGCCCGTGCCTCCCCGCCATCCCAGGAGAACGGCATGCCATCGATGAGCCGCCGCCAGTTCCTGAAAGTGACCGGGACAACCCTGGTCGGCTCCAGCCTGGCATTGATGGGCTTCGCGCCCGGCATCGCGCTCGCGGAGGTCAGGCAGTACAAGCTGACCCGCGCGACCGAGACCCGCAACACCTGTACCTACTGTTCGGTGGCCTGCGGCATCCTGATGTACAGCCTCGGCGACGGCGCCAAGAACGCCGAGCCGAGCATCTTCCATATCGAGGGTGACCCGGACCATCCGGTCAACCGCGGCACGCTGTGCCCGAAGGGCGCCGGCCTGGCCGACATCATCCACAGCAAGTCGCGCCTGCTCTACCCCGAGTACCGGGCACCGGGCTCCAACGATTGGAAGCGGCTGAGCTGGGACGATGCGCTGGACCGCATCGCGCGGCTGATGAAGGAAGACCGCGATGCCAACTTCGTGCAGAAGAACGAAGCCGGGCAGACGGTCAACCGCTGGCTGACCACCGGCATGCTGGCGGCCTCGGCCACCAGCAATGAAACCGCGGTGCTGACCCACAAGGTCGTCCGCTCCCTTGGCATGCTGGCATTCGACAACCAGGCACGTGTCTGACACGGCCCGACGGTGGCAGGTCTTGCCCCGACGCTAGGCCGTGGTGCGATGACGAACCACTGGGTCGACATCAAGAATGCCGACCTGATCCTGATCATGGGTGGCAATGCCGCCGAGGCACACCCGTGCGGATTCAAATGGGTGACCGAGGCCAAGGCCCACAACAAGGCCCGGCTGATCGTGGTCGATCCGCGCTTCAACCGCTCGGCCGCGGTGGCCGACGTGTACGCGCCGATCCGCACCGGTACCGATATCGTGTTCCTGGGCGGCCTGATCAACTACCTGCTGACCGAGGACCGCATCCAGCACGAGTACGTGCTGAACTACACCGACATGCCGTTCCTGGTGAAGGACGAATTCGCCTTCAAGGACGGCCTGTATTCGGGTTACAACGAAGAGAAGCGCAGCTACGACCGTTCCAGCTGGGACTACGCCTACGGTGACGACGGCTACGTACGCAGCGACCCGACGCTGAAGGACCCGCGCTGCGTCTACAACCTGCTGAAACAACACTACGCGCGCTACACCGTGGAGATGGTCGAGCGCATCTGCGGCACGCCGGCCGACAGCATCCGCCAGATCTGGGACATGATCGCGTCCACCGCCGGCAAGGACAAGGCGATGACCATCCTGTACGCGCTGGGATGGACGCAGCACTCGATCGGCGCACAGAACGTGCGTGCCGGCACCATGGTGCAGCTGCTGCTGGGCAACATCGGCGTGGCCGGTGGCGGCATGAACGCGCTGCGCGGGCATTCCAACATCCAGGGCCTGACCGACATCGGCCTGATGTCCGACCTGCTGCCCGGCTACCTGACGCTGCCGAGGCAGGACGAGCAGGACTACGACGCCTACATCGCCAAGCGCACGCAGAAGCCGCTGCGCGCCAACCAGATGTCGTTCTGGCAGAACTATCCGAAGTTCCACGTCAGCCTGATGAAATCGTGGTGGGGCGATGCCGCCACCGCCGACAACAACTGGTGCTTCGATTACCTGCCCAAGCTCGACAAGCCGTACGACATGCTGCAGGCGTACGAGCTGATGAACGAGGGCAAGATCCACGGCTACATCTGCCAGGGTTTCAACCCGCTGGCCTCGGCGCCTAACAAGGGCAAGCTGATCAGCGCGTTCTCCAAGCTGAAGTTCATGGTCAGCATGGACCCGCTGGAAACCGAGACCATCGCCTTCTGGCAGAACCACGGCGCGTTGAACGACGTCGACCCGAGCACGATCCAGACCGAAGTATTCCGCCTGCCCACCACGTCCTTCGCCGAGGAGAACGGCGCGGTGGTGAACTCCTCGCGCTGGCTGCAGTGGCACTGGAAGGGCGCCAATCCGCCGGGTGAAGCGCGCAGCGACATCGAGATCATGTCCGAGCTGTTCCATCGCATCAAGGCGATGTACGAGAAGGACGGCGGTGCGTGGTGGGAGCCGGTGCGCGACCTGGCCTGGAAGTATTCCAACCCGGAGCTGCCGACGCCGGAAGAGCTGGCGATGGAATACAACGGCAGGGCGCTGGCCGACGTGTTCGATCCGAAGGATCCGACCAGGCTGGTGCGCAAGGCCGGCGAGCAGCTGGCCGCATTCGGCGACCTGCGCGACGATGGCAGCACCGCGTCGGGCTGCTGGATCTACATCGGTGCCTGGGGCCCGACCGGCAACATGATGGCGCGGCGTGACAACAGCGACCCCACCGGCATCGGCAACACGCTGGGCTGGGCCTGGGCGTGGCCGGCCAATCGCCGCGTGATGTACAACCGCGCGTCGTGCGACGTGGCCGGCCAGCCGTTCGACCCGCGCCGCACGCTGCTGGCCTGGAACGGCAAGAACTGGGGCAGCGTGGACGTACCGGACTTCAAGGCCGACGAAGATCCCGCCGGCGGGATGGGCCCGTTCATCATGAACCCGGAAGGCATCGCCCGCTTCTTCGCCAAGGCCGGCATGGCCGAAGGGCCGTTCCCGGAGCACTACGAGCCATTCGACACGCCACTGCGCAGCAATCCGCTCAGCCCCGGCCAGGCACTGACGCTGAACAACCCGGCCGCCCGCGTATTCGCCAGCGATCGCGCACAGATCGGTTCGCCGGACGAGTTCCCGCATGTGGCCACCACCTACCGCCTGACCGAGCACTTCCACTTCTGGACCAAGCACGGCAAGTTGAACGCCATCATCCAGCCCGAGCAGTTCGTCGAGATCGGCGCGGCCTTGGCCGACGAGCTGGGCATCAGCAACGGCAGCCGCGTGCGGGTCAGTTCCAAGCGTGGCCACATCGAAGCGGTGGCGATGGTGACCAAGCGCATCAAGGCCCTGCAGATCGATGGCCGGACCGTGCACCAGGTGGGCGTGCCGATCCACTGGGGCTTCCTCGGTGCGGCCAAGCCCGGATACATCGCCAATACGCTGACCAACGCCATCGGTGACGGCAACTCGCAGACGCCCGAATCGAAGTGCATCCTGGTCAAGGTCGAGAAGGTGTAGGAGACACGCCATGTCACTGCAATCGCTGGACATCATCCGCCGCTCGGCCACCACCACGCCCTCGCCGGAAGCGCGCGGTGCGCACACCGGCCAGGTCGCCAAGCTGATCGATGTGAGCAAATGCATCGGCTGCAAGGCCTGCCAGGTCGCCTGCATGGAATGGAACGACCTGCGCGACGAGGTCGGCAGCTGCGTTGGCAGCTATGACAACCCGCCCGACCTGAGCGACCAGTCGTGGACGGTGATGAAGTTCCGCGAGTACGAGGACGAGAAGGGCAAGCTGGAGTGGTTGATCCGCAAGGAGGGCTGCATGCACTGCAGCGACCCGGGCTGCCTGAAGGCCTGCCCGTCGCCGGGCGCGATCATCCAGTACGCCAACGGCATCGTCGACTTCCAGGAAGAGAACTGCATCGGCTGCGGCTACTGCGTGACCGGTTGCCCGTTCGACGTGCCGCGCATTTCCAAGAAGGACCACAAGGCCTACAAGTGCACACTGTGTTCGGACCGGGTGGCGGTGGGCCAGGAACCGGCCTGCGTGAAGACCTGCCCGACCGGGGCGATCACCTTCGGCAGCAAGCAGGCGATGACCGAGCACGCGGCCGGCCGCGTGGAAGACCTGAAATCGCGCGGCTACGGGAACGCCGGCCTGTACGACCCGCAGGGCGTGGGTGGCACCCACGTGATGTACGTGCTGCAGCATGTGGACAAGCCGGAGCTGTATGCCGACCTGCCCAAGGACCCGCGGATCAGCCCGATGGTGGAAGTCTGGAAGGGCGTGGCCAAGCCGCTGGGCGTGCTGGCGATCGCCGCCACCGCCTTCGCCGGCTTCCTGCATTACATCGGCATCGGCCGCAACACGGTCAATGACGAGGAAGAAGAGGAAGCCGAACACGAGGCGAAGAGGATCGAAGAGGAGCAGCGGCCATGAAGTACGCCCCGCACCCGCGGCAGATCATCCGCTACCGCGCGCCGACCCGCATCAATCACTGGATCGTGGCGATCTGCTTCGTGCTGACGGCGCTGTCCGGGCTGGCACTGTTCCATCCCGCGCTGTTTCCGCTGACCCAGCTGTTCGGTGGCGGCCCGTGGACGCGCATCCTGCATCCGTTCATCGGGCTGGCCATGGTGGTCGGCTTTGCGTTTCTGGCGTTCCGCATGTGGCGCGACAATCTGCCGACGGCCGACGATCGCGCATGGATGCGCGGCATGCGCGATGTGCTGCGCAACGAGGATGAGAAGCTGCCGCCGGTGGGCCGCTTCAATGCCGGCCAGAAGCTCCTGTTCTGGGCGATCATTGGTTGCCTGTCGGCACTACTGCTGACCGGCTTCGTGATCTGGCGGCAATACTTCAGCCATCTCTTCCCGATCGGGCTGATCCGCTTCTCGGTGCTGGCCCATGCGTTGTTCGGTTGGGTGCTGGTGTGCGCGATCGTGGTGCACATCTATGCGGCGCTCTGGATCAAGGGCTCGGTGCGGGCGATGACCCAGGGCAAGGTGACCTATGGGTGGGCGTACAAGCATCACCGGCAATGGTTCCGGGACATCCTGCGCGGACGTCGGGAAGAGGGGTAACGGCAGGGCCTGCGGCCCTGCACCTGCAGAGGCGCCTTCGACAGTTCCCCGGTGCTTTTGGTAGGTGTCGACCTTGGTCGACACGATGAACACGGCAACAACCGATGGGGTCAGATCCGTTTTCCTGTGGAAAACGGATCTGACCCCGACCATTTCAAATGGCCTACAGTGCGCTGGACGCCAGCGCTGACAACGGCGAGGATGGAGGCTGGTTCTTCTGGCTGGCCCTGCATGGCGCAACGCATCCTTGAACCCGGTGAGATCGAGACGCTCGCCTCGCGCGACGTGCCGCGCATCATCCTGCCTGATACCGGGTCGCTGTTCGCCACACGCGCGGCGCGCCTGCGCAGCCTGGCCGCGCACAGCGCCATCGGCGGTTACCTGCAGCTGCTGGCGGCATTGGCCGATGCACAGCAGGCGCTGCTGGAGGAATTGACACCCCAGCAACGCGAGGCGCTGCAGGACCACGCGCGCGCGCAGCAGTCCAGCGCGGCCGCCAGTGCCGGCATGCCGTTGCGGCCCGCCAACACACTTCATCTGGACGGGCGCTGGCGCGACTGGCTGCGCACGCTGTGCCGGCACTGCGCCGACGAAGCGGGGCTACCGGCGGAAACACGGCAGGAATTGCTGCGCGTCGCCGCCGCCGACGACACCTGGCTGGATGCGCAGGCCCACGCCGTGCTGGAACGCGCTGACGCGCCCCCGGTCGACGCGGTCGCTGCGCTGCTGGTGATGAATGCGTTGCAGGTGTATTGGGCAGTACTGGCGGCCAGCTTCCGCCCCAGCGACCTGAAGCCGCTGGCCGATGCGCCAGGGCTGTGCCCGCTGTGCGGCACCCTGCCGGTGACCAGCATGGTGCAGGCCCGCCCGCCCTATGCCTCCTACCGCTACCTGTCGTGCTCGTTGTGCGCCTGCCAGTGGCACTACGTGCGCGTGCAGTGCAGCCAGTGTGGCGCCGCTGGCAAGGACATCGCCTATCGCGCCCTGGCTGATGCCGACGGCGATACCGGCCAGGCGGTGCGCGAGAGCGCGGTACGTGCAGAAACCTGCGACCACTGCCACAGCTACCGCAAGATCCTGTATCTGGAAAAAGATCCGTCGCTGGAACCGGTGGCTGATGACCTTGGCACGCTGGCGCTGGACCTGCTGCTGGGCGAGGAAGGCTATGCACGCGCCAGCCAGAATCCGCTGCTGTGGCAATCCGACGGCGAGTGAGGCGATGACAGCCACGCCCCCCACCCCGGCATCGGCTTCCGCGCTGCCCTCGCTGGACCGGTTGCTGCGCCTGCCTGCCTTGGCAACACTGATCGAGGGCCACGGCCGCAGCCGCATCACCCAGTTGCTGCGCGTACATCTGCAGGCGCTGCGTGAGCGCATCAGTGCCACGCAGCTCTCGGCCGAGCAGTTGCATCAGGCCATTGACGGCCCGGCACTGGTCGCGGCGCTCGATGCCGCACTCATCGCCGATGCACGGCTGAACCTGCAGCCGATGTTCAACCTGACCGGCACCGTGCTGCATACCAACCTGGGTCGCGCCCTGCTGCCCGAGTCCGCGGTGCAGGCCGTCACCCGCGCGATGGCCGCACCGGTTGACCTGGAATTCGACATCACCCGCGGCCGCCGCGGCGACCGCGATGCACGGGTGCAGGCGCTGGTCTGCGAGCTGACCGGCGCCGAAGCCGCCACCGTGGTCAACAACAATGCGGCGGCGGTCCTGCTGCTGCTCAACAGCCTGGCCAACCGCCGCGAGGTGGTGGTGTCGCGCGGCGAACTGGTGGAAATCGGCGGTGCCTTCCGCATTCCCGATGTGATGCGCAGTGCCGGCGCGCGGCTGCTGGAAGTGGGCACCACCAACCGCACCCACCCGGCCGACTTCGCCCATGCCATCGGCGCGCGCACCGCACTGCTGATGGAGGTGCACGCCAGCAACTACGCGATCACCGGCTTCACCGCCAAGGTCGACACCGCGGCGATGGCAGCGATCGCGCACGACCATGGCCTGCCGTTGGTGGTGGACCTGGGCAGCGGCAGCCTGTGCGACCTGGCGGCCTTCGGCCTGCCACACGAGCCGACCGTGCAGGAAACACTGGCGGCCGGTGCCGACCTGGTCTCGTTCAGTGGCGACAAGCTGCTGGGTGGGCCGCAGGCCGGCATCATCGCCGGCCGCGCCGACCTGATCGCGCGGATCAACCGCAACCCGCTCAAGCGTGCGCTGCGCATGGACAAGATGGGCCTGGCCGCGCTGGAGGCGGTACTGGCGCTGTACCGCGAGCCGGAGCTGCTGGCGCAACGGCTGCCGACACTGCGTACGCTCTCGCGCACGCAGCAGGACATGGATGCGCAGGCCCAGCGCCTGCTGCCGCCGCTGCGCTCGGCGCTGCCGACCGGCTACATGCTTGAACAGGCACGGATGCACAGCCAGATCGGCAGTGGTGCGCAGCCACAGGCGCAGCTCGGCAGTGCCGGCCTGCGCATCACCACTGCGCAACGTGGCGGCCTGGACCGCCTGGCCAAGCGCCTGCGCCAGCTGCCGCGACCGGTGCTGGGCCGCATCGGCGAGGACGCATTGTGGCTGGACCTGCGTTGCCTGGAACCGGCCGACGAAGCGGACTTCCTCGCCCAATGGAGCACGCTGCAACCATGATCGTCGGCACCGCCGGGCATATCGACCATGGCAAGACGCGCCTGGTGCGGGCACTGACCGGCATCGAAACCGATCGCCTGCAGGAAGAACGCACGCGCGGCATCTCCATTGAACTGGGCTATGCCTATGTCCCGGTGGAAAGCGCGAACGGCACGGGCCCCGCCGCGATGCTGGGTTTCGTCGATGTGCCGGGTCATGAGCGCTTCGTCCACACGATGGTGGCCGGCGCCACCGGTATCGATGTCGCCCTGCTGGTCGTCGCCGCCGACGACGGCGTGATGCCGCAGACCCGCGAGCATCTGGCGATCCTGCAGCTGCTGGGCGTGGATCGCGGCGCGGTGGCGCTGACCAAGATCGACCGCGTGGACGCCGCGCGCATCGCCCGGGTCGAGATCGAGATTGCCGCTTTGCTGGCCGGAATGCCGCTGCAGGGTTCCCCCGTGTTCGCCTGCAACAGCACGTCCCCCGATGACGCAGGCATCAACGCCTTGCGCGCCCACCTGCACGCATGGGCCGCCGGCGATGCCAACGCGCGCCAGGCCGCGCTGCGCAGCGAGCTGTTCCGCATGCCGGTGGACCGCGTGTTCTCGCTGGCCGGCCACGGCACATTGGTGACCGGCGCGGTACATGGCGGCGGCGTCACGGTGGGCGAGCACCTGCAACTGATGCCCGCCGCCACCGATGTGCGCATACGCAGCATCCACGCGCAGAACCAGCCCAGCGATCACGCCATGGCCGGACAGCGCTGCGCGTTGAACCTGGCCGCCATCGCCCGCGACGAGATTCATCGTGGCGACTGGATTGCCGACCCGCGCGCGCTGCTGGCCACCACCCGCGTCGATGTGCGCCTGCGCTTGTCCGCACGGGCAGCACCACTGCGCGACTGGGCACCCCTGCACATCCACTGGGGCACGATGCACCGGCAGGCCCATGTGGTGCTGCTGGAGGACCGTGACCAAGGTGATGGGCAGTTGGTGCAGCTGGTGTTCGATGCACCGGTCTGTGCGATGTGTGGTGAACGCTTCATCGCCCGCGATTCCGCCGCGACCCACACGCTGGGCGGTGGCGTCGTGCTCGACCCGGACCCGCCACAGCGGCGCCGGCGCAGCCCGGCACGGCTCGCTTGGCTGGGCGCACTGGAGCAGCTGGCCACAGGTGCGGGAATCGGCCCGCTGTTGCAGCAGGCGCCCTTCGGCATTGCCATGGCCGCGCTGCAACGCTACTGCCGGCGCGCGGCCGACCGGATCGATCTTCCTGCAGACGCACAGCGCATCATCACCCGCGAGGACACGGTGGTCATCCTTGCCTCGCACTGGCAGGTGCTGCACGAGCAGGTGATCACATCGCTGCGTAGCTGGCATGAGCGACGCCCGGACGAACCCGGTGTCGACAGCGGGCGCCTGCAACGCAGCACCCTGCCCGCGCTTGCGACGGGGCTCTGGAATGCGCTGCTGCAGGACCTGCTGGACGACGGCAGCGTGCAACGCGTGGGCGCCTGGTGGCGCCTGCCCGGCCATGACCATGCGCCACCGGAACGCGAGCGCCTGCTGCTGGAACGCGTGCTGCCGCAACTGCACGCCGGTGGCTTCGATCCGCCGTGGGTGCGTACTCTGGCCGCCGACTTCGGACTGACCGAAGACGATGTCCGCGCCGTCCTGCGCCGCGCCGCCGCACGTGGCGAACTGTTCCAGGTGGTGCCGGACCTGTTCTATGCACCCGCACGCATTGCGGAACTCGCCGCGATCGTCGCGCAGCAGTCACAGGCCAGCGGCGCGGTGGATGCGGCGGCCTTCCGCGATGCCATCGGCCTGGGCCGCAAACGCAGCATCCAGATCTTGGAGTTCTTCAATCGCGTTGGCTACACTCGACGCGTCGGTGACCAGCATCGGCCGCGCGGCGACCTGCAGTGGAACGCAGCCCGCGACTGAGCCCACCGGTACCGCCGTACTTTCGGAAGGCATGCGCATCCGGGCATGCGGCTGGGCTTCAAACCCAGTAGGGGGCGTCGATCGTTCCCTGGTAGGTTCGACTCCTGCTGCCTTCCGCCATTCGTGTTTCCGCAGGAGATGTCGGCATGGCCACGCACGCGCAGTCACCCGCCCCATCCACGGCCGATGCCACGCGACGACTGACCTCTCTCGCTCATGGCGGCGGCTGCGGCTGCAAGATCGCGCCGGGCGTGCTGAGCGAACTGCTGCGCGGCGTTCCAGCACTTCCCGCACCGGCCGAACTGCTGGTTGGCCGCGAGACCAGCGACGACGCCGCGGTGTACCGCCTCGATGACCGGCAGGCAATCGTGGCCACCACCGATTTCTTCATGCCCATTGTCGACGACCCGTTCGACTTCGGCCGCATCGCCGCCACCAACGCGTTGTCGGACCTGTACGCGATGGGCGCGCGGCCGCTGTTCGCGCTGGCCATCGTCGGCATGCCGATCAACACCCTGCCGCAGGACACCATCCGCGGCATCCTGCAGGGCGGCGAGCGTGCCTGCGCCGACGCCGGCATCGTGGTGGCCGGCGGCCACAGCATCGATTCGGTGGAACCGATCTACGGCCTGGCCGCGATCGGCGTGCTCGATCCTCAGCGGCTCAAGCGCAATGCCGATGCCCGCGCCGGCGATGTGCTGGTGCTGGGCAAGCCGTTGGGCGTGGGCGTGTACTCGTCGGCGCTGAAGAAAGAAGTGCTGGATGCAGAGGGCTACCGGCAGATGATCGCGTCGACTACCCGCCTGAACAGCGTGGGCGTGCCGCTGGCCGCGCTGGACGGCGTGCACGCGATGACCGACGTCACCGGCTTCGGCCTGCTCGGCCACCTGCTGGAAGTGTGCCGCGCCAGCGGCGTCGCTGCCGAAGTGGACAGTGCACAGGTGCCGCTGCTGCCGCAGGCGCTGGAGCTGCTGCAGCGCGGCTGCGTGACCGGCGCCTCCGCCCGCAACTGGGCCTCGTATGGCGCCGAAGTGCGCTTCGCCGAACGCTTGGCCGGCCACTGGCAGCCACTGCTGACCGATCCGCAGACCAGTGGCGGGCTGTTGGTGTCCTGCGCCCCGGAGGCAGTGAATGCGGTGCTGGCCTGCTTCCACGACGCAGGGTTCGGCCAGGCGGCCGTGGTCGGGCGATTGGGTGAAGGGGCGCCGGGCGTCAGCGTGCGCTGATGCGCTGGAACGACAAGGGCGCCCGAAGGCGCCCCTGCTGTATCGCTGCACGCAACATCATTCGATGTTCTGCACCTGCTCGCGGATCTGGTCGATCAGCACCTTCAGCTCCACCGCGGCATTGGACGTGCGGCTGTCCACCGACTTCGAGCCCAGCGTATTGGCTTCGCGGTTGAACTCCTGCAGCAGGAAGTCCAGGCGGCGGCCGACCGGCTCGCGCTGCTTGAGCACGCGGCGGATCTCGACGATATGGCTGCCGAGCCGGTCCAGCTCTTCATCCACGTCCAGCTTCTGCAGCCACAGGACCAGCTCCTGCTCCGCACGGCCCGGGTCGACCGGGTGCGGCAGGTCAGCCAGACGGGCGGCCAGCTTGGCGCGCTGGCCGTCGCGAATGGCCGGAATCAAGGTGCGCACTTCGGTGGCGATGCGTTCGATGCCGTCCACGCGTTCGCTGATGGCCGCAGCCAGCTTGCCGCCTTCGCGCTCACGCGCTTCGACGAAGCCGTCCAGCACCTGGTCCAGCAGGGCAAGCGCCTCGACCTGCAGGGCGGCGGCATCCGTTGCCTCGCCGCGGGTCACGCCCGGCAACTGCAGCAGGTCGGTGAAGCTGACCTGCAGGTTCGGGAAATCGGAGGTCAGGCGGTGGGCCAGGCGGCCCAGCTGGCCCAGCAGGGCCTCGTCCACCTGCAGGTTGGCAGCCGCCTCCGGCGCGCGCAGGCGCATCACCAGATCCAGCTTGCCGCGGCTCAGGCGCGCGGCGATACGCTCGCGCAGCTGCGGTTCGAGCGCCCGCAGTTCCTCGGGCAGGCGGGTGCCGACCTCCAGGAAGCGGTGGTTGACCGAGCGCAGCTCGCAGCCCAGCGTGCCCCACGGGGTGACCCGCTCGCCGCCGGCATAGGCGGTCATGCTTCGAATCATGGAATGTGTCCGGTGCGTGCAAAGGGGGAATGGTACCCTAGCGCCCTCACCAGAGCCCCCTTGCCCGCCCCGTGAAGGCCACGGGCGTGGCGGCGTACTCCCTCGCCATTACGGAACCCGCACCATGTCCGACTCCCGCCCCAGCGGCCGCCAGCCCGACCAGCTCCGCCCGGTCGTCATCCAACGCGGCTTCACCCGCCACGCCGAAGGTTCGGTGCTGGTGTGCTTCGGCGAAACCCGCGTGCTGTGCACCGCCAGCGTCGAGAACCGCGTGCCGGGCTTCCTGCGCGGCAAGGGCGAAGGCTGGGTCACCGCCGAGTACGGCATGCTGCCGCGCGCCACCCATACCCGCAGCGACCGCGAAGCGGCCCGTGGCAAGCAGGGCGGTCGCACGCTGGAGATCCAGCGCCTGATCGGCCGCAGCCTGCGTGCCTGCGTGGACCGCAATGCGCTGGGCGAACGCACCATCACCCTCGACTGCGACGTGCTGCAGGCCGACGGTGGCACCCGCACCGCCGCCATCACCGGCGCCTATGTGGCCCTGGTCGATGCGGTGAACGTGCTGATGAAGCGTGGCGACATCAAGCGCAACCCGGTCCTGGGCGCAGTTGCAGCAGTGTCGGTGGGCGTGTACCGCGGCACCCCGGTGCTGGACCTGGACTACGCCGAAGACAGCGACTGCGACACCGACATGAACGTGGTGATGAACGACGGTGGCGGCTTCATCGAGCTGCAGGGCACCGCCGAAGGCCACGCCTTCCGTCGCGATGAACTGGACGCGCTGCTGGGCCTGGCCGAGAAGGGCGTGGCCGAGCTGCTGGCCGCGCAGCAGGCGGCGCTGTCGGCATGAACCGGCGCATCGCCCTGACCACCCTGGTGGTGGCCGACTATGACGAAGCCATTGCCTGGTACACCGGCAAGCTCGGCTTCGCATTGCTCGAAGACATCGACCAGGGGCACAAGCGCTGGGTGGTGGTCGGCCCGACCGACGGCAGCGCCGCCGCCCTGCTGCTGGCCCGTGCCAGCGACGAGGAACAGCGCAGCCGCATCGGCAACCAGACCGGTGGCCGCGTTGCCTTCTTCCTCAACACCGACGACTTCCACCGCGACCACGCGGCGATGCTGGCCGCAGGCGTCGAGTTCCTGGAATCGCCGCGCGAAGAACCCTATGCAACGGTCGCGGTATTCCGCGACCTGTATGGCAACACCTGGGACCTGTTGGAGCCCCGTCAATGAAGAAACTGGTATTGGCCAGCCACAATGCCGGCAAGCTGGTGGAGATGCAGGAGATCCTCGCCGACCTGCCGCTGCAGATCACCTCGGCCGCCGAGCTGGGCCTGGGCGACGTGGAAGAGACCGGCCTGACCTTCGTCGAGAACGCGCTGCTGAAGGCACGCGCCGCCTGCGAAGCGACCGGCCTGCCGGCGCTGGCCGATGATTCCGGCCTGATCGTCGATGCCCTGGGTGGTGCACCGGGCCTGTACAGCGCGCGCTATGCCGGCCACCCGACCAACGCCGCTGCCAACAACGCCAAGCTGCTGGACGCGATGGCCGGTGTTCCCGATGGCCAGCGCAGTGCCCGCTTCTATGCGGTGATCGTGCTGCTGCGCCACGCCACCGACCCGCAGCCGCTGATCTGCGAAGGCCGCTGGGAAGGGCAGATCATCCGTGAGCTGCGTGGCACGAATGGTTTCGGCTACAACCCGGTGTTCCTGGACACCACCCACGGCCTGACCGCCGCGGAAATGGAGCCGGCGCTGAAGAACGCCATCAGCCACCGTGCCGTTGCCCTGCAGCAGCTCAAGCAACAGCTGGCGACGCTGTACTGACGCCCGACCTGATCGAACCAGGGAAGCCGGCCAACGGCCGGCACTACCGATGAAGCCCATGCCGCACGCCCACGACCACTGCAACCACCTGCCCGGCGAAGCCTGCTCCGCTGACCACGACAGCGCACCGCGGCTGGTGCCGCCACCGCTGTCGCTGTACGTGCACCTGCCGTGGTGCGTGCGCAAATGCCCGTACTGCGATTTCAATTCGCACCAGGCCAAGGGCGAGTTGCCGTTCGAGGCCTACATCGATGCACTGCTGCGCGACCTGGACCAGGACCTGCCGCTGGTCTGGGGCCGGGTGGTGCACAGCGTGTTCTTCGGTGGCGGCACGCCCAGCCTGTTCCCGCCGGAAGCGATCGACCGCTTCCTGCAGCAGGCCAGCGCGCGCCTGCGCTTTGCCCCCAACGCCGAAATCACCTTGGAAACCAACCCGGGCACCGCCGAGCATGGCCGTTTCGACCGCTACCGCGCGGCCGGCGTGAACCGCCTCAGCTTCGGCATCCAGAGTTTCGACGACGCCATGCTCAAGCGCCTCGGCCGCATCCACGACAGTGGCGAAGCCGAGCGCGCGGTGAAGATGGCGCAGGACGCGGGCTACGACAATTTCAACATCGACCTGATGTATGCGCTGCCGGAACAGACCCTGGCCGGCGCCGAGGCCGACCTGGAGCGTGCATTTGCACTGCAACCGGCGCACATCTCGCACTACCAGCTGACCCTGGAACCGAACACGGTGTTCTTCGCGCGGCCGCCGCAGGGCATTCCCGATGAAGACAACGCCTGGGACATGCAGGAACACTGCCAGGCATTGCTGGCACAGGCTGGTTTCGGCCAGTACGAGGTCAGCGCCTATGCGCGCCCCGGCCGGCAAAGCGCGCACAACCTGAACTACTGGCGTTTCGGCGATTA
Organism: Stenotrophomonas muris; assembly: GCF_052751275.1. Classification (NCBI taxonomy): domain Bacteria; kingdom Pseudomonadati; phylum Pseudomonadota; class Gammaproteobacteria; order Lysobacterales; family Lysobacteraceae; genus Stenotrophomonas; species Stenotrophomonas muris. Next base: position 125,716 of record NZ_CP199879.1, on the reverse strand, counting down.
CCTGGGCATCGGTGCCGGTGCGCACGGCAAGATCAGCTCGGGCGCCGAAGAACACGTGCTGCGCCGCTGGAAGCTGAAGCATCCGCAGGCCTACCTGGACAGCGCTGGCACGCCGGCCTCTTTCGGGGGTGACGATGTGATCGCAGCCGAGCGCCTGCCGTTCGAGTACATGCTCAACCTGCTGCGCCTGCACGAAGGGTTCGGCCTTCGCGATTTCGAGTCGCGCACCGGGCTGCCGCGCGGCGTGCTGGACGCTCCGTTGGCCGAGGCCGTCCAGCGCGGCTGGCTGGAGGTGGCGGAGGGTCATGTGCAGCCGACCGAGCTGGGCCGCCGGTTCACCAACGATGTGGTGAGCCTGTTCCTGGAGGAATAAGCCTTCCGCCATACCGGGTAGTGCCGGCCGCTGGCCGGCACTCTGGTAAAGACAGCGCTGCCGGCCAGCGGCAGGCACTACCGTTCATCCGTCGGCCCTGCCCGATGAACGTGAGACACGTTCAGCCTAAAGTAGCGCCGACTGCGGCCGACACGGTAGATTCACAGGATCGATCCGCGGGAATCCGGGTACCGCTCGCCGATGTCAGCTGTCTTTTCCATCACCTCTGCCGACAAAGCACGCCTGGCCGCCAGCGACCTGCCATCGCGGGTGCGTGAACTGCTGGGTGCGTTGATCGGCCTGTGCCGGCAAACGCTGGCCGCGCCCCTGATCCTGACCGTCGAAGCGCTGGAGCAGACGCTGCTGCACGACGCCGACCGTGCACGCAATCCGATGCAGCAGGCGGACCTGATGGCCCAGCGTGGCCAGCTGCACGCCTTCGCCGGCCATTTCGCCGACCGCATGCTCGATGCCGTGGCCGAAGCGCTGGCGGGCCTGCGCGAGCCGTCCACCGCCGCTGCGGCCCCTGCTTCGCCGCCCCCGCTACCGGGCGCGCTCGGCCTGTCGCTGGTCGATGAGCACGAGGTGGATCGCGACCTGCTGCTGACCGAAATGATCCGGCGCGAGACCCTGCGTTCAACCAATACGTTGAACCTGCTGGGACAGCGCCTGGGCGTGCTCGCGGCGGCGCCGGCGTTCGAGGCCGACACCCTGCCACTGGCACCGCAGGCCCTGTGCGCGATGGTGCGCCGGATCGCCGAACAGGACGCCCTTGGCGTGGAGGTGCAGCTTGCGCTGTACCGCAGCTTCGAGCGGCAGGTGCTGGAACGCCTGGGCGATGTGCTGGACCGCGCCAATGCGCTGCTGGCCCAGCATGGCGTGCTGCCGGGCCTGGTCTACACCCCGTACCTGGCACGCTCGTCGAGCACCCGGCGGATCATCACCCAGTCGGTGGGCGGCGGCCGCACGACCCAGCCTGCCAAGCGTTCCGCCGCGCCGTTGACCGGCTGGAACGGCTCCGCTCCGGCCGGTTCCTGGTCGAACCTGGTGCAGGACGCATTCAACGACGCGGGTACGCCGGGCGCAGCCACCGCTGGCGTGACCACGTCCACCGGCAGTGCGCTGCATGAATTGCTGCAGCAGGCCCGCCATGCCACTGCCCCTCCTGCGGACACCGCTGCCGTGCCCAGTGCGGCCGTCGATGCGGTCCTCGCGCGGCTGCAGGCCCAGTCCAGCGCGGCCACCGGCGTCGCCGACCTGCAGGCTGCGGTGGTCGCCCAGCTGCGCAGCGAGCACGGCGCGCAGGCCCAGCTGGGCAGCCACGACCGCGACAACCTCGACCTGCTGCGCCTGCTGATGCAGCAGGTGCAGCAACAGCAGCGCCCCGACCCGGTGCCGGCCGCCCTGCTGGCGCGCCTGCAGGTACCACTGGCGCGTGCGGCGATGGCCGACCCCGGCTTCTTCGTGCGCGATGAACACCCTGCACGCGAACTGCTCAACCAGATTGCCGAAGTCGGCGCCAACTGGCTGGGCGACGATGACGTGGACCCCCAGCTGCTGCAGCGCATGGCGCAGAGCGTGCAGGGTCTGCTCGGCCAGGATGCACGCTCGCCCGAGGCCTTCGCCGCCGCCAACGAAGACGTACAGCAGCATCAGCGCGCGGCGGCCCATCGCGCCGAACTGGCCGAGCGCCGCCACGTCGAGGCCGCGCGTGGCAAGGAACGGCTGGAACTGGCGCGTCGCCAGGCCAATGCGCAGATCGACCAGTGCTGCGACACACAGGCGCCGCCGCGCTTCGTGCAGACCCTGCTGCGCCAGGCCTGGGCCGATGCACTCACCCTCACCCGCCTGCGCCATGGCGAAGATTCGCCGCAGTGGCAGGAACGCCTGCTACAGACCGAGCGCATCGCCGCGGTGACCGCGCAGGCCGTCGATGCCAACGGTGGCACCGATGCAGTGCTGGCCAACGAGGTGGAATCGGCGCTCGTGCAGGTCGGCTATCACGCCGAGGAAGCCGCCGCCGTTGCGCGCCGCCTGGCCACGCCAGGAGGCGAGGATGAAAGCACCTCGCGCACCGAGCTCAGTGCGCGCCTGAAGGCACGTGCACGACTGGGCGAACATGCTGCCAGCGGCAGCGCCGACGCCCCGCGCACGCCGCGCAGCAGCGCCGAAGAGGCGGCCTACCAGCAGCTCGTGACCCTGCCCTTTGGCAGCTGGTTCGACATCGACAACGGTGACGGCACCCTGCGCCGCCAGCGCCTGTCCTGGTACAGCCTGCTGACCGGCCACGCCCTGTTCGTCAATCCGCGCGGGCAGAAGATCGCCGATACCGACCTTGATACGCTGGCCCGGCAGCTCAGCGCCGGACGCGCGCAGCTGGTCACCGAAGACAAAGGGCGGCTGGTCGATCGCGCATGGCAGGCCAGCCTCGGTGCGCTGCGTGCGCTGGCCGGCGGCCGTTACAGGGAGGCGTCCGTTTGAACGTGCAACCGCCGCAGGACACCCGCCGCGCGCCGCGTCGCCAGGTCTCGGACCTGGTACCGGTCACCGACCAGATGCGCGAATGCGTGGTGGGCCGGCTCGGCAATGTCTCCGAGACTGGCATGTTGATGCTGGCCAGCACCCCGCTGCGCGAGGACGCGCTGTACCAGTTCCGCTTCCCGTTGCCGATCGGTGACGGCCGCCACGAGGCCATTGACGTGGGCGTGCACCTGCTGTGGAGCGAGCCGGCGCATGTGCCCGGCCAGAGCTGGACCGGCTTCCGCTTCCTCACCCTGTCACGCGAACATCGGCAGCTGCTGCGCCGGTGGATAGGCGAAGACAGCGACGAGGCACCGGTTTCGACGGCCTGAGTGCCGGTTCCAGCACAGCGGTTTTTCCCGGTATGCGGCAGAATCTAGGGCCGTTTTCCGTGTCGAGCCACCGCAATGATCCAGCAAGACCCCGGCGCCCTGTACCCCGACCACCTGGCCGTGCTGTGCCGACGTGCCGAACAGGCGTTGGCCCGCGGCGGCTTCGACCATCTGGTCGTGCCCAGCGGCACCCTGCACTACCAGGTGTTCGACGATCGCGACTACCCGTACGCGGTCAATCCGCAGTTCAAGGCCTGGCTGCCGCTGACCCGGGTGCCCAACAGCTGGATCGTGTTCACCCCGGGCAAGCGCCCGGCGGTGATTTTCCACCAGCCCTTCGATTACTGGCACGTGGTACCGGACGCACCGAGTGGCTGGTGGGTGGAGCACTTCGACATCCACATCATCCGCAAGCCCGAAGAGGCGCTGGCCCTGCTGCCGGCCGACCCGTCGCGCTGCGCGATCCTCGGCGAGCCGCAGAGCGCGCTGGGCAGCTACGTGCCGAACAACCCGGCACCGGTGGTGAACTACCTGGAATGGCACCGCGGCAGCAAGACGCCGTATGAGATCGCGCTGATGCGCCAGGCGCAGGTGCTGGGCGTGCGCGGCCACCGCGCCGCCGAAGCCGCGTTCCGCAACGGCGCCGACGAATTCAGCATCCACATGGCGTACTGCCAGGCAGTGGGCCAGGATGCCAACGAGCTGCCCTACGGCAACATCGTGGCGCTCAATGAACATGCCGCCGTGCTGCATTACACCGAGCTGGGCCGCAAGGCGCCGCAGCCGCTGCGCAGCTTCCTGATCGATGCAGGCGCCAGCGCGCACGGCTACGCCAGCGACATCACCCGTACCTACGCCGCGCAGGGCCACGACGAATTCGCTGCGATGATTGCTGCCGTCGACGCCGCCCAGCAGCAGATGTGCGCAGCGGTGCGCCCGGGCTTCGACTACAGGCAGCTGCACGTGGACGCACATCTTTCGCTGATGGGCGTGCTGAAGGACTTCGGCGTGATCAAGGTCTCGCCGCAGACCGCGCTGGAGACCGGCGTCAGCGCCGCGTTCTTCCCGCATGGCATCGGCCACCTGATCGGCCTGCAGGTCCACGACGTGGCCGGTTTCGCGGCCAGCGACGAGGGCGGCCGCATCGAGCGCCCGGCGGGCCACCCGTACCTGCGCCTGACCCGCGTACTGGAACCGGGCATGGTGGTGACCATTGAACCGGGCCTGTACTTCATCGACATGCTGTTGAACGAAGTGAAGGATGCCGGCCATGGTGATGCGATCAACTGGGACCGCGTGGATTTCTTCCGTCCGTATGGTGGCATCCGCATTGAAGACGAAGTGCTGTGCACCGAGGGCGAGGCGGACAACCTGACGCGGCCGGCGTTTGCGGCGGCCAACGGCTGAGCCCCTCGTGGTTGGGCGCTGATATCAAAGGCCGCGCTTGGCCGGGCGGGGTGGGTTTGCAGGACACGCCGTAAACCCATCCATGGGGGCTCGATGGCGCCATCCATGGCGCCAACGGTCCTGCAAACCCACCCCGCCCGTCCTTTGACAGTTTTCTGCTGCGTCCAACCACGGAAAAAGAAGAAAGAAAAGCAGAAGCGGGTCGCTCGCTGCGCTCGCTCCGTGTCGACCAAGGTCGACACCTACCAACAGCCGCGCGTGCCAATAACCGCGGTTGCCAACAGCCGCGTGAACCTGTCGAAGGCGGGGTACTGTGGGTTTGCGGGGTGTGAGCGGCATGGATGCCGCGACCAAGCCCCCATGGATGGGTTCACGGCGTCCCCGCACACCCACAGTGCCCCGCCATCCCACGGAATGCGCGCTGTTGCTGTTGCTGTTGCTGTTGCTGTTGCTGTTGCTCTTGCTGTTGCCTCTGCGGGTGCAGGGCTGCAAGCCCTGCAGAACACCCCTTACCCCGCCATCACCGCTTCAATCTCGTCGGCGCTGCGCGCCAGACCTTCGGTCAGCACGCGATGACCGTCGTCGGTGATCAGCACATCATCCTCGGTACGGATGCCGATGCCGCGCCAGCGCGGTTCCACCGTCGTATCGTCCACGCCGATGTACAGCCCCGGCTCGATGGTGAATGCCATGCCCGGCTCCAGCAGCCGCGAATCGCCCGCCAGGCGGTAATCGCCCACATCGTGCACGTCCAGCCCGATCCAGTGCCCGGTCTTGTGCCGGTAGAAACGCTGGTACAGGCCTTCGGACAGGTTCTTTTCCAGCGTCCCCTTCAGCAGGCCCAGCCGCAGCAGGCCCTCGGTCAGGGTCTGCACCGCGGCCAGGTGACCGGCCTCGTACGGCACGCCCGGCCTGGCCTGGGCCAGCGCGGCGGCCTGTGCATCGCCGACCAGGTCGTGCAGTGCACGCTGCTCGGCGCTGAAGCGGCCATTCACCGGAAACGTGCGGGTGATGTCGCTGGCGTAGCCACGGTACTCGGCACCGGCGTCGATCAGCACCAGCTCGCCGTCGCGCGAACGCGCGTTGTTGTCCCGGTAATGCAGGATGCAACCGTTGCGGCCCGCACCGACGATGCTGCAATACGCCGGCACTGCATCGCTGGCGCGGAACACGCGTTCCAGCTCGGCCTGCAGCTCGTATTCGTGGATGCCGGCCCTGGCAGCCTTCATCGCCGCCAGATGCGCACGCACGCTGATCTGCGCAGCGTGGTGCATCAGCGCCACTTCCGCGCCGGACTTGAACAGGCGCTGCTCGTGCAGCAGATGGCCCAGTTCAAGGAATTCATGCGGCGGCTGCGCGCCGTGGCGCACCTGCGAACGCACGCGGTTGACCCAGCCGATCAGCTTCAGGTCGAAATCGGCGTCGCGACCGAAGTGGTAGTAGACGCGCGAACGGCCTTCCAACAGGCCCGGCAGGATGTCGTCCAGATCATCGATCGGGTACGCATCGTCCATGCCGTACTGCGCCACCGCGCCTTCCTGGCCGGCACGGCTGCCGTCCCAGGCTTCGCGCTCGGCATCACGTTCGCGGCAGAACAGGATGGCCTCGCCGTGGCGCCGGCCCGGGATCAGCACCAATACCGCCTCCGGCTCCGGGAAACCGCTCAGGTACCGGAAGTCCGAGTCCTGGCGGAACGGGTAATGGGTATCGAGGCTGCGCACCTTCTCGGCCGCGGCCGGCAGCACCAGGATCGCGTCCTCGCCGGCCATGTCCATCAGCTGGCGGCGCCGACGCTTGTATTCGCCGGCCGCGATGCCGGTGCGCTGCTTGATGTCCATCAGTTCAGGCGCTGCCGATGGCGCGAGGCCAGCACCACGTCACCGTGCAGCAGCAGTACCGCCACGCGGATGAACTCCTCGATCTCCGACAGGGCTTCGTCGTCATCATCGCCACCCGCTTCGAAATCCTCGCTGGAGGCGCGTGCCAGGCTGGCCATGTCGGTCAGCGCTTCTTCACCCTCTTCGGACAAGGTCGGGCGACGGCCGCCGCTGCCCAGGCCGAAACCACCCAGGAACGAGCGGGTCCAGCTGAACATGGCATCGGCCTGCGCGGACACATCGTCGCCGTCTGTCAGCAGCAGTTCGAAGGCGAAGTCGCGGTCTTCCAGCTGCTTGATGGTCGCCTGCAGCAGCTGCCCCAGCACGCTGTCGGCAGCCACCGGCGGCAGGTTGTCGTCGGCCAGCACCCGTGCCGGCCAGTCGTTGCCGGGGGCGCCACCGGCGGCCAGCCAGCCACACAGCGCACCGTGCAGCTCGGCAGCGGTAGCGCCCAGGCCCAGTTCCTGGCTGGCGCGGGTAACGTCGTCGACGGAGGGAAGTTCGGTCATCGTGCGGCTCGTTCGGAAAGGAAACCCGGGGCGCGCACGCGCGCGCCCGTGAGACCCCGTAGTGTAGCAACCCGGCGGCGTCCTCTCTGCGGCCGCCAGGCCTTGCTGCGACAACGCTTGACCGCCCTTGCCCGGCTTGCCTATCGTGCCCGCATGGAACCCGCCGATCCCCTTGCCCAGCTGCAGGACTTCGCCGCCCGCGTGGAAGCGTTGCTCGAACGCAACCAGCGCCTGGCCGAGGAGAACCGCAGCCTGCGCCACCAGCAGGAACAGCTGGTGGCCGAGCGTTCCACGCTGCTGGCCAAGAACGAGCAGGCACGCTCGCGGGTGGAAGCAATGATCAGCCGGCTCAAATCCCTGGAGCAGCACACATGAGCGCCGAACCGGTCAGTGTCCGCATCCTCGATCGTGAATACACGGTGGGTGTCGGCGGCGATGAACGCGACAGCCTGATGGCCGCCGCGCGCCTGCTCGATGCGCGCATGCGCGAAATCCGCGGCAGCAACCGCATGGCCGCCGTCGACCGCGTCGCCGTGCTGGCCGCACTGAACCTGGCCCACGAACTGCAGCTGCTGCGCGACGAGAACGCCCGCCAGGCCGTGGCCCTGCAGCAGACGCTGGCCGACCTGAACAGGCGCCTCGACCGCGCGATCGACGGCACCCCCTAGAAAAAGGGGACGGAGGGGATTAAGGCGCATTCGCCCCATCCGTGCCGGAAACGTCTTAATCCCCTCCGTCCCCTTTTCGCATATCTGAATTGGCACGGACTGTTGCCGACGAACGGCCTATCCAGATCCTGCACGCTGGCTATAATGGCCACGCGTTCTCTGCGGTACTCGACGGCATGTGCAAACATTCGCCTTGTCCCTTAAGAACGACACCGGGAGCGCGACAGCGCCGGGAGTGCAGGTCCGCCTTGTAGCGGGAAGCCCGATGGTTCTCCAGCGTTCCCACTTGAGCCCCCGGGTTCAAGGTCGTTTCGCATGCATCGACATTGCGGAGAATGCAATATTCCAGCAAGGGCGGCGTCTTCGGGCGTCGCCCTTGTTCTTTCCGGCACAATGGCGGCTGATCCTTGCCGCACGCTGCCATGACCGACCCGCGCCAGGCCCTGCGCCACGACCTGCGGCAACGCCGCCGCGACCTTTCCGCCGGTGAGCGCATTGCTGCCGCCGAATCCCTTGCCGATGCCCTGCTCGCCCTGCCGTTCGCCCCACGCGAAGGCGCCGTGGCCGGCTACTGGGCGCTGGATGGCGAAATCGCCCTGCACCGCTGGCAGCTGCAACTGCCCGAAGGCCTCACCTACTGCCTGCCGGTGCTGGCCGGCGAGGTGCTGCGCTTCGCGCCGTGGCGGCCGGGGCAGGCGCTGACCAGCAACCGCTACGGCATTCCCGAACCGGACGTAGCGCTGGACGATACGCTGGAACCGGCGCAGATGGCGCTGGTGGTGGCCCCGCTGGTGGGCTTCGACGCACAGTGCCGGCGGCTGGGCATGGGGGGCGGCTGGTATGATCGCAGCTTCGCCTTCCGCCAAGACCGGCCGGCGCCGCCCTGGCTGGTCGGTGCTGCGTTCGCGGTGCAGCAGGTCGAGTCCTTGCCGGTGGCGTCGTGGGACGTGCCGGTGGATGCGATCTGCACCGAAGACGGCACCCTGTTCCCCTCCGCTGCCCCCGTGAACGCATGACCGCCCGCAAGCGCTACTGGCTGATGAAGTCCGAACCGGACGCCTTCTCCATCGATGACCTGGCCAAGGTCAAGGTCGAACCCTGGAACGGGGTGCGCAACTACCAGGCGCGCAACTTCATGCGCGATGGCATGCAGGTGGGCGACGGCATCCTGTTCTACCACTCCAATACCAAGGTGCCGGGCATCGTCGGCCTGGCCACGGTGGCCAGCACCGCCTATCCGGACGACACCCAGTTCGATCCAAAATCCGACTACTACGACCCCAAGAGCACGCGCGAGAACCCGCGCTGGATGCTGGTGGACGTGGCCTTCGACCGCAAGCTGAAGCAGGTGATCGCGCTGGACGAGATCAAGCTGCACGCCGAGGAACTGGGCGAAGGCTTCCCGCTGGTTGCCAAGGGCAACCGCCTGTCGGTGTTCCCGGTGACCGCCGCGCAGTGGAAGCTGCTGCTGTCGCTGGAAAAGAAATCCTGATTCCCTGCCTGAGAGTTCTCCCATGTCCGAAGCCAAGCGCCTGGCCGCCGAGAAAGCCATCGAATACGTCGAAGACGGCATGATCGTCGGTGTCGGCACCGGTTCCACCGTGGCCTATTTCATCGATGCCCTGGCCCGCATCCAGCACCGCATCAAGGGCGCCGTGTCCAGCTCCGAGCAGAGCACCGCGCGCCTGAAGCAGCACGGCATCGAAGTGATCGAGCTGAACCACAGCGGCAACCTGTCGCTGTACGTGGACGGCGCCGATGAGTGCGATCCGAACAAGTGCCTGATCAAGGGCGGCGGCGCCGCACTGACCCGCGAGAAGATCATCGCCGAGGCCAGCGAGCGCTTCATCTGCATCGTCGACCCGAGCAAGCAGGTGCCGGTGCTGGGCAGGTTCCCGCTGCCGGTGGAAGTGATCCCGATGGCGCGCAGCCTGGTCGCCCGGCAGATCCGCGACATGACCGGCGGCCAGCCGACCTGGCGCGAAGGCGTGGTCACCGACAATGGCAACCAGATCCTGGACATCCACAACCTGCAGATCACCGATCCGGAAAAGCTGGAGCGCGAGCTCAACCAACTGCCGGGCGTGGTCTGCGTGGGCCTGTTCGCGCGCCGTCGCGCCGACGTGGTGATCGTCGGCGGCGAGCCGCCGGTCGTGCTCTGACCCTTCCGAAGGATCCTGACGATGTCGCTGTTGCGTTCGCTGCTGATGCTTCCGCTGCTGGCCCTGGCCGGCTGTGCCACCGACGCGGCCCGCCATTGGGTCGAACTGGATGGCGCCCGCTACCAGGTGGAGCTGGCCACCAATGACGAAACCCGCGCGCGCGGGCTGATGTTCCGCGACCAGATGGCGGCCGACCACGGCATGCTGTTCATCCACGACCGCGAAGAAATGCAGGCGTACTGGATGAAGAACACCAGGATCGCGCTGGACATCCTGTACTTCGACAGCCAGCGCAGGCTGGTCAGCCAGCAGCGCGACGTACCGCCGTGCTCGGCCGGCGACATGTGCCCGCCCTACCCCAGCGGTGGCCCGGCGCGCTACGTGCTGGAACTCAACGCCGGCCAGGCCGAGAAGCTGCAGTTGAAGGACGGCACGGAGCTGAAATTCGGCCCGGGCATCGAAAAGTAAGGTACGGCCGGGCTGCGCCCGGCACCCGCAGTAGTGCCGGCCGCTGGCCGGCAACCCTGCAGGGGTCAGATCCCTTTCGCGTGCGAAAGGGATCTGACCCCTGCATTTTTCACGCGGCACCGCTTGAAACGGCCAGCGAATGACGCCAGTCTGTGGCCATGCAGGACCGGATCACACTCCCCGACTGGGATGCACTGGCCGACCTCGAAGACGAGGCGCTGCCACTGTTGCCGACCGCGCTGCTGATCGCGCGCGATGAATACCCCGATCTGCAGCCGTCGACCTACGATGCGCTGATCCAGAGCCACGTCGACCACCTCCGCTCGGAAGTGGAGAGCATCGACAACAGTCCATTGAAGATGGCGGCGATCAACCGCCACCTGTTCGACGAGCTGGGCTACAGCGGCGACCACGACGAGTATTACGACCCGCGCAACAGCTACCTCAACCAGGTATTCGAGCGCCGGCTGGGCAACCCGATCTCGCTGGCGCTGGTGCAGATGGAAGTCGCGCGGCGGCTGGGCATTCCGCTCGACGGCGTGTCCTTCCCCGGCCACTTCCTGGTGCGCCTGCCGGTGGACGACGGCGTGCTGGTGATGGACCCGTTCAATGGTGGTCGCCCGCTGGACGTGGACGAACTGCGCGAACGCGCCAAGTCACACCTGGGCGGGCAGATGCCCGACGACCAGGTGCTGGCGCAGATTCTGGACCCGGCGCCGGCGCGCGCGATCCTGATGCGCATGCTGCGCAACCTGCACGGCGTGTATGCCGAGGCCGGCGAATGGGACCGCGCCGCGCGCAGTGCCGACCGCCTGCTGAAGCTCGCCCCGGAGCAGGACGATGCGCTGCGTGACCGCGGCCTGGCCTACCTGCAACTGGAGTACCTGGCCGGTGCCCGCCACGACCTGGGGCAGTACCTGAAGCGCAACCCGGAAGCCAGTGATGCGCAGTGGCTGCGCGAGAAGCTGATCGACCTCGGCGGACCGATGCCGCGGCTGCATTGAGGGTGCCGGGGTGTGGACCAACAGTCCACACCTACCCTCATCAATCGACCTCGACCATCTCGAAATCGGCCTTGGTGACCCCGCAGTCCGGGCAGTTCCAGGTCTCCGGAATGTCCTCCCAGCGCGTCCCCGGCGCGATGCCCTCCTCCGGCAGGCCCTCCGCTTCGTTGTACAGGAAGCCGCAGACCACGCACATCCAGGTGCGCAAGGTGGTGGGGGTGGCATCGCTCATCGGATAATCAGGGCTGGATTCACGGGCCGCCATTGTCCCATCGCGGTCCACTCACCGGTAGCCATCGATGACTTCTGCTTCCCCGGCGCCCCGCGGCGTCTACCTGATCACCCCGGACGAGCCCGATACCGCATGCCTGCTGGCCCGTACCGCGCCGCTGCTGGCCGCTGGCGCCACCTGGCTGCAGTACCGCAACAAGACCGCCAGTGACGCGCTGCGGCGGGAGCAGGCCACCGCCCTGCAGGCGCTGTGCGCGGAACACGGCGTGCCGCTGATCGTCAACGACGACCCGGCGCTGGCCAAAGCCGTTGGCGCGGCGGGGGTGCACCTCGGCGGCACCGACGGTGACATCCCCAGCGCACGCGCCCTGCTCGGTGCCGAGGCCATCATCGGCGCCTCCTGCTACGACCAGCTTGCCAATGCAGAGAAGGCCGTGGCCGCCGGCGCCAGCTACGTGGCCTTCGGCGCGTTCTTCCCGACCACGACCAAGGTCACCAGCAGCCGCGCGCATACCGACCTGCTGCGGCAAAGCGCCGCACTGGGCGTGCCGCGGGTGGCGATCGGCGGCCTGACGCCGGACAATGTCGGTCCCATCATCGACGCCGGCGCCGATCTGGTCGCCGTGGTCAGCAGCGTGTTCGCCGCCGAAGACCCGGTCGCGACCCAGCGCGCCTACCTCGCCCAGTTCGCGTAACGCCCAGGAAAGCCCCATGAACCACGACCAGTCCCACGCCCTGTTCTCCCGCGCCCAGCAACTGCTGCCGGGCGGCGTCAATTCGCCGGTACGCGCGTTCAAATCGGTCGGTGGCGAACCGTTCTTCGTCGAGCGAGCCGACGGCGCCTACCTGTACGACGTCGACGGCAACCGCTACATCGACTACGTCGGTTCCTGGGGCCCGATGATCGTCGGCCACAACCACCCGGCCGTGCGCCAGGCGGTGAAGAAGGCGATCGACAACGGCCTGTCCTTCGGCGCGCCGTGCGCAGCCGAAGTGACCATGGCCGAGACCATCACCCGCCTGGTGCCGTCGTGCGAGATGGTGCGCATGGTCAACTCCGGCACCGAGGCCACGCTGTCGGCGATCCGCCTGGCGCGTGGTGCGACCGGCCGCAACCGCATCGTGAAGTTCGAAGGCTGCTATCACGGCCATGGCGACTCGTTCCTGGTCAAGGCCGGCAGCGGCATGCTGACCCTGGGCGTGCCGACCTCGCCGGGCGTCCCTGCCGGCCTGAGCGAACTGACCCTGACCCTGCCCTACAACGATTTCGAAGCGGCCACTGCGCTGTTCGCGCAGCAGGGTGACGACATTGCCGGCCTGATCATCGAGCCGGTGGTCGGCAACGCCAACTGCATCCCGCCGCGCGAGGGCTACCTGCAGCACCTGCGCGAACTGTGCACGAAGCATGGCGCGCTGCTGATCTTCGACGAGGTGATGACCGGCTTCCGCGTCGCCCTCGGCGGTGCGCAGGCGCACTACGGCATCACCCCGGACCTGACCACCTTCGGCAAGATCATTGGCGGCGGCATGCCGGTCGGGGCCTACGGCGGCCGCCGCGAGCTGATGCAGCAGATCGCCCCGGCCGGCCCGATCTACCAGGCAGGTACGCTGAGCGGCAACCCGGTGGCGATGGCCGCCGGTCTGGCGATGCTGGAACTGATCCAGCAGCCGGGCTTCCACGCCGACCTGGCCGAGCGCACCGCGCGCCTGTGTGCCGGCCTGGAAGCGGCCGCCGCCGAAGCCGGCGTGGCCGTGACCACCACCCGCGTGGGCGCGATGTTCGGGCTGTTCTTCACCAGCGAGAAGGTGGAGACCTATGCGCAGGCCACTGCCTGTGACATCCCGGCGTTCAACCGCTTCTTCCATGCGATGCTGGACCAGGGCGTGTTCCTGGCGCCGTCGGCGTACGAAGCCGGTTTCCTGTCCAGCGCGCACGACGATGCGGTGATCGAGGCCACCCTCGCCGCTGCACGCGTGGCGTTCAAGGCCACCAAGGGCTGATCGCAAAAAGGGGACGGAGGGGATTAAGTCGTTTGTGCACAAACGACTTAATCCCCTCCGTCCCCTTTTTTTCTAACCGAAGAGGAACTTGCCCTTCATCATCGCGAAGTGGCCGGGGAACGAACAGAAGAAGGTGTAGTCGCCACCTTTCTGCAGGCCCTGGGTAGAGAAACGCACGCGCGTGGTCTCGCCGCCGCCGATCACCTTGGTGTGCGCCAGCACGCGCTTGTCGGCCTTCGGCAGGTAGCTGTCAGCCAGGGTCATGCGCATGCCCGCCATCGCCACCGGCTGGTAATCAGCGCTGCGGGTGAGCACCCAGTTGTGGCCCATCGCGGTGACCGCCAGCTTGCCGGTATGGCGCAGAGTCAGGTCCACGGCGGTGCAATCAGCGGCAACCTTGATCTCGCGGCTGCTGAAGCTCATCTGGTCGGTGCTGTCGATGCTCACCGCACACACCCGCGCCATCGCCGACGGCGCCAGCATCAGCGCACCCAGTCCCACTGCCACCCTCCAAGCCTTCATCATTGCATCTCCTGCGGATTCAAGCGCCATTCTAGGCAGCCCCCTGCGGCGCCGTCTGCGACCGTCTGTCGCATGCCAGCTCCAGGGTTTCCCGCGCACTCATCGCAATGGCATGCTCAGCCGATGCGGATCGACCTGTTGCTGCTGGATGTGGATGGCGTGCTGGTGCAGTACCAGCGCGGGCAACGCGTGCTGCATCTGGCCCGGACACTGCAGGTTCCGACGCACGCCGTACAGGCCGCGCTGTACGACAGCGGTCTGGAAGCAGCGCATGACAATGGCACGCTGGATGGCCCGGCCTATCTGGCGCAGCTGGGAGAGCTTCTGGGCACGACTGTCGATGTGGCTGCATGGACCGCGGCGCGACGGGCCGCCAGCCATCCTCAGGCGGCCGTGTTGCAACGATTGCAGGCCCTGCAACTGCCAATCGCGGTGCTGACCAACAACGGCGCGCTGATGCAGCAGGCATTGCCCACCCTGCTGCCGGAACTGTTTCCTGCCCTGCAGGCGCGCGTGTTCTGCAGTGCGGATTTCGGCCTGCGCAAACCTGCGCCGGCGGTGTTTCTGCGCACGCTGGAAGCGCTGGGCGTGGCACCTTCGCGCACGCTGTTCGTCGATGACCTGTTCGCCAATGTGCGTGGCGCGCGCGCTGCCGGCCTGCACGCGGAAACCGTGCGCGATGGCCGGGGATTGGGCAAGGTGTTGAAGCGCTACCGGATTGCGTGAACTACTGTAGAGCCGAGCCCATGCTCGGCTGCTGTGGCCTGGCATCGCGATGAACCGAGCATGGGCTCGGCTCTACGGGCATTCCTCAGCAACGGGGTCAGAGCCCTCTCCGCAGGAGAGGGGTCCGACCCCGGCATGATGGCCTCAGCGCGCGGCGATGAACGCGGCAATCGCCGCGCGCAGGCGCTTCAGGCCTTCGGCCACTTCTTCGTCGGTGATGTTCAGCGACGGCACGAAGCGCAGCACGTCCGGGCCGGCCTGCAGGGTCAGCAGGCCCTGCTCGGCGGCGTGGTCGAGGATCGCACCGGCCTGGCCGGCGAAGTCCTTGCTCAGCACCGCGCCCAGCATCAGGCCACGACCACGCACGTCGCTGAACACACCGAACTCGTCGTTGATGCGGGCGAAGCCATCGCGCAGCGCCTTGGACTGGCGGCTGACGTTGGCGGCGATCTCCGCCGAGGCCAGCTTGCGCAGCGCCACGCGGGCCACCGCAGCAGCCAGCGGGTTGCCACCAAAGGTGGTGCCGTGCGCGCCGAACTGCATGGTCTCGGCCACCTTCGGGCCGGCCAGCATCGCGCCGATCGGGAAGCCGCCACCGAGTGCCTTGGCCAGGGTAACCATGTCCGGCACCACGTCGTCCTGCCAGTGCGCGAACAGCGTGCCGGTGCGGCCCATGCCGGCCTGGATCTCATCCAGCACCAGCAGTGCGTTGTGCTGGTCGCACAGTTCGCGCACGCGCTTGAGGAAACCGGACTTGGCCGGCATCACGCCGCCCTCGCCCTGGATCGGCTCCAGCATCACCGCCGCCACGTCGCCGGCGGCCATCGCGGTTTCCAGCTGTACTTCATCGTTGAAATCGATGTAGCGGAAGCCGCCGGGCAGCGGCTCGTAGCCTTCCTGGTACTTCGGCTGGGCAGTGGCGGTCACCGCGCCCAGGGTGCGGCCGTGGAAACTGCCACGGAAGGTGATGATCACCCGCTTGTCGGCCGGGCGGCCCTGGCTGGAGGCCCACTTGCGGACCATCTTGATCGCCACTTCGTTGGCTTCGGCGCCGGAGTTGCACAGGAACACGCGCTCGGCGAAGCGGCTGGCCTTCACCAGCTCCTCGGCCAGGTGCAGCGGCGGCGCACTGTAGAACACGTTGCTGGTGTGCCAGAGCTTGCCGGCCTGCTCGACCAGTGCGGCCACCAGGTCCGGATCGTTGTGGCCCAGCCCGCACACGGCGATGCCGGCAGCCAGGTCGATGAACTCACGGCCCTGGCTGTCCCACACGCGGGCGCCCTGGCCTCGCTCCAGTACCACCTGGCGGGGCTTGTAGACCGGCAGGTAATAGTGCGAAAGGGAGATCAGCGGATCGGTAGCGGCGGTCATGGCAGTCGGCAGGGTTCAGGAATCCCCATTCTCGCGCCGGAACCCCTGCGGCACAATGCGCCCATGCGACCGTTTTCTGCCCCCCAGCTGAACCCCGCCACCGAGACCGGCTGGCGCCGCCGGTGGTTCGACATCATCTACCGCCACGACTCGCGGCCCTCGCGCAATTTCGACCTGATCCTGGTAGTGGCGATCGTCGCCAGCATCCTGGTGGTGATGATCGACAGCGTGCAGCACCTGCATGCCGAATGGTCCACCGGCCTGTACATCCTGGAATGGGCTTTCACGATCATCTTCACCGCCGAGTACCTGCTGCGGCTGGCCGTGGTCAAGCGCCCGCTGCGTTACGCGGTGAGCATCTGGGGCATCATCGACCTGCTGTCGATCCTGCCCGCCTACCTGTCGATGTTCATTCCTGGCGCGCAGAGCCTGCTGGTGGTACGCGCGCTGCGCATCCTGCGCGTGTTCCGCATCCTCAAGCTGACCCGCTACATCGAGGAAAGCGGCGTGCTGATGACGTCGCTGTGGCGCAGCAGGCGCAAGGTGCTGGTGTTCCTGTTCACGGTGATCACCATCACCATCATCGCCGGCGCGCTGATGTACGTGATCGAGGGCCCCGAACACGGCTTCACCAACATCCCGGCCAGCATGTACTGGGCGGTGGTGACCATGGCCACGGTCGGCTTCGGCGACATCGTGCCGCAGACCGTGCTTGGCCGCTTCGTCACGTCGGTGCTGATCCTGATCGGCTACAGCATCATCGCCGTGCCCACCGGCATCTACACCGCGGAGCTGGCCAGCACCATGCGTGAAGCCGAGCTGGCCGCGCGCCGTGATGCGCGTGGCTGCCCGCACTGCGGGCTGGAAGGCCACGAGCCGGATGCCCGGCATTGCCGCAAGTGCGGGGGTGAACTACCGGATGCATTCAGCCATTGAGGCACATGCCGGCCAGCGGCCGGCACTACCAAACCCGCAGGGTGCGTGCCGGGCGTGACCCGGCACTACCCTCGGTAGCTCCACGCCATGCGTGGATCCTCCTCAACGCATGCGGTTGCTGGTGGTCACCAGGTCGTTGTAGGCATCCAGGATCGTCGACTGCGCGCCCTCAGGATCGGTGGTGAGCCAGCTGCCCGACGCCTTGCGCTCGGCGGCCAACGCATCGGCGGTGATCGGCTTGCCCTGCTCCAGACGTTCGACACCGCGACCGGCGGTACGCACCAGCTTGTCGGCCGAACGCTGCACATGACCCCACATCGGGTCGTCCTTGCCGACACCACTGTTCTGGATTTCCGTCACCAGCGCCTGATAGTCGGCCAGCTCGCCGCGCAACGCCGCAACGTCCGGTGCGTCGCTCTGGAACGCCATCGCCAGCTGCTTGCCATCGCCGACAAGGCGCAGGTGGTAATAGGCCAGCGAGCGGCCTTCGCTTTCCTCGATCTGCTTCAGCTGGGCGGCGCGGCGATCGTTCTCGTTCTTTTCCAGCGCAGCATCCATCGCTTCGCTGGCCTTGAAGAAATCAGCATAGGCCTGCATCAGCGGGGTATGCTGGCTGCGCATCCCTTCGCCACCATCGCGACGATAGTCCTCGCGGGTGAAGTACCCATCGGCACGCTCGATCAGGGTGTTCAGTGCCTGGAATGCCCGCTGGTACTGTCGCGCTGGTGCATCCAGCGGCGTGGCAGGGGTCTTTGCCAGCGCATCGGTCAGCGGCTGGCCGCAATGGTCGACCCGGTGCGACAACAGCTTGCCGGGTGAACGCGGCTGCGCTTCCTTGCCGGTCGGGCCGGCCTCGGGATCCTTCATCCAGCCCGTATAGGTCTGGAAACCCTCGCGGATGGGCTGTTCAACGCCGTTGTAACACTCGATGTAGGCGTTCACCTTCCCCAGCCCGGGGTCGGCGACCGCCAGCCCCGCCGGGTTGTTGCAGCCGGCCAGCGCGCCAAGCAGGAGAACGGGAATCAGGCGTGTGGATGCGTTCAAATCAGTTCCTTGCACCAGTGAAAACTGCAGGCATCTTCATGCATGGCGCGGGCGCGCGCTCCAGCACCTCGGGAAGGTGCTGGCATTCGGGGCTGCGGGGCGCGTCATGTCGCAATCATCCTGCTCGATCGCGACAAAAATAACGTTGAGCTTCGCTACTGGCGGTTGCTCTGGAAAACCAGCGCGTTGTATTCCTGCATCAGCTTGTTGGCGGAGCCACGCGGCGCCATCGAGGGCGAATCCAGCATGCGTCGTTCGAAATCGCTGTAAGGCTTTTTCTCGCCGACGCGCTGCAGCCGCTCCTTGCCTTCGCGACGGAAGTTCTCGGCTTCACGCTCGAAGCTGTTCCAGTCCAGCTTGCCCGGCTCCTGATCAGCCACCTTCGCATGCGCTTCGTCGGAAATGCGGTTGAACGCATCCAGGCGCTCGCGCGCCTTGGCCTGATCGAAGTCATCCTCACTCATCAGATCCATGATGGCCTTGGCTTCCAGCATCATTGCCAGACGGTAGTACTCGCGCGTGCGTCCCTCGGCCTGTTCCAATACCTTGAGCTGCTCGCGCTGGGCGGCGTCGTTCTGGCGCTCCAGCTCGGCGTTGAACGTTTCGCTGGCAGTCACGAACTCCTTGAAGGCGGCCATCAAGGGCGCGTGCAGCTGCTTTCCCTTGGCGAACTGGTCGTCTTCGTAGTCCTGGCGATCGTAATAGTCGTGCGCGTCCTTGCTGAGCGGCACCAGTGCCTTCAGCGCCTGCTGGTAATGGCCAGCAGCGGCATCGAGCTCAGCCAGCGCCGGCTTGGCAGCCATCGCCTCGGTCACGGGGCCATCGCACTGCTTCATGTCGTAATCGCTGATCTCGAACGGACCGTACACCTGGGTCTCGCGCCCGCTCGGGCCGGCCTCGACGTCCTTGATCCAGCGCGTATAGGACTCGATGCTGCCGTGGGTCTTCGAATCAAGCGTGTTGAAGCAGCCGATGTAGGCGTTGAGCTTGGCGGTCAATTGCTGCTGTGCGTCGGACGGCGCCGCGCTGGCGTCGGGCGTGCTGGAAGGGCCGGCGTCGCCAGTGGTTGCGGGTGCCTTGCCGCCGCAGGCAGCCAGGACAATCGACAGCGAAGCGGCCAGCGCCGCGACGGAAAGAGTGCGTGACATGGGTTCACGTCCTTGTTGAAAACGATTACAGCCGCGCATTCTAGCGCAGCAGGCCGAAGGTCGCAGCCCTCGGCCTCTGCCGGCGACGCGCGATCACTCCAGGAACAGATCCGGCAACAACGGACGCGATGGATCCACCGCATAGCCGGACAGATCGGTGATACCCGCCTGTGCCAGCACGTCATCGTCGATCAGGAACTGGCCGTGGAAACCCGCCGCCTCGCGCACCAGCACCGCGTGCGCAGCATCGGCCATGATCTGCGGCGTGCGGCAGCCGGCCGCATCGACGCCCGGAATCATGTTGATCGCATCGGTGGCGATCACCGTGCGCGGCCACAGCGCGTTCACCGCCACACCCTGCGGGCCGAATTCCGCGGCCAGGCCGAGCGTGACGAAGCTCATGCCCATCTTCGCCAGCGTGTAGCCGGTATGCGCGCCCCACCACTGCGGTTCCAGGCTTGGCGGCGGCGCGAGAGTGAGGATGTGCGGGTTCGGCGCCTGCAGCAGGTACGGCAGGCAGGCCTGCGCGCACAGGAAGCTGCCGCGCGAATTGACCTGCTGCATCAGGTCGAAGCGCTTCATCGGCGTATCCAGCGTGCCACGCAGCCAGATCGCGCTGGCATTGTTGACCAGGATGTCGATGCCACCGAAGGTATCGACCGTGGCCGCAACTGCGGCGTGTACCTGCTCCTCCTCGCGGATGTCGCACTTCAGGGCCAGGCCCTGCCCGCCTGCCGCCGTCACCGCTTCGGCCGCGGTATGGATGGTGCCCGGCAGCTTCGGATTCGGCACCGACGACTTGGCCGCAATGGCCACGTTGGCGCCGTCGCGCGCAGCGCGCAGTGCGATGGCCAGGCCGATGCCACGCGAGGCACCGGTGATGAAAAGCGTTTTGCCCTGCAGACTGCCCACGTCCCACACTCCAGCGTATGCAATGAGCCGCTAGTATGCCGCGCCGACGTGGAGTTCACCCGGCCTTGACGATACTTGGGCCTCCAGACAACGCACGAGGTCCACGCCATGCGCCGTTCCCGCCTGTTGCTGCCTGCCCTGGGGCTTGCCCTGCTGACCGCCTGCCAGGGCCGTTCGCCGGAACCGGGCAAGGAGCCACCTGCCGGTGACACGCCCAGCGCGGAGAAGGCCGCCGCCGACGGCAAGCTGCGCTGGAGCGAGGCCGTGGTGTGGGATGGCGACCTCAACGCCTGCCGCCAGGGCGAGAACGCCGCCACGCGTGATTGCCTGCGCGATGCGATGCGCGCCGGCGGCGCCAGCGCCGATGCGATCACCGCCGCCGAACAGCTGTCCACCGGGGGCGAGCTGGCCTACGTGACGGCCTGGCACGAGAACGAAGGCCTGGGCATTGCGACGGTCGAGTATCCGTTCCGCGCCAACACCAACGAGGGCACCCGCCTGGTCGACGCCACCGGCAAGCGCATCGATGTGGATGCCGTGCAGCTGGACGACACCCTGCGTGCCGACCCCGCCGTGCAGGCCCTGCTGAAGGACCACCCGCAGGCCACGCCGTTCGCACCGGCGCAGTCGGCCGGGGCCACGCCGCTGGAGAACGGCGGCGTCCGCCTGCTGTACCGCACGCCGCTGCGCGACTGCCACGCCTGCCCGGATGTGGGCCAGCTGCAGATCGCGTACGACTTCGACGCCAAGCGCAACTTCATTGGCCAGCAGGTGGTGCCGGCGACGCCGTAAGGCATTAAGCGTTAGCGTTAAGCGCCGAGATGCTCTGTGGACCGGGCCATGCCCGGCGACATCGACCGCGCGAAGCATACATATCGGCTTTGCCCTGACCACAAAGCCGAACGACGACCGCAGCAGCAGTTTCTCGCATCTCGCGACAGAGAGAATCAACGGGATCGCTGATAGAAGGAGTCAGTCGTCAGCCGACTTTCAATTACCGATCGAACATAGGCAGCCCGCGCCTTGCGGGACTGCGAGTATTCGGCAAAAATCGTCATTGCTTCGGACCTCATCTCAGTGCCGCCGGTGGTCGTAAATACGAAAAATGAAGGCTCAAGATAACCAACAGTCTCTCGCATAAACCGCTTGCACTCATCAAGCGGAAAATCTGCGGCGTAGTCCGCCCAATCGATATAGCGCCTCCAGAAAGCAGGCGCCCCCCATTCCCCGCATCTCTCATCAACAAAGAGCTTCAACTCAGAGAGCATGTCGGCGCATGCATCTACAGTTTCATCATCTAAATCCAGCGAAGCAACGCGACCGGGATCAACCGCCTGCCAACAAAAAACCATAAAATCCGCAACAAAGCTCTCTTCACAGCCCTCGAAGAAATTACTCTTGTACCAGGCAAGAGTTTTCGCCACATCAGTCAATTCATCAGAATCAATCATCATCTTACCTTTCCGGCGGCATTAACGCCTGCGTTGACTATCTCACCATTCCGCACATGAACCCAAACCTGCGCCCCTCCCCTCATCGTCTGAGTGTACGTACTGACACCGGCAGAGGCTGCATCTTGCGTCATTAGCCGCGCGGCAACCGCATCCACCCTTAGGTTCGCCGGGTTTGAGCTGACACGCTGGAAAAGACCAACAAATCTCATTTGTGAAGCAACCGTAGTGGGATTCACATGCCCTGCGGCGCTTCTAAATACATGCTCTGCTCGTACCGCAAAATTGAATCGAGCAAGCATTGGAATTGCAGCAGGAACAGAAGCCAGCCCTCCGCCGCCCCGCGAGTACATTGCGGGTATCGCGATATCATGAAAAAGGGCACCGACGTCAAAGATGTTTCCATTCTTTGTCAAATCTCCCGACAAGCCAAGACGCGACTTTATCTCTTGCCAGTTGGAGTTTGATTCTCCGCCAGATGCCACGCTTGGAGATGAGCCAGAGGATGGCGCCCTCGGAATCGCGGAGTCAGATGATGTCGGCCCAGTGGCCGTCGTGTTCCCACCGGTACTCTTACAAGTACCGTCACTATTCGTGATTCTAGAGCCAGTGCAGCGGCCATCTGGATCAACGAAAGTATAGGGGTTCAGTGCCGAATACATGTATCGATTAAATAGGGCTCCGTTGTCCAAGCCCACGTCGACCGGATCTGTCGATAGGAATATCCCGACCAACGGATCGTAGTACCGCTGCTGCATGTACGTCAGACCCGTCGCCGAGTCCGACACATGCCCGGTGAATCCCGGGCGATCCCCCTTCGCATCACCTACGGTCGCACCATAGGGCTCATAAACGGTGCGCTCGACGATCGCGCCGTTGGCATCAGAGATGGCAACCGGGGAACCCAGCGCGTCGGTATGCACATACTGGACGATCTCCTGCGCCGAAACACTCACTGTGCCCAGCAACAGTCCCAACAGAACAGCGACACCAACCAGAATTTTCTTGATCTTCATTTTCAGGTCACCGAGGGTTGGTCAGGTCGCCGTAATCCACAACGCTCTGCGGATACGGGTTGGACCAGGCTGAACAACCGCTGGCATTGCAGGCGCGCACAATCTGTACTTCCGCGCAGTAGACCGCGCCCTGAGCTTCGATTGAGCTCTCCGGACCGGAATACTCGAGCCTTCCGCCGTAGGCCATCATCTCGTAGTTGGTTGCACCCGGCATGCTGGTCCACTTCACCTCGCAGGAGATTTTGGTGGCGCGCCCTTCCTTCCATTGCGACTTGATGGAATGAATGAACTGCGGCGTACCCGGGGGCGGATTGGAAGCGACGACCACCGTGTTGGAGAAGTCACTGCAGCCAGAGATGTTGCATGCCCTTACGCGATAGGCGTAGTTGCCGAACACCAGACCATTGCGCTGCGACTGGGTCGAACCGTCGTTCTGGACCGCCGTCCAGGTTCCGCCATTGACACTCTCATCCAGCAGGTAGCTGGCCGCCATGGCAACGCCCGTCCAATTCAACGTGACACTGCCCGACGAGGTTCCTGCGGGCGCACTCAGGCTGGGCGGTGCCGGTGGCCGGATCACTGAAACAACACTCGTCGCCGAGTACACGCCCCACCCCGCATCGTTGCCGGCCCGGACGCGGTAGGCATAGTTGCCAGTCCCCTTGCCACCGAATGCCTGACTGGTGCTGGCCAGTGAGGCAACCTGTGCCCATGCACCATTGTTGAAGCTCTCCTCCAGTGCATAGCGCAATGCGCCGTCGACGCTGCTCCACGCAATCGTATAGTTGCCATCGAGACTCTGCCCCGGCACGTTGAGCGAAGGTGCCGCTGCAGGCGGATAGATCACCTGGGTCCGGGCAACATCTGATTCAGGACCACAGCCCGCTGGGTTACAGCCAAAGACCCGGTACCCATACGTCCCGGCCGGCTTGCCGGAGACCGCGAGACTGCGCGCCGCGCTCTCCTGCACCGTCTGCCAGGCGCCCGCTCCCACCTGCTCCTGCAGGCGATAGGTTGCCGCGCCCGCCGCTTCCGTCCAAGTAATGCTGTAGCTGCCATTGAATGCCGTTGCGGGCGCGCTTACAGCAGCCTTTGCCGCAGGAGGACGCTGCACCACGACACTGGCCGTCGCCGACCAGCCACTGCAGCTGTCCTGTTGGCAAGCGCGGACAGCATAGCCAAACGTTCCTTCCGCCTTCGCGGACGTGTTCCAGCTACGTTCGGCGCCGTTGTAGATCGTGGCCCAAGCTCCGCCAGCTGCCTGCTCTCGCAGTTCATAACGGCTGGCGTAAGACACCGCCGTCCACTGCAGTGCATAGGCACCGTTGTTGCTGAACGCGGGCGCGGTCAGGACCGGCGTAACCGGCGCGACGACCTGGATGGCCTGCGCCACCAGGCTGCCATTGAGGTGGATGTACTCGGTATTGCGGCCCTCCCGGGCATTTTCCTGCCGGCGCAGCACACCGTCGTTGCCGTACAGCGATCGAATGGTGGCACCGTCATTGGCGCCCGCCGACAGGATGCGCCGGCCATGTGCGTCGTATCGGTATCGCTCCGCGCTGGCCACACTGCGCAGGCGATTGCCGAAGTCGAAGCTGTAGCCGACGCCGTTGCGGCTGGAGAGGTTGCCCTGTGCGTCGTAGCTCAAGCCCAGAGTGGTGGCGCCTCCACTGTTCTGTACGTTGGTAAGCCGGTTATGGGTGTCGTACCAATAGACGTGATCCTTGACACCGGTCAGCGCGGCCGAACGCAGGTTGTCCACAGCATCGTAGGTGTAGCGGTACACGCCATCTCCGCCAAACGAAGGCGAGGTGGCCTGAATCAGACGATCCAGTCCGTCGTAGGCCATGGTGCGCGTGCGCTGCCCGTCCAGATTGTCGACGATACGCGCGACGTTGCCATTGGCGTCGTACTCATAGGTCGTGTCCAGCGCTCCGGCACTGTCGACCACCCGGGTAGGCAACTGGCGCTGGTTCTGCGCCATCGTGTGCACGATGCCATTGCCATAGGTGAATTGCTTCATGCCCCCATTGGCGTAGTAAGTCACCCCTGAGGCGTAGCCTCCCGCCTTGGTCGGCTGGCCCAGCGCGTTGGGCGCATAGTCAACGAAGCGCCCACTCGGATAGGTCAGGCCTGAAAGTGCGCCATTGGCGTTGTAGGCATATCCCAGCGACTGGATGCCGAGGGTACTGTCACTGGAGGTTTCGGCCGTCAACAACCCACGCTTGTTGTAGGTATAGGTGTTGATCGCCTGCGTCGTCCCCGCATCGTTTGCCGTGGTCACCGTGGCCGGCTTGCCGTCCCTTGTATACGTCCAGCCCTGGTTGCCATTCCCATCCGGGAACGCAAGTGTCGACAGCCGATTGCGCGCATCGTAGCCACGAACGATCCTGCGGGCCGCAACCGGTCCAGCATCAGCGTCGCATGCCGTGGTGCTGGAAAGGTCCAGGCCAGCTGCGCTCCAGGCAAGATTGCCCGCTGCGTCGTAACCCATCAGCGTTGCGCCGGTCTCCGGCTCCACACTCTTGCAGAGCTGCTGATGACCGTCATACACATAATTGCGGGCAATCCGGGCGCTGCCGTCCTGGTTGCGGCGCACGATCGAGCGCGGCTTGCCGAAGATGTCGCGATCGATATCGGTGAACGCGCCCGCCGGGTGAATGATCGACACCGGGGATTCCGTCGACGGCGCACCGAACGCCTGGAAAGTGGTCAGCGTCGTATTGCCCTTGGGGTCGACCACTTTCAAGCCGCCACCCGCCAGATAACTGGTCAGCGATGTCAGCAGACCGGCCTCGCTGTCGACGGACACCGAGGTCTGTCGCCCCAGCGCGTCGTAGCCGGTCCATGTACCTGTACTCAGCACAGCAGACTCGCCAGGGTGCGAGGCGAACACCTGCCGACCCGCTTCGTCGTAGGCAAACCTCTGGTAGCGCTGGGTCACGCCACGCGAGGACTCGTCATATTCCTCAGTCAGCAGCGGACGCCAGAAGGCATCGAAATAGACGTTGCGCCGCGCGTTTCCGGTTGCGACGGTCTGCCGCCAATGACCCGCTCCGATACCGTACTCGTCGCCGTTGATGGCGGTGAAACTCTGTGTCGTACGTGCCCAAGCCACACTGTCGCCCGCCGGCCAGTCGATGGTGGCCATGCGTCCCATTGCGTCATAGCCGTACTGGGTGGTTGCACCGTTCTCATCGGTAACGCTGCTGACCCAGCCATTGTCGTCCACCACCGCCGACTGCACAGCGCCGTCGGCAAACTGGATCTGCTGTGGCGTGCCGCGCTTCCAGCCGGAAAGCGTAGTGCGATTGCCACGACCGTCATCCACCATGGCCACGGTTCCGTCAGGGTTGTAGCCCAGTACCTGCTTCAACAACCCATACGAACGCACTTCCGTGGGCCGCATCAGGCCATCGAACGTCGTCTGCTCGACCACCACGCCGGTATTCTCGTTGGTGACCTTCGCGATCGCGCCCAGAATCCATCTGCTTCGGTCGTCCGCATACTGAGTGGCATCGGTGCGGCTGCCCAAAGGACTGGCGCTATTGACACGCAACGGGCGAGCCAGATCATCGAACAACAATATGCTGGTCTGGTAGGTCACGCCATCCTGCTGGATGGCCTCGGCCACGACCGGCCGCACCTGAGCTGTGCTCGGCTCGTCGCCACTGTAGATCATCCCGTGAAGCGGGGCGAATGGCTGTGATTTCACTTCGTCTTCGGTCATGTAGACCGAGGTGCTGCTCTTGACCACATTCCCGGCCGCGTCAATGACGCTGCTACCCAGCAGCCGCCCTTCATTCAGCGCGTACTGCGAGCCATAGCGGTAGGCCGTGCGGGTTCCGTCGGGATTTGAGATCGTGACCTGCTTTTCCTTCTTGCAGGTCGTGCAGGGGTAGATGGCTGCACCGCCCACGCCGCCCCAGAGCGGCTCGTAGCCGCTGCCATAGTCATAGCTCCACTGCAGCACCTTCGGCAGGCCCGGTCCCCAGATCTTCTTGGCTCTCAGCGAGACTACGTCGTAGAAAAACGGGGTGACGATTTCGTAGTAGTACGCCGACTGTGCGATCCGGCGGATGCACTCGCTGGCATGGACGCCACTGCGGTACTGGCGACCATTCGAAAACTGGAACTCACCCATCGCACCGGACGGATGCTTGATGGTCATGACCAGCGTACCGTCACGCTCCGGCGGCTGCTCCTGACAGGTCTCGTTGCTGTTGCCGTCCCAGTTCACCTTCTCCCAGGCGCGCAGCGCGCTGGAGTAGGCGTAGGACCAAGTGCTTCCATCGGGCTGGGTAACTGCGGTGAGGCGGTTCTGGCCTTCGACCTGACCGTAGCCATAGTTCCAGGTACGGCCCGCGGCAGTCACCGACACCAGAAGCGTGCCGCTGTAGGCCAGCGTGATCTCGCGGCCATCGCTGGACCAGATCCGGGTCGGGTGACCGTTGCCGTTGTACTCGTACTGTACCCAGTTGCCCGACCGGTCCTCTACACGGCTGGCCATGAGGTAGATGCGCGTGCGAGCGATCTTGGTCCTGTCTCCTTCGCCGCCCGAGCGCTCCAGCGTGCCGCCAAAGCGCGTGAACGCGGTATCGAAGAAGTACGACTCGCCCGAGGTGGTCCTGACCCGATAGCCCTCGCCAGCCAGACCCGACTTCATTGGAATACAGTCGATGGCATCGCGATGCGAGGTGCTCCACTTGCGTGCAACGCCGTCTGTCGGCATCGGCGTGTTGTTCCAGGCCCCCAACATGGTGCGATCACCACCACCCGGGACATGGATCATGTTGCCCTGCCAGACTTCGTTGAGCCGGAAGGAAATGGGCCACTGAGGCACCATGTCGCCACTGCAACGATTGTTCAGCCAGGCGCTCGCGCCGGGGAACATGCCGGTGATGTACGGCGTGTCGACCTCCCAGCCGCCCACACCATCGAGACTGGCGTTGAAGCTGCCACTCCCGACCAGGTCCATCTCGACACTGAACCGGCGCCGCATCTGCACCGGCAGGGCGTTGTTGCCTGGCAGGCTGACGTCGGTGACGGCAAACTCAGTCTTGCCGTTGTAGAGGCTGACGCTCTCGCCGAAAAGATCATCCTTCAGCGCCGTCAGGTTCTGGGCGGACTCAATGAGCTTGCGGTATTCCTGGTAGGGCTCGACTGCCGAGACCGAACCTGCGACCACGCACAGCGTCAGTGCCGTAGCAACACGGCACTGCCAAGCAGCAACTCGCTTCACAATTTTCCCCTCGCGTCCGCACGCGTAGCCGCGCCAGGACGGCGCGACGTTGCTTCCATGCGACTCTCTCGTTCCTGATTCTAGGCGAGCGCTGCGAACAGATGGAAGGGGTCGTCAACGGCAATCATCTGGCACTTGCACGCGACCATTGAATTGCTTAATGCACCCACGCATGGCGTGGATCTACCGGTACGCCTGCACCTGCTTCCTCAGCAGATGCGGCACGATCAGCCGATGCACCGGGGCGACCGGCAGCATGTACACACGCCCGAACGCGTTGTGCGTATGCACCACCGTCGCCACTTCCAGCACATCGCCCTGCCACTGCAGGGCCAGCTGCACACGCAGGTGGCGGTCGTCGTCTTCCAGCACGATGGCATCGTCATCCAGCGACTGCAGGGTGAAGATGCCCAGCCGTTGCCCCGGACGCGGCTGCGCGATGTCCTGTACCGCACGCAACGAGCCCAGGTGCTTCATGCCGAGCAGGCGCATGCCGCGATTGCGCAGTGCCATCAGCCCATCGAACCAGCCGGGAATGGTCGCCGCCATGTCGCGATAGGCCTGCAAGGCCGAGCGCCCATCACGACGGGTCGTCGCCTGGCAGGCGTGCACGAAGTCGGCGCCAGCCAGCTGTGGGCGCAGGATGCTGCCTGCGCTCGGCAGGCCGGTCACCACCTGCGTACGGCTCACGGCTTCGGCCCCTGCCCCTCGTTGTCTTCCCAATGCAGGATGCGGCGGGTGACGAAGCGGTAGACCGGCTTGCCGGTGGCGAACCACAGCTCGCGCACCCAGGAGGTGCGCTTGAGCACCCGCTTTTCCACCGGGGTGAGCGACTCGCGGCAGTACATGCGCTTGTGCTTGAGCAGGTGGCGCAGGTCCTCACGGGCCAGCAGGCGCATCCAGCGCGAGCGCGGGTTGCCGATCACCGCCAGCTGGAAGTCGATCAGCGCCGGGCGGCCATCGTCGGTGACCAGCCAGTTGGCTTCCTTGGCCAGATCGTTGTGGGCCACGCCATTGCGATGCAGCTGCTGCAGCAGGCGACGCGCGGCGCGGAACCAGGCCAGGTCACCGCGAGGCGGACGCTGGTACATGGCGTCGCCGGCCATGAAGCTGCGGTCGAGATGACGTCCATCCCACGCCAGCAGCTGCGGCACATCGGCCATGCCGTGGATGTGGCGCAGTGCGCGTGCTTCACGGCGGGCCAGCCACCAGGCCGGCAGCCGCAACCACAGTGGTGTGGCGCCCAGATCACGGCGTACAAAGGAGCCGGCCGGCCCTTCCACAAGGAGGATGCGACCGAAGCTGTCGGCCTTCAGGGCGTGCGAGGGCGTGTCTGACGAATGCGGCATGTGCCCATTCTAGGCGATGGCGCCCGTTGCAAACGGTCACCAAGCGGCCGGGAACCAGTCACCTTCACGCCCCTATAATCGGGCAATGGACTCTTCATGGATCGACGCCACCCTCGCGTGGATTGCCGCTCACCCCGTGCTGGCGGGTGCCGTTATCTTCCTCATCGCCTTCTGCGATGCGGTGATCATTCTCGGTGCCATCGTGCCGGCCCTGCCGCTGCTGTTCGCGGTGGGCGTGTTCATCGGGCTGGGCCAGATCTCCGGGCCGTATGCGGTGGCGGCAGCCGCACTGGGCGCATTCGCCGGTGATGGCATCAGTTACTGGATCGGGCGCCGCTGGGGTGACCGCCTGCGTGGCGTGTGGCCCTTCAGCCGTTACCCGCAGCTCCTCGACCGCGGCGAAAACCTGTTCCGCCGCAATGCCTTCAAGAGCATCCTGGTGGCACGCTACGTGGGCGCGATCCGGCCGTTCGTGCCGGCCATCGCGGGCATGATGAAAATGCCGGCCAGCCGCTACATGCAGGCCAGTGGCATCGCCAGCATTTCGTGGGCGGTGCTGTTCCTGGCACCGGGCTGGGTGCTCGGCGAGGCCTACGACGCGGTGGCCGCCGTCGCAGGGCGCCTGGTGGTGGTGGTCGGCCTGCTGGCAGTGATCCTCGGCCTGGTCTGGGCCATCGTGCTGTACGGCTACCGCTGGTCGGCCGCGCGCATGGACAACTGGCTGGCGCGGCTGCTGGACTGGTCCAACCGACACCCGACGCTGGGCCGCTACACCGTCGGTGTGCTGGACCCGAAGCGCCGCGAGTCGGTGCCGCTGGCGATGCTGGCGCTGATGCTGCTGGTGCTGGGCTGGGGCTGGTTCGCGCTGCTGACCGTGGTGGTCGCCCATGGCGAGCCGCTGGCGATCGACCTGCTGGTGCACCAGGCCATGCTGGCGCTGCGCAATCCGCTGGCCGATTACCCGATGGCCGCGCTGGCATCGCTGGGCGCCTGGCAGGTGTTGTTGCCGGCCACCGCTGCAGCGATGGGCTACCTGATCTGGCGCCGCCGCTGGATGGCAGCCGCGCACTGGCTGGCCGCGCTTGCCTTCGGCCTGGCGTTGACCATGCTGCTCGGCGCAACGGTGGATGTGGTGCGACCGGTCGATGCCAGCAGTGGCTTTGGCTTCCCGTCGGTGTCGGTGACCATGGCCACCATCACCTTCGGCTTCTTCGCGGTGCTGATCGCCCGCGAGATGCCTGGCCGCACCCGTGTCTGGCCGTACCTGGTGTCGGGCATCGTGGTCAGCCTGATCGGCTTCTCGCGCCTGTACCTGGGCGCGCACTGGCTGAGCGATGTGATCGGCGGCATGCTGTTCGGCACGTTCTGGCTGCTGGTGCTGGGCATCGCCTACCGCCGCCGCTTCAACCGCTCGTTCTGGGTGAAGCCGGTGGCGTGGCTGTTCTACGGTGTCTTCGCCGTGGCGGCGATGTGGTACGCGCCGCGCCACATTCCGGTGAAGCTGGAACGCTTCGAGCCGACCCTGCCGGCGGCGCAGGCGATGGACATGCAGGCCTGGTGGCAGCACGACTGGGCGACACTGCCGGCGCGCCGCAACGAGTTCGACGACGACCAGCGCTGGCCGCTGGACGTGCAGGTGGCGGGCCCGCTGGCCCCGCTGCAGGCGCAGCTGGAAGCACGCGGCTGGAAGCGGCAGGAACAGGCCGGCTGGCAGGAGGCGCTGCTGATGCTGGACAAGAACACGGGTGCCGACGAACTGCCGGTGCTGCCAGCCACGCTGGACACGCGCGTGGAAGCGCTGTTGATGGTGCGCCCGGGTACACACCGCGATGAGCGCTACGTACTGCGCCTGTGGCCAGCCCCTGCGCAGTTGCAACCGGGCAATACGCCGCTATGGCTGGGCAGTGCGCAGACCCTGCGCTACGAGCGTCATTTCGAGTGGATCGGCATGTGGCACCCGCTGCGTGGCGTCGACCCGGCGCTCAACGCAGTGAAGGACGCCGTGCAGGACCTGCCGCAGCGCGAGGACGTGCACAGCGAAACCGGGTTGCCGGTGCTGCGGTTGAAGACCACAACGCCCTGACCGGCACCGGTGCGCGATCACCCACTGTAGAGCCGAGCCCATGCTCGGCTGCTCTTCGCGGGAACCATCAAGCCGAGCATAGGCTCGGCTCTACAGTAGATCCACGCCGTGCGTGGATGGCATTCCACGCATGCCCCAGCGTGTGCACCAAGGTGCACACCCACCCAAGGCAGGCTGCTACGGCATCCAGCCCAGCAACTGCTGCAATCGCTGGTGCGGGTCGTCCATCTGCAGCAGCTGCAGGCGCTGCTGCTCGCTCAGCGGCAACAGCTCGGCCAGCCGCCAGCCGACCCAGCTGGCCTGGTCCAGCAACGCCGGGTTGGACGGCGCATAAGCCTCGCCGGCCTGTTCGATGATGTGCTCCAGCACCGTGGCCAGCAGCGCGTGCTGTGGTCGCAGTTCGTCGTCCGGGTCTTCCTCGCACCAGCGCACGTCGGCCACCACCAGGCCGTTGTCGCGCACGCGGGTACGCTCCACATGGAAACGGCGGGTGCCGCGCAGGCGAAGCTGCAGCACGCCATCGGCACCGACATCGAAGTCTTCGATGCGCACCTGCACACCGTAGGCCGCCGGCGTCGCCGGTGCGCCGACTTCCTCGCCATCGAGGATCAGGCAGACACCGAACCCCTCACCACTGCGGCCGCTGTCGCGGACCAGGTCCAGATAGCGGCGCTCGAAAACACGCAGGCCCACCGCCGCACCCGGCACCAGCGTGGTGTGCAGCGGAAACAGCGGCAGCGGGCTGTCGACGCTCATCGGGCCTGCAACGCGGCGAGGAAGCGGCGCGGGGCGCCGTCGAAGCCACCGTTGGACATGAACACCACGTGGTCGCCGCTACGCACGCTGGACTGCAGCTGCGCCAGCAATGCGTCGGTATCCGGCACCGCGTGGGCGTCACCACGTACCGCAGCGATCACCGCAGCGGCATCCCAGGCCAGTTCCGGGCGATGCAGGAACACCACTTCATCAGCCAGCGCCAGCGACGGTGCCAGTGCCTGCGCATGTGCGCCCAACCGCATCGAGTTGCTGCGCGGTTCCATCGCAACCACGATGCGCGCATCGCCGACCCTGGCACGCAGGCCCTCCAGCGTGGTGGCGATCGCGGTGGGGTGATGGGCGAAATCATCGTAGACGGTGATGCCGCCATGGCTGCCGATCACTTCCATGCGGCGCTTGACGCTGCGGAAGCGCGCCAGCGCCGGGATCACCGCGGCCGGCGCCACGCCCACTGCATGCGCAGCGGCCAGCGCGGCCAGCCCGTTGAGCACGTTGTGGCGGCCCAGCAGCGACCACTGCACGTCGCCCAGCGCCTGCCCACGATGGTGCACGCGGAACGCGCTGCCATCGGCGGCCAGCAGCTCGGCATGCCACTCCAGCGAGGGATCGAAACCAAACCGCTCGACCGGGGTCCAGCAGCCCATCGCCAGCACTTCGGCCAGGTGCTGATCCTCGCCGTTGACGATCAGCCGCCCACGTGCGGGCACGGTACGCACCAGGTGGTGGAACTGGCGCTGGATCGCCGCCACGTCCGGGAAGATGTCGGCGTGGTCGTATTCAAGATTGTTGAGGATGGCCACCAGCGGCCGGTAGTGCACGAACTTGCTGCGCTTGTCGAAGAAGGCCGTGTCGTACTCATCGGCTTCGACCACGAACTCGCGGCCCTGGCCCAGGCGCGCGGAGACTCCGAAATCCTCGGCGACGCCGCCGATCAGGAAGCCGGGCGAGCGCCCTGCACTTTCCAGCAGCCAGGTGAGGATGGTGGTGGTGGTGGTCTTGCCATGGGTACCGGCCACGGCCAGCGTGTCGCGGCCCGGCAGCACCTGCTCGGACAGCCACTGCGCGCCGGATATATAGCGCTGGCCGGCATCGAGCACGGCTTCCACGGCGGCATTGCCGCGCGACAGCGCGTTGCCGATCACCACCTCGTCGGTGCCGGCCGGCACGCTGTCGGCACGGTAGCCCTGGTCCAGGGTGATGCCCAGCTGTTCGAGCTGTGTCGACATCGGCGGGTAGATGGCCTGGTCGCTGCCGCTGACGGAATGCCCGAGTTCCCGCGCCAGGGCGGCCACGCCGCCCATGAAGGTGCCGGCAATTGCAAGGATATGTACGCTGCTCATGACCGAGGATTGTGACCGATGACGGCTGTATAGGGCCAATGTCCGCTATCGGGTAAGACAACCCCTACACGGGATGTGAGAAAACTCCAATCAGCTGTCAGGGAATTCCCGATAGCGATGTTCTGTGAACCCGGACACAATTCGAACTGCCAGCCGCAGTACCCGAACCGGTCCTACTCCCCAAGAGGCCATCCCCAAGGGAGCTCATGCTGCGGGGCCCTGAGCAAGCCCTTCGCTGGCGCCTGTCAAACGACACAGGCCTGATCCTCGCGGACCAGGCCTGTGTTTTTTTGCGCCCGGGGAGCCGGCAATTCGCGCCGGCCCGGCCGGATCAGGCCTTGATCGCCGCCAGGATGCGGGCTTCGATCTCGTCCAGCTCACCGACGCCATCGACGCGGGCCAGGGTGCCACGGCCGGCGTAGAAATCGACCACCGGGGCGGTCTGCTCGTTGTAGACCTGCAGGCGCTGGCGCACCGCTTCCGGATTGTCATCGGCGCGGCCCTGCTCCTTGGCACGACCGGCGATGCGATCCACCAGCAGCTCGGTGGCCACGTCCAGCTGCACCACGGCGTCCAGCGGCTGGCCGATCTTGGCCAGCAGGCCGTCCATCGCATTGGCCTGGGCCACGTTGCGCGGGTAGCCATCGAGGATGAAGCCCTTGGCGACATCAGCCTGGGTCAGGCGCGACTCCAGCATGCCCAGCAGGATGTCGTCCGACACCAGGTTGCCGGCATCCATCACCGTCTTGGCCTGCTTGCCCAGCTCGGTGCCGGCGGCGATTTCCGCGCGCAGCATGTCACCGGTCGAAATGTGGGCGATGCCCAGCTTTTCCTTCAGGCGCGTCGCCTGTGTCCCCTTGCCCGAACCGGGCGGTCCCAACAGAACCAATCGCATTGACCTGACTCCAACGTGTTGAAAACAAAGAAGGTTCGCGTCCCGGACGGTCCGGTATCGCTGCACCGCAATAGCGCCACTTTACCGCATCCGGGTAATGTCCCTGCAATGTCCCCTCCCCCGAGCAGGTAGAAGCATGCGCAACGGTACTCTCCTTTATGCCCAGTCCGGCGGTGTCACCGCCGTCATCAACGCCACGGCGGCGGCGGTGATCGAGCAGGCGCGGGCCAAGGGCATCAAGGTCCTGGCCGCCCGCAACGGCATCCTCGGCGCCCTGCGCGAGGAGCTGATCGACACCAGCAAGGAGAGTGCCGCGGCCATCCGCGCGCTGGCCCATACCCCGGGCGGTGCCTTCGGCTCGTGCCGGGTCAAGCTGAAATCGCTGGACGCCGACCGCGCCCGCTACGACCGCCTGCTGGAGGTGCTGCGCGCGCACGACGTGCGCTGGTTCCTCTACAACGGCGGCAACGACTCGGCCGATACCGCGCTGAAGGTCTCGCAGCTGGCCAAGGCCTCCGGCTACGACCTGACCTGCATTGGCGTGCCCAAGACCATCGACAACGATCTGGCGGTGACCGACACCTGCCCCGGCTTCGGCTCGGCGGCCAAGTACACCGCCGTCTCGGTGCGCGAGGCGGCGCTGGACGTTGCGGCGATGGCCGAGACCTCCACCCGCGTCTTCATCTACGAGGCGATGGGCCGCCACGCCGGCTGGCTGGCCGCGGCCGCCGGTCTGGCTGGCAACGGTGATGACGAAGCGCCGCACATCATCCTGCTGCCCGAGCGCGCCTACGACGAGGCCGCATTCCTGGCCAAGGTGAAGGCCGTGGTCGAGCGCGTCGGCTACTGCGTGGTGGTGGCGTCGGAAGGTATCGCGACCGCAGATGGCCGCTTCGTCGCCGACGCAGGCGGCGGCAAGGACTCGTTCGGTCACTCGCAGCTGGGGGGCGTGGCCGCGCACCTTGCTGCACGGGTCAAGGACCAGCTGGGCCTGAAGGTGCACTGGGCGCTGCCGGACTACCTGCAGCGCTCGGCCCGCCACCTGGCCAGCAGGACCGACTGGGAGCAGGCACAGGCGGTCGGCAGGGCCGCCGTGCAGCTGGCACTGAAGGGCCAGAACGGCGTGATGCCGGTGATCGTGCGCAGCAGCCATGCGCCCTATCGCTGGAAGATCGAAGCGGCCCCGCTGTCGAAGATCGCCAACCACGAAAAGAAGATGCCGGCCGGCTTCATCCGCCGCGATGGCTTCGGCATCACCGCCAAGGCGCGCGCCTACCTGTCGCCGCTGATCAAGGGCGAAGCGCCGCTTCCCTATGGCACCGACGGCCTGCCGAAGTACGTGACACTGAAGAACGTGGCGGTGAAGCAGAAGCTGCCGGCCTTCGAGGGCTGAAGTGTGCCTGCGTCCTGTGCGGCGCACAGGGCGCATTGCGGCGGCCGCCGAAGCGCCCCACAATCGGGCTCCGGCCCGGGGCAAAGGGGCCGCTGCAAGCCAGATTCGACGCTGCCCGGCCCTCAAGACCCGGGCCCGTGCTGCCATTCCACAAGGACTGTAACCATGAAGCACCCGATCCTGATCGCCGCGCTGCTGTGCGGTGCTGCCGCGCCGGCCTTCGCTGCGACCTGCGAAAGCAACTTCCAGAAGAAGGGCAATCCCTTCGTCGGCACTACCTTCACTTCATCGGTCACCCATCCGGACCTGACCGTGGCCAGCGCCATTGGCCAGATGCGGGTGATCGCCAAGAACGCCAACATGGACGTCCTCAGCGAGGACGTGGAAGGCGGCTCGATGCTGATCGAAGAGCCGGAATCCATGGCCCACAAGCCGATTCCGATGATCATCAGTGCCACCTCCGAAGGCGGCCAGGGCACCGTCGGCATGGTGGTGAAGGTCAACAAGGGCGCCATCGCCCCGGCCGACGGCGTGCGCGAAGAAATGTGCAAGCTGCTCAACCAGATCAAGCCAGGCAAGGCGGGCGAACAGGCGGCCAAGGCCACTCCGCAGGCCTCGGTGGTGACCATTGCCGCCGACCGCTTCGGCTTCCAGCTGCGCAACCAGAACAAGGACAACCCGGCCGCGGTCGAGCCGCGCTACAAGGGCAAGACCTACGCCATCACCGGTCGCATCACCACCGTGCTGCGCAGTGGCGGCACCTACAACACCAGCTTCGACCTGCCCAGCGATGGCAGCATCGATTTTGAGCGTGTGGCCATTTCCTGCTCGTTCGCAGCCAACCAGGCCGCGTATGCGCTGGCCCTGCGCCCGCGCGAGAAAGTAACGCTGACCGGCGTGGTCGACAGCTACGACCAGATCGGTCGGGTGTTGTGGCTGAAGGACTGCCGCGGCAACTGACCGCTGCCGGCATGGGAAAAGGCCCGGGTGCGCAGGCGCCCGGGCCTTTTCGTTTCCCCAGCGGTTCACGCCTGGCGCACGTGCATCGCAGGATGATGGACGCCCCGCCTGGAGGTCATCATGGCACTGCGTGTTGTTCGTCTCGGCAGCCCGCGCCAACCCGGTGAGGGCCTGCGCATCGGCACCGTGCGGCGACCACCGCGCGGCGTGCCCCGCAGCGAATTCGCGAAACGGGACTGGTACGACGTCTGGTTCCCGACTCTGTCACCCAGCGCGGAGCTGGTGAAACAGGCCCATGAGGCGAAGACCGCCGCCGACTGGACTGCGTTCTTCCGCCACTACAAGGCCGAGATGAAAGCGCCCGATGCCGCGCACGCGCTGGACCTGCTGGCCGCGATGTCGCAGCACAGCGACCTCAGCGTGGGCTGCTACTGCGAGGACGAAGCGCATTGCCATCGCAGGGCGTTGCGCGAGCTGCTGGTGGCGCGCGGGGCGACGCTGGCGGAGTGAGATCAGCCGGATGCCGGCCAGCGGCCGGCACTACCACCCGTGGACGACTGCGTGGGCGCAGCGCACGCATCATCTCAATTGCAGGCCTTGCCTTCCATCTGCAGCTGCGCGGCGAACATCGTCACCTGCGGAATCTGGCCGGCTGCCGCCTGCTTCTTGGCCTCTTCCAGATAGATGCGCGACTGGCCCTGCCCATCCAGCTCAACCTTGTTGCTCGACGGCAGGCGCCACACCCGCACCACCGCCTGCTGCGCCGGGCATGCCGCGTTGGGCACGCGGATCACATCGTTGAGCTTCCAGCCCTTGTCGGCACTCGGCTGTGCCTTGGTGTAGTCGACGAAGCGCGCACGTGGCTGGCACTGCTCGCTGGTACGCACGGCGGAGAAGCGGTACGGGGCGGCGGCATCGCCGGTGAACGCACCTTCCAGGCGTGCGCAGGCCTCGGGAATCTGCCGCAGCGTATGCACCGCGCCCACCGCCTGGGGTGCGCCCACGGCACGCTGCAGCTCCGGGGTTTCCGCAGCGAGTGCCGGCACGGCCGGGGCCAGGGCGGCGAGCATCAACAGGGACAGGCGCATGGGGGATCTCCATCGGGACTCCGCGCAGGCTTGCAGAGGCTGGCTTAACGGGGTGCAAAGGCCGGTGGCTCGCAAATCATGCCCTTGCCTGGCGGCGGGTCCGCGCGCATGTCGACGCGTTCATTGGCAGGGCGCCCACGGGTCATGCGGCGCGGCTCCCACGGGCCAGTCGAGCATGGCTCGACTCTACAAAGAGCGGCACGCATACTGCGGGCACCAGGGAATGCTGAACACCGCCATACGTCGGACGACCACCAAGGTCGGTACGGGTTGGTTCCAGGCTGCAGCCCGTCGTCCCCCTCGTGGTGCCGTTCATCGCCACTGGATGCCTACATCCATTCTGCGGAGGGGTCTAATGCTGGAACGTCACGGGCTGTCACTGGCGCTGGGCTGCGCCATTCTCGCGATCCTGTTCGGAATCGTCTCGGCGCGCTGGATCCTGCGCCAACCCACCGGCAATGAGCGCATGGTTGCGATCGCCACCGCGATCCAGGAAGGTGCGCGTGCCTACCTCAACCGTCAGTACCTGACCATCGGCATCGCCGGCGTGGTGCTGTTCGTGCTGGTCGGGGTGTTCCTCAGCTGGTACACCGCGATTGGTTTCGCGGTCGGTGCGGTGCTGTCCGGCGCCGCCGGCTACATCGGCATGAACGTGTCGGTGCGCGCCAACGTGCGCACCGCGGAGGCGGCGCGCCAGGGCATCAGCGCGGCGATGGACGTCGCCTTCCGCGGCGGCGCGATCACCGGCATGCTGGTGGTCGGGCTGGGCCTGCTGGGCGTGGCAGGCTACTACGCACTGCTGCTGCGCATGGGCCTGCCGATGGAGCAGGCGCTGCACGCGCTGGTCGGGCTGGCGTTCGGTTCGTCGCTGATCTCGATCTTCGCGCGGTTGGGCGGCGGCATCTTCACCAAAGGAGCCGACGTCGGCGCCGACCTGGTCGGCAAGGTCGAAGCCGGTATTCCCGAAGATGATCCGCGCAACCCGGCGGTGATCGCCGACAACGTCGGTGACAACGTCGGTGACTGCGCCGGCATGGCCGCCGACCTGTTCGAGACCTACGCGGTGACCGTGATCGCCACCATGCTGCTGGGCAGCCTGATGCTGGCCGAGGCCGGCGCCAACGCGGTGCTCTACCCGCTGGTGCTGGGCGGCGTATCGATCATCGCCTCGATCATCGGTGCGCTGTTCGTCAAGGTGAAGCCGGGCGGCTCGATCATGGGTGCGCTGTACAAGGGCGTGATCGTCTCCGGCGTGCTGGCGGCGATTGCGTTCTATCCGATCACCACCGGGCTGATGTCCGACAACGTGCATGGGCCGATGGCGCTGTATGGCTGCGCGTTGATCGGGTTGGTGCTGACCGGGCTGATCGTGTGGATCACCGAGTACTACACCGGCACCCAGTACAAGCCGGTGCAGCACGTGGCGCAGGCCTCGACCACCGGCCATGGCACCAACATCATCGCCGGCCTAGGCATTTCGATGAAGTCCACCGCGCTGCCGGTGGTGGCGGTGTGTGCGGCGATCTGGGGAGCCTTCGCGCTGGGCGGCCTGTACGGCATCGCCATCGCCGCTACTGCGATGCTGTCGATGGCCGGCATGATTGTCGCCCTCGATGCCTACGGCCCGATCACCGACAACGCCGGTGGCATCGCCGAAATGGCCGAGCTGCCCTCGGAGATCCGCGACATCACCGATCCGCTGGATGCAGTGGGCAACACCACCAAGGCAGTGACCAAGGGCTATGCGATCGGATCGGCGGCGCTGGCCGCACTGGTGCTGTTCGCCGACTACACCCACAACCTGCAGGCGGCCAATCCCGGCCAGGAGTTCCGCTTCGATCTCAGCGACCACACGGTGATCATCGGCCTGCTGATCGGCGGCCTGATTCCCTACCTGTTCGGTGCGATGGCGATGGAAGCGGTCGGCCGCGCCGCCGGTGCGGTGGTGGAGGAAGTGCGCCGCCAGTTCCGCGAGATCCCCGGCATCATGCAGGGCACCGGCAAGCCCCAGTACGACAAGGCGGTGGACATGCTGACCCGCTCGGCGATCCGCGAAATGATCGTGCCGTCATTGCTGCCGGTGGCGGTGCCGGTGGTGGTCGGCTTGCTGCTGGGGCCACGCGCGCTGGGCGGCCTGCTGATCGGCACCATCGTGACCGGCCTGTTCGTGGCCATTTCGATGACCACCGGCGGCGGTGCCTGGGACAACGCCAAGAAGTACATCGAGGACGGCCACTTCGGCGGCAAGGGCAGCGAGGCGCACAAGGCCGCGGTGACCGGCGATACCGTCGGTGACCCGTACAAGGACACCGCCGGCCCGGCGATCAATCCGCTGATCAAGATCATCAACATCGTGGCGCTGCTGCTGGTGCCGCTGCTGTGAATTTCGCAGGACTGACGACCTTCAATGGTCGTCAGTCCTGGCGCTCAGACAATCGGAAATGCTGGAGTAGACACTCGTCCCTGCGCCCGGCAGCGGATCATCAAAGGGATCTTTGGTGGCTGCCGTCGCCAGCAGGATCGCAAGCGGCGTATCTGCAGCCAGGGGAATTTCACAAACCGCTGTCCGGATCTCGTACTCCCCTCTTCCTGTCCCGGGATGGATGCTCCGAGCACTTCCCGCGATGGCCCAATGGCAGCTCTTCAAAATTCCATCGTCTGCACGCACTGCGCAACTCAGATGCACAGGAAGATAGTTGTTGTAGCCGGTATCGCAGAGCGCGTCCATGCACGCGATCGTGAACCCCTCGCGCCACTTCGCTTCCAGGGCTTCAAATGCAGCGCGTCCGGCACCCTGCGTGGGGTAGTCCCGTGCGTCCACATAGATAGGCTTCGCCTGCACCATTGAGGCCAGCATCAATCCGCCCACAAGAACCACCCAGTATGCGCGCGTCATGCGAAGCGCCCCGGCAGGCATTCCCTGCTCAGACTCAGCAGGGAACGATTGATTCCCGGCAGCGGAACGTTCAGCGGATCAGTATCCAACAGCGCGCTTGCCAACTCCAACGCCCCCAGGTTCTCGGGCAGGGGCAATTCACATCCGGATGTCGTGGTCGTCCCATGCACCACGCCGCTCTGCGGATCCAACTCAAGATGCATGGCTACGAACACCCAATGACACGCGCCGATGAGGCCGCTTCGCGTATCCGCAGAGCACTCGAAATGAAGTGGGCGGTACTGCCCCAACCAGTTCACACAAGCGCTCTGTTCGCACTGTCTGATCAGATCGGAGCGGATTTTCCATGCAGATTCGTGAAAATACGAAGTCTGTTTCGAGTAGGCGCCCAGATCGACATACCCGTGCTCTGAAGCCGTTGCTCCAACGACGAAAGACATGCTCGCAATGCCCGAAATCAACGCGACGATGACCGCTCGCATCTCAAGCTCCAACGATGGATGGGATTCCAGTCTGCGCGCTCGACGCCAACCCGTGCAGCAAGGAACTCCAGAACTCCCTGTCAGGGTTTACCGCATTGAAGCAGACTCATCAGGCAGACTGGAGCCATATCCAGACAGCCCTCCGTACGCAGCAGCAGAGCTTCAGGCGAATTCCAGCTTGACGTAGCCTTGCACGCTGCGGAACGCGGCATCAGCTGCGTCGACCACCTGCTGTTCCTGTTCGGCGTTCAGCGTCACCGCGTCCAGCACGGCGGTGAACTTGCGCCATTGGCCTGCCGCTCCATCGGGGTGCGCGGCCAAGTGGCGGGCGCCGAAGCCACGATCGAGACCGAGCGTGGCGGCCATCTTGTAAAGAACGGCTCCGCCCAGTTTGGAACCTTCGGCCACGTACAACCAGCCCAGGAGGGCCGGCAGCGCCAGATCGCACGGCAATGGCACCCTGTCTACCTCCGGTAGCCTCTGCTCCAGGTCCTGCAGATCACGCGCGATCTGCGCCAGACGACGACGCTCGTCCAGGTCGGGCAGCAGCGCGACCACTGCAGGATGGGCGTACAGCCCATCGATGCTGTGATGAAAGCGGTACTGCACGCGCAGGAAACGGGAAAAATTGCTGCGACTGGCGAAGATGTCGCCGGCCATGATGTGCTTGTCCAGCGCGCCGTGGCTGTCACGGGTGGCGGCCTTGAGCCGAAGGCTGCGGCTCTCTTCAGGAGCAGGGGGTACGTTCACGGGGAAAATGCCAGGAGATGGTGGTGCTATGGACGTTCGCCACAGGGCTTACCCCAAGGCTGTGAACACCGATAATGGACCATCCCTTCTCCCAGCAGGAAACCGATGATGATCACCACCGAACCGCGCATGACAAACCTGTTCCTGCAGCTGGGCCTGGATGCCAGTGCCGAGGGCATCGCCGGCTTCATTCGTGGGCACCAGTTGCCCGCAGGCGTGGAGGTGGCCGAGGCACCGTACTGGAATGACGCCCAGCGCCAGTTCCTGTCTGAATCGCTGCAGGCCGATGCGGCGTGGACCACCGTGGTGGATGAGCTGAACGAATCCCTGCACGAAGATGCGGTGAAGGCGGCAACCGGTCGATGATTGCCGGGTCATGTGTCGCCAGGTTCGACCTGGCGCTACCGGGTGTCCGGGAGATGCAGATCACGACCTGAACTTCCAGGGGGTCCTTCTCGCGGTCGATCAATAGTGCCGATCACAGCCCACCGCACCCTGCGGTCCGGTGGGATTCCATGCAGCCCCCAGTGCTCCGGGCAATGCCGTGGGCAAGCATCCGGCCCGCGTCGACCGACAGCGGGCCGGGAATCCCAGGCCCGCGCACGCCCTCCAATGCTGGTATGAACCGCTTGCAGTTGTGGACGAGGGCGAGGGCGATACTCAAATGCACTCGCGTAACCCCTCATAGACAGTTGCCGAAGTGCCGGGCAGCGCAACGTTGATCGCATCGTGGGCGGGAGCGGCCTCGAGGGTGTGCAGGAATGCCGCCAGCGACGTGTCAGCAGCCAGTGGCAGCGGACAAGCAAAGCTGCGCACATCCACCTCTATGTGGCCGTCCCTGCGTACCGAGGTGTTGCTGCCGGCGAAGGTCCAGATGCAACCCGCCAGCAGTCCAGTATCCTGATTCACCGAGCAACGCAGGCGCATCGCCTGCAGGTTGTAGTACTCGCCTTCGCAGAAGGTATCTCCGCAGATATCGTCGAATCCGCGCACCAAGGCCCGCTCGATGGCCAGAAAGCGCTGCCAGCCTTCGGCCTGATTCGGATACAGCCGCGCGTCTACATAGGCGGGACCGGCGTGGGCGAGGCCCGTTGCCAGCAGAAGTCCGCAGATGACCCCCAACCGCAGCGCGCCCATCATGCTTCCCTCCCGTGGTGTCCTGGACGGCGCAGGCACTCGGGCAGCACATCGAAAAGACCGGTTCCAGTTCCCGGCAGGGGCCTGAAAATCCCTTCAGGCTGCTGCAGCGCAGCAAAGAAGGTGTCGACCGGGACGCCTGGCCGCAAACCCACTTGGCACACCCAGCGGCCGTTATCGACCCGCACCTGGCCGGTCTGCGGCACGATACCGAGCTCGCTGGCCACGATAACCCAGCTGCAGCCCTGTACGGTTCCGCGCGGCGCCAGTACCGAACAGCGAACCTCCAGCACCCGGTAGTTGCTGTACTCCCCTTCGCAGAACGTATCTGAACAGACGCGGTCGAAGCCCTGTACCAGGGCGCCCTGCAGCGCAAAGAAGCGATCCCAGCTGCCTTCACTGAGCGGGAAGTCGATCAGATCCACATGGGGCCCGTGCGCCAGCGCGGGCGAAGCGG
The DNA here is from genome assembly GCF_052751275.1 of Stenotrophomonas muris. Lineage (NCBI taxonomy): Bacteria > Pseudomonadati > Pseudomonadota > Gammaproteobacteria > Lysobacterales > Lysobacteraceae > Stenotrophomonas > Stenotrophomonas muris. Next base: position 82,189 of record NZ_CP199879.1, on the reverse strand, counting down.
CCGCCAGCAGAGTCGCCAACAGCAGACCATTCATGGCAGGCACTCCTGCAGCAGCTCGAACAGTGAGGACTGCTGGCCTGGCCATGGATTGAACAGTCTGCCGGAGCGGCCTGGCCTCACGTCCATATGATCGAACCAGGTCTGCACTCCCAAACCAGGCGGGAGCGGCAGCTCGCAGACCCAGCTCGACCGGGTTGCCGAGAGGTCTCCCGTCAGCGGATGCACGTCGTGCGAGCTGGCAGCAACGTAGAAGGCGCACTGGCTCACGGTGTCCGAGGCGATCTCGACAGCACACTGCAACCGCAGCGGCGCGTAGTTGTCGAACAGGCCCTGGCAGAAGAATTCGGGACAGAGCTCGCGGAACTCCTCCAGCAGTTCGCGCTCCAGATCGTAAAAGGGTGAATCCCCCGGTGCCAGCCCCGGCCACGGGCGTTCGCCCAGCGGGACAAATCGTGGGCCGGCGCCCGCTGGCGCCGCCGGCAGCAACAGACAAACCAGAAGGGAGGCAGAGCAGCACCAAGCTTTCCAGGTCATGACGGGACTCCTCGGGATGGGGTGCCAGCGTGCGCCCGCTACCTGTCCGGGCCTATCAGGCAAGGCCGGTGCGGTCCGTCAGGTCTGGCTGCGGCAGCGCGTCGGCCCCCCACCCCCTGCACAGCGCCCGGCAAAGGCATAAAATGGTGAGCTATCCGTCTATATCCCCCCCACCTGGAGCACACCATGGGTCTGGAACTCGTCTCGCCCGGCAAGAACCCGCCGGAAGAAATCAACGTCATCATCGAGATCCCGAAGGACTCGGAGCCGGTGAAGTACGAAGTGGACAAGGAAACCGGCGCGATCTTCGTCGACCGCATCCTCTCCACCCCGATGCGCTACCCGTGCAACTACGGCTACGTGCCGAGCACGCTGTGTGGCGACGGCGATCCGGCCGACGTGCTGGTGGTGCTGCCGCTGCCGCTGGTGCCGGGCTCGGTCGTGCGCTGCCGTCCGGTCGGCGTGCTGAAGATGAGCGATGAGGCGGGCAGCGACGAGAAGATCCTGGCCGTGCCGGTCTCGAAGATCTTCAGCGGCTACGCCCACGTCGAAGACATCGCCCAGGTCTCGAGCCACTGGCTGGAGCGCATCGGCCACTTCTTCGAGCACTACAAGGACCTGGAGAAGGGCAAGTGGGTCAAGCTGGACGGTTGGGGCGGCGCCGCTGAGGCCAAGCAGATCCTGATCGAGGCGCACCAGCGCCATCTCGACAGCAAGGCCTGAGCCTGAACCGGATCGCTCCGGCGGTACCCTGCCGGAGCGATGCGGGTCACGTTTCATGACGACGGCACATCACTCTTGCTGCCGTATTAGGTAAATTGCGTCACTTCACACGTCATCGACATCCATCGTCGAGACAGCCAGGGGAATGTGTCGTGCGTATTCTGCTTGTTGGGGATGCAGCCAGCCTGCCGGCCGAGCTGACCGAATTCATTGCCGATCTTGGGGAAGACTGGCAGCCGTTGACCGCCACCGATGGCCAGGCCGCGATGACCGCGGTGGCCACGCAGGGCGTGGACGCGGTGATCGTCTGCCCGCAATTGCCGGATCTCAATGCCACCACGCTGCTGGGGCAGATCCGGACCTTGCGCCCGGAGACCATCCGCATCGCGCTGGTCGATGCGCAGCATGGCAACCGGCCGCCGCCGGCGCGCCTCATTGGTGTCGCCCACCGCTTCCTGCCGCTGCCGCTGGCGCCGGAAGTGCTGCTGGAGGCACTGACCAGCCTGGAAGAACTGCGCGAAGTGCTGGACAGCCCGCGCCTGCGCGATGCCATCGGCCGTATCGAGAAACTGCCCTCGCCGCCGCACCTGTACCTGAGCCTGACCCAGGCCCTGGAACATGACGACGACGCCGACAGTGCCGATGTCGCCAAGCTGGTCGCCGCCGATCCGGCGATCGCCGCCAAGGTGCTGCAACTGTCGAACTCGGCCTTCTTCAGCCAGGGCCGCACCATTGCCGACCTGCGCACCGCCGTGACCCGGCTGGGCCTGGCCACGCTGCGTGACCTGGTGCTGGCCAGCGAAGTGTTCTCCGCACCGACGCTGTCGGCCGCCGAGCGCAACTCGCTGCAACAGCGCGCACTGCTGGCCTCGCGGCTCGCCGCACGCCTGCTGCCCGAATCCAGTGCCGAACTGGGAGCGACTGCCGCGCTGCTGGCCGACATCGGCCTGCTGCTGCCGGGTGTGCGCAACGAGCGCAGCGAGCCCTCGCTGGCCGGCGACACCCGCCCTGGCCATGCCGAGGCCGGCGCCTACCTGCTGGGCCTGTGGGGCTTGCCGATGCCGATCATCGAAGCGGTGGCCTTCCACCTGCAGCCGCGGCGCGCCAACACCCGCAGCTTCTGGGTGACCGGTGCGGTGCACGTGGCCCTGGCGCTGGTCAATGGCGATCCGGTGGACGAGGACTACCTGCAGCGCGCAGGCGTGCTGAACAAACTGCCGCAATGGCGCGAACACGCCAATGCGCTGATGGGACTGGTGCCCAGCGACGCCTGAGCGCGTTGCATGATGTCCGGATGACAGAGGGCGCACCCACAAGGTGCGCCCTTTCCATGTCAGCGGGTACCGCAGGCGTCCTGCACGCAGCGACGGTACTGCGACTCGCAGATGACCGGTGACTTGCCACTGGCCAGGCACTGCTGGCGGAGCTCCTCACAGTAGAGCCCACCGCCGCAGACCCCGAGGCCCTGCGCGAACACTGCGCCCACCAGCGTTGCGTAGATCAATGCAGCGGCGGATGCCTGCCGCAGCAACGTGTTCTTCATATCCCTCTCCACATGCAAGCGTCCGGTAGTGGACCTCCTGACTGTGTTGATTACGACACGACGGGACCGTGACTGCGCTCACCTTCCAACAATTTCCGGAATTCCCCTACAAGAAAAAGGGCGGACCTTGCGGTCCGCCCTCCTTCTGTTGCTACCGCACTTCGATGGATCAGAAGCGCTGGGTGTACTTCATGTACAGGAAGCGACCCACGTCGAAGCCGCCGTAGTAGGCGAACGCCGAGTTCGGAGCCGAGTACTGCAGGGCACCCTTGTGGTCGAACACATTGTTCGCGCCCAGGGCGATGGTCGCATCCCACGGCGCCTTCCAGCTGACCTGCAGGTCGTGGAAGGTGTTGGAACCGGTGTGACGCAGCGGATCGGTCTCACCGTTGGCCATGTGGTTCGGAGCATCGCACCAGCCGTCAGCCAGCGAGATGCAGCTTTCCTTCATGCCCGAGTAGTAGCGCGCGGTGTAGTTCACACCGAAATCGCCGTACTGCCAGTTGACGCCCAGGTTCGAACGCACGCGGAACAGGCCCGGCTCGCTGACGCGGCCGACCATGATGTTGTCGCCCGCGCTGTTCTGGCGCTGCTCGTCGTACTTGGCGGTGTAGCTGGTCTGCCAGTCGATGCTGAACTGACCAATGGCCAGTTCCGGCAGGCGGTACTTGATGCCCAGATCGTAGCCCTGGGTTTCCATCTTGCCGAGGTTGGCGGTGCCGTAGGTGATCGCACTGACGTGGCCGTCAGCCGCACGGGTCACGCTCGAGCAGCGCGAAGCGTTACCCAGCACGTAGCAGTCACGCAGGATGCGGTCGACGCTGTCAGCGATGATCATGTCGCTGATTTCGTACTTGTACCAATCCAGCGACACGTCCAGGCCCTGCACCCAACGCGGGCTCCACACCAGGCCGAAGGTGGTGCTCTTGGAGGTTTCCGGCTTCAGGTTCGGATTGGCACCCGAGATGAACTGGTCACCCGACTGGCACGGCAGGGTCGAACATTCCTTGCCTGCCTGGCCCAGCTGCACGTAGTTGGCCGGCACGCCTGCGCCGGAGCACGCGGCATTGCCTGCAACGCTGCCCGGAGCCTTCACGCCGCACGGATCGATGTAGGACTCGAAGCTCGAGCTCAGGCCACCGTACAGGTCGCTGATGGTCGGAGCGCGGAAGCCCTCGGCGTAGGTGCCGCGGACCAGCAGTTCATCCAGCGGACGCCAGGTCAGGCCGAACTTGCTGTTGGTGGTGCCACCGAAGTTGCTGTAGTCCGAATAACGGCTGGCAACGTTCAGGGTCAGTTCCTTGGCGAAGGCCATGTCGGCCAGCAGCGGCACGTTCAGTTCGAGGTAGACCTCGTTCAGATCGTACTGGCCGCGGGTCGGCTTCTGGCCCAGGCCGGTGGACTGGCCCGACTGTGCGAAGGCGTCCGGCACGTAGCTGCCTTCTTCCTTGCGGTGCTCGACACCCAGGGCGAAGCCCAGGTCGCCGGCCGGCAGGGTCACGATGGCGCCCGACAGGTTGGCGGTGAAGCTGGTGGTCTTGGTGACGCCACGGGTGGTGAAGGTCGGGAACAGGAAGTCCTGCAGCTCCTGGTTCGCCAGCGAGCCCTGACCCTCAACGCCGTACGGCAGCAGCGGGTTCCACGGACGGCAATCGCCCAGGATCGGGTTGGCGGCGGTGCCGCAGCGGGCAACGCCACCGGCATCGATGAACGACGGGCCCAGCGCCTGACGCGCGCCGATCAGGCTCATGTCACCGCGGTTGCTCTTGATCGACTCGTTGCGGTTCCACAGCGCGCCGACATCCCAGTCGAAGGTCTTGCCACCCAGCTCGAAGAAGCCGGTCAGGGTCGGAGCGAAGCGCAGGGTCTTCAGCTGGCTGTCAGTGGTACGCGGCACTTCCCACAGGCGGCGGCGGAAGCTGACGTCCTGGCCAACCGGGTTGAAGGCGCTGTCTGCCGACAGCGGGGTGTTGATCGACTTGGAAGCGGACTGGTACGGATAGCCGGCGATCTGCTGGAAGGTCTGGCGCTCGTTGTAGAGCACGTCGGTGTTCAGGCTGATCGAATCGGTGAAGTCGTAGGTGCCGTTGATGTAGACCGACTTGCGCTTCACACCGGTCAGCAGGGTCATCTGCTCGTTCGAGTTGGCGAACTCGTCTTCGGTGATCGCGTGGTAGTCGTTCGGGTTCTTCGGATTGCCACCCGGGTTCAGGGTCTGCCACACCGCGCTCGACTTGCTGCAGTCGTACAGCTTCGGGTTGCACCAGCTGCCGTTCTGGCTGATCGGGCTCCAATCAGCCGAGGTGGAGTTCGGACCCAGCGAGCCGTCACGGCTGTACCAGCGGTCCTTGGCCCACACCGGATCCTGCTTCGAGTACTCGGCCGACAGGGTCAGGCTGCCGCGCTCACCGCGGGCACCGAGGGTCATCGAATAGGTTTCGCTGTCGCCGTCGCCCTTGCCGTACTGGCCGACGTAGACATTGGCTTCGCCGCCGTCGAAGTTCTTGCGGGTGATCACGTTGACCACGCCGGCAATGGCGTCGGAACCGTAGATCGACGAGGCGCCGTCCTTCAGGATCTCGATGCGCTCAACGGCCGACATCGGGATCTGGCTCAGGTCCTGCAGACCCGAGGTCGAAGCGCCCAGGCGCTTGCCGTTCATCAGCACCAGGGTGCGCTCGGCGCCCAGGTTGCGGATGTCGACGTAGTAGCCGCCCACGTTCTCGCCCGAAGCCAGCGATTCCGAGCGCGAGATGGCCGGGGAGCCGGCCGAGGTCAGGTTGTTCAGCACGTCGGCGACGCTCGAGAAGCCCTGCTTTTCCAGGGATTCGCGGGTCATGGTCAGGATCGGCTGCTGGGTCTCCACCGAGGCGCCGCGGATGCGCGAGCCGGTGACCGAAATGCGGTCCAGGTCGGTGGTGCCCTTTGCTTCCTGAGCCGAAGCAAAGGCCGGCGCCAGCGCCAGCGCAATGCCGGCCGGCAGCAAGCCGAACCGCACTGCGGGATTACGAACGTTCATCTATCTCTCCAAGGTACGTGTTAGCAGCGTGTTAAAACACCCCAGCACGTTACGATTGCGTTGCAGCGCTGTATTTGCGCGAACCAACCGGAGACTTTGCGGATTGTGGCGGGAGCAAGCCGCCGTTCTCCCTGAAGCGCGACGCGGACTGGCCGTAGCGGGCGCGGAACGCACGCGCGAAGCTGCAGCAGTTGTCGAAGCCGCTGGCGGCGGCGACCTCGCCCACCATCATGTCGGTGTCGCGCAGCAGATCAGCGGCGCGTTCGAGGCGCAGTCGTGCCGAAAGCGACTGCGGGCTTTCCTCGTACAGGCTCTGGAAGGTCTTGGAGAGGTACCAGCTGGAGAAGTTGGTCAGTTCGGCCAGTTCGCCGATGCGCACCACCCGGTGGCTGTTGCCTTCCAGATAGAGGCGCGCACGCTGCATGCGGCCGAACACCTGGCGCTTGCGGCTGCGCGAGCGGCCTGGGCAGCGCTGCACGTTGTCGGCCAGGCCACGCTGCAGGCCAGCAAGGTGCAGCAGCAGCGGACGCAAGGCCTGGGCCGGCTGGCCGCTGGCCAGCGCATCGCGCCACAAGCGCAGCGCAACGCGGGCGTCACTGCGGTTCATGCGGCCACGACCGGCATACAGGCCACAGTCGGCCATCTCGGTCAGCACGCGAAGCGCTTCAACGTTCAGGTTCAGGCCAACGCACAACCCGTTGCGACCGGCCTGCACCAACGGCCGCGATTCCTTTTCGAAGGCGATCCACTCGCCCTGGCGCAGGCGGAATCGTCCTTCCTTGGCCTCCACCCACGAACTGCCACGCACCTGCATCCAGACAGTGAAGCTGGAGCCGGCGGTCTGCAGGCTGCCCAGCCGGGCCACGCCCAGGCAGGTCGGCGTGACATCGTCGAGCGACCGGTCCAGGGAGACGGTTTGGCCGCGATCGGCCAGCGAGAGTTGACGCATGGGGGCACCACGGATTTGCCTAGTACAGGACTCCGTTTTGCCTAATCAGGCGGCACCGCGTCAGGAAAGTCCGACGAGATCGCCACGAATTCGCGACGAGATCCAGACGAAGAAATTACGAAGGCCCATTTCCACTGAAAAACAATAACTTGGAGAACGCCGGGAACAGCGCGGGGGGGCGTTCGGGCAACCGCATCACACCGATGTCGGCACCATCGCTGACCGCCATCGCCACGAACAGGTCACGCCCGTCAGCGCTGGCGCTGAGTCCGTTGCCGGCGCTGAGCCGTTCCGCATCCAGGCAGCGTTCCGGCTCCGCGCGGCCGGGCAGGATGCGCACGAAGGTGGTGCCACACGTGCTCGAAGTGCCGAGGTAACCGACGCCAGTGTTGCCGGCCACGGTCCAGGCCCGGTATCGCCAGCGGCTGGGCCGGTCATCGCTGATCTGCTGCACGCTGCCCGACGACAACGCGGCATCGGCCGACCACAGGCCACCGGCGGCCAGGCGGGTGAACAACACGCGGCCACTGCTGCGGTCGAAGCGCGCCTGCGACACCCCTTCGATGCTGGCCAACCGGCGCCAGGGCTGGGTGCTGCGGTCGAACAGACTCAACCGGGTGCGCTGGTCGGCATCGCGCTCGACCACAAACAACTGCTCCGGCGACGCGCCATACAGGGCCTGCAGCGGCTGTTCGGCCGGGACCGGCAAAGGTTGCAGGCGTTCATCGCGTGGCGCGATCTCGTAGACCACCGTGCGCCCATGCGCGTCGCGGCCGACCACGAGCAGCTGGCGGCTGTCGGCCGACCAGTCCGGTGCCTGCCGCGCTTCCGGCCGCAGCCCTTCAATGGGGCGCAGCGAATCCGGCCGCTGCATGTCCGCCCACCACAGGGCGAAGCTGCCGGAGCGATCCGAGGTGAAGACCAGCTGACGGCCATCCGGCGCTGCCATCGGCTGCCCATCGCGGCCACTGGATGCAAACAGGCGCTCGGGCGCGCCGCTGCCCTGCACCGGCACCTTGAACACGCCGAACTGCGCGCGCCGGTGGACGAAGGCCAGCATCCCGCCACGTCGCGACACGGCGGGCCACTGCGCATCATCCAGGCCGGCATCGCGCAGCGTGTGCCGCTCGACGTCCAGATAATAGAGCCGCGCCTCGCTGTCGACGCGGCGACCGAACACGATGGTGCGGCCATCGTCCAGCCAGGCCCATCCGCGCAGCTCTGCCGCCTCGTTGGTCAGCTGCTCGGGCGTACCGCCCGCGGCCGGCACCCGCCACAGATCGCCCAGCTGCGGATTGCGCACGAACACCAGCCATTGCCCATCGGGCGAGTAACGCGGTGCGTAGTCGAAGTCGTCCTGGTCGACGCTGTACGCCAGCGCGCGCCACTGACCACTGGCCAGGTCCAGCACGCGGATGCCACGGTGCGCGTAGCGCCCGACCATGCTGCCGAACACCAGGCCGCGACCATCGGGCGTCCAGTCGAAGCTGAGCAGCTCGGTGCCATCGCAGCGCGTGGCCTGGCGCAGGGCGCCACCGGTTGCGCTGGCGATCAGCACCTGGCAGCCACCGTCGGCGGAGAACCGTGCGAAGGCAATTTCGCGACCATCCGGCGACCAGTTCGGGAATCGATCGACGGCACCGGCCGGCGGCGCCAGCAACTGGCGCGCCGGCGCGTTGCCGGAGGTCTGTACCTTGATCGCACCACCGCCGTTGCCATCTTCGTTGGCGCCTTCATAGGCCACCAGCGAACCATCCGGTGACAGCGTGGGATAGGTTTCAAAGCCGCTGGTTGCGGTGATCAACCGATAGGGGCGCTGGGGGCTGCCGATCACCCGCGTGCCGTTCTCCACGGCGGCCTCCACCGGCGAACTGCTGGCCGGTGCGCGGCGCAGCAGCAGCGTGGTCATCACCAGCAGCGTGGCCAGCATCAACACGCCCAGCGCCAGCAGCACGCGGCGGCGGACATGGCGCCAGCGGCGGCGCGATTCCTGCGCGCGCGCGGGCAGCGCCGCAGCGGCGGCGAGTGCGGGCTGCACGTCCACATCTTCGTCGTCAGGCAAGCCCGCAGCCGACGGCTCCGCATCGTCCAGCGCCTGTACCGGTACCAGAAGCCGATAGCCGGTCTTGGCAATGGTCTCGATGTAGGCCTGGCCGCTGTCGTCGTCGTTGCTGAACGCCTTGCGCAGCTGGGTAACGGCCTGGGTCAGCACATCGTTGGTCGGCAGCGTGTCCGGCCACACCTCGGCGAACAACTCGTCGCGGGTGACCACACGGCCCGGCTGCCGCAGCAGCACGCGCAGAACGCCCAGCGCCTTCGGCGTCAGCCGGCGCGGACGACGCGCACCGACGACCTCGACTTCGCGCGAGGACAGAGTGACGATGCACTCTCCTATCCGTATCCGATCGGACACGGGTGGCTGTATTTCGCTGCTGTTCATTTTCTGCTACACAGTAGAGACAGGTCCCGGGCAGTGTTTGCCTTCGTTACGGTCCCGTCCTGGGAACAGCGAAAAGCCAGACTCCGCACAAAGCATCGGCGCATACCGCAAAAACAATCGAGCGCGCGAATACTAGCCTATGCAAGTTACCTCGCCTATCGCGTGGTCGACATCAGGCTCTCTCTCGCCGACGCATTCACATAATTCGCGACATCATTCGCGCCCTCTTGGGCGCGAAATTTTTATCTGGCGTTCATTTTCACATGCGCCGCAGCATGGTCAATCCGACCAGCCGCGAAACCACCAAAGCCACGTACATCACGCCGGAAAACTGCTCCAGCATGACCAGTGCTCGTGCCTGTGGATGAAGCGGCACGACATCACTCAAGCCGACTCCAGACAGCAAGCTGAAGCTGAGATAAAGCAGCTCCATCCAACTGCGCTGCGCCTGCCCGCCGGTGCCCTGGAAACTGCCCGGATACCACTGCTGGCACACCGCGAACGCGAAGGCGAACGCCCACGCCAGCAGGGTGAAGGTTGCGCCAGCTGCGAACAGTTCGTCGCGGGTGACCTTGTGGTCCTGGAGCATGTAGGCAATCAGGGCGCCAGCCGTGTAGAAGTACAGCAGGCTCTCCAGCACCTGCGCGGTGGTCAGCAATGCGGTGCGCTCGAGCAATGCGCCTGCCAACGAGAACACCACCGAGGGAATGGCCAGCAACAGCGCCAGCCAGGTGCCCAGCGGGCTGCGCTGGACCACCCACAGCGCCAGGCCGAGTACCGCCATGCCGAACATGCCCAGTGCCGCGCGGCCGGCGGCGGTGTCATCCAGCGCGGGATACAGCAGCACCGCCAGCAGCTGCGCGCCCAGCAACCAGGCCGAAGGATGCCGGCGGGCAATGGCCAGCCAACGGGTGGTCATGGCAACAGGCATGGTGTCCTTTCCCCGGGATGATGGGCGGAGGATAGCCGGGAGCGGCGTGATGAGCGGTAGTGCCGGCCGCGGGCCGGCACCACCGTCTGCGCATCACCCCTGGTGGTAGACCTCGGCACCCGCGGCGCGGAACTCCTCCGACTTCTCCTTCATGCCGGCCTCGGCGTAGTCACGCACATCCTGGGTGATCTTCATCGAACAGAAGTGCGGGCCGCACATCGAGCAGAAGTGCGACAGCTTGTGCGCATCCTTCGGCAGCGTTTCGTCATGGAACTCCCTGGCCTTCTCCGGATCCAGGCCAAGGTGGAACTGGTCTTCCCAGCGGAACTCGAAGCGCGCCTTGCTCAGTGCGTTGTCGCGTACCTGCGCGCCCGGATGGCCCTTGGCCAGGTCGGCCGCATGCGCGGCGATGCGGTAGGCCATGATGCCGTCACGCACGTCCTGGCGATTGGGCAGGCCGAGGTGTTCCTTCGGCGTCACGTAGCAGAGCATCGCCGTGCCGAACCAACCGATCATCGCCGCACCGATCGCGCTGGTGATGTGGTCGTAGCCCGGCGCGATGTCGGTGGTCAGCGGCCCCAGCGTGTAGAACGGCGCTTCGCCGCATTCGCGCAGCTGCTTGTCCATGTTCTCCTTGATCAGCTGCATCGGCACGTGGCCGGGGCCTTCGATCATGGTCTGCACATCATGCTTCCAGGCGATCTTGGTGAGCTCACCCAGCGTCTCCAGCTCACCGAACTGCGCCGCGTCGTTGGCATCGGCGATGCAGCCCGGGCGCAGGCCGTCACCCAGCGAGAAGGTCACGTCATAGGCCTTCATGATCTCGCAGATGTCTTCGAAGTGCGTGTAGAGGAAATTCTCCCTGTGGTGCGCCAGGCACCACTTGGCCATGATCGAACCACCACGGCTGACGATCCCGGTCACGCGCTTGGCGGTGAGCGGCACGTAGCGCAGCAGCACGCCGGCGTGGATGGTGAAGTAGTCCACGCCCTGCTCGGCCTGCTCGATCAGCGTGTCGCGGAAGATCTCCCAGGTGAGCGCTTCGGCGCGGCCGTCGACCTTCTCCAGCGCCTGGTAGATCGGCACGGTACCGATCGCCACCGGCGAGTTGCGGATGATCCACTCGCGGGTTTCGTGGATGTGCTTGCCGGTGGACAGGTCCATCACGGTGTCACCACCCCAGCGGATCGCCCACACCAGTTTCTCCACCTCTTCGGCAATGCCCGAGGACACCGCGCTGTTGCCGATGTTGGCGTTGATCTTGGTCAGGAAGTTGCGGCCGATGATCATCGGCTCGCTTTCCGGATGGTTGATGTTGTTGGGCAGCACCGCGCGGCCGCGCGCGATTTCATCGCGCACGAACTCCGGCGTGATGATCTTCTGGATCGAGGCGCCGAACGCCTCGCCCGGGTGCTGCTGCAGCAGGCCGGCATCGCGGATCGCGTCCAGCCGCTGGTTTTCGCGGATGGCGACGAATTCCATTTCCGGCGTGATGATGCCGCGGCGCGCATAGTGCATCTGGGTGACGTTCGCGCCTGCACGTGCACGTCGCGGCAGGCTGCGTGTGGGGAAGCGCACAGCATCGAGCTTCGGATCGTGCTCGCGGTCGCGGCCGAACGACGAACTCAGGCCGTCGAGCTGTTCGGTATCGCCGCGCTCCTCCACCCAGCCACGACGCAGCGCCGGCAGGCCCGCGGACAGATCGATACGCGCGTCCGGATCGGTGTACGGGCCCGACGTATCGTAGACCGTGACCGGTGCATTCTCCTCGCCGCCGAACAGCGTCGGCGTGCGGGTCAACGCGATCTCGCGCATCGGCACCTGCAGATCCGGACGCGAACCGGGTACGTGGATCTTGCGCGAGCCGGGAATGGGCCGGGTCACGGATTCGGAGAGTTGCTGGGCCTGTTGCTGCAGGGCGGAGAGCTGTGCGTTCATCGGGCATCGTCCAGGAAGGTCAGGGACGAAGCGGCGGCGCACTGCGACCGCGCACGGACGGTCCTTGGGCGGTGTCCGGGCACGGCTGCACTGCAAAGCTTCCCTACGCCGGTATGAGCCGGATCAGGTTCCAAGGGACTGTCTCAACCGTGGCCACATGGCCGCGGTACCCCCGCTTCTTGGCGTGCATTAGAGCATAGACCGCCCGCTCCGGGAGTTGCCCCCGCGGTCAGATCCGCTTTCCTGTGGAAAGCGGATCTGATCCGGATCGTTGTTCGTTAACAGAACCATGACGTCGCGTTCAGTAACGTGCACGTCCGTCGCCCTCCAGCGACCGATGCGTCCTTCGCCGCCGACGCGGCCCCTGCCCGGTTCGCGCTGCATGCCGCCGGTCCTTCGCTGCAAGCTCTGCTCGCTCCCCTCAATCCCTTGATCGGAGAAGCTCCTTCATGGTGTTTCGCGTTTCCATCGCACTCGTTCTGCTGCTGGTGCTGCTTGCCGGTATTGCACCAGGCCCCTTCAATGCCGTGGTGCAGTCGATGCTGGCAGAAGTCATCCGCAGCGTCGGCTGGCTGTACCTGCTGGTGGTATTCCTGGCCCTGGTGTTCCTGATGTACCTGGCTTTCGGTCGCTTCGGCAACCTGCGCATCGGTGGCGAAGACGCCGAGCCCGAGTTCTCGCGAGCCAGCTGGATGTCGATGCTGTTCGCCGCCGGCATGGGCATCGGCCTGGTGTTCTGGGGCGCCGCCGAGCCCATTTCGCACTTCAGCAAGCCACCGGAAGGGCTTGCTCCGCAGAGCCTGGATGCGGCACGCGCCTCGATGCGCTATGCATTCTTCCACTGGGGCCTGCATCCGTGGGCCATCTATGCGCTGATCGGGCTGGCAATGGCCTGGTTCCAGTTCAACCGCAACGGCCGCGGCCTGGTCAGCGACATGCTGCAGCCGATCATCGGCCGCCACCATCGCGGCTGGATCGGTAGGGCGGTCAACATCGCTGCAGTGGTCGCCACCGCGATCGGTGTCGCGACTACGCTGGGCTTCGGCACCATCCAGATCGCCGCCGGCATCGAGCGCGTGTTCGGCGTGCAGGCTACCGTCGCCGTGCAGATGACCATCATTGCCGTCGCCTTCGTGCTGTACATGGCCTCCACCGCCAGTGGCGTGGAGCGAGGTGTGAAGTGGCTGTCCAATTTCAACCTGGCGTTGGCTGCCCTGCTGGCCGCCATCCTGCTGGTGCTGGGGCCGACCGGCTTCATCTTCGATACCTTCACCACCACGCTGGGCTCCTACCTCAACCAGCTGGTGACGATGAGCCTGCGCATGTCACCGTTCTCCGGCAGCACCTGGGTGGCGGACTGGACAATCTTCTACTGGGCCTGGTGGATCTCGTGGGCACCGTTCGTGGGGTCGTTCATCGCACGCATCTCGCGCGGCCGCAGCGTGCGCGAGTTCGTGATCGGCGTCGTGCTCGCGCCGACGCTGCTGGGCTTCTTCTGGTTCGCGGTATTCGGCGGCACCGCGCTGTGGGCACAGATCTTCGGCCATGCCGACCTGGTGCAGGCGCTGGGCAATGGCTACGAGACCGTGCTGTTCACGCTGTTCGACAGCATGCCGCTGCCGCTGCTGCTGTCGTGCATCGCACTGGTACTGCTGATGATCTTCTTCGTGACCTCGGCCGACTCGGCGGTACTGGTGCTGGCCAGCATGTCCACTGACGAAGCAGGCGATCCTCCGTTGAAGCGCAAGCTGGCCTGGGGCATTGCGGTGGCGTTGATCGCAGCGGCCTTGCTGCTGGCCGGTGGCCTGGATGCACTGCAGGGCATGATCACGATTGCGGCGTTGCCATTCGCGCTGCTGATGGTGCTGGTGATGGTGTCGCTGTACCGCGTGCTCGACCAGGAGTACACGCGTGAGCGGCGGCAGGCGCAGCGCCAGCGGCACATGATCGATGCGTGGATCGCGCGCGAGATGGCGGCGCAGGAGGAGACCCAGGCCGAGGCGGCGCGCGCGCACGATCAAGATTGAGTGTGTTTTGCAGCCTGCGGCTGCACCGCTTTTCCAGGCAAGGGCCAAGGTCAAATTCAAAGGCGGCTCCGGGTTGCTGCTGGTTGGGTGGGGCGGTGTGGGTGGGCAGGACACGCCGTGAACCCATCCATGGGGGCTCGATGGCGCCATCCATGGCGCCAACGGTCCTGCCCACCCACACCGCCCCACGCCCGACAGATTTCCGGTGACGGTTGGTTTTCCACGCTTTGCGTGGAAGATGTGTATCGGAAAACAAGAAGGGGTCGGATCCGTTTTCCTGCGGAAAACGGATCCGACCCCAACCCAAAGCCCGCGGCTGTTGCCGTTGCCTTTGCTCTTGCTCTTCTTTTTCTTTTCCTGCGGTGACGGACACGGAAACTGTCCGTGGCCGGGCGGGTGGGTTGGCTGGGGGCGTGAGCCGCATGGATGCGGCGACCGAGCCTACAGGGACGTATTCACGGCGTCCCCCAGACAATCCATCCGCCCGGCCAAGCCAAGCATCGCTGAACCATCACCGCAGAGGGGGCTGCGCCCGGTGGCAGGGAAACCTCAATACCCCGCCGCCTGCCCGTCCTTGCGACTCTCCGAAGCTCCGTAATAAACCCCGCTCTCGGGGTCGCGCATGATCGCCTGGTACCCGCCATAAGGCCCATCGGCGAACACGATGCGATGCCCCTTGCGCATCAGCGCACGCACCGTCTCGTACGGGAAGCCGGTTTCCAGATTCACTTCACCACCGTCGGTCATCGCCGTGGCCTGTCCGGTCGGTTCGGTCGAGCCCTCGTGCTGGATGCGCGGTGCGTCACCGGCTTCCTGCAGGTTCATGCCGAAATCCACCAGGTTCATCACAATCTGCGCGTGGCCCTGCGGCTGCATCGCGCCGCCCATCACGCCGAAGCTGGCGTACGGCTTGCCGCCCTTGGTGATGAACGCCGGGATGATCGTCTGGAACGGCCGCTTGCCCGGTGCATAGCCGTTGGGATGGTTCTTCTGCAGCACGAACATCTCGCCACGATCCTGCAGGATGAAGCCCAGTCCCGGCGGCGCCATGCCGCTGCCCATGCCGCGGTAGTTGGACTGGATCAACGACACCATCATGCCGTCGGCGTCGGCCACGGTCATGTAGATCGTGTCGCCTTCTTCCAGCTGCTTCGGCGTGCCCGGCTGCACTTCCTTCAGCGCCTTGTCCATCGAGATCAGTGCGCGGCGCTGCGCGGCGTATTCCTTGGAGATCAGCTTCTGCACCGGCGCCGGCTGGAAGGCCATGTCGGCATAGAAGCGCGCACGGTCGGCGAAGGCCAGCTTCTTCGCTTCGACGAACAGGTGCACGTGCTCGGGTGAACCGAACGGGATCTTCGAGAAATCGTAGCCTTCCAGCACGTTGAGGATCTGCAGGGCGGCGATGCCCTGGCTGTTCGGCGGCAGCTCCCACACGTCGTAGCCACGGTAGTTGCTGCTGACCGGTTCGACCCACTCACCATGGTGGTCGGCCATGTCCTGGTAGCTCAGGTAGCCACCATTGGCCTTGAAGTAGTCGCCGATGGTGTGGGCAATGGCGCCCTTGTAGAAGGCATCGCGTCCGCCGTCGGCAATCTGCTGCAGGGTGCTGGCCAGGTTCGGGTTCTTCCACATCTCGCCCTTGCGCGGGGCGTGGCCGTTGATCGTGAACTGCTCCTTGAAGCCCGGGTACTGCGACAGCTTGGGCACCGAGCGGTCCCAGTAGTAGGCGATCACCTCGGCGACGGGATGGCCCTCGCGCGCGTAGCGGATGGCCGGCGCCAGGTTGTCGGCCATCGGCTTGCGGCCGAAGCGGTCGTGCAGCGCGAACCAGCCGTCGACCGCGCCGGGCACGGAGACCGGCAGCGGGCCGGTAGCCGGGATGTCCTTCAGGCCACGTCGCTGGAACTCGGCCAGGGTCAGCGACTTCGGCGAGCGCCCCGAACCGTTGTAGCCGTAGAGCTTCTGCGTCTTCGAGTCCCAGACGATGGCGAACAGGTCGCCACCGATGCCGTTGCCGGTCGGCTCCATCAGGCCAAGCGCGGCGTTGGCGGCGATCGCCGCGTCCACCGCCGAGCCTCCCCCCTTCATCACGTCCAGTGCAATCTGGGTGGCCAGCGGCTGCGAGGTAGCGGCCATCGCATGCGGGGCGATCACCTCCGAACGGGTGGCAAAGGTGTGGCCGGTGATGCGGTCGGCGGCCGAAGACAGTGCGGGCACAGCGGCCAGTACAGCGGCGGCCAGCAGGGAACGGGCAAGGCGTCGGGACACGGTCGGGTTCCGATGGAAGGGTGGTCCCCCGATCTTCGCCGCTGCGGCCATCCTGGGGTATCGGGCAGAGGTCATGGACGTTGATCCTGGGGCGGGTGTGCAAGGTCCGCACCCAGCAAGGCGAGGATCCGCCGGATTCCGCGCAAAAACCGCCCTGAAAGGAGTGAATTCCGGTTCACCGAAACACTTTCAGCGGCAACCATCCTTGTGCCACAGGCGATTGCGCCGGATGCAACGGAAACCAACAAGAATTCCGTCGCGAGGGTTGACATCGCCAAAACGGCTGTGTTTCTCTCGATCACATGTTGCATCACAACACGCCACCGCGAACCCACAACGAAGCCGCCGACATCGGCGCCGCCTCGCTGCGTTCGATTCTTGTGCTCGTACTTATTACCCAACCAACAGGTGCGGGACGAGCCAGCGTGTAAGCAACGAATACACCGGAACTCTTCAAAAACCCGCACCCGCCCCGGTGCGGGTTTTTTCATTTCAGAACCTGGTTTCAGACGCAACCACCATGCACAACGCCCAACGCAAAACCCGGACCCACACCGCCGCCACGCCTCGTGGTGGCTGTGCCTGCGCGGCGCATGGTGCCTCCTCCACCGCTTTCCCCTGACCGGCCGGTACGTCACCTCGACGACCGGCCGTTCTTTTTTCTTCCCACCGCAAGGAACCTCCCCCATGAGCACCAACGACCTGCCCCAGACCAAGATCGCCGTCATCGGCTACGGCAGCCAGGGCCGCGCCCACGCACTGAACCTGCGCGAATCCGGCTTCGACGTGGTGGTAGGCCTGCGTCCGGGCGGCCCGACCGAAGTCAAGGCACAGGCCGACGGCTTCACCGTGAAAGCACCGGCCGACGCGGTGAAGGATGCGGACCTGGTCGCCGTGCTGACCCCGGACATGGTGCAGAAGAAGCTCTACGACGACGTGCTGGCGCCGAACATGAAGCAGGGTGCGGTGCTGCTGTTCGCGCACGGCCTGAACGTGCACTTCGACATGATCAGGCCGCGCGACGACCTGGACGTGGTGCTGGTTGCGCCCAAGGGCCCGGGCGCGCTGGTGCGCCGCGAGTACGAGATCGGCCGTGGCGTGCCCTGCATCTGGGCGGTCTACCAGGACAAGAGCGGCAAGGCGGCCGAGTACGCACTGGCCTATGCGGCCGGCCTCGGCGGTGCACGCGCCAACCTGATCCAGACCACCTTCAAGGAAGAGACCGAGACCGACCTGTTCGGCGAGCAGGCGGTGCTGTGCGGCGGTGCCTCGGCACTGGTGCAGGCCGGTTTCGAGACCCTGGTCGAAGCGGGCTACCAGCCGGAGATCGCCTACTACGAAGTGCTGCACGAACTGAAGCTGATCGTCGACCTGTTCTATGAAGGCGGTATCTCGCGCATGCTGGAATTCATCTCCGAGACCGCGCAGTACGGCGACTACGTCAGCGGCCCGCGGGTGATCGACGCCGGCACCAAGGCGCGCATGAAGGAAGTGCTGAAGGACATCCAGGACGGCACCTTCACCAAGAACTGGGTGGCCGAGTACGAAGCGGGCCTGCCGAACTACAACCGGTTCAAGCAGGCCGACCTGGAGCACCCGATCGAGAAGGTGGGCAAGGAACTGCGCGCCAAGATGGTCTGGTTGCAAGGACAGGCCGCGTAACCGCGCGGCCCTCCCCCACCCGCTTTGCAAGGTTCCCCCATGAACTCTTCCACACACCGCAGCGCGCCGCCCAACGGCGCGCGCTGGCTGACCCAGGCGCTGGAAGCCGAAGGCATCCGCACGCTGTTCGGCTATCCCGGCGGCACCATCATGCCGTTCTACGACGCGCTGGTGGATTCGTCGCTGAAGCACATCCTGGTGCGCCACGAGCAGGGTGCCGCACTGGCGGCGAATGGATTCGCCCGCGCCAGCGGCCAGGTCGGCGTCTGCGTGGCCACCTCCGGCCCGGGCGCCTCCAACCTGGTCACCGGCATTGCCGATGCGATGCTGGATTCGGTGCCGATGGTCTGCATCACCGGCCAGGTCGCCACGCCGCTGCTGGGTACTGACGCTTTCCAGGAACTGGATGTGTTCGGCCTGACCATGCCGATCGTCAAGCACAGCTGGCTGGTGCGCAGCGTCGACGACCTGCCGCGCGTGGTCGCCGATGCCTTCCGCGTCGCCCGCGAGGGCCGGCCCGGCCCGGTGCTGATCGACCTGCCCAAGGACGTGCAGCTGGCCGATGCCAGCCACCTGCCGGCGCACGTGCCGAGTAGCGTCGAGCCGCCACCTGCGCCGGCCGAAGCGGCCATCGCCGAAGCCATCGCCGCACTGGCGGCCGCCGAGAAGCCGGTGGTCTACGCCGGTGGCGGCATCGCGCTGGGCGATGCGGTGCAGGACCTGCGCGACTTCGTCGAAGCCAGCGCCATCCCCACCGTGATGACCCTGCGTGGCCTGGGCGCGCTGCCGGCCAGCCATCCGCAGTCACTGGGCATGCTGGGCATGCACGGTACCCGCGCGGCCAACATGGCGGTGCAGGAAAGCGACCTGCTGCTGGTGCTGGGTGCACGCTTCGACGACCGCGCCACCGGCAAGCTGGCCGAGTTCGCACCGTTCGCCCGCGTCGTCCATATCGATGCCGACGCCTACGAGATCTCCAAGCTGCGCAGCGCCGATGTCGCCGTGCCTGGCAACGTCGGCCATGCCATCCGTGCCCTGCGTGCGGCCTTCCCCTCCCCCAAGGCCCACCAGGACGCGTGGCGCAGGCGTTGCGCGCAGCACCGCGACCGCTTCTCTGCACGCTACGACGCACCGGGCCAGCACATCTACGCCCCGGCGCTGCTGAAGCGCCTGAGCGAGCTGGCCCCGGCCGATGCGGTGATCGCCTGCGATGTCGGCCAGCACCAGATGTGGGTGGCGCAGCACTGCCGCTTCAACCACCCGCGCAACCACCTGACCAGTGGCGCGCTGGGCACCATGGGCTTCGGCCTGCCGGCGGCGATGGGTGCGCAGTTCGCATGCCCGGAGCGCACCGTGGTGCTGGTGTCCGGCGACGGCAGCTTCATGATGAACGTGCAGGAGCTGGCGACCATCGCGCGTTGCCGCCTGCCGGTGAAGATCGTGCTGCTGGACAACAGTTCGCTGGGCATGGTGCGGCAGTGGCAGGAGCTGTTCTTCGCCGAGCGTTACAGCGAGATCGACCTGTCCGACAACCCGGACTTCGTGGCGCTGGCACAGGTGTTCGGCATCGCCGCCACCCGCATCGACAACCGCGACGACGTGGAAGGCGGCCTGGCCGCGCTGCTGGCCGAACCGGGCCCGGCCCTGCTGCACGTGGCCATCGATGCACGTGCCAACGTGTGGCCACTGGTGCCGCCGAACACCGCCAACAGCACGATGCTGGAAAGCAACCCCGCCCATGCCCGCCAGGAGACCCCCAATGCAATACCGGCTTGACCTGGTGCTGCACCCGGCCGAAGGCGCGCTGCTGCGCGTGATCGGCATGGCCGAACGCCGCGGCTTCGCACCGCGCGCGATCAGCGGTGCGCCGGTGGCCGACGACGATGGCCGCTGGCACCTGCAGCTGGTGGTGGATGGCCAGCGCCCGGCGGAAACGCTGTGCCGGCAGATCGAGAAGATCTACGACTGCGTGTCCGTGCAGGTCACTGCCGTGGAAGGAGCATCCGTATGAACACCCGTACCGTAGTGACCACGGTGCCGGTACGGAGGCGTCTTCTTCGCCGCCCGTGCCCGCATGCGGCGGTCGCCCGCACCGCGCTGGTGGCCCATGCCGGCCGCTGATGCCAGCCAGGAAAGCGATGTCGGCGACGTAAGCGTCGCCGACGTACTGGCGGCGCAGGCCCGGCTGCGCCGCTTCCTGCCGCCTACCCCGCTGCACCATGCCGAGCGCTTCGGCACCTGGCTGAAGCTGGAGAACCTGCAGCGCACCGGGTCCTACAAGGTCCGCGGCGCGTTGAACGCGCTGCTGGCCGGCCGCGAGCGCGGCGATACCCGGCCGGTGATCTGCGCCTCGGCCGGCAACCATGCCCAGGGCGTGGCGTGGGCGGCCTACCGCCTGGACGTGCCGGCCATCACCGTGATGCCACATGGCGCACCGGCCACCAAGATCGCCGGCGTCGCCCACTGGGGCGCGACCGTTCGCCAGCACGGCACCAGCTACGACGAGGCCTACGCCT
The DNA here is from genome assembly GCF_052751275.1 of Stenotrophomonas muris. Lineage (NCBI taxonomy): Bacteria > Pseudomonadati > Pseudomonadota > Gammaproteobacteria > Lysobacterales > Lysobacteraceae > Stenotrophomonas > Stenotrophomonas muris. Next base: position 61,639 of record NZ_CP199879.1, on the reverse strand, counting down.
TCGCGGTCGAACTGGCACAGCGACACGGCTACCGCTTCCTGTCCGCGTTCGACGACGCCGATGTGATCGCGGGCCAGGGCACGGTCGGCATCGAGCTGGCCGCACACGCGCCGGACGTGGTGATCGTGCCGATCGGCGGCGGTGGACTGGCCTCCGGCGTTGCACTGGCGCTGAAATCGCAGGGCGTTCGCGTGATTGGCGCGCAGGTGGAAGGCGTCGATTCGATGGCACGTGCGATCCGCGGCGACGTGCGCGAGATCGCCCCGGTTGCCTCTCTGGCCGACGGCGTGCGGGTGAAGATTCCCGGCTTCCTGACCCGCCGCCTGTGCACCTCGCTGCTGGACGATGTGGTGATCGTGCGCGAGGCCGAACTGCGCGAAACGCTGGTCCGGCTGGCGCTGGAGGAACACATCATCGCCGAGGGCGCGGGCGCGTTGGCGCTGGCGGCCGGCCGCCGCGTCGCCGGCCGCCGCAAGTGTGCGGTGGTGTCCGGCGGCAACATCGATGCCGGTGTCCTGGCCGGCCTGCTCACCGACATCCGTCCGCGCCCGCCACGCAAACCGCGGCGACGGCGCAGCGAAACCCCGCGCTCGCCGACCAAGGCCAGCGCCCTCGCCTCCCCCGCCTCTTCCCCTTCCCCCCTGCAAGCCGTCGCACCCGCTGTCGAGGAGATTTCCCTGTGACCACCATCGAACGAATTACCACCCCGCGCATCCGCATCTTCGACACCACCCTGCGTGACGGCGAGCAGTCCCCCGGCTGCAGCATGAGCCCGCCGCAGAAGCTGGTGATGGCGCGTGCGCTGGACGAACTGGGCGTGGACATCATCGAGACCGGCTTCCCGGCCAGCTCGCAATCCGACCGCGAGGCGATGGCGATGATCGGCCGCGAGCTGCGCCGCCCGAGCCTGAGCCTGGCGGTGCTGTCGCGCTGCCTGCAGGCCGATATCGAGACCTCCGCACGTGCACTGGAAGCGGCAGCCAACCCGCGCCTGCACGTGTTCCTGTCGACCAGCCCGCTGCACCGCGAGCACAAGCTGCGGATGACCCGCGAGCAGGTGCTGGAGTCGGTACGCAAGCACGTCTCGTTGGCCCGTTCCTACATCGACGACGTCGAGTTCTCGGCCGAGGATGCCACCCGCACCGAGCTGGACTACCTGATCGAGGTTTCGCGCGTGGCCATTGCCGCCGGCGCCACCACCATCAACCTGCCCGACACCGTCGGCTTCACCACGCCGGAAGAAATCCGCGCGATGTTCCAGCAGGTCATCGCCGGCGTCGCCGACGTGCCGAACGCGGCCAACGTGATCTTCAGCGCGCACTGCCACAACGACCTGGGCCTGGCGGTGGCCAACTCGCTGGCCGCCATCGAAGGCGGTGCACGCCAGGTCGAGTGCACCATCAACGGCATCGGCGAGCGCGCCGGCAACTGTTCGCTGGAAGAGATCGCGATGGTGCTGAAGGTCCGCCAGGCCTTCTACGAACAGGACAGTTCGATCAACACCCCACGCATCGTCGGCACTTCGCAGCTGCTGCAGCGTCTGGTCGGCATGCCGGTACAGCGCAACAAGGCCATCGTCGGTGCCAACGCGTTCGCCCATGAATCGGGCATCCACCAGCACGGCATGCTGCGCCACCGCGGCACCTACGAAATCATGCGTCCGGAAGACGTGGGCTGGGAAGATTCGCAGATGGTGCTGGGCCGCCACAGTGGCCGCGCCGCCGTCGAAGCGCGCCTGCGTGCGTTGGGCTTCTGGCTGGACGAAGACGAACTGAAGCTGGTGTTCGAGCAGTTCAAGGGCCTGTGCGAACAGCAGCGCGTGGTCACCGATGCCGACCTGCAGACGTTGATGCAGGGCGGCTCCAGCGCGCAGGGCTACCGCCTGGCCTCGATGACCATCAGCGACGTCGGCAGCCGCGCCAACGCGCTGGTCGAACTGTCCGACCCGGATGGCAACCGCGTGGCCGAGACCGCGCAGGGCGACGGCCCGGTCGATGCGCTGTTCGGCGCGCTGTCGGCCGCCACCGGCGTGCAGCTGATGCTGGACAGCTATCACGTGCACAGCGTCGGCATCGGTGCCGATGCGCGTGGCGAAGCCAACCTGAGTGTGCGCCATGACGGCGTGGAGTACGACGGCACCGGCACCAGCAAGGACATCATCGAAGCCTCCGCGCTGGCCTGGCTGGATGTGGCCAACCGCCTGCTGCGCCAGCGTCAGGCCGCCGTCCACAGCAGCACCGACGTTCCCGCTTCCGCCACCGCCTGAGGATCCCACCATGAGCGCCTTCGACACCCCCACCCAGGCCAGCGCCGCTGGCCAGCAGTGGAACGCCCAGGACTATGCGATCGATGCCGGCTTCGTGCCGCTGCTCGGCGGTGCGGTATCGCGCCTGCTCGACCCGCGCGCCGGTGAGCGCATCCTCGACCTGGGCTGTGGCGATGGCGTACTCAGCACCGAACTGGCCCTGAGCGGTGCGCGCATCCACGGCGTGGATGCCTCGCCGGAACTGGTGATCGCCGCCCGTGCGCGCGGCGTCGACGCCCAGCTGATGGACGGCCACGCACTGTCGTTCGACAGCGAGTTCGATGCGGTGTTCAGCAATGCGGCACTGCATTGGATGACGACTCCGGACCGCGTGCTGGAAGGCGTGCGCCGCGCCCTGCGCCCCGGTGGCCGCTTCGTCGCGGAGTTCGGCGGCCACGGCAACGTGGCCACGATCATCGCGGCCGTGCAGGCCGCGCGCGTGGCCCACGGGCATGGCGCCAGCACCTTCCGGTGGTACTTCCCGACGGCCGATGCCTACGCCGATCGCCTGCGCCAGCATGGCTTCCAGGTGCAACTGATCGAGTGCACGCCGCGCCCGACCGCACTGCCGACCGGCGTGGCCGGCTGGCTGCGGGTATTCGCCGCACCGCTGCTGGACGACCTGCCGGCCGAGGCCCGCGCCACCGTGCGCGAGGCGGCCACCGCACTGCTGGCCGAGCTGCCGCGTGACGCATCTGGCCAGCCGCTGGCCGACTACGTGCGCCTGCGTGTGCTCGCCCGCCGTCGCTGACTTGACCGTTCCGCTTTCCTTACTGATGTTCGCTATTTCGTACTTCTGCCAGGCATACGCATGACTTCCGCACCCCGCACCCTGTACGACAAACTGTGGGACGCCCACGTGGTGGTTCCCGAATCCGACAGCGCGCCCGCCGTGCTGTACATCGACCTGCACCTGATCCACGAGGTGACCTCGCCGCAGGCCTTCACCGAACTGCGCGAACGCGGCTTGTCGCCGCGCCGGCCGGACCGCACCAAGGCGACGATGGACCACTCCACGCCGACCCTGCCGGCCGCCGCGGACGGCACGCTGCCCTATGCCAGCGCCGCCTCCGAGGCACAGGTCGCCACGCTGGCGCGCAACTGCGCCGAGCACGGCATCGAGCTGTTCGACATGGCCTCGGACAACCGCGGCATCGTCCACGTGATCGCGCCCGAGCAGGGCTTCACCCAGCCGGGCATGACCATCGTCTGCGGCGACAGCCACACCTCCACCCACGGTGCCTTCGGTTCGCTGGCGTTCGGCATCGGCACCAGCGAGGTCGGCCACGTGCTGGCCACGCAATGCCTGCTGCAGCGCAAGGCGAAGACGCTGGCGATCACCGTCGATGGGCCGCTGGCGCCGGGTGTCGGCGCCAAGGACGTGGTTCTGCACATCATCGGCGTGATCGGCGTCAATGGCGGCACCGGCCACGTGATCGAGTTCCGCGGCAGCACCATCGAAGCGATGGACATGGAACAGCGCATGACCCTGTGCAACATGTCGATCGAAGCGGGTGCGCGTGCCGGTATGGTGGCGCCGGACCAGGTCACCTTCGACTTCGTCGCCAACACCCCGCGCGGCCCAAAGGGCGCCGATTTCGAGGCTGCGGTGGCGCGCTGGCAGCAGCTGCGCAGTGATGACGGCGCGCGCTTCGACAGCGAAGTGCACATCGACGCCGCCGATATCCGCCCGACCCTGACCTGGGGCACCCACCCGGGTACCGCCATCGCGGTGGATGCGCCGATCCCGGCCGCCAACGATGCCGCCGCACAGAAGGGCCTGGACTACATGCATTTCCAGGCCGGCAAGGCGCTGGCCGGAACACCGGTGGACGTGGTGTTCGTCGGTTCCTGCACCAACGGCCGCCTGAGTGACATGCGTGAGGTGGCGCAGGTACTGCGCGGTCGTCGCGTCGCCGACCGGGTGCGCATGCTGGTGGTGCCGGGCTCGGAGATCGTCAAGCGAGAGGCCGAGGCCGAAGGCATCCATGAGATCGTGCGCGCGGCCGGTGCCGAATGGCGCGAGCCGGGCTGCTCGATGTGCATCGCCATGAATGGTGATCTGGTCGCGCCCGGGCAACTGGCCGTGAGTACCAGCAACCGTAATTTCGAAGGCCGCCAGGGTCCCGGTTCGCGCACCCTGCTGGCCTCACCGATGAGCGCGGCGTGGGCCGCGGTGAACGGGCATGTCGCCGACACCCGCGAGCTGTTCGCACAGGAGGTGGCGTGATGGCCGGTTTCCGTACCTTGACCTCGGCCAGCGTGGTGCTGCGCCAGACCAACATCGACACCGACCAGATCATCCCGGCGCGGTTCCTGTCCACCACCGAACGCGCCGGCCTGGGCCGCAACGCCTTCAATGACTGGCGCTGGCAGGCCGACGGTTCACCGGTGGCCGACTTCGCCTTCAACCAGCCGCACAACGCCGGCCGCAGCATCCTGCTGGCGGGTCGCAACTTCGGCTGCGGCTCGTCGCGCGAACATGCACCGTGGGCGCTGACCGACCTGGGCCTGCGCGCCATCGTCAGCAGCGAGATCGCCGACATCTTCCGTGGCAACTCGCTGAAGAACGGCCTGCTGCCGATCGTGCTGGACGAGGCCGACGTGCAGGCGCTGATGCAGCGCCCGGATGATGAGCTGACCATCGACGTGGCCGCGCGCGAACTGCGCACGCCGGACGGCCGCGTCTATTCCTTCCCGCTGGACGGCTTCTCGCAGACCTGCCTGCTGGAAGGTGTCGACCAGTTGGGGTATCTGTTGGGCCGTGTCCCTGAAATCGAACGTTACGAGAGTGAGCATGCACGCTGAAATTGTTGTCCTGCCCGGTGATGGCATCGGCCCGGAAGTGGCCGCCGCGGCAGTCGCCGTCCTGAAGGCCGTCGCCGAACGCTTCAACCACACCTTCACCTTCAGCGAGCACGACATCGGTGGCATCGCCATCGACCGCCACGGCGAACCGCTGCCGGCGTCGACCCTGGCCGCCTGCCAGGCCGCCAGCGCGGTGCTGCTGGGCGCAGTCGGTGGCCCGAAGTGGTCCGACCCGAACGCCAAGGTGCGTCCGGAACAGGGCCTGCTGGCGATCCGCAAGGCGCTGGGCCTGTACGCCAACCTGCGCCCGGTGCGCACCCATGAGGCCGCGCTGCACGCCTCGCCGATCAAGGCCGAGCTGCTGCAGGGTGTGGACTTCGTGGTGGTGCGCGAACTGACCGGCGGCATCTACTTCGGCGACAAGACCCGCGATGCCGACAGTGCCAGCGACCTGTGCCGCTACACCGTGGCCGAGATCGAGCGCGTGCTGCGCAGTGCCTTCCGCCTGGCCCGGCAGCGGCGTGGCAAGGTCACCTCGGTGGACAAGGCCAACGTGTTGGAAACCTCGCGCCTGTGGCGCGACGTGGCCGCGCGCATCGGCCGCGAGGAGTTCCCGGAGGTGGCGCTGGAGCACCAACTGGTCGATTCGATGGCCATGCACCTGCTGGCCAAGCCGCGCGAGTACGACGTGATCGTCACCGAGAACATGTTCGGCGACATCCTCACCGACGAAGCCTCGATGCTGGCCGGCTCACTCGGCCTGCTGCCCTCGGCCTCGCTGGGTGAACCGGGTGCGGTCGGCATCTACGAACCGATCCACGGTTCGGCCCCGGACATCGCCGGCAAGGGCATCGCCAATCCCTACGCGACGATCTTCAGCGCGGCGATGCTGCTGCGCCATTCGCTGGGGCTGGAAGCCGAAGCCGCAGCAGTGGAAGCGGCGGTGCACGCGGTGCTGGATGATGGGGTGTTCACTGCCGACCTGGCCGCCAAGGGCCAGGCCGTGAGTACCGCCGCCGCCACGGATGCGGTGCTGGCCAAACTCAACTGATCCGATGGCGCCACTCCATGCGTGGCGCCTCTGCCTTTGGTCATTGTGCGCAGCCACCCATGGGGTGGCTCTACTGTAGATCCACGCCATGCGTGGATCGTTCGAATGTCGCGCAGCAGATCCACGCCATGCACGGCTGCATTATTTGGTGGTGTACCCACCATTGACCAGGATGGTCTGCCCGGTCATCCACCAGCCATCGGTGACCAGGAAGCGGATCCACGGCACGATGTCGGCGATGTCGGTCAGGCCGGTACGGGTGAACGCCGAGAGCGCGGCCGCGGTCTTGTGGTACGCCTGTGCATCGGCACTCTCGGCCGGGTAGAAGAACGGCGTGTCCATCGGGCCCGGCCCGATCGCAGTCACCGAGATGCCGCGCTCACCGAACTCCTTTGACGCCGCGCGGGTGAAATGCTCGACCGGCGCCTTGGTGCCGGCATAGCTGGAATAGAACGGCGTGAACGCACCCAGCAGCGAGGTGACCAGGGTGCAGATGCGGCCACCGTCATTGACGTGGCGGCCTGCTTCCTTGAGGAAGAAGAACGCCGCCTTGGCGTTGACCGCGCTCATCTCGTCGTACTCCGCTTCGCTGATGTCCAGCAGCGGCTTCTTCAATACCTTGCCGACCGTATTGATGGCGATGTCGGGACGGCCGGCTGCGGCCACGGCATCGGCGAACAAGCGCTCCATCGCTGCCGCCGAGGTCAGGTCGCCCTGCAGGGCCACCGCCTTGCTGCCGGCCGCCTGCACGGCGGCAACGGTTGCTTCTGCATCGGCCTGGGTCGCGGCACTGTTGTAGTGGATGACGATGGCTTTGGCGCCCTGTGCGGCGAAGTCGCGGGCGATCAGGCCGCCCAGGTTCTTGGCGCCACCGGCGATCAGCACGGTCTTGCCCTTGAGGGAATGCTCGGTCATGGCTTCGGTCTCGGGAGGGGGCTGCCCGGGGTGGCAACCCTGCCCTGACGACGATATCGTGCAGAAAAAGCGGATAAAGCCCGCCACATTGACTTAACTTTCCAGAGCCAGCGAACAATGGACCGGATCGATCGCTTCCGCATCTTCACCCGGGTCGTGGAGTGCGCGAGCTTCACCCGCGCCGCCGACCAGCTCGGCCTGCCCCGTTCGACCGTCTCGGCGGCGATTGCCGAGCTGGAACAGCGGCTTGGCACCCGCCTGCTGCAGCGCTCGACCCGACGGGTATCCACCACCCATGACGGCGACGTGTTCCATGCCCGCTGCCTGCGCCTGATCGCGGAGGTTGAAGACGCCGAGTCGCTGTTCCGGCAGGACGACGCGCAACCGGCCGGTTTGCTGAAGATCGACGTACCCAGCCGCATCGGCCGTCGCATCATCGCCCCGGCGTTGCCGGATTTCTTCGCGCGCTACCCGCAGGTGGAACTGGACCTGGGCATGACCGACCGCGCGGTGAACCTGATCGAAGACGGCTGCGATGCGGTGCTGCGGGTCGGCCAGCTGGGCGATTCCAGCCTGGTGGCGCGCACGCTGGGCCAACTCGACTTCGTCAACGTGGCCGCGCCGGCCTACCTGCGCGAGCACGGCATGCCGCAGCACCCTGCCGACCTGCAGCAGCACCGCGCGGTGAACTACGCATCGCCGACCACGGCACGGGTGGAACCGTGGGAATGGCAGGATGGCGGCCAGCTGCGCACGCTGCCGATGCCCGGCTGGGTACGCGTGAACAGCGCCGAGGCCTCGATCGCGTGCTGCGTGGCGGGATTGGGGCTGTTGCAGATTCCGCGCTACGACGTGCAGGCCGAGCTGCAGTCAGGCGCATTGGTGGAGGTGATGCCGCAGTACGCGGCGCAGCCGCTGCCGGTGACCCTGCTGCAACCGCATCGGCAACACCGTGCACTGCGCGTGCAGGTGTTCGTCGAGTGGCTGCTGCCAGTGCTGCGGATCGGCCTGCAGCTGCAGTAGATCCACGCCATGCGCGGGTGCTTCTGTAGAGTCGAGCCATGCTCGACTCATCCCATCATCGCGCGAAGAGCGAAGAGCAGCCGAGCATGGCTCGGCTCTACAGAAAGCAGATCCCGCGAGCAGATCAGTCCACGCCATGCGTGGATGCATGCTGCAGTGCCAACCAAGGTTGGCACCTACCAGGGCAACGATCCGCTGCTGTAGATGCACGTCATGCGTGGGTGCTTCTGTAGAGTCGAGCCATGCTCGACTCATCCCATCATCGCGCATAGCGCAGCCGAGCATGGCTCGGCTCTACAGAAGGCAGATTCCGCGAGCAGATCCATCCACGCCATGCGTGGATGGGTGCAGCCGCAGATCCCGGGGCATTACGCCCCGGATTCGTCCGGCTTCACCCGGAACCACGCCGCGTACAACGCCGGCAGGAACACCAGCGTCAGCACCGTACCCACGATCAGACCACCCATGATCGAGATCGCCATCGAGCCATAGAACGCGCTGCGCGACAGCGGAATCATTGCCAGCACGGCCGCCAGCGCGGTCAGCACGATCGGGCGGAAGCGGCGCACCGTGGCATCGATGATCGAATGCCAGCGATCATGCCCGGCATCGATGTCCTGCTGGATCTGGTCGATCAGGATCACCGAGTTGCGCATGATCATGCCCGCCAGCGCGATCGTGCCCAGCAGCGCGACGAAGCCGAACGGCGCACGGAACAGCAGCAGGAACAGGGTCGCACCGATGATGCCCAGCGGCGCGGTCACCAGCACCATCGCCGCACGCGAGAAGCTGCGCAGCTGCAGCATCAGCAGCGTCGCCACCACCACCAGGAACAGCGGCATGCCGGCCTTGATCGAGTTCTGCCCGCGCGCCGAGTCCTCCACGGTGCCGCCGGTTTCCAGCAGGTAGCCGCTGGGCAGCTCGGCACGGATGCCATCCAGCGTGGGCACGATCTGGTGCACCACGTCCAGCGCCTGCATGCCATCGCTGATGTCGGCGCGCACGGTCACGGTCGGCAACCGGTTGCGGTGCCAGATGATGCCGTCCTCGAAGCCGTACTCCATCGTCGCCACCTGCGACAGCGTGATGCTGCCGCCGTTCGCGGTCGGCATCGACAGGCTGGACAGCAGCTCCAGCTGGTTGCGCTCATCGGCCGGCCCGCGCAGCAGCATCTCGATCTGGCGGTTGCCTTCGCGATACACGCTCACCGACTGGCCGGCCAGCGAACTGGCCAGGAACTGGCTGACCTGGGCGCTGCTCACGCCCAGCGCGCGGGCACGCTCCTGGTCGATCACCAGCCGCACCACCTTGCTCGGCTCGCTCCAGTCCAGGTTGACGTTCATCACGTGCGGGTTCTCACGCACCTTGGCCTCGACCTGGCGCGCGATCGCCTGCACCTTCTCGATGTGCTCGCCGGAGATGCGCATCTGCACCGGATAACCGACCGGCGGGCCGTTCTCCAGGCGGGTCACGCGCATCTGCACGTCCGGGAACTTCGGAATCACCTCGTGCAGCAGCCAGTCACGAGTGCTTTCGCGCGATTTGATGTCCTTGGCCAGCACCACGAACTGGGCGAAGTTGGTCGCCGGCAGCTGCTGGTCCAGCGGCAGGTAGAAGCGCGGCGAACCGGTACCCACATAGGACACATAGTTGGCGATGCCCTCGCGGCTGGACAGCAGCTTCTCCAGCTTCTCGGCCTGGGCCTGGGTCGAGCGCAGCGACGCCCCCTCGGCCAGCTCGATGTCCACCATCAGTTCCGGCCGGGTCGAGTCCGGGAAGAACTGCTGCGGCACGAAGCGGAACATCATCAGTGAGAACACGAACAGGGCGACGGTCGCGGCGATCACCCACCAGCGGCGGCGCAGGCAGGCGTCGAGGAAGCGCCGGAAGCTGCGGTAGAACGGGCGCTGGTAGGGATCGTGGTCGTGCCCATGCTGCGGCGGTGCGATCAGGTTGGCCAGCGCCGGATAGCGGTCGGCCCACTGCTGGCGCTTGGCCAGCCAACGCGCGGACAGGCTGCCGGGCTTCGGCGGCTGCGGATTGAACAGGTCCGGCAGCATCTTGTCGCCCAGGTACGGGATGAACAGCACCGCTGCGATCCATGACACTACCAGTGCGATGGTCACCACCTGGAACAGCGAACGGGTGTATTCACCGGTGCTCGATGCCGCCGTGGCGATCGGCAGGAAGCCGGCTGCCGTGATCAATGTGCCGGTCAGCATCGGGAACGCGGTCGATTCCCAGGCGAAGCTGGCCGCGCGCAGGCGATCAAAGCCCTGCTCCATCTTGGTGGCCATCATCTCCACCGCGATGATCGCATCGTCCACCAGCAGGCCCAGCGCCAGCACCAGTGCGCCCAGCGAAATCTTGTGCAGGCCGATGTCGAAGTAATGCATGACGAAGAAGGTCATCGCCAGCACCAGCGGAATGGTCACGCCCACCACCAGGCCGGTGCGCAGGCCCAGCGAGAAGAAACTGACCAGCAGCACGATCACCACCGCTTCGGTCAGCACCTGCACGAACTCGCCAACCGACTCCTCCACCGACTGCGGCTGGTCGGACACCTTGCGCAGCTGCATGCCGGCCGGCAGGGTCTTCTGAAGCCGCTCGAACTCGGCGTCGAGGTTGGCGCCCAGCTTGAGGATGTCACCGCCATCCTTCATCGCCACCGCCAGGCCGATCGCCTCTTCGCCCATGAAGCGCATCTTCGGCGACGCCGGATCGGCGAAGCCACGCTTGACCTCGGCAATGTCGCCCAGGTGCACGGTGCGGTCGCCAGCACGGATCGGGAACTGGCGGATGGCGTCGATGTCGTTGAACTGGCCCGTCACGCGCAGCTGCACGCGATCGGTGGCGGTCTCGAAGAAGCTGGTGCCGGTGATCGCATTCTGGTCGGCCAGCGCCTGCTGCACCTGCTGCATCGACACACCCAGCGTTGCCAGCCGGGTGTTGGACAGTTCGATCCACACCTTCTCGTCCTGCAGGCCGACCAGGTCGATCTTGCCGACATCGGGTACGCGCTGCAGTTCCAGCTGGATGCGGTCGGCGTAGTCGCGCATCACCGCGTAGTCGAAGCCCTTGCCGGTCAACGCATAGATGTTCCCGTAGGTGTCGCCGAACTCATCGTTGAAGAACGGGCCGACAATCTCGCGCGGCAGCGTCGCACGGATGTCGCCCACGCGCTTGCGAACCTGGTACCACAGGTCCGGGATCTGCTTGGAACGCAGGCTGTCGCGCGCCATGAAGATGACCTGCGATTCGCCGGGGCGCGAATAGGAGCGGATGAACTCGTACTCGCCGGTGTTCATCAGCGCCTTCTCGATCGGCTCGGTCACCTGCCGCGAGACCTGTTCGGCGGTGGCGCCCGGCCAAAGCGTGCGCACCACCATCGCCTTGAAGGTGAATGGCGGATCCTCGGACTGGCCCAGATGCTTGTACGACCATGCGCCGATCAGCGCGAAGGCAAGCATCGCGAACAGCACCAGCGGGCGGTTGGACAACGCCCACTCGGAAAGATTGAAGCGGCGCACCGGCTTACTCCTTGGCCTTGGCGGCAGCGGCCGGCGTGGCCGGCTTCAGCACCGGGCGGTTCTGGCGGTCCACGGCGATCACCGGCTGGCCGGCACGCAACAGGTGTCCGCCGGCAGCGACCACCCAGTCACCCGCATTCACGCCGGACAGCACCGGCACCGATTCGCTGCCATAGGCACCGGTGGTGACCGACGCGGCCTTCAGCGTGCTGTTGGCCGGATCGACCACCCACACGCTGGCGGCACCGTTGGCACCGCGCTGCAGCGCACCGAGCGGCAGCTGCAGGGTGCCGTGGCGGCCGGCGCTGCTGTAGACGCGCGCGCTCTGGCCCAGTTCGACATCGGCCAGCGCATCGGCGGGCAGGCTGACCCGGGTTGCATAGGTGCGTGCCTGTGGATCGGCGGCAGCGGCGATCTCGCGGATCGTGCCTGGCAGGCGCTGGCCAGGACGGTTCCACAGCTCCACCTCGACCGGCTGGCCCACCGCATAGTCGCGGATGGTGGCCTCGGGCAGGTCGATCAGCACTTCGCGCCCGCCATCGGCGGCCAGGTTGAAGATGGTCTGGCCGGCCGACACCACCTGCCCGGCTTCGGCCTCGCGGCTGGCGATCACGCCATCGGACGGCGCGCGCAGCTGTGCGTAGTCGGCCTGGTTGCGCAGCACATCGAGGTTGGCGCGGGCGGCGTTGGCCTGGCCCTGCGCGGCCTTGAAGGCGGCGGACTGCTGGTCCAGCTGCGAGCGGCTGACCAGCTGCTGGTCGGCCAGCACCTGGTAGCGCTTGAGGTCATCACGGGCACGCACCAGATCGGCTTCGGCCGCAGCAAGCTGCGCCTGCGAGGCGCGGGCCTGCAGCGCGAAGTCGGCCACGTCCAGCTCGGCCAGCACGTCGCCCTTCTTCACCCGTTGCCCGGCATCGACGTGGCGCTTGACCAGGTTGCCGCCAACGCGGAACGACAGTGGACTTTCCTGCCGCGCACGCACCGTGCCCGGGAACGCCGCCGGCGCCTGCCCGGCCTGCTCGCCAGGGTGAACCACCAGCACCGGAACGGCCGCCTGGGGCGCCTGTTCCTGTCCCGAACAGGCTGCCAGCGCAGCCATCCACACCATACCGCCCATCCAGCGCACGATCTTCATCGGTCAACGTCCTGAAAACGCAGGGTTGCAACTAAGGGGGGAGCCGCGACTGCCGGCCCAATTTAATAAACCGGCCGGTATAGTATAAATATCGAACCGCTTGGTCTAGTATTGTCGTGATGAGTTCTCACACTTCCCGCAAGCCGTCGGCCAAGCCCGCTGCCAAGGCCGCCGGACCCGGGCGCCCCAAGGACCTCGGCAAGCGCGCGGCGATCCTTGAAGCAGCCAAGACACTGTTCATCGAACAGGGCTATACCGGCGTGAGCATGGACACCATCGCCGCTCAGGCCGGCGTCTCGAAACTGACTGTGTACAGCCACTTCGGCGACAAGGAGACCCTGTTCTCCGAGGCCGTGCAGTCGAAGTGCATTGAAATGCTGCCCGATGCCCTGTTCGTGGCCGACGCGGACGGCCCGCTGCGCGACCAGCTGATCGGGATCGGTCTGGCCTTCTTCGAACTGATCACGTCCGATGCGGCGATCTCGATCCAGCGCATGATGATGGCGCCGGAGACCGACGAACGCCTGCGCGAGCTGTTCTGGAAGGCAGGACCGGAACGTACCTGCGAGGCCCTGGCTGACTTCCTGCGGGCACGCGCCGAGCGCGGCGAGCTGGAAATCACCGACTATTCGCTGGCTGGCGAGCAGTTCCTGACCCTGGTCAAGGGTGAAGTGCACATGCATATGATGTGCGGCATGCCACTGTCACCGGTGGAATGCGACCCTCTTGCCCACGTGACTGCCAGCATCGACTTCTTCCTGCGCGCCTATGCGCCGCGAGGGGTCGGGACGGCTGAATAACCAAAACTGAACGAACCGGAGGTCGCGATGACTTCCGGCACTGCGACCCCGGCCACCCGGCAGCTGATGCTCTGGGCGCGCCGCCGGCCTCCGGCACCGGTAAAATGGCCGGCCCACTGCGCTGGATTTGAACCTCATGACGATTGATTACGCCCACGCCCGCGAACTGATGGTGGAACAGCAGATCCGTCCCTGGGACGTGCTGGACATCAAGGTGCTCGACGTCCTGGCCCGCCTGCCGCGCGAGGCTTTTGTCGCCGATGCACACCGGGCACTGGCCTACGCCGACGTCGAACTGCCGATCGGCCATGGCCAGAAGATGATGAAGCCGGTCATCGAGGGCCGTACCCTGCAGGCGCTGGACCTGCAGCCGGGTGACGAAGTGCTGGAAATCGGCACCGGCAGCGGCTTCCTGTCGGCCTGCATCGGCGCGCTGGCGCGCGACGTGCTGAGCCTGGAAATCGACCCGGAGCTGGCCGCCGCCGCGCGCGCCCGCCTGGACGCGTCCGGCCTGGGCACCAACGTCCGCGTGGAAGTGGCCGACGCCCTGTCCTGGCAGACCGAACGCCGCTTTGACGTGATCTGTGTCACTGGTGCGGTCGACGTGGTGCCGTCACAGTTCGCCTCGTGGCTGCGTCCGGGTGGTCGCCTGTTCGTGATCCACGGCCGCTCGCCGGCGATGGAGGCCCTGCTGGTCAAGGCCGACGGCAGCAGCGAGTCCCTGTTCGAGACCGATATCGATTACCTGCGTGGTGCCGCCCCGGCCCCCCAGTTCCACCTCTGAGTCCAAGGAAGCCGCAATGATCCGCCGATCCCTCGCTGTTGCGCTGGCCACTGCCCTGCTGCCGTTGTCCGCCCATGCCGCCGACCTGCTGCAGGTCTACGAAATGGCGCGCAATGGCGATCCGCAGCTGTCCGCCGCCGAATCGACCCGGCTGTATGACAAGGAAGGCGCCGTGCAGGCGCGCGCCGCCCTGCTGCCGCAGATCAACGGCCAGGCCCAGCTGAACCGCACGCGCAGTGAGCCGAACGCCGACGCCAACTCCGGCTCGTTCACCAACAAGCGCCGCACCTACACGATCGACGGCAGCCAGACGCTGTTCAACTGGACCCAGATCAACAACCTGCGTTCGCAGCGCGAGCTGAGCAAGGCGGCGGACTTCACCCTCGATTCGGCCAACGACAGCCTGATCGTGCGCACCTCGGCGGCCTACTTCAACGTGCTGGTGGCGATCGAATCGCTGAATGCCGCACAGACCAATGAAGCGGCCGCGAAGAAGCAGTTCGACTTCGCCGACAAGCGCCTGGAAGTGGGCCTGGCGCCGATCACCGACGTGCACGAAGCACGCGCCCAGTACGACCAGGCGCGTGCCAACACCATCGTTGCGCAGAACACCCTGGCCGATAACTACCAGGCCCTGACCGAACTGACCGGCCAGCCGGTGACCAACCTGCGTGGGCTGCCGGCCGACTTCCGCCCGGAAGTGCCGGCCAACCGTGGCAACATCGATGAGCTGGTGCAGCAGGCCACCACCCAGAATCCGGCGCTGAAGGCGCAGGAACTGAAGGTCAGCGCCGCCGAGGCTGGCGTGCAGGCCGCCCGTGGCGGCCATTACCCGACCCTGTCGCTGGGCGGCAGCTGGGGCAAGAGCGCGACCTGGGGTGACAGCACTGGTTCCGGTTCGCTGTCGCCGGACGCCCGCACCAACAGCATCGGCCTGACCCTGAGCGTGCCGATCTTCTCCGGTGGTGCCACCCAGTCCGGCGTGCGCCAGGCGCTGGCCCAGCGTGACATCGCCCAGGACGGCTACGAGCAGCAGAAGCGCGCCCTGGACCGCAACACCCGCAATGCCTACCAGACCCTGGTACAGGGCATCAGCGAAGTGGAGGCCCGTCGCCTGGCCGTGGTCTCGGCACAGAGCGCGTACGACGCCTCGCAGGTCGGCCTGGAAGTCGGTACCCGTACCGTGCTGGACGTGATCCAGAACCAGCGCATCCTGTTCTCGGCGCAGCTGGACTACGCCCAGGCCCGCTACACCTTCCTGCAGAACCGCCTGCTGCTGAGCCAGTCGCTGGGTGCGCTGGACGTGGCCGAGCTGCAGGACGTCAACCGCCTGCTGACCCAGGACGCGGGCAATCCGGCAACGACCACGCACTGATCCGTCGCCCTGCCGGCAACAAAGAAGCCACCCGCAAGGGTGGCTTTTCTGCAGGCGGTGCATCCGCCCGCAGCTACCCGTTGCGTGGCCCCGCGAACCCTCAGCCCGGCCATGCCCGCAGGCGTTCCAACGCCGCAAGGACGCACAGCGCGGCCGCCAAGGGCGCCAGCATCGGCAGCACCAGTTCGCGACCGGTTGCGCCCTGCCTCATGTCATTCCGCCGCCGCAGCACCGCCAGGCACAGCGCCGCCATCACCAGCAGGGTTGCCGGACCCGGCAGCGCCGGCAGGGTGCCCAACGGCAGCCACAGCACCAGCATCACCGCCGGCAGTCCGACCGCCGCCACGATCACACCGCGGGAGCGTCCCACTGCATCACCCGCCCCTGGCCACAGCGATGTTGCCAGCCGCAAGGCCAGCATCAGCAGCACCAGCTGCAGGGCGGCCAGGCCCGTAGCCCCCGCCAGCGGCAACAACGGCAGCATCCACTCCAATTGCGGATGCATCTGCAGCGCCACCGACAGTGGCCGGGTACTGGCAAGCGCGGAAAACTCGACCAGCCCTGCCTGCAGTGCTGCCAGCACGATCAGCAGCAGCATCGCCAGCAACGAGACCAGCGCCAGCACTGCCGGTTGCCACATCGCGCCCTGGCGGCGCAACGCAGGAAAGCCCAGTGCCAAGCCGACGCTGGCAAATACCCCCAGCAGCGGCACCGCAGCCGCCAGCACCCCGCCCAGCCCGAAGCGATACGGCGCGGTCGCCGGTGGCAGCCAGGGGATCCAGTGCGCGTAATGCACATGACGTGCCGCCAGCGCCAGCAGCAACACCCCCGCACCGATCTTCACCGTCAACAGGGCGCAGGCCACCAGCACCACACGCCGTGGCGGCAGCAATGCCAGCGCGCCCAGCATCAGCAGGCCCACCGCCGCCGTGACCTGTTCCGGCAGCCAGTCGCAGGGCTGGAGGCCTTCGGCGGCCAGCACCGTGTGCAGATGGAGGGCCATGGACTGCGCCACGCCCGCCGTGGTCGCCACCAGCTCCAGCAGCAGGGCCATGCCCAACACGCCCGCCACCCGCGGCCCCCAGCTGGCAGCCAGCAGCCCGTGCAGGCCCTCGCCCGCCGGCAACCGCAGCACCAGATCCTGCAGGCAGCACAGCACCAGGCCGGCCCCCAGTGCAGCCAGCAACAGGCTGAGCACGATGGCGGGGCCTGCCTGTGCCGCCGTGTGCTGGCCCACCAGTGCGATCACGCTACCGCCCACCAACAGTGTCAACGCCACCACCGCCAGATGGTCCGTCCCCAGTCCGGCCCCACCCGTGCCGTCCCCGCCCCTGTCGCCGTCCATCGCAAGTTCCCTTGATATCCGCCCAAGCGCGGTCGACAGCAGGCTGGCAGCCTGCGTCGTCCTGCGGAATCAGAATCGGTGGAATGTGCGCAACGATGTGATGGCAGGCACGCTGCCAGCGGCAGGGTCGGTCCAGCAACGACAGAAAAATCGTCGCTAAGCAGAATTGATGAAGTTGATCACGACAATGCTCGTCAGCGCCGCTGACTCCGCGCTGCCGCGATCACTCGCGCGGTGGTGGCAGGTGCGGCGCCACCAGGGCAAGCGTGCGTTGCAGCGCGCCGCGGCCATTGCTGACCAGCGTGCATCCCGCCCGCGCCATGTCTTCGCGGGCCTGGGCATCGTCGAGCAGGTGCTGCAGCAGATCGCCCACCGCCTGCGCGTCCTCGCCGATCAGCAGCGCTCCGGCCTCGCGCATGCGCCGGGAAATTTCCGCGAAGTTGTGCAGGTGCGGGCCGGTCACCGCCGCCGTTCCCATCGCGGCCGGCTCCAGCAGGTTGTGACCACCGATGGCCTGCAGGCTGCCGCCGACGAAGGCGACCTGGGCGCAGGCATAGAACGGCATCAGCTCGCCAAGGGTGTCGATGACGAACACGTCTGTGGCCGCGTGTGGCCACTGGTCCACGCGGCGGGTCGCCACGCTCCAGCCCTGTTCGCGCGCCAGCGCTTCCACCTTCGGGAAACGCTCGGGATGTCGCGGTGCCCACAGCAGCAGCAGCTCCGGATGCCGCTGGCGCAGGCGCCGGTGCAGGTCGATCACCGCCTGCTCCTCGCCATCATGGGTACTGGCGGCGATCCATACCGGACGAGCGGCCGGTACCCGCGCGTGGAACTGTTCGACGAAACCCTGCACATCCGGCGTGGCGATGTCGAATTTCAGGTTGCCCAGCGCCTGCACCTGGCCGGGATCCGCCCCCAGCTGCACGAAGCGCTCGGCATCGTCCTGCGACTGCGCGGCCACGCAGGTGACGGTGCGCAGCGCGCGGCGGATCAGTGCCGCCAGCAACCGGTAGCCGCGCAGCGAACGCGCCGACAACCGGGCGTTGAGGATGTACACCGGAATGCCGCGGTCACGGCAGCCGAACAGCATGTTCGGCCACAGCTCGGTTTCCAGGATCAGCGCCAGGCTGGGCTGGAAATGGCCGAGGAAACGGTTGACGCTGCCCGGCACGTCATACGGCAGGTAGACATGGTCCAGGGCGTCGCCCCACAGCGCGCGTACGCGCTCGGAGCCGGTCGGGGTGATGGTGGTGATCACCCAGCGGATGTCCGGGCGCTGCTGGCGCAGGGCATTGACCAGCGGCGCGGCGGCATTGACCTCGCCCACCGAGACCGCGTGCAGCCAGACCCGCGGCTGCCCGGTCGGCTGCGGATAGGAGGCATAGCGTTCATCCCAGCGCCGGAAGTATTCACGAACCCGGAAACCGCGCCAGACCAGGTGGTACACGGTGATCGGCAGCAGGATGTAGAGCACGACCGAATACAGGCCGCGCAGGATCCATTCGACAGGGTCTTTGCGCATGCGGCAAGGATACGGGAGCCCCCGGGGAAAGACACGCGGCCGCCTTGGTAGAATGGCCCCATGTCAGATGCCTCCACCGCCGTCCGCCCATCGCTGCGCGATCCGCGCAACTGGCCGATGTTCGCCGCCATGTTCGGCGCCTTCGCCATCGCTCGCCTGCCGTGGATGCTGCAGCGCGCGCTGGGCCGGGGCGTCGGCTGGATCACCTGGCGCCTGCTCGGCAGCCGCCGCCGCGCCGCCGAAGTCAACCTGCAGCTGTGCTTCCCCGAGAAGGACGAAGCCTGGCGCCAGCGCCTGGTGCGCGACAGTTTCGATGCGCTGGGCGTGGGCGTGTTCGAGTGCATCCGCGCCTGGTGGGGCAGCATCGACCGCATCCGCCCGCAGGTACGGATCGAAGGCCTGGAACATCTGCGGCAGATGGAGGCTGAAGGCCGCGGCGTGCTGCTGGTCTCCGGCCACTTCATGACCCTGGAAATGTGCGGACGCCTGCTGTGCGACTACGTCGACCTGTCCGGCATGTACCGCAAGCACAAGAACCCGGTGTACGAGTGGGCGGTGAAGTTCGGCCGCCTGCGCTATGCCAAGGCGATGTTCGCCAACGAGGACATCCGCGCGACCGTGCGCCACCTGAAGAAGGGCGGCTTCCTCTGGTACGCGCCGGACCAGGACATGCGTGGCAAGGACACCGTGTTCGTGCCGTTCTTCGGCCACACCGCTTCGACCATCACCGCCACCCACCAGCTGGCAAGGATGACCGGTTGTGCAGTGATCCCGTACTTCCACCGCCGCGAAGGCGGGAAGTACGTGCTGAAGATCGGCGCACCGCTGGAGAATTTCCCCAGCGAGGACGTGGAAGCCGATACCACGCGGGTCAACCAGGCCATCGAAGAGATGGTGCGCGAAGCCCCCGACCAGTACCTGTGGATCCACCGCCGCTTCAAGCGCCAGCCCGGCGGCCGGAGTGATTTCTACAAATAGCCGGATGCGGTGGAAGGGCCGGCGTCCTCGCGGTAGTCGCCAACCTTGGTTGGCGCTGGATTGAACCGAGGCCGGTCCCGGGGAGCCCACCAAGGTTGGCGACTACTGCATCGGCGGAGATTCGTCCGATTCGCGGGCCAGCAGACTGCCGGCGAACAGGGCCGCCAGCAGCACGGTCAGGCCGCCCCAGAACGCAGAATAGAACGCCAGGTGCGTATTGAGCGGGAACACGGTAACCGCCAGCGCCAGCATCGCCGGGCGGGCGCGGTCACGCGCCGCCGGCGGTGCATAGCGCCAGGCCCGCCAGGCCTGCGCCACCGCCGCCAGCCACAGCAGCAGGCCCAGCACGCCGGTCTCGGCCAGGATTTCCAGCACGATCTGGTGGGCGTGCAATGCCGGTTGATTGCCCCACACGGCGGGGCCCTCGTCTGACACGCAGGCCGGATACGCATCGCGGAAGCCGCGCGCACCGACACCGTTGACCGGATGTTCCTCGATCATGCACACCGCCGCCGTCCAGATGCGCGCGCGCCCCGAAAGCGCCTCGTCAACGCCCTGCCCGTCTTCGTTCCATGCCTGTGCCGTGCGCGCAACACGCTCGCGCAGCTGCGGCACGCCCGCTGTCAGTGCGGCCGTACCCAGCGCTGCCACAAGGGCCAGCAGCAGCAGCCGCTTCCAGCCGAACTGGCGCAGGCCGCTGTAGGCCAGCACCAGCACAAAGGTGATCCACGAGGCGCGCGAACCGGCCAGCAGCAGCACGCATCCCAGTGCGGCGGCGGCCAGCAACCACCCCGCACTGCCGAAACGCCGCGCCATCGGCAGCAGCAGGAAGGGTGACAGGCTGGCCAGCACCTGGCCGAATTTCAGGTTGCAGGGCCCGAGCGCGCCACTGAGGCGGTCGGCCAGTGCGGCTTCGTCGGCCGGGCACAGCGCGTGGCCACTTACGGCCAGCTTCAGGTGATCCAGCGACCAGAACCATGGGCTGGTGCCGGCCAGCGCCTGTACCAACGCGTCCAGCGTCCACGCGCCGGTGATCAGCGCCAGGCCACCGAAGGTCAGCCGCCGCCGTTCCGGCGTGGCTACCGCGATCGCCACCAGCCACATGAAGGGCAGGTAGCGAAGTCCGGCGGCAGCCTTGGTCCACGAGGCCGCCGGATCGATCGCATCGATGGCCGAGAACGCCTGTGGCAGCCAGTAGCCGAGGAACAGGATCGAGGTCAGGGCCCACGCCGCCGTGCTCAACAGGTGCGGGCGGCGCTGCAGCCGGCGCATGACCATGCGCACGGCAGCATAGAGCGCGCCAAGGCCGAGCACGGTTTCGGCGATGCCTGGCAACGGCCACATCGCCACGTACGCCAGCACCCACCAGGGTGCCCAGCGCCCAGCGCGGTCGTCGCGCACGATGGCAGCGGGGTCAGCCGGCGAGATCGGCATAGAGGCGGAGGGTATCGCGCTGCATGGCCTGCAGGGTAAACGGGATACGGGTCGGCAAGGATGGCGGCTGCGCCAGCAGGGCCAGCGCACGTTCACCCAGCGCGCGCGCGTCGCCGAGCGGCACCGCGCCGCCGGGCTGCAGCTGCTGCAGCAGTTCGCCGACGCCACCGTGGTCCCAGCCCAGCACCGGGCGGCCGACCGACAGCGCCTCGACCACGGTGCGGCCAAAGGCTTCCGGCTTGTCCGACAGCTGCAGCACCAGATCGCTGGCGGCGTAGGCCAGGGCGATGCGTGCGGTAGGCGTGCTGATCTGTACGGCCTCGGCCACGCCCAGTGCCGCAGCCTGGCGGCGCAGATCGGCCACGTAGGCCTCGCGCCCGGGTTCCTCGGTACCCAGCATCCACAGCTGCGCAGGCACGCCGGCGGCACGCACGTCGGCCAGCAGCTGCAGCGCGTGGGCGTGGCCCTTCAGCCGGGTACCGCGCCCGGGCAACAGCAGCAGCGGGCCATCAACCTGCGCCAGCCAGGGATAATCGGCGGCCAGGGCCAGCCGCGGGCGACGGTCGGCACGTGCTACGCGTGGGAACTGGCCGACATCGACACCGCGGGGAATGACCTGCAGTTTTTCTTCCGGCACCGTCGGGTAGTGGCGTTGCACGAAGGCGCGCACGGTATTGGACACGCAGATCACGCGTTCGCCACTGGTCATCACCGCACTGTAGCGGCTGGGCGAATTCAACCCGTGCACGGTGGTCACCCAGTGCGGGCGCTGTGCGGCGGGCATGGCGCGGATCGCGTACAGGCCCAGCCAGGCCGGCAGCCGCGAACGGGCGTGCACGATGTCCGCACCGACCTCGGCAAACAGGCGGCGCAGGGTCGGCAGATGGCGCAGGGTCAGCAGCGACTTGCGGCCGATGTCCAGGGTGAGGTGCTCGGCACCGCTGTCCAGCAGCGGCTGCACCAGGCGGCCACCGGCGGACACCACCAGTGCACGGTGGCCGGCCGCGACCAGGGCAGCAGCGATTTCCAGGGTCGAGCGCTCGACACCGCCGGAGTGCAGCGCCGGCAGCAACTGCACCACGGTCAATCGGCGCATCGAAGGGGCCGCCGTTTAGTCGGCCAGCACGAACACGGAACCGCAGTACGGGCACTGCGCTTCACCGTTGGGCTCGTCTTCGATCGGCAGGTACACGCGCGGATGCGAGTTCCACAGCGCCATTTCCGGGGTCGGGCAGCTCAACGGCAGATCGCTGCGGTGCACGGTGTAGCGCTTCTCGGCGTTGGCGGGCGCGGTGGCGGTATGGCTCATGGCGGATGTCGGTGAACGGGTTGCGAGGCCTGTGATTCTAGCATCTGGGCCGCACCGACATTGCGCCACGACGGGCCTTTGCGCGCTCCCGCCGATGCCTCGCATCTCCCCGCCGCACGCCGGGCGGCGGCGGCGCCGGGGATTTCGCGGTCGTTCCGGCAGGTTCGCTCGCCAGAATCGACTCCAGCGATATTTCCCGCATTTGGATCGAACTAAATGGCACTTGCCAGCGCGCGACGGCTGTTGCAGGATCGGGCCAGGTCGCACCCCGACCCACCCAATCCAACCCGATCGCATGGCCCGCCCCCACCGGACCGGCATCGCCTCTTCCACTGCCAGCCTGGCGGGCGGAGCGATGCTGTCCGTGGTGTCCGCCGATGCGGGTTCTGCCCGCCGCCAGCCCTTCCGGGAGACCCTTGCATGACCCTGTCCGATCCGCGCCGCGCCCTGCTTCCACTCGCCCTGGCCCTGGCCTGTGCGACCACTGCGATGCCGGTGCTGGCACAGGGGCTGCAGACCTCGTTCGAGCCCGGCGAACCTGCCCCGACGCAGGCCGCGGGTGCACTTCAGGTCACGATCGGCAACGGCCCTGCGGCGCCTTACGCCGCCAAGCGCAACGCCGGCTACAGCGGCCTGCATGCACTGCGCTACAGCAGCGAAGGCGGCAGCGCGCGGCGCGAACTGTTCAAGGCCGACCTGCCCATCGAGGCTGATACCACGCTGTCGTGGCTGGTGCTGCCGGAGATCGTCGGCAAGGACACCGTCGCTTCGACCTATGTCTCGCTGGACCTGCTGCTGGACGATGGCAGCCGCGTGTCGGCCGGTGCGGCGCGCGACCAGCATGGGGTGGCGATCGGCGCACGCGCGCAGGGCGAATCGAAGACGCTGTACCCGCAACAGTGGGCGCGCAAGGCAGTGCGGCTGGGCGACGTACCCACGCTGAAGGGCCGCCGCGTGGTGGCGATCGAGCTGGAGGTGGCCAGTGCCGAGGGCGCGCCGGTCTCTGGCTGGATCGATGACGTGCGCCTGGACGCACAGCCGCGGCAGCGGCCACAGCGCGTCTCCGACTGGGTGCTGACCACCCGCGGCACCCAGGCCAATGGCACCTTCTCGCGCGGCAACAATTTCCCGGCCACGGCGGTGCCGCACGGCTTCAACTTCTGGACCCCGGTGACCGATGCCGGCGCACTGAACTGGCTGTACCGCTGGAACGAACAGAACGACGCACAGAACCGCCCGCAGCTGCAGGCGCTTGCGCTGAGCCACCAGCCCAGCCCGTGGATGGGTGACCGCCAGACCTTCCAGGTGATGCCCTCGGCCAGCCGTGGCGTGCCGGAGGCCGACCGCCGCAAGCGCGCGCTGTCGTTCGATCGCCGCCATGAAAGCGCGCGCCCCTACCGCTACGACGTGCGCTTCGACAACGGCATCGCTGCCGCCATCGCGCCGACCGATCATGCCGCGTTGTTCCGCTTCGACTTCCCCGAAGGCGGTGACGCCAACCTGCTGTTCGACAACGTCGATGCACGTGGTGGCCTGACTCTGGATGCCGCCACACAGACGCTGTCGGGCTACACCGATACGCGCAGCGGCCTCTCCAACGGCGCCAGCCGCATGTACGTGGTGGCCAGCTTCGACAAGCCCTGGCGCAGCAGCGGCCGCCTCGACACCGGGCGCCCGACCGGCTACATCAAGTTCGATGCCGGCAGCGAGCGGCGGGTGACGATGCGCATCGCCACCTCGCTGATCTCGGTGGAGCAGGCGCGGCACAACCTCGCACTGGAAATCGCCGCCGCCGATACGCTGGAGAGCGTGGCCGGCCGCGCACAGGACGCGTGGGACGCGCGCCTGGCCCGCTTCGACATCGGCGATGCCAGCGACGACCAGAAGACCACGCTGTACTCCAGCCTGTACCGGCTGTACCTGTACCCGAATTCCGGCCACGAGAACGTGGGCAGCGCCGCCGCACCGGAGTGGCGCTACGCCAACCAGGCCAGCGCCAGCGATGACAACACCGAAGGCAGCGCGACCCGCAGTTACGCCGGCGTGCGCGATGGCAAGGTGTTCGTCAACAACGGCTTCTGGGACACCTTCCGCACCACCTGGCCGGCCTATGCACTGTTCACGCCCGACGATGCCGGCCAGCTAGTGCAGGGCTTCATCGAGCAGTACCGCGCCGGCGGCTGGATCGCACGCTGGTCGTCGCCGGGCTATGCGGACCTGATGGTCGGTACCAGCTCGGACGTGGCCTTCGCCGATGCGTGGCTGAAGGGCATCGGCGGTTTCGATCCGGCCGAGGCCTACGCCGCCGCGCTGAAGAACGCGACCGTGGTCCCGCCCGACCGCCATGTCGGCCGCAAGGGCATGGACCGTTCGACCTTCCGTGGCTACGCCAGCGCGGACGTGCATGAAGGCATGTCGTGGACGATGGAAGGCGCACTCAATGATTTCGGCATCGCCAACATGGCCGACGCGCTGGCCAAGCGTGCGACCACGCCGGCCGCACGCGAGCGCTACAGCACCGAGGCCGACTACTTCCGCTATCGCGCCGCCAGCTACACGACGATGTTCGATCCGGCCGCCGGCTTCTTCCAGGGCCGCACTGCCGATGGCCAGTGGCGCGTGGACGCGAAGGACTACGACCCGCGCGTGTGGGGCCACGACTACACCGAGTCCAATGGCTGGACCTTCGCCTTCACCGCTGCCCACGATGGCGAAGGCCTGGCCGCGCTGTACGGTGGCCGCGACAAGCTGGCGGCGAAACTGGATGCCTTCTTCGCCACGCCGGAAACCGCAGACCCGGCACTGGCCGGTTCCTACGGCGGCACCATCCACGAGATGACCGAGGCGCGCGATGTGCGCATGGGCATGTACGCGCACAGCAACCAGCCGGCGCACCACATCCCGTGGATGTACCTGTACGCCGGGCAGCCGTGGAAGACCCAGCAGCACGTGCGCGAGATCCTGTCGCGGCTGTACGTCGGCAGCGAGATCGGCCAGGGCTATCCGGGCGACGAGGACAATGGCGAGACCTCGGCGTGGTACGTGCTGGCCTCGCTGGGCCTGTACCCGCTGCGCATGGGCGCCCCGGAGTATGTGATCGGTTCGCCGGCCTTCCGCCACGCGCGGGTGGAACTGCAGGGCGGCGCGGTGCTGACCGTGAACGCGGCCAACAATTCGCGAGAGAACGTCTACGTGCAGTCGCTGAAGATCAACGGCACGCCCTGGACGAAGACCTGGGTGCCGCACGAGCTGATCGCCAGGGGCGCGACGCTGGACTTCGTGATGGGCCCGCAGCCGTCGCGCTGGGGCAGCGGCGTGGATGACGTGCCGCGCTCGCTGACCGCCCGTGGCCAGCGCCCGCAGCTGCTGCACGACCTGCTCGGCAGCGGCGCGAAGGCAACACTGGCCGATGGCCGCGCCCTGCCGGCGCTGGTCGATGACGATGCGGCCACCACCGTCGGCCTGGGTGGCGGCGCGACCATCGCACTGACCGGCCTGAGCAATGGCACGCCGACGATGTATACGCTGACCAGCGGTGACGGCCGCATCCAGGGCGGCGAATGGACGCTGGAAGCGCGCAATGGCAACGGCCACTGGACCGTGCTCGACCAGCGCAGCGGCGAAGCCTTCGAGTCTGCCCGCCAGACCCGTCCGTTCCGCATCGCCAGACCCGGTCGTTACAGCGAGTACCGGCTGCGCCTGGCCGCGCCGGGCCGGCTGCCGCTGGCGGAGATCGAACTGTTGGCGCCCAGCGCCGTACAATGAGCCCTATGCGCTACCGTCTGTTGCCTCTGGCCCTTGTTGCCCTTTCCTTCTCCAGCTTCGGCCAGACCCAGGCCTTTGATGCGCAGCTGACCCGCGACGGCGTGACGCTGAACTACCAGGACGCCCGTGGCGCCCTGGCCGCGCCGCAGCGCAAGCGGGTGATCGATACGTTCTACTTCGCCTACCTGCGCGAACGTGCGGACTTCCACCCGGCCGCGCCATCGATGGTGCGCATCGTGATCGATCCGGCCTACACCGGGATCGCCTTCGTCGGTGACAAGGACCAGGCGGCAACGATCACCATCAATCCGGGTTGGCTGGCGCAGCACCCCAACGACATCGACCTGGTCACCCATGAGGCCATGCACATCGTGCAGGGCTATCCGGGCCATGGCGACGCACGGGTGCCGGGTTGGCTGGTGGAGGGCATCGCCGACTACGCACGCGACCGCTACGGCATGGACAATGCCGCCGCGGGCTGGTCGCTGCCGGGCAAGGTCGAGAAGGGTCAGAACTTCGACAGCGGCTACCGGGTCACCGGTGCGTTCCTGAAATGGGCCGACGCCGAACACCCGGGCCTGGTGCTGGCACTGGACACGGCCCTGCGCGATGGCCGCTATGCACCGGCGCTGTGGCAGAAGCACACCGGCAAGGCACTGCCCGCACTGTGGGCCCAGTACGCCAAGCCGCGGTCGGATGCACCGCCGCCGGCCCCTGCACGCCGCGGCAAGCGGCGCTGACTGGCTGGTCAACTGGGAATTGGGGCGACTGGGTAGAGTCGACTGTTAGTCGACTGACTTTCGTACAGCCCCCGAAAACCCCGCGCTTCGCGCGATAGTCGACCAACGGTCGACTCTACCTCGCTGCTTTCTACGCCTCAGCGCGACTGCACGAAACCGGCGTACAGCGCGAACAGCTGCTGGAAATATCGCCGCGTGACTCGATTACGCATGACACCCTCGCCCGTGAAAGTTGGTCGGGCCCAGGGTGGGAAGGCCGGTCCGGTACCTTCCCACGGCCGGGCCGCGTGGGCGTATTGGGCCGCAACGGCGTTGCAGGGAAATGACCGGGCGGCGTAGCGCGTGTGGCAGGTTCTGCGGCCGTTGCGGCAAATGAAAACACCGGGCAATGCCCGGTGTTTTCACTTGCGCCGACGTCCAGCCGCGCCAGCGCCATCATTCTCCCGACCAGGAGCCCCTTCTTGTTGAAGGGGCGCGCCGAAGGCGGGGGTAGAGGAAGAATGCGTGGGCAGCGGAAGTGGGAAAGAAGGCTTATGCCTTCTTTTCCGCTTCCAGCTGCTTGCGGATCTGCGCATCGACCGCCGCGATCGCGGTCATGTTCAGGATCCGGCGCGAAGTGGCGCTGGTGGTCAGGATATGCACCGGCTTGTTCACGCCCATCAGGATCGGGCCGATCGCCACGCCATCGGTGAACACGCGCACCAGGTTGTAGGCGATGTTGGCCGCTTCCAGGTTCGGCAGCACGAACAGGTTGGCGCGGCCCTGCAGGGTCGAGCCCGGCAGCAGCTTCTGGCGCAGCGCTTCATCCCATGCGGTGTCGCCTTGCATTTCGCCGTCCACGTTCAGGCGCGGGTTGCGCTTGAGCAGCAGCTCGCGCACCTGGCGCATCTTCAGCGCGTCCTTCGAATCGTGGCTGCCGAAGTTGGAGTGCGACAGCAGCGCGACCTTCGGCTCGATGCCGAACAACTTCATGCGGTAGGCCGCCTGCAGGGTCGCTTCGCACAGCTGCTCGGCGGTCGGGTCTTCCTGCACGTGGGTATCGACGAAGAAGAACACGCCCTGCTGGTTGATCACGCCGGTCATCGCCGAGGTCGAGGTGACCTTCGGCTCCAGCGGCAGCACGCTGCGCACGTAGCCCAGCTTCTTGTGGAAGCGGCCGACGATGCCGGTCAGCATCGCATCGGCTTCGCCGCGCGCCACCATCACTGCTGCGATCAGGGTCGGGCGCGAACGCATCAGGTTCTTCGCCGCGGCCACGGTCACGCCACGACGGCCGGTCAGGCCATGGTAGTACTGCCAGTATTCGTTGAAGCGCGGGTCATCGTTGATGTTGGTGACTTCAACGTTCTCGCCGATCTTCAGGCGCAGGCCGAGGCGTTCGATGCGCGACTCGATCACTTCCGGGCGGCCGATCAGGATCGGGTGCGCCAGTCCGTCATCGACCACGTTCTGCACCGCCTGCAGCACCACTTCCTCTTCGCCTTCGGCGTACACCACGCGCTGCTTGTCGCTGCGCGCGCGGTCGTAGACCGGCTTCATCATCAGGCTGGTGCGGTAGACGAACTGGGCCAGCTTGTCGCGGTAGGCGCCCATGTCGTCGATCGGGCGCGAGGCCACGCCCGAATCCATTGCGGCCTGGGCCACGGCGGCCGACAGCTCCACCAGCAGGCGACGGTCGAACGGACGCGGGATCAGGTATTCACGGCCGAAGCTCGGGGTGTCACCGCCATAGGCCGAGCCCATGTCGGTGGCGGCGCGGCGGGCCAGTGCAGCGATGGCACGCACGCAGGCGATCTTCATTTCCTCGTTGATCGCGGTGGCGCCCACGTCCAGCGCACCACGGAACAGGTACGGGAAGCACAGCACATTGTTGACCTGGTTCGGGTAGTCCGAACGGCCGGTGCCGATGATCGCGTCCGGACGGGCGGCGCGCGCCAGTTCCGGCATGATTTCCGGGGTCGGGTTGGCCAGTGCGAAGATCACCGGATCCGGCGCCATGGTCTTGACCATGTCGGCGGTCAGGATGCCCGGCGCCGACAGGCCCAGGAAGATGTCCGCGCCGTCGACGATCTCGGCCAGGGTGCGCTTGTCGGTGTCGCGCGCATAGCGCTGCTTTTCCGGATCCAGGTCGGTACGACCGGTGTGGATCACGCCCTCGCGGTCGAAGGCCAGGATGTTTTCCGGCTTCAGGCCCAGCTGCACCAGCATGTTCACGCAGGAAATGCCGGCCGCGCCCATGCCCGTGGTCGCCAGCTTCACGTCCTCGATCTTCTTGCCGGTGATCGCCATGGCGTTGAGCACCGCCGCGCCGACGATGATCGCCGTGCCGTGCTGGTCGTCATGGAACACCGGGATCTTCATGCGCTCGCGCAGCTTGCGCTCGACCACGAAGCATTCCGGCGCCTTGATGTCTTCCAGGTTGATGCCGCCGAAGGTCGGTTCCAGCGAGGCGATGATGTCGACCAGCTTGTCCGGGTCGGTCTCGTCGACTTCGATGTCGAACACATCGATGCCGGCGAACTTCTGGAACAGCACGCCCTTGCCTTCCATCACCGGCTTGCCGGCCAGCGCGCCGATGTTGCCCAGGCCCAGCACCGCGGTGCCGTTGGAGATCACCGCCACCAGGTTGCCGCGGGCAGTCAGCTCGCTGGCCTGCTGCGGGTCGGCCTTGATCGCTTCACAGGCGTACGCCACGCCCGGCGAATACGCCAGCGACAGGTCGCGCTGGGTCAGCATGGGCTTGGTAGCGGAAACCTTGATCTTTCCCGGCGGGGACATCCGGTGGTAATCGAGGGCGGCCTGTTTGAAATCTTCGTTGGACATCGATGTGGGTTACATGAATGGGCAGAAGGGACAGGGGATGATACCCCCGTTGGAGCGTCTGGACCTGTCGCTATCCTGTCGCAAGCATGCTGCGACCGCACAATTCCGTGCCGTATGCGACGGTACCGGGATGTCAGCTTCGGCGTTGCCCATGACAGCCATGGGACGCCCTGAAACGCCGCGGGGCCGTACCACTGTCGTGACCGGCCCCGCGGTACCACACACCTGGATCAGCCCTTGGCCGGCAGTGCCTCGGGCAGCGCATCGACCGGCGGCGGCAGTTCGCTTTCGCGGCCATCCAGCGCCAGCTTCAGGCGGTTGCGGTCCAGCGCGCCTTCCCAGCGCGAGACCACCACGGTGGCCACGGCATTGCCGATGAAGTTGGTCAGCGAGCGGCATTCGCTCATGAAGCGGTCCACGCCCAGGATCAGCGCCATGCCGGCCACCGGCACTTCCGGCACGACGGCCAGGGTGGCGGCCAGGGTGATGAAGCCCGCGCCGGTGACGCCGGCCGCGCCCTTGGAGCTGAGCATGGCGACCAGCAGCAGGGCGATCTGGTGGCCCAGGGTCAGTTCGGTGTTGGTGGCCTGGGCGATGAACAGCGCCGCCAGGGTCATGTAGATGTTGGTGCCGTCCAGGTTGAACGAGTAGCCGGTCGGGACCACCAGGCCCACCACCGACTTGCTGCAGCCGGCGCGTTCCATCTTCTCCATCAGCGACGGCAGCGCCGACTCCGACGACGAGGTGCCGAGCACCAGCAGCAGTTCGGCCTTCAGGTAGCGCGCCAGCTTGAACACCGAGAAGCCGCACAGGCGGCAGACCACGCCGAGGATCACCGCCACGAACAGGAAGGCGGTGAGGTAGAACGAGCCCACCAGCCAGGCCAGGTTGATCAGCGAGCCGACGCCGTACTTGCCGATGGTGAAGGCGATCGCACCGAAGGCGCCGATCGGGGCGGCCTTCATCAGGATGTGCACCAGCTTGAACACCGGAGCGACCAGCGCCTCCAGGAAGTTCAGCACCGGCTTGCCCTTCTCGCCCACCATCGCCAGCGCGATGCCGAACAGCACGGCCACGAACAGCACCTGCAGGATGTTGCCGTCGACGAACGCGCTGAGCAGCGTCTTCGGGATGATGTCCATCAGGAAGCCGACCAGGGTCAGGTCGTGCGACTTCTCGACGTAGCTGTGCACCGCGGTCTGGTCCAGCTCGGCCGGGTTGATGTTCATGCCGGCGCCGGGCTGCACCACGTGCGCCACGATCATGCCGACGATCAGCGCCAGCGTGGAGAAGAACAGGAAGTACGCCATCGCCTTGGCAAAGACCCGGCCCACCGTACGCAGGTGGGTCATGCTGGCGATGCCGGTGACGATGGTGAGGAAGATCACCGGCGCGATGATCATCTTCACCAGGTTGATGAAGGCATCACCGAGCGGCTTCATCTTCTCGCCGATCAACGGCTCGTAATGGCCGAGGATGGCGCCCAGGACGATCGCCACGATCACCTGGAAGTACAGCTGGCGATAGATCGGCAACGGCTTTGCAGGCACCGGTGCTGCGGTCGGGATGTGCATGGCGGACTCCGGAAGGGGCGTTTTCAGGCACGTACGGCCCCGGAGCTGCACGGGAACCGTTACCGTGGAAACTGATCGCAGGCCCTGTGCAGCACGCACAGGAGGTGCGACCAATGGACGCCTTTGTACGCGCCAGGCACGCCAGCGCAGATAACCTATTGGTACTAGCCTCCCGGTTCAGGTGGCACAGGTGCCTACACTGGCGCCGCACCGCCCGATCCTGGGGAGGCTGGTGGCCCGGGCTGAACGGCTGGGTGAGTCTTTGCGAAAGTTCCGGCCCTTGCGGCCGTTGATGTCCTGTCCACACGCAATCTGAGAGAGCCGCACCCAACATGCGCCCGAATCCCACCTTGCTGGCCCTGTCGCTGGCCGCCCTTCCCGCCTTCGCCTCGGCCGCCGATTTCGACAACTGGCCGACCAAGTACACCTTCGGTGATGGCACCGAGCTGGCGGCCACCGCCAACATCGCCTACGACTACAACGACTTCTCCTCGGCCAGTGGCCTCGAGGACGACGATGCCGTGCGCCGCAAGGAATTCGGCGCGACGCTGAAAAAGAAGGGCGTCTACGATGCGATGGTCTACTACGACTTCCAGGCCGATACCTGGCTGGACGTGTTCGTGCGCTTCGAGAGCAAGGCCTTCTTCGGCCGTGACGTCGGCCGCTTCCGCTTCGGCTACATGAAGACCCCGGTCGGCCTGGATGCGAACACCTCTTCGCGTGCCGGCAGCTTCCTGGAAACCTCGCTGCCGGTGCAGGCCTTCTACGAAGGCCGCCGCACCGGCGTGGAGTGGGTGCTGGAGCGCCCGCAGTACCTGCTGCAGGCCGGGGCCTATGGCGGCAAGGACCTGCAGGGCGACAACCCCGGCACCACCCAGGCGGTGCGTGCGGTGTGGACGCCGGTGAAGGCACCGGGCGATGTGATCCACCTGGGCCTGGCCTACTCGCAGGAAAACCCGCGTGGCTACAGCGATGGCCGCGACGTGCATCACGAGGCCAGCGCCCGCCTGCGCGCGCGCCCGGAAGCCGGCCTGACCGACATCCGCTACGTCGATTCCGGTGCGCTGGTCACCGCCGACCAGATCCGCCGCACCGGCGTGGAAGGCATCTGGATCCGGGGCCCGTTCTCGCTGCAGGCCGAAGCGCTGCGCGCTACGGTCACCCGTCATGACGGCAAGCCCGACTACACCGGCAGTGGCCAGTACGCGATGGCCAGCTGGGTGCTGACCGGCGAATCGCGCCCGTACAACGCCGGCGCGGTGGCCAACATCAAGCCGGCGCACAATTACGGCGCGGTCGAACTGCTGGCCCGATACAGCCGTCTCGACCTGGACGATGGCAGCATCCTCGGCGGCCGCCAGCACGACCTGACGCTGGGCGCGAACTGGTACCTGACCAGCCACTTCAAGTTCCAGGCCAACTACGTGAAGGTCGACGCCAGCCGTCGTGGCGTGCACAGCACGCCGGAGATCTTCGAACTGCGCGCGCAGATGCACTTCTGACCCCTTCCACGTCAGACCCCGGCGGGCGTGCACGCCACGCCCGCCGGCCCTGCGTAGACTGCCGCCATGTACTGGCTCAGCCGCCACCGGATGCTGTTGCTGACCCTGCTGGTGATGGTCGGCGGTACCGTGCTGTGCGCGGTCGCCGCCGGTCATTACGCCTGGCGGCGCGCGCTCGGCGAGGAAAGCAGCCAGGTGCAACGCCAGCTGCAGCTGTATGGCCAGGGCCTGCAACAGCGCATCGACCGCTTCGGCACCTTGCCGCAGGTGCTGGCACTTGACCCGGATCTGCTGCATGCACTGCGCGTGCCGCCCTCGCCCAGCGAACGGCAGCGGCTGAACCTCAAGCTGCAACGCGCCAACGAAGTCACCCGTGCCTCGACCCTGACCCTGGTCGGCCACGACGGTGTGGCGGTGGCGGCCAGCAACTGGGACCAGCCGACCACCAATGTCGGCGAGAACTACAGCTACCGCCCCTACTACCGCCAGGCGCTGGCGCAGGGCCGTGGCCGCTTCTACGGCATCGGCATGACCACCGGCGTGCCCGGCTATTACCTTTCGCAGGCCATCGAAGAAGACGGCAAGCGGCTGGGCGTGGTGGTGATCAAGGTCGAGTTGTCCGCGCTGGAGCAGGAATGGCTGAGCAGCCCGGACGTGGTGCTGGCCAGCGACGACCACGACGTGGTGTTCCTGGCCAACCGGGACAGCTGGCGCTACCGGCTGCTGCGCCCGCTGGGGGCCGATGAGCGCCGCGAGATGCTGGACGCCCGCCAGTACGCCGACCGCGCATTGCAGCCCCTGCGCGCACGCACCGAAGACGTGCTGGCCGATGGCGGCCGCATGGTGCGCCTGCTGGACCCGGCGCTGCCGCAGCCGATGCTGTGGCAGAGCCTGCCGCTGCCCGCCGAAGGCTGGAACCTGCACCTGCTGCACGATGCCGGTGCCGCCACCGGCGCCGGCCGCGCCGCAGCACTCACCGGTGGCGCTGCATGGCTGGCGCTGGGCTTCCTGGTGCTGTTCGTGCAGCAGCGCCGGCGACTGGCCAAGCATCGCCTGCGCAGCCGCCGCGAGCTGGAAACCCTGCTCAAGCAGCATGCACAGGAACTGCGTACCGCGCAGGATGGCCTGCTGCAGGCCGCCACCGATGCCGACAGCGGCCTCAGCCGCAGCCTCGAACACCTGCCGCAGGGCGTGGTGGTGATCGACCGCGAACTGCGCCTGGTCGCGTGGAATTCGCGCTATCTGGAACTGTTCCGCTTCCCGCAGGACCTGGTTCGCGTCGGCCGGCCGATCGAGGAACTGTTCCGCTTCAACGCACGCCGTGGCCTGCTTGGTCCGGGCCCGGTCGATGAAGCCATCGAGCGCCGCCTGAACCACCTGCGCAGCGGCCGCCCGCACATGCGCGAAAGCGAAAAAGACGATGGCACCGTGCTGGAAATCCGCGGCAACCCGCTGCCCGACGGCGGCTTCGTCACCAGCTATGCCGACATCACCAGCTACAAGAACGCCGCGCGCGAACTGCGCTCGCTGGCCGATGCGCTGGAACACCGCATCGCCGAGCGCACCCATGACCTGGAAGAAGCACGCCGCGAAGCCGAGCAGGCCAACCGCTACAAGACGCGATTCGTCGCCTCGGCCGTGCACGACCTGCTGCAGCCGCTCAACGCGGCGCGCATGTTCGTCTCGGTGCTGCGCGGCAAGCTGGGCGACCCGGCGCAGCAGCAGACTGCGGACCACATCGATGCTGCGCTGGCCGCGCAGGATGCGATCCTCAATAGTCTGCTGGATATCGCGCGCCTGGAATCCGGCAGCCTGCCGACCCGAGTGCAGGCGTTCCGGCTCGGGCCTTTGCTGCAGACGCTGGCGCGCGAATTCGGCATCGCCGCACAGTCGCGTGGCCTGGTGGTCGACTGGGTCGATACCGATGCGGTGGTGGTCAGCGATGAAGCCCTGCTGCGCCGAATCCTGCAGAACTTCCTGTCCAACGCGCTGCGCTACAGCGAACGCGGCCGCGTGCTGCTCGGCTGCCGTCGCCGTGAAGGCATGCTGTGGATCGAGGTGCACGACCAGGGCCCCGGCATTCCCGACGCATTGCAGGGCGAGATCTTCGAGGAGTTCCGCCGCCTGCACGACGGCCAGCAGCGCGGCGCCGGCCTTGGCCTGGCCATCGTCGATCGCATCGGCCGCCTGCTTGGGCATCCGATCCGGCTGCGCTCGCAGCTGGGCCAGGGCAGCGTGTTCGCGGTGGGCGTGCCGTTCGGCGAAGCCAGCGCGATTCCCGCTACTGCTCCTGTGCCGGTGCTGGTGCAGGAACCGGCGGCGGACAACCCGCTTCGCGGTCGCCGGGTGTGGGTGATCGACGACGATCCGCACGTGTGCGCGGCCAGCCGCGCGCTGCTGGAGCGCTGGGGCTGCGAGGTGGCGCTGGCCGATGGCCCACAGGCGGCGCTGCAGCTGGCAGCAACAGGCGCAGTACCGGAGCTGGTGCTGCTGGATGTGCGCATGGGCGATCACCATGGGCCGGTGCTGTACGAGACATTGGCCGAATTGTGGCAGGCCCGCCCGCCGGTAGTGCTGGTTACTGCCGAGCGCGATGCGGGATTGCGTGAGATGGCCGCCGAACGCGGCTGGGGGATGATGGCCAAGCCGGTGAAGCCGCCGGCGCTGCGGGCACTGATGAGTCAGTTGCTGATCCGCCATCGTGGGTAGTTTCCAGCCAACGGCGCAGCCCCTCGTGGGTGGTGTCTGGGTGGTCGCGGAAAGCAGAAGCCGCGGGTGGGCCGGTTTCGGTGGCCTGCACCCACGGAGAAGAAAATAAGATCAAAAGCGGGTCGCGCGCTGCGCTTGCTCGTGTAGAGCCGAGCCCATGCTCGGCTTCACGGACCGGCCAGAAAGCAGCCGAGCGTGGGCTCGGCTCTACAAAAGCGGCCTGTCAGGCTGCCTTTGCTTTTGATCTTCTTTTCTCTTCCGTGGGTGGATGCGCACGGAACCTGTCCGTGGCCGGGCAGGTGGGCTGCGCAGGGGCGTGAGCCGCATGGATGCGGCGACCGAGCTTACATGGATGTACTTGCAGCGGCCCCTGTGCAGTCCACCTGCCCGGCCTCACCCATGAACTGCTCTACGTGTCCACCCACGAGGGGCTGCGCCGTTTGCTGGAAACTACAGCCCGATGCCGGCGTCGCCCTCGGGCTCCAGCGCCTTCACCAGCACCGCCGCCTGTGTGCGGCTGTGGCACTCGAGCTTCTTCAGGATGGCGGTGACGTGCACCTTCACCGTGTTCTCGGCCAGCCCCAGGGTGTAGGCGATCTGCTTGTTGAGCAGGCCATCGGCCAGGCAGAGCAGCACGCGGAACTGCTGCGGGGTCAGCTGGGCCAGGCGGCTGGCCAGTAGTGCATCGGCCTCGGAACGCTCGGCGGCCATCGCCGGGAACCACAGGCCGCCATCGAGTACTGCCTGCACGGCCTCGCCGATGGTCTCGGCCGGGGCGGACTTCGGGATGAAACCGGCGGCGCCGAACTGCTGGGCACGGCGGATCACCCGCGGATGGTCGTTGGAGGAAAGGATCACCACCGGGATGTCCGGATGCGAGCCGCGCACGTGCAGCAGCGCGGAAAAACCGTGCGCGCCGGGCATGGTCAGGTCGAGCAGCACCAGGTCCACGTCCGGCTGTGCGTCGAGCGCCTCGGCCAGCGCATCGGCACTGGCCACCTCGCGCACCTGCGCCAGCGGCAGGCTCTGCCGCAAGGACTGCACCACCGCCGAACGCAGCAGCGGGTGGTCGTCGGCGATCAGGATGGTGTATTCGCTCATGCCGCCATTGTACGGGCAGGCCGGAGCCTCAGCGCCCCGCCGGCTCGACGCTGCTGCGCCAGGCATCAAGGAACTGGCGGCGCTTGAGCGCATCCAGGTACACCAGCAGGCCCGGGCCGAGCTGGATCGGACGCCGGCTGCGGCCGGGCGCATCGTCGCCACGTGCGTTGCCGGTCACGATCGGCATCAGCCGCGCCTCGCGCGACAGCACCTGCTGGCCACGGGGCGACAGCAGGTAGTCGAGGAAGCGCCGCGCTTCTTCCGGGTGTGGGCCGGTACGCGGAATCACCGCGGTGCGCAGCACCACCAGCGTGTAGTCCTCAGGCTCGACGATGGCCAGTGGCGCGCCGGCATCGACACGTGCCTGCGCATAGGAACCAAGCACGTTGTAGACCAGCGACAGCTCGCCGCTGGCCACCTTGTCCAACAGCACGCCGGTGCGCTCTTCGCGCACCACGTCGTTGTCGCCGAGCGCCCCCAGCAGCGCGCCGGCGATGCTGCCGCGCTGCGCATCCTGGGTTGCCAGCAGGTAGCCGACACTGCTGCGCTCGATGTCATAGGTGCCGACCCTGCCGCGCAGCGGTGCACCTTCGGCACGCAGCCGGTCCAGCAGCTGGCGGCGCGTGTGCGGCACCTTTGCCGAAGGCATTGCGCGGGTGTTGTAGACCATCACCACCGGCTCGTAGCTGATGCCGAAGGCCTCGTTGCGCCACTGCGCCCAGGCTGGCAGCGCAGCGGTCAGCGCCGAGCGATGTGGCAGCGCGTGGCCATCGTTGACCAGCTTGGTCTGCAGGTCCATGCCGCTGGAGATCAGCAGGTCCGGCGATGCCGGTCCACCGCGGTCGTGCAGGTAACGCGCGTACAGGTCCTGGGTGATGATGTCCTCGTACACCACCTCGGTGCCCGGGTGCAGCCGCTGGTAATCGGCAATCACCACCGCGAACACTTCGATGTCGGTAGTGCCGTGAATGCGCAGCTGCGCGGTGGCCGCCCCCTGTGCGGGAAAACGACGCACATCGCCGGGCGCGGCCAGCACCGGCAGGGCCAGCAGCAGGGCAACGGCCGTGGCAAACAGGCGGATCATGGACTGCTCCGTGGCAGGCGGATGGTAGCGATCAGCCCGCCCTGCGGGCGGTTGCTGAGGTCGATGCGGCCGCCGTGGCTGTCGACCACCCGCTTGACGATGGCCAGGCCCAGCCCGGCACCGCCGGATGGCGCGCCTTCGCCACGCGCGAAGCGCTCGAATACGCGTTCGGCATCGGCAGCCGCGATGCCGGCGCCATGGTCGGCGATGGTCAGCACGGCCTGCCCGCTTTCCACGGTCAGCGCGATCTGCAACGGGCCGTCGCCGCCGTACTTCAACGCGTTGTCGACCAGGTTCTTGATTGCCTCGCGCAGCAGCAGCGCGTCGCCATGCACCTGCACCGGCTCGGCAGTCATCGCCAGTTGCACGCGCGGTGCCGGGCTTGCCTGCGGCAGTGCTTCATGCAACGCCTGGTGCACGGTCTCGGCCAGATCCACCGCCGCAAAGCGCTGCAGGTGCGAACGATGGATCACGCTGGCATCGCTGAGCAGCTGGTTGAGCAGCCGGCTCATATGCGTGGCGTTGCGCTCGATCGCCTGCAGGCTGCGTCGCATGTCCTCCGGATCGTCATCATCCAGCGCCAACTGCGCCTGAGCTCGCAATGCCGCCAGTGGCGTGCGCATCTGGTGTGCGGCCTCGGCCATGAACGCGCGCAGTGTCTCGTTGCTGCTGGACAGGCGTTCCATGAAGCGGTTCAACGCGGCCACCATCTGGTCCATCTCGCGTGGCACGCGGGCATCGAGCGGCTTCAGGTCGGACGGCTCGCGGCGCGACAGCTCGCGCTCCACCCGCACCAGCGGCCGGAACGCACGATGCACGCCGAACGCCACCAGCGCCAGCAGCAGCCCGGACAACACACCGATCGCCAGCAATGCACGATTGACCATGTCCTGCGCAACGGCTTCGCGCGCGCGCCGGGTCTGGCCCACCTGCACCTGCACCTCGCCCTGTGCCGAGGCCGCGGCGAAACTGCGGCCGACCACCACGAAGCGCACGGTTTCGCCGCTGTAGGGGGCGTCGAACAGCTGCGGCTGGGTACCGGGCCTGCGCGGCGGTGTCGGCAGATCACCGTAGCCGGTGATCAGCGTGCCGCGGCTGTCGGCCACCCGGTAGAACACGCGGTCCTCCGGCGCCATCGCCAGCAGGTCCAGCGCCGCATAGGGCAGATCGACCTGCCACTGGCCGTCGACCAGGGCCACCGAATCGGCGATGGACAGCGCCGAGGACACCAGCAGGTGATCGTAGGATCGGTTGGCGGCGCGCTGGCCGTAATCGCGTGCGGCGAACAGCAGGGCCACCGCGAACACCGCCAGCAGCACGCCGAGGTAGAGCAGCAGCGTGCGCCGCAGCGAACCCGGCGCCGCAGTCGCAGCACGCGTGTCAGCCATCGGCGTCGGCATGGGTATCGCTGGCTTCCAGCAGGTAACCGACGCCACGCACCGTGGTGATGCGCAGCGGCGCGCCCGCCAGCTTCTTTCTCAGGCGACCAACGTACAACTCGATGGCATTCGGGCCCGCTTCGTCATCGAAACCAAACAGGCCGTTGCCGATCTCGTCCTTGCCGACCACCTGGCCAAGACGGCCGACCAGGATCTCCAGCAGGCGGTACTCGCGGTTGGGCAGTTCGATCGGCTCCCCGTCGAGGCTGACCCGGTGCGCCGCGTTGTCGAACTGGAAGCCGCCAATCTGCACCACTTCGCTGGCCTGGCCGCGCGCACGCCGCAGCAGCACGCGGCAGCGCGCTTCGAACTCGCGGAAATCAAACGGCTTGCCCAGGTAGTCGTCGGCCCCCACATCCAGCGCCTGCACGCGATCTTCGATGCCGTCACGCGCGGTCAGCATCAGCACCGGCGTGCTGTCACCGCGCTCGCGCATGCCGGCCAGCACGCGCAGGCCATCGAGCTTGGGCAGGCCGATGTCCAGCACCACCAGGTCGAAGCTCTGGTAGCGCAGCACGCTGGCAGCGGCCAGGCCATCGGCCTGCCAGTCCACGGCGTGCCCGCTGCGGCGCATCCGGCGGATGATCGCATCGGCCAGATCCGGATTGTCTTCGACCAGCAGCAGGCGCATGGGCACTCGGGTGGGAGGGGAACCGAATGCTACCGCATGCCGCCGCTGGGCTCGCCGGGCGCGGCACGGCGAGCCCAGCCGCCTGTGCTTTTCGCTGCACCGCACAATCCGTTGACAGGACGATGACAGCTTGCCCGACCCAGACTGCGGCCGCGCACCGTCCGGTGCCCACGATTGCCGCGCGCCTGGCGCGCACCTGGGAGGGTTTGTGGAATTCACGTTTGCCTGGCGGCGTCCTGCCGCCATGATGGCGCTGGCTGTCCTGTCGGTGCCGGCCTTCGCCGCCGAAGACGACCGTCCGGTCACCGCCACCCTGGGGGGCCGCCTGCACCTGGACTTCGCCACCTTCGACAACGACAACCGCGGAACGCCGAACAAGGATGACACCGAGATCCGCCGTGCATGGGTCGATGTGTCCGGCAAGTTCTTCGTGGTCGACTACAAGCTGGAAGCCGACTTCTCCGGCGACCGCGTCGAGGCCAAGGATGTCTACCTGGCCCGCAGCTTCGGCAAGGCGGGCAAGCTGACCGTGGGCCAGTTCAAGCAGTATTTCTCGCTGGATGACCGTACCAGCTCCAACTACGGCAGCTTCCTGGAGCGCGGCAACGCCGGCACCACGCTGGCGCCGCTGTACCGCCTGGGTGCGTCCTGGCAGGCCAACCCGGGCGACTTCACCTGGGCGGCCAGCCTCTACAGCCTGGAGAGCATCGACGCCTGGCAGGTGAAGGGTCGCGCGGCGGGTGGTCGCATCACCTGGGCGCCCTCGCCCAGCGACGGCGACGTGCTGCACCTGGGCCTGTCGCTGGCCCGCGAGGCGTACGACAACCCCGGCGCCAATGGCGTGCCCGGCCTGCGCATCCGTCCGCGCCCGGCCGGCCACCTGTCCGACGAGAGCCGCCTGACCCTGGTCGACTTCTCCGCCGGCCGCGATACCGACGTCAACAAGTGGTCGCTGGAATACGCGCAGGTGCGCGGCCCGCTGTCGTGGCAGGGCGAGTTCAGTGGCGCCACCTTCGATGACGGCGCCCAGCGCGGCGACGTGATGGCCGCCTACGGCATGCTCAGCTGGTTCGTCACCGGCGAAAGCCGCGCCTATGACCGCAAGACCGGACGCTTCGCGCGGGTGAAGGACATCCGCCACAAGGCCGGTGCATTCGAAGTGGCGCTGCGCTACGACCAGATGTGGGGCGCGCAGCACCTTGATGGCGCGCCGGACCTGCGCCGCGGCAGCACCGAAGCCTGGACGCTGGGCGGCAACTGGTACCTGCGCGACAACCTGCGCTTCATGCTCAACGTGATCGAAAGCCGCAACCGCGACCGCCTGGCCGGGGTCACGGTGGACCGCACCCGCGCGATCACCGGCCGCCTGCAGTACGACTTCTAGGCCTGACATTCCGGGCGCGCGGCGCCCGGCCCCTTCCACTCCCCACGTCCTGTTTTCGCAAGGAGTCCGCAGATGATGCTGAGCATCCTCGGCTTTGGCATGGTCATTACGTTCATGTACTTGATCATGAGCAAGCG
The DNA here is from genome assembly GCF_052751275.1 of Stenotrophomonas muris. NCBI lineage: Bacteria > Pseudomonadati > Pseudomonadota > Gammaproteobacteria > Lysobacterales > Lysobacteraceae > Stenotrophomonas > Stenotrophomonas muris. Next base: position 20,436 of record NZ_CP199879.1, on the reverse strand, counting down.
CCTGTCGCCGCTCGTCGCCCTGATCACCATTCCCATCCTGTTCGCGCTGATCGGTGGCTTCGGTGCCGGCATCGACGAGATGATGCTGGAGGGCATCAAGAAGATCGCGCCGACCGGCGTGATGCTGATGTTCGCCATCCTCTACTTCGGGGTGATGATCGACGCAGGCCTGTTCGATCCGCTGGTGCGGGTGATCCTGCGCTTCGTCAAGGGCGATCCGATGAAGATCGTGCTTGGCACCGCCGTGCTGGCGATGCTGATCTCGCTCGATGGCGACGGTTCGACCACCTACATGATCACCGTCTCGGCGATGCTGCCGCTGTACCAGCGGCTGGGCATGAACGCGCTGAACATGACCTGCGTGACCATCCTCGCCGGCGGCGTGATGAACCTGACCCCGTGGGGCGGCCCGACCGCACGCGCGGCCACTGCGCTGCACGTGGACCCGGCCGATGTGTTCGTGCCGCTGATCCCGTCGATGGTGATCGCCTGTGCCGGCGTGCTGCTGCTGGCCTGGTACCTGGGCCTGAAGGAACGCCGTCGCCTCGGCGTGGTGACCCTGCCCAAGGGCGGCAGCTGGATGGACAACAGCGTGTCCGATGACAGCAATCCGCTGCCGACCGTGGAAGACGCCGAGGACATCAAGCGGCCGAAGCTGCTGTGGGTGAACCTGGCCCTGACCGTGGCGCTGATGACCGCGCTGATCATCGGCGTGCTGCCGATGCCGGTGCTGTTCATGGTCGGCTTCGCCATCGCCCTGGTGATCAACTACCCGAACCTGGCCGAGCAGCGCCGCCGTGTGGTCAACCACGCCGGCAACGTGCTGTCGGTGGTGTCGCTGATCTTCGCCGCAGGCATCTTCACCGGCATCCTCAACAACACCGGCATGGTCGAAGCGATGTCGCACAGCTTCCTGGCGGTCATTCCGGAGTCGTGGGGCCCGTACCTGGCGGTGATCACCGCGGTGGCGTCGATGCCGTTCACCTTCTTCATGTCCAACGACGCGTTCTACTTCGGCGTGCTGCCGATCCTGTCCGAGGCCGCCGGCAACTACGGCATCACTCCGGTGGAAATGGCGCGCGCCTCGCTGGCCGGCCAGCCGGTGCACCTGCTCAGCCCGCTGGTGCCGTCCACCTACCTGCTGGTGGGCCTGGCCAAGGTCGAATTCGCCGACCACCAGAAGTTCACCCTGAAGTGGGCCATCGCCATCTCGATGCTGCTGATGATCGGCAGCCTGCTGTTCGGCCTGTATCCCCTCGCCGCCTGACCCTTTGCCAAGGAGCCTTCTGCAATGACGCTTCGAATCGCTTACGTCACCAGTGGAATGGGCAGTGTCGGCACTGCCATCTGCCAGAGCCTGGCCCGCAGCGGCCACACCGTGGTTGCCGGCTGCGCGCCGAACTCGCCGCGCAAGGCCAACTGGCTGCGCGAGCAGCGCGAACAGGGCTTCGACTTCATCGCCTCCGAAGGCAACGCGACCGACTGGGCCTCGACCAGCGCCGCGTTCGCCAAGGTCCGCGCCGAAGTGGGTGAGGTCGATGTACTGGTCAACAACTCCGGCGGCAGCCGCGACCTGCTGTTCCGGCAGATGACGGTGGAGGACTGGAACGCGGTGATCGCCTCCAACCTCAATGCGCTGTTCAACCTGACCAAGCAGGTAGTCGACGGCATGGCCACGCGGGGCTGGGGCCGCATCATCAACATCGGCTCGGTCAGCGCCCACAAGGGCCAGATCGGCCAGGTGAACTACGCCACCGCCAAGGCCGCGATGCATGGCTTCAGCCGTGCGCTGGCCGCCGAAGTGGCTTCGCGCGGCGTCACCGTCAACACGCTGTCGCCGGGCTACATCGCCAGCCAGGCGATCAGCAGCTTCCCGCCGGATGTACTGGACCGGCTGGCGGCCTCGGTGCCGGTGCGCCGCCTGGGTCGCCCCGAGGAAGTGGCCGGCCTGTGCGCCTGGCTGGCCTCGGATGAAGCCTCGTACGTGACCGGCGCCGACTATCCGGTCAACGGTGGCCTGTACATGGGGTAAGCCAGTCTCCACGCTGCGCGTGGACCGCCTCCCCCACGGAGTGCGCGGGGCCGGTGAACCTTTGCTTGCGAAGGGAATCCGGCCCCTTTATTCATCCGGCTGCGGGACCTGCGCGGGTGCCCTGCACCATTCGTTGGTTTTCCGTAAAGAAGGTTTCATGTTCCGTTCGCATAGTGGCCCTGCACCGCGCACGCGTGCCGGTGATCACCCCCCATGCAACGGACCACCATGCAGACCCGACACCTGACGATCGCCGTAGCGATCGTGCTCTCCGCCGCTGCCAGCGCCCATGCCGCCACCACCGCCGATACCGGCGCCAGCACCGATGCCGCGCTGAGCGCGCAGACGCTGGATACCGTCTCCGTGATCGGCCAGGGCGAGACCCGCCAGGTGCAGCGCATCACTGCCGTGGACAAGCAGGTGCTGCCGCCGGGCACCAGTGGCCAGAAGATCCTCGATCGCCTTCCGGGCGTGTCGGTGCAGTCCAACGATGCCTTTGGCGCCAACGAGGAATCGCAGACCATCAGCCTGCGCGGCTTCGACAAGAGCCGCCTGGGCTACACGCTGGACGGCATCCCGCTGGGCGACAACAGCTACGGCAATTACAACGGCCTGAGCATCGCCCGCGCGATCATCGCCGAGAACCTGGCCGGCGCCGAACTGTCGCAGGGCATTGGTTCGCTGGGCGTGGCCTCGACCAGCAACCTGGGCGGCACCATCCAGTATTTCTCGATGGATCCGTCCACCGAATTCGGTGGCCGCGCCAGCGTCACCGTCGGCGACAACCACCAGCGCCGCGGCTACCTGCGCGTGGACACCGGCGACCTCAACGGCTTCTCGGCCTATGTGTCCGGCGTGCACCAGGACCAGGACATGTGGGCCGCGCCGTACCAGAACCAGACCACCCGCCAGTTCAATGCCAAGGCAGTGTGGAACGTTGGCGACCACCGTTTCGGTGCGTTCGTGGCGACCTCGCGCGCCAGCCAGGCCAACTATGCCTACCTGTCCAAGGACATGCTGGCACGCGGACTGGGGTATGACTGGAACATCTACGCGCCGGACTGGGATCGCGCCGTCGCCGCCGCGTACTGCGCGCCTGGCACCTACAACAAGGCGCGCTGCAAGTTCAGCGGCGGCGTCAACAGCATCGACGATGCGTACTATCAGAGCCGTGCGCTGCGCGACGACAACCTGTACTCGGTCGATGCCGACCTGCGCCTGGGCGAGCAGGGCCGCCTGAAGCTGCTGGCCTACCACCACGACAACCGTGGCCAGGGCCACTGGTGGGCACCGGGCCAGCCGTCCTACCCGGGTACCGACAGGATGCTGCCGATCTCGATCCGCAGCACCAACTACACGATCAACCGCGATGGCCTGACCGCCGCGCTGTCGTGGACGGCGGGCATCCACGAGCTGGAAGCCGGCCTGTGGTACGAGCAGAACGACCATAACGTGTCGCGCAACTTCTACTACATCAGCGGCCCGTTCCTGGACGACCTGTACCTGAAGAACCCCGACCGCTTGCTGTTCAACCAGGACTTCGACATCCGCACGCGCCAGTTCTACGTGCAGGACCGCATGCGCTTCCTGGACCAGCGCCTGACCGTAGACGTGGGCATCAAGAACCCCAACACCCGCATGCGCGCCACCGCGCAGCCCGGCGTTGAAACCCGCATTGCGTCGGGCACACTGACCGCCAAGGAATCGGTGCTGCCGCAGGTAGGCCTGGGCCTCAAGCTCAACGCCAACAACGAGCTGTTCGCCTCCTACGCCGAGAACATCGCCGCCTTCGTCGGCGGTGGCAGCGGCGGCCCGCTGCAGGTGTCGCCGGAATCGTTCGCGGCCAGCGCCGGGCTGGAGCCGGAGAAGTCCAAGAGCCTGGAAGCCGGCTTCCGCACTTTCGGTGAGAAGTACCAGGCCTCGATCGCTGCATACAACGTCAAGTTCGACAACCGCCTGCTGTCGCTGAACCCGTGTTCGAGCATCGAAGTCGGCACGCGCCCGGAGTGCGTGACGCGCTTCATCAACGTCGGTTCGGTGAAGAGCCATGGCGCGGAACTGACTTTCATCCTCAAGCCGATTGATGGCCTGCAGTGGTACAACGCGCTGTCCTGGAACAAGACCACCTACGAGGATGACTACACCTCGGGCGGTGCGATCGTTCCGGTGGCCGGCAAGATCACGGTGGATACGCCGCAGCGCATGGCCTCCAGCGAGATCAGCTGGAACCGCGACGGCTTCTTCGCCAGCCTGCGTGCGAAGTACACCGGCAAGCGCTACTACACCTACACCAACGACCAGTCGGTGCCGGGCGTGACCACCTTCGACGCCGGTGCGGGCTACGATTTCGGCCCGGGCCTGGGCCTGCGCAACGTGCGGGTGTCGTTGAACGCGACCAACCTGACCAACAAGCGCTACGCCGGCCAGCTGAGTTCGTTCGCACCGACTGATCCGAAGGGCACGCGCTATGCGATCCATGCGAGCGCACCGCGGCAGCTGTTCATGACGGTGGCGGCGGAGTTCTAGGTCAGAAGCGGGCGCTGCGGCGCATTGAGTGTTCCTGCATGGCGCAGGTAGGCAGGCCCATGCAGGACACGCCGTAAACCCGTCCTTGGGGGCTCGATGGCGCCATCCATGGCGCCAACGGTCCTGCATGGGCCTGCCTACCCGCGCTCGACAATTCCCAGCGCCGGCGCGGAGGCAATGGAAAGCAAGAGCAAAAGCAAAGCGCCGGGCATTGCCCGGCGCTTTGCTTTTCAAGCTTCTCAAACGCAATCCCTCTGGTGGACCTGCTGCCGCGCCCGCAGGAAATTGTCTGGAGGAGGCGGGGCACCCTGGTCAGGACCGTTGGCGCCATGGATGGCGCCATCGAGCACCATGGAGGGGCTTTTGCGTGTCCTGACCAGGGTGCCCCGCCTCCGCCCAGCCGATAGCAGGCAGGCGCAGGAGGATCCGCCAACGCATTTCATTCCGGCGCCAGCTGGTCCATCCGTATCCGGTTGGCGAACAGCGAGAACGCCAGCATGCCGGCCAGGCCGTTCGCCCGGCTCACCCAATGCGGCAGCCAGCGCGGCGGCTTCAGTATTCCCGCCTCGAACAGCGGCGCGAACGCGATCGCATCGGCCAGGCTCATCTTGCCGGCGAACAACCAGCGGCAGACCTGCAGGCGGTCCTCGGCCAGCATGTGCCGGAAGAAGGTATGCACCGATACCAGGCCGCGCAGGTACACCGTGTCCTTGGTGAAGGCCAGGCCGCCACTCGGCGGCACGCCACGGAACACGCGCTGGGCCGAGGCGAAACTCTCTTCCGCGTTCTGCCCGGCATCGCAGAAATAGCGGAACACTTCGATGAAATCAGCGCCTTCGCGTGCCATCGCAATCGCTTCGGTACGCAGGCTGATGCGTTTCAGGCGCTCGATGTCGATGCTGCCGGTGATCTGCTCGGCGAAGGTCGCCAACCCTTCCTGGGTCGCCGTTACCCGTGGCGAGGACAACGCCAGGCTCGGCAGTACCGGCTGGCCGCGGCCATTCAATGCGGTCAGCGAATGCACCAGCGCTTCGTGGTGGAACAACTGCGCGCGGTCGTAGGCGCTGAAGCGCGCGCTGGTGCGCAGGCGGATGCGGGTCGGGCCGGCGGCGGCCTTGGACACCAGCTCCGGATCCAGCTGCACCTGGATGATGCGCGATTCGAAGAACGCATCCAGATCATTCTGCAGCTGCAGCTGCAGGGCGATGGCCGAGACCGGCACCTGCTCTTCCGGCGCCAGCAGTTCGTGGTCCAGTTCGGCGGCAATCTGTATGAAGTGGCGCGCCGCGTCGCGCGTGCTCGGGCCATTGCCCGGCAGCGGCTGCTCGGGGGCGCCGAACAGCTGCACCGAACAGGTATCAACGGCGGCGGTGCCCAGTCCTTCCAGCAGCTGCGCGGCCAGGTCCCAGCTCTGCGCTGACTGCCGCACGTAGTGGCCCAGCGGATGAGTGTCGTCGCAGTCGGCGGCGATCGCGGCCAGCGCGCGACGTTCTTCGCTGAAGTCCAGCCGTGGGTAATCCACCTTCGGCAGCACCGGCTGGCCGCGCGCCACGCTGTCCAGGAACGGTGCCTGCAGCGTGGCCGGCCAGCTGGTCAGGCCCAGCAGGCGGATGCCTCCCACGGCCTCGACCAGGCGCGCATCGAGCGCTGCATGGTGGGCCACATCACGGTCCAGCGTCGCAGTCGGTTCCATGCGCGGACTATAACGCCCTGCCGTGCCCGGCGCGGTGCGCCGCCGCCCGAGCATTGGCTCGGGCGCTACATGAAATGACTCCACCGCGGACCAGCTGTAGAGCCGAGCCCATGCTCGGCTGCCTTGTTACCGCCTACGCGGCTTGCCTGCCGGGCGGAACTGCTGGCCCTTGCCCTTCCTGCCGCCGCGCTCCTGCGCGGTCTCGGCCTGGCGTACCGCCAGCTTGGCGGCAGCGGCAGCCACTTCTTCCTTCAGCTTGAAATAGTTCAGCAACCGGCTCTCTTCGATCTCGCCCGCCTCGATCGCCGCACGCACCGCACAACCTGGTTCCTGCTGGTGCTTGCAGTCGTTGAAACGGCACTGTGCGGCCAGCGCCTCGATGTCGGCGAAGCCACCTTCGGACAGCGTCTCTTCGCCGGTCGGCTTCAGCTCGCGCATGCCCGGGGTGTCGATCAGGCAGGCGCCCGTCGGCAACGGCATCAGCGCGCGGTGGGTGGTGGTATGGCGGCCACGCGAATCGTTGGCGCGCACCGCGTTGGTCTTCATCCGCTGCTCGCCAAGCAGGGTGTTGGTCAACGTGGATTTGCCGGCACCGGAGGAACCGACCAGCACCACCGTGCGGCCCGGGCCCAGCCACGGTTGCAGCACCGCCACACTGTCGGCATCCAGGCCGTTGATCGCATGCAGCGCGATGCCCTGCATCTCCAGCTCTTCCAGCACCGCCAGCGCATCCTCGCTGTACTCGGTCTGGTCGGCCTTGGTCAGCACCACCACCGGTTCTGCACCACCACCGCCGACCAGCAGCAGGTAGCGCTCGATGCGGCGCGGATTGAAGTCGGCATCCAGGCCGCAGACGATGAACACCGTGTCGATGTTGGCCGCGATCACCTGCTGGTGGTAGTGCTCGCCGGCGGCGCCACGCTTGATCGCGGTGCGGCGTGGCAGCAGCGCGACAATGCGGATGCCGTCCAGCAGCACCCAGTCGCCCACTGCAGGCCGCTCGTGGCTGGGGAAGCGCGGGCGCTGCCATTCCGGCAGCGATTCGGCCTTGATCGACGCATCCGGGCCATCGGCCACCACGTAGTGGGTGCGGTGCTGTTCGATCACCCGCGCCGGGCGGGCCTGCGGATGTGCGGCCATCGCGGCCTGCCAGTCGGCCTGCTGCGCCGGGCCCGGCCAGGGCCAGCCAATGGTCTGCAGGGCGATGAAATCGGGGGTCTGGGTCATCGCCGCCATTCTACCCGTGCCGATGCCCTGCCAGCCCAGCAATGACGGGCCCGGCGCCCCTGCCATGCATTGCAGCAATTCCGGTAGGATGGAAGCCCCATGCCTTTTGACGGCCCAGCTCCCATGTCCACCAACTCGCCCAAGCCCCTGGCCATCCGCGAGCGCCTTTCCGAAGTGCGCTACGAAATCCGCGGAGAACTGGCGCGGCGAGCCCGGGAGCTGGAGGCGCAGGGCCGCAAGCTGATCAAGCTCAACATCGGCAACCCGGGCAACTTCGGTTTCCGCGCGCCCGAGCACCTGCAGCGCGCGATCGCCGATGACATGGGCCGCACCGACCCGTACACCCACCAGCAGGGCCTGCCGGTCGCACGCGAAGCCATCGCGGCGTACTACGCCCGCCGTGGCGCACCGGATGCGCACCCCGACCGTGTGTTCGTCGGCAACGGCGTCAGCGAACTGATCGACCTGTCGCTGCGCGCATTGCTCAACCCGGGCGACGAAGTGCTGGTGCCCTCACCCGACTACCCGCTGTGGTCGGCCTCGACCATCCTCAACGATGGCCGCCCGGTGTACTACCGCTGCGCCGCCGAGAACGGCTTCCAGCCGGACCCGAGCGAGATCGAGACGCTGGTGTCCTCGCGCACCCGCGCCATCGTGCTGATCAACCCGAACAACCCCAGCGGCGCCAGCTACCCGCGTGAACTGCTCGAGCGCGTGGTCGAGATCGCGCGCCGCCACAACCTGCTGCTGCTGGTCGATGAGATCTACGACCAGATCCTGTACGACGATGCGGTATTCCAGCCGGTCGCGCCGCTGGCCGGCGACCACCCGTGCCTGACCTTCAGTGGCCTGAGCAAGGTGCACCGTGCCTGCGGCTGGCGCGTGGGCTGGGCCCACCTCAGCGGCGACGACGCGCGCCTGGGCGACTTCCGCGCTGCGCTGGACCTGCTCGGCGCGCTGCGCCTGTGCGCCAACGTGCCGGGCCAGTACGCCATCGAGGCCGCAGTGAACGGCCCGGACACCATCTCCGAACTGTGCACCCCGGGCGGCCGCCTGTATGAAACCCGCCGCGCGGTGATCGAAGCCTGCGAAGCCAGTGAGCACCTGTCGCTGGTCGCGCCGGCCGGTGCGCTGTACGCGTTCCCGGCCGTGGTCGGTGCCGCCGCCAAGGGCTTCGACGACCACAACTTCGCGCTGGATCTGATGAACAATGAAGGCGTGCTGGTGGTACCGGGTTCCAGCTTCAACGTGCCCTACCGCCATCATTTCCGCGTGACCCTGCTGCCGGAAGCCTCGGTGATGCGCGATGTGTTCGCCCGCATCGACCGCGTGCTGGCCCGCCGTGCCGAGGACGCGACCAAGGTCGTACCGCTGAAGCCACGCCGTTCGGTGGCCTGAGCCGTGGCGCTGTCCTACCTGGCGCTGGGCGACTCGTACACCATCGGTGAAGCGGTTGCGGTCGAAGGCCGCTGGCCGTACCAGCTCGCCGCCGCCCTGCGTGCGCAGGATGTGGCGCTGGCCGACCCGCAGACCATCGCCACCACCGGCTGGACCACCGACGAGCTGGACGCCGGCATCGATGCGGCCGCGCCGCAGGGCCCGTTCGATTTCGTCAGCCTGCTGATCGGCGTCAACAACCAGTACCGCGGCCGGCCGCTGGACGAGTACCGCGTACAGTTCCACGCCCTGCTGCAGCGGGCGATCGGCTTTGCCGGTGGCCGCCCCGGGCGTGTGCTGGTGCTGTCCTTCCCCGACTGGGGTGCAACCCCGTTCGGTATCGGCAGCGGCCGTGACCTGGCCGCGATCGAGATCGAGACCGACGAATTCAACGCGGCCGCTGAAGTGATCTGCACCCAGCAGGGCGTGGCCTTCGTCGACATCACCGACATCAGCCGTGACCACGGTGGCGACCCGGCGATGATCGCCGACGACGGCCTGCACCCTTCAGCACGGATGTACGCGCTGTGGAGCGCGCGCGCGCTGCCGGTCGCCGCCCACCTGCTCGGCGGAACGGACTGACCCGATGGATGGCACGCCACGGAACGGCCAGCCCCTGCCCTGCACACCCTTGAGCGCCGCGCAGGCCCGCGCGATCGCCGAGGCATTCCGCCCCGCACACGCCTGGGCCAGCCGCCGCGACTACTACTACACCCGCAGCAAGCTGGGCAGCGACCCGCTGTATGACGGCGTGCTGCAGCACCTGCCTGGCGACGGGCAACCCGTGCTGGACCTGGGCTGCGGGCTGGGCCTGTTCGCCCACGTGCTGCGCCAGCGCGGTGGCTGCCAGCCCTACCTGGGCGTGGACGTGGATGCCGGCAAGATCGCCCGTGCCCAGCGTGCCGCCACCGGCCTGCCCGCTGTGCGCTTCGACTGTCTGGACGTGCAGGCGCCGCTGCCGGCGCAGGCCGGGCATGTGCTGCTGCTGGATGTGCTGCAGTACCTGGACGCGGGCCCACAGCAGGCACTGCTGCGTGAGGCCAGTATGCGGGTCGCTCCCGGCGGCCGCCTGCTGCTGCGCACGCCACTGGCCACCGGCGATGGCCGCGACCGCACCACGCGGGTGGCGGACCGGCTGGCCTGGCTGGTCGGCTGGATGGGCACGCGGCCGCGCCACTACCCCGACCCGCAGGTGCTGCAGGCGACACTGGCCGAGGCCGGATTGAAAGTGACGGCGCCGCGCCCCCTGCACGGGCGCACGCCGTTCAACAGCTGGTTGCTGGTGGCCGAACGCCCCGCGTTGTAGCGCCGAGTGCAGCATGTGCCGGCGCTACGCTACAGGATGATCGCCAACCCTTCTAGCGCCGAGCCCATGCTCGGCTGCTCTACACCACCAGGGCCCGGCGTTACGGAACCGGCAGCCGCGCCTTCAGCCCCCGCTCGTCCAGCGCCTGCAGCACGCGTTCGATGATCGCCAGGTTGTGGCCGTGGGCGGCCCCCTCATGCAGCAGCACGATGGCGCCCGGGCGCAGGTCCGGCAGCAGCCGCGACAGCACGCCCTCCGGCGTGCAGCCGACACCGTCGTAGCCACGGGCGCTCCAGCCCACGCGCACCAGTCCCAGCGCCTTCAGCACCGGCGCCACGAACGGATTGGTCATGCCCACCACCGAACGGTACCAGCGCACCGGGCGGCCGCTTACCGCCTGCAGCGCATGCTGGCAGCCCTCGATCTCGGCACGCATCGCTGCCGGGCCCAGCCGCCAGAAGCGCGCCTGCGGATGGCTGTGGCTGTGGTTGCCCAGGTCGTGGCCGCGGCGCAGGATCTCCTGCACCAGCTCCGGCTGTGCCAGCGCACGCTCGCCCACCAGGAAGAAGGTGGCGCGGGCCTGGTAGCGGTCCAGCAGGTCGAGCACCGCACGGGTCTCCGGGCCGGGACCGTCATCGATGGTCAACCAGACGCTGTTTCCGGCCTCTCCCATCCGGCTCAGCACCGGCGCGTAGAAGCGGCTGTTGGGCAGGAATACCGGCACCAGGAACAGTGCGTGGCTGGCCACCATCACGGGCAGCCCCCAGTGCCAGCCGGCCAGGGCCCAGACCAGGATCACGGCCAGCTGCGACGCCACCAGCCAGGGCAGCCAGCGCCAGGGCCGGGTCGGGATGCGATGCAATGTTCCTGCGTTGCTCATCCCCCATGATGCCATGAGGGGTAGAATTGATGATTCGAATTCCCGGAACCCCGACGTCCATGTCCCTCGATCCCGCCCTGCGTTCGCGCATCGAATCCATCCTCAACGCCAACCGCGTCGTGCTGTTCATGAAGGGCCAGCCGTCGATGCCGCAGTGCGGTTTCTCGGCCAAGGCCGTGGGCGCCCTGCAGGACCTCGGCGTCGAGTTCGCCCACGTCAACGTGCTGGCCGACCAGGAAATCCGTGAAGGCATCAAGGCCTATGGCGACTGGCCGACCATTCCGCAGCTGTACATCGACGGCGAACTGGTCGGCGGCAGCGACATCGTGCTGCAGATGGCTGCCAGCGGCGAGCTGAGCAGCGTGCTGGGCCTGGCCGCGCCGGACCGTACCCCGCCGAGCATCACCGTCACCCCGGCGGCCGTGGAAATGCTCAAGGGCGCGCTGGCCGATGCCCCGGGTGCTGCTCTGCAGCTGTCCATCGACGCCGGTTTCCAGCCGAACTTCCAGCTGGCCCCGCACGACGAAGGTGCCATCGCCGCCGAGTCCAACGGCCTGCGCGTGCAGTTCGACCTGGCCAGCGCCCGTCGCGCCAACGGCATCACCATCGACTGGGTGGACGACATCCGCGGCAAGGGCCTGGCCATCGACAACCCGAATGCGCCCAAGCCGGTGCAGGAAATCAGCGTGCGCGATGCCGACGACCTGGTGCGTGCCGGCAACATCACCCTGGTGGACGTGCGCCCGGCCGACGAGCGTGAAATCGCCGCCGTGGGCGTGCCGTTCAAGACCTTCGACGGCAACGGCCGCGCCGCGCTGGAAGCCCTGCCCAAGGACACCGCGCTGGCCTTCATGTGCCACCACGGTGGCCGCAGCGCGCAGGCCGCCGAGCAGTTCCGCGCCCTGGGCTTCACCAAGGTGTTCAACGTCACCGGCGGCATCAACGCCTGGTCGGAAGACGTCGACAACGGCGTGCCGAAGTACTGATTGAAGGCCCGGGGTCAGAGCCCTTTCCTGCGGAAAGGCGATCTGACCCCTAAAAAGGGGACGGAGGGAATTAAGTCGTTTGTGGCAAAAACGACTTAATTCCCTCCGTCCCCTTTTTCTTAGCCGGCGAAACCGCCTTCGGCCAGGTAGTCCAGTTCTTCCGGTGAGGGAATGCGACCCAGCACGGCGTTGCGGTGGGGGAAGCGACCGAAGCGGCGGATGATGTCGCGGTGCAGCTCGGCGTACTGCAGGTATTCCTTGTCGCCCAGCACGTCGAACATCGCCACCGAGCGGTCCTGGTCCAGCGGATCCTCGGAGTGCTCGAACGGCAGGTAGATGAAGGCGCGCAGCTTGGGCACCAGCTGCAGGTCCAGGCCTTCCTCGATGGCGCGCATGGCGTAGTGCCGGGCCAGGCCATCGGTGGCGTAGGAATGGGCGCTACCGCGGAAGCAGTTGCGCGGGAACTGGTCCAGCAGCAGCATCAGCGCCAGTGCGCCCTCGGCACTGCCCAGCCAGTGTTCGCGCGCGCGCGAGGCGGCTGCGAAATGCTCATCCAGGAACAACTGGCGGAACTGCGCGTCGAACGCATCATCGCGGGCGAACCACTTCGCAGGGCCCGCCTCTTTCCAGAATTCCACCACGTGCGCGGCAACGTCCATCACCTACTCCCCAGGGCCGGCGCGCCGCGCCAGGCCATCATCATCATTCGTCGAAGCGCAGGTGGCGGACCGACTTGCCGTTGCGCCGGATAAGCTTAAGCGCCTCGATACCGATCTGGATATGGTTTTCCACGAACTGGGAGCTGACCTTGGCATCGGAGGCCTCGGTCTTGACCCCATCGGGGATCATCGGCTGGTCCGACACCAACAGCAGTGCGCCGCTGGGAATGTGGTTGGCGAAGCCAGCGGCGAACACGGTGGCGGTTTCCATGTCGATGGCCATGCAGCGCATCGCCCGCAGCCGCTCCTTGAACGCCTCGTCGTGCTCCCAGACCCGGCGGTTGGTGGTGTAGACGGTACCGGTCCAGTAGTCGTGGCCGAGATCACGGATCATGGTCGAGACCGCACGCTGCAGCGCGAACGCCGGCAAGGCCGGCACTTCCGGCGGCAGGTAGTCGCCCGAAGTGCCCTCACCGCGGATCGCTGCGATCGGCAGCACCAGGTCACCCAGCTGGTTCTTGCGCTTCAGGCCACCGCACTTGCCCAGGAACAGCACCGCCTTGGGCATCACCGCCGACAGCAGGTCCATGATGATCGCGGCATTGGGGCTGCCCATGCCGAAGTTGATCATGGTGATGCCATCGATGGTGGCGCTGGCCATCGGCCGGTCCAGGCCGATGACCGGGGCGCCGGTCAGCGCGGAGAAGGTGTGCAGGTAGCCGCCGAAATTGGTCAGCAGGATATGCTGGCCGAACTGGTCCAGCGGAACGCCGGTATAACGCGGCAGCCAGTTGTCGACGATTTCCTGTTTGCTCTTCATGCCCGGTCCGGTTCTGCAGGGGCGCCATTGTAGGCAACGCTGCGCCTGCCCTGCCACACAAAGAGAAGGGGCGGCCCAACGGCCGCCCCTCCTGGTTTCCCTGCGGGAGCCGGTGGCTTAGAAACGCACCGACCAGCGCAGGTTGGCACCGTGGTCGCGGCTTTCGTCGCCGAACTGGCCGCTGTAGCCCAGTTCCAGCTGCTGCCTGGCGGTCAGCCAGGCCGAGAGGCCCAGTTCGGCCACCACCGCGCTGTCGGCGATGGGTGCACCGTTGACCACGAAGCTGTCACCGCCGGTGGCAAAGCCCAGGCGGGCCGACGGGTTGCGGTCGCCGCTGGCGTGGCGGTACGCCACCGCGCCGCGCACGTGCAACCAGCTGTCCTGCTGGAACGAGGCCTTCAGGCCCTTGTCGAAGCGCACGCCGGCCGTGGCCAGGGTGGTGCGCACGTCGTCCACCGAACCCTGCAGGGCCGCAGCACCGCCACGCTCGTTCACGTGCTTGGTGTCCACTTCCACGCGGGCCACCTGCACGTACGGCTCCAGGCCGGCCTCGCGGCCACCGAAGCGGTAGGCCGCTTCGATGAAGGCCTGGCGGGTACGCGCGTCGTAGCGGGCGCTCAGGGTGTCGCTGTAACCGGCGAACGCCAGCTCACGGGTACTGTCCACATCGTGTTCGCTCCATGCCAGGCCGCCACGCAGGCCGAAACCGCCCCAGTTGTGGCTGGCGTAGGCGCCGAAGTGGGTGTTGTCCACCTTCGACCTCGCACGGCGCCCTTCGCCCTGCTTCACGTCGGTGCGGCCGGTACCGGCCAGCACGCCCACCTGCCAGCCGCCGAACTCGCGGTCGGCACCGACCAGCAGGCCGTTGCTGTTGGCTTCGGTGCGGGCGGTGTTGGTGTTGCCATCCAGCGTGGTGCTGCCGGCCAGGGCCTGCACCCACACACCGGTGGCGTCGCCGCCTTCGGCACCCGGTGCAGCGGCACCGGCACGGCGGGCCAGCGCGGCATCACGCACGTAGCGGCTGCCTTCCAGCAGGGCCGCGCTGGTGGCGGCATGCAGTTCGCCGCTGAGGCTGTCCAGTGCGCTGCCCACCTGTTCCGGGAACAGCATGGTCAGCGGACGCGGCAGGCCCTGGTTGACCGCCAGACCGTCGACCACGGTGGCCACGGCCAACTGGTTGGCGGTGGTGGCCGCGGTAGCCAGCGCGTTGCCGCGGGTCACTTCAATGCGCGCGCCGGCGGCGGAGTAGGCCAGGCCGAACTGCAGGAAGGGCGAGAAGGCGCTGAAATCGGTGCTGGCGAACCGACCGTTCACGCCGCCGTCGGCCTGGATGAAGTTGAACTGCTCGCCCAGGTAGTAGGTGCCCGGTTCCGGCAGCGCCACCAGGGTGCCGCCCAGGGTGGCGGTGCCGGTCACGTGCAGCTGGTCGCTGCGGCTGCCCGGGGCCACCTCGGCCTGGTACACGCCAGTGGCGGTCTGCACATAGTCACCGTTGATGGTGAGCGTGCCGATGGAGTTGCCCGGAGCGATGATGCCGGCCACGGTGGTGTTTCCCAGCTGGCCCACGCCCTTCAGCGTGCCCTTTTCACCCACGAAGGTGCTGCCGCCGGTCTGCACGCCGTTGAAGGACACCACGCCGCCGGTGACGGTCAGGTCCGAGCCGTCCAGCACACCGGTGGCGGTGATGCGGCTGCTGCCGCCCAGGCTGTTCAGCGCTGTGTTCTGCAGGGTGCCGTTCAGCAGGAAGGTTCCGCCGGTCACGTCCACGGCGCTGGTCAGCGTGTTCACGCCGTCCAGTTCCAGCACGCCTTCGCGCACCACCGCGCCGTTGAAGCTGTTGTCGCCGCTCAGGCGCAGCCAGCCGATGCCGCTCTTGGTCAGTTTGCCCGGGCCGCCGATATCATTGGTCCAGTCGTCCCATGCATCACCTTCCCACACCTTCAGGCCGCCGGCCTTCTGGTTCATCACCACATCGGTGTCCACGCGCAGCGAGCCGTAGCCTTCGACGGCCGCAGCCAGGTTCATCAGGCCCCAGCCGTAGACATCGTCCACGCCTGCAGCACCCAGGTCGGTGGCGGTGGTCAGCAGCACGTCGCGCACCTGCGCGCTGTCCAGGTACGGGAAGCGCTCGAACAGCAGGCCCAGCGCGCCGGTGACGTGCGGGGCGGCCATGGACGTGCCGCTCAGTTCCTCGTAATCGGACGACGGGGTCTGGCTGATGATGTCCACCACCAGGTTGCCATTGTCATCGTAGAAATCACCTTCGATCACCGAATCGGGACCGTACACGGTCGAGTTGATGTTCGAGCCGGGCGCGGCGAGGCACCAGTTCGCCGCCAGGCCACAGCGCATCGAGCGGTTGCTCAGCTCCAGGTCCTGATTGACGTTGACCACGGCCAGCCAGTACGGCTCGACGTCGGCGACGGCGCGCGGCAGCGAGGCATACATGCCGGCAATCGGCGCTTCTTCCGGCGAAGTGTTGGGCGAATCGGTGTTGCCAGCGGCCCATACCTGGATCAGGCCGCTGCTGCGCGAACCTTCGGCCATCGCAGCCAGACTGGCGGCGAACACCGGGTGCGACTGGTACATGTCCAGGTCTTCCGCTGTGGTCGGCTCGTTGGCCAGGCCCCAGCTGTGGTTGATGGCGCGCACACCCTGCTCGTTCATCTGCGCATACAGCTGCGGGTAGATCGAATCGTCGGCCTGGATGGCGGCGATGGTCTGTTCGTCCAGATACAGGGAACCGCCGATATTCACCACCGACAGGTAGGTGGCGCTGTTGGAGAACAGGCGGGCCACGCTCAGGTCGGCGCCGAAGGCAACACCGTGGGTGCCGTGGCCATCACGGTTGGCGGCGATGGTGCCCGACACGTGGGTACCGTGCACGTTGTAGCTCAGGCCTTCGTAGAAGCCATTGCGCTCCAGCAGATCGGCATAGTCCGGGTCGAGCAGCTGGTAGGACACGGCCACCTGGTCACCGTCGCTGGCGAAGCAGGCGTCCGGGCCACTCAGCACTTCGCGCGCGCACAGGCTGCCATCGGCCAGCACATCGGCCAGATGGATGCTGCGGTGGTCCTTGCCGGCGAACTCGTCGTGGTCCAGGCCGGTGCCGCTGTCGAACACGCCCAGGCGGATGCCGGTGCCGGTCAGTCCGCGTGCGTAGGCCACATCGGCGTTGATCGCCTGCAGGCCCCAGTCGCTGTTGAATTCGGTGGTGCGCCAGCTGGCGGCATCACCCGGCTTGCCCATGATGGGTTCCGGATCGACTTCCACATCGGCGGCGGCGGCGACGGCCAGCGACGGCGAAGCGGTGAGGACCGGTGCGGCAAACGCGGCCTGCAGGCTGCGCTGGAACTGGTAACGCGACAAGGCGTCTGCGTTGCTGTCCTGGGCCAGCGCCGGCAGAGCGGCGGCCATCAGCAGCGAGCCAACAATGGCCGAGGCCAGGGGTGAGGGGAGGATCGAGCGGCGGGAAGCGGTGGAGCGATACGACGGGAAGACAATCATCTGCAGTTACGTCCTTGATTCCTTGAAATATTTCAGGTGCAGCTCCGTCATGGAGCAATGGAAAGCACACCTCACGGCGGGTCAGCGCTCGCTGTCCCACCGGTTGGTAGCGGCAGGTGTCACAAAAAATTAATGCTTCGTTCAGAATTTTTGTATAGGAAAATCCCCACCCCTGCCCCTGCCCAAGGTCACTTGGCAAGTGGTATCGACGACGGATAGCGTCGGCGGATTCACGCTTGGGTTGGGGATCTCTGCATGGCATCGATGGTGTTGCGCGCCGCTCTTGGGATGGCGCTGGTTTCGTTGAGCACGGCACCGGCGATGGGCGCCTCGCGCTTCGTCGCCGATCCCTACCCCAGCACCTACCGGGCGCATCCCGATGCGCCGGTGCTGATCCAGAACGCCACCGTGCTCACCGGCACCGGCCAGCGCCTGGACAACGCCGACGTGCTGCTGCGCGAGGGCCGCATCGCCGCCGTGGGCCGCCAGCTGCAGGCCGATGCCGGGGTCACCCGCATCGATGCGCGGGGCAAGTGGGTCACCCCGGGCCTGATCGACGTGCACTCGCACCTGGGCGTGTACCCCAGCCCGGGCGTCGGCGCGCACAGCGACGGCAACGAGATGACCGCACCGGTCACCGCCAATGTCTGGGCCGAGCACTCGGTGTGGCCGCAGGACCCGGGCTTCGCTACAGCCCTGGCCGGAGGCGTGACCAGCATGCAGGTGCTGCCTGGCTCGGCCAACCTGGTCGGTGGCCGTGGCGTGACCCTGAAGAACGTGCCGGCCATCACCTACCAGGCCATGAAATTCCCGGGTGCTCCGTGGGGGCTGAAAATGGCCTGCGGCGAGAACCCGAAACGGGTTTACGGCGAAGGCAAGGGCGTCGCCCCAGCCACGCGGATGGGCAACGTTGCCGGCTACCGCGCCGCCTTCATCGATGCTGCCGACTACATCGCCAAGAACAAACCCAAGCCGGCCAAGCGCAAGGGCTGGTTCGGCAGCGACAAGGGCGACAGCGCCGGTGATGCCGGCGGCAAGCGCGATCTCAAGCTGGACACGCTGGCCGGCGCGATCGAAGGCGACATCCGCGTGCACATCCACTGCTACCGCGCCGACGAGATGGCCACCATGCTCGACCTGGCCAAGGAATTTGGCTTCAAGGTGGCGGCCTTCCACCACGGCGTAGAGGCCTACAAGCTGGCCGACCGGCTGGCCGCCGACGGCGTCTGCGGTGCGCTGTGGGCCGACTGGTGGGGCTTCAAGATGGAAGCCTTCGATGGCATTCCGGAGAACATCGCACTGGTCGACCGGCCGAAGAACAGCTGCGCCATCGTCCATTCCGATTCGCCCGAAGGCATCCAGCGCCTGAACCAGGAAGCGGCCAAGGTGATCGCCGCCGCGCGCCGCGCGCACATGCCGGAGATCACGCCCGAACATGCCATCACCTGGATGACGGCCAATGCCGCCAGAGCGCTGGGCATTGAAGGCCAGACCGGCACCCTGGAGGCCGGCAAGATGGCCGACGTAGTGGTCTGGAACGGCAACCCCTTCGGTTCCTACGCGCTGGCCGAACAGGTCTTCATCGACGGCCGCCGCCTGTACGACCGCAGTGCGCCGGCAGCGACGCCGCGTTCCGATTTCCAGCTCGGCCAGGAGGTGCACTGATGGGCGCGTTGAACAAGCGTCGCCGGGCATGGCTCGGCGCTACGGTCATGGTGCTGGCCTGCCTCTCCGCAGCCGCGCAGGCGCAGGACCTGCTGGTCCGCAACGCCACCGTACATACGGCCAGCGCGCGCGGCAGCCTGCAGCACGCCGATGTACTGGTGCAGGGCGGCATCATCCGCGCAGTCGGCAACGGGCTGTCCGCACCGGCCGGGGCCAACGTCGTCGAGGCCGATGGCCGCCCGCTGACACCCGCGCTGTTCGGGGGCATCACCGAGATCGGCATCGAAGAAGTCTCCGGTGAAGCGAGCACGGTCGACAGCACGCTGAAGATCGGCGAACAACCGTTGCGCCCCGAATTCGATGTCACCCTGGCCTACAACCCGGCCTCGGTGCTGATCCCGGTGGCGCGCCTGGACGGCATCGGCTTCACCGCCCTGGGGGCCGCCACCGGTGGCGGCTTCGTCGCTGGCCAGGGCGGTGTGATGCGGCTGGACGGCAGCGCCGATCCCCTCGGGCCGCGCGCGCTGTTCCTGCGCCTGGGGTCGGCCGCAGTGGAACTGACCGGGCATTCGCGTGCGGCGCAATGGATGCTGCTGCAGCAGATGGTGGACGAGGCGCGTGGCCAGGTCGCCGCGGACTCACCGCATGCGCTGCTGACCCCGGCCGGGCGCCGCACGCTGGGCCGCTACCTGGCCGGCCAGGGCCGCATCGTGGTGGAGGTGGACCGTGCGGCGGACATCCGCCAGCTGCTGCGCTGGGCCGCCCGCGAGAAGGTGAAGATCGCCATTGCCGGTGGCAGCGAAGCCTGGCAGCTGGCACCGGAGCTGGCCGCCGCGCAGGTGCCGGTGTTCGTCGACGTGCTGTCCAACCTGCCGGCCAGCTTCGACCAGATCGGTGCAACCCTGGAAAATGCGGCACGCCTGCAACGGGCCGGCGTGGCGGTCTCGTTCGTGCAGCGTGGCGACGCCTCGCACAACGCCCGCAAGATGCGCCAGCTGGCCGGCAATGCCGTGGCCAATGGACTGCCCTGGGCCGACGGCCTGGCCGGCCTGACCCGGGTGCCGGCCCAGGCGTTCGGTGTGGCCGACCAGATCGGCAGCATCGAGCCGGGCAAGCGTGCCGACCTGGTGCTGTGGGAGGGCGACCCGCTGGACGTGGCGCACTATGCCGAACAGGTCTGGCTGGGCGGCCGGGCGATGCCGATGCGCTCGCGCCAGACCGAGCTGCGCGATCGCTACCTGCTGCGCAACGCGCAGCCCTGACCGCATTGAAGGACACCACCATGGCCACCCTGCGCTGGTATTTCGACTTCGTTTCGCCGTACTCCTACCTGCATTGGCAGAAGCTGAAGCAGCTGCCCGAGTTCCCGCGGATCCAGCCGGTGCCGATCGCCTTTGGTGCCGTGCTGCATCACCTGGGCAACCTCGGGCCGGCCGAGATTCCGGCCAAGCGCCGCTTCATCTACCGCCA
The DNA here is from genome assembly GCF_052751275.1 of Stenotrophomonas muris. Taxonomy (NCBI): domain Bacteria; kingdom Pseudomonadati; phylum Pseudomonadota; class Gammaproteobacteria; order Lysobacterales; family Lysobacteraceae; genus Stenotrophomonas; species Stenotrophomonas muris. The sequence continues at coordinate 228 of NZ_CP199879.1, read as the reverse complement.
GCTGCTGTGGACCGCGCAGGCCGAAGGCACACCGCTGCGGTTCCCGCCGGGCCACCCGTTCAATCCGCTGTCTGCCCTGCGCCTGTGCCTGGCCGCGGGTGGCAGCGCACAGGCGGTGGACGTGCTGTTCGACTGGATCTGGCGCGACGGCAATGCCGCCGACAGCGCCGAGGCCCTGCGCGAACCAGCCGCGCGGCTGGGGATCGAGGATGTCGCCAGCGCCATCGC